>NZ_CP200280.1:0-1952500 GCF_057364925.1 Erythrobacter sp. S227
AGCCCCTCTGCCATCAGCGGGATGACATGGTCGACATGCGGGTAAGGGTACACATAGTGCAGGCGGACCCACGGGGCTTTGTCTTCGGCGGTGCGCAGCTGACCAAGCTCGCGCGCGAGGTCAGTCATATGCGCGCGCACCTCGCGTCCCTTCCACTGGCGCGGATCATGCTTGGTATCTACGCCGTAAGCGGAGGTGTCCTGAGAGATGACAAGCAGCTCTTTCGTGCCAGCGGCAACCAGCTTCTCCGCCTCGCGCAGTACAGCATCAATCCGGCGGCTCGCCAGTTTCCCGCGAAGGTCAGGGATGATGCAGAAAGAGCAGGAGTGATTGCAACCTTCAGAAATCTTCAGATAGCTGTAGTGGCGCGGCGTCAGCTTGATATCCGGCTGCGGGATCAGATCCACAAACGGCCCTTGCGACGGGGGCGCATGCTCGTGCACGGCCTCGACAACTTGCTCATATTGATGCGCGCCAGTGACGGCGAGCACCTGCGGGTGAGCGGCACGAATGGCCTCTGCCTCTTCGCCCATGCAACCGGTGACGATCACGCGGCCGTTCTCGGCAATCGCTTCGCCGATAGCGGCCAAGCTTTCTTCCTTGGCACTGTCGAGGAAGCCGCAAGTGTTGACCAGCACCACATCCGCGCCCGCATAATCAGGGCTCATCGCATAGCCATCAGCGCGAAGGCGTGTGAGGATGCGTTCAGAATCGACCAGGGCCTTGGGGCAGCCAAGCGAGACCATGCCAACTTTCTTGGCATCAGGGAGAGTGGTGGTGTTCGACATGATTGCCGCGCCGTTACACGGGTTTTCACGCTTGCGCTAGAGCCCACCCCGCTGCGACTGAGCCTCACCTGCGGCTCGGCAAGTCTCGCTCCCCTCCCGCTTGCCCCTTGCTTTCGCGGGAGCAGGTACCGGGGTTGGGGGTGGGCCTGTCTTTGGGCTCGCTTTCCCAAGCGCACACCGCGCGCTACACTAGGCTACAGTTAGGGAGGGATCAGACATGAGTGACTTTGCATTGTGGCCAGTTTTGGCCGGAGCGGCCGCATTCTTTGTAGTGGGCGCGATTTGGTACGGCGTGCTTTTTGGCAAAGCCTGGCAAAAGGCCGCAGGGCTTTCTGATGAGGATGTGCAAACCGGCAATATGCTGGTGATTTTCGGGCTCACATTCCTGTTCGAGATGCTGATCGCGATGGTGCTGTGGCACTTGATCGCACGTACGGGCGCTGCGCCCCATGTCGTGATGATGATGTCGATCGGCTTTGCCCTCGGGATCATGGCACCGGCAATCGGGATCAATTACCTCTATCAACGCAAATCAGGCATGCTTTTTGCGATTGATGTGGGCCACTTCACCCTCGGCATGGCCGCCATGGGCGGGGTGTTCTTGCTGTTCCTCTAAAGGGTCAGCTGTCGCCGTTACTCTTGGAGTGGCCGCTGCCATTCCCGCTGCCATTCCCGTTGCCATTTTCGGACGGCACGATTTCGACGATCACATCGCCGGGTTGCAGGCTCTCGCATTCCTCTTCCCAAAAACCGATCGCGCGGCCATTGCGATAGATGCGAAGGCCCCTGCCACCCGTGCTAAGCTCGGTGATGGAGCAGCCGCATTCTTCTTCGGTAACGACCCGTTCGACCAGTTGGACCCGGCCTGAAACCGATGCCAGATCGGCGAGATATTCCGCAATATGCGCGCCGTTTGCGCTGCCTGCCAGAAGAAGCCCGGTAAAGCGCACCGGATTGATCACATTGGTGGCGCCTGCCTGACGGGCGAGCAATTCGTTATCATCCGCGCGCACAACAACGCTGATCGGTACTTTGGGAGCGAGGTGCCGCACGGTCAGCACAATCAGGATCGAAGTGTCATCGCGCCCTGCTGATACAAGGACGTTCTTGGCGGTTTCGATCCGCACCGCCTTCAAGGTTTCATCGCGGGTCGCATCGGCAGCTATGACGTTGACGCCAAGCTTTTCTGCCTCGCGCAAACGATCATCGCTGGGATCGACAACCACGACCTTTTCAGCCGGAGTGCCGCGTTCGATCAGCTCCTCGACACTTTGCGAACCTGATACGCCATAGCCAAGGACAACCACATGGTTCGAGAGCTTTTCCTGAATGCGGGCCATGCGCCATTTCTCCCAGCTGTGCTTGATGAAAAAGTTGTAAGTCGTGCCAACGAAAATGAACAGGACAAGGAAGCGTATCGGGGTAACGATCACCGCCTCTTTGAACCGCGCGGCTTCTGACACGGGGGCGATATCGCCGAACCCGGTCGTCGTGATCGAGATCATGGTGAAATACACAACGTCGAGGAAGCTGATATGGCCGTCGACATTATCGACCAGCCCCTCGCGGTCGAACCAATGGATCATCACCACGATCAGGATAAGGGCAAAGGCGGCCCCCAAACGCAAGGACACATCCGCCCAGACCGACAAACCCACCGCGCGGCGCAGTGGCCTCATGCGTTTTTGCACAGGGTGACGACCGCGCTGGCTCTCTCTGGGCCGCGAAAAGAACCTCTCGTTCTCGCGTTGTGCCATCGCTCGTCTGTTTTACCCCTCGAACCTGCCGGCAAGATTGTCGATTGTAGGGTAATGCGTCAAGTCGAGCTGGAGCGGTGTCACCGTCACAAATCGATCATCAATCGCTTCCAGATCAGTGCCATGGTCAAGCGTATGCTCGATCGGGTCGAGGCCAAACCAGAAATAGCGAAGCCCGCGCGGGTCGGTGCCTTCAACCACGCTGCCGCGTGAATAATCATGAAAGCCCTGGCGGGTGATACGGATGCCTTGAGCGTCTTTTGGCGGGAAATTCACGTTGAGGAATGTGCGATTGCCGAAGGGCGCATCAATCAGCGGCTTGATGACTTTGGGAGCCCACTCAAGCGCCTGCGCAAACTCCGCGTCCGTGCCCCGTGTTTCAGGCGAGATCACTTGGGAAAGCGCAATCGCGCGAATGCCAGCCAGCGCCCCTTCCATCGCCGCTGAGGCGGTGCCCGAATAGGTCACATCATCGCCTAGGTTCGCCCCGCGGTTGACGCCTGACAGGATGAGGTCAGGCGGGCTGTCGAGCACTTGGCGAAGGCCCATTGTGACCGCATCGGTTGGCGTGCCGGTGACGGCAAAACGCCTTTCACCAAACTTCTGGAGCCGCACGGGATGATTAAGGGTGAGCGAGTGGCCCGCACCCGATTGCTCTTCCGAAGGCGCGCATACCCAGACATCGTCGGAAAACTGCGCCGCGATTGCCTCAAGCACCTCAAGGCCAGGGGCATGAATGCCATCATCATTGGTCAGAAGGATACGCATCTATTGGGCCGGTTCAAGTTTGGTCACACCGCCCATGTAAGGGTGCAGCACCTCGGGCACCAGCACAGAGCCGTCCGCCTGTTGATAGTTCTCGATAATCGCGACCAGCGTGCGACCCACAGCAAGGCCGGAGCCATTGAGAAGGTGGAAATATTCGCTCTTTTTAGAGCCTTCGGGGCGATAGCGCGCATTCATTCTGCGCGGTTGATAGGTGCCACCATCAGAACAAGAGCTTATCTCGCGGTAAGCGCCTTGTCCCGGCAACCAGACTTCGAGGTCATAGGTCTTCATCATGGATGCGCCCATGTCGCCCGAACACAGCGCCATAACGCGGTAATGCAGCCCCAGCTTTTGCAGCAGTCCCTCGGCGATGCCAGTGATCCGCTCATGCTCTTGTGCTGCTTGTTCGGGCAACGCCGCAACGATCATCTCGACTTTTTCGAACTGGTGTTGGCGGATGAAGCCGCGCGTGTCGCGTCCCGCTGCGCCCGCTTCGGAGCGGAAACACGGGGTTAGCGCGGTCAGGCGCATGGGAAAATCGCTTTCGGCAAACAATTGCTCGCGGAAGGAATTGCCCAGCACCATCTCGGATGTGGAGATGAGGATGCGGTCATCCGTAGTCCAGAACAGGTCTTCGCCAAATTTGGGAAGCTGTCCCGTGCCATATCCTGCCTGCTCGTTGATCAGGAGCGGCGGATTGCATTCGGTAAAGCCATGTTCGCGCGTATTGGTGTCGAGCATAAACTGGCCCAGTGCCCGGTGAAGCCGCGCCATATCGCCGCGAAGGAAAGTGAAACGCGCGCCCGAAATCTTGGCACCCGTCTCAAAGTCCATACCCAGAGCCGGCGCCATATCGGCGTGTTCTTGCGGGGTGAAATCGAAGGTGGGCTTTTCGCCCCATTCGCGCAGATACTGGTTATCGTCCTCGTTCTCCCCATCGGGAACAGAAGGGTCGAGCAGGTTGGGGAGGGCAAGCAAGGCATCTTGCAATTTTGCACCCAATTCCCGCTCGCTTTCCTCAAGCGCAGGCATCGTCTGCTTAAGCTCGGCAACCTCGGCCTTCAGGCTTTCGGCTTTGTCCTTTTCGCCTTGGCCCATCGCCATACCAATGGCCTTGGAGGCTTCGTTACGGCGCGATTGCATCTCTTGCAGCCTGGTGGTGAGAACGCGGCGCTCTTCGTCAAGCGCAAGGATCTGCGCCGAAACGGGATCAATTCCGCGCCGGGCTAGAATGGCGTCAAACCCTTCCGGGTCGTCTCGGATCAAGCGAATATCATGCATGGGTCACGCCTATGCCCTCATCGCCCGATGATGAAAAGGGGGATTGAAAGCCCCGATCAGCTTGCGGCCAGCAGAACACCTGCCGAAGCGCCCGAGAGCGCTCCCTGATTGGCGTCAAGTACCTCGGGGCGAAGGACGCTCGGGTAGGCTTTGCCAAGAAGACCAAGGGCTGCCTCGATATCGCTGGCGAGGTCTGCGTCCTCGGCCTTGATGGCGTTAGCAGAGCGTTCGTAAGTGGCGGCGGCCACTTTGTAATAGCCATATCCGTCGAGATAGGGGCCGTACTGCGTGCCTTCGCTCGCCTGCGCGTACATGGCGACGGCGCGCTCGATCTGGTCGGCGATTACTCCGGCTGCGACTTTGCCTTCGCTTGCATCGCTTGACGGGGCCTTTGCTTCCGCTGCGCGAAGCGCCGCGATGATGGTATCGGTCCGGGCAGCGATATCATCAGCGCTCGCACCATCAAGCGCTGCCTGAGAGGCGGCCGAGAAGAGATCAGAGAAATCCTTGACCCCCTGGCTCGCGAACACCGGCTGCATTTCGAGGAGCACTTCGGAGACAGGGTGGGCGAACATTTCTGCACCCGCCTCGGTTTGACCCGCAGCATAGGCATCGCGGGCCGCGATCACATGGGCTTTCGCCACACCGAGCGCCGCGCCATAGACGACCGGATCATTGCCCGCCGCCGCGATCTCGACGCCGCCTTCGCCGCCCTCTCCGCCCGAGCCTTCGCCCGCCTCGCCGCCTTCACCTTCGCCAGCGGTGCCGACCACGGTACTCTCATCGCTTTGCCCCGCTTCGCCAGCCTCGCCCGAACACCCCGCAAGCGTGAGGCCCGCCAAAGCGGTCGCAACGCCAAGCTGGCTCCAGGTTTTCAATTCGACTTTCATTTACAGCGCTCCAAATCTATTCCTTGATCAAGCGCATAAGGGAAGCGATCCTTTTTGCAAACCATTATCAAGAGGCATTTTATGATCCTGAGTATCGCTGCCATTTCAGAGGCAGGTAAGCTCGACGAAATCCACGAGGGACTTTCCAAGCTGGAGTGGCAGGACGGGCGCGCCACGGCGGGCAAAGTGGCCTCGCGCGTCAAGGTCAATGAACAAGCCATCATGAGCAAACCGGCAGGGCGCGCGCTTCAGCAAATGCTTACGCCGTTGATCCTTGATCACCCGGTTGTAAGGGCGGCCGTGCGCCCTCGTCACATGTCATCGCTTATAATAAGCAAGACGATGGATGGCGGGCATTACGGCGCGCATGTCGACAATGCGCTTATGGGCAAAGGGGTCGCGCAGCTTCGCACCGATATGTCCTTCACCCTCTTCTTGAGCGATCCCGAAAGCTATGAGGGCGGCGAATTGGTGGTGCAATCAGCGGGCATGACGCAGACGGTTAAAGCGCCGGCTGGCAATCTTGTGCTGTACCCCTCGACCAGCATTCACGAGGTCAAGCCTGTGACAAGCGGCACACGCATTGTCGCAGTGGGATGGATCGAGAGCCAGATCCGCGATGCAGCTCAGCGCGAGCTTTTGTTCGACTTGCAAAATACGCGCAGCTCTTTGTCTGAAAAACTCTCGGCAGATGCGCCTGAGCTTTTGATGATCGATAAATCGATCGCCAACCTTATGCGGATGTGGGCCGGGCGTTAGCCTGCGCGCGCGGTTTGGCCACCCGCTTCGCCTGAAGCGTGAAGCCGATGATGAGCGACACGCCAACCGCGCTCGGCAAAGCCCAGACCAGCGGGTTGAACACATGTTCCGGAATATAGCGGATAAGGCCCACCGACATGAAAGCGGTGTAGGCGGAAATGCCCATGCCGATCAGCGCGCGGAAGTGTTCGCCAACGTATGAACGCGGGGCAGGCGCTGCCTTGCGCCAGATGTAGAGCTGCTGGATGCTCATCGCCACAATGCCCAGCACCGCGACCGCCATCATCAAGGCCTCGCCAATGGTGAAACCGTAGTAAAAGCAATAGGCCGCCGATGCGAGCACAGCGGCAATCACGAGTTGATAACGCGCGCTTCGCAATGCCTTGCGCTGGCGCGAATGCTTGACCACTGCAAGGCCATAGTCGGCAAAACCGATGGTGAGCAGGCCCAGATACAGCATCATCCAGCCGAACAGCCCATCAAACAAAACGCGGTCTGTGACAGAGGGTATGCGCTCTTCAGGTCCGTACAATGACAAAAGCGCCATCGCGACCGCAAGCGCGCCGGCACCGATAAAGCCATAACAACAAATGCGGCCCCAGCGCCTGTGGTTCTTTGCGCCTTTCCTGGAAACTATCGGCACCCAAAACGCGATCAGGCCGGTGAGCCCGGTGATCACATGAAAGACAACGAGAATCTCGAACAGGTGCATGGCCAAGTGTGTACAGAAATCTGGACTATTTGAAAATCCAGCGTGATTGACGCTTAGGTTGTTGCCCTTGTGAACCCTTCACTGTGGTCAGCAGCTTGCGGCTGGGTCAGCAGGCTCACAACGATCAGAACCGGGATATGGACCATAAGTCCCAGCATCCCTTCGTGCAGGTCAAAGGGCCTCAGATCATTGCCCAAATATCCGCTGAGGAAGAAGACGGCGGCGGTCAAAGAGCCGCTGGCAAAGCCTGCGATCACGCCCGCTGTGGTCGCACGTCCCCAATACATCGCGGCGACAATGGGCGGGGCAAGCTGGCAGATGATGCCATAAGCGGTGAGGAGCAGCACGACGAGCGACACACCCTCGACCACGGCAAAGGCATAGGCGAGCGCGCCGACAACAACCACAAGCACCTGAATCAGACGACGCCGCGCCTCGTCCGACATCTCTTTGAATGGTTTAACGCCGTCTTCGACTGTCACCGAGGCGGCGGCGTGCATCAATGAATCGCCCGTGGACATGCTGGCGGACAATGCGCCAGCGCAAAACAGGCCCACGACAACCGCCGGAAGCTCCGCGTTGAGGATCATGAACGGCAGGATGAAATCGGATGAAGGTGGAGCTTTGGGATAAAGCACTCCTGCAAACCCGATGAGAAACACCGGGATCAAAAACAGCTGAAACGTCGGGAACAGGACCACTGTGCGTCGCAAAGTGTTGTCCGAACGCGCGGTAAAGGCTTTCATAAACAGGTGCGGCCACATCATCAGGCCAACGGCGGAGACGATGATGGCACTCGAATACCCGCCCCAGCCCCAAGGCTCGCCCGATGCTGTCAGCCCTGGCATAGTCAAAAGCTCGGGCCGCTCTGCCATGATCTGCGTGAACATATCGCCCACCCCGCCATAAAGCGAAATCGGCAGATAGAGGCCGAGTGTCCACGCGATGGTGAGCATGAAAATGCCCTGAAATGTGTTGGTCCACCCCACCGCAGCAACGCCTGAAAACAGGACGTAGATGAGCACAATTCCATAGGCGACGAGAGAGCCTGCCCACAGCGGGATGTTCCCCTCTGTCACAGCCTCGATCACAATGCCCGCCCCGCGCATTTGCAGGGTGATATAGGGGATAAAGGCCAGCACAGTCAGAACCGCAATCATCAACGACAGGCTGCGCGACGGGAAGCGCCCGCAGATCAATTGCGCCTGCGTCACATAGCCGAATTTACGCCCCAAAGCGGCGGCCTTTGGCCCGAGGAAGAAATAAGGCGCGATGCCCAGCACGCCATAGCAAAGTATGTAAAATGCAGCCGCGCCCCGGCTATACGCCCAACCTGGCCCGCCCAGAAAAGCAAAAGCGCTGAAGATCGAAGCGCCCAGCACGAAATACATGACCAGAAGGCCAAAATCGCGGTCGCCCGCAACATAGCCGGCCACACTCTTCGACGCGCGCCTTCCCGACAGTAATCCGATGGCCAACGTGATGCCAAGATACGCCGCGATAACGGCTGCAATAATATGCCAGCGTTCCATCGCGACCTAGCTCCCGATTATCATTCTTCGGATCGCGTTTCGCTGACGTACAATGCGGCCAGCATGACCAACGCTACCGAGATCAGCACCGCGAGAACAAACAGGTTGAACGGCAAGCCCAGAACAAGCGGTGTGGCGGTGTTGAAAAGTGTGGCCCCCGGCCATGTCGTGGCCAACAAAAACAACAACAGATAGGATGTGACCCAAGCTCTCACTGCGTTTTTGCCCATCATGCCGCCCTCCTGTGCGCCCAACCTCGCAACAAGGTGTCTAACTGACAAACCCGCCGCATCAAGGCAATTCTCAAGACCCCGGACTAGTGCGTTTTATGCAAGTAAGCATGCGCTTTTTACAGGGCCTATGTTTAGAAACGGGACGTATCATTTTCTATTGAAACAAGATCATTGATGTTTGTCCGTGATTTACTTTAACACCCTCTTGTTAGGGAGTTTTTATGCAGATTGTCGCGGCTCTTGTGTGGCCTGCGCTCGCACTTGTATTTGCAGGAGCGTTCTTCGGCTTGTGGAACCTCGACCGGACGAGGCGTTACCTTCTGAGCTTTAGCGCCGGCTTTCTTGCATTGTTCATATCGATGACTGTGATCATTGCGTTCCCCGCGTACAAATCATCCTACTTGCTCGCGTTTCTTCACTCGCTTGCATGCATTAGTGTGATCGCGATTGCCTGGGGCGCGGTTGACCGGCTCAATCAAAGAATGCCGCTTTTGGCGATGAGCGTTTTGACTCTCATCTCGTGCTTGCTGCTGTTCCTAGCGCTCGAGAACAAGGATCACGAAGTCGCGCTTATCACCCAGAATGGCGCAAGCGGTCTTCTGTTCGGGATCGGGGCGGTCTCGCTCTGGATGGCCCGCTCGACGAACTTCCTCGATCGAATGCTGGTCTGGACACTGAGCCTGCTTTCAGCGTTCAGCATTCTGCGTCCCCTCTTGCTGTTTTATCTGCAGGTTGAAGTTGGGCCAATGGTTGAACGTGCTGTTGAGCTTAACGCCGTCAATCTTGTCGTGCTGACCGTTCTTACTGTGGTGCTGGGCATCATCCTTGTGACGATTGCGATCCAGGAAGCGATCGAGATCCGGCACGGGGCCGAGCGCTCTGATCCGGTGTCCGGCTTTCTTGATCAGCACACGTTTGAAAACAATTGCGAACGCGCACTGGTAAAGGCGCATCGCCTCGATATGCCGGTTGCAATCGCAGTGCTGCATTTTGACTGGTTTCAACAGGTAACGCAGAAATGGGGGGGCGATACCACCGACATGGTGATCCGCGAGATTTGCGACGTTGTGCGATCATGGCAGCGTGAAAGCGATGTGATCGGACGGGTTGCAGAAGACCAGTTCGCGATCCTCTTTGTCGGAATGGGCGCCGGGTCCGCTGAGAAAACCGTACGAAAGCTGAGGGATGAGGTTGACGAGGCGTGCAATGAGCGAATGAGCGGCCTGCTTAAATTCACCCTGAGCTCGTCAATTCTGGAGGCGCGGGCCGGGATGGGCTCCAAGGTGCTTATGCGCGATGCGCTCACCCCGCTTCAATACGCCGGAAAACTCGGGGCCAATATCAGCTTTGTGAATGGCATTGAAAAGCAGCACTACAGCATCGATAGTTCCACGGATGGAACCTTCGTGGCACACGGATAGTAGTTTGACCACGCGCTTTTTAGAAACTGACTGCCGGGTGCAAAAAAATGGAAAACGAGCCTGTAGGCCCATCTCACATCTTGAGACGACCCCGCAAAGCACTTTCCCAAGTTGCCAAGGGGATCGCGAAGGAACGACAAATGCGTTCCGATCATTTCGGTGACCGGGAGCTGTTTGGTGAGCCTGCCTGGGATATTCTCTTGCATATTTTTCAAGGGCATTGCGACGCGCAAGATGTCCCGATTCAGAGCATCGCACTTTGCTCAGGGCTCCCTATGACATCCGCCTTGCGCTGGCTCGAATTGTTGGAGCGTAAAGAGCTGGTCTTTGCCTATCACAAAGAGGATGGCGAGAACGCCAAGGCAGGGCAGATTTATCTGCGTCTTTCGTCTAAAGGGTATCAAGCGATGGCACAATATGTGGCCCGGATAGCGCAGTCTCGCCAGGCCAATAGCCGGTCCTGACAGGGAGCGGATTTCCGCGGCTGACCCGTTTCCCGATCACGATTTGCTTGTTCGCGGCGCGGTGGTTTCAGGCCAGCCGTACCGCTTGCGCCTTGAGCTCTTGTCCGCAGCTATCACAGCCCGCGATCAATCGAAGCTCTGCCCCGCATGTTTTGTGGTGCAGGATCAGCGGCGCGCCTTCTTCGGCGGCATAATACCGGTCACCCCATTGTTGGAGCATCAGCAGGATTGGCAGGTAATCGAGCGCCTTGCGCGTTGGATAATAGGCAAACCGGTCGGGCTTTGATTGATACACTTTGGCTTTCAGGAAATCGCGTTCCACAAGCCAGCTCAACCGGTCCGAGAGGATGTTCGATGCCATCGCGCTGTCAGCGAGCATTTCGTCAAACTTGTTGAGCCCGGTGAAGGCAGATCGCATCACAAGGCTGGACCAGCGGTCACCAAGGACCTCTGCCGCATCAGTGAAAAGCGTCACGCTGTCGGCAATGGCGGCCCGATTGCGGTTTTGGCGGCGGCGGGTGTAGGTTGGTTCCATCCAGCCAAGACCGGGCCCTTCCTGCCAGTCAATTTCTCCTGCTCGCACCTCCTCGCCGCAGTGGGCGCATTGGGGAACGGGTGTCGCCCGCTCACCGCAATCGGTGTGGATGATCTCCATCGGCAAAGCGGCGCTGCGCGATGACCACTTCTTTTCCCAGCGCAATAGCATCATCGTCATCGCGAACAGGGCGCGCCCCTTTTCCTCGAGCACAAACTCGAAGCGTTCCGGATGCTCGCTATATCGGGAGCGCCTGATGATGCCGTGGTAGACCAGTGATTTGAGCCGCTCTGACACGAGGGGCTTTGAAAGCGAGGTGCGGGCGCGGATTGTTTCAAAGCGAAGGTCGCCAAGCCAAATCAATTCAAGGATAAGCAAGGAGGGCACATCCCCGAATACCTCGAGCGCCCGCCAGATAGAGCAGGTGCGTACCATCCCTTTGGGTGGATCGCCCTGGGTGAGCGCTTCAATCATCTCGGGCCGGCCTCACACCCAAATTACACTCCGACCACGAAACTGCAATTGGTGGTGCCTGATCCACCCACGTTATAGGTTGCGACATTGCGCGCGCCTTCGACCTGATAGTCGCCTGCCTTGCCCGTGGTCTGTTTCATCGCATCAAGCAGCATACGCACGCCGGTTGCGCCGACAGGATGCCCTATTCCCATAAGGCCGCCAGAGGCATTGATCGGGATAGAACCGCCGGGGGCAATCCGGCCATCCTCGACCGCTTTCCACGCTTCGCCGGGCGCAGTGATACCGAAATGTTCGATCGCGACATATTCGTTGATGGTGAAACAGTCGTGCGTTTCGACAGCGTCAATTTGGGAGATGTCCGCAACACCGGCTCTGGTATAGGCATCGGTAATTGCTTTTCGCGTCCATGGCAGCAGGTATTCTGCGCCCTGACTTGCAACCAGTTTTGTGTCCATCAACATCGGCGCTGTGGTGTGGCCCCAGCCTTTGATTTGCGCAAGACTTTCCAATGGAATGCCGCGCGCATCGGCATAAGCTTTCGCCTTTTTGTGCGACGCCAGAACAATTCCCACCGCGCCATCCGTGATCTGGCTGCAATCCTGCCGCCGCATCCAGCCTTCGACCACGGGGTTCAACTCTTCGTCTTCGGCAAAATGTTCGTCAGACAAGGTCCACTTGCGGGTCTGCGCGTTCGGATTGGCTTTCGCATTGCCAAAGTTGATCCTCGCAATCTCTTTCAGGTGATCGTGCTTTAGCCCGTGGCGCGCATGATATTCCTCGGCCAGATCGGAGAACATGGCAGGCCAGACAAAGGTCGCCTCTTGCGCTTCTTTCCCGACCCAAACGGCCGCGCCCAAATGCTCGCTTGCGGTCTGGCCGGAGACATTGCGCATAAATTCAATGCCAAGCACAAGGGCGCAATCATATCGGCCCGCCTCAAGGTCAGCCATCGCAGCAAGAGCGGCAAGCGAGCCCGATGCACAGGCCCCCTCGTGGCGTGATGCAGGGACGCCCGCGAGGTCACGGTGCACATGCCCGAGAAAGCCGCCAAGCATCCCTTGCCCTGTGAAAAGCTCGCCCACGAAATTGCCGACATGCGCAACTTCGATCTCTTTCGGGTCCACACATGCCGATGAAAGCGTGCCTTCAACCCCCTCTTTGAGAAGGTCGAAAATGGACAGGTCTTCGCGCGCCAAATTGCGTCCGAAGTCGGTTTGGTGCCCGCCCAGGATGTAGATCGATTGTGACACGGAGAATTCCCTTCCTGCCCCTTACAGCTCGCTGCCTTGCGCCCATGTAGCATGGGTTCCGCTGCAAATGCGATGCGGAAGGATAATCTGGCAAACCGGCCCGTCTTCGATTTTTGCCGCATCAAAGATGACGCATTCGGAGCGGTCCAATTCCATGTCGGTCACAAAGCTGACGAGATAGCCGTCATCTTCCGAGGTCGCGTTCTTTCGAGGGATAAACGGCGTTTCGGACCCGAAGCGGCCTTGGCCAAACATCACCTTGGTCGCGGTGCCGGTTTTCAAATCGTGCTTGACCAGCCCATTGAACAGGAACCAGCCGGGCTCACCATGGGCGCTGTAAACATAGCGGTGCTCGCGCCCGTAAAATTCGGGATTGATGTTGCCAAACTCGACATGCTCTTCCTCGCACACGCGTTCCTCATGGGTTTCGCCTGTTTTGAGGTTGAAACGCCAGCGGTGGAGGTGCGGTTTGAGCGAATGCAGGTCGATCCCTGCGCCGATCAGCTTGTATTTATCGGGCATATGGTCGAGCGGCGCGGGCATCGGGTTCTTTTGATGATAGCCCTCCAGCACCACTTCATCGCCTTCTTCCCAGCAATTGGTGTAGTGAAGGACATATGTCGGTTCAGCTTCGAACCACATAATGTCGTCAGGCGAACCATAGCGCGGCAGCACCGCAAAGCGGGTTTTCATCGTTTTGTCGAACTGCGGGATGAAAAACCCGTTCTCCAGTGCTGCGGGAATTGGAAACAGAGGGAAGTCGTTGAGGATCGAGTAATTTTCCGAAATCGCCATGTCATGCGGCAGCCGTGTTCCGGGCAGATCAATCGGAATGTAATGCTTCAACTCATTGTCCGGCCCGACAACGCCGTAATGCATGTGCGGCGCTTTATCGCCGTAATTGAAGAACATCAGTTCACCGGTTTTATGATCCAGTTTCGGGTGCGCTGAAAGGCCTTCGACCGGGGTCCAGTCCTCAATGCCCAGCGTATCGAGGCTTTCTGGATCGAGCAGGTAGCCGTCCCCGCATTGCCAGAATGTCGAGAGGATCTTGCCATTCCTCACCAGCACATCGGTCGAAGAGCTATCGCGCATGTGCGAGCCAATGCCGCAGCCGGGCCGTTTTGACTTGGCAGGTGGCATAATGAAGCCTGCCCACAATGCCTCACCCGCTTCGGCTTCCGCTTCGAAGCCTTTGGTGCGGATGAAGCGGTTTTTGTACTCCGCCTTTCCGCCCGAAAACCGCATCATATGGAGCATGCCGTCACCATCAAACGGGTGATAGAGGCCAATGGGTTGGTGGACCGGATTTTCTGTATTGCGAACGTAAATCCCGTCAATATCGGCCGGGATGGTCCCGATCACTTCCATGTCAGAGGCGTCATATTCCTCGTAATTCGGGGTCCAGGCGCCGTTCAAATAGGGATGATCGTCCTGCTTTAGGGTCGACCGGATACGGTTCGTTATTTGGTTCATCGCGGTGGGGTGTCCAATAGTAGGTAACGTTATGCAAGTCATAGATTGCATAACGAAACTGTCAACGCGAAATGGTACACTGGCGCGAGGCCGGTTGGACTATATGAGATGTCTTGAAAGCGGGCAGCTCAGCGGGAGGTGCTCACCCCGCCGCTGAGCTTTGAACCCGTGTTAATCAGAGAACCACGAACCGATGAGCTTTGTCAGAGTAGCGCCTTCGCCAGCGTTCAGGGGTCGCACATCAGCGGGGCATTCAAGGCAGTAGGCTTGCACCCCTTGTGTGCCGGTGAGCATCTTTGCATCGCTCACCATCTGACCCAGCAACACTTCGCGTTGACGCGCGGTCATGGCGAACAGATCACCACCACGCGAAGTCACAGCCGGAGCAACCGCATTGGTGACAAGCTGGCGGATGAGGCTGTCGTAACCACCCGGCGCATTGCCAAGGAACATCGCGCTCCAGTCATCCTCTTCAAGGCCCGCTTCCGAAGCGACCCATTGCATTGCATCTTCAAGGCCGCCGAATTGATCGACAAGGCCAAGCTGGCGCGCAGTGCCGCCGTCCCAGACGCGCCCCTGAGCAATCTGGTCGACCTTGTCCGTGGTCATCCCGCGCGCTTCGCCCACAATCGTGAGAAAGTCGGTGTAGGTGTCTTCGACGCCGGCCTGAAGGATCGCGTCGAGTTCAGGGGAGAAACCGTCAACCAGATCGGGCTGGCCTGACAATGGCGTCGTGCGGAACCCGCCTGCGCTTACCCCGATTTCGTCGGCTGTGCCTTCAAAAGTCGGGATGACAGCGAATACGCCGATGGAACCGGTGATCGTTTCAGGCTGGGCAAAGATGCGGTCGGCCTTTGTCGCGACCCAATACCCGCCGCTTGCTGCGACATTGGCAAAGGAGACGGCGACCGGCACGTCCTTGTCTGCGCGGTATCGTTCGACCGCCTGGCGGATGTCTTCAGATGCGATTGCAGAACCACCGGGGGAATCGACACGCACCACAAGACCTTTGATGTCATCATCGCTCAGCGCCTTGTCGAGCAGTTCGACAATGCGTGCACCGCCTGCTGTGCCCGGACCTGCGTCCCCGTCAACAATGACGCCTGCAACGGTCACAACCGCGATCTTGTTGCTGGATGATCCTGTTCCCGGACCAACATCGGCAAGATAGGGCGCAAAGTCGCTTTTGGCATAAGTGCCGGGCTTTTCGTCAAAGGCATCCTCGCCCACAATTTCTGCGACGTGTTTGCCGAACTCGACGCGGGTGCCGATTGTATCGACAAGACCAGCATCAAGAGCCGCCTTAGCCAAATCGCCCGAGGAGGCTTGCACCCACGCGACGGGATCAGTGGTCACACGGTCAAGATCGAGCGACGGGCGCGCTTTCTTGACGTTGGCCTGCCATTCTTCCCAAAGCGCACCGTAAAGCGCGGCAAGGTTTTCTTGGCTGGCATCTGATGGGCCATCCAGCAGGTACGGTTCGACGGCGGACTTGAACGTACCCACGCGGTAAACCCGCACGTTGACTTTCAACTTTTCAAGAAGGTCGGCGTAATAAAGCCGCGCACCGCCCGGGCCAACGATTGTTGCCCCGCCCATGGGGTCGACCCAAACCTCGCTTGCGTGCGATGCCAGATGCATATGGTCATCGCCATAGCCCAGCGCATATGTGAGAACCGGCTTTTCCGCTTTGCGCACACGGTCCATTGCATCGGCTATGGATTGCATATGAACCTGACCACCTCCGATAAAGGCGCTCATATCCATAACAACCGCTTTTACGCGGTCATCGCTTGCTGCGGCATCCAGAGCACGGACAAGGTCGCGTGCCTGAAGCTCTATGGGAGGAGCGGTCCCGCTCAGCAGGGTAGTGAGAGGATCAACCTCGCTTTTCTCTTCCACGACATATCCGGTCATGTCGATGAAGAGCGCACCTTCGCGCACCTGACCCGGGTTGGGTGTGGCCGAAAGAATGCTGAACAGCGCGATAAAGAAAAGCAGCATGAAAACGAGGACCAGGCCGTCCTTGATCCCGACAATGATTTTCCATGCCTTACCCAAAAAGCTCATTTGAATTCCTTGTATGCGTGACGCGAGATCAGTCTTTGCTGAAAAACGCCCTTGCGACCGTTCCAGTTCCCCCGAAACAAAACCACTGAAACAAAGCCCCTGAAAACACCACTGCAACATAACCACGCATTCGTAAACTTCTAGGGGAGGGGACCGATCATGGGTTGAGCGCCTGACCTCACTCGACTAAGGGCTTGGCTTTAATGAACCAGACACCGCAATCCAGCGAGGGCCTCTCACTGAGCTCGGGACGCTTTCCCGAAGGCCGCCTCGCTTTTCCCCACCGCGACCTTACCGGTATCAGCCAGCTTGAACGGCACGAGATCCTGTACCTCCTTGCCTCGGCGCAGGAGTGGGTGGAGCTTAACCGGGGCCGCAACAAACGCGTTGAGCTTTTAAGCGGGCTCACCATCATCAACGCCTTTTTCGAAAACTCGACCCGCACGCTTCTCAGTTTCGAGATAGCGGGCAAGAGGCTTGGCGCGGATGTGGTCAATATGCATGCGGCGCAATCGAGCGTGAAGAAGGGAGAGACGCTGATCGATACAGCGATCACCCTCAATGCGATGCGCGCCGATGCGATTGTCATCCGGCACGGGTCAAGCGGTGCGACGCAGCTGATCGCGGACAAGGTGGATTGCCCTGTCTTGAATGCTGGCGATGGACAACACGAACATCCGACACAGGCGCTGCTCGATGCGCTGGCATTGCGTCAGGCGTTGGCCGCACGCGGGGAGGCGAGCGAAGACTTCACCGGACGCACGATCCTCATCTGCGGAGATATCCTCCACAGCCGTGTCGCGCGCTCGAACATCCTATGCCTGCAGGCGATGGGCGCGAAAGTGCGTTTGTGTTCGCCGCCTGCTCTAATGCCGCAAGGGGTGGAGATGATGGGGGCAGAGGCCTTCCATGATTTTGATGCAGCGCTTCAGGGAAGCGATGTCGTCATGATGCTGCGTCTGCAAACCGAGCGAATGTCGGGCCAGTTCATTCCGTCAGCACGCGAATATCACCACCTTTACGGCCTTACCAAAGAACGCCTTGAGCGGGCCGCGCCTAATGCTCTGGTGATGCATCCGGGCCCGATGAACAGGGGTGTGGAGATCGACAGCGACGTTGCCGATATGCTCGACCGGTCGATCATCACGAGCCAGGTCGAAATGGGCGTTGCCATCCGCATGGCGTGTCTCGACATTCTGACGCGCGCAGGGCGCGGTGTTGAGGGGTGGAGCGCATGAAGCAGGTTCAGCCAATTACACTCACCCACGGCAAGATTGTCACACCCGATGGCATCGTCGAAGGCGCGCTTCGCTGCGTTGACGGAATAATCGAGGCGATTGGCGCAGATGTTGCCGCGCAAGAGAGTGACCGGGTCATTTCGGCCAAGGGCAAACTTGTCGCGCCCGGTATCGTCGATTTTGGCGTCTTTGCAATCGACAAGCCTGCTTTTCATTTCGGCGGCATCACGCGCGCAGCCTTGATGCCCGATCAATCTCCGCCGCTCGATTATCCGAGCCGCGTCAATTACATCGCGAAAAGCGGGAAACCGGACCTTTGGGTCCATCCTCTGGCCGCTGCCACACGGGGACTTGAGGGCGAGCAGCTGGCCGAGATCGGCCTTATGCGCGAAGCTGGCGCCAGAGGCGTTGCAACGGGCCGAAAATGGATCGGTGACAGCGGTGTGATGCTGCGCCTGCTTCAATATGCCGCAATGCTAGACCTTGTGGTTGTGACCCATGCCGAAGATGCGGCGCTGGTCGGCGATGCAGCCGCGACTGCGGGCGAATATGCAACGCGCCTTGGCCTGCCAAGCGCGCCTGCCGAAGCCGAGACACTGGCGATTGCCCGCGATATTGCTCTGGCAGAGCTTAGCGGCGCAAGGCTGCATTTCCGGCAAGTGACAACCAAAGCCGGATTTGATCTGGTGCGCGCAGTTAAAGGACGCGGTGTAGGTGTGACTTGCGGCATAACGCCTGCTCATTTCATGCTGTCAGACCTCGCCACAGCGGATTTCAGAACCTTTACCAAACTCTCGCCTCCTTTGCGAAGCGAGGCGGACCGGCAAGCGGCGCTCGAAGCGATTGCGGATGGCACCATCGATGTCATCTCAAGCGGACACGATCCGCGCGGGGCAGAGGACAAGCGCCTGCCTTTCTCCGACGCAGAACCGGGCATGGCGGGCGCTGAAACGCTGCTGGCGATGGTTTTGGGACTTGTGCGGGACGAGGTGATCGACCTGTCCAGAGTGTTCGAAGTGCTCGCGGCCAATCCTGCAAAACTGCTCGGTGTACCCGCTGGTGCGCTTGAAAAGGGGCTGGAGGCTGATCTGGCGATTGTCGATCCCGACGCGCCTTGGGTCATTGATCGCCGCAAAATGACGGCCACGCGCGACAATACGCCTTTCGACATGCAAGGTGTGCAAGGCCGCGTCAAAGCGTTGATCAAAGGCGGCGTCGCAATCGAAAGCTGATACTGGCGGCGCATTTCCCGTGAGCTAAAAAATACCCCCGGAACCGGAGCGCTGAGGCCAAGGTTCCGAGGGTAGTTTCGCTGAAGCTTGTTTGAGCGCTAAAGCGGGGGGAATGTGTTCGCCTTAGCGGGCCGCAACGCGGACGTCGCGTTTAACGGCGCCTGCTGGCGGGCTGGACTTTGCATAAGCAAAGCAACCGCCGCCCGATGCTTTGACCGAACCACACATTGACCTTGCAGAGCGTGCGCCAAATCCGGCAGCAGCAACACGGAAGAACGTGCGGCCGTTTACCTTGGCTTCGGTGATGACAACCTCATGCCCTTTGAGCGCAGGGAAGCGGCGTTGGAATTCGCCCCATTTTTGCTGAGCGACCTCGCGGCTGTCAAAAGAGCCAAGCTGGATGCGGTGTGTATCGGCTGAACCTGTGGCAGGTGAGCTTGCACGGCGCGGCGCGGCACTGGCACGTTGAGGCGCAGGGCGGGCTGCAACGCTTGGAGCGGGCGCTGATACGGGAACTTTTTGAACCACCGCGTTTGAAACAAAGCGCGGACCAGCAGGTGCTGCTGGGCGAGGTTTGGCAACAACAGGTGCGGCTACTGGCGGTGCAACCGAAGCTGCCGGAAGCACTGGATCGGCAACAGCAAGGGCTGGAGCCGGTGCTGCCACTGCAACAGCTTTTGGTGCAGGCGCAGGTTCTGCCTCTGCAAATTGTTCGGCCTCTGCGACCATTTCTTGCTGGGTCGGGAAGTTTACAAGCGCAAGGTGCTGTGGCTGACCGCCGTCAT
The DNA here is from genome assembly GCF_057364925.1 of Erythrobacter sp. S227. Classification (NCBI taxonomy): domain Bacteria; kingdom Pseudomonadati; phylum Pseudomonadota; class Alphaproteobacteria; order Sphingomonadales; family Erythrobacteraceae; genus Erythrobacter; species Erythrobacter sp. S227. Next base: position 19,669 of record NZ_CP200280.1, read on the forward strand.
TGACAGGGTCAAGACCAAGCAGCTTTGAAACACGAAGCATGTGATCTTCGGGACGTGCGCTCGATGCCCAATCCGAAAGGCGCGCGTCGAGTTGATCCGGTGGCACATCTTCAGAAGCCATCACGCGGGCGGCACGCCAGTTACCGGCAAGCGCATACGCATAGGCAAGGTTCTGACGAGCCTTTGGCGATGCGTTGCCTTCACGGATCGCGTCGACAAGAATTTTTACGCCGCGATCCGCTTCGCCTGCGAGCGCCAGGGCAAGGCCAAGGTCTGCGCGCGGAATGGAGTTCTGACGCGCTTGAAGTTCGCGTACCGCATCGCGGTTGTTGCCGTTGGCGGCTTGAACAAGTGCGTAGCTGAGAGCTGTACGACCGCGTGTGTCGCCCAGTTCAATCGCTTCGCCAAATGCGGTTGCGGCTGATGCAAAGCGGCCTGCCTCAAGATAGGCGGTGCCAAGTGTTGCACGATATTCGGGGTCACGCGGTGCGGCCAGAACAGCAGCCTCGGCATAGGAAATTGCCTTGTCGACTTTGCCGTCTTCCAGAGCGCTTTGTGCTTTGTTGAAAGAAACCTGAGCCGGCGGCGCAGATGAGGTACAGCTCGCAAGCGCAAGGCTCGCAATGGCTGTTCCCAAGATCAAGCCAGCTTTCGGGCCGCTCGTACGGGCGGATGGTGCACCTAAGTAACTGCGAGCCATTTCTGTTTCCCCTAATTTAATCATGTTCGTTCCCGGCTTATTGAGGCCAAGGGTTAATATTCAGTTGCGTTTCATGCGTTTGGCGAGTGCGTCGAGATCTTCGATCTCGCTGAAAAGTGTATCAATCGCCTGAGTGACAAGTGCTTGCGCGCTGATGCCGTGCATGGTCGCGGCAAGGCGCAATTTCAGGTGCCGGTCCGCGTCAAGGCGCAGGGTAAACGCGGCTCTCCGAGCAGGTTTTGCAGCCTTCTTTGCAACTGGCTTGGATTTTTTTGCAGGAGCGCGCTTCTTGGGTTTTTTCGCCGATTGCTTTGGCGCAGGAGCGTCATCTTCGCGAGCCTCGCCCATGTCGTTCCAGCCGAGGTCTTCGAGCTTTTCGGCATCGACCAAAGCCATATCCGGCAAAGGTGCAAGTTGCGGGCGCATCGCTGGTTTTGCTCCGCCTTTGCGAGCGAGCAATGTGGGTCCAAGCGAGGCGAAACCGGCATCGGATCCGGTTTCGGGGGACCCATTATCGGGAAGGGCGCGGCCCATCTGGGTTACTGCGCCACACGGCGGCCAAAGCCGCCACCTGGACGTTGCACGCCATTAGCCTGTGCCTGATGGCCAGCGCCTGGTGATGCGAAGACAGTCCGACGGAAGTTTTTCTCGAGCCGGTCCGAAATGTATTTCCACAAAGCGGTGATTTCGGCCGAGCTTCGGCCTTCCGGTTCAACTTCCATCACGGTGCGGCCATCAATCATAGAGGCTGCAAAATCCGTGCGGTGGTGAAGCGTGATCGGAGCAACAGTGCCATGCTGTGACAGGGCAACCGCGGCTTCTGAGGTAATCTTGGCCTTTGGTGTCGCGGCGTTCACAACGAACACCAACGGTTTGCCTGCGCGTTCGCACAGGTCCACTGTCGCGCCAACTGCGCGCAAATCGTGCGGGCTGGGGCGGGTGGGTACAACGATCAGCTCGGCAACCGAAATGACCGATTGGATAGCCATTGTGATCGCGGGCGGCGTATCGATGACAGCAAGCTTGAAACCTTGTTGGCGCAATACGGCCAGATCGTTTGCAAGACGCGAGACCGTGGTTTGCGCAAAGGCAGGATATTCCGCCTCGCGTTCATTCCACCAATCGGCAAGCGAACCTTGCGGGTCGATATCGATAAGCACGACCGGGCCAGCGCCAGCTCGCTGCGCTTGTACGGCCAGATGCCCGGAAAGAGTCGTCTTACCCGATCCGCCTTTCTGCGATGCCAGAGCTAGTACACGCAAAACCGGTCCCCCTAAAATGTGACCAAAAGAAATGCCGCCTGATTGCGGCTCTTGGATTACGTGGATCGCAGACTACCCCTAATTTAGAGTTAACAGCCGCTCGCCTTCGATCACGCGATTGGCGGTCCACTTGCGGGTTTGGGACATTGGTCATGCGCTAGATTGAAAGCGCGCAGAGCAGCATTCTGGCTGGCACCGAGTTCTCACCAGAACTTCGTGAACGGAATGATAACCATTAAGGCGCTAGAGAAACCTCGATTAACTCCGCGCACGTGCAGACAGGTGCATTGCGCAAAGCAGATGAGGAGCCCCGACGCTATGGCACAAAGCACTGACATCAAACCGAGCTTTCTTCGTTTTGTAACGGGAATGGGGACTGCGGCTGCTGCATTGATGGCTGCGCCGGTTCTGGCTGACGTTAAACAGGGCGTCGATGCCTGGAGCTCGGGCAATTACGCAGCAGCTGTGCAGCAATGGCAGATGCCTGCGGCTAACGGAGATGCCGATGCGCTGTTTAATCTGGCGCAGGCATATCGCCTTGGCCGGGGGGTTCCTGCCGACATTAACCGGGCGCGCGAACTTTATGCAGAAGCGGCGCAAAAAGGTCATGTGAAAGCGGCCGACAACTACGGCCTCCTGCTTTTCCAACAAGGCGAGCAGGCAAGCGCCATGCCTTTAATCAAGGATGCAGCAGAGCGCGGTGATCCGCGCGCGCAATATATTCTGGGTCTTGCCCACTTTAATGCCGACTATGCACAAAAGGACTGGGTGCGAGCCTATGCTCTTTTGACGCTCGCAAATGGAGCTGGCCTGCCGCAAGCGGCCAACGCGCTTAAACAGATGGACCAATATGTGCCGATCGAACAGCGCCAGATGGCGCAATCGGTCGCGCGTGAGTTGGAAGGCAAAGCAACACAGCGTCGCAGCGCCGAGCTTGCCGCGCTTGATCTTGGATCACCGGGCAGGAAGACTTCGGTGCGCACTAACCCTGCGTCTGCCGAGACCTCTGCCCAACCTCGCCCTGCTTTTGTCGAGCGTGCGCCGCGAGGCAATGCGGTTATGACGCAGCAGGTTTCGGCAACGCCAGTGTCAACTGCACCTGCGCCAGTGACTACACCTGCACCAGTGACTACACCTGCACCGCAGCCGGTGCGTGTCGCGCAGCCGGTTGCCCCTGCGCCTGTTCCGTCCGCAACCCGCAATGGCAATTGGCGGGTTCAGCTTGGCGCATTTGGCGTGAAGAGCAATGCAGACCGTCTGTGGTCGACGCTTCAATCAAATCCGGCGCTTTCCGGCACCAGCAAGGCTCTTGTCCCGGGTGGCAATGTCACGCGGCTACAAGCGGTGGGCTTTTACAGCCGCGCCGAAGCACAACGCGCCTGCGACAGCCTGAAGCGCCAGGGCCAAGGGTGCCTCGTCAAGGCTCCATAAGCGTAACACCGCTTCTCCCCTCTTCCCCTTGTCTGCGGCGCTGCTAAGGTTCGCCGTAAACCGGGATCAGGGAATCATGTATGACGGCATCAAGTGGCACAGGTCAGGACATCGACAGTGCTGACGCGGGGGTAATTGAACCTGCCGCCGACGTGACAAATGCCGTTCCCGCTGCTCCCGTGGCTCAAGGCGACCGGATCGAAACGCTCGATTTCATCCGCGGGATTGCCGTTATGGGCATTCTTGCAGCGAATATCGTTGCGTTTGGACAGCCCTTTAATGCTTACACCTATCCGGGGGCCTGGATAGGGCCATCAGGTGATCCCGACGGATGGCTCTGGGTTGCGCAGTTCGTCACAATCGATGGCAAGATGCGGGGGCTTTTCACCCTGTTGTTTGGTGCTGGGATGTATTTGTTCATGGAGCGGGCATGGGCGCGCGGGGACACAGCAAAACTCCAGGCGTGGCGATTGTTGATCCTGCTAGTGTTCGGATATGTCCACTTCCTCTTTATCTGGATGGGCGACATTCTGGCGATGTATGCCCTGATTGGCCTTCTCGCCCTTACTTGCATCGGTTGGAAGGCAAAGACACAGCTTGCTGTGGGACTAACGGGCTATGGCTTTGGCGCCATGGTCTCTTTGCTTTTCTCGTTTCCCTATTTCGTGACCAACACAAAATTGGGAGAGGCCGAGGGTATGGACGAATTGAAGTCCGAGTTTCAGAAGGCCATCAAAGAAGCCTTAGCCGACGATAAAATCATCACCGGCTTCAAAACGTCCGGCGATTATCTGGGCCTCGTTCAGCACCGTTTGAGCGATGATTGGTACATGCCGCTCGCCAATTCGGCGATGTTCTTTCTCGAGACATTTCCGCTGATGCTTCTGGGTATGGCGTTGTACCGGCTTGGCTTCTTCAGTGGCGCGTTGAAACGGGGCAAAATGATTGCATGGGGATGGGCTGGCCTCTTTGTTGGCGCTGGCGTTACCTTGATGATCGGCCTGATCGCAAAAGGCTCAGGGTTCGATTACTGGGCAAGCAATTCCGCCTTCCTTGCATGGAGTCCGCTTCCACGCCTCGCGATGGTTCTGGGGCTGGCTGCGCTGCTGGTCGCCTATTCCCCCGCTTGGGTGGGTTGGTTTGCGACACGGGTGAGGGCTGCGGGGAGGGCGGCTTTTACCAATTACCTCGGCACTTCCGTCGTGATGCTGTTCGTGATGCACGGTTGGGCGCTTGGCCTGTTCGGTGAGCTTACCCGGCCTCAGCTTTATCTTGTCACGCTGCTGACCTGCGCTTTGATGCTGGCATGGTCAAAGCCGTGGCTTGATCGCTATCGCTATGGCCCGCTCGAGTGGCTGTGGCGGTGTCTCACCTATCGGCGGGTCTTCCCAAACAAGCGATAAATCACGCACGCAAGCCGGCGCGGGTGTGGGTAAAGGCGTTCATTGCGCACGATTTGACTTGCTATTGCGATTAATTCGCATATCTAGGTGTTGCAAACGCCTCGCAGGAGAGATTCGGAAGCCTATGTACACTTGCATTTGCAACGCTATTCGCGAAACAGACTTACGTGCAGCTGCGCAGAAGACTGATGGCTGTGCCGAAACGGTCTATGCAAGCCTGGGCAAAAAACCAAATTGCGGGCAGTGCCTTGAGAAAGCTCAGAAAACTATCGAGGAAGAACGCGCATTGGTCGCAAGCCTCGATCCGCGGCGCAAACTTTGCGAAGAAGTCGCATTATAAGCCGCTAATACGCAATTGCGAATGGGTCGCAACCACCTGTTTTTAAAAGAAAAAATTGCTCGAACCCCTTGCGCATGCATGGGGGCCGACTCTATATGTGTGTTCAACGAGAGTCAGCATTGATCTGGCTCAAACGCTTTTGACCCCGCACACTAATAGAGGACTTTAACCCATGAAGGGCGATCCCAAGGTAATCGAATTTCTGAACAAGGCTCTCACCAACGAGCTGACCGCGATCAACCAATATTGGCTGCACTACCGCGTCCTTGACGATTGGGGCGTGACCAAGCTTGCCGAATATGAGCGCAAAGAATCCATCGAAGAGATGGAGCACGCCGACAAGCTGGCCGAGCGAGTGCTGTTCCTCAACGGCCTTCCCAACTTCCAGGCGATCCACAACCTTCGCGTTGGCGAGACGGTGCTCGAAATCCTCAAGGCCGATATGGCTTTGGAAGAAGACGCTATTCCCCTGCTGCGTGATGCAGTCGAGTATTGCGAAAGCGTGCGCGACTACGTCAGCCGCGACCTGTTCGCGATGATCCTCGACAATGAGGAAGAGCACGTCGACTTCCTTGAGACCCAGTTCGACATGATCGAGCGCATGGGCCTCGAAAACTATGTGCAGCTAAATTCAAAGGCTGTGGGCGAATAACGCCGAGCGGCGCAGCTCAAGCAGTCCTAAATTTAAAAGGGGTGGAAAAGCAGTGATGCTTTTCCGCCCTTTTTGCTGTTCTCACCTACGGATGAGGGTCAGTCCTTGGCCCATCCGCTGCAAGCAGGGTTTCGCGCAGGAAATAGATAAGGCCGGTAATCAAGAGCGCGACCGTCATTACCCAAAGAACCGCGACAAGCGTGCCGATTTTGGGTTCGATATAGGCGGATACGAACAGGATCGCGATCACGAAGCTGATGACTACCGCAGCAGCGGTCGAGAATTTGATCGCCACGCGCACAAGCCTTCGACGCTTACGCAGCCACTCGATCTCGCCCGCGTGGGCCACATCGCATGAAATATTGTCGCTTTCGACCAAACGCTCGATCCTGCCCGCAATCCAGATGATGCGCGCCATCATGACATTCATGATGCTGCCGATACCCACCAAAAGAAATGCAGGCGCAAGGCTGAGCTCAACCGCGCGCAGAACACGCGGCGTGTCAGCTGTCCGCTCGAGAAATTCGCTGGCAACGCCGACAGAGAGCAGGTCGAGGATCATGATTTGCGCGTCCCGCTCGAGTAATTCCCGCCGCCTCCGCGATTGGCGTTGTAGGGGTTCTTGGCGCTTTTCAACGTGACGCGCACGGGCACTGCTTCGAAGCCGAGCTTGGAGCGGATGCCATTGACGAGATAGCGCTCATAGCTTTTTGGCAAATCATCCAGCCGCGATCCGAAGATAACGAAGCGCGGAGGGCGCGTGCCGGCCTGTGTAATGTAACGCAGCTTGATCCGGCGGCCTCCCGGCGCTGGCGGCGGGTTGGCGGCCAATGCATCGTCGAACCAGCGGTTAAGGGCGGCGGTTGGCACGCGCTTGGACCAGCTTTCGCGAAGCGTGAAAGCTGCGCCAAGCATTGTGTCGAGGCCTTTGCCGGTCTTGGCGCTGACAGAGAATACCGGCAGCCCGCGTACCTGCGCCAAGCCGTCGTACAATGCCGCCTTGATCCCGTTGAAAAGCGAGGAGGCGTCTTCGGCAATGTCCCACTTGTTGATCGCAACCATCAGGGCGCGGCCTTCTTCCAGAGCAAGGGCAGCGATTTTGAGGTCCTGATGCTCCAGACCTTGGGTTGCATCCAATAGCAGGACAACGACTTCGGCAAAATCCACCGCGCGCCGTGCATCGGCAACCGAGAGCTTCTCCAGCTTCTCTGTCACATTGCGTTTCTTGCGCATCCCTGCGGTGTCGATCAGGCGGATTTCGCGGGTAGTGCCCGAACGTTTGTCCTCCCATTCCCAATCAATCGCAATCGAATCGCGGGTTATCCCTGCCTCGGGTCCGGTGAGCAGGCGATCTTCACCCAGCAAGCGGTTGATGAGTGTCGATTTGCCCGCATTAGGCCTGCCTACAATCGCTAGCTTTAGTGGGCCCAGCGGTGCCTCTTCGCCTTCTTCGACAGGGGCGTTGGCTGCGGCCTCTGCCGCGTCTGCCTGTTCGCCAATGATGGGCCAAAGCCCGCCGAACAGGTCCGCAATGCCTTCACCGTGCTCAGCCGACACCGCGAGAGGTTCGCCAAAGCCGAGAGAGTAGGCTTCAAGAACGCCGCTTTCGCCCGATTTGCCCTCGGCCTTGTTGGCGACGAGGACAATCGGCACGTCGTGTTCGCGCAAGTACCGCGCGATCTCATTGTCGAGCGGGGTTAGCCCTGCGCGCGCATCAACCACGAACATGGCGGCATCTGCACCTTCAAGGCTGGCTTCGGTTTGTTTGCGCATGCGTCCGGGCAAAGTGAGTTCGTCCTCATCCTCCCACCCCGCCGTATCGACCACGGTGAATTGGAGGCCAGCAATTTCCGCATCGCCCAAGCGGCGGTCACGCGTCACACCTGGCTGATCATCGACAAGCGCAAGCTTCTTGCCCACGAGCCGGTTGAACAGCGTGCTTTTGCCCACATTCGGGCGTCCGATGATGATGACTGTTGGTTTTTGGGGCGTGTTCATATTGCGATTGCCTGCTTGTCTGGGCGCCAAGTGGCCGCTGAAGCGTGAATAAGCAAGCATAAGGGTGCATGGCGCCGCGCTAAAGGCAAACGTGCTAAACCCGAAATTAACCCTTATCCAAAGGCCCATATCAAGATTACCGGGCCATTAGGGGTAATTATGAATTGCCACCTCAAACCCCTTTTCGCCGCTAGCCTTGCTTTGGCAAGCACGTCCGCCGCTCTCACCCCTGCGCCAGCAATTGCGCAAAGCTCGGGCTATTTGCAATGCGTGCCCTATGCCCGCGAGCTTTCCGGTATCGAGATTTATGGCGATGCCCGCACCTGGTGGGATCAGGCCGAGGGCGAATATGCACGGGGTCGTCGCCCGCAAGAAGGGGCGGTGATGGTGTTCAAACCCCATCGCAACATGCGCCTTGGCCACGTCGCCTATGTCAGTGAAGTCGTCGATTCGCGAACAGTGCGCCTGACCCATGCCAATTGGTCAGAGATCAACGGCAAACGCGGTCAAAAAGAGTTCAACGTGCCCGCGATCGACGTATCGCCCAATAATGACTGGAGCGAGGTGCGCGTTTGGTACCATTCGATAGGGGCGCCTGGCGGCACGCATTGGCCGCTGCACGGCTTCATCTACGCCGACGGCAAACCACAGATGCAACAGGTTACCCCGCGCGTTCGCAGCCCGGTGCGCGCGCAAAGCTCAAGCGAGTTTGAAAATGCCTTTGCGAAGCTCGAGTTCGACGACGCGTTTGCGAAATTCGCCCGCTGAAAAAAGGCGTTTAGCCCTTCTTTGCGACCGGCGGGTTTTCGCCCAAATCTTCAAACCATGCCTCAACCGGACCGTTCAGCTTGATGGTAAGCGGTTGACCTTTGCGGTCGACCGTCTTGCCTGCTTGGACGCGGACCCAGCCTTCGGAGATCGAATACTCTTCGATGTCCGTGCGCACACGGTCTTTGAACTTGATGCCTACACCGCGTTGGAGCACTTCGGCATCGAACGCAGAATTGCGCGGATTGACCGAAAGGTGGTCGGGCGGAACGTCATTTGAATTTGTTTCTTCACTCATAGATTTCGCCCTTAGTCGCGTGCGCTGCACGAAACAAGCATCCTTACGCTTGCCCTTTTGGCAAGAGCGATATAGAGGCCCCCTCTGACGCGCGCGGGGAACCTTATACGGTTTGCCGCGCGGCTTCGTCTGGGCATGCGGGCGTGGCGAAATTGGTAGACGCGCCAGATTTAGGTTCTGGTATCGCAAGATGTGGGGGTTCGAGTCCCTTCGCCCGCACCACCTTCGCCCTTCTGCAGACGCTCTTTCGAACTACGAAATTCTTGCTCAAACCTATCGCTTACAGAGGCTAAAAGTAACAATCTCATGGCTATCAAGCAGACCACAAATGAAGGCCTCAAACGCGCCTATCTGATCACCATCACGGCCGCTGAAATTGCGTCCAAGATCGAAGCTGAGATCAAGAAGATCGCGCCTCAGGTCAAAATGCCGGGTTTCCGTCCGGGCAAAGTCCCCGCCAATCTTGTTAAAAAGATGCACGGCGAGCAAATCCACGGCCAGACGGTCAACGATATGATTCGCGATTCGGTCGACGGCCTTATCCGCGACGAAGATCTGCGTCCGGCAATGCAACCAGCGGTTTCGCTTGGTGACAGCTATGAAGAAGGCAAGGATGCTGAGATTACGGTTGAGCTCGAAGTGCTCCCGGTAGTCGAAACGCCTTCTACCGATGGCATCAGCCTCGAGAAACTGACCGTTCCGGTAAGCGACGAAGCGCTTGAAGAAGCGATCGCCAACATCGCCGGCTCGAACAAGAGCTATAAGGACGCGGCCAAAACCAAGAAAGCGGCAGAGGGCAACCAGCTGATCATCGACTTTGTTGGTAAGCTTGACGGCGAAGAGTTCGAAGGCGGCAAAGCCGAAGACGCAGCGCTGGTTATCGGCTCAGGCGCGTTCATCCCGGGCTTTGAAGAGCAGCTTGTGGGCGTGAAGACTGGTGATGAGAAAACCATCACTGTCACTTTCCCTGAAGAGTATCAGGCGGAAAACCTCGCCGGTAAAGAAGCGACCTTCGACATTACAGTTAAGGCCGTGAAGGTCGAAACCGAGACCAAGATCGACGACGAGTTTGCCAAAAACCTGGGCCTCGACAGCCTCGAGAAGCTGCAAGAGATCATGAAGGGTCAACTTGAACAGCAGACCGCTGGCCTCACCCGCACACAGATGAAGCGTCAACTGCTCGATCAACTGGCTGCTGGTCACGATTTCGAAGTGCCTTCGCAAATGGTCGAAGCTGAGTTCGAACAGATCTGGGCTCAGCTTCAGCAGGAAGCGGCTAAGGAAGAAGATCCAGAAGCAGCGATCAAAGAGATCGAAGCTGAAAAGGATGACTACAAGACCATCGCTGAACGCCGCGTGCGTTTGGGCCTGCTCCTTTCCGAAATCGGTCAGGCAAACGGCGTCGAAGTCACTCAGCAAGAGATGCAAATGCTGATCCAGCAAGCAGCGCAGCAATATCGCGAAGAAGATCGCGAGCGCTTCATGCAGTACATTCAGCAAGAGCCGATGGCAGCAGCTCAACTGCGCGCACCGCTTTACGAAGATAAGGTCGTCGACTTCCTGTTCGAGAAGGCTGAAGTCACCGAGCGCGAAGTGACCCTCGAAGAACTGCAAGCGGCTATCGAAGCGGATGAAGAGGCCGAGGCTGAAAAAGTCAAAGCTGCTCCGAAGAAGAAAGCTCCTGCCAAGAAAGCGGCTGCGAAAAAGGCACCAGCCAAGAAGGCAGCGGCTAAGGATACGGGCGACAAGCCTGCGGCCAAAAAGGCTCCGGCCAAGAAAGCTCCGGCTAAAAAGCCCGCAGCCAAGACTGCTGAAAAGAAGCCAGCTGCGAAAAAGGCTCCAGCCAAGAAAGCGCCAGCCAAGAAAGCTCCGGCGAAAAAGCCAGCTGCCAAGAAGTAATCTTGCAGAGCCAAGGCTAGAAATTCGAAGCCCCGCCTGGATGATCCAGGCGGGGCTTTTTCGTTTTAGCCTTCGGGTGACCAGCGCTTGAAGCTTGGCGTCGGCAATTCAGCGCTTCGGGCACGCTCGTAAGCTGCGCCGACCTTGAGCACTTCATGGTCGGCCCATTTCGCACCAAAGAAGCTGATCCCGACCGGTAGACTCTCCACATGTCCCATCGGAACGGTGAGGTGCGGATAGCCTGCGATGGCCGCGGGTGAACCAAAGCCGATAGAGCCGTTAAACTGATCGCCCAGCACAAGGTCGCTCATCCACGCTGGCCCTCGCGTTGGGGCGACTAGGAAGGCGACGTCGTGCTTGGCAAGCAGCATATCGAGTGTTTCCTCGCCAGCGATCCGCACCGCAGTCTCGCGCGCTTTTTCATAGGCTTCGCGGTCGGTTGTCATTTCAGCAGCCTGAAAAAGGCCCTGATCGAACCAGCGCATTTCTATGTCGGCATTGGCCTCGTTGAAGGCGATCAGGTCGGCCAATGAGCGCGGCGCGATATCGCTATCGGTTTCGCCTGCGCCGCCTCCAATCGCTGGAATGCTCTCGAGATATTTGCCCATCTCCTCGCGCAGCTCGAACAAAAGGACGGTGAAGCTGTTACCGTACATCTCGGTGTTCACTTCGTGCTCGATATCCACGAGCACCGCGCCTGCGCGTTCAAGGTCGGCAAGGGCGGTGCCGAACACGTCTTCGACCTGATCGTTGTCCCCGATCTGACCCCGCATGACGCCAATGCGCACACCGTCCAGAGAATAATCGCTGAGGCCCGCAGTGTAATCCGGCACCCGAACCGCGTCCAAAGTCACGCTGTCGGCGGGGTCTTCACCCGCAATGGCGGTGAGCAGCAAAGCGGCATCATACACCGTCTTCGTCATGGGGCCGGCTGTGTCCTGCGTGCTGGAAATCGGCACCACATGGGTGCGGCTGACGATCCCTACGCTGGGCTTGAACCCGACAACGCCGTTGATGCTGGCGGGGCAAGTGATCGAGCCATTGGTCTCGGTCCCGATCGCTCCCCAGGCAAAACCTGCCGCCACCGCTGACCCGCTGCCTGAGGATGAGCCGCAGGAATTGCGGTCAATCGCATGGGGGTTACGGGTAAGTCCGCCCACAGCGCTCCACCCGCTGGTCGAATTGTTGCTGCGGATATTCGCCCATTCTGACAGGTTCGCCTTACCCAGAACCACACCGCCCGCCGCGCGCATATTAGCAATCAGGGGCGCATCGCGGCGGGTGAAGTTGTTTTTGAGCGCAAGGCTTCCCGCAGTTGTCGCAAATTCCTCTGTCTCGATATTGTCTTTCACCAACACCGTTCGCCCACGCAAAATGCCCACGTCGGACATCTCGCGTGCTTTGAAACCGGCGGTGTAGGAATAGGTAATGACCGCATTGAGGCCGTCGTCGCCGTCATCATACTGCTTGATGCGTTCAACCTGCTCGCCCACGGCGGCAACCGCATCATAATCGGCAGGTTTCTCCTCAGCGCTAAGACCTACAGGGCCGAGCGCGATCGACATCGCGAGAAGCGAAACAAGTGGTTTTTTCATAAGAGGGAACCTCGCACTTTTCGCTCTTTTGCCCAAGAGCAAAGTTAACGCCCTTGAACATTGCGCGCGTCCGCCCGACATAGGGCGTCAACGTTTTGGATGAGGAAATATCTCGATGATCGATCTGTTCGGCAATTCTGGCGAAACTTTCGGCGCTCAAGGGCAGTTTGGGCAAGATCCTGTGACCGGTGCTTTGGTGCCAACCGTGGTCGAGCAATCAAGCCGTGGTGAGCGCGCGTTCGACATCTTTTCGCGCCTGCTTCGCGAGCGGATCGTTTTTGTGACGGGCCAGGTAGAAGACAATATGGCTTCGCTTATCGTTGCGCAGCTGCTCTTCCTCGAAAGCGAAAATCCATCGAAGCCGATCAGCATGTATATCAACTCACCCGGCGGCGTTGTGACCGCTGGCATGGCGATCCATGACACGATGCAGTACATCAAGCCGCGCGTTTCGACCGTGTGTATCGGTCAGGCCGCATCCATGGGCTCTTTCCTGCTTGCAGCCGGTGAGCCGGGCATGCGCGTCGCGCTGCCAAACGCGCGGATCATGGTGCACCAGCCTTCGGGCGGTGCGCGCGGTATGGCATCGGATATTGAAATTCAGGCCCGCGAAATCCTGCGCATCCGCACGCGCCTCAACGACCTTTATGTGAAATACACCGGTCAAAGCCTCGACGACATCGAAGAGGCGATGGACCGTGACACCTTCCTTGAAGCGAAAGAAGCCAAGGAATTCGGCCTTGTCGATAAAGTCTTCGAAACCCGTCCGGAGTCAGGAGACGAGGCCGGTGAGGGCTCTGACGAGAAGGGTTCAGGCGGCGCACCTGAATAAGCGGTAACGCTAAGTCGGCCCTGCGCCCCAATCCGGTACGCAGGGCTGCTTTGCTTAATCCCATGTGCACGATTTGCGCGTATTTATCGGCACTGCGGACCAAAAATGCTGAGCCATGTGTTGATTCATATGGGTAGCTAGATACACTTGCCGAATCCGTTGGTACGTCTTTGGTTAAGGCGAATGCGGATTCGAGGAACATTAGGAATGACCAAATTGAGCGGATCTGACAGCAAAAGTACCCTGTATTGCAGCTTCTGCGGGAAGTCGCAGCATGAGGTGCGCAAGCTTATCGCTGGCCCCACGGTCTTCATTTGCGATGAGTGCGTTGAACTGTGCAACGACATCATCCGCGAAGAAACCAAGGCGGGCATTGCTGGCAAGAAAGAGGGCGAGGTTCCAACTCCGTCCGAAATCTTCGCAACGCTGAACGATTATGTGATTGGTCAGAAATCGGCCAAGCGTAACCTCTCGGTGGCGGTCCATAACCACTACAAGCGCTTGAAGCACTCCGGCAAAGCGGGCGAAGTGGAACTGGCGAAATCCAACATTCTGCTCGTCGGTCCGACCGGCACGGGTAAAACGCTGCTTGCGCAAACGCTGGCGCGCACGTTCGACGTGCCATTCACCATGGCTGATGCGACCACCCTTACCGAAGCGGGTTATGTGGGCGAAGATGTCGAGAACATCATCCTCAAACTGCTTCAGGCGTCCGACTATAACGTCGAAAAGGCGCAGCACGGCATCGTCTACATCGATGAAATCGACAAAATTACCCGTAAGGCCGAAAACCCCTCGATCACTCGCGATGTGTCGGGTGAGGGCGTGCAGCAGGCTTTGCTGAAACTGATGGAAGGCACCACTGCCAGCGTGCCTCCGCAAGGCGGTCGTAAGCACCCGCAGCAGGAATTCCTGCAAGTGGACACGACCAATATCCTGTTCATCTGCGGCGGCGCCTTTGCAGGCCTCGACAAGATTATCGCTGACCGTTTGCAGAAACGCTCAATCGGCTTTGGCGCGCATGTCGCTGATCCGGAAAAGCGCCGCATTGGCGAGCTTCTGGAAAAGAGCGAGCCTGAGGATCTGCTGAAATTCGGCCTGATCCCCGAATTTGTCGGCCGTCTGCCTGTGATCGCAACGCTGCACGATCTGGATGTCGATGCGCTGGTGACGATCCTTCAGGAGCCGAAAAACGCTCTGGTGAAGCAGTATAAGAAGCTCTTCGAACTCGAAGATGTGGAACTGACCTTCACCGACGAGGCTCTTCAAGCCATCGCTGAACGCGCGATCAAGCGTAAGACCGGCGCTCGCGGTCTTCGTTCAATCGTGGAGGGCATTTTGCTCGATACGATGTTCGACTTGCCAGACATGGAAGGCGTCACCGAGATTGTGATCGACGAGGACGTCGTAGGCGGCAAGAAAGACCCCGTCCGCGTACACGGTAGCGACGAGGCAAAGGAAGAGGCGGCTTAATCGCGACCTCTCCCGGCTGTGGCTGAGCAAGAATTCTTCACCGCCGCAGTTTTTGCATTCATCGGCTGGTTTGTGGCGTGCGCTCTTGCGGTGCTGCGCGCAAACTCCCTGTCGCAGCAAAGCTCGAAGACGGTGTGCTGGATCGTCCCGTTCCTCGGTCTGATCCTGATTGCCTATCTCGTTTTCGATGGCCTCTACGGTCCGGCTGGTGGATACCGGTATTTTGCTATGAGCCTGATCGCGGCTGTTTTTTGGGTATTGTGCTTCATTTTGCCGGCAGTGCAGCTTCTGTTTGGTTACTTTGCAAAGGTGATGGATCAGAGCGATGGGTAACTGCCGCATTACCCCCGCGAACGTCAGGAAATAGGACCCGATAGCTTGCGCACCATAGGCATCATTGGCGGAATGAGCTGGGAAAGCTCGGCGCAATATTACCGCCAAATCAATCGCGCAGTGCGTGATAGGCTGGGCGCGCCGCATTCTGCCAAAATCCTGATGGACAGCCTGGACTTTGGCCCCATCGCCGAAGCGCAAGGCGCAGGCGATTGGGGAGAGCTCGCTCAGCTTCTGGTCTCAAGTGCAGAGAATCTGGAAGCGGGCGGGGCGGATTGCGTGCTGCTTGCCACCAATACCATGCACAAGCTTGCAGACGAGATCGAAGAGGCGACAAGCCTTCCGTTGATCCATATCGCGGACACGGTAGCAGATGTCGTGTGCGAGGCCGGGATCACCAGAGTAGCGCTGCTGGGTACAGCTTTCACGATGGAAGAGCCCTTCTACCGCGAGCGGCTTGAAGAGCACCACGGCCTTGATGTCATTGTGCCAGAGGCCGAGGACCGCGCCGAAGTTCACCGTGTAATCTATGAAGAGCTGATCGCAGGCCAGATGCTTGAGGAATCGCGCGAGGCTTACCGCGACATAATCACGAGGCTTGTGAGTGAGGGCGCTGGCGGCGTTATCCTCGGCTGCACCGAAATCGGCCTTCTGATCGACCAGTCTGACAGTTCAGTGCCTTTGTTCGATACGACGCAGCTCCATGCAAAAGCTGCGGTGGAATTCGCCCTCTCCTAAGACGCTAAGTGCGTAGTCAAAAAGAAACCCCGCCTGGCTCGGGAACGGTGAGCCAGGCGGGGCAGTTGCTAGCGCCTCTTCTGCTTTGGGAGGGGGGAATAGCGAAGTGGCGCTTGCGGGTGTTGCGGGGTTGTTACGGGGGTTTAGGCTGGCAGGAAAACGCCATCCGTCACGTGGATGATGCCGTTCGAGGTTTGCACATTCGCAGTTGTGACAGCGGTCGCGCGGCCCTTTGCATCGGTGATGATGATGTTGTCGCCTGAAAGACGCGCAGTGAGCTTCTGACCGGCAAGCGTATCGATGGTCGCTTCGCCGCCGTGCTTGTTGATGAGCTTTACCAGATCATCGGATGTGACCGACCCTGACACTGCGTGATAGACGAGGACGTTGGTCAGCTGGCCCTTATTCTCCGGACGCAGCAGCGTGGTGACGGTGCCTGCGGGAAGCTTGGCAAATGCGGTGTCGGTTGGCGCGAACACTGTGAAGGGGCCGGGGTTGGACAAAGTGCCAGCCAGTTCAGCAGCAGTCACGGCAGCGACAAGCGTGTTGTGGACACCAGTGCTTTGCGCGGTCTGTACGATGTTGGGCGCTTCGACGGCGGCCTGCTTGTGGTGGTGGGCGGCAAGCGGTGTTGTGCTTACTGCAACAAGACCGGTGGTTGCAGCCACCGCAGCAAGAGCGGCAGCACGGAAGGCATTGAAATTCTTGGACATAGGGGATCTCCAGTTAGTGCAAGCCCTCCCAGTCTTGCATTGAAAATTACGCAAGCCTTTCGCTAGCGGATGCAATGCAGATCAACTTTTTTCCAAAATTTCACAAAAACACTGAATTCTGAAGGTTTTTTAGTCTCTTAGGAGATGCCAATCAGACTTTAGAGAATGCACCTTCGGCAACAACCGGCCCTGCATCTTCGTCTTCAGGCTTCCCGCCAATAGGCTCGCGCGTGAGGACAAGGTTGGCCCCGTCGCCCATATTGGCCGTGATTTCGCGGGTAAGCTCTTGAGAAAGCACTTCGCCCGGCTTCACAACGCCCAATGATTGCAATGCGCTGCCATCAGACGGGACAAGCCACAATTCGTGATCGTGGACGCCGTCAGGGGTGAGGCCAATGGCTCCGACCAGAAGACGTTCGCTTTCAGGGATATATGTGACGTCCAACCGAAGGCCGGTGTCGCCAATTGGCACCTGGGCGACCAAAGGACCGCTTGCAGCCAAAATCACCCCGTCTTGGGATGGGGCGATAGAACCGGGCTCGCTGCCCGGGGAGAAAAGCATAAGCGCAAGCATCACAGCGGCGGCAGCCGAGGTGAGACCTGCGACCCACTGCCAGCGCCTCAGGCGGGCTGTAAGGTCGACGACATTCGAGCCGTCAGTATCCCCTGAGGTTTCGCCGCGAGACGCATTAATCTCTGCGCTAATTCGCGCCCAGACAGCATCGCTTGGCTGTGCGCCCGCAACCTCGTCAGTCCACGGGACAAACCAGTTGTCCCACCATTCCTTGCGTGCGGCGTATTCGGGATCGGTCGCAAGTTTTCCACGCGAGGCAAGCAATTCCTCACCTTCAAGAAGGCCAAGCGCATGCTCGGCCGCCTTCATCGCGTCATCGCGTTCCGCTTCGTTGAAAGGCGTCTTGTCCGCGCTCATGTCGCCTCACTCGCTTCCAGGCAGGCGCGCAGTTTTTGCAAACCGCGGCGGATCCAGCTTTTCATCGTGCCAAGAGGGACATCGGCGCGTGTGGCAAGTTCTGCATAGGTGAAGCCATCGAAGAATGCGCTTCGGATGTGATCACGGGTGCGTTCATCAAGCCCTTGAATACATTTATGTATTTGCGCGGATTGTTCAGCATCGACCATCAAGGCATCAGCCAAAGGATTGTTGTCGGGAAGCGGCAACGCCTCTTCGACCGGAACAGCGCCGCCGCGCACCTTGCCAGTGCGCAGACGATCGATCGCCCGGTTGCGCGCAAAGGTCGCGAGCCACGAAATCGGGCTCGCTCTCTCCGGGTCGTACCGGTCGGCTTTTTGCCAAAGATTGATGTAAACGTCTTGCAATGCGTCTTCTGCTTCTTTTGTATCACCCAATATACGCAGGCAGATTCCAAATAGCTTCACACGCGTGGCCTGATAAATTTCCTCAAGAGCAGCACTGTCGCCGTCTGCCAGGCGCGCCATCGCGGCCTTGAGGCGCTCGCGCGCAGCATTTGCCGCCAGATCAGAGCGACCGTCAGCCATCAGATCATGCGCTCCACGTCCACCATGACGGTGGCCGGCTGAAGGCTGGATTCTGACAAAATGGGCTTACATCGCACGGTGTAATTCTTCCTCACTGATCGTCCCTTGAGCACCGGGATCAAGCTAGGTCAATCCTTGCATCATATGCAATGGGGACGAGTCGAAGGTCAAAAAGTTCCTAATTGTAGATACATGCAGCAAGACCGCCTTGTTTCACGTCGGCGATGCTGCGTTCGATCCTGTTGCCGTGCCGGGCAAGCCATCCGCTTGGGTTTATGACCGCACGTTCTTTGGGCAGAGGAAGGGCGACCGCCATGCGGCTCGCTTCGTCAGGTGAAAGCCGCGCTGCGGAATGGCCGAAGTAACGCTGCGCGCCTGCTTCTGCACCGTAAGTGCCAATCCCTGTTTCAGCGACATTGAGGTACACTTCCATGATGCGCTCTTTGCCCCAGACGGCCTCGATCCAGAAGGTAAACCACGCCTCCAGACCTTTGCGAAAATAGCCGCCGCCTTGCCACAGAAACACGTTTTTGGCCGTTTGCTGGCTGATGGTCGAACCGCCTCTGATCCGGCCACCCTTGGCGTTTTCCAGAGCCGCCTTGCCGATGGCTTCCGCGTCGAAACCCCAATGTTCGCAGAACTTTGCATCTTCAGAGGCGATCACCGCATAGGCAAGGTTGGGATCGATATTCTCGAGCGATTCCCAATCCTTGGTGATGGAGTTTTCGTCCATGACCATTGTCGCCGTGATCGGGACGGGGATCCACTTGAATGCAATGACCAGCAACAGGGTCACCCCCACAAACCAGAGGATTGCCTTGGCCAGAATCCGTAAGGTGAAAGTAGCAATGCGCTTCATCGTGAAAACGCATTTAGGGTGCCGCTGTGCAAGGTGCAATTGCGCTTGGACCTTGCGCGCAGGAAACGGGCGTGCTTTCTGCTGAAAAACTTCGCAGGAGAGCAGACATGAACCTATTCCGCACCGCCGCAGCAGCCGTTGCACTCTCGTTTGCAAGCACGCCTGTGATTGCTCTGGCGGATGATCATATGGTGGATCATGCCGCTATCAAAGCCGCGGTCGAGGCGGATTATGACAATTACCTCGCGCCCCTTTTCGTGCACTTCCATGAAAACCCCGAGCTGTCCTTCCTCGAGAACGAGACGGCTGCGCGCATGGCACAAGAGCTGCGTCAGGCGGGCGTAGAGGTGACAGAAGGCGTCGGTGGTACGGGCGTTGTCGGTATGCTGGAAAATGGAGAGGGGCCGCTGATCCTGATCCGGGCTGATATGGACGGGCTGCCTGTGCTTGAGAAATCGGGCCTCGACTATGCCTCGACTGCGACGCAAGTTGGGCAGGACGGTAAAGAGTATCCCGTCATGCATGCCTGCGGACACGACGTGCATATCACATCACTTGTCGGGACCGCGCGCAAGCTGGTTGAGATGAAAGACAGTTGGTCGGGCACGATCATGTTCATCGTCCAGCCAGCAGAAGAGCGTGTTGGCGGCGCGAAGGCAATGCTGGCTGACGGCCTTTACGAACGCTTCGGCACGCCTGACTATGCGCTCGCCTTCCACGTTGCCTCGGTTCTCCCGACGGGCAAGGTATCGGCGGCGGAAGGCATCCAATATTCGAGCGCGGACAGCGTGGACATCAAGGTGCCTGGAATCGGCGCACACGGGGCAAGCCCGCATGCTGGGCGCGATCCGGTCTATATTGCCTCGCAAATCGTGACCGGTCTGCAATCTATCGTCAGCCGCGAAGTCCAGCCGCTTCAGCCTGCTGTTATCACCGTGGGCTCGTTCCACTCAGGGTCCAAGCACAACATCATTTCTGATCTGGCCGAATTGCAGCTGACCGTTCGGGCCAATGATGAGAAAGTGCGCGCGCAGCTGTTGGAAAGCATCAAGCGGATCGCGGTCAACACAGGCAAGGCGCACGGCCTTCCCGACGATATGCCGGTCGAAGTGGTGGTGAGCGAAGGCACGCCTGTGACCTATAATGACGTGGATCTGGCAAAGCGTTTGAACGGCGTCATGCGTCGCGACCTTGGTGAAGAGACTTTCCAGGAATTTCGTCAACAAGGCATGGGCGCCGAAGATTTCTCATACTTCGTAGCCGAAGACATGGGCGTGCCCGGATATTATTTTGCGGTTGGCGGAACGCCTCAGGAAGCGTTTGACGCGGCCGACAATGGCGGGCCTGCGGTGCCAAGTCACCACTCTCCCCTGTTCAAAGTCACCCCGCGTCCAAGCGTCACTTTGGGCACGCGCGCGATGATTGCAGCGGTGCTTGATCTCGCGCCTGCAAACTAGGGATCAGTAACCAAGTCAGCCTCTACCAGCTCAGCCCCTACCAACTCAGCCCAAGCCACCCGGCGTAAGGGTCCAGGTGTGCTTGAGTCGAAGGGGTAGCATGTGGTGAGCGCCAAGAGGCCGCCATCACCGATGCTGTGTCCATCATGCGGATGGGCAAATTCGTCCCAGCGCACCGTTTCCAGACGGGTGATGCGATAGGCTACGCGCGTCCCGTCCAGCCGCTCCATCTCCACCAGATCACCCGGCACCAAATTCTGGACGAACTCAAAATGCGTATCCCTGTGCGCAGCCAGGATCGTAAGTGCGCGCGCCGGATCATCGACCAAAGCCGTCGGCCCAAACGCCATCGCCTCGCCTGACCCGCCTGAAAGCACCACTTCGCTTTGTCCAAGTCGAGGCACGCTGATGCGGGCAATGGGGGCCGTGTCGGCCCAGCTCCACGGTTTGACCGGACGGCCGCTTTCGACGCTGGCGTTAAATGCGCGGGTAAGCATGACCTGTGCAACTTCGGCCTTTACCGGAATGTAAAGTGCCTTCGCGGTCACCGCAGCGCCGCTCAAAAGCAGGCTCGCGATGACCCACAAGGGAAGAGCGCGCATGAATGCTCCTTTCTGATCTGCGCGCTCTCCGGTTTGGTCGGGATATCGGGCGGAAACGGTCAGCATCATTGGGCCGCCAGCTGGAGGCCGTGGCCACCCGTCCGATTGCTACCTGTCCGATAGGCAAACCGTTCCCGCCTCCACCACACCGCGCCAGCCATCCCTGAGAGCAGCAAGGTCAGGCCAATCGCGAGGGTGAGCTGATATCCGGTTAAGGTGTTGGGCAGTTGCAACAGTTGGCGTTCTTCCAAATCGCGCGTGGGCACATCCCGCGAGGCTCCTGAAAGCTGCGCACCGAACAGATGGTCAAAGTCCCAACCCGCAGGTAGCAGAAGCGGAAGCTCTTCACGCATCAACCGGGCACCGTCCGGACGGCTGGGCGTTTCGTCGACCGCGATGAGGCTGGTGCGGCTGGTAACAAGGTGAAAGTCCATCCCCAGCTCCTCGATCGAGGCATCGGCCCGCTCATAGGATGTTTCGCCCGAGTACCGTTCCGCCTCGACCTCGGCGATCCGGCGACGCGCCCAAAGTTTGGCGACAACATCACTTTCGCTCGCCTCGGAAAGGTCGATTTGCTGGCTCCACGGCTTGCCCGCAATCGTGCCGCTAACGGTGAGAGTGCCTGTAAGGTTCTTTGTCCGGCCCAGCAGGACGAGCGGCTCGCCTGCATAAAGGTCAGGCAGATCGCGCGGTGCAATATCAAGATTGCCGCCTGACACACTCGCGGTCAGATTGGTCGCAATCGGCTTGCTCAAGCGGTCGAGCAAGCGCTGCATTTGCGGCTCTGCCTCATCGCCATATCCCACGTTGGTGAAGGTTCCGCGCCCCGCTTCGGCCATGCGGCTCATAAGGTAGTTGTTGGGAGCAGACCCTATGCCAACCATGAACACACGGCTGCGACCGCGGTTTTGGGCGATCTCGCGCATCATATCTGTCTCGTTCGAGAGCGAACCGTCGGTGAGGAAGATGATCTGGCGAAGGGATCTGCCCGATGCAGTGCTTTCCACAGCGCATTCGGCGGCTTGCACCACGTCGCGGGTCCGGCACTCATCCAGGGCTGCGCGTAGAGCAGGAAGCATTTCCGTGCCGCCATCAGCCTCCAGCCCGTGGGTGAAGCTCTTGCCGATTGCGATGTTTTCATCCGTGGCCGGAACCGCTCCAACGAATAGCTCGTCCATCGTGTGGTCGAACCGAATGATGTTGAACCGGTCCTGCGGGCGCAGTGTTTCAAGCGCGTAGAGCAGGCTGCGGCGGGCAGCTGGCATGGAGTCCCCTGCCATGGAACCCGAATTGTCGATCACGAAGATCATTTCGCGCGGGGGCACCACGGCGTCCGTGGGTTCACTGCTGGGCGGGGTAATAGTTGCCATCACATAGTCGAGCGTGCCGTGGGACTGCTTAAACAGACCAAGCTGCGGCGCTGTATCGCCCGCGCTCCAACGCAGTTCGAAATCGCGGTTGGCAGGGACCGCCCCGTCTTTGAGAGTAATTGTGCGTTTCTCTCCTTCGCCGGCGACTTTGACCGCGTGGTAGGGGCTGGAGATCGCCTCGGCCGTAAAACCGGGATCAAGGTTCACCGTGATCGAGACCGGGTTCAATCCACCTCCAGCTTTCGCAACCATATCGGGATGAGCGGTGGGCGCGAGGATATCGCTGGAACCTGCAAGAAGCGCTGCTCTGGTGAGCGAGCCGCCCGCATTGGCGGTGCCAGCCACATAGCGCGGGCCCACCACCAGCGGCATTCTCAGTGAATAATCGCCCTTGATCTGCTGGATCGGCGCCTGAAATTCGATCTGGACGAGAACAGTCTCGCCCGGCCCGACATTGGCAATCGAATTGCGGAACATATTGGGGCGGTGCTGTTCGACAAGGCCAGCCTTCTGGCCATTGGCCTTGGCTTCCTCGTAAATCTGCTTTGCCTCTTCCTTGGGCTTGATCTTGCCAGAGAAGATCCGGTCGCCGACCACCATTTGAAGCGTATCAACCGCGCCATTTTCGGGCAGGGGATAAAGGTAGGTCGCCTCCATCCAATCCTCGGAGGTGTTTCGGAAGGCCTGTGTCACCGTAACGCGCGCAGTCTGGCCAGAGACATCGGCGACAATATCTGTGCCAAGCCGCACGGCCGGAACGCTGCTTGCAACACCCTTTTCACCGGACGAACGCAGCATCAAGCCGCCATCCGAAGAGGTGGGAGTGTAATTGACGCGTTCAGCTTGCGGCGAGGTTGGCGAAGGCATGATGCCCGCATTGGAATTGGCAGCGGGCCCAGCCACCGCCCGTGAACTTAAAGAAATCGCGGTAACCGCAAAAAGGGCGAGCACCCCCAAAACACCCATCACAATCAGTGCATCTCGGTTCGGAAAAACCGCAATTCGTCGCATGTCAGCCTCCATTCATCGTTGAGTCGTATCTCAGTAGCGACGAATTGAGCCGCACTGCCACGGCCAATTCCAGCCAATATCCGCCGCTTTGGCGCACAGTTGGGAGGCTTGAGGCAGAGTTTTACGCAAATGTGCGGATATGTCCGGCAATTGAGAGGCAAAGAGGATGAAGGGGAGGATGCGATGGGCTATGAGTTTGTGAGCGGAGGGATGATGAGCGATTTCGATGATGCAAGTGTGGCAGCGCGGCTTCGCGAAGAGATCGCGAGGCAAAGGCTGTCACGCGCCGGTTTGGCGCAGGCAGCAAAGCTCTCTGTGTCGACGCTGGAAAAGGCATTGTCTGGTCGCCGCCGCTTTACCCTCGCGACGATTGTACGCCTGGAAGAGGCTCTGGGCGCGTCTCTGCGGGGGAGTTTGGCCACAGAACCTGCCGTTTCGCCGCCTGCGTCCATGCACGCGCCGGAGCACATGGGTTCTTACTCGCGTCCTGCTGTCCGCTGGATCGAAGGCGAATACCTTACCTTGCGCGCAAGCTTTGGCGAGGACGGCGCGGTCTATGCCTACCGCACGGTCATCCTCTGGGATGATGCGAAGGGTCACCTTGTCTTCTCGGAAAGTGACCGGCTGGATACAGAGTTCGAGCAGGGCGGCTTTGTCTCCATGCCCCACCTGTCGGGCCACACCTATCTAATGACTTCTGAAGAGGGTCAGTACCGAATGATCATGCTGGGCCGGGCAACGCGCGAGGCGCGCATGTTTGGTCTGCTCTCCACCTTGCAAGTGGGGCAGGGTTCGCAATTGGTGCCCGTGTCGTGTCCAGTGGCGTTTGTGCCGTTGGAACAGATCGCAGAGCCGGTTTTCGGCTTTGTAGGAGAGGATGCGGCGAAGTTCGCCGAATACCGCGCCGTGCTCAACACCGCGATGGGCGATGACTTTTGCCGGCTGAGGAAATGAGCCACCGATGATTGTCGTCCTCGAAGGGATTAGCGCTGCTGGAAAGACGACATATGCTCAAGGTTTCGGCGATGGCCGTTTTGTGCCTGAAATTCCGGTAAAGGGGGATATTCCGGATACGATTGCCAGTCTGGACGAGCACGCCCACTTCTGGGCTGAACACAATGTGCGAAAATTCCAGATGGCGCTTGAGATTGAGCGCGAGCACGGCTTTGCCATCTGCGACACTGATCCGATGAAGATCCATTTTTCATGGTGCATGGAGCGGGCAGGCTTTCATTGGCCCGACAAGTTTGCGCACGCGCAGGTTTTTGTCCGTGAAGCCATCTCGAAGGGCAGGCTGGGTTTTGCGGACCTATATCTGGTCAAGCGGATCGAGCCTTCTGTGGCCCGGGCGCAAAAAGAAGGCGACCCGACCCGAAGGCGCGGTAATTTCGAGCAGCATCTCGCCCTTCAACCGGATTTGATAGCTTGGTTCAGCGCTGTGTCTGAAGTTTTGCCGGGTAGGATCCGTTGGGAATTTCCGGAAAAGGACGAACTGCTGGCCGAGATCAAACGCAAAGCGCCGGAGGAGCCCCCCCGGCGCTTCGATGTTTCTGTTTTTGACGCGCTGTTGAAAGCGCTGCCTCGATAAGGCTTACGCCACTCCGGGCATCAGGCGGTCGCCAGCGATACGCTGCATTGCTTTTTGCAGCTTTTCAAAGGCGCGCACTTCGATCTGGCGGATACGCTCACGGCTTACGTCGTATACCTGTGAGAGCTCTTCCAATGTTTGTGGGCTTTCCGTCAGGCGGCGTTCGGTCAGGATGTGCTGCTCACGCTCGTTCAGGCTATCCATTGCCTCGACCAGCATTTCGTGGCGCACGTTGGCTTCTTCAGCATCGGCAACCGTCTCGTCCTGAAGCGGACGATCATCGGTCAGCCAATCCTGCCATTCACCGGCACCCTCTTCACCATTGCGCATCGGTGTGTTGAGCGAGCCATCGCCGCCCATCATCATCCGGCGGTTCATATTGACGACTTCCTGCTCCGGCACGCCCAGATCGGTCGCGATTTTGGTCACGTCCTCAGGGTGCAGATCGGAATCGTCATAGGCTTCGAGTTGCTTCTTCATCCGGCGAAGGTTGAAGAACAGCTTTTTCTGAGCCGCGGTGGTGCCCATTTTGACAAGGCTCCACGAACGCAGGATGTATTCCTGAATGCTCGCCTTGATCCACCACATCGCATAAGTCGCGAGGCGGAAGCCGCGATCGGGTTCGAATTTCTTGACGCCCTGCATCAGGCCCACGTTCCCTTCGGAAATCAGGTCCGAGACGGGCAGGCCATAACCGCGATAGCCCATAGCGATTTTCGCAACGAGACGAAGGTGCGACGAAACCAGCTGTGAGGCGGCCTCCGGATCTTCGTGTTCGGCGTAACGCTTTGCGAGCATATATTCCTGCTCGGCGGTCAACACGGGGTATTTTTTGATTTCCGACAGATAGCGGTTGAGGCTTTGCTCGCCGCTGAGTGCCGGAACTTTTGCTTTAGTGCTCACGTAATTTCCAACCTTTCTTGCGTCGACCTCGACTTTTCGGACCCCTGATGGGCATCCGGAGTTACGGGCCACTTGGTTACATATATGCGAGTTTCTCTCGTTTTGCAGTGCATTTCATCGATAAGAACGGCCAAGTTCGTCGATTAGTTCCCTCATATCGGGCGGTAAATCCGCAGAAAACCTTAGTTCTTGCCCCAAAACGGGATGGTGGAAACCCAATTCAGCCGCATGAAGCGCCTGCCGTGCGAATCCCAGCTCGGTAAGGAGCGGTTTGAGGGCTTTCGGCGTTTTACCGTAGAGTTGGTCTCCCAATAACGCATGGCCGATTGATGCACAGTGAACGCGCACCTGATGCGTTCGGCCGGTTTCCAAACGGCACTCGATCAATGAACTCGATGAGAGCCTCTGAAGCGTCTTATAATGGGTAATGGCGTGTTTCCCGCGAGAGGAATTCTTGTCCAGCACAGCCATTTTCTTTCGGTTGTGGTCCGAGCGGCCCAATCTCTCGTCTATTGTGCCCGATGAAGGGGTAGGGTGCCCGGCGCAGACCGCCAAATAGCGGCGGTGAACCGAATGCTCGGCAAATTGCGCGGCAAGGCTTTCGTGCGCGGCATCGGATTTGGCCACTACCAGCAGGCCAGAGGTGTCCTTGTCGATCCTGTGCACAATGCCTGGGCGTGCGACACCGCCAATGCCAGAAAGGCTCCCGTCACAGTGATGGAGAAGCGCGTTCACCAAAGTCCCGTCGGGATTGCCGGCAGCCGGATGCACCACCATGCCAGCAGGTTTGTTGACGATGATGAGGTGTTTGTCCTCAAACGTCACTTCAAGCGGAATGTCTTGGGGACGTGCCCGTGCCTCGACCGCGGCGGGGATCGATATGCTGAAGGCCGCACCCGCAGCCGCTTTGGCGCTGGCAGAGGTTTCAGGCTTGCCGTCGACTTCCACCAAGCCTTCCCCAATCAAAGCCTGCACACGGGCACGCGACAAATCGGTTGCCTCTGCCAGAGCCTTGTCGAGCCGGGCAGATATTGTGATGGTGCCTTTGATGACTTCCTTGTCGGACATGACTAAACCCATGGGCGATGGCTATCGAAGTGACAAGAGACGTGCTCGAAGCGTTACGCGATGCCGCGCTGCGCGCTGACCCACGCGAGGCCTGCGGCATATTGTTGGGTGAGGGGGCGCGCATCACGCAATTTGTGGAGGCCCGCAATGTGCACCATGCGCCGCATACGCATTTCGAACTGGACCCCCAAACCTTGATTGATGCGCACCGTGCCGCGCGGTCCGGCGGGCCCGAATTGCTCGGGTATTTTCATTCCCATCCCAAAGGCGCGGCCAAACCCTCGGTCACGGATCAGGAGATGGCGCCGGGCGATAGAATGATCTGGGCGATTGCAGGCGAAGGCGCGATTGCGTTCTGGCGAGAACTTCCTGAAGGGTTCCAGCCGCTTTCCTTCGCGGAGGTAGGCGGGTAATCTCCCCTTCATGCAGAGCGCACCCGTCCATTTTTTGAGCCGCTTTGGTGGAACTTTCGCACCCGCCTGTGGCCGAAGATGTTTTTTGGCCTTAGACAGTGTGCCAAGAATGCCAAACTTTTCACGTACAAGGGCCTAAATGACTTCACAAACCGATCTCGCCGCGCTTTTGTGTTCGCGCCTGTGCCATGACCTTTTGTCGCCTGTGGGCGCTTTATCCAACGGGATCGAGCTTCTGGCTGACGAAACCGATCCGGAGATGCAGAAACGCTGTGTGGAGCTGCTTGAACAAAGCGCCAAGACCAGCACAGACAAGCTCAAATTCTTCCGGCTTGCCTTTGGCGCAGCAGGCGGATTTGGCGAATATGTGCCTGTCGAAGAAGCGCAGGAAGTGATTGGATCATTGGCTGCCGATGCAAAACGCGTTGAGCTCAATTGGGCGATTTCCGATGCCAAGCTGCCCAAAGCAGCGATCAAGGTTATGCTCAACCTCTCGCAAATCGCATTGGATGCATTGGTGCGGGGCGGCACGCTGGACATCGGGGCGGAACGGACCGGCGGAAATGTCGAAATCGTCGCGCGCGCAACTGCGGAAAAGCTGGCCTTTGATGAAACCATCGGACAGGCCTTGCAGGGCGAACTGCCCGACGATGAGATCACAAGCCGCACGGCAGCCGCTCACATGATCGCCTTGCTGGCGAGGGACATGGGCGGCGGGTTGCAGTTCGCAATGGCCGACGGCGCGCTTGTCCTGGGCGCGGTTCTGCCAGAGCCTGAGGGTATGATCGGGTGAGCGAAATGCGAGACGGTGATTGGCGCGATATGGAGGTGAGCGAACTTGTTCACCGCGTTGTACCATCTCCCAATTGCAACGATCGCCAGCTGCCGATCACCATGCTGGTGATCCATTACACTGAGATGAAGCCGGTCGAGACCGCGCTTGAGCGGCTGACTGACCCGGAAGCGGGGGTGAGCGCGCATTACCTCATCACCGAGGAAGGCGAGGTGATCCAGCTTGTAAGCGAGGCGAAGCGCGCCTGGCATGCGGGCGCGTCTTATTGGCGCGGGATCAAGGATGTGAATTCGGCGAGTATCGGGATCGAGCTTGATCACCCGGGCCATGACCCTGTGAATGGTGGGTATCGCGGTTTCAAAGAAAGCCAGTTCAAAGCGCTGGTCCCGCTGGTTGCTCGCATCGTCAAAGACTATGATATTGCCCGCGCCAATGTGGTCGGCCACTCCGACGTAGCGCCCATGCGCAAAGTGGACCCGGGCGAGCTTTTCCCGTGGGAGCGCTTGTCGGAATATGGCCTGTGCCTGCCTACGCCTGCAAAGTTTGAGGCTGCTGATCCGTTCGACAATGACGGGGCTTTTCTCCTCGCTTTGGAGCGGTTTGGCTATGATATCACAGAAGGTATCAAGGCGATTGAAGCGTTTGAGCGGCGTTGGCGGCCGGAACGGATCGAGGGCCGGCCGGATGCGCAATTGGGGGCCATCTTGTGGCAATTGCTGCTTGAAAGAGATCAGGGACTGACACGCTAGCTCAAAAAGGGCAGCAACAAACGGGAACGAGGGGATATTGATGAGACACTTAGCGGCGACGGCATCCGTGCTGGCACTTCTTGCATTGGCCGGAAACGCTCCTCCACCCCAAGGCGCTGCAAGCGAGCAAACAGTGGTTCACAATGCCGCTGTCGCAAGCGAACTCCCGCTCGCTGACACTGCCGATTTCGAGAATGCCCGGCGCGGCCTTTTGGCCCAGCTCGAAGGCGATATTCTTAATGAAGATGGCAGCGTTGCGTGGAGCATTCCCGACTTCGATTTCCTCAACGCTGAGGCTCCCGATACCGTGAACCCGTCGCTCTGGCGGCAAAGCCGGCTGACCGCAATTCACGGCCTGTTCGAGGTTGTGCCCGGTATCTATCAGATCCGCGGCTATGACCTGTCGGTGATGACCCTGATCGCGGGGGAAAGCGGCTGGATCGTGATCGATCCGCTCTTGACCCCGGCACCTGCAAAAGCGGGCCTTGCACTGGCCAATGCTACCTTGGGAGAGCGTCCGGTTGTCGCCGTGCTCTACACCCACAGCCATGCCGACCACTTTGGCGGCGTGCTGGGCGTGACATCACGCGAGGCCTTGGCCGCAGGCGAGGTCGAGATTATCGCTCCGGCTGGCTTCACCGCCGAAACAGTGGGCGAAAGCGTGCTTGCAGGCGCGGCTATGGGTCGCCGCGCACAATATCAGTTTGGCGCAAACCTTCCGGTCAATTCGCAAGGCGTAGTGGGCGTTGGGCTTGGGCCGAAGCTTTCGACCGGGCCTATTGGCTTGCTTCCACCTACGCGTGAGCTTGGGGTGGAGAGCCAAACTCTCGAGATTGACGGCGTGATGTTCGAGTTCCTCGATGCTGGTGGCACAGAAGCACCATCGGAATTCGTGTTCTACCTGCCGCAATATAACGCGCTCCACACCGCCGAGGTCGCTACGCGCAATTTTCACAATATTCTCACCCCGCGCGGCGCTCTGGTGCGTGACAGCCTCAAGTGGAGCCGCACAATCGACGATATTTTGGTGCAGTTTGGTGCCAAGTCATCAGTTATGCTGGCCTCGCACCATTGGCCGATCTGGGGCAATGACAATGTCCGAGAGGCGCTGCGCAATCAGCGTGACACATACAGGTTCACCCACGATCAGACCCTGCGTCTTGCCAATCAGGGGGCGACCATGGACGAGATCGCCAACGCCATTGGCGAGCCTGACTTTGCCGCGAGCGATTTTGGAACGCGCGGCTATTACGGCACATATGAACACAATTCGCGCGCCGTTTATCAACGCTATTTCGGTTGGTGGAATGCGGTTCCGGCGGATTATGATCCGCTGCCAAAGGCTGAGGAAGCGGTTAGGTGGGTCGAAGCGCTTGGCGGAGCTGAGGCAGCTCTAGGCAAGGGGCAGGCCGCGTTTGAGGCAGGCGAATACCGTTGGGGCGCACGCCTTTTGCAGACGCTGGTGTTTGCAGAGCCCGAGAACGAAGCGGCCCGGCAATGGCTAGCAGCGACGTATGAGCAATTGGGTTACCAGTCTGAAGGCGGGACCTGGCGCAATATCTATCTGTCTGCGGCTGACGAGCTTCGTGTCCCGCGCGAGAACGCTGATATCACCACTGCCACTGCCGGGGTGCTTGCCGCTGTACCAACGCTCGACCTGTTTGATGCGCTTGCCACTCGGTTCAATCCGGCCAAGATGCAAGGAGAGCCTGCTGTCCTTCAATTCGCCTTCCCCGACACCGGGGAAAGCATCACCGTCGATATGCGCCGCAGCGTGATGTATCCGCGCTCTGGCACGGCCGAAGGACCCGCAGCCGCGCTCACCATTGATCGCAGCGACTTCAACCTCCTGCTTGCGCAAGAGGTCGATATCCAGTCCTTGCTCGCAAGTGGAGCAGCAACGATCGAAGGCAATCCTCTGGCGCTTCTGGGCTTGTTCCAATCACTGGATCAGCCCGATCCACAGTTTGATATCGTCACGCCCTAGCGCGTCTTTGGACTTTCCTAGACATGCGCGGTCCTGTAGGGCGCGTGGCATCAGGGGGCTGAGGCAGCCGCGTGTGCCTTTTGGTATGCGAGGAAAGTCCGGGCTCCACGAAACAAGGGTGGCGGGTAACGCCCGCCGAGCGTTGGCTTTCGGGTCAGCGTTTAGGGAAAGTGCCACAGAGAGCAGGTCGCCGATGGGTTTAAGGACCACAGGCAACAGTGAAAGGGTGCGGTAAGAGCGCACCGGGGGTCTGGTAACAGGCTCCGCACGGCAAACCCCACCCGGAGCAAGGCCAAATAGGGGTCTCGCGCGCGCTTTTCGGAGCGGGCAGGGGTGTTTCGCCCCGTGAAGACCCGGGTTGGCTGCTTGAGCGCACTTGGCAACAGGTCGCCCAGATGAATGGTTGCCGCCCCATTGGGGACACAGAACCCGGCTTATGACGCCCCCTGATATTGTTAGCGCGCCGGAAACGGATGTCCGGTCCATTCCCGAAAACAAAAGCAAAACGCCGGGCCTTACCAAGTGGCAAGGCCCGGCGCTTGTTAGAGCCGAAAAAGCTCTAGTGTAGGCTTAGAAGCGCCAGCTCAGTGAAGCCTGCGCCTGGTCGTTCGAGAGAACGCCGCGGCCCATGTCCGAGGTGACAGAGACAGAAGCCGAGAAGTTGTTACCCAGCATCATTTCTGCGCCTGCGTTCACGCTCACCCATTGTGGGTCGAGTGAGTTTGAAAGCTCGAACGGCGTGTCTGCAGCACCGAAGAAGTGTGCAACCACTGTGTCCTCAGTGTCAGCCAGTTCGCGGGCATAAGCCACCGAACCGAAGGCACGAAGCGAGCCCTTCTCGGATGCCATGATGTCAACGCTAGCCATCGCACCAACCTTCGCACCAAGCGAGGTGAAGGTACGGTCAGCAACGGAGAGACCAAATGCACCAGCGCCGGTTTCATCATAGCCACCGATACGGTTGCTGAGATAGTCGAGGCTGGCCACTGGGCCAACTTCGAGGCCCCGGGCAAGGTCGAAAGCGTAGCCAAGGCGAACACCGCCGAAGACCTGATCGCCATCGGATTGGCCGATGGAGCTGTCGAAGGCGTTCAAGAACTCGCCAGATGACTGACGGGTCGAGCCCAGACGTTGGTCGGCAGTACCGGCGTAACCATCAGCGAAGAGACCACCGTCGCTATACGTCGCGTAGATTGCGACAGAGCGGCTGATGTCTTCTTGCGGTTGGTTACCGGCAAGCGCCAGCTGGCTGTTGCGGATGTTGGACACCGCTACACCGAAGCTGAAGCCTTCCGAGACACGCAGATCCGCACCAACGGTGATTTCACCGGCCTGGTTCAGAGACAGTTGTTCGAAAGCATTCGCGCCGATTTCACCGGTGCTGACACCATTGACACCAAAGGCACCAAATCCTGCGGTACCGTTGCCGGTTACGCCCTGCTGAACCTGTCCACCGTTGAGGTAGATGCCGGAAGCGGTGCCGAACGTGCCGACTTTGCCGATCTCCGTAGGTGCACCACCAGCAATCGCGAAGCTCGCATTGCCAGCAGCGGTAAAGCCACCAGCAGCCCGCGATCCATTACGCAGCGCAAGAGTGCGCTGGGCAATCTGACCTGTGAAACGGTGCGAGAACGAGTTTGCAGTGAAGGTCTGGTTGAGCGCGCTCACTGGCGAGATCGCAGTCAATGTGCCTCCGAGCGTGTCGAAGCTTGCCGCATCAACGAAGTCGAACAGACCCGCAAACTCGGCAAAGCGTGATGCACGAAGGCTATCCAGCGCACCGCCCAGCGATTCCATTTGGGTTCCGCGACCAAGCGAGCGAAGGCTGCGAGCGGTGATCTCAACAATCACTTCATTGCCTTCTACACGGCTCTCAGCCTGCAGAGTTGCAGAATTGCTGAGGAGCAGAGTGCCATCGAACGAACCGTCGATCGCGCCAGCGGTCAGAGCAGTATACTCTGTGCCGAAGCGAGGGCGGCGGTCGTTTGTGCTAACCAGAAGCGTACCACCAAGGAACGCGGTTCCCGTGATGTCATAGACATCTGAAGTAACCGCACCGCGGCGACCACGGCTGAAGTCTGACCAAGTGAAGCCGGCAGACGTTTGGAGGAAATCACCATTGATGGTCATGTCTCCAAATGCACCAGCACCACCTGCGTTCAGAAGGCCATTGGCGTTAAGCAGGGCATTGGTGTTGATCGTACCACCGCTACCGGCAAGCTCACCGCTAACGAGGAAGTAGAACGGTGTGTTCACCGTGCCATCGACTTCAACCAAGCCACCGAATTGCTCGATGTCCTGAATGAGGGTCAACGCAAATGGCGAGTCCACGAACAGTTCAGCGTCTGATGCGTTAACAACCAGCTTGTCGATCTCTACGTCGAGATCAACAGTGGTGCGTCCTGCATTGTTCAGGTGAACTTCGAAGTACTGAGCCGGGTTCGCGAATGCGACGCCGATAGTACCGTCGGTGTTCTGAGGAACAAAGCCGGTCGAACCTGGGCCGAGCAGAGCTGAGCTTTCAGGAACGCTCGTATCGATGCCTTCGAAGCCAGGAGTGATATCGGTTGGGAAACCGGAGATATCCTGACCCAAGATCGAACCGAAGTTCCCGTCAGATGCAGTGATGCCTGGCTCGTTTCCGACTGGAATGCCATTGACGATGTCGCCATTTGCATCCTGGATGAAGAAGCCCGGATCGAGATCCTGCGTCCAGTGTGTTGCATCCGACCAGTTACCATCGCCTGCATTCGCAGAGACATACTTGTAGGACGTGTTCTCGGTGATGAATTCGAAGAACGGATAGAGCGGGTTGTAGAAGCTCACGTCTGAGTAAGTGCCGCCGAGGCCGAAGAAATCGAACCCACCAGAAAGGACGCCGATTGCAAGCGGGAAGCCCGCAAGCTGATCTGCGACCAAAGGTGAACCCGAATCGCCTGGACCCGTACCTGCTTCACCCGGAAGCGCGTCGCCATCGAAGAAGTCGATCGCAAGCACGTCATCAAGTGTGCCACAGCTGATGTTGGAACCGGTGAAGTCACAGCCTGCTTGCTGCTCCGGTGTACGGTCTGGGTTGTCGAAATCGGTCCAGTAGTAGTTCTGGCTCTCGAACCCGAGCGTCTGCGTTGCAGGAGCGAAGTCCGGGAATACGCCATCAATGAAGTCACTGGTGCTGCCCAGAAGGCCAAGCATGTTTTCACCGACACGGCGAAGGAAGCGGCTTCCCGCATTCGTGCCACCGGTGAGGCCGGTGCCGTTCGTGCCGTAACCGACTTGAAGAACGTGCGTTACTTCGGAGAGCGGTGTAAGCAGGATCGACAAAGACGGCACGTCAGTGATCGGCGCATCGACTGCGATCAAGGCAACGTCGGCCCATGGGAAACCGAGGCCGATGTTATCAGGATTGCCAGTCGGGTGGATGATGACATCGGTGCTCGACGCAACGCCGCCATCAGCATAACCTGCACCGCTACCGATGTAGGTAAAGATACGGTCGGCGCTGCTCTGACCCGTCGCAACCAGAACCGTGGTCGCTGCGCCAGAGCCCGGAAGGCCGTAGCTTTCAGATGAAATCGTCGCAATCGGACCATCGCTGCCGTTGAGGCAGTGTGCGGCGGTCAGGATCGTACGCGGGTTGATCACGCTGCCTGTGCAGTTGAAGAACACGCCGCCATCAGAGTTGCGCTGTTGGAACAGGTGCACTGCGTACGGAGCTACGTTGTCCGGATCGCCAAAATCGACACCCACGTCGTCGCGAACGAGGAGTCTCTGGTCTGGATCAACGATCGAACCGATAAAGCCACCATCGGTGCGCGATGTACGGAAATCGGCAATCGTTGCTACGTCTGGTTGGAATTCAAACGCATCGATACCTTGGAAGGTGTTCAGCGGCGAAACCGCTGCACGAAGATCCGCGGTGTCTGTGTCAGCCTCATTATCCGCTTCCAGACGGAATGAGACTTCATCGGTTGGGCCGTCGCCGCCTGCAGTTGCTGCGTCGCCGCCGGAGGCGTGAGCAGGTGCAGTGGCTAGAGCTCCAGCAAGAGCCATGCAGCCCGCGCTAGAGAGTAGGATACGATTTTTCATGTATTGCCCCTTTGCATAGGTGTTTCCCCTGCGAGGGAGGCTACATAGCTAGGGGATGATTCCCAAGTTAAAATTTACACAAAATTTACTTTTGCACCGGCTTATTTTGGGACTCTATGCTTAACGCAAAGGTTTAAAAAATATCATTGCGCGCAGGCGCTTATTCGCGCCCGATACTTGCGTAGGTGAATCCGCGCGAACGCACGTCTTCTGG
The DNA here is from genome assembly GCF_057364925.1 of Erythrobacter sp. S227. Taxonomy (NCBI): domain Bacteria; kingdom Pseudomonadati; phylum Pseudomonadota; class Alphaproteobacteria; order Sphingomonadales; family Erythrobacteraceae; genus Erythrobacter; species Erythrobacter sp. S227. The sequence goes on from NZ_CP200280.1 coordinate 54,722, forward strand.
CGAATAGATGTTTCTCAGATCCACTAGCACCGGTGCATTGGCCAAATCCGCGACTCGGGTAAGGTCGAGCGCGCGAAACGCGTCCCACTCGGTCACGATGACGGTGGCATCTGCGCCTTCGATTGCCTCATAGGGATCAGCGCACATTTTGACGTCGGGCATCAGCGGCTGGGCAAGCTCCATACCTTCCGGATCATAAGCCGAAACTTCGACGCCTGCATCGGTCAGCGTTTGTGCCACCGCGATAGCAGGGGAATCGCGCATATCGTCTGTGTTGGGTTTGAAGGTCAGGCCCAGAAGCGCCGCCTTTTTGCCGCGTGCAGCGTCTGCTCCGCCCAATGCGTCCAGGACTTTGCGGCCCATGGCCCGTTTGCGGCTTTCATTGACCTTGACCACAGCTTCGACAATTCGCGTCGGGCTGTCGTAATCCTCGGCCGTTTTAAGAAGGGCAAGGGTGTCTTTGGGAAAGCATGATCCGCCGTAGCCGGGCCCTGCGTGCAGGAATTTTGCGCCAATGCGGTTGTCCATGCCGATGCCGCGGCTGACATCCTGAACATTGGCTCCCACTTTCTCGCACAGATCGGCCATTTCGTTGATGAAAGTGATCTTGGTCGCGAGAAATGCATTGGCCGCGTATTTGATAAGCTCGCTTGTGCGGCGCGAGGTGAAGAGGATGGGCGACTCGTTCAGGAACAGCGGGCGGTAAACCTCGCTCATAATGTCGCGGCCAAAATCGTCCTCTGCACCGATGACGATGCGGTCGGGGCGTTTGAAGTCGCCAATCGCGGCACCTTCGCGCAGGAACTCAGGGTTGGAGACAACGGCAAAGCGGTGCTTTGTTCCGCTGTCTGCCAAAATGCGTTCGACTTCGTCACCTGTACCAACCGGCACAGTTGATTTGGTGACGATCACCGCGTCGTTTGAAAGGCTTTCGCCAATTTCTTCGGCTACGGCATAAACGAAGGAGAGGTCGGCATGGCCATCACCGCGGCGGCTGGGTGTGCCGACAGCGATGAAGATAGCGGATGCGTCTTTAATACCTTCGGCGAGCGAAGTCGTAAAAGACAGGCGGCCAGACTTCACATTGGTTTCAACCAAAGCATCAAGTCCGGGCTCATAGATCGGCATGATGCCGTCATGCAGGCGATCAATCTTGCTTTGATCTTTGTCGATGCAGACCACGTCATGGCCAAAATCGGCAAAACACGCACCAGAGACGAGCCCCACATAGCCCGAACCCACCATTGCAATTTTCATCGTCTATGTCCCTTGGGTCAAAACGTCATTCAGGTTCATCGAGCGACGCCTTTTGGGCCGCACAATTCCGGCGAAACGATATGGCAGTGTTATTGCCCGCGTTCCCCGTGAAAAATCTCTACCGGATCGTCACCGTTTTGGATCGTTTGAATGATCCTGCGCTGGTCGCCTTCCAGTACGAGCGCGCTAAGCACACCTGAACGAAAAGCGCCAGTGTCAATCCCGATCCGATTGCCGCAATCCATCACCTTGTTAAAGATTGTGTGACCATGCACGACCACCTTGTCCAAGGGGCCCTCATGGCTGAGAAAACGGTCGCGGATCCACAGAAGGTCGGCGCGCTTCTGTTCCTCGATCGGGAGCGCAGGGTCGATCCCTGCATGGACGAACATATAGTCGCCTGCCACAATATACTCCTCAAAGGAGGCGATATAGTCGCGCTCTCTTTGCGGGATCAGCTTTGGCAAAGATGCAAACAGCTCTTCCAATGTCATTGCATTGAATTGCTTTTTCGTCATGCCGTAGGACAGCACTGTCTCGCGCCCGCCGTGCTTTAAAAAGTGGCGCAGGATTTCAGGCTTCTTGAACGCATCGAGCATCATCTGCTCGTGATTGCCTGCAAGTACGCGCACTTTGCGTTGGCTCTGCCAGTTGCGGGCAAGCGCTACCACACCTGCGCTGTCCGGGCCGCGGTCAACAAGATCGCCCAGCAATATGACCTGCGTGTCTGCACTGCCGCGCGACGCATCGTCGTCTTCAATCGCTGCAACCATCGCTTCAAACAGATCAAGGCGACCATGAATGTCGCCGATCAGATAATAGCGTTCACCCTCTGGCACCGAAGGCATCGGCGCGGCAGGGCGAGGTTTGAAAATGGAGCGGATCGCGTCGAACATATCTTTGACTTATTGCCCTTTTTTGACGGGCGTGGATGAATGGAAGCGGAGCTAGGGGGGCGGTCTTGGTTGGTCTTTTGATCGAAAACTTTGGGTTCACTGGCGTACCTCTTATTTAGGCGAGGTCGCGCTCAACAGCAACTTAACCGCACATGGTTGAGTATGTTTGCGGTGCCACAGAGCCACTAACTGGTGCACAAACTCCACATTCCACTATGATTTTGACAAGCTATCACCAGTTTGCGCAATTTCTCTTGTGCTATGCAGCATGAGTGTGCACGATTGTGTCGCGTTCGGATGAGACTGCATTTAAAAAATAGCAGCCGGCGACCGTGCAGGTGGGACGAAGCAACAATTACAAAGGAAGTTGTAATGCTCACGTCCATCCGCGGCCTTTCGGCCGCAACCCTCTCCGTTGGTCTGTTTCTTACAGCAGCTCCAGCTCTTGCCGAAAATGATTCCGCTGGCGCAGCCGGCGATTTGGCAACCGTCACGCCCGAACTTGTCGCTGCGTCCGCAGCACTTGAAGCCGGCGAAGGACTTTCAACCGCTGCTCACAAAACGACAGCTCCCGCGATTCAACCGATTGACGAGGCCTCCTCCAGCAAAATGGCTGGTGAGAGCGGATTCACATTCTCCGCGAATGTTGCTTTCGCGACCGAGTACCGGTTCCGCGGTGTCAACCTGTCGGACGGTGAATTCGCTGTTCAAGGTGGGTTTGATGTCAGCCATTCGTCCGGTCTGTATGTCGGTACCTGGGCGTCAAACATCGACGAGCAAACCGTCGGCTATGGCTCGACCGAAGTCGACCTTTACGGCGGTTGGAGCGGTGGTCTCTCCGACGCTGTATCGGCTGATGTCGGTGTCATCTACTACTTGTATCCGGATGCGCCTTTTGCATCGGGCGACACCGATTACATCGAATTCTATGGTTCACTGAGCTTCTCGATCGCCTCTCTTTCGGTCACACCGGGCGTTGCTTATGCGCCTGACCAAAGCTCCCTCGGCAGCACGGATAACCTCTATCTCTACACAGATGTGAGCGTCGGAATTCCGGACACGCCGGTCACATTGAACGGCCACATCGGTTACACTGACGGCTTCCTGACCTTCACCAATGACAGCAAGGCATGGGACTGGTCGGTCAGCGCAGATTACGCGCTCAGCGATACCTTCACCCTCAGCGCTGCCTACATTGGCGTTGAAGGCGATGCCGCAAACGACTTGATCCAGCCTGATGGTGACCTGGTCTTTACCGGCGACGCATTTGTCGCAACTCTTTCAGCGAGCTTCTAAGCTCGTCGCAGCAAATATAGCCCGCGGCTAAGCGGGAGGAACGAAGGGCGTGAGGCTGAAAGGTCTTGCGCCCTTTTCCTTACCTGTATTGATAGGGCCTGTGTTGATAGGGGCTGTGTTGATAGGGGTGATATTGAAACGGTTGAGCGCATGACGGGCGCTCGAAGGGAAAGTGAAAATGGTCAAGTATCTGCACTCCATGATCCGTGTTACCGATCCTGACGCGACAGTTGCTTTCTTCGAACTCATCGGATTGAAAGAGGTGCGGCGATTTGATGTGGAGGCAGGCCGCTTCACGCTCATCTTCCTTGCCTCGCCGGGGCAGGAAGGCGTGGCGGAGGTCGAGCTGACCTATAACTGGCCACCCGAAGATGGCAGCGAACCCGAAACATACGACGGCGGACGCAATTTTGGCCATCTCGCCTACAGGGTGGATGACATCTATGAAACATGCGCAAAGTTGGCGCAGGCAGGCCACACCATCCACCGCCCGCCGCGCGACGGTCATATGGCTTTTGTCAAATCACCCGACGGCATCTCGATCGAGTTGCTGCAAGAAGGCAATCTGGAACCCAGGGAACCGTGGGCCAGTATGGAAAACACCGGAAGCTGGTAACGCCTGCGCCGCGATTTTAGGCTTCGCTTGGTTGCGGGCCCTGATCGTCGCATTCCTCCGGCGTATGCTTCGTGGTCAGCCGCAATACGATGAAGCCCAGCACAGCTGAAATCGCAGAGCCGGTGAGGATGCCGATCTTGGCTTCTTCGATCAATGCGGGTTGATCCGGGAAGGCAAGGCCGCCGATGAACAGGCTCATCGTGAAGCCGATCCCGCAAAGGATCGAAATACCCCAGATTTCTGCCCAGCTTGCATTGGCAGGGCGCGGCGCAAAGCCGGATTTGTCCGCAATCCAGACAGTGGTGAAAATCCCGACTTGCTTGCCCACCACAAGGCCGGCGGCAATCGCAACAGGGAGCGGATCGAGCAAAGCGCCAAGCCCCAAACCCTGAAGAGAGACGCCCGCATTCGCGAAGCCGAAGACCGGCACGACAAGATAGGCGCTCCACGGGGCAAGGCCGTGCTCGAGTTTTTCGAGCATCGAGTTACCATCGCGGCGCTTCAGCGGGATGGTAAGCGCGGCTACTACCCCTGCAATCGTTGCGTGGACGCCGGTATTCAAAACGCAGTACCAAAGGACCACAGCAAGCAGGATGTAAGGCCAGAAGACCGACACCTTGAACCGGTTCAGCGCAATCATCGCAGCCAAAACGCCGGTCGCGGCCAACAGCCATTCGAGGTAAATGTTCGGGGTGTAGAAGACAGCAATTACAAGCACCGCGCCAATATCATCGACAATCGCAACGGTCAGAAGAAACAGGCGCAAGGACGCAGGCACGCGGCTTCCCAAAAGGCCAAGCACACCCATTGCAAAAGCGATGTCGGTCGCTGCCGGAATTGCCCAACCGCTCGTAAACTGACCACCACCAGAGACGCTGATGTAAACGATCGCGGGGGCAACCATGCCGGCAAAAGCAGCAAGCATCGGGAGCCGCCGCGCTGCGGGATCCGCCAGCGAGCCTGCGATCATATGGCGTTTTACTTCAAGTCCAACGACGAAGAAGAAGACTGCCATTAGACCATCATTGATCCAGTAATGAAGATCTTTCAGTTTTGCGATCGGGGTCCAAGCAAGCTTACCGTAAAAAAGTTCCCTATACTCATCAGCAAAAGCAGAGTTGGCCGCAAGCATTGCAGCTGCTGCAACCATAATTAACAATATTCCAGCTGATGCATCGCCCACAAATAGAGCGCGAACAGGTGCGAAAACTCGGCGTAATGGACTGGTAGTATTAGAAATATTGTCGGGCATTAATCTAAGTCCAATTTGGATGTATTTGACATGGTTGCTATGTCTTTAGTGCAGTGTTAATCAATTGGTAGTTCAAGGAGATCGGGGGCCTTGAATTGTATGGTATCTGATATTTGGCAATTTTTGGCTCTGATACAGTATGAAATGCTTCTGTTCGCAGGAGTATTCTTTCTTATAGGTGCCATCGATGACTTCGCTGTCGATTTGGCGTGGCTATGGCTTAAAGTGACCGGACGGGCAAGCACCCCAAAGGTGGATCGTGGTCAACTCCAATCCAAACTTCTCGACAACCCTGTGGCTGTTTTTGTTCCTGCCTGGCAGGAATCGGAAGTCATATCAGATACGATCCGCCATTTGCTGAGTGTCTGGCCTCAGGATAACCTCAGACTGTATATCGGCGTATACCGGAATGACCCGGCGACCCTGGAGGCCGCGGTTTTTGCCGCTCAAGGTGACCTGCGGCTTCGGGTGGTTATTCACGACCGCGATGGCCCAAGCACAAAGGCGGATTGTCTCAATCGACTTTACGAAGCGATGAGCGATGATGAACGCCGTTCCTCCAAGCGCGTCTCCTGCGTCCTGTTTCACGATGCAGAGGATATGGTGGATCCGGCCGGGCTCGGCCTGTTGGATTTGGCTATCAATGATGGTGCTGATTTTGCTCAATTACCGGTTGAACCTTTGCCGCAAGCAGGGCGCGACTGGCTCGGAAGCCATTATTGTGAAGAATTTGCAGAAGCCCATGGCAAGGCGATGGTTGTGCGAAGCGCGGTTGGCGCTGCATTGCCCGCCGCCGGTGTGGGATGCGCGATGGAGCGCGGCGCGCTTGAACAACTTGCAGACGCGAGCAAGGAAGGGGTGCCGTTTGATCCGGCATCGCTTACCGAAGACTATGAACTTGGCCTCGCAATCGCAGAGCAGGGCGGGCGGTGCCGTTTTGTGAGGGCAAGGGGCGAAGATGATCAACTGATCGCAACGCGCGCCTATTTTCCCTCCAAGCTTAGCGAGATCGTCCGCCAGAAGACGCGCTGGGTCCACGGGATCGCGCTTCAAGGCTGGGACCGGACCGGTTGGAGCGGGGGTGCGGCTGAAACGTGGATGCGCGCACGCGACAGACGCGGGCCCTTTACCGCGCTGGTTCTGGCGCTTGGCTATATCCTATTGGCGCTAACCCTCGTCACTTCGGTCGCAAGCGCTTTTGGCATGTATCCGACATTGGTGGTTTCGCCGCTGATGTTTGCCTTGATCACTGCCAATCTGTGTTTCCTGGCTTGGCGAATTGCCTGGCGCTTTCTTTTCACCGCCCGCAATTACGGAGTTGCAGAGGGCGTTTTCGCTGTGCTCCGGCTGCCGATGACCAATATCATTGCCATTATGGCGGGATGGCGCGCCATCTTTGCCTATTGGCGCACATTTTTCGGACGCGGTATTGTCTGGGACAAGACGGCCCACAATCGCCACCCTGCCAAAGCCGGCTTTAGCCTTGAACAAAAAGTGGCGGGTGAGCCGCCGTCAGATTATCCGGCCGAAGGCTACGGCCAAGCAGCCACAACCTCCTATCGCCAACGCGCATCGCGCGCTGCTTATGGAGCGCGAAGATGAAGGCGGGCAAGACCATCGGCAAGCGCGGGACCCCGCTGGCGATGCTCGCCATATTGCTTGGTGCATGGGTTTGCTTGCGAGCGGCCACTTGGGACGGGCCGCTTTCATACGCGGTGGCGAATTCGGAGAACATGGCGGATGCATCGGGTAGCAGCCAAGAGGATTTGCCGAGGCGAGCGGCGTTGGAAACAATACCTGCGCCCCACTCGATTGCGTATCCGCAGTTTCGGCAATACCCGCAATTTCAGCCCGTGATGATACCCGGCGGTTACGTCCACGCGCCTTACCCTCCGCCTGGATATTATGCCTACCCGCCAGGCTATACGGGGCCGATGCCGCAGATCTATGGGCCGGGCGCAGGCGGCTCAGCGGGAGCAGTAGGGCCCTATCGGCAATTCGCAGGGGCGTATCGTCAACCAATGCCTTATCCGCCAAGAGTCGCCGCATTCCCGCTCGCACCTCGCCTTGATCCGAGGGGGCAGTTTCCGGACCAGCGGCCTTTGCCATTGGATTGGCGTTTGAATGCCTCGCGCTATGGAAATGCGGCTCAGGGGCAAGGTGGAGGCCGGCGAGCAGCCAATGAAGCAGCCCCGGCGCCATTCCCCGCGCAGGCAGCCTATGCGAACCAGAGCACAAATGATCGCTGGATGCTGGATGTCTATGGCTTTTCCCGGCAGGGCTCAGGCGCGCTTACGATCCCCCAAGGGCGGCGTCCTATTTATGGCGCAAGCCAGCTTGCCGCGAATTTGCAATGGCGTGCGCGGCCTTCATCCAGTCATGATCCGCGTGTCTATGCCCGCGCTTATCACGCGCTGGTCAATGGCGGCGAAACAGAACTCGCAGCAGGCGTATCGGCGCTGCCACTCGGCAATATCGCTGTGCGTGCCTATGGCGAGCTTCGCGCGACCCGTAATCCTGCGATTTCCGATGAGGGCGTGAGCGCGCAGACGAACCTTCGTCCTGCCGCCTATGTCGCAACAGAGCTTTTGCCTCAAAAATTGCCGCTTGGCCTCTCGCTCGAAGCCTATGGCGCTGGCGGATATGTCGGGGGCAATGCCGATACCTACTTTGTCGACGGGCAAGCGGCGATCACACGCGAGCTTATCCGATTGGGCAAATCGGGTTCGCCCTTGGCAAGGGTGAGCCTTGGTGCCGGAGTGTGGGGCGGGGCGCAAAAGGATGCGCGCCGCGTTGATATCGGTCCAACCCTGCGGTTTGACGTCGATATTGGCAAATTGCCCGCGCGGGTCTCGGTTGACTACCGCGAACAGGTCGCCGGTGACGCTGAACCCGATTCAGGCGTTGCCGCGACGGTTTCGACCCGCTTCTAAGCCATCAATTCTCACATCTGTGGGGTTAGGGGATAAACGCTCCTTCCCACGCAATGCCCGCTGGGCTAGTCGATTGATCATGGATGTGTACCTGCCCATTGCGAATCTTTCGGTGAACGGCCTGTTCATCGTGTTTTTGGGATTCCTGACGGGTATTTTGTCCGGGCTTTTCGGCGTCGGAGGCGGTTTCCTCACAACGCCACTGCTGATCTTTTACGGCATCCCCCCGACAGTTGCCGCCGCATCGGCTGCGACACAGGTCACCGGCGCCAGCGTCTCCGGCGTGATCGCGCATGGAAGGCGCAAGGGTGTCGACTACCGAATGGGGATGGTCATGGTCGGCGGAGGTGTCATTGGCGCTCTGTTTGGCGCTGCTTTGTTCAGACTGCTTCAAGCGCTTGGACAAATCGATGTGGTCATCAACATGCTTTACGTCGTGATGCTGGGCTCGATCGGCACCCTCATGATGCGCGAGGCGTTCGAGGCGATGTCTGCGTCCAAGGACCAGAAAGACGCGGCGCCGCGAAAGAGGCGTCACCACCCCCTTGTGGCGGGGCTTCCGTTTCGGACGCGGTTTTATGCCTCTGGTCTTTATATCTCGCCGATTGCCCCGCTGGTCCTGGGCGTCATTGTCGGTGTGCTGACCATGCTGATGGGTGTTGGCGGCGGCTTTATTCTGGTGCCCGCCATGCTCTACATTCTGGGGATGAGCGGCAATGTGGTGGTGGGCACATCGCTGTTTCAAATCCTGTTTGTGACGATGGTCACGACCATGACCCATGCGCTTACGACCAAGGCTGTCGACATTATTCTTGCCGGGTTGCTTCTCCTCGGTTCCGTCATGGGAGCACAGTTCGGTACGCAGATTGCGCTTAAGGCCCGGCCTGAAATCTTGCGCTTTGTCCTCGCCGCAATTGTGATCGCGGTTGCGTTGCGGATGCTCTATGGTCTGGGCGTGCAGCCTGACGAAGTATACACGGTCAGCCCACTATGACATCCCGCGCCCGGTCCTTTCTTTCGGCGGTCGCCTTGCTCTTTGCAGCGCCCTTTTTGATGGGCCAGGCAGAGCCCATTCTTGTACCGGAAGTCAGCCAATCGCGGATCGAAGTTCGCCAAGGGTTTACCGGCGCTGACCTGCTTCTTTATGGCGCGGTTATCGATCCCCGTGGCCCCGGCAACACGACCGATTATGATATTGCGGTGGTTCTGAAAGGACCTGCAGAACCCATTCGTCTGCGAGAGAAAGAACGCATTGCGGGCATCTGGATGAATGCAGGCGCGAGTGATTTTCGCTCGGCCCCGTCATTTTTTGCCGTGGCATCCTCAAACCCGATTTCGGATATTGTCGATCCGAGGACCGCTGCGATCTATGAGCTGGGCACCGAGTTCATTCAGCTTAGCCCTTCCGGGCAAATCGAGCCTGAAGAGCAGGCCCGATACGCAAGCGGCCTTGTCGAAATGCGTGAGCGATTGGGCCTGTATAAGCAGGACCCACAAGGCGTCCGGATCAGCGAAGGTGTCCTCTATCAGGCCCGCATCGCTCTTCCCTCCAATGTGACCACCGGCCAATACACCGCAGAGACCTTTGCGATCGCCAATGGCCGCGTTTTGGCTAGTGCGACCGCGGATATCGAAGTGGTGAAAGTGGGCCTCGAAGGCACCGTGGTCTTCGCCTCTCAGGAATGGTCATTATTCTATGGTCTTGGGGCGATTGCTCTATCGCTGGGCATGGGCTGGATCGCAGGACAGACTTTCTCCAAACTTTAGGCGCCAAGCGCCTGTGTTTGCTGAATTGACCCGCCCGGTAGAGGCGCGGGCGTTGACGCGATTTTAACTCCGTTCGGGCATTGTGATCCTTAGGTTCAGACCACCAAGCATATGGGCGCCCAATACAGAGTGCGGTGCTTGGGCTAAGACTAAGGATACGCGCATGAACGCGATGGGTAATCACAATTTTGAGGCACAGGGCCAAGCGCAGCAACCGCGTGAGGGAGAGGGTGCATCTCAAGATAACGGCCGATTGCCGATTGGTGTTGTCCTCGAAATCTCGGGTGCAGGTTCGCAAATCGCTCTCGATCTCCAGCGCCTTAACGAGTGCATGGAAGATGACGATCGCTCAATCTCCTTGGCAGGCCAAGTGGGAAGCCAGATCAAGATCCGGGTTGGTGATGCTTGGCTTCTTGCCAACGTGCGTGACCAACGCAAGGACCGGCGCGCTGAAAATGGGATCATCGCGCATATCGACTTTCTGGGTGAGGGCTCTGAAGAGAAGCTCACCGGGCGTATTCACGGCTTTAAGCGCGGTGTGACGCGTTACCCTGTGCCAGGCGCGATGGTTTACCCTGCCACCACTAAAGACCTCGAACAGATTTACGCCAGCGATGGCCGGGCCAATGTCACCATTGGAACCGTGTTCCCGACCAAGGATATTCGGGCGGGCCTTTACATCGACGCGATGCTAGGCAAGCACTTTGCGCTGTTGGGATCGACGGGTACCGGTAAATCGACAAGCGCAGCATTGATCCTGCACCGGATTTGCGAGCATGCGCCCGAAGGTCACATCGTGATGATTGACCCCCACGGCGAATATTCTGCAGCTTTCCGTCAGACGGGTAAGATCCTCGACGTATCCAACCTTCAGATGCCATACTGGCTGATGAATTTCGAAGAGCATTGCGAAGTGCTCCTCACCAGCGACGGCAATGAACGTCAGGTTGATATGGACATTCTTGCCAAGTGCCTTCTGCATGCGCGCAGCAAGAACCGCCTGGCTGAATCCATGGGTAAGATCACGGTGGATTCGCCCATTCCCTATCTCCTGTCGGACCTTTCAACCAAGATCCAGGACGAGATGGGTAAGCTCGACAAGGCGACCTCCTCTGCGCCGTACATGCGGATCAAGGGTAAGCTTGACGAGCTCAAAGCCGATCCGCGTTATCAATTCATGTTCTCAGGCATGCTGGTCGGTGACACCATGACCCACTTCATCTCGAAGGTTTTCCGCATGCCGGGTGAGGGTAAGCCGATTTCGATCATCGATGTGTCGGGCGTGCCTTCCGATATCACCTCCACGGTTGTCGCGGTGCTTTCGCGTCTCGTGTTCGACTTTGCGATTTGGGGAAGGGAAGAGAACACCCGTCCCATTCTGCTCGTTTGCGAAGAGGCCCACCGCTACGTCCCCAATGAAGCCAACTCAGACGGCTCCTCGGTTGGCTCAATCCTCAGCCGGATCGCGAAAGAGGGTCGTAAATACGGCATTAGCCTTGGCCTCATCACTCAGCGTCCTTCCGACCTTGCCGAAGGTGTCCTTTCACAGTGCGGCACGATCATCTCGATGCGTTTGAACAACGACCGCGACCAGGCGTTTGTGCGCTCGGCCATGCCCGAGGGTTCGCGCGGGTTCCTCAATTCCATTCCGGCGCTTCGTAACCGCGAGTGCATCGTTTGCGGCGAGGGTGTTGCTATCCCCATCCGTGTGAACTTCGACACCCTCGAAGAGCACAAGCGCCCCGCTTCCGAAGACCCCAGCTTTAGCGAGCTGTGGAACCAGGGCGGCGGCGAAGAGGAACTGGTCGAACGCACCGTCCTGCGCTGGCGCTCGCAAGGTTAGGCTCAGGGATAGTCGAGGAGCAGTAGGACGGGCTTGCTCTACCGCATCAATGCCCCGAGGTTTCCGACCTCTCGCCACGCCTCACTGCTCGGATCATAGCTGACATTATAGAAGCGTTGCAGGCCGCCTGCATCGCCGGTGTTCTGCCCGGTCGAATTGAAGAAGATCCGCCCGGTAACGCCATTGAAGCTGCGCGAACGCAGGATCGCAACCAGAGCGTCTGCCGTGATTTCCCCTTCGATCTCGCTTGCCGCCTGTTTGACGATTACGCCTAAATCAAACGCAACCGCTTCAAGCCGCCAGCGCGGCGAGATCGGGCCGAACAGGCTTTCAAACTGGGTGATCTCTTCGGGCTTTTCGCCAGTGAAGCCAGCGCTTTCAAAGACATCGGTCATGTCGATCAAACGGTTGGTTTGCAGCGCCGTCATTTCGGTCAAGGCCTGGACATGGTGGCTGTTGTTCCAGCTGGCGAGGATGGCCTTGCGCGTCGGTTGATCTGCGCGGAACTGGCTTCGGGCGAGGTCTTTGAAATCCCCGCTCAACCCCATGATCACGATCAGCCTGTTCTGATCAAGGATCGCCTGACCCTCTGGCGTCGAGAAAGCGTCATTAACCGCCCCGCGGGTGAAATTGCGCGTTTCTACCCGACCATCGGCCTGCCAGTTTGCAAGCCTAGTATCGCCCAATTCTTCCGACACACGTTTGAAGAAAAGCTCGCCATAGGTTTGGGTATCTTCATCACTGCCCTCGACGGTTTCAACCATAAAGGTGATGCCGATCCCTTGCGCAATCGCGCGTTCGGCAAGAACCTTGAACTGCGCTGCGCGTTCATCCACGCCCGAACCCACGCGGAAAATCGGCAAATCACTGTCATGCCAACCCAGATCGACGCGGCTTCCTGCGGTAGTCAGAACGATGGCGGGACGCTGTCCGCTTTCTTCGATCACTTTCAGGACCTGAGGGGTGAATTCGGTGATGGATGGACCGATGATCGCAACAACATTGCGTTCTTCCAGAAACGCTCGAAGGTCGTCGATAACCTCGGGCGCTTCGCGGCCTTTCATCGCATCAATCGGGGCCTCAAGGTCTTGCACCATCAAGGCGGGAAACCCTTCGAGCGATGCCTTCAGCCCGTTGCTTTGTTGAATGCCAAAGCTTTCATTGGGATAGATGCCAAGGACAATCGCCTTGTCTTCGGGAACGCCTGCGAGCCGCCCACTGTCACCGCCGCCAAATCCGATCAACTGGATCGCAAGAAGGCCGGCGATGAGCGCCACCAATCCCGCAGCGACCATGCCAATCGGGCGTTTCCAGAAGGGCACGTCATCCGTGTTTGTGGCAAGAGGTGCGTCTTGCCCTTGGTCAGAGGTTGAAAGGCCAAAGGCCGCCATTTCGGCTGCGCCCGCATCGGCGCCCTGACCTTGGCCCGCGATTGTTCGGATACTCTCAAGGAAGACAGGCCAGTTCCTGCTCTTGGTGGGATCAGCGCTCGAATCCTGCAATTCAGCGGCCTGAATGCGCCTGAACCCGCGCGGGATTACGACCTCGTCGATAAGCGCAGGGACGAGCTTGTTGTCGACAACGCCGTCTTCGGCCTCTTCCTTGACCCAATTGCTTTTGATCGAAGTGTTTGACCACACCACCACAATCGCTGTGGATTCCTTGATGTGCTTGTCGATCACATTGTCGAATTCTTCGCCAGCGCGAAGATCGCGGTCCCACCAGACCGAATAGCCTTCGGCTTCCAGCGCCTTGGCCATGAAATTCACACGTTCACGGTCCCGCCGTGAATAGGAAATGAAAATATCCAATTGCTTTACCCCCCGAGAACTCCATCCTAAGTCGCTCTCGTGTCGCCGTAAAGATGGATATGCATCCGGTCCGACATACGATATCCCTTGTCGAGACACAGTGTAGAAAGCCACATCTGCCTCTCCCTTAAGGTATTGGAATCAGTGCCTTCTGCCATCAGGAAGAGGCGATCTTTAGGGATGCGATAATCGCGTTGCAGCGCATCGACTTCCTTCACGTCTTCCGGTTTGGCCACAACAAATTTGAAGAAGGCCCTTGGATCGCTTGCATAAAAGTCGAGTCGTTCAGGGATCAGCGCAAGCTTGGCCGTATTGCCCGAATGGGAAAGCTTGGGGCTGACGTTGTATTGATCGACCCGGATATCGACGTGCGCGGATGGACGCACAGTGCCGTTGGTTTCGATCTCGACTTCGATGTCGGGCAAGATGGCCAGCATATCGGCGAGCGGCCCGCACTGCATCAAGGGTTCGCCGCCGGTGATGACCAGTCGCTTTTGCCCCAAAGCCGCGACCTTTGCCGCGGCCTTCTCGGGAGAGAGCTTCACCTGATTGGCGCTGCGATCATAATGGACATTGTCGCGGTGAGGACGGTTATCGCCGCCTTGTTCATTGGCAAAACGCCAGGTGTAGGCCGTGTCGCACCATGTGCAGGCAAGATTGCAGCGCGACAGGCGGATAAAGGCGACAGGTTTGCCCATGCTGGGCCCTTCGCCCTGAAGCGATGCGAAGATTTCCGCGCCGCCCGCATCATCCGTTGCAAGAACAAGGTCAGCCACGAGCAAGTCCCCGTATTTCAACATTTTTCAGGCAATTTTGACACACTTGACACACTGTCCAGGGGCTAAAATCCGTTCGATCAATAAGTCGCGTTTTAATCGACTGAAGCGATTGGAGGGTGGAGACGTGCGTGCGGTTCATTCCGCCCCTATGCCACGCCTTGGCGCGGTAGGAAATCGCCTGAATTTGTGTCTGCACTTCAGGACCACTTCGCCGGATCAAGCGCGAGGAGTTGCGAGAACTGCGCGTAGAGGGCGGGCTCGTGCGTTTGCAGCGCGTGCGGCCTTTCGAAAAAGGTGACGATGCCTTCTGCAAAGAACTCTTCGTGGTTTGTGGCACCATAGGGGTCGATCAAGGTCGGCTCGCCCGCCTCGACCTTTGTGACATGGGCGTTGTAGGCCTCAAGCATCGCCTTCTCCCACCCGGCATAGGCCTGGCCCTTGCGAAGGATAGGAATGCCGTTGGTGTGGCCGGACAAGCTGTCCAATTGGTGAGCGAATTCGTGGATGACGACGTTCTCGCCATCATGCGCGCGAAGCCCGCCATGAAGGGCGTGGTCCCAGGAAAGCACCACCGGCCCCCGGTCCCAGCTTTCGCCAAGAGTCCCGTGGCGGTGCTCGTGAATGAGCCCCTCGTCATGCCGCCCGCGCCCTGTATCAAACACGGCGGGGTAGAGCAGGACATTGCGGATTGTATCGTACCAAAGGTCGCTGTTTACGATCAGCAGGCAGGCCTGCGCTGCGATAGAAAGCTCCATCGCTTCAGTGACTTCGATACCGTTCTTACCCCGGAAAGTGACCTGATCGAGGAACAGGTTGATCTTCCCCTCGTGGGCATCGCGCAAGTCCTTGGGCAGAAGCGTGACCAGCGGGACAAGCTGTTCGACAATGCGGCGCTGATCGGGCGTCAGCGGGGTGCCAAGAAGCTGCGCACGCCTCTTGCGCTTCGCCACATGGCGATAGAGGAGCGCGGCCGCGATAAGCAGCGGGATAGCAAGGATAAGCCAGGGCGACATGATCCCAATCTAGGATCGCCTTTGCCGCTTTGGTAGAGGGTGGCCTTAGCCCAGTCGTTCCAATGCCGCTGTCAGCCGCTCGACCTCGCCTTGGTGGTGGGCGAAGTCGGCCTTGGCCTTCTCCACGGCTTCGGGCTTGGCGCGTTCGACGAAGTTAGCGTTGGAGAGCCTGCCTTCGAGCGATTTTGCTTCCCTTTGCGAGGCCGCGAGCGCCTTTTCGAGGCGCGCTTTCTCGGCGTCTATGTCGATGATGCCCTCAAGTGGGATGACAAACACATCGCCAAGAGCGGTGACTTGCATAGCAGGCCCATCGGGTGCCTCGCCCTGAACCACCGGGGTGAGGCGCGCGAGGCGCTCAATCGCGGCGCTGCTGCGCTCGATTGTGCTTTTCGCAAGATCGCTAGCCTGCGGGACGAATGCCGCGAGTTTCGCACCCGGCGAAATGCCAAGCTCGTTTTTGGCGCTGCGCACATTGGTGGTGAGGTCGATCACCCAATCGATCGCGTCGGTCGCCTCTTTGGAGGTTTCCCCGCGTGGGTCAGGCCATTTGGCGGTGATGAGGTCGTAAGAGCGTGACCCTTGCGCGTGCCAAAGCTCTTCGGTGATGAATGGCATGAAGGGGTGGAGCATGACCAAGATCTGGTCGAGCGCCCACCCGGCAACTTCGCGAGTTTCTTTGGCGGGCATGGCCTCTGGGTCAGACCCTTCCGCAAACACCGGCTTGATCAGTTCCAGATACCAGTCGCAGAATTTGGACCATGTGAACTGATAGATCGCATTGGCGGCGGCATCGAAGCGCAGGTCTTCCATTGCGCTCTCGATCTCAGCGCACACAGCTTGGACTTCTCCGATGATCCATTGGTTGGCGGCCAAACGCGCTTGCGGGGCCTTTACCGTGGTGGACTTGCCGATGCCGTTGGATTGGCAGAAACGTGTGGCGTTCCAGAGTTTTGTGGCGAAGTTGCGGTATCCTTCGACGCGGCGTTCATCCATTTTGATGTCGCGGCCCTGGCTTTCCATCGCGGCCATGAAGAAACGCAGCGCGTCTGCACCGTATTGGTCGATAAGGCCCAGCGGATCGACGACATTGCCCTTGGACTTGGACATCTTCGCGCCGTCTGCTGCGCGCACAAGGCCGTGGAGGTAGAGCTTGGGCCACGGGGCCTCGCCCATATTGTAATTGCCCATCATCATCATCCGCGCATCCCAGAAGAACAGGATATCGAACCCGGAGATGAGCAGCGAATTGGGAAAGTGTTTTTCA
This sequence comes from Erythrobacter sp. S227, assembly GCF_057364925.1. NCBI lineage: Bacteria > Pseudomonadati > Pseudomonadota > Alphaproteobacteria > Sphingomonadales > Erythrobacteraceae > Erythrobacter > Erythrobacter sp. S227. The sequence continues at coordinate 71,449 of NZ_CP200280.1, forward strand.
AGCAGCGGCTGGCCTTCATCCGGCCAACCCAGCGTCGCAAAAGGCCAAAGGGCCGAAGAGAACCATGTGTCGAGCACGTCGTTGTCGCGCGTGAGAGCAACGCCTTCGCCTGCTTTGGCCTGTGCCTCTTCCTCGGACATGGCGACATACACGCCGCCATCGGCATCGAACCAAGCTGGGATGCGGTGTCCCCACCACAGCTGGCGGCTGACACACCACGGCTGGATGTTCTCCATCCAGTTGAAGAAGGTTTTCTCCCAAGACTTGGGCACGATTTCGATGGTGCCATCGCGAACCTGCTTGATCGGAGCCTCGGCGAGCTTTGCCGCATCGACATACCATTGGTCGGTGAGCCAAGGCTCAATCACCACCCCGCCGCGGTCGCCAAAAGGCGTTGCGATTTGGCGTGGTTCGGCGTCGGAGATGACCTCCTCGCCTTTCTTGTTTTTCGACACATGCGGGATGAGGAAGCCGTCGGCTTTGAGCCGTTCCACCACAGCCTCGCGAGCACCGTCGACTTTGTCGCGGCGGAAACGGTGGAGGCCGATAAATTCGTCTGGCACCAGCCCATCAGCCGTCTGGCAAACATCGCCATTGCCATCAAGCATATTGAGCATCTCGCCCGCTTCGATCCCGGCGCGCTTGCCAACGTCAAAATCGTTGAAATCGTGCCCCGGCGTGATCTTCACCGCGCCAGAACCAAGCTCGGGGTCGGCGTGTTCATCAGCGACAATCGGAATGCGCCGCCCGGTTATGGGGAGCACCACATGCTTACCCACAACGCTGGCGTAGCGCTCATCATCGGGGTGCACCGCGACCGCCATATCGGCGAGCATTGTCTCAGGGCGCGTGGTCGCAACTTCAATGTAGTCGCGACCATCATCCAGCGTCACGCCATCCGCGAGCGGATATTTGAAATGCCAGAACCCGCCCGCAATCGTCTGCGTCTCGACCTCAAGGTCGCTGATCGCGGTTTTGAGCTTGGGGTCCCAATTGACCAGCCGCTTGTCGCGGTAGATGAGGCCATCGTTGTAGAGGTTCACAAAGGTCTTGAGCACGGCCTTGGTGAAATGCTCGTCCATCGTGAACTGTTCGCGCGACCAGTCCATCGAGCAGCCCAGACGCCGCAATTGCGTGGTGATGGTGCCGCCGCTTTCGTGCTTCCACTCCCACACCTTGTCGACGAATTCTTCGCGGCTGTAATTGCTGCGCTTGTCCTGTTTGGCTTCCATCTGCCGCTCGACCACCATTTGCGTGGCGATCCCGGCGTGGTCGGTGCCCACGACCCACAAAGCATCCTTGCCGCGCAGCCGCTCATACCGGATCACGATGTCCTGGAGCGTATTGTCGAGAGCGTGGCCGATGTGAAGCGAGCCGGTCACATTGGGCGGAGGGTTCACAATGGTGAAGGCTTCCGCATCGGGGCGTTCCGGGCGAAAACCACCGGTTTCTTCCCAATGCTGGTACCAGCGCGTTTCGATATCGGCTGGATTGAATGTGGTTGGCAGTGTGGACATTGCTATTGGCTCGCTAACGCTGACGGGCCAGTTCACCCGCCGTTTTCATCCCCATGCCAAGCCATTGGTTGCAGTGCAACAACTCTTGGAATTTCACCCTAAAAGCGCGTCGATCTCCGCATTGGCTTTGGCCCGCAATTGGCGCTTGCAATCGCGAAACGCAGGCTGCGCGGCGAGGCTTTTAGCGCGGGCAAGGGCGCTTTCGATCAAGGCGTCGGCGGGCACGACCTCGTCCACCATGCCGGTTGCCATGGCTTCGTCCGGGCCAAACAATTGTGATGTCAGCGCAAGGCGCCTGCGCCAAACCGGATCGAGCCAATGGTCGATGATCGCCTGCGGAATAGGCGGAAAAGCAAGGCCGGCCTTCGCTTCGGGCAGGCCGATTTTATAGTCGCCTTGCGCTGCGATTACCCAGTCTGCGCAAAGGGCGACAATCCCTCCTGCACCGATGGTGTGACCGTTAAGCGCACATACAAACACGCACGGAAGGCGGTGCAGCTCTGCGCAAAATGTGTTCACCGCGGCTCTGGCACGCGCAATCCCTTCGCCTGAAAGCGATGCCGCAATCTTCACATCCATGCCGCGCGTGAAATTGTCACCTGCTCCCGTCAGCACAATCGCCGCTGTACCGGGGTCGTTACCCAGCGCCGCCAAACGCTGTGCGCCTGCCTCCAGCAATTCGGTGAAAACCGCATTGTAAGGCGGATTGTCCAGCGTCACGAGATAGGTAGAGCCATGTTTCTCGCCATGTTGCTCGTCATGCTTCTCTATGCGGAAAAACCGATCACTTTCACCCATGCCTTACCGCTCCGCAAATGTTGCATTTTTTCATCCCCAACGTGCCCGATTTATAAAACTCTTCAAGAGTTAGCTTGTGATGCGTTCAAATTCCCCGCATATCTTGGCGCACAATGTTCGGGGCCGTCACTTACTCTTTGGAAGACAACACAGCAGGCGGCACGAAGCTCGCGCTCGCCGGTCAGATGCTGGTTTCCTCTGTCGGCCGGTTCGAAACCGAGATTGATCAGATGGACGCCAATCTTGCCGAGATCGACATTTCGGGCGTCGATGAGATGGACACCACCGGCGCGTGGGTCGTCTCCAGCCTCGCTGCGAAACACGAATGCCCCATCGTTGGCGCAAACGATAAGGCAATGCACCTGCTGCAGGCGGTCGAAGTTGCGGTGGGTGACGGCGAATTGTGCCCGCCTGAAATCCCGGTGTGGGAACGTGTGCCACTGTTTTTGGGCCACAAGGTTTACGAGGCGCGCGGCGGCGTTATGGGCGTCGTCAGCTTCCTTGGTGCGATCCTTTTAGGCTTTGCCACTCTTGTCCGAAGACCGTCGCGCATCCCGTTTCGCGCGGTCGTGCGCCAGATGGAGATGGTCGGGGTCTCGGCGCTTCCCATCATTGGCCTGATGAGCTTTCTCATCGGCATTGTCATCGCGCAGCAGGGCGCGGTGCAATTGTCGCAATTTGGCGCAGAGACGCTGACGGTGAACCTCGTGGGCCGCATCACCTTGCGCGAACTTGGCGTGCTTATGACCGCGATCATGGTTGCAGGCCGTTCGGGCAGCGCCTTTGCCGCGCAAATCGGGACGATGAAGCTGACCGAAGAGGTGGACGCGATGCGCACCATCGGCATCTCCCCGATTGAACAGCTGGTGATCCCGCGCATCATCGCCTGTACCTTTATGATGGTGCTCCTGGGCTTCTACGCAAGCCTTGTGGGTATTGTCGGCGGGGCGGTCATCGGACAGGTTTCGCTTGGTATTCCGTTCTTCACCTTCCTTGAACGTATTCAAGAGGTTGTGCCCTTGCATGATGTGTGGGTCGGCCTTGTCAAAGCGCCGGTGTTCGGCCTTATCGTGGCACTTGCAGGCTGCTATCACGGGATGCAGGTGAAGGGGAATTCGGAGGAAGTTGGCCTTCGCACCACTATGGCTGTGGTCTCTGCGATTTTTGCCGTGATTGTGCTAGACGCGTTCTTCGCAGTGTTCTTCACCGAAGTGGGTTGGGGGTAAGCGATGGCCTACACCGAACCCGAAGCTCCGCATGAGCGTTTTTGTGCCGAACCACCCATAGTGGTGAAGGGGCTCGTCAACCGCTTTGGCGACTTCACGGTGCACGACGGGCTCGACCTTGAAGTGCGGCGCGGGGAGATTATCGGCGTTGTCGGGGGATCTGGTACGGGCAAATCGGTGCTGATGCGCTCGATCATCGGGCTTCAACAACCGACCGCTGGCGATATCGATGTGCTGGGCCGCAGGATTACCGATACAGACCTTGACCAAAGGGTGGGTGTGCGCAGGCGCTGGGGCGTTTTGTTCCAGGGGGGCGCGTTGTTTTCGACGCTTACCGTGGGTGAGAATGTCGAAGTGCCCCTGAAGGAATTCTACCCCGATATCAGCCCCAAATTGCGCCGCGAGATTGCGCGCTACAAGGTGCTGCTCTCTGGCCTGCCGGAAGAGGCGGTGCTCAAATATCCAAGCGAGTTATCGGGCGGTATGAAGAAGCGGGCAGGGCTTGCGCGCGCGCTCGCGCTCGACCCGGAACTGCTGTTCCTGGATGAACCAACCGCAGGGCTTGACCCCATCGGCGCGGCCGCTTTTGATCGCCAGACGCGCGATCTGAAGGACACGCTCGGCCTTACCGTGTTCCTGATCACCCACGACCTCGACACCTTGTACGAGATTTGTGACCGTGTGGCGGTGTTGGCGGACAAGAAAGTCATCGCTGTGGGCACCATCCCCGAGCTTCTCGAAACGCAGCATCCGTGGATCGAGGAATACTTCAACGGACCTCGCGGACGCTCTGCTTTGGCCGCAAAAGGGGCGTATAAAGAGCGATCTGAAGGTGGTGCGAATGTCTAGACACTGGCGTGATTTTGCGCGCATAGGGAAAGCTTATGGAAACTAGGGCCAATCATCTCTGGGTAGGAGCGATTACGCTGGGGCTGTTGATTGCTCTGGCCGCCTTCATCATCTGGATAGCGCGCCTGAACCAGGGCGCGTCCAACGAATACGATATCTTTTACAAGCAATCGGTCGCCGGTCTCGCCAATGGATCACAGGTGTCATACGCCGGTGTACCGGTGGGTCAGGTGCGCGAGATCGCCTTGTCGAGCGAAGACCCCGAATTTGTGCGCGTGCGTATCAGGGTGCGCGATGAAGTGCCCATTCTGGTCGGCACAGAAGCAACCATTCAGGCAAGCTTTACCGGCGTTTCAACGATCCTTCTGGATGGCGCACGCAAGGAAGCGCCCGAGATCACTTGCGAAACCACAGCATGTCCCGAAGGCCGTCCGGTTATCCCGCCAGGGCGCGGCGGATTTGGCGAGATTGTCGCCAACGCGCCTTTGCTGCTGGAACGGCTTGCGACCTTGACCGAACAGCTCAACATCATTCTGGGACCTGACAATCAGGAGCAGCTTTCCGGGATTCTGGAAAACTCCAACCGTCTGACCCGTGAACTGGCTAATGCCGCGCCGCAACTGGAAGGCACAATGGCCGAGCTTCAGGTGACCATTAAGGAAGCGGGCGAAGCGCTTGATGCCTTTGAGAAAGTCACGCTGACGACGGACGAGCTTTTGGGGCAGGAAGGCCCGCAGCTGGCCAAGGAATTGAGCGCGACACTGGCGTCTGCCAACGAAGCCGCGGCCTCGCTTTCCGCTATGCTCGAAGACGCGCGGCCTGCCACGCGAGCTCTGAGCGAAACGACATTGCCAACGGTGGAGGCGACCTTACAGGACCTTCGCACCACCAGCCGCTCTTTGCGTGCGATCACCGACCGGCTTGAGGCCGAAGGGGCAGGATCGCTCATCGGCGGACGGCCTCTTCCGGAGTATGAGCCATGATAAAACAGTATAGCGCCGCCGCGCTTATGGCCGCGAGCCTCGCCCTTTCAGGATGCGTCAGCTTTGGCGGCGCGAGCGAGCCTCCCGAAAGCCTTCTCACGCTAACCCCGAGCGCAAGCGCGCCGGTGGGTTCCGGTGTCATTTCCGGTGTTGAGGGAAGCGCAGGCTCAATCGCGGTTCTGACCCCGGAAGTCCCGGCAAAGCTCGACGTTTTGCGCGTGCCTGTCACGGTCTCGGACAGCGAGGTTGCCTATTTGCAAAACGCGGTCTGGATCCAAAAGCCCGCGCGCCTTTTCCGCAGTCTGCTGGGAGAAACCTTACGCACCGCTTCCGGGGATACGCAGGCGCTGCTTGTGCTTGATACATCCGACACGCCGCTGCGCCCGACGCAAAGCTTGCGCGGGACATTGATCGACATGGGCTATGACCCAGTGACCTCGTCTGTGGTTGTCCGTTTTGAAGCGGTGCACACGATGGATGATGGCCGTGTCATGTCGCGCCGTTTCGAAGCGCGTGAAGAAGGCGTTTTGGCGGAGGCCGCCGATGTTGGCCCTGCGCTCAATGCAGCGGCGAATACGGTGGCAAAGGAAGTGGCCGCATGGGTGCTCGCGGCTGAATAGACGGGTTTAGTGCGCCGCCAATTCGAGGAATTCGCGCGCCTTTAGAAAATCGCGTGTCCGCTTTTCGCGGCGCTCTTCGGCCTCCTCATCGCGGCCCCATTGTTCGATCTGCCAGTCTTCTTCGAGATTTGCCGCATTCCAAAGGGCAAGTGCGTCCGCCTCACGCTCGCTTGCGCCAAGACCTGTGATGAGGGACGCTGCAAGGTGGGTCATCGCCTCAATCGCGGCGAGGGCAAAGGGGCTTTGTCCGGTCAGACACCCGCGCAATCTGTCCAAGGTTTCCGGCGACTGCGGGCGATGCATGATGCCCGAGATACGGACAAATTGAACGCCAAGCCGCGCCTCGATCGCGGTCACAATCGGCTCCCAAACCTCTTGTTGCCGCGAATACAGCGGCTCATCGGGATCGGCGCGGTATAGAAGCGTGTCGGTATCGCCATAGGTCACTGCCTTTTCGATCAGAGCGGCAGGATCAGGAGCAACCATGTCGATGGCATAATCGGCCATATCGCGCAGCGGCATTGTCGCTGCATCGATCTTTTCGCCTTGCCCGGCCCATTCCGCCGCAAGCGCATCGGCCAGTGCCCGTGTAGGAAGGATCTGCGCCGCGCCGCCGACCGTTCTGATCGCGCGCGTGTCCAGCATGACCTGAAAGCCGCCTTCGACTTGCTGGACCGATACCTCTTTGTAAAACCGCTTCATTGCTCGTCCCTGTCACCTGACTTCAGAGCGTCACCCGCCTTCCAGCGTTTGGCTAAAATCGGGGGGACAAAGAAGAAAACGACAAGGCCGACAACTGCTAGCGCTACGCCGACAAAATACGGCAGATCGATCAATTTGCCGGTGATTGCAATTCCGAAGCAAACGTCGGCAATCGCCGTAAGGCGCGCAAGGTTCATTACCATATACCGCTTTGCGGCCGTTGCTTCTTCAGGGGTGGGGGCAGGCGTTTGGCTCATGCAAACCGTTCCAGTTCTTCGCGCAGATCGGCCATGGAATGCGCCACGAAATCCGCGCCTGTCGCGGTCAGATCATCCGGCGTGTGATAGCCCCAGGAAACCCCGATGGCGCGCACCCGTGCGGCAGAGGCCATTTGCATATCAAAGCTTGTATCGCCGATCATCACCGCTTCGGATGCTTGCGCGCCCGCTTCAAACAAGGCTGCTTCGAGCATGGCAGGATGCGGTTTGGACGGGTGGCGGTCTGCGGTTTGGAGCGAGACGAAAAGGTCGGTCAGCCCGTGCCCCGCCAGACAGGCGGCAAGCCCGCGATCCGATTTGCCCGTGGCCACCGCAAGGCTCCACCCTTGCGCGTGAAGGTCACGCAGAAGGTCTGCGATCCCGTCGTAAAGCGGCTCATGCAAAAGCCCCTCTTCGCGCCGGTTGCGAAAGGCGGTTTTGTAGTTTTCGGTTATATCGACCTGCTGGTGATGTTCGGCCTCGGGTGCAAGTTCGCGGATTGCGACAGGCAGGCTGAGCCCCACAAGACGGCGCACTTGCGCCGCGTCTGGCAAAGGCATGCGGGACAATTCAAAGGCGCGGTTCATCGCCCACAGCACATCGGCCTGACCATCGACCAGCGTCCCGTCGCAATCAAAAACGGCAAGCTTGCTCATGCGCGAACCTCGCCCATCCACCGTGCAAGCTCCGGCTTTACTCCGGCAGCAATGCGGGCGCGTTCGGCATCGCTTTTCTTCTGGCTGAGTTTGAAAGTGGGGCGCTGTTCTTCGATCTTGAGAGAGAAACCCGCGATGCCTTTAAAAAGGCCTGCCCAAACCTTTTCGCTCGATTCAGAGGCAAGCCATGGCTCGCCCTCAATACGCCCCTCGAAAGTGGTGATCACATCGTGGAGCAGTGTCTCAAGCGCTTCGTCATCAAGCCGCTCGACCGTTCCTTCAAGCTCAAGCGCGGCATAATCCCACGTGGGCACCGTATCGCGGTTGTCATACCAGCGAGGGGAGACATAGCCGTCCGGGCCATTGATCGTGACGAGCGCGCGTGCGCCCTCAAGATGCGGGGTGAGCGCATTGCTGCGCGCAAGGTGAAAGCGCAGATCGTCCTTGCCATAGGAAAGCATCGGCACATGTGCAACGCGCGGGCCATCGGGCGTAGTCAAAAAGACCATGCCGAACGCAACCTCGCTGATCAGTTTATCGAGCAGCGCCTCATCATCATGTCGATAGGCAGGATTGGGATGCACTAACGCTTGCCCTTGGGTTTACCGGGCTTGGCTCCTGTTCGCTTGGGAGCTTTGCCCTTCGACTTGGCTGTGGCTTTCGCCTGTTTCTTGGCTGTGTGGGCCGACGTTGTCCGCCCGCGGCGTTCACCGCGTCGATCTTTGCGATATTGCTTTGCGTGGCGGCGCGCGGCCTGTTTTTTCTCGGCGGGCGTGCGCTCAGGCGCTTCGTCGCGGATGGGGGAGGCATCGCTCAGCCCCTCGTCAAAGCCGAGCGCTTCCATGCTTGCCGCGAAATGTTCAGGCAAAGGCGCGGTCACATCAAGCTTGCTGCCGCCCGTTTTGGCGGCGGTCTCGCTTGCCGCCCTGCCTTCGGGTGTGCCGATAATCAGGCGACGCGCATGAAGGTGCATCTTGCGGCTGATGCTGCCAGTCAGAAACGCGTCTTGCCCGCCATATTTGCCATCGCCGACAATCGGATGGCCGATCGCTGCCATGTGAACGCGCAATTGGTGGGTGCGGCCGGTGAGCGGTTCGAGCTCCACCCATGATGCGCGCGATCCGGCGCGTTCGACCACGCGGTAACGGGTCCGCGCTATCGCTCCGTTTTCTTCATCGACGTGCATTTTCTCGCCGCCGGTGCCCGGCTGTTTGGCGAGAGGCGCATCGATAGTGCCTTCGCGAACTTCAGGAACGCCAACAACCAGCGCCCAATAGGTCTTGCGCGCGCTGCGGCTGGAGAACCGCTTGGAATAGGAGGCCGCGCTGCCCGGAGTTTTCGCGATTAGCAGAACGCCCGATGTGTCTTTATCCAGCCGGTGAACGAGGCGAGGGCGGGGTTGATCTTCGCTCTCTACAAATGCGTCGAGCAGGCCGTCGACGTGCTTTGTCGTCTTGCTGCCGCCTTGGGTCGCAAGGCCGGGCGGCTTGTTCAGAACGATTGCTGATGGAGTCTCGCGCAGGACCATATCGCGGGCCTGCGAGATTTCTTCCTCGGTCAAAGGACGGCGCGATTTTGGCCCTTTGTGTTTGGCCTCGCCTCCAGGTGGGACACGCAAGACCTGGCCGGTTTGCAAGCGATCCTCTGGTTTTACCCGCCCGCCATCGACGCGGATTTGACCCGTGCGCGACCAACGCGAAACGGTTGCAAACGGGATTTCGGGAAGATTGCGCTTAAACCAGCGGTCCACGCGAATATTGCTGTCATCATCATTGATGGTGAACTGGCGGACTTGTGCTTTTGGTTTATCGGAAGCCGACTTGTCAGATGGAATAGTCATGCCGCGCTCTGTGCTCCTACGAGGCCGATCAGGAAAGCGGCCATTCCGGCAATCACCGATGTGCTGCCATAGCCGAGCGCCTGAAGAAGAAAGCCGCGATGCACCAGCGTCACCATTTCGGCGCTAAAGGCGCTGAAGGTGGTAAAGCCGCCCAAAAGGCCAACTCCCAAGGCAAGTCGCAAGGTTTCATTCGTCTGCACGGCAAGAGACGAGCGCGCAAGCCAGCCGAGCAGCACGCCCATCGCAAGGCTACCCGCGACGTTGATCGCCAGCGTTGCCCAAGGGAATGCCGTTTGGGGCCCTGCCAAATGCGTCACCGCGCGGCCCAATTGGTAACGCAGCACAGCACCAACCCCGCCGCCAACTGCGACGTAAAGGGATGCCATAAGAGGAGAAAGCGAGGTCGTTGTCATATTGCAAAAGCGCTTTAGCGATGGTCTTACCTTATGCATAGCGCAGTGATGGCAGATAATGGCAATTCGCACTTTGGGTTGCCAATTTGCCTGCGCGGCGCTATTGGGGCGCTTGTGATTGCGTGAACCTTAAAGGATTCGCGCCATTTTTAGCGTCAGTTTATAGCGCACTCCCGCATGAAACCAGCGGGCTCAGGCGTATTGGAAAATGAGGTAGTTGCCGTTTATGCAAATCATGGTTCGCGATAACAATGTCGATCAAGCCCTGCGCGCGCTCAAGAAGAAGCTGCAGCGTGAAGGTGTGTATCGCGAGATGAAATTGCGTCGGCACTATGAAAAGCCAAGCGAAAAGCGTGCACGTGAAAAGGCAGCAGCCGTTCGCCGTGCTCGCAAGCTTGAGCGTAAGCGCATGGAGCGCGACGGTATCAAGTAAGGTTTGGATCACACCTTCGGGTGTGGCCAGCTTGCGATCAAACGGGGTTTTCGCGCCCACTGATTCTTGTCAGTAACGCTTGAAAGTCACCCCGTGATACGCCATCAGGGCGCGGATTACTTCCGCGCCCTTTTTGGTTTGACCACTGTAAAGGCAATCCGCGGACAGAAGACGGGATCTCACATGACTGAAGTTACGCGCGTTCCAATTCAGCCCATCGCAAAGGGCTCGCTCACCAAAATCTGGTTGGGTGTTGTTGTCGCCATTCTGCTGGGCGCGGGCCTTGCATGGGCGGCTGTTCCCAAGGGTTTCAGCATCGACACGCTGGTTGCTGGCGAGGGGGCAACCCCGCAAGAGGGCGATATGGTCTTTGTGAAGTACAAGGGCTCGCTTGCCTCCAACGGTGAAGTGTTCGACGAATCGCAGGACATCCCGCTCCCGATTGAAGGCATCTTCCCCGAAGGCAGCCCGTTCCCGATTGAAGAGGGCGCAACGATCCCGGGTTTCTACCAAGGGCTTCAGCAGATGCAGAAGGGCGGCAAATACGAGCTCTTCATCCCGTCGGACATGGCTTACGGCGCAGAGCCACCGCAAGGCGCGCCAATCCCGCCGAATGCCGATCTCGTGTTCGAGATTGAAGTGATCGATTTCATGGACCGCGAGACTTTCGACCGCAATCTGTCGATCCTGCAGCAGGCTATGCAGCAAGCGGGCCCTGGTGGCACTCCCGAAGGTGCGCCTCAAGGTGGTCCACCGCAAGGCCAGTAAAACAGCCAGTTACCCGCTGATAAAACCGGTCCGGCTTTCATTGAAGGTTCAACTGGCCTAGATCATCCCTCGCCATACAGGAGGGATCGATGGCCGATAATCAAAACACCGGGCAAGAGATGGCTGGAACAGAGCTGGCTGGGCACGAGCTGGACGCCGTGAAAGACTGGCGCGAGCGGCCGTGGCTTCTCGCGGCGCTTCTAGCGGTGGCGGGGCTGTTCGTTCATATCTTCACCGATGGCGGCCCGGACGAGCCCTGGCGCGCGGCATTTGCGGCTTTCGCTGTGTTCGGACCCCTCGCGGCGGCCTTCACACTCAGCAAAGAGCGTTGGCAGCCCTCGATCATCTTTTCGGTTATTGTCGGTCTGGTCATGGCCGGGATCGCGTGGCGCGCAACGGCTGCTGGCGATGGCTATGCGGACGAGGAGTTCTGGGTTGCCGCCGGTGTTCTGGCCAGCCTTTTGTCTTTGCCGCTGTTCCAAGCGGGCTTTCATCGGCTTCGTTGGCAAACCAGTTATAAATCGACCCATTTCCACGTCTGGACCGATGCCATCACCGGCGCAGGGGCGCTTGCCTTCGTTGGCCTGTCATGGGCTCTGATCGCGATTTTGGCGGAGCTGTTTTCGGCCATTCAGATCGACCTTTTGAAGGACCTTTTGGATGAAGAGCCGTTCGGCTGGATGTTCTCGGGCGCGACCTTTGGTGCAGCTCTAGGTGTTTTGCGCAACCAGTTAAAGATCATCGGCACATTGCAGAACGTCGTCCTGTTGGTGCTTTCCATCCTCGCTGTGCCTTTGGCGATAGCGCTGGTTATCTTCTTGCTCGCCGTGCTGGTGTCGGGGATAGACGTTTTGTGGGAGGCCACCAAGAGCGCAACCCCGCTGCTTCTTTCGGTGGCGGTCGGGTGCTTTGTTCTTGCCAATGCGGTGGTGCGCGATGACGATGAGGACGCCAGCAAGTCGCAGGTGCTGCGCATCGCCGGATTTGTCCTGGCGCTGGGCATTTTGCCCCTCTCTGTCATGGCGGCGATTTCCATGGGCACGCGGATTGCTCAGCACGGGCTTAGTCCGGAGCGGATTTGGGCGCTCATCGCGATTGCCGTGGCTGTGGCATATGGCGTTGCCTATTTCGTCTCTGCCCTTCGAGGGAGGCGCGAAGGCTGGCGCGGGTTCTTGCGCCAATCGAACCTTCATCTTGCCGTCATGACAGCGGTGATCGCGCTTCTTCTGGCGATGCCGATTTTCAATTTTGGCGCGATTTCAGCGTCGAACCAATTGGCGCGGCTGGCCGCCGGCGATGTGACCGCGGAAGAATTCGACTACCGTGCCCTTCGATGGGACTTTGGTGATGCCGGGCGCGAGGCTTTGGCGACTTTGATCCAAAGTGATGATGCGAAAGTGGCGGAACTTGCCCTTGCCGTCCAGAATGCGGAAAGCCGTTATGAAACCAGACGCGCTGAAAACACGGCAGCTATCAATAAGGCGCAGATTGAGGTTGAAGATGATGCGGTCCGTTTGGCCGTTCGCACTTACCTGCAAGACAATTCCTATCGTTGCCGCGAGAAATGCCGCGTGGTCGAGCTAGGGCAGCTTGGAGGAGCACCGTTCATGGTGCTATTGGGTGAGAATTATGACCCTGACTTCCTCATCTATGACCAAAACACAAAAAAGGTCGGGCAAGCGAATATTCGCCATGGTCGAATGGGCAGGCAGAACCCTCGCAATGTGCCCAAATTTGAAGACGATTCAAACGTTGAACTGCGCCCCTTCGAAGGCCGGCAGCTCTACATTGACGGCAAGCCTGCAAGCGCAGCGTTTGAATGACGCTTTCGCACCTGCAAAAAACTTGAGCATCTGGCGCTAACTCGTGCTTGAAGCGCTTCGGTTGCAGCGCTAAGCGGAGCGCATGTCTGTAGATAAACAAACCGTGGCGAAAATCGCTGGCCTTGCGCGCATCAAGATGGGCGATGAAGAGCTTGAGCGGATGGTGCCCGAGCTTAACAATATCCTCGACTGGGTCGAACAATTGGGCGAGGTCGACGTGACCGGCGTGGAGCCCATGTCGGCGGTGATCCCCAACACGCTTCGCCTGCGCGATGATGTGGTGGATGCGGACCCTCTGACAGGTGGCGGGAAACGCGACGATGTGATCGCCAATGCCCCCGCTGCCGAGCACGGCTTTTTCGGCGTGCCCAAGGTGATCGAATAGGGCCTCTGCGCCTTCTAAGCCAATACCGCCCGTAGCTTTGCATGACCAGGCACGGGCAGTCTCAGGACGAACGGAATTACTGTGAGCGAAGACCTTACCAACTTAGGCGTAAAAGCAATCCGGGACGGCGTTGCTGCCGGCGATTTCACCGCGCGTGAAGTTGCAGAGCAGTTCAACGCGGCTGTTGCGGATGCGGCCGCTCTCAACGCCTTTATCGTGGCAACCCCCGAAGCGGCGCTCGACGCGGCGGACAAGACCGACGCCAAGCGCGCGGCGGGCGAGGATTTGGGCGCCATGGGCGGCGTGCCGATTGGCATGAAAGACCTGTTTGCAACCCACGACGTGCAGACCACGGCAGCCAGCCACATCCTCGAAGGGTTCAAGCCCCAGTATGAAAGCACCGTTTCGCAGAACCTGTGGAATGCGGGCGCAGGGATGCTAGGCAAACTCAACCTTGACCAGTTTGCGATGGGTTCCTCGAACGAAACGTCGTATTTCGGCAATGTAAGCTCGCCTTGGCGTAAAGAGGGCAGAAATGCCGCGATGTCGCCGGGTGGCTCTTCGGGTGGATCGTCTTCAGCTGTGGCCGCGCGCATTGCGCCAGCGGCAACCGGCACTGACACCGGCGGCTCCATCCGTCAGCCTGCCGCCTTCACCGGCATTTGCGGGATCAAGCCAACCTATGGCCGCTGCTCACGCTGGGGCGTGGTGGCATTTGCAAGCTCGCTAGACCAGGCAGGACCCATGGCGCGCTCGGTCGAAGACTGCGCGATTATGCTGGGCGCGATGGCAGGGTTCGATCCGAAGGATGCGACCAGTCTCCAGATGGACGTCCCCGATTGGGAAGCGGCCCTGTCGTCTGACCTAAGCGGCAAGAAAGTCGGCATTCCGACCGAATACCGCATGGAAGGCACCGATCAGGCGATCATGGATTCATGGGAGCAGGGCAAGGCGTGGCTGAAAGATGCAGGCGCCGAGATAGTCGATATCTCGCTACCCCACACGAAATACGCGCTTCCCGCCTATTACATCATCGCGCCTGCTGAGGCGTCTTCGAACCTCGCTCGCTATGACGGCGTGCGGTATGGTCTGCGCGATCTGCCCGAGGGGGCAGGCTTGCAGGATATGTATGCGCAAACCCGCGCGGCGGGCTTTGGCGATGAGGTGAAGCGGCGCATTCTCATCGGCACCTATGTGCTCTCGGCTGGCTTCTACGATGCCTATTACAATCAGGCGCAAAAAGTCCGCGCGCTGGTGTCTCAGGATTATGAGAAGGCCTGGGCGAAATGCGACCTTATCCTTGCGCCCACAACGCCGACAGCGAGCTTCCCCTTGGGCAGCCTCAATGACGATCCGCTGACGATGTATCTGAACGACGTGTTTGCGGTGCCCGCCTCGCTTGCGGGCTTGCCAGCCATGAGCGTTCCGGCTGGCCTCAATCCCGACGGCTTGCCGCTGGGCCTGCAACTGGTGGGCAAGGCGTTTGACGAGCAAACCGTTCTGAACGCTGGTCTTGCCATTCAAGAGCGCGCCGGCTTTACCCACGCACCGGAGCGTTGGTGGTGACCCCGTTCGAGACGGCCATAATCATTGTCCTTGCCGTGGGTTTTGTGATCCCGGCCTGGCTGCTTGCGCTGTCGTTGCGCGACCGTGCCAAGGCGATGCGGGTGGAAGAGCCGAACAAGCGCTACTTCGCTTACGCCGCGCTTCTGCAATCACTTCACGCGCAGCTTGATCCCAAGTCGCAGACCGTGCGCAACGGTCCGCTCTTCGCCGCCACCGTGCGCGAGCTAGCGAATTATCCCGAATACCGCTCGTTCAGCGTGCTGTTCCTCGAAGAGATAACCATTACCGGTACCCGCAAGTTCGACAATGTCGTGCGTGCCGAATTGAAAGCGGTGGAAGCGCAGCTTCTCGACATCAAGGAACCCGCATGAGCGCTGGCTCCGCCACGCACTCAGCTCCGGCCTCTCCGGCAATAGACGGTATGCGCTTCGATGTGCTCGATGCGCTTCGCGGAGTGTGTGCGGTGATCGTGGTCCTTTACCATTTTCAGTCGAGCGGGCTGATTTCCAACTTCATGCTGGTTCGCAACGGTTGGCTGTTTGTTGACTATTTCTTCGTGCTCTCCGGCTTTGTGATCGCCCATTCTTACGGCGTCCGGCTTGGTGAACGAGCGGTCTCGGTTGGCCGCTTTATGGCGCTTCGGATGGGCCGGATTTTTCCGCTGCATATCGCGGTTCTGCTCGGCATTATCGCACTTGAGCTCTTGCTCGTATTTGGCGGCGATACCATTGCGCGCTACGTCTCACGCGAACCCTTTACTGGATCACGCGATCTGGGCGCTTTGGTGCAAAACATCTTCCTGTTACAAAGCTTTGGCATTCCGGGCGGTTCAGGCTGGAATACGCCTGCGTGGAGCATTGCCGCAGAGATGTGGACCTACCTGCTGTTCGCGCTCGTTTTCCTCGTGCGGGGGAGGGCGATGCTGGTTGTCACAGGGCTTCTTGCCGTCATCGGCCTTGCGTTCTGCGTATCCACCAATGACGATCTGCACATCACCTTTAACGGCGGATTCTTGCGCTGTGTCTTCGGGTTTGCCTGTGGTGTTCTCACCTACCACGCATACCGCCGCTTTGGCGGGCTTGGCGGCACACCTTGGGAGATCGCGCTCTTGGTGGGCACCGTGATCTATGTCTGCTTTGCCGAAGGTGCGCTGACATTTGTTGCGCCACTCGTCTTCTCGGCGATGATCTTCGTCCTTGCCAGCCAGCGCGGCGTGGTCAGCCGGGTGCTGGAGATGGCTCCGTTCCAAATGCTCGGGCTGTTCAGTTACTCGATCTACATGATCCATAACTTTGCTCATGCTCGTTTGTCAGAAGTCCTGCAGGTCACCGGCATTGTGGAGGTCAGCGTCAATGATGCGGGTGTCACACGGCTTGAGGCGTCGCCATTGGTAAGCGACCTTCTGACGCTGGCGATGCTGGCGATCTTGATCTTCGGCTCGTGGCTCAGCTACTCGTTGATCGAAAAGCCCGGACGCAATCTGTCGCGGCGCATGTTTGCAACGCCCAGGACCGCCCCCACATTGGAGGCTGCGCAATGACCTTCACCGCGATCTTTATAATGATTTTCCTCATCGCCTTTGCCCTTATCGGCGGGGTGGTGATGTTCCTGTCCAAGACGATCGACCACGGCGAGGCGCGCTTTGGACCGGATGGGAAAATGATTTCGGGTGAGACCCAAACCACCCTAGACCAGGGCCAAGCGCGCCCTGCACAACGTATCGAACAAGACGAACCAGATAAGGCAAGTGGCAATGAGTGACTACCGCATCCAAGGCGCAACCGGTGAATGGGAGGTCGTGATCGGCCTTGAAGTCCACGCGCAGGTGACTTCCAAGTCCAAGCTGTTTTCAGGCGCTAACACCGAATTCGGGGCAGAGCCCAATTCCCAGGTGTCTCTGGTCGATGCGGCCATGCCCGGAATGTTGCCCGTGCCCAACCGCGAATGCATCCGTCAGGCGGTGCGCACCGGCATGGCCATTGACGCGCAGATCAACGCGTGGAGCCGGTTCGACCGCAAGAATTACTTCTATGCCGATTTGCCGCAAGGCTATCAGATCAGCCAGCTCTATCACCCCATCGTGGGCGAGGGGCAGCTTTTGATCGAGGCGGACGAAAAACACGGCATTCCCGAAGACAAGGTGATCGGGATCGAGCGCATTCACGTCGAACAGGACGCGGGCAAGCTGATGCACGATCAGCACCCGACCATGTCCTATGTCGACCTCAACCGTTCGGGCGTTGCCTTGATGGAGATCGTCTCACGCCCCGATATGCAATCACCGGCAGAGGCGGGCGCGTATGTGCGCAAATTGCGCTCTATCCTGCGCTACGTCGGCTCTTGCGATGGCAATATGGAAGAAGGCTCCATGCGCGCCGACGTCAATGTGTCGGTGCGCAAAGTTGGTGATACTGAACTTGGCACACGGACCGAGACAAAGAATGTGAACTCTGTGCGCTTCGTCATGCAAGTGATTGAATATGAAGCGAACCGTCAGGTTGATGTGCTGGAAAGCGGAGGCACGGTGGATCAGGAAACGCGCCTGTTCGACGTCGCCACTGGCACCACGCGCACCATGCGTTCAAAAGAAGACGCGCATGATTACCGCTACTTCCCCGATCCCGATTTGCTTCCCGTGGTGCTGGAGGATGACTTCCTCGAGGAATGCCGCGCTAGCCTTCCCGAACTGCCCGATGCCAAGCGGGTGCGCTATGAAACCGAGCTGGGCCTGACGCCGTACAATGCGCGTGAGCTGACCCATGAGGTTGAGACCTTTGCGCGGTTTGAAACGCTGCTCACCGCCGCTGCGAGCGCTCTCGGAAAGCCCGAAGCAAAAGTCGCGACACAAGTTGCCAACTGGGCGCTGTCAGTGGCGCCCGGCGTGATCAAATCGCTGGGTGACGAGGCCGATGCCTCCCACGCTACCGCTGAACGCCAGGCCGCAATTCTTGCGATGCAGGACAAGGGCGAGATCAGCGGTTCGCAAGCCAAGGAAATCTTCGAGATCGTGCTTCGGCAGGGCCGCGAGCCCGATGAAATCGCCGATACCGAGGGCCTTAAGCAGGTCTCCGACACAGGCGCGATCGAGGCGGCCATCGACGACATCTTGGCGAACAACCAAGACAAGGTCGAGCAATACAAAGGCGGCAAAGACAAGCTCTTTGGCTTCTTTGTGGGCCAAACCATGAAAGCGATGCAGGGCAAAGCGAACCCGGCGGTTGTGAACCAGATCCTCAAGGATAAGCTTGCTTAAGCCATGCTCTTGAGGCTCGCTTTATGGGGTCCGCTCCTCTTGGCGGCCCTGATGGCGGGCGGGTACATTTACATGCACGATCCCTTCGCGCGCGACGGGACACAGCTGTTGCAGGTGCCTCTGTCTGAGGAAGACCCTTCGCTCGATAGGGTGGGGGACCTCAAATATCTTGGCGGCCTCGACATCCCGCGCATGGGTCAGAATATCGGCGGGCTCTCCGGGCTTCGCTGGGATGCGCAAAGCGGGCGCTTGCTTGCGATCACCGATGATGCGCGCTGGGTCTGGATTACGCCTGACGAACGCGAGGATCAGCTCACCGGGATCACCGATATCAAGAGCGGGCCGCTTCTTGGGGAGGACGGCGAGACGCTTTCGGGCAAGGCAAAGGGTGACAGCGAAAGCCTGACCTCGGTCGTGGATCAAGGCTGGGCGGTTGGTTTTGAACGCGATCATCGAATTCTGGTCTATCAAGAGCTCGATCAGGAGCCCCAGCGGCTTGACGTGGATGTGGTCGATTTGTTGGGACCGCTCGAAGAGAACATGGGCCTTGAGGCTTTCGCTATCAGCGCTGCGACACAGCTTTCCTGCGCCGAAAAAGAGGCATCGCCCGACCGTCCCAATTGCATGGTCAGTTTCGATGGCGGCGAGCTTCAGCCTCTGAATGCAAATCCGCCTGAGAAAGTGCGCAGACTTGGCGCAGTGCCGACCGATGCCGATACACTCAGCGACGGGACGGCTCTCATTCTTTTCCGTTCTTACGACCCTGCCAATGGCAATTCTGCGGCGATCGTGTCCTATTCTCCAGATGGTGCGCGGCGCGAGCTTCTTGTGATTATGCCCCCACTTTCTGTCGACAATTTCGAAGGCCTAGCCGTGCGCGAGGAAGAGGGCCGCACCTTCCTCTACATCGTGAGCGATGACAATTTCTCGGGCTCGCAGCGCACTTTGCTGATGAAGTTTGAAATGCTCGCCGAACCCGCGAACTGACGCAGCCCGGTTTGCGGCCCCCGGTTACGCAGCAGAACGTAGGTCCTCCTCACCGCGCGTTTGCCCCTGACTTGAAACGAAGCGGGAAACCGTCTCGCGCATCGTGTCCGCATGCGAGTTGAGCTGATGCATCGCGGCATTGCTTTCTTCCACCATCGCTGCGTTTTGCTGCATGCTCTGGTTCAGATCATTGATCGTTGCACTGACATCGCCAAATTGATCCGCGCTGTCCGACGCCCGCTGGGAGATTTCGGAGACATTTGCGTCCACCGCACCGAATTCCTCGAGGATCGTGCTCAGGATCCCGCTCATATTCTCGACAAGGACCGTGCCTTCATCGACATCGTGGACGGATTGTTCGACCAATTCCTTGATCGAAGTTGCGGATTCCGTGGCGCGCTGGGCCAGAACGCGGACCTCGTGTGCGACGACGGAGAAGCCTTTTCCGCTTTCGCCTGCGCGCGCGGCCTCTACGCCGGCGTTGAGTGCGAGCAAGTTTGTCTGGAAGGCGATGCCGTCAATCAGGTCGATAATATCGCGGATCTGACTGGCCGAATTCTTGATCCGGTTCATCGCATCCGATGCGGTGACGATCATGTCCTTTCCGCTGTCTGCTTTGCCTTTGACCGCGATAGTCACTTCGTTGGTCTGTTCACACAGCCTCGCGGTGCTGCCAAGCTCGTTTGTCAGCTTGGATGAAAGGTTGGACACCTCTTCCAGCATGTCCGAATCGCGCGCTGTTCTGATGCCCAGATCTTCGGACGCAGCGCGCATCTCGCCTGCTCCCTCCACGACGCTATCAGCGGTCAGACTGACGCTCCCGAATATGCTTTGCAACTGTTCGCACGTATCATTGACGGCAAAGCGCAAGGGTTCGTATTTCGCAGGAAATTTCTCCTCGATCCGTGAATAGGTGTCTCCTGAAGACAGCGCTGAAAGACGCGTGCTGAGGTGATGCAGGACGAGTTGTTGCTCCTCGTTGATCCGCCGCTTGTCCGCAGCAGCAGCCTCTTCCAGTTTCTCGCGCTCCGACCGTTCCTCCCCCTGGCGTTTGATCATGGTTTCAAGCTGGAGGCACAGAAACATCAGGGCGGCGCTTTCGCACAGGAGGATCACAGCGTGAAGCAGAACACGGGCGAGGTCCGAACCGTCGGGAAAGACGTAGAGCGGGGCTGCAAAGTTCAGCAAAAGGTGATGCGCGGCCGTGACCAGGGTGGCCGCCAGAATGGGGCGCCAGTCCGCCAGCACAGCAAGGGCCGCCAGCAGCGCAAAGAAGGTCATATGCATGTCGATGGTCCAGCCGGTGTCCCGGCTAAGGGCGACAAAAAGGGCGGCATAAACCGGTGTCGCAAGGCCCACAATGATACGGGCAGTCGCGTCGCTTCGTTTGAGGATGGCGAAGGCCAGGGGCGCAATTGTAATCACAGCGCCCAAAAGTCCGAAGACGATTTGCCCGGTCGCTAAAGACCAGACGACAATGATGCAGCCCAGAACACAGCCGATACCGGCTAGTGATTGGACGCCACGCAGGCGGATGGAATCAAGCTCGTTCATGACACGGCCTTTTCGAAGTTTGGATCGGGACGGCACAGATCGGGCTGTGCGGTGACGGGCAGGAAGCCTGCCTTGATGGCGTCGAGCGCGCTGGCTTGCTTGGTCAGGACAACAACGGGCGCTGTTCCGTTTTGCGCAAAGCTGACGAGAGGCAGTCCATGGTCGGCCGACCATGAAAGCGCTCTATTGGGGGATGCGTTTGTCCAGTCGAACAGGACCGCCGCGCTCCCGTTTGAGGGGTACAATGCGGCAAGCGTCAGGCTGGCTACGGTCAGCACGCCTTGAACGGTGATAAGAAGGGCAGTGGCGATGCGCATACAGACCACATAGTTTGATGGTCTGAAGCGGGCCTCAATCGCTGATTATGGCCAATTGCGTAGCCAAGTGAGGCGACAAAAAGCCCGCCCGGGCATCAAAGCTCGGACGGGCTTTTGTACAGCGTAAGCTTGCGGCTTTAGACGCGCGTACCTGTGAGCGGCATTGCGCCGAATGCGCCAGCGTTCACGTTGCCGGTGATGGTGTCGCCATCAACGGTTGCTTCGCAGTCAAGTGTCATTGGCATTGGAACGGTCATGTTCATTTTCCAGCTCAGCGTGTTGCCGGCAATGTCACCGCTTTCGATGTCCATCGAACCCATGCCGCCGGCCATGCTGCCTTTGAATGTGCCATCGCCATTATCGACGATGGTGAGCGTACCGGTTTGGTCGCCCATCGGGCTTTTGACGGTGGTGTTGTAAGTACCTGCTACTGACATCTCGTGTCTCCTTTAGGTGCGCCCGCCACGGGGCGCTTGTTGTGTCTTGAAGCGCGAAGACCGCTTCGGGTCCATTGGCTTGGCGCGAAGTTGTACACGTCGCACAGACGCATTCAATCCCTTACGCAGCGTCAACCGGCGCGAAAAAAGAAGCGGGCGCATAAAAGCGGGCCCAAAAGAAACGGGCCCAAAAGAAACGGGCCCAAAAGAAACGGGCAGGGCCATGATTGACCCTGCCCGCTTTTTTCAAGTTCTCTGCCTCCCATCGCGATTGCGCTGTAAGGCGTGAGGGCGATTAGCCGCCTTGTTGTTCAGCGCCTTCCATCTCGCGCACTTCAACAGGCAGGCCCAGCTGTTCAAGCTGCGGTGCAACCTTCTCAGCATCGCCAACGACAACCCAAAGGAAGTCGTCGACGTTAAGAGCAGTCCGGGCCGCTGCATCGAGGCTGTCCGTGGTCTGCGCTTCATACTTGCCGACCAGCTCTTCGTAGTAATTGTCAGGACGACCGTAGAGTGCGAGCTCCTGCATCGCGCCAAGAACCGCGCGCGAGGTTTCGAACCGGCCCGGCAAAAGCCCGACAGAGTTCGCAACATTGCGGGTAAGCTCTTCCTCGGTCACACCGTTTGTGGTCAGGAATTCCCCGGTTTCGCGGATCATCTCTGCGATGGAATCG
Source organism: Erythrobacter sp. S227 (assembly GCF_057364925.1). NCBI lineage: Bacteria > Pseudomonadati > Pseudomonadota > Alphaproteobacteria > Sphingomonadales > Erythrobacteraceae > Erythrobacter > Erythrobacter sp. S227. The sequence continues at coordinate 93,507 of NZ_CP200280.1, forward strand.
CCGGTGCGGTCCGCCTGAACGCCGCCGCCAATGGCATAGACCACTGCGTTCTCACGCGCTTGTGGCCCGCCGCGAATGCCGTAGCTCCAACCCTTCGTCTCGCGAAGGTTCATGTTGAGACGTGCGAGGAAATTGCCGCCAAGCGAGTTGTTGGCGTTCTCAAAGTCCACATAGGCAGGGTCACTTGCATCAAGCGGGGTGATTTGCCCGCCAAAGATAAAGCTCTGCGGCGAGTTTGGACGGTTGATGAGAACAATGCGGCCGCCCTCTGCCTCGGTAGGCATGGTGGAGAAGTCTTTCTCACCCTTGGGCACGGAAGGCGCTTCCCAGTCGCCGAAGGTTTCGTTCAGTTGGGCGACAATGGTGTCGAGCGGCAGGCTGGAGATGACAAACACCTCGCCATTGTCCGGACGGATCCATGTGTCCTTGAACGCCACCAGATCATCGCGGGTGATACCTTCGACGCTCTCGATCGTTTCAACGCCGCCATAGGGGCTTTCCGCTCCAAACAGCTCCACACCGATTGCGCGGCGGGCAATGCCTTGAGGTGAGCGCATTTGCTGGCGAATACCGGTGATGGTCTGAGCCTTTACGCGGGCAAGATCGGTTTCATTGAACGCCGGATTGCGGATGATGTCGCCAAACAGGCTGAGCGATGGCGCAAGGTTGGATGACAGAGCCGAAAGCGTGAAGCTTGATCGGTCATCGCCGCCGCCAGTGCTGATCGTGACACCCAGCTTCTCGCGCTCTTCGGCGATCTGCTGGCTGCTCAGTGTGGCTGTGCCTTCGTCAAACAGGCCAAGGGCAAGCCCTTCTAGGCCGCGCTTGTCGGCGGTGTCCGAGGCGGTGCCTGCATTGAAGGACATCGTCACATAAGTCGCAGGGACCGCGTCACGCTTTGCGTAAGTGACCTGCATACCGTTGGCGAGGGTTGCGCGTTCGAAATCAGGGAAGTCGAGCGACGGGACCGATGCGATCTCTGGCGCAGGGCGCACTTTCGAGACGGTGATTTCATCTTTGTCGCTGTCACGGTCACGCTCTGTTGCAGGAGTGCCTGCGGTCACGCTGGACGCTTCCTGATAGGTTGCATCGCGTTCACCCGGCTCAAGCACGAGAGTGAAAGCAGGTTTGGTCATCCATTCCTGCATCGCCGATTTGATCGTCTCAGGCGTGATCGAGGCGAGCACTTCGAGCTGCTTAACCGCGAAGCCGGGATCGCCCGCGAGCACTTCACCGCGGGCCAGGGCCACAGCCTTACCGCCAAACCCGCCGACCTGTTCAAGGCCGCGAATGGTGCCAGCCAAATTGCTTGTCGCTGCACGCTCGACCTCGGCCTGTGTCGGGCCGGTTTCGATGTACCAGTCGACAAGTTGTTTAAGCCGCGCTTCGAGCTGGGCTGCATCGACACCGTCTTTCAGAGTCGCGCTCACATTGATGAGACCAACGCGCTGGAAGTCGAAGTTGCCTGCTGAAACGCTCACCGCCAGCTGTTCATCGCGAACAAGGATTTGGTCAAGACGGCTTGAGAGCAGACCGCCGAGGATTTGCGTGCCCATGTTGAGCGCCGCCAAGTCTTCCGACGTAATGCCAGGTGCGGGCCAATACATGCTGATCGAGGTTGCCGCGACCTGGTCACGCATGACCTTGCGCACCGGCTCTTCGAGAGTCGGAATTTCAGCGGCTGCCGGTGTGTTGACGGGACCACGTGCAATTGGGCCAAACCACTTCTCAACCAGCGGGCGCGCTTCATCGGCGGAAATATCGCCAGCCAGCACGAGGGTTGCGTTGTTGGGGCCGTATTTGTCGCGGAACCAGTTCTTCACATCGTCGAGCGTTGCCGCTTCGATGTCTTCCATCGAACCGATGACAGAGTGCTGGTAAGGGTGGCCATCAGGGAAGATGGTTTCGAGAATTTCATAGAATACAAGTCCGCCGGGACGGTTGTCGCCTTGGCGTTTCTCGTTTTGGACAACGCCGATCTGGTTGTCGAGTTTCCCTTGTGTGACCGCGCCAAGCAGATAGCCCATGCGGTCGCTTTCCAGCCACAACGCGCGTTCGAGCGCGGGGCGAGGGACCGTTTGGAAGTAATTGGTGCGGTCGAAATTGGTGGTGCCGTTGTAATCGGTCGCGCCCATTTCCTGAAGGTATTGGAAATAGTCGTTTGGCGCGTTCTCCGAACCGTTGAACATCAAGTGTTCAAACAGGTGGGCAAAGCCGGTGAGGCCCTTTGGCTCGTCCTTGGAGCCGACATTGTACCAAACGGCAACGCCAACGATCGGCGCTTTGCGGTCTTCGTGAACGACGACGGTAAGGCCGTTTTCAAGCTCGAATTTCTCGTAAGGAACCTGCACCTGCGCAACCAGTTCCTGCAGGTCATTGGCAGGCGTTGCAGCCGAGGCGTGGTCATCGGCAAGAGCCGGTGTGAGCGGTGTTGCAATAGCAACGCTTAGCGCAGCAAGACTTGCTGCGGCGTGACGGATTTTCATGTTTTCAGTCCCTTCATACTCTCAGTGCTTTTCACTCTGGGCTTGTCTCAAAGCCAAGGGGGTAGCCGCCTGAACCAAGGCCAAATTGCGCTGTACAATTCGAGCTGTACAATTCGCGCTTCTATTTGGCGTTGGTGACTACCTTGGAGCTTGTTGCATTAGCTCGTACGTCCTCTTCAAAGAAGTGTACAGGCTTCAATTTGTGATCGACATAGAGTTGCATTTGATCGGTGAAATGCTTGGAATCGGGCCGTGTGGTGGCTGAGCCAAAGGGCTGGATCGAGCGCGAGGTCACCTTTCCCCCATCGGTTGGCCATTCGACCCATTGGATAAAGCTGTCCCCGTGGACGAGGCTGAGCCGTCCGTCATCGTCCACGCGCCATGTGGTCGAAGCGCGCAATGTGTCCGAACCGCCATCAAGCGGCAGGTCCACATCGCCTTGCCGAAGGCGCAAAAGCTCGCTCATCGGCGGATCAATGCGCCCGAAATGCTCCATCAGATGGTCGACCGCCGTTTGGAGATGCTCTCCGATATCGGGATAAGAGCCCTTGTTCTGATATTCGGCAGACATGAAATCACGGATCATCAGGAGCGCCAGAGCATCCGCGGGCCCTTCGTTGTCGGCTGTAAAATCCCAGGCAAGAAGCAGGTCGCGCGCTTCGCCAAGCTTCCCGTCTGCCTCAAGGCCCTCCAATTGCTCGTACATGTAAGCCAGATAGCCGCGCCGTTCGTAAGCGGTGTCGTATTTGATTGCCTCTAGGGTATCCCGGTCAAGCGTCGCGGCTTCGCTCATCAGCTTGTAGGCACGCCACGAGCGGTTCGTCTGCTTGCGCTCGATGCCGAGCACGGGGGAGAAATCATCGGGCGACAAATCGCTGCCTTCGCCCGCTGCGGTGAAGGGCTCGTTGTTCGAATTGTAGACCCAGCCACTTTGTGGATTGATGACCATTGGCATATCGTCAAAGTCCACCGTCCCTTCCCAGATCAGGTCCGAGCGGGTTCCATCAAGCACCCCGCGCCAATTGGCCGGCGTCTCTTCAAGCGAGGGCCTGTCGGGGAATGCGGCATTGTAAATATAGCCGACATTGCCTTGCCTGTCGGCGTATACAACGTTGAAGTTCGTGATGTGCACCCGGCGATAGATGTCGAGCCATTGCTCCATCGTCTCTGCCTTGCCTAGGCGGTAGAATGCATCCATCTGGGCAACGCTTTCCATCAGGCTGAAACGGATCGCGAACCATCCGTTGTCGTTCCGGATCACCGGCCCGTGTTCGCTGCGATAGACCGTTTGCATAACCGGAAGTGTGACCGGGCCAAGCTTAACCGGAAGGAGCACATTCTCGACTTCCAGATCGCGCCATTCACCGTCCACGCGGTAACGGCCATCTTCCACTTCCAGCTCGTAAACGTCGATCAGGTCCGGCCGGTTGACCGTGTAGGTCCAGCCGAGGTCCTTGTTATGCCCCATGACGGGGAAGGGCACGCCTGGAAATGTGGGACCGGTCATGTGCCAGCCTTCGCCCGATTGGACGCCCAATTCATACCACGCGACCCCGCCACGAAGCGGTTGGTGTGAGTTGGAGATGAGCGTTGTCGGGCCGCCTGTCTTCGCAGGAGCCACCGCCCATGCATTCGAGCCAAGGTGATCGGCTTCTTCGCCAAAGGGCAAAACCATGGGGCGATCAGGGTCCGAATGGTGGGCTGTGTCTTCGCTCACCGGCTCAATCTGGTCGTCGCGCGGAAAGCCGGGAATGTCGGGGCCAAATTCACGGCGCAGCGGCTCGCCCGAGGCAAGCTGTCCGACAACATTGCCCAGTCCGAAGAAAAGCGGCTGGCGCAGCACAAATCCGGCGGCAACATCGCTGCCGTTCACCGGAAACAAATTGGCGAGCTTGAGCTCGGAAGGGTTGTCTTGCGCATACTGGTTCAGGCCAGCTGCATAGGCATCATAAAGCGCACGCGTTTCAGCGGGGAGAGTGGGGTACTGCTCTTCTGCAATCTCGGCGGCGTCCAGCAGGTGGTACAGGAAATCGACCTGCGCGCCGGCCTCGCCCGCGATGGCGCCATACCGCCCTTTGGACATGGCAATCACATCTTGAATGGTGAAGAAATCGTCTTGTGCATGTGCGATCGCAACGCCGAATGCGACATCGGCATCAGTATCGCCGTAGATCATCGGCACGCCGTATTCGCTGCGCACAATTTCTGCGGAGTATTCGCGGTATTCGGGCGCTGCGCTTTGGCGCGCCATGAATGGCTCCCATGTCGCGAGAAAGACGAAAGTCACCAGCAACAGGCCGGAAAGACCTATTGCGCCGCGCTTGATCCATTTCATTAAAGCACTTTCCCCGTAATCATCATGCAGGACAATTGCGCCCTCTTTGATCAAGGTCAAGCGGCGCGCGAAACGGGTGGGTTATAGGGGCTTGCAATGCGCGATTTTGTCACCCACCTACTCAAGTAACACACCTATCGCAGAAAAATTGCCCAAGGGTCTTGTGTGGCAATATTGCAACACTACATTGAGCGGGCAATCACATGAGGGAACAGGCATGAATCTCGACAAGTTCACCGACCGCGCCAAGGGCTTTCTTCAGTCTGCGCAAACGGTTGCGATCCGCATGAACCATCAGCGGATCACGCCGCTGCACTTGTTAAAGGCGCTCCTCGAAGACGAGGAAGGCATGGCAGCAGGGCTGATCCAGCGTGCGGGCGGTGAGGCTGGCCTTGCCGTTAGCGCGGTTGATCTGGGACTTTCCAAGATTCCCGCCGTTACCGGCAGCGGCGCGCAATCGACGCCTGGCCTGGACAATGACACCGTTCGCTTGCTCGACAGTGCCGAGCAACTGGCTGAAAAGGCGGGTGACAGCTACGTCACAGTTGAGCGCTTGCTCACCGCGCTGGCGCTGGCCCCTGATGCCACCCGCGACGCGATGAAGGCGGCAAGTGTCACTCCGCAAAGCCTCAACGCAGCGATTGAAGACCTTCGCGGCGGCAAGAAAGCCGACAGCGCCACCGCCGAGAGCACTTACGATGCGATGGAGAAATTTGCCCGCGACCTGACCAAGGCGGCGCGTGATGGTAAGCTTGATCCGGTTATCGGGCGCGACGAGGAAATCCGCCGCACGATCCAGATTTTGGCAAGGCGTACCAAGAACAACCCGGCGATCATCGGGGAGCCTGGCACAGGTAAGACCGCGATTGCGGAAGGCTTGGCGCTGCGGATCGCCAATGGCGATGTGCCGGACAGCCTGAAGGGCCGCACCTTGATGAGCCTTGATATGGGCGCTCTTATTGCGGGCGCGAAATATCGCGGCGAGTTTGAGGAGCGCTTGAAGTCGATCCTTGACGAAGTACGCCATGCAGACGGCAATATCATCCTGTTCATTGACGAGATGCACACGCTGATCGGGGCAGGGGCGAGCGAAGGCTCGATGGATGCCTCGAACTTGCTGAAACCTGCTTTGTCGCGCGGGGAACTGCACTGTATCGGCGCAACGACGCTCGACGAGTATCAGAAGTATGTCGAGAAGGACCCCGCGCTCCAACGCCGGTTCCAGCCCGTCTATATCGAAGAGCCCACGGTCGAAGACACAGTCTCGATTCTGCGCGGGATCAAGGACAAGTACGAGCTGCACCACGGCGTGCGCATCACCGACGCTGCCATTGTTGCTTCGGCGAAACTGTCCGACCGATATATCCAGAACCGCTTTCTCCCCGACAAAGCCATCGACCTTATGGACGAAGCCGCCTCGCGCATCCGCATGGAGGTGGAGTCCAAGCCTGAGGAAATCGAGACACTTGATCGGCGGATTATCCAGCTGAAAATCGAAGAAAGCGCGCTCGCCAAAGAGGATGACAACGCCTCCAAGGAGCGGCTCGAAAACCTGCTGAAAGAGCTTGCAGAACTTGAGCAGGAGTTGTCCGAACTCACCACACGCTGGCAGAACGAGCGCGACAAGATCGAAGCCGAGGGCAAGATTAAAGAGGAACTGGATGCAGCGCGTCTGGAACTCGAACAAGCCCAGCGCTCGGGCGACCTCGCCAAGGCGGGTGAGCTTTCCTATGGTACAATCCCCGCGCTTGAGAAGAAGCTCGCTGAGGCGGAAGACCTCACCGAAAACGCTCTTCTGCGCGAGGAAGTGACCGAGGAGGACATTGCCTCTGTCGTCAGCCGCTGGACCGGCATTCCGATCGACAAGATGATGGAAGGCGAGCGTGAGAAGCTGCTCGAGATGGAGGCCATTCTCGGCAAACGCGTCATTGGTCAGACTCAGGCTATCGAGTCTGTTTCAAAGGCGGTCCGCCGCGCGCGGGCTGGCTTGCAGGATCCGGGGCGTCCGATGGGCAGCTTCTTGTTCCTTGGCCCGACCGGCGTTGGTAAAACCGAGCTCACCAAAGCGCTCGCTGAATTCCTGTTTGACGATGATCAGGCAATGGTCCGCATCGATATGTCGGAATTTATGGAGAAGCATTCGGTTGCCCGCATGATCGGCGCGCCTCCGGGCTATGTCGGCTATGACGAGGGCGGGGTGCTCACCGAGGCGGTGCGCAGGCGACCTTATCAGGTCGTGCTGTTCGACGAGGTTGAAAAAGCGCACTCCGATGTGTTCAACGTGCTCCTGCAGGTGCTCGATGACGGGCATCTGACCGATGGGCAGGGGCGCAAGGTCGATTTCTCGAACACGCTGATCATTCTGACCTCCAACCTTGGCTCACAACATCTCGCGAACCTTCCCGATGACGGGAAAGTTGCCGATGTCGAGGAGAAGGTGATGGATGTGGTGCGCGGTCACTTCCGCCCTGAGTTCATCAACCGTCTGGATGAGATCATCCTGTTCCACCGTCTGGCGATGGAACACATGGCGCCGATTGTCGAAATCCAGGTCAAGCGCGTGCAAAAGCTGCTCAATGATCGCAAGATCATGCTCGATCTGACCGATGCAGCGCTGCGCTGGCTTGGCCGGGTGGGCTATGACCCTGTTTATGGCGCAAGGCCGCTCAAACGTGCGGTTCAGCGCTATTTACAGGATCCGCTGGCCGAGATGTTGATCGAAGGCAAGGTCTCTGACGGTGTTACGGTCAAGGTTGATGAAGGTGATGGCGAGCTGAAGATGGAAGTCGTCTCTTAAGTCCGACCTCCAGCAAAGGGCAGGGGCACGTTTCCCCTTCCTGGCCCTACCTCAAGCCCTGCCTCAAGCCCCGCCTCAGGCGTCACACACAATTCTAACGCCCAACAAAAAAGGGCCCCGGTTTCCCGGGGCCCTTCTTTTTGTGTTTGTCGCTAGCGATCAAGGAAGATCGATGCGGAAACCAGCGTAGTATGTACGGCCGAAGACATCGAAGATGCCCGAGCCAGCACCGCCGCCTGTAAGGCCGAGCGGTGGCAGTTCGTTGGTGAGGTTATCTACACCACCGTAGAACGTGAAGCGTTCGTCGATTTCATACTCTGCACGTACGTCGTGGTAGAAGACTTCGTTGTAGAAGACCTGACCACGTGAGTTCGGGTTGGTTGGCGGGTTGCCGTTGAACTCGAACTCTGATTCGTATGTGTTGATGGTCTGACGACCGACCAGACGCATGTCATAACCAAGGTTCAATGCACCGGTCTCGTAGTTAGCCGAGAAAGTCATCGCAAAGCTTGGGTCACCCAGCTCAGAGCGAACACGGTTTGGAATGTCCGGGTTCGCAATGTCGAGGAAGGTAACGTTACGCAGAACCATGGTCGCGATTGCACGCAGGCTCAGACGGCTGTCGTTGTCGAACGTACGGTTGTAGCGAACGTCAAAGTCGATGCCTTCTGTTTCCAGCGCCGCGAAGTTGAACGAACCACCGATCAGAACCGGATCAGCGAAGAAACCATCCGCGTCACGTGGGTTGATTGAAGGGCAGAAGTTGTTGTTCGGGAACGAGTCCGTTGGAGCATCGAAGCAGTTGTTCAACACAGCCTGAGCACCCACAGCCGCGATCACGTTAGTGATCTCGATGTTGTAGTAGTCAGCCGTGATGGCAAAGCCAGGGATGAACTCTGGTTCGAACACGAAACCGATCGTGTAGCTGTCTGATTCCTCTTCGAGAAGAAGCGGGTTACCACCGGTCAAGAACGGCAGAGACTGCGTACGGGCAGGCGTGTTCTCGAAGTTCGCACCCAGCCCAAGCGTCGCACAGTTAGCTTGACGGTTTGCAGGGAAGTTACCCTGTGGGAGGTTCAGAACGTCACACGGGTCGGCGATGAACGCGAAGTTCTGCGACTGTGGTGAGAACAGGTCCGATGGGTTTGGCACACGGATCGAACGGCTGAAGTTACCGCGGAAGCGGAGACCGTCCATTGGTGACCACACACCACCTGCGTTCCAGGTGAAGACGCCGCCGGCTTCTGTGTTGTAATCCGAATAACGAGCCGCACCTTCTGCAGTCAGTTCGTTGAAGAACGGAACGTCGGCAAGGATTGGAATACGGATTTCACCGAATACTGATGTCTCAGTGAATGCTGGTGGATCGAACGTCGGAATTGCGTTCAGGAAGGTCGCGCCTGACTGTGTCAACGGATCGAATTCCGAGAACGATGTTTCACGGCGATATTCACCACCAACAGCGAAACCGATTGGTCCACCTGGCAGTTCGAAGAGCTGCGAGCTGTCACCGCTTACGAATGCTGAAACAACGAATTGCTCGGCATTTTCGTCACGGGTCGAGTCGAATGCAACGTAGTCGATTGCCGCCTGGCTTGGGCTACCAACACCGAAGATGTTGATTGGAACACAAGCTGGGTCATCGTTGGTTGTGTCAGCATCGTTGTTGATCCCGCAAACGATGTTGCCTGCACCGTCGAATTGAGCATCAACAGCATTGCTGAAGTTCGCTTCGATGATTTGGTTACGGCTGGTGAGGAACGTGTCGAGACGGCCGTAGTTCACAGCGATCTCGTAGCTCCAGTCGTCGTTGAAGCTACCGCGAATACCACCAACAAGGCGATATGTTTCACGCTCGTTGATTTCTGAACGGCCGCCAAGGTCGACGTTGAAACGCGAGTAGAAGAAGCCGGTGCCGCCGGTGAAGGCAGGCTGAAGCGTGTCACGAATGAACGCTGCGTCTTCTGGGTTAAGGAACGCGTTGTCGTAGGTTACGACTTCGTCGAAGAAGCGGAACGTAGGCTGACCCTCTTGGAGAGCGTCGAGCTTGTTGTACTTACCTTCGAAGAAGAATTCGAGAGCCGGAGAAACTTCGTAACGGCCCAGGATGTTAACGGTGTAACGATCAAGGCCCGGTGCAAGCTGACCGGTGTTACGAAGGGTTGAGCCGAAGCCACCGATCGTGTTGTTGCTGCCGAAGCGACGGAAGTCGAACTCAACCGGGTTGAGTGCGAGACGGCCGTTTGGAAGGAAGCCGTAGATCGCGGCTTGCTGTGCACCAGCAGCGTTGATCACAGCGCCGTCACGGTCGAACGCGCAGGTTGCTGCTGTCAGTTCAGGCGTGCTGTTGTTACAGCCGATGCCAAGAATCTGGGTACCGTCGGTGATGTTACCGTTACGAACGCCATCGAAGAAACCGAAGGTATTCGGACCGATTGGATCAGCCGACTGACGGTTGAACTGGCTACGGCCGCTGAATGCGCCGCTTTGCGAGTCACGGTCAGTGAAGAACAGTGCTTCAGCGTTCGAATACTCAACCGACGCTGCGATGTTACCGCGGCCGTCTGCGAAGTTTTGACCTGCGGTTACAGCGATGAACTGCTGACCACGGTCACCAAAGTCGGTGACAGAAGCCTGACCGGTGATCGAAATGCCTTCATAGTCGCGTGCGGTGATGAAGTTAACAACACCAGCAACAGCTTCCGAACCGTAAATCGCCGAGTTACCGCCGGTGATCACGTCCACACGCTCGAGAAGCTCGAACGGGATCGTGTTAACATCGATACGGAAGTCGCCTGGAAGGGCGCCGACCTGACGACGACCGTTGATCAGAACCAGAGTACGGTTCGTGCCAAGGCCGCGAAGGTCAAGCAGGTTAAGACCTGATGTACCGATGAAACGGTTTGAGTTTGACTGGCTGAAAGTCGAACGCAGCGAAGGCAGTTCGTTCAGCGCGTCACCGAGGCTGACCGAGCTGTTTTCAAGCAGTTCGTCGGCCGAAACGGTGGTGATTGGAACCGTTGAATCGAGGTTCGGACGCGCAATACGCGTGCCGGAAACAACGATCGAACCCTGCGGTTCTTCCGCAACGGTTTCTTCAGCCGTCGCTTCTTCTTGGTCCTGCTCTGCGTCTTGCGCGAAGGCAGGGCTTGCTGCCAGCGCAACGCTGACCGCCAGCGAACCAGCGCTAAGACGAAGTTTAGATGAAGTTCTCATGTGGTGCTTACCCTCATAAAAAGTTGCACCACCAGGGGGTGGTGCAGCACGATAAAGAACGAGGCTTGTCACTACGAAGAGGATGACTTCGCCCCGATCACTCTGACGGGCGTACTGCTAACGAAGCAGAATCATCTGCCACGGGCTAGCCAGTCAGTCCCTGAACGGTGGGTTAAGCCATGATGAGGGATTTGGAAGAGGAGCCTCGGCCTCGCGCGCAATAAATGCAAAGACGTGTATCTTGAATGCAACAGTGCGATTTGCGCTGAATTGAGACGATTTGGCTGTGCTTCAGAACCGCTTTCAAAGGCAATTTGACACGATGTTTTGAACGGCTGCCCCATCTCGCGGGCGCAAACAAAAACGGCGGACGTTTTCACGCCCGCCGTCTTCAATTTTAAGTGTCTGCTTTTCTTTAGAGTTCAGCGCTGAAGCCGAAGAAGAAGAAGCGACCGGTGTCGTAAACACCTGGGTAGGTGTTGCCGTTACCGTTGGTAGCCGGGCCAGCCGAGATCGATACTGGGAAGCTATCTTCGAACACGTTGTTAACACCAGCGCGTGCGACGATGCCGTCGAACACTTCGTAACGGACCGCAAGGTCGAAGTAGTTCACAGCTTCGAGCGAAAGCTCAACCGGTGAAGGCGATGCCGAGTCATTGTCGACGCCGCCGAAGTGGCGCCAAGTGATGTTGGCAGTAAGACCTTCGATCGGGGTTTCCCAACCGACCAGTGCACGGTGACGGTACTGAGCGGTTGGTTGACCGCACTGACCGGCAAACTCACCTTCACACTCAACGGTGTTCGCGCCGAGGAACGGCGTGAAGTCTGATGAGAAGAGGTAAGTCGATGCATAGTTGAGGTTGATCGAACCAGCGCTACCCAGATCGTAATCGTAGTTGACTTGGAAGTCCAAACCACGGGTTTCGATAGATGCAGCGTTGAGGTTGGTCAGCGTGAAGCCGATACCAGGGCCACTTGCGTTAAGCGAACCGGCACCATCACGCTGGATCAGGTCACAGAACACGGATTCACCAGTGTCCAGACAGTTGTCCAGAATGGTTTGAGCACCAAGACCTGCAACGATCGCGTCATCGATAGAGATATCGAAGTAGTCGACCGAGGCGTTGAAGCCAGGCAGGAAGGAAGGCTGGAACACGGCACCGAAGGTGATCGTGTCAGAGCTTTCCGGGTTCAGCTGTGGGTTACCACCGAAGAGACCTTGGGTCTGACCGGAGATGACGTCTGGAACGGAACCGAACTGACCAGCGGTCACGCCGGTGTTGGCACATTCTGCTGCGGTACGCAGTGGAACTGCACCCGAGCACGGATCGAAGATGCCGTTGCCGTTTACGTCTTCACCAGCTTGGGCAAGGTCAGGAAGACCCGTGCTTTGACCGGTGAACAGCTCAACCACGTTAGGTGCACGAACTGCGCGCTGGAACTGACCGCGGAACGTGAGGTCCTGCGTTGGTGCCCAGGTAAGCTGGAAACCATATGTGTCAGTCGAGAAGCTGTTCTGCGTGCCGTTACCGTCAACCGTGTAATCGGAATAACGATACTGCGTGCTGAACACGAGCTCTTCGAAGAACGGACGGTTTGTCACCAGTGGAACCTGAAGTTCTGCGAAGAACTCGGTCACTTCAACCGAACCAGCAACCGGAAGGGTTGGGCCGCCAACGCCGGTGAAACCGCCGTCTGCACGCTGACTGATTTGGTCAGGTGATGCGTCCAGTGTGTCTTCGCGGTATTCAACACCTACGAGGAAACCAACGCCTGCATCTTCAGCGAATGGCGACTGGATGCCGAACTCGCTGAGGTCTGTTTGCACAGTCGCACCCAGAACCAGTTGCTCGGTTTCACCAGTGGTGATGCCAACGCCGGTTACAAAGTCAGCAGCTTCCTGTGTGACAAGGCTTTCGCCGCCAGGGCCACGCTGGAAGATGTTGAAAGGCACACAGCCGTTTGACGGGTCGATACAAACGACATTGCCGTCCGCATCGGTCGTGAGCAAAGTAGCCTGACGAAGGTTGTCGATGAGGATGTCGTTGGTTGACGTGTCTTCATCGCGCGTTGCCGAGTACTGACCGAACACTTCGTAATCGAAGAATTCAGCAAACGTACCACGTGCACCACCGACAAAACGGAACGCACGGTTTTCAAGACGTGAGCTACGTGGGTTGCCTTCTACAAGACGGTGGGTTGCAGTGATGCCGCTGATGATTTCGTCGTCAGCGATCTGCTGCGGTGTACACTGCAGCACTGCGGTTGCGAATGTTTCACCACCTGGGAAGGTCGGGTCTTGAAGCAGCGGGTTGCCGCAGTTCAGGTCACGTTGGAAGAAGCCGAACGAAGCCGATGGTGCGATTTGCGCATCGGATACGGTTTCGGTGTAACCAAAGTCAGCAAACAGTTCGTGGCCGTCAGCAACTTCATAAGTCGCTTTCGTGTAGAACTGGAAACGCTCTGAAGGACGCTGGAAGAAGTTATCCGGACCAAAGTTGAACGTCTCAGGCGGACCACCTTGGAACGGTGTGAATGTGCCATCTTCGTTGAGGAAGAAGTCGGTGTTGCCGAAGTCCGCGACGTTGTTGAAACGACGGAAGTTCGATGAACCGATACAGCCAAAGCCGTTTGCAGAGAACGCGCCGGTCGATGCACCAAGCGCACAACCAGAAGCAGTACGGTTGCCTTGGCTGATTTCGTTACGGTTTTGGTAAGCGAAGAAGCCGGTTACGTTACCGCGACCATCAGCAAGGTTGGCACCAAAGGTGACAGATGCGCTGATTTCTTCGCCGTCAGTTACAGAACCGGGGATCGGTTGCTGTGCAGCGGTCAGAACCTGCTCGAAGATCTCACGACCGTTGCTGCTTTGAGCAAAGCCGTACTGTACGTCGAATGCAACGCCTTCGAAGTCGTCTTTGAGAACAAAGTTCACAACACCAGAAACAGCGTCAGAACCGTAAACAGCAGACGAACCACCGGTCAGAACTTCAACGCGCTCAACCAGCTGGGTTGGGACGAGGTCGAGGTTGACGGCGATCGAAGCCGAGTCACCATAAGGAAGGCGACGGCCGTCGATGAGGGTCAGGGTACGCTGGGCACCAAGACCGCGAAGGTCGAGCTGCGAAGTACCGGTTGCACCGTTCGACTGGTCAGCGGTCTGTGCAGCAGAAATCTGCGGCAGAGCGTTGGTCAAGTCTTCGATGTCGACAACACCGCGAACCGCGATTTCTTCTGCATCAACAGCAAGAACCGGGCTAACCGAGGTGAGGTTCGGGTTGACGTTAAGACGTGAACCGGTGACGAGGATTTGGTTACCCTCTTCTTCCGCCGCTTCATTCGTCGTAACATCAGCATCCTGCGCGAACGCAGGAGTAGCAGCCAGAGCAAGACCAACAGCAAAGCTGCCGGCACTCAGGCGTAGTTGTGATGATATTTTCATTGGATAATTACCCCTAATGACGGCCTGAAGGTCCGCTCGAAAACGAGCTTCAAGTTCAAACCAACACTGACTGAATGTGACCCATCCGAAATGATGGTTGAGGCATACTCAGTCTCTCTTAAGACGGATCGTATGCATGAGCGACGGATTTCCCGTTCACAGCTAAGCTGTCTCACGCACAACATCTCCATCCCTGTGCCGCGATGTGGCTGAAATGCCCGAGTAAGAAAAGGGATGTGGCGGCGTGATGAAAACAAAACACAACGGTGTAACGTGATTGCAACACAGGATTTTACGTAGGCACGATGAGCTGAGTTTCCCGTGCGTTAGGCTGCAAATCTGCCGATTTTGGCGTTTACGAATGGGTAAGCATAAATGCCACTGTTAGCCGACGTTTGTACCAGAATTGGGCTCGAACTCCGGCACTGGCCGCTCGGCACTCAAATTCCCGCTTTTGCGCCGCCCCTGTCATTATGCCAGCTTGATTCCGGAAAGCCCCGCTGCAATAGACGCGTGGCAAAATGCAACGTTTACGTAAACGGGAAGGAAAGTCTGATCATGGCAACCGCATATATCGTCGATGCCGTTCGCACCGCTGGAGGCCGCCGGGGCGGCCGTCTTGCAGGGGTTCACCCTGTCGATCTCCTCGCCAAGAGCCTTGATGGCGTTGTTGGCCGCAGCGGAATTGACCCGAGCGCCGTTGATGATGTGGTCACAGGCTGCGTCAGTCAGGCCGGTGAGCAGGCAGGCCAGGTTGGCCGCATGGGCGTGCTTGCCTCCAAGCTGCTTCCCGAATCCACCCCTGCGGTTTCGATCGACCGGCAGTGCGGCTCTTCTCAGCAGGCAATCCAGTTCGCAGCGCAAGCGGTTATGTCGGGCACGCAGGACGTCGTCATCGCTAGCGGCGTTGAGAGCATGACCCGTGTGCCGATGGGCTCCAACATGACACTCCACATGAAAGAGGGTCTTGGCAATTACATGTCCGACGGCGTCAAGGCGAAGTATCCCGGCGTGCAGTTCAGCCAGTTCATAGGCGCTGAAATGATCGCCAAGAAGCATGGCATGAGCAAGGAAGAGCTCGATGCGTTCTCCTATAACAGCCACTTGAAGGCGAAAGCCGCGGTTGAGGCAGGCGCGTTTGCGAACGAAATCGTGCCGGTCGAAATCGAAACGCCCGAGGGCACCGAAATGCACACGGTCGATGAAGGCATCCGCTTTGATGCAACACTTGAAGGCATCGCGGGCGTCAAGCTGATCGACCCCAACGGCATGGTGACCGCAGCAAGCGCAAGCCAGATTTGCGATGGTTCCTCTGCGGTTCTGGTGGTGAGCGAGGAAGCTCTCAAAACCCACAACCTCACGCCAATGGCGCGCATTCACAATCTGACCGTGACAGCAGGCGATCCGGTGATCATGCTTGAAGAGCCGCTGTTCGCGACCGACAAGGCGCTGGAGCGAGCTGGCCTTAAGATCGACGATATCGACTTGTACGAAGTGAACGAGGCGTTTGCCCCTGTTCCAATGGCGTGGCTCAAGCACACCGGCGCTGACCCTGAGAAACTGAACGTCCACGGCGGCGCGATTGCGCTTGGCCACCCGCTGGGCGCATCAGGCACCAAGCTTATGGCGACGCTCGTCCATGCGCTTAAGCGTCACGGCAAGAAATACGGTCTTCAAACGATGTGTGAAGGCGGCGGCGTTGCCAATGTCACCATCATTGAATCGCTCTAGAGCGTATTCAAACACTCAACACATCGAATCTCTTTAAGAACAACCAATACCCCCCAGAAAATTAACTCCACGAGAGGAAAACTAATGGAAGTTTCAGCCAACACTCCAGCCGTCGTCACCGGCGGCGCATCAGGCCTTGGTGCCGCGACCGTGCGCGCGCTTGCTGCCAAAGGCGCAAAGGTCGCGATCTTCGACATGAACGAAGAAAAAGGCGAAGCAATCGCTGCGGAAGTCGGCGGCATTTTCTGCAAGGTGAATGTGACCAGCGAAGAGGAAGTTGATGCAGGCTTTGCCAAGGCCCGCGAAGCCCACGGTCAGGAGCGTATCCTTGTGAATTGCGCTGGCATCGGCAATGCCATGAAAACCGCCAGCCGCGTACGTGACGAAAACGGCGGTCTTACCGGCGAAACCAAGCACTTCCTGCTGTCCGCGTTCGACTTCGTCATTCAGGTGAACCTCGTCGGCACCTTCCGCTGCATAGCCAAGTCGGCCGCTGGCATGCTCACCCTCGACCCGCTGTCCGAAGACGGCGACCGCGGCGCGATTGTGAACACCGCGTCGGTTGCCGCTGAAGATGGCCAGATGGGCCAGGCGGCTTACTCTGCGTCCAAAGGCGGCGTTGTTGGCATGACCTTGCCAATCGCACGCGACCTGATGAGCGAAGGCATCCGTGTGAACACGATCCTTCCGGGTATCTTCGAGACCCCGCTGATGAACGCAGCACCGCAAAAGGTGAAAGATGCGCTCGCCGCATCCGTGCCATTCCCCAAGCGTCTGGGCATGCCTGAAGAATACGCCAAGCTTGCCATGACCATGATCGAGTGCGGCTACTTCAACGGCGAGGACGTACGCCTCGACGGCGCGATCCGTATGGCCCCGCGTTAAACTCGGTCCGGTTGCTTCGGCAACGCGGTATCTTGAAATAAAGAATGCCCGGTGACACTGTGTCGCCGGGCATTTCTCTTTGGGGTAATCGTGTATGCGAGTTGTCTTTTGGTCGGTTCTGTGGGCGAGTGCTTCACTCGGACCCGCTACGATTGTGCATGCTGATACACCGCCCGTTTCTCTACAGCCAAGCTCGCCTTGGAACCTCGACTATGGTGAAACGAAATGTCGCCTGGTGCGCAGTTTCGGGGCAGATGACGACAAACACTACCTCATCCTGGATCAGCATTTTCCCAGCAGAGGCGCTGGTATAACTGCGGCAGGCTCTTCATTTCGACGTTTCAAGGGGAGCGAAGAGACGAGCATTAGCTTTACCGACAAGGCCGAGCCGCGCACCCGAGAACCTCTTAAGGGCAATTTGGGCGATGTGAGGCATGCGCTGATTTTCTCGAATGTCTTTTTCGGGGCGGAGCCTGCCAGAATTGTGGTCGCAGGAGAGCGTTCCCCGAAGCAAGGGGACAAGGACGAAGGAGGCGATGATATTGCGGCCGGTATTCCCGGCCTCAACACCGATATTGGCAGTGATGCAAATTACCTCTCTTTGACCCAAAGGAGGCGTGAAGTCCGATTTGAAACGGGCCCGCTTGCGCCTGCCTTCGAAGCGCTCAACACATGTACGCGTGATATGGTGCGCCAATGGGGCTTTGATGTTGAAAAGCAAATGACTGTCGCAAAGCGGCCCGTTTTCAAGAATGTCGCCTCCGTCGCGGGGCGGATACAAAAACGCTATCCGGATGCAGCGCTACGTGCAGGGGAAAGTGCGATTTTGCGGATGCGCATCACTATTGATGAAAATGGTGCGGTTGAGGAGTGTTTCCTCAACGGTCTGACCACCACAGATAAGCTGAATTCGACAGCGTGTAGCGAAATCTACGAATATGCAGAATTCGAACCTGCATTGGATACAACAGGCGCACCAATCCGGTCATTCTACACCACGACGTTAACTTATCGCATCCGCTAACAGATTGGCCCGGTCACGGTTTTGGCGCCACCATCCGGTTTCATCGGCCCCGATTGAACACTAATCCTCCATTCAAGTTGCGTCCTGCAATACAGCATTCTAACAGTCCCACATCCAAAAAGTGCGCGGACCTTTGGCCGCGTGCCTACTGACAAATCACAAGAGAGGTCGTCCACAAATGACGCGCAAACTCGCTTCTTTCGCCCTATCAGCATCCACCCTTGCTCTTGCCGCTTGTGCAACGACCGGAGAAGATGCCGGCTGACACCGCCACAATCGCCGATGCGAAGCCCATTCCGCATTCTGCGCCTGCCGCTGCCATCCCTGAGGGCACCGGCTATTTCGCCTCTGACAGCACGCTGCCATTCATGGCGCCTGATTTCACCAAGATCAGCGAAGACGATTACGTGCCGTCGTTTGAACAGGGCATGGCGATCCAGGCTGCCGAAGTGCAGGCGATCATCGACAATCCGGCAGAGCCGACCTTTGAAAACACCATCGTCGCGCTTGAGAAATCGGGCCGTATGCTTGGCCGTGTGGCGCGTGTGTTCTTCCAGCTCACCGGCACCAACACCAATGACCGCCTTGATGCGATCAACACCGAGATCAGCCCCAAGCTCACCGCGCACGGTGACAGCATCACGCTGAACCCGGAACTGTTCGCCCGCGTCAAAGCCGTGTACGACAAGCGCGCGTCTCTTGGCCTCGATCGCGAAGATACCAAGCTGCTTGAAGGCACCTATGATGGCATGGTTCAGGCAGGCGCGCTTCTTACCGAAGCGCAGGTCGAGCAGGTCAAGGAAATCAACTCGCAGCTTTCCAAGCTGACCACCGAATTCGGGCAAGCAGCGCGCGGCGCGATGGCGGATCAACCGGTGATCTTTGACAGCGCTGATGAACTCGCCGGGCTTTCCGAAGGTGACATCCGTTCAGCGGCCGATTTCGCGGCAAGCATTGGCCAGGAGGGCAAATATGCAATCGCCCTTCAAAACACGACGCAGCAGCCGCTGATCCCGGCACTGGACAACCGCGCGAGCCGTCAAAAACTGTTTGAGGCAAGCTACCTGCGCGCCAACGGCACCACCGACATCGATACGCGACAGCTGATCGCTCGCATCGCAGAACTGCGCGCCGAAAAAGCAGGGATTTTCGGCAAGCCGGACTGGGCGACCTACACCATGTGGGACCGCATGGCCGAAAAGCCCGCGACTGCGCTTTCCTTTATGGAGCAGATGGTTCCTGCTCTCGCCGCAACTCAGCGCCGCGAGGCAGAACTCTTGAATGCAGCGATCAAAGCCGATGGCGGCGATTATGAAGTGAAACCGTGGGACTGGTACCGCTATGCCAACCAGATCAAGGCCGAACAGTTCGACCTCGATGAAGACGCGGTTATGGAATATTTCGTCCTTGATAAAGTGCTCGAAGACGGCGTCTTCTACATGGCTGAAAAGCTTTACGGCCTGACCTTCGAACGCCGCACCGATCTGCCTGTCTATCACGAGGACGTGTGGGTCTACACCGTGTTCGAAGCCGACGGCAGCGAGCTTGGCCTGTTCTATTTTGACCCGTTCCAGCGCCCGTCCAAACGCGGCGGTGCATGGATGAGCAACTTTGTCGACCAAAGCTATATGTGGGACACAAAGCCGGTCATCTACAACGTGCTCAACATCCCCAAAGCGCCAGAGGGTGAGCCTCAATTGGTGAGCTTTGACTGGGTCAACACCACCTTCCACGAATTTGGTCATGCGCTGCACGGCTTCTTTGCCGATCAGAAGTACGAGACACTCTCAGGAACCGCGACCGCGCGTGATTTTGTGGAGTATCCAAGCCAGGTCCACGAGATGTGGATGACATGGCCCGAAGTGCTGCAAAACTACGCCAAGCATTACGAAACCGGCGAAACCATCCCGACCGAGATGGTTGAGAAGATCGAAGCGGCGTCCAAATTCAACCAGGGTTATGACTTTGGCGAAGTCGTGACATCCGCGCTTCTCGACATGAAGTGGGCGGCGCTTTCCAAAGAAGAGGCAGCAGCCCTCGATACGCCAGAAAAAGTGACCGCGTTTGAGCGTTCATCGCTGGAAGAGCTGGGCCTAGAGATTGATCTGGTGCCGCCGCGTTATCGCAGCACCTATTTCAACCACATCTTCTCATCACCTGCGGGGTATTCGGCTGGTTATTACAGCTATCTGTGGACGCAGATGCTCGACCACGACAGCCGCAACTGGTTCCGCGAAAATGGCGGCCTCTCGCGTGAGGCGGGCGACCACTATCGCAAGACCGTTCTCAGCCGCGGCGGGACCATGGATTACTTTGAAATGTATCAGAATTTCGCAGGCCGTAAGCCTGATGTGAAATATATGCTCGAAGCGCTCGGCCTGACAGGCGGCGGTGACGCCACTGCCAAAGCGCCAAGCGGCGAAGGCGCGGTGGGCGGCTCCTAAGTCTCTTACACAACCGATCAAAAACCCCGCCCGTGGCATTCACGGTGCGGGGTTTTTTGTGCCTGTCCTACATTGTGCCGACCGGGGTAAGACGGCCGCGATGCTGATGCCTTTTACCTTACCTTTTTTACCAGTTTTGCGCTTCCACCCGGCCTCAAATCTTTTCTCCCCCTGAACAGTGTGCCAAGTGTGCCAAACAGGAGAGATTTTGATGACGGATTACACGCAAATTCTGGTCGACAAGACCGATGGCATCGCAACAATTACGCTGAACCGGCCCGAGAAAATGAACGCCTACACCCGCACCATGGGTGAAGAAATCATGGCAGCGATGGATGACATTGATGCCGATGATGATGTGCGTGCGGTGATCTTTACAGGCGCAGGCGAAAAGGCGTTTTGTGCAGGCGCTGATCTGACACCGGAAGGGGGAGGGCACGTCTTCTCTGATCCGACACAGGTTGATGATCTGTCCGATGAACGCGTGCGTGATGGTGGCGGCCTTCTGACGCTTCGCCTGTTCGAGAGCAAAAAGCCCCTGATTGCGGCGTGTAACGGGGTGGCCGTTGGCGTTGGTTCAACCATGCAATTGGCGATGGATATCCGGCTTGCGGCGTCCCATGCGCGTTATGGCTTTGTCTTTGCGCGCCGCGGGATTGTGCCAGAGGCGGCCTCAAGCTGGTTCTTGCCGCGCCTTGTCGGGATCAGCCAGGCTCTTGAGTGGTGCTATTCCGGCCGGGTCTTTGGCGCGGAAGAAGCGAAGGATGGCGGGCTTATCCGGTCCATCCATGCGCCCGATGATCTCTTACTTGAGGCAAGGACGCTTGCGCGCGAAATTGCCGACAATACCTCTGCTGTATCGGTTTCGATGACCCGGGCGATGATGTGGCGTTTGATGAATGCCGACCACCCTATGGAAGCGCACAAGATCGACAGCCGCGCGATCTATCGCCTGTCACGCGGGAAGGACGCGAAAGAGGGCATCGCCAGCTTCCTTGAAAAGCGCGCGCCACAATATCCGGGCAAGGTCAGCGAGGACATGCCGGACTTCTACCCATGGTGGGATGAACGCCCCTACGGATAAACAGAGTGCGGTCGCGGTCTTGAAGAGCGATTGGTTTCATGAGAAACCGGTTCTCATGACAAACTCACAAGCTTCGCCGGGGCAAGATTTCCAGCTCGCCAATTTTCTGCCGTA
Source organism: Erythrobacter sp. S227 (assembly GCF_057364925.1). Lineage (NCBI taxonomy): Bacteria > Pseudomonadati > Pseudomonadota > Alphaproteobacteria > Sphingomonadales > Erythrobacteraceae > Erythrobacter > Erythrobacter sp. S227. Next base: position 115,065 of record NZ_CP200280.1, read on the forward strand.
CCAGCTTTCCATTGCATCCAACGCGGTGAGCGGGCTGATCTCCGAGCGTTATCGGGCCCGCTTTGGCCTTAAGGTGACAGAGTGGCGGGTCATGGCGGTTCTGGGCGATGCGGCGAGCCACGGCGGGCAGCTGACCCAGCGTGACCTGACCGAGGCGACTTTGATGGACAAGGTCGCGGTGAACCGGGCGTGCAAAGTGCTCGAGGAGCGCGGCCTGATTGCAAGGGTCGCCAACCAGAGCGATGGACGCTCGCACCTTCTGGCTCTGACAGGCGAGGGGGAGGCTATCCATAGCGAGGTCATGCCCACAGCCCGCGCGACAGAGCGTGAGCTTTGCGAAGGTTTGGACGAGGCCGAAGAGGCAGCGCTGCGATCCATGCTTGCCAAGATCCGCGCGCGCGCCGGGGCCCTTACCCGGCAAACCGGGTCATAAATCACAGACCTGAATGCAAAAAAGCCGGCGCGTCCATATTGGGGCACCGGCTCTCTTGATGTTGCTTGGAAGCTTTGGTGTTAGCCGCCGCCGCCTTCTTGTTGCGGCGTGATCAAAGCGTCGCTGATCGAACATGCTGCTGGACCAAGGATCACGATGAACAGAACCGGCAGAATGAACATAATCAGCGGAACGGTCATAATCGCTGGCAGACGGGCTGCCTTCTCTTCGGCGCGCATCATACGCTCGTTCCGGAATTCGGCCGAGAGCACGCGCAGAGCAGAAGCAAGCGGCGTACCATAACGTTCGGTCTGAACCATGGTGGTCACAACGCCCTTAACCGCTTCGAGATTAACCCGGTAGGCAAGGTTGTTGAAGGCCATCTTACGCTCGTTCAGGAAGGACAGCTCAATCGCGGTCAGAGCAAATTCATCGCCCAGTTCCGGATACGCCCGGCCCAATTCCTTTGCGACGCGGTTGAAGGCTGCGTCCACGGTAAGGCCCGCTTCTGCGCAAATGACGAGCAGATCGAGCGCGTCTGGCAGACCTTTCTGGATTTCGGCCGTACGCTTGTTTGCAAGGTTCGACAGATAAATCTCGGGCCCTTTGTAGCCAAGGAACACAAGTGCACCAAAGGCAAACACCTTCTTCATGGAGCCATCGCCCCAGGCGAAATAATCGATCCAGTAGAAGAGGAAGAAACCGATAAGGCCAAAAATGATCGGCAAGATTGCGCGAAGGCCGATGACGATCACCGCAAGCTCTTTGTTGCGAATGCCTGCGTGAGCAAGCTTTTGCTGCACAGCCTCGATCTGGCTCTGCTCGAGCACGTTCAACTTGCCAAGACTGTCTTTCACCTTGTCGGTGGTGTCAGTCTTGCGAACGAGGCTGGCGCGCTTGCGTGAGCCGCCGGTCACAATGCCGGCTTTCAATTCGTCGCGCCGCTCTTCGAGCGATTTGACGCGTTTCGCCATAGGGTCTTTGATCGTGACAGCGGCATAAATCGCCATCATCACGGCAAAGGCGGCCAATCCTGCAAGGATGCTTCCCACGAGGATAACATCAAAGCCAAGAAGCGTTGGTCCGGCTGGTTGATCAAGCATTGTCTGATAACTCCCGGATCAAATTTCAAAGCTGACCATTTTGGCCATGATAAAGGCACCGATGCTCATCCAGATGAGACCGCCGATACCTGCGATGATCAGGCGATCATCTACGAAGAACTGGCCGAGGTAATCGGGGTTGATCCAATAAATCAGGCCAAAAACGATGAAGGGCAAGGAACCCACGATATAGGCAGAAGCTTTCAATTCAGAGCTCATCGCCTTGATCTTCAGCTTCATCTGCGAACGCTTGCGCAGCACGTCGGCAAGGTTCGAAAGGGTTTCGGCAAGGTTACCACCGGTCTCGCGCTGGATTGCCAGAGTGATGGTGAAGAAGTTGAACTCGGGGATGCCAAGCTTGTCGCCTGCTTCCTGGAGGGAATCTTCCATCGTTTTACCGATCTTGATGCGTTCAACGACGCCCTTGAATTCGATGCCTACGGGTCCCGGGACCTCTTCGGCCACAACCTGAAGCGTTTCAGCCACAGGAAGGCCCGAGCGAAGACCGCGAACGAGCAATTCGATGCCGTCGGGGAACTTCGCGACAAAATCGTTGGTGCGCTTCTTGATGAAGAAGCCAACGACAAGGTGCGGCAATCCGCAGCCGATGACAGCCCCAACGCCGAGCGCCAGCAGTGGCGCGCCGCTTTGGAGGAACACCAGCACGGCGACGCCTAATGTCAGGCCAAGCGAAGCATAGATATATTGCGACAAGGTCCAGCCTTTACCGGTCCGGTCGAGCCGGATTTCCAGGGCTTCAACGCGTGATCCGGATCCCGCAACACGGTGCGATTTGGGTTTGCGTGCAGCGATGGCTTTCTTGAATTGCGACTCAACTTTGGAATCGGTGCTGTCCGAGTGGCGATAGCGCAGCGCGTCAACGCGGCGTTTTTGCGACTTGCCAACGTTAGGCCCCGACAAAAGCAGGTAGCCGCCAACGATCACCAAAAAGATCACCACAGTGATCAGCAGGGTTTGCAGTATGTCCATGTCGGTTTTTTCCTGCCTGTTCTCGTTGCTTTGCTTGCGCGTGTTACTCGTAAAGGAGTGCCCGGTACCGGACCGCGCGAATTGCTAATCATGTTCCCCGACAGGCCGGGGTGAAGAGTGAAGCTTCACCGCCGGGACTGCCGGAAAAATCGTTTATTCTGCAGGCTCTGCGTCAGCCTTGCTCTTGTCTTTCTTCGCCAACAGCGATTTCAGATCGAAGCCACCCAGAAGCGATTTCTTCTCTTCGGTGATAGCGGCCAGATCATCTTCGCTCGCACCCATGATGCGCTCTGCGATCTGTTTGATCGTCGCGGTTGCTTTCGAGCCCTTGTTCGCTTCGGTGAAGACCTGACCCAGCTTGGCAGCATTGGATGCCGCCTTGATGTCGTAAGGAATTACGAAGTCGATTTTCCGCTCGATAGAAGCTTCAAAATCCGCTTTGCTGATTTCGGCAACGCCGGACTGGTACTTGTTGACGACGACCATAGGATGGGCGTGCGCTGCATTGGTTTTGAGCCAGGACAGGACGCGGATCGTATCGCGCGCCGATGCAAGCGTGAGCTCGCATGTCAGCAGCACAAGGTTCACATCCGCCAGCAAATGCGGGAAGTTGATCAGCATATTGCGTGGCAGATCAATCACCGTCATTTCAAACGCTTGGCGGAATTCCTCTTCAAGCTGCACAAAGGCAGAGCCATCGGTCATCAGCGGCTGGCTGATAGGGGCCTCGGCCGAGAGGATCGACAGATTGTCATTCGCGCGGATCATGGCGCGTTCGATAAACAGGCCGTCGATCCGGCTTGGGTTGTCGATCGCATCGGTGAGGCCGCGGCCAGGTTCGAGATCAAGCGCAAGAGCGCCCGTGCCAAAGTGCACATCGAGATCGAACAGAGCGGTTGGCGCACTGTGCTGGTCACTGAACAACCATGACAGTGAAGTCGCGAGCGTCGATGCACCCACACCGCCGCGTGTTCCAACGACAGCGGTTGAGATGTGACGCTTAACACCCTCAGAATCGCCAGCTTTTGGCGAAGTGAAGACGGCCAGAGCACCGTTCAACGCATCATGCACAGCCTGAGCGTTCAAAGGCTTGAGCAGATAATCGTGGATGCCGCTTGAGATAAGGTCGCGGTAAAGGCGCACGTCGTTGACCTGGCCGATTGCGATCACAACCGTTCCCGGTTCGCAAACTTCGGCCAGAGCGTTGATGTCGTTCAGCGGATCGCCGCTTTCAGACAGGTCGACAACCAGAATGGCAGGGCTTGCACTGACAGACAGCGACTGGACCGCATTGCGCAGGCCACCCTTGTTGCACTTCTCAGGCTGCCAGCCCATTTCGATGACGACCGGACGCAGCACGTCGAGCGCAGCATCGTCGCAAATGTAAGCGGCAAAGGGGTCGCGATTGCCGGGGATACCGGATTTCCATGGAGCGTTCATTGATCAGTTACCCCCTTGAGCTTGAGCTTGTTGAAGACCACCAGCACCGGTCGGCTCTGCCTCGCGCAAAGTCTGGATTGCTTTTGTACCGGTTGCGATAACGGTCTCGCCTGTGCCCGATTGACCTTCGAGAAGATCCTCTGGGTTGGCGACCATTGCTGCCAGGTTGCTGTTGACAGCGCAGCCGTAGTTCGAGCTGGTTTCGTTCTTGAAGTTGCCGTCATAGCGGCCCTCCCAGTCCGGGCATCCGGGAACCGAAGCAGTTGAGCGGGTGATAACCACGCGCGCCTGACCTGCTCCCAAAAGGCCCGTTGTTGTCGGGGCGACGCCTTCGACAATAAGACCATAACGACCAGCCAACTGGTTCACAGCGTCAGAAACCGCCGGGTTCGACGAAGGATCTTCGATGGTGATGCGATCACCGTAGCGAAGGTCCATCGTTTCGAACCAACCGTTGAGACGCTGTTGCTCGCTGATGGTGAGACCAGACCGGCTGGTGTCCACATCAAGAGTGAAGTTGGTACGCTCGACCACAGGTTGATTGACCGAATAGAGCGAGGTGTTGTTTTCTGAAAGCGGGCCGCTGCTGCATCCAGCAAGACCTACGCCCAAAGCGAGGGCGATGGCGCCCATCAGCTTGTTATTGTGTGCATTCTTCATCACGGTAACCTTTTTGCTGAGGGCTTAGAGGCTGAAGCCGGGCGCAGGAGCATCGGCTCCGTTACGCTTGCGGTCTCGGCTGGTGTCTGCGCGGCGATCCTGCTTGCTCGGGCGCGAAGGCACGATTGCTGCAGGATCAACAGCGCTTACTTCCGGGTTTGGAGCGTCAGGCTCTGAAGCGGTTGGGCCAGGACGGCGCTCTCCGCTTTTGCTGCCGCTTTCACGATAGAGAAGCAGCTGCTCCAATTCGCTTGCTGCGCGGAAACCATCGGTTGGATAGACGATGTCACGCTCGTTGACTGGTTTCACCAGATACGGCGTCACAACGATCACCAGCTCGGTTTCGCCGCGGCGGAAAGAGCGTGAGCGGAACAAGTTGCCAAGGATTGGCACGTCGCCAAGACCAGGCGCTTTGTCGAGCGAGTTTTGCGCATTGTTGCTGAGCAGGCCAGCAATCATGAAGCTCTCACCCGAGCCCAACTCAACCGTCGTCTCGGTGCGGCGGATGGTGAGGGCAGGGACCTGGAAGCCGTTAAGCGTAACTGCGCCCTGCGATGAAAGCTCGGAAACTTCCGGGCGAACGCGGATCGAAATCCGGCCATTGGCAAGAACCGTTGGCGTGTAAGCGAGGCTGACACCAAAGTCGCGATATTCGATCGCCACGTTGCCGAGGCCTTGCGAAATCGGGATCGGGAATTCGCCGCCAGCAAGGAATGTGGCAGTTTCACCGGAAAGCGCAGTCAGGTTGGGCTGCGAAATCGTAGTGATAAGGCCCAGACGCTCGGACAGGTCCATCGCGCCAAGCACATCGAGGCCGAAGAGTTGAGCCAGACCACCAATGGTCGTGCCTGAACCCGCATTCGTGCCGATCGCGCTTCCTGGTACTTCCTCAATCAATGGAATACCGTTTTCGTCGGTTGCAATCGCGCCAGTAATATCGCGTACAAAGCGCTGTCCGGCAACTGCGCCGGCACCAGGGCCAACACTCACTGGACCACCCGTGTTAAACCCGGATTCACCAACAAGGTCCCTGCCAGTACCGATACCGCCGCGAAAACCGCCTTGTGCACCGTCGATTGTGGTGACGTTGCCACCGATTTCACGGACCAGGCTGCGGCTGACCTCGGCAAACTTAACCTGGAGGTTAACTTGCAGTGGTGTCGCCGTTTTGAGGCGGGTGATCACATTCGTTTCTTCGCCAAGGAAAGCTGACACCAGACGCTCTGCTTCCGCTGCGTCTTCGGGTGCGTTTACCGTGCCGGTGAGAAGCACCGTATTGGTGCCCATCGTCGCCACGTTGACCTTGGCTTGTGGCATGGCGAGCGCAAGCATCTGGTCGATGCTGCCGATGTTGTTGCCTACACGGATGTTCGCAGAGAAGATCACATCGCCGCGAGCGTTGCTGGCGTAGATCGTGGTCTCACCGCCTGAACGGCCAAACACATAGAGCTGGCGTTGGGATTTGATCTGAACGTCAGCGACCTGTTCGTTCGCCACAAAGACGTCCGTCATAGCGCCCGGTACAGCGATCAATTCGCCGCGACCAATCGAAAGCACGATTTCTGAATTCGGGCTTACGACTTGCTGCGCTGTTGCTGATCCGGTTGGCATTGCCGCCATTGGCAGCATTGCAATTCCGGCGAGCAACGCTCGGCTAAGAAACTTGGCTTTCATCTTAGGGCCCCCTGTGGATTTCCCTTGAGTGCGTGTCCGTGTCCGCATGGCCGGATTGGCCAATTGGGTGTTCGTTTTGGTGTAGGCTCGCATGGCTTTTGTCCTTTTTCCGAGCCCGTTACCGGATTGTGCTGAGCGCTGACGGGACGGTTTGCCCCGCTTGGCCAACGCCCCGGCTAACAGTGTTGTTAAGGTTACCGGTTGCTGCGGTGATCGAACCGTTCACTGGAACCTCGGTGGTTGCTTTGCCGCGTGTCACACGGACCGATGGGCCCCTGTAGACTGGCGCGCCGTTGACCTTTGCACCGACACCTGGAGCTGCTGGCGTGCGTGTTGGAGCACGGTTGCGGCCGCCTTGGTCTTGCGGTGGAATGGTCTTGCGCTGGAAGCGTGAGACATCACCGCCGGTTTGGAAGGTTGATTTGCCTTCGACAGGACGACCCATTGCAGTGCGCAAGAAACGCTCTTCTTCTTCAGGTGTCGCATCAGCAGGGATCTCGATATCGCCAGAAGCGATAGCGCGCTCAAGCTCTGCCTGATTGTCCGAAATCGAACGCAGCACCAAAGTGAGTTCGCCAATCGTCTGAGCGACGGCTACTTTTTCAGCGATGCGTGGAGTGACTTCGAGCGTAACCGTACGGAAAGCGCGAACGAGTGTCTTGCCTTGTTCATCGGTCACTTGCTCGGTTGTCTGGTCGGTTGCCAGAACGCGCAGGTTACGAAGAACAGTCTCGGCTGCCTGAAGATCGCGACCATCGCCTTTAACGGCTTGGGTCAGAACCATGTCAACGCGGTCGCCCGGGAAAACAAAGCCGGCAACACCGGTCTTGGCTGACACTGGCACCGTTACGGCGCGCATGCCCGGGCCAAGCGCTGCTGCGAGGAAACCCCGGTCGCCAGGACGCACAAGCGAACCATGAGTGACAGGCTCACCTGCAGTAACAGGGAAGCGGACTACTGTGCCCAAAAGCTGGCTCATGTCGGAGTTGCCTTCAATAAAGTAGGCGTCCTGTACGAGCTCTTCAGGCCATTGCTGATAGCCCATGGCATCAGCGGTGATGATGGTGCCTGCAGGCAGTGCGCGGTTTGCAACAAGAACCTTGGGTCCTGTTGGCTCGGCCTGGGCTTCCGCAGCCGGAGCTGCGTCACCTGCAAACATGCTGCGTGCAAGAAATGCGCTGCCGATCGCGACAACGAGTGCACCAAGCAACAGAACCAGTTTCTTCCTATCCATGGCTAATTAGCCCCCTTCGTGGGCCCGTGACATTACGGGCAGGTATGCTTGTGGTTGTTACGACCAAAGTAGTTAAGATCGGGTTTCCAGACCGCGCTCTTCTTGAATTTCAGGCAATTGTCGGAAACTCGCTAAGACGAGGAATAAGTATCCAGAAGGCGCCGATGGCGATTGCAACGCCATAGGGAATGGCGAGCTTTTCCTTCTGTTTGCGAATTGCATGCACGGCCGCCATTGCAATGGTCAGCACGCCGCCTGCGACAGCCATGACCAGCAACAATTGTAAAAAGGCATTGGGTTCGATCCAGAGCGCAAGCGCTGTAAGCAGCTTCACATCGCCGCCGCCCATCATGCCAAGGGCAAACATCCCGGCAAAAACCGCGAAGGCTGCAACTGCAACGCCCAATTGGATCGCGACATCCGGCCAAAGAGCAAGGCCGCTTGCCCACCAGAAAACAGGGGCAACAGCTGCAATGCTAAGGTTCAGCCAGTTGGAGATAGTACGCGAACGGATATCCGTGAATGCGGCGTATAGGAGCGCAATTGCCAAGGCAATCAGCAGTCCGTATTGAACAGTCGTCATCAACATATGTGCCCCTCGACAAGGTGTTCGTGAATGCCGGGATCGGTTTCTCGAACTTTGCGTCTTTGGGGTGTGCTACAGCCCAGTGCTTACCAAATAGTAACCACGATCAATGGCTCGGGACTTCGCGCGTTATTCATGAATGAACAAGTGACAAAGGCTTCTCCCAAGGAAGGATACAAGAGCGCTCCCATCGATCGGCGCGTAATCCCTCCCGCTGCGACCGAGAGCAAATGGGCTCTTGAAGACGGGCACGAAGTGCGCCGTATTGACTGGCCGGGCTCAGCCAATGAGGCCGGTTTGCCTGCGCGCGGATCAATCCTGTTTCTGCCGGGGCGCGGCGATTGCTATGAAAAATACCTGGAGACGCTGGAAGAATGGCACCGCGACGGGTGGCGGGTCACCGCATCGGATTGGCGCGGGCAGGCGGGTTCGGGGCGGCTGGGTAAAGACCCCTATACCGGCCACATCGAAGACTTTTCGATCTGGACCGATGACCTTGCCTTTCTGTGGCGCAAATGGGTCAAAGAGGTGCCCGGACCACATGTTATCGCTGCCCACTCCATGGGCGGGCACCTTGTTATGCGCGCTCTGGTCGATGGAAAGCTTGATGGCGACGTGCCTCCAAAGGCCGCTTTCCTCAGCGCGCCCATGCTCGGTATGCAGGGGCCGCCAGTGCCGTTCTTTGTCCAGCATTTTGTCGCAAAGCTGATGACGTGGGTCGGCGCGCCCACACGCCAGGCCTGGAAATGGAGCGAGAAACCCGGGGAACTTCCCAAGGATCGAATTAATCTTCTGACCCACGACCCTGACCGCTATGCCGATGAACAATTCTGGCGCGATACGAGGCCGGAATTGGTGATGGGGCCTGCCAGCTGGCGCTGGGTCGAGCGCGCTTATGCATCATGCCGCGCATTGGATTCAGCCGGCGCGATGGAGCGGGTTGAGACACCGGTGCTTATCGCATCGACCTCGAACGACAAGCTGGTGAGCCACCCTGCCAATGTGCGCGCGGTCAAACGGCTTCCCAAAGGGCGCATGTTCGAACTTGGCGCAAACGCACACCACGAGGTCTTGCGCGAGACAGACGAAGTACGAGCTAGCGTGATGGCTGCTGTCGCGCAGTTTCTGGATGAGGTTGCCCCACCTCAATGACGCCCCAATGACCGCTACACTGTATGATTTTGCCATTGTCGGTGCGGGGATGGCAGGGGCCAGCCTTGCCGCCGAATTGGCACCTTTCGCCAAAGTGCTTGTGCTCGAGGCGGAAGAGGCACCGGGATACCATTCGACCGGGCGTTCAGCTGCATTCTGGGAGGAATGTTATGGCGGGCCCGGCGTTGTGCCGCTCACGCTTGCCTCGGGCCACTACTTGCGCGAGCACGGATTTCTGCGCCAGCGCGGCGCGCTCTATATCGGCCGCGATGAAGACCGCGCGAAACTTGATGATTTCGCGAAGCAATTTGCCGGAAGCGGGGTCACGATTGAGCGCGTCGACGGCGTGCAAGCGCGCAGCCATGCGCCGTTCCTGCGCGAAGAATGGAGCGATGCGATCTATGAGCAGGCTTGCGCAGATATTGATGTTGGAGCCTTGCACCAACACTATTTGAAGGTCCTTAAATCGGCGGGTGCCCAGTTGAAATGCAATGCACGCATTGGTGATGTGGCAAGCGAAGACGGTGGCTGGCGCATCACGACAACCCGCGGCGAGGTGTTTCGCGCCGCCAAACTTGTGAATGCCAGCGGGGCCTGGGCAGACACCGTCGCACAAATGGCAGGGGCGCAGCCCATTGGCATCACCCCGTACCGCCGCACAGTGGCACAATTGCGGGTCGAACCTGGCGCGCCTGATGATATGCCGCTCGTTCTCGATATATCGGGGCAATTCTATTTCAAATCGGACAATGGCCGTCTGTGGCTAAGCCCGCATGACGAAACGCCAAGCGTACCTTGCGATGCGGCACCTGAAGAGATCGATGTTGCCCGTGCAATCGACGCCTTCGAGCGCGCCACCCAGTGGCGTATCAAAGCGGTAGAGCGGCGCTGGGCAGGCCTCCGAAGCTTTGCTCCGGATCGCTTGCCAATCTATGGCCCTGATCCTGATTGCGCGAACTTTCTATGGTTCGCAGGCCAAGGCGGCTTTGGCATTCAAACGGCCCCTGCTGCTGCGAAATTGGGATCGCAGATAATGCTCGGGCTCGAACGCGATGATCTGACCCGAACGATTGATGCACAGGTTTACAATCCATCACGTTTTTGCCGCGAGAAAGCCGTCTGTGCACTCTAGCCAGACGATTTTTGATCTGTATGGTGTGACGCGTTCCACCACCATTTGAGAGGGAAACCAAGAAGATGGCTCACAAGTTTGAAATATACAAAGACAAAGCTGACGAGTTCCGCGTACGCTTCAGCTACAACAGCGAAGTGATGTTCTCGACCCAAGGCTATTCGAGCAAGTCATCAGCCCAGAACGCGATCAATTCGATCAAGAAAAACGGCCCGGGCGCACCGGTCGAAGACAACAGCTAAAGCGTTTACGCTTTATCGAGTTGATGCGCGGGCGTGCCGATAACGGCGCGCCCGTTTTCGTTTCTGCCGCGTTTCTGCCTTAGGAAAGTTCGCCTGCCGCAATCCGGTCTGCGGCATCGCTTGCAAGACGGTCCACACGATCGTTTTCTTCGTGCCCCGAATGGCCTTTGACCCAGTGCCATGACACTTGGTGACGCGAGCTCGCTTCGATCAGGTCATGCCAAAGATCGGCATTGCGCACCGGCTTTTTGCTCGCATTAATCCAGCCGCGCTTTTTCCAGCCGTGAACCCATTTTGTGATCCCGTCGATCACATATTTGCTGTCGGAATACAGATCGACAGAGCATGGCTCGATCAAGGCATTGAGCCCTTCGATGACCGCGATCATCTCCATGCGATTGTTGGTGGTGTCGTCTTCGCCGCCCGAAAGCTCTTTCTCGTGCTGGCCCTTGCGCAAAAGCGCGCCCCAGCCACCTGGTCCAGGATTGCCTTTGCAAGCACCATCTGTGAAGATTTCAACGTGTTTGGGTGGTTTTGCCATTACTCGGCTCGTTTGCCGCAGACTGTGGCTTCATGCAAATATTTCAGCGCCATGTTCGTTGTAGAAGTGCCAGCGTGAGACAAACTGCATTGGGTCCTTGCGCGTCACAAGCGCATCATCGGGCGTATCGAGCCAGTCTTCTGCCCGGCTGGCGATGAACCTGATCGCTGCTCCCTTGGCGATTGCTGGCAGAGCCGACTTCTCTGGCGAGGTTAGAGGCCGCACGCTTTGATAGCCTGCGACCAAGGCGTCTCCGAGATCGGACCTATACGCGCCATGCTCGTCGAAACACCACGCGGCATGCGTGACCGCCAGATCGAGAGCCATGGCTCCCGAGCATGCGAAGTAGAAGTCGATAAGCCCCGTGACCTCATCGCCAAGCATCAGCACATTATCCGGAAACAGATCGGCGTGTATCTGGGCTTGGGGGAGGGCGGACAAATCCAGTTGAGCCGCTTCGAGTGCCGGGCCGAGGATGTTGGGCAAATCGGGGTTTATTGATGCCAAGGGGCCAGCCCCGCATCCCTCAAGGCAAGCCAGGTTTTGACCAAACCCCATGGTGTTATCACGCGATAGGCCAAAATCCTGGCTCGCTGCATGGATCTTGGCGAGGGTTGCCCCCACGGCAAATGCCTGCGTGGCCTCTGGCTTTGCCGGAGAAACACCGGGCAAAAATTCGATCAATGCGACGGCTTTGCCATCCAGCATCCGGAAAGCCGCGCCATCCTTGTCGTGAATGGTGCGCGGGACGGGGCAATCCTTCGCCGACAAATGATCGAGAAGTCCGAGGAAATAGGGCAAGTCCTCAAGCTCTATCCGCCGTTCATACATGGTGAGGATGAAGCGAGCGCCATTGCCGTCTTCTCCGGCAGTGTCGATCAACCAGTTCGAGTTGGAGACGCCTTCCGCGATCCCCTTCGCCGACACCAGCGGTCCGACCGGATAAGGCGCGATAAGCGCCGCCAATTCTTCTGCGCCAAGATGTGTGTAGACGGCCATAAGGCGGGCCCTTTGGCTTTATTCGGTAAGTTGGCGCGGCAGTTTGAAGACCATTTTCTCTTCGGTGTGCTTGATTTCGCGCTCGCTAATGGGGCGGATCTTGGCAAGCGCATCCACGACTTCGCGTACCAGTATTTCAGGCGCGGATGCCCCGGCGGTTAGGCCAATCGTCTCAACACCTTCAAGCCAAGCAGGATCAATCTCGTCGGCCCTCTGGATCAGTTTGCCCGGTGTGCCGAGCCGCTCTGCAACCTCTACCAGCCGCAGTGAATTGGATGAATTGGGCGCACCCACAACCAGAACCAGATCGCAATCATGCGCAAGTTCCTTCACCGCGGCCTGGCGGTTCGAGGTCGCATAGCAGATGTCCTCTGCCTTGGGCCCGCGGATATTGGGATAGCGCCATTCAAGCGCTTCAATCACTTCGCGCGTGTCATCGACCGAAAGAGTGGTTTGTGTGAGGTATGCGAGCGGTTCATCGCTTTCAAAAGGAAGCTTGTCGACGTCCTCGATATTTTCAACGAGGGTCATTTGACCCGGTTCAACCTGACCCATTGTGCCAATGACTTCCGGGTGGCCTTCGTGGCCGACAAAGATGATGTGCCGCCCTTTTTCAAGCTGGCGCTCGGCCTGACGGTGGACTTTTGAGACCAGCGGGCAGGTGGCATCGACATAGATCATATTGCGACGTTCTGCCTCTGCGGGCACCGATTTGGGCACGCCGTGCGCGCTGAACACGACCGGCGCATCGGTCGGCACTTCGTCGAGCTCTTTCACGAAGATCGCGCCTTTGGCCTTCAACCCCTCGACCACATATTTGTTGTGGACGATTTCATGCCGCACATAAACGGGCGCGCCATAGCGTTCGAGCGCTTTCTCGACGATTTCAATCGCGCGGTCGACGCCTGCGCAAAAGCCGCGCGGGGCAGCGATCAGGAGGTTGAGTGGCTCAGCCGACAATGGTGCTGCATCGGCTCCGGTGTCACGGGTTATAGGCGCGTTCATATAAGTCCCTCTAGCGCTTTGCTGCATGGCTCGCTAGGGGCTAAAGAGGCTTTGGACAAATTGCGCATCGCAAGCGCAAGATATGAATTTCGAGGGATCACAGCTTACCATGATGCATCGCAAATCCGCTTTTACCGCTCTTGTTGGAGCCGCTGCGCTGGCTGGCTGTGCTGGCGAGGGCGATCTGGTGATTGACCAGGGTGTCGGCATCACCGCTGTGCTGTCGTCGTGCCCGTCTGTGGGTATTCCCGATTTCACCGGCGATGTGACCACATTCCGTGCCGCTGGCGACAAGACACAGAGCAATCTGGACGTCAGCGCTGCGATGACCAACCTGCGCTCAACCTGCAATGATACCGGCGACAAGGTCTATTCCGAGGCGACATTTGACGTGCTTGCCCGCCGCACCGACACGCGCGGCGCGCGCACTGTGACACTGCCGTATTTTGTGACTGTCCTTCAGGGCAGCAGCGCGGTTGTTACCAAACGTGTGGGCGAGGTGACAGTGACATTCGCCGATGGGCAGGATCGTGCAAGAGCAAGCGCCAAGGCCGGTTCGTTCATCGACCGCTCCGCTGCTTCGCTGCCAGAGGACATTCGCGAGCGTATCACACGCAAGCGACGAGCCGGCGATGCCGATGCAGCGCTTGACCCGCTGTCCGACCCCGAAGTGAAAGCAGCCATTCAGCGCACCCGTTTCGAGATGCTGGTGGGCTTCCAACTGACCGAATCGCAGCTGGCGTATAACGCAACGCGTTAAGGATTGTGTTCGCCCATCCGGGCGAACTCCTCGGCGCTATTCCTTTCCCCTGAAACAAGTTCAGGGTGCGGGGCACCTGTGGGCGGCCGGTCGGCCTTGCGACGCATGGCGCGTCGTTTTGGTTTCGTGTGCCCAGCCTTTCCCTTTTCCCTTTCTCCCCTTTGCGCTAACGGGCGCATGCGAGATGACAGATATGCAAACACTCTACACAGCCTTTGGCGGCACGATTGAAACCGCACTTGGCGCGCTTGTCGCAGACGGTGTGCTGCCGCAAGACGCATCGTTCAAGAATGTGACGCTAGAGCCGCCGCGCGACCCTTCGCATGGCGATCTGGCGACCAACGCAGCGATGGTTCTGGCAAAGCCTGCCAAAACCAAGCCGCGTGCTTTGGCTGAGGCTCTTGTGACCAAGCTGGAGGCAGCCCCCGGCATTGCTAGCGCCGCAATCGCGGGACCCGGCTTTATCAACCTCACGCTCGACCCGCAGGTCTGGCTCGATGAACTGGCAGCAATCACTGCTCTCGCCGATGATTATGGCCGTTCCACCATGGGCAAGGGCACCCGCGTCAATGTCGAGTATGTAAGCGCCAATCCGACCGGCCCCATGCACATGGGCCATTGCCGCGGAGCAGTTGTCGGCGACGCATTGTCAAGCTTGCTTGAGCTTGCAGGACACGAGGTCACGCGCGAATATTACATCAACGATGCGGGCGGTCAGGTCGATACGCTCGCCCGATCTGTGCACCTTCGCTACCGCGAGGCATTGGGCGAAGACATCGGAGAGATCCCGGAAGGGTATTACCCCGGCGATTACCTGAAACCCATTGGCGAATATCTGGCGCAGGAATTGGGCGGCAAGCACCAGGACACCCCCGAAGAGGAGTGGCTACCTTACTTCCGCGCCGAGGCGGTTGAGAAGATGATGGATCTCATCAAGGCCGACCTCGCCTTGCTTGGTATCCATCATAATGTCTTTGCATCCGAAGCCGCACTGCACGCCGCCGGAAAACCCGATTCAGCGGAAAAATGGCTGCGTGAACAAGACCTTGTCTATGACGGCGTCCTTGAGGCTCCCAAGGGCAAGGCACCGCCTGAAGATTGGGAGCCAGTTGAGCTACCCCTCTTCCGCTCGACCAAATTTGGCGATGACCAGGACCGGCCGATCAAGAAATCGAACGGCAAATGGACCTACTTTGGCGCTGACCTTGCTTACCATATGCAGAAAGCGGAAAGCGCCGATGAGCTGATCGATATCTGGGGTGCGGACCATGCGGGCACCGTGAAACGGATCAAAGCCGCCGTCGCTGCTCTTTCCGAAGGGAAGGGCAAACCAACCCCGTTTGATGTGAAGCTGGTCCAGATGGTCCAGCTGATGCGCGGCGGTGAGCCTGTCAAAATGTCCAAGCGTTCCGGTAACTTCATCACGATTGCTGACATGATCGAAGAGGTCGGCCGCGATGTTGTGCGCTTCACCATGCTGACGCGCAAACCCGAAGCGCAGATGGAGTTCGACTTTGCCAAAGTGGTAGAGGCGTCCAAGGATAATCCTGTCTGGTACGTTCAATACGCCCATGCGCGGATCCAATCGACTTTGCGTAAAGCATTGGAAGATGAGGGCTTTTCGCCTTCCTCTGATGCACTGGCAGAGCTTGGCGAAGAGGAACACGCGCTCGTCAAACGCGCCGCGCAATTCCCGCGCGAAGTCGAAGCGGCGGCCAAGGCACGCGAACCGCACCGCATCGCATTTTACCTCTATGACTTGGCAACCGACCTTAATGCCTTCTATTCTTTGGGTAACACTGACACGCAAAAACGCTTCATTGTGAAACAGGACGCGTCTTTGTCACAATCGCGGCTTTTCCTGGCTGCGGCAATCGGGCAAGTTCTGCGCAATGGTCTGCGCGTTCTTGGCGTGGAGGCAGTGGACAGAATGTAGTGGGTCAGGCGGTTAAGCGCTTGAATTCCAGGGGAATAAAGCCGTGATTATCGATGCCGAATTTGAAGAAGTCGAAGGCAGCGAGGGTGAACTCGACCTGTCTGAAGATGACAGCCTGCCTTGGCTTGAAGCGGACGAAGACGACGATGGCGCGGGCGGCGTAGACAACACGCAGATCATTATCCTCGCGCTTATCCTGCTTGGCATTCTGGCCTTGGCGGTGGGCACTGTCTGGATTTTTGGCAGCAAAACTGCCGATGATGCAGCGGTAGCCGACGGAAGCGTGATCGAAGCACCTGAAGGCCCCTACAAAGAGCGTCCCGAAGATCCCGGCGGCAAGGAGTTTGCCGGCACCGGCAATGTTGCCCCGGTGGTTGGCGAAGGCGGCACGCCCGCAGGCGTTATGAACACCGATGGCAATGCTGGGACGGGTGCCAGTGCGGGTTCAGGCGCTGGTGCAGGTACCGGTACCGGGGCAAATGCTGGCGAAGCAGGCGCTGCGACCGCAAACGCGGCCGGAGCGGGCCAATCAGGCACGCAATCAGGTGCAACCACATCGCGCAGCGGTGTTGGCGTCCAGCTCGCAGCCTATTCCTCGCGCGCGCGCGCCGAGCAGGGCTGGAACGAGCTTAGCCGCCGTACCGATGCTCTATCAGGCATGCGCTATCGCATCGAAGAAGGCGTTGTTGACATCGGTACTGTCTATCGCTTGCAAGCCGTGGCGAGCGACCGTGCAGCCGCCGACCGGCTTTGCGCAAACCTCAAATCCGACGGCATTGATTGCCAGGTTAAGGGCTAGTCTGGGCTAATTTTCGGGGCTGATTTTCTGGGAGAGCGGGGATTTCCCGCGTCTTTCCACGTCTTTCCCCGCAAAAACCCCACAATGGATGGTTACGGCGCTTGCCTGATGGGGCAGCGCCTGCAAATCTGCTTTCCATGGTCCCGGCAATATTCGGATGTTCTGGCACAAAGCTGACCGCAGAAGAGCGAGCGTTCTTCCGCGAGGCTGATCCTGCGGGCTACATCCTGTTTGGCCGCAATTGTGAGACGCCCGAGCAACTGCGCGCATTGACCGATGAACTGCGCGATCTGCATGGACGCGATCACCTCCTCATTTCGATAGACCAGGAAGGGGGCCGCGTTGCGCGCCTTCGTCCACCGCATTGGGCGGCCTATCCAAGCGGAGAGGCTTTCGATCAGCTCTACAAGCTTGCCCCAGCAAGCGCGATTGAAGCGGCACGTGCGGGTGCGACCGCGATGGGGCTCGAACTGTCAGCGATGGGGATTACGGTTGATTATCACCCGCCTTTGGACCTTCGCCAAAAGGGTGCGCATGATGTGATCGGAGATCGGTCGCTTGGCCATGATCCCATGCAAATTGCCGCGATTGGCCGCGCGATCCTCGATGGATTGGCAGCAGGCGGCGTCACCGGCTGTATCAAGCATATGCCGGGCCATGGCCGGTCCAGCGTCGACAGTCACAAGGAAATGCCCACCGTCCATGCGAGCGTCGAGGAATTGGAGAGCGACCTTGCCCCGTTCCGCAAACTCAATTCCGCTCTGATCGGGATGACAGGGCATCTCAAATTTCCGGTCTGGGATGCTGAATCGCCTGCCACCCTTTCCAAAACGATTATCGAGGACATCATTCGCGGCGAAATCGGCTTTGACGGTCTGCTCCTTACCGATGACATCGATATGGAAGCGCTTGATGGGACCGTCCCCGAACGCGCAGAGCGCGCCATTGCGGCAGGATGCGATATCGTGCTGAATTGCTGGGCGAAAATGGATCATATGCAAGGCATTTGCGAGCGTTTGCCAAGCATCTCCGAAGCTGCGGCAGGGCGGCTTGATCGTGCGCTCGCAGGAACGCGGGTGGCTGACACTGTCGCTGACGAGGCAAGCGATCTTCTGGCCAAGCGCGACGAGCTTCTCGCCCTTGCAGGAGAAGCTGCATGAGCCCTCCGATCACGACCGAGGCAGAAGACGGCTTTATGCTCACCGGCGGCAGCATGAATGCCTCTGAACCCGGAGCCATCATGCCCGATGGCTGGGACGATGATCCGGCCAAACAGGGCGCGAAGCCCGGCGAAGAAGCGCTCTATCTTGAGCTTGATGGCTGGGAGGGCCCGCTTGACCTGCTCCTCGACCTTGCGCGGCGGCAAAAGGTTGATCTGAAACAGATTTCGATCCTCTCGCTGGTGGATCAATATCTCACTTATATTGAGCGGGCGCAGGACCTTCGGCTGGAGCTTGCTGCCGATTATCTGGTGATGGCAGCGTGGCTTGCTTACCTTAAATCCTCGCTCCTTTTGCCCAAGGATGAGCAGGAAGACCCGAGCCCCGAGGAGCTCGCACTTCGGCTGCAATTGCGCCTGCAACGGTTGGGAGCCATGCGCGAGGCGGCGGCGCGGCTTTTGGGGCGTGACAGGATCGGACGCGATATCTTCCTGCGCGGTGCTCCCGAAGGATTGCGGACCGACCGAAAGACGCTTTGGAAGTCGGATACCTTCTCGCTAATCCAGGCATACGGTCAGGTGAAAGCGCGCACCGCGCCGCGGATTTATCACGTCTCTGATCGCCCGGTTATGACGCTTGATAGCGCGCTTGATCGCGTGTCGGCGATGTTGGGCGTGACGCTCGACTGGATGGAAATTCGAGATTTCCTTCCCAAACATGCAGGGCCCGCCTTGCGCAAGTCGGCCTTGGCGTCGAGCTTTGTTGCAGCACTTGAGCTTGCCCGTCTTGGCCGCGCAGAACTTGATCAGGAGGGCGCGTTTGCACCCTTGCGCATCCGCCGCCTTAAAGAGCGAGTGGAAGGCTGATGTCGGAGGTAGATGGCGAAATCGGCGGCGAACCGGATGAGCTTGAACGCGGCCTTGAGGCCACTCTGTTTGCTGCCGAGGAGCCGCTCACCGTCGATCAAATTGCTGCTCATCTGGGTGATTGCGACAAGGGCCTCGTCCGCGACGCGTTGAAGGCTCTGGCCCATCACTACGAAAATCGCGGCGTGCATTTGGTCGAACGGGGCAAGCGCTGGCATTTCGAAACAGCACCCGACATGGCGCACCTCTTGCGGCGCGAAAAAGAGCAGGTTCGCCGCCTGAGCCGCGCTGCGACCGAGGTTCTTGCCATCATCGCATATCACGAGCCGGTCAGCCGGGCGGAGATTGAATCGATCCGCGGGGTGCAAACCAGTTCAGGAACACTCGATGTGCTGATGGAGGCAGGTTGGATCAAGCTTGCGGGCCGCCGCGAGGTGCCGGGAAGGCCGGTCATTTACGCCACAACGCCGGAATTTCTGGATCATTTCGGCCTTGGTTCGCGCCGCGATTTGCCCGGTATTGACGAACTGCGCGCCTCTGGCCTGCTCGATCCTGTCGATGATGCTTTCGAAGAGGCGATGTCGGTAGGTGATGACGATAGCGAGGCAGAAGCAACGTGCGAACCGGGTGATGAGACGGATTGCGAAGCAGCGCCCGAGCACCCGGCAAACCACACGTCGCAGTAAGATTCTGCTCGCGATTTCATAAGAATCGCCGCTCTCACTGGCGTGATGGCGCGAGAACGCCTATATTGGCTAACGCAAACCCCGTCCCGCGCACGTCTCGCGCAAGTCCCGAACAGGGCAATGAAGAGAGAATCCTTATGTTTGGCCAAGTCGGTATCTGGCAAATTCTTATCCTCGCAGTGGTCATTTTGATCCTGTTTGGACGCGGTCGTATTTCCGAAATGATGGGCGATTTCGGCAAAGGCATTTCCAGCTTCAAGAAAGGCATGAGCGAAGAGTCTGCCTCGACTGATGAAGCCAAAGCCCAGATTGAAGCGCCCGCCAAAGACGCGAGCCCAAAAGAATTTGGCGAGGCCAAGACGAGCGAAAAGAGCGAAGCCTCTAATTAACGCACCTGACGCGCGCGCACGACCCGCGCGCCCTACGCCTTTTGAAAGTCCTTTAGGCAATGTTTGACATCGGCGCAGCAGAGCTTCTGGTGATTATCATCGTCGCGGTCCTTGTGATCGGGCCGAAAGATATGCCTTTGGCCATGCGTCACGCGGGCCGTTGGATCGGAAAAGTTCGCCGCGTTTCCTCGCATTTCCGCACAGGCATTGATGCCATGGTTCGCGAGGCTGAACTCGAAGACATGGAGAAAAAGTGGAAAGCGCAGAATGAAGAGATCATGAAGCGCTCTGCGGCGGAAGTTGAGGCGAGTAAAGGCGAACCTGTCATGACAGGCCCCCCTCCAGTTTCAGAAACAACAGTGCCCGATGCCGAAAGTGCTGCGAAAGACACAGCAAAAAGCATTGCAGCCGCGCCAGCTCCCGAAACGCCAATTTCGCCGGATACGCCGGCCAAGCGCCCGGAATAGGCGGCGAAGATGGCGTTTGAAGTCAAGGATATTGACGAGACCAGAGCACCGCTTCTCGACCACCTGATCGAGCTGCGCAGCCGGTTGATGCGTGCGATTTTCGCTTTGCTGGTCGGGTTCGGCATATGCTTCTATTTTGCCGACCCCATCCTTGGTTTTCTGGTCCAGCCATTGAAAGATGCTTTTCCTGAAGGGGAAGGGCAGCTGATCTTCACCAAACTTCCCGAAATCTTCTTCGTTGAGCTGAAAATCGGCCTGTTCGCAGGTTTCATGGTGAGTTTTCCGATCATCGCGAACCAGCTTTGGGCGTTTGTGGCGCCGGGGCTGTATGCAAATGAAAAGAAGGCGTTTTTGCCGTTTCTTATTGCGACGCCGGTTCTGTTTATCGGCGGCGCGGCGCTTGCGTACTATGTGGTCATGCCACTCGCGTTCTTCTTTTTCCTTGGATTTGGGGGAGAGACAGGCGGGCTTCAGGTCCAGGCGCTCCCATCGGCGGGTGAATACCTCGGCCTTGTGATGCAGTTCATTCTGGCCTTTGGGCTGACGTTCCTGCTGCCCGTTCTGCTGATGCTGCTCCACCGCGCAGGAATTGTGACCCGCGCGCAATTGGTTGCCGCACGGCGCTATGTGATCGTCGGGATCGTCGCGATTGCAGCCCTTGTCACCCCGCCTGATCCGGGCACGCAGGTGATCCTCGCTGTGCCCTTGCTGCTTTTGTTCGAGGGATCGCTTTTGTTGATGCGCGTGCAAGAGCGCAGCATGAACAAGAAGCAGATCGAAGAAGAGGCGGACGCTGAGGATGAAAACGAAAGCGAAGCTGAGGGCGACCCCAGCGATCAACCCGCCGAATAATCCGGTCTAGCGCGCAAAGACGCGTTTTCCTGCTAGGTACACTTCGCGCACTTGCGTCTCGCGGATTTGCGTTGGCGAGGCGAGCATCGGGTCGCGGTTCACAAAGATAAAGTCTGCCCGCTCGCCTGGCACCAATCGGCCAAATTTGCCTTCCGCAAATCCTGCATAGGCTGCGTCAGAGGTGAAGGCGGCCAGGGCTTGCTCGCGGCTCACCGCTTCATGCGCGCGCCAGCCGCCGAACGGATTGCCGTTTTCGTCAGTGCGGCTGATGGCAACGGCTATGCCCGCAAAGACATCGGCCGGCTCAACCGGTGCATCCGAGCCAAAGGCAATCTGGCCGCCCACTTCGATAATGCTCTTCCATGCGTAAGCGCCTCCCAAGCGATCATCACCAAGCCGCGCTTCGGCCATGAACATATCGCTGGTCTGGTGGAGCGGCTGCATCGAGGCAATCGTGCCGTGTTCGCCAAAGCGGGGAAGGTCTGCAGGATCGACGATCTGTGCATGTTCAATGCGCCAGCGGCGGTCACCCTTGTAGCTTTCAGAGAGTTCCGCGATCGCGTTGAGCACGTCGGCATTGGCGGCATCCCCGATCGCGTGCACGGCGGTTTGGAAATTGTCCATCGCTGCGCGGCTCATCCGGTTGCGCAATTGTGCAGGCGACGTGATCGCAATGCCCCTTGTGGTGGGTTCATCGTGATAAGGCTCTTTCAATGTCGCACCGCGCGAACCAAGAGCGCCATCGACATAAAGCTTGATCCCGTTGAGGCGCAGCTTGTCCTCATACAGCCAGGGGGTGGGGCCAGGCCCTCCAATAAGTTCCATCGCATCGGGGCTATCGGCATAGGACATAATCCGGATCCGCAATTGTCCGCGATCAGCGGATCTGCGGAACGTCATCCAATCGACCACCGGCGTGCCCATATCGGCGACCGCCGTGATACCGTTTTCCAGCAGTCTTTCCTGAGCCATCGCAAAGGCCGCGTCGCGATCTTCGGGGCGCGGGGCGGGCACGCTGTCGCCTACGAGGGGGATGGCGTTGTCGATGAAGATACCGGTCGGATTGCCATCTTCATCGCGAATGATGCGGCCGCCATCGGGGCTTTGCGTGTCGGAGGTGATCCCGGCGCGCTCCATCGCTATGCTGTTTGCCCAGTTGGCGTGGTTGTCAGCGCGCTCGAGCCATACGGGGCGATCAGAGACCACCGCGTCCAATTCCGCCGCGGTCGGGAAACGGCCAAGGCCCCATTTTTCCTGGTTCCAGCCGCGGCCCAGAATCCACGGGCGGCCCTGATTGGCCTCGGCAAACTCGGCGACCTTGGCAAGTGCTTCTTCCAGACTGTTCGTGTCTGACAGGTCGAGTGTGAGTGCGGCAAATCCGATGTCCATGACGTGCACATGCGCATCAATCAGGCCCGGCAACATCACCTGTCCTTCGCCGTCCATCGCAAATTCGATGTCTTCGGGCCGCTCTTCCCCGCGCTCCAGAACATGGGTGATGAAGCCGTCATCATCGAAAACGAGCTCTGTAAAGCGTTTGACCTCGCCTGCCTCGTCAATGGTCACCCCGTCGACATTGTAGACAAGCGTATCGGCAAGGGCAGGGCTTGCGACAACAGCGACGCTTGCGGCGAGGCTCGCGGTGAGGAGTGAGCGGATCATTGAAAGTTTCTGCATTACGATTTCGCTTTTGGAAGACGTGAGATAAGTGCGCTGGTGTCATGGCGGCTGCCGCCCGAGGCTTGCACCTCGGCATAGAATTGATCGACCAGCGATGAAATGGGTGACGAAAGGCCAAGGCGCTTTGCTTCGTCAAGGGCATAGCCCAGATCCTTGCGCATCCAGTCGATGGCAAAGCCAAAGTCGAATTTGTCCTTGGTCATGGTCGCCCAGCGATTATCCATTTGCCAGCTTTGCGCGGCCCCTCCGGAAATCGCTTCATAGGTTTTATCAAGATCAAGCCCTGCGCCTTGTGCCAGCCGGATTGCCTCTGACAGTCCGCCAAGAACGCCTGCGATGCACATCTGATTGGCCATTTTTGCCGTTTGTCCAGCGCCCGTGGGACCGACATGGACGATTGATTTTGCATACGGCTCCATCACAGGATTGGCGCGCGCCATCGCCTCGCTCGAGCCGCCGCACATAATCGCAAGCTGACCGTTTTCAGCGCCTGCCTGACCACCGCTGACGGGGGCATCGACAAAGGCAATCCCTTTTGCCTCGCAAGCCGCACCAAGCTGGCGCGCCATATCGGCAGAGGTGGTGGTGTGATCGATCAGGAGTGAGCCTTCAGACATCGTTTCCAGAACGCCGCCAAATGCAGTGGTGACACTTGCCAAATCATCGTCATTGCCAACGCAGGTGCAAACGACATCAGCCCCCTTGGCAGCATCCGAAGGCGTGTCGGCGAATGCGACGTCAAGCCCCTCGTTCTGCCAGCTTTTCCGCCAGTTTTTGGCGCGCTCAGGGGAACGGTTGTAGGCTGTCACACTGAACGCGGCACGGGCCAGATGACCCGTCATTGGCCCGCCCATGACGCCAAGCCCGATAAAGGCGATCTTTATGCTCTTATCCATATGCGGGGCACCTAATAGCTTTACGACACATTTGCCAAGTCAATCGCGCCCACTCAATCATGGTTGCTCTCGTGATTGCGAGGGCTTAGGGCGTTGCGCGTTATGAATGCACCAAACGCAAGCCTCACCGCTGGGCCAACGCCTGCCGACTTGACCCTCGACGATGTCCGCGCAGCCGCTGCCCGCATCGAAGGCTCGGTTGTCAAAACTCCGATGATGGATTCGAAAACCCTGTCGGAGATTACGGGCGCGGAAATCTGGCTGAAGTTTGAAAACCAGCAATTTACCGCCGCCTATAAAGAGCGCGGCGCGTTAAACGCGTTGCTGCATTTGACCGAAGAGCAAAAGAAGCGCGGCGTGATCGCAGCGTCGGCTGGCAACCACAGCCAGGGCCTTTCCTATCACGGCACCCGTTTGGGAGTGCCTGTGACTATTGTGATGCCCAAAACCACGCCCACCGTGAAGGTCATGCAGACCGAAAGCGTGGGCGGAAATGTCGTGCTTGAAGGCGAGACCTTCGACGATGCGTATGCCCATGCGTGCGAGCTCAAAGAAGAGCGCGGGCTTACTTTCATCCACCCGTTTGACGATCCCCATGTGGCCGCTGGACAAGGGACCGTAGCGCTCGAAATGCTGGAGGTGGTCCCCGACCTTGATTGCCTGGTCACACCCATTGGTGGAGGCGGGCTTATCTCCGGAATGGCGACCGTTGCGCGCGCGATTGCGCCAGACGTGGAGATCGTCGGGGTACAAGCGGGCCTTTATCCCAGCATGTTTGCCAAGCTCAAAGGCGAAGATCTCGCTTGCGGTGGTGATACACTGGCAGAAGGCATTGCGGTCAAACAGCCCGGGCATTTCACCTCGCAAGTGATCGCCGAGAAAGTCGACGATATTCTGCTGGTCGATGAGCCGGTCCTTGAAAAGGCGGTGTCATTGCTGCTCCAGATCGAGAAGACTGTTGTCGAGGGAGCAGGGGCCGCTGGCCTTGCTGCCGTGCTCGACAATCCGGAGCGGTTTGCGGGCAAGAAAGTGGGCCTTGTGCTGTGCGGCGGCAATATCGACACGCGCTTACTTGCAAATGTGCTGCTGCGTGATCTTGCCCGGCAAGGCCGCCTTGCGCGTTTGCGGGTAACTTTGCAGGATCGCCCCGGCGCTTTGTTTAAAGTGATGCGCCTGTTTGATAAGCATCACGTCAACATCATCGAGATCTATCACCAGCGGATTTTCACAAGTTTGCCGGCAAAGGGTCTCATCACCGATATCGAATGCGAGGCGCGCGATGCGCAGCAGGTCGAGCAATTGGTCGAGGCCTTGCGGGCAGCGCGATATCACGTAGATGTCGTTGAATTAAACTGATTCCAGGTTCGATCCGAACCGGAAATCTCTCGCGGCGGACATCAGCGTCTGAAGCTGTCCCACAAAGTGACGCACAACGGCCTGATCGTGAAGCATTGCTCCGATCCGGTTCCTTTTTGCGTCCAGTCATGTGCAAAGTAAGACAAAATTCACCGTGAATTTTGGTTAAAGCCCTTTTACCGAGGGGCGCAAATAGGCATAAGAATGTCTTAACGCAGCGATTGCTGATTCCACTATCCGCCTTAGAGGACGAAGAGCCAAACCCGTGACGGCCCCAATCCGCTTCCCCCGTTTCTTTGTGACAAGTCCGGCGCCGTGCCCCTATCTTCCGGGGCGCAGCGAACGCAAAGTGTTCACAGAGCTTAAGGGCGCTCACGCGGATCAGCTTAACGAAGCTCTTGGCAGGATCGGTTTTCGCCGTAGTCAAACCGTTGCCTATCGGCCAAGCTGTCTCGACTGTCAGGCCTGCGTATCCGTCCGTGTCGTTGCAGGTGAATTCAAACCGTCGAGCACACAAAAACGCGATATCAAGCGTAACCGCGATCTTATCGTGACTGAGTGCCGTCCTTGGGCGACCGATGAACAGTTTGAATTGCTGACCAAATATCTCAGCGTGCGTCATCCCGATGGTGGCATGTCGACCATGGACGAGATGGATTATGCCGACATGGTCGAGCACACGCCCGTCACAAGCTCTCTGGTCGAATATCGCGAGCCGACTGAAACGGGTGAACCGGGCAAGCTTATCGGTGCGTGCCTGACCGATCGCCAAGGCGATGGTCTGTCGATGATCTATTCCTTCTATGATCCCGATCATGAAGGGCGCGCAGGCCTTGGCAACTATATCATCCTCGACCATATCCAGCGCGCAGCGCAAAGTGGCCTGCCTTATGTCTACCTTGGCTATTGGGTCGATGGGTCACCGCGGATGCAATATAAAGTGCGTTACCGTCCGCTGGAACAGCTGACCCGTGACGGATGGCGCCGGATGGATGATAATGAGCAGAGCCGCCTGATCGCCGCAGCCACTGCTCCGCGCACCGAAAAGGATGGCGCAATTGCTGGCGCACGGGGTAAAGACGGACAGCCTGTCAAATTCTCTGCGAGTTGACCATTAATTGATGATATCGGGACTAAGACTGGCTCTCGCGGCCGGACTGCTTGTTTCCGGCACCGCGGCTGCCGGGCAGGAGAACTCGTCCCCGGAAAGTGTGCAGCCCTCTGGTTCTGACGATGTGTCGAACCAAACGCTCGGCGATCTCATACCGGAGAGCGCCGTTGAGAACCCGGAAGACTGGGCAACGAGAGACGACAACGTCACTTCGCCGCCCGACGCGGTCGTGCCTCCACCGGAAAGCCCGGGTCCTGAGCCCTTGCAAGCTCCCGCTCCTTCGTTTGACATAGACGGAGCGCTGGAGACCCTCGACATTGCCGAGCCAGAACAGCTTGAGCATGACGCTGATCGCCCGTCTTTTGCCGACATCGACGCGCCAAGCCTGGTGGATTTGCCGGATCTGGCCGAGGTCGAGATTAGCGATCAACTCATCCTCGCTTTCCCGGCAGAGCTCGCCCGGTTTCCCGAGGAAGAGATTTTCATCGCCCGGTTCCGCGCATTGTCCGCAATTGAGGCGCTTGGCACGGGCGAAGATACAATCCCGCAGCTTGCCGCCAGAGCGCGCGCTGACGAAGACCTGCTTTCAGCGATGCTGCGCAATTACGGCTATTATGACGGCGAAGTCATCCAGCAACTTTCCGGGGGCAGGCGCGGTTTTGCTGACGAAACCGACCGTTTCAATGACCAAACCGCCGACCGTGACCCCAAGGTGCGGTTCGATGTGCTTCCGGGCGAGCAATATACATTTGATGTGATTGATCTGGGGGCGCTTGATCGTCTGGATCAAGAAGAGCGCACGCCGCTTGCAAGGGCGTTTGGGATTACCTCGGGCGATCCGGTTTACGCGGATGCTATCGTTGCAGGCGAGGCCCGGCTACGGTTGGCGCTTGGCGAAAATGGCTATCCCTTTAGCGAGCTTGGCGAGCCTGATCTGCTGATCGATCATTCCCGCGAAATGGGTGATCTCACGCTGTCGGTTGAACCGGGCGGACAATTCACATTCGGAGAAGTGGTCAGCGATGACCCAAATTTCCTCTCGGGGCGACATCTGGGACGCATTGCCCGGTTCGATAAGGGCGATCTTTATCAAACAAGCATGCAGGCAGATTTGCGCCGCGCGATCCTTGCGACAGGACTTGTATCGTCGGTCGCGATCACTCCGCGTGCGGTTTCCGAGCCTGTTGGCGACCAGCCGGGCGAAGTTGCATTGGATGTGGCGATTGAGCGCGCGCCTTTGCGCACAATATCCGGCGCGGTCGGATATGGTACGGAAGACGGCTTCAAGCTTGAGGCGGCATGGGAGCATCGCAACCTCTTCCCGCCTGAAGGGGCGCTGCGCCTTCGCGGTATCGTTGGTACGCGCGAACAATTGGCCAGCATCACCTTCCGGCGCAGCAATTTCCGCGCGCGGGACCAGATTCTCTCGGTCGATGCCTTCGCAAGCGATATCGAGACCGAAGCGGTTGATGCGCGCACTGTCGCCTTGCAAGGTACGTTTGAACGGGTCTCTAATCTACTGTTTCAAAAGCCGTTCAGCTGGCAGCTGGGCGCAGAGCTTGTTTACACCGATGAACGCAACCGCGTGACAAATGGCATCGCGCGTCCGCGTCAGGAATATCTGATCGGCGGTGTCTTTGGCAGGGCGACCCTTGATGGAAGTGACAACCTACTCGATCCCAGAAACGGGTACCGCGTATCCTTCTTTGCCGAACCGGAATTCTCACGCAGTTTGAGCGAAAACTCGCCCTATGTGCGGGCCCGTTTCGATGCGAGCTACTACCAGCCGGTGGGGAGCACAGTGATCGCGGCACGCTTTGCGGCGGCCACGGTTTTTGGCGCGGACCTGCTGGATATCGCCCCATCGCGCAGGCTTTATTCGGGTGGTGGCGGATCGGTTCGCGGATTTGGCTTTCAAGCCATCGGTCCGCGCAATGAATTTGATGAGCCCCAAGGTGGGCGCTCCTTAATCGAAGCCGCCGTCGAAGCCCGCATTCCGACCGGCTTTTTGGACGGAGCGATTGAAGTGGTTCCTTTCTTCGACCTTGGCTCGATCTCAAGCGAAGAGCGGCCCGATTTCGATGTTGTACGCGCAGGCGCCGGCATTGGCATTCGGTACAAAACCAGCTTTGGCCCGATCCGCGTTGATGTCGGCGTGCCTCTCAATCCAACGCCAAATGATGCGCCAGTCGTCGTCTATGTCAGTTTGGGGCAGGCATTCTGATGGCGGATCCGGAGAACACCGAAGAGCAAGAGCCACGCGAGGCGAAGCGCAAAAGAGTTTGGGCCAAGCGGCTTGGCTGGGTTCTCTTGATTGTGCTCGTCCCACTTGTTCTCGGCGCAGTGTTTTTGTCCTCGCCTATTGGAAAGCGGTTCGTCGCCGATCAGATCGCCAGCGCTGCTCCGGCATCGGGTCTTCGGTTTGAAGTCGGGCGCATCGAAGGCGACCTTTATCAAAAGGCTGTGCTGCACGATCTGGTAGTCAAAGATCCCAAGGGCAAGTTTCTAACCATTCCCGAAGTGGAACTCGATTGGCGGCCCCTCGCGTGGCTTTGGAGCGGTATCGACATCCGCCAGCTGATCGCAAAACGCGGGCGGTTGGAGCGGTTGCCGGAATTGCTGCCCGGTGATCCGGACGCGCCAATCTTGCCCGACTTTGATATTCGTATTGACGAGTTTGAGCTGGACAACTTCAAGCTCGCTCCCGGTCTTGCAGGGGAAGAAGCCCAGCGGGTCGATTTCGGGGCGAAAGTCGATATCCGAAAGGGCCGGGCTCTGGTCGATGCGCAGGGACGGTTTGGTCCCGAAGACCGTGTTAAACTCTTGCTCAATGCAGAACCTGACGGCGACCGGTTCGACCTCGCATTGGATTACAACGCTGCCCAAGATGGACCTATCGCTAAGCTTTCCGGATTGGGCGCAGCGTATGAGGCGCGTATCGAGGGCGAGGGTGCATGGTCGAACTGGCTCGGCTACGCTTTGGTCAAGCGCAAGAATGCCTCGCAGGAAGACAAGCGCGTTGCCGCCCTCGAATTGACGAATAAGTCCGGCCAGTTTGGCGCCTTGGGAATAATCTCCCCCGATCTTGCACCCGCTTCGACACTGGGCAGGGCCCTTGCGGGCGGGGTCGCCTTGGCGATGGCTGGCACGCTTGAAGACAGCGTATTTGACGGCCGGATCGCGGCGGTCAGCGACACTTTGGATGTGCGCGGCAATGGCGCAATTGATCTGGCTGGCAACCGTGCAGACGGTTTTAACGTTGGTCTTGATGTTCGCGATCCGGATTGGCTTGCACCGGGTATCGGGCTGCAAGGGGGCAGGCTTACAGCTTTGGTCGACGGCCCGTTCAGGGACCTTGAAATCGACCACCAATTGGATGTTGAGGCGCTCGTAATCGGGCAATCCGTTACAGTCTCGCGCCTTTCGCAAGCTGGCACCGCGACCTTTGACGGTGAGACGTTTCGCCTGCCGCTTTCCGCTGAAACCGAGCGGGTTCTGACCGGCAATTCTGTCATCGACGAACGGCTTATAGGTGGAACGCTCCAAGGGATGCTCAGCGTGGTTGGCAGTGACCTTGCAGCGGACAATACGAAGATCATCTTCCCCGATCTGGACGGCGAAATCACATTTCGTGGTGATTTGAGCAACGGTGTTTTTGCGGTGGCTGGCCCTGTGAGAGCGCGTGCACTGACATTGGAAAATGTGGGGCTTGTCACGGCGGACGCCAAGATTCTGGCGAAATTCGGCGGCGGTATTCCGTGGAGCTTGCGCACCAATCTTGCAGGGGTCGCCAGCCAGTTCGAAAACGCCTCAATCCCAACCATCGCAGGCGATAGCGTACGGTTCAAGGGAAGCCTCGGGATGGGCGCGCAGGCCCCCATCGTGCTTCGCGATGTGACACTGGAAAGCGAGCGGCTGAACGCCCGGCTCGACAGCCGGATTGTGGGGGACCGTTCGACCCTTTCAGGTGCCGGGAGCCATGTCCAATACGGGGCCTTCGACTTCGATGCCGAGATCGCAAATGAGGGCGTTCGCGCGGATCTGGTTCTGGCCGATCCTTATCCCGCAGCCGGTCTGAAAGATGTGCGTCTTGGAATTGCCCCTAGCGGTGATGGTTTTGCTATTGATATGGCAGGCGGGTCGATGCTTGGTCCATTTGTAGGCGAGCTTGCTCTCGAGCTTCCGGCCAACGGACCCAGCCGCATCGGCGTTGAAACCATGCGCATTTATCGCACCAATGTGACCGGAGCGCTCACATTCGGGGAACAGGCGCTCAATGGGAAACTGTCGCTGAGCGGGGGTGGGATAGACGGAGATATCGCGCTGTCACCGGCCGCCAATGGTGCACAAGGGTTCGACCTTGACCTGACCTCACGCGGCGCCCGCTTTGGCGGGGATTTTCCGGTCGCGCTTGAATATGCCGATGTAAACGCAAGTGGCGTATTCGGAAGCGCTGCCGGTACAAATTCGAACCGGATCGAGGGCGCAATCGCTGGCAGGGGGCTTGAGTACGGTGCTCTCCGGCTGAACGCCTTTAACGCCAAAGCGCAAATCGTTGACGGTAGCGGAGATGTTCAGGCCTCGATTGCAGGCAGGCGGGCAAACCGGTTCCAGCTCAAGCTTGATGGCGACTTTTCGCCGCGCCGGATCGCCCTGATCGCGCAAGGCGAATATGGCGGCAGGCCGATTACCATGCCGCGCCGTGCCGTACTCACCCCATTGGACGGCGGGGGATATTCGCTCTCTCCTACCCAGATCGGTTTTGCCCGCGGCTTTACGCTGTTGGAAGGCCAATTGGGCGGCGAGAACACCCGGATCGAAGCCCGCTTTGCAAAGATGCCTTTGCGCCTTGCCGATCTTGCTGGCGCGGATTTGGGGCTTGGCGGATTGCTTTCAGGAGTTTTCGAATTCGCCCAGTATGGAAGCGGTCCTGCAACGGGTAATGCCCGGGTGAAGATCGACGGGTTCACCCGCTCCGGCCTTGTTCTGTCATCGCGCCCGATCGATGTTTTTGCGGTGGCGGACCTGTCGCAAAGCGAACTTGCGGTAGGAGCGCGGTTAACGGAAGGCGACAACCGGTTGGGCCGCCTCAATGCGAGGGTTAGCGGGTTGGACAGCCCAAGCCTGCGCAGCCGGTCCGTGAGCGAGAGGGTCTTGCGCGGTCGGCTAAATGCACAGCTTGGCTATGACGGCGCGGCAGAGGCTTTGTGGCGTCTGCTCGCGATTGAGGTGTTTGATCTGACTGGGGCCCTGAACGTTGATGCCCGTGCGACTGGCACGCTCGAAGCGCCGCGTATCGTCGGAGATCTTTCCAGCGACAATTTGAGAATACAAAGCGCCGTTTCAGGAACCGACATCAGTCAGGTTTCGGCCCGTGGCCGGTTCGAAGGGTCAAAGCTTGAGCTTACCCGCATTTCCGGCGTGACCAATGGCGGCGGCACTGTCACCGGAAGCGGCACTGTGGACCTTGCCGATATGTCCGGATCGCGCGGGCCAGGAATTGATATTCGCGCAGCGGTTTCCAACGCGAGGTTGCTCAATGCCAACGGGCTGGAGGCAACGATCACAGGGCCGTTGCGGATTGTCTCTGATGGTTTAGGCGGCGCGATTGCTGGCCGGGTGGAAGTCAACCGGGCGAGCTGGGCATTGGGCGTCGCCGCAGAGGATTTGCGTCTCCCGACGATCCCGACCCGCGAGACAGGCCGGCCGCTTCAAACTGCCCTTGCCACGCCGGCGCGAAACGGCGGATGGCGCTATCTGATCGATGCAAAAGCCCCGTCGCGCGTGGAAGTTGACGGCCTTGGTCTCGATAGCGAATGGGCCATTGATATTGCATTGCGTGGGACCGTGAATGACCCGCGGATTGGCGGCGAGGCTCGCCTTGTTCGGGGCGATTATCGGTTCTCTGGAACCCGATTTGAGCTGACGGATGGGCGTATTGCATTCGACGCGAGCAGGCCCATCGATCCACGGCTTGATATTCAGGCTGAGGCGAGCGCCAACGGGACAGATGTGACCATCGACATCACCGGAAATTCGCAGGTACCGCAAATCGCATTTTCCTCAGTACCCGCATTGCCCGAGGAGGAGATCTTGTCGCGGTTGTTGTTCGGCGGGTCGGTGACCTCGCTTTCGGCGACCGATGCCATTCAGCTTGGCGCTGCTCTTGCCTCCTTGCAGGGCGGTGGAGGCGGGCTTGACCCGATTGGCGATTTGCGCCGTTCTATCGGACTGGATCAATTGCGGATTGTAAGCGCGGACCCTGCCTTAGGTCGCGGGACCGGTGTTGCTCTTGGCAAAAACCTTGGACGGCGTGTCTATGTTGAGCTGGTGACCGATGGACAAGGGTACAGCGCGACGCAGGTCGAATATCGCATCACCAGCTGGCTTGCATTGTTGGGTAGTGTGACGACCATCGGGCGCGACAGCGTCTTGGCCGAAATCAGCCGCGACTACTAACCTTCAATATAGAGCCGCGCTTCTTCGCGCCGCCTCTTCACCAGTCCTTTAAGCACCCTGCCGCCCGCTTTGTTCCAGCGCGCAAATTCGGCCGCCGCGCCTGCAAAATCGCCTTCCTTGTGCTTTCGCGTAAGTGTCGCCCGGCGAATGGCGCCTGTGTTGTAGTGAAAGCTCACCATTGCATCGAATTGGCCTTGCGTGGTCGGCGCGCCGTCAATCACGCGCGCAACCTCTTTGGCATAGATGATAAGATCGGATGCAAGGCGCGCATCGCACTGCGCCTGTGTCCACACACTACCCGGACCGATCCGCCCGTCGGTGTCGAACTCCATGCCTGTGGCGCCCCATCCAATGGTCCAAGGCTCGGCACCGGTGCCGGGATCAGGATAGGCCTCTACCAATCCATCACGCCTTAGCCGCGCGCATCCTTCAAATCGCTTGATAAGCGCAATTCCGCGCGGTCCGATGGTCCGTTTGGCACCCAATATAGGTTTGCTGCGGCCAGAGATATTTTGCTCAAGCGCCTCGTCCAAAAGCTCAACCTCGGACTGGCGAAACTTGCGCCCCAGCAATTTGCGGACAAGGTCGAAGACCGGTTTGCGTGAACGCGTGGACAGGCGCGTGGTTGGGGGCGGAGTAACGTCGGACATATGGGCTACCTCAAGGTCGATTCGGGAAAGACGAGGCCGTTTGATTAGTCACAACATGGGCAAGTAGGAAAACAGTTTAGCCAAATCCTACCAGAGTATTGCCAGGCACATCCGTAGATGGCGCGAGGCTGCGGCTACCTCAAATCAACTCTCCAGATTTAATGACCGCGTGATGCAATCGACTGCAAAAGCGAGGTTATCTTAAAGAGGTCATGGGCTTACATCTCATCGACACAGAAAAGGAGCGCCTCGCATCGCTTCGCGCTTTGGAGCTGCTCGACACGCCTCCATCCGCGATGTTTGATCGCATAACGAAACTTGCGTCAGTCCTGTTCGATAGCGCTATTTCTGTAATCTCGCTGGTGGATGAAGACCGGCAGTGGTTCCTATCCCGAGTGGGTTTGGAGCCTGCGCAAACTGCGCGTGAACACGCATTTTGCGCTGTGACTATTTCCGAAAACTGCGTTCTGGATGTGCCGGATGCATCGCTGGATGAGCGTTTTTCGGATAATCCGATGGTCACAGGGGCGCCGTTCATTCGCTCCTACATCGGGCATCCCGTGCGCAGTCCGGAAGGCTTTCTTATCGGGACCCTTGCAGTTATCGATCCGCGCCCTTCGAGGTTTGACGGCATCAACCGTGAAAAACTCAAGGTGTTGGCAGGCGTGGTTGAAGATCTGCTGCGGGCACACAAGCACACCATCGAGATGACCGGGCTTGCTGAACAGGCGCAGGATAAACAAGGCGATCTCGAGAAGGCCAACCGCATCTTTGTCGCTGCTGAAAAAGCTGCGCGGATCGGGTCGTGGGAGATTGACCTGACGACAATGGACCTCACCTGGTCAGAAGGTGTCTATGAGATGCACGGCATCCCGGTGGGCCAGGATGTCTGCGTCGAAGATGCCATCAATGCCTATGTGTCCGAAGACCGCGAACATGTCTCAGCCTTGGTGGACGCCGCGTTAGAGAATGGTGAGCCATTCGAATTCGAGGCCAATTTGGAAGCAAAGGATGGCAACATCCTGCGCGTGCAATCGCGCGGGGAATGCATCACGGGTGATGAGAAGAGCCCCGACAGACTCGTGGGGGTGATCCACGATATTACCGAAGCGCACCGTGCGAAAACGGCGCTCCAGCGTGCGGCAGATTATGACCGCCTGACCGACCTGCTCAACCGAAACGCATTCGACCGCATCCTTGGCGAAAAGATCAAACTGCAAAGCGCAACGGGTGAACCGCTTGCCGTGATGCTGATCGATCTGGACGGGTTCAAAGCGATCAATGACACCTTTGGACACCTTGTCGGTGACATGGTCTTGCAGCAGATGAGCGACCGTTTGCGCAAGACCGTCCCCGAAGATGTTGTGATCGCAAGGTGGGGCGGGGACGAGTTTGTCTTCATCCTCCCCCTGGGGTCCACACGATCCGATGTAGAGGCCTTGTGGGACCTGATGTCGGAAGCCGTTTACAAGCCGTTCCTGATTTCCGGGCGAAAGCTCATGATCCACGGCACCGCCGGGGTCGAAATCAGCGATGAGGTGATCGGTGGACGCGAAATTGTTCGCCGGGCTGACCTTGCGATGTACACGGGCAAGAAACGCGCATCAGCGACATTAAGCTTTTACGATGCCGCCCATGCGCAAGAACATACCGACAAGATTCAAGCGGTCACAGAGGTTCGCGAAGCTATCCAGTCAAACCGTCTTTTTGCCGCCTATCAGCCGATCGTCGATCTTCTGACGCAGGAGGTGGTTTGTATCGAGGCGTTGATGCGCGTGAGAGCTCGCGATGGCACTGAACTGACCGCAGGCAATCTGATGCCTGCGGTTGTCGACCCCCATGTCTCGCGCGAGATCAGTCAGGCCATGGTGCGCAACATCTGCGCCGACCACCTCGCAATTAGGCGCGACATAGGCACGCTGCGGTCAATCAGTTTTAACGCCAGCGAAGCCGATTTGCTCAGCCAGAATTATGCGCCCAACCTTCTGGGCAAGCTCACAGCGGCGGGGATTGATCCCGCATCGCTGACCCTTGAAGTCACCGAGACCATGTTGATGGTGAACGACAACGACACCGCGAGAAATGTCCTCACGGACCTCAAAGAAGCGGGAATGAAGATAGCGCTTGATGATTTTGGAACCGGCTATTCATCGCTCACCCACTTGCGCGATTTTCCAATTGATATCGTCAAGATTGACCGCAGTTTTGTAAGGGTAATCAGCTCAGATCACCAATCGCGCCTTATCGTTCAGGCCATGATTGCCATGGCTCAAAGCCTTGAGATTGATGTCATCGCAGAAGGCATCGAAAACGAGGTCCAGCGCGATCTGCTCGCGGTGATGGGTTGCCGTTACGGGCAAGGATATTTGCTCGGGCACCCCCAACCTCAGGCGCGCTTGGCACAAGAGATCGAGCGCACAGCTGCCCATCGCTCCACCGATACCAGAACGGGATCGGAACGCCGGCGCAATGTGGCTCACAGTCCCACAGGGTGACAAGAGCTCTTGACTGACAAGAGTTCTTTACAGTAAAGACCTCTTTACAGGCACGAATCGCCATGAAGGGGCTCTGGTTTGGAAAACCGCGTTAAAGATCATCGTGAAAAACACAGCTGGAGCCAGGGCGAACTGGCGCGCCGGCTGGGCGTTTCGCGGCAAACGATCAACGCGGTTGAAACAGACAAATATGACCCCTCGCTTCCGCTCGCACTACGCATGGCGAAGCTGTTTGGTGTTTCGGTGCCCGACCTTTTTATCGATCATTGGGAGCCGAGTGATGATGAGTGAAGCAAAAGAAGACCCGAAGGGCGGAACCATGAAGAAGCTTATCCTCCCGCTCGTTATGGGAGGCGTCGTTGGTTTTGCGATTGCATTTGGCATCGGCAGGTTTGGCGATGGCTTGGGTGAAACAGGCCTTTCTACTTCGGCTGAAATCGCGATGGTTGTTGGCGCGTTATACGTGATTATGGGCATGTTTGTCGGCGGTGGTACCATGCTGCCCGGGGCAGGCGCAAAGTTTCTCAATGTCGAGGACGCCGATGAGCTGCGCGAGCAGCGTTCCATGCTGCTCTTGTCCAGCTATGCGATGAGCTTGTGGGGAGCAGCGCTTATCATTCTCGCATTGAGCGGCATCATTTCCGCTTTCACTCCTGGAATGTCGCTTGCGATTGCGGGTGCACTTTATGTGGTCGGTATCTACTTCGTTGTTCAGTCTTATGCCAAAGCGGATGAGCTGATGATGGCGGTCAATCGCGAAGCGGGCAATTGGGCCTATGGCCTCTCTTTTGCCTTTCTCGGTGGTTGGAGCGCGCTTGCCCATGTCGGCTATCTCGCCCCGCCAGAACCGCTCGATTTGCTCAGCGCGTTCTACGCCTTGGTCTTGCTCGCAACTTTTATTGCCGCTGGCCGGCGCGGGATGCTCAAAACCCGGTAAGCTAATTCCCCAATTTAAAATACGCCCCGCGCAAACCTGGTTTGCGCGGGGTTTTCTGTGGATCTCATGCAAAAACCGGGTGTTGCGGGGACAATATGGTTATTTGGCGAAGTTCAATTGGTAAGTTGCATCAAGAGAAGGTAAACTAAAAAATGCCATATATCTCTTTGAAAAGTCGATTATTTTGAACAGATCATCAAAGGCTATGTGCAATAATCACATTACGGAAGTAATCGCGGCGAATATGAGAAGGGAAAAATAACACGGGTCTGCTGCAATCAACATAATGGAGGACCCGATGCCAAATAATGATAGACGAATTGAATCCCGGCGTTTCAGAGTAGATGCCGCAGACCTTGCGTTTAACCGCGATCATCCTGATCATACAGCCAATGGCGATGAGCAACGCTTCGCCTCGGCGAACTATGCTATGAGTTTTACCAAAGGGCTCGACCATGATCCCAACACTGGGCTTGTGCGCGACAAAAACCACTTTGAAGCTTTTCGCAGCGCCATCGACAATGGCGTAATCGAGGATTTTACCACCCGCGTGCCAGTTCCGCGCGAGGTCGACAAAAATTGTAAAGACAAGCGTGACCGCGCCCGCCGCCAATGGGAAGCGCCGACAGCTGGCCTTGTGTTCGATCTTGAAGGACCGGACGCACAGGCCGTCACCATGCCGCCAGCCCCTGCCATGTGCAGCGACGAGCTGACCTTTGAAATGGCGGAAGTGTATGAGCTGGCGCTGCTTCGCGACGTGCCATTTGCACAGTTTGATGAGCACGGAGCCTCGCCAAAGCTCAAGGCGACGCTGGCTCGCCTCAATCACATGGAATATATCAAGCATGCTCAGAAATGCTGTGAGTTTGAAGGCCGTCCTCGGATTGTGAATGAGAAGGGCTTGCTCGATCCACAAAATGTGTTCCGCGGTTCGTCTCCAGGGGTCGATAAGGGGCCCTATCTTTCAGCCTTCATGCTGATGGGCAATGGCGATCAGACCGGCAATCTTGGCGCGCTTGACGGACAGGTGCGCTACGGTGCGCAAGTAATCGATCAGAAGGTGCCGCAAGCACCGGTCGGCGATGATTACATGGTCGATCGAGGGGAATATCTCGAGGTTCAGCAGGGTTTTGCTGTGCAAGCCGCCGATTGCTCTGGCTCGGGCCAGGCATTGCGAGGGCAGCCGCGCCGGTTCATTCACACGCCGCGCGATTTGGCGACCTATGTGCACTTTGATGCGCTCTATCAGGCCTATCTCAATGCCTGCCTTATCCTTCTGGGCGACGGTACGGCCTTTGATCCGGCATTTGACAAATTGTCGGGCTCATCGGGCGCGAAAGTGTTGATCGATGCACGCGACCAAAGCTCAACCGTTGATGTGAATGCAGGTGGTTTTGCCCTTTATGGCGGCCCGCACATTCTAACGCTGGTGACCGAAGTTGCGACTCGAGCATTGAAGGCGGTCCGTTTTCAGAAGTTCAACACTCACATTCGCTTGCGGCCAGAGGCTTTAGCCGCTCGGCTGGAGTGGTCGACGGCGATCGAGAAGACTTATCCTGCAGTCTGCGATTCCTTCACCAAAATGAAGAAAGACCTTACGAAAGCGCCCAACCGTTCCACGCCTTCGCTGATTGATGCGATCATGGACCACAATGCGTCGCTTAAGAAACCGAACACGGCGGCGAAGACATGTCTGTTGCCGATGGCGTTTGCTGAAGGCTCGCCCATGCACCCGGCCTATGGTGCAGGGCATGCGACCGTCGCGGGTGCTTGCGTGACTATTCTGAAGGCCTTCTTTGACACATCGGCGCTTCTGGTTGAGATCACGCGGGTTCTGGACAAGAACGATTGTCAACCCAAGCGCGAGGAGACCATGATTGGCTTCTACACCGAAGAGCAGATCGCTGGCTTCACCGGTGCTTGCAATGTGCTAAAATCCAAAGTGCGCTACATTAAGATTGGCACCAACAACAAGGGCACGGGGCTAACCACTACGACTGTGGAATGTCCGCTTACCCTCGAAGGGGAGCTCAACAAGCTTGCCGCAAACATCTCGATTGGGCGCAATATGGCTGGTGTTCACTACTTCACCGACTATTTTGACAGCGTGCGCATGGGTGAGGAAATCGCCATCGGCATGCTGGAAGAGCAAGCGATTGGCTATCCCACCGATCCGTTTGTGATGTCAGTGCCTACCTTCGATGGTCCGGTAGAGCGCATCGGTGCTCGCTGATCGATTTGATTAAGCCTGTTTAAACGGGCACGAAAGCAAAGGGCCCCGGCCGTAGCAATACGCTGGGGCCTTTGTCTTTTGGTGCAGCGACTAAATACTTCAGCCCGTCTTTCTACAACCCCCAAAAAGAAACCCGATGTTAATGGCTCCACCCTAACGCCCTGAACTATGGGCTTTTTGCAATCATCTTCCGGATATAAGGGCGCAAATGATCTTACCCAGTCATCGCTAGGGGAAATCTATCGTCCGATCCTGCGCGGCTATTTTGTAGTCTACGGGCTCTATTACACGATTATGCTTGGGCTGAATTGGCTCAGCATGGACGCCGGTCGCGATTTTCTGATGCTTCAATCAGCCACATTTGTGGCGACCTGTTTTGCAGTCTTTGGGGCTTGGCGAATGCGCAAGTCGCAGGATGAGCCGACGACCGAAGCTTTATTGCTCGGTATGAACTTGCTTGTGGTTGGAAACGTTTGGGTCGCTCTTGAAATCGGCTTTGTCCCTGAAAAGCTCACATATTTTATTATTTCGTCGATGCTGTTTGCATTGGCCAGTCCAACTTTCCGGCAATCGCTCGTGGCAATTGCGATCGCCCTCATGGCAATGTTCTCCTTTGTCGACAGGCTTGATGCTGCAACGTTGAGCGCGTTTGGCTACCTGACATTCGGGGCGGCGATGTCTTCGCTCGCAATTGCATTTTACCTGCGAAAGGCAATTTCGCGGATCGCTGATGCGAATGAACAAGCGCGCGTGGAACTGTCCGATGCGATGGCTCTAGGCTCCGAAATGCGTGAAAAATCACTGTCGGACAGCCTGACGAAGCTTCCGAACCGGCGCGCATTTTTTGCAGCGCTCAAAGACGTTGTGCGTGGGGCAGAGGGCGAGGAAACGAGCGCTAATGCTGCCGATGACACATGGCTGGTGCTGCTCGATCTTGATGGCTTTAAAGCGGTGAATGATGTGCACGGACATAAGGCAGGTGACCTTCTGCTTGTCGCGATTGCGGACCGTTTGCGTGATTTTGCGAAGACTGGCGCACATGTCAGCCGGATGGGCGGCGATGAGTTTAACATGATCGTGACCGGCGTTGCGAATGTGGACGATCTGCGCGACCGTTGCGCCGAGCTCCTGCGCGAACTGGCTCAGCCTTATGTGATTGAAGGGCGCAAGGTGCGTGTTTCATGCTCGGCTGGGTGCGTCCAGTTCGATCCGTCACTTCCCTCAGATGCGCAAATCAGCAATGCCGATTATGCTCTGATGGTCGCAAAGAAGCAGGGCAAGAACCAGGTCGTGCTGTTCGATCAAGAGCATGAGGCCGAAGCCAAAATACGTCTAGAGATTGAATCGGCGCTGCGCGGTGCGGACCTTGCAGACGAGATTTCGGTAGTGTTCCAGCCTCAGGTCCGACTTGGCGACAATGCGGTGGTCGGCGCCGAGGTACTAGCCCGTTGGACCAGCCCGGCCGTTGGGACAATTCCGCCCGACCGTTTCATCAAGATTGCCGAAGAAAGCGGTCTTGTAACAAACATCACTCTTGTGGTTGTTCAGAAGGCTCTGGATGAACTGCGCGGGTGGAGCAACAAGCTCCCCATATCGATCAACCTGTCGGCTCATGATCTTATGTCAGATCCTGCGATTGATCAGATTATTGAGCTGATCGAGCGATACGAAATCTGTGCCTCTTTGATTGAATTTGAAGTTACCGAAACCGCGATGATGAGCGATATCCAGAAAGCGACCGCGAACCTGATACGCTTGGCGGATGCAGGCTATTCGATTGCGCTTGATGACTTTGGCTCCGGCTATTCGAACTTCAGTTACCTTCGCTCGCTTCCGATCACACGATTGAAAGTCGACCGCTCCTTCATCGAAGACCCAAGCGATCCTATGGCGGAGAAGGTCCTCGCTTCGCTCGTCGGGATGGCCCGCGTGCTGGGCGTCAACTGCCTTTTGGAAGGGGTTGAAAATGAGATTGCACTGCTGATGGCAAAACGCGCAGGGGCAGAACTGGTTCAAGGGTACCTGTTTTCAGAACCGATGAGCGCGCACGACTTGCGCGATGCGCTGGCGGTTGGGCGTTCCGTGATTGAGAAGCGCGAGGCCGGATAGCAAAAGGGGCCAGCCATGCGGCCAGCCCCTTTCATTTGTGTTTGAGCGCAAAGCGCGCCGCCAAATCTCTTACGAGCTGTAGTACATGTCGTACTCAACCGGGGCAGGCGTGGTTTCAAGGCGCATTACCTCTTCCCACTTAAGCTCGGTATAAGCTTCGATCTGGTCTTTCGAGAATACGTCGCCTTTGAGAAGGAAGTCGTGATCGGCTTCCAGAGCCTCGAGCGCCTCGCGAAGCGAACCGCAAACCGTTGGAACCTGTGAGAGCTCGGCTGGTGGCAGATCGTAAAGGTTCTTGTCCATTGCTTCGCCCGGGTGGATCTTGTTCTCGATCCCGTCGAGGCCAGCCATCAGCAATGCCGAGAAGGCAAGGTACGGGTTCGCAAGAGCATCCGGGAAGCGGAACTCTACTCGCTTGGCTTTCTCGCCAGCACCGTAAGGAATGCGGCACGAAGCAGAGCGGTTGCGCGCAGAGTAGGCAAGCAGCACTGGCGCTTCAAAGCCCGGGACCAGACGCTTGTAGCTATTGGTGGTCG
Organism: Erythrobacter sp. S227; assembly: GCF_057364925.1. Classification (NCBI taxonomy): domain Bacteria; kingdom Pseudomonadati; phylum Pseudomonadota; class Alphaproteobacteria; order Sphingomonadales; family Erythrobacteraceae; genus Erythrobacter; species Erythrobacter sp. S227. The sequence goes on from NZ_CP200280.1 coordinate 156,633, forward strand.
GGTTGGTGAAGGCGTTAAGAGCCTTCGCGTGCTTGATCACACCGCCGATGTAATAAAGGCAGTTTTCCGAAAGGCCGGCATACTCATTGCCTGCAAAAGTCGGCTTGCCGTCTTTCCAGATCGACATGTGGCTGTGCATGCCCGAACCGTTATCGTCCTTGATCGGCTTTGGCATGAATGTCGCGGTTTTGCCGTAAGCGTGCGCGACTTGCTGCACGACATACTTGTAGATCTGCACGTGGTCAGCGGATTCAGTCAGTGTCTGGTATGTAATACCAAGCTCGTGCTGAGCGGCAGCCACTTCGTGGTGGTGCTTGTCCATAGAGAGGCCGATTTCCTGCATGGTCGAAACCATTTCGGCACGGATGTCCATGGCGCTATCGACAGGCGCTACGGGGAAGTAACCGCCGGTTGCGCGTGGGCGGTGGCCCATATTGCCCATCTCGTATTCTTTGCCGGTGTTGGTCGGCAATTCGACATCATCAATGGCAAAGCCCGAGCCTGCATAACCGTCTTCGAAACGCACATCGTCGAACATGAAGAATTCCGGCTCTGGACCGACGTAAATGGTGTCACCGATGCCGGTTGATTTCAGATATGCTTCGGCGCGGGTCGCGGTTGAACGCGGGTCGCGGCCATAAAGCTGACCATCGGAAGGCTCGATGATGTTGCAGAAGATGCTGATCATCGGGGTTGCGCTGAACGGATCGGCGTACACCGCGTCAAGGTCAGGCTTCAGGATCATGTCGCTTTCGTTGATGTCTTTCCAGCCTGCGATGGACGAGCCGTCAAACATAAGGCCATCTTCGAGAGCATCTTCGTCCATGACGGCCGCCGACATCGAAAGGTGCTGCCACTTGCCTTTGGGATCGGTGAAGCGAAGATCGACCCATTCGATCTCTTCGTCCTTGATACGTTTTACGATGTCTTTTGCGGTCGCCATTTCGGTATACTCCAGCTTGTCGTTATTGTTCGAGAGGTGCGCCTGACCGTATTCGGTCTTGGCGCGGGTTTTCAGTTGAAATCAGATAGCGTCTTCATTGGTTTCGCCGGTGCGGATGCGGAGCGCGCTTTCGATCGGCGAGACGAAGATCTTGCCATCGCCAATCCGGCCTGTTTGTGCTGCTGCTGCTATCGCTTCGACAACGCGTTCGGCCTGATCATCAGCGATCACGACTTCGAGTTTCACCTTAGGTAGAAAGTCGACGACATATTCGGCGCCGCGGTAAAGTTCCGTGTGACCCTTTTGCCGACCAAAGCCGCGCGCCTCTGTGACGGTGATACCCGAAACGCCGATTTCGTGGAGCGCCTCTTTAACTTCGTCGAGTTTGAAGGGTTTGATGATCGCTTCGATCTTTTTCACGTTAGATATGTTCCCGCATACGCCGTGGCTGACTATTGCACTTGGCGCTTGTTCTTAAGCGCACGCGCATCAAGAATCATGCCAAGGCTTTGTCACACTTGGGTAGCCGATCTGAGCCCTCGCGCAAGGATCATTCCGTAGGGCCGCGTTAAGCGCAGCAATTTATCAACACTTGCCAGCTGTGCCTAATGGGCGGGCGGGCCTGCCCAATAAACAGGCAGGCGGGCTACGTGTTGCAACCTAGCTCAGAGCCGAAGCCCTGTCGTTTCCTCTAAACCGCACATGATATTGAGGTTCTGGATCGCCGCGCCGCTCGCGCCTTTGCCAAGGTTATCGAGGCGGGCGATCAGGCGAATATGGGTTCGGATGTCTGGGTAGCTTAAATCGCCAAACGCAAACAGTTCCATGCCGTCCCATGGTTCTGAGTTCTTGGCAAGTTGAAGGGCTGCAATCTGATCGGCTTTCCCCGCGACCGGGTCGTCTACATGGATGATGTTCGATCCCCTGTATTGGCGCTGCCATGCTTCGCGGATATCGTGCGCTTCGCCTATCTCCAAAACGCTAAATGGGATCGGGACATCGACCAGCATTCCACGATAAGCAGGAACGACGGCGGGCGAGAATACGGGTGGGCGGGCTAGGCCTGAGTACTCTTTCATCTCGGGCAGATGCTTGTGGTTAAGCTGCAATCCGTAGGCGTGAAAAGCTGTGTCGCTATCGTAAGCGGTATCGCCGTTGCCTTCGAACCGGTCGATCATGCTTTTTCCGCCACCCGAATATCCACTCACGGCATTGGCGGTGAGTGGCCAGTCGGCTGGCATAAGCCCCGCGCGAACAAGCGGTGCGACAAGCGCCAGAAACCCTGTCGGATAACATCCCGGATTGCTCACAAGCTGCGCGTTCGCGACCTTCTCATGCCCGATGAGCTCAGGAAAACCATAGATCCACCCATCCGCCACCCGGTGCGCGGAGGACGCGTCGATGATCCGTGTATTCGACCCTTCCGCAAGCTTAACCGCTTCACGCGCCGCATCATCGGGCAGGCACAAAATTGCCACATCCGCCTCATGCAGAGCTTCGCGGCGAGCCTCCAGATCCTTGCGCTGCTCATCGTCGAGGACGATCAGCTCAAATTCCTCGCGATCCTTTAACCGGTCTCGAATTTCAAGGCCGGTAGTGCCAGCCGCGCCATCGATGAAAATCCGGTGTGTCATGGCGAAATCAGCTTTGCGGCTTTCATATAACCACTTGGACCCTGCGGACCCAGACATCCCCAGATCCAGTCGCCTGATACGTCGATGACCTCGACCAATGTGCCCGGTTCGAACCGGGTCACAATCGGGCTGTCATCGCGGGTATTTTCCATCACGTCGACGCCTGCCTCACCAACGGTCCAGACATGCGGTATCACATAATGCGCGGCCAGATGCGTGCCCGCCAGAGCAATATGCGCAAGGTCACCGCGCAGCGCCAAAGTACCGGGCGCAGGCGTTTTCACCGGGCCCTTAAGGCCCAGATCACCGCTTGGCACTGTATACTCGTGGGTTTGGCGGGTGTCGCCGCTCATTCGCAATTGCTTTCCTGAAAAGCCCCGTTGTTTTTTCGCGCTTAGACACACAGACGCCTTGGGGCAAGTTTAGCTCCCAAATCGCTGCTTCAACATGTGCCACGAGGCCCGCAGGCCATAGGCTGTGCCGCCTTTCGAGCGCCCGGGTTTGGGGAACGGACGCCATGCGAAGGTGTCAAAATGGACCCAGTCGATGCCTTCCTCAACAAAACGGTCGAGGAATAGCCCCGCAACGCTTGCGCCTGCATAGGGGTTGGAATGCGCGTTCACGATGTCTGCGATGTCGGAATTGAGATATTCGCGGTAGGCATCGGGCAGGGGTAGGCGCCAGGGTTCATCCCCGTTGGCGCGGCCTGCTTCGATCAGCGCATCCGAAGTCGCATCATTGCGCGCCATCATTGCAGCATAATCCGGGCCAAGCGCCACGCGTGCAGCGCCGGTAAGTGTCGCAAAGTCGATAATAAGCTCCGGCTTTTCCTCGCTCGCCCGCGTCAAAGCATCGCCAAGGATAAGCCGTCCTTCGGCATCGGTGTTGTGGATCTCGACCGTCAAACCCTTGCGGCTTGGCAGGACATCGCCGGGCCGGAAAGCGGGCCCCGAAATCGCGTTCTCGACCGCTGGCACAATCAGATGCAGCCGCACATTTAGCCCTGCGCCCATGACAAGGCCCGCCAGCGCAATCGCGTGCGCTGCGCCGCCCATATCCTTTTTCATAAGCCGCATTCCGGCGGCGGGCTTGATATCAAGGCCGCCTAAATCAAAACACACGCCTTTGCCAACGATGGCCAGAACCTGCGCGTCCTTCGCTCCCCATTCGAGGTGCAAAATGCGCGGGTCATGCTTTCGAGCCGCAGCGCGCCCTACGGCGTGGACCATGGGATAGCCTTGCTCCAGCTCATCGCCGCGCGTCACTTTCAGGTCCGCGCCATGCTCTTTGGCAAGCTTCTTGAACTCGGCCTCAAGCGCGGCAGGCCCCATGTCTTCAGCCGGCGTGTTCACCAGATCGCGCACCAGCATTTCAGCCCGAGCCTCGGCGACATAGCCGGGGAGGCGTCCCACTTGCTCTGTCAACAGAATGCGAGGTCCGACCGCATTGTCTTCCGTCTTGTAACGGGCAAAGCGATAGTGCGCGGTGAGCCAGCCAAACGCCGCGGCGCCAGGCTGTGCGTCCACCAGACGATACGTTCCTTCAGGCAGGTTTGTCGCAAGGGCCGCAAGGCAATAGCTTCCCAGATTTGCCGGATCACCGACCCCGCCAACTGCAAAGAAGCCGTCGCCATCCGGCACAATGCCAACAGTGCCAGCATCGCCTTCGAACTTCTGCGCCTTCAGGCTTGCATGCTGGCCAGCGGTAAGCCCTTTGGCAAACGCTTCGAAACCAGCCTTGGTAATCAGATGGATGGCAACCGCATTTTGCCCGCGGTCTGCCTGGATCAGGTCATTAATTTCAGTCATGTTTTCCTATTGCTGGCAAGGGGCAAGCTTGTCACGCGCTTTTGTCTGTAATCAGGCGCTCGCATTCTTGTGAGCAGGCCGCTATATGGACGCTCATGACTGAATACCAACTCGTGACAAGCAATGACACCGTCTACCGCGACGGCACTATCAAACTGCACACCGAAGAAGGCTTTGAAGGCATGCGCGCCGCGGGTCGTCTGGCTGCGACCATCCTTGATGAGGTTGCCGATATGGTGGAGCCGGGCATCACCACGGCTAGCATTGACGACCGTGTGCGCGAGATGACTTTGGATGCGGGCGCTGTGCCTGCCACGCTGGGCTATCGCGGCTACACCCACTCATGTTGTATCTCGATCAACCATGTGATTTGTCACGGTATTCCGGGTCCCAAGGTCCTCAAAGAGGGTGACATTCTCAACGTCGATGTGACCCCGCTTCTGGATGGTTGGCATGGCGATACGTCCCGTATGTTCTTCGCTGGCGAACCTTCGATCAAGGCAAAGCGTTTGGTCGATGTGACCTATGAATGCCTGATGCTGGGCATCGAGGCGGCGGGTAAGCCGGGCGCGCGGCTTGGCGATATTGGTGCCGCGATTGAAGCGCATGCAAAGCAATTTCGCTACGGCGTGGTGCGCGAATTTTGCGGCCATGGTCTCGGCCGCCTGTTCCATGATGCACCCGAAGTGGTGCACGCCGCGAAAGCAGGCACCGGGCCAGAGCTCAAACCCGGCATGTTTTTCACCATCGAGCCGATGATCAACCTTGGCAAACCATGGGCGAAAGTCCTCAACGATGGCTGGACCGCCGTCACCCGCGACAAGAGTCTGTCGGCCCAGTTCGAACACTCCTTGGCGGTTACCGAAGAGGGCACGGAGATTTTCACCAAAAGCCCGACCGGACGCGACAAGCCGCCTTATTAATGGGCCTAACCTCTCACAGGATGAGAGGGATAAGGCTGGCCACCATCACCACAACAATGATGATGGAGAAGGCCAGCATGGCCAGCGTCGACCGTGTAAAGCGCCCTTGCGTCCTCCAGTCAAAACCAAGCGCTATCGCGACCGTTATCGGCACCTGAACTGCAATCGCCAGCGGGTCCGGCAATTCTAACACTTGCACCACCCTTGCGTAGGCCGGCGTCATAAAGGCAAGCGTGCCGATCAACATCGCCATGCGGTGCCGCGCGATTTCCTTGCGCGCTGCGAAGCGGATAGCGGCAAGGTACAGCGGTAGGAAAGTCGCAAATGCTGCAAGGTTGACGATGGTTACCTCGACCCGTCCCAATTCCTCGCCAATGTTCACCGCTAAGGTAAGGCCGGTGACCGTCATTACCGCCACCAAGCCAAGCGATGATTTGCCCATCATCCGGTGGAGCGAATACCGCCCGTTTGCGGCAAGCCAAGCCTGCGTCCCCAGCAAACCCATCCACGCCAGCATCGAGACGCCGTGGATGATGACAAGCGGTGTGTAGCGCGCTTGCACCTCTGTGTGCGCGGCGGCCTTTACCGCGAAAGCCACAAGGCTGAACGCCAAGAGGGCAAATGCGATGCGAGCGAGCAGGAGGTTTGCCTGCCTGTGGGTTTCGGGTGCTTTCATCGTCGCAAAGCTACGATCAAACCTCCCGCGCGGCTTTAATCGCAGCGCCTGCCGCGAACGGTGCCATCGCCACCAGCCCCAGACTGATCGCCGCGACAAAGCCCAGACTTGCGCCGTCCTGCCTTGCCAGAGCGCCCGCGCCGAAAATCAGGATCGGGAGCGCCAGCGGCACCATCAGCAATCCTGACAATGCAGCGCCTGCGCGAAGGCTCGCGGTGAGGGCGGCTATCATCAGGCCTATCGCTGCCAGACCGGGTGTCCCTGCGAGAAGGCCCAGCAAGAGCAAATGCAAAGTCGGCCCGTCGATAGCCAGCAGAGCCGCAGTAGGAAAGGTTGCAAGGATCAGCGGCGGGCCAAAGCTTAGCCAATGCGCGACCAACCGCACCGCCATCATCATTTCCTCTGTCAGCCCGCGCAGCCGCAGCTGGTCGAAGAAACCAAGCTCAATATCGCTCGCCACTAACTTCTCCAGCGGCAGGATCGCGGCAAGCAATGCCGCAATCCACACAACCCCGCCGCCTGTGCGCGACAGGATGTTGACGTCCGGCCCCACCGCAAAGGGGTAGAGCATGGCAATCGCGATGAAGAACATCACCGGCAGGCTTGCCCCGCCGCCTGCGAAGGGGAAGAACTTGGCCAGATCGCGCTTCAACAGCGTCCCGATCATTCCTCTTCCTCCACCGCGCGGGCCGGCACATAATCGCCGAGCTCCAGCGTTTGCAGACCCTCTATTTCCAGTCTCTGGTGCGAGGCGATGAGCGCTAACCCGCCGCTTTTTACATGACCCTCGATCAGCCGGGTGACCGTCTCGATCGCTGCGGTATCAAGGCCCGACAATGGCTCATCCAGAAGCCAGATCGGAACGCTGCGCCCCATTAGTGCGGCGAGGCCCGCGCGCTTCCTTTGCCCGGTCGAGAGATACCGCACCGGCACTTCCAACAGAGTGCTCAAGCCCAGCTTGCCATAGACCTGCGACGGGTCGCCGCCGCCATCAACCGCGTTCCAGAAACCCAAGGCCTTGCCCAAAGGCAGATCGGGGTCGAGGGCGGGGCGCTCATCCAGCAGGCCAAGCTCGCCTTCGCGTGACACCTCGCCTGCAAAGGGCGTGGTGAACCCGGCCAAAGCGCGCATCAGGGTCGTCTTGCCCGTGCCATTCGCGCCGGTGATATGCAGCGCGTCGCCCTCTCCCAAGGTGAAACTCAACTTGCGAAACAACAACCGGTCGCCGCGCCTGCATGCGAGGCCAGAGGCGGCCAGGGAGGCGGCCAAGGAGGTGTTAGGCGGTTGCGCTTGCATCGCGTCAAGCGTTAGGCAAAAGCTTCTCCAGTCACAACACTCTACATGAAGGTTCCCCCTGCGATGGCCAACGTCCCCGAACTCACCCAAGACGAAGTTGCGCAACTTTTAGAAGATCACCCAAAGTGGGAACTTGCCCGCGAAGGCAAAGCGATCACCCGCACGTTCCAGTTTGGCGATTTCAACGAGGCCTGGGGTTTTATGAGCCGGGTGGCGTTGATTGCCGAGACACAGGACCACCATCCCGAATGGTTCAACGTGTATGCCAAGGTCGAGATTACGCTGACCACTCACGATGCCGGGTCAGATGGCGGCGGGCTTTCGATCCGCGATACCAAAATGGCGCGCGCAATTGATCGCCTGGTTTGAACGCCTGCCGGAAATAAAGGGCCGTAAATTGACCCCGAGAATCAGTGGCGGAAATTAACCCTATGAGACACCACTGTCTCATAGGGTCCTACAAAATTTCCCAACAATCTTTGAGTTTCAGTCTCTTATGTCGAAGCGCTATGAGACACTTTGACGCGAGACGCCGAAAACCGGATTTCAGGGCGATGCAATTTTGAAAGAGCGAGCCGCCATTTTGGCGTGCGATTTCCAAGTAGGAAAGCGCCCGCTTATCCGCCTTTAACTTCCGCCCTTAGTTTCCACCAAGCAGGCTTCCCGCACCGCGCTGTTGCTTGCGCACGCGGCCCGGCATCCATCGTTTGGCGAAATTGAGCTTCTTGGCGGTTTTCCCGACAAGATAATGCAGCGCATCGCCGTGGACCGCATCCCACACGGTTTTGGCGACCTCTTCCACCGGAGTGATTTCAAGGCCCGCCTCTTGAACGCGTGTGCGCACCTGTTCGTTCTCCCCGCGGTGCCCCGTGCCATCCAAAAGCGGCGTTTCGATAAAGCTGGGGCAGATCGAGGATACCTTGATCCCTTCGCCTGCCCATTCTGCGTCCAGACTTTCAGCAATCCCGCGCACGGCAAATTTGGTGGCGGAATAGACGCTCATCCCAGACCCGCCGGTGATGCCAGCAGCGCTCGCCGTGTTGACAAGAGCAGAGCCCGGAGCAGCTGCTTTGAGATGCGGGTATGCGGCTTGTGCGCCGTACAAAACCCCGCGCAAATTGATGTCGAGGCAGGCGTCGATCTCGTCTTTTTCAAGCTCGGCCAGAGGACCGCCTGTGCCGATCCCGGCATTGTTGAACATGACATCGATCCGCCCGCCTGCGGCCTCGCTTGCGGATTGCAGAGCCACGTCCCACGCATCGCGGTCGCGCACATCAAGTTTGTGGGAATGCTTGGCATCCCCTTCGATCAGGCCCAGCGTTTCCTCTAGCCCTGCTGCATTCACGTCGGTCACAGTGACAAACCACCCGCGTGCAGCAAAATACACCGCAACCGCGCGGCCAATGCCCGACGCGCCGCCGGTGATGAAAATGTGGCGCTTACCCTGTGATCCCGAAGTCATTTGCCTCTCTCCATAAACAAATCGCCCCGAGGGTTACCCCGAGGCGATCTGTTTGTCAGCAATGTCGCAACTGGAAGTGGGTGATTACCCGCCCAGCGCGTCCTCCAGGCCCTTTACGTGCTCTGCGCCTTCGACGATTTCAGCCGTCGACGGGGCAAGCACATCGCCAAGTGGCTCAGAACGCCCGCCGATGCATTCCGACAGGAAGTTTTCAGCCACCGCAAAGAACGAGATCGAGTTGGTGGGCTTGGCAAAACCGTGACCTTCATCGGGGTAAAGGACATAGGTCACAGGAATGCCTGCTTCCTTCATCGCGCCTACGATCTGGTCGCTTTCCGCCTGTTTCACGCGCGGGTCATTTGCGCCTTGTGCGATGAGCAGCGGCTTGACGATCTGGTCCGCCTTATAAAGCGGGCTTGCCGCTTTCAGAAGCGCCAAACCTTCTTCGGTGTTCGGATCGCCCATGCGGGTGTGGAACATCTTCACAATCGGAGCCCAGTACGGCGGGATGGTTTCCAGCAGGGTTTCCAGGTTGGACGGGCCAACAATATCGACGCCGCAGGCGAATTTGTCCGGTGTGAACGTCAGGCCAGCCAGCGTTGCATAGCCGCCGTATGAGCCGCCCATGATCGCAACCTTATCCGGCACAGCCACGCCTTCATTGATCGCCCAATCGGTCGCATCGATAAGGTCATCGTGCATTTTCAGGCCCCATTCGAGGTTGCCTGCGTTGAGGAAGTCCTTGCCAAATCCGGTCGAGCCACGAAAGTTCACCGAAAGCACCGCATAGCCGCGATTAGCGAGCATTTGGTGGATCGAATTGAACCCGTAACTATCGCGCGCCCACGGTCCGCCGTGGACCAGCAGGACCATTGGAACCGCCTCGTCAGGCTTGCCATCGCCATCGCTGTCGCTGCCAACGGGCAGTGTCAGATATGAGGGCAGGGTCAGCCCGTCGCGGCTGGTGATTTCACGCGGGTGCATGGGTTGCAGCGGCATCCCTTCAAGCTCGGGCCGCGAGGTGTAGAACGGGGTAAGCGTTTCGGCATCGCGGTCATAGATATAGGTCGCGGTTGGCGCGGTCAGCGGATCGTTCCACACGATCCATGTCCGGTCATCATCGGTGCGGCTGGAGATGCCGAAATCACCTTCGAGCCTGCCATCGAGCCAGTCGAGCGCGGCGCCAAGCTCTTCGTCAATCGCGGTCCATTTGTTTTGCAGGTAGTTGACGCTGTAGGCTTCGACGACGCCGGTTTTGGGGTCGCGGATGGTGCCGCCAATATCGGCCTTGTCATCTTCGGCGATGAGGGTTTTTTCACCCGTAGCGGTGTCCTGCGCGAAAAGCGCCGCGGTATTGCGACCCCGGCTGTCGAGCCAGTAGAGGATCGACCCATCGGTCGTATAGCCGGCCGGGTCAGTGGTCAGCGAATCCTCCATCTGGGTGGATTCAAAAGGCTCGGCTGACACTTCGTTGTTTTCGACATTGAAATAATCGCTGCCGCCTTCGGCATTCTGGCGGAACGCCATGCGCAATGTCAGCGTGTCATCGGCCACAAAACCTGCATAGCCGTTGTTTTCGTAAACCAGCGTCAATTCGCCGGTCGTGATGTCGAGCATATGCACATCATGGAACTGCGGGTTGCGGTTGTTGATCCCAAGAAGGACCTTGTCCTTGATCGTCTCAGACGCGCCCACGATCGTAATGCGGGTGTTCTCGAACGGAGTAATTGTTTTCTCTTCCAGCGTGTCGAGATCAATCTGATAAAGCAGGAAGTTTTCGTCCCCGCCCTTGTCCTGAACATACATGATGCTCTTGCCGTCGGGCGCCCAGAAATACTGGCGGATCGGACGGTCGGTCGAACTTGTGATGACTTTGCCAGCATCAGGCGTTTCGCGCGGGGCAACCCAGATATTGAGCACGCCATCTTGAGGGGCAAGCCAGCTGAGCATTTTGCCATCCGGGCTGATCTGGCCAGCCGCTCGCGTCGGGTTGCCAAACAGCGCATCGCGCGGGATCAGTGGAAAGCTTTCAGCAGGTGTCGTCATTTGGTGTCCATTATGTGCAGCGTGGTTATCAGCAGCTGGCGCGTTTGCCGCTGTCATCGCCGGAAGTGTGAGCAGCGCCGCCGCCGCAGTGGTTGCAAGCAGCTTCGCAGAGTTCGGGAATATAGGCATGAAAACGCCTCCTTCAATTTTCAAGAATTGGAACAATTTGCCCCGGTGCCCATGCGAAGAGTGCTACACGTAAGCCCGACGCGTGCAAGTGCACTTCGTCGGAAACGAACGGCATTTGGTCGTGGCTGCGGGTGCTCTGGCCGCGCCTCAGCGGTCTTCGGCTGGCGGATTTCCAAGGGTCAATGTGAATTCTTGCGTCCATTGGCCAAGGGTCGGGTTGCCCTCGTCATCAGTGGCAGGTGTGAAGCGTGCATAGCGGATGGTGCCACGGCAGGCCCATTGGTCGATGATATTATCGCCGCTGGTTTTCTTGATCTGGCAATGCGTCGCACGCCCGTTTGTGGTGACAAGCACGTTGATCGTAGCGGTGCCTGTAACGTCCCTGCGGATGATTGGGACGGGGTAATTCTCGATGATCTTCTGCCCAAACTGCTCTGCGTTTGACAGCGTCGCCTCAGGCAACTCGGCGCGCTCGAAAAACGAGAGTTCGGGCACTTCGTCTTGCGCATTTGCACACAGGACGGTTGCTGCAAGTGCTAGTGAGAAAGGCCCGGCAAGTCGCATAACGTCCCCTCCGTTCACAGCGCCGGATTGGCGTAGAAGTGCCAGGTAAACAGTGCCATGCTGGACCGGTGCGGGGACCATGGATCACCAAGATGGCGGCACTCTTTCTCCTTGGGGCGCTCGCCCAGGTCCAACAGGCGCTTCACCCCCTCTTGCACGGCGAGGTCACCGGCGGGCCAGATGTTGGTGCGGCCTTCTGCAAACATCAGATAAATCTCCGCTGACCACCGGCCAATACCCTTGATCCGGGTAAGTTCGGTGATCGCCTCTTCATCGTCTTGGGGCAGGGCATCGAAATCGACCACGCCTGCCTCGACCAACTCGCACAAAGACCGCGCATAGCCCTGTTTCTGGCGCGACAATCCGCAGGCGCGCAGTGTGTCGAAATCGCGTTTCAACAGGCAAGAGGTTGTGAAATCCTCGCCCAATTCCGCCTCCAGCTTGCTCCACATGGACGCAGCCGCTGCCACCGACACCTGCTGGCCCACAATGGTGCGCAGCATCGTCTTGTAACCGGTCGGCCGGACGCGCGGTTCGGGATAACCGATCCGGGCAAGCTCCTCGCCAACGCGCGCATCTTTGGCCGCCAAGGCGTCCAGTTCGCTTCGTAAAATGCTTGCGCTAAGACCCACGCGGCTTCCCTTCTGTCTTGCCATATGCTGTCGAAGTACCTAGCTGATCGCCAAGAAAACCCAAGAGTGCATTCTTGCGCTCAAAGCCAGAATCAAGGACCAACGCACCATGCCCAAGCTTATCGTCACAAACCGCGACGGCGAAACCAGCGAAATCGAAGTCGAAGATGGCCTGACCGTCATGGAAGCGGTTCGCGACAATGGCTTTGACGAATTGCTCGCGCTGTGCGGTGGCTGCTGCTCATGCGCGACCTGCCACGTTTATGTCGACGAAGCGCCTGCAGAAATTCCTGCGATGAGCGAAGACGAAGATGACCTGCTGGAATCGTCCGATCACCGCAAGGAAAGCTCGCGCCTCTCCTGCCAGATCGCGCTCGCGCCAGTGCTTGACGGGATGAAAATCACCATCGCACCTGAAGACTGATAGCGTAGACGAATTGAAGCGCTTGAAGGTTTATCTTGATTGCAGGGGTCACCGCGCCCCTCTATTTCGAGAGCCATGAACATTACCAAACCTTTTGGCGACACGCTCGCCCTCATTGGCAATACTCCGCTTGTACGCCTTCAAGGGGCAAGCAAGGCGGCTGGCTGTGACATTTGGGGCAAGTGCGAATTTGCCAACCCCGGCTCCAGCGTAAAGGACCGCGCGGCGCTTTACATGATCCGCGATGCCGAAGAACGCGGCGAATTGAAACCGGGTGGCACCGTCATCGAAGGTACGGCTGGTAACACCGGAATTGGCATTGCGCTGGTGGCGAATGCGCTGGGCTACAAGACGATCATCGTCATGCCTGACAACCAGTCCAAAGAGAAAATGGACACGCTGCGGGCGTTGGGCGCTCAGCTCGTTCTGGTGCCGCCAACAAAATACGCCGATCAAAACCACTTCCAGCACGTCTCGCGCCGCATGGCCGAAGAGATCGACGGCGCAGTGTGGGCGGGGCAGTTCGACAATGTCGCCAATAGGCGGGCCCATATCGAAGGCACCGCGCTTGAATTGTGGGAGCAAACGCAAGGCAGGATCTCCGGCTTTACCTGCGCGGCAGGGACCGGTGGCACCATTGCCGGTGTTGGCATGGGATTGAAGGAAAAGAACCCCGACATCCGCATCGCTCTAACCGATCCGCATGGCGCAGCGCTCTACAGTTATTACGCCACCGGAGAGCTGAAATCCGAAGGGTCGTCGGTTGCCGAAGGCATTGGGCAGGGCCGCATCACCGCCAACCTCGAAGGTGCGCCGATTGATACCCAGTTCCGGATTTCGGATGAAACCGGAATGGAATGGGTCAAACAGCTCCTCCGCGAAGAGGGCATGTGTTTAGGGCTGTCGAGCGGCATCAATGTCGCGGGCGCGATCGAGCTTGGCAAACAATTGGTCGCAGATGGCCACGAAAACCCGCAGGTCGCAACCATCCTTTGCGATACAGGTTTTCGCTATCTTTCAACGCTCTACAATCCGCAATGGCTTGCCGAAAAGGGCCTGCCTGTGTTCGATTGGCTTGAGCAGTAGGTTCGGGCAATTGGCAGGGGTGGCAAGCATTCCAATCGACACGCATTCCATTGGTCGCTAAACCGGTCCCATGAACGCCGGAAAATTCCAAGCTCACATTGATGAGGCCCAGATCGAAGCAGCGCAAGACGATGCGCAGCTCGACAGTGCGCCCCCGGACGGTGCACCTCTGGGTGGCACAAAATCCGAGGCGACGCAGCGTTTGCAAATCGGGCTGTTCGGACTTGGTTCGATGGTGCTTTTGATCGGTCTTGCGACCATTATCGGCAATCAAGCGGACCGCACGCTGGAAAGCTCCGTGCCAGAGGCCGCTCCGACGACCGAGCCTGTCGAAGCACCGCAGCAACGCGATCCGCTCGCCAGCGCTGGGATTGTGCCGGATATTCCCGCTGAACCAAACGCTGCGGATGAGGGCGCGGAAGGTGCGCCAGACGACCAATCGGTTGAAGATGTGGAGCCGGGCGCGGGCGGATCGCCGCCTAACGATGACAATTCCAAACAATAGGCATAACGGCGCGGCGTTCCCACTGGTCGCTTGTGCCTTCCTGGCGGCCTGCGGTGCCGAGCCAGCGCAGGACGATACAGCCGCGGATCAGGGGCCAAAACCGCAATTGGGCCTGATGACAAGCATGCCGCTGTACTGGCCGCTTGGTGCCAATTTGGGTGCGCTGGCGTCTGGTGAGGCGGATGTCCCGGCACAGCGCAGCGCATTTGAAGCAACGCATGAAATGGTGCTGCTCGACACGCTTTCCCCGATCGCAGGATTGACGCCGGACGCGCCCGAGGTCGAGCCGCTGGCCGAGCTTGAGTACCTTGCCGTGATCCAGCCGCGCGGTTTGACCCCGGCCGATAATGTTGCGCTCGATGATTGGGTTAGGGAAGGGGGGCAGCTTTTGCTGGTGCTCGATCCGCTGCTTGATGGGCATTATCCTTTGCCCCTTGGCGATCCGCGTCGTCCGGTCGAAGCGGCATTGGTCCCGCCGGTTTTGGGCCGCTGGGGGCTGGAGATGCATTTCGACGAAGAGCAGCAAAGCGATCTTCGCGCGTTTGATCTGCCGGGAAGCTCGATACCTGTGGCACTATCCGGCGAACTTCGGGAAATTGCGGGAACGGGTGGCGATTGCCGGCTTTTGGGCGGTGGTACGATGGCGCAGTGTCAGCTTGGCGAGGGGCGGGTGACCGTGCTTGCCGATGCCGAAGTGTTCAAGGGCGATGGTGAGACCCTCAGCCATGATCATAACGATACCCGTGAAGAAGCCTCAGAGGGAGACCCTGCAATAAGAAACTCTGCAATACAGGCACTTGTCCGCTTCGCCTTCGATACCAAGTGACCTTGCAAAGCTTTGGGGATATTACGGGAACTGGAATGTCCGTTGTTCGATCAATAGGGAATCGAGCGGGAATCTTGGGGAATCATACGCGATTTGCCCGATTTTTGAGGGAAATAGGGGGAATTCCTTAGCGATTCTGGTGACTTGTCATCAGAATTTACATGATAAAAATATATATTAAACAGTTATTTACCGTTTAATCCCGTGAAATCCCTAGAAAAGCCCTTCCCAGTGGCTTTCTTCCCCGATATGTCTGGGCTCCATCAAACAAGCCGAATTGCCCCGCGTCGCCGAATACGGTTGGCGCGCTGCTTCCGCTCGCGCGGAGGTGGTGGCGGGTAAGTTGTGACTGATCGGCTGCGTTTGTGTGGCGCTGCGTGACAGCAAGCGTGACTGACGGTGTGACAGGAGGCTGGGTGGCCCTCTTCACACAAAAAGGGAGTGGGACGAGGCCGTGGCAATGCCGCAAAGATATAACGGACAAGCCTATTCGCCAGCCGGCGATAAGGGCCGTTATGTCCTGCCTCCTGCCTTTCGCAAGGCGGTCAAGGAAAGCTCCGGCGGTTCCAAAACGCTCTGTCTGGCGGTGCACGACCGTTACAACTGCCTGATCGGTTTTGGCCTTTCGCGCGTCGATGAATTTGATGCCCAGCTTGAAAAAGAAGAAGAGCGCGCAATCCGCATGGGCGATACGGATTTCGATCCCGATGCGCGCGCGGGCCAGCTTTACGGCTTTGAGCAGGTGCCCTTCGATGACAGCGGCCGTTTTGTGATGCCTGAACAGTTCCGCGATCTCGATCTGGCGGGCGATGGCCTGTATTTTCACGGCTCTGGCAAGTTCTTCATGGTGTGGAAGCCTGACGAGCTTGAGAAAATGGGGAATGATTTCCGCGGCGCTAAAGCATCCTGCAAAGCGCAAATGGCCAAGGCCGCAGCGAAAGGGGGCAAGAAGTGACCCTTTCGCCAGCAATCGCTCCCCACATTCCCGTTCTGCTTGACGAAGTGGTCGCCGCAATCGCGCCCACCAAGGACATGTCGATCATCGATGCGACCTTTGGTGCAGGCGGCTATTCGCGCGCTCTGCTGGCAAGCGGCGCGCGCGTGTACGCTTTCGACCGCGACCCCAATGCGATCCGCGACGGTCAGGCGATGGTCGCCGAATTTGACGGCCAATTGTCCTTGCATCCCGAACGCTTTGCCCAGATGCGCGAAGAGATGGAGCGGATCGGCGTGCCGCAGGTGGACGCGGTGGTCATGGATATCGGCGTCTCTTCGATGCAGCTCGATCAGGCAGAGCGCGGCTTTGCCTTCAGCAGCGACGGCCCGCTCGATATGCGGATGAGCCAGGATGGCGAAAGCGCCGCCGACTTTCTCAACACCGCCGATGAGGGTGCGATTGCCGACGTGCTTTACCAGTACGGCGAAGAGCGCCAATCACGCCGCGTTGCCCGCGCGATTGTGGCTGCGCGTCCGCTAGAGACTACGGGCGAATTTGCCCGCGTGGTTCGCCGCGCCCTGGGTCACAAGCCGCACGATAAGAAAGACCCAGCAACCCGCAGCTTTCAGGCGGTGCGCATTCACGTGAACGATGAGCTGGGCGAGCTTCGCGCTGGCCTTGCGGCGGCTGAATTGCTTTTGAAAGAGGGCGGTACACTCGCTGTGGTCAGCTTTCACAGCCTCGAGGACCGGCTGGTCAAACGCTTCTTCAAAGAGGCGTCGGGCGCGGGGAAGGCGATTTCGCGCCACCTGCCCGGTGAAATTCCCGGACCTGCGCCAACCTTTACCAAAGTCTCCAAGGCGATCCGCCCCACCGAGGCCGAAATCGCCCGCAACCCGCGCGCAAGATCATCAATCCTGCGCCACGCCATCCGCACTTGCGCCCCAGCACTCGAAAGGACATCGGCATGATCGCATCAGGTTCCCGCATTCGTCAGATCGGCTGGGCTGCGGTTTTGGCTGTGTGCGTTGCCATGTTTGCTTTGCTGAGTTTGCAGGTGCAGACCGTGAAGAGCGAAGTGCTGCTTGCAGAGCGCGAAATCATCTCGCTTGAGCGCAATGTCCTGATGCTCGAAACAGAGTTTCAAACCCGCGCAAGCCAGCGCCAACTGGCCGAATGGAACACGATCGAGCTTGGTTATAAAGCGCCGCGCGCCGACCAATATCTCGACAACAACCGCCAGCTGGCGAGCCTTGGCCAGGATGTGCGTCCTGATGCGCCTGCGCCTATCCGCGTTGCGCGTGCAGAGCTGTCGGCAGCCGACATGGGCCCGAATGATATGCGCTCGCCTGTGACAGGGGAGCCCGTCACGCTTGCCTCGGTCAATACGGGTGAGGATGCAGGTGCGATCTTCGCCGATGCCTTTGGCGAGTTCCTGACCGACGCATCGCCCATCCGCCCTGCCAATGCGCAAACGCCGCTTTCGGCCGACACGCAGACAGCGGCACTGCTTGGCGAGGTGGGTCAATGAATACGCTGGCCCTTTCCGAAGGGCTTGGAGCACAGCCGCGCGCGAGGAGTTTTGGAACCGGTCACGGCGTTGATCCGGCAGAACGAAAGCCGCGCCCTGAGACCGTCATTCCTGCAGGCCGCATTCATTCGGCGCACCGGCGTTCCACTTTTCTGGTTGTCGCCCGCACGCGGCTGCTGTTGTTGATGGGGTGCTTTGCCCTTGTGGCGGTGATCGCGCTTCTTCGCGTGGGGTATCTCGGCTTTGTGGGTTCTGCCCCGTCACAGCCAAGCCTCACCGAAGCGTTGCTGCCCCCGCGCGGTGAAATCACCGATCGCAATGGCACGCCGCTCGCGCGCAATTTCCCCGCCTATGCCCTGTGGTTCAACCCCAAGGCGATGGGCGATGATGGCTCGCCACTGGTAAAGTCACCCGCTGAAGTCGCCGCGCAGCTCAAGACCATTTTCCCCGATATGGATGTGGCACGCGCCATGCGAGTTCTGTCGTCAGAGCGCGGTGGCTATGTCCTGCGCCGTATCCTTCCCGAAGATGCGAACAAGGTCATGAACCTTGGCGAAATCGCACTCGAAGTGCCGCGCGAATTTGACCGCCATTATCCGCAAGGGGCATTGGGCGCACACATCCTTGGCTTTGTGCGCGAAAATGACGAGGGCAAGACCGAGGGCGCGTTTGGAATGGAGCAGGTGCTCGACGAGCGGCTTGCCTCGCCTGACCTGCGCGGCGAACCTGTGCCGCTTTCGATTGATCTGCGCGTTCAAGGCGCGCTTGAGGACGAGCTTGGCAAAGGCATGCTGGCGACCGATGCAAAGGGCGCAGCGGGCATTGTTCTTGATGTGGATACAGGCGAGGTTCTGGCCATGGCATCCCTGCCTGCGTTCGATCCAAACCTGTCGGATGCGCACCGTTCGCCCAATATCTACAACCGCGTGACCAATGGCGTTTACGAACTGGGTTCGACTTTCAAGCCGATCACGATTGCCGCTGCGATTGATGGCGGCGTGGTTCGCAATCTTCGCAAGGAATGGAACGCAGCAAATGTCGAGATTGCAGGACGCGAAATCCGCGATCTTCACCCCAAGGGTGCGACGCTGAATGTGCCGGAAAGCCTGGTCTATTCCTCGAACACCGTGACCGCGCGTGTGGCCGATGCGCTGGGCGAGGAAACCATGCGCAAGGTCATGCTCGACCTGCAGATGAACGAGCGCCCTCAAATCGAGCTTCAGGCGAAAGGCCGCCCGCTTTGGCCGCAGGAACTGCCGAACGGCAAATGGTCGCGCATCACCAATATGACGGTCAGCTATGGCCACGGCATCGCAGTAACGCCGCTGCACCTTGCCAATTCCTATGCCGCGATGGTCAATGGCGGTATCTGGCGGCCAGCGACCTTGCGCAAAATCGAGGCAGGCAAAGCGCCCAAGGGCAAGCGTGTGTTCAAGGCGTCAACCTCTTCGCGGATGCGCCAGATGCTGCGCATGATTGCGATGTACGGCACAGGCCGCAGCGCCGATGCGCCGGGATATCGGGTTGGCGGTAAGACCGGTTCTGCGGAAAAAGCGGGGCGGGGCGGGTATCGTCAGACCTCGCTAATCACCACCTTTGCCGCAGCTTTTCCGATGGATCGCCCGCGTTATGTGGTCGTGACTTTGCTGGACGAACCGCGCGGCACTGTGGCCGCAAGCGGGGCACGCACCGCGGCGTTTAACGCAGCGCCTATTGTGAAAGAGCTCGTTCCTCGGATCGGGCCAATGCTGGGCGTTCGTCCTGATGCGAACCGCGACGTTGACATCTCTGACCTGCGCTATCTGGTGGAGGGTCGCCGATGAAGCTGGGGGCGCTGATCGAACAGGCGGGGCTGGATATTGAAGCCGGTGCGGACATTTCCGTCACCGGCTTTGCCATTGATCACCGCAAAGTCGCGCCCGGCACTGTGTTCGGTGCGTTTCGCGGGGCAAAATTCAACGCCGAGGACTTTATCCCGGCTGCGATCGAGGCGGGCGCGGTTGCTGTAATCGCTTCGCCTGAGGCCAAGGTCGAAGGCGCGCTGCACATCGCCAGCGACGAGCCGCGTCAGACATTTGCACAGATGGCGGCGGGGTTCTTTACCCCTGTTCCCGGCACGGTCGTTGCGGTCACCGGCACCAATGGCAAGACCAGCGTGTCGGAAATGACCCGCCAGATCTGGCGCATGTGCGGAGAGCGCGCAGCGAGCATTGGCACTTTGGGTGTCACGACGCCCGATGGCAGCGTTTCAACGGGGCTCACCACGCCCGATATTGTGACTTTCCTGAGCAATATGAGCGGTCTGGCGCGTGAAGGCGTGACCCATGTTGCCTATGAAGCATCAAGCCACGGCCTTTCGCAATTCCGCAATGAGGGCCTGCGCGTGAAGGCAGGGGCTTTCACGAATTTAAGCCGCGATCACCTCGACTATCACGGCACGATGGAAGAATATTTCGGATGCAAGATGCGTCTGTTTGCCGAAGTCGTGGAATCGGGTGGCCACGCGGTCATCTGGTGCGGGGACGATGAAAACGAGTGGACGCAAAGCGCGGTTGCCAGTGCAAAAGCGGGCGGGCTTCACACCTTCACGGTCGGTGATCGGGGCGACAACTTGCGCCTTGTCGGCCGCGAGGCAAGCCAGCTTGGCCAGATGCTCGAGATTGAGCATGAGGGCACAGTTCGCAGCGTCAAATTGCCTCTGATCGGGGCGTATCAGGCAGCGAATGCGCTTGTCGCTGCGGGTCTCGCGATTGTGACCGGGGCGGATGTTGGTCTGGTTTTCGATGCGATCTCGCGGCTTCAACCTGTTCGCGGACGGTTGGAACGGGCGTGCATCACGGCATCGGGCGCGCCTGCCTATGTCGATTATGCGCATACGCCTGACGCATTGGAAGCTGCGATTGCGGCTTTGCGTCCCCATGTAAATACCGAGAAGGGCGGTTTGCTCCGGCTTGTTTTTGGAGCGGGCGGTGATCGCGACAAGGGAAAAAGGCGAGCTATGGGAAGGGTCGCGGCGGAAATGGCCGATTGTGTATGGGTAACCGACGACAATCCGCGAGGAGAGGACCCTGAAGCTATTCGCAATGAGATTATGGATGGTTTCGACGATTGCAGCGCCGACCATCTTATGCAGGCCGGATTCAACGTTGCTGATCGGCGCGAAGCCATCGCAGCGGCCATTGCCGAAGCGGGCGCAAACGACATCATCCTCATTGCCGGAAAAGGCCATGAGCAAGGACAGATAATCGGATCTGGAGAGACAATGCAGGTTTTGCCGTTCGACGATGTGGAAGTTGCGCGTGAATGCGCTGCAGCCCCGGCTCAAAGTGGGGTATCAGCATGAAGGCCGCGCACGCTCTTTTGCGCCAATGGCCAGCGGACCCGCGCGACTTGCTGCCGCTTGCCCTATGGGATGCATCCTCGATTGAGGCCGCGACCGGCGGCGAGGCGTCTCATCAATTTCAGGCATCCGGCGTCGAAATGGACAGCCGCGATGTGCGCCCCGGCGACCTGTTTATCGCGCTCAAAGGCGAGGCGATGGACGGGCACAAATTCTTAGCCTCAGCTTTCGCCAAAGGCGCTGCTGCTGCGATTGTGGACCGGCCCGTCGATTTTCCGCATGTGCTTGTGAAAGACACTACGCAAGCGCTCCACGCCCTTGCCCACTATGCCCGCGAACGCGGCGATACGGTGCGCATTGGTGTGACCGGATCAGTCGGCAAAACCGGCGTCAAAGAGGCAATCTTTGCATCCCTCGACCGGTCAAGCAGGGGCGCTGCCCACCGCAGCGTGCGAAGTTACAACAACCACGTCGGCGTCCCGCTCAGCCTCGCACGGCTTCCGGCGCGCGCGAAATATGGCGTGTTTGAAATGGGCATGAACCACGAGGGCGAAATCGCGCCTTTGTCGGCCCATGTTCGCCCGCATGTGGCTCTCATCACGACGATTGCGCCTGCTCACATAGAGAACCTTGGCAGCATGGAAGCGATTGCTGATGAAAAATCGCAAATCTTCACAGGTCTGATGCCAGGGGGCACGGCCATTATTCCCGCAGACAGCGATTACACGACCCGTATGATCGCAAACGCCAGGGCTATGGGCGTGAAGATCGTCACCTTTGGCCGTAGCAAGACCGCTGACGTGCGCCTTCTTGATGTCATCCCCAGCGCCAATGGCGGCTCGCTCGTTACCGCTCAGCTTGGTCCGGCGCATGATAATTCGCGGCTTTGCTACACGGTCGCTGAACCCGGAGAGCACTGGGTCTCCAACTCGCTTGGCGTTATCGCTGCCGTTCGCGCGGCGGGCGGTGATCTTGGCGCGGCAGGGCTGGCTCTTGGCGAGATGGGCGGATTGAAAGGGCGCGGCGCGCGGCACAACATTGATGTGCCCGGCGGCACTGCGCTGATGATTGATGAAAGCTACAATGCGAACCCTGCTTCGATGCGCGCGACGTTGAAAGCGCTGGGCCAAACACCTGCGCTTCGCCGCGTTGCGGTGCTGGGTTCGATGAAGGAACTGGGCGACTTTGCCGCCGACTTCCACCGCCAGCTAGCAGAGCCTTTGGTAGAAGAGGGCATCGACCATGCCATCCTCGTTGGCGAAGAGATGCGCGCACTGGCGGGCGAACTGGGGAGAAGGAGCGGGAACTCGCTTGGCTTCAAGCCGACTTTCGACCAATGCGACACACCTGCACAGGCTCAAGAAGCACTGGACGCATTTGGCCTCACGCACGGGGATACTGTGCTGGTCAAGGGTTCCAATTCGGTTGGCCTTGGCGGACTTGTCACACATTACACGAGCAAAGCCCCTCCGGGCGGCAGTTGAGGGATCTGAATGCTCTACTGGATCGCAGAATTTCTAGGATTTGAGGGAGCCCTCAATCTTGTGCGTTATCAAACGTTCCGTTTTGGCGCGGCATTGATGACGGCGATGATCCTGGGCCTTATTATTGGCCCCAAAATGATCAGTATCCTGCGCGTGCGACAGGGCAAGGGCCAACCGATCCGCGAAGACGGTCCGCAAAGCCATCTCGCCAAGCGCGGCACGCCGACCATGGGCGGATTGCTCATCCTCGTCAGCCTCGCGGTCTCGCTGCTTTTGTGGATGGACCTCAGCAACCCGTTTGTGTGGGCGTGTCTGGCGGTGACTTTGGGTTTCGGGATCATCGGGTTTATCGATGATTACGATAAGGTCACCAAGAACAGCCACGCCGGGCTTTCAGGGCGTGTCCGGCTGCTTTTGGAGTTCGTGGTCGCTGGCATTGCGAGTTATATCATTGTGAGCCAGATCAACACCAACCTCTACATCCCGTTCTTTTCCGACGTCGAAATCCCTCTGGGGCCGGCGTATTATGTCTTCGCGGCCTTCGTCATGGTGGGCGCGGGCAATGCGGTAAACCTGACCGATGGCCTCGATGGCCTTGCGATCATGCCGGTCATTATCGCGAGCGGCACCTTTGCGATCATCGCGTATCTGGTGGGGCGTCCGGACTTTAGCGAATACCTTGGCATTCCCCATGTGCCGGGTGCCGGAGAGCTTGCGATATTCTGCGCGGCCATAATGGGAGGGGGGCTCGCCTTCCTCTGGTTCAACGCGCCGCCAGCGGCGGTCTTTATGGGCGACACCGGAAGCCTTGCCTTGGGAGGCGCATTGGGTGCGATTGCGGTCGCGTCTCACCACGAAGTCGTGCTCGCCATTGTCGGCGGGCTCTTCGTTCTCGAAGCGGTCTCAGTGATCGTTCAGGTCTTCTGGTTCAAACGCACGGGCAAGCGGGTGTTCCGCATGGCCCCGATCCACCACCATTTCGAACAATTGGGCTGGTCGGAAAGCAAGGTCGTGATCCGCTTCTGGATCATCGCAATCGTGCTTGCGCTGATCGGCCTTTCAACCCTCAAGCTGAGATAACGAAGCCCTAGTGATCACTTCTTCCGCCTTTGCCAACAAACGATACGCGGTCCTCGGGCTCGCGCGATCAGGTGCGGCAGCGGTGGAGGCGCTTCTGGCAAGCGGCGCAAAGGTTACCGTTTGGGATCGTCAGGATGTGGCGCGTGCACCGTTTGAAGGACGCTGCGAGATTGCCGATCCGCTGGAGATGGACCTGACCGGCTTTGACGGCCTTGTCGTTTCGCCCGGAGTGCCGTTGAACACGCATCCGATTGCGGCCCATGCGGCAAGGTTTGGCGTGCCGGTGATCGGCGATATCGAATTGTTCGCTATGGCTCGCAAAGACCTGCCCGCGCACCGCGTCGTTGGCGTGACGGGCACCAATGGCAAATCGACCACCGTCGCTCTCATCCACCATATCCTTGCAATGGCGGGGCTCCCCGCGTTGCTTGGCGGGAACATTGGCGAGCCGATCATGGGTCAGGATCCGCTTGAGCCCAATGGCCAAGGTACGGGCGTCTATGTGCTGGAGCTGTCGAGCTATCAGATCGACCTCTCGTTTGGCCTCGATTGCGAGGCGACGGCGCTCACCAATATCACGCCCGACCATCTTGATCGCTATGACGGCTTTGCCGCCTACGCCGCATCCAAAGCGCGCCTGTTCAAAATGCAGAGCGAGAGCGGGCTTGCCGTGTTCGGTTCGCTTGAAGAGCCAGCAGGCGCGATTTTTGAAACCGAACGCACCCGCCGCCCTGCTGGCAGAGCGGTCGCAGCCGACCTTGAAGCGATTGCCGGGCTTCAACACGAATGGCCAAGCCTTCAAGGGCCCCACAATCTCGAAAACGCCGCCGTGGCCGTTGCAATCGTCGAGGAGCTCGGCGTGACAAAGGCGCAGTGGCAGCACGCGCTAAAACGCTTTCGCAGTCTGCCGCACCGCATGGAATTTGTGTGCGAAGAACACGGCGTCACATTCGTCAACGACAGCAAGGCGACCAACACCGCCTCTTCTGCGCCCGCACTGGCCGCTTACCCGCCGCGCACCGAAATCCGCTATGCTGCGCCGCGCGTCCACTGGATTGTCGGGGGGCTGGCCAAAGAGGATGGCCTTGGCGCTTGCGAGGACATGCTGTCCAATATCGCGGCGGCTTACACCATCGGTGAGGCAGGCCCGCATTTTGCCGATCTGCTCGAAGGCCGCGTTCCCAAGGTGGAGCGCTGCGAACTTGTGTCCGAAGCCGTTGCCAGAGCGCGCGATGCGGCACAGCCCGGCGATGTCGTGCTGTTCAGCCCTGCCTGCGCCAGCTTTGACCAGTTTCGCGACTATGAAAACCGCGGCGACCACTTCCGCAAGCTTGTCGGCGTGATCGCAGAAGAAGGCGACTGCGAGCCAGCCGCTTTCCCGAACACCGATGCAGATTATATCAAGGGGGAGATCGCGTGAGCCTCTCTACTAATGGCACCAACGTCAATTCGGTTCGAGGCGACGCCCGCTTCCACGCACCCGTTGCAGTGCGCCGCGGATTTGCGGACCGTGTGCTCATCTGGTGGCGCGAAATTGATAAGGTGCTCTTGGGGCTCGTCATCTTGCTGATGGTTTTGGGGACGGTCGCTGTTGCGGCCGCATCGCCTGCTGGCGGCAAGCAATATGGCGTCCACGAATTTGCCTTTCTCCAGCGTCACATCGTGTTTCAGGTGATGGGCCTTGGCGTTATCCTCGGGGCTTCGTTCTTGAGCCGGGAGGACGCGCGAAGGCTCGGAATTCTGCTCGCGGTCGTCATGCTGTTCCTGCTTTTGCTCGTACCCTTGATCGGGGTGGAGAAAAACGGTGCGCGCCGGTGGCTGAATGTCGGCATGTCATTGCAACCGTCCGAATTTTTGAAGCCCGGCTTTGCGATCCTGCTTGCGTGGATGCTTTCGTGGAGGATGCGCGATCAAAGCCTGCCCGTGCTCGGTTACGCGACGCTCGCGATGGTGCTGGTCGCCGCGCTTTTGATGCTTCAACCCAACCTTGGCGCAACCATTCTGTTTGGCGGCGTGTGGTTTGTGCTGGTCCTTTTGTCAGGCGTATCGCTCGCGAAAATGGGTGCTTTGGTTGGCGCAGGGATCGGCGGTCTGACGGCGGCCTATTTCCTTTATGACAATGCGCGCTACCGCATCGACAGCTTCCTTGGCGGGGGCACGGCCTACGACCAGGTGTATCTGGCAGAGCGCACGCTTACTTCTGGCGGGTGGACAGGCAGTGGCCTGTTTCTGGGCACGCGCAAAATGCAATTGCCCGAGGCACACACCGATTACATCTTCTCCGTCATCGGTGAAGAGTTCGGCCTGCTCGCCTGCGCCGTCATTCTGCTGTTGTACGTTGCGATCATTACCCGTGCGCTGGTCCGGCTTGTGAATGAGGAGAACCTGTTCGCGACACTTGCTGCTGCTGGCCTTGCGACGCTTATCGGTGGACAGGCGTTCATCAATATGGCCGTCAACCTCCAACTCTTCCCGTCCAAGGGCATGACGCTGCCATTGGTAAGTTACGGGGGATCATCGACGCTGGCGATTTGCCTAACCTTCGGACTGCTCTTAGCGATTACCCGTCGTAATCCCTTCCTGGAGCGCGAGAAGCCGGGCCTCAAAGACCTGCTGGGACGTTCCGGGGCCGAAGATAGCAAGCCGAGAGCGTTTTGATGAGCAGTGAGACACCCACAGGCGCAAGCCGCCATTTTGTTTTGGCCGCAGGGGGAACCGGTGGCCACCTGATCCCGGCCTTTGCCTTGGCAGAGGAACTGCACGCGCGCGGGCACCATGTGGCACTGATCACGGATGAGCGCGGCGCGAATATTCCGGGTAAGCCTGATTTCCTCACCGCCCACATTTTGCCCGCAGGCCGCATTGGCAAGAACCCGTTGAAATGGATCGGCGGTATTCGCGCAATTCTTGAAGGGCGCAATATGGCGCTGCGCCTGTTTGAAACATTTGAGCCTTCGGCAATTGTCGGCTTTGGCGGATATCCTGCGTTTCCCGCATTGCTGGCCGCCAGCGCGGTTGATCTGCCAAGCGCGGTGCACGAACAAAACGCGGTGCTGGGCCGGGTGAACCGCCTGCTTGCGCGCAAAGTGAATGCGATTGCGACATCTTACCCGCAAGTCGCGCGGCTAAAGCCCAAATATGCCGACAAGACGCATTTGGTTGGCAATCCGGTTCGCGAAGAGGTCTTGGCGCTGCGTGATGAGGATTTCCCCGCGCTCACCGAAGAGGGATTGCTCCGCGTGCTCATCACGGGCGGTTCGCAAGGGGCAAGCGTCCTTTCCGAGATTGTGCCAGACGGCCTTGCGATGTTGCCCCCTGCGCTCAGATCGCGTCTTCAGGTGACACAGCAGTGCCGCAAGGAAGATCTCGAGGCGGTGCGCGAACGCTATGCCAATCACGATATTCCTGCCGAGCTTGGCACCTATTTCGAAGACATGCACGAACGCCTTGCCGATACGCATCTGTTCATCGGGCGCGCGGGCGCATCGACGATTGCAGAGCTGACCGCTGTGGGCCGTCCGGCAATTCTCGTCCCGCTGCCGATTGCGACCGATGACCATCAGGCCGCGAACACAGGCGAAGTGGTCAAGGCAGGCGGCGCGCGCATGATCCGTCAGGAAAAATTCACGCCCAAAGAGCTCGCCAAACAGATTCAGGCACTGGCGCAAAACCCGGCAAGCCTTTCCAACGCTGCCCACGGTTCGTGGAATTGCGGCCGTCCAAAGGCGGCCAAGGACCTCGCCGATCTGGTCGAAAGCATGGGCGGTATCGACCTGATGGACGTTATCCGCATGGGCGAGGGCGCTCCTAAAGCTTCGGCGAAAGCGACGAAGACACAAACCGCGACCCGCGACAGCTTCAAGGATATTGCTGCGTGAAGGGTGTTGGCACCGATATTGGCACGATCCATTTCGTCGGTATTGGCGGGATTGGTATGTCCGGCATTGCCGAGGTGATGCACAACCTTGGTTATACGGTGCAGGGCAGCGACATTGCCGAAGGGCCAAGCGTAGAACGTTTGCGTGAGCGCGGTATTACGGTCCACATCGGCCACAGACGCGAAAACGTCGAAGGATCGGCGGTCGTCGTAACATCGACCGCCGTGCGCCGCACCAATCCCGAAGTTGCCTGCGCTCTTGAACAGCGCATCCCTGTGGTACGCCGCGCCGAAATGTTGGCCGAGCTGATGCGCCTTAAATCCACCGTCGCGGTGGCAGGCACGCATGGCAAGACGACCACCACAAGCATGATCGCAAGCCTGCTGGACAAGGGGCAGGTTGACCCCACCGTCATCAATGGCGGTATCATCGAGCAATATGGCTCCAACGCGCGTCTGGGTGATAGCGATTGGATGGTGGTTGAAGCCGATGAAAGCGATGGCAGCTTCTTGCGGCTTGATGGCACCATCGCGGTTGTCACCAATATCGATCCCGAACACCTCGATCACTATGGCGATTTTGACGGTGTCAAACGCGCCTTTGTCGAGTTCATTCACAACGTCCCCTTCTATGGTGCTGCGATACTGTGCGTGGACCATCCAGAGGTTCAGGCCGTCATCGGCGAAGTGCGCGACCGCAAGGTTGTGACCTATGGCTTCTCGCTTCAGGCCGACATTTGCGGCGTCAATGTTCAGCCCTCTGACGGCGGCAACACCTTTGATGTGATCGTACGTCAGCGCGGAGAGGAAGACCGCCGGATCGAAGGCGTGCACCTTCCCATGCCGGGCCGTCACAATGTGCAGAATGCTCTTGCCGCGATTGCGGTTGCGGTTGAAATGGGCTGCGCTGATGATGTCATCCGCGAAGGGTTCGGCAGCTTTAGCGGCGTGCGCCGCCGCTTTACCAAAGTTGGCTCTATCGCGCTGGACGGCGGCCCTGGCAAAAGTGGTTCGGTCGCTGTGATCGACGATTACGCCCACCACCCGGTCGAGATTAAAGCCGTTCTTGAAGCTGCGCGCGAAGCCGTCGCATCAAAGGACACCGGCGGCCGCGTAATCGCCGTCGCACAGCCCCACCGCTACACCCGCCTGCGCGATCTGATGGACGATTTCCAAAGCTGCTTTAACGAGGCCGACATGGTCTTTGTGACCCCCGTTTACGAAGCAGGCGAGGACCCGATCGAAGGCGTCGATGCAGCCGCCCTTGCAGCAGGTCTCAGATCACGTGGACACCGCTCGGCGCAAACCACTGACAGCCAAAGCGACCTCGCCGCCACACTGGCGCAGGAAATCGCACCCGGTGACATTATCGTGTGCCTCGGGGCGGGGGATATCACCAAGTGGGCCGCTACCCTTGGGTCAGCTGTTTCAACGATAAGAGGGGCATGAGCTCTCAAATGAATAGCAATCAATTTGGCGAATGTAACAATCTGGACACTGGCCGCGCGCCCAGCTGCGCCGTCGAAGGCAGCGCGGGCGCGCCTGTTCCGGTGGACGCCGTGCGCGGAAAACTGACTAAGGATGCGCCACTCGCCAAACATGTTTGGTTCAAAAGCGGTGGCAATGCCGATTGGCTGTTTGAACCGGCGGATTTGGACGACCTCAGAACCTTTCTCGAAGCGCTCGACCCTAGCATTCCTGTGATGCCTTTGGGCGTTGGTTCCAACATGATCATCCGTGACGGCGGCGTACCAGGCGTAGTGATCAAGCTGGGCGCGCCTTTTGCTCAAGTGGAGGTGACAGGCGAAACGGCTTTGGAAGCGGGTGCCTTTGCTCCGGTCAGCATGGTTGCGCGCCGCGCGGCAAAGGCTGGCATTGACGGCCTCAGGTTCTTTATCGGCATCCCCGGCTCGGTCGGCGGCGTCACCAAGATGAACGGCGGATGCTATGGCCGCGAGACCTGTGATGTGCTGGTCGATTGCGACGTGATCCTGCCGGGGGGTGAGTTCGTGACGCTCTCCAATGCGGACCTCCAATATTCCTACCGCCACTCTGCCTTGCCAGAGGGCGCGGTAGTGGTTGCCGTGCGTTTCCAGGGCTTTCCCGGCGATCCGGAAGAGATTAAAGCGGACATGGCGCGCATCTCGAACCAGCGCAAAGAGAGCCAGCCTATCGGGTCAATGACAGGCGGGTCGACCTTCAAGAACCCTGAGGGGCATTCGAGCTGGAAACTGATCGATGATGCAGGTCTTCGCGGGTTTACCCACGGCGGGGCACAGGTCAGCGAAAAGCACTGCAACTTCCTCATCAACACTGGCACCGCTACCTCGAGCGATATCGAGGAGCTTGGCGAGCTGGTGCGCGAAAAAGTCTACGCCAATTCAGGCATTCAGTTGGAGTGGGAAATCCGCCGGGTGGGGCGTCCATGAAAAATTGGTTCGGACGCAGCGGGCTGAACAAAGCCGAAAAGGAAATCGTCAGCAATGTCGATAAGCACGGTTGTCATCTGACCGGGGTGTTCGATCCTGACGATGGAGATCCGCCTTTCGTCTATTCGATCGGTTTCACAAAGACGATTGAGAAAGTGTCTGATCAGACGAAGCCTGAAGCGATCATCTTTGGCCTTCCGGGAGACCTTTGCGGCCCTGCGCTCAATGGGTTGCTTGCGACAAGCGTTGCCGGGCATACAGAACTTTCAGATGGTGAGCGGATCGAGGGATTCTTTGGTGACTATGATGGCATAGTTCGTCAGGTCCATCCGAGTTGGATCATCCCGGATTATTTTGGTTCTGCCATCTGGTACCATGAAACTCAAATGGGCCGCGCATTAAACTCGGCGGTTATGATTGTGTGGCCTGACAAAGACGGCATTTTTCCTTGGGAAGATGGTTGCGAGGACTGGGTTCGGGCGGATCAACCGGCCCTTTATGAGGCGAGGCTAAACTCATGAACCCTCCCCAAAACCCTCCCACAAACCCCCTTCACATCGTCGTCCTCATGGGCGGCTGGGCGAATGAGCGTGAGGTTTCCCTTATGTCGGGCGCGGGCGTTGCCGATGCGCTGGAAATGAACGGGCACCGCGTCACGCAGATTGATATGGACCGCGATGTCGCGGCCAAGATCGCAGCGGCAAAGCCAGATGTCGTGTTCAACGCGCTCCACGGTGTGCCGGGCGAGGACGGAAGCGTTCAGGGCATGCTTGATCTGATGGGTATTGCCTACACGCATTCGGGTCTCGCGACCTCAGTCATCGCGATCGATAAACAGCTCACCAAGCAGGCGCTCACGCCTCATGGCATTCCGATGCCGGGCGGCCGGATTGTGCCATGCGATGAGCTTTATGAACGCGACCCGCTGCCGCGTCCCTATGTGCTCAAGCCCGTCAATGAAGGGTCGTCCGTTGGTGTTGCGATCATCACCGAGGACTCCAACGTCGGCAATCCGATTTCCCGCAGCGCCAAGGGGCCTTGGCAGGAATTTGACGAGCTTCTCGCCGAGCCCTTTATCAAGGGGCGCGAGCTTACCACCGCTGTGATCGACGGGGCATCGGGTCCGCGCGCTTTGGGCGTGACCGAACTCATTATCGAGACCGGTTTTTACGACTACGAGCACAAATACACCGAAGGGCGCACGCAGCATGTGTGCCCTGCGAAAATCCCGCCTGAAATCGCTGCACTGTGCGAAGACTACGCGATACGCGCGCACAAAGTGCTAGGCTGTCACGGCACCAGCCGCACCGATTTTCGCTGGGACGAAGAGCTGGGCGAAGAGGGCTTGTTCGTCCTCGAAACCAATACACAACCTGGCATGACCCCGCTTAGCCTTGTGCCTGAACAGGCGCGGGCAGCGGACATCGGATATGCCGAATTGGTCGAATTGATCGTGATGGAAGCGATCCGGGTTCATGCAGACAAGTTGAAAAAACAGGAGAGCGCCGATGGCTAAAATCACGCGTTCAGGCGGCAAGGGCGTGCGCCGCGCTGCGAAATCGCAGAGCCGGGCTGCAACCGCGCGCCGGGCAAAGGCAACCACGGGCGGTATTCTTGACCGGTTGATGGGCCTGTTTCCTTTCACCGAGGAACAGTGGAGCACGATCTGGCTTACCATCATTATTGGCGGCGCTGTGGGCATTGCCTTTGTTATTGCAAACCTTGCTGGCGTCCCTGCCATGGCGAAGGCGCAAGTTGCTGTGCTCGCGTCTGATGCCGGGTTTGAGGTGAAGCACGTGCGCG
Organism: Erythrobacter sp. S227; assembly: GCF_057364925.1. NCBI lineage: Bacteria > Pseudomonadati > Pseudomonadota > Alphaproteobacteria > Sphingomonadales > Erythrobacteraceae > Erythrobacter > Erythrobacter sp. S227. The sequence goes on from NZ_CP200280.1 coordinate 188,068, forward strand.
TCACAGGCACAAACCGGATGGACGAACAGCAAATCTACGCCCGCGCTCTGGCACAAAAAGACCGGCCAATGCCTACGGTCGAACTGGAAGCCTTGCGCGAGGAATTGCGCGAACTGCCGTGGGTCAAAGACGCGCGCGTGTCGGTCCAGCTTCCCTCGACGCTTGCCATCGACATTGTAGAGCGCAAACCCCACGCCGTCCTTGAAAAGCCCGATCGCCTTATGCTGATTGACGCCGAAGGAGTGGAGCTGGAACCGGTTGCCAAGGACCAGACCGGCGACAAAATGCGTATCTCTGGACCCGGCGCTGCGAAACAAGTGGCTCCGCTTGAAACACTGCTTGCCTCCGCGCCTGCCCTCGTCCCGCAATTGGAAAGCGCAGAATGGGTGGGCAATCGCCGCTGGAACCTGACGTTCAAAAGCGGGCAGGTGCTGGCCCTTCCCGAAGGCGCCGAAACATCGGCAAGCGCTCTCATCAAGTTCGCCCGTATGGACGGGCAGAACCGTTTGATCGGCGGGCAGGTTGCAACCTTCGACATGCGCTCGCCGCCTCGCATTTACATGCGGGTCCCGGGCCGCGCTGATGCGGTTGAACTTGCCGATAATGGAAGAGGAAATCGATAATGGCGCTAAGCAAAACCGCTGCAAAGCCCGCGCCAGCCAAAGCGAGGCCACCCAAAGCCAGATTGGCCAAGGTTTTTGGCGCGGTGAATGTGGGCTCGTTCCGCATTTCCGCGATGATTATGGGCGAGACCGAGACAGGCGATCTCGTGGTGCTCGGCTCTGGCCACAGGGCGAGCAACGGGGTCAAGCGGGGCTATGTCACCGATATGAAAGCGGCGACCTATGCAATCCGCGATGCGGTTGAGCGCGCGGAAAAGAACGCGGGCACCAATGTGCAAAGCGTCTGGATCGCATGCGCAGGCGCTGGCCTTAAAAGTACGATCACTACGGTTGAAACCGAAATTGGCGGTCGCCGGATCGAGGAAGATGACATCGAGCTCCTTCTCCTTGAAGCGCGTGACCGCATCCATCCTGATGGCCGCAGTGTGCTGCACGCCATTCCGGCGCACTACACTCTCGATGGGGCGCACGGCGTTGCAAACCCGCGCGGTCTTCATGCAGAGCGGCTGGGCGTGGATATCCATGTCATGCTCGCCGATGGGGCGCCTGTGCGCAACCTTATGGAAGCGGTCCAGAATGCGCACCTTGATGTAGAGGCCGTGGTCGCAGCCCCGCTTGCCTCGGGCTATGCCTGCCTCACCGAAGAAGAGCGTGACCTTGGCGTGGCGCTGGTCGAAATCGGTTCGGACGTCACCAATGTCTCCGTTTTTGCAGCGGGTATGCTGCTGGGCCTTCGGTCCATTCCGCTTGGGTCGGGCGACATCACCGATGCGGTGGCAAGCGCCTTTGGCATCCGCCGCTTTCAGGCAGAGCGCCTTAAATGCGTATCCGGTTCCGCCATCGCTTCACCCAGCGATCACCGCGAGATGATCCCGGTGCATGGGCCAAGCGACACCGAAGCAGGGGCGAGCGGAAACGCACGCGGCGCAGACGACAAGAACCGTATTGCGCGCGCAGAGCTTATCTCCGTCATCACTCAAAGCCAGTCCATATTGATGGGCGAAATTGGCAAGGCATTGAAAGAGCTTGGCTTTGCCGGCGTACGCGGCGGTCAGGTGGTGCTGACCGGTGGCGGGGCGGAGCTTGCCGGGCTCGCCGAATTTGCGCAAAGCGCGCTTGCGATGCCGGTTCGCATTGGCAGGGCGCCGACCCTGACCGGATTGCCGGAAGCCCACGCAACACCGGGCTTTTCCGGGCTTGCGGGCCTTTGCCTTTATGCAGCAGTGGACCCCATTGATATTCGTGCGGTCGGCACAAGGTATAGCGAAACCCAGGATTTCGGCGGCTCCGTGAACCTGTTTGCAGGGCTTTCGCGGCTATGGCGTGCGCTGAAAGAGAACTTTTAAATGGCACCTGAATTCAGTTATTTGCGCGGTGCTTTTGTAAATCCATGAAAACGGGCGGCAAATGCCCGCTGTGGATAATGAAGTGTTAAGTATAACGGACACATCACGAATGTGTCACAGAAGTCTAACTTTAGGTTAGGCGTGTAGAAACTAGACCAGAGGTCTGGAGGATTAAGGCGATGAGCATCAATATCGGACCAGCTGCGACGGATGATCTCCGTCCCAAAATCACAGTTATCGGAATTGGCGGTGCAGGCGGAAACGCGATCACCAATATGATCGATTCCGAGATCGAGGGCGTCGAGTTTATTGTCGCGAACACTGACGCGCAGGCGCTCAGCTCGTCTCCGGCAGAAACCCGAATTCAGCTTGGCCCGGACATCACCGGCGGCCTTGGTGCAGGTGCCCGTCCCGAAGTGGGCAAGGCAGCGGCCGAAGAAACCGTATCGCAGATCGAAGAGGCGCTCGAAGGCGTCAACATGGTCTTTATTGCTGCGGGCATGGGCGGCGGCACGGGCACAGGTGCGGCGCCCGTCATCGCAGAAGCGGCGCGGCGCAAAGGCGTTTTGACCGTCGGCGTTGTGACCAAGCCATTCCTGTTCGAAGGCACGCGCCGTATGCGCGCAGCCGAAGCAGGCATCGCCGAGCTCCAAGAGCATGTCGACACTCTGATCGTTATTCCGAACCAGAACCTCTTCCTCGTCGCCAAGCCTGAGACGACGTTTAAACAGGCGTTCCAGCTTGCTGATGAAGTGCTGCAACAAGGCGTGCGTTCGATCACTGACCTGATCGTCAATCCGGGCCTTATCAACCTCGACTTCGCCGACATTCGTGCAGTGATGAGCGAGATGGGCAAAGCGATGATGGGCACAGGCGAGGGCGAGGGTGAAAACCGCGCTCTTAACGCGGCAGAACAGGCGATCGCCAACCCGCTGCTCGACGGTGTTTCCATGCAAGGCGCTCGCGGCGTGATCATCTCGATCATCGGCGGCGAAGACATGACGCTGATGGAACTGGACGAAGCGGCAAACTACATCCGCGATCTGGTGGACGAAGATGCCAACATCATCTGGGGCAGCGCGTTCAATCCTGATCTTGATAATAAGATCCGCATCTCGGTTGTCGCAACCGGCATTGAAGCGGTCGCTGGGGCCGAAGCGCCGCGCGCGATCCCGCAAGGGCTGTCTGCATCGCGTCCACCCAAGCGCCCGGTCCTTGATCTGGCAGGCGAGACCGAAACGGCTGCGGAAGAAGAAACCAGCAGCGCGCCGCGTATTCCGGCAATTGCAACGCCGATGGCCGACCTCTCGAAAGAGCACGGCGAGGATGATGCGTCCATGGACGTCTCCGAACCTGAAGGTGATTTAGGCGATGACGACGGCAGGGGCGATGCAGAGGAAAAAGGCGGTTCTGAACCGTTTGATCTCTCCGGTATGCAGGCCGGCGATGACATGGGCGATACAGGCGATGACGTTGACGAGATCATCGACCCACTCGCCGGACTTCGCGGAGCCGAGGACGAAGATGCTCTTCCGGTCGAAGAGGACACTCTCGATCTGGGCACAGAGTTCCAGGACGGGGCTCCTGAGGAATTGACATCGGTCGAATGGGCTGCTGCACAAGATGCAGGACAGGATGGGGGCGGTTCATCTGATGGTGACGACCTTCTCTCTGACGCGGATCGCCTCGCACAGCGTGATGGGCCGGTAGAACCGCGATCCGGCGGTGGGGCCGCAGGTGGTGGATCCGGCGGAGGTGGAGCGACCTTGTTTGAACGCATGGCCAATCTGTCGCGTTCTTCGGGCTCTTCTGACGATGAAGACCGCGATGATGACGACGATGGCGATGACGCACCCGCTTTGTCGATCCCGCGTTTCCTCGGGCGCCAGAACAACCAGTAAGCTTTCCAGCAATCGGCCCGCGCAATTTCCTCGGCCTGTCGGCTGAGGAAGGCTGCTTGTCCTAATCGGGCGCGCGCGCCTTTTTACAAGGGCTCTGACTACTGGTAACGCTTCGCTTGTGACACGTTATTTGACCACCGGCCTTACCGGCGCTTTCGCCGGGGCCCTCACCCTGATCTGCTCTCAACCGGCACTTGCGCAAGATGCGACCTCTCGCGAAGTGGTCCAGCCTTTGCCGTCTCCGCAGGTGCAGCGGCTCAACCGCGCCTTGCTGGAGATCGCCCGGCGGCCGCAAAGCGTTTCCGCGCTGCTCGAGGCGGGCGATGCCTCGCTCGACCTCGGTGATCTCGACGCAGCTATCGGCTTTTACGGAAGGGCAGCGGAGCTGGGCCCCAATGATCCGCGCGTGAAACTTGGCCTGGCTCAGGTCTATTTGCGTTCCGGCAGGCCGGTTGAGGCCTTGCCCCTGTTGCAAGAGGCCGAAAGTGCAGGCGCACAATTGCGCGATGTTATCGGTGCGCGGGCCTTGGCCTATGATCTTGTCGGAGATCAGGAGGCGGCCCAGACTGCTTATGCTTCGGCATTGCAGCTGAGCCCTCAGGATGACGAGGTGCGGCGGCGATTTGCGATTAGTCAGGCAATTTCCGGCAATGCGACCGGATTTCAGGAAACGCTCGCCCCGCTGATCGAGGCGCGCGATGTGGCAGCGTTCCGGACGCGGGCATTCGGGCTTGCCATTCTGGGTGAGCAGGAGCGGGCAGAGGGGATTGTGAACTCGATCATGCCGCGCGATTTGTCTGCGCGCATCAACCCTTACCTTGCCTATATGCCCCGTCTTACTCCGGCGCAGCAGGCAGCGGCGGCAAACCTTGGCATTTTTCCGCGCGCGGCGGACATCGGGCGCGAAGATCCCCGCATCGCCCGCTTTGCCCGGGAGAGTGAAAGTGGCGCGCTGCTCGAACCTGTAGGGGAGCCTCTTGGCAGCCCGGTTGTCCCGGTGGAGCAGACTTTGCGCGAGGTTGTTCAAACGATTGAACCCCAACCCGCTCAAATACCTTCAGAAACCAATCCGGAGGCCGCCCTGCCGCAGGTCGCGACCCGCGAGGTTTCAGAAACAACGCCAGCAGAGCAGACGCCCCCAACAGCCACAACGGCCACTCCCGCCATTACAACCCCTCCCGCAAGCGTCGCTGACGCATTTGCCGATCTTGATAGCGCATCATTGCCTACAGTGCAGGCAAGCGGGAACGCCGTCGATATTGCCGCGATAGAGGTGCCGCGCGAGGTTAGGCCCGAGCCAGCATCTGAACCTGCAAAACCTGATCATCCCCGCCGCATTTGGGTGCAGCTTGCAACAGGGCGCGATGTTAACGCGCTGGGGTTTGACTGGCGCCGTTTCTCGCGGCGTGCTCCGGAATTGCTTGGGCGTTTAGAGCCGCATGTAACGCCGTGGGGACAGGCCAACCGCTTGCTCGCAGGACCTTTTGATAGCAGGAGCGAGGCGCGGCGACTGGTCAATGCCTTGAGCGAGAAGGGGATCGAGACCTTCACCTATACCAGTCCGGAAGGCACTGAAATCAAAGCACTTAAGTAATTACCTTGGTTCTTCCACGGCTTTCTGTGCACAGGGTTTGAACAAGGCAGAACGGTTCTCCCCAAGAGTTGGAGGTGCGGCGGATTGCCAAATGGGCAGGCCAGCGTGCATCTCTCCACTCGATGCAAAACGACGCTCCTCTTTTCCGCCCCCTTTTGGTTAACCTTGCTCGAGGTGACCAATGAGACCGCGCGAAGCCGAATTCACCGCGAATGATGACGCAGCCCCGATCGAAATGCTCGCCGCATTGTTCGAAGCGCGCGATTGGGAAAGCGAAATCGTCTCGGACGATGAAATGGTGGGCGAGGTTCAGGGAAGCTGGGCCAAATACCAATTGCGCGCGATCTGGCGCGCTCAAGACAATGTGCTCCAGTTCTTGTGCCTCCCCGATATCCGCGTCACGTCCGAGAAAAAGCAGAGCGCTTACGAGCTTCTTAGTCTCGTGAACGAGCAGGTGTGGCTGGGGCATTTTGACATCTGGTCACAGGGCGATGTGCTGATTTATCGTCACGGCGCGCTTCTTGGTGATGACGGGATGCTTTCGATCCAGCAGGCGCAAACGCTGGTGGAAAATGCGATTGACGAGTGCGACCGGTTCTACCCAGCATTCCAGTTCGTGCTGTGGGGTGACAAATCGCCGCGGGCCGCCTTGGATGCGGCAATGGTTGACGCCGCCGGGGAAGCGTAACCACATACAGGTCTCGATTTTGGCAGACTGGAAGGGGAAGGCGATGGCGCAGATCAGGAAACTTCTCATCATCGGGTGCGGAAATATGGCTGGCGCAATGCTGGCCGGGTGGCTGGCCGCTGGTTTTGATCCCTCGCGGTTCTCGATCCTGAGCACATCGCTTGAAAAAGCGCCGGACGGCATTCCTCTGTACCGCAATGTATCGCAAGCTCTTGCCGCCGGAGACCACGATGCAGTGATGCTGGGCTTCAAGCCGCAGCAATTGGGGACGCGTTCGCCGGAAATTCAGGCGCTTACCGGCGAAGGGATTGCGGTTTATTCGCTTCTTGCCGGGATCACACTTAAACAGCTCAAAGGCGCGTATCCGGATGCATCATCGCACATTCGCGTGATGCCCAACCTTGCGTGCCGGGTGAACAAGTCGCCGATCATTCTTGCGCAAGATGGCATGGGCGAGAGTGATCGTGACGACGCATTCGCATTCTTCGATCCGCTTGGCACGGCGCTTTGGCTGGACGACGAGGCGAAATACGATCTTATGACCGCTCTTGCGGGCTCTGGCCCGGGCTTTGTTTATCGATTCATCGATGCCCTGGCCGAGGCGGCGGTGGGGCTCGGCCTTGACCCTGATCAAGCGACATCTCTGGCGCTTGCGACGGTCGATGGCGCATCGACCCTGGCAGCGATCGCTGATGCTTCGCCAGGCGCACTTGCCGATCAAGTGGCGAGCCCGGGCGGTATGACCCGCGAGGGTTTGAATGTGCTGGACAATGAAAAGGCGCTCGTCAAACTGCTTACCCGCACGCTTAAAGCGACGGCTGATAGGGGCGCTCAGCTGTCTGCCGGGGCCAGTTGAAACGCTTTGTTAATGATAAATCGGCGTAATCTGAACGCCATTCGTCGATTCTGCGCCGGTTTCGCTTGAAAATCCCGCGCAAAAGACCGATATTCACATCCAGAAGGCGCGTATTTCCGCGTCACTATTGGAGACAAAAGGGATCCAAAATGTCTGATTGGAAAGAGACGCAACAATTTGGTTCTGTGCCACGCGCAGGCGGAGATGTTGCAGGGCGTGAGACCTATGACGAAGGTCTGCGTTCGTACATGCTCTCGATTTACAACTACATGGCCTCGGCTGTGCTGTTGACCGGTATCGTGGCTGCAGGTGCTGCTGCCACTGGACTTGCATACGCTTTTGCAGGTGGTCCGCTGATGTGGATTGTCAGCCTGGCGCCGCTCGGCTTCATCCTCGCGATGAGCTTTGGCCTGCACAAAATGAGCTACGGCACGCTGCAAATCGTGTTCTGGGCGTTCGCGACCGTCATGGGCCTGTCGATGTCGACAATCTTCCTCGTGTTCACGGGTGAATCCATCGCTACGACGTTCTTTGCGACCGCAGCCGCCTTCGCAGGGCTTTCGCTGTTCGGTTACACCACGAAAAAAGACCTGTCCGGCATGGGTTCGTTCCTCATCATGGGTGTTATCGGCCTGATCGTTGCAATGGTCGTCAACTGGTTCCTCCAGTCTGAAACCATGGCATTCGTGATCAGCGGCCTTGGCGTGCTCATCTTCGCAGGCCTCACCGCCTACGATACGCAGCGCCTGAAGAATGATTACCAGTACCTTCGCGGCACTGAATTCATGGGCAAAGCGGTGATCATGGGCGCGGTCAGCCTGTATCTCGACTTTGTGAACATGTTCATGTTCCTGTTGAATTTCCTGGGTAGCCGCGAGTAATCGCCAAACGGGCGAAATTCGCTCACCCGCATATTACTCACACAGCATTCAGCTGTTGAAACCTAAAGATGCCCGGAGCCTTACCATAGGCTCCGGGCATTTCTTTTGGCATGAAGACGCTCGACTAAACGTGGCTTAACCGGTGCAGCTTTGAGCTTTTACGCACTAACCTGCATTGCCTTAGCCAAGCGATCCAGCCATGCATGCATGGCAAGCGGCCATATGGGCGAGGAACACAGATAATGACAAACAATGCGGCTCAATCCCCTCAAAAGGCTGAAGGGGGAAAAAGTGCCCCGGTTCGTATAACAGCAGCAGCGCTGGCGGTTTCATTGCTGGGCGCATGTGCGACCCCTGCGCCGCCACCGCCGCCCCCTCCTCCGCCACCTCCACCTGCGGCTGAACGCACGCCCTATCGGCCCCTTCCACCGGGCGGTGCTTCCTATGTGATGCAGATGCCATTGAAGGACGCGAGCGGGGACCGGTTTACCGTGAATTCGGCGCTTTCGGATGACGAACGGGTCTGGCACTTCCGGTCTGCATGGAATGTTGCGGCGCTGAACTGTACCGCGGCGCGGTATCAACCGATCCTCACCGCTTACAGCTCCTTTATCAGCGATCATTCCCGCGAGATCCGGCGCATCAACGACCGGATCGAAGCCGATTATCGCCGCGTAAACGGTGGCCGCCGCGCCGGTATTCTGGCGCGTGAAGAACGGATGACCGCGGTCTATAATTACTTCGCGCTCCCCCCTGCGAGGGCCGGGTTCTGCCGCGCTGCGCTCGATATCTCGAACCGTGCGATTGCCACCCCGCCAAGTGATCCCACAACCTTTGCAGCGGCCAATTTTGAGCTGCTCGAAGCGCCATTTGATACCTTCTTCGACGATTATGAGCGCTATCAGCGGCTGTCGGCGGATTGGGATGCAAGGTATGGCGATCTCTACGGCCCGTCCCAGCCCGGCTGGGTCGCCGTTCAGGAAGCGCGCAGAAATGGCGTGCCCGTCCCAAGCGCGCAGGGCAATCCGTCCGCGACACTCGCTCAGCCGAGCGCCCTTGCAGGCGGGATTGCGGATCAGGAGACAGGAGTCGTCGTCCCGGTAGTCCCCGTCCAGGAGGATTTCGTCTCCCAACCTGTTACACAACCCGTGGCCAACGAGCCGTCGGGCCAAGCGGAAGACGACAGCACGGGTTAGCCTTTGCCTTGCGGTGATGCCGCGAGCGCTCTAGTGCAGCCCTGATTTACAGAGCCGCAAAACCTGCGGCTGCGCGCCTGTGGGCGCTTGAGGCTTTAAAACAATGCACTTTCTTGACCAGGCCAAAATCTATTTGCAATCGGGCGCAGGCGGTCCCGGCGCAGTTTCGTTCCGGCGCGAGAAATATGTCGAATATGGCGGCCCGGACGGGGGCAATGGCGGCAAGGGCGGCGACATCGTGCTTGAGGCGGTTGCGGGCCTCAACACGCTTATCGACTTTCGTTATTCGCAGCACTTCAAGGCCAAGCGCGGCAATCACGGGCAGGGCAAGGACAAGACTGGCGCAAGCGCGCCCGATCTTGTGATCAAGGTTCCCGTTGGCACACAGGTCCTGTCCGAAGACAAGGAAGAGGTGCTCGCAGACTTCACCGAAGTGGGGCAGCGCGAGGTTTTCCTTGAAGGCGGCATGGGAGGGCGCGGGAATGCGTCCTACAAAACCTCAACCAATCGCGCGCCAAGGCAACATCAACCCGGTGAACCATCGGAAGAAATGTGGGTGTGGCTGCGCCTGAAACTGCTCGCGGATGTGGGTCTGCTTGGCCTTCCCAATGCGGGTAAATCGACCTTTATCAATGCGGTGTCCAATGCGCAGGCGAAGGTCGGGCACTATGCCTTTACGACCCTCGTGCCCAAGCTTGGCGTAGTGCGTCACAAGGGGCGCGAGTTCGTGCTTGCCGACATTCCTGGCCTCATCGAAGGCGCGGCGGACGGTGCCGGTATCGGCGACCGCTTCCTTGGCCATATCGAGCGGTGCCGCGTGCTCATCCACCTGATCGACATTGCCGGCGATGACCCCGCCGAGGCGATGCGTGTGGTGCGTGACGAGCTTGCCGCATATGGCGCAGGGCTTGAAGACAAGCCGCAATTGGTCGCGCTCAACAAGCTTGATCTGGCCGATAAGGAGCTGGGCGAGGCATTCTCAAAAGAACTGCTTGATGCAGGCGCGGACAAGGTGTTCACCGTGTCCGGCGTCAGCGGTGAGGGGATCGAGCAATTGCTCGACGCGGTGCTTGGCTATCTGCCCGACCGCACATCGACCGAGACCAAGACCGTCGAAGTCGAAGACGAGAGCACGCTTGGTGTAGGGGAAGAGGGCGAATGGTCGCCGATCTGAAGCCAATGGCTTTCGCTTCGATCAAGGATACAGCAAGCGCCAGGCGCATTGTCGTGAAAGTCGGCAGCGCGCTTCTGGTGCGCGATGGAAACCCTGATGCCCCGCTTATCCGGTCGCTTGCGAAGGATTTGGCGCAGCTTCGCCAAAAGGGCGCTCAAATTATCGTCGTAAGCTCGGGGGCGATCGCTCTGGGCGCGTCGCGTTTGGGCCTTCCCAAGGGGGGGCGGGCAAGCCTTTCCGATGCGCAAGCGGCTGCGTCTGTGGGCCAAGTGGCTCTCGCTCAATTGTGGGCAGATGTGCTGGGTGAACACGACTTGATCGCTGCCCAGATGCTGGTGACGCTTGACGATCTTGAGAACCGCCGCCGCTATCTCAACGCGGCTGCCACGCTCGATCGCTTGCTTGAGGCAGGCGCAGTGCCAGTCGTGAATGAAAACGACAGCGTTGCGACCGAAGAAATCCGTTTTGGCGACAATGACCGGCTTGCGGCACGCGTTGCACAGGCGGGCAATGCCGATGCAGTGCTGCTTTTGTCGGATGTCGACGGGCTCTATGACAAGCCGCCCGGCGAAGAAGGCGCGACGCTGATTGAGCGGGTCGAGGGTGTTACTCCTGAAATCATCGCTATGGCGACCAGCGATAGTTCATCTGGCATGGGCTCTGGCGGGATGCTGTCAAAGCTTCAGGCGGCCCGTATTGCAGAGCGCGCCGGGATTGCTCTGGCGATTATCAACGGCACGCAAAGCTCGCCCATCACCCGTGCTGTCGATGCAAACCGGGGCACGATCTTCCTGCCCGTGCGCAGTGATAATGCGCGCAAAAGCTGGCTTGGCGGAAGGATTGCGCTTGAAGGCGTGCTGACCGTCGACGCTGGCTGTGTCAGTGCTCTTCAAGCTGGCGCAAGTCTTCTTGCAGCCGGTCTCACCGAGGTGGAAGGTGAATTCCAACGCGGCGCGCTTGTGTCCTTGCACGGTCCCAAGGGGGAACGATTGGGACAGGGCCTCGTTGAATATTCCAGCGAAGAATGCCGCGCGATCCTTGGCTTGTCTGGCACAGAGCAAGAGGCAAAGCTGGGCTATGCGCCGCGTGCGGCTGTTGTTCACCGCGATCATATGGTGCCTGAGTGAGCATGAAATTATGAGCAAAATTGCGATCACTGGCGCGACCGGATTTGTCGGCAAGGCGACGCTGGATGTGGCCTTGCACAAGGCGATGAAAGTGCGCGCGCTCACCCGCCGTCCAGCGGTCCCGCGTGACGGGGTGGAATGGGTGTCGGGCGCGCTCGACAATGCGGCGTCTCTGGATGAGCTTGTCGAGGGTTGCGATGCGGTGATCCATATCGCCGGGCTCACCAACACGCCCAATGTCGGCCGGTTCGAGGCGGCCAATGTCACCGGCACCGCCAATATGATTGCGGCGACGAAGAAGGCAGGGGTCGAGCGTTTCGTCTTCGTCTCGTCACTGTCGGCGCGTGAACCCGATCTATCGGCCTATGGCACATCCAAAGCGCGCGCTGAAAAGCTCGTCCAAGACAGCGGCCTTAACTGGACCATTGTGCGTCCTCCTGGCGTCTATGGCCCGGGCGACAAGGATTATCTCGACCTCTTCAAGGCGGCAAAACTGGGCTTTGTGCCGGTGCCGCCGGAAGGGGCAAGCTCGCTTATCCATGTGGAAGATCTGGCGCGGCTTTTGGTGGCGCTTGTGCCCGCCAATCCCAAGACCAAAGGTCAAATGTACGAGCCATGGGACGACAACGCCTATGGCTACACCCACAAGGACTTGGCCAAGATGATCGGGGAGGCGGTTGGCAATCCCAATGCGGTTGCCGCATCGCTTCCGCCGCAAATCATGCAATGGGGTGCAAAGCTTGACGGGCTTATCAGAGGCAACAAGGCGAAACTGACCGAAGACCGCGTGGGCTATATGCTTCACAAGGATTGGGTGAGCGACCTTCGCCGCGCGCCGCCGATATCCATCTGGCAAGCGGTCTGGGACGCAGAGGCGGGCCTTAAAATGACCGCCGAATGGTACAAGGATAAGGGCTGGCTGTAGCGCCAATGTGCATCCCCGCGCAGGCGGGGATCTGCATCAATTGCACGCCTGGCTTGCAAAGATCCCCGCCTGCGCGAGGATTCACAGTGTCACAAAAACGGTTCCTCGCCCGGCTTGTGGATACCGCATTCGGTCTTGTCCCAGCCTTTCCAGCGCCCTGAACGCGGGTCTTCGCCCGGTGCCACCTTGTGGGTGCACGGCTCACAACCAATGCTTGGGAAACCGCGGGCTACCAGCGGGTGGCGGGGCAGATCGTGCTCTTCCATGTAAGCGGCGATGTCTTCGGCGGACCAGTCGATCAGCGGGTTGATTTTCAGACGGCCCGCCGCATCGGAAGTGTCCACTTCAAAGCGGGGCAGATTGGCGCGGGTGGCCGATTGAAAACTCTTGCGGCCGGTGAAGCTTGCGTCGAAGTGTTCAAGCGCTTTTTCCAGCGGCTTCACCTTGCGAATGTCGCAGCAACCGTCCGGATCATAGGACCAGCGCAGACCCGTTTCATCCTTGGCGGCAAGGTCTGCCTCGTCAGCGGTGAGGATTTGTAGATTGGTGAGGCCAAGCCGCTCCACAACTGCGTCGCGGTACGCGATCGTCTCGGCAAAGTGTTTGCCTGTATCGAGGAAAAGCACCGGAATGTTCCGGTCCGCCTCGGCCAAAAGGTGAAGTAAAACAATGCTTTCCGCGCCAAAGCTGGAGACTGTCGCAACATCGCCCGCAAGCGATCCTTCGATCACCGCTTTAAGCATTTCCTGCGTCGAGGAGCCACGGAACATGCGGTTAAGGCGCACGGCATCATGCTCGGTAAAGCGCGGAGACGCATCGAGGCGGTCGATTGTGCGATCCTGAACAGCAGCGCGGGATTCCGGTTTCGTCATGAAGAAACTCCATGCCGGATCCGGGGGATTGTCCGGCGGCCATCAGTGGTCGCCTGATAGACATTTTCCCACGTCGCAAAGGCGCGTTTGGCGTCCTCTTCGTTAAGGGGTTTGTCCGGCGCAAACGCGTCAAACCCGCAGCGGCGCATATGGCTCAACTGGTCGATGCCAACATCGCCCACCGCGCGCAATTCTCCGGTGAAACCGGCTTCGCGCAGGATACGGGCCGAGGAATAACCGCGCCCATCGCCAAAGCTCGGGAAGTTGACCTCGACGAGCGCCAAACGGTCGAGGAACGGCAGCAGCACGCGCGCATCATCGCCCGGTTCGATCCGGACAGCGGTGGCATTGGTCTGATCGCAGCACGCATCGACCGTGACAGCGGCGTGGTCGGCCACTTCGTCATCGCGGAAACGGAACTGCACATCGTCAGGGGATGTACCCCAATTGCTATCGGACGCATTATCCATAAAGCGCCTCCTTGAACGGGGCCATGCCGATACGGCGGTATGTGTCGAGGAAACGCTCGCCGTCCTCGCGCTGGGCGAGGTAGACGTCAGTCACGGTATCGACTGCTTCGATCACGCCATCTTCGGTGAAGCCGGGTCCGGTGATCTTGGCGAGGCTGGTGTCCTCGGCCTCTGAACCGCCAAGCGAAAGCTGATAGTTCTCAAGGCCCTTTTTATCGACGCCAAGAATGCCGATGTGACCTGCGTGGTGATGTCCGCAAGCGTTGATGCAGCCAGAGATTTTGAGCTTCAGTTCGCCCAGCTTTTCGGTCTTGCCCGACGCATCGAACCGTTCAGAGATACGCTGTGCCAGCGGGATCGAACGAGCGTTGGCGAGCGCGCAATAGTCGAGGCCGGGACACGCGATCATGTCCTCGATGGTGTCGAGGTTTGGCGAGCCAAGGCCAGCGGCCTCAAGCTCGGTCCAAAGCGCGTGCAAGTCGCGGATCTTCACATGCGGCAGCACCACGTTCTGCGTGTGCATGATGCGCAGTTCGTCAAAGCTGTATTGCTTGGCGAGCTTCGCCATCAGGCGCATTTGATCGCCCGTCGCATCACCCGGAATACCGCCCACAGGCTTCAGCGAAATCACCGCGCTGACATAGCTTTCGTGCTTGTGGCGATTGGTGTTCCGGTCGACCCAAAGCGCAAAGTCGGGGTCCGAACGATCGACCTGTTTGGGACCGTCTTCGAACGCAGGATCGGCGAAGAACGGCTTGATCCGCTCAAGCTCTTCGCGTGGTGGCTCAACACCTTGCTCGAGCATATGCGCGAACTCTTCTTCGACCTGGCGCACGTACTCATCACGGCCCAGCTCATGGACAAGGATTTTGATGCGCGCTTTGTACTTGTTATCCCGACGGCCATAGCGGTTGTAGACCCGCAAACACGCCTCGGCATAGGTAATCAGCTGATCGAGCGGTACAAAATCGCGGATCATCGGAGCGATCATCGGGGTGCGTCCCATGCCGCCACCGGCATAGAAGCGCGCGCCGATCTCGCCATCATCGTTCTTTACGATCTGAACGCCGATATCGTGGAGGCGCATGGCGGCGCGGTCTTTTTCAGACGCGATCACGCAGATTTTGAACTTGCGCGGCAGGTATGTGAACTCCGGGTGGAAGCTCGACCATTGGCGCATCAGTTCGGCATAGGGACGCGGATCGACCAGCTCATCATGGCTTGCGCCTGCAAAGTGATCGCTTGAGATGTTGCGGATGCAATTGCCGCTCGTTTGGATCGCATGCATTTCCACCTTGGCGAGGTCCGCCAAAATGTCGGCTGTGTCCTCGAGCTTAATCCAGTTGTATTGGACATTCTGACGCGTGGTGAAGTGGCCATAGCCGCGGTCATATTTGTCCGCGATATCGCCCAGCACCGTCATCTGCTCGCTGTTAAGCGTGCCATAGGGGATCGCAACGCGCAGCATGTAGGCGTGGAGTTGCAGATAGAGCCCGTTCATCAAGCGCAGCGGCTTGAACTCGTCTTCCGAGAGCGAACCTTCAAGGCGGCGACGAGCCTGATCGCGGAATTCTTCAACGCGGGCATCGACCATCGCTTGGTCATATGAATCGTATTTGTACATCAGATTACCCAGTCAATCGCTTCGGGGTCTTTGGGTTTGAGCGTCAAATCCTGACGCACGGTGGGGCCAAGGGCGCGGATGCGGTCCTTGATGTGGGCAGGGCGCACACTGCCGTCGTCTTCGCGGGTCGCTTCGATGATGTAAGGCACGTTGACGCGAAGAGCGGCTTCTTCAGCTGCGAGCACTTGCTCTGCCGTTTCGCCAGCGTCCACAGCATCATCGACATGGCGCGACCAGCCTTCGCCGGTCCACCAGATCACATCGCCTGTCTTCAGGTCGTTTCCGGTAAGAACTCTCATTGATGCGCCTCCAGCGCCAATTGTTCGAGGTGAGCGTCTTCCCGCGCCGTCACATCGCCGATGACGATCAGGGCAGGGCTCTTGATTTTGTTGTCTGTCACAAGGTCGGGGAGCCCCGCCAAGGGCCCGCGCACCACCCGCATATCGGCGCGTGCAGCATTCTCCACCACAACCACGGGCACATCAGGTGTGAGGCCGTCCGCCATCAGTTTCTCAGCGATTTGCGGCGCGGTTTTGACGCCCATATAGATGACTAGCGTGCGGCCTTTACCAGCAAGGCCCGACCAATCCTGATCAGACAGGCCTTTGCACTGGCCAGCGACAAAGCTGACGATGCTCGCAGCGTCGCGGTGGGTGAGGGGGATGCCGGTCGCGGCCGCCATACCGTTCGCAGCCGAAATGCCGGGGACAAACTCGACCTTCACGCCGTGAGCGCGGGCTAATTCAGCCTCTTCCCCGCCGCGTCCAAAGATCAGCGGGTCGCCGCCTTTAAGGCGCACAACATCTTGACCCTTTTGAGCCAGACGCACGAGCAGCAGGTTGATATCATCTTGCGGCATAGTGTGCCGCGCACGTTTCTTTGCAACCGAGATAAGCCGCGCATCGGGGCGCGCCATCGCCATGATTTCAGGGCTTACAAGCCCGTCATGGACAATCACTTCGGCGCTCTCGATCAAGCGCGCCGCGCGCAGTGTCAAAAGGTCGGGATCACCCGGACCTGCGCCCACAAGAAAGATGGTTCCAGTTTCCATCGCTCCCAAATGGCGGGGAGGGCCACCGTGCGCCAGCGAGAATGGATTGGGCCGCGCCAAGCAAAGCTTTCGCGCGGAACTTGAAACTTTATTCCTAGGACGCTTTCCCGGCGCTCATCAGCTCGACCAATTGGTCCAACTGTTTGGATGAGCGCAGGTGCAAATCGCGTTGCGGGAACGGGATTTCGATGTCGTTCTCTTTGAACAATTTCCAAATCCGCATGTAGACATCGGAACGGATATTCGCGAGCCCGCCTTCGGGGTCCTGGATCCAGAAGCGCAACTCAAAATTCACCGAATTATCGCCAAATTCCATGATATTAACGCGCGGCTTTGGATGTTTTTGGACCCGCTCAACTTCGTCTGCCGCCTGATACAGCAGCTTTGTGACGAGCTCCAGATCGCTGTCATACGATACGCCAACGGGTGCCTTCACGCGCACGTCTTTTGAGCTGTAGGACCAGTTCACCACCTGATTGGTCATCAAAAGCTCGTTTGGGATGAGATATTCGGTTTGATCACGGGTAATGACCGAAATGGCGCGAATGCCGATCTTGCGGATTTGGCCGACCGCTTCTTGCCCGGTTGTGTCGGCAACAGAGATTACATCGCCCGGCTTGATCGATTTGTCGAGCAGCAGGAGAATGCCTGAGATGAGGTTACCGAAGGTTTTTTGGAGACCGAAACCGATGGCCAGACCAAACGCGCCGCCAAAGATCGCAAGGGCGGTGAGATCAATGCCGATAAGATCAATCGTGACAAAGAAGGCAATCGCCCAAATGGCAATGGTGGCCAGCTTCTCGGCAAGCAGTTTCTGACTGCCGTCAAAGGCAGAAACGCGCCCGATCAGATTGCGTGCAAGCCGCGTGATGAACCACGCAGCGGTGATAACCAGGCCGATTGTGGCGAGCAGGAACACGACATCGAACACCGAAATGCGAACTTCGCCCACAACCAGCGCCCAGCTGTCGAGCGTGCCGATGACTGCACCAAGAGTGTCGTTTTGGGCCGCCAGCCCTTCTTTCGCGCCCTCTGCAACGCTGACCACCTCCTCTACGGCAGGCGCTTCTTCGGCGAGGCTCCACGCCTGGGTCGGGGCTGCTTCCAACTCCGGGGCGGCCTCTACTTCGGTATCAGGGGTCGGGGGTTCGGGTGTTACTGCGGTCATCAAATGTCCAATTGGCCGAGCGCTTGTTCAAGGTCGGCGATCAGGTCGTGCGTGTCTTCAAGCCCGATGGATAGGCGAACCGCCGGCTTTTCGCCACCTTCAGTGGGCGCGTTCATCACAGATCGGTGCTTGTCAGGGTAGATCGGGAGCACGAGGCTTTCAAATCCGCCCCAGCTGTAGCCTATACCAAACAGCTTGAGCGCATCGGCAAGTCTTCCGCTGGCCTCTGCATCATCGCTTGCAAGGACAAAGCTGAACAGCCCGCATCCGCCGGTGAAATCGCGTTTCCAAAGCTCGTGGCCGGGTGCGCCGGGCAGAAGGGGGCAGAGCACTTGTTCCACTTGGGGCTGGTCATCGAGCCACTGCGCGATTTTAAGCGCGCTTGCCGTTTCCTGCTCCAACCGCACCTTCATCGTGCGAAGTCCGCGTGCGGCGAGCGCTGCATCATCGGGTGAGACAACCTGACCGAGCTCGTGAGAGGTTCGGCGCAGCGCCTTGTACCAGCGTTCGCCAGCGCTTGCCGAACCCATCATGAGGTCGCTGTGCCCGCCGACATGTTTGGAAAGGCTTTGCATGGTGATGTCGCAACCATGTGTGAGAGCAGCAAAGCCAAGCGCGCCTGCCCATGTGTTGTCGATCAGGGTTACCGCCTTGGCATCCTTCGCAATGCGCGCCATTGCAGGCACATCGCAGACTTCCATGGTGAGCGAGCCGGGGCTTTCAAACCACACGGCGCGTGGGGCTTTCTCGGACACCAGCGCCTCAAAACCTGCAACGTCCATGGGGTCAAAAAAGCTGTGCGTAATACCCATGCGCCTTAACAGGCCGGTCGCCATAGAGCGCGACGGGTCATAGGCATTGTCGCTCATCAACAAATGATCACCCGGGCGCAGGACAGCCAGCAAACATCCGGCAATCGCTGCAACGCCGCTTGGGTAGAGAACAGTGCCAAAGGCCCCCGGCTCGATATCGGTCAGCGCCTGAGCGAGAGCCCACTGTGTCGGTGCGCCGCGCCTGCCGTAGAAGAATTCTCCATCAACCGTTCCAGCGTTGGCCGCTTTGCGCTCGGCCTCGCTTTCATAAAGATGGGTGGAGGCGCGCCACACAGGCGGATTGACCACGCGCCCGGTCCATTCAGGCCGCCTGCCTGCATGGGTCAGCTTTGTGCCGGGCCCAAGAGGCTGTTTGTCATCCGAAGTGCTCATGCGGGACCTTGCTCTTTGGGTGTATCAGGATCGGCTTCCCATTCCTGCCAGCTGCCGTCGTAGAGCCGCAGGTCGTCCATGCCCGCAATATGGGCTGCAAAAAGCAGAACCGATGCGGTCACTCCGCTGCCGCATGTGGTGATAAGAGGTCGAGCCGGATCGACGCCTGCGTCTTCAAACAGCACACGCAATTCTGCAGCGGATTTGAAGGTTCCATCGTCATTGAAGACCTTGCCAAACGGCAGGTTGAGCGCGCCCGGTATTCGCCCGTTCTGCCCGCCATGTACCGGATCGATGCCGCTGCCAAAGACTCTGTCTGCACCCCTTGCATCGAGCACCTGGGCAATGCCGCTCTCGCAATTGGCGAGCATGTCGGCTTTGCTTGCGACTTTTGGAGATACGTCCTCGGGCGTGAGAGGTTCGACCGGAGCGTGGGTGCTTGGACCCGCCTGCAGACTGCGTCCTTCTGCGCGCCACTTGCCAAGGCCCCCGTCAAGCACCGCGACATTCGGCAAGCCGCCTTGGATAAGCGAAAACCATGCGCGTGCCGATGTCTTTACCGCGCTGTCGTCGTAAAGGACGATTTTCGCGCCAGCTTCAACGCCCAGCTCAGCCAAACGCTGCGCCACCTGCTCTGCCCGCGGAAGCGCGGCGGGAACCGAAGACGATGCGTCGATGAGCGAGGCAAGGTCCAGAAACCGTGCGCCCGGAATATGACCTTCTTCAAACTCGCTGCGCGGATCGCGACCTGCGGCTGGCAAATGGCGCGATGCATCGAGGACTACCACTCCGGGCGTGCCAAGTTGGTCGGCCAACCACGCGGTAGAAACAAGGTTTTGAAACTGATCGGTCATGCCCGCCTTGCTAGCCCGCCGATGGAGCCACGCCAAGCAGGATCGAGCGATGTTGCGTCACGAATGCTTGATCAATTGCGCGCGTAGAGGCGGCAGTGAGCCCGGAGGCCCGTCGAGGACCAGCGGGTGGACCCGCGTCGGGCTGGTTGCGCTGGGCGTGCCCAGAACGAAGGAGCGTGTCATCGCCGGTTGATCGGGAATATCGAGCCTGAAGTGGATCAGCGGGATCACAACGGGCCGACCGTTCTGGCTGATCGCGGTGATCTCGCTTACCGGCAATTGCACCGTGCCTTTGATCCTGCGGCTTTGCTGAGGCGCGATCCTGTCGACCGTGGTGATCGGCATGGCCTTGTCAATCGGCGCAGGGCTGGCCGCGCCTTCCTGTGCGCAGGCAAGCTCTCCTGCGATGCTCAGGTCTTTGAGGGGATGCTGCGACAGGTTCTTGATCTCGAGGCTGAAATCCACAGTCAACCGCATCAAGCTGCGCGATGCATTGGCGATATCAAGGGCAAGATCGACCTTGGGAGGGGCGCTTGGGGCGATCGGTGGCGGGGCCGTAGTTGTAGCCACCGCGGGCTCTGGCCCTGGTTCGGCCACCGCTTCGGCCACCGCTTCGGCCACCGCTTCGGCCACCGGTTCGGTCACCTGTTCGGGCATGTGATCGGATAGGGGCTCTGCCGCCTTTGTTGGCGCCGCTTCAGGTGCAGTCGGCGCTGCTGCTGGCTGCGGTTTGGGCTCGGTCCACTCGTTTCTGGGGGCTTCCACTTCCTCGCCCATCGAGGCGCGCACTCCGGCGGTCAAAACGTTCGCGGATGCCTCGAGTGTTGCCTCGCTCTCCTGCTTGCGTCTGAGCCAGACGATAGCGATGATCCCGCCAAGCGCCGCAATCAAAGCAACAAGCGCGACCAAAAGCCAGGTTTGCGCAATCAACCTGTCCCACACGCTTGGAGTGTTGGTCGAAAGCGGGATGGCATTTTGCGATGCCGGGGCAGGTGGCACGGCGCTTCCCGCGTTCTCTGCGCCTGCTTCATCGACGCTGTACCATCCATCGTCGCTGCGAGGCGCGGTCGCGCCGGGCTCTTCACCAAGCGAGTCAAAGCCCGGGCCTGCCGTGTCCTCGACTCCGATCCCGGCGCCTTGCGCATTGGGGTTTCGGACCTCTGGGCGCACATTTGGACGGGCTATATCCGGCTCAGTGCGTGCAGGCGCGGGCTGTGAGGCTTGCGGGGAGGGCGCTGTGCGCGTTTGGGTTGCTGCCGGAGCCGGAGTTGAAGTCTGCGTCGGTGCCCGAGTTGGAGCCCCATTTGGAGCCCCAGTTGGAGCCGAAGTCGGGGCAGGCGTTGGCGCAGGGGTGGTCGAAGCGGGAGGCGTTCGGGTTGGCTGGGGGATGACCCTTGGCCCGATTGGCACGCCGAACCGCTCATCGGCTGGCCCCTGCGGCGCGCGCGAGGGCGAAGGCGTCGGCGTCGCCGTTGGGACGGAGAATGTCTCGTCCTGCTGCTCTTGCGCGGCAAGCTGCATCGGCATTGCCAATGCAGCCGCGCTCACAAAGCATAGGGCGCCCATCCGAAAGCCCCGCCCCAGCGCCAATGTCCCCAGCGCTACTGGCCTCAGCGCCATTGGCCTCAAAGCCGAAGGAGTTTGCAGCACAGTGCTTTGCGAAAAAGCGGGAAGGGTAAACAAGCAGGTCATACCACGATCAACGTCGATAAATTGCAACAACACACCTTGCTGCGAGCTTAAAAAGTGAACTCTTCGGGCGCGCGGGGGATTGCGCCTGATACAAGTGACATAGTGTCCGATGCGCCCGCGTCCAGTAAGCGGCTTGCAACCCATGCTCTTTCGCGGCAACAGCGCGGCATGGAAACCACACCTGAATCGAACGCCCCCAATGAAACGTCGGGCACTCCCGCATTTCTGGGTAAGCAAACCGACCTTCCGCAATCTCCCGAAGAAGCGGTTCTGGATTATGTCCCCAATCCGCGCGCTGGCAGCCTTTACCTCGTGCGCTTTGTCTCGCCCGAGTTTACCTCGCTTTGTCCGGTGACCAACCAGCCTGACTTTGCACATATCGTAATCGACTACGCGCCGGATGAGACGATTGTGGAATCGAAAAGCCTCAAGCTTTTCCTCGGCTCATTCCGCAATCACAACGGCTTTCACGAAGACGTGACTGTTGGCGTTGGCCAAAGGCTCGCTGAAGAGATGAAGCCCAAATGGCTGCGCATTGGCGGATATTGGTATCCGCGCGGCGGCATTCCGATTGACGTGTTCTGGCAGACCGGTGCGCCGCCTGCAGACCTGTGGCTGCCTGACCAAGGTGTTTCGCCCTATCGCGGGCGCGGCTAAAATGCTGTGGTTGAGCGGGTGAGTTAGCCCGCGCGCAATTCTTCGGCGAGCAGCTGGAAATCGGGTGCGCGCGGTGAGTTCTTGCGCCACACAAGAGTAATCTCTCGCCTCGCAGTGCCGCTTTCCATCGGGCGCGCAACCACTTGTGTGCCGCTCAAAATACCGGCATCCAGTGCCATCTCCGGCAGGATGGTAAGGCCCAGATCATTGTCGACCATCTGCACGAGAGTGTGCAGACTTGTACCGATCATACCGGCGCTTGCCCGCAGTTCGGAGCGGTTGCACGCAGTCAGCGCATGATCGCGCAGGCAATGCCCGTCTTCGAGCAAAAGCAGGCTTCCATAATCGAGAAGGTCGGGATCGACGCTCGCAGGCGGCATCCGCGGGTCATCCTTGGGAAAGGCGACGAACAGCCTGTCATCGGAAATCTTCGCTTTTTCGACCTCGCCTGTGTCAAACGGAAGTGCCAGAAGCACGCAATCCACGCGCCCATGTTGAAGCGATTCAATCGCATCCTGGCTCGTCTCTTCGCGCAGCATCAATTGCAGGTCAGGGCGCTCTTTCCTGAGGCGCGGCAAAATGCGCGGGATCATAAAGGGCGCGATCGTCGGGATAACGCCCATTCGAAGCTCACCGGTCAAAGGCTTGCCCGCTGCCTGAACAAGCTCGGCAAGCTCCTCTGCTTCGCGCAGGATCTTGTTCGCCTTTTCAACGACCTGATCGCCAAGCCGGGTGAAGCGAACCACCCGGCGCGAACGCTCGACCAGGGTCACACCCAGAAGCGATTCAAGCTCGCGAATACCGGCGGAAAGCGTTGATTGAGAGACAAAGCTCGCATCGGCGGCACGCCCGAAATGCCCTGCCTCGTGCAAAGCGACGAGATATTGCAGCTGTTTCAAGGTGGGCAGGTAGGTACTCACTGCCCGACCTCTGCTTCTGCGCCTTCCTCTTGTGTCGATTCTTCTGCGTGTGCCTCGGCCGCGTCTTCTTCCGCCTGCGCCTCTTCCATGCTGGCTTGCATATCGTCGATATGGGTCATCACCAGCCTGCCTTTCTTGACCGCAAAGGCGGTGCGGCCTTCGACCAGTTCCAGAGCGTCCTTGCCAAAGACGTCATAGCGCCAACCATCGAGCACTTTGAGCTCGCGCACGCCCGCGGCGAGCGCTTCCATCTCGTCCGCGCGGGTCAACAGACGCGCAGCCACATCAATCTCACGCGCCCGGATTTTCAGGAGCAATTTGAGAAGGTCGGCCACAAGGGCACCCTCTTTGCCAAGCGGCGCGCCGCGCTTCATCTTCTCGGGCATTTCCGATTTGGGCAGAGGTTCCGCCTCGGCGATTACCTTCATCAGGCGCTTGCCAATATCATTGTCGCGCCACGCGCTGGAAAGGCCGCGCACTTTGGCGAGATCACTTTGCTTCTTGGGCGGATGCGAGGCGATATCGGCGAGTGTTTCGTCGCGCATAATACGCCCACGCGGAATGTTCTTGTGCTGCGCCTCACCCTCGCGCCATGCGGCAAGGTCCTTTAGGCGGCCAAGCACCTGCGGATTGCGCCCGGGCTGACGGATTTTCTTCCACGAATTGCTTGGATCGACGGTGTAGTTGGAGACGTTGGCAAGCTTCTCCATTTCTGCATCAAGCCAATTGCCGCGCCCCGTCTTGATCAGCTTTTTGAGGATTTTGGGAAAGATGCTCGACAAATGCGTCACGTCGCCAATCGCGTATTCGATCTGGCGATCGGTCAGCGGGCGGCGGCTCCAATCGGTAAAGCGCGCGCCTTTATCGATCTGAAAGCCCAGCCAGTGGTCGACAAGGTTGGCATAGCCGATCTGTTCGGACTGGCTGATCGCCATCATTGCAATTTGCGTGTCGAACACGGGCTGCGGCGTCTTGCCGGTCATGTTGACGATAATTTCGACGTCCTGCCCGCCAGCGTGGAAGACTTTGAGAACCTCATCGTTTTCCGTGAGCAGGTCGAGCAACGGTTTGAGATCAATGCCATCGGCAAGCGGATCAATTGCGGCGGCTTCTTCGGTATTGGCGATTTGGACCAGGCAAAGTTCCGGCCAATAGGTGTTTTCGCGCATGAATTCAGTGTCCACCGCGACGAATTCGGAAGCTGCCAAACGCTCGCACAGTTCAGCCAGAGCGTCGGTAGTGGTAATCAGATCATGTATTTTCATTTCATTCATTTCTTATGTCTTGAGCGGAGTGCCGCTCTCGGCCCGCAAGTGGCCAGAATATGGTAGAGGCGCTTGCGACGTGATGCCGCGACTTGACAAAGCGGTATGCTTCCCCTGTTAGCGCGCCCATAGCGCCATACACGCAAATAGGACAATAATTTAGATGCACGCCTATCGTACCCACAACTGTGCCCAGCTTTCCGCCGAAAATGTTGGTGAAACCGTCCGTCTTTCGGGCTGGGTCCACCGCAAACGCGATTTTGGCGGGGTTCTCTTCGTCGATTTGCGCGATCACTTTGGCATCACCCAGATTGTGGCTGACGAAGATTCGCCTGCACTGGAAGTGCTCGACCGGCTTCGCGCGGAATCGGTGGTGACGATTGATGGCGAGGTAAAGGCCCGCAGCGCCGATACAGTGAACCCCAAGCTTGCCACCGGCGAGATCGAAGTGTTCGCCCGCGCGATTACCGTGCAAAGCGCGGCGGCAGAATTGCCTTTGCCGGTCGCGGACGAGCTGGATTACCCAGAGCACATTCGCCTGAAATATCGCTTCCTCGACCTGCGGCGTGAGACCATGCACCGTAACATCATGCTGCGCAGCCAGGTTATCACTTCGCTTCGCAAGCGGATGACGGATCAGGGCTTTACCGAGTTTCAGACGCCGATCCTGACCGCGTCCTCCCCCGAAGGCGCGCGCGACTTCCTCGTGCCATCACGCATGCATCCGGGCAATTTCTACGCGCTTCCCCAAGCGCCGCAGATGTTCAAGCAGATGCTGATGGTGTCGGGCTTCGACCGCTACTTCCAGATTGCACCGTGTTTCCGCGACGAAGACCTTCGCGCAGACCGGAGCCTTGAGTTTTACCAGCTCGACTTTGAAATGAGCTTTGTGACGCAGGAAGATGTGTTCCAAGCGCTTGAGCCTGTGCTCGCGGGCACTTTCGAGGAATTCTCGGGCGGCAAGACTGTCACCAAATCAGGCGATTTCCCGCGCATCCCCTACGCCGAAGCGATCATGAAGTACGGCACCGACAAGCCCGACCTTCGCAACCCGCTGATCATTTCGGATGTCACCAGCCACTTTGAAAAATCGGGCTTTGGCCTGTTTGAAAAGATCGTTGGCAGTGGCGGCGTTGTTCGCGTGGTTCCTGCCCCGAACACAGCCGGTAAGAGCCGCAAGTTCTTCGATGACATGAACAATTGGGCCCGCAGCGAAGGGTTTGCTGGCCTTGGCTATGTCACCCGCAAAGGCGGTGAGTTTGGCGGTCCGATTGCCAAGAACCACGGTCCGGAGCGCATGGAAGAGCTTTATAACGAGCTTGGCCTTGGCCCGGATGATGGCCTGTTCTTCGCGGCCGGCAAGGAAAAGGACGCGGCCAAACTCGCAGGCGCTGCCCGCACCCAAGTGGGCGAGCAATTGGAATTGATCGAGCAAGACTGCTTCAAATTCTGCTGGATCGTCGATTTCCCCATGTTCGAATATGACGAGGAAGCGAAGAAGGTCGACTTCAGCCACAACCCCTTCTCGATGCCGCAAGGCGAGATGGAAGCGCTGGAGACCATGGACCCGCTCGACATCAAGGCGTGGCAGTATGACATCGTCTGCAATGGCTATGAGCTGTCATCGGGCGCAATCCGGAACCACCGCCCGGACATCATGTACAAAGCGTTCGAGCTTGCCGGATATGACAACGCCACTGTCGACAAAGAGTTCGGCGGCATGATCGAAGCGTTCAAGCTTGGCGCGCCTCCGCACGGTGGCTCTGCACCGGGTATCGACCGCATTGTCATGTTGCTCGCAGGCGAAGAGGCAATCCGTGAGGTTATCGCCTTCCCGATGAACCAGAAGGGCGAGGACCTGATGATGGGCGCGCCTTCGCCAGCCGCCCCAGCGCAGCAACGCGAGCTGAGCATTCGCGTGGTGGAGCCTCCCAAAACGGAAGGCCAGCAATAAGCCCGGAAATTCCGGCCTCCCGACCCATTCATTTGGCGTAAATTGCAGCCTATCCAGATTGCGGTTGAAAGCAGAACCGGGGGTTTGGATGACTGGAAAAGTGTGCTTCGTGAGGGGCTTGGTCGGGGCCATGGCACTTTGCGGCGCGCAGGCGGCGCAGGCTGAAACGATCCCGGTCGAGGGTGTCTATGCTGCGCGCGTGGATGTGCCTGTCGATGTGCAGCTTATCCTTATTGACCGGTTCCGCGGTGATTTAGGGCAGGATTTTGAGCTCGCGCTCTCCGAGCAGCTTGGCAATGTCTTCATCCGAGGCGAACCCTATTTCGAGCTTGTTACGCCCAATACGTTCGCCAGTGCAGAGGTTCAGGTCGAGGGCAATGACGGTACAGTTTCGGCCCGGCCTCTGCTCCCCGATGCGGAGCTTCGCGGCACTGTGCGCAGCGAGGTTATCGAGCGTGAAGTAAAGCCCAAAATCGAACGCGAATGCTCCAAGCGTAATGCAGAAGACAAATGCATCGAGCGGCGCGAAGTGCGCATCGAATGCCGCGAGCTTTCGGTGCGGGTTGACCCGCGCCTGCTTTTGACCGGCGCAGGCGGCGAGCAGCTGTATTCTCAAACCGAACCGCGCGCTGCTGCCGAGCGGTATTGTGCAGATGAAAGCGGCGTTCCCTCGAGCCTTGATATGGAAAACGAGCTTATCGGCGCTCTCGTAGAGGAGATACGCCGTGACCTTGCACCGGTTCAGTCACGCAGGGGCATTCGTGTGATGGAAAGCCGCAAGAACCTTCGCAAAGAGGATCGCCGGGCCTTTCGTGATGCGGTCAAACTGACCGATGACAGCGTTGATGCCGCATGCGAAGGGTTCGGGGCGCTGGAGGCGACCAATCCCGAGCATGTCTCCGTCCTGTTCAACATCGGGCTATGTCATGAAAGCGCAGGCGAGCTGGAAGCGGCGCTCGATTACTATGCTCGCGCGCTGTTGGTCGATCCTGACCGCGATTACCCCACCGACGGAATGCGACGGGTGCGCAGCCGGGTGAGAGCCGAAGAAGACCTGGCCGCGCGCGCCGCGCTTTGATCATAGCGCTCGTAACAACTGCCCCTGTTCGCGCGAATGGCCCATTATGAGCCTTGATCGCCGATCCTTTCTTGGTGCGAGCCTTGCCGCCGCTTTAATCGCGCCCTCGCTGGTCAGCTGCGAGCAAGGGGCAGAGGCAGGCCCGCCCAAAACCAAGCTTTATGTCATGGGGGTGATCCATTCGAATCATCTTGGTAGCAAGGATTACTCGCTTCAGGTGCTCGAACAGGCGATCCGAAAGGCATCGCCCGATATCATCCTGACAGAAATTCCCCCGGACCGCATTGATCAGGCGATCGCAAGCTTTGAGGCCACGGGCGAAGTGGATGAGCCTCGCACGCAAGTCTTTCCCGAGTACACCGATGTGGTCTTTCCGCTAAGCAAAGAGCTCGGGTTTCGCATCCTTGGGACGGCTGGTTGGTCGCAAGGTATCGCAAGGAACCGCGCCCGTGCATTGCGGCGTATTCAAAACGATCCAGCCCGCGCTAACGAGTGGGCCGAGCACCGCGCGGCCGTTCGCACGTTTTCGCGCGAGCTGGCAGGGCGCGGCGATGATCCGCGCTTTATTCATACGCCTGAATTCGATGCGCTCGCAAAGGCGTCGCGCGGCCCATATGAGCGGTATTTTGACGAAGACTTTGGTGCAGGCGGCTGGACGCAAATCAACCGCGCGCATACCGATCTGATCAATCAGGAACTCGACCGGATCAGCGGGCAAGGTCTGACCGCCCTCGTCACCTTTGGGACCTTGCACAAATACAAGATTCTCGAGAGTTTTGAGGGCCGGGACGATGTCGAGCTGCTCGATACAAGGGCGCTGTTTGCCTGATATCCCAAACAGGCTTGCATCTTGACTTGCGCTATTTCGAACCGACCTATAGGGGCGTAGGAGAAGTTTCAAACCCCAGAAAAGAGGGATCAACATGAGCGATACTGCAACCCGCGTGCAGAAAATTGTCGTCGAACATCTCGGCGTCGAAGGTGACAAAGTAACTCAGGAAGCAAGCTTTATCGATGATCTGGGCGCAGACAGCCTCGATATCGTTGAGCTGGTAATGGCTTTCGAAGAAGAGTTTGGCGTGGAAATCCCCGATGATGCGGCTGAAAAGATCGCAACCGTTGGCGATGCAACCAAATTCATCGAAGAAACGCAAGGTTAAGTCCGCAAGGGGGCCAAGCCCCCGGGCTAACGCCTTCAGATCGTCCGTTTTGATGGACGACTGACCGACAGGCCCGGGCCCTTTTTAGGGCTATCGGGCCTGTAGTGTATTGGGATCGAACATGTATCTGCTCCGGTGATCGGGGCTATGGAGTGTTGAATGCGTCGTGTTGTTGTCACCGGTTTGGGTCTTGTTACTCCGCTTGGCGGGGATGTTGAGACCTCTTGGAAGAACCTGATCGCTGGTGAAAGCGGGGCGGGGCCGATTACAAGGTTCGAGCCTGGAGGGCAGAAATGCACCATCGCTTGCGAGGTGAAGGACAAGGACCACCCTTGGGGCTTTGACCCTGATACCCGCGTTGATGGTAAGATCCAGCGGCAAGTCGATCCTTTCATCATCTATGGCATTGATGCAGCAGGACAGGCTCTCGAAGATGCGGGCCTTACCGACCTTTCCGATGAGGAAAAGGAGCGCGTTGGTTGCTCTATCGGCGCTGGTATTGGCGGACTTCCAGGGATCGAAAAAGAATCGGTCAATCTGCATGAGCGTGGCCCAGGCCGCGTCTCGCCGCACTTTGTGCACGGTCGCCTGATCAATCTGGTGACGGGCCAGGTTCAGATAAAATACGGCTTCATGGGGCCAAACCATGCTGTTGTGACGGCCTGTTCAACAGGTGCGCACTCCATTGGTGACGCTGCGCGCATGATCGCGATGGATGATGCCGACATTATGGTTGCAGGCGGGGCAGAGAGCACGATCAACCCGCTTGGCATTGCCGGCTTTGCGCAAGCGCGCGCATTGAACACCAGCTTTAACGATCGCCCGACCGAGGCAAGCCGTCCTTACGACAAGGACCGCGAAGGCTTCGTAATGGGCGAGGGCGCAGGCGTTGTAATCCTTGAAGAATACGAGCACGCCAAAGCGCGCGGCGCGAAGATTTATGCCGAAGTCACCGGCTATGGCCTGTCGGGCGATGCCTATCACGTGACCGCCCCCCACCCGGAGGGCAAAGGCGCAGAGCTTGCGATGAAGATGGCTTTGAAGAAGGCAGGTCTTGGTCCGGGCGATATCGACTATGTGAACGCACATGGCACTTCGACCATGGCCGACACGATTGAGCTTGCTGCGGTCAAGCGCGTCCTTGGCGAAGGTCTCGGCGGTGCGTCGATGAGCTCGACCAAAAGCGCAATCGGCCACCTTCTGGGCGGTGCTGGCGCGGTTGAGGCGGTGTTCTGTATCCTCGCGATGCGTGACCAGATCGTGCCGCCGACGCTTAACCTGCACAATCCGGATGATGGCACCGAAGGCATCGACCTTGTGCCATTGAAGGCGAAAAAACGCGAAGTGAAGGCTGTGCTCAACAACAGCTTTGGCTTTGGCGGGACCAATGCCTCGATCATCATGCAGAAGGTCGAGGACTAGACCCGTGAAGAAGCTCGGCTGGATTGTCGGGCTGGGCCTTGCGGTGTTTGCCGCAGGTGCATTGCTGCTGGGCACTCAACTGTTGGGTAAGGCAAACGTCGAGGCGGAAACGCCCTTCCTGATCCCGGCAGGCTCGTCTTTGACCTCTGTTGCGCAAAACCTCGAGGAAGCGGGCCATATCAGCTCGGCTGACGGCTTCCTGCTCTCGGCGCGCATTTTCGGGTCATCTGACCCTATCCAAGCGGGCGAGTTCGAGCTCAAACCCGGTATGAGCCAGGGCGACATCCTGAAGATGTTCCAATCCGGCGATGTCATCCGCCGATTCATCACGATCCCGGAAGGCATGCCCAGCATCCTTGTATGGGAGCGGGTGATGGCAGAAGAATTGCTCACCGGAGAGGTGGATGTGCCTTTGGAAGGGTCAATCCTACCCGACACCTATTCCTATGAACGCGGCCAATCGCGAGCCAGCCTGATTGAACAGATGCAAAGCGCGATGGACCTGTACCTGGCGGAAGCCTGGGCGCAGCGGAGCGAAAACGCCGCCGTAGACACCATTCGCGAGGCCTTGATCCTTGCAAGCGTCGTTGAAAAAGAGGTGGGCACCGCGTCAGAGCGCCGCACTGTGGCGGGGCTGTATTCCAACCGCGTGCGCACCGGCATGATGCTGCAGGCGGATCCCACGATCATCTACCCCATCACAAAGGGCAAGCCTTTGGGCCGGCGCATTCGCCAATCTGAAATCGCCGCGGTCAATGGCTACAACACCTACACCCGCGTCGGGCTTCCGGTGGGACCGATCACCAATCCTGGGCGAGAGACGATCGCCGCTGTCATGAACCCGGAGGATCACGATTACCTGTTCATGGTCGCCGATGGCACGGGTGGGCATGAATTCAACGAGACGCTGGCGGGCCATAATGAGGCTGTCGGACGCTGGTTCGAGCTTCGCAGGCAGCGCGGCGAAATGGACTGACGCGCCGTGGGCCGTCCCTTCATCGTGACGGCGGCTCTACCGCCTGACATTCAGCGCTGGGCCGATGCCTTGCGCCGCGAGCATTACCCGCCAGAGCGCAATCACCTTCATGCGCATGTCACCATGTTCCACTCCTTTGCGCCCTCCCTCTATGAGGAGTTGAAGGATTTCCTTCCCATCGTAACGCGCGAATTTGCCGCTCCTGAGGCTTACATCACTGGTATCATGGACTTGGGGAAGGGCACGGCAATCGCGCTCCAGAGCGAGCCATTGCTGACTTTGCGCGGCCTGATCGCAGAGCACTTTCACGGCAGCCTGACGGCGCAAGACCTCTACGAGCCGCGCCCGCACATCACGATCCAGAACAAGGTGACCAAATCCGAAGCCCGCGCGCTTCAGGCAAGCCTTGCGCCGACAATCGAACAGCGCCGCTTTTCCTTTCCCGCATTAGAGCTACACCTTTATCAAGACGGCCCGTGGGAACACATCAAAACATGCACCTTTCGCGGAAAAGAGCGTTTGTAGTATAGACCCTGGTGCAACGAGCCTTGAAAGACGGGCAAAGGGGGGAACATCATGGATTTGACCGCGATATTTGGCTGGATGACAGCAGCGATGCTGATCGCGGCTGTGATGGTTCATCAGGTGCGCTCCATCCGCATGTTCCTTTTGGCAGCAGGCGTGTTTGCAGCGGCGCATTTGGTGGTCACTGACAATGTGGGCGCAGAATTCTACGTCGCTGTGGTGTTTGCCGTCCTAAACGCTGCGC
This sequence comes from Erythrobacter sp. S227, assembly GCF_057364925.1. Classification (NCBI taxonomy): domain Bacteria; kingdom Pseudomonadati; phylum Pseudomonadota; class Alphaproteobacteria; order Sphingomonadales; family Erythrobacteraceae; genus Erythrobacter; species Erythrobacter sp. S227. The sequence continues at coordinate 219,516 of NZ_CP200280.1, forward strand.
GCCTCTATCAATTGTGGGACCGGGCAAGAACCGGAAATATGTCGAAGGAAGAACGCGAGTTGTTCGATCATGTGATGAAGATCGAAGACCCCGCGAAGCAAAACCGCCTGCGCGATCTTATGCAATGGCACGATGTTAACGTAGGCGATGTGTTGATAGAGCAGCACCAGATTGACCCGCCGCTCATCTACATCGCCACGGGCCGTGCTTCGATCAAGCGCGATGGCCAATTGGTCAATGAATGCGGCGCTGGCGAATTTGTCGGAGAGATCAGCCATATTTCAGGCGAGGGAGCAAGCGCCACCGTAACGGTGGTCTTGCCCATGCGCATGGCCCAGCTTGACCGCGATGCTCTGGCACAGCTCTCCCAAAGCCTGCCCGAAATCGGCCGCGCGGTGGACAGCGCTTTCAATCGCAGTCTGGCGGTGAAAGTGGTGCGAATGAACGAAGCAATCGAAGAAGCGCAAAACTGAGGTAGACCCCAAAACTTTGGTTGACCATTGCAGGTCCGCGCCCTAAATCGCGCGCTCGCTTGAGGCGTGAAGCCTCGCGATTCCCGCTGGCTTTCAATCCAATGGGAACCCTTTTGGGGCGGAGTAGCTCAGGTGGTTAGAGCAGCGGAATCATAATCCGCGTGTCGGGGGTTCAAGTCCCTCCTCCGCTACCAAATCTTGCATTTGGCCGACATTCAATCCGCAAGCTGGGTTTAGCCAAACCCCAGACAGCATGCATCTAGCGTTTGCCAAGCTGGTACTCGTACAGCGAGGAGATCGAAGTGATCTCTTTGTTCAGCATCTCGAGATAGGGAGCGGGCGTGAAATCGAGCTCGATCTCCCGGTTTCCGTATAGGCTGACGACCCTTGCGTCAGGCCCTTCCGAACCGGCGAGCAGCACGAGCGGGCTGTCGGGTGGGACATTGCCCTTGGCGATCACCTGTAGGTTCCACGTGGTGTTGTAGCGACCATGGCCAGGGTTCCAGTATCCAGCGCCTCCTGCCTTGAATAGGTCATACATCGGTTTGCCATCGTCGGTGGTCTGGTCAGCGACGACGTGCACTGTGATCCGGTCATACAGATTTTGATGGTTTGCCCCTGCGTGTTGATCAAGAGTGGGCTGATGCCAGGCGACCGAGTCTTTGTAGACCGACTTTGTCGCCTGAGTGTTGAAACTGAATGTGTGTTCGGTCGGATTGAAAACCGTCAGTTCTTCAACCAACACATTATGCACATTACCAATATGCACACCGTAATGCGCCTTGTGTTTGCCATCGGTAACGACATTCGCAATTGTCACGTTCGCGGCGTCATCGGTGAGTATGCCAGCATCCGCATCGCTGATGCGTACATTGCGGACCCAACCGTTGTGAACACCGGTAAAATAAATTCCGTTATAGCCCGCCTCATTATGGTGACCAAAATAGGGGTTTTCCGGAAAGGTCAGGGCCAGGTCCTGAATGCCGACATTGGAAAGGTGATCCCAGCGCGCAAAATAGGCCGGTAGCTGCGCGTTTATGTCATGCAGCAATGGATCGGCAATTGTTACGCGATCGCCGTCAATGGCCTCGATCCGCGTTGCCTGACGCACCAGCGGACGATCGGGCATTTCCCAATGCCGGCTGCCGACTTTTAAATCGGTATCGCCATAAAGCGATTTGATGAGCGCCCCGTCCGGGCCATGACGATTGTGCCAATGAATTTGCAGCACGTCGCCCACGTTCAGCTGATCGGGATTTGCCACCGTGAGCTCACGCATGAACTGAGTTCCTTGGCTGATCGAGCTGACAGTCTCAATCGGTCGGTCGTAGCTCTGTTTGTAGGTGGCATGTCGACCGCCCGGATAGCGAACCCATATGAAGCCGGCACTCCAGCTGTATTCCGAGAAAAGCACATTGAGATTTGCATCCGGTTGCCGCTCGTATTTGTCTTCTTCAGCCAAGTATTCCCGGATCTCTTTGAGCGCGCCGCCGTCATCTATCTGGTTGAGTGGGCGGGGCATGTAGAGCTGCGTCCCACCGTCGTCTGAACCGATACCGGACAAGACAATGCCGCTTTTCTCGATCCATAAAATCTCGCTTAGGATGTAGCGACCTTGCTGCAACTGGACGCGGACTGGCCCGGCCATTTCATGCGCTGCGGCGAGCGCTGCCTTGAGGGCTACGCTATCGTCTTTACCATCATCGGGAATTGCCCCGTAGTTTGCGACATCAAGGACGTTGTCGACTGCAGGAATAGGCTGAACGCCGAAGCCATATCCGGCATAGGAAAAGTCGGGAAGCGGGTATTGCGCTTCGGTTTTCTGATCACCAAGAATTCGGGGTATTTCTTGCGCGACCAAGGGCGTACCACAGGCCAACAGGGCCATTGGGGCGCAGCTTAAACTCTTGATAAAAATACGTAAACCCAACATCCCACTCACCCTTTTGAACGCTCTTACGAACTTTTTCGACTTGGGTATTGACGTTCATTGGCACCGGTGTCAATTATTGGGGTAACCGGTGTCATAAATCGGTCTGCACGTGGGAGTGTGCAGAAACATGGGAGAGTATCATGAGTTCACTAGCTGCTCGTTCAGCGAGAAAATCTGGCGTGCGCGTTACTAAAATGCGCTGCGCCTTGCTTGCATCAACCATTGCCTTGGGTCTGCCTGGTACTGCCTTTGCGCAAGACGCAGAGCAAGAGCCAGTCGTCAACGCCGGTGCGCAAGGCACGGGCAATGCAATCGTAGTTACGGGCATTCGATCCTCGCTCGCAAGCGCGCTTAATGAGCAGCGAAATGCGGATAGCCTGGTTGAAGTCATCCAGGCCGAGGACATCGGTAAGCTGCCCGACCAAAACCTCGCAGAGGTATTGGAGAATATTCCCGGTGTTCAGATTACCCGCCGGGCTGGCGTCGGGTCCGGGGTCCAGATTCGCGGTACGAATGACAATAGAACCGAAATCAACGGTGTCGGGACCGTTGGCTCTGGCACCGGCCGGGGCGGCATCAATTTTGAAGACGTCAACGCGGCGATCATCTCCTCATTGGAAGTGACCAAATCTCCAACCGCACAGACCATTGAAGGTTCTGTCGGGGGTACGATCAACTTGCGAACCATTCGACCATTGGACCTGACCGAGCGTCTGGTCGCTTTCCGGGTTCAGGGGGAATACAGCGAACTATCCGACAGCATTTCACCGCGCATCTCCGGAAGTTTCGGCAACAGCTGGGACACGGGCATTGGTGAAATCGGCATCGTCCTGAGCGGCAGCTATGCCGAGCAGGAGGCCACATCATTCCGTCCGCGCGTTGATCGCGATACGCTCATCCCGCAAGGGGCCGTCGTCGATTCAGCGGGCAATCCGGGTCCTGGTTTCGATTTCATTGGTATCCAGTTCCTCAATCAGGAACTTGAGAATTTCGAATATGAGACAATCAACTTTGCCGGTACGCTTGAATACGCGCCATCAAACAACCTGAGATTCTATTTCGACACAATTATCAGCGACCAAGAGCGTCGCCAGGACAGTTCCCGAATTCAGGCATCGGGAGTTAGCTCGGTCCGTTTCAACAACGTTCCTGATTCATTTGAGACCATCAACTACGGAACGCTGGACGGTGTCGATCTGGGCTCCATACAGGGCGCACTGACCGGCACGATCGAACCCAATCTGGCGCGCGATGATGATGATCCGAACTTGCGTTTCTCTAGCGACACGGGCGCGCGTCTGACGACCAGTCAGCTTTATATTCTGGGTACCGAATTCAGCGCTGGCCGTTTTTCGGCGCGGATTGAGGCATCACGCACGACGTCAAGCACAGTCAATCCAAACCTCAGCACCACGCTGAACTTCATCAATCCGAACGCGCCGCTCAACCGTCTGGACGCGAATGGCAACCCGACTAACAACACCAGCAACGATAACGCGGTTCCGTTTCGTTATGATCTGTCTGGCGGCTCGCTAGCATTCGGCATCAATTTTGATTCGCCGTTTGCTCCAACCGTCGAACAGTTGCTGGATCCGAACAACGTGGTGCTCGACGCCGTGACTGTCGGCCGCGATACGATCGACAACGCGGAAAATGCTGCGCGGATCGATACATCGCTTGATCTGGAAGACCTGACCGGCTTCATCACTTCTGTTGACGCAGGTTATCGCTACAGCAAGCGATCAAGCACGTTCAATGATATCGGTACATCGCGCGGCTTTAGCCGTTTGTTCGATAGCCCGAACGGATCACTTTTCGCTGATCTGCTGGTTCCAGGGCCTAGCAATTTTGGCGATGCCGATGGCCGTACCTTGGCCTTCCGTAACTTTTTGCTAATTGATCCAGACCGCTCGTTTAGCGATCCCGAAGGCACGCTGGATATTATTCAGGCCGCGTTCCTGCAAACCGAGAACGGAGTAGTTATCGGTGAGCCTTCGGCGTCACCAGACGCGTTTTTCGACATCGATGAAACCACGCATGCAGTTTACGGGCAAGTGAACTTCGAATTCGGGATTGTTCGCGGTAATATCGGTGCTCGCTGGGTCGACACTTCAATTGCTTCTATCGGTAACACTGTATTCCCGGACGGCACGGTAACATCGGTTACCACACGCGGTAACTACACCGAATTCCTGCCGCGCCTTAACGTGATCGCCGATCTGACCGATGACCTCGTATTGCGGGCCAGCTGGGGTGAGGACATCAACCGTCCTGACTTCAATGACCTTTCATCTTCGGTTTCTTTCGGCACGAGCTCAACCGCTCCTGTTCGGGTTGGTAACCCCAATCTCGCACCGGAAACGGTAACGTCGTATGATGCGTCTTTGGCATGGTATTTTGCTCCGGCAGCCGTGCTCAGCGTTGGTGTGTTCTACAAAGAGCGTACGAATATTTTCGTCACACAGCTTGATGAAGCAGAGGTCACGCCGGGCGGTTCAAGCGGATTGAAAGACATCACCCCACCTTGCGAAGGCGGCGGTATTTTCAACCCGATTGCTGACCAAGGCGTCTTCGTGACCGGCATTTCCGAGCAAGGTATCTGTGTCGATCTTTTGACCCAGACCAACGACAGCTCAACGACCAAGCAAAAAGGTATCGAAGTTGCATTCCAGTATGACCTCTCCAGCTTTGAGGACACGTTGGGCTTTGCTTCGGGCTTTGGTATTGTCGCTAACTACACCTATCAGGACTTTAGCGGCGGCGAAGCTGTGAACCAATCCTCGGCACGCGGCACCACGATCCTTGAATCGAGCAGTGGTCTCACCGGTCCGTTCACAGCTGTTCAAGGCCTGCTCGACTTCTCGAAAAACGCTTACAACGTCACGCTGTTCTATGAGAAATACGGTCTGTCGGCACGGGCACGCTACACTTGGCGCGACTCGTTCCGTACTCTGGATACCGCTGGCGGTGCCTCACTCGGCAGTACGCTTGGTTTCCCAACAGTGACTGGTGCGCGCGGGCAGCTTAACGCGAGTATCAGCTATGACGTGACGGACAATATCAATATTGGTGTTGAGGGTGTAAACCTGATGAAAGACGATATTGAGCAGTTTTGCGTGAACGATGGGGCACAATTCTGCTTCCAGGGTTTGCCTGACCGCCGGATTACGTTTGGTGCGAATGTTCGGTTTTGACCGAAGCTGAGCTAAGCGAGGAAAGCATGGATACGCAGGACTTGGCTGCCCAGGAAAGGCTCGGGGAAATATCCCGGGTTCTGGTAAGGGCAAGACAATCAGCCAAAGCCCTGCCCGGCTTTCCCGGGACGCTTCCACAAACTTTCGGGGAAGCCTATTCGATCCAAGAGCTTTCCCGAAAGTTGTGGCAAGATGATGTTGTCGGATGGAAAGTGGGCGGCGTGCCGCCTGCTTTCATCGACAGGTTCGGCGAGACCCGCCTGGTTGGACCGATTTTCTCTCGTTCAGTTGAGACAGTGACCGACGGCGGGCATGTTGAAATGCCCGTATTCATGGGCGGATTTGCCGCAATCGAGCCTGAGCTTATCGTGCAATTGGGTGCAACGCGTGCTCATGACAGAATGTTCATCGGGGCCGAAATCGCAAGCAGCCCGCTGCCGGCGATCAATTCGATTGGCCCGATTGCGGTGATCAGCGATTTTGGCAACAATAACGGAATGATCATCGGGCCTGAAATCGTTGATTGGCGTGAACGAGGCCTTGGTCCAATTCCCGTGACTTGCATGATCAATGAAAAGTACGTTGGCGAACGCGAAGTCAGTGACGTTGTTGGCTCGGCCGATCAGACTATTGCCTTCCTGCTCTCACACGGTGAACGCAAACGCATCGAAATGCCACCAGGCACGCATATTTCCACCGGTGCCATCACAGGTGTCCACGAGGCCGAAATCGGTGCAAAATCGCGCATCTCTTTTGGCGACTACGGATCGTTCTCATTGTCGCTGGTAGCCGCAGAGCCAAGCTCGTGAACGACGAGGCAAATGGGGTCGCAAGTTCCAAGGTGATGTCTATTTCGCGCCGCATGATGATCGGCGGGTCACTTGCGATGCTGGCGGCTTGCAATGGGCGTTTTTCGAGCCTGTTTACCTCCACAGACACGCATGTGCTCGGCTATCCGACGGTTCAGGCCGTAATCCGTTTTGGTGAGACATTGAGCGCGCGAACCAATGGCCGCTTGGGCGTCAAAATGTATGCTGGCGGCCAATTGGGTAATGAACGCGATACTCTGGAGATCACGACATTCGGCGGGCTGGATTTCAACCGTGTCAATCTGGCGCCGCTCAATTCGATCGAGCCGCTGACCAAAGTGCCTGCGCTGCCATTTCTGTTTGAATCAACCGAACACATGCGGACCGCCATGGACGGAGACATAGGCGATGAAATCCTTGCCTCGCTTGAACCGCATGGCCTCATCGGACTTTGCTTTTACGATTCCGGATCGCGGTCTTTCTACAACACGCGAGGACCGATAAACTCACCCGAAGATATGGCGGGTCTCAAACTGCGTGTACCGGGCTCTGATTTATACATCGGAATGATCGACTCGCTTGGCGCTGACGCGACCCCAATGCCGCTTGATGAGGTATATCAATCGCTTGCACAGGGAGTGATCGATGGGGCGGAAAACAATTGGCCCTCGTTCGAAAATGGAAAACACTTTGAAGTTGCGCGCTACTATAGCCTGACGCGGCATTTGCTTGCGCCCGAAATGTTCGTGATGTCCAAGATCAGCTGGGACAAACTAAGCGCTGACGATCAGGTACTGGTGCGCGATACGGCCAAGCAATCGGTCATCTATATGCGTGAGCTATGGGATGCACAGGTCGCAAAGAGCATGGAGATCGTGCTCGCATCCGGTGTCGAGGTGAACGAAGTTGATCCTGCACCTTTCACGGAAAAGATGATGGGCATGTGGGGCGATTTTGTTGATACGCCGCAGCAACAGGACCTGGTCGACCGGATACTGTCGCTGCGCAAAGGGACAAACTGATGCAGCAAATATCGGAATTCCTGATCAAGCTTGGTGCGGCCGGGTTGGTCTTGATGACAGCGATTATCGGCTGGCAGGTGTTCGGTCGATTTGTATTGAACGATAGCCCCTCATGGTCGGAACAGGCGGCCTTGATCCTGATGATCTGGTATGTCTTCTTTGCCGCCGCTGCGGGCGTTTATGAGGGCTTTCACATTCGCATTGCACTGCTCGAAAATGGGCTCTCTCAAGGCAGGGCCCGCATGGTTCGCAGAGTAATTCACGCGCTCGTCGCAGGCGGCGGAATTGTCCTTCTGGTCTATGGCGCTCAGCTGGTTTGGTTGGTGCGCGATCACGTTGTCCCCGCTTTGGGGATCAGCCGGGGCTTTGCGTATATTCCAATTCCGGTTTGCGGCCTGCTTATTGCAGTTTTTGCGGCTCTTCACTTCGTGCGTGAGGGCGAGGGCGAGGGCGAGGGCGGGGGCGGGGGCGGGGGCCAGAGCGAGGCCGAAGCCACTGAAAGCGAGGATATCTGATGGAAATTCTCGTCTTGCTCGGTGTGCTGGCTATACTGCTTTTCCTGGGCGTGCCGGTTGCGTTCGCACTCTTTGGCGCAGCGCTTGCCACATTCATGGTGATCGATATCCCGCTGGTTGTCGCGGTTCAGCGCATGGCCGCCGGGATCAGCGTGTTTACGTTGATGGCAATCCCGTTTTTCATCTTCGCTGGCGATCTCATGTACCGTTCTGGCATTGCCGACCGGTTGGTACGAGTTGCCGACGCAGCACTGGGCCGGGTTCGGGGCGGTCTGGGCCTTGTTGATGTTGGCGCATCTATGATGTTCGGAGCTGTATCGGGTTCGGCCATCGCAAGCGCATCCGCCATTGGGTCCACTATGGTTCCTCTGATGGAGGAGAAAAAGTACCCCAAGGATTACGCTGTAAATGTAACGGTGACGGCGGCGGTTGTCGGGCTGTTGATCCCGCCCTCGCACAACATGATCATTTATTCGGCGGCCTCTGGCATTGGCGTTTCGATCGGGGATCTGTTTCTGGCAGGCATAGTCCCCGGCATCCTGACTGGCGCAATGTTGATGCTAACCGCCTGGCTTATCGCACGCAGGCGCAATCTTCCCAAAGGGCACTTTCCGGGCTGGCGCGCACTCTTCGTTGCCTTCGTTTACGCCATTCCCGGATTGATGACCGCCGTGATCATCATGGGCGGCATTCTGAGCGGCTTTTTCACGCCCACCGAAAGCTCAGCCATCGCGGTAATCTATACCGCATTGATCGGAACATTCGTATATCGAAGCCTGGGCTGGAAAGGCTTTATCGAAGCTGCACAAAAATCGGTGCGGACCGCGTCGATGGTGCTGTTCGTGATCGCTGCGGCCAGCGCATTCGGCTTTGCTCTTGCATTGCTCGAAGTGCCTTCGGCTTTGGCCAGTCTGATCGGCTTGATGACGCAAAACCCCATCCTCACGTTGATCATCATCAATGTGATGTTGCTTTTGCTTGGCACATTTATGGATATGGCACCGCTGATCGTGATCACCACCCCGATTTTCCTTCCCGTAGCAATGACAACAGGCGTTGACCCGGTGCATTTCGGGATCATCCTGATGCTCAATTTGGGGATTGGACTGGTTACGCCTCCGGTTGGTTCTGTTCTGTTCGTCGGCTCGGCCGTTGGCAAGATTGAAGTGCCTGCGATGGTGAGAACGATCTGGCCATTCTACCTGACTTTGTTGGCCGCGCTCGCCCTGATCACCTTTGTGCCAGCGCTTTCGCTTGCACTTCCAGCCGCATTCTGACTTTCGTTTTGTTGGCAAGTCCGCTTAAGTGATGGCGGGCGCAAAAGGGGACCTTTAGTGGAGCATAATGGCAAACCGACGATCAATGATGTTGCGCGCCTAGCCGAGGTTTCCAAAAAGACAGTTAGTCGGGTAATTAATAAATCGCCTCTGCTAAGCGAGAAAACACGCAAGCATGTCGAGGCTGTGATTGAGGAGATCGGATTTGTCCCCAATCCTCAAGCGCGGGCGCTGGCGTTGCGGCGCAACTTCATCATTGCCGCTGTGCACGACAATCCCAATGCGCAGTTTATCGTGAATGTACAGAAGGGTATTCTCGACGCGCTGGAAGGCACCGATTTCGGCCTGATGGTTCAACCGGTTGATCGCAACTCCCCGACGATTGCTCAGGACCTGCGCGATTTTCTCGAACGTCAGCGTCCTTATGGTGTGGTTCTGCTTCCCCCGATCTCCGAAAACGACGAACTTGCTGCAGTCTGCCGCGAGTTTGGAACGCGCTATATCCGCATGGCGTCGGTTGTGGTCGACGCCCCCGAACAGATGGTCATGTCCAACGATCGGGAGGCGGTAAAGCGGGCTGTTGCCTATCTCGCCGAACTGGGACACCGACGCATCGCGCTGATCCAGGGGCGCAGAAATTCGCGCTCTGCCTTTGAGCGCAGATCCGGATATGAAGATGCTTTGAAGCAGGCGGGCCTACCGGTCGATCCCGAGATGATCGAACAGGGCCGTTACTCATTCGAAAGCGGAGTTGAGGCCACGCTCAAACTGTTGGCCAAGCCGGTGCGTCCAACCGCCATTTTTGCCTCTAATGACGAGATGGCAATCGGGGCGTTGATCGGTGCCCGGCGCAAGGGAATAGAGGTGCCAAGAGGCCTGTCTATCGTCGGCTTTGATGATACGCCAATGTCCAGTCAGGTCTGGCCGCCGCTCACCACGGTAAAATGGCCGATCGTTGATATGGCCCGGATTGCTGCGCTCAAGCTAATGGCGGGGCCGGATGATCCGCCAATCCCAGAGTCCTTGTTGCCATCGCAGTTGATCGAGCGGGATTCCGTAGCCCCTCCGCCAGACGATTAGACACCTGCATTCGGTAACCTGAAAACAGCGCTTGCATCGATAAATGACACCGGTTACCAAAAATATCACAGTACAAATGAAGCGTCCCGTAAAGCGGGCAAACACGCCAGCAAACCAGAGAGTGAAACGCTATGAAAATTGCTTTGATCACAGAGAACAGCCAGGCTGCGAAAAATGCCATCATCCATGATGCGCTGACCTCGGTTGCTGAGCCGCTTGGCCATCAGGTTCATAATTACGGCATGTACACCGCAGAAGACAAGGCTTCGCTCACCTACAATATGAACGGCCTGCTCACCGGCATTCTGCTCAATTCGGGAGCCGCGGATTTCGTGGTCACTGGGTGCGGAACCGGCATGGGCTCTATGCTCGCTTGCAACGCAATGCCGGGCGTATTTTGCGGCCTAGTAATTGATCCGACGGATGCATTCCTTTTCAGCCAGATCAACGCCGGCAATGCGATTTCCATGCCTTATGCCAAGGGCTTTGGCTGGGCGGCGGAGCTCAACCTGCAGGACTGCTACCGCAAACTGTTCGAGAATGAGCCGGGGCTTGGCTATCCAAAAGAACGCGCTGCAATCATGAAGGTCAATCGCGGCAAGCTGACCGATCTTAAAGCGGCGGCGTGCCACGATATGCTGACAGTGCTTAAGAACGTCGATCAGGACCTGCTCAAAGGAGCAATTGCGGGCGAGAAGTTCGCAGAGCTTTTCTATCCGAATTCTCAGGATGAACAAATCAACGCCTATCTTCGCGGTCTATAGGGCCGGGTCCTCGCATTGAAATCGGGAGAGGCTGATGACTAACAATCCTTTTGACCTGTCGGGCAAGGTCGCAATTGTGACCGGCGCCAACACCGGCATAGGGCAGGGCATAGCCGTTGCCTTGGCGCAGGCCGGCGCCGACATTGCCTTGGTAACGCGCAGTGATGCATCGGAAACTATTGGCCTGATCGAGCAGGCTGGTCGCCGTGCACTCGTGATTGAGGCAGATCTGTCATCAACCGAGCCGTGCAATCGGATTGTCTCGGAAACGCTTAATGGTCTTGGGCGGCTTGATGTTCTGGTCAACAATGCCGGTATTATCCGCCGCAATGACGCGCTCGATTTCACCGAGGATGATTGGGACGCTGTGCTCGACACCAATCTGAAGGTGCTATTCTTCCTCAGTCAGGCAGCAGCACGGCAAATGATCGGGCAGGGCGGCGGGTCGATCATCAACATTGCCTCAATGCTGACCTTTCAAGGGGGAATCCGGGTCGCGAGCTATACCGCTTCAAAGAGCGGCGTCGGTGGGCTGACCAAGCTGCTTGCGAACGAATGGGCGGCAAAGAACGTCACGGTCAACGCAATTGCGCCTGGCTATATTGCGACCAACAACACCGCCGCACTGCAGGCCGATGAGGATCGCAACCGCCAAATCCTCGAGCGTATTCCAGCACAGCGTTGGGGTGAGCCTTCGGATCTTGGCGGAGCGGCTGTATTCCTTGCCTCAGATGCGGCCCGCTACGTTCAGGGTCACATTCTCGCAGTCGATGGCGGGTGGTTAGCGCGTTAGACGCTTGCGGAGCGGATAGGGTGGATCGTAGCCTTACCGGGTCAGGCGCTTCTTAGGCGGATTTCAGGCTGCGGCTTTCTTGGCAGCAGGTGCGTAGTTTTCGCCGGAGCGATTGACCTTGCGCTGTGGGCGTCCGAAGTAGAAGCCCTGGAAGCAATTGCATCCAAGCTCGGCCATTGCTTCGGCTTGTTCTTCGCGTTCGATACCTTCCGCGGTCACGTCGATCTCAAGCGATTGCGCCAGGGCAACGATAGCGGATACGACAGCTTGACTGCGCTGCGAGCCGGCCGCTGCTGCTTGCACGAACTCGCGGTCGATTTTGATCATCGAGAAGTCCATCTTGTCGATGTAATTGAGCGACGAATAGCCGCGTCCAAAATCATCAAGCGCAAACGAGACGCCCAGACTTTGCAGGCTATGCAGCAGTTTTTCGACCTGTTCGTCCATTTCCAGCACAAGGCTCTCTGTCAGCTCCAGCACAAGCCGGTTTGGCTTGAGACCGCTGGCTGCAAGAGCTTGGGCGACGGTTTGCAAGAAATGCGGATCGCCCATCTGCAAGGTGGAAACGTTGACAGCAAGCTTGATATCGTCCGACCATTTCGCTGCTTCGGAGCACGCCTCCCTCAGCATCCAGGCGCCAAGGCGGTCGATAAGACGGCATTCTTCGGCGACAGGAATAAACACTTCTGGTGAGACAATTCCGCGCTCTGGATGCCGCCACCGCATCAAAGCTTCGAAACACATCACGGTTTGGCTGTCGCCTTTTTCGAAGTCTCTTACAATCGGCTGGTAGCAGATCGAAAACTGTCCTTTTTCAAGGGCCGATTCCAGGTCCTTTTCGAGGCTCGAACGGTCCTCCAGCTTTTCACGCATCGTCGGTTCGTAGACTTCGCAGGTTCCACGGCCGCTGTCTTTTGCAGCATAAAGCGCAAGGTCGGCATTGGTCATGTGAACACTGGAATTTACGCCGTCGGTGTTTTGAGCAAGGCCGATCGAGGCACCGATCAGGATTTCAAACCCGTCAATCGCAAAAGGCTCGCAAACCTTATCGATGATGTGATGGGACAATTCGACCGCTTCGTCGATTGTTGATCCTTCAGGCAGAACAAGAGCGAATTCATCGCCGCCCAGGCGTCCGATGACCGCATCTTCGCCTGCTGCCAGGCGGAAACGCTGTGCAACTTGTTCGAGAAGCTGGTCACCTGCGGCGTGACCGAATTCATCGTTGACCTGTTTGAAGCGATCGAGATCGATGAAGGCCAGGATCGGACTGTCATCGCAATTGACACTTGCTGCGATCCGTTGATCGAGAAGAGTCCTGAAGTGGTCGCGCGCATACAGCTCGGTCAGGCTATCGTGCTGGATAACATGAGTCAGTTTCTCGTTGGCTTCCTCGATCTGTTTGCGGCTGCGGTTCACTGCCCTTAGGGACAAAAGCGCCGCTAGAAATGCAATGATCACAAAGGCAATCGCCACCGTCAGAAGGATAACTTGCTGCTGCGTGCTGTTGAGCTCTGCCTCGTTCGCCGCTTTCTCAAGCGACAGTTTTTCGATGCGCAGCTCGCGATTGGCAGCATCAAATCGCGCCGCGAGCAGCGCGTTGTTTGCGGTCGACGAAATCTTGCCCGCTTCACCATCAATCCGGTTAAACGCCGCAAGGTGCTTCAGGGCCAGCTGGTAGTTCTCCGATTCCGAATAGGCTTGATAGGCGGTCTCGTGAAAATCCCGGAAATAGGGCGATGTATTGGCCAGGTCTTCGCCCTCGAATGTGCGACCAAAATACATGCGCGCAGTCCCGGCATTGCCTTTTGCCAAAGCGATCTGTCCTCTTACACCGTAGACAAATGTCAGCCATTCAGGCGCGTTGCTTGACGCGATTGCATTTGCTTGCCGGATAGATTGGTCGGCCGCATCAAGATTGCCTGCAAGATATTGTGCCGACGCGATATTTGTAAGGATACGCGCTTCAAGCAGAGGGCTGTCCATCTGCATCGCAACGCTTAGCGCTTCCTGAAATTCAGCCTCGGCCTCTTCATACCGGCCAAGCTCTTTCAGCGCATTTCCTGTGTTGTTGTGCGCCGACAAAGACAGCGATTTGTCTTCGGGAAACGCGCTTTTCGCTTGTTTGTAATAGCGCAGCACGCGTTCGTAATCGCGCGCATCGGAGTAGAGCGAACCGATGTTCTGTAGTACAATCGCACGGCTGCGATCTTCGCCAAGGGCTTCGTAAAGTTCGTGTGCTTCAAGGAAGCACGACAAAGCCTCGCCATAGTCGCCCTGGCTCACTTTCAAGCTGGCTTCGGACCGCAAAAGGTCTGCGTGAAGCTTGGAGCCCGGAAAATTGGTGGTGATCTCTTTGATCGCTGTGCGAATGGTCTGGGCCGCTTCGTCAGCGCGGTTCAGGCGCATCAGCGCCTCGCCTTTAAGCCATTGTGCAGTGAGGCGCGCTTTCTCTGCTTCGTCGCTGTCGCCGATGACAAGGCGTTCCGCTTTCACTGCGCTTTCCAGCGCAGCTGCGGAATCGGCCATCATCATCGATTTGGCTTCGCCGATAGCGGCTTCAAAATCGGCCTGGTCAGTCGCAGAAGTCGCCAATGCAGGCGATGCGAGCGCCATTAAGGCTGGCGTGGCAAGAAGTGCCAAGCGCTTTGCGCCAATAATAGTCACTACACTTCTCCCACACTGCCAAACTTTCGTCGGCCAGGCCGAAACCTGTGTCTTTGATCCCCCGTCTCGTGACCAAAAACTCTGCACACACCTCTAAAGACTTGGATTCTAGAATATCTGGTTAATACGCGAGGCTTTTTTAGGGTTAGCCGTCGAGCTGGGCGACCTTGGAATTCAGCCTTGTCAAAGCGGCCTTGTGGAGCTCGCTGTGATTTTGCTGACCCGAAGCTGCGTAGATATTGGCAGCGGTCTCGTGGAAATCGCGGAAATGCGCAGCGGTAGCCTCAAGGCTTTCGCCATCGAACGTGCGCTCGATATGCATTTGCGCGGTAGCCAGATTGCCATTTGCCAATTCGATCTGTGCAAGCACTCCATCGACAAACCGGGCCCAGCCAGGTCCATGTTCCTCGGCAAGTGCCATGGCTTGCAGGGCGGTGGCCTTTGCTTCTTCGGCGCGCCCATCGGCAACTTGCACGGCGGCAATGTTGGTCATGATGCGAGCTTCAAGAAGAGGGCTTCCCTTCGCCTTTGCGGCTTCCAAAGCGAGCGCAAAAGAGCTTTCCGCTTCGGAGTAGCGTCCAAGGCCTTTAAGAGCGTTGCCGCTGTTGTTGTGACCCGACAGAGCCAGCGCAGGATCTTCAGGGAATGCTTCGAGTCCCTGTTGGAAGTACATCAGCGCTGAATCGAACTGGCGGGCGCCGGAATAGACCGATCCAATGCTCAGCAGCACGATTGCGCGGCTGCGATTTTCACCAACATCTTGGTAAATTTCCTGAGCCCGTTTGAACGCGGGGAGGGCCACTGAAAACTCACCTTGGCGCGCTTTCAAACTTCCGTGCGAACGCAGCAGGTCGGCATGCAATTTCGAGCCATCGAAATTGTCAGCGGTTTCCGCAAGCGTGAGTTCGATAATCGGTGAAGCTTCGCCTGAACGGTTAAGACGCATCAGAGCTTCGGCTTCGAGCCAGCGAGCCGTCAGCCTCGCTTTTTTCGCGCTCGCGCTTTCCCCTTGAGCGATTTTCCCTGCGTTGCGTGCGTGCTTCAGAGCCTCTGCCGAGTGGCCCATCATTTTCGATTTTGCTTCGCCGATCTCGGCTTCGAATGCAGCTTCCTCTGCCCCTGAGAGTGCTACCGCCGGAGCGCTGACCATCAAGACTGTGGCCGCTGCGATCTTTGTGAGCATTTGTGTGTGTGACTTCAACATTCCCATTACCCCTGAGAGAATTTCCAAACTTTTGACTACCTAAATTAAGAGATATCAGTGGTTTAGAAACTGAGGTTGAAGTTGCCGCCTACGACGAAGCCGGCTTCGTCCGCAGTGTTTCCGGCCGACACATGCCTGCCGAATAAGGCGAAGTCAGATCGGGTACTTACCGGCATCGAGTAGACCGCTTCCGCTGTGATGCGGCGCTTCGTTTCAATGCCGAAAGTTTGCGTGACCATACCGAGTTCGCCGGTTTGACGGTCGATGACCTGCTCGCTGGTGAACTGCAGTTCACCGCGTTCAACCTGAAGTGGTTGAGCAAGCGAGAAACGCAGTGTGTCGCGATTTGAGAGAACGCCGCGCTTGGTGGCCGAAATCTGGCCCGCGGTGCTCATGACGCCGCTTGAGTTCGTCAGGAATTGTTCGCGAGACGTTTCAGTGCGCGCACCGGTCGCTGACATGTCGAGCGAGAAGCCGCTGCCCAGGTCAAACGATGCAGAAACGGTCATGGCTTCGGTTTGTGCGCCATTGCCCAAAAGTGCATCGGAACCAGTTTGCTGACCAAGGACAGCATTGTCCTCGTCCAAACGCGTGTACTGGAAGCCCAGTTTGATGTTGTCATTGACCTTCTGTTCAATGTCGAAAGTCAGAGCCTGAGCCGGACGATCGCCAAATTGACGCTGGAGCAGCACCTGCTGAGGGTTGCTGTTGCTCAGATCATTCCAGCTTTCGCGGTTTTGCGAGAAGCCGACGCGAACGGTGGTCGAAGGCAGGACTTGGAATCCGGCCTGTGCAAAGGTTTCGCCAGAAGCAAGACCAAGCAGCGGGTTAACACCGCCGGTGATCGGATCGTAGTCGCTCTGGATACCGAACTGGTAGCCCGACAGTGCCATCGCGCCTTGGCCGTGGCCAACCATGAAAGACATGTTGCCTTTCGGATTGGTCAAAGTTGCCGCGCCGTGGACCATTTGCAGGCTGCCCTGTTGGTCGAAACGCGGTGCCATGGCGTCAACCCGGAGGTTCCAGCTGTTGCCAATTTCATTGCCGTTCGAACGCACTTCGCTGAAGCCGTCGCGGCCGTTGCCATTGGCGTCGGTGCCACCGCTTTGAATCCAGTTAGTGAAGCGCTGGGTCACATAGTCCTGGAAACGCTCGTTACCACGGCCCAAGGCATCTGTTTTCGTGCCCACGGTGAAGGACGAAACCGGGATCGAGAAATCGCGGTAAGTGCCTGCAACCTGTTCAAAGCCGGTGAAGAAAACCCGGTCGGTTTCCCAGTGGCTTGGAATGCCAGCGGCAAGCAGATCATTCGCCGAAATTGCGAACTTCTGATGCATTTGGGCACTTTTGTTCCAGCGGTGCATCGAGAAGTACATGGAATTGAAATCGAGCGGTGACTGCGATGCGGTCACGTCGAGCAGACCCCAGCCATAAACCTCATCAGGACCAGGCGCGCCCAAATCGCGGGCCGAGCGGAAGATGATCTGAGCCGAAGCTTCGGGAGCCTGCGAAAGCCAGGGCCAACGGTCATGCAAAAGAGCAACCGCGCCCGACACAAGGGGAGCAGCAAACGATGTGCCGTTGTGGCGTGTTACACCGCCGTGACCATCGGAAAGCAGTAGCATTTCACCCGGCGCAACAACAGTGCGCAAGTAAAGCTCGTTACCGGCATTGCATACGCCGTTGTCGAGCAGGCAAGTGCTGCCCGGACGGTTAGAGAATGACGAGATTTCGCCCATCGGATTGACCGAGCCAACGAAGATCGTGCTCGCTGCATCCTCACCATAACGCCACTCGATGTCGACGGTTTGGGTGATACCTTCGTTGCCCGATGCGATCACATAAAGTGTGTCACGGTTGACGCTTTGAATGTCAGTACGCGCAAACATGTCAGCCATGGCTTGCGGGATGACCCAGCCTCTTTCACCAAGCGACATGTTGATGATGCTGGTGCGGCCAAACTGGTTTGCATCCTGCAAACCGCTAGGCTGCATCGCGAGAATGCCGTCCGCGACTTCATTCCAGCCGGAACCGCCAGCCGGATTGAACGGGTTGTAGGTGGCGATGCTTACATCTGGCGCAATGCCCATGACACCGAAACCATCGTGGTCGCCTGCGATCAAGCTTGCAACACCGGCACCGTGACCGCCAACTTCATTGTCAAAGCCGCCAGCAAAAATGATGTTGTTGCTAAGGTCGGTGTCGTTCGAGAAGCTGCCGTCGATAATGCCGATGATTGTATCAGCACCGCGCCCCTGAATCTGGGTGAGCTCCGGAGTCCAGTTGATGGTCGACATCCAGTGGTCAACCGCGTCAATGCCGGAATACAGGTTGATTGAATCGTGCCAGTCAAGCAGCAGCGCGCCGCGCTCTGCAGCGGTCATCACTTCGAGGCTTGCGCGGCTGGTTACGTCAAAGCCGTGACGGCTGAAGATTTCGTCGACCAGAACGCTGAAGTCGTTGCCTGTGCGCGCGGTGTATTCCGCACCGAACTGGCCTTCGGCCTGAGAGATCAGATCGTTGACTGCATTCATCATCAGGCTTGGTGCGCCGTCGCGTACAATGTTGCCAAGCACGTCGTGCTGGATCGCATCAAAGCTCTGGTTCACCGCCTGAATCTGCGAACGGTGGACGTTCCAGAAGTTGCCAAACGATTCAAACCTGCTGGCATCAAACGCGATGATGTCGCCGTAGAACGGGTTGATATCGCCCCAGAACGCGGTGATGTCGCCGTAGAACGGGCTGATGTCGCCGTAGAACGGATTGATATCGCCGTAGAACGGATTGATGTCGCCCCAGAAAGGGTTGATATCGCCCCAGAACGGGTTGATGTCACCCCAGAACGGGTTGATGTCACCGTAGAAAGGCGAAAGGCTGCGAAGGGTCACAACACCGGTTTCGGTGGCGCCCGGAAGCTGTAGCGTTGTTGACACCAGGCTACCGCTGAGGTCGCCGGCGAAGTTGACGTTGTAAACGGCCTGCTGTGCGTCCTGGCTAAGGCCGAAGGTCGCAGAGTGTGCAGCGGTGTCGCCATAGCCAAGCGATACAGCATTGATGATCGGGCTGGAGTTTGCAGACTGGAACGGTGTGAATGCGGGAATGGGTGTATTCACGAAGCCGTCATCACCATCGCTGGTGAAGTCTACATCATAGATAGCCTGCTGGATATCATCGCTCAAAGCGACCTTGGACACATCCTCAAGCGCCGCGATCTCGATCGTGGCGATGGTATCGTCAAGCCGCTTTTGATCGACTGCACTGATGAGGAGCGCTGAGCTCTCTGTCTCGTGCGTGCCTTCCTGCGCGACTGTAACAGTTGCCACAGATGGGTCGAACGCCACTGCAATATCTGCAGTCCTCTCATTAGCGTGCGCTGCGCTCATGGCCGATACGGCCAGAGCGATGCCTGCTGTGCTACGTGCGAGTTGAGCTTTCATAATTACACCAAAAATTCCCTCGGGACGGAACTATTCCATCTCGTTAGCCACTGTTCTAGCGGGCAGAGTTGGTGATGCGGTTCATGGGCTTAGTTAAGATTTTAAGAAGTTCACGATTGGCCGCCGGGGGCAAATTCCGGCTCCAAATTTCGGGAATTGGCAAAAGGATGGGCAACAGGATCGTTAAGACCAAGTGAACGCGCGAAACCGGCGTGCCGGTGGAAGGAGTAAAGACTTTGCCGGTGTTAACTCAAGCGGTCGGTCTTTGGGGGCGTTTGCGAATCAGGCTGGCTAGCTGAAAAGCGATCCATCCCATTGGTGTAATTGGCCTTTAATGCCGGTCGGCAAGATGGCTTGATTGCCCTGCGGAGGCGTTATTCGCGCGCTAATTGCCGCGCTCTCAACGGATGCGTGCTTGCTTTTCCCGAATGCCTCGCATAGGAGCGCCGCCCTGACGCAATTGTTCATTATCAAAGAAGGGAATGCATCATGCAAAACGCACTGTATCGCAAAGCAATCACTTCACGAAAATTTGATACTCAGGAACAATTGTCATGGGCAATTCGATCCCGGTTGGGTGCGCGCACCTAACCAATGTTAGCCGACTGTATAACAGGGCGGCAAATACTCTTCATCTTCGGCTGACACTGGCCTTCTCGTCTTTTCAAAACGGGGGGATGAGCCATGCGCGCTGATATGTTCAAGGTCATCGTTGAGCGCCCTCGCTGGGCGTCTCGCCATGCACCTGCTGTTAAACTCAAGAAGGACGTAAGCTTTGATCGCAAATTCGTAGGCCTGAAACGCCACGCGTGGGAACAAGCGCGATACACGAAATCCCTCAGCGAAAACCTCGCACCGTTAAAGCGTTATCTGCATAAGCAACGCGGCCGCCGGTGGGATGATGTTTTCAGCGAGATATGCCAGTCTCTCGACACCACCAGCACGGTGAAGATGCATGTGCGCGAGCATGTGGAGGACTTCATCATGGTGCGCATTTGTGTGGACAGGCAAGGTATATGGCTGGGCCAGCACAGATGGCGCGGGACGCAGCCTCTCGATCGGTGGTGGCCGGACCTTTATGTCGATCCCGACGATGGCATTGTCAAGGAAACGGACGCTCTTCGCGGTGCGCTAGGGCTACCGTTACGGCGTGCCTTTGTCCGCGCCTGTACCTGCTATCCCCAAGGGCCGTTTGCTGATTTCAGGCGGCTTTGCGAAACTTCGATCCTGATCAAGCGCAAGGGGCTCTGGTTCCACTGCGAACTGGACCGCGACCCGAAATGTGGTGACGCTCAGCTGCGTTTCGAACTTATCGAGAAGCAGTGGGAAACGCATGAACGATGGAAGGTCGTCAAGATGGCTCAGCTTTCGAGCAAGGCATTGAAGCGCCATGGGCTGCGCAATTGTGGGGAGGCATAATGATGACGAGTAGTGTTGAGATTATCGCCTCAACGGCGAGTTGGATCGAGCAATCGGCCATCGATCAATTGCACCGAACCGCGCAGCTTGAGGGGATCGAGCGCGCGGTTGGGCTCCCCGACCTTCACGCCGGGCGAGGGATACCCATCGGAGCGGCTTTCTGGTCCAGCACTCATGCTCACCCGCATTTGATCGGCAACGATATCGGATGTGGTATGGCGCTGTGGCTAACCGATATCAGCGCTGGCAAATTCAAGCTGGACAGGGCGGTGAAGAAGCTCACCGGCCTCGATAATCCATGGGCAGGCGACCATCTTGCCAGATTGGAGCGCGCAGGCCTGCCCGGGGACCTTGCAGGAGAGGCCTTGGGCACGATTGGAGGTGGCAATCACTTTGCCGAATTCCAGAAGGTCGAGGCCATCATTGATGAAGAGCAATTCGGTCACATGGGCCTGGACCCCTCGCTGCTCTTTCTCCTGGTCCACAGCGGGTCCAGAGGGTTGGGCCATGCCATTCAGGAGGATCACACCCGGCGCTTTAGTGCCGAAGGGCTGAGCGTGTCGAGCGAAGCCTTTGCGCTATATCTGACCCGGCACGACCAGGCGATGACATGGGCGCGGCTCAACCGCGACATCATTGCAGAGCGGTTTCTTGGAAAGCTGGGCGCTAAGGCCCAGCTCAAGCTGGATATCTTCCATAACAGCCTGACACGCCATCAAAACGGATGGCTCCACCGCAAGGGCGCAGCGTCTGCTGACAAGGGCCCGATTGTCATTCCCGGTTCGCGCGGAAGCATGACCTATCTGGTCCTTCCCAAGGAGGAAAAAGCGGACATGGCTTTGCATTCGCTTGCTCACGGGGCGGGCCGCAAATGGCCGCGCAGCAGCGCAAAGGCAAAACTGGGCCGGAAAATCACCGTTGCGGAGCTTGAGAGAACGAGCCTTGGCGGCAGAGTGTTGTGCGAGGACAATCAATTGATCTTTGAAGAGGCCCCGCAAGCCTACAAGGATATCGAGACGGTCATTTCGGACCTTGAGCAGGCCGGATTGATCTCTGTCATCGCAGTCATGCGCCCTGTCATCACTTACAAAACGAGGCGGAAATGAAAGAGGTCATCTTGCATCTCTCGGCGGGGCAGGGGCCAAAGGAATGCCAATGGGTTGTTGCCAATTTGGCCCGGGTTTTTGCCAAGGAAGCAAAGGCACAAGGGTTGGATTGCAACCTGCTTGAGTGCTCTGGCGATACGGCAGCTTCGGTGTTGTTGTCGGTCGAAGGGCAGGGCTGTGAGAGTTTCGCAGCCGAACGCATTGGGACCATCCGCTGGATCGGGAACAGCCCATTCAGGCCGCGCCATAAACGCAAAAACTGGTATGCCGGTGTGAGCATGGCACCAGCTCCCGATGATACGCCTCACTTGCGGGATGAGGATATCAAATACCAGGCCATCCGGGCTTCGGGGCCCGGCGGTCAGCATGTCAACAAAACCGATAGCGCGGTTCGCGCAACCCACGGTCCAACCGGCCTTTCAGTGGTCTCTCAAGAGCAGCGCTCGCAGTTTGCGAATAAGAAAATCGCCCGGCTGAAACTTGCAATCGCGCTTCAAGAAGAGAGCGAGGAAAGCAAAGCCAGCTCAAAGACAGATCTTTGGAGGCAAAACCGCGATCTTGAACGCGGGAACGAGGTGCGGTGTTATGAGGGCATAAAGTTCAAGTTGCGATGAACTGTGCGATCTATGCAGCCTTGGCGCGCCCGAAACCGACAAACTGCGCGGTTTTTCCAAACGCCACTTTGTTGGTGAACAGCGCCACGGCTATCGATGAGAAAAGCACAAAGACCATCACGTCGATGTAGTGCAGCCAATCGAGGTCGAGGTAGCGGTAATAGGTCGTGCCGCCCCACATCTCCTGATCGGTGTAGAGGAAGAAGGTGTGGAAGGCGTAGATGCCAACGCCGTACACCAGCCCCGCAACCGCTGCGCGCGCGTCCATATTGCGGAACAATAGGGCCGCTGCGAAGGCTGAGAGTATTGGCATGGACAACAGACCGTTCAGCTGTTGCAGAAGGTCGATAATGCTCTCCGCATTGGCATAGAGCGGGACCAGCACAATCGAGACGAGCATCGCGGCAATGCCGACCTTGCGGTTCAACTTCACCACATCGACATTTTCATTGATGAACTTGCGGTGGAAATCGACTGACCACAGTGTGATCGTTGCGTTCATAACGGCGGAATAGGTGGTGAGGACAGCGGCTGCGATCATCGCGGCAAAAAGCCCGCTGGTCCAGCCGGGAAGGACCTGATCGACAAGCATCCCGTATGCCTTGTCACCCACGCCGCCGAACAGTTTATAGGCGACCACGCCGGGGATCACGACGATAGGCGGCACGATCAGCACGCGGATAATCGCGGCTGCCATAATCCCCTTTTGCGCCTCTTTGACGTTCGGCGCGGCGAGCGCTTTTTGCGTGATATTCTGATTGGTGGACCAGTAGAAAATCTGGATAAAGATCATGCCCGTGAACAGCGTGTGCCACGGTATCTGAGAATTGTTGTCGCCAACCATCGACAAGCGTTCTGCCGGGATGCCTGAAAAATCGAAACCGATCGTTTGCAGCGCCAGGAATACCACCACAAGTGCAAGGCCTAGAATGCCAATCCCGCTGTAGGTATCGAGCACAGCCACGGCGCGAAGACCGCCCAAAATGGCGTAAGCTGCACCAACGATGGCTAATATGGCAGCAATCATCAGCAGGCTTGTGTCGAGGCCTGTGCTGTCGGTGGCTCGTCCGCCTTCTATCGTCACGATTTCTCCAACACCAAGCCCAAACAAAGATTGGATAAACAGCGCGCCGCTGTAAATCACCGCGGGCAGGTAGATAAATACATTGCCCGCAAGGAACAGGCCGGAGATGACGGTGCGGATGCTGCCGCCGTCGTACTTCTTTTCGAGAAGCTCGGTCACCGTGGTGCATTTCTCGCGGTAGTAAATCGGCACAAACACAAAGGCGAGCAGCATGAGGCCGATAAAGCCTGCAATCTCCCACCATGCGAGAAGGAACATCTGCGCCCCGTTCATGCCGACAAGTTGATCGGTGGACAGGTTGGTTAGCGTGATCGCGCCTGCGACAAAGAACCAGCTTAGCCCTCCGCCAGCGAGAAAGATTTCCTTATCCGCTGAAGCATGGCTTGCCGCTTTGGCTGCGGCCACTTTGGCCCAGGTGAAATAGGCAAGGGCGATCATCAGCCCGAAGAACACAGCGACCTGTAAAACGTCCATTTTGGCTTTCTCTCCCCGGCGCCTGCTTCTGCCCGTTTTTGCGCATCGCGGCAGGCGTTCGCGTCCTCTTTTTCAACTAAGTGCCAAGTCAGCAAGGCCTGCACCGCAAAAATCTCGAGAGTGAATCTCTTCTGCGCTGCGACAGTTGCGCTCTTGCCGGCATTTTGAAAGGCTCAGGGGCAAACATCGATTTCCCTCATCGCCAAATGCAGAAAATCACAATATGCGGGAAAACGCAGAAGCGTCCGGGCGAGGCGTCGAGATTGGAAAGAGAAGCGCTTTGATGGCAAACAAGCCCCTGTCTTTAAACGAGGGAGTGATCACACTGGCTGGCGGCGGTGTGCTTGTTGTCATTGATGCTCAAAAACACGCCCGGCCCAAAATCCTCTACTGCGGACCCGACATCGTGGGCGTGGATGCGACCCAGCTCAGGCTGCTGTCGTGCTGGCAATATGTTCATGGCGGCGCAGGCGAGGAGCGTCCTCTCACGCTTTCAAACGAATTTGCCACCGGAACGCTCGCGCCTCCGGGGCTTATCGCCAGCAGGCAAGGCGAAGACTGGGCGATTGACCTGCGGGTCGAGGACGTGCGGGTCTCGGGTACTTCGGGCGTCACAATCGAGTGCAGTGACAAGCGCACCAAGGTTGGCGCAGCCTACAGATTGCAGCTTGATCCCATAACGGGAGTTTTGACCTGCAGCACCCGGATCAAGAACAATGGTGACGCACCGCTTTGCTTAGAATGGTGCGCTGGCGTTACGATCCCGCTCGACCCGAGGCTGAGCGAGATCATGGGGTTTTCTGGTCGTTGGGCGGGTGAATTCCAAACAGAGGAAATTGGCGCTTTCCAAGGCAGCTATGTGCGCGAGAACATGGCGGGCCGGACCAGTCACGAGTGTTTCCCCGGCCTGATTCTGAAGGCCCCCGAAGCGTGCGAAGGGCACGGCCTTGCCTGCGGTTTTCACCTTGCATGGAGTGGCAATCATCGCCTTCGCGTGGACCGCTTGCCCGATGGACGTTCTGCCCTACAAATGGGCGAGCTTTTGTGGCCGGGTGAAATACGCCTCGCAGCAGGGGAAAGCTACCGGACACCCGATGTCTTGGCCACATGGTCAAACCGCGGTGTGGGCGGGGTGAGCGAGGCGTTTCACGCGCATCTTTCAAAGGTGATCCTCGACAAACGGACGGCGGCGAGACCGCGTCCCGTCCACTTCAATACGTGGGAAGCGGTCTACTTCTTGCACGACCAAAACCACATCATCGAGCTTGCCCAAATGGCAGCGTCGGTGGGTGCGGAGCGTTTCGTGCTGGATGATGGATGGTTCGGCGCTCGCCGCAGCGACAAGGCGGGGCTTGGCGATTGGTGGGTTTCGCCCGATGTTTACCCGCAAGGCCTCCACCCCATCGTCGATAAAGTGCGCGAGCTGGGCATGGAATTTGGCCTTTGGTTTGAACCTGAAATGGTCAATCCGGACAGCGACCTTTACCGCGCACATCCCGATTGGGTGCTCGAAGCGCCCGGTGTCGACGCAATCGCTTTTCGCAATCAGCTGACCTTGAACCTTAGCAAGCCAGAGGTCGCCGATTACCTTTTTGAGAAGATCGCGGCCCTCGTTGATGAATACCGTATCGATTACATCAAATGGGACATGAACCGCGATTGCCACCACCCCGGCAATTCAGGCGCAGGCGGCGCGCGCGCTGCGATGCATTTGCAAACCTCGGGCGTCTATTGCCTGATTGATCGCCTGCGCGACGCTTTCCCGACCCTCGAGATTGAAAGCTGTTCATCAGGCGGGGCGAGGGCGGACTTTGGCATCTTGCAGCGCACCGACCGTATCTGGACGTCGGACAACAATGATGCCCGCGACCGCCAGCATATCCAGAAGGGCGCGTCCTACTTTTTCCCCTTGCGCGTTCTGGGAAGCCATGTGGGGCCAAAGAAATGCCACATTACCGGACGGCGGTTCTCCATGGAATTTCGCGTAGCGAGCGCGATCTTTGGTCATATGGGACTGGAGCTTAATCTTCAGCTTGAGAGCGAGGCGGATCGGGCTGTTCTGGCCAAGGGGATCGCACTTTATAAAGAGCACCGCGCGCTCCTTCACTCCGGCACATTCCACCGCGTTCCATTCGCGCCCCACGCGAATGTCGTCGGAGTCGTTTCCAAGAGCCAGGCAGAGGCGCTTTTCAGCTATGCTCTGCTGGACTCGCGTCCCCGAACAGCGCCAGACCGGCTGTTCTTCAAGGGGCTTGATGCATCGCGCCAATACCGCGTGAGGATCATCTGGCCCACTACCGATCCGTCAATCACGACGCCTTCCATTGTGGAAGCGGGTGATTTGATGGGTAAGGGCGCGATTTTCTCTGGCGCTGCCTTGATGCAATTCGGTATGCAAACTCCGCCGCTTCATCCCGATAGCGCCGTGATCTACCACCTCGAAGAGGCCTGATGTCCCAAACACCTGAATACGACTTGCTGATTATTGGCGGAGGCATCAATGGTGCCGGAATTGCCCGCGATGCAGCCGGGCGCGGTCTTAAAGTGCTTCTGGTCGAGATGAATGACCTTGCCAGCCACACGTCGAGCGCGTCGACCAAGCTGATCCACGGCGGGCTTCGATACCTTGAGCATATGGAATTTCGCCTTGTGCGCGAAAGTCTGATCGAGCGGGAGCGTATCCTCAAAATCGCGCCCCACATCGTGTGGCCGATGCGCTTTGTCTTGCCGCATGACAAAGGCCTGCGTCCCAAGTGGATGCTGCGGCTGGGATTGTTCCTGTATGACAATCTGGGCGGGCGCAAATTGCTGCCAGCGACAAAGACGGTGAACTTGCGCAAGGGCCCCCATGCGAAAACGCTCGAAGACCGGTTGGTCAGCGGGTTTGAATATTCCGATTGCTGGGTCGAAGATGCGCGGCTGGTTGTGCTCAATTGCATGGACGCAAAAGAACGCGGGGCGACCATTGCTACACACACACGATGCAGCGGCCTGACGCGCGTGGATGGGCAATGGGAAGCGACGCTCAAAAGCGATGCGGACGAGGAAACCGTGCGCGCAAAGACCGTCATCAATGCGGCAGGGCCCTGGGTTGATGAGGTGCTGGGCAAGGCGAAAAAGGGCGAACACAAAGACCATGTGCGTCTGGTTCAGGGAAGCCATCTGGTCTTCCCCAAACTCTTCGACCACGATGAGGCATACATCTTCCAGAACAAGGACAACCGGATCATCTTCGCGGTTCCTTATGAGCGGGACTTTACGCTTGTCGGGACTACCGATGTCCTGTGGGAAGAGGACCCGGCGAAGGTCACGATCTCGGACGATGAAAAGCGGTATCTGTGCGATGCGCTCAACGAATATTTGCGCGTCGATGTGACCCCGGATCAGGCGGTGTGGGACTATTCAGGCGTCCGCCCGCTGTATGACGATCACAAGTCTGACAACTCGACTGTCACACGCGATTATGTGTTTGATCTGGACGAGGCGGACGGTGCGCGGGTGCTTTCGATCTTCGGCGGAAAGATCACAACCTATCGCAAACTTGCCGAGCATGCGCTCGAAAAGCTTGGCGTGGGCGGCGAAGCCTGGACGGCGGACAAGGCGCTTCCGGGCGGTGATTTTGATCCGATGCAATTCGACCAATTGGTTGCCGATTTTCACAGGCAATACGCTTGGGCCGATGAGCGCATGCTGCGCCGTCTGCTGCGCGCCTATGGAACGCGGGTTCACACATTGCTCGATGGCGTCACCAGCGTGAATGGGCTGGGTGAGCACCTTGGCGGTGATCTTTATGCGCGTGAGCTTGAATATCTGTGCGAGCATGAATTTGTCCGCGATGCCGAGGATGCGCTCTGGCGGCGGAGCAAATTGGGCCTGCATCTGGACGAAACTGCCCATAACAAAGTCGCCGCGTGGTTTGCGGGTCGCAAGGCTGCGCAGTGAGCACCGCCGTTCCCTTGGCGCGCAGTTTGGGCAGCAAGCCGACCTATGTGCGCGAGCACCGCAAGGCCGACGGGCGGATGCTTCGGCTTTATGGGCGAGAGGCTCATTCGCTTGAGCCTTCTGCGGAAAGCGCGGACCCCGTCGCGCAAGGGGGAGAGCTGCGCTATCATCCCTTGCGCGCCGAATGGAACGTCTATGCAGCCCACCGCCAGAACCGGACATTCAAACCTTCTGCCGCAGATGACCCGCTCGCACCAACGGTTGCTGGCGGGGTAGAGACGGAAATTCCTTTTGCCGACTTTGAGTTGGCGATTTTCGAGAACAAATTTGCCGCTTTCCACCATTCGGCAAGCGATGCGGTGAGCCTCGCTGGTATGGCTTGCGAACCAGCCAAAGGCGCGTGCGATGTGGTTGTCTATGCGCCCGATGCGAGCGGGAGCCTGCACACCATCGGGCAGGACCGAAGGCGCGTTCTGATTGCCGCTCTTATCGACCGCTATGGCGCTTTGTTTGAGGCGGGCTGTAATCACGTCCTCCCGTTCGAAAATCGCGGTGACGAAGTGGGCGTTACGCTGCACCACCCGCACGGACAGATTTACGGGTTCGAGCGCACGCCGGTCATCCAGCAGCGCGCGGTTGATGCCTTTGCGGGCGGCTATGACCTTGCCGCAGAAATAGCGGAATGCATGCCCGATTACGGGCTGGGTGAGGAGGGCGGTGTGGCCGCTTTTGTTCCGCGATTTGCGCGCTTCCCGTACGAGGTGTGGCTCGCTCCCAAACGACGCCGCGAGGGGCCTTGGGATTGCAGTGACGAGGAACTTGAGGGCTTGGCCTTTTGGCTGGGCGAAATGACGCGCCGCTATGATGCGCTATTTGACGGGCCAGCCGCGACCATGATGGCGTTCCATGCCGCGCCGCGTGGTGGTTCTGATGGGTATCATTTTACCGTGCAATTCTACCCGCTTTTGCGCGCGAAGGGCCGGGTCAAATATCTCGCATCGGTCGAGCAGCACACGGGCACCTTCACGGTCGATGTGATGCCAGAGACGGCGGTGCAGATGTTGCGAGACGTGGCATGACCGGTTTCGCAAGCGCGCCTGGCCGGGTTAACCTGATCGGCGAGCACATTGACTACAACGGCGGCATGGTCCTGCCTGCTGCGCTATCGGTTGGTGTGAGCGTCGAATTGGAGCCGCGCGAGGATGACGGCGTCCATGTTTCGGCTGATCAATATGATGCGCCTGCCAAGCGACAACTGTCCGAAGACGCTACAGGCGATTGGTCAGATCCAAGCGTCGGCGCCCTTCGCGAGGCCAATGCCCTTGGGCTGCTTAGCGGCGGGGCTAACCTCATAATCCGCTCTGACATTCCGCAAGGGGCGGGGATTTCCTCCTCTGCTGCGTTGACTGTCGCAATCCTGAAAGCGGCGCGCGATGCGTCCGACGCGAGTGTTCTCACTGACCTAGACATCGCTATCGCCGCGCGCCGGGTTGAGAACGAATATCTGGGCGTCCCTTGCGGTATTATGGATCAGTTCGCTGTGGCGATTGCGACGCCGGGCAAAGCAATGGCGCTAGACACGGCATCGCTTGAATATGAACTGTTGGACTTGCCCGCGAACCACACATTTGTAGTCATCCATTCGGGTGTTTCGCGCAAACTGACCGACGGGCGATACAAGGAACGCAAGGTCGAATGCGACGAGGCCAAGGCCTACTTCAAAACTGACAATTTGTGCGCAGCTGAGCCTGAGGATATCATCGCATCTTCCTTGCACGAGGCTGCTCGCAAACGGGCGCTTCATTGCGCAACCGAACACCGCAGGGTCCTTGCAACCGTCGACGCCCTGAAAGCGGGCGATGTCGAAACAATCGGCGCAATGATGAATGAAAGCCACGTCTCCATGCGAGATGATTTCGAGATGTCTGTTGCGCCAATTGATACGCTTGTTGCCTCTGCTGTCGAGGTCGGTGCATTGGGTGCGCGGCTCACGGGCGGCGGTTTTGGCGGGTGCATTGTGGCACTGGTCGAAAAGACGCGCAAAGAGGAATGGTCGGCCCACTTGATGGAGGCGCATCGCGATGCCTGGTTCGTCTGCGAAGCCTAGGCAGTCCTCGAAAACTGTTCGGCAAGCGCCAAATCTTGTTGCGTGTTGACGTTCCAGAACGGGTCCACGCCATCCGGCCCGTGCTCAAACAGAGCGACTTTCGCCCCGCAATACTCTGTCCAGCCGTGTGCAGAGCGCTTGCCCCTTTCCAGGTAGGCCCCGAGCGTTTCCGACTGCGACGCATTCCAGATGCCGTTCACCGGATGCCAGCGTTCTTTGGTTGCGGCGATTGAGGGGGCTCCCGATGCGTTCAGCCTTGTGACAAGGTTGAGCGGCGCAAAAGGCTGATCGACCGCCAGCGTGATGACGGTTTCAAAACCCTCCTGCGATGCCCATTCAAGCGCAATGTAAATCCCGGCAAGCGGTCCGGCACCTTCCCATGATGTGCCACGCAGCAGCGGGAGACCAAGCTCTTTGAATGCCTCGGCATTGCCCGTGTTGATGGCAATCGGGCCGATTGTCTGACCGTGCAACCGGTCCAGAACATGTTCCACCATGGGCCGACCATCAAGCACGGCAAGCGCCTTGTCAGCGCCAAAACGCCGCGATGCGCCGCCAGCCAGAATGCAAATCGGGTTGTCTGGTTTCTGCGCCATGGTGCGCCCCCTAATTGCAGCCGGCTTGCTTGCAAAGGGGCAGGTCTTCACCCAAGACCGCACACAACCTCTCATTCAGCCAGTTAAGGACCACCATGAGCGCCTCCAAGTTCGATCTCGTCATCTTTGGTGCCACCAGCTTTGTGGGCGAGATCACCGTTGAATACATTTTTGATAAATATGGCGCGGATGGCCCCGTCCGTTGGGCGGTTGCAGGACGATCCGAGGCAAAGCTTGCCAAGCTTAAGGAGACCTTGGGGAGCGCGGCCAAGGACTTGCCCACCATCCTTGCCAATTCCGATGATGAGGCCAGCCTTGAGGCGATGTGTGACCAAACGCGGCTGGTGATTTCCACGGTAGGTCCATACGCCCTATACGGTGACAATTTGGTCAAAGTCTGCGCGGCATCAGGCACCCATTACTGTGACCTCACCGGAGAGACACAGTGGATCGCGGCCATGCAAGAGGCGCATGAAGACGCCGCCAAGAAGAGTGGCGCACTTATCGTCCATTCCTGCGGCTTCGACTCCATACCCTCGGACATGGGTGTTCATTTCCTGCAAGAGCAGGTCGAACAAGAATTCGGCCACACTTGCGAGCAGGTCGAAATGGGCGTTCAGGCAGCCAAAGGCGGTTTAAGCGGGGGCACAGCGGCGAGCCTTGTCAACGTTCTCAAAGAAGCACAGGCTGATCCTTCACTGCGCAAGAAACTCGCGGATCATTATCTGCTTTGCCCAAAGGGTCATGGCTTCACCGCCAAACAGGAAGAACGCGCGCGCTATTATTCGGATGCTCTCGAAAGCTGGTGCGCGCCCTTTGTGATGGCCGCGATCAACACGCGCAATGTGCACCGCTCCAACGCGTTGCAAGACAATCGCTACGGCGAAAATTTCCGCTACAGCGAATATACCATGACCGGAGATGGCTTTAAAGGCAGCCTTGGTTCAATCGGTATGACGGCGGGAATGGGCGTATTTATGGGCGTGCTTGCCCTTGGCCCCACACGCAGTCTCGCAGAGAAGTTTTTGCTGCCCAAGCCGGGCGAAGGTCCATCGCCAGAGGACCAAAAGAACGGCTTTTACAAGCTTTTGTTCGCAGGCACTTTGCCGGGCGGGGAAGTGCGCCGTGTGCGCGTTACGGGAGACCGCGACCCGGGCTATGGCTCGACCGCGAAAATGCTTGCCGAGGCGGCCTTGTGCATTCTGGACACCGCCGAGGGTGGAGAGGCGAAGGGCGGTTTTTGGACGCCTTCGTCCCTGATGGGCGGGGCTTTGCGCAAACGCCTGAGCGACAATGCAGGGCTGACATTCGAGGTGGTCCAGTAGCGGCGGTGCGAATTGGCTTGATCACCCTAACTGCCGCGACATCGGGTCAATTGGCCGTACCGCGATTTGACTAACGGTACGAGCTTGGGCACATTCAATTGTGCGCGGGTCGTAGCGCCACAGGAGAAGTGATTTGACCAATCACGAGCAGCTAGATCTGCAAGACTGGTCTGAACTCGAATACGAGGCAGACGACGCCCCCAACCATGGGACCGGGCACGACACGGATCGTGATCCTCAGGAAAAATCCCCGAGCAAAACCTCACTCGCGGCCGTTTCAACAATCGCTCTCGCGTCTGCGGCATGTGGTGGGGGAGGAGGCTCTGGGGGTGGAGGAACACCGCCGCCGACCGGAGGAGGGGGATCGCCCGCTCCAACCGCTCTGACCCCTGATACCGATGCCCAGGCGGCGCGTTTTGCATTGCAAGCGGGCCTTTCCGTATCGACCGGCGATATTCTTGAGATGCGCTCTGAAGGGTATGAGCGTTGGCTCGATAACGAAATCAATCAGCCGATTGAACGAAGCGCGCAGCAATTCCTGTCAGACATCGGCTTTGAAGCAATCGATGCGGAGCAATGGTTCTTCCGTTCTGACCCTGCCGACTATATGATCTGGAACCAGTTGCTGACCGGTTCCAACTCGGTGCGCAAACGCGTGGCCCTCGCCCTGAGCGAGTTCTTCGTTGTTTCCGTGAACAATATCCAGATTTGGCCGAGCACTTCGATCGGGGCTTATTGGGATATCCTCAAAGAAGGCGCGTTCGGCAATTTCCGCGATATGCTTGAGGCGATCACCTTGAACGCAGGGATGGGTGTGTTCCTCAATACGCTCGGCAACCAAAAGGCGGACCCTGCGACCGGGCGCGTTCCTGATGAGAACTACGCACGCGAAGTCATGCAGCTGTTTTCCATCGGCCTGTTCGAGCTCAATATTGACGGGACGGAACGGTTGGATGGATCGGGCAATCCGATCGAGACCTATGACAATGACGATGTCACCGGCATCGCAAAGGTCTTCACCGGCTACAATTATAGCTACGAAGGCAATATCACCTTCCAGAGCCCGCCTGACCGGCCCAATCTGAACATTCCCGAAGCGCGCCTTTTGCGCAATCCGATGACCGCGAACAGCTTCTTCCAGATACCCAATCGCGGGGATCAACATTCGATGGAAGAGAAGAGCTTTCTTGGCGTCACCATCCCGCCAGGGACCGGCGCGCAGGAGAGTTTGCGGATCGCGATGGATACTCTGTTCAATCATCCCAATGTTGGCCCGTTCTTCGGCAAACAGATGATCCAGCGGTTGGTCACCAGCAATCCGTCGCCTGCCTATGTTCAGCGCGTTGCGGAAGTGTTCAACAACAATGGCTCGGGTGTGCGCGGCGATTTAAGGGCCGTGTTCAAGGCGATCCTACTCGATGATGAGGCATTGTCACAGCAATCCCTTGCAGACCCGACCTTTGGCAAATTGCGCGAGCCGATGCTTCGCTTTGCGCAGTGGGGGCGGACCTTTGGTGCGCGTTCGGAAACCACAGCGTGGTTGATGCGCGATTTGTCTGATCGCTCGCGCTTCCTGAGCCAATCGCCGCTGCGCTCGCCTTCGGTTTTCAATTTCTTCCGTCCGGGTTTTATTCCCGCCAACAGCCAGGCCGCCGAACGCGACCTGCTCGCACCGGAATTCCAGCTGGTGAACGAGACCACTGCAGCATCTTACGTGAACTTTATGGAGCGTACGATTGATGGCCGTGGATTTTGGATGTTCGATATCAAAGCCACCTATCAGGACGAGCTTGAGATCGTCGATGATACCGAAGCTCTTATAGACCGGCTCGACTTGCTTTTGACTGCGGGGCAATTGTCCGATGCCACCAAAACAACGATAGCCGATGCCCTCAATGCGCAGACGGTAACCGCCACCAGCAGCGAGGAGGACAAGCTTGCCCAAGTGCATCGCGCCGTCCTTCTGGTGATGGTGTCCAACGATTATCTGATTCAGCGATAGGAGGGCGGACATGTTTCATATTGGCAAATCCAAAGAAATTTCACGCCGAACCTTTATGCACCGGTCCAGTCAACTGGCCGTTATGGGTGCCGCATCGGGATATGCGATGGGCCTTGCAGGGCTCAGCGATGCCGCGGCATTCGATAACTCAGGCGGCCATAAAGCGCTTGTCTGCGTGTTCCTTTTGGGGGGCAACGATCATGCAAATACGCTGATCCCGTTCGATGTTCCCAACTACGATCGCTATGCCCAGATCAGGGACACAATCGCGATAGGGCGCGATCCGCTCGGTCCCCAGGTTCTGAACCCGCTGCAACCCCAAACGCTGACCGATGATATGCAGCTGGCTTTGGCACCAACAATGCCGCGTTTGAAGGCGCGCTTTGATCAAGGTGTTATGGCACCGCTCCTCAATGTCGGGCCGCTGATTGCACCGATTACAAAGCAGCAGTTTGAAAGCGATGACGTCGCCCGCTTCCCGCGGCCGGCAAAGCTTTTCTCGCACAATGACCAGCAATCGACCTGGCAATCAGGCTCGCCTGAAGGGTCGATTTCGGGCTGGGGAGGGCGGATCGGCGATCTCGCGGCGAGCAGCAACACCAACTCGATGTTCACCGCAATCAACGCAACGGGCAATGCGGTCTTCCTATCCGGCGACCAGATCCAGCCTTACGGAATTTCGTCCAATGGCGCGATCACTGTGAGGGCTTTGGACCGAAGGCTCTATGGCTCGCAAGCTGCCAGCGATGCGTTGAGAACTCTGCTGACGCAGGGCAACGGCCATGTGTTCGGCAATGACTATGCAATGGCCAATGCACGCTCGATCCAGTTCTCCGGCTTTATCGAGGATGCGGTTTCCAATGTCAGCCTGAACACCCAGTTCGGCGACAGCAGCCTTGCAAGCCAGCTGGAAATCGTCGCGCAACTAATTGCCGCTCGCGGGTCTCTGGGTGTGACACGGCAGGTGTTCCTCGTTTCGACCGGCGGCTTTGATAATCACGACGGTTTAATCGGCACTCACGAAGGGCTTTTGGCAGGCGTGGATGCTGCGATGGACGAATTCTATCGCGCGATGGAGGAAATCGGCGCGGCCGAGCAGGTCACCGCCTTTACGGCTTCCGATTTCGGGCGCACGCTTGCGTCTAACGGTGACGGGTCAGATCATGGATGGGGTGGGCACCACTTCATTCTGGGCGGCGCGGTCAACGGTGGGCAGTTCTATGGAACCGCGCCGCAAATCTCTGTCGATGCCGACGATCAGGTCGGGCGGGGCAGGCTTCTGCCTTCAACCTCGGTCGATGAATACTCGGCGACTTTGGCGAAGTGGCTCGGGGTTGAGTCCGGCGAGATACCGATCATCTCGCCCAATATCGGCAATTTCAATTCGCCCGATCTTGGCTTTATGCGCACCAGCGTTCCAGCCGGTTGATCGCTTCGAAAAGGGGGAGTTGGCCGTGCGCCGGCTCTCCCCTTTTTCAAGAAAAATGATCCGTAAAATCCCATAAGTGTTTTTATGCACATTGCTAAGCCGTGGAGCTGGGTATCAGGCTGCTCATGGGCCACGAGTTCCTGGCCCAAGCGACCCGAAGCCTTGGCTCCCCGTTTATCGGGGAGCTTTTTTTTGCTTGCTCAAATCGCCAAATTTCCCAGAATTCTCATATCGCGCGCTCTCAAACGTCTTCGCACTGATCCATCAAGCCGTTGATGTCGGGGATCACAAGGTTGCGGCCTTGTTTTTGCAAGAGGCCAAGCTGGGTCAGTTCGCTGATTGCTCGTGTGATCGTTTCGCGTTGCCCGCCCACTGTGGCGGCCCATTCGGCATGGGTCGGGGGATTGCGCAGCACAATCTCGTCCCCTTCGCTGTTCTGCTCCATCGCGGTTCGGATAAGCTCGGTATAGAACCGCATTTTCACAGAGCTTGCCGTGGTTTCGTAAATGCGATCCGAAAGGTCCCGTATCCGTCCGGCGAGATCACGCAAAAGCGCCTCGTTGACGCTCGGGATCGTTTGCATCAGCGCCAGAAATGCAGAGCCGCTGAGACGGCCCATAGTC
Source organism: Erythrobacter sp. S227 (assembly GCF_057364925.1). Taxonomy (NCBI): domain Bacteria; kingdom Pseudomonadati; phylum Pseudomonadota; class Alphaproteobacteria; order Sphingomonadales; family Erythrobacteraceae; genus Erythrobacter; species Erythrobacter sp. S227. The sequence continues at coordinate 255,405 of NZ_CP200280.1, forward strand.
ACCGGCGAAAGCGCGACAATATTCACTGATCGTGGCTGCCCATCGAAGACGGCGAGCTCTCCCACGTAGGAATAGGCTGGTAGCCGGCGATAGCTGATCTCGCGCCCGGCCAACGAATAGCGGTTGGCCAGCGCCTGCCCTTCGAGCAGAAGAAAGACGTCTGTGTCGCGCGCCTCATGGGCGATAATTGTCTCTCCGCGCTCGAATCGGACGATAGAGATTTTGTCCAATACAGTTTGAAGATCTTCATCGCTTAGATTTTCAAAGATACTGAAAAGGCGCAGCTTCTCTTCGAGTTTATTGTCTGAGTTCATGTAAGGGGCCCCCATTGCCCCGATCTCACTTGCCAGATGGCCTCATCCTATGGAATGGTGCGATAGGGTAGTAAAAGAGGGGGGACCACGTGTCCAATGTTGCTGGAAAAGCATATGGGATGATTGTGATCACCCCATTGGCCAAGCGCTTGGGATGGACCAATAAATGGGTCTTTCGCTTTGGCCGCAGCTTCCCTGGTATCTTGGCCGGGTTGATCGGGCTCAAATTCATCCATTTTGCGCGCTGGGTTATCATTCCCAAGGATGCATGGCCCACGCTTTCTGACGAGTGTGAGAAGCTTGACCGGGACACCATGCTGTTCCTGTCGAATTTTAACGGGACATGGGACCAGTATATCGACGCGTTTTCTGACGGGATTCCAACCGGGCTCGATCTGTTCTGGTACAAGAACGCGCGCTACCCCGGGTCTGTCCCGATCACCCCGTTCAAACAGTATATTCGCGCGAATCAGATCAATTGCGACTTCTACTACAACGCGACCCCCGGTGCGGCGTACCGCGATGTGGTGTCAGCCCTGCGTGTCAAAAGCGCGCTGATCGAGCTTGAAGATATCTACCGCGACCCTGAGACCGCGCCGGAGACATTTGCGAAAGCGTACCGGGCAAAGCTGAAAGTCATTCAAAATGACCTGACCACACAAGGCTTTTCGCCGGTCGCCTCGACTTCGACTGACCGTGCCGAAGAGCATCGCCGACAATTCAACGCTCTCCAGAACAAGTTTAACGAGGTCTGGCAAAGAGAGCATAATCCTGAGGGAGTTGGTGATGCCTAGTATTGATGGCGGATATTACTTTCTTACAGTGCTGGCGCCGGTGCGCTGTGCATGGGCCAACGGGGAAGAGAACGAGCGCGCGGCGCCGATCATCGAACTGCGTCAGAAGCTCGCGCAGATGCCAACCGCGATGCAGACCCCCCACACTCACAAAAGCGGCGAGATCAGCGCGTTTTCAAAATCCACTCGCACCCATTTCGCCCGTTTTTCGGTGATCGATCGCCTCGGCTATAATGGCTATGAGGCCGCCGATCCGGTGTTCGAGACTATAAATCTGGCAAAACCAAGCCTTGCCCGGACCGAGTTATCGAGCCCCTATCTCCTGTTCGCAGCGGAATTCGACGCACCTGGCGGTTCGCGCAATTTCGACCTTGCTGTCTATTTGCGCGAATTGTGGGATGTTATGAAAGAGGATCTGGTCGAGATCTTCTCCAATTGCGTGGCATTCGATCCGGAGGAAATCACCACCGCTGCCGACTTCATCGAATATATCAAGAAGTGCGAGATTGAGACGACAATGCCGTTCAATTTCTACTGGTCCGAACCGCCTAAGAACCTGCCGACCCTGACCATCAAAGGGCTCGCTGCCGGGGGTGTATTCACCGGCGCTATCATGGCGATGGTGTTCTATGCGCTGTTTGCAGGCTTCGGCCTGTATCTTGCGATCCCTGCGGCATTGATCGCCTTTCTCGGGGGTGCAATCGGCTTTGTTTCCATGCGGTTCAAGAAATATGGCGACAGACCGTTTCCCGCGCCCCCTGATGCAGACCTGATGTCGGTCCTCAAAGGACTTCACGTTCAAAACACATTCGGTCAATTCGTGGTCGAGAAACAAGGGGCAGATGTGGCCGACCTACACGCGGCCTTTGGCCAATATCTTGATGAAAACCAGCTGCAAAAACCAGAGCCGCACCATCCGGCCGGACAGGTTTATCCATGAGCATAGTTGGCGATAACGAACGCATCGCACTGCGGCTGGCCGATATTCAGGGCAATATCCTCAACGCATATGGCAAGCAGGGATTTCCCAAGGGGCGTGCCATTTTCCTGCATGTGGATGACGGGGAAAAGGGCCGGGCGTTCCTCGAAAAATTCTATGACCGGGTGACCACAGCGGTCCGTTGGAAAAGCGATAACCCATACGCGCCAAAGGCCGAAACCAGTGCGCCCGAAAGGCCGCCTGTTACACTGAACTTTGCCTTCACATTCGACGGGCTCGCAGCGCTTGGCGTGCCGATCAAAACGCTTTCCATGATGCCCGCAGAATTCCTTCAGGGGATGCGCGCGCGGGCGCCCATATTGGGGGACACATCACCCAAGGGTGCGCTTGATCGCTGGGACGATGTCTGGAAGGACGAAACCGAGGCAGGGGGCGCGAATGCGGTGCATATTATGGCGCTGCTAAACTCCAAGATGAACCCGGTCACAGGCAATCCCGTCCCCGAAATGGACGAGCTTACCGAAGAGATCCGCAGCGAATGCAATGCAAAGGGCGGTGTGCGCATCCTGAAAGGGCACGGCGTTGGTGCCGAAGACTATCAGGATATGAGCGCGCGGCTGATGCAGGACCCGCAGACCGGGCATTTCAAGCCTGTTCCGCTTGAACACTTCGGCTATGTCGACGGGATCAGCGACCCCGTTTTCGAAGGCCAGTTTCCGCCCGAAGACGAAGCGGTGCGCAAAGTCGGCAATGGCAAGTTTACAGGCGAGCTAAATACCACAGAAGAGATCGAGGACGAGGCCAATTGGGAGCCGCTTGCCACTGGGGAATTCCTGCTAGGCTATCCAGACGAGGCCAAGGAAATGCCGCCGGCAGCACGGCCAAACCTGTTCAGCACCAATGGCACCTTTATGGCGTATCGCAAGCTTCAGGAAAACGTTGAAGATTTCGATGCCTACATCGACAAAACCGTGCCAGAATTTGCAAAAGTCTATGGCATCGAAGACGAGAGCGAGGCGCGCGCGACCTTGCTCGCGAAATTCTCCGGTCGCTGGCAGGACGGCGTGCCTCTGGCGCTTGCGAAAAACCATGACGAGTGGGTCGAATTCAACGCGCGCTACAAGGATGACGTGACGAAGCGAAAAAAGCTCTCGCGGTTTATCTATGCCGATGACGAGCACGGTGCGGCATGTCCGGCAAGCTCGCACACACGGCGCGTTCATCCGCGCGATATGCTTGGGCCAACGCCGGGAAGCGGGACCATCCTTGTCAACCGCAGGCGCATTTTGCGCCGCGGCCTCCCTTACGATGCGACCAATGACAATGGTGAGCGGGAACGCGGGATTGTGATGCTGATTTGCTGCGCCAGTCTGGAGCGGCAATTTGAATTCGTGCAGCAGCAATGGATTAATTACGGCATGGATTCCAATGCCGGTAATGATACGTGCCCGATGCTTGGTTCGCGCCCGGTGGATGATCTCAAATTTGTGATCCCCAATGACCCCGATGCCAATGGGGAGGGTGCGCCATATATCTGCTCCAAGCTCCCGCAATTTGTGGAGACCAAGGGCGGCGCCTATTTCTTTGTGCCTAGTATGACGAGCCTCAGGATGATTTCGATCGGAGTGATCGACCCGACGTAAAGGGCGTTAGGTGTAGTGCACCCATAGACTGCTGGGGAAGGGCCCAAATGTGGTCATCTTGCCCTCATCGCCAGGCGCACGGCGGATATTGTCCAGCTCCAATAAAGCTTTGAAAGTCTGCGTGATTTGCGCGTAGGCAAGCGGCGCGCCGATGCACCAGTGAAGCCCAAAGCCCATGAGCATGGAATCGTTGCGTTTGCGGCGCGGGTCATAAACCTTGGGGTTTGGGATCCTGCGCGGATCATGCATGGCAGATTGGGTCGAGACGACCAGATTGGTGCCCTTCTTTATCAGCTTTTCACGGCGGGTACCCGCTGCGATGACAACATCCTGCCCTGCCACACGGAAGGGGCCAGGATTAATCGGCCAAAAGCGCATGGCTTCAAACAGGCAACCTTGCAGCAGAGCATCATCTCCGTCGCGCGCTGCATGACGGGCCTGTCTCATCCAGTCAGGCTTGCTCAAAAGCAATTCCAGCATGTGTCCTGAAGCCATGGTGTTTGTCGGAACGAAGCCTGTAATCATGCCCAGCATGATACCCCTGATCACATTGTCAGGCATGGCGTCAGGGTCTTCTTTTTGCCGCTGAACGAACCGTGCGACCACAGTGTCGCCCGTCGGACCTGCCTGCGCTCTGTCGATGGCTTCGTCGACAATCGGGCGGACCTGGGTGGAGGCTTCGATCGCGACTTTCTCCAACTCGGGATCGTTTGACGGGTCCCCGAACATGTAACAGCTCATCGCTATGGTCCAGCGCGCGAAGTTCTCTTTGTCCTCGATCTTGAGGCCATAATATTCTTCGCAAATCCGGGTGGGAACCATGGTCAAAAGCTGCGAGATCGCATCGATCTTGCCGCCGCCTTCATCCAGCAAGCGTTTGGCTTCGATATAGGCGAATGGCGCGATCAAATCTTCGTTGTCTTCGCGCGGGAAGGCGTTGACGATCTCCTTGTGCATTGCTTGATACGCGTCGCTGTCCGCCATGCCGAGAACGAAGTTTGGCCCTGCGGCAACCTTCTTCATCTTTTCGCCAAACGGCACAGCCACAGCCTTGTCGTTTTGCAGAGCCTCGGCCACGTCGTCATAGCGCGTGATGATCGCCCAATTGCCGATTTTGGCGATGGGCCAATAGCGGCGCAAAAATGCCATGATGCCAAAGGGGCGGCGGATGAAATACTGGGTAATTCGGGAAGCAAGCCCGTCAGATTTCAGAACCGCAGGATCAAACAGTTCCCTCGTCTGACCAGGCGAGCCACCGGCCAATCCGCCTTGCTGCTCTGCATGTTCTAGCGTCGCCGCATCACCCATATTGTCCCCCACACAAATATTCGCACCTTAGACAATTAAGCTTGCGCCCTGTCTATTGGGGCAGTCTACTTGAAATCCCGTGGGTTTCCCATAGCTGCGTGTTCAATTTTGAACACAGGACGGCATTTTGTTCGTTCGCCCATTTTTTAGCTGACAAAACGGCCTCGGCGGCATCTTCGGCCTTGTTGTCTTTGTGGTCCAATACCGCCTTCAGGCCGTAATATTCTGCAGACATGTGGTGCATGCCATATTCGATGGCCGTATCAATCGACCAGATATTGGCCTCTCTCGCCTTGTCCAAATCCCCCTGGGCAAGCCATGCAAGGCCCTCCCAATGTTTGAATGTCGGCTGGTAAACGATGCTGCGTGTCAGGCGATATCCGTCAATCGCACCGGAAAGGTTTTGTGCTGCATCAGGCGCGCCTTGCAAGGCATGGTAATGCGCAAGGAAGACCCGCAAGGTGTAATAGAAATAGGGAATTTCATTCGTCTCGCTCAATGCAATATGATCGAGAAAATCCTGTTCCAGCCCGTCATATTCGCCGAGCATCAAGCGGCAGTAATTGCGACCCACGGCCGCAAAGGCGCGGGAGTAGGGTTGGCGAAACTGGATCGAGCGCTGGGTCGCGGCTGTATACAGTTTACGGGTAAGCTCGTCCTCTCCCAAATACACTGCAGCCATCGCGCCATAGGACTTCATCGCAACGTAGAGGTCGTCCACGACAATGTCCTCAGCCACCGAGTCCCCCAGGCGGTCGAGCAATTCGACACCGCTCACAAGGTCGCCGACGCATTGCTTGTAATTGCCAAGCGCAAAGCTTGCGATGCCGCGGCTGCGATATCCGATCAGCCGCCAGGTATCATCGTCGAACTCATCGCCTAACGACAGCATCTCGGCGCCGCGGTCCTGTGTCGCCTGAATTTTACTGAGCTGAAGGTCATAGGCTTGCTGACCATGCATTGCGGCCAGCAGTTTCGCCCTGTCGCCGCGTTTTTCCGCAAGGTCCTTTGCGCGCGCAAACACCTCACCGGTTTCCGGATTGGCGTGACCGACCTGTGCCAGAAGGACTTTCCCGAGGGTCAAAAGCAGATCAAGTTCAAGGCGGGCGCGCTCGCTCGGATCGCCAATTTGATTGATGAGCTCGAGCCCGCGTCTCAATCGCGCCTCGGCCTCGTTCATGGCGAAGATCCTAAGGGAATCCTGCCCTGCCAATAGCCAATAGTGAATGGCGCGCGCAGGCTGGTCCGCTTCTTGCGCATAATGGGCCCAACGTTCGGCATCGATCGGGTGCGCGTTGCCGGTATCTTGCTCAAGCGCTTCCAAAAGCCGGGCATTGTATTCGCGCCGTTCTCCCCGAACGAGGGTCGAATAGGCGATTTCCTGAATCAATACGTGGCGGAACTGGTAACCGTCTGTTTCGCCGGGAAGCGCGCTTGTCATGCCTGAACCGTGCAGCATTTCGCAGCCGCGTTCGATCAATGGTGAAAGGTCTGGTGCAACCTTGGCAAGGTCGCTCGCCGTGAATTCGCGCCCGACGACGGATGCGATCTGTGCGATGCGCTTGGCCTCTCCCAGTTGATCAAGCCGCGCCAATAGCGAGTCCTGTAAGGTTTCGGGCAAGGCGAATGTTGATTGAAGCTCGAAACCGTCTGCCACGTTATCTCGGACGTGAGCGTCGGAATCGAGGACCGCTTTGGTCAGCTCTTCGACAAACAGTGCAATCCCGCCGGCCCGCTCCGAAATGGCTTTGACCATCGACGGGGATGCTTGCGCGCCCAAGACCTGATTGATCAGCTCTTGCGATTCAGCAGCGGTGAAGGGAGGCAGTTCGATCCTCGTGATGGCGCTTGCCTTGTCCCAGGTCTCATCGACTTCCGGGCGGCTCGTCATAACGATAAAGACCTGCCCAAGGTCTCTGCGCGCAAGTGCTTTCTCGACAAGATCGCGCGAGCTCGGGTCCGCCCAATGCATATCCTCGATCAGCACAAGTGCGGGCTGGTCGTTGGACAATAAGTCGATCTGATTGATGAGCGCCAGGATCGTCGCCGCGCGCAGTTGGCCCGATGTCATGGCCTGCGCGTCTAACGGTGGATCTGTTGCAATCCCGATCAAGCGGCGGATGAGATGCCGGTCAAGCTCGGTCGTGTCCTTGGCAAGGCGCTCATCCAGTGCTTCCATACACGGTTGGGTTTTGTGGTCGGTGGCCCCTGCAACGTTCCTGAACCGCGTGATGAAGGGGCGAAGCGCCGATTGGCGGCTGTGAGGCGCGCAGAAACACGGGACAAAGGCGATTTTTGAATGGTCGATGGAGTTTACGAAATCAGCGACAAGGCGTGATTTGCCCACGCCCGCTTCGCCCACCACCATACAGGTCTGGTTCGACCCTTGGAGAACAGCCTCCCACATTTCGTGCAGGGCTTTAGTTTGTTCCTCGCGTCCGATAAGCTCGGGACCGCTCCCGCGCAGTGCCCTGAACCGGTCTGTTTCCTGACGGGCCACGACGCCAAATGCGTGCACGTCATCGGTAAAGCCCTTGGCCTCGATAATGCCCAAGTCATCGAGCTTGAACAGGCCGCCGACAAGACGCCTTGTGCGTTCTGCGATGACGCATTGACCAGGTTTTGCATGGGATTGGAGCCGCGCTGCAAGGCTGGTGACTTTGCCAACCGCGCTGTTGCCGGTGTCGCCTTCCTCGATGCGTCCGACAATGCTGGTGCCTGTCGCAATTCCGACGCGGGCATGTGCTTGCTCCCCGTTGGGTAGCGTGATCCTGGAGACGGCTTCGGTCAGGGCAAGGCCTGACAAAATGGCACATTCGGCTGCATCTTCGCGCGCAACCGGATAGCCAAAATAGATGATCCCGCCATCGCCCACATGTGCCCCGACATAGGCATCGAAGGGACGCACAGCGGCAGAGGCGACATTGTGAAAGTTCGCAATCGCCTCGCGAAAGTCCTCCGGCTCAACGCTTGTCGAAAGCTTTGTGGACCCCACGAGATCGTAGAACAGGACGGTGATCTGGCGGCGCTCGGTTTCAGGCTTGGCGCTTTGCTGCGATGCAGGGGCAAGCTTTGTGCCGCAATTGCTGCAGAACTTATGGCCTTTGAGGCTTTCCTTGTGACATTCCGAGCAACCCATCGGCGTGTGAATAAACCCCAATCGTCCGGTTCAAAAGCGCTTTTTCGATATGCGCCGTTCATCGGGCTTTGCACAGATGCCATTTGGATAGAGCGCGGTCCCGAAATCCGGAGCAAAACTTCAAGCGCACTCGAGATTAAGCTTTTAAAGTCGGCTGGCGCATAGAAAGTAAAGTTCGCTTGAGCTTTGGGTGCCGGAGACTTTGGTGCGACGTGTGGCAAAGCGCACTGCATGTCACACAAGGGTGGGTGGCGCAGATCTGATTTCGGGAGTTATCGGAGAAATGGTGCCGGCTGCAGGAGTCGAACCCGCGGCCTGATGATTACAAATCAACTGCTCTACCAACTGAGCTAAGCCGGCCCATTTCCTTGCAAGAGATGCGTGCGGTCACGCTGTTTCATCTTGCGAAGCGCCCGCTAGCCGCAAAGTGCATGCAATGTCCAGACCCCTTTTGCTTTGAATTGGCAGAACAGGGTTGTTCATTCATCGAAGAACGCCCTCAGATGCTGTTTTACATCCTTGCAATGATGGTCTGCGCGTTACATTTGGGTGCGGGTATAGGGACGGGACCGATGGACGAGCTTCGACAAAAGGAAATCGTATTTGAACGAAACGAGAAGTCGAAGGGTGTCGCTTACCTCCTTTGGCTCCTTTTCGGCTGGCTTGGTGTGCATCGGTTTTATGCAGGCAAAACAGGGTCCGGCCTTGCGCAGCTGCTGTTGTCGCTTTCGGTAGTGGGGCTGGGCGTTACCATTATTTGGTGGCTGATCGACGCCTTTCTGGTCCCGGACATGATCAATCAGCACAATTTGAAGACCATCGACATGATCTATGGCACGGATAAGCCAAAGCCGCAGGAAGAACCGCGGCAGCTTCCCGATGAAACCGATCAGCGGCGGCAAGCGATGCTCGATGACCTGAAGCAGACGGGCTATCGAAAGACGCGTCGCGACGACATCTCACGCCTTTACCGGTAGCGTCCACGCAAGAACGCCAGTGATTGCACAAGCGCGACCGCGCGTCCGCAGCGGGTCCGCAACATCGTGAAGGACGCAAAGCGAGGAGGAAAGCCCGCGCGGGTTTTCGCAATATTCAAAACGCTCCGAAGGTCCAGCCTTCGGTCCAGGCGATTTCTGCGGTCAGGGCGCGCGGTTCCCACCGTTCTGTTTCTTTGGCCGCTTTGCGCAGCCATGCGGCGGTGAGAAGCGCGTCGGAAGAATGATCGTCGATCTCGCCCACTTCGTCCACGGGCGGACACCCCATGGCACCAAGCGCGGCATTAAGGTCGGCATAGGTGAGCAGCTTCGTGCGTGATCCGCTTTTCGCAGCCGCCTCTCGCGAAGCAAGGCCCGTATAGATTTCGACCAGCATCGAACCGCCTTTGCGCAGCCGCCTGTCAGGAATTTTGTCCATCGGCCACACCGGAAGATGCCCCCGCAATTGGTGCAACATGCGCATACCGGTCAGCGAGCTTTTGCCCACTTGCGCCGCGCCAACGAGGTTGAAATTGCTAACCGGACGGCATTTTTGACGCCACTGCGCAATTTCGGCCTCGCGAAAACGGCCCTGCTTGCTGACGGCATCGGGGAGGTGGAAGTGCGCGCCCTCATCATCTTTGCCGTGGCGAAAGTATTTGCGCGCGTCAGGGTGGGTGACAAAGTTGTTCGCGCCCAGATGCGGTTCGGCATCGCAGATCGCGTCGATCAGTGCCCATAGCTTTTTCGCATGACTGGGTGAGCGGTCCCAGCCCGGGAAGAATGCGCCGCAATCGTTGAAGGGAAGGCTGATCCCCAGATCGATTCCCACAAGCGTGTTGACCGGCAAGTCATCGCGCAAGATTTCCAGCACGTCTGTCCGCGAAAATCCGCCCTTGGGTGGTTCGACCAGAACCGGCGCTTCGCCTTCTTTGGTCGCGATTGCGAGTGCGATGCCCTTGTGGCGTTCACCCTTGGCGCCCGACCAATCAATCGCGAGGAAGTGGTCCCAATCGCGCATTATGTCCCTCGCTCCTGGCGAAGCTTGTTCCAATAATCGATGCGCTCTTTCACCTTGCGCTCAAAACCGCGTGTCACCGGTTCATAGAAGGTTTGCGGCGACAATTCGTCTGGCCAGTAATTGTCGCCCGAAAAACCGTCTTCCGCCTCGTGATCATAGGAATATCCCTCGCCGTAACCGATGTCTTTCATCAGCGCGGTGGGTGCGTTGAGTATATTGGCGGGCGGCATCAGGCTCCCCGTTTCGCGCGCGGATTTGAAGGCCGCCTTTTGCGCAGCATAGGCCGCATTCGATTTGGGCGCGGTGGCACAGTAAAGGCACGCTTGAACAATCGCGAGCTCGCCCTCTGGGCTGCCAAGGAATTGGTAGGCGTCTTTGGCAGCAAGGCATTGGGTGAGGGCTTGCGGATCGGCAAGGCCAATATCCTCGCTCGCAAATCGCACTAGGCGGCGAAGGACATAGAGCGGCTCTTCACCGGCGGTCAGCATGCGCGCCATGTAATAGAGCGCGGCCTGCGGGTCGGACCCGCGCAGAGATTTATGCAGCGCGCTGATCAAATTGTAATGCCCGTCGCGGTCCTTGTCATAGACGGCAACGCGGCGCTGCAGGAATGTGCTGAGGCCCTTGGGATCAAGCGCCTCGGGAAGATTGGCGTTATACAGCGTCTCTGCCTGCCCCAAAAGAAACCGCCCGTCTCCGTCCGCGCTTGCGACCAAAGCGGCGCGCGCGTCATCGGTGAGGGGGAGGGGGCCTTCCAATTCTTCAGCGCGGGTGAGCAAAGCGCCCAAGGCCTCATGCCCCAAGCGTTCAAGGATCAGCACCTGCGCGCGGCTCAAAAGCGCTGCGTTCAGGGCGAAGCTGGGGTTCTCGGTGGTTGCACCTACCAAAGTCACGGTGCCGCGTTCAACGAAGGGCAAAAACCCGTCCTGCTGCGCGCGGTTGAAGCGGTGGATTTCGTCCACGAACAGCAAGGTCTTCTGCCCCGCGCTCGCCATCTTGTCCGCTTCGGCAAAGGCTTTTTTGAGGTCGGCAACCCCTGAAAAAACAGCGCTAATCGACTGAAACCGCATGCCAACGCTCGCCGCAAGCAACCGGGCAATGCTGGTTTTGCCAGTGCCCGGTGGCCCCCAAAGGATCATGCTCGCAAGCTTGCCCGCTGCGACCATACGCCCGATCGCGCCTTCGGGACCGGTCAGATGCTCCTGTCCGATAACGTCCGAAAGCGCGCGCGGGCGCAAACGGTCAGCCAGCGGGGCATCATTACCCGGCCCATTTCGGGTCTCCGAAACAGCCTGTGGAGGTTCATCTGCAAACAAATCAGCCATTCGCAGACCGGCATAAGCCGTTCGTCGGGAAATGCCAGATTGTTAGGTACGCCCTCTTGAACGGTGGCCTCAAAGATATATCTTTAGACGCATAAGAACTATCAGGAGTATTCTTAATGACGTGGAATGGTAGAAACGGCGGCTGGGAAAAACTCGGTCCCATGATCGCGATGATGGCGGCTTCGGCCGCTTCGGATTGGGACAGCAGCGAACGCCGTTCGCGTCGCAAAGCCACCGATTGGCACGACGGACCAAGCCGGAGAGGGGCGGGCCGCAAACGCCGTGGCCGTATGTTCGGCACAGGCGAACTGCGCCTCGCATTGCTTGCCTTGATCGCACGCGAACCGCGCCACGGCTATGAGCTGATCCGCGCAATCGAAGACATGACCGGTGGCAGCTATGCCCCGTCGCCTGGCGCGGTCTATCCGACATTGCAACTGCTCGAGGAGGAAGGCCTTATCAAGCCTGCCAAAGCCAAGTCGAGCGACGACGGCGAAAGCGGCGGCAAGAAGCCTTTCAAAGTGACCAAATCGGGCAAGGCCGAGCTCGCAGATCGAGCTGACGAAGTAGCGCAAGTGATGGAGCGCCTTGGCGAACATGGCGAGCGTACAGAGCGCATCAAAGAGAAGTCCCCCGACCTCTTCCGCGCAATGGCCAACCTTGGCACGGTGCTCAAAAACCGCGCGAAAGCCGGAAAGCTGGACCAGGCTGCGATCAACGAAATCGTCGACATAATCGACGAGGTCGCCAAGCGCATTGAGCGCATGTGATCGCGTATCAACCGGGCATCAATTTGCCCTTGAGGCTGTAAAGGTTTACCCCTCTTCTTGGACGAAATACGTTTCAAGAGGAGGGGAAACTCATGGAAACGACCTTGAATGCCGGCACCGGTGCTGGCGCAAAAACACCATGGCATCTTTGGGTGGTAGGAGCGGTCAGCCTGCTTTGGAACAGCGGCGGCGCGATCAGTTACACCACAACCAAGCTGGGCATGCTCGAGGGAAGCGGTATCCCTGCTGAACAAATCGAATATCTCTCCAACATCCCGGCATGGGCAAGCGCGTTCTGGGCCTTGGGCGTATGGGGATGTTTGCTTGGATCAGCCGCTCTGCTTTTGCGCAGCCGTTTTGCGACCATGCTATTCGGCATATCGCTGGTGGGCCTGATGGGGCTGACCGTTTATCAGCGGCTGCTTTCCGATCTGCCCGCATCTTATCAGACCATGGGACACAGCCTCTTTGCCGCTTTGATTTGGGTGATTACCATCGCGCTGTTCATCTATGCACGGCGTCAGCATGTGAACGGCGTGCTGAAGTAATCATACTCGGGCGAGGGCTGCCTGCTCTGCCATTTGCAAGGCGCGGCGGTCCTCTACCAGCCTCACATATGTGTCGGCAACGATGCTGTTGATCGCTTCCCAACTGTAATCGAGACTGCGTTTTTCGCCCGCCTCTCCGTGAGCTCGGCGAAGCTCTCCATCGGTGCAATAGGGGGCAATCGCTTCGGCCAGGGCTTCGCTGCAAGGCGTCTCTGCCCCCTTTTTACCGATCAGAGGGATAAGCCGGCCTGTCTCGCCATCTGTGACAAGGCTGGATGCGCCCGTTGCGCCCGCGGCGACGACCGGCAATCCGCAAGCCATCGCCTCCAGCGTGACATTGCCAAAGGTTTCGGTGACGCTGGGGTTGAAAAAGATATCGCCGCTGGCCAGCGCCTGACCAAGGTCAGCGCCCGTTTTAAACCCTGCGAAGATCCCGCCGGGAAGCGCGTTTTCAAACCATTCGCGCGCCGGGCCATCGCCAATGACGAGCACTTTGTGTGGGACCTGGCGCTTGCGCAACTGGATGATGGTCTCGGCAAAAACGTCGAGCCCTTTTTCCATGACCAGCCGCCCAAGAAACACGATCGCCACGTCATCATCGGCAAGCCCGAGGCTGCGCCGCCATTCAAGATCGCGCTTTTGCGAGGCAAAAACTGTCCGGTCCACCCCGCGCGACCAAAGCCCGATATCGTCGTGCATCTTCATCGCCAGAAGTTCGTCAATCATGCTTTGCGAAGGGGCAACCAAGGCATCACAGCGATTGTAGAAACGGCGCAAAATCTTGACCACGAGCGGTTCAAGAAAGGCCAGTCCATAGTAACGCGGATATGTTTCAAACCGCGTGTGGACCGAAGACAACACCGGAATATCATATTCCTGCGCCCACCGAAGCGCGGCGTGGCCTGCAGGATCGGGCGAGGCGATGTGGACAATATTGGGCTCGAACTTCACGAGGTCGCGCTTGACCTTTCTGCCAAGGCGAAGGGGTAGACGATATTCGCCGCGCCCTTTTACCGGCATGCGCACATTGGGCACGTGAACCAGATCGCCCGTGGGTTCAAAATCGGGTTCTGCGACGGTGGGTGAATAGACGCGCACCTTTGCGCCCTTGCTCAAAAGGGTGGAGACCAGACGGTTCAAAGCCTGATTCGCCCCGTCGCGGGTGTAATTGTAGTTGCCGCTGAACAGGGCAATGCGGAGGTCGGAAATTTGCATGTGTGACTTTATCTAGGGGATTCAGCGCGGCGTTACCACACTCCACCAATTCTGCACCAATCTTCATTGACAGGAAATGTGTGGTCTCTAAACGCGGCTTCGGGCCACGCGGTCCCAACGCCGCGCGAGCTCTCTGTAAGGAGAGAATACAATGACTGACTACGCACGTGGGCTCTTGCACGAGCCGCCGCTCAAACCTGAGCGCCCCCAATTTTCTTCCGGTCCTACGGTTAAATTCCCAGGCTGGTCTCTCGACAAGCTGAAAACAGATTCGCTCGGTCGCTCGCACCGTTCAGCGTATGCCAAAGGTCGCCTGAAATATGCGATTGATCTGACGCGCGAACTGCTCGGCGTTCCAGACGATTACCTTATCGGCATCATGCCAGCATCCGACACCGGCGCTCTCGAAGCGGCGATGTGGACGATGCTTGATCCTGCGCGCCCGGCATCGGTCGCTGCGTGGGAAAGCTTTGGCAATGTCTGGATTCAGGATGCGGTAAAGCAGTTGAAACTGCCAAACCTGCAAACGCTGACCGCCGATTACGGCGAGATCCCCGATCTTTCCACCATCCCGCAGGACAATGATGTCGTCTTCACCTGGAACGGCACGACGTCAGGCGCAATGATCCCCGATACCGACTGGTTGGAGCCGGGCCGCAAAGGCATCACCATCAACGATGCCACATCTGCTATCTTCGCGATGGAGATGGATTGGGCGAAGCTCGATGCGACGACGTTCTCGTGGCAGAAAGTCATGGGTTCAGAGGCGCAGCACGGCATGCTTATCCTCTCACCTAAGGCGGTTGAGCGGATCGAAAGCTATGACCCTGAGTGGCCGCTGCCCAAGCTCTTCCGCCTGAAAAAAGGCGATAAGATCAACCGCGCCATCTTTGAAGGCGCGACCATCAACACGCCCTCGCTGCTTGCCACCGAAGATTACATCGCGGCGCTTGAATGGGCGAAGTCCATTGGCGGGCGGGAAGCTTTGTTTGAGCGGGCGAACACCAATGCCGACATCGTCAAGAACTGGATTGAAGCCAAACCTTGGCTGAAGAATATGGTCGCTGACCCGGCAAAGCGCACCAACACCGGCGTATGCATGCAGTTTACTGGTGAATGGTACGACAGCCTGTCTGCTGAAGATCAGGCGGCTGTGCCTAAGAACATCGTCAAGATGCTCGAAGAGCGTCACGTTGGCTACGACTTCAATGGCTACCGCGATGCTCCGCCTTCGCTTCGTATCTGGTGCGGCGGCACGGTCGAGGCAGAGGACATCTCGCGCCTTCTGCCCTGGATCGAATGGGCCTACGAAGCCGTCAAGAACGGCTGATTTGAGGATTTTGAGTGATCCTGGCTAAGGCTGGGATCACCAACCCCTCCCATTCCCAATTTCCCAGTTTCCCAATTCTATGACCAGCGTGTCGCTGGAGCGATGAGGTTATCATGACCAAACCCAAAGTACTTATTTCCGACAAGATGGACCCCAATGCGGCCCGCATTTTCGAAGAGCGCGGCTGCGAAGTCGATGTAATCACTGGTGAAACACCAGAGGAGCTGAAGGCGCGCATCGGCGAATATCACGGCCTTGCGATCCGGTCTTCAACCACCGTGACCAGGGAAATCCTTGATGCGGCCACCAATCTCAAAGTGATTGGCCGCGCTGGTATCGGGGTCGACAATGTCGATATTCCCTATGCGTCTGGCAAAGGCGTCGTGGTGATGAACACGCCTTTTGGTAACTCGATCACCACCGCCGAGCATGCGATTGCGATGATGATGGCGCTGGCTCGCCAAATTCCGGCAGCAAACATCGGCACACAGGCCGGCACCTGGCCCAAGAAGGACTTCATGGGCGTCGAAGTCACCGGCAAGACTTTTGGTCTGATCGGCGCAGGCAACATCGGCTCGATCGCTGCGAGCCGCGCGCAAGGTCTCAAGATGAAAGTGATCGCCTACGATCCCTTCCTCACCGAAGACCGCGCAGTGGAACTGGGCATCGAAAAGGTCGATCTCGATACGCTGCTGCAACGTGCCGACTTCGTGTCGCTGCACACGCCGCTGACCGATGAGACCCGCAATATCCTGAGCCGGGAACGCCTCGAAGGCGCGCGTCCGGGCATTCGCATCATCAACTGTGCACGCGGCGGCTTGATCGACGAGGCAGCGCTCAAAGACTGCCTCGAAAGCGGCCATGTGGCCGGCGCTGCGCTGGATGTGTTTGCGGAAGAACCGGCAAAGGAAAACCCGCTGTTCGGCGCGCCAAACTTCATCTGTACCCCGCACTTGGGCGCCAGCACCACCGAGGCGCAGGTCAATGTGGCGTTGCAAGTGGCCGAGCAACTCAGCGACTACCTCGTCAATGGCGGCGTCACCAACGCCCTCAACATGCCGAGCCTCAGCGCCGAAGAAGCGCCCAAGCTCAAGCCTTACATGGCTTTGGCAGAGGGTCTGGGCTCACTGGTTGGTCAACTGGCGCGCGGCAATCTCACCAAGATCAGCATCGAGCGCGAAGGCGCAGCGGCTGAACTCAATGGTAAGCCCATCACGGGCGCTGTGCTCGCAGGCTTTATGCGCCGGTATTCCGACACGGTGAACATGGTCAACGCGCCATACCTTGCCAAGGAACGCGGCCTTGAAGTCTCCGAAATCCGCCAGAACCGCGACGGCGCGTTCAACACGCTGATCCGCGTCTCGGTCGAAACCGATCAGGGCACACGCTCGGTTGCTGGCACGCTGTTCGGCAATGAAGCACCGCGACTGGTTGAAATCTTCGGCATCGGGATCGAAGCGGAATTGAAGGGCCACATGCTTTACATCGTCAATGACGATAAGCCGGGCTTTATCGGCCGCATCGGTACGCTTTTGGGCAGCCATGGCATCAACATCGGTACCTTCAACCTTGGTCGCCGCGATGCAGGCGGTGAGGCCGTGCTGCTGCTCAGCCTTGACGAGGCGCTTGCACCAGAGGTTGTTGCAGAAGCCGAAGGCCTTGAAGGCGTGAAACTGGTGAAGGGCCTGTCTTTCTGAACTTGCGCTAGGCCCACCCCCAACCCCTCCCGCATGTGGGTGGGGAGCGAAACTTGGAAGCTTGCTTTCCAGTTGCAGCGGGGTGGGCATTGCCTGCATTCGAAACTTGCCCTAGCTCGCGCAACGCTATGACTAAAAACACCGACCTCCTGCCCGAAGGCCTCGAAGATCGCTTGCCCCAAAGCGCTGCGCGGATCACCACCGCCATGCGTGCTTGCCTGGATGCTCTCGATTCTCACGGTTATGATCGTGTGCGCCCGCCTTTGCTGGAATTTGAAAGCTCTTTGGCGAGCCGGATGGAGGGTGTTCGCACGCGGGGCATGTTTCGGATGATTGATCCGGTGAGCCTGCGCACCCTTGCGCTTCGTAGCGACATCACCCCGCAAATCGGGCGTATCGCTGCCACCAGCATGAAGGATTCAGCCCGCCCGCTTCGCCTTGCCTATTGCGGAGACACGGCACTCATCAAGGCAAATCAGTTGAACCCGGCACGCGAGCGTTTGCAATTGGGCGCCGAATTGATCGGCGCAGATACGGTCGAGGCCGCTGCGGAAAGCGTGCTGACCGCGATTGCGGCGCTTGAAGCGGCGGGGGTCACCGGCATTTCGGTTGATTTCACCATGCCCGATCTGGTCCAGACCTTGCTTCGAGGTGATGGAACGGTTGATGAAGAGACCACAGATGCCATCCGGCGCGAGCTCGACACAAAGGATGCCGGCGGATTGAAAGCGGCTGGTGGTGAGGCGTTTCTCCCGCTCCTTTACGCAACGGGCCCCATCGACAAAGCTCTATCGCAATTGCGCGAGTTCGACGGCGAGGGCGCATTGACGACCCGGCTTGACGGCCTTGCCGCGATTGCTGCGCGTATCGGCGACAGCGCCCGCGTTACGCTCGACCCGACAGAGCGGCACGGGTTCGAATATCAAAGCTGGTTCGGGTTCACCCTCTATGCCGAGGGTCTTCACGGCGCGATTGGCCGGGGCGGGACCTATAAAATCGGCGGAACTGACGAAGCGGCGACCGGCTTTACGCTTTATCTCAACGCTCTGGCACAAATCGCGCCTCAGCCTGAGCCAGTGCGGGTGGTATTCTTGCCCTTTGGCTATGACACCAAGGCCGCAGAGGGCCTGCGCGCGCAAGGGTGGCGTACAAAGGCCCAGCTTAGCGATAGCGATGATCCGGCCGCTCTTGGGTGTAGCCACCTCCTTAAATCTGGTGAGCCGACACCGCTTTAAGTTTATTCCAACGCGGTTTTCAGGAACTCGTCTATCATCTCGGTTTGGGCGGTTCCCGGCGGCGCCCCGATATCACGCTTCATGCGCCGGTGATCGGTGTTCGCAATCGCTACAGCGTTTGCCGATGAACCTGCCTGGGTCAGGGCTTTAACAAGATTTTGTGATTGTGAGCGGGCAATTTCCCGCTCTTCAGCGTAAAGCGCGAGCCAATGCGGCGCATCTTCTCCGCCAACATGGGTGATGGGGGACAGAGCCGCGTGCCTTTCCGCGTCATTTCCAAAGGCGGCGAAGTACAGCTGCCAGGCTCTTGGGCTGGCCGCCTCCATGTTTGCGGCAACGTCATAGCCAGCGCCATCAAGCAGGATCACGCCCTTGATCGAGCCAAACGCATCGCCTGCATATTGCGGGTCTGACGCGACCAAAGCGGCAAGGTGAGCCCCTGCGCTATGCCCCATCAGGACAATGCGGGATGGGTCAACGCCAATGGTACTGGCTTGCCCCACCAATGCCTGAACCGCAGCGCCGATGTCTTTGGCCTGATCCTCGACAGAGACGTTTGGTACAAGCCTGTATCCGGCAGAGGCGAAAATGTAGCCTGCATCGGTGAAGTGGGAAGGCTGTGACTGGAGGTTTCTCCTGTCTCCCATCGACCAGCCGCCCCCGTGGATGAACACGATTGCGGGTCGTTCATTGATCGCGTCTCGGGGCGCGTAAAGGTCGACCTGCTGGCGCTGGCTCTGGCCATAGACAACCGAACCAGCAGCGAGCCTCGCGTTGCGATACGCGTCTTGCCCGCGCTGCGCGTTCTCGGTGTTTGCTTGATTGTTACCCTGATTTTGGCCCTGATCTTGGCGACGCTTGGACACCCGCTCGCGAATTGTGTCAGCGCAGCTTTCCGAAAGCTCTCCAAATCGTTCTTGGAGGCATTGGCGGATTTTGCTCCGATCATTGCCGCAAAGTTCGCGGATCTCCTGACGGCATTCACGTGGCATCCGCTCTTGCTGCTGGGCGAAAATCGGGGTCGCTATCAAACCTGCAATCAGTGCTGCACTGAAACCGCGGCCCAGAAGACCTAGTCCTCTCGAAGTCAAAAATTCCGGCATAGGGGCTCCTCAATGTGGCGTTTGTCACAACTGGCTTTTTGGCTCTGACTTTTCGCTGTGCTGCACACTGCAAGCGATGCTCTTACCCGTTTTCCGAGCAAATGTGGGTCGCAATTTGTATCAGGTGTTAACGCTGTGTCGCGTTTTTCAATGTGTCGTTTGGCCTCGCCGGAAATTTCGAGTGCTTAAGCCGGGATCAAGCTGTTATTCAGGCTGAAAAGCCTATACGCTCATGCCAATGACAACATTTATGCGTGCAAGGCGGCGTCTATGATCTCTCTTCGAGCAACTCTCTTGGCTTGTACCGGTTGCTTTGCGGCCGCCGCCAACCCTGCATTTGCCGCAGTTGATGAATATTCGGTTGAGCCATCGCAGCGTCTTCAGATCAATCTTGATGTGTGCTCTGCTGAAAGCCAGCTTGCGGTTCGCGGCGATACCGGTACCGATCTCGATTTTGAGGTTGCCGGACCGGACGGCGATACGCTTTTGTCAGATACCGGGATCGACGATTACATCAGCCTTGTCCTCGAAAACGAGAGCGAAGGCTGCGCCCAGTTCAACCTTTATGTCTCGAACCTTGGTGAAGAGAAGAACGATCTGACCGTTGTGCTGACGCCGGTTGTCGAAGGCTCCACGAGAGTGAAGAAGTTCCTCGTTCAAGGCGAAAGCACCGAGACGCACAGCTTCAAAGCCTGCGGCACCTCTGCCCGGGTCAGCGCGCGCGGCGATGGCGACACCGACCTCGATTTTATTATCCGCAATTCTGATGGCGGCATTGTGCATGAAGATGACGGTACGACTGACGAAACCAGCGCACAGCTTGCCGGACTGCTTTCAGATTGCGAAACCTTTGAGCTTGAGGTCACTAATCTTGGCGCTGTCTACAATGCGATGATGCTCGTGGTTGAGCCAGAAGGTTATGACCAGTCAGAATTCTCGGGGACCGCGCCTACCACCACTCTTGCCGCAACCACTGCGACCGATGGCTCGGAAAGCGGCGGCGATCTGCGCACGGTCGA
This sequence comes from Erythrobacter sp. S227, assembly GCF_057364925.1. Taxonomy (NCBI): domain Bacteria; kingdom Pseudomonadati; phylum Pseudomonadota; class Alphaproteobacteria; order Sphingomonadales; family Erythrobacteraceae; genus Erythrobacter; species Erythrobacter sp. S227. The sequence continues at coordinate 275,780 of NZ_CP200280.1, forward strand.
GGCAGAGGGCAGCGGGCCCGGCGAATATACGGCGAGCGCGAACACGCGGCTGCTCCTTGACCTGTCAGTATGCGGCACACGCCGGCTTGAGGTGCGCGGGAGCGGGGCAACCGACCTCGATTTCGTCCTCTCCGATAGTGACGGCGATGAAATCCACTCTGACCTTGATCTGACCGATGTGACTTTCAAGACCCTTGAAGGGCCTCCGCAGTGCGAGACTTATAACCTCGCGGTCAGCAACCTTGGTGAGACAGACAACGCTTTCGATGTGGCTCTGATCGATCCTGCAACCCGTGTCGGCGAAATCGGCGAGGGCGACTATCTGATCCGCGGCAACACTTCGACAAAGGTTGGGCTGCAAATCTGCGGCAAGACCAAGATCAGCGCGCGTGGCGGCGGCGACACTGACCTTGATTTCGACGTGACCGATGGCACGGGCAGTTCCGTGCATTCGGACTACGGCCTGACCGATACGACCGAATTCACCATCGATCCGCAAGGGACCTGCAAGGATTACCAGATCAGCGTCAGCAACCTTGGCGACACCGGAAACACGCTGACGGTTGCCTTCGGTAAAGACGGTGCAACTGCCGATCCGCGCAAGCAGGACGGACCATTTATCGCTGGGCCAACCCGTCCATCATCGGCGATTGCGCGCCCTGGGCCAGCCATCGGTTTTCGCAAAGGGCTCCCCGGCTCTGCAGAAGCGCTTAATCGCAAGGTTGCGCTCTACAACAACACGGGCGAGGCGCTGGTCAGCATGTACTGGTCCAATTCCGCGACGCTCGGCTGGGGCGTAGACAAGCTTGCCGAAACCTCGCTTGCCAGAGGCCAGCAATGGAATGTCGAAGTCACGGACGGCTCTGCGGCCTGTATTTTCGATTTCCGCGCTGTCACCGAGAGCGATCGCGAGATCGAGGTGGGGCAGGTCAACGTCTGCGAAACGGGCACGGTGATGTTCGAATAAAGGCGTTTAATGCGTTCATTGCCCGCTTGCCCTTGAGCGCGTGAGCGCTTAGGCCCGCGCGCGCACAACAGACTCGTTTTTCCGACATAGAAAGCTTGAAACAGCATGGCCAACGTCACCGTGATTGGCGCCCAATGGGGCGATGAAGGCAAAGGCAAGATCGTCGATTGGCTGGCGTCGCGCGCCGATGCCGTTGTCCGTTTTCAGGGCGGCCATAACGCGGGCCACACTCTCGTGATTGATGGCGAGGTCTATAAGCTCTCTCTCCTGCCATCAGGCATTGTGTCTGGCACGATGAGCATGATCGGCAACGGCGTGGTCCTCGACCCTTGGGCCTTGCGCGATGAGATCGCCAAGCTTGAAAGTCAGGGCGTCGAAATTACCGCCGATAATCTGGCGGTTGCAGACAATTGCCCGCTGATCCTGCCGCTGCACCGTGATCTGGATGCACTTCGTGAAGGCGCTGCGGGCAAAGGCAAGATCGGCACCACCGGACGCGGGATCGGCCCCGCTTACGAAGACAAGGTCGGCCGCCGAGCAATCCGGGTCTGTGACCTTGCCCATCTCGACAGTCTGGAGCCTCAATTGGACCGTCTGTGCGCCCACCACGACGCGCTGCGCGCAGGCTTTGACCAGCCGCCAGTGGACCGTGAGGCACTCCTTGAAGAATTGCGCGATGTTGCCGATTTCGTGCTCCGGTTTGCGCAGCCTGTCTGGAAGCGCTTGAAGAAAGTGCGCAAGGCGGGCGCGAAAATCCTGTTCGAGGGCGCGCAAGGCGTTCTGCTTGATGTCGATCACGGCACCTATCCGTTCGTCACCAGTTCCAACACGGTAAGCGGTACAGCCGCCAGCGGAAGCGGGCTTGGCCCCAATTCAACCGGTTTCGTGCTGGGGATTGTAAAGGCCTACACCACCCGCGTTGGCAGCGGCCCGTTCCCGACCGAGCTTGATGACGAAATCGGACAAGGCATCGGTGAGCGCGGCCATGAGTTTGGCACCGTTACCGGACGTCAACGCCGTGTTGGCTGGTTCGATGCGGTACTGGTGCGGCAAACCTGCTCGGTTTCTGGCGTCACCGGCATTGCGCTAACCAAGATCGACGTTCTCGACGGGCTGGAAACGGTCAAAATCTGCACCGGCTATCGCTTGCATGGCAATGTCTATGACTATTTACCCAGCCACGCCGCCGAACAGGCTGCGGTTGAGCCGATCTATGAAGAGATGGAAGGCTGGTCCGAAAGCACCGTCGGCGCGCGCAGCTACGCCGATCTTCCTGCCAATGCGATCAAATATATTCAGCGCGTTCAAGAGCTCATTGAATGCCCTGTGGCGCTGGTCTCGACCAGTCCGGAGCGCGACGATACGATCCTTATGCGCGATCCGTTCGTCGACTAATACCGGGCATTCTTTCTATCGGGCCACTTTTCTAAAAGAGTCCTTAGCTGGGACATGCGATAACAGCCCCAATTGCGGGCGAGGCGCAGTCGGGTTAAACCTTGGGGCATGCTTCGCTTCATTGCCCTTGCGCTGACATTTTTGCTCGCCTCATGCGCGGGACAGGCTCCGTCTGGCGATCTTGGTTCTGCTGCACGGGGCCCTGCATCCGAAGCATCCACCGCCACCCGTGGGAACGCGACCCGTTCTATCGAGAGACGCAACCAATCGCGTTTTGGCCCGATTGCCGACTACCTGATCGTCGATAAGTCAGAACGGCTTCTGGTCGCTTACGAGAACGGTAAGCCTATCCGTGCGTACCGCGGCCTTCAGTTTGGCGATGCACCCCGTGGGCACAAACGCTTCCAAGGGGATGAGCGCACTCCGGAAGGCGTCTATCGGATCGACTGGCGCAATCCGCAAAGCAGCTATCACCTGTCTTTGCGCATCTCCTATCCCAACTCCAATGACCGCGCCTTTGCCTCGCAATATGGCCGGTCACCGGGCGGTGATATCTTTATCCATGGACAGCCCAACGGCCTTCTATCGGGCCGCATGCGCGGTGACTGGACCGACGGGTGCATCGCGCTCTCCAACGAAGAGATCGAAGAGCTGTGGCGGATCGTGCCCGACGGCACACCCATCGAAATCCGGCCCTAACCAAGACGCACTAGCCGCGCTCCTCGCCAAGCAGGGCGACCTGAACTTGCAGCCGTTTTATCTCGCCAAGCAAAGTCAGCATAGTCATGCGCGCAAACATCCATTCTTTGAGGAAGCCTTGCATGATCAACAGCCCGATCGTGGTCAGCCCCCATCCCAGAATGGCATCTGTCGTGTCGGCAGTAACGGCGCGGTAAAAGCAATAGGCGAGCCCGATGCCAATCGCGATTGCAATCACGAATGCAAATCGCGCCCACCACGCAAGCGGGCCGTGCATCGAATCGCCGATCTGCTGGAACATTCCGCGATTCTCCTCGAGGCTTGCGAGGAACGCGTGATCGTCCTGATCGAGGGCCGCTGTGATCCTTTCATCCGGGCTGGTCATAATCTGTCTCCTTCTTGAAATGGTGTAAGCGCCGCTTTCAACTTGCAGCGGGCATGGAATATTCGGCTTTTCGCGGTGCCTTCCGGAATCTGCTGCACCTGCGCGATCTCTGCGAGGGTTAGCCCTTCGACAAAGTGCAAATGCGCAGCCAGGCGTTGGTCGGGCGAAAGGCTTGCAAAGGCCTGGTTAATCGCTGCTCGCTCGGTAACGGTTTCGTGCGCCGCATTCGTTTCCGGTTGGATTTCAGTCATCGCATCTCGCTCGCGCAGGGATTTGCGGATATGATCTGATCCGCGCCGATGCAGGACTGCAAAGGCGTAGGACCGAAACCTCGAAGGATCACGCAGGCGTGCGAGACCCTTGAAGATCGCCAACCAGCATTCCTGCGCAAGGTCGAGCGCTGCCTCTTCTTCCATCCCGTAACGCCGCGCAGCGCGCGCCAGACGCGCATTCCACCTCTGATAAAGTCTGTCGGCGGCGCGCCGGTCACCCTTTTGCGCCATGGTCACAAGCAATTCGTCATACAGCGCCGCAGAATTTGGCTGCGAAGCCTTGTGGCGATTGCCGATTGCAGGCGTGGACTTGGTCATCAATTATGTAGTCGTCCCAAGGGTGCAGATGGTTCAAATTCTACCTGAAAAAATCACTGCAGAGGTAATAATCTTGACTTGATCTCTATTTGTTCTAATCTTGTTCTATTCCAACAAGAGGGCGAGTCGATGCTCAATACAGACACCGCGATCGAAGACTTTTCTTATGATACCCGCGAAGATGCTATCGGGCATGATGCTTCGGGACTACCTGCAAGGGTCGCGATTTATGCCGACCGGGCACGCATGCGCAGCGAGATTGAAGAAGATTTGTCTGGCGCGGGGTTCCGGACTGTTGAAGGCGGAAAACTGTCCGATTTGCTCGATGGTCCCATCACCCTTCTGGGCGATGTGGTCATGGTGGATTGCCCGCAAGTGGGCGCTGCCACTCTCGCGGCGCTTGTCCGGCTTGATATGCGCGTGGCGAGTGCAGGGGCGCATCTGATTGTGACAACCTCGCTTGAGGCGCTCGACAGTGTGTTCAGCGCGCTTGATCAATCAGAGCCGCAAATCCTTGTCGGGCCCAGCCGTGCAGAGCGCCTCGTCGCCGTTGGCCGCACGCTCTCCCAGATCGGCAATGCCCGCGTCCGCGAAATGACCGAGGAAGACCGTTTGAGCCTGCTCTATCTCTCGCGCCAGGTGGATGCGATTGCGCTGGAGCTCGATAAACTCTCGGGCCCGCATGGCCAGTCACAGCAAGCGTCCAGCGCCAGGCTGTCTGATTTCAAGCAGGATTTTCGCGGGCCAGAGGCCAATCCGCTGCTTAACTCAAGGCCAGATACAGGATCCCCGTGCTTGCCTGACCCCGAGGTGGTGCGCGCTTTGATCGCGAGGCGTCAGGCGCGGGCAAAGTTTTTCGAAGGTGAACTGTTTGCCGATCCTGCGTGGGATATGATGCTCGATTTGACGGCGGCCGATGGCGAGAACCAGCGTGTGTCGGTGACCAGCCTGTGCATTGCGGCGATGGTCCCTGCGACAACCGCGCTTCGCTGGATCAAGCAATTGGTCGATTGCGGCGTGTTCCAACGTGTCGCAGACCCCAATGACAAACGCCGCGCCTTTATCGGTCTGTCCGATCAATCCCGCCAAGCCATGGCGCGCTATTTTGCGGAAGTTGGATCGCCCGGTCTGCAAACTGCTTGAGCCGCGATAGGTCCACCACCCCGCTATTCGAACAGGTGCGAGCCCTCTCATCCCCAACCGGGGGCTCGCACCAACCCGGGTTTACCGGCTTGCCTTGAATTAGCTGCTGCGAAGAACGACCGTGAGGCCGGTTTTATTAGCAAACGGGCAACGATCCCCGCGGCATTCGGGGCCTTTGTTGCAGGTGATGCGAACGGCGTCCGCTCTTGCCCGCGCAAGGATTTGCGATGAGATCTGCGGATCGGCGCACACTGTGTCGGCTTCCCCCAGCAACCGTGCCTGTTTGACGGTCAAGTCCTCGGGGTTATCGCTGGCAAGAGTGAATGCCTCGCTTTGAGCGCCAAACGCTTTTGCTTCGCCGCGCGCCCAATCCTCGACCCGTGCAGCGGAACCGGCGTTAAGCGCGTCCAGGGCCCCGCCTTCGCGTAAAGCTTCATCGAGGGCGCGGCGTCGTGCGGCGCCTTCGGGATAGGTTTTGCGCAAGGAGGGGCGAGCGGCGAACAGCCTGAGGGCCAATTCACCAAGGCTCTGCGGTAAAATCCGCTCAAGCCTCAAGCGCACATGTTTCGCGAGCCCGGCGGACGCCCCGCCAGTACCCACCGCGATCAATACCGGATTGCGATCAAGGATACTCGGCGTGGTAAAATCGCAAAGGTCCGGACGGTCCACGACGTTGACGATCATGCCAGCACAGCGAAGATTGATCGCGGCCACTTCGCACGCCTTTGCATCGTCATAGGCGACAAAGGCAATTCGCACGCCTTCATCAATGGCGCGTTGCTGGTCGTCTTCGATGATCCCGCCTGCTCGCTCGACCAGCCGCCGCTTGGGCTCCGCTGCTTCCCCATCGCCCAGCACCAAGATACTCTGGCCTTTGATGTTGTGGAACAGGGGAAGGCTGGCAAGCTCGCTCATTGTCGGCGTTCTAGGCGAGCCATTCAGGAACGCGCTCTGCGTCCATGATCGAGCTTGCATCGATGCGGTCGGCCACAACCGCAAACTTGTCCCCGTCGACCAGAACTTCCGCAACAAAGCCGCGCGAGTTGTAGGACGAGGCCATCGTCGCACCGTAAGCGCCCGCGGTTCGGAACACGGCCAGATCGCCCGCCACGAGCTTGTCGCAAAGCCGGCCCATTGCAAAGGTATCGCCGGTTTCGCAGATGGGTCCAACGATATTGGCGGTCATATCTGCGCCCGATGGCTCCACTGCGGTGAAGTCATGGTAAGCGCCGTAAAGGGCAGGGCGCGCAAGGTCGTTCATAGCGGCATCGACGATCACGAACGGGTCTTTGATCCCGCGCTTGACCCTGACCACGCGGGTAAGCAGCACGCCTGCATTGCCAGCGATCACACGGCCCGGTTCGAAAATGAGCTTTACGCCCCAATCCTTGGTCAGCCTCGCAACCATCTTGCCATATTCAGCTGGGCTGGGGAGTTCCTCGCCTTGTTTGTAAGGCACGCCAAGTCCGCCGCCCAAATCCACGTGAGTGATCGTATGGCCCGCTCCGCGAAGAGCCGCGACCAGTTCGCCAAGCTTGGAAAAAGCGTTTTCAAGCGGAGCAAGATCGGCAAGCTGGCTGCCGATGTGAACGGCGACACCGCGCAAATTGACGCCCTGCTCGCCGGCTAGTTTGCCGAAAATCTGCCCTGCCTCGCTTATGGGAACGCCGAATTTGTTGTCGGCTTTACCGGTGGAGATTTTATCATGTGTGCCCGCATCCACGTCTGGGTTGATCCGCAGCGTACAGCGCGCCTCCATCCCCAACTCGCGGGCGACTTCGGCAAGCTCGACGCCTTCTTCTTCGCTCTCGATGTTAAACTGACCGATGCCCGCTTCAAGCGCGGCGATCAGTTCTGCGCGGGTTTTCCCAACGCCGGAGAACACGACGTTTTCAGGGGCCATGCCAGCGGCCAAAGCGCGGCGCATTTCGCCGACCGATACAACATCCGCGCCATATCCCTGACGCTGCAACACTTTGAGGACTGAAAGGTTGGGATTAGCCTTCACCGCAAAGGCGATCAGCTTGTCCGGCACATCGTCCAAGGCCTCGCGAAAGACGCGGGCGTGCCGCTCCAGCGTGGCTCTGGAATAGACATAGACAGGTGTCCCCACTTCTTCCGCAATACGCGGCAGGGGTACGTCTTCGGCGTGCATGACGCCGTTTTTAATCGCAAAATGGTCCATCAGATCAGAGAGTTCTCAATCAGGGGGAAGGTCGAAGGGGTCGTCTTCGCGTTCTTCCGAACGGCGGCGCAGCTCCACGCTGCGTTCTGGCGCGGCGAGGGTAGGAAGCTGGAGCAATTGCTCTGCATCGGGCTCCTCGGCTTCTCCATAGGGGACAGGCGGCAGCTCATTGCTGGCAAGCGGTTCCAACGGCGCGCGCGCACCGCAAGCGGCGATTGCACCTGCGAGGCTAACGATCAAAACCGGTTTGAGTAGATTGGCCATCAGCCCTCCATTCCGAGCTCTTTTCGAGCCCGCTTCACCTGTGAACGTACTTGGTTCGGCGCGGTTCCGCCATAGCTTGATCGCGCAGCCACCGAAGCATCGACGGAAAGGGCGGCAAACACGCTTTCTTCGATCCGTTCATCAATCGCCTTGAGATCGGCCAGCGGCAGGGCGTCCAAGGCAACCCCGCGCGTCTCGGCCAGTTTGACAGCCGCGCCGGTGATATGGTGCGCCTCGCGAAAAGGGATGTCCGCTTGCACCACCAACCAATCGGCAAGATCGGTCGCAGTGGCGTAACCAAGCTCCGCTGCTTCGCGCATGCGGTCTGTGTTGAACGTGCTGTCGGCCACCATGCCGGTCATCGCCGCGATACACAGGTCAAGCAGGCCAGCGGCTTCGAAAACGGGCGGCTTGTCGTTTTGCATATCCTTGGAATAGGCGAGCGGCAGACCCTTCATCGAAATCATCAGCGATGTGACACAGCCCAAAATCCGCCCCGCGTGCCCCCGCACCAGTTCTGCGGCGTCCGGGTTCTTCTTTTGTGGCATGATCGAGCTGCCGGTCGAGAGCGTATCGGGCATCCGCACAAAGCCATAGGGCTGGCTCGCCCAGATGATGAGCTCCTCGGCCAAACGCGACAGGTGCAGCGAGCATTGGCTTGCCGCCATCAGATAATCGAGCGCAAAGTCGCGATCCGATACAGCATCAAGGCTGTTGTGGGTGGGCCCGTCAAAGCCCAGAGCCTTGGCCGTCATATCGCGGTCGATAGGAAAGCCTGTCCCTGCCAAAGCCGCGCTCCCCAAGGGACACAGCGCCAAGCGCCGCCGCGCATCGGCGAAGCGGTCGCGGTCGCGCGCGATCATTTCGTAATAGGCCATAAGGTGATGGCCCAGCGTCACGGGCTGGGCGGTTTGAAGGTGCGTAAAGCCCGGCATGATGGACGCTGCATTCTCGTCCGCTCGCGTCACCAGCGCAATTTGCAGAGCTTTGAGCCCATCATCCGCGCGGTCAATCGCATCACGCACCCACAGCTTGAAATCGGTCGCAACCTGGTCATTGCGGCTACGCGCGGTGTGCAGACGCCCCGCTGCTGGTCCGACAATTTCGGCGAGCCTGCTTTCGGTTGTCATATGAATGTCTTCAAGGTCCCAGTCTTCTGGAACCCCGTTGGTTTCATATTCGCCAGCGACCTGGTCGAGCCCCTCTGAAATGGTCCGGGCGTCTTCATCGGTCACGATTTTCTGAGCCGCCAGCATCGCGACATGGGCCTTTGATGCGGCGATATCCTGACGCCACAGAGCCTTGTCGAAGGGGATCGAGGCATTGATTTCGCGCATAATCGCGCTAGGTCCATCAGCGAACCGCCCGCCCCACATGGTATTGGATTGGGTGCTATTATTGGAAACGCTCATGATCCGCTCAATTGCTCTTATTGGTTTGGCTGCCGTGGCTCTGGCATCTTGCGATAGTGGGGCAGAGACGCCTGCGCAAGAAAGCGCTGCTTCTTCAGGTGAAAACGCCGCTCCGCCGCCTCCGCCCCAATTGCCGGGTCAGATTGTGCGCGCCTTTGCCGGGACCGAGCTTCCCGCGCTTGAATTCAGCGATCCCGAAGGCAACACGATCAATCTTGGCGAACTGGATACGCCGGTGCTGGTAAACCTGTGGGCGACGTGGTGCGTGCCGTGCGTGGTGGAGATGCCTGCGCTTGATCAGCTGGCCGCCGAGATGGAGGGCGAGGTCAAAGTGCTGACCATCAGCCAGGACAATCGCGGCGCAGAAGTCGTAGTGCCATTCTTCGCTCAGCGTGATTTTCGCTATCTGGAACAATGGCTTGACCCGCAAAACGATCTGGCTGTGGCGTTTAGCGATGGCGGGTTGCTGCCTGTGACGGTCCTGTTCGATGCTGAGGGCAAAGAGCTTTTGCGGGTTGCCGGCGGCTATGAATGGGACAGCGAGGAAGCGATTGCTCAGGTGCGCGAGGCCCTCGACTCTGGCTCAGATGAAAGCGCTTCATAGTCGGGTATGCTGAGGCCAAGCGGGGCGAGGGGGAAGCCAAAGAGCCCGCTCATCAATTGCGCCTGAATTTTTGAGATCGGCCAGATTTGCGACAAGGGCGCCATCAACCGGTCGCGCAGCATCGGGTGCCAGCTTGTGTCCGATTGATAGAGCGGGGTGAACAGCTTCGTCACCCATTGGTAGAGCCACACATGGTCATGCCGCCATGATACCGCGTGGCGCAGTTTTTCCGAAAGCGTGAGGCCATGCTCGAACCCGCGCGCCAATCCCCAGGCATCCAGAAGCGCCATATTCGCGCCTTGTCCCAATTGCGGGCTGGCCGAATGCCATGCGTCACCGATGGCAATCATCCGCTCCCTTGTGGGCGGATTTTGGGTCCGGTGCGAATAGCTGGCGAAGGTCAGTTGATCGCGCGCCGTGATCCGGTCGAGCAGTACTTCTGCCTCTGGCCAGAGGTTGTGCACATCCTCTTTCCAATCATCCAAAGGCGCATTCTGCCAAGCGGCAAAGTCCGAGCGTTTGAGCGACCAGAAGAATGCGACCTCTTCCTGAGATGCCCCTTTGCGGGTGCCGATGGGAAGGACGCCCACCATTTGCGCCGCGCGGCGATAGCGTTGTTCGAGCAGGTTTCCTGCAAAAGGATCATCGCTTGATGTCGGAAGGCTTGCCCAGATTGCGCCAAATTCCAAGTGACCCGGAGGGCTTGTGTCAAACACGCTTTGCCTGCCGCTTGCATCAACGATCAGGTCGTGTGGCTTCGTTGGCTCGCGCGTATCAAAGGTAAGGGCGCGACCTTCTTTCGTAAGCGTGCTGCCGGTAACAGCGTGGCCGGTTTCGATCCTTATGCCCTTGGCGAGCGCTTCTTCGTAGAGAATGCCAAACAGGCTGGACCTGTGGATGCCAATGCCAAAGGCACCGGCAACGCCGAGCTTGGAGTAGGGCGCATCAAGCACCGCCTTGCCGTGTTCTTCGAGCCCTAAAAGCCCGTCCACCCGCGCACCGCGCTTGAGAGTTTCCTTGGCCAAGCCCAATTGGTCCAGAACCGACAGGCCGCTTGGCTGGATCATCAGGCCAGAGCCGACCGGGCCCGGTTCATCAAACTGGTCGTAGATGGTGACATCGTGACCTTGTGCATCCAGCAAAATGGAAGCAGCAAGACCCGCAGGCCCGCATCCGGCGATAGCAATGGAATAGCTGTCCATGGCTCCCGGCATGACGCATGACTAAGCCCGCGCCAAGTGCGAATTTGTGCAATGTTGTTGAAGGGTTTGCCCGCATCTACCCCGTATGGGGTGAGACGGCGACTTTGCGGAGACTGGTGGGCGATGACAGGCTCGAACTGCCGACCCTCTCGGTGTAAACGAGATGCTCTACCAACTGAGCTAATCGCCCCAACCAGTGTTTCCAAAAACCAGCTTTTTGCTGATCGGAGCGCGCCCACTAAGGCGAAGCCGCGCTCCGGTCAAGACCAGTTTCGATGGTTTTTATGGAACGGGCGCTTTTTAACGCACCACATCCATTTCATCGATCAGGTTCTGGGCGCCATCGACCTTCTCCATCACCCACAGCATATAGCGCGAATCGACATGAATCGAACGCGTGGTGCGCGGGTCAAAGTCCCAGTCGGAATTGACGCTTTCAAATGTGCCATCGAACAACAGGCCCACAAGCTCTCCTTGCGCGTTAAGGGTCGCCGAGCCGCTGTTCCCGCCGGTCACGTCCAGATCAGACATGAAGTTCACAGGAACCGATCCGATGGAATCGAGCGCGTATGAACCGTAATCCTTGGCTGCGATCAGATCCAATTGGCTTTGCGGCGAATTGAATGGCTCTTCGCCGGTGTCCTTTTGCTTGATCCCTTCCAGAGTGGTGAAGGGCAGGTAGGCCATACCGTCAAAGGGCGATCCGCCCATGACATTGCCAAAGGTGATGCGCAGCGTGGAGTTAGCATCAGGGTAAGGCAGTGCGCCTTCCTCACGTTGCCACGCGGTGATTGCCTCCATGTATTGAGGGCGAAGCGCAAGCGCGCGTCCGGCACGTTCTTCGGCTTCATCCTCAAGACTGCGCTCATACTCATAAAGGGCAACCGCGAGCTTTACGAAGGGGTCTTCGCTTGCCTCGATCGTGGCGGCATCGGCGTCCATCATCGCAAGGCGCGTCTCGCTGTCGCCAAGAGTGGTGCCGTCATAAAAGCCGCTGAGGATTGCAGGCAGATCGTCGGCGGTGGTTTCCGCGGTTAGGCCCAGCGCCTCGTCAAACACTGCAACGCGTTCTTCGGCGGGTTGGCCAATGTAGCCTGTAAGGAACAGCACCCATTCCGCCATGTCGACTTCGGCATCATACCGCCGGTCGAGCGCCTGAAGTCCCTGACGAAAGAAGGTCATGTCGCGTTCCTGATAACCGGATTCGCGCTGGGCATTGGGAAGCTCGCGCTCTTTCGACAGGCGATAGAGGCGTTGTGCCGCGCCCAGAAGGGCAGGGCGCGTTGCGTTATTGTACCAGAAATTGGTGCGTGCAGCGGTGGCGCTTTCCTGGCTAAGCTCCGTCAGGGCCGCAATCGCAGGAGCGTATTCTGCGCGCGCTTCATCGGCTGCGATCCACTCAGCCAAGGCGGCTTCGCGTGTAGCCCGGCGCTCCACCAGACCAACACGGCGCGCGCCGTCGATCTGGCCGCGCAGGTTCTTTTCGAAGTTATTGAGGCCGGCAAGGCGGCTCTCATATTTGACACGCGCATCGGAACCGTCTGGTGCTGCCTCTTCGATCGTCTCGATCCACTGTGTCAAAAGCGTCTGGAACGTCGGGTAGGTCCAGCCAAATGTGTTCTCGACCTCGGCAAGCAAAGTGTAGCGATTGGTGGAGCCGGGATAGCCCGCAACCATCACAAAATCGCCATCATCAAGACCGGCAGCGTTTACCTTAAGGTGGTGTTCTGGCGCATAGGGGACGTTGGCTTCATCAAAGTCAGCGGCCGAGCCGTCTGGTGCAACATAAGCGCGGTAGAACGCGAAGTCGCCGGTGTGGCGTGGCCACTGCCAATTGTCGATGTCGCCGCCATATTTGCCGATGGAATCAGCGGGCGCGTAAACAAGGCGCACATCGCGCACTTCGAGGCGTTTGATGAGGGTGTATTGCGCCCCGCCGTAAAAGCTTGCGACAAGGCAGCGGAAACCGGGCTCGGCTTCGCATTCTGCAGTGATGTCCTTGCGGCGCTGGTCAATCGCTTCGTAACGCTCGGTCGCGCCCATCTCCAGCGTGCCTTCGCGCACGCGGTCGGTCACATCGGTCAGCTCTGTGGTGACATAAATCCGGCTGCCGGGCGCTGCGGGAAGCTCATCGACTTTGGTGCCTGCAAGAAAGCCGTTTTCGAGATAGTTGTTTTCAGCCGTCGAGTTGAATTGAACAGAGCCACGTGCGCAGTGGTGGTTGGTGACGACAAGCCCCTCTGGCGAAACAAAGCTTGCCGAGCATCCGCCAAGCGAAACCACCGCACCCATGGGAAATCCGGTGAGATCGGTGAGGTCAGCCGGGTCAAGCTCGAGGCCTGCTTCTTTAAGCTGTTCAGCAATATCAGGCAGTTGTTCAGGCGTGAACATGCCCTCTTTGGCGACAGCTGGAGCTGCAAGAGTGCTGCTTAAAAGCAGCGCCGCTGAAAGAAGTTTGGTGGCTTTCATGAAGTTTCCTCGTTTGGGAACAAAGTTGCTTGGATGTGGTGCTAAGGGCAAACCACGCGAGTTGCAATCCGCTTCCCCCAAAACACAAAAACCCGGTTGCCAAGGCGCAGCGGAACCCTCAAACATCTCGCCAAAGAGAAGAGAGGGATTACTCATGGCGCTCACAACGCTCACATATTTGACCACCACCCAATTCGGCTTTGGCGCGCTCGAGCTGCTGCCCAAGGAAATGGCCAACGCTGGCATCACCAAGCCGTTTATCGCGACTGACGCGGGGCTTGTGCAGGTTGGGATTGTCGACACGGTCAAAGCGGCGATGGGCGTCGATGCGGTTGTTTTTGACGAAACCCCCGGCAACCCCACCGAAGAAGCGGTGAAGAAAGCGCTGGCCTTGTTTGAGGCGGAAGGCTGCGACGGGATTATTGCGCTGGGTGGCGGTTCTTCGATGGATTTGGGCAAAGCGGTTGGCCTGCTTGCAGCATCTGGTGGCCCGCTTGAGCAATATGACCCGCTCCAAGGGGGCGCCAAGCACATCAAGGGCATGACGCCGCTGATCGCTGTGCCAACGACCTCTGGCACCGGCAGCGAGGTATCGGTTGGCTTTGTGATTATCCTTGAAGACGGGCGCAAGATGACTTTTGCCAGCCCGCATTTCATCCCCAAAGCCGCGATTTGCGACCCTGAGCTTACCATGGGCCTGCCCGCCATGATGACGGCGGCGACCGGCATGGATGCAATCACCCACTGTATCGAGGCGTTCCTGACGCCAAACGTCAATCCGCCTGCCGAAGGGGTGGCTCTGGATGGATTGTGGCGCGGAATGCAATACCTGCCGCGCGCTGTTAAAGACGGCTCGGACCGCGATGCGCGCTGGCATATGATGATGTGCTCAACCGAGGGCGCGTTTGCGTTTGTCAAAGGGCTGGGCGCGGTTCACGCGATGAGCCATGCGGCAGGCCGTATCCGTCGCCTCAACCCGCATCATGGTACGCTGAATGCGGTGTTCCTGCCCGAAGTGCTGCGCTTTAATGAAAGCGAATGCGAGGCGAAATATGTGCGCCTTCGCCAAGCCATGGGGCTGGAGCCAGGCGCAGATATTGCTCAGGCTATTGCGGACCTTAATGCGCAAATCGGTATCCCGAGCGGCCTTGCCGAGATGGGCATCGTCGAAGACGACATTGGAGAAATGGTTGAATATTCGCTCAAAGACCTTGCCGCACGCGGCAACCCGCGCCGCGCGTCAACTGAGGACTTTGAGGCGATGATTAGAGCCTCTATGTAAGAGGCCAGCAAGGACGCCTCTATGTAAGAGGCGCTTTTGGGAGGCCGCGCTTAAGCGTCTATCCAAGGCCCCGTAATCGCCACTGTGCGCGTGGGCGCATAGGCGTTTACAAACAAGGTCTTACCATCAGGAGAGAAACAGGGCCCTGCGGGCTCTGTTTGCATGGTGAGGCGTGCCAGCTTGTAGGCGCGGCCATCGGGCGTAATCCCGCGAAGGTGGTTGTCGACCACGTCGGTGTATTGGTCCTCGCACACGACTAGGTGGCCATTGGGCCCGACACACAGATTGTCGCCGTAATCGAACTGCTCTTTGCTCTCGCTTTCGAAGAAGAGCTCAATCCGGTCAGCGGTTTTCCCGCGGCCGGGCACAAAGCGGAAGATCTGGCCAAGTTTCTTGGCGCCGCCGCTGGTCGAGCAAAGGTATAGTTCGCCATCGCCCATGTGCAGGCCTTCGCCGCGTGCGATCACCGCCGCGCCTCTCGCTGCTGCGCGTGTGCGCAGGTCGTTCTTGGGCGCTTCTACGTCATCAAGATCAATCCAGCTTACGGCAAAGCTGGTGCCCAGTGGCATTGTCGCCGCATCCCAATTGCGCGTATCCGCAGGGCCGTTTTCAATCACCATGGCCTGCAACTTGCCGCCTTCGGAAAGCTTGCCGGGCACGTTTGGAATGAAGCGGTAGAAGACCGAATCGTTCATATCTTCGGTCTGGTAGACATAGCCCGTTTCCGGATCGACACAGGCAGCCTCGTGGTTGAAGCGGCCCATCGCGCGAAGGGGAACGGGATCGACAAGGCCGGTCGCATTGCCGGGTATCTCGAATGTCCAGCCGTGATTGACGGCAAGGCCATCACCATAGCGTTGTCCAGGACCCGTTGGCGCTTCTTCACAGGTCAGCCAGCTGCCCCAAGGGGTAACACCGCCCGAACAGTTGCGGATTGTCCCGCCAAGCGTGCGGAACTGGCGTTTTACTTCAAGCGTCTTGGCGTCAAGCACAATATTGGTCGTGCCGCCCGGGACAATCTCACCATTGCGCGTGCCAAAACCCTTGGCGATTGGCCCGCCTGCATCATCGCTGGGGATCAATTCATGGTTGCGCACCAGGACGATCTCACCATTTCCGATGTCGAGACAGCCCATGCCATCGGCTTTGTCCGGCACGGTCCCGCCATCGCTCATCGCATCGCCGAGGCTGGACAGCACGCGGTAGGAAAACCCTTCGGGCAGATCGAGCATACCATTCGGGTCCGTTATCAGCGGGCCATAGTCGGTGAAGCCTGTCGCAGAAGCGCTGCTTGCAGATGCAAGGCTTGCGCCTTTGGTCGAACATCCGCTTGCCACAAGCGCTGCGAATGCGCTGCTGGTGGCGGCAAGGAACTGGCGGCGGTTGCTGTTATTGATCAGCGTGTGTTTCATGGTGTTGCTCATCCCCGAGTTACGCACGCTATATGGGTGCGGATGACTACAATTGCACGACAATTTGCGACAATTTTTGCCCAAGAGTTTGGCCGTGTGTCTCAGGCAGGGCGCGAATCCCACAGGCGGTAGAAAACCCCGCTTTCATCATAGCCGGTCAGCTCCAGTACGCCGCTGACCGTTATCACATTGGTGCGGTCGGTTTTGAACGGTGTGCTGGCCATCACTTCGATGAATTGCATGGGGGCGGCGTGAAAGTGGAACGGGCATCCGGGCGGATAGCCAAGAAGGACAAACCGCTTTTGCTCGGAGCCCACCTGAAGCGGGTCCATCCAGCCGGAAACCTTGATCCGTTTGCCTTCAAGAGCGCGCTGTTCCTTGGTGAATAGCGGATAGGAGACGGTGAAACCTGCGTCGTCCGTGCGGGTGACTTCCTTGGCTGCTTCCAATAGCGCCCATGACGTGCCGCCCGGCGGGGTTGCTGCCGGTTTCCAGATGTCATCGATTTGCGCGCCCAGCTTGGGGTCTGGCGCGCCAGAGCTTTGCGCTTTCGCTTTGGTTGCGAGGGAAATGGGCGCGGGACCTTCATTGGGCTTTTCCAAAAGGCTCGCGAAGCCGAGCGCACCGATGAGCGCGAACACCGACAAGGCCGCGACGCGCCATGCTATTTTGGTGAAGAAATCAGATTTGGTCATTCTCAATGTCTCGCCAATACACGTGCAGGGTCAATATTGTACACTCGCGCCGCCGGTATCAAGGCGGCAAGTGCGCCGATAGCGATCACCGACAGAACCAGCAAAAGCTCTCCTGAAACAGGGGCCCAAGCGGCAAGGCCCAAATCCGAAAGGGTCGAGAACCTGCTGCGGGCAAAGGCGATGAGTGTGTGGGCACCAACCCAGCCAACAAGAGCGCCGATAGCCGCCGTGATAACCCCTTCCAGAATGACCGTTGTGCAAACCTGAACAGGGGACGCGCCCATCACGCGCAGAAGGGCAAGGTCACCCTCACGGCTTCGCGCCATATTGAGAAGGGCGACAAAAATGGCGAGCCCGCCCGTGATCCCGAGCAGCCAGGCAAACACGCGGATGCCATCAAGGCTTGCGCCCAAAAGTTCGAGGAGCCTTGCGGTTTCTATTGCCGGGACCGCAGCCTGCATTTCGGTCTGGCGATTGATTATGGCAGGCACGCGAATGGCCGCCGAGGCATTGCGATAGGTCACCAGAAGGGCGGTGAGGTCGGGCTCAAGGCCGGGCATGCGCGTTTGAGGCGTATTGCCTTCGCTTGCCTGTGCGTGGTCATGACCCTCACCATGGTCATGGCTTTCGTGATCTTCCTGACCTTCATCAAGGTGGTCATGGGCGATACCATGGACGTCCCAAACGCTTTCGACCGAGGTAAGGATCAGGCGGTCAGCCACCGTTCCACTGGGCGCGAGGATACCAACGGTTTCAAACGGAGCATGGTCGTGGCCCTGACCGTCTCCTTCCTCGCTTGCAAACCCGTGATTGCCGATGAATTTCTGACCCAATTGCGCGCCGGTTTCCTGTGCGACTTTGGACCCGATCACCGCCTGCATCGGCCCGTCAAACTGGGCCCCCTCGGCAAGTTCCAGACCATAACTCTGCGCAAATGTCGCATCGGTTCCAACAATCCGAAACCCGCGAAAATTGTCCCCCAGTGCAAGCGGTACGACGCGCGAAACAGCCGGATTGCTGCGCAATGTTTCGAGGCTTTCATAGGGGATGTTGCCGGTGGGTTGATCGATGTGGAAGATGCTCGACAAGATAAGCTGCAGCGGCGATCCCTTCGCGCCGACCACTAGGTCAACGCCTGCCGCATCGCGTTCAAACCGTTGGCGCGCCTGTTCGCCAAATTGCAAAAGCAGGACGAGCATAGCGACCGAAATCGCAAGCAAAAGGACGTTCAATGCCGTCGTCAACGGGCGGTCGCGCAAATAGGCGAGGGCAAGCGAGATCATCCTGTCACCCTCCCTTCGCCAAGCGTCAATGTGCGCTCAAAATGTGTAGTCAGCCGGTCGTCATGCGTCGCAATCAGCAGGCTCGCCCCGGCATTGCGGGCCGCCTCGATCAGCATATCTGCGACAACCTGTGTGTTGCTTGCATCCAGCGCAGAGGTCGGCTCATCCGCGATCAGAAGCTTGGGCGATACCACCAGGGCCCGCGCAATCGCCGCGCGCTGCGCTTCGCCTTGGCTAAGCTCGAAAGGACGGGCCTTTGCGCGGTGAGAAATGCCCAATTGATCAAGCTTCACATCAACCATGGCCGCATCAGGCGAACCGTTTGCAAGCCTTTGGGCAAGAAGCAAATTGGCCCGCACATTCAACGCTGAAACCAACCGCAGGGTCTGGAATATGACACCCATATGGGCTTTGCGAACCAGATCGTCGATTGGCTTGCCGCCCAGCGTAACGGTTCCGCTGTCCGCAGTTTGCAGTCCGCAAATGATATTCAGAAGGCTGGATTTGCCAGAACCCGACGGGCCCAGCAAAAGCGCCTGCTCGCCCGAGCCCAAGGTGAAGCTCACATCGCGCAGGACCGCGTCCTCACCATAGGACAGGCCAACATTGCTTACTTCCAATTGCATCGTCAGCTCGTTTGTTTCTTTGCCGTCAGGGGGATCACTGCTCGTCTTATACGCGCGCTGAATTGCCAGGCCGCACCCGACAATAGAATTGAACATGCCAGTTTGCAAAACGTGCCGCATTTCCTTCTGTTCGTGCTTGGGGCTGGCATTTATTGTTTCCTTCCTTCACAGGAACCCGATTAGCGATTGACGCTTCCTCACTTGGCTCATAGTGACGCAGCGTTTCGCTATTGGATGATACAGTATATCATGGAGCTTGCAGTTAAAAGCGACCGCGCCGCAACCGCGCTCAGCGCCCTGTGCATCGTGCACTGCCTCGCTCTGCCTTTGTTGGCGAGCGTGATGCCGTTCCTGACGGTCGTGGCTGACGCGGATTGGCTGCATTGGCTCTTTGCAGGGCTTGCAGCGATCATCTCGGCGAGCGTGCCCATCCGCGACGTTCTGGCGCGAACACCGGGCTTTATGGTTCCCGCAGGGCTCGGCATTTCATTTCTGATCGCCGGGCTTTTTGCTGAGCAATTGGGTTCGAACGAGACTGTTCTGACGGTGATCGGCGGGCTTTTGGTCGCCTTTGCCCACATTCGCCGCTTGGTGCAGGGACGTTGAACAGGCTGGCGCCAACGCTTTTAGTTCTGGGCACAGGCGGCACAATTGCCGGTCATGCAGTAAGCGCCACGGGCGGCTCTTATTCGGCAGGCCAGCTTAGCCTTGATACCATGCTTGGCGATGTGACCGGATTGAACCTCAATGCGACGCTGATCGCAAAACCGATCGCGCAAATCGGTTCGCAGGATATGGGCTGGGACGTATGGGACGCGCTTCATCGTGAGATCAGCGATGCCCAGAACAATCCCGACATCGACGGCATTCTTGTGACACACGGGACCGATACGGCAGAAGAGACCGCCTATCTGCTCGATCTGACCCTTGCGCCTGCAAAACCTGTTGTGCTGGTCGGCGCGATGCGGCCAGCGGGCGCGGTGGGCAGTGACGGGATGCGCAATTTTGCCAATGCAGTGCGGGTGGCGAGCGATCCCGATGCGGCCGGGCGAGGGCCCTTGCTGGTGATGGGCGACACCGTGTTTGCAGCCAAAGATGTGCGTAAAAGCGCGACCTCCAACATCGATGCATTCAAAGGGTATCCAAGGGGCCCGATTGCGCGTGTGACTCCTTCGAGCCTCGACTGGTTTGGCGGTGCGACCCGTGCAGGAGAGACGGCGCGTTTCGATTGGTCGGATGAACTTCCCCGTGTCGCAATTCTTCACGCGGGCGCAGGGATGGATGCGCAAGCTGTGAAGGCGCTTCTTGGCATTGGTTGCAAGGGATTGGTGCTCGCCGGAATGGGGCAGGGCAATGCGCCAAAGCCTGTGCTCGATGCGCTTTCGCAGGCGGTGAAAGACGGCGTTCCCGTGGTACGCTCGGCCCGCGTGGACGAGGGGTTGGTGGACCGCAATGTCGAGGTGGATGACGACGCCTATGGGTTCGTCGCAGCCCGCGCGCTTGGTCCTGCCAAAGCGCGCGTTATGCTGATGGTGCTGATCGCAAACGGGGTCAGCGAGCTAAGCGATATTCAAGCGGCGTTTGACCGCGGATAGAGGTGTGCCCGCGGCCCGCAACAATGTGCGGGCCGCGCGCAAATACTACCCATTACCCCCAAGGCGTAACGAGATACTTCTCGCCGGTTTTCATCTGGCGATAATCAAGGATCGCGTCCTTGGTCAGCATCTCTTCCAGATTGACCTTCGCCTTATAGCTCGACGCAAAAGTCGTATCGAGGTTCTCAAGAACACGGGTGCGCATCCGCACAACCGTCTCCATGCCCGCTTTCGCAAGGAACGGGGTGAGCAGCCAGCCAGCCACACACCATTGCAGACCGTAAGACGGCGTCAGAATGGTCGGGTTCTGGAGGTCCAGACGTCCGTACTGATACATCTTCTTGTCCTGGTTCGAGCCATAGCGCGAATATTCGTCCATTTGGCTGGCCGCGACCTGCTCCATCGCTTTCAGCACGTGGTCGGTGTTCTGGCCGCCACCAATCGGGTCAAAGCCAAGGAATGCGCCGGTTTCTTTGATCGCTGCACGAAGCTGCGCCATGTAGTCATCATCCGATGAATTCACGACATATAGCGCGCCTTGCGATTTCAACAGGTCAACGTGTTCCTGACGGCGCACGATATTGACGAGCTTGATGCCGTCTTCCTGACAAATCTTGTTGAGCATCTGGCCGAGGTTGGACGCTGCTGCGAGGTGGATGATCGCATCGTGGCCTTCCATCTTCGCGGTTTCGACAAATCCGAGCGCTGTCATCGGGTTCACGAAAGAGGACGCGCCCGCTTCGCATGAGTGGTCACCCAAAGGCAGACACATCATTGCATCGGCAATGGCGTATTGGCTGAACGCATGTCCGGGGACGCAGGCAACCCTCTGACCCATAAGGGCTTTCGCCATATCGCTGTCACCGGTGGCGACCACGGTGCCAGCGCCTTCGTTACCGGCTTCGAGGCGTTGACCGTGACGGCCGCGTTGGCCTGACAAAAACGGTTCAGGCATGTTAGCAACAACCTTGCCCGCCGAGTATTCCGCGTTTTCAAAGTCAGCCGCGCTGGTGAGGATCGCGAGGTCCGACGGGTTGATCGGCGCCGCTTCCATCTTGACCAGAACCTGGTTGCCCTTGGGCTCGGGGAAGGTCTCCTCGCTAACCTCAAGGGTGAGTTTGCCTTCTTTTGAAAGCGTGGTGAAAAGCTGTTTGCCGGTAGTCATAAGTGTCTCTCTCCAGTGTGGAATTAGTCGGTTGATGTGTCGGAATTCTCGCCTGATTTCTCGTGCGCTTTTTCTCGTGGTGACAACTCGAGGATGGTCGCCATACTCGCCCAGACCGCGAGGGTTGGTTGCAATTTGGGGACTTTGGTAAGCGAAAACCACTCCTCTGCCATTTGAGGCAGAAAATAAATCGCAACTGCCGTTGCAACAACGCTGAACAGGGTAAAGTCGCTCAGCGCAATAGACTGGATCATCATGACGATTAACGCGCTGATGACGAGCAAAGCGGTAAAGTCGAATATCGGCAGGTTTTCACCTCCCACAAGCACAAAGCCCAAGACTGCGCCAAACACGATGTTGAGCGCGTTCAGCCCGGCGCGATAATCGCCATTGGACATCTTCGCGCTCATTGGAAACTTGTACCAATTGGACATTACTCGCAGTACCCATCCGGATAGATTGCTTCAACGAAATAGAGCCCTTGCGGGGGCGCGTTAAGCCCTAATTCCCGGCGGTCTTTTGCCGCTAGGGCATGGCCGATTTGCGCCTCGTCCCATGTCCCTTGGCCGACCAGCTTGAGGCATCCGACCATGCTTCGGACCTGATGATGCAAGAAACTGCGAGCCTCGGCATAAATGCGAATCTCGTCGCCGTCTCTCACCACATCGAGGCGGTCCAGCGTCTTTACCGGGTCTTTTGACTGGCAATGAACAGAGCGAAATGTGGTGAAGTCATGAAGTCCGACAAGCGATTGCGCGGCGCGGTGCATGGCGTGCGTGTCGAGCGGCTGCGCAACATGCCAAACCTGGTTCTTGGCAAAAGTCAGGGGCGCACGCCGGTTGCAGATGCGATAGACATATCGCCGCCCGACACAAGAAAACCGCGCGTGCCAATCATCGGGGACGATCATGCAATCAAGGATAGCGATGGGGTCCGGGCGAAGGTGGGCATTGATCGCCTCGGAGAGTCGAAACGGGTCGATATCTTTCTCAAGGTCCACATGGGAACGCATTCCCAGAGCATGCACGCCCGCATCGGTACGTCCCGCGCTGTGCAAGACCGCGTCCTCACCCGTAATCCGGTGCAGCGCATCCTCGATCGACTGCTGCACAGACGGCCCGTGTTTCTGCCGCTGGAGCCCGTGAAAGGGTGTGCCGTCAAATTCTATGGTAAGCGCGAAACGGGTCACTTGAGCACAGTCCTCACCTCAATCGGCCGCCCGCGCAGGAAGTCCTCGCAGCTCATCGCAGGCTTGCCCGCGCGCTGTAGTTTGAGTGGACGGATCGCGCCTTCACCGCAAGCGATAGTGAGTTCAGCGTCGAGGACTTCTCCCGGCTCGCCTGACCCCTCTACCTCTTCCGCCAAAAGCAACTTCACCCGTTCATCACCCAGCTCAAACCAGGCGCCGGGGAAGGGCGCAAGTCCCGCGACATGACGCACCAGCTCGCCCGAGCCCCGAGACCAGTCGATTCGCGCCTCGGCCTTGTCGATTTTGGCCGCATGGGTGGCTTGGACATCGTCTTGCGGCACGGGCGGAAAAGCATCAAGATCGGCCAGAACCTCGACCATCGCCTCAGCGCCCAATTGCCCAAGCTCGGCAAACATCTCGCCCGTAGTCTTGGCCCCAATCGGCGTGCGCACAATATGCCGCATCGGCCCTGTATCGAGGCCTGCTTCCATCTGCATAATAGTAACGCCCGTCTCCTCATCGCCCGCCATAATAGCGCGGTGAATGGGCGCAGCGCCCCGCCAGCGCGGCAGGATCGAGGCGTGGATATTGAGGCACCCGTGCGTCGGCGCATCGAGCACCGCTTGCGGCAGGATCAGACCGTAAGCCGCCACCACCGAAATATCGGCACCCAGCGCTGCAAACTCGGCTTGCGCCTCTTCACCGCGCAAAGACTTGGGCGATCGCACTTCAAACCCAAGCTCCTCGGCTTTAGCCTGCACAGGCGAGGGACGCAGCTTCTTGCCACGGCCAGAACGGCTTGGCGGCTGGGTGTAAACGCACAGCACTTCATGGCCCGCCTCGTGGAGGGCCACCAGAGCAGGCACCGCAAAATCGGGCGTTCCCATAAAAACTATGCGCATAAAGCGATCAGCAAACCTTTGTGAATTGAACCAAGCGCCCTATCTCCCCCCACATGGCATCGCAAGAGATCGAAGCTTTATCAGCTGCATTGGCGCGTTTGCCGGGTCTTGGCCCGCGCAGCGCAAGGCGGGCTGTGCTGTGGCTGGTTAAAAACCGTGAGCGTGCTTTGCCCGACCTGTTGGAGGCGCTGGACGCGATTTCGCAAACACTGGTCGAGTGCGACACTTGCGGCAATGTGGACACCGTAAACCCTTGCGGCATCTGCGCGGATGTGCGCCGCGATGCGAAAGCGCTTTGCGTGGTTGAGGATGTCGCCGACGTGTGGGCGTTGGACCGGGCGCGCCTGTTCCAAGGGCGCTACCATGTGCTGGGCGGAAAGCTGTCCGCACTCGACGGCATCGGCCCCGAAGACCTCAATATCGCCTCCCTGATGGACCGCGTTTCCACCGGCGAAGTGGACGAAGTGGTCCTCGCCATGAACGCGACGCTAGAGGGGCAAACCACCGCGCACTACCTCGCCGAGCGGCTGGAGGAGCACAAGGTCCGCATCACCCAGCTTGCCCATGGCCTGCCGGTCGGCGGAGAGCTAGATTACCTCGACGAGGGCACTTTGGCACAAGCGTTAAGGGCGCGGCGGCCTGTGGGCTAACATCCCCGCCATGGGATGGCCGATTACGGTGATCGAACACTTGCGCTTGCGGCTGACGCTTACGCGCACTAAATTGCCCATATGGCTATCCGTGAAATCATAGAAGTGCCGGACCCCCGGCTTAAACTTGTGTCCGAACCGGTTAAACCCGAAGAGTTCAACGACGATCTCAAAACGCTCGTCGATGACATGTTCGAGACGATGTATGACGCGCCCGGCATTGGCCTTGCCGCCATTCAGGTCGCTGTGCCCAAGCGCGTGCTCGTCATCGACTTGCAGCCCGATGATCCGGATGCAGAGCCGGTCGAGTGCGAGCATGACGGGACCAAGCACACCCATCCTGCCACGAAAAAAGAGCCGCGCGTGTTCATCAATCCGGTGATCACGCCCGAGACCGAGGAAATGAGCACCTTCCAGGAAGGCTGTCTTTCACTCCCCGAGATTTACGCCGACGTCGATCGCCCGGCATCCTGCACGGTCGAGTATCAGGACCTTGAGGGCAACCACCACAAAGAGCACCTCACCGGCATGATGGCGACCTGTCTCCAGCACGAGATGGACCACCTCGAAGGCATCGTCTTCATCGACCACCTCTCGCGGCTAAAGCGCAATATGATGCTGAAGAAGCTGAAGAAGTTGAGGGCTGCGGCGTAACCAGATGTGGCCCGCCGAACACATCTTCGGTAGCTTTATGATCCTGGTCCTTATTGGACTGCTGGTGTTCGGATATTGGTTTTGGTCGCGTGGTTTGCCAAAGAAGGAGCCGACTGCTCGTCAATCCAAGATTTGGTGCGTGATGTATTGCTTCATGGCAGCGTATTTTGGTTTCAAAGCTTGGGAAGAGTATTCGAACGGCTTCAGCGACTGGTACATCTGGCCTACCTGTGCGCTTATTTTCCTGATTTGTGCCGTAAGAGACTGGCCTAGGCCCAAAGCTGCACAGTAGTTGGGGATATCCAACAAAGCGCTAGTGTTCCGCATTTGTTCCGTGCTATAAAGAAGCATGGAAAACCCGATTCTTCTCATCGTATCTTTGGTTGTTGGCCTTCTTCTCGGGGGCGGTGCCGCATACTTTTTCGCCTCGCGGCCTGTCACCGAATTGCGAGAACGTCTTGCGGCCAGCGAGGGCGAAACAAAGGCGCTGGACGAAAAATTTCGCCGCGCCGCAACTGATCTAGCGACCATGTCCGAACGCGCTGGGCGCGCCGATGGATTGGCGGATGAGCTTGCAAAAGCAAACGAGGAACGCGCCGCATTGGCTCAGCGTCTGGCTGCTGAAGAAAGCGGCAAGCAGGAACGCGAAAAGGCGTTTGAAGAGCAAAAACGTTTGCTGGGTCAGGCTCGTGAGGAAATGACCAATCAGTTCAAGGCTGCGGGCGCTGAAGTCCTGCGCCAGAACCAAGAAGCGTTTCTGCGCCGAGCGGAAGAGCGCTTCAAACAGTCCGAGCAAACGGGCGAGGCGAAGATCAAGGCTTTGCTCACGCCCGTGGGCGAAAAGCTCGCGAATTACGAAAAGCAGGTGTCCGAACTTGAGGCCAAGCGCACCGATGCCTTTGGGCAATTGCAGGGTCTCATCCAATCCATGCGCGAGGGGCAGGAAGAGGTCCGGCGCGAGGCACAGCGGCTTGGCAATTCGCTGACCAACGCTCCCAAAGCGCGGGGCCGCTGGGGGGAGAGGGCGCTGCAGAACCTGCTCGAACAATGCGGGCTGGCCGAGCATACCGATTTTATGATGGAGCATTCGGTTGAAACCGAAGAGGGCCGGCTTCGCCCCGATGCGATCATCAATGTGCCGGGCCAAAAGAAGCTGGTGATCGATTCTAAAGTCTCGCTCAACGCCTATCAGGCCGCATTCGAGGCCGATGATGACGACACGCGCAAACGCGAGTTGGACGCACACGCGAAATCCATGCGCAATCACGTTCAGACCTTGGGCGCGAAAAGCTATCAAAGCCAATTTGAAGAAGCGCCCGATTACGTCATTATGTTCATTCCGGGTGAGCATTTTGTAACCGCCGCTTTGGATGCCGATCCGACTTTGTGGGACTTTGCATTTGAACGGCGCGTGCTGTTGGCGACGCCCACCAACCTTGTCGCAATCGCGCGCACGGTGGCGCAGGTCTGGCGTCAGGATGGTCTCGCAAAAGAAGCACAGGAAATTGGCCGGATGGGCGCTGAACTCTACAGCCGCCTGGAAACAGCGGCCTCGCACCTCAAGCGCGTTGGCGGGGGCCTCGAAACTGCGGTCAACAATTACAACAAATTCGTCGGCAGCTTTGAGCGCAACGTCCTCTCGTCAGGCAAGCGCTTGGCCGAGAAAGGCGTCGAGATCGGCAAGCGCGAGATCGAGGAAGTCCCGCTGGTGGAAAGCACCCCGCGTTATAATGCGGCGGATGCTAAAGCCGCCGATGAAGAAGAAAACTTCATGCTCGAAGACAAACAGGACGCGGCCGAGTAGCTACGCGTCGACCTCCGCCAGCACCTCATACGCCAGCACCGCGCCAGCCACGGCGGCATTCAACGAATCCGCGCGGCCTTTCATCGGCATGGTGACCCGCAGGTCGCATTCCATCTCGTAAGCCTCGGGCAGCCCTTGGGATTCGTTGCCTACGAGGATAAAGCATGGCGATTGATAAGGCGCGCCGCGATAGGGCACGGCGTCGCGCAGGCTGGCCGCCACAAGCTGGCCTGCGCCTGATCGCAGCCACGGGATAAACTCGTCCCAGCGCGCTCTCGCTAACCCTTGCGTAAACACCGCGCCCATACTTGCGCGCACGGCTTCGGCGCTGAACGGGTCGGCGCAATCGTCGATCAGGATCAGCCCGCCAGCACCAACCGCATCGCCGGTGCGCAGCATGGTCCCAAGATTGCCGGGATCGCGCAGGTCCTGTGCGACCAGCCAGATTTTGGCGGCGCTGCGGTCGATCTTATCCAAAGAAGTGTCGAACTCATCGAACACGCCGACGACGCTCTGGGCGTTTGACTTGCCTGTGATCTTGGACAGAATGTCTGGCGTGGTGGTGATCACCTCGCCGCCCGATGCCTCAATTTCGCGCTCCAGCCCCTCGATCAGCGGATGGGGATCGCGCCCTTCAGCCGTGACCAAAGTGCGCGGCACATAGCCGCTCACCCGCGCATCTTCGAGCAGGCGCAGCCCCTCGACCAGGAATTGGCCGGCACGTTTGCGCAGCTTCTTTTCGCGCAAACTGCGCAGATATTTCACCGTGGGATTGGAAAAGCCGGAGATATGCTTGCGCATCAGGATGCGTGCTCAGTCTTCGCCAAAGCCGTCTTCGACCAGCGCGACAAGCTCCGCCAGAACCGCGTCGCAACCATCGCCATCGACGATAAGCTCGATTTCGTCGCCCTTGGCCGCGCCCAGCATCATCAAACCAAGGATCGATCCGCCTGCGGCCTCGTTCCCGCCTTTGGCGACTTTGACCTGCGCCCCATCAGGCAATGCGGCCACGGCACCAACGAATTTGGCGCTGGCGCGGGCATGAAGGCCCCGCTTGTTCACGATCGTGACGGTCTGACGCACTTCCCCCATCGCGCGGTCCCTAACTGCCGCCGCTCGCGGCGCGTGCCGGTTTGCCTTGCGGTGCGTTGTCCGCGCCCAAAAGCTCGCTTGCGACGGTGATGTAGTTGCGCCCGGCGACCTGCGCGGCCTCAACCGCCTCTACCACGCTCAAATTCTTGCGCGCACCGGCCAGACGGATGAGCATCGGGAGATTGATCCCTGCGATCACCTCGACTCGGCCAGCATCAAGCAGCGAGATCGCCAGATTGGACGGTGTGCCGCCGAACAGATCGGTAAGGATGATTACCCCGCTTCCGTCATCAACAGCGTCAATCGCAGTAGCAATTTCGGCGCGGCGTTGTTCCATATCGTCATTGGGGCCGATGCAGACGGTCTCCACGGCGGATTGTTCACCCACAACGTGTTCCATTGCCTCGACAAATTGGTCCGCCAGGCGGCCATGCGTTACCAGAATCAAACCGATCATACCGTGAATTCAGTCCGTCCGTACCCAGTGACCTGCTCAAAACTGCGAGGGTCTGTGCCTAACACTAACACCACCATTCGATGCAAACTCTTAATCCAAACCTTGGCGCTAACTTTCATTGGCGCCCTCGATTGTATCTGCCGCTCGCGACTTCAGATTTCGATGCCGGACAGTGGGCGAAAACCCTGCCTCGCGCAAGGCCTGCGCCATCCCCTCTGCGGTAAAGACGGAGCGATGTCTCCCCCCGGTACAACCAAAGGCGACATGAACATAGGCTTTCCCCTGCGCCGCATAGCGCGGCAGGACGGTCAGCAGGAGCGAACGGATCTGTTCAAAAACAGTGTCAAAGGCGGGATCCTTGCGAATATGCGTGCCGACTTCTTCATCGAGGCCGGTCTTCTCGCGCAACCCTTCGATCCAATGCGGGTTGTCGAGAAAACGCATGTCGAAAACCAGATCGGCAAGCGGCGGCATGCCGCGCGCAAAGCCGAAACTGGAGACGGTGAGGCTCAGCTCGGCCTTGTGTTCCCGGCCAAACAGCTCGCGCACCTGGGTTTGCAGTTCATTTGCGGACAATGCGCTTGTGTCGATTACCACTTCTGCCCAGCGCCTTAGCGGCTCGAGCAGTTCGCGTTCTGCGGCAATCGCGTCCTGAACGGTGCGTTCTTGCGCCAGCGGGTGACGGCGGCGGGTTTCGTTGTACCGACGCTCCAGCTCGCTTGTCTTGCAATCGATGAACATGAAAGTGAGCGCCAGATCATCGCGCGCCGCCATGGTTTTGATGATCGAAATGATCTCTGCAGGGACAAAGCCGCGCGTGCGCGAGTTGAAACCGATGGCAAGCGGCGCCCGCGATGGGGTCGATGTATCCTGTTCCGTTTCTCCCGGTTCACCGACGAGGCGTTCGAGCATTCGGATGGGGAAATTGTCGATGGTCTCCCACCCCAGATCTTCGAGCACATCGAGCGCTGTCGATTTGCCAGCGCCTGCAAGTCCGGTGACGAGGAGGAGGCGCTGTCTAGGGTCAGGGGAGGGGGGTGCGGTGTCCATAATCTGTTGCCCCTTTTCGCGCTTTGGACGCCAGAAGGGAAGCGATTTGTCGGCTTAGGAGAATTGCAGTCCGTGCTTTTCGAGCGCCATTTCGGCGCGAATGGCAGGTGCAATTGTCCCTGGCTCAAAAGGCAGGCACGGGATTTTCAGGCCGCAAATATCCCGCTGCGACACGCTTTGCGGAAGCCGCTCCCCTTCGACCCCCAGTGACAAGATCAGGGCCAGCGGGCAGGGCGGGGCCACCGTCATCGGGAAAAGCCCGATACCGCGCAGCTCGATCAAACCTTCGATACTGGGGGGAGGGCCAGCAATAAGGCGGCCATTGTCCTGGGTGAGCGAGACCGCGTCATCTCCGATGAGCTTTGCGCCACGGTCGATAAGAGCAAGAGCAAGCGATGATTTGCCGCTGCCCGGGGGCCCCTCGATTGCAAGAGCCACATCGCCGATTGCAACCGCGCTGGCTGAAAGGATGGTCGTGGTCATGCGGGGGCCATTGCCTGAGGCTACTCTGCCGCTGGCAGTTGGAAACGAAGGCATGCGCCC
Organism: Erythrobacter sp. S227; assembly: GCF_057364925.1. Taxonomy (NCBI): domain Bacteria; kingdom Pseudomonadati; phylum Pseudomonadota; class Alphaproteobacteria; order Sphingomonadales; family Erythrobacteraceae; genus Erythrobacter; species Erythrobacter sp. S227. Next base: position 305,494 of record NZ_CP200280.1, read on the forward strand.
TGCGCACCATCCTCGCGGGCTTCGGCAACGAGCGAGCCGCCATGCGCCTGTGCAATGGTGCGGGCAATCGCGAGGCCAAGGCCGGAGTGGTTGCCAAAGTCTTCGCCCTCTGGCCGGATGGAGTGGAAGCGGTGAAACACTTTTTCGCGCGCGTCTTCGGGTATGCCGGGCCCTGTGTCGCACACGGTAACGGTGACGCAATTGCCGTCGTTATCAACCATTACTTCGATGGGCGCGTCGGGCGGGGCGAAGGAAACGGCATTATCGAGCAAGTTTTCGATCACCCGCTCAAGCCGCGCGCCCACTCCCATGACATTGGCCTTGAAGCCTCTGGTCGTTAGTTCGATCCGGTGGTCATGGTTTTCCGCCCGGTTTTCGCGGCTGCCGATGATGGCGCGGATGAGATCAGCCATATCGATCTTCTCAAGCGTCGCGCGGCTCATTTCCGCATCGATCCGGCTCGCATCGGAAATCTCGCTGACCAGCCGGTCGATCCGGCGCACATCGTGCGTGGCAATCTGCTCCAGCTTTTCGCGCGTCTCTTTGTCCTTAACCTTGGGGAGCGATTCAATCGCGCTGCGCAAGGATGCAAGCGGGTTCTTGATCTCGTGGGCAACATCGGCGGCAAAACTGTCAACCGCATCGATCCTCTGGCGCAGGGCGAGGGTCATATCGGAGACCGAGCGGGCTAGCTGTCCGATCTCGTCTTTTCGCGCAGGCAGGCGGGGCACTTCGACGTCGCGTTCACGGCCAAGGCGAACGCGCTGGGTTGATCCGGCAAGCAGCTGCAAGGGCGAGACGATTGTTCGCGCAAGGTATAGCGAGAGCGCAGCCGAGGCGCCCAGCACAAGCAACACCGCCGTAATCAGCGCGGTCCGCGCCGCGCGCACGCTTTCGGTGATGTCCACCGCATTGCGCACGGTGAGAAGTGTTGCGCCGTTAAGGCCAACCGGCGCAGCAGCGGTGATAACCGGCGTCCCGTCGACCCAGCGATAGAGGCGAATCTGGCTAAAGCCCACTTGGCGCGCCTGAACCAATTCAGGCCAAGCGTCCGCGGTTTGCCCTTCGGGTTCGACGAATTCCGGAACCGCCTCTGCGCTCACAATGGCGTCGACGGTTCTGTCGAGCCATCGTGCGAGTTCCTGTTCCCAGGTGTCGTTGGTAATGTCGTGAAATTCGAAGGCAGGTTCAGCCAAAGCGTAGCTGTCAGCCCAAAGCAGGCCCTCAGCATCGAACATACGCATGCGCATCCGCTGTTCCTGACCGATCTGGACAAGCAAGGCTTCCTGCCTGCTTTTGGTGGCCCCAGCGAGCGCTTCTGCGGTGATCTGCGCTTCGATCCGCGCCAGTTTGAACCGTTCGTCGATCAACTGGGTGCGATAAGTATCGAGGTAGAACAAGCCGCCTGACAAGAGTGCAATCGGCAGAATATTCACAATCAGAATGCGCGCGGTAAGCGAGAACCGTGCAAAAAAGCTGGGCCGTTCAATCCTTTGAGCGATGCTTTGGATCAATGGCGCAGCTTGTCTGTCAGGTGCCTTTGAGCTGGTGCTAGCCATCGGTGAAGCTGTAACCTGCGCCGTAAAGCGTTTCGATTGCATCAAAAGTCGGGTCGACGCAGCGGAATTTGCGGCGCATGCGTTTGATGTGGCTGTCGACGGTTCGGTCATCGACAAATATGTCGTCGGGGTAGGCTGCGTCCATCAATTGGTTGCGGCTTTTGATAACACCGGGCCGTGCAGCGAGAGCTTCGAGGATGAGGAATTCGGTCACGGTGAGGCTGACCGATTTGTCATCCCATTTCACATGGTGGCGTGCAGGATCCATATAAAGCCGGCCACGGTTCAACGTGGATTGGGCCGCATCCTTGGACGAGGCGGGCAGGCCATGGCTTCGTTCCGGTTCCGCCCGGCGCAAAATCGCTCGGATCCTTGCGGTCAAAAGACGCAAGGAAAACGGTTTCGCGATGTAGTCATCCGCGCCCAGTTCCAGCCCGACTTCTTCATCAGCCTCATCATCTTTACTGGTCAGGAAAATGACGGGGAGGGGGGAGCTTGCCCGGACCCTGCGCAGCAATTCCAGACCATCCATTTTCGGCATCTTGATATCAAAAACGGCCAAATCGGGCGGGTTCTCGATCAGCGCTTTCAGGGCAGTTTCGCCATCCGAATAAAGCCGGGTCACAAATCCTTCCGCCTGAAGCGCGATGGAAACGGTTGTGAGAATGTTGCGATCATCATCGACCAAAGCGATTTCGACAGCTTTCGCGTCGGTCTGCCCGTCGCTGCCCTCGATAACGCTTGCCTCGCCAGAATGCTCTGTGGCGGCGCTTGCGTCCGAGGTGTCTTGAAGATCGCCTGACATTGGGTGGCCTGTCCTTTTCCTTTTCGGAATGCGAGAGGTTAGCGGTAAGTTGTTCGGGAAACAATCAGTCTCGTGGTCTGGCGAACTGACCCGCCAAGCTAACCCCACAAACCAACCGCACAGGCCAATCCACAGCGTTTGATCATGTCGACAATACCGGCCTGGCCTGCAGGGTTTGACGTGGGGCGGGCTCGTCTTTATGCGAAAGCTCAATTCCTGGGGTCAGGCGTTTTCAAGCGAATCGTTGCATCGATATTGCGCAAGCAAACCCCCCGTCCCAGACCATTGGTGCATACGTATGCACAACCTGTCGCATTGCGCGATGACAACAGGAGAATACACGTTGACCCCGCTGGCCCAACCGCTCCCCTCACAGGGCATTGAAACCAACGCGACCATCCATGCAAACCTTGGTACCTCGGCCCTGGTCGAAGCAGCCATCGGCTCTGGTGAAGGTCAACTGTCCAAGCACGGCGCGCTTGTCGTGAAAACCGGCGCAAAGACCGGACGCAGCGCGAAAGACAAGTTCATCGTGCGCGATGCCACCACCGAAGACACGGTATGGTGGGGCAAGGTCAACGCGAGCATGACGCCCAAGCATTTTGCCAACCTCAAGGAAGATTTCCTGAGCGCGCTTGGTGATAAAGAGACGCTTTATGTCGCGGACCTTTTCGGCGGGTCTCAGCCAGAGCACCGCGTGAATGTTCGCGTTATCAATGAGCTTGCCTGGCACAACCTTTTCATCCGCACGATGCTGGTGCGCCCGAGCGTGGAAGAACTGGGCACGTTCGCGCCCGAATACACTATCATCGACCTGCCCAGCTTTAAGGCTGACCCCGCACGCCACGGCACCAATTCGGAGACCGTGATTGCAGTGAACCTGACCGAAAAACTGATCCTGATCGGCGGCACGCGTTATGCAGGCGAGATGAAGAAGTCGGTCTTCGGCATTCTCAACTATCTGCTGCCAACCAAAGGCGTGATGCCGATGCACTGCTCGGCCAATATCAGCGCGGATGGAAAGACGGCGGTGTTCTTCGGTCTTTCGGGCACGGGCAAGACTACCCTTTCTGCGGACGCCTCGCGCACGCTTATCGGTGATGACGAGCATGGCTGGTCCGATACGGCGGTCTTCAACTTCGAGGGCGGGTGTTATGCGAAAATGATCCGCCTTTCCGAAGAAGCAGAGCCCGAGATTTACGCCACCACCAAAATGTTCGGCACCGTGCTCGAAAACGTAGTGATGGATGAACAAACCCGCGAACTGGACTTCGACGACAACACGCTCGCCGAGAACACACGCGGCGCGTATCCGATTGATTTCATTCCGAACACGTCTGAAAAGAACCTCGGTCCTGCGCCCAGCAATGTCGTCATGCTGACCGCCGATGCGTTTGGCGTTCTGCCTCCGATTGCGCGGCTGACGCCGGATCAGGCGATGTATCACTTCCTGTCGGGCTACACCGCGAAGGTCGCTGGCACTGAAATCGGCGTGACCGAGCCCGAAGCAACCTTCTCAACCTGCTTTGGCGCGCCTTTCATGCCGCGCCACCCGAGCGTTTATGGCAATCTTTTGAAAGAGCGCATCGCCAAGGGCGGCGTTCAATGCTGGTTGCTCAACACCGGCTGGACCGGCGGCAAATATGGCGTCGGCAATCGTATGCCAATCAAGGCAACCCGCGCGCTTTTGAATGCGGCGCTTGATGGCAATCTGGAAGGCGTTGAGTTCCGCAAAGACCCGAATTTTGGCTTTGATGTGCCTGTCCACGTGCCGGTTCTGGCCGAGGCTGGTATTGACCAGACGATCCTCGACCCGCGCGCCACCTGGTCGGACAAGGCCGATTACGACGCGACCGCGCAAAAGCTGGTGCAATTGTTCATCGACAACTTTGCTGAATTCGAAGCGCATGTGGACGAAGGCGTCCGTCAGGCAGCGCCCGCAGGGGCCGTTGCCGCCTGATCATTATTGCGAGTGAAAACGAGGGTCAGCCGGGGTTCCGGCTGGCTCTCGTGATCGTCTGATCAATGCACAATTCGGCGCGCACCGCACGGTGGTCCGAACCGTTCGCGGGGAGCACTTCGAATGTGCGAACTTTCAGGTCGCCATTCACCATGATCTGATCCAGCGGCCACCCCAAGGCTGGGAAAAAGGCCGGGAATGTCGGGTAGGTGCCTCTTCCGATCCGCGGGTCTTTCCAGTCACCGATTTTGCGGAATTGGGTGGTCGTGGGGGACCATGGCACGTCGTTGAAATCGCCCATCGCCACCGCGCCCGCCATATCGCTCGGCGTCTCGCCATTTGTCCGTTCCGCCGCGCGTTTGATGCTGCGATCGCGTTCGGTGGTGTCTTGACCGGGCAGAGGCGCTTTGGGGTGAAGGCCGACAAACTGCACAAGCGAGCCTTCGCTTGCTTGCAAGAGGGCAAAGACGCTTGGTGTATCTTCGCCCGGTTTTTCAAGAATATCGGCATTAAGAACCGGCAATCGGCTGGCAAAGGCCTTGCCAAAGGTGTCGGATTGCGGGTGGGTCAAAGCGTAGGGATATTCGTCCAGCAACGGTTGCAAGGCGTCGGCCCAGTTTTCGTCCACTTCGGTCAGGAACAAAACGTCCGGATCAGCCTCGCGTACCTGCTCGATCAGACGGTCGTGGTCCCTGTTTTTCATTTTGACGTTGGCCGCATAGGCGGTGAAGCATTGCTCTGACGGGTGCGAGGGCACCAGATCGACCTGCTCGGCGGCGAGTTGCGAATAGGGCCAGACGACCACAAAATTGATCGTCGCCGCGACCAGGAACATCACCGCGGCAATCAAGCGATAGGACTTTACGAAAACCGTTGTCAGAACCGCAAGCACGCCAAAGAGATATCCCGCCGGTTCGCGCACGAAGCCGGTCGCCCGGATGGCCCAGAAATCGGAAGGAAACAGCGGCAGGATCGCTGAGGCAAGGGCAAGCCCTCCTGCAACAAGAGCGATGGTGGAACGCGGGGGCATCACCCGTGTGTATCACTCCTCTCGATTATTCCCAGCGCCTCGGGGACATTTCTTTACTTTCGCATCGCTCGACAACGCTCTAGGCTCATGTCCTTACACACAAAGGAGAAGCGCCATGAGTTTGCTGGATGGAATTTTGAAGAATATCGGTGGTGCACCGGATGATGTGGTCAATCTTGCCGCAAAGGTGGGAATTGATCCCGCGATGGCGGAAAAAGCAATCGCCACCCTAGGCCAGACGCACCAGATGGAAGGCGATACGGTCGAACTGGCATCGGCCAAGACCGGACTTGATACCGGCGTGCTCAGCAAGATGGTCGAACAGATCGGCGGCGAAGGCTCGCTGACCCAGTTTGCAGACGCAATCAAAAATGATCCCTCCTCCCTGATGGGGCTGCTCGACAAGGATGGCGACGGCAATCCGCTTGACGATATTGCGGACATGGCCAGCGGCCTGTTCGGCAAGAAATAATCGCGACCAGATGAGAGGGGATATGGCATGAGCCTTGCTGCAATGCTTCAACAAACGGGCGCGATTTCGTCCATGGCGCGCGAACTTGGCGTGGACGAGGGCACAGCCCAAACGGCAGCGGGCGCGCTTTTGCCCGCGATTGTCGCAGGCATGGGCCGCAGCGCAACGGGCGGCAATGCAACGCCTGATCCCCTCGGCGGCTTGGGCAGTCTGGCGGGCGCGATCCTTGGCGGCGGCAATTCTCAGGGCGGCGCTGCTGGCGGATTGGGCGGAATGCTTGGCGGAGGATTGCTCGACGCAGTCCTCGGCTCAAGCCCGACGCCCACTCAGCCTGGTAACGATATTCTTGGCGCGATTTTCGGCACCAAGGATGTCAGCCGCTCTGTCGCAGGCGAAGTCGCCGGGATCACCGGCATTGACGAAGGTCTGCTCAAGAAGATGCTGCCGATCCTCGCCATGGCGGTCGCTGGCTATATGGCGAAAGAAGCAGGCAACAGCGCGCAAGGCAGCGGCCAGAGCGGTGGCGGCCTGGGTGGTATCCTGGGCTCGATCGTTGGCGGTATGATTAGCCGCTAATCGCGAATTCTCAGTCTTCGTCGCCGCGTAAGCTGTCAAGATAAGACCAAATCCGGCTGACTACCACTGACCCTTCGCCAACGGCGCTTGCGACGCGTTTGACGGAGCCAGATCGCACATCGCCCACTGCGAAAATTCCGTCTGTGCCTGTCTCGAACGGGCTCTCGCGGCCTGCTTGCGCGCCGGTAATAACGAACCCTTTGTCATCTGTTTCGACCAGCCCGCCCAGCCATTGCGTATTGGGAGCTGCACCGATCATGATGAAAAGTGCGCGCGTATCTATCAGGCGCTCTCCATCTGGTGATGTAAATGTGACCCCGCTCAGCCAATCCTCTCCATGCAATTGTGTTACGGTCGTGTTGTAGTGAATTGTCACGCGCGGATCGGCCTCAAGCCGCCGCGAAAGATAGCTCGACATTGACGCCGCCAGACTGTCGGAGCGCACGACAAGATGCACATGCGCCGCTGACCGGCTCAAATACATCGCAGCTTGCCCTGCGGAATTGCCCCCGCCGATAACCACTGCCTCGGTGTTGGAACAGAAGCGCGCTTCCATCTCGGTGGCGGAATAGAACACGCCTGCACCTTCAAGCTCTTCAAGATTGTCGAGCGGCAAGCGGCGATATTGCACCCCGGTGCTGACCAATATCGACTTGGTGCAAATCTCGTCGTCATCGTCGAGCTTTGCGCAAAAGCTTCCATCCTCGCGCCGTTCGACATCCACAACCCGGCGCGGCATGACAAAGCGCGTGCCAAATTTCATCGCCTGAATCTGGCCTCGCCATGTAAGATCAGTGCCGCTGATGCCGGTGGGAAAGCCCATGTAGTTTTCGATCCGGCTCGACGTGCCTGCTTGCCCGCCAACTGCCGTATCCTCGATCACCAATGCCTCAAGCCCCTCGCTGCCGGCGTAAACCGCTGCGGCGACACCGGCTGGCCCGCCGCCGACAATCAAAAGGTCAAATTCGCGTTGGGAGCAGATATCGAGATCAAGGCCCAGGTACTGCGCCACTTTGCGAGGGCTGGGATCTTCCAGTTTCGTGTCGGTGCCAACGATGACGCCCGGCTCATGGCTGACGATGGAGCACGCCTCAAGCGTTTCGCGGTCGCCATGGTCCATATCGTAGCTGGAAAAAGGGATGCGGTTGCGCGACAAAAACCGTTCAACTTCCTGAACTTTTGCATCCCGATCTGCGCCGATGACTTTGACCGAGCCATTGGAAAGCTCGAATTGCTTGCGCCTGCGCGCTGCAAATACGGTCAGGATATGGTCGGACAATTCCGGCACGCGGCTCATCAGCTCAAGCATTTGTGTCCGAGGCGCTTCGATCACTCTGGTGTCACAGGTCGCGCGCATCTTGAGATAGTGCGCGCCCCGATTGAGAAAGCCGATCTCCCCCATAAACTGGGTCGGACCAAGCGATGCTTCCATCAGGCGTTTGCCGGTGTATTGGTCAACGACTTCGATTTCGCCGTCGAGCACATACACAAAGGTGTCCATCCGGTCGCCGATGTCGGCAACGATGCTACCCGCCGGATAGGTTTTTTCCTCGCCAATTTCGCAGATTGCATCAACGTGCGCATCTGCAAGCGGCACGCGCCGCATCGTTTCAAGATCGTTTCCCAACTGTTCCATCGCGCGGCTCCTGATCGTTTGTCAGCACATGATTTAGTGATCTGGCGCAAGACTACCATCAGTTGGCGGCAAGAAGCGCAAATAAAAGCGCCGCCATCCCTGAAACAGGCATGGCGGCGCGTTTGGATTTAGGCGATTTTCCCGAAGCCGGTAACGGAGGCGACAGGATTTCGCAGGTAACTCAGTCTTTCAGGTGAGCCGGGACGATACCGCCAGCGGCTGCCATCTGGTTCAGAACCGCCTTGTGAAGAGCGATGTTGTCTTCTGCGGTGCCCGAATAATCGGTGTTGCCCATCTCGATGGCGAGCGCCTTGCGGTTCTCATAGCTAGGGTCGATGCGCACAAGCTTCATCAGGTCGACAATCGAAGTCTGCCAGTTGAGCTTGTCCGAACCCGGAATGCTGCCGATGCGAGCGGCCACGTCGTCCGCGCTGATCGCTGCGCGCTCTGGTGCGGCCGACGCTGCGGCAGGCGCTGCTTCAGCTGCTTTTTTCTCTTCTTCGTCGTCGCCGAAAATCGCGTTAGAAATTGAACTGAAAATACCCATATGTCCCTCCTTGAAATGCGTTGGTTCAAGGCTAGCGACCAAAGCGCTGTTTTGCCAGAGCATTTACAACTGATGACAAATGGATGATTGGCGCAAAGCATGACTGATCTGGTTTTCTCGCTCGTGATGCTCGCTGCGATCTTCCTGGTGCTTGGCGCCTACCTCTATTGGCGGCGCACAGGCGAGGTGAAACAGCCTGCGCTTATGGTGGTTCTGGCCGTCATCGCGGTTGGCAATGTCCTGATCTGGACGATCCCGACATCGGACGGCGCATCGCCGGTCGACATGATCGAGGAAACACAAAAGGCCGAGACGCAGTAAAACGCCCCGGCCATTTGCTGCCTGCTCGGTTGGCTAGGGTCAGGACCCTAGGGGATTTGCCAGTTGACCGAGCTGGAATAGGTTCCGGCCGTTACGCCGCCATCGGTGCCCTTGGCGGGGTTGAACACGGCGCGCGCCTCGATCAGCCTGCAAGTCGCCTGATCAAGCGCGGCATGGCCGGTCGAACCGGTAATCCTGCAATCGCTGACCTTGCCGCTTGCATCGATCTGCAAGGTAAAGCGCGCCGTTCCGGTAAGCTCGCGCCTGATCCAGGTGCTGCGATAATCGGCTGTGGTGATCCAGTTCGACGGATTGCCGCGCGGGGAGGCGGCGACCGGGTCAAACAGGGGTTCAATCGGAGGAAGCGTGCCAGTGAAGGCGTCGGACCCTACCAAAGAGCCCGGATCCAGATTGCCAATTGGCGTGATCGGACCGGTCGGGCCAAGATCCAGGTCAAAGTCGCTTTGCGGCCGTGTGTATGTGGGCACGGGCACCGGGGTTGAGGCCGATTTGGTGTCTGTCGGCGGAAGAACGTCGTCGATGGGTTTGGGGGTAATGACAACATCGGGGATGTTGGATGCCGTGGGGTTAGGCTTGGGCGGGATGATCACTTGGGTGACTGCGAGGCCCGCAATCAAGACCAGTCCAACTCCAGCAGGAACGCCCAAAGCGCCAACGGCGGCAAGGGGGTTGGGGCGGTTTGCTGTGTTCGCGAAACTCATGGATTCTCTCCTCTCATGATGTGCGATGAGTGGAGGCTGACAGGAGTTGTTGCGAGTGACAAGCAATATCGAGTTGCAAAGCGCGACCCGTCGCCCGATGCAATGTATTATAATTGCGTGGAATTATTGTTTTGCGAATGCGTATGCGCGGGTGCGGTTGCGCAAAGCAAAGAACGATTAAATAGCCATCGAGGCTATTTGATCGGACAATCCGGCGACAGGCGGAAATTGAGATAATTGTCGACGCTGCCCATCATCTCTTCGATTTCGTTTTCGAAGAAATGGTTGGCGCGCGGGATTTCGTCGTGATGGATCGTGATGTGCTTTTGCGTGCGCAGCTTGTCGACGAGCTTCTGGACAGCGCTCGGCTGAACCACCGTATCGGCGGCCCCTTGCACGAAAATGCCGGAGGCCGGGCAGGGTGCCAGGAACGAAAAATCATACATATTCGCAGGCGGCGCAACGGAGATAAATCCGCGCACTTCCGGACGGCGCATCAGCAATTGCATACCGATCAGCGCGCCAAAGGAATAACCCGCAACCCAGGTTTGCTGCGCCTCGGGGTGGATCGATTGCACCCAGTCAAGCGCGCTGGCCGCATCGGAAAGTTCGCCAATGCCATTGTCAAAGCTGCCTTGGCTGCGGCCCACACCGCGAAAGTTGAAGCGAAGCGTTGCAAAGCCGCGGTCGGTGAAGGTCTTGTAAAGCCGCTGCACAATCCGGTCATTCATCGTTCCGCCGCCTTCAGGGTGGGGATGCAGGATCATGGCAACAGGTGCACGCGGGCGTGGTGGCGGCGAAAAACGACCTTCGAGACGGCCCTCTGGGCCGGGAAAGATGACTGATGGCATCAAGTACCCTTTATGAAATGAGTTGCGGCAGAAAAACTATGGCGTGCACCGGCTGGTGCCAGCAGTTACGGGCTCTATATAGGCATTGATTGCACTATGCAAATTATTGAGAACGTTTCGCAATAAGGCTCATTCTTGACCAACCGGATTTACCTCGACCATGCCGCCACAACGCCGCTGCGCCCCGAAGCGAAGCTGGCGATGGAGGAGGGATTTGCCTTGTGGGCCAACCCGTCGAGCCCGCATGCAGAGGGGCGCAAGGCGAAGCAGGCGCTCGAAGATGCGCGGGCCCGGGTGAAGGCGGCGCTTTCATGGAACGGCGAGGTAATCTTTACCAGCGGGGCTAGCGAATCGCTGTGGCTTGCGCTCAATCGCACCAAGGCGAGCCGCCGGATTGTAAGCGCGGTGGAGCATGACGCGGTGTTTCGCGCAGCGCCCGATGCGGAAATCTCCTCGGACGAAAGCACATTTGACGCCTCGACCCTTCTGGCCGTCCAGCATGTCAATTCAGAAGCCGGCGTGATCAACCCTGTCTCCCAGATGGCAGAGACGATCAAATCCACAGGCGCTGTGCTTTTGTCCGATTGTGCGCAGTCTGCGGGCAAGCTCGACCTGCCTGATGCCGATATGCTGGTGGTTTCCGCTCACAAGCTGGGTGGCCCGATTGGCATTGGCGCGCTTCTGGTGCGCGATTGGGCTTTGCTAGAGCCCATGGGCGGGCACGAACGCGGCTATCGTCAGGGCACAGAGAATATGCCCGCAGCGCTCGGCTTTGCGAGCGCGCTTGAGGCGAGCGAATGGCTGACCACGCCGGAAGAACGGGCCGGTTTTTCCAAGGAGTTGGGCTATGACCTCCTGACATTCGGTGATCAGACTGACTACATCTTCGCGCTCGCGCATCCGAGCATGAGCGCGCAGGCTCTCCTGATCCGATTGGACGCCATGGGCATTGCCGTGTCGGCGGGAAGTGCGTGTTCCTCGGGGACTTTGAAGAAAAGCCGGGTGCTCGATGCCTTTGGCGTGAGCGATGACGTCGCCGCGCGCACCATCCGGGTGAGCCTTGGGTGGAATACCAACACAGGGGAGTTGGACCGCTTCATTGAGGCGTGGAGGTCGCTCAAGTGACTCTTGAATGGTGGAAATGGTACTTCAGGATTCTCACCCCAGCTCCTTTCATTCCGATGGCAGAATATGCAATCTTTGGAACCGCTTGGTCTTTTATTCCCGTTGCGTGCGCGATTGGCTGGGCGGTCTTCACTTTTCGTTGCATGAATTGTGGCCTTCCAGCTCATGACCACAGGATTGCAACGCACTTTGATGGCATTGGCTCAATGAAGAAGTGCCCAAATTGCGGGAAGAAGATGGTGCCAAGGAAATGATCTATCTCGACAACCAAGCCACCACGCCGCTTGCACCCGAAGCGCGCGATGCGATGATCCGCTGGCTCGATGGGCCAGATGGCACTGGCTTCGGCAATCCGCATTCCCCGCATAAAATGGGCCGTCAGGCAGCCGCGGCAATCGAGGCTGCGCGCGACACCGTGGCGGCGCTTTTCCCTGCTGGCGGCAAAGTGATCTTCACCAGCGGCGCAACCGAAGCGCTTAACCTCGCCATTCGCGGCACCAGTGGCAAGGGGAGCGTTGCCTTCTCTGCCATCGAACACTCAGCCGTTGGCGACACCGCGCGCGATGCCGGGCTCTCCAAAATGCTCGAGGTTGATAGCGACGGAATCTGCGATCCGGCGCAGGACATTGGCAAAGCGACCCGTCTGATTGCGGTGATGCAGGTCAATAATGAGATTGGCACTATTCAACCGACCCTCGATTGGCAGCGCCGCGCCAAACAGGAAAATGCTCTCTTTCTCGTCGATGCGGTGCAGGCTTACGGCAAGATCGCCGTCGCGGGCGCGGATATGCTCGCGGTATCGGCGCACAAGCTCAACGGCCCCAAGGGCGTGGGCGCATTATGGGTGCGCGACGGGGTGGAACTGCAGCAGGTGCAAACCGGCGGAGGGCAGGAACATGGCCTTCGCTCCGGCACTTTGTCGCCAGCGCTCATCGCCGGATTTGGCGCGGCCGCCGCGCTTTCCAAGGAACGGATGGAGCAAGACGCCGCCCATGTCGAAGCCTTGTGGACCCGCGCGCGCGAACATTTCGACAGCTGGACCCTTAATGGCAGCGAGGCATCGCGCTGGTATGGCAATATGAACATTCGCAAGGACGGGCTGGACGTGGCGCGGCTGATGTCAGATTGCCGAAACATTATGTTTTCGGCTGGCAGCGCGTGTGCGAGCGGGTCAGGCCGGCCAAGCCATGTGCTGAAAGCCATCGGGCTCACCGATGCCGAGGCCAAATCATCAATCCGGCTGGGCTGGGGGCGTTACACCACGCTTGACGATATCGACGATGCGGCCAAAACGATATTGGCAGCGGCAAAAGACCAGGAGCTCTGGGGCTAATCTAATGACAATCAAAGTGACCTTTATCGATCCCAAAGGGGCGCCTGTGCCATGCGAAGGCGAGGTGGGTGAGAATCTTCTGAAGCTTGGTCAGGCCGCCGGCCTCCCGCTCGAAGGGACTTGCGAGGGGCAGATGGCGTGCTCGACCTGTCATGTGGTGGTTGCAGCGGAGTGGTTCGACAAGCTTGCCGAGGCGTCTGAGGAAGAGGAAGATATGCTCGACTTTGCCGCCGGAGCGCGGAGGACCTCGCGATTGTCGTGTCAGATTGATCTTACCGAAGAGATGGACGGTCTTACCGTCAGCGTACCGGGCGAAAGCCACGATGCGCGAGGGCTTTAGAATGGCTGTTATCGGGCCTTTTGAAAGGACTGATAACTCAGAGCACGGCTAGAAGGTCTATCCTTCGAAGTCGAGCTCACCCGTTTCGAGATCGATGGTCCATGGATACGGCTCTGGGCTCTTTAGCGTATAAGCATATCGATTGATCAGCCGTCCGGGCGTGTGCGTGACCATAAGACCCTCAGGGAATGGAGGCGCGCCCACTTCTGCCGCGCGGTCTCGAAGTTCGCCGAATTCTGGTCCCATGCCATAGTCGACGTGAGACCGATCCTCGCGCAATAGGTAATCAGCGCTGCCTGTTATAGCTTGAAGAATGTCGAATTTGATCTCTTCGCGACGATAGCCCCCACTACGGAAGCGGTCGGCGATGTATTTCAGCAGGGGTTCGACACTGTAGGGGCTCTCGCCCATGACCTCTTCGCATTCCTCGAAGTTATATCCCGTCGGCTCACCTGTCCAAAAGATCTGCCTTGCGGTCGCCTTGTCGCAATCGGGCTGGCTTACGATCCAGTAGAGCACGTTCAACTCGTCATCCCAATTGTGGACATCGGCGATGAAGTGCCAGTCGTCTGGGCTCATTTTCTCAAGAGCCTTCATCTGTGCAGCGGTGAGCTTCTGGAGGAGTTCTTCGTCGGTCATGAGGGCACATCTCTAAATCAGAATTGAGGGCAGGTTGAGATGCCAAACCTTTGTTTCGAAATATTTACCTTCTAGCTTCGCCTCTTTAGCCAGACTTACCGCAGCGTCGGACATGACCGCTCAAAGCAAAGCGTGCGGGGTGAAATGCGCAGCGCCCCATCGCAGTAAAGCGCAGCATTATAACGATCCTGTCTGAATAGGCGATTAAGCCGATCCTAAACATTGGTAAAATTTCCCAATCTTTGCGTTTGGGGGCAATTCGTGTGTTTGGGTGATTGCGCGAAAGCCGCAGAATTCTGCCGTTTTTCGAGTTTGGCACGGTGTCTGCATGATAGTTGGCATACAGCGGAAACAACCCGCAAATGACCACAGTAACTTTATCAGACGGAAAGACGAACCATGACCAACACAGCAAACAACTTCTTCGCCGCAGCCCTTTCAATCATCGTTTCAACCAGCCTGCTTGCATACGCCATCGTTCCAGCAAGCCCCACGATGTTCGCTTAATTTCAATCTCGACAAACACTCAATTCAAAGGAATTTCAAAATGACTATCGCCACCAACAACCTCCTCGCCGCAGCATTCTCAGTAGTTATCTCGGCTAGCCTGTTTGCCTATGCCATCGTACCCGCCAGCCCGCTCGCATTTGCCTGATCGCTGACGGGTCCCGGTAACCCCATCTTCTAGTCCCCCATCCCCCAGTCCCCCACCCCTTAGTCCACTTGCCCATCCGGAGACCCATAATGCCCCCAAGAATCTCAAACGGCACGAACAACCTCTACGCCGCCGCCCTCTCGATCCTCTCGACCTCGGCAGTCCTTGCGACCGTTATCTTCTTCAGCAATCCGGGCATCATCGCCTGATCCGCCCCGCTGACCCCTCAAATAGACCCCGAAAAGGGCGCACCGGTTTCTCTCCCCTAAAGGACCGATGCGCCCTTTGTCGTGAATGATGAGCTTGCCTCAGCCAGCGGGCTCTTCAGATGAGACTGGCGACGGGCTCTCGACAGGCGCTTGCGCCTTGGGCCTGATCCAACGCCACAATTTGAACGCTCCAAACCCGACAAGTCCAATTGGCACAATAACGGTGAAGGCCAACATCAAAAAGGCGATGACACTGCCCAGAATAGAGCCGAGCGAGTTCCACGCATCACGGATTGGCTGGGTAAAGCTGCCAGAGGCGCGGCTGCCGGATTCGTAACTGATCGTCATCTGGCTGAATGCGACACGTCCGCGCATCTCATTGAGCCAGCTTTGCGCTTGATCGATCTCTTGATTGACCTGCGCCACGCCGCGTTCAGCCTCGACCAGCTCTGCCACCGTCCCGCTGCGATTGCGCAAGATATCCATCAAGCGATCACGCAGCAGAGTGCGAGCCCGCAATTTGGCTTCGGTATCGACAATCTGTTTTGAGAGGTCCTCACCAGTGATGGACGATGAAACCAGCGTTCCGTCTGCGCTGCCGGAGCTTGCCTCGAGCTCTTTGGCAAAGGACCGCGCAATATTGGCAGCAACCGCGATTTGAAGATTGCCATAGGCATAATCGCCATCGGAATCCGTTTGATCCATCGAAATGATGCGGCACTGCGTTGGTCCGCGTGTTTCACAAAGGTCTGCATGGCGTTCCTGCAGGGGCTTGATTGCATCTGCGGGAAGGCGAAAGCCCAAAGCATAGCGATAGGCGATTTGCGGCGCTGCCACTGCGTCATCGACTTCAATGCTGTCGCCGTTGGCCGAGCTGCCCGTAGCCGCTTCAATCGCTTCCAACGCTGGCTCTGCAGAATCAGCGGCGACCATGTCCGCTTCCATATTTTGCGTTTCGCTGCAGGCGCTTAGAGCAAGAGCGAGCGCTCCGATGGAAATTAGTGACTTACGCATTTGTCTCTCCCTTGAAGGAAACCGGCGGATCAAGAATGGGGCAGCCGAACCTGACTTTGTCTTTAAGTGCCACATTCTTGCCGCAGTTGTGCCACAATTTTGCCATAATTCAAGTCAGACGAAGTTTTGTCGCCTTGTAATGGGGAGTTTGGCCTTGCCAAAACGGGTGGTCACGGCGCTATCGCCAAATCCACCAACTCTGTGGAAACTGCTCTCCCCCCTTGGGTCGCACCTTGCTAAGCGTGGGCGATGGCTGACCCCACTATGACCGACGATACCGATCCCTTTGATGCAATTGTTGATGCGCCCTTTGATGCCGCTTTGTCGGAGCGGTATCTGGTCTATGCGCTTTCGACGATCACCGCGCGTTCTTTGCCGGACCTGCGCGACGGGTTGAAGCCGGTGCACAGGCGGTTGCTTTGGACCATGCGTCAATTGAAGCTGTCACCGGACAGCACCTATAAAAAATCCGCCCGCGTCGTGGGTGAGGTGATCGGTAAGTATCACCCGCATGGCGACACCGCCGCTTACGATGCGATGGTGCGATTGGCTCAGGATTTCTCGCTTCGCTATCCTCTCGTTCAGGGGCAGGGAAACTTTGGCAATATCGACGGCGATAATGCCGCCGCCTACCGTTACACCGAAGCGCGCCTGACCAAGACGGCGATCCAGTTGATGGAAGGGCTCGATGCGGGCACCGTGGACTTCATCCCGACCTACAATGGCGAGGAAGAAGAGCCAGAGTTGATGCCAGGGCTCTTCCCCAATCTGCTGGGCAATGGGGCAAGCGGGATTGCCGTGGGCATGGCGACGAATATCCCCTCGCACAACGTTGCCGAGGTGATTGATGCAACGCTGGAATTGATCGACAATCCGCATGTCGAGCATGAGCGCCTGATGGAGTTGATGCAGGGGCCGGACTTTGCGACCGGCGGGCAATTGGTGGACAGCGCGTCGGTCATTTCCGAGGCCTATCGCACCGGGCGAGGGTCTTTCCGTTTGCGCGGTGTGTTCCATGCGCCAGAGGCAGAGAAGGCCGAAGATCAGGCAGCGGGCATTGAACGTCTGGGCGGCGGGCAATGGCAGCTGGTCATCACGCAAATCCCGTACCAGGTGCAAAAGGGCAAGCTGATCGAACAGATCGCTCAGGCGATTGCGGATAAGAAGCTGCCGATCCTCGATGATGTCCGTGACGAGTCCGACGAAAGCATCCGCATCGTGCTTGTCCCGCGCAGCCGCAATGTTGATCCGGAATTGCTGAAAGAGAGCATCTTCAAGCTCACCGATATGGAGACGCGCTTCGGGCTCAATATGAATGTGCTCGATGCGACCCGCACGCCGATGGTGATGGGGATTAAAGAGCTTCTGCAAAACTGGACCGCCGCGCAGATTGAAATCCTGCAACGCCGCACCCAGCACCGCCTTGACCAGATTGCGCGGCGGCTGGAGCTGGTCGAAGGCTACATCACCGCCTTCCTCAACCTTGACCGCGTGATCGAGATCATCCGTTACGAGGATGAGCCAAAGCAAGTGATGATGGCCGAGTTTGCGCTCACCGACCGTCAGGCCGAGGCGATCCTCAACATGCGTCTGCGGTCTTTGCGCAAGCTTGAGGAAATGGAGCTGCGCACCGAGAAGGATACACTTCTCAAAGAGCAGGAAGAGCTTAACAAGCTTCTCGAAAGCCCCGCACGCCAACGCACGCGCCTCAAAAAGGACCTGCGCGCCCTTCGCAAGGATTACGCCGAGGACACCGCTTTGGGCGCGCGCCGCACGCGGATCGAAGAGGCCGCGCCTGCGGTCGAGTTTTCGATGGACGCGATGATCGAGAAGGAGCCTGTGACCGTTATCCTCTCCCAAAAGGGATGGATCAGGGGCGCCAAAGGCCACGTCGATCTTGATCAGGAGTTCAAATACAAGGAAGGCGACACACAGGCCTTTATCCTCCATGCGCAGACGACGGACAAGCTTCTGATCGCAGGGTCAGACGGACGGTTCTACACCCTTGGGTGCGACAAATTGCCGGGCGCGCGCGGCTTTGGTGAACCGGTGCGCAATATGATCGACCTGCCTGCCGAAACCAGCATCGCCTCCATGCTCGTGCACAAGCCCGAAGGCCGGCTGTTGCTCGCCTCCAGCATTGGCAAAGGCTTTATCGCGGAGACCAAGGAACTCATCGCCGAGACCAAAAAGGGCAAGCAGGTGGTGAACCTCAAAGGCAACGCCAGGCTGCAAGTCATCCGCGAAATTCCTGCGGGCCACGATCATGTCGCGGCGGTGGGAGAGAACCGGAAACTGATTGTCTTCAATATGGAAGAGATGCCCGTGATGGCGCGGGGGCAGGGCGTGATGCTGCAGCGTTACCGTGATGGCGGATTGAGCGATGCGACGACCTTCACGCTTGCCGATGGGCTGAGCTGGCAAATGGGCGGTTCGGGCGATCGCACCCGCACCGAAAACGAAATCTGGCAATGGAAAGTCGCGCGCGGAGCCGCCGGACGCATGCCGCCTCAAGGGTTCCCGAAGAACAATAGGTTCTAGGCTGAGAGCACTTCCGCCAAAATCGCCTCAACCCGTGCCTCATCGGGAAAGCCCTCTGCGACCCATTGGCGCTCCACCGTTTGCAGGATGCGGGCGACTTCTGGTCCTGCCGCAACCCCGCGCGCAACGATTGCACCGCCTTTGAGCGGGAAGGTGGGCGGCATCCAATGGGCAAGCGCGCTTGCGTCCTCACCCAGCAACAGCATCCGGTCAACGGCGAACGGCACGGTGAGATTGTAAGCGAGCGCTTGCGGGTTCTCGGCATCTCCCGCACCTCTTTCCGCCGCCGAAACAAGGCGTGCGCGCTGCGCTCTGGAAAGCCTGAGGCGGGCCGCTACCCCCTCGGCAACATCGGGTGAGGGCGGGAGCAGGCTTGCCAGGCGGCGGATCGGATCGGGCGCGATGGATTGCGCTGCTTCGCTGTCGATGAGCGCGCGAAACGCCTTGATATGCACCTTGCAAGCTTCCGGCAGGATGACCGGCAGGACGCCGCGTTCAAACATGCGCTGCACAGTCGCGTGCGGATCGGGCAGGGAGATCAGACGCAGAAGTTCATCGGCAACGCGCTCCCGGCTCAGACCCTTTAGCGTTGCCGAAAGGTCGGCGCATGCTTCCTCCGCCTCATCATCCAGCCGAGCGCCAAAGCGGGCCTGAAAGCGGTAGTAGCGAAGGATGCGAAGATGGTCCTCTGCGATCCTTTCGCGCGCATCGCCAATAAAGCGCACACGGCGCGCCTCCAAATCGTCCAGACCGCCAAAGTAATCTGAGATTTCAAGCGTCTCGGGGTGGGCGTAGAGCGCGTTGATCGTGAAATCGCGGCGGGCCGCATCGTCTTTCCATTCGGTGGCAAAGGCGACCGTTGCGCGCCTGCCATCGGTTGACACATCGCGGCGAAGGGTGGTGACCTCCACCGTCAGTTTTGCGTCCGCTCCATCATTCAAAATGGCGGTGACCGTGCCGTGGTCGATCCCTGTCGGGACGGTGCGAATGCCGGCGGTTTTGCACCGGTCGATCACGACATCGGGGGTAAGCGTGGTCGCGCAGTCGATATCGTGCACGTGCGTCCCCAACAGCGTGTCGCGCACAGCCCCGCCGACCCAGCGCACATTGTCTGCGCCCAGCGCCTGAGTGAGCAGCGCCAGGCCTTCGCGTTTGGGCCAATCAGCTTGGAGTAATGTCTTGGTCACGGTGGACTTGCGCTAAACAGAAAAGCGCGTGTTCGACAAGTTTCCTCTATTGGGTTCTTGTCCATTCAATGCGGCGAGCGAGATTGAGAATGATAGCGGCAGTCACACCCCAAATGCGAAAACCTTCGTAATTGAGCTCGAAATAGCGGCGGTCTTGACCCTTCCAAAACACTTCCTGCGCCGTCCAGTTTGCAGGATCAAGCAGCAGTTCCAGCGGCGGTTCGAACCATGCCTCGACCTCGGCAGGGCTTGGAATGAGCGGCAGGTCAGGCGGGACAACGCCCAGCACAGGCGTCACATCAAAGCCGGTGCCGGTGCGGTAAAGATCGCTGGTTCCGATCACGCGCACAGCGTCACGGGGAAGAGCGAGTTCTTCCTCCGCTTCCCTAAGGGCCGCGGTGACAGCGTCTTCTCCATCATCGCATTTGCCGCCCGGAAAGGCGACTTGCCCCGGGTGATCGCGCATGCCGCGCGGACGCTGTGTCAGGATAATGCCGGGCTCTGGCCGGTCCGTGACTGCGATCAAAACCGCAGCAGGCGTGCCTGTGTGACTATCGGCAAGTTCGGCGTCGTCCAAAAGGCCGTGCAACTCTTTTGCATGGCCCGTTTGATAAAGATCGCTCAGTCTATTGAATAAGTCCACGCTTATCCTTGAAGCGAAAAGAGCGCGCCCTGGCTAGAGACAATCCAGTCATCGCCGCCCGTCTCAAGCGCAATTTCAGCCAGCTGCGTGTAGGTTGAGCGGTTCAAACGCGCCTCTAACCCGCGCCGTACGTGGAGATAGATCGCAGGCGTGTCGGGGTCACCTGCAACGCGCAACTGGTTGTCGGGCCCTGCCACGACCAGTTCATCGGTGCTCAGCCGAAAGGCGAGATCGCCCTCTTTTGCAACGCAATCGACCGCGATAAAGGCCGCATCATCGACCTCGATCGTGAGTTTCTCGAACGGGGTGACCAGCCAGTGCTGCCCCGCATCATCGCGCGTTAGAAGGCTGGAAAACGCGCGCACCATAGCCGGGCGGCGGATCGGATCGCCTTCGTGAAACCATGTGCCATCGGCGGCAATGCGCATATAGCTGTCGCCCAGTTTTTCAGGTGCCCAATTCTCCACCGGAGGGAGTTTGCGGTCTTCGACCTGCTTGGCGATCTCGGCGAGGCTGAGTTCGGCGAGGTAAGGTGGTGGTTCGTATGGCATAGTCGAGCTATGCGATGGCAGAAGCTTGGCACGTAGGAAAGTGCATTTGCGCACCTATGGGAAAATCTTAGCTTGCTACATTGCTTTCCAAGCCATTCCAGGGGCCCAGCATTCCCTCTTGCGGCATCTGCGAAAGCGCCGCGCCGCGTGCAAGCAGCCGCTCTTTTTCATAGGGGCCCGGGCATTGCCATCCAACGGTTGACCCCGCGCTAAAGCCCCAGCGCCCGTAATATTCCTCGTCTCCGATAAGAACTTGCGGGAACACAGGCGAGCCTTCGCCCGCCATGCGGTTTTCCGCGTCCAGCATCGCCATCATCAACCCAACGCCAAACCCTTCGCCCTGGCGTTCGGGGACAACAGCCACCGGCCCAACCATGACAAGTGGCACGCGCGCGCCGTCTTTGGCTTGCAGGCCGACGGGATAGCACTGGATCGTGCCGACCAGCATTTCGTCTGCATCAAGCGCTGCGAAGGACAGCGCATCGAGCCACTCCATACCTGCACGAATGCGGTAAGCGGTACGCGCATGGCGATCCTCGCCGAACACACGGTCGAGCAATTCCTCGATCATGGCGGGTGGAACCGCTGAAAGCGGGACGAGAGTAGCTGTTTCAGACATCGCGCCGGGCGCTAGGGCCTTTGCGCTGCTTTGCCAAGCTTACATGCTGAGGCGAAGGACAGACCCTTCGTCCGTCGCCACCCAAATGCTGCCGTCCGATGCAATATCGAGCGAGCGAACGCGTCCCTCTATCGGATAGCGGGCCGCTTCGGTCGCGCTCTCGCCTTCGATTTCGACGCGGACGATGGCGCGGCTGGAAAGGCCAGCGATAAGAGCATCACCTTGCCAATCGGCGAACATGTCGCCTGAATAGAACTGCATATCGCCCGGCGCGATCACCGGCGTCCACCAGATTGCGGGCTTGTTATAGCCGTCATCGTCCGTGTGGTCGGTGATGGGGTCGCCGTTGTAATGCTCGCCATAAGACCGCGTGGGCCAGCCATAATTCGCACCGGCCTCAACCAGGTTCAGCTCATCCCCGCCAGCAGGGCCATGCTCTACATCCCACAGGCGACCTTCTGCGTCCCAATCCATACCCAGAATATTGCGGTGGCCGTATGACCAGATTTCAGCGGTCACGCCGCCGTTATCGGCATACGGATTGCCTTCAGCCGGGCTACCATCAAGGTTGAGCCGCACAATAGAGCCCAGCGTGTTGCTCATATCTTGTGCAGGCGACATTTTCTGACGGTCGCCGCTGGCCACATACATATGGCTTTCATCGGGTGAGAATGTGATGCGGTGTGAATAGTGGCCACGGCCCGATACTTTGGGTGCCTGATGCCAGATCACTTCAAGACCTTCGACCGCGCAGTCCTCCATCGAGGCGCAAGACAAAGTGCCTTTGCCGACAACCGCGCCGCGTGTGTCGCCATCGTCGCCCATCTCGGCCCAGCTGAGATAGATGGTACGACCATCAACGCTTGTCCCGGCTTCGCTTGGCAGGAAGGCGATATCGCCAAATCCGCCTTGTCCGCCAAAGGCCACTTCAGGCGCGCCGGCAACGGTGGCGGACTGGCCGCTCTTCGTGTCCATCACCTTGAGGACGCCCTCTTTCTCGGTGACGAAAAGCATGTCGGTGCCCGGTGCAAATTCAATCGCCCACGGTTTTTCAAATTCGCCCATTTCGGCGATGGTCAGGCCGCCGCTACGAGAGCTTTCCCCGGTTTCGGCCGTCGCACAGCTTGCGAGCGCGAGCGCGGGGAGAGAGGATAAGGCGGTATATTTTGAAAGAGTGTTCATGTCGCAGGGAACTCCTGAACTTAAAATTGGTGCCCGCTCATGTGCAACCGGACCTATTATTATAGGGGTCGATGAGGCGGGGCGGGGGCCATTGGCCGGGCCGGTGGTGGCCGCAGCTGTTGTTATGGGGGAGGCGATACCTTCGGGCGTCACGGATTCCAAGAAGTTATCGGCCAAACGCCGCGCCGTGTTCGACGAGGAACTGCGCAAGAGCTGCCAATGGGCGGTCGCCGTGGTAGATGCAGCCGAGATCGACGAGGTCAACATCTTTCAGGCAACCATGCAGGCGATGACGCGGTGCGTGTGCGATCTGGTTGCTCAGCTGGAGGGCCAAAATCTTGGGGGCCCTGAGATCGTCCTGATCGACGGCAACCAGACACCAGAGCGCCGCTGTGACGATTGGCGATGGCCTGCGCGTGCGATTGTCGGGGGCGACGGGCTCGAACCTTCGATCAGCGCCGCTTCCATCATCGCCAAGGAATGGCGCGACCGTTTGATGGTCGAAGCAGCACAGGCGCATCCGCAATACGGGTGGGAGCGCAACAAGGGCTATGGTACGAAAGAGCATATGGACGCCTTGCAAGAGCATGGTCCAACCCCTTTCCACCGCCAGACATTTGCCCCTGTGGCTCAAGCCCGCTTGCTTTAGCGGCTCAAGGCTTTAGGCGCATACGCCATGTTGAATGCGATCCTCTTAAGTCTGGCGGGCCTTGTGGGCCTTGCCATTGGCGGCGAACTTTTGGTGCGGGGCGCTGTTGGCATTGCCCAAAAACTGGGCGTTTCGACCCTGTTTACAGGGCTTGTGATCGTCGGCTTTGCGACATCCATGCCCGAAATGGTCGCCAGCGTTCAGGCAAGCCTTGCGGGCTCTCCCGAGATTGCGTGGGGCAATATCGTTGGATCAAACCTTGCGAACACGCTTTTGATCCTCGGCGTTTCGGCGCTCGTGGCACCGATTATCCTGACAGGCGTTGGACAGCGCGATGCGGTGGTTGCGTTGTCTGTGACCGTGCTTTTGTGGGGGCTTGTCCTGTCCGGCTATGGCGCGCGATGGATCGGTTTTGCGCTATTGTTCGGCATCGTCGCCTACATCGTCTGGCGCTACCGCAATCCGGGGCAAAGCCTGGAGGATGAAGAGGACGAAGAAGGCCCGCAAAACGGTGTCGTCGCGACCGCGCTGTTCGTGGCCGGGCTGGGCATTCTTGTGCTGGGCGGTGATGCCTTGGTCACAGGCGCAATAAGCCTCGCAACGATATTCAAGGTGCCAGAGACGGTGATCGGCCTGACCGTTGTCGCCGTGGGCACAAGCCTGCCGGAACTCGCCGCCTCGATCGCCGCTGCCCTGCGCGGGAAATCCGCGCTGGCTCTGGGCAATGTAGTGGGCTCCAACATTTACAACATCCTGCTGATCGGCGGGGCGACGATGAGCATTGCGCCTTTTGCGCTTCCCGCTGAGCTTGGCGGCCTGCAAATGGCGCTTCTAACGGCAAGCGCGGCGGCGCTATTGGCACTGCTATGGTTTGCAAAGCGCATCGGGCGTCCCTTGGGCGCGCTATTGCTGGCGGCGTTTACGGCTAACGTCGTCTTGGTATTCGCCTGAGTCCTCCACGCAACACCCCCTACATCTGGAGTCCCTGCCTTAAGGGCGGACTCAACATTGTGTGGGGCCCCGTTTTGTTCCGCCCCGCACTTAGGGGCGTTTACCAAGCATTAACCATAAGAGCCCAGAAACTAAGCGCTTGACGCGAAACGCCTGAGGACTCATCCCCTGTGGATAAGTTTGGCGAATAGTGACCTCTGGGACAGAATTATGGGCGTGATTGAAACAACAAAGCAGCGGACCAAGCGGGCAGCCAAAGCGACCTCGCAGGACGTGCGCGCGCTCCTTCCGCTGGGCCAGATCCTCGACGGAGACTGCATCGAAGCCCTGCGTTCGCTCCCCGATAACAGCGTCGATTGCGTCTTCGCAGACCCGCCCTACAACCTTCAGCTTGGCGGCGATCTCAACCGCCCAGACGGGTCCGAAGTGGATGCGGTCACGGACCATTGGGACCAGTTCGACAGTTTCAAAGCTTATGACGAATTTACAAAGGCTTGGCTAATCGAAGCGAGACGCGTTCTGAAGCCTGACGGCGCGCTTTGGGTGATCGGCAGCTATCACAATATCTACCGCGTGGGCGCGATCCTTCAGGATATCGGGTTCTGGATCCTCAACGATATCGTGTGGCGCAAGACCAACCCAATGCCCAATTTCAAGGGTACGCGTTTCACCAATGCGCATGAGACTTTGATCTGGGCAAGCCAGGGTGAAAAGGCGCGCTATCACTTCAATTACCGCGCGATGAAGACGCTGAATGACGAGCTGCAAATGCGCTCTGACTGGGTGCTGCCGATTTGTTCAGGCAATGAGCGTTTGAAGGAAAACGGCACCAAAGTGCACCCGACGCAAAAACCGGAAAGCCTGCTCTACCGCGTGCTTCTGGCCACGACAGAGCGCGGGGATGTGGTGCTAGACCCCTTTTTTGGTACAGGCACAACCGGCGCGGTTGCCAAGCGTTTGGGCCGCGAATGGATCGGGTGCGAGCGCGAAGACGTATACCGCGATGCCGCCTACAAACGGATCGAAAAAGAGCTTCCGCTGGATGAAAGCGCTCTCACCACGATGCAATCCAAGAAGGCCGCTCCGCGCGTCGCCTTTGGCGCAGTGGTGGAAAGCGGGTTGATCAAACCGGGCTCACAAATCTTCGACAAGAAGCGCCGCTGGTTTGCAACCGTGCGGGCCGACGGCTCGCTCGAGTGCGAAACACCCAAGGGTAAGCTTCAGGGCTCCATCCATGGCGTTGGCAAGGACCTGCAAGGCGCGCCAAGCTGCAATGGCTGGACCTTCTGGTATTATCAGGACGGCGACGAGATGAAGCCGGTTGACGCCGCGCGCGACCTATACCGGCTGGCTAACGAAGACTGACCGTCCCACACTCGACTCGTTTCATCGAAAACTGCAACTGATTATCGCTTGCATTGCACGGGTCATCGACCTGTTGGCTCCCATTAATGTTACAAATTCGTACATGAGTTCTCATCGCACACCCCCGAACACTTGTGCGTTGGTTTAGAACAAGAGGTAACTCATGAAATACCAGTCAAAATTTCTTATCGCCCCGGCCATTCTGGCAGCAATGATCGCTGTTCCGGCAAGCGCTCAGGACAACAACACATCCGGACCCTACATCGGGGTCAGTGGCGGTATTGCACTGCCAAAGGACAGCAATAATGAAGGCGTTACTACCACGGCCGTGCCTGAAACCGATGATTTCGGCTCCATCCCGGCAGACACGCCCATCGGTTGGGAAACCGATTTCAACACCGGCTACACCATCAGTGGTCAGGCGGGATACGCGTTTGAAAACGGTTTCCGTCTAGAAGTTGAAGCAGCCTACTCAGACTACAGCGTTGACGATCACCAAGATCTGTCGGTTGGCGGCGCGATCATTGACGGCGTCGATTCAGCGGTCCTGACCCGCGGTCCGGCAAACGCTGCGAACCCGACCGTAGGAGATGTTCTTGCCGACGGACAAGGCGATGTCTCGACCTTCGGCCTGTTTGGTAATGTCTATTACGACATCAACACCGGCACCGCGATCAAGCCTTACATCGGTGGTGGTCTTGGCTATCAATGGGTCGACGTTGATTATCAGCCATCAGGCGTGCCGGTGGGCGACGACAGTGACGGCGTGTTTGCCTATCAATTGATGGCAGGCGCAAGCTATGCCGTGACAGACAGTGTCGAAGTCTTTGGCCAGTACACTTTCCGTGACACGACGGAAGACGTGGACATTCCTTTGACCATTCTTCCCGCAAACCTTGATGTTGGCGCGCAGCAATCGCTCGTCACTGCAGGGGTGCGCGTGCGCTTCGGCGGCTAACACCGGAACCACATTGCAATGGGAAGGGGCCGTGCAGCAATGCGCGGCCCTTTTTCGTTTGCGCCATCCTCGTTAGCGTGTGTCCTACACCGTGCAGGCTTGCTAAACCTGCCCCGCGATGTACGAATTGACACCATGGAAACCGGTTTGGGACAGGCATTTCAGGCAGGTTTTCGCGCCACAAGGTTTTTTGGCCCTGAACAGTGTGTCAAGTGTGTCAAAACTTGGCGATAATTGAAAGAATACAATAGACTATGACATCGAGCATCTATCTTCGTCCGGTCGGCCTTTCGCTTGGTCCGCAAACGGAATCAACCGGCGATGGCCCGGGCGCAATCCGGCTTGCAGGCACGATGGTCTATGCCAGCCGCTTTGCCCTGATTGTCCGCGAAGAAGGCAAGGTCACATACCGCCGCATATTCGGCGTGAGCGAGGCTGATTACGCTTTGGCAGAGCCCGGCGGCACTTTGACGCGCGAGGCGGAGCAGCAGTGGGAAAATCTGCAAAAAACCCACGCGCCGCTGACGCTGGGCGATCGCACCATTCGCCTTGATCAGCCGCAGGTGATGGGGGTTCTGAATGTCACGCCAGACAGCTTTAGCGATGGCGGCGAATGGCTGGAGAAACCCGATGCAGGACGCGCGCATGCCGCTGCCATGGTCGAGGCAGGGGCCGCGATCATCGACATTGGCGGGGAAAGCACACGGCCCGGCAGCACGCCCACCTTTGAAGGCGACGAGATAGAGCGCGTTGTCCCGGCCATCGAATATTGCGCAAGCATGGGCGCTGCGATCAGTGTCGATACAAGGCGTGCAGGCGTGCTTGAGGCGGCTCTTGCCAAGGGCGCGCATATGGCAAACGATGTCTCCGCGCTGCGCTATGACCCGCGGATGCTCGACCTTGTGGCGAGTTCAAAATGCCCCGTGGTGTTGATGCATGCGCCTGGCACGGGTGAGGATTTGCACTCCATGGAAGGGGTAAGCGGGGGCGCATATACCGATGTGGTGAGCGATGTGTTCGACACGCTTTACCACCAGCGGGCAAAGGCAATCGCGAACGGTATCGAAGAGACCCGCATCATGATTGATCCGGGCATCGGCTTTGGCAAATCGTTGGCTGACAATCTGGCGCTGATCAATGCGCTGCCGCTGTTCCACGCTTTGGGAAGCCCGCTTCTGGTCGGGCTAAGTCGCAAGCGGATGATTGGTGCGCTGAGCAATGAAGAGCCTGCGCACGAACGGCTTGGCGGCTCGATTGCCTTGGCGACCGCTGCGATGAATGCCGGTGCGCATATGCTGCGGGTGCATGATGTGGCCGAGACGGTTCAGGCGCGCAATGTGTGGCGCGGACTTCGCGATGCGGCGCTGACGGACTTTAGCGGGCTGCCTCTTTGAAGGCAGGGTGTCGGCCCCGTTACAGCGTAAAGCCGCCGTCGCTGACCAAGACATGTCCGGTGATGTTCGATCCGGCATCGCCGAGCATGTAGAGGATGGTTCCGGCCATTTCCTCGGACGTGGCAAAGCGGCGATTGGGCGTCGTCTTGGACATGCGTTTGAGGGTTTCCTCGCGGCCAATGGCCTCGACGCTAGCGTTGAAGTCATCGCCGCCCTCCCAAATGGCGGTGTCGACGCCGCCAGGCGCAATGGCGTTGACGCGGATATTGGCGGGTGCGTTCTCCATCGCGGCGATGCGCGCCATATGGGCAACCGCGGCTTTGGCCGGGCCATAAGGACCGATGCCGGGAACAGGCTTCACCCCGGTGGAGGAGCCGGTGATAACAACGCTGCCGCCTGTGTCTTTCCCATTGGCTTTGATGCCGCGCAAAGCGGCCCGCAAAGTAAGGAAAGCGCCATCAAGGTTGATCGCCATAACGCGGCGCCATTCATCGAAGGAGAGTTCGTCAATAGTACCAAACCCGCCAACGCCAGCGTTCACAACGGCGTGGTCAAGGTCCGACAACTTGGGGGTGAGGTCGTCCCACAAGGCTTCATCAGCAACGCTGCCAATGACGGCTTCAACCTCGCATTCAAGGTCGAGAGCGGCGAGACCCTCGGCGTCAACGTCAACAAGGAAGAGCTTGGCCGCGCCGCGCTTCGAAAGGAGCTTTGCACACGCAGCACCAATGCCGGAAGCCGCGCCAGTGACGAGGGCAGTGCGCCCGCCGAAGTCTTTGAGATTTGTCATGCGCCACCGCTACGGGTGCGCGGCCGACAGATCAAGCTGCCCGTTACGCTGCGTTGTCGATGCCAAGGTCGGAAAGCTTGCGGTAGAGCGTTGAGCGACCAATGCCGAGGCGTCTTGCGACCTCTGTCATCCGGCCTCGGTAATGCCCGATTGCAAGGCGGATCACATCAGCTTCGATCTCTTCGAGGGGGCGCAGATTGCCATCTTCGGTGTAAAGCATCACGCCAACGCCCTCGTGCTGGGCAGAACGCGCGGTGCTGTCGGGTTCGCCGATCATCTCGGAGAGTTGCGGGAAGCTTTCAGCGGTCAGCGTATCGCCTTCGCAATACACAGCCGCGCGGAAGAGAACCGATTGAAGCTGACGCACATTGCCCGGCCAATCATATGCGGCAAGCAGGGCAAGCGCGCTGTCGGCGATGGAGAGGTGGGTGAGACCCGGCTGCTCTCCGATCCGGGTGAGGAAGTGGCGGGTGAGCGCGGATATATCGCCCGTGCGCTCTCGCAAGGGTGGCAACTGAACCCGCGTTGCGCCAAGCTTTTGGGCAAGGCCCGCGTCAAACAGGCCGCCTTCAACAAGGCGCGCGAGGCTCATGTTGCTGGCGGAAAGGAGGCGAATGTCGATACGGAAACCATGGGTTGCGCCCATCGGCCGGACAATGCCCGTCTCAAGCGCGTCGCTCAGCCGTTCTTGAACGGACATGCTGAGCCGGTCGACCTCGTCAAGGACAAGGGTGCCCCCGTCGCAATGCTGGAGCGCACCGATCTGGCGGTCAAAGGCTCCAGGGAAGGCGTTGGGTTCGTGGCCGAAAAGGACAGACTCGACCGAGTTTGGTGGAACGCTTGCGATATTGATGATGCGCAAGGCCTCTTTCGAACGCGGAGAGGCGGCGTGCATTGCGCGCATCAGCATCTCTTTGCCGGTCCCGCTTTCACCTTCGATGAGCGAATGGTTGTGCCCGCGCGCGGCCTTTGCGGCCTGGGCAAGGGCTGTGCGGAAAGGCGGCGCTGTGCCGATCATGGCGTCAAAATCGAGGCTCGCCGACATCTTCTCGGTCAGAGGCGCAAGCTCATCGCGAGGCGCTTCGCGGGTGGTGACCGCGCGAAGGGCATCCATCAAACGGTCAGGCGAAATGGGTTTAACGAGGTAATCGCTGGCCCCTGCACGCATGGCTTCGACCGCGAGGAGCGGAGACGCGCTGGTGGTGAGCATCAGGATCGGCAGAGCAGGGCGGCGCTCTTTAAGCTCGGCGATAAGCGAACAGGCATCGTCTCCTGGAACCCACTGGTCGAGAAGGATCGCGGACAATTGCATGCCTTCGCGCGTGCCAAGCATGGCAATCGCGGTTTCGGCATCGCTTGCGACAACAGTGCGCCAACCATCGCGCGCAGCAATCGCGGAAATCAGGCGGCTTTGGGCAGGCTCGTCGTCAATAAGCATGACGATGCGGGTATTCTCATCCGATTCGTCATGCACATCGGTACCGGCATCCATGCCTTCGTCAGCCGCCAAATCGGGCAAAATCTCAGCGTGTTCGTCGCTTTGCGCCATATATTCGGCCCTGATTCCTTTACAGACCCGGCTCTCGCCCCGGGAGTTAGACGTGGGTTGGGCATAAAGGAGACGGGTAAAGACGGAATTAAGGCTGTTGCGACTTGTGCAATGTCCTGCAATTTGGATGTCATTCGGAACCGGAACCGGCTTTGGTGGGTTGAGCTTGAACTAACCCTTCGATAGTGGGTTCGGGGAAGGAACGAATGCCGAAAGGGGCCGCGTTGCAACAAACGCTGAATTCCAAGGCATTCGAGGGAAAGAAAGCTGAAGGGACTTTAACGATGTCAGCCAATGATATGGACCACGCCCGTTCCACCTATGATGGGTTTATGGGGGCGCTCAAATGGGCAATCCCTTTGATTGCGATCATCACATTTATCGTTGTGGCTTTGATCGCTCCATAAGGGCGTAACTTAATGAAAATTGCTGTTCTGAAAGAGCGTGCCGCTGGCGAAACGCGAGTGGCTGCGACGCCTGAGACGGTGAAGAAATTCATCGCGCTGGGTAATGAGTTCGCCGTCGAAAAAGGCGCCGGACTGTCTGCCTCTATCCCTGATGAGGCTTATGCAGAGGCAGGCGCCACTGTTGGCACCGCCGCTGCAACGGTGAAGGGCGCCGACATCGTGCTTGGCATCCAGGCCCCCGAGGTAGCAAAGCTCAAAGGCGCAGCTTCCGGTGCATGGGTCGCAGCCTTGTTCGACCCGTTCCAGAACGGCGATCTGCTGGCTGCCTACGCCAAGGCCGGCTTTGAGGCGCTCTCAATGGAGTTTATGCCGCGTATCACCCGCGCTCAGTCGATGGATGTGCTCTCCAGCCAGTCAAACCTTGCTGGCTACAAAGCGGTTCTGGCGGCGGCTGACACTTACGGCCGCGCATTTCCGATGATGATGACTGCGGCAGGCACGGTTCAAGCCGCGCGTTGCTTTATCATGGGTGTGGGTGTCGCAGGGCTCCAGGCGATTGCAACCGCGCGGCGTTTGGGCGCTCAAGTGTCTGCGACTGATGTCCGCTCTGCCACCAAAGAACAGATCGAAAGCCTTGGCGCAAAAGCGATCTTCGTGACCGAAGTCGCAGGCATCGAGGGCGAAGGTTCTGGCGGTTATGCGACAGAGATGAGCGATGAGTATAAGGCAGCGCAAGCCAAGCTTGTCTCCGAACACATTGCCAAACAGGATATCGTCATCACCACAGCGCTGATCCCCGGACGCGCTGCTCCTGTGCTGATCACTGACAAGCAGATTGCTTCGATGAAGCCGGGCAGTGTGATTTACGATCTTGCCGTTGCTCAAGGCGGCAACGTCGAAGGCTCAGAGGCTGATAGGGTCGTCGAAAAGCACGGTGTGAAGATCATCGGCTATGCCAATACGCCAGCGGCTCTTGCTGCCGATGCCTCAGCGCTGTTTGCGCGTAACCACTTCAACTTTCTCTCTGCCTTCTGGGATGCCGAAGCAGGCAAACCCGAACTCGACGAAGAGATCGGCGATGCGATCCGCCTGACCCAAGGCGGCGAAGTTGTGAATGAAAGGCTGAACGTGTGAGAGCATTCGCCGCTACAGCTCTGATCGTTGCTGCAACTGTGCCGACTATAGCGTGCGCCCAGACTGACAACGTTGAAACGCAGTCCGTGTATTCGCTGGATGACGTTCGCGACGGGGCTCAGTTGCGTTCGGAGGTCGGGGTTGTTCTGAGCGCGGTGTACAATCCATGCGGGCGATCTGCTGGCCTTGCGAGCTCTTATGAGCGTTTTCAAGCGATGCGCGCGGCGCAAAAAGGTACGCCGCGCGAGGTCGATTTCGCCATCGCCAAGGCAGACTATGATTATCAAATGAGCTTGGTCGATATCGCATGCCCTGAGTTTTCTGAAGAGCAGCAGGCAGAAGCCGATAAATTGGAAGCATCTGTCGCCAATTCGGTGATGGACCGCATCGATATTGTGCTCGCTGAGTTAGCCGAGAGAGGCGAATAATGGACTTTATTTCAATCCTATCCATCTTCGTGCTGGCGTGTTTCGTCGGCTATTATGTGGTTTGGTCGGTGACGCCTGCGCTGCATACGCCGCTTATGGCTGTGACCAATGCGATTTCCTCGGTCATCATTGTGGGCGCTCTAATCGCAGCAGCTGAGGCGACGAGCCCGCTTGCCAAATGGCTTGGCCTGGCAGGGGTTGTGATGGCCTCGATCAACATCTTTGGCGGTTTTGCCGTGACCGAGCGTATGCTCGCCATGTATAAGAAGAAGGAGAAGAACTGATGAGCTTCTCGCTTCTGGCAGCCGCCGCCGATGGTGTGGGCGGAACCCCCGCTTGGGCTATGCTCGCCTACCTTGCGGCGGGCGTGTTCTTCATCCTTGCGCTTCGCGGGCTTTCCAGCCCCGCCACATCACGTGCGGGTAACCGAAACGGCATGATCGGCATGGGCATTGCGCTCATTACGACGCTGGTCACCCATGACATCGCCAATATAGTCGAGATTGGAATCGCGATCTTCCTTGGCGGCATCATCGGTGTCACCATCGCGCGCAAGATCGCGATGACCGCGATGCCCGAACTGGTAGCGGGCTTTCACAGCCTTGTGGGTCTTGCAGCTGTAGTCGTGGGCCTCGCTGCTTGGCTTAACCCCGGCGCGTTTGGTATTCTCGACGCAACCGGGCAGATTCTTGTGGTTAGCCGCGTTGAGCTTGGTCTTGGTATCGCAATCGGTGCGATCACCTTCTCAGGCTCGGTTATTGCGTTCCTCAAATTGTCTGGCCGGATGAGCGGTTCTCCAATCCTTTTGCCAGCGCGTCACTTTATCAACCTTGGTACGCTTGCCGCGATCCTTGGTATGATTGCAGCCTATGCTGTGTCGGGCGCAGGTGGTCCGGGCGAAGGGCAGCTTATCATCTGGGTGACCGTCCTCGCCTTCCTTATCGGCTTCCTCCTCATCATCCCGATCGGCGGGGCAGATATGCCGGTGGTTGTGTCGATGCTGAACAGCTATTCGGGCTGGGCTGCGGCGGCCATGGGTTTCACTCTTGGCAACTCGGCGATGATTATCACCGGTGCGCTGGTGGGCTCTTCCGGCGCGATCCTCAGCTACATCATGTGTAAAGCCATGAACCGCAGCTTCATCAGCGTGATCGCTGGCGGCTTTGGCGCGGAAGATGGTGGCAACAGCGACGGGGCTCCGCGCGAGGTGCGCCCTTACAAGCAAGGCTCTGCTGACGATGCAGCGTTCATGCTCGAACAGGCTGAAAGCGTTATCATCATCCCGGGCTACGGCATGGCGGTGGCACAGGCTCAGCACGTGCTGCGCGAAATGGCCGATGCGCTCAAAGAAAAGGGCGTCGAGGTCAAATATGCGATCCACCCGGTCGCAGGGCGTATGCCGGGGCACATGAACGTGCTTCTGGCCGAGGCAAATGTCCCGTACGATGAAGTCTTCGAGCTTGAGGACATCAATAGCGAGTTCGCGCAAGCTGACGTTGCCTTCATCATCGGTGCAAACGACGTGGTGAACCCGGCGGCAAAGACCGACAAGTCATCACCCATTTACGGCATGCCTGTGTTTGACGTGGATAAGGCCAAGCAGGTCTTCTTCATCAAGCGTTCAATGGGTGGCGTTGGCTATGCAGGCGTTGACAATGATGTCTTCTACATGCCGCAAACGGTCATGCTCTTGTCTGATGCCAAGAAGATGGTCGAAGGCATTGTGAAGGCGCTCGACTAGAGGCTCGATGCGGTACCTGCTGCTCTTCCTTGTGTTTCTTTTGGGGCTGGGTGCCTTTTGGGTGCTTGGCGGAGAGAAACTGGTCGAGAAGGTCACAGAGGCGCGCGTGGAGCAAGCTTTGCTCGACAATGGCGTGCCTGCGCGCATGTCGTCCTGCATGGCACCGCGCCTCGTCGACAAGCTCACAATCGAGCAATTGCTCAAGCTTGAACGCTTTGCCCCCGAAGAAGGTGAGAGACGCATTCCCTTGTCGACAGGAGAAGCAATGGCCCGTCTTCGCAGGGTCGATGATCGCGACGCCGTTGAACAAGTGGTCATTGTTGCTGGTGGTTGCGGTGTCGACATCGGACTGGAGCTTCTGAGGCGCTAAGCTTGCTTGCAATCCGCCCTCGAATTGCGCCACTATGCGCTCTGGAGAGGGAGACACATCACATGATCAGGATTTCGATTGCCGCAGCATTGCTGGCGAGCGCAGCGCCCGCATTGGCCGAAACGCATACAGTCAGCCCGGGCGAAGGCGCACAGGAGCGTTTGCAAGAGGCGTTGATCCTTGCAGAGCCCGGCGATGAGATCGTGCTTGAAGCAGGCCGATACACGCTCACCGATGGGCTTAGCCTTGATGTGGACGGCGTGACAGTGCGCGGGGCCGGTATGGATGGGACGGTGCTCGATTTCACCACGCAGGCGGGTTCTGGCGAGGGGCTGTTGATCACCTCAGACAACGTGACACTGCGCGATTTCGCATTGGAGAACCCCAAGGGCGATGGGATCAAGTCCAAGGGCGCTGACCAAATCGTCTACCACCGCATTCGCGTGACGTGGACCAAGGGGCCTGACCCCGACAATGGCGCATATGGCATTTATCCGGTTGAGAGCACCGGCGTTCTGGTTGACGGGGTGAAGGTTACCG
Organism: Erythrobacter sp. S227; assembly: GCF_057364925.1. NCBI lineage: Bacteria > Pseudomonadati > Pseudomonadota > Alphaproteobacteria > Sphingomonadales > Erythrobacteraceae > Erythrobacter > Erythrobacter sp. S227. The sequence goes on from NZ_CP200280.1 coordinate 340,287, forward strand.
GAGCCTCTGACGCTGGCATTTATGTCGGCCAGTCCAACCAGATCACCGTGCGCAACTCCATTGCCGAGGCCAATGTTGCTGGCATCGAAATCGAGAACAGCCGCAATGCCTTGGTCGAGCACAACATTGCGACCCGCAACACCGGTGGCATCCTCGTATTTGACCTGCCCGGTCTGCCGGTCATGAATGGCGGCAATGTAATCGTTGAAAACAACCTCGTGGTGGCCAATGACACCCCCAACTTTGCCCCTCCCGGCAATATTGTCGCAGGCGTGCGCCGAGGCACGGGGATCATGGTGATGGCCAATGAAAAGGTCCTTATCCAGGACAATATCATCGACGAGAACCCCACCGCGCCGATCATGGTGATCGCCTATATCCAAGGGTTCGATGATGACCGTTACAACCCGTTCCCGCGCGAGGTGGTGGTTGGCAATAACATCTATGGCCGCGGCGGGGATGAGCCTCAGATGGAAGGCGCAGAAATGCTTCTCGCAGCTTTTGGCGGATCATTGCCGCCTGTCATGTGGGATGGACAGGGGAGCCTTTATGCCGTGCCCGGCACCGCTGGCTGGTCGCTGAACCTGACCGAACAAGGCAAGGGTTTGGCAGGGGCCAACCCATCTCCACTTAGCGTGCCGGAGCCGGAGGCTGACTTCGACCGCACCGGCATCGGTGCACCTGCCGAGCTGGATGCGCGTATCTGATGTCAACATTGCGCACCTTTCTCGCTGCGTTGGCGGCGTTGGTTGCATCTGTGGTGGCGCAAGCGACAGTGCTCGCTCCAAATGAAGTGCGCGATGACTTGATCTCAGGGGATGGTTTCCCTCGCACGCTTCAAGCGTACAGCTTTTTCAGCGATGCCGCCGCGCGCCAGCCCAATTGGGGTGTTCATGCCTATTCTCTCAATACATCGCTTTGGTCAGATGGTGCGGACAAGCTTAGATATATTTACGTGCCCGGCGATGAAACGGGCGCGGCAAAACCGCTTGGGGCCAATGGCAAGGGATTGCTTAATTTCCCCGTGGGCAGCGCAATCATAAAGACCTTTGCTTTTGGTGAGGGTTCAGACCAGCGCTTTATCGAAACGCGCGTGTTGCTGCACCGGGCCGATGGGTGGTTGGCCCTCCCGTATCGGTGGAACGAAGAGCAAACTGAGGCGAAATTGGCACTTGCCGGAGGGCGCGTGCCGATCACCACGCCATCGGGTGAGGAAATCAGTTACCGGATACCCAATAAAAACCAATGCAAGGCGTGCCATTCAGTGGATGGAGAAGTCATCCCCATCGGTCCTAAAGCGCGCAATCTGTCGAGCGAGTGGGTGAACGAAATGCACAAAAAGGGCTGGCTAGACCAAGTGCCCGTGGGGGCAGACACATTGCCCCTTTTGGACGATATCAGAGCCAGCAAAGAAGCGCGTGCTCGCGCCTATCTCGACGTAAATTGCGCGCATTGTCATCGTCCGGGAGGCGGAGCATCCAATTCCGGCCTCGACCTCAGCTGGGAGCAGACCGACGCCTTTGCCATCGGCATCAACAAACCGCCGGTTGCGGCCGGGCGCGGGGCAGGGGGGCTGCTTGTCTCAATCGAGCCCGGTAAGCCTGACAAGTCGATCCTCCTGCACCGTATGAATTCCAATGAGCCCGGCGTTGCGATGCCTGAATTGGGCCGTTCAACCATCGATCACGATGCGGTTGAACTGATGAGAGATTGGATTGCGGAGATGGGTGAATGAAGTGGGCTATTCGGATCGTCTTTGCGATCCTTGCGATTTTGGTGATTGCCTTCCTCGTTCTGCGCGTGCCGGATACAGACCCCGAGATGATGCGCGCGCGTTGGGGCGGGGAGCCGTCTCAATATGTCGAGATTGGTAACGGAGTAACCGTCCACCTTCGCGATGAAGGCGCACAAGAGGGCATACCTATTATTCTGCTCCATGGTTCAAACGCAGACCTGCACACGTGGGAACCTTGGGTTGAGGGGCTCAAAGCGGCACACCGCATCATCCGCTTTGACCAGGTGGGCCACGGCCTCACCGGACCTGACCCTTCCGGGGATTATTCCAGAGCAAACTATGCCGCCGATGTGATCGAGGTCGCCGATGCGCTGAGTGTCGAAAAATTCATCCTTGGCGGGAATTCCATGGGTGGAAAGCACGCTCTGGCCGTTGCAAATGCATATCCGGATCGCATCGCAGGCCTCATCCTTGTTGATGCAGGCGGAGCCCCTCAAGCCGAGGTCGAGGCTTTGATGGACCCGGCTGAACTGGAAGCAGATGACGGCGGAAATATCGGTTTCACGATTGCGCGTATGCCCGGCGTCAATATGATCGCCGAGCACATCACCCCGCGCTCGCTTATCAAGCAAAGCCTTGAACAAAGCGTCTCGAACAAAGCGGTTGTGACCGAAGAAGCGGTTGATCGCTATTGGCAATTGTTGCGCTATCCAGGCAACCGTGCAGCGACCATGGCTCGGTTTTCTGCCGACTACGAGCCTCTAACCAAGGCAGAGATCGCCGCGATTTCGGCGCCTTCGCTGATCCTTTGGGGCGATGAAGATGGGCTGATCCCGGTCGAAGCGGGCCAATGGCTTGATCAGACCATGCTTGCCTCATCGCTGGTCGTGTACCCCGGAATCGGGCATCTTCCCCACGAGGAAGCGCCAAAGGCCACTTTGGCGGATGTAAAGGCATGGCTGGCCAGCTTTGAAGGTGCAGAGCCTGAAGGGTGATTTTCCGCCCTGTTTGCAGATTTGACGATCTTAATCAGCCGCTATGGACGAATGCGGCTTATGCTCGCTACATCAGCCAGCGCCAATGCGTTGGCGAGCACTTAGGATTCGAGGGACTTTAATCTTGCGCAAACTGGGAATGATCGGGGGGATGAGCTGGGTCTCTACCCGCATCTATTACGACCGTATCAACCGAATCGTGCAGCGCCGCGCGGCCCCGATGGCTTCGGCCCCCATGCTTATCGAAAGCCTTGATTTTTGTGAGCTTTATGCGCTTCGCGAGGACAAGGAATGGCAGCGTGCAGCCGAAATCCTGAGCGACAGTGCCAAGCGATTGGAAGGGGCAGGGGCCCAGGCCCTTATCATCAACGCCAATTCCATGCACAAACTCTATGACGAGATCGCTGCCAGCGTCGACATCCCGATCCTTCACATCGCAGACTATGTTGGCAAGGCCTTGAAGGAAGCCGGATGCAAAACCGCCGCCATTTTGGGCACGCGCAATGTTATGACCGAAAGCTTCTATCGCAAACGGCTTGTCGCGCAGGGTGTGAACCTCTTGCCGCCCAATATGACCAATGTCGAGACGATGGACCGGATCATATATGACGAGTTGATGGTCGGAAAAGTGACCCGCGATGCCCAGCGCGCGATGAAGACAATCATCACCAACAAATCGCAGGATGGTGCCGAAGCGATCGTCCTTGCCTGCACCGAGCTCGACCTTGTGGTGGATATCGACGCCAATGTTTTGCCCGTGTTTGACTCCACCAGAATTCACTGTGAAGCCGCCGCGAACTGGATCCTTGAGCAAGAAACAGTGAACTAGGTCACGCTTTGCCGCTTGCTAGAAACGCTTTGTCGCTTCTCCCCGGAGGGCGGGGTGCAAGTTGAGTCGGCGCGGACTAACCGCGAAACATGGGTCTGCCGTGATATAAAAGAAGGCAGGCTTGGGTCTTCGGGTCGCGCCGAAAGACCCGAGAGCTTCAGAGCTCTTGGGGCCGCTTACCACCCCCCCCATTGCACCCGGTGAGCGGTCCCATTTTTTTCTTCCTTCGAATTTGGCCTTTGGCGAGCGCTCCAAAATGTTGAGCGCTGTCCACGATATTCCTACATCGTTTTTGATTTGTTCCCGTTGAGCCGCTCATGGTGCTCACCTAAGCGGTAAAGCTGTGACATCCAGAGCCCCCTTTGCCGCTGATCCGCATGCCCATGGCGGGCGCGAGTTTGCACCCGCCAAACACGGCGCATCCCCCGCATCGCCGCTGCCTGTTGAAAGGCGCGGACCCCGAAGCGATTTTCAGCGCGACCGCGACCGCATCATCCATTCGATGAGCTTTCGCAGGCTCAAGTCAAAAACGCAGGTCTTCATTGCGCCCGATGGGGACCATTACCGCACCCGTCTTACCCACACGGTCGAGGTGGCCCAGATTGGCCGCGTTCTGGCGCGCGCGCTTGGGGTGGATGAGGACCTCACCGAAGCGCTTTGTCTGGCCCATGATTTGGGCCACCCGCCGTTCGGCCATGCAGGGGAAGATGCTCTGGCTGAGGCGATGGAGACGTACGGCGGTTTCGACCACAATGCCCAGACCCTGCGCACGGTTATGCGGCTCGAAAGCCCCTATCCCACCCATGATGGATTGAACCTGACGTGGGACCTTCTTGAAGGGCTTGCGAAACACAATGGGCCGGTCACGAAGCCCAATTGGGCGTTGAGTGAGCTTGATGAAGCGTTCCCGCTCGACCTTGGCACATGGCCTTCGATTGAGGCCCAGATTGCAGCGATTGCCGATGACATCGCTTACGACAATCATGACATTGATGATGGGCTCCGCGCAGGGTTCCTGACCCTTGATGACCTGATGGAACTGGATTTCCTCGCAAGCCAATGGCGTGTCGTCGAAAAGCGCTTTCCACATGCACCCCAAGACCGCCTGTTGCGCGAGCTTGTTCGGGATCAGATCGGATTGATGGTGAATGATGTGCTGGAGCACACGGTTCAATCAACCAAAGGGTTTGAAACGGTGAGCCAAGTCCGTCAGGCGGGCCGGCAATTGGCCGGATTTTCGCCCGAAATGGCGGCGCAGGAACGCACCTTGAAGACCTTTATGTATCAAAAGCTCTATTACCATCCCGAACAGGTTTCGGCCGCTCAGAACGCGCGCGACGTGGTGGCGAAGTTATTCACGGCATACTCGCAAGACCCCGGCCAGATGCCGCAAGAGTGGCGCGAACGCCTGCCCAAGGCCGAGCCTCAGCGTTCGCGAATGATTGCCGATTTTATTGCCGGGATGAGCGATCGTTTTGCCATGCAATCCTGCGCGAAAATCTATGGTGAAGTGCCCGAGGGCCTGATCAATGTCTGAGCTTTACGATAGCCCGAATGACACCGTTCAGGGCCCTGTTCGCGTAGGGCTTGTCGGTGCAACGGGCCTTATCGGGCGCAGGCTCATCGAGCTTTCCAGCGCAGGCGATGCGATGCGCATGGTCGGCATCGCCCGGCGAGAGCCAGAGCTTCCCAAAGGCGCGAGAGTTGAAATGTTCGTGGCTGACCCGGAAAGATGGGGCGAAATCCTCGAGGCGGTAAAACCTCGCGCGTTGATCTGCGCATTGGGGACAACATGGCGCAAAGCAGGGCGCGACGAAGCGGCGTTCCGCAAGGTCGATTTTGATCTGATCGTTGCAACCGCAATGGCTGCGCGCGAAGCTGGCGTTCCCAATTTTGTATTGGTGAGCTCATCAGGAGCAAGCCGCAACGCCAAAAACTTTTACCTGCGAACCAAGGGTGAGACCGAGGACGCGGTATCGAAATTGGGGTTCAACCGGGTCGATATATTGCGCCCCGGTCTGCTCAAGGGCGCGCGCCAGGACGACATGCGTCCACTTGAAGCCATCGCTCAAGTTATGAGCCCATTGCTCGACCCGCTTTTGCCCGGCAAATGGCACGGGCTCCGTTCCATCGATGCAGATCACGTGTGCGAGGCAGCTATGGGATTGGCGTTGCGCAAAGCGGCCGGTTGCTTCACCCACGATAATGACGCGATCAAGAGAGCCGCGCGCGATTGGCGGGCAAAGTTCGCTTGAACAGCTGACCGATAGGCTCGGAAAAGCACAACGGGGAATGACAATGGATTGGGACTTCGCTTTCAGAGCTGCAAACATGCTTGCCCTAGCCGCGTGGATAGCGCTCATACTCTTGCCGCGCTGGCCTGCTTTGCTCTCAGCTGTGCTGTATTTTGGCGTGGCGATTCTGTCTCTTGCCTACACCACTGCTCTTGTCTCTGTCGTCACAGGTCTTGTCTCTGCAGGGGATGGCGGGGGCGGCGCGAACTTCACCACCATCGAAGGCGTGCGTGATATATTCGCAAGCGATGGGGGCGTCACCATCGGCTGGATACATTATCTGGCGTTCGACCTGTTCGTCGGCCTTTGGATCGCGCGAGATGCCGATGCAAAGTCGATCCACCGCATTATTCAGGCTCCGATCCTCGCAGCGACGTTGATGGCGGGTCCGGCAGGCTTGCTGATCTGGTTAATCGTGCGCGAGCCTGCGGCAAGACGGCAGGGACGCTGGAGCTAGATTTTACTGAATTTCCCTTAGTAAACATATGGACGCGGCCGCCTGCAAATGCTTAACCGTGCGAAACAATTCAGTTTGGGGGAAGTAAAGCATGGCTGTAAAAGCCCAGCAGAGTTTTTTGTCGTTTGACGAGTTCCTGAACCATTGGGCCAAAGAAAGCCCGGATCAGATTGCCCTCGAGATGGGCGACCGGATGACGACCTATGGTGAAGCGGATGTGCTCACCCGGCAATTGGTCGCCTTGTTTCGCGAAAACGGGGTCGGGCACGGCGACCGGATCGCATGGCTTGGCAAAAACTCTGATCGGTATTTCCTGCTGCTTTACGCCGCTGCGCGCATGGGGGCGGTGATCGCTCCTGTTGGCTGGCGCCTCGCTCCGCCAGAGATGGCGTATATTCTCGCTGATACCGGCACCAAGGTGCTTTTCGTTGAAGAAGACTTCATCGAAACCGCCAGCGAAGTGACAGGATCGATGGAGAATGCGCCAAAGATGCTTGAAGTCGAGAGCGCTTTTCGGATGGCCCGGGATCTGACGCCTGCAGAGTACGAGCCTGCGGACCTCGATGACCCGATTTTGCAGCTTTACACCTCGGGCACGACCGGCAATCCCAAAGGCGTTGGCCTGTCCAACCGCAACATGTTCGCTCTGCGCAAGCCAAGCATGGAAGCAGCCCTTCCTTGGCAGACCTATCACGACGAGGACTGCATCCTTGCCGCGATGCCATGCGCCCATATCGGCGGCACTGGATTGAGCGCGATTGCGACATCTGCCGGTATCAGGGCGCAGGTTCTCCCTGAATTCACCCCCGATGGCGTGCTGCGTGCGATCCAGAACGGGGTCACGCATATGTTCCTCGTACCCGCTGCGATCCAGTTCGTGATCCAGCACCCGCTGGCCAAGGAAACCGATTTCTCGGGACTCCGCTATCTGATGTATGGTGCAGCTCCCATGCCGCTGGAACTCCTCAAACAGACGGTCGCGACTATGCCGGGGGCGGGGCTTTTACAGGTTTACGGCATGACCGAAACCTGCGGCACCGTCACGATGTTGCCGCCGGATGACCATTCGCTCGAAGGCAATGAGCGGATGCGTTCAGCGGGTAAAGCTGTGCCCGGTGTAGAAATCCAGATCCGCGGCGAAGACAACAAGGAAGTGGCGCGCGGCGAGATCGGCGAGATCTGCATTATGTCGCCTTCCAATACGGAAGGGTATTGGAAGCTACCCGAAGCGACCGCCAAGACCATCGATGCCGACGGCTGGCTCCACACTGGTGATGCCGGGATCATGGACGATGATGGCTATGTCTATATCCAGGACCGGATCAAGGACATGATCATTTCAGGGGGCGAAAACGTTTATCCCGCTGAGGTGGAAAACGCGATCTTTGGTCACCCTGCTGTCGCAGAGGTTGCCGTTATCGGTATCCCTTCCGAGCAATGGGGCGAAGAGGTGAAAGCCTGCTGTGTTCCAAAGCCTGGCATGGAGATCGATGCGGGTGAGATCATCGCCTATGCCCGCGAGAAAATCGCTGCGTTCAAAGCGCCCAAAAGCGTCGATATAATTCCCGAAATGCCGCGCAATGCCTCTGGCAAGATTCTGCGCCGGCAATTGCGCGCGCCTTATTGGGAAGGTCAGGACCGGCAGGTCTCGTAAGGGCCGCTGCACAATGAAACGCCACGCCCCTGCCACCTTGCGCAACCGCGAGGCTATTGCGCGTGTCCTATCCGCAGAACTCCCTCAGAAAGGGACGGTGCTGGAAATCGCGAGCGGTTCTGGAGAACACGTGGTTTTCTTCGGCGAGCGATTTTCGGAACTGCATTGGCAACCCAGTGATACCGACCCCGCTGCTTTGGATTCGATCAGGGCTTTTACGAAGGAGTATACGGGAAAAAACGTGGGGTCCCCGATAGTTATCGATGCAACTGTGCCCAAGGATTGGGCAATTGAGGGGAATATTGCCGCTACCTTGTGCATCAACATGATCCACATATCTGCCTACGCATCGTGCACTGGTCTTTTCGAAGGCACAGCAATTGCCGCTGCACAAAGTGAAAGCGCTAAGGGATTTCCCTTGATCCTCTACGGACCATTCTTTGAGCAGGGGGTTGAGCCGGCGGAATCGAACCTTGCCTTTGATTTAAGCTTGAAGGCTCGAAACCCGAATTGGGGCATTCGCCATGTCGAAGAAATAGACACAACGGCACAGGCGCACGGTTTCCGTCGCAGCGCGCGCTACGAAATGCCGGCCAACAATTTGATGCTGATCTATCGCTTTGGGTGATGGGCCCAGAAATTGGGCAGATGGGTGAGGAGGACTAGGTCCTTCTCACACTACATTTCTAGTCAATCGCTTCTTCACCTGCGCGGCCAACGGACTCAATATCGCGGCCCAATCCTTTGACCGTGTTGCAGGCCGTCGCTGTTAGTGTCACGGCGCCGAGCAAAAGAGCGATAAGAGCGTTGCGGATCATGGATTGTCTCCGTTGAGATAGGTGAGCAGTCATTGCTTTACCCGATTTGGCCATCGTTCTTATCATATTCCAGCAAAAAAGGGCCAGCCCGCAATGGGCCAGCCCTTTGTTGCGGTGAGTTGCCCCCTATGAGAGGCAGAGCTCTATTTCCATACATCAACTTTGCGTTGTGATAAGGTCATTGGTGTTTTCCGGCGTCAGATCGAGCCGTTCTATGCGATAGCCGGGCTCACGGCGGCGGATGCGCGTTCCTGTGCTCTCATCTGCGAAACGCGAGGTGAGAGTGAAGCGCTCGACTTGGAAAAAGCCCGGGGACGTCTCATCAAGGTCAAGCGGTGCATAGCGCCGCGAGGAAATGCTATCGAGCACTGTTGCGTGCCAGCTGTCCGGACCTTGTGCACGAAGAACCTCGACATCCTCTGTGGTACCATCCGGGCGCACCCAGAAGCCTACATCAATAAAGCGGGGCTTGTTGAGTTGCGGAGTAGTGAGACGATCCAGCGTGTTGCTCTGAAAAAAACCCAGTCGCCGATCCACGGGAAGACCGCCCCGGCTCACACGCTCGAAAGGTTCGTTGTATAGTAGGATCGGAGTTTGGGTCCCACCCATTGCAACGAAGCGCTCAATCAGCGCGTCGGTCGCGCCCATCTGACCTCGATTGCGATCAAAACGGGCCTTCATGACCTCAGCAACCAGGATGAAGTCCTCGGAGTTCTCCAGCGGCTCCTCAATGAGTTGCGCAATTGATGCTTCATAGCGGTCGAGCAACCTTTGGTTGCCATGACTGGTTTCCCACTCCGCCTCATTCAGCAGCGCTTGACGAAGACGGGCGAAACTGGCGACACGCGGATAGCCCAGCTTTAGTGCGCGTTCTTCGACACGCTCATAAATCCGGCGCGCGCCGTTGGGAAAACCGAGCCAAGCACGGCCATCCCCCACCTCGGTGTCAGCGATCAGGACCCGGCGGTCCTCGGTGCCGAAAACATCTTTCAGAACGTCGCGCATTTCGAGGTTTGCAAGTCGAAAATCTCGCGCCTCTCCCAAATGTATCGCGAACCGGCCGCTCGCGCGATAAAGGTCGGACAGGGGTACAGGCACAGACTCCTTGTGCTTGCGGTTGCGACTGAGCGAGCGGCTCAGCGTTGCCTCACCGTCCTTGTAGTCGCCAGCGATGAACTGGTTCTCGGCATGGGCAAGCGTCAGCGCGATGTCTTCTTCAGGAGGGCAGCCTTGTTCGATACAGGCTGCAAGCGCGCGGCCGGATTCCTCGATCGGGGTGCCGGACACGATGATCTGGTTTTCCCCTGATTGGCCGTTCGGCGATTGGGCAAGAGCAGCTCCCGATCCAAGCGTCAGGGCGGCAAGCGGGAGAATTGATAAAGTAGAGCTCATACTGGGGAAGCGTTTCATTGGTTACATCCTTTGCTGCGGTATCCCTCCACTTGGGTTTATTGCACCATACATCGCAGCGGGCAAGAATCGCCGTCCTCTATTCAGGCTTTGCTTCTGCCAATGTTCGCTCGCGCCATGCAATCATAAGGCCCGCTCCCACGATCAATGGTGCGCCCAACCACAATGTCGTCGATGGAGCGCGGTCGAATATGGCGTAACCATACCAGGTTGCCCAAAGCAGCGAGGTGTAGTCGATCAGCAAGATCACGCCCGCCGAACCAAATCGCAGCGAGCTTGTCAGCAGAATTTGGGCAAGGGCCCCGCATAAAGCCATCGCCACAATGATTGCCCAGGTTTGCGGGTCATGCCAACTTGCAAAGAAGGGCATCAACACAAGGAATACTGGCGTTGAAATCGCGGTGAACCAGAAGATGATGCTCCACGGGCTTTCGGTTTTGTTGAGGTCCTGAATCTGAAAGCTGATCATCGCGACCATTGCTGCTGCTGCAAGTGCCACGAAGACGCCGAAAGCCGTTATCTCATCCCCCATGCTGCCCGGTTGCATAATCACGACGACGCCGCAAAAACCGATGAGAACCGCAGCAGAGCGATAAAGGCCCACCTTCTCGCCAAACATCGTCACGGCGATCACGACGGCAAAGAAGGGCGCGGTGTAGGAAAGCGTTGTCGCCTCCGCGAGAGGCAGCAGCAGTACAGCGCCATAGACGAAGAACATGCAAAACCCGCCGAGCGCGGAGCGCGCTGCGTGGCTTTTGATCCGATTGGTGCGCAAGGTGGCAAGTTTTCCGAAAAGAGCCAAGCCGCCCGCGATGAGTGCGAAAGTGATGAATTGACGCCAGAACAGCATCTCGACCAGATGCACGCCGCGTTCCCCGCCAAGTTTGACCAGCATGCCCATCGTTGCAAACACCACAGCCGTGATGAGGCGCAATCCAATGGCAAGCATCGGGCGAGGGCGGGCAACGGATCCATCCATAATGACAAGGCTTTAGGGGTCCCGTGTGATTGCGCAATGCTTGCGTGCGTGTGTGCAAAGACTAAATGAGCGCTGCCATGGATTTAATGAACCCTCTCACCTTTGCGAGCGATGCGGCGCTTTTGGCTGTTGCAGGTGCGGTGTGCTGGGCTTTAGCAGCAGTGTGTCTTGTGATGGACAAAAGGCGCGAGAAGCGGCGCTCGGTTGACCGGTTAGAGCGCGTGGGATTTGTGCCTTGGACCGGAATGTTTTTGGGGCTCGCGATTATCGGCGGCGGATGCCTTGCGTTGAGCCTGCCAGTTGTGCTGGGAAATTTGTGAATTTAATCTCCTGCGAAAGCAGGAGCCCATCTCGGGGCATTGAAGCTGGACTCCTGCTTTCGCAGGAGATCACAAACTTACAAGCAAGCCTCAAGATAAGCCTGATCAAACCCGAACTGGCGGGCCTTCTCAAGTGTGTAGGGACGCAGTCCGCTTGAGCGGAATTCGCCCATGATCTTGCCGTCTTCGCTCTCGTCCAAATACTCGAACTTGAACAGGTTCTGCGTCACGATCACATCGCCTTCCATCCCAATCACCTCGGTGATGTCGGTGGTACGACGCGAACCGTCGCGCAGACGTTTCACCTGAACAATCAGGTCAACCAATTCTGCGATCTGGCGTGAAATGGCTTCCTTAGGGATCTTGATGTCGCCCATCAGGATCATGTTTTCCATACGGCCCAAACACTCGCGCGGGCTGTTGGCGTGAAGCGTACACATGGAGCCATCGTGGCCGGTGTTCATGGCGGCGAGAAGGTCGAAACATTCCGCGCCACGAATCTCACCAAGGATAATGCGGTCAGGACGCATACGCAGGGCGTTCTTCACGAGGTCCCCGATGGTAATCGCGCCTTGCCCTTCAAGGTTAGGCGGACGTGTTTCAAGCGGGAGCCAGTGCGGCTGTTGCAGACGAAGTTCGGCCGCGTCCTCGATGGTCAGAACGCGTTCGCCGGGGTCGATCATCTTCGAAAGGGCGTTGAGCATGGTCGTTTTACCGGAACCCGTACCGCCTGAAATCACGATGTTGAAACGGCACGCGCCAGCGATTTTGAGCGCCGTACACATTTTCTCCGACATCGAACCGAATTCCTTGAGCATGTCCAAGGTGATCGGTTTTTCAGAGAACTTACGAATTGAGATCGCGGTGCCGCGAAGGGAAAGCGGTGGAACGATGACGTTCACACGAGAGCCGTCTTTCAAGCGGGCATCGGCAAGCGGCGTGGTTTGGTCGACACGGCGGCCAACCTGGTTCACGATACGCTGTGCGATCTGGAAAAGGTGTTGTTCATCGCGGAACCGGATGGGCGCGATAACAAGTTTACCCTTTTTCTCGATATAGGTCTGGTCAGGACCGTTGACCATAATATCGGAGACGTCCGGATCGTTGAGAAGCTCTTCGAGCGGGCCGAAACCCAGAAGCTCGTCGATCAGAACCTTCTCGAGAGCAAACTGCTCGCGGCGGTTCAGCGTGACCTTAAGCTCGGCCAGCACTTCCATGATGATTGGACGGAATTCTTCCGACAGCTCTTCTTTGGTAAGCGTCGCTGCCGCTTCAGGGTCAACGCGCTCGAGAAGGCGCGGGAGAACCTGTTCTTTAATCTTGTGAACGCTTGCCTCGAACCCGCCAGCTTCTGACTCGGTAGCGTGGGTTGCGTTCATGCGCTCGGTCAGGCGATCCATCGCTTCGGATGTCGATCCGCCTTTGGAGGATTTTGGAGGAGGAGGGGCGCTGGACTTTGCAGGCTCTGCGCTGCCCCCGCTGCTTCCGCTGCCACCATTTGGCAAAGGCGGGAATTGTTCGCCGCCCTTTTCGTCCTCGGAATTCGAGCTGCCGCCCTTCATCGGACGTGCTACGCCAAAGGCAGGTTTTGCACCGGGTCGCATGCCGCCCGCGCCACCTTTTTTGCCAAATGCGCTCATTTACTTAGCCCCCGGGCTCAATCTGGTATCACCTGCGCTATCGCGAACTACCACGAACAGCGCCTCTCGAATTGTGGTGAATAATTTGGAAACCTTAATTTTTCGCCAAAGCGAGAGGTTTAACTTTCGTCGGGTAAATCCGAGTTTCGCCTATCGTCCAATGTCCCTCCATTGGGTTAAGGGTAAACCCTTGGGTATTGCTCCGCGATTTTGACTGTCTCGCCTTATCGGTAACGCACGGCTGCGAGGTTTAGTGGTACAGCTTTACAATACTCTCTATCCAAAGAGGTGACGGTCAAAAGAATGAAGACGCTTCTGAAGGCCTGGGGAAAGCTGGTTAGCGGCAATGCACTCGACGGCGTGCTGCAATTGGCTATCTTTGCTGTTGCGGCCCAAACGCTTGATTTGGCGATGCTCGGCATCATCATTCTGATCCAGACCTATGTCAAAGCGATTGATGGCCTGCTCAACTTTCAGTCTGCCAATGTGCTCACCAATTTTATGGCTGACGCTCAGGAAAAGGCTGGTCCCGACAGGCTGAGGGGCCTGTTCAAGGCGGGGCTCTTGGTCGATTTTGGTACCGCGGTTTTTGCAACGCTGGTCGCGCTTCTTTGCCTGCCCCTCGCTGATCAATTGTTCGGGTTTGGTGAGGACTGGCTTTGGTTTGCGGCCGCTTATTGCCTTGTCATTCTGACGCGGACATTTGGCGCTATCGAGGCAGGATTGAGATGCTTTGACCGGTTTGGTGCGATCAGTTTGCGCCCTGTCACCGCATCTTCGACGATCCTTTTCGCCTCGCTGATTGTCTGGGGAACAAGTGGGACGGCGCAGACGCTCCTGATAGTCTGGCTCTGCGCGGAAGCTCTCGCAAACATTGCCTTTTTGATCTGGTCGATGCTTACATTGAGGCGCGAAGGCCTTGCGCAATTGAAGGGTGCGAATGCCAACGAAGCGATCCAGGGTTCGCGCAATTTCTGGCAAATGATGTGGCAGACCAATTTCACATACGGTTTGCGTATTTTCAGTCAGGAAGGCGATGTTCTTGTTGTTGGTGCACTTCTGGGAGAGGCGGCTGCGGCATTGCTAAAAGCGGCCAAGAACCTTTCTGCGCTTATCGGTCAGTTTGGCGCTCCTCTGCACCGGGCATCAAGCGTTCCGATTGCGAGATTTGTAGCGGTCGGAGAAACGGGGCGGGCCTTTGGCTTTGCGCTTAAATCCAGCCTCGGGGTCGCAGCGCTTGGCCTTATCGGCACCGCGATTATGCTCGTCCTGACACCCTTTGTGCTCACCACGGCATTCGGGCCAGAGTTTGAACCCGCTTACTGGATCGTCATTGGCCTGATGCTGGCAAAAGTTCTCTACCTGGCAGGGGCGGCGCTGCCCCCGATGATGCTGGCGCTTGATATCGCCAAGCAGTTCACCACTATGATTTTGCTGGGAAACATTGCGTTTTTCGGCGTACTTTTCGCACTGATTTCGCCGCTCGGCCTAGTCGCAGCCGTGTTTGCGCATCTTGCGTTTGAGGCAGTCTGGGCAATTTACGGGTGGAGCGTGACAGCTGGAAAGGCTCGCAAGGCCGCAACTTTGCCGTAGGCACATGAAGCGCGATTAAACTCGGCCAAAGACCTGTTTGACTTTGCGTGAAAGCGCCCGCGCTGGTTGTGCTGCCTCTGCATGAAGATATTGGTCAGGGTGAACAAGGTCCAGGATGGCAGGGGTATGGACCCGAGCTTCCTTCAGCTTCGCTTCTGCGTCTGACCCTTGCTTTGCGTAGACCAGCATATTCTGCCGATACCAAAACGCGATATTACCATCGTTCCAGAACTTTGGCCGAACCGGATCGTAGGCCTCGAACCCTTGGCTTGCGAAATGGTCGGCCCAGTAACTCTGCCATTGTTCGTTAATATGGCCCGTTCCCCCTTGCATCGGGATCGCGGCTGAAAACAGTACGACATCGCCAAGAGCACACAAATCAGCGACAAAACTGCGGGCGCGTTCTTTCGACAAATGCTCTGCAACTTCGAGAGAAATGACGAGGTCAAAGCGGTCTTGCGAGCGCACGCTATCCTCAAGGTCCATGAAGCTGACATCAGCATTGTTCAGAACCAAATTGGCGGTCTTTGCCCAAGGCCCTTCAAAGCCTTGGATGGTCTCGGCTCCCATTTCCCTTGCAACCGAAAGCCAGGTGCCAACGCCGCAGCCAACATCGCAAACGCTCTTAGGCTGAACGAGGTGAAACATCTCACGCAGGATCAGGCGCGCAGTGTCACGGGTGCGCGTATCACGATCCTGATGAAAATCGCTGCCGTAAAGATTGTGCGCTGCTTGTGCGGTGGCCATAAATTGCTTGCCCTTTGAAGTCTGACTCGGCTTGGAAATTATGCGTAAGAGGTAAGAAATCTTAGTAACTGCAAGGTTAACAGGCCCACAGGAATTACGAATCATCCGCAGCACGTTCATCAAGGTAAGATAATGCACAGCCCAGCGATTACCGTTCTAATGGCTGTCCATAATGGCGAGGCGTTCCTGAAGCAGGCTCTGGAAAGCGTCGCGGCCCAGAGCTTTGATGATTATGAATTTGTGATTGTTGATGATGCGTCGAGCGATGAGACAGCTGCGATATTGTCGTCGGCTGCAGCCAGAGATGATCGCATCCGGATCCTCTCCAATCCGACCAATCTCGGCCTGACACGGTCGCTTAACCGCGGATTGGAGGACGCTCGCGGTGATTTCATTGCCCGGATTGATGCCGATGATGTGTGCCTACTCGACCGCCTCAAAGTACAATATGAGCACCTCTCCAAAAACCCGCAAGAAGTCGGCGTGGTTGCCAATTTCGAGATGATCGACGGCGATGGCCGTGTTTTGGGCAAGCGCTCGGAGTCGCTCGATGACTGGCAAGTGCGCTGGCTCCTCGGGTGGAACCCGCCCGGGCCACACCCCACCTTTTTCTTCAGGCGATGCCCTGATGGTGATGCGCCAATCTTCTATGATGAAAGCTATAAGACAGCACAGGATTATGAGCTTTGGAGCCGGCTTGCCGCTATCGGTCCGACACGGCGGTTGCCTGAAATCCTTATGAAGTACCGCCGCCATGAGGGCGCGATCACCCATGCAAAACGCCATGAACAGGCTCAAAATTGCGCCCGGATCGGACGGGCGAATTTAGCATCCCGCTTGCCAAAAGATGTACTTACAAAGCTTCAGCCTTTGATGGCTATGTTCAGTTACGAACTGAAGGCAAATCACGAGTCCATTCGCGAAGCGGTGTCAGCAGCAGATGCCTTGGTTCGCCATGATTGCGCCGCTGCGCCCAGTGCGATGCACGCTAGATGGGTACGAACGACCGTTGCAGGTTTGTTGGCAGATGCCGCTCTTTCGAGGGGAGGGGGCCTATCATCCCCAAAGGCTTTGACCGCATTTCTCTGGTATGGCCGAAAGCACTTACCCTACCTTGCTAGAGCTGCTTTTCACGATCCGATGACAGCTATTAAGAGCCTCCGCCAGCGAGCGTCCTAGGAAGCTGACTGATAGGCAAGAGCGGTCTGTGCCGCGACGCGGGTCCAGGAGTAGTAGTCTTGGGCAAGTTTTTGGGAAGACGACAGAAACTGCGCGCGCTCTTCGTGTGACATAGCGAGCACCTGGCCGATCTCTTGAGCCCATTTTTGCGGGTGTCCTGCCTCAATCAAGAACCCCGTTTGGCCGTCTTGCACCGCATCGGTTAAGCCCCCGGTCCTTGCCGCGAGGACAAGCCCGCCCGCGCTTGCCGCTTCGCAGGCGACAAGGCCAAAGCCTTCGTATTCGCCATTGTCAGGGTCAATATTGGGGATGATCACGCAGCCTGCTTTTGCAAAACGCTGGGCAAGCTCGCTTTGGGAGACAGGCCCGAGAAAATCGACCTGAGGATGATTCAAAGCGGTGTTTTCGCTTTCGTCCCAAGGGGTACCGGCAACCGCAACACGCAGGTCGTTGGGAAGCAGGGGAACCACTTCGCGCACAAACCATCCCAAACCTTTTCGTGTGACCAGACGGCCTGCAAAGAGCAATTGCTTCGCGTCGAAATCGGCATGTATGGGAGCACGCAAGTCGGTCGCGAGAGGCACTACGGTGTCGCACTGCCAGCCAATCCCATTGAGCCGTAGCTTTGTCGCGCGCGAATTGGCGATGACTTTGGCGCGTTTGAGAAGCGATGCGCCCAGCTTCATATAGACGTTGTATAGCCCGCCCTTGAAACCACCCCGCGCACCGAATGCGACATCTGTCCCGTGGGCGGAAATGACTACGCTTGCCTTGGGAGCGAAAGCCAAGGCGATGATCCCCAATGGCCAGATGGCCATATCCCCGAGATGGATGACAGCGGGCGCGCTTTTCTGGCGCAGAAGTGCGCCCAGAACAGTGAACGGGAACAACAGAAGCGACAAAATGCCGGGCGGCTGGCCATTGTTCTGACCCTTTAATGCGATCACTTGGATGGACGCGATTTTTGAAAGTTCTTCGGTCAATCGCTCGCAATAGGTCTCCATCCCGCCGACAGCAGGCCCCCATTTGCGAGTGATGAAAAGGATATGAGGTGACATCGCCTTGGTCTTTTGAACCACCGCATCATGATGATGTGTCGATGCCATCATTTAATAGCCCGAATACAGATCAAGGAATGTAATATCGCTCGATTGCGGTTCGCCGGCCGAAGCCCAGCGTAAGGTTGCTTGACCCTGACCCATATTGGCAAAGTCATAGCGCTTGCGTTCGAGCATGACGATGCTTCCGACCACATAAAGGTCGCCATTGATGGAGATCGCGTCGCCTTCCACACGGTATTGGCCCGGCACGGCGACGAGTTCCGCCTTCACGGTTTTGTCTGCCTCGAAATGCTTGCCAGCGACCATCACAATTCCTGCGTGCCGGATGTAATTGCCGCGCAAGACAGCTTCGTCCTGGGGAAGCAGACGCTCGCCAAAAGGCGCACCTGAAAAGGCATTGTGCAGCGTCAAACTGTTGGTGAGGACGAAGGGCACGTTTTGCGACATGACCGCTTGGGAATAGATCGGCTCGCCATCTTTCAGGTAGTTTGAAAGCGCCCAGCCAGAGGCAAATTGCGGCACAGCGCGGGGGAAGTCGCCGATCATCCCGCTCTCGTCGATATAGGCGACAGGGGAAGGGAAGGCTGCGCTCACCAACTCCTGTACTTCTACCTGATTGGCCTGCACGCTGCGCGGCTCCATCAGGAAAAGCGCTGCGGCATTGAGCGTAAAGATCGCAGTGAGTGCAAGCGCTCCGTAACGCTCAGAAGCGATCTTGATCACAGGGGCAATGGCGACTGCGACAGGGGGCAGGATGAAGGCGAAGAAATAGGGATAGGCGTTGAAATAGATCACGGGCCACAAAGCAGGCAGGGCAAGGAGAGCGAGAGCCGGCTTTTGGCTCGATCGACCTTTGAAAAGCCACACGACAAAGCCGATCAACAGGACCGTGAAGACAGAGGCCATCGCCGATTGGCGCACCCAGTGCATCGCTTGCGGGAGGAGACCGCCTCCAAACATACGGTCAAATGAGTTATCGAGTTTCTTTGCCAGCATCGCAAGGATGTCAGGGGCAAACAGCGCCAAAGCGCCAAGGCCGACCGCGCCGCCGATAGGCACCAGCCATATCCAGCGCTTGAGATCATCCCAGCGCACAATTGCTAAGGCGATGAACGCCGGGAGATACAAAACCGCTTTGATATTCGCGACAAAGGCAAGCCCGGTCAGGACCACCATCGCCGCAAGAGTTAAAGGGCCAAGCCGCAAGTGGAACCCGATTGCGAGCGCGCTCATCACGAGCGATGCCGAGATCACATCTGCTCTCAGGGCCAAACCTTGCGTAAAGGCATAGCCCGCGGTCGCATAGGCAAGCCCACAAAGAAGCGCTGTTTTGAAATCGGTGAGCTTAGCTGCAACGGCTATAATTGCGGCCACCAACAAAAGCTCGAAGGGCGCGATCAGCGACCGGACGAGCTCGATATTCTCGATATTGCTGCCGCCAAGGGAAGGAACCCAGCTGAAGAGCGGCACAAACGGGCGCTGTAAAAAGCCGCCGACGTCCTCGCCCCGCCAGGAGGCGTGGATTTGGCTGAAGTGAAAGAATTCGTCCCAATTGACGCTTTTTGTAAAGGCCAGGCCCAATTGCAGGCACAAAACCAAAACGAGCGCGATGATGATCGCGCGCGTCGTGGTGTCCGCCTGTCCGTCTGACCTGGACCAACCCTTTAAGGCAATCTCGCTCACGAAACCTTCCGCGGCGCAATGACCTCTGGCTCAAAGTCCGATGAGCCTGAGCCACTGGGCTTTTCCTGAGCGATGAGCTTTTCCTCGATCCGCCGCAGTTTGAGCATGTTTGCTTCAAGCAGTTTGCGATTGGTGGCGATAAGGTCTGCCAGAATGCCAAGGACCGAAACGAGCACGCCCACTGTCAAAAGCGCGCCGCCAATCACAAGCGACTGAATATGGCCTTCGCCATCACCGGTCACAAAGAACCATAGGAAGCGGGCAATCGGGAAGATGCCCAGAAACGTTGCCAGCAATCCAAGCCCTACAAACACACGCAAGGAATTAAACGTGGTGTAGGCGCGCAGGATGGTAACGCCGGTCTGCTGGATAAATTTCGGGATGGATTTGAACAGGCGCGAGGGCCGTGTTGCCGCATGGGTGCGGATCGGCACGCTGGTGATCGCGAGCCGTTTGCGCCCCGCCTGGATCAGCATGTCGGTGGTATAGCTGAAATCGGTGGTGATATTGATACGTTGTGCTGCATCGCGGCTGATCGCGCGAAATCCGCTTACCGCGTCGGTAATATCTGTCGCTGACAAGGTGCGAACGACATAAGAGCCCAGACGCTGGAGGAGGCGCTTGCCTGCGCCAAAATGCGCGTTGTTGCCAACCGAGCGGTCGCCAATGCAGATGTCGGCCTCGCCTGCGACAACTGGTGCCACGATCTTGGCGATGTCGGCGCCTTCGTATTGTCCATCGGCATCGGTGTTGACGATGATGTCCGCGCCTTCAGCCAAACATTTGTCGATCCCGCTGCGAAACGCCTCTGCAAGGCCGCGGTTTCTGCGGTGACGCACAACATGCTGCACTCCCCAGCGTTTTGCGACGCCGCTTGTATCATCACAGCTGCCATCATCAATGATGCAATACTCAATTGTATCAACACCCTTCAGACTACGCGGCAGCTTTGCCAGCGTTTCTGGAAGCACGTCGGCCTCGTTCAGGCAGGGTATCTGGATGATTAGCTTCATGGTTTGTGTCTTGCCCCTTAAAGACGCCCGTCACATGCATGCGCGCGTCCTTGTGTCTTTGCTGTGCTAGCGGGGGGTGTTTAAGCAATCGTAAACCATGATGATTGAACCAGAGCGCGCGATTGGCATTAGCCATGAAAAAAGGGGCGTGTAAAAATAAGACGTTAATGGTCAGCTTTCCCTTCAAGTCTTGTTCAAGCTTTGTAAGTAAGGGGCACTGTGCGCCTGGTTTGAAGGCCACGCGCTAACTCAAGAGAAATGGGCAGAATATGTGCGGCATTATCGGGATCGTGAGTTCAACTCCTGTGGCAGACCGGCTGGTCGATGGGCTCAGGCGGATGGAATATCGCGGTTATGACAGCGCGGGCGTTTGCACGCTGCATGATGGCGAACTGGTCCGACGGCGTGCCGAAGGAAAGCTGCTCAACCTTGTGGGTGTGCTCGAAAACGATCCTGCGGCAGGGACAACGGGCATCGCGCACACGCGCTGGGCAACCCACGGAGCGCCTACGGCTGCCAATGCGCACCCTCACGCGACCGAAGAGCTCGCTCTTGTGCACAATGGCATCATCGAGAACTACAAATCGCTTCGTGATGAGCTGAAAGACGAAAACCGCACCTATGTGAGCGAGACCGACACCGAAGTTGTCGCGCACCTGATTTCCTCACGCATCGAGAAGGGCGCATCGCCGCGAGAAGCCGTGGCCGAAGTCTTGCCAAAGCTGCGCGGCGCCTTCTCGCTTGCGATTGCTTTTCGCCAGAACCCTGACCTTCTTATTGGCGCACGCCTTGGTTCACCGCTTGTGCTTGGACATGGCGAAGGTGAGATGTATCTGGGCTCAGATGCGCTTGCCCTTGCGCCTTTGACACAGCGGATATCCTATCTGGAAGAGGGCGATTGGGTCGTCGTCACCAAAGAGGGCGCGCAGATTTTCGACGCGGAGAATCAGCCGGTTGAACGGGCCATTCAGGCATCAGGCGCCTCTGCTGCTGCGGTTGAGAAGGGCAATTATCGCCACTTCATGCAAAAAGAGATTTTCGAACAACCCACTGTAGTCGCGCAAACTTTGAGCTCTTACTTGCGGCGCGAAGATGTGTCGGTTGCGCTGCCCCAGTTCGACTTTGATCTGTCGGCCATTCGCCGTCTGACAATCGTTGCATGCGGCACCTCCTATTACGCCGGATTGGTCGCCAAGTATTGGTTCGAGCAATTTGCGCGCGTGCCCGTCGATATCGATGTGGCAAGCGAGTTTCGATACCGCAATCCCGTGCTTGAAGACGGCGGCTTGGCGCTGTTCATCTCGCAAAGCGGGGAAACCGCCGACACTTTAGCCGCGCTTCGCCATTGCAAGGATAACGGCCAGGTGATTGCGGTGGTGGTCAACGTACCAACCAGTTCCATGGCGCGCGAAGCCGACCTTCTTCTGCCTACCCATGCCGGGCCCGAAATCGGGGTTGCCTCGACCAAGGCGTTTACCTGCCAATTGGCGGTTCTTGCCGCTTTGGCGGCGCATATGGCGGTCAAAAAAGGGCGTTTGTCGCGTGATGAAGAGCGCGATGTGGTCAAGCACTTGCTCGAAGCCCCTGCTGCGCTCAACGAAGCGCTGAACCATGACGATGATATCGCTGCATTGGCGCCCCTTTTCTCTCAGACCCGCGATGTGCTCTATCTGGGGCGAGGGCAGGATTATCCATTGGCGCTTGAAGGTGCGCTAAAGCTTAAAGAAATCAGTTACATCCATGCAGAAGGTTATGCTTCTGGCGAGATGAAACACGGACCCATCGCACTGATTGATGATGACGTGCCTGTGGTGGTTATCGCGCCTTCTGGCCCTTTGTTTGAGAAGACTGTCTCAAACATGGAAGAGGTGCGCGCGCGCGGCGGCAAGGTCGTTTTGATCTCTGATGCGGCGGGAATTGAGGAAGCGGGCGAGGGTTGCCTGGCGACGATAGAGATGCCGGTTGTACACCCTCTCATCGCCCCATTGGTCTATGCAATCCCTGTTCAATTGCTGGCCTATCACATCGCAGTGGTTAAAGGCACAGACGTTGATCAACCGCGCAATCTGGCGAAATCGGTAACAGTCGAATAGCCGCAGAAATCCGGCGGTTTGCGCCTGAATTTTTCCTGTAATTAGTGCCCCAGACTTTACAGTGTCATAACCTTTGTGGGTTAACCACTGATCCGTGAGCGAACCGAATGCCTTAACAACCCCTCCAGTGGTCCAGGAAATGCCCACTTCGACCGTCCTTGGCTTTTCTGAAAAAGGCCAAAGCGATTGGTCGCGTCTGAGAGGGTTGGAAAAACGCGATCTGGGGCGGCTGACATTCCACCGTGCCTATGTGCATTCATTGGTCGGTTTGTTCGTGGTGCAGATGTTTGTCGGCCTGGTACCGCCAATTTCGCTTGGTGTGTGGTTCACAGCGCTTGTCGGAACACAAATCTACGGCACATGGATGGATCGCCGCACTCCATCAGTCACAGGCAAGAACGCCAAATCGTTCCAGTCTCGAATACATTCGATCCTCGCAATCGCGACCGCCATGCTCTGGCTTATCCCGCTTTGGGCGTTTGCACCTTTCGGGCCGAACGAAAATGCCATCACGGTGTTGGTGATCGTCCTATTGTTGATGGCAGCGCGGGTCTATTTCTATACAACTACGCCCTTCAACATGATGATCGTGACCGCGCTCAACGGCCTCGGAGCGGCGGTGCCATTTGCGCTTACCGGGGATTGGGTAATCTCTGGCGGGATCGTCCTTTTCACCATCTGCACCATGCTTGGCGCAGTAGAAGTCGGACGGTCACATTTGAGTGCCCGCATTGCCGAAAGCGTCATTGCCGAAAAAGAGGATGTGGTGTCACTGCTTCTTCGCGAGTTTGAGGAAAACGAGGCTGACTGGCTCTGGGAAATCGACACCCGTCGCCGTCTCCAATCGGTTAGCCCGCGTTTCGCCTTTGCTCTCAACGCGTCAGATGCCGAGGTGGAAGGCAAACCGCTTCTTGCCCTGATTGCAGGCGACAAATGGGAAAGCGGAGAGTTTCCGCCCAGCCTTCACGAGCTTGCCGAAAAGCTGCGCAATCGTGAAAATTTTGCCAACCTTTTTGTCCAGGTATCGATCAAGGGCGTCGAGCGCTGGTGGGAGCTTTCTGGCACACCTATTCGTGACGAGCGCGGCAAGTTCACAGGTTTTCGCGGAGTGGGTTCGGATGTCACCGAGCAGCGCGCATCTTCTGAAAAGATCGAATATCTTGCGCGCTATGACACGTTAACCTCGCTGCCCAACCGTTTGATGCTGACCGAGGCATTGGGCGATGCGCTCGAGTACGCACAGCATTGGCGCACCCGCTGTGCGATGATGATGATCGACCTCGACCGGTTTAAGTCGGTCAACGATTCCTTAGGGCATATGACCGGCGACAAGCTGCTTGCCCAGGTTTCGGCAAGGCTTCAGGCGCTTATGGGTGACAACGCCATCGTGGGCCGCCTTGGCGGTGACGAATTTGCCGTTGTGATCCGCGATGCAAGCGATTTGAATTATCTTCGCGGTCTTGCTCGCCGGGTTATCTCAAGTCTGTCGGAGCCGTATCTGGTCGACCATCATACCCTCTATGTCGGAGCCAGTGTCGGTTCAGCGATCGGCCCGCGTGATGGCCGAACGGTTGAGGAATTGATGCGCAATGCCGACCTTGCCTTGTACCGCGCCAAAGACCAAGGCGGCGGCGAGCATTGCCGGTTTGAACCAAACCTGCACGCATCAGCCGAAGAACGCCGTCAGTTGGAAGTCTCCTTGCGCAAGGCACTGGGACTTGATGAGTTTGTTCTCCATTACCAGCCCGTCGTTGATGCCCGGAACGAGAGCATTGTAAGCTTTGAGGCGCTTGTGCGTTGGAATAGTTCCGAGCATGGTTTCGTAAGCCCCGGCAAGTTTATTCCGCTTGCCGAAGACACGCGCCTAATCGTGCCGATCGGCAAATGGGTTCTTCGCCAAGCCTGCTTCGAAGCCCGCAACTGGCCAGAGCATGTGAAGGTCAACGTCAACGTTTCGCCCGAACAGCTGCTTGAGCCGGGCTTCCATCAGGAGATTGTTGACGCACTTTCGGCAAGTGGCCTTCGCCCCGAAAGGCTCGAGATCGAGGTGACAGAGAGTATCTTCCTTCGCGACGCGAGCATTGCGCGCAACGCGCTTGAACAGGCGATGGCGCTTGGCTGCTCTATCGCACTGGACGACTTTGGAACGGGCTATTCCTCGCTCGGCTACTTACGCAAGCTGCGCTTCTCCACCATCAAAGTGGACCGCACCTTCGTCCAAGGCGCATCCCAAGGCAGCAACGAGAGCTTTGCAATCATCAATGCGGTTGTCGCTATGGCCAAGAGCATGAAAATGACGACCACAGCCGAGGGAGTGGAAAACGCAGAAGAAGCCGAGCTCATCCGCAACCTAGGGTGCGACAAGATCCAGGGCTACTATTTCGGACGACCAATGCCAGCCATGGACGCGAGGCGGCTATTTGATGAGAAATGGGCGCCGGTAAAACGGGCCTAAGCGGCCACTAGGCTGCCAATTACGTTCTCGAACAAGGCTCTGCCATCTTCTCCGCCAAGGGAAGGGTGAGCAGCCGGTTCAATCGCGCGTTCAGGGTGCGGCATCATGCCAAGGACGCGGCCATTGGCGCTAAGCACGCCGGCAATGCCGCGCTGTGATCCATTGACGTTATCTCTGTAGCGAAATGCCACGCGGTCTTCGCCTTCAAGTGCATCGAGCGTCGCATCGTCTGCAAAATAATTGCCGTCGTGATGCGCCACAGGGATGCGCAAGGTCTGATCCTTTTTAAACCCGTGAGTGAACATCGAGCTGGTGTTTGCGACTTCCAGATCAACCGTGCGGCAGACAAAGGTCTGACCCGCATTGCGCATGAGAGCTCCGGGCAAAAGACCGCTTTCGGTCAGCACCTGAAAGCCGTTGCACACGCCAAGAACCGGAACCCCGCGCTCGGCTGCATTGACTACGGCGCGTAGGACAGGGCTGCGAGCGGCCATTGCGCCAGAGCGCAGATAATCGCCGTAAGAAAACCCGCCGGGAAGCGCGATAAAGTCGAGACCTTCCGGAAGGTCGGCATCGCCATGCCAGATCCGAACGGCTGGTTCCCCTGAAACCGCTTCAAGGGCCACCGCCATATCGCGGTCGCAATTGGAGCCGGGAAACGTAACGACGCCTGCTTTAAAGCCCATCAGGCAGGTTCCTTCTCGTCATCGAGCTTTTCGATTGCGAAGTTTTCGATCACCATATTGGCGAGCAATTGTTCGCACATTTTGGTGAGCGTTTCGTCAGATGTGCCATCTGCCACATCCATCTCGATCATTCGTCCGATACGAACATCTTCGACGCCTTCAAATCCGAGGCCATCGAGCGAGTGGTGCACCGCGCGACCCTGTGGGTCGAGTACGCCGGGCTTTAGACGGACGAGGATGCGAACTTTCATAGGGCTGTGTGTCCTAGAGCTTGAGGCCGGAGAGGCGATTGTTGTCTCTGATTCCACGCCTATAGCGTCTGATACCTCAGGTGCAATCTCGAGGACCTGCACAATCACCCGCGAACAAGACGGGTCGCTTTGGATTGCAGCTTGTTTCAACCGTGGGCTGGTATGGATTGGGGGCTTGGTCTGTGGTTGGCTTTGCGCTAGCGCTTGCGCTTCCAAAGGGTACTAACTCATTGGGTAGGCTGGCAGGAGGCGACCTGTCAGCCTTTCTTTTGCCCGCTTAAGGAGAGGCGATTACGCTGTCGTCTTGCGCGTTTGCGCCCTCGGGCAGAACCACAAATTCGACCGCGCTTCCGGCCATGAGATATTTGTTGGCCACCTCGCTGATGTCTTCGGCAGTAATCGCGCGCAATGTGTCTGGTCCTGCAAACCAGCGCTCCAAACGGTCCCCTTCACTTTGGGCACGATCAGCAAGCTGCAACCATCCACCAAGCGATTTCAGAGCATTGTCATATGCCTCTAACAGGGGCTGGCGGGCGCGCTGGATAAGGTCGGGATCAATCGGCTTTTCCCGCAAGTCAGTAATCATGGTATCGACCGCGCTTCGGGCGGCATCCAATTCCGAGACATCAATCGAGGCCGTCAGTGTAAACGTGCCATAGCCAGGATAGACCTTGCTCATCGAACTTGACGCAGTGGGCGAATAGGCCTGACCCAGCTCCTCTCGTAGCCGGTCCGTCAGTTCGATCCGCACCATCCTTGCGAGCAAGGAAAGACGCAACTCCTCGGTAAAGTCGCTGTCGTCATTGGTGGGCCAGACCAAACGGAAAAGCGCCTGATCCGCTTCACCTGTATGGGTGAGGAAGTGCCGCGTACGTTTGGATGTAAACGCTCTGACCCGCGCCTCGTTTCGCATCCGGAATTCCGGTTCTCGCGCGGGCAATGCGCCCAGCGTTGCTGCAACGCTGGCAATGGCTTCGTCTTCATCGAAGTCACCCACCAACGAGAGCTCTATGGCACCTGATGCGAGCCGGTCGCCAATGGCTTTGTCCAGCTGGCTGAAGCTAAGCGCGAAGAACTCGTCACGGGTCCGCAGGCTGAACCGGGGATCCCCATCCGAAAGGATTGCGCCCGATGCATTGCCGAGGCTGCGGAACGGGGTGGATCTCAATGTCTGAAAGTAATTGTCGATGCCGCGTTTGAATTGCTCGATGCCCTCCGGTCGGTAGCCCGGGTCGGTAAGGGCAGCAGTGAGCAATTGCATCTGCAGGGACAAATCGCGCGGTGTTGTCGCCCCTGTGAAGCTGAAAGCTTCGGCTGTGTTCGAAGCGCTGAAACCAACACTGCGCCCTGCTAAAATGGTCTGCAACTCGTCGCGGCTATGCTGACCAAGCCCGCCTGCAGAAAGCGAGCCGATAAGATAGGTGCGTAAGGGATCATCGCGAGTATTCATCAACGAGCCGCCGTCAAGCAGCAGGCGATACGCGACCCGATCTTCGCGAATGTCTGTGGTCTTGAGCGTCAGGCGGACATTGTTGGCAAAGGTGATGTAGCGGAAGCCCAAACGTTCATCACGGGTGTCCGAAATGACCTCGCCGGCCTTGCCGAAGTCGCTGTATGCAAAGGCCTTGGCGCTTTCCTTTTGAGGGGGGGCAATGGGCAGGGCCATCGCCTCCACGAAGGTACTGCGCAAGGCTTCTTCGCCGCCATCAGGGGCGGTTCGACCCTGAAACCGGATTAGAGGTTCATCAAACTCAATAAGCCGTTCGCGAAAGGCGTTTAGCACCGCGTCAGGCGTTATTGCGCTTTCCATCTCATTGAACATGGCGAGCTGGAATTCCGGTGTGGTTGGGACGCTTTCGTCCGAGATCAAATTGATCGCAGCGGCAGCGTAAAAGCTGTTCGCGCGAGTGTCCGCGCCTGCCGCGCGGTTCTCTAGCGATGTGCGGATATTGGCGAGCTGTTCGTCGATTTCGCTCTGTGTAAAGCCATACACTGCGGCCTCGCGAACACTCTGTACCGCTGCAAGCATGCCATCACGCCATTTGCCGTCTTCGCTAGCGATGGCGAGTGTGTTGGTTCGCGCATTCTCGAAGATTGACCCTTGGGAGAAGCGTGCAGCCCGGAACGGAGCCTCGGAAGAGCGCGCCAATCGCGAGAGACGCCTGCGGATCACGCCATAGGCAATTCCGCGAAGCAGCGACGCTTTGCGCCGTGCGATTGTATCGGGCTCATCAATATATGGCGCGAGCATTGTGAGCGTGACGCTTTCGGACAAAGCGGGATCAAGGAACACATCGCTTGTGCCTTTGCGCGTCACGTCAACCGGGCCGCTCACCGGTTCAGACGGCGCCGGGGCTGGCGCCCAATCAGTGAAATACTCGCGGATCGCTGCTTCCATCGCTTCGACCGGAAAATCGCCGACAATGATCAGGACCGTGTTCGAAGGTGTGTATGTGCGCTCGTAAAGTCTGCGGAGATCGTCGGCAGTCGCGTTTTCGATCACCTCAAGCGCGCCTATGGGGAGCCGCTCTACATAGCGCGCGCCCGGAGAGATAAACTCGAACCCGTCCTCGCGCGCACGCTGCGCATATCCGCGCCGGTCCCGCCGTTCTGCAAAGATAACGCCGCGCTCGCGTTCGACGGCTTCTGGTGCAATGGTCAACTCGCTCGCCGTCTCGCGCATCAGCATCATTGCCGTGCCGAGCAGCTCCGCGTCATTGCGGGGAAGATCGAGCATATAGGTGATCGCTTCAAAGCCGGTCGTCGCGTTGGTGTCCGCGCCAAAGGCAAGGCCTTCGCGCTCCAACAGGGGGACCATCTCTCCTTCGGGAATCTTTGTGGAGCCGTTAAAGGCCATATGCTCGAGGAAATGCGAAAGACCGCGCTCTTCATCGGTTTCTTCAAGCGAGCCCGACCCAATCCGCATCCGCACCAAGGCTGTCCCCTCGGGCGTTGCGTTTTCGCGCAGGATGTAGCGCATCCCGTTGTCCAGATGGCCAAACACAAAATCAGGATCAACTGGAATATCGCTGGCCTCAAAGGGCCAAAGTGGCTGCGGTGCTGTGACTTCGCTGATCTCGGCTTGCGGGCTCTGCGCAAGCAAGGGTGCAGCAGGCGATAGCAACAACAGACCAGCGGCAATCGCGCGGGTTCCAAAACTCATCAAGGGTTGGTCTCTCAGTCCTCTCTCAAGGCTGATGAGACTAGAGGCTGGAATCTGTATGTCAGCTTATTTCTTGATCGGAGGCGTTCCGCGGAGGCGTGAGCGGTGGCTGGACATGTCGAGCACTTCGCCCGGAGCATTGTCCTCACCCTGCAACAGACCAAGGCGGCGCGCGACTTCGCGATAGGCCTCTTCTTCGCCGCCCAGATCGCGGCGGAAGCGGTCCTTGTCGAGTTTTTCACCCGATGCCATATCCCACAAACGACAGCCATCAGGGCTGATCTCATCGGCAAGGATGACGCGGCTGTAATCGCCATCGAACAGGCGGCCAAACTCAAGCTTGAAGTCCACGAGGCGAATATCGATCGCTGCAAACATGCCGCAAAGGAAATCGTTGATGCGGATCGCCATCGACGAAATGTCCTGCATTTCCTCTGGGCTGGCCCAGTTGAAGCAAGCGATATGCTCTTCCGCGACCAGAGGATCGCCAAGCGAATCGTCTTTGTAATAGTATTCGATCAAGGTGTGGGGCAGCGGTTCGCCTTCTTCGAGGCCCAAACGCTTGCAGATCGAGCCAGCGGCAACATTGCGCAGCACCACTTCGATCGGGATGATCTCGACCTGACGCACCAATTGCTCGCGCATGTTGAGGCGGCGAATGAAGTGCGTTGGGATGCCAATGTGCGAAAGGCGCGTGAACACATGCTCGCTAATGCGATTGTTGATTACGCCTTTGCCGTTGATCGTACCCTTTTTCTCGGCGTTAAAGGCGGTCGCATCATCCTTGAAATACTGGATGATCGTGCCTGGCTCAGGGCCTTCATAGAGGACCTTGGCTTTGCCTTCGTAGATTTTGGAGCGGCGGGACATACGATCTGAGTTCCCTCTTATCAGCGAATGGTGCCCGGGGGCGGAATCGAACCACCGACACGCGGATTTTCAATCCGCTGCTCTACCCCTGAGCTACCCGGGCATTCGCTGCGGCGACGAGGCTGAATATCAACCCCGGCGAGCAAATGAGAGCGGCGCTATGGCGTGGCTGGGCGCGCTTGGCAAGAGGGAAAAGGGATGGATTTTCCCTTTTCTGTCTATTCTTGGTTATCCCACTGGGTGCGGGCAATTTGTTCCGGGTCCACTGGCTCGGCCGGAACCGAATAGCCATCGCCAAACCACTTCGCCAAATCGCGGTCTTTGCAACGTTGCGAGCAAAAAGGCGTAAACTCCTCTTCGCGAGGTTTCTTGCAGATGGGGCAGGGGCGTTTTGCTTTGGTCATTGGTCCAGAATTTGAGCGTTGGGAGCCTCAAGTGCAAGGCCTGGATTGATTTCAATCCGCACCTCTCGGCCCGTGCGGCGGGCAAGTTCGCGCAGCCACTCGTCCTTCAGCTTCGCTTTCAGAGCGGGGTGGACGGTAAGTAGGAGGGTGCGGCCTGCCCCTTCTGCCCGTTCGGCCACGCGCATGGCGTAACGCGCGCACATGCCGGTGCGCGAGGTGGCAAAGCGTTGGAGGAGGGAGGGGCCCTCCAAACGTGCAACGATCTGGACAAAGCCAAATCCGTTCATAGCGGTGCGTTCATGCGGCCAATCGGTGAGCGCGTTTGCAAGAGCTTCATCAACGCTTCGCCGATCTGCCTTGGCCTCGAGGGTTGGAAAGTCGATCCCGATATTGCCGCCCAGATCAAACCAGCGAAGCGCCTTTGCGATTGCCGGAACAGCTGCAAGGGCAAGCTCGCGCGGGGGCGCGGTGCCGTCAATGTCGATCACCGTCATGCCGGGAGTGACCGCGCACAGGATCTCGCCGCCTGCAAAGGCGATGCTGCCTGATGAGGCTGCGTGCCAGATTTCTTCCCAGTCTCCGCTCTCAAAACTCTGAACCACATCGCTTGTCGTAAAAAGATCGGCCGACCGGGTCGCGCCAGTTTGGGCTTCTGGATCAACGATCTGATTGCCGACAGCAAAGCATCTGGCTTGCGCAAGTTTTAAACGGCCTCGTTCCGCAATCGGTGCGCGTGAGATGCGGATCGCGATTGTTGTGCCCTCATTTGCGTGCTCCGGCAGATGGTCCACAAGAACCTGCGTGCCATTGTCCAGCGTTGCCACGCCCCGGCGTTTTCCTGCGGGCTTTGATGTAAGCTTGGCAAACGCTTGCTCACCCGCGGTCAGTTCACCGTGCCAGCGTAACTTCGCGGCTAGGACTTCGCCGTTTTCGATCAAAAGGGCGCGTTTTTCGCCATTGCCGTGTTCGATCAACCACTCAGACGTTTGGTTAGGCAAGGGCAAATCCCGCAGATTTCAGCAAAGCGCGCGTCTCATAAAGCGGCAGGCCCATAACGCCGGAGTGACTGCCTTTCATCCATTGGATCAGCGCCTCGGCCTGTCCTTGAATGGCATAGCCGCCCGCTTTGCCACGCCATTCTTCGCTAGCGATGTAGGCGTCGATCTCTTGGTTTGAGAGGTTCTTGAAACGCACCACATTTTCATTAAGGCGCTCGCGCAAGGTGCCATCGGGTGCGCGGAGAACCACACTGGAAAGCACAACATGACGGCGGCCTGAAAGAAGCTTGAGGCAATCACGCGCCTCGCTCTCTTCTTCGGTCTTTGGCAATATCCGCCGTCCTGCGGCAACCACTGTGTCACCGGCCAGCACAAAGCCGCCAGCCTCAACCGCAAGCGCTTTTTCGCGACCCATGCGCAAGGCATAGTCGCGAGGACGCTCGTCCTTGTGAGGCGTCTCGTCAATATCGGCTGGCTTTACGGCGTCAGGCGCAAGGCCAAGACGCGCCAGAAGGTTTCGCCGCCGGGGCGAAGCCGATGCCAAAGTGAGGTGGAGAGAGCCCATAACGGGGGGTATCCCGCCGTTGGGGCCCTACTGTGGGCCAGGACCGCCGCGGCCCGGCATAAAGCGATAGGTGATGCGTGCCTTGGTAAGGTCATACGGAGTAAGTTCGCAAAGAACTTCGTCACCCACCAGAACGCGGATACGGTTCTTGCGCATCTTGCCAGCCGTATGGCCCAGCACTTCGTGACCGTTTTCAAGCTCTACCCGGAACATCGCATTAGGCAGCAGCTCGACGACGCGCCCGCGCATTTCGAGTAGTTCTTCTTTGGCCATGGTTTTCCTATATCTCGTTTCTTGGATGCGGCGAACCGGTTTTAGTCAGGTTGCCACATGCTGTTTATCGTCATTCGCGGGCCATTTAGCGATGCTGAGAACAAAAGGGAAGCCTCGTGCGTTATTGCCTTTCATCGCCGGAACGGGCGCCTCGTGCATATCACCGGCCCGAGCTTTCGTTCCTGCTGATGCAAACTGATACAAAACGCCGTCTTGTCGGGCGGTGCCAATAGCTCAAAAGGGCACGAATGAACCTCTCCCGCTTTACTCGCACCGCACTTTTGGTGGGCGCCTCGGCCTGTTCGCTGACCCCTCAGCTTGCGCGCGCTCAAGATGATGAAGCCGTTGCAACGCAGGCCGCTGAACCGGCTGAAGCCGATGATGGTCCGGAGTTGGAGGGTGGCGGCATTGTCGTCCGGGGCGAACGACTCCGCGGACAACTCGATGTCGAACAAGCTCCTTTATTAGAATTGAGCGAAGAGGAAATCGCTGCTGAAGGGGTGGGCTCCATTGCCGATCTTGTGACGCAGGTCAGTGCTCAAACCGGATCTTCAAGAGGGCGGGGTGGCGGCGGTCGCCCCATCATCCTTGTGAACGGCATTCGGCCTGGTTCCTTTAGAGAGCTTTTCCAATATCCGCCCGAAGCCTTGGAAAAGCTTGAGGTTTTCCCGGAAGAGGTGGCGCAGCGTTTTGGCTTTCCACCTGATCGCCGAGTGATCAACCTCATCCTCAAAGACAATTACCGCAATGCCGAGGTAGAGTTTGAGTTTGAAGGCCCGTCACGCGGCGGCAACTACACGCGCGAACAGGAATTCGGTTTTCTTCAAATCACCAATGGCGCGCGGATTAATGTCAATCTCGAGGCGAACGACACCTCGCTTTTGACCGAGGATGAGCGTGACATCATTCAGACAGAAGGGTCAATCAGCAACATTGCCGGCGATCCTGATCAGGCCCCGTTCCGCTCGCTGATCTCTGACAGTCGCAGCCTCGAGGCCAATGTAAGTTGGGCCAAAGCATTCCTCGACAGCGGGTCAGCGGTCTCTGCAAATGTGTTTTACGAGCGCAATGATGCGCGCGCGTTGCAGGGTTTGAACACTGTACTGCTCACCGATGCGGCCGGGAACAGCGCACTTCGCACATTTGGCGAAGAAAGCCCGATTGAACAAACCGTGGCAGTCGACACGCTGGCTGCTTCTGGCTCGGTCAATACGCCGGTTAATGCGTTTCGTTTGACGAGCACATTTGATGCAAACCTCAGCGAAAGCGAGACGCGGTTTGACCAGCTGTTCGATACAAGCGATCTGACCGATGCGGCCCTTGCTGGTGATCTGGCAATCGATGCGCCGCTTCCATCGAGTGTCCAAACCGGTTTCGATCAGGCAAACAGGCGTACCATTGATGTGGGCTCGCTTACGACATTGCGCGGACCTGTGGCCTATCTTCCGGGCGGCGAGTTGATCGCGACCTTTGACTTGGGGCTCGACTGGGACCGCATCGAAAGCTCTGACACGCGCAGCGATACAGCAGCGCAGCTCACCCGCAGGCGCATTTCGACGGGCGCGAACCTCAACATCCCGATCACCAGCAGGCGCGAAGGGTTTGCAGATGCTCTGGGAAGCTTCACCCTCAACCTGCAGGCGGGTTTCGAGGACCTTTCAGACTTTGGCCTTTTAGGCGACTACACCGTCGGTCTGACATGGGGGGCGTTCGATAATCTCGATCTTACGGCGACCTATATCTACCGCGAAGTGGCTCCGTCATTGAGCGCCTTGGGCGATCCGCAAGTGGTCAATTTCAACCTTCCGGTTTTCGATTTCACCAACGGGGAGACGGTCCTTGTCGACGTGACATCGGGCGGTAATCCCGATCTTCTGGCCGAAACCCAGACCGATTGGAAATTCGCTGCCAACTGGGAGCTCCCTTTCTGGTCGGGTGCGCGTTTTCAGGTCGAATATATCCGCAACCGCTCCGATAATGTGGTGAGCAGCTTCCCTCAGATCACGCCGGATATCGAAGCTGCCTTTCCGGATCGTATCACCCGCGATGCTGGCGGTACTTTGATTGCGCTCGATCGACGTCAGGTCACCTTTGCCGAGACGCGTGCGGACAGGCTCAATTTTAGTCTCAATTTGCGCGGCTCGATTGGCGGCAGACAGCGCGGCGCCCCTCCGGGTGCTGGACGCGGTGGTCGGCCCACTGGAAGTCAGGGTGGGAGCGGTGGTCCGCCTCCCGGTGTCACAGGCGGGCGCCCTGGTGGCGGTCCTCCAGCACCTGCTGCATCTGCCAGCGGACCTCCTGCCGGTGCAGGCCAAGGCGAGGGTCGACGCGCAGCCTTTATGGAATTCCGGACACGGATTTGTGCTGATGACGGGCTCGAAGTGTTAACCCGCCTCGCCAATGCAATTGCCAATGGTGAGGATGTCTCTGCGATCATCCCTGGCGGTGGTTCGCCGCGCTTGATGCGCATGGTTGAGCGCATGAGCGGGGAAGACGGTCAGATTGACGAGGAACGTCTTGCAGCAATGCGAACCCGCATATGCGCTATGGATCCCTCCGCGATGCGCGGTCCTCCCGGTGCAGCGCCCGGTTCGGCTGCGAACGGTGGCCCGGCTGACGGACCGGGCGGTCCACCAGCAGGCCCAATGGGTGAAGGGTTCGCCGCATTCCGCACTCTTCTGTGCGCCGACGACGGTGAAGCGCAGCTGCGCGCCCTCGTTGCGCGGATCGATCGGGGTGAGGACGTCTCTGACACGATCCCCGGTTTTGATCCCAGTATGGCCGGCTTTATGATTGATCGTCTGCGCGGTGACGACGGCGAGCTTTCCTCTGAACGCATCGCCGGACTTCGCACGCGCTTCTGTAATGCTGAAAGTGGTGGCGCATCTCAGGGTGAACAAGGTGGTCGCCCACGCGGTGGGCCTCCGGGCGGGTTCAACCCGCTTGCCCGCAACAGTTTCAGCGGCTTTCGCTACTTCGTCTCGCTCAACCACACGATTGAGCTTGAGAATGAGGTGCTGATCGCTCCGGGCCTTGCGCCGCTGGATCAGCTGGATGGGCAATCCACCAACGCCTTTGGCTTCCCGCGCAATACATCGCGCCTGGAAGCGGGCATATTTGGCAATGGCGTGGGAATGCGGCTTTCGGGACGATACACGGGTTCAACCCGCCTTGATGGATCAGGCCTGCCGGGCAGCAGCGCGATCTTCTTCGACGATCTGGCAACCTTCGACATCCGGCTGTTCGCGAACATCGACCAGCTGACCGGAAGCGATAGCCCGATCCTGAAGAATGTGCGCGTTTCCCTGCGCGCCGACAATGTGTTCGACGCTCAACTCAAGGTTGTGGACGAGAACGGGGATACGCCGGTCAATTTCCAACCGTTCCTGATTGATCCGGTTGGTCGATTTATCGGAATTGATATTCGCAAGCTGTTCTAAAGGAACGAAGATTAAAGGCCGGGAATTCCCCAACTCTCATCAAGCTTGGGGAACATCCACCTTTGGAAAGTAGGGGCCTCAAACGGCGTCCATTCGCCTTCCGCCTGAGCCAAGCGGTCGGCCATGGCGATCATGACGCTGGGGTTGACGCCAAGGCCAAGGTGGCTTGCAAAAACGCGGATGTTTTCGGTCGGCGCGCCGCTGCCCTTCGCCGGGTCCTGCACGCTCCCGCGCCAATGGACGACGCCATCGGTCTTGGTCAGGATTGAGGTCGTGGGCACGGGCGGAGCGACATCGAGCCCGCTGAACTGGCCATCGCGGATTTCCTCTGGCTCGCTGCCGTTGAAAAATTCAAACAGGCGCGAGGCATTGGTGTGCGAACGGTCATCGGTGATAGGGCTGCCAAGGCTCATCACAAGGCGGATTTTTTCAGGCCGAAGCTTGGCAAGCTCGCGCGCCAAAACACCGCCAAGGCTCCACCCGATAAGCGAGATTTTGCGGCCGCTTGTCTCGAACAGGCGGTCAATCTGATCTTCGAGTTTCGATACAAGCTCCTCATTTACCCGGACATTTCGACCCGAATCCCAGCCATGCGCATCATAGCCAAGGCTCCTCAAAAGGCTGCGCATTGGGCGGGTTGAGCTGTTGGTGGCCATAAAGCCGGGGAGCGTCATCACGCTATGACCATCGCCCTTTGGTAGAGTCGAAAGATAAGCGCGCGAGGCGAAAAACGCGCCAAACTCAAACACGGCGCGGCCCTCGGATAGAGCCAGCAACGGGTGCGGCGCGCGAGGTTCGATTGGCACCTTGCCGTGCGTCTTCTCATCATCGACCACGATGCTGCCCGGCATGGGCGGAAGGTCTCGGAAAGTGGGAAGGGTGGCCATTATTTGCTCTCCTCGGCAATGCGCGCTGCTGATGCTTTTGCGGGCTTGCGCTTTGCTTGTTTTGGTCGGGCCGGAGATCCCTTTCTGGCCGCAGTCGTTTTGGTTGTTTTATCAGCCGCCGTTTTGCGTACGGCGGGTGTCTTCGCAGCTGTTTTGCGTGTTGCAGCCTTTTTGGCAACGGGCTTCTTGCTCGAAGCCGGTGCCTTTTCGATCATCTTGGCCGCCGCCAGCATCTCCTCAAAGCTCTCCTTGAGGCACTGCGAGTAGAATTCGGGATCGGGCATGATGTCTCGGCACGCGGTGAAGCTGATGTAGGCCTCATCGCAATAGGATTGGACCACGTGGGCAAGGCCAAGGCCATCTGTCAGGCAGATAAGCGATAGAGCCATACTCTCCATCTTTGCGCCCGCCGAGTAGATGGGAATGGGCGGGCCGGGGACGTTGGTCACAACCGTGTTGAACGGCATCGCAACGCTGTGTGCGATGCTGACGCGGTTAAACAATTGCGCGCCCAAGGCCATGTAAAGCAATGGGTTGACCTTCGAAACTTCGGTCATCGTCCGCGCGCCAATGGCATTGGTCATCGCTTTGGAATTGCTGGTGCGGCCAAATACGAAGGCGAGCCGTTCGGCAGGGTCTGCGATATGCGTGCCCAATGGCGCAATCATCGCGGAGACCTGATTGCCCATGTCGCTTTTCTCGTCCGAAGAGCGGACCGAAATCGGTGCCATGGCGGTCATCGTAGCCTTCGGTAGATCATTCTTTGCTGTCAAATATTTATGCAGCGCGCCCCCGATAACAGTCAGAGCCACATCGTTGACTTTGGTCTTGAGGTCGGGCGCAAGCGCGCGGATTGCCTTCATATCGGCGAGCGGAAAGCGTTGACCTTCCACCACGCGGTGCGGCGAGATGGATTTGTTAAAACGGGTGCGCGGCGGCACATAATCGCTTGTCAGTTTGAAATCGCGGGCGATGAGTCCTTTGATCGCGTTCGCAACACCGGGAACCGCTTGCGCTGCGACCTTTGCCTGTTTCAATGGGTTGAGCAGGCCGTTGATGTAGGACTTGCCAAGCAGTTCCATCGGGCCCGGGATTTTCTCAGGCTTCCACTCATCGGGCTTGTTGGGAGGGGGCGCATGGGGCGCGAGCGTGTGGATCGCCTCCATCAAATCAATCCCGCTCATCCCGTCAATCGCGGCGTGGTGCACCTTGGTCACAAAGGCAAAGCAGCCCGGCGGATAGCCTGGCACGTTATCCAAGCCTTCAACAACAGTGAACTCCCACGGCGGGCGGTTGAGGTCCAAAGGCCGAGCGTGAATGCGCGCGGTCTGGATGCACAATTGCCGCCAGTCACCGGGCTTGGGCAAGGCCACATGGCGCAGGTGATATTCAAGATCGAAGTCCGGGTCCTCGATCCAATAAGGATAATCGAGGTCAAACGGCACACGCACAAGGCGTTGACGCATGGTTTTGGAGAGTTGCAGGCGGCTGCGGAAAAAGTCGAGAATGTCTTTAAACCGGACAAAACCGCCGGGGGCCGTCGCCGGATTGTAGATCAGCAAATTGCCGATGTGCATTGGTGAATTGGGCGATTCCATCGCCACAAATGATGAATCCATGCCCTGCAATTGCTGCAAAAGGTCTCTCCTACAATTATCCCACTCGGCCGTGTCGCCCGGCCGTAATCATGAGGGGTAGGCACAATTCCTATACGTGACAAGCTGACGTGCGCGTCAGTCATGCACAGGCACCAGTGTGCAATTTCGCGCAATTCTCCCATGGGACTTTACGACTACAAATGTAGTTGATAAAGCTCTGGTGGAGAAAGAGGAGGGTTCCATGAGCGCATTTGCGAAAACCAGAAAGCGGCCTTTGCTTGCAGGGGCGGTCATGGCCATGCTGGCACTCCAGTCGCAAATGCTCCATGCCCAAGAGGGAGCAGGCGAGGAAAATCCTGCGCCAAATGTGTGCGACGATGCAAAGGCGATGGAGTGGTTTGAAAGCGACTGGGTCTGCACGACAAGTGGCCGCGGCCTTGCTCTTGCTTTGCCAGATCAAGCGCAGCAACTGGCCGACACTCTGGATGATGCGGTCGTGGACTTTGAGAGCTATTTTGGCGCCTCGGACTACAGTTTTGCTGTCCTGAGCACGCCTTCATTGCCCAATGAAGCCGTTGCTTTTCTAAAAGAACGCGGGTTTCTGACGCTTCCCTGGATCACCGAAGCTTCGAGAGGCAATCTCATCCGGCTTTCGGTGGAACGCCAGGTTAAAGATCAAACCAAAGGCATGAGCGAGGAGCAGCGTGCGGCTATCCTTGCGCAAGCCCTCGAACAGGTCGCAAGCGCGGGCGCGGGCGCTCCGCAACCGCCATCAGCGGTCGAATTGGGCGCGCTTGCTCATGAGGCGGGACATGTCCTGTTCCGCGAGTTTTACGACGGTGATGCGGCTCCGGAAAAAAGCGTCTCGCGCTACGGCAGTTCATCGCCCGATTGGATTGATGAACTCGCGGCGGTCCTCAATGAAAACAGCGAATTGACCAAGGGGCGATATGCAAGCGCGCAAAAGCGCCTTGAGGAGGGCAAGAGCGCAAGTCCTTTCCCGCTGCTCGAATATTTTGAAATGGAGCACCCGTCGCTGCGCGCAGCACAGGCCCTGCGCGAGCGCTCGGGGCAGTCGGGCGAGAATGTCACTTTGATTCTGTCAGGCGAGGAGGCTGAGCAGTTCCTCAAGGAAAGCCGCGGCGATCCGGCTGAGTTTTATCTGCAAACCCGGCTATTTGCGGACTTTATCCTGGAGACCACAGGCGACCAGCGGATTTTCGCCAAGATCGCGAACGGCGTCAAAAAGCAGGGCACGTTTGCCCGATGGCTTGGGGCTAATCATGAAGAGTTTGGATTGGCCGGAGATATTGCCGGGCTTGAAACGCAGTTTTCAAGCTGGATCGAGGAACGGTTCGCCACGGATGGGGAGGGCTAAAGCGCATCCCCGCAAGCGACACCGCTGGCCCAGGCCCATTGGAAATTATACCCGCCAAGCCAGCCGGTGACGTCCACCGCCTCGCCGATGGCATAAAGGCCGGGGACTTTCTTGGCTTCCATGGTTTTGCTGGAGAGTTCGCCGGTCGATATGCCGCCGATTGTGACTTCGGCCTTGGCAAATCCTTCGGTTCCGTTCGGGGAGAATCGCCAGTTGGCAAGTTTCTCCGCCGCAGCTTTTAACGACTTGTCCGAGACATTGCCAAGCTCGCTCTCGATGCCAAGTCGCTCTGCCAAAGCATCGGCAAGACGGTCTGGCAGATGCTCGCGCAAAACGGATCTGACGTGAGCGCGCGGTCGGTCGCGTTTGAGGTCCAGCAGCCACTCCGCATCAGCCTC
Organism: Erythrobacter sp. S227; assembly: GCF_057364925.1. Classification (NCBI taxonomy): domain Bacteria; kingdom Pseudomonadati; phylum Pseudomonadota; class Alphaproteobacteria; order Sphingomonadales; family Erythrobacteraceae; genus Erythrobacter; species Erythrobacter sp. S227. The sequence continues at coordinate 380,153 of NZ_CP200280.1, forward strand.
GGGAAGGAAGGTGATCCCCACTTCTTCACCGGGTCGCCAATAGGACGAGATTTGAAGGATGGCGGGACCGGAAAGCCCTTTGTGGGTGAACAGCGCCGCCTCATCAAAGCTCGCTTTCTGCTTCTTTGCACCGGCATGCGCGCGGACGGGGGCTGAAACGCCGGACAGTTCGCGAAACAGCACATCTTCACCGCCAAGGGTCAGCGGCACGAGGGCAGGGCGCGGCTCAACCACTTTCAGCCCAAATTGACGCGCCAGATCATAGGCAAAGCCGGTAGCGCCCATTTTGGGAATGGAAGGCCCGCCGGTAGCGATCACAAGGTTGGGCGCCGCAAAGTTCTGCCCGCTGGCGGAGACTGCGAAAGTGTCGCCATCTTTGGCGACAGTGGTCACCTGTGCATCACAAAGGACGTCCACGCTCTCCCCGCATTCGTCGAGCAACATCTGCACGATCTGTTTGGCCGAGCCGTCGCAAAACAGTTGGCCCAGCGTCTTTTCGTGCCATGCAATGCCGTGGGCATCGACCAGCTCGATAAAGTCCTGCGGGGTGTATCTGGCGAGCGCTGATTTGGCGAAATGTGGATTGTCGGAGAGGTAATTGGCAGGGCCGGCATCCACATTGGTGAAATTGCAACGACCGCCGCCGGAAATCAGGATTTTCTTGCCCGGCTTTTCCGCTTTCTCGAGCACTGCGACGCGAACGCCCCGTTTGCTGGCTTGTGCAGCGCACATAAGGCCCGCTGCGCCAGCGCCAAGGATGATTGCGTCGTAATACTTCATTTTGTGGCCGATAGTGGGTCCCACACGCATTGCCAATGGGAGCTTGCGCACCCTATTTAGGGCCAATGCCCAATGCGCCGATAAAAGATGGAGCCGGAAGCCCGCACAATCCCGATGGTGCGCAGCGCTTTAACGAGGCTCATGCGGCGAACACTGTTGCGCGCGCGACGCCTGATCTGGAGGCAGGCGTGACCGCCATCCGCGAGGTCGTCGCGACCCTTAAACCGATCCCTGGGGTGTATCGCATGCTCGATGCGCGGGGCGATGTCCTGTATGTCGGCAAAGCGCGCAGCCTGAAGGCGCGGGTGGTGAATTACACGCAGGTGAACCAGCTCACCAACCGATTGCAGCGTATGGTATCGCAATGCCGCGCGATGGAGATCATCACCACAAATTCCGAGGCTGAAGCGCTGCTCCTCGAAGCGCAGCTGATCAAGCGATATCGCCCACCTTTCAATGTGTTATTGCGCGACGATAAGAGCTTTCCTTTCATCCTCCTTCGCGCCGATCATGATTTCCCGCGCATCCACAAACACCGCGGTGCGCGGCGTGCAAAAGGTAATTATTATGGCCCCTTCGCAAGTGCTGGCAGCGTTAACACCACGCTTAACGCGTTGGAGAAGCTGTTCCTTCTAAGGTCTTGCACAGACAGCTTTTTCAACAATCGCTACCGGCCCTGCCTGCTTTATCAGATCAAGCGTTGCTCTGCGCCGTGTGTGGGCCGGATCAGCGAGGAGGATTACGCCGCGCTGGTCGCTCAGGCGAAAGATTTTCTCGCGGGAAAATCGGGCAAGGTTCAGGCTGATCTTGAAAAGCAAATGGCAAAGGCTGCCGAAGATCTCGACTTTGAAACCGCTGCCATTTTGCGCGACCGGTTGAGGGCCGCGACCTTTATTCAGGGCAGCCAGGCGATCAATGCCAAGAACGTGGGCGATGCCGATGTCTTCGCGATTGCCTCCAGAGGCGGGCAGATGTGCGTCCAAGCCTTCTTCATCAGAGGCGGGCAAAACTGGGGGCATCGCGCCTTCTTTCCCGCCCATGTGAAGGATGTGGAAGAAGCACAAGTGCTCGCCAATGTGATGCTGCAATTTTATGAGGAAGTGCCACCGCCGCCCACTGTCCTTACCGACCGAGACTTACCCGAAGGCGAATTGATCGAAGCCGCTTTATCAGAGTTGGCCGAGAAGAAAGTTGTCATTTCCATTCCCCAACGCGGGGATCGCCGCAAGCTCATGGCACAGGCTGAACGTAATGCGGTGGAAGCGTTGGAACGAAGGCTCGCCGAGCGCGGTACGAAGGCCAAGGTACAGCGCGAGCTCGCCGAGTTTTTGGAGCTTGGCGAGCCGCCCAAGCGTATCGAGGTTTACGACAACAGCCATATCCAAGGGGCGAAAGCGGTGGGCGCGATGGTGGTTGCCAGCCCCGAAGGCTTTGAAAAGTCGCAATATCGCAAGTTCAACATCAAGTCTGCGCAGACCAATGATGACTTCGCCATGATGCGGGAGGTGATGGAGCGCCGCTTTACCCGCGCGATGAAAGACGACCCTGACCGCGAGCGTGAAGGCGTGTGGCCTGACCTCGTACTGGTCGATGGCGGCAAGGGTCAGCTGTCTTCTGTGATGGAGGTGCTGGGCGAACTTGGGATCGAAGATCTGCCCGTAATCGGCATCGCCAAAGGTCCGCATCATGGTCGCGAGGGGCGCGAAGTGTTCCATTTTCCCGACGGGCGCGAGAAAATGCTGCCGACCAATTCGCCTGTGCTGTTCTATGCCCAGAACCTTCGCGATGAAGTTCACCGTTATGTCATCGGCGCGCACCGCGCGAAACGCTCCAAGGCGATCACGGCAAGCCCCTTGGACGAAATTCCCGGCATTGGCCCTTCGAGAAAACGCGCGCTGCTCTTGCACTTTGGCACGGCCAGCAAGGTGCGCGCCGCCTCGCTACAAGATTTGCAACGCGCACCTGGTGTCAGCGAAGCGGTCGCTCGCACAATCTACGATTTCTACCACGCGGGCGGGTAAGGGGTCGACCTTACGCTTCGTTCGCCACCATATCCTGTTGCAGTGTCCGGCCGGCGAGCAAGTAGTGCAGCGCTGCCCAGCCATAACCGCAAGACGCGATCACAATCGACCATTGAAGTCCGCTGGCATTGGCATCGGTACAGGCAGTAAAGCTTGCTGCATCACCGCCGGTCAGTGCGGCCTGAGCCTCGGGAGACATCGCGATCAACGGCTTACATGCTTCGAGCGTCAGCCCGAGGCCATAGCCATCAAGGAAGATGGTGTTGAGATAGGTCGATAGCCCTCCAACCACCAAGGGCCCAAGGCCATAACCCAGCAGGTTCACCACAAACAGGGTGATCGCAACCGAAGTCGCCCGCATTCGGCTGTCCACAACGCCGCCTGAAACCGCATACATTGGGCCGAGGTAGAAGTAGTGGATCATCGCAGCGAGCATCAGTGCAGGCATCGCAAACCAAAGATTGTCCGAGATAAACCCGAACGCATAAAGCGGAACGGAGGCCGTCATTCCCAGCGCGGGAAGCCATGAGAGCGCTTTGGGATAGCGTTTTGACATGCGGTCCGCGAGCCATCCAGATGTAAACACGCCAATCGCAGCCATAAGCCCCAAGATGATCCCGAACAGCAAGGATGCCTGTTGAATGGTGAGTCCATGGGTGCGGATGAGGAACGATGTGGTGAACTGGTTGACGCCATATCCCACGAACGAGGCCAGCATCGCGCCAAAGACCACATGGCGATAGGCGGGCTTTTTCATCAGCACTTTGAGCGCGTCGCCAAAGCTGACCTTTTCAAGTCCCTGAAGAGCGGCTGGATCGGTGTATCCGCGCGGTGGCTCTTTGATCGACCACCAGACCACAAAGCCGAGCAAAACGCCGGGAAGACCCACGAGCACGAAGGCGATGCGCCAGCCTTCGACCTGCGACCAGTCGAGATCACCAAACAGCGAGCCAAGTCCGAACGATCCAAGCCAAGCACCAAATGCGGCGCTGTCAATGCCGGCAAGTTGGCCACCCAAGACCGATGCCAACATGCCCCCCAAGGGTACGCCAAGTGCGTATGTCGAAACAGCTGTGGCGCGTTTGGAGGGTTGGAAATAGTCAGCAATCAGGGACTGCGCAGGCGGTGTGCAGCCCGCTTCACCAATGCTGACGCCGACCCGGAACAAAAACAGCATCAGGAAGGACGCTGCAAATCCGCAAAGCGCTGTAAACAGGCTCCAGATGATCACCGCGCCGCCAATAATGAGAACGCGGTTATAGCGTTCAGCGGCGCGCGCGATGGGAATGCCAAGGAAGGTGTAGAGCACCGCGAACGCCGGCCCGCCAAGCAGCCCCATCTGCCAATCTTCAAGCCCGAAGGAGAGCTTGATCGGTTCGGTCAGGATGTTGACGATGGTACGGTCGATGAAATTGAAAATATAGACCGTCAGAAGCGCGGCGAGCACATAGGCGCGGTAGCCGGGGGTTCCGAAGCCAGTGTTTGGAGCACCTGCCGGGGAGGCAGGGGCCGTGGCTGCTGAAGCCTGAGCCGCTGGAGCTTGTGTCAAAGTTGTTTCTCCCTGAACCCTTGCGGGCCGCGCTTTCGGGGAAGCGCTTTTCTCTTCTCGGGAGGCAACCTTCACCAATTCGGGGGAGAGGTAAAGCAGATTACAAGTTCGGGAGCGGGATTGGGGAAAAGAAAAGGCCCGGCCCGCGTATGTCGCGGACCGGGCCTTCAACTCTCAGGTGCCTGTTGGCTTACTTCGGATAGACCCAAGCAGTGCCGCGAGCGAGGTTTTCGCTGGCGAAAGCAAAGTTGAGCTTCCCGTCGACAACAGCGTCAAGGTAAGCAGGGCGCGCATTGCGGTGGTCGATGTAATAGGCGTGCTCCCACACGTCGATCGTCAGAAGCGGGTTGAAACCGCTGTCTGCAAGCGTGTCGCCATCGTGGGTTTCTTCGATCGAAAGTGCACCGTCTTTTTCGGCAAGCCATACCCAGCCGCTTGCAAAGTGGCCTGCGCCGCGCGCTTTCAACTGTGCCTTTAGCTCGTCCATTGAGCCGAAAGCTGCATCGATCTTGGCTGCAAGATCGGCAGAAGGCGCGGTTTCAGAGGCCGCCATCGAGTGCCAATAGAACGCGTGGTTCCACGTTTGTGCGGCGTTGTTGAACAGACCGGCGTTTGAACCGCGCGCATCGGCAACGACCGCTTCAAGTGCGGCATCGTCATGCGCGGTGCCTTCGATGGCTGCGTTCATTTTGTCGACGTAAGCCTTGTGGTGCTTCCCGTGGTGGAATGACAAAGTTTCTGCCGATACTGCGGGCGCAAGTGCGTCGTCGGCATAGGGAAGGTCGATTAGGTCGAAAGCCATGTTTGAAAGTCTCCTGAATTGAATTTGCCAATGAAAGAATTGGACGTTCCATTACCCAATGCTTGGCCCCGAGGAAAGTTGCAATTGATTGTATCAAATCGTGACAGTGGTTCGGAAGATTGTAATGAATTTGTAAAAATTGGACTTTGGGACTTTGCACGAATCTTTTTGTTAGCTTACGAACCCTACGCATGATCGGATACAAGATCGCCAAGGTGAGAGACAAAAGCATGGAGCCCCGGCTGCCCAAAGGCAGTTTGGTTCTGTTCAGGTCTAAAGTTCGTCCGAAACGGGGAGATACCGTTTTGGCGCTTCACCCTGAAATTGGCAAAGTCGTCCAGAAGGTCACCGCTATTGGCCGCAAGGGCGGCGTGCATCTCAGCGCTGAATGCAAGCGCGGAGATGAAGCGCAATCGGTCGGACGTGTGCCGCTTGAAGATGTTCTTGGCGTGATGGTGCGCCGGTTAGTCTAACCCGGGGCTAGGCTGCGGCTTGCTCCGCGCGGAATTGCGCATCCCTTTTTAGCTGCGAATGCTCTACCCATGCGGTGTGGACGCCGCTTGAAATCTTGTGGGGCAGACGTGCGCGGGCAATGGGCCCCTTGGTCACATCGCTTGCATCGAGGATCGCAAGCTGGGATTCACCAGAATTCTCGTCGATCAGGAATGTGACAAGATAGCCATCGTCTTCCGAAACCGCGCCTTTCCTCGGTACCATCGGGCTTTCGCTGGCGTAAACACCCTCGGGTAGCTCAAAAACCTGCTCTTCGCCTGTCTGCGTATCGTGGCGCACATAGCCGTTGAAAAGGAACCATCCGGGACGCGTTGTGGTGGACCAGATATAGCGGCTTTTCTTCATCAGATACGCCGGATTGATCATCCCGAACTCGACGATCTTCTCACACAAACGCTCTTCGCGGGTCTCGCCCGTCTTCAGGTTAAAGCGCCAGCGATGGAGACGCGACTGGAACGAGTGTTCGTCCACATAGGCCATCATATGACTGTATTCGCCCGCTTCTTCGAGCGGGTCGGGCATAGGTTTATCCTGATAGTATCCTTCGAGGACGACCTCATCACCTTCCTCATAGGCATTGGTCCAATGAAGGACATAGGTGGGAGATGCCTCAAACCAGCGGATGTCCTCTGGCTGGCCATAGCGCGGGATTAGAGCGAATCGCGTTGGCACACCGTCATGAATGCGCGCGGCGTGGATTTTGCGGTCCAGCAGCTTCTCATCCCAGTACAACGGCATATCGTTGAGGATCGACCAGTTTTTGGTGATCGCCATATCATGCGGCAGGCGCGGGCCGGGCAGGGGGATGGGCACGTAATGCGCAAGTTTTCCCGACCGGTCGACCACGCCGTAATGCATGTAGGGCGCATATTTGGAGTAGTTGAAGAACATCAGCTCGCCGGTTTCTTCATCGACCTTGGGATGCGCAGAAACGCCGTCCAACGGTCCCCACGACGCTTTGCCCAGATTCTCCAATGTCACAGGGTCCATCTGCCACGCTTCCCCGCATTGGTAGAGCGTAGCAAGAGCCACCCCTGCATGGACGATAATGTCGGTTGAGCCGGTGTCTTTAAGCCCCTCATGCGCGCCAAAGCCAGGGCGCTTCGATGTGCCATGCGGGTCCATAAGCCCGCCCCAAAGCGCGCCGCCTGTGATCTGTTCCTGATCAAAGCAATGTGTGCGGATGAAGCGGTTGCGATAGCTCGCGCGGCCAGCCGAGATATTGACCTGATGGACCATGCCATCGCCATCAAACGGGTGATGACGGCCAAGCGGTTGATGCACCGGATTTTCCGTGTTGCGCAGATAGATGCCGTCGATGTCAGCGGGAATCTCGCCCTCGATCATCTCGAGTTCTTCAACATCCACCTCTTCGTGAACCGGTGTCCATGGCCCGCTCAAATAAGGGTGATTGGATGGTTGAAGAGTGGTCTTTACCGGAGGCTGACGCGTGATTTGCATGGTTTTCTCCCGCTCGCATCCTAGCTTAGGGGAGAGCCATGACAAGTGGGCATAGCAAGGGCCGGATCACCCCATAATGATATGCGGCAAGAACCGGGCAAGATCGCGGGTGATAGGGCTTGCATCCTCGCGGATCGACATGCCCGCAGGGTCATCGCCGACAACCCAACTGCCGATGACCGCATGGTTGTCGCCAGAGCGTGCAATCGGCGCATAACCCTGAACAATGTGCCCTTCCGCGCCGTAGCCCTCCGATGGACCGACATGACTTGCCTCGCCGTCGAATAGGGCGATGTCTGCACCTTCACGGCTGAAGAAGGGTTTTGTGACATGGGGCTGTGCTTCCAATTCGCGCGCGCCCTCGGTCCCGGCGAAGAAGGCGGGCACCAGATTGCGATGGCCCTGGTGTTTTTCCCAAAGAAGCGGGAGGATCGCTTTGTTGGAAAGGATTGCCTTCCATAAAGGCTCGATAAAGTTGCACGACGAACCGGCCAGTTGCGCGGCGCTTTCCTCGACCATCATGTCTTCCCACGGGTAGAGCTTGAACAAAGCACCGATCCGGTACCCTTCAGGGTCGACAAATTCACCCTCGGTATCAATCGCGATCTTCTTGATATCGACAAACCGGGTTTCAAGCCCAGCTTGCCCCGCGACATCTTCGAAATAGGCAACCGTGGCGCGGTCCTCAACATGCGCCTCGACCGCAGAGAAATGACACAAGCTGCCCGGCGTTAGAATTTGCGCAAAGCGTTCAACCAATGCCTCGTGAAGGCGGTTGAACTGGTCGGTGGTGTCGGGAAGCTCACCCAGCTCGATCATGTCTTCGAGCCACTTCCACTGGAAGAAAGCGGTTTCATACACGGAAGTTGGCGTGTCGGCGTTAAACTCCAGCATCTTCGCCGGGCCGTCCCCTGTGTAGGCAAAATCAAACCGGCCATAAAGCGAGGCATCGCCGCGTTTCCAGGAATTGGCAATCGGGTCCCACATATCGCGCGGGATCGCGAGCCGCTCCATCATCTGTTGATCGTGGCAAGCATCATCGACAAGGCCCAAACACATGGCATAAAGCTCGGTCGTGGGGTCTTCGATCTCGTTCTCGACCTCTTCGAGAGTGAATTGCCAACAGGCGCGCTCATCCCAGTACAAGTCACCATCAACATGATGAAAAATAAAGCCATTGGCCGCTGCGATATCCTGCCAATTCGGTCTTTCCGGTAGCACTTTACGCAGCATTAAGCAGCCCTCTTCGTATCAATTTAGCCGATATCCACCTTACGATAACCTTTTTGGCTTAGGGGGGAATACTCGAGACAAAACTCGCAGGGGAAAGTGGTAAAAAATGGCTGCAAACCGTTCAAAGCGCTCATCGTCAGTACGGCTGACAACAATGGCGGCAGTAAGCTCTGGTGTAATGCTTAGCGCCTGCGGGGGCGATCCTGCGCCTGCTGCACAGGCGGCCGGTTCAGAAGGCCCGAAAGATGTCGAACTCCAAGTGTTCGAAAACGTCTTTGCCTGCGCCAAAGCCACCGGCAAAACCACCAAGGAATGCGAAGAGATGCGCGCGGACGCTCAAAAGATCGCCGCAAAAGATGCCCCGCGCTTTGAGGCCAAGGAAGATTGCGAAGCGGTCTATGGCCCGGGTCAATGCGTCCAGGACACGCCACCCGAAGAAGAGCAGACCTCTGGGCGCCGTTCGCACTATTCAGGCTTCATCGTCGCTTGGTTCTCATCCAAGAAAGATGGCAAAACAGGCCCGCTCTATAAAAGCACCGCAGGTGGATATCAGACCGCTAATGGCTCGCGCCTTGGGTATGGCGGCCAACCTGGCAAATATATGGCAGCAGGTCGCGCATTGGAGCGCGCCAAGAGCGTGCCCAAGGTAAAGCCTGCCTCGCAAATGGCGCGTGCCGCCGGCTTTGGTAAGCCAGGATACGGCAAGAAAGACGCCAACTTTGGTCGCAACAAGGCGAGTGGCGGCATGTTCGGCGGAAGCCGGTCCGCTGGCGGCAGCAAGGGCGGGTAATCCTCCACCAAAAATCGCGAGATTTGATCCTAGTCAATGTAGCGCTGCATTTTGCGTGTCTAATTGTCTCTCAATCAAGGGAGACAAGCGATGAAAAGCATTCTGTTGCATGTTGATGGAGATCAAGCATTCGAGGCGCGCATGCAGGTGGCGCTCGATCTGGCTCGGGCCGGAAACGGCCATATCACCTGTCTTCAAGCAGTAAGTTACGAGGTTTTTGCGCCCGGCGATTTCTACGGGAACGCGATGGCTGCGGCCATGCCTCGGATTAAAGAGGCGGCAGCTGAACTGCGCGCAAAGATTGAGAAAGACCTTTCCAATGAGGATGTCTCTTGGGAATGGCGCTTCCAATATGGCATGGCTGAAACCCGGCTCCTTGAGCAATCAGCGCTGCACGATATCATCCTTGTAGGGCCCAATGACATCGGCGAGGAGGCATCACGTTCGCCATCCTCGATGGTAGGGGAGCTTGCAATCAAGTCACCTGCGCCGGTGATGGTTGTCCCGGGCGATGCAAAGCGTCTCGATGTGAATGCTCCGGCTTTGGTTGCATGGAATGGATCGGCTGAGGCGTGTGTCGCATTGCGGGCCAGCGTTCCTTTAATTGCACATTCGAGCCAGGTGTTCCTTGCGACGGTGGCGGAACCCGATGAACAACAACGCTATGAATTCCCTGTGTCAGAAGCAGCCATGTACCTGGACCGGCACGGAATTTCCGCCGAAGTGGTGGAGATTCCGCGCGGCAAAGCCAACATCGCTGATACGCTTCTCAATGCCGCTGAAATGCGCGAATGCGGTGTGATGGTGATGGGCGCATATGGCCACTCACGCCTTGCCGAAATGCTGATGGGCGGCGTGACCCGAAGGATCCTCACAAATCCCAAATTGCCGGTGCTTTTGGCCCATTAATGCAATGCGGGCGTGTTGGAGTTATCCCTCCAGCACGCTTGCATTTCATTGGTTTAGCCGGGCTTCTTGACCCGCTTTCTGATCATTCCTTCCTGAGCCGCGCTGGCGATCAGTTCGCCGTCGCGGTTGAAGATGCGTCCCCGATTGAACCCGCGTCCCCCCGCTGACCATGGGCTGTCGGTTGCATACAGCAGCCACTCGTCAGCTTTGGCCTCTTTGTGGAACCATAAGGTGTGGTCAAGGCTTGCCCCGACCAATTCTCCGCGCATCCAAGACAGACCATGGGGCAAGGCACTGGTGCCAAGCAGCGTGTAGTCGCTGGCATAAGCGATGACGGCGCGGTGAAGGGCAGGATCATCGGGAAGCGCGCTTGCCGCTTTGAACCAGCTGTGAGCGCGCGGGTCCTTGGGTTCCGAATTCATCCAATGCAGCTTGTCGGTGGTGCGCATCTCGATCGGGCGAGGGCGAAGCGCGAGCGCGCGTTGGGCATCAGAGACCTTGTCGCCCATCATGTCGATCATGGCGCGCCTTGTTTCCAAATCGGTTTTGAGGCTTTCGGGATCTTCGACTTCCGGCATGGGAGCATCGAGATGCTCGAGCCCTTCCTCGGGGGTTTGAAAGCTTGCGGTAAGGTTGAGGATGGGTGTCGCGGTGCCATCCTCGTTCTCTTGTGAAGCAACAACCCGGCGATTGGAGAAGCTGCGCCCGTCAAAGTCGCGCTCGATCCGGTATTCGATGGGCAGTCCTTCGCGCCCGCCGCGAAGGAAATAGGCGTGGGCCGAATGGGCAATCTTGCTCTCGGGCACGCTTGCCTGCGCCGCCTGCAGGGCCTGCGCGATAACCTGCCCGCCGAACACGCGGCCAACGCCGCCTTTTTGCGGGGAACCAATATAGACGTCGGTCGCAGCTCTCCGGACGGTCAAGAGCTGAACAAGTTCATCAACGATGCGCCCATAATCAGGTTGGGCATGGTCGGGTGTATCAGTCATGGGGCGTCCCATGGGCTGGGCAAGCCCTTTGCGTCAAGCTTGAGTAAGCCCGATCTTGCGCAAGGCCTTGTAGGCAAGCGATTTACCGCGGTTGGCATGGGGCCAACGGCCAGTCGCCTTGGGTTGCAAGCCCATCTTGCGCAAAACAGAGTTGAAAGCGCGCGCCTCGCTCTCGCTATAGCTCCATTCGGAGCGCCACGTGATCGACAAGGAGATGCTGGCTTGCGGGCCGTTTCGAACAAAGTGCGGGGCCATAACAGGCACATAGACCGCATCACCCGGGCCAAGCGGGAATTCCCGCGCTTCGGCCATCAAACTGTCATCCCATTGAAGCTCGCGCGGGCCGCCTGTGTGATAGCTTTCATGGACATGATCAGGTGCAAAGCGCGGGTCGCCGGCGGGAAACTGTGTCATCACTTTCGAGCCGCGCAGCTGAAGCAGGATGTTGTGCTCCGGATCGAAGTGGTAAGGCGTCACCGCATTCGGGCTGGAGATGAAGATAAACCCTTGAGGCGTTAGCAGTTTGCCGGTCCTCGCTTCGATCTCGTCACGGATTTCATCCAGCAGATCAGACAACAGCGCCTTATAGGTATCGGCTTGCTCAATGTTTTTCAGCACCGCCCAGCTGTTGCTTTGCGCAATTGTGCGGATGGTGTCGCCAATCGACAGGCCGGTGGAACCTGGCTTTCCGTCCACTCCGATAGGCAGATCGCCGCGGTTGTATTCAATGCTGCTTTCGGACAGCTGCTCTGCCAATTGTGCAAGAGCATCAAGTTCGAGCAGAGGTTGCATGCCGAGATTGTGCCGAAGTGTATGGGGTCCTTCCGGATAAAGCGTTGAGAAGCTCTCTCTCGCGTCGTCACCAAAGACGTGAAGCTTGGCGGCTGCGTGATCATAGACTGACGAGTTGGCGTTCATGCCTTAGCTCCGTTCGCGTGTTTCATAGGCCATGAGCGCACGCGCAGTCAGGCGGCGAATGGATCCCCCGATGGCGATATTGCGACTGACAAATGAACGTTTCTCGCTCCATATCCGCTCGATCATCGAATGGCCTTGAACAGCGCAGCTGTCGGTCCATTCAATCCCTTCGCGCTTCAGCAATTCCAGGTTTTCAATCTGCAACAAGAGGCCGGGTGAAAAGCGCGCATAGTCTTCATCAAATGCGGTTTTGAAACTGTAAGCGCCCGGAGCCGTCAGGAAGTTCGCCAGCATCGCAATCGGCTTTCCGTCCAACTTCAGGGCAAGCCGTTCCAGCCTGCCCGCATTGGCGCTGCCGAACATTGTATCGGCAAAGAAGGCATAGCTTGCTTCATCAGACTTGAGGGCAGAGCCTGCCTCTCCCTTCCATCCCGCTGCCTCAAGCGTCAGGAACTGTTCGACCCATGCCTCTAGCCCCTGAGCACCTTCAAACCGTTCAAATTTAAGATCACCAAGCTCGCTCAGCCGCTTGTGCTGGCGGCGAAGCTCTTTGCGTTTTTTGGTGCTCATCGCCTGTGCGAGGTATTCGTCCGGGGAAAGGGTGGACGAGAGCATTGCCCGATCTTTTTTCTCGACAATCGCGCCCGGACGCCCGGTCTCAGACAAAATCTCTTCCAGCGCGATATTGAGCGCGCCTTTGGCCGGAAGAAGGGGTAAGTGCAGAAACAGTGCAGGGCCCGGCGTTTCGTCGAGCTCGTCCAGGAGCGCGCGCCAAAATTCCTTTTCATGCCCTTTTGCAACTAGCGGGCTTCCACAAAATGCGTTGCCGTGCAGCCATGTGCTCATGTGGGGCAGAGGGTTGCCGTAATAGTCGTTTGAGCGCGCCAAAGGCAAAATACCGGCGAGTTGCTCCCCGCTCCAATAGGTTGCAAGTGAACAATCTCTACCGCCTGCAAACTGTTCGAGAGATGGTGCGGCGAACCAGTCTTCGAAAAAGGGATTGGGCTCTGCAGGCAATGTCGCAAGCGCGCGCCATGCTTTGAGGAACGATGGTGACTGCGCGGATAATAGACCCGTCAGTCGCAGGTTTCCTTCGGGGACGATCGGGCCCTCTAATGATTCAGATATGGCCCGGCCAGTGGCCGCCTTTTCCAGATTCCGGGCCGCGAGTTCCATTGTTTCAATCCTCAACGCGCATCATTGAACAAATGCCGAGCACAGAGACTAAAGGGTGCGTTCACGTTAACGCTACAATTTGCTCCAATCTTGTCGAGCGTGGTTCACAGCGGGACAATCAGCGGGTCAAATACAAACAGCACAGACGAAAAAGGGGCGCAGACTTGCTCAAGCCCGCGCCCCTTATTTTCAGATAGTATCCGGATCAGTCGTTAAACGCGACCATTGCCGGAGGGGTATCTGCGTCACTGTCGATGTACGCTGGATTGTATTTTTGCATCCAGGCATTGGCTTCGTTGATCCACTCCATATGAACATCGTCATAGGGCAGATTGTGCGTGCCTTGTTCCTGAACCACGTAACGGAAGTCTTCGCCTTCCACCTTGCCAGCACCGCGCAGGGCCGAGACGAGAGTTTCGGCCTGTTCCATCGGGATACGTGCGTCTTCTTTAGCTGCTACAATCAGGATCGGCGACCAGTCGCCTTCAGGATTACGAGCAGGCGAAATCGCGACAGGATCGTCAGACGTTGCCTGGAAACCGCTGCTGAACCGGCCAAGGTTGCGCGCATCCCATTGGTTCATAAGTGGCATGTCATAGACACCGGCGCCAGCTACAGCGCACTTCCACACATCGGCATCACGCTGAGCGCCGCGTGCCGCGGCGTAGCCGCCATACGACCAACCCATGATGCAGGCGCGGTCTGCGTCAATCACGCCTTTTTCTGCAAAGGCGGTGACCGCATCGTTGAGATCATCCTGCATGCGTTTGCCATAGCCGCCAGGTTGACGGCCGAGTTTGACGAACTCCTTACCATAACCGCCAGAACCACGATAATTGGGCTGAATGACGACATAGCCTTGTTCGGCGAGAGCCTGATGCCAAGGGAAAAATCCGATTCCAACCGTATCATAGACCCCGAACGGGCCACCATGCGGCATCACTACGACCGGAAGGTTCTTCTGCCCTTCGCGGTGGCGAGGATAGGTCACGACCGCCTGAATTCGCACACCATCGCTTGCGGTGTACCATTCGGCTGTCATCGGGTTTGCGGGCAGATCCTTGAGATGGGTTTTCTCCCAGTTCAGAAGGTTGAGAGCGCCCGTTTTGGTGTCAAACAGGAAATATCCGGGAAATTTGTCGACGCCGCCGACATAAACGACAAACTTCGAAAGGTCGGAGGTGTAGTCGACGATCTGCACTGATGACCCTTCAAACACTTCGCGAAGCATCGTCTTGACGGTTTTCATATCCGGATCTGTGTAAACCGTCTTGGCACCGCCGTCGAAAACCCGGTAACCTAGGACCCTGTCACGGTCATCGTTGAGGATCAGGCCTTCGACATCATAGCCTTCGGTATCAAACACCTTCTCGACAATATCGAGGGTCGTCATATCCATCTTGTAGACGGCACTTTCGCCCTCGTGGTTCGAGATGGTGTAAACCATATTGGTGCCAGGGATATACATTGACGGGTTAGGAGCGCTTTCGGTGAAAGTCTCATCCGCTTCGTTGAAGACGGTTTTGAGATTGCGCTCACCCTCGGCCTTAAACAACACACGCACTTTGCCGGTGTCGCTATCGTACATGGATGCCGAACGCACTTGTCCCTGACCATCAACGCTCCAATCGCGAACGACCGGGTTCGGGCGCTGTACAGTCTTAAACTTGCCGGTCCTCACGTCGACTTCGACAACCTCTGGGTTATCGTTGCGTGATCGCACTTCTTGCAACGCAAAACGCTGAAGCAGGTATTTGCCGTTTTCGTGATCGATGTATTTGATAGTGGTCGCATTGCCGCCCGCGCGTTCCCATGCCTGTTGGGTAAACTCTCCAGAATTCACATCATAGGCGATCAAACGGCCGATATCGCCCAATTGACCATTGAAATTCTCGCGGCTGAAAGTGGTGATGACGATGTGCTCGTTTCCGACCCAGCGATAGCTGACCATCCGGCGCTCGCCCGCTTCGCGCGCTTCGCTAGACGCAAGAACCGGTTTGAGCTCATTGGTCTCCATATTGAGAGTGACGAGATAAGACTGGCCATTCACCGCCGCGGTGTAGGCGAGGCGCTTGCCATCGGGTGAAATGCGCACGGTGCGCATATTGGGTTGTTTGACAAACTCACCGGCAGGGATGCGCTGCTCGGCCAAGTTTGCAGTTTGTTGAGCCTGCACGGCCATTGGCGCTGTGGCAGGCATGACGCCTATCGCAGCTGCAACGATGGCAATACTAGTGGCTGAACGGAGAAGAGTAGTTTTCATTGTGCGACCTCAGTGTTCCTCAAGGTAGAATTTCCAATGGGAAAGGACCTGAAGAAAGCACAATAAGAGGCATGCTCTGAATAGAGCATGGATCAATGTATTGCTAACGGCTCAGTCCCTTGAACCCGATGGGGTGTAGCCTAATCACGATCTCCTTCATCGCAAGAAAAAAAGCCGCCCGGTCCACCGCTTTTGAAAAGCAAATGTCCCGGGCGGCGCAATTTTTCGCCAATAATGGCTGTATTTGTTAGTGCGCGCCGCCAGCAAGAGCCGCGAGCAGAAGCAGTGCCACGATGTTCGTGATCTTGATCATCGGGTTCACAGCAGGACCTGCGGTGTCCTTGTAAGGATCGCCCACAGTGTCGCCGGTCACAGCCGCTTTGTGAGCTTCTGAGCCCTTGCCGCCGTGATTGCCGTCTTCGATGTACTTCTTCGCATTGTCCCATGCGCCGCCGCCAGCGGTCATGGAAAGCGCGACGAACAGACCGCCCACGATCACACCGAGAAGCAGAGCGCCAAGCGCTGCAAAGGCGTTGTCCTGGCCTGCAAGGAAGAAGATCACGAAGTAGGTTACAATCGGTGCCAGCACTGGAAGCAGTGAGGGCACGATCATTTCCTTGATCGCGGCCTTGGTCACAAGGTCAACCGTGCGCGCATAATCTGGACGGCTGGTGCCGGCCATGATGCCCGGATCGTTTGCGAACTGGTCACGCACATCGACAACCACGTCACCCGCAGCACGGCCCACAGCGGTCATGCCCATCGCACCAAACAGGTACGGGAGCAGCGCGCCGAGCAGAAGCCCGACGATGACATATGGGTTTTCAAGGCTGAAATTGACGTTCGCATCAGGGAAGAAGAGGCGAAGGTCAGCGGTGTAGGCAGCAAACAGCACGAGCGCTGCAAGGCCTGCCGAACCGATGGCATAGCCCTTGGTCACAGCCTTTGTTGTGTTGCCCACAGCATCGAGAAGGTCGGTCTTTTCACGAACGCTAGCGTCGAGCTCGGCCATCTCGGCGATACCGCCAGCGTTGTCGGTCACCGGACCATACGCATCAAGCGCCACAACCATGCCAGCAAGCGCGAGCATTGCAGTTGCACCGAACGCGAGGCCGATAAGGCCTGCAAGTTGGTACGCACCGATGATCGCTGCGATGATGACGATGGTCGGCAACGCGGTCGATTCAAGGCTGATTGCAAGACCCTGGATCACGTTGGTGCCGTGGCCCGTTTCCGATGCCTTGGCGATTGAGCGCACCGGACGATAGTTCGTGCCGGTGTAATACTCGGTGATCCAGATGATTATGCCGGTCAGCGCCAAGCCGATGAGCGAGCAATAGAACAGGGCCCTGCCAGTGAACTCGATACCGCTTGGACCTGCGCCCAATACGGTGTTCATATCTGCGCCAACCGTGCCAAGGGCATGCGCTGTTGCAAACCAGATCAACGGAATCGCCAGAACGGCTGTCACGATGAAGCCTTTGTACATCGCGCCCATGACATTCGTCCCATTGCCGAGGCGGACAAAGTACGTGCCGATGATCGAGGTAACGATACAAGCGCCGCCGATCAGAAGTGGCAATGCCATCATCGGCAGGAGCATCTCGCCCAATTGCTCGGCGAAGAGCAGGGCGGTCAGAACCATCGTTGCACCAACGGTCACAACGTAAGTCTCGAAAAGGTCAGCGGCCATGCCGGCGCAATCGCCCACGTTGTCGCCCACGTTATCGGCGATTGTCGCCGGGTTACGGGGGTCATCCTCCGGGATCGAGGCTTCGACTTTACCGACTAAGTCAGCGCCAACGTCTGCGGCCTTGGTAAAGATACCGCCGCCAAGACGCGCGAAGATCGATATCAGCGATGCCCCAAAGGCCAGACCAACAAGACCGTCAATGACGATCCGGTCGTTAGGCGCAAGCTGCATCGGTCCAACCAGCACGTAGAAGAACACTGCGATTGCAAGCAGAGCAAGCCCAGCCACCAGCATACCGGTGATCGCGCCCGCGCGGAAAGCGATCGTCAGGCCCTCTTGAAGGCCTTTCTCAGCCGCAGCAGCCGTGCGAACATTTGAACGCACCGAGATGTTCATCCCGATGTAGCCCGCAACGCCCGACAATACCGCGCCGATGATAAAGCCGACCGCTGGCACAACGCCAAGGAAAAAGCCCACAATGACCGCTGCGACCACACCAACGATACCGATCGTCGTGTATTGACGGTTGAGGTAGGCTTGAGCGCCTTCTTGAATGGCGCCTGCAATCTCTTGCATTTTTTCGTTACCGGCGCTGGCACCCAGCACCTGGCGGCTGGTGACGATGCCGTACACGACGGCAAGAAGTCCCAGCCCAATTGATATGAGAATTAAGTCCACGAAGAATCCCCTCTCCAAAGCGTGGAAAACATGCGCAATGGCGGGGTCTGCTGTTGTTCTGTCTCGTTACAGATCCCTTGCGCCGAGGCCCGTCAACTTATCGGGAGAATGCGCCGACACAAGTGGGAATGCGCGTGTGCAGTGGGAAACTTCAAGTTTTTGCAATTTGCCTTGCAGTTTTAGCTATGTTCGAAGCCCAATCCTTGCGCATTCACAAGCGGATGACCGTCGAGGATGAGCGGGGCAAATCCACGCGCCTCGACAAGGCCGATCTGCGCAGCATCGACCGGGGTGTGCGATCCCGCGGGCAGGGTGAAGAGAAGCTCGTAATCATCACCCCAGCGCAACGCGTCATCGCGGCGCGCATCATTGGCAACCGGCACTGCTGCGCTATCAAGGGCGATAGTAACATCGCTCGCCTCAGCCATTCGGAACGTATCCAAAAGCAGTCCGTCCGAAACATCCATCATTGCCGTTGCACAAGGAGCCAGCGCATATCCTTCGGTAAGGCGAGGAGTAGGGCGGTTGAACGCGCCGAGATGTGCGCTGTGCCCTTCAAAGCCAAGCATTGCTCTGCCCAAGACACCAGTGACAAAAACCGCATCCCCCACTGATGCGCCGCTGCGCGCTGGCACCGGTGTGTGTGTGGCTTTGCCAATGGCGGTCAGACCAAACACGCGGGGTCCCTTTGTGGTGATTGTGTCGCCGCCTAACAATGGGGTGCCGAAGGTCTCAAGCGCTTGCGCCAGGCCTTGAAGGAAATCGTGATCATCGCTGCTGAGGCAATGCCCAAGAAGCACGCCAACCGGCTCTGCTCCTTTGGCGGCAAGATCAGACAGATTGCTCGCGACCAGTTTCCACGCGACATCCGCCATATCGGCATCGGCGCGAAAATGCGTGCCCTCAGCCATCGCGTCGTGCGTAAGGATCAGCGTTTCACCGCCAATTTCCAACACCGCGCAATCATCTTTGAGCCCGCGCGCACCCGAATGCAAAGGGAGTGCGCGAATGGCCGTGATGAAATCCGCCTCGTTTATGACCGAACCTCTTTCGCCAGCGCGTCCAGAATACCATTCACGAACTTTGCTTCGCGGTCGTCGAAGAAAGCCTTTGCAACTTCGACATATTCATTGATCGCAGCCGCCGCGGGAACGTCTGCGCGCGCTATAAGCTCATATGCTCCTGCACGAAGGATCTGCACCATGGTTTTGTCCAATCGGGTAAGCGTCCACCCGTCCGAAAGCTTGGCCGTTACTGCTGCATCGATCTCGTCGCGCCGCGCATCGACACCGCGCACAAGATCGTTGAAGAAATCAACCTCGACCGCTGCAAGCTGTTCGCCGCTTTCGCTATCCTCGTCATCAAGGCGTTCACCAAGGCGGTGGCGGTGAAACTCGACCAACAATTCGTCGACTTTCGTGCCCTCCATCTGGCGCTGATACAGCGCCTGGACCGCCGCGAGGCGAGCGGTTGAGCGAGCCTGTGAACGGGAATGTGATTTGGCAGGTGTGTTCATTTGAGGCGCAATTCTACTGATTTGGCATGGGCAGGCAGCCCTTCTGCATGGGCAAGGGTGGCGGCGGCAGGAGCAATCGCGCCAAAGCTCGCTTCATCCAACTGGATAAAGCTGGTGCGTTTCATAAAGTCGAGGACCGACAGGCCCGAAGAGAACCGCGCGCGGCGCCCGGTGGGCAGAACGTGATTGGGCCCGGCAACATAATCTCCCACGGCCTCTGGCGTCATGCGGCCAAGGAAGATGCTGCCGGCGTGGCGTACCTTGCCCATCATCGCTTCGGGATCATCAATCGCAAGCTCAAGGTGCTCTGCGGCAAGAGCGTTGATAAGGTCAGGCGCTTCGGCCTCCATATCATTCACCACGATGATAACGCCGTGATCGTCCCAGCTTTGTCTTGCGGTTTTCTGCGTTGCAAGCTGGCTGATCTGAACATCGACGCGGTCTGCGACAAGTGCGGCGAAACCTGCGTCATCAGTGATAAGGATCGATTGCGAGGTCGGGTCATGCTCGGCTTGACTCAAAAGGTCAGCTGCAATCCAGTCGGGATCATTCTTGCCATCGGCCACAACCAAAATTTCTGAAGGCCCGGCGACCATGTCGATGCCGATCACGCCGTAAAGCTGACGCTTTGCCTCGGCGACATAGGCATTGCCCGGACCCACAACGACGTCCACCGGCTTGATCCGATCGGTGCCATAGGCGAGCGCGCCCACAGCCTGCGCTCCGCCAACGCGCCAGATTTCATCGACGCCTGCGATATGGGCCGCGGCCAGAACCAGCGGGTTGGAGTTTCCTTTGGGGGTGGGGGTGACCACCACAAGCCGTTCAACCCCTGCGACACGGGCAGGGATCGCATTCATCAAAAGCGAGGAAGGGTAAGCTGCCCGCCCGCCCGGCACATAAAGTCCCGCTGCATCCACTGGCCGCCAGATCGCCCCGAGCCTTGCGCCGGTTGCGTCTTTATAGTCGCGGTTCTCGGGCAGCTGCGCTTCGTGATAGGCGCGGATGCGGTCCGCTGCGAGTTGAAGTGCGTCGCGTTGTTCGTCGTCGAGCGCGTCAAACGCTTCCTTGCACCGCTCAGATGTGATCACCCAATCAGCGTCGTTGATCAGGGAATAGCCATCAAAACGTTGTGTATATTTGACAAGCGCATCGTCTTTGCCTGAGCGAACAGTGCGCAGGATATCCTGCACGACGCCGGCGACATCGCTGTCTGCATCGCGCCGCTCTTCAACCACGCGGATGAAGTCGCGGGCGAAATTGGGCTGGGTTGTATCAAGTTGTTGCATCACGCTGCGTCCTGCTTTTGGGCGCGGGTCTCGGCATCCTTGCGGAAAGCGTCGACCAGAGCTGCAACCCGTGGGTCGGTCTTGTATGCTGCGCGGTTGACGATCAGGCGGGCAGTGATGTCGATGATTTGCTGCGTTTCGACAAGGCCGTTTTGCTTGAGCGTTGCACCCGAAGAGACAAGGTCAACAATCTGCCGCGCAAGGCCAAGCGACGGGGCCAATTCCATCGCTCCATTCAATTTCACGCATTCCGCCTGAATTCCGCGTGCTTCAAAATGCCTTGCGGTCAGCCCCGGATACTTTGTCGCCACGCGGATGTGGCTTGCACCTGCATCGTCCTCGGTATCCCCAGCCATGCGCGCAACCGACAAACGGCAATGGCCGATGTCGAGGTCAACGGGCGCATAAAGGTCGTCATAGTTGAACTCTTCGATCACGTCGGAGCCAACAATGCCGATCTGCGCAGCGCCATGCGCAACAAATGTCGCCACATCAAATGCACGCACCCGGATTAGACGCATATCGCTGCGTGATGTATCGAAGGACAAAGAACGGTTTTTCGGATCATGAAAGCCGTCTTCCGGCACGATTCCGGCGCGCGCCATCAAGGGCAGCGCCTCATCAAGAATGCGCCCCTTGGGCACCGCAAAGGTGAGCAGGCTTTCGTTCGAGGTGGATTGGTCGCTTGTCATCTTGGCCGCGCACTTAAGGTGTAGGCCGTTAAAGGGCAACAAGAAGCAGCATAAGCAAAAGGGGATGAGTAGGAAAGATGAGCGGGAACGAAGCGAGCAGAGACGGTGTCGGCGGCGTCATGGACATCGAAGACTTTGCCGCCGCAATTGAATGGCAGGCAGAACATGCCGAGATCAATCATGCGCCGTGCACCGCTCGCATTGTCCGTGCCCTGACCAAGGTCATCGAGGAGGAGACCGCTTGCGCCCGGCGGATGGCTTCGTGGCAGGGGCTCACGCTCAAAGATGCCATGCCGCTTCGGATCGCGGGGGGCTTGCACAGTCTCCTGCTGACCGGTGTCGATGATCGGCTGGCGAGGGTGTATTCAGGCCAGATTACCCATCAGGCCGCGGTTGACAGGCTTGTTTGCTCGGTCATTGAAACCAACGACCACGCCCTTCTCCCGTGGTTTGATGGCCCGCCGCAAACCAATGAGGCGGGGCGATCGGCCAGTATTATGGCGGGGCTTTTGTGGCTTGCCCGGCGGGTGGCCCCGCGCTTTGACCTGTTCGAACTTGGCGCAAGTGCCGGGGTCAACACGATGCTGGACCGGTATCACTTCCAACTTGGCGAGACGCAGGTGGGTCCCGCAAATTCACCGATGCGCATTGAACCTGAATGGCGCGGGGGAAGGGGTTCGCCGCCTGCGCCGCCGGCTGATTTCGAGATCCTTTCGGTACGCGCCTGCGACGTCGCGCCGATTGATCTTACCGATGAGACATCTGCGTTAAAGCTCAAATCCTATGTCTGGCCCGATGCACCCGGACGCATGGCGCGGATTGATGCGGCGGTTGCCCTTGCGAACGAAAGCCCGCCTTCAGTCGTACAAATGGATGCCGGTGACTTTGTCGAACAACGCCTCAACGCGCCTCAAAAACCCGGCACAACCAAGGCAATGTTCCATTCCATCATGTGGCAATATATGCCCAAAAACACTCAGGATGCGATCACCGAAAGGTTCACAGCAGCGGGAAAACAGGCAACGCCTGATACCCCGCTTGCATGGGTTGCGCTTGAAACCGATCCAGCAACCTTCCGCCATGAGTTGAAGGTGCGATTGTGGAACGGATCAAAGGATGACGGCAAGACTTATACGCTTGGGCATGCGCATCCTCATGGTGCGTGGGTGGAGTGGCTGGGCCCGTAAAATCAACGGGCCAGAACCGTTCGAGTTCTAGCTGCAGTCGGTGCAGCCGCAATTACAACAACCGCTGCCAGAAGTGCAGTTTGTGCAGCCACAGTCACACTCGCTTGGGATATGATATACCATCTTAAAACTCCTTATCTTTTAATAACTTAAGTCATTTTGGTGGAATTGTCAATGGTGTCCCGAGCCCACGCTTACCCTTCCAGAAACGCCTCCATCGCCGCGATCACCGCTTGCGGCGCTTCCCACGGGACGAAGTGTCCGCAATCGGGCACTTTCACGAGAGTCAGCGGATCAATCACTTCATCCAATCCGTCCAGATTCTCAGGTGGCAGGGCAAGGTCATCCATCGCCCAGATCACCAGAGTGGGGATGGTAAGCTTTGGCACCTCGGGTGCGGCAAAATCGGCTGGCAGTTCGAACGGTTCGTCCATCGCTGGCACGGCCATCGGCGTGGCGCGGTAGTAATTGAGCATCCCGAATGCCGCCTCGCGGTTCTCGTAATCCTTCTCAAGGATCGCGCGCTCTTGCGGGTCAGAGGTCGGCGGGTTGTCCCATTTCGCCTCTTTCTCAAGAAATGCGCCAAGCCCGTGCTCGCGAATAAATGCATCATTCGCCGTATCGCGAAACGCCCTCATATATTGCGACGCCTCGCGTTGATGCCGGTTGGTGTAGAGCAGCTTTGGAAAGATCGCAGGGTGGGGCGCGTTGGCGATGACCGCGCGAGTAACGCGCGCATGTTGCCCGCCCAGCGCCACCCCCCAGGCAATCGCGCCGCCCCAATCGTGGCCAACGATAGTGAACTTCCCGATCCCCAACGCGTCAGCTAGCAGAAACACATCACCGATGATTTTGTCAGGCGTGTAAGCGTCCACTTCTTGCGGCTTGGACGACCCGCGATAGCCGCGTTGATCGGGTGCGATGCAGCGATAGCGATTCGAAAAATGCGCGATCTGATGCCGCCATGTGCGGTGATTCTCAGGAAAGCCGTGCAGGAAGATCAGCGCCTCGCCGTCACGCGGCCCTTCGTCCACCACATCAAGCTCAATCCCGTTGGCGAGCGTTACGCGTTTTTGATCGAGCTGGATCACGAGGCTTCCTCTTCCATCCGCTCCATGTAACCGCTGGCCACCATCGCCGCGACCTGATCGAAGAGGGTATCGGGTGTGCGGCGCATCTCGCCCATTTGCAGCTCTGCGCCTTGCGCCACGATAATCTCCCGCTCACCCGCCGCGATTGCGTCGAGCATGGTTTTGGCCGCGTCTGGCGCGGGGATGCCTTCGTCGATCACCTTGTCAGAGACGCCGCGTTTTGAACCTTCAGCGGTGAGAGCATTGCGCGAAACGTCAGTTGCGACCGAGCCGGGGTAGATCATGTGGACGCTGACGCCGGTTTGCGACAACTCCCCGCGAAGCGCATCGCCATACCCCGCAAGCCCGAATTTCACAGAGGAGTAAGCGGTGCGCATCGGCACGCCGACTTTGCCAGCGATGGAAGAGAGAAAGGCCAAGGCTCCGCTGCCGCGTTTTACCATATGGCCGATCAAGCCTTGGCTAAAGGCGATCTGCGCGGTGAGGTCGATGTCGATGATATCGCGGTAGACCTGCATATCGGTTTTGAGCGCGCGGCTGCGTTGTGACACGCCCGCATTGGCGACCGCGAGATCGACGCCGCCTTTCCATGCGATAGCCTTGGCGGTGGCGTCTGCCAGCGCTGCCTCATCGCGCACATCGAACGGCAGGATCAGCGTCTCACCACAATCCGCCGCCACTTGCGCAAGACGGGCTTCATCCCGGCCCGACAGCACCAGATGCGCACCCCGGCTGGCGAGATCGCGGCAAAGTGCAGCGCCAATGCCCGAAGAGGCCCCTGTGATCCATGCGACCTTGCCATTATAGTCCATCTTGTCTCTCCCTCGCTTGCGGTATTTCCCAAGCTGATAAGCTTAGCCATTGGACTTACGCAAATTTATTTTCCAAGCGCAAAGATGACGCTGGTGCTGTCCGTTTTGCCAAATTGCCTATGAGACACATGTGTCTCATAGAGCTGTTGGAAAATCGCGCTAAATCGATGAAATACAAACAATTGTATGAATAATCCTATGAGACACTTTGCCAATAAAATTTCGGGTCGGACGAAACTGTTACGGCGCCTCAGGCAGACCTAACGGCGACAAGCGATGTAGGAAAGCGGGCGGGATCGGGGCCTATGCTGCGCCCGCAATAATCTGGCCGAGATTTTCAGGGAAGATTGCCTCGTGCCACTGGCTAAGCTCGGTGAAAGTGAACCAGCGGTGCTGCGTCATCACCCGTTGTTCAAGTTCGGTGTGGCCGCTCGTGCTGATTGAAGCGTGATTGACGCGCAGCATATAATATCGCTCATCGGCCTGAATGGGCTCGCCTTCGACGGTGATGAATTCAGGCGTAGTGCGCGCGATTTGCGGGCCAGGATCGGCCTGGATGCCGGTTTCTTCGAAAAGCTCGCGCCTTGCGGCCTCGTCGAAGCTTTCCTCCGGCTCGCACTCACCACCCGCCGTTACCCAGAAGGGCGGGCGGTCTGACACATCAAACCGGAACAGCAGCACGCGGGCCTGCGGGTCGAGTACGATGATCCGCGCCGCGCGCCGGATACGTTTGGTGTTGCCAAACTCGTTCACAAGATTTTGCCTAGTTGGCAGGGGCACCGGTCTCGGGTGCGCTGGCCTTGATCGCGACGGCGTGCACCCGATCACCCACGATATCGCCAAGCGCCGCGATCACTGCGCGTTGCCTTGCAAGGCGGCTCATATCGGCAAAGGCGGGCGCTTCGATCACCACGGTGAAGTGGGATTCGCCCGACCCGTCATCGCCCGAATGGCCTGCGTGGCTCGCGCTGTCATTGATGATTTGGAGGTTCGTCGGGGCAAAGGCCTCTACGAGCAGAGCTTCGATTTCCCGGGCAACAGTTCCGCTCATTTTCGTCATAACCTTTGATTTGGGTGATTTGATGCCTTGGAATTTGGCGTATCAATCGCCATTCTCAAGCACTTTATGGCAAATTCACGATTTCACGGCCGCTTTGAAGGCGAGGGCAGGGTGTGCGAACATCCCACTTGCCGCGAGGCGGGCGAATTTCGCGCCCCGGGTTACCGGCCAAGCGGATTTGACGGGCCGGGCGAATATCGCTGGTTCTGCCTTGAGCATGTGCGCGAATTCAATGACGGCTATGACTGGTTCGAGGGGATGACCGCGGAAGAAATGCTCAACGCGCAAAGCCCGGTCGCGGGATGGCGCACGGAAAGCCCCGCATTCAGCCCGAGAGCCGCAGTCGATGGCATGCCGCGCTGGAACGACTTCGACGATCCGCTGGACGCGATTTCGGCGCGCGCCAATGGCATCAAAAGCCGCGCGGCGCGCGAGGCGCAGATGCAAATGTCAGGGCAGTTTTCGAAGGATGAGGCAGAAGCGCTCGAGACGATGGGCCTTGGCTCTGACACCAATAAGCAACGCCTCAGGCGGCGGTATTCCGAGCTTGTGCGGCGCTATCATCCCGACAGGAATGGCGGTGACCGCAGCTATGAGGCGCGGCTTGGCAAGGTGGTCGATGCCTATCAGTTGTTGCGAAAGTGCAAGGCGATTGCTTAACTGCGGCGAGGGCCATGATTTTGTGGTCATTCAGCCGCGGAGCACCCCCTATTTTGACTAGACCGCTCATCTCAGCAGGCTTTCTGCCGCTCCCCGTCTGGCTGATCTTTGTGACTGTCGCAGGGTTTATGACGCCCGGTTACAGTGCGATTGAATCGCACGCTAGCGTCATGACCCTTGGAGAGGGGTGGAGCTTTTGGATAACCAATAGTGCTGCGATAATCTCTGGCGCTGCCTTGATTGCATTTGGTGTGGGCACGTGGGGCGCAAGCGGGCGGATCATATCGGGCGGCGCCTTGTGCTGGATTATCTTTGGCATTTCGATGATCGCCAACGGCATCTGGCCGATGGGTAGCCCGATGCACGGCCTTTACGCGATTGGTATCATCAATATTCTCGGGCCAGCTCTAACGCTGCTCGAATGCGAGCGAGAGGCGCTGCAAAAACGCATGATCGGGTTCACCGTTTTTTGCAGCCTGATGGGCGTTTTATACCTGTGGCTGATCCTCGTGGGACTGGACCCTGAAGGATACACCGGCCTTACCCAGCGCATTTTCGGATCGATCAATTTCTTGTGGCCGCTGGTGTTCGCCTATCAGGCCCTTAAGAAAGACGATCTATTCGCAAAAGCTTAGGCTTGTCTGCGCCCCCTCGTTAGCACAGGCTCAAACTCGCCGAAGATCAGGCGCGAGCCGTCAAACGGCGGGTCGCCTTCGGGGTATCCTTCAAAGCCTTCGCCTTTGCCCATCGCTTCCTGTGCGCGCGTCAGGGTTTCCTTGTCGGGCCAGATGACCCAGCCCATCACAGTCTTCTCGCCTTCCGGCGCGGCAACAGCTTTGCGAAGGTCGGTTTTCTTGCCTTCGGGCACATGGGATTCCCATGCTTCCATCACTTCCAATGCGCCGTATTTCATCGACCAGTCGGCCATGAATGCGGCGGCCTTTTCATAGGCTTCGCGGTTTTCCTCTTTGACCGACAATGCGGCGATGCAAACGTACATATTCTCTCCCCTCCCAAGGATTCGAGTGTCTGTCAGTTCTTGTGCTGGTTCCCGTTCTGCTTGAACGCCCAGCGCAGCGTTTTGCCGACGCCCCATGTCGCCGCTCTTGCCGGAAGAGCGGTTAGCACCGGACGCTGTAAATTGAGCATAGAGCGCGCAAATGGCGGCAACATGGCAACCGATTCTGCGCCGATGACGGATTGCAGGGCAACTGGAGTGCCCTTTGGCCGCTGGCTCAGCACCAATTGCGCGATTTCGCGTGCTTCGGCGGACGGGCGAAGATCACTGCGCATGTCGCGGAACAGCGCCTCTGCCTCGCGCCGGGTAGTGGGTACGGGATCGGCGCCAAGCGCACGCGCAATGACGGCAAACTGACGGTAATACTCGTCTTGCTCGTGGCCCGGCATATCGGGCCTGACATGGCGTAGATATCCGGCGAGGAAGCTTTGCGCCTCCGTCACGTGAACCCAGGCAAGCGTGCGCGGATTGGTCGCCTCATAAGTTGTCCCATCGGGCAGGGTCCCGCCCACTTTTGCGTGGATGCGGTTTACCCGCTCGATTGCCTTCATCGCCTCGTCGCGGTGGCCAAAGGTGGTGACCGCAATAAACCGAGCTGTGCGCTGCAATCGCCCGTGCATGTCCTCGCGAAAGTTGGAATGGTCGAGAACCCCCTGAAGCGCATGGGGGTGGAGCATCTGTAAGAGCAGCGCCCGCACGCCTCCGGTCATCATCCCCACAAGGTCGGCATGGACGAGGCGGATCGGCGTGTCTTTTTCAAACAGAGCCTCATCCGACGGCGGCACAGGCTTTTGCCCGCGCGACTGGTCGTTGAAGGTGGCGCGCACCTGATCGACCAGTTTGAGGCGCAGGGCTTCGACAGGAGAGGAGAGCGGGGAGGGCATGTTAGACCAGATAGTCTCACAGATCGGATATTTTGAGAAGCGCTGACCTTCATTTTGGCCTTCATTTGCAGCGTTTGCGGCCCATATCGTGTGTCATGGAAATCAACGCAGACTTTGAAGCGCGCGCGCTTGGCCACACTGACAGGCTCGATTGGGTGCCGTCACCCATGGCAGGCGTTGATCGTCGCATGCTGGACCGTGTGGGCGGCGAAGTGGCGCGTGCCACATCCATTGTCCGCTATGCCGAGGGAAGCGCCTTTCCCGAACACACGCATTCGGGAGGCGAGGAGTTTATCGTTCTCGAAGGCGTTTTTCAGGACGAGCACGGCGACTATCCGGCGGGCACATATATCCGCAACCCTGTGGGCACTCACCACATTCCGCGTTCTGATCCCGGCTGCACGATCTTCGTCAAACTCTGGCAATTTGACCCCGATGATCAGGAGCAGATTGCGGTCGATATGCGCACCGCATCCTTGACCCCAGACCCAAACAATCCCGCAGTTCGCCGCCACGTGCTCGCCGCACGCGATTATGAGCATGTGTCTCTCGAGGTTTGGGAGGAAGGGACAAGCCTGCCACTCATTCACAGGGGCGGGGTGGAAGTGCTCGTTCTGGATGGGGCGTTGACGCTGGACGGTGTTGCATATCGCGAACAGGACTGGCTGCGAATTCCGGCGGATGAAGCGGCCACTATGACCGCTGGTAAGGACGGCGCACGCCTCTGGATCAAGCGTGGACATTTGCGGGAAATCCGGATTCCCGAACAGGTTGCCTAAAGCAACCCTTGCCCCGGCGCGCGGACACGATTAACGAACGACACGAAATGAACACGCACTCTTCAGAAGAATTCGCAGGCGCCAGCGCCATTCCGACCGAGCCCGACACAACTGTCGATGTCCGCGAGACATTCGGCATTGATATCGACTGGCAGGTCCCCGCTTTCAGCACGCCGTCAGAGCATGTGCCGGAAATGGACGACGCCTATGTGTTTGACGCGGACACGACGCTCGCGATCCTTGCAGGCTTTGCCCACAATCGCCGCGTGATGGTGCAAGGGTACCACGGCACGGGTAAATCGACCCACATCGAACAGGTCGCTGCGCGCCTTAACTGGCCCAGCATCCGCGTGAACCTTGATGCGCATATCAGCCGGATCGACCTTGTCGGCCGCGATGCGATTGTTCTCAAAGACGGGTTGCAGGTCACTGAATTCAAAGAAGGCATCCTGCCATGGGCGCTTCAACATCCGGTGGCATTGACCTTTGACGAATATGACGCAGGCCGCCCCGATGTGATGTTCGTGATCCAGCGGATCCTGGAATTTGATGGTCGCCTGACACTGCTCGATCAAAACCGCGTGATTACGCCAAACCCCTATTTCCGCCTGTTCGCGACCACCAACACGGTCGGCCTTGGCGATACCAGCGGGCTCTATCACGGGACGCAGGCGATCAACCAGGCGCAAATGGACCGCTGGAACGTGGTCGTGGCGCTGAACTATCTCGCGCCAGAGGTTGAAGAGCAGATTGTCCTGTCGAAAACGCCGGACGCTGACCCTGCGATAATCGCGGATATGGTCAAGGTGGCCGAGCTTACGCGCCAGGGCTTTATGAACGGCGATATCTCAACCGTGATGAGCCCGCGCACCGTCATCACCTGGGCGCAAAATGCGGCGATCTTCAACTCGGTCGGCTTTGCCTTCCGCCTGTCCTTCCTCAACAAATGCGACGAGGCAGAACGCACATTGGTCAGCGAATATTACCAGCGCGTTTTTGGTGAGGATTTGCCTGAAAGCGCGGTTGCGCAATAGCAATTCCTTCGATTATGGCTTTCGATCACATTCGGGTCGAAGGGGCAATTTAGTGAGATATCGCAACGGTTTCTGCGCTGTGGCTGCGCTTGCGCTGGTATATCCTGCGTCTGCACAAGAGGGTGCGCCAGCGGATGAAGAGGCATTAGAGCCTTCCGCTCAGGCCACCCAGGACGAGCCCGCACCGCCTCCGCCAATAAACATTGTCAGCGCGCCTGTTGAGGCGGGCCAATCGGATGACAATGTGGCGATTGAAATACCGCCTCCTGCGCCGCCCATGGTGCAAACGACGTCAGCACCGCCAGCGCCGCCAGCACCTCCGGCTTTGCGAATTGCGCCACCTGCTCCGCCAGCACCTCCGCCGCTAAGCCTGTCGCGGTTGGACCGCACACCGCCTACCAATGTGAAGGGCCCCTATCCCCAAAACCAGCTTCCCGTGACCGAGCTTATCGGGACCGAGAAAAAGTTGAGATGGCGACAAATGCCAGCCGTGTTCCTGCCCGGGTTGACCCAGGGTGGGCGCAAACGGGTTCTGGAAAACGAGGCGCTTGTCAAAATCCCGCTTCACTGGTCGATGTCCGCCTACCTTCAAGGGGACGTGACTATCGAGGGAATTGGCGATCCGGTCGTGCTCAAAGCCGGGGATGTGATGCCCCAGGTTGTTTTGGAAGAGGGAAGGGGTGTGGATGACCGATTTACTCTGTTTTGCACCAGAAGTCGCATCCTGCAAAAAGGCAGCAGCGATATAATTGGCTCGATCATGAACACCATGAAGGACGCGCAGTGGTGCCTGCAAGACACCGACAGCGATGGCATGTTCGATCTGGCGGTTGCGCTTGCTGCCGGGGCGCCGGTGAAGAAAGCCGCTGATATTACGCCCATCCCTTATGAAATGCGTTACGGACAGCGCATTCCGGGAGACGACAATTTTGTCAGTTTTAGGATGACACGCGTCAGCAAAAAATACGTCGATATCTCGCTCGCAATCATTCAGTCGGGCAAGGTGATGACGTTCCAAACCATGACGAGCGGAAACTATCGGGCATCGTCTTACACCCAGATCCGGCATCGCGATGTCGAAACCGCAACAGCCAATATCCTTGGCGTCGATTTCGAGGTGCATTTTGCAGACCGCAAAGAGAATTTGGCAGAGGTCGAATGGGGTCCGGGGGCGTTTCACAGCTCGGCGATTATTCCGATCCCGACGAAGTTGACCACGACAATCCGGTACTACTGATCTCCCAATGATCGATGCGCTGGGCACAGTCGCGCCGGGCAGCCACGGCAGTCAGGGCAGTCTGGCGCTATCTGTCTTGCCACTCGCCGTGTTATCCTGCTAACACACCTCGCGTATGGCGTTGTTTGAACGATTCTGGAAACGCTCGGCGCGTGATGACAGCCGTGTCGGCGAGGGCGGATATTACGCGCTCTACGATTCGCAGCGCCCGCTTGATCCGGATGAGCGTACTTCAAGTTACCGCCCTGCAGGCTCGACCGATTTCTCGCGCTGGGATGCCGGGCTGTCGCAGCTTGATAGTTCTGCAGCCCTTGTGCCAGAGAACCGGGGGCCTTTCTGGAAGCGCGCGTTCTGGCTTAGCCGCCGCAAAAGGTGGTGGGCGGTCCGCATCATTGCCGCTCTCATCCTGCTCTTTATCGCGCTGTTTGCATGGCTTGCGATCACCGCGCCTTTGTCCAAAAGCCTGGAGCCTATCGCTGCGCCGCAAGTGACGCTGCTAGCCAGTGACGGGACGCCGATAGCGCGTAGCGGGGCGATGGTCGCAGAGCCGGTGAAGGTTGCAGAGCTGCCGGATCACGTCATCCAGCCCTTTATAGCGATTGAAGACCGGCGGTTTTACTCACACTGGGGCGTGGACCCGCGCGGTATTGCAAGGGCGGTTTGGACCGGACGGGGCGGGGGCTCCACCATCACGCAGCAGCTTGCAAAGTTCACATGGCTGACACCGGAACGCAGCCTGACGCGCAAGGCGCAAGAGGCGATGATCGCGTTCTGGATCGAGGGGTGGTTGACCAAGGACGAGATTCTGGAGCGCTATCTGTCCAACGCCTATTTCGGCGACAATCAATATGGGCTGCGTGCGGCATCGCTGCATTATTTCTACCGCAAGCCTGAGAATCTGAAGCCAGAGCAGGCAGCCATGCTCGCCGGGCTTTTGCAGGCACCTTCGCGCTATAACCCGACCAAGCATTATGACCGCGCCAAAACCCGCATGGACCTTGTCGTGGGGGCGATGGTGGATGTGGGATATATGAGCGAGGCTGAGGCCAATGCTCTGCCCGCACCAAGGCTGGACGTGCGCACCCGCAATGACTTGCCCACGGGGACCTATTTTGCCGATTGGGCGCTTCCTCTGGCGCGCGAGGAGATGGAGCGCGGGTATCAGAAACAGGTGGTGGAAACGACGCTTGATGCGCAGCTTCAGGCATTGGCCAACCGCGTAGTGGGAAGAGCCGGATTGGGCGACGCCCAAGTGGGTCTTGTCGCGATGCGTCCCACGGGCGAAGTTGTCGCCATGGTGGGCGGGAAATCCTATGCCGAAAGCCCGTTCAACCGCGTGACACAGGCGCGCAGGCAACCGGGCTCTACTTTCAAACTGTTCGTCTATCTCGCCGCGCTTGAGGCAGGTTGGGACCCCGACGACACCATCTCGAACCAACCGATCGAGACGGGCAGCTATCGCCCCAAAAATTCGCGTGAGCGGTATTCTGAAACAATCACACTGGAGGACGCCTTTGCCACCTCCAGCAATGTCGCAGCAGTGCGCCTGTTCAACGAAGTGGGGAGCGAGAATGTGATCCGCACGGCGCGTTCTTTGGGGGTCCGGTCGCCGCTTCCCAAAGGCGATCCGAGCCTTGCTTTGGGGTCATCGAGCATGACCTTGCTGGAACTTACCGCTGCCTATGCAGGGGTTGCCGCCAACGAATATCCGGTGCGTCCCCACGCTTTCCCACAAGAGGAAGAGAGCTGGTGGGAATGGCTGTTCTCATCGGAAGATTCCACGAGCGAGCGCACCCATGACGACATGGAGCAAATGCTGCGCGCTGCGATCAATCGCGGGACCGGAGAGGCGGCTGAATTGCCGATCGCCAACTTTGGCAAGACCGGCACGACGCAGAACAATCGCGACGCGCTGTTCGTGGGCTATGCCGGTGATTTGGTTGTCGGTGTGTGGGTTGGCAATGATGACAATTCATCACTTGGCGGCGTGACGGGCGGGGGATTGCCAGCGCGTATCTGGAAAGACTTTATGCGCGGCGCTCTGGACCTGCCAGCGCCGGGGCCCAAAGCATCGCCCGACCCGCAAGGGCCCGTTGAACCCTTCGATATCGACATCGAGGAAGGCGAGGAAATCCCGCTTGGCGAAGATGGCACTACCCTGCGGTTCGAAGAGGACGGGCTCATCCTTTCGCAGGACGGCGTACCGGTAGAGCTTCGCCTGACCGAGGACGGGTTTGAGCTGGAAGAGACAGGCCAGCGTTAGCGCGCTTTACGCCATCAGTATGTTCATCACCGCGCTGGCGATCGGCTTGCTGCGGTCCGCCTGCCATGCCTCGACGCTGATATTGGCATTGCGCCGCCCTTTGCGGGTGATGCGCGCTTTGGCATAACTGGTGAGCGGCTTGCCCGCCGAAAGGTACTGCACCGTGATATTCACAGGCTTAAGCTTGGCCTCGCGCCCTTCGGCGGCAAGGACGCTGCGCAAGGCGGCATAGGCCGCGTTCTCGAGCAACCCTGCGATTGCGCCGCCGTGGTAATGGCCGGGTCGCCCTTCGACATCGGAACTGAAATCGACCGTCAGGACGGGCAGGCCATCCTCCATCTCATGCAAGGCAATCCCAAGAGCCTGAGCATATGCGGGAAGGGTTACGGTGTCAGTCATTGCCGGTCTCCCCCCTACTTTCTTGCGCCTTTTCTTGCGCCTTGGCCTCGGCCTGCGCCTTCACCTGCCGCCCGATTGCCTTGGGATCGGCGCTAAGTGTCATGAAAACGCCCGCCATCGTTGCAACCGTATCTTCGGGATCGCCATCATGGGCAATGCCGCGCACAAAGGCGGCGGATTTTGTGATGCGATAGCATTCCACGCGGCCCCAAACGGCGCTGCGTTCCTTGGCAGGGCGTTGATAATCAACCCGCAGGTCCAACGTCGCAACCGGCATAAAGCTGCCCCGCGCGCACCAGATCGACATGCCGCTTGCCATGTCAAGCAGGCTGACAATCGGACCCGAAGCCAGAACGGGGCGATCCGGTTCGCCCAGCAATTTCTCGTTCCAAGGCAGCTTGAGCTCGACCCAGTTGTCGCCATGGTCTGCATATTCAAGGCCAAGCCAACCCGGGTGGGCGCGGGCCATGAACATCTTGCTGACTTGTGCGGGGTCGAAAGTCTGTATCGGGGAGGGCGGTTCGTTGCTCATCGTGGGGACTTCATTGGAGCGAGAAGGCGCGCATGACAACGCCTAAAGCGTGCCTCCGGCCAACCGGTCGATTGCGCCCTGAAGGATGACTGCCGCTGCATGCGCGTCGATGGCTTTTGCGCGTTTGGCGCGGCTCATATCCTGCCCGATCATTGCCGCCTCGGCCTCTTGCGTGGACCAGCGTTCATCCCACAACAGGATGGGAAGCGCAAAAGCGTCATCAAGATTGCGGGCAAAGGCGCGGGAGGATTGGGCACGTGGTCCCTCGGTCCCGTCCATATTGCGCGGGAGGCCAAGGATGATGCCCTTAACCTCGCGCTCTTGAATAATCGCGTCGAGTTTCGCGCGATCCTTGCCCCATTTGGTCCGGACAATCACCGTCCCGTTGGTGGCAAAACGCCAACCTGCATCACAGGTCGCCGTGCCCACAGTCTTGGTCCCGAGGTCAAGCCCCAGAAGAACGCCGCCATCGGGAAGCACTGCGCCAAAATCAGGGGCGAATTCGGTGATCAGTTTCCGGTTTCCACGCCGCCCGAAGAAGCGCCCGCGAAGGCCGAGACACGGCGCGAAACATCCGCTTTGGTATTGGCCCAGAACAGCGGGATGTCATACACGTGGTAATTGTTCCCCGGCAGGACGTAAGAGCCCATTTCCGGCGGGTCACCGATCATCAAAAGGCCGCGCTCATCGCATCTGGCCGGGACAGAGCCTTGTACCAGCTCCCCATCGGCCATGGTGTCGTCAGGCACTAGAGTGCCAAGATTCGCAGCCGCCTCGGCGGTGCCGCCAAATGTGCCAAGCAGCGGGTTGGTGCAAAGGATCTGGCTGTCACCGCGCGGGCTTCCGTCAAAGCCGATAGAGGCCGCATAAGTTTCGATCACAGATGATGGGTCGGCAGGCTCGGCATAGCTTGACCAAGACAGCAAGCACCCCGTTTGCGATCCCGATGCACAGGCAGGAATGCCCAGGGCCGGCAAATCGTGATCGACCGAAATCGGCCAGCCGACGGCGTAGGAAGCAACGATCCGGTCACCGAGGTTCTTTTCCTGCACTTCCTCGCGAAGCAGGCGCAGGAGGTGAAGTGAGCCCTGGCTGTGCCCGGCAAGGACAATCGGCATCTCATCATCGACCGAATCAAGGAAGAAACGGAACGCTTCCAAAACGTCGGCATAGGCGGCGTCCAATGCCTGTTCGCCCTCGGGCGCGTCGGTCAGGAATGCGCCCATGGTCGCTTGCCGGTAACGCGGTGCCCAGATTTCATCCGCCCCGTTAAACGGGCTCGCCATGCCGCGGATGTAGATGCGCGCCACGCGTTCCGCTTCCTCATCGCCAATCGGCGCGTTCCAATTATCGCGGCTGAGATAGCTTGTCGGGTGGATGAAGAAGACCGCGAAGTCCGGCACGCCATCATCTGTCGGGGTGGGCAGGTCGGAGCGTTCGCCAGCATATGCCGGTTGCCAGCGCGCAGGGTCCTTGATGCCGATACCCGGGCGCGAATACCACAGGGCGGGGTCCTGATAGGCGTTTGCTTCGAGTGGTTCCTGTTCGACAAACTCGACGCTTGGCACGAATGCAAAGGCGGTAAGCTCCTTCGACCAGATGCGAAGCACAAACAGCGCCGCAATCGCCAGAACGATCAAAATCGCGATCAGGTACAGGAACTTGCGGGCCATCCGTGGGGTGCCTTCTTTATGGGGCGATTATTCTGACGCTGTTTCGTCTTCTGAAAGGGCAGGGCGCAGCGTGGTCCATGCCCGGTCACCGCGCATCGCAGAGAACCACGAAAACGGGTTCCACGTGGCAGAGCCATCAAGACTGAAGGTGATGAATTCGGCGCGGCCACCGATATTTTCAAGCGGAATGCCGCCGCCAAGGCCACTCATCTCAGCAGCAGCGCGGCTATCGGCGCTTTCATCGCGGTTGTCGCCCATGACGAAAACATTGTTTTCAGGGACAATATAAGGGCCGAAATTGTCAGACTGCTGATTGCGGTGGTCGATGATCAGATAGCTTGCGCCATTGGGCAGGGTTTCGCGGTAAGTAGGCGGCTCGAAAAAGATCGACCCGTCGGCCTCGCGCACACGGTAAGGGTCAAAGCTCGATAGGCATGGCGATCCGTTGCACAAAAGCTCGGGCTCAAACGGGATGCGCACAGGGGGTACAACCTCGCGTTTGACCGGCGTGCCGTTCAGAATAAGGCGGCCATCAACGACCTCAATCGTATCGCCGGGAAGGCCAACCACACGTTTGATATAATCCTCGTCGCGCTTCGGATGCACCGGGATCACCACATCGCCATATTCCGGCGTAGAGCCAAAGACGCGCCATTCGCCGCGCGGCAGCAGGTGGAAGCTCGCCGAGGCCCATGACCAGCCGTAAGGATATTTGCTCACCACAAGGCGGTCGCCCACATGCAGGCCCGGCATCATCGAGGTGGAGGGAATATAGAACGGTTTTGCTACAAGGCTGTGGAACATCAGCACCGCGAACAGCATCAGGGCAAGGCCGCGGATTTCCGCAAACCAGTTGATCTTTTCGTCCTCACCATCGTCCTTCTTGAGCTGCTGGCGCAGTTCTTCGTGCGGGTGCGGCTCGTTCGGGTCCGTTACGGGAGGCGGCGTATTTGTCTGGTTCAAGGTTTGTGTTCGTTTCTTAATCGGTTCTGGTCAGATCAACTCAACGGGTCCCGCAAGCGGTATCGCTTCGATTATGACAAAGGCCTGCGCCCATGGGTGATCGTCGGTGAGTGTTAGATGAATGTTGGCCTCATGGCCCGCCGGGATCATTTCTTCAAGCCGCTTCGCCGCCCCGCCTGTGAGAGAAAGGGTCGGCGCGCCCGAGGGTTTGTTCACGACGCCGATGTCTTTCATATAGACACCTCGCCGAAATCCGGTGCCAACCGCCTTGCTAAACGCCTCTTTGGCGGCAAAGCGTTTGGCGTAGGTTCCAGCGATAGTGAAGGGGCGCCGCCGCGCCTTCGCGCGCTCCAATTCGGTGAATACGCGGTTTTCAAAGCGTTCGCCGAAACGGTCGAGCGAGTTTTGAATGCGCTCGATATTGCAAAGATCAGAACCGGTGCCGATGATCATGAAAACGCCCTTACAATGACGATTATAAGCAGGGTTGCGGCCATCACATGCAGCATGATCTGCGATTTAAATAGCGGGTGCGCAAAATCGCCCTTGGCCATCTTGAGCGAGCCGACATAGCCGAATATCTGCAAAGCCACCCAGCCGATGGCAAAGGGACGCATGATGCCGGTGTTGAGTGAAAAGCCGAGAAAGCCGATGCTGATCAGGAACAGGCACGTGGCCGCCAGTGCCCAGCGTTTCTGGGCAGGCTCCAATGCTGGCAGGTCTTCGGACGCCATGGTTTAATCGCGCGCCTCATCCATCAGATCGCGCATGCGGCGGATTGCGGGTTCCAGGCCGGAGAAGATCGCCTCACCGATGAGGTAGTGCCCGATGTTAAGCTCAGCGACCTGCGGAATGGCGGCGATGGGTTGGACATTGTCAAAGGTGAGGCCGTGTCCTGCGTGAGGCTCAATTCCGTTTTTCGCGGCAAGGGCGCACATATCAGTGATGCGTTTAAGTTCGCTTGCGACCCGCTCGCTATCCCCATCAAGAATAGCATGGGCATATTCGCCGGTGTGAAACTCCACTACCGGCGCGCCAAGCCGAAGGGCCGCGTCCAATTGAGCTTCATTTGCTTCGATAAAGAGCGACACGCGAATGCCCGCCTCGTGCAATTGATCCACAATCGGCACCAAAGTGTTGTGCAGACCCGCCGCATCCAATCCGCCCTCAGTCGTGCGCTCCTCGCGCTTTTCCGGCACGATACAGGCGGCGTGGGGCTTGTGGCGCAGCGCGATGTCCAGCATTTCCTGCGTCGCGGCCATCTCAAGGTTGAGCGGCAGATCGGTCGCGTCTTGAATGCGCTGCAAGTCCTCATCGCGGATATGGCGGCGATCTTCGCGAAGGTGCGCTGTGATCCCGTCCCCGCCAACAGCCGCCACAATTTCCGCCGCGCGCACAGGATCGGGATGGTCCCCGCCGCGAGCGTTACGGATGGTGGCGACGTGGTCAATGTTGACGCCTAATCTCAATCGGTCGGGGATCATGGGCTTACTATTCTTTTCTGCTTCCGGGTTTGGTCACAGCTACGGCGGCGAGTTCTGGCGGGATGTTGTCTTCATCATAGGTCGGGAAATCAAAAGCCGCCAACGGGAAGAAAGGCACGCCCAGATCGACGGTCCCCATAGAACGGTCGATGAGCGAGCATTCCGCGATCACTTCGCCGCCTTCCTTGGCCACCGCAGCAATCGCCTCTCTACTGGAAAGGCCGGTTGTGACGACATCTTCGACCATCAGAACCTTTGCACCCGGTTCCAGAGCGAATCCGCGGCGCAGGTGGAAGACACCTTCGGGACGTTCGAGAAACATCGAATCCTTGTTCAAAACTCTTGCGATTTCCTGCCCGATAATGATTCCCCCCATCGCAGGGGAGACAACCACGTCCACTTTGGAAAGAATCTCGTCCGGAATGCCGTTTACAACCCCTCGGGCAAGCCGATTTGCCCTTGCAGGCGACATCAAAACCCGCGCGCACTGAAGGTAATGGCCCGAGTGTTTGCCCGAGGAAAGCTTGAAATGCCCCTCTAACAGCGCACCGCTCTCGCGAAACTCGGCGAGGACATCATCAACGGTCTTGGGGATGGATTGAGGTGAGGTCATTTTAGGTAATAATCCGTTGTAATCAGGAGCAGAAATATGAATTCTAATAGGCCAGTTGCTCGTGAATTGCGCCGGTAACATGGCCACTTGCATATTTTTCTCCCTAGAAGCGCTTGAGGCAGTGAGCAAGCGCGGCTAAGGGGTCTGAGATTGTGGCAGCAATGTCGCGAGAGATCGGGTCACATGCGGCTTCCTCGGGGGTCGCTGCGTAGCTCGACCGATGGGATAAATTTTAAAAAACCGATTAGGCACAGTTATGCGTCAGGCTTTCGACCGCTTTAATTTTGGAATTGTTGCACTGTGTGCAGCGCTCATGGTGCTTGTCGCGCCGCAAGGCTTGATGGCGCAAGACGCGCCTGCGGCTGCTACCGAAGAAGTCGCTGCGCCTGCGCAAGCTTCCGGCGGCTACACGCCGATGGCGCCAACGCCGGGTAAGGGCATGCCGACCTCATACGAGGACGATGCGCTGGCAAGCATGACTTTCCAGGACCAGTATTCGCAAGACGGTCTATATGCCCTGTGGATGCACGATACCATCCTGCTTCCGGTGATCACTGCGATCAGCCTGTTCGTTCTTGGCCTGCTTTTCTACGTGATGTTCAAGTTTAACCGCCGGTCGAATCCGAACCCGTCGCGCACCACGCACAACACGATGATCGAAGTTGTCTGGACCGTTGTTCCGGTGATTATCCTTGTGATTATCGCAGTGCCGTCGATCACTCTGCTTGCGCGCCAGTATGAAGAGCCGCCAGAAGATGCAATCACGGTCAAGGCTGTCGGTTATCAGTGGTACTGGGGTTATGAATATCCCGACCATGATGTTGAAATCATCTCCAACATGCTCACCGAAGAAGAAGCGATTGCTTCTGGCGAAGGCGAGCAATTCCAGATGGCTGTCGACAATCGCATGGTTGTGCCAGCAGGCGTTCCGATCCGTTTACAGACCACGGCAGCGGACGTGATCCACGCATTTGCGGTTCCGTCACTTTGGTTCAAACAGGACGCGGTTCCGGGCCGTTTGAACGAGCGTATGCTCGTCATTGACGAGCCGGGCGTATATTACGGTCAATGTTCGGAGCTTTGCGGCGCACTGCACGGCTTTATGCCGATCACTGTCGAAGCGCTTCCGATGGAAGAGTTCGAGGCATGGGTGCTTGAGCAAGGTGGTACTGTTCCAGGCGCAGAAGTCGCTGTGGAAGCCGAGACCGAGGCAACCGAGGAAGAGGCCGCTGCGTAACTCGCAGAACGGCCCGATTAGAATAGAATACACGCGAGAGAGCTAAAAAACTATGGCAACCACCGCAGACAACTTCGCA
The DNA here is from genome assembly GCF_057364925.1 of Erythrobacter sp. S227. Classification (NCBI taxonomy): domain Bacteria; kingdom Pseudomonadati; phylum Pseudomonadota; class Alphaproteobacteria; order Sphingomonadales; family Erythrobacteraceae; genus Erythrobacter; species Erythrobacter sp. S227. The sequence goes on from NZ_CP200280.1 coordinate 420,430, forward strand.
CCGGCACCAGCAGCAGGGGCTACAACAGGCGGGCATGATGATCATCACGATCACAAGCCTAGCTTTTTTGCCCGTTGGTTCATGTCAACCAACCACAAGGACATCGGTACACTCTACCTGATCTTTGCGATTATCGCCGGGATCATCGGTGGTGCGATGTCGGGTGTGATGCGTATGGAGCTCATGGAGCCGGGCATTCAGTACCTGCACCAGTTTGCTGGCAGCTCTGAAGAAGATCTCGCGGCGGCTGGTCACATGTGGAACGTATTTATCACGGGCCACGGTCTCATCATGGTCTTCTTCATGGTGATGCCAGCGATGATCGGCGGTTTTGGTAACTGGTTCGTACCGCTTATGATCGGTGCGCCGGACATGGCCTTCCCGCGGATGAACAACATTTCGTTCTGGCTGACGGTCACTGGTTTCCTCTCGCTCCTCTTCTCGCTGTTTGTGCCGGGTAACTCCATCGGTAACGGCGCAGGCGTTGGTTGGACGGTCTATGCGCCGCTTTCAACGACGGGCGCACCTGGTCCAGCGGTCGACTTTGCGATCTTCTCATTGCACTTGGCGGGCGCAGGTTCGATCCTTGGTGCAACCAACTTCATCACCACCATTTTCAACATGCGTGCGCCGGGTATGACCCTGCACAAAATGCCGCTGTTCGTATGGTCGGTGCTTGTGACTGCTTTCCTTTTGCTTCTCGCGCTTCCTGTGCTTGCAGCGGCGATCACCATGCTTCTGACCGACCGTAACTTCGGGACGACTTTCTTCGACCCAGCGGGCGGCGGTGACCCTGTTCTTTACCAGCACTTGTTCTGGTTCTTTGGTCACCCAGAGGTGTACATCATGATCCTGCCGGGCTTCGGTATGGTCTCACAAATCATCGCAACCTTCAGCCGTAAGCCAGTGTTTGGCTACCTCGGTATGGCGTACGCCATGGTTGCAATCGGCGTTGTCGGCTTCATCGTGTGGGCTCACCACATGTACACCGTCGGCCTCGACGTAAACACGAAGATGTACTTCACCGCGGCGACCATGGTCATCGCAGTGCCAACCGGCGTGAAAATCTTTAGCTGGATCGCGACCATGTGGGGCGGCTCGATGGAGTTTAAGTCACCCATGGTTTGGGCGCTTGGCTTTATCTTCCTCTTCACCGTTGGCGGTGTGACCGGTGTGGTCCTCGCAAATGGCGGGATCGACGATAACCTCCATGATACATACTATGTGGTTGCTCACTTCCACTACGTATTGTCGATGGGCGCTGTGTTCTCGCTGTTCGCCGGTTTCTACTACTGGTTCCCGAAGATGAGCGGCCGGATGCACTCCGAGTTCCTCTCGCACCTGCACTTCTGGGTGTTCTTCGTGGGCGTGAACGTAATCTTCTTCCCGCAGCACTTCCTCGGCATGAACGGCATGCCACGCCGCTATCCTGACTATCCAGAGGCCTTCGCATTCTGGAACTACATCAGCTCTATCGGCTACATGATCATGGCTGTTTCAATGCTGATCTTCTTTGCGAACCTCGCTTATGCGTTCATCGCGGGCAAGAAGGCAGGGAACAACCCATGGGGTGAAGGTGCAACGACGCTTGAGTGGACGCTGACGTCACCACCACCGTTCCACCAGTTTGAAACCCTGCCAGTGATCGAGGATCACCACGATTACCACGATCACCGTCCGGCAACTGCCTAAGGACAGGGGCCTGATGAATGCGCTTCGGTGAAAGCCGGAGCGGCACAACCAAGCAAGGGGGAGGGCGCGCCAGTTAGGAGCGCCCTCTTCGCACACAAGGAAAAGGGCCAGAAGGCGCTAAGAACCGAGCAATGACCGCAAGCACAACCACAACAGCCACGATGCCGACAGAGTGGCGCGATTTCTTCGCGCTGACGAAGCCGCGAGTGATGACGCTGGTCGTGTTTACGGCGATTTGCGGTTTGCTGGCTGCGCCCGGCTCGATCCATCCGGTTCTCGGCTTCACCGCTGTGCTCGCGATCGCGATGGGCGCAGGGGGCTCTGCCGTCATCAACCAGTGGTGGGAAGCCGACCTTGATGCCGGGATGAAGCGCACCAAGGATCGCCCGCTTCCCGGTGGCCGTATGCGCCGCGATGATGCGCGCGATTTCGGCATGTTCCTGTCAGGCGTATCGGTGATGCTGATGGGTCTTGCCATCGGTTGGCTTGCCGCAGGACTGCTGTTTGCGGCCATCATCTATTACGCCGTCATTTACACCATGTGGCTCAAGCCGCGCACGCCTCAGAACATCGTGATTGGTGGCGGTGCAGGCGCGTTTCCTCCGCTGATTGGCTGGGTCGCTGTGACCGGTGAACTGACCGCGATGCCGATCCTGCTTTTCGCGATCATCTTCATGTGGACGCCGCCGCATTTCTGGGCGCTGGCTCTGTTTGTGAAGACCGATTACGCCAATGTCGGCATTCCGATGATGCCGGTTGTGCGAGGTGAGAAATCGACCCGCCACCAGATCCTTGCCTACACCGTCCTGCTTGCGCCCATCGCGGTTGCGCCATGGCTGATTGGCGGGACAAGCTGGGTCTATGGCTCGGTTTCCGTGGTGCTCTCGGTTCTGTTCTTTGCGCTTGCATGGCCTGTGGGCCTTCGCACCCGCGCCGAGAGTGATCCGATGAAACAGGAAATTCTCCTGTTCAAATTCAGCATCGCCTATCTGTTCGTCCTTTTCGCCGCATTGGTCGCTGATCGCGTGCTGTTTGCGCAAGGCGTTATCGGAGCGGGGTATTTTGCATGACACCCGATGACAAAGACGAATTCAAGCGCCGCCAGAGCGCGCGCAATTGGGTGGTAGGCGGAACGCTGTTGTTCTTTGCGGTCCTTTTCTACGCCATCACCATCGTCCGGATCGGGGATTGAGCCGGTGAGCGTGACCACGAGCCTCGACCAGGAGACTGCGCGCAGGAACGCCCAGACCGGCATGATTGCCATTCTGGGCGCGCTCGCAATGCTGGGTCTGGGGTATGCGGCGGTTCCGCTTTACGATCTGTTCTGCCGTGTCACCGGTTTCGGGGGCACCACGCAGGTCGCGACCGAGGCAGAGGCGAATGCAGCGGCAAACGCAGCAGCGACGATTGGAGCGACACGCGACATCTCGATCCGTTTCGACGCGTCGCTGGCGCGCGATATGCCGTGGGAGTTCGCGCCCACTCAGAGCACCGACACCGTGCGCATCGGTCAACGCGACATCGCGACCTATGTGGCGAAAAACAACACAGGCAAGCCCATCACCGGCACCGCGACGTTCAACGTAGAGCCGTGGCAGGCAGGCGCCTATTTCAACAAGATCCAGTGCTTCTGCTTCACCGAGCAGACGTTGCAGCCGGGCCAGGAAGTGACGATGCCCGTGCTCTATTACATCGATCCGGCGATCCTCGAAGACGACGTGATCGCCGATGTTGAGCAAATCACGCTCTCCTACACTTTTCACCGCGCGAAGGAGCCTGTAGATACAGCTCTGGACCGCTCGAAACCATCATCAGACCAAGCATCCTAAGGGACGGGAACAAGACCATGGCTGGCAATGTAAACCACGACTATCACATTCTGGAGCCCGATATCTGGCCGCTCGTCGGCTCGTTTTCGGCGCTGACCTTCACCAGCGGCATGGTGCTGAGTTTTTACCCTGACCTGTTTGGCGCTGCATCGAACATCGTGATCTGGGCAGGTCTTGCCGGCCTGATCGCGACCTTCTTCATGTGGTTCAAAAACGTAACCGTCGAAGCGCAGCGGGGCGACCACACGCCAGTCGTCCAACTCCACATGCGTTACGGCATGATCCTCTTCATCGCCTCTGAGGTGATGTTCTTCGTCGGTTGGTTCTGGAGCTTCTTCGACTTTGCCTTGTTCCCCGATGCGCTCTCCTATGACGCAGCGGCGGGTTCGACGCAGGCCCTCAACACGCTTGTGGGTGGCACGGAAATTCCGAAGGCCGACTTCATCCCGCAGGGCATGGAAGTGCTCGATCCGTTCAGCCTCCCGCTTCTCAACACGCTGATCCTGCTGTGCTCTGGCACGACCGTGACATGGGCGCACCACTCGCTGATCCACGGTGATCGTGAAGGTCTGAAGCAGGGTCTGTGGGCCACCATCGCTCTTGGCGCTTTGTTCAGCGGCATCCAGGCATACGAGTATGCGATTGCGCCGTTCACCTTTGGCGGCAACACTTACTCCAGCGCTTTCTACATGGCGACCGGCTTCCACGGTTTCCACGTTCTGATCGGTACGATCTTCCTCGCTGTGTGTTTGTACCGCGCCTACATCGGCCACTTCACCCCGCGCCAGCACTTCGGTTTTGAAGCGGCTGCGTGGTACTGGCACTTCGTCGATGTGGTTTGGCTGTTCCTCTTTATCGCAGTCTATGTCTGGGGCGGTTGGGGCGCTGTTTACCACTGATGAGTGGGCCCACCGGCCCTGAAAACACCAAAGGGCAGTCCGGTATCTTCCGGGCTGCCCTTTTGGGTTTATGCCCTCAGTGCAGCGAGCCGACCCTGTTCGAAGCGCCTGCAAGGGTGGCGATGGAGTGTTCGGGGTGCGGCCTTGATTTCACCAAATATGAACGTGGCGGAAGGGTAAGTGGATTGTTCACCGTGGTAATCGCTATCGTGCTGATTGTGATCGCCGTTGGGATCGAGAATGCGTTTCGCCCGCCCTTGTGGTTGCAGGCTGCCTTTTGGGCTCCCATGACGGTAGGTACGGTGATCTATTCGCTACGTCTGTTTAAGACCCTGCTGCTCTATGCCGCCTACGAAAACGCCAAGGACACATCCGAATGATCCGCCAATTGCCTCTGATCCCGACAATCCTTGTGGTCGCTGCGGCGGGCGTGATGGTGTGGCTGGGGTTCTGGCAATTGGGCAAGGTTGGTGTTCAAGAAGAACGGCTGCGCCAATATGAGATTAGCGCCGCCAATAGTGAGCCGGTCAATTTCCCTCTCACTCCAGCAGATGTCGATCGGACGGCATATCGCAAGTCTGTCTTGGATTGCGTAGAGACCATTGGCGAGCCTCGCATAGTCGCTGGCCGCAGCGCGCGAGGTCAAACCGGCTATGTGCAAGTGGTTACTTGCAAGTTGGCCTCGCGCGGCAAGGCAGATGTGCAATTGGGTTGGAGCAGGGGGACTTCTCCTGTTGCCTGGCCAGGCGGCGAAGTGATTGGCACGATTGAGCCCTTACGGACAGGCCTTGCGAAGTTGGTTGCCGATCCGCCCCTTGCTGGTCTGCAAGCCAATGCACCTGTTGAAAAGAAAGAGATCCAACACCTTGCCTATGCAGGCCAGTGGTTCTTTTTCGCTTTTGTGGCGCTGATGATCTATTTCTTTGCGGTGCGCTCAAAGCTGGCGCGGCGGGACTAACCCTCAACCGTCATCCTGAACTTGTTTCAGGATAACAAAACCCGCTCACGGTCATCCTGAAACAAGTTCAGGATGACGGGTTTATAGGGCTTCCTTCTTGCTCCCAAACCCGCACCCCGCTAACCGCTCTCCCACAATGAAGTACATCTCGACCAGAGGCTCCGCGCCCACGTTAGATTTTGAAGGCGCAACACTTGCAGGGCTTGCCAGCGACGGCGGGCTGTACCTGCCCGCTGAATGGCCGCGTTTTTCGGAAGACGATATTCGGGCGATGCGCGGGCTTTCTTATCCAGAGCTCGCCGCGCGGATTATGGCACCTTTCGTGGCAGGCTCGCTGACCGATGATGAGTTGGAAACCTTGTGCGAGCAGGTTTACGGCGATTTCGGCCATGCGGCGGTTACGCCTCTGGTGCAGTTGAATGAACAGCACTGGCTGCTCGAACTTTTCCATGGGCCCACGCTGGCGTTCAAAGATGTGGCGTTGCAAATGCTGGGCCGTTTGTTTGAGACCTTCTTGGAACGCCGGGGCGAGCAGCTCACCATCGTTGGCGCGACCAGCGGTGACACAGGCTCTGCCGCCATCCGCGCAGTGGCTGGCCTTGAGCGGGTCGAGATTTTTATGCTCCACCCCAGCGGCAAAGTCTCCGACGTACAGCGCCGCCAGATGACCACCGTGCGCGCGCCCAATGTGCACAACCTGGCGATTGCGGGCAGCTTTGACGATGCGCAGGCGCATGTGAAGGCGATGTTCGCTGACGAGAGTGTGACCAAGACGCTAAACCTTGGCGCGGTCAATTCGATCAACTGGGCGCGGTTGATGGCGCAGGTTGTGTATTATTTCTACGCCGGGCTCCAGCTGGGCGCACCGGACAGGGCTGCCGCCTACAGCGTACCGACGGGCAATTTCGGCGATATTTTTGCAGGTTATGTGGCCAGCAAAATGGGCTTGCCAATCGAGCAGTTGATTGTTGCCACGAACGTCAATGACATTCTCCACCGCGCGCTGACCGATGGCGACTATTCCACCGGCACCACCACGCCCACAATCACCCCGTCAATGGACATTCAGGTCAGCTCCAATTTCGAGCGGCTCTTGTTCGACGTAGGCGGGCGCGATGGTCACGCGATGGCTGAACAAATGCGCGCCTTTGAAAGATCCAAGGCGATGCAGCTCACCAATAGCCAGCGCAAAGGAGCGTCTGCTCTTTTCACCAGCGGCCGTGCCGATCAGGAAGAGACGACAAGAGCGCTCCAATGGGCCTATCGCCAGACGGCGCAGATCATTGATCCGCACACCGGCGTTGGCCTTCACGCAGCGCAGCAAGCCGAGCTTGGAGCCGATGTTCCTATTGTCACGCTTGCAACCGCACACCCGGCGAAATTCCCCGATGCGGTGGAGCGCGCAACCGGTGTTCGTCCGGCGCTTCCCGCACGTGTCGGAGACCTCTTTGGCCGCGAAGAAGCGATGGTGGAAATCGGCGGCGATTATGAAGCGGCCCGCGACTTCGTTCTCTCCAACGCCAGCGCGTCTGCCTGATGGCTGCCCTCATCCAGCAACCGCTGGTGATGGAATGCACCGGGTGGGACGCCTACAGGCTCCTCGACAGTGGTGCGGGCCGCAAATTTGAGGCGTTTGGCCCATACGCCTTTATCCGCCCCGAACCCCAGGCCATGTGGCAACCGCGCCTTCCCGATTGGGATGCGGCGGGCGAATTTGTGCCGGGCTCGGACGAGGATGGCGGTGGGCGCTGGAACCTCTCGCCCGAAGTCCCCGATGGCTGGGGGCTCCAATGGAATGACGTGCGCTTTACCGCGCAGCCGACGCCGTTTCGCCACCTCCAGTTTTTCCCCGATATGGCTCCTGTGTGGGACTGGATGCGCGACCAATTGGGCACTCGCAAAGATGCAGAGACGCTCAATATGTTCGGCTACACCGGGCTCGGGACTCTGGCACTCAGTGACCACGGCCGCGTGACCCATGTGGATGCGTCGAAGAAATCGGTCGCACAGGCCCGCGAGAACGCCGCGCTTTCAGGGATGGAGGATCGCCCGATCCGCTGGCTTGTCGATGACGCGGCCAAGTTTGCCGCTCGCGAAGTTCGCCGGGAACGACGCTATGATGGCATCATCCTTGATCCCCCCAAATTCGGGCGCGGTCCAAAGCAGGAAACATGGCGCATCGAGGAGGGGCTTCCCGGCCTTATCGGCGATTGCGCAAAGCTGCTCGATGACAAAAGCGCCTTTCTCTTCCTAACCGTTTACGCCGTGCGCATGAGCAGCCTGTCGATTGCGGGTCTGCTCGAAGAAGCGCTCGCGCATCTTCCCGGCAAAATCGAACATGGCGATCTGTCAGTGCGCGAAGAAGGGGAGGGCGCACGCCTCCTTCCCACAGCGATCTTCGCACGGTGGAGCAATCCGCAATGATGTTGATCTTACCGCTTGCGCCCTTCCTGATGTTCGAGGCGCCTTTCATGACGCAAAGCGATGCGGATCCAATTGTCTTCCGCATCCCCTCCGAAGAACCCGGGCCTCCACTTTCGAGCTTTGAGATCTGCTTCGACAAGGTTGAAAGGGTCCAGATCGGCACTTGGGATGGTTTTGGCAATCTGAGGGTTTCTATCGTTTTGAATGACGTCGGAGCCAAGGAGCTTGCCGAGGCGACGATAGCGAATGCCGGAAAAAAGGCCGAGGTTGTGCAAGGCGATGACGTTATCGTCAGCCCGATAATCAATGAGCCTCTTCTTGGCGGTAGTTTTGAAATAAGCGGCCTTGAGACGATTGAACACGCTGAGCAATTGCGGCAAGCGCTGCTTGGCCGCTGTACACCTGCGAAAGACGAAACCGAATGAACGATTCGCTCATCCTCGAAGTTGCCGATCTCGAAGTGAATGTCCTCACCGGCATCTATTCCGAGGAAACCGGCAAACCCCAGCCTTTGCGCATCACGGTGCAGGCGCGTTACGATATTGCGGACCGCTATGATCCCGATACGCCGCTGGATGCGAGCAAAAATTACATGGATTTGAAGCACGCGGCGTCCGAAGGCCTGCCAAAGGGTGTCCATTTCAAGCTGATCGAGGCGGTGGGCGACCACATTTGCGAAACGCTGTTTGTGCAGGATGCGCGCGTTCAGGCGGTGACGGTGAAGATCGTGAAGCTTGCCATTGCAGAAGGCAATGAGAAGATCGGTATCACTCTCCACCGCGAACGGCCCGCTCAATAAATGATGACGCTGGCGCAATATCACGTCTCTGAATTGCCCGAGGGGCCGCTTCAGGCGAGCGCGGTGTTTTTCGCCGAGCATTTGGATGCAGTGCGACAAGCGATGGGTAAAGGCGACCTTGTGATTGTCCTGCCTCCCGCTGGCCCCGACCACACAGATTGGCGGCAGTCTCTGGCGCGCGATCTTGCCCGCGACGCAGCGCCCACCCGCGTCAATGTGATCGGCGCAGGGGATGAGACGCAATGCCGTGCCCTGATCGGCTATTTGGCAGGTGCAAAAGGCGTCACGGGGCATTACGCTCAGACCCATGACTGAGGTAGGCACCAGGCAGCGCGATATTCTGAAGCTCGCCAATGAGGGCGCGCCTCTGATCGACACTTTTGGGCGCACGATTTCCTATCTGCGGCTGTCTGTGACGGATCGCTGCGACCTTCGCTGCACCTATTGCATGCCTGAACGCATGACCTTCCTGCCCAAGCGCGAAGTGCTCTCGCTTGAGGAGCTGTATGACCTTGCGACCGGCTTTATCGCGCGCGGGGTGACAAAGCTGCGCATCACCGGAGGCGAACCCTTGGTGCGGCGCGATATCATTGATCTGTTCACGGCCCTTGGGCGGCATCTTGAGGGGGGCGGGCTGAAAGAGCTGACGCTCACGACCAATGCGACGCAATTGGCGGACCATGCCCAAGGCCTCTACAAAGCGGGCGTGCGGCGGGTGAATATCTCGTTGGATACGCTCGACCGGGCGCGGTTTGCTGAGCTCACCCGGCGCGATGCTTTGCCGCAAGTGCTCGAGGGGATCGCAGCGGCGAAGGAGGCAGGGCTGCGGGTTAAGCTCAACGCGGTGGCTCTAAAAGGTGTCAACGAGGACGAGCTTCCCGACCTTATCGCCTGGGCGCATCACGAAGGCTGCGAAGTGACGCTCATCGAAGTCATGCCGCTTGGCGATGTGGAGGAGGAACGCCTCGACCAATATCTCCCGCTGAGCGATGTGCGGGCGCGGTTGGATGAGCGGTGGACGCTTACCGATAACAGCGCCAATACCGGTGGCCCTGCGCGCTATGTCGATGTGGCAGAGACGGGCGGACGCCTTGGGTTGATCACCCCGCATACCAACAATTTCTGCGATGGCTGCAACCGACTGAGAGTGACGGCGACGGGTCAGCTTTATCCCTGCCTTGGCGGGGGAGAGCGCGTGGACCTGCGCGCCGCGCTACGTTCCGATGACCCTGAAGGTGAACTTGCCAAGGCACTGGATAAAACCATGCTTATCAAGCCCGAACGCCACCATTTCCGCATGGATCAGCGCGGCGCAGCTCCGCATTTGCCGCGCCATATGTCGATGACGGGAGGGTAATCCGCATGGCTGTGAAGATCGTGTTCCTTGGGCCGCTTGCCGATATGGCGCGCAAACAAAGCACCGAAGTCGATGCGCCGCTTGATTGGGCAGGGCTGCTTGAGGTGGTCGGCTCAGACGTAGCTGACCAACTTACCCAGGAACGCGTCAACATCGCCTGCGGTGGCCGCGTGCTTGCCGACAAAACTGATTTGGCCGCGAAGGACGGCGATGAGGTCGCGCTTCTGCCACCTGTCAGCGGGGGCTAGGCAGGCGTGAAGGACGTTCGGCTCCTCACGGAGATGTTTATTCCGGGCACACTTGTCGGCCCGTTTACAAATGCGCATCCCGGTCTTGGCGGGGTCTGCACATTCGTTGGTGAGGTACGGGCCAATAAAGACGGGCAGGGCGAGGGCCAAGGCGCCAGAGACGATTGGGGCGTCGAGGCGCTCGAACTCTCCCACTACGAGCCCCTTACGTTGCCCGGCATGGAAGCCCTTGCGGACCAAGCCATCGAGCGTTTCGATCTGATGGGCCTTCTCATGGTCCACCGCGTCGGCATCATGCGCGTGGGCGAACCCATTGTGCTTGTATCGGCCGCTGCCCGCCACCGCAGAGGCGCGATTGACGCTGTTGATTTCTGCATGGACCATTTGAAAGCCGCCGCATGGTTCTGGAAACGCGAAAAGCGCGCCGATGGCTGGCACTGGATCGAGCCTCGTGCAGACGATTACGCCGATCTTGCGCGCTGGAATCAATAAAACGTTCCGCAATTTGATTTCGATCAAGGTGCGCCGTTTCGCTCCTCGCTAATTCTCCTCTCAACAAAGGAGATGAGCAGTGAGTAAGCATATCGACACCCAAGTAGAGCTGGGCAAGGCCCGTATCGTTGACGCACCGGTCGCAGAGGCCGCGCCAGTCGTCGACCGCAGTTTCGGGCTGCCAAAAGAGCTCTATCTCTACACTGTCGCTTCTTATCTCGGCTTTATCGCGATCATGGCAATTGCCTTCATCAATCCGGTTCTGATCATTCCGATGGTGATTTTCGCCGGATTTATTATCGCAGGTTTTGGCGTGCCGGCCATTTTCACACAGCTTAAAGGCAATGACAGCAAAGCCATGGGCTGGGGCGAGTTTGGCACCAAGGGGATTATGACCAACACCGGTCCGCTCGCTGCGCGCGATGCGACAGCGCAAGTCCTTATCCTGCCTGTTCTGCTGGTCTGCTGGGGAGTTGCCGCAGCGATTATCGCAGCGATTGTTTCCTGAGGAAATCCTTGGAGCAAAGCTCAAGGGATCGCTTTCTCCTCAGGGTGTTAGAGTGACATTAGCGCCCTGAAATATCCCTCAGGAGCGCGGGGTCGGCAAGTTCGATCCCGCGCTTTCCTTTACGTGACAGCGCGCCCATTTCTTCCAGCTCGCCCAGCTTGCGGCTCACCGTCTCGATCGTCAGGCCCAGCATATTCGCTATCTCTCCGCGTGTCAGGGGCAGTTCGAATTCGGTCGCAATGTGACAGGACGAATCGCTGGCAGCAGCGGCAAAATCGTGGAGCAAGGCCGCGAGCCGCGTTTCGGCAGAGGCATGCGCCGTCAGCTCCAAAAGGCTGCGGGTGGCCAGCAAATCCTCTTGCGAGCGGCGCAGGAGAGCGCGGGCCAAAGCTGGGTAATCGTCAATCGCCCGCTCGATATCCTTGCGGGCAAAGGTGCAAAGCTGGCTTTCGGTCAAAGCGACCACGTCATGGTGGGCAAAGGGGCTGAACAGTTCGCCGATGAACCCTGACGGGTGCACCAGGCTGAGGATTTGTTCGTTGCCTTCTGCATCGAAGGCGCTGATTTTAAGGGCGCCGCTGACCAGAGTGGCGCAGGCCGCCTCGTCATCGCCTGCAGCAAAAAGCATTTCGCCGCGTTTCAAAACCCGTGTCCGGCCCGCTGCTGCCAGTGCATCGCGCTCTTCTTCGCTCAATACGGCGCAGGCTGCGCTGTCTTTAACGGGGCAAGTGGCACACATCTGGTTCATCGGGTCATTGCCTTATTGAGCGAATCGAGGGCCGCGTCCTGCTGCTCGATCATCTTGACGATCGAACTTTGGAAATCGCGTATTTCGCGGGTGCGTTTAAACCCTGTAGCAGCTTTCACTTCCAAAAGATCGAGATCCGACAATGCAAGAGCGGTTTGCGCGCGCAAAGAGGTGAGCTGTGCAAACCCTGCGAGCGCCCGGGCACGCCGGTCGTCGTCTGGACCCACGCCCCTTGACGCGGCGACCAGATTGCGCACTTCGCCTTCCATTGCGGTGAAGCGCGCATGTGCTTCCTGTGCCCGGTCATGCGGCGCGTCGAGCGCGTCCAGATCGCTAATGCCGATGACAGAAGGCTCTTCGGAGGATGCGGGCTCAAGCGTGCCTTGAACCCGCTCTGCATCGCGCACAGCAAGCGAGGGGTAGCGTTCATCAGCCGATGCGCATCCGGTAAGCGACAAGCCGACAAGAACGGCCAATCCGAGGTATTGCTGTGATTGTTTCATGATCCCAACGGGTCTTATCATGCACACAGCCAAGCGCAAATACACATCAGCGCCCGCAATTGTGGTACTTTGGGGCAAAAGCAGCGTTGACTCAAACGCCCCATTCCCTTAACGGCACGCTTCCTTCTGGCGCGGCTTTGCGGCTGCGCTCTCCAAACGTTTGTGTTTGGATGGTCCGGTGGGTGTGAATGTCTCGCACTTAATCGGACAGCTTTAAGAAACGAGAGTATTTAGCCATGTTCGCGATAGTGCGCACTGGCGGCAAGCAATATCGGGTTGCCGCTGGAGACAAAATTGCCGTTGAAAAGCTCGCCGGAGAAGCCGGTGACACCATCACTTTGGGCGACGTTCTGCTCGCCGGCGAAGGCGACACTGTTGCTGACGCAAGCAAGGTAACCGTTTCGGCAGAGATCATCGCTCAAGCCAAGAGCGAGAAGACGATCGTTTTCAAAAAGCGTCGTCGTCACAACTACCGCCGTAAAGCCGGTCACCGTCAGCAGATGACGCTTCTGCGCATCACTGATGTTGGCGCTGGCGCTAAGAAGGCTCCTGCGAAGAAGGCGGCTGCTCCTAAGAAAGAAGCAGACACCGAAGCAAAAGCAGCGCCCGCCAAGAAGGCTCCGGCAAAAAAAGCAGCTCCGAAGGCAGCGGCCGAGAAGAAGCCTGCAGCGAAAAAAGCTCCCGCCAAAAAGGCACCGGCCAAAAAAGCCGCGGACCCAAAGCCCTCAGCGGCCGAAGACAAGAAGTAAGGATCAGGACCCATGGCACATAAAAAAGCAGGCGGTTCATCACGTAACGGTCGCGACTCAGTTGGTCGCCGCCTTGGTGTGAAGAAGTTCGGTAGCGAGGCTGTCGTCGCCGGCAACATCATCGTGCGTCAGCGCGGCACCAAATTCTATCCGGGCGAAAACGTGGGTATGGGCAAAGACCACACCCTATTTGCGCTCGAGCATGGCGTGGTCCGATTCCACACCGGCAAGCAATCGCGCAAATACGTGTCAGTCGACGCGATTGCGGAAGCAGCCGAATAAACGGACGGTTCAAGAAAAGGATCGTCCAACGGGGCGGTCCTAGCCGATGACACAATCGGCACTTTAGAGGGAGAAGGGCCACCCCGATTACGGGGAGCCCAACTCCCTCTTGTCGTTTCTCCCTCTCGAGTTTTTGGCGCACTTCACCGGATTTAACTGGTCAGGTGCAAACAATCTGTCATCTAGGTCGCTTAGGGGCGACCTTGTCTGGCAAGAGAGGAAACGAACCCGTGTTCCATCGCAGTGAACGTCTATTGCTAAGACCGATCTGGCCCGAAGATTGGCAAGCCGTCTATGGCGGCATTGCGGATGAAGGTGTCGTACGCAATCTTGCCCGCGCGCCCTGGCCATATTCTAAGCAAGACGCGCGCGATTTCGCCTCGCGCGTACCTGCGCCCAATGAACCGCGTTTTCTGATCACAACGGCGTGCAATGGACATGTTGTGGGCTGTATTGGCCTTGATGCTCATGATCCGGAGTATCCCGGAGCGGTTGAGATCGGTTATTGGATCGCGCGCCAGCATTGGGGCAAAGGCTTTGCCACAGAAGCGGGCAGGGCTGTGCTCTCTATCGCTGATGCACTTGGCTATCCGCGCGTTTACGGCTCGCATTTTCTCGACAATCCGGCCTCGGGCACGGTGCTTCGCAAGCTTGGTTTCGAGCCCACCGGCCGCGTGATTGAGCGCCATTCGTGTGGCCGGGGCGAGGCGGCGATGACAGCGGAATTTGCGCTTGAGCTTGCAACTGCGTCTGGCAATTCGGACAGTAAGGCTGCCTGATTGGAGCTACCCTGTATGTTTAAAGCGCCACGCTATGCCTTGAGCGTACAGGGGAATTCCCCTAGATCGTTTGACGATGACTGGTCGCAAACGATTAAGCCCTGAAGAATCGCGCAAATCTGCTCTTGAAGCGGCGCGCGGTCTGTTGATCGAGACAGGCCCGCAATCGGTAACGCTGAAGGCTGTGGCCGCGCGCATCGGGCGCACGCATGCCAATTTGCTCCACCATTTCGGTTCGGCATCCGGGCTGCAAAAGGCACTGGCAGAGCATTTGGCCAAGACCGTTTGCGAGACCATCATTGAGGCGGTGCGCGCAAGCCGTGCCGGCCTTGGTTCGGCCCGCGAAGTCGTTGATCTGGCCTTCGATGCGTTTGACCGCGAGGGGGCAGGGGCGCTCACCTCATGGATGTTGCTGACGGGCAATGAGGATGCGCTCAATCCGATTATCAGCACAATCCACGAGCTGGTCGACGAGATCGCGCCCGAAGAAGCGCAGCATCATTCAGAGGACCCGATGCATGTTCACAAGGACACGCTGAGCCTGGTGCTGCTGGCATTGGGTGATGCGCTTATCGGGGCGGCACTGGCGAAGTCTCTTGGCCTGCCACGCGATGCAGCGCGCGACCGGGCGGCGGCCAATCTGGAATCCTCGATGGCCGTTCATCACGGCGAAAATGCTACTCGCTAATTCCGGCTGCTTGCCATTGGGGCAGGGTGGCCGGGTCCAGATCCGTCACGCGCAAATGGTCAATCGCCAGGCCAAGTTCTGGATGCGCGGCCTTGCGCCGTTTCTCTTGAGATTGCTCCAGAGGCACCACCACCAGCCGCCGATTGACCTTCTGCCGCCAATTCATGCGCGCGGTGTTTTCCTGCCCGATATAGCAGCCTTTTTCGAAGCTTACGCCCGATAGCTCGACTGCATTGGTCTCCAGCCACAGAATGTCGCCAAGCTCCGCGCTACCCTCTGGCACGCCGAGCGAGAGGCGGTGGGCAAGGTACAAGTCATCACCGTGATCGCCATCGGTGACTGGCGCAATCCAACGGTGGCCCAATGCGGCAAGGCGCGGGTCTGGCACTGCTCCAGCGGCGGGTTGTGGTGACCAATGCACCGCAAGGCTTTCATCGTGGGAGATAGCGATCTTGCGGCGCAGGCGATAGAGAGAGAGGCGTTTGGCAAGGTCGTCGGCAACCCTCTCTTCGCAATCGAGCAGCAAATCGTCGCCGTCGGCCCACACGAAAAAGTCGAACATCGCCTTGCCTTGCGCCGACAACAGCGCGGCGTAGACGGGCAGATCGCCGCTGACATCATTGGTGACGAGCCCTTGCAGGAAGCTGCGCACATCTTCGCCCGCTTCTTCGGCGTGCATCCGAACAATACTGCGTGATTTCAGAAGTGTAGCGCTCATAGTTCCAACTCTCTTGCAATCGCATCGGCAAGAGTCTCGCCCATTTGCGGCCCTTGCTGAGGGTACAGATAGGGTTCGATGAGCTCGGCTTCCATAACCATCAGCTTTGTGTCTTCGCCCTCCAGCATATCTATGCGCGCATAAAGCGGGGCATCGAAGGGCAGCGCGTCGATGATCGCGCTTGCCTGTGCGATCTCTTCTGAAGTGGGTTCATGCGTCAGCTCGCGCCCGCCATAGAGCGATTGAATGCGGTAATCGCCTGATGCCGGAAGTTTGCGCACACAGTGGCTGTAAGTGCCTCCAAAGAACAGGAAGCTTAGCTCGCCTTTTTCGCCGATTGCGGGGAGGAAGGGTTGGACCATGGCCGGGTGATCAAAGTGCCAGTCTGCTGGCACTGCGCCGCGTTGCAGAAGGTCCTGCCCTTCCGCGCCTGCACCAATCTGGCGTTTCACAACGAGTTGATCGCAGTCGAACTGATCAAGAGCGGCATCGGCATCGTTTGCGTTCAAGCGGTCGAGCCACAGCGTAGGGATGGTGCGTGCGCCGCGTTCTGAAAGCTCGCGCAGATAGGTTTTGGTGATGTTCCACCGGACAATTTCCGCACGGTTACATACCTTTATCCCCGCCGTCTCGATGGCTTTCAGCTTTGCCACAAAAGCATCGGCCTTGTCGGCATAATTCCACGAAGTGCCGAGCATCACGAGGTCCACCCCGTCAAACGCTGGCATGGGCGCTTCCCAATCAATTACGCGCAACTCCCAACCCTTTTGTGCAAAAGCAGGATTGATCGCCTCAATCATAAGGTCATGCTCAAAGGCGTCTTCGCGGCGGGAGTGTGAGCCGGGAAGGGTGGTTTCGCAGGCGAGAAATCCGATAGTCGTCATGGGACCAAGCCTTAGGCGCGCGAATGAGGGGTGGAAAGCCCCGGCACGCGCCGTTATGCGCTTGATGTATGACTGACACGATCACGATCCGCCGCCCCGATGATTGGCACCTCCACTTCCGCGATGGAGACGTGATGCGCGGTGTTGTGCCTTACACCGCTCGCCAGTTTGGCAGGGCGATTGTGATGCCGAACCTTACGCCGCCTGTGACCACGACTGAAATGGCGCGCGATTACCGCGACAGGATCAAGGCAGCTGTGCCCGAGGACGTGCAGTTCGAGCCGCTTATGGTGTGCTACCTCACCGATGACACCGACGCTGAGGATCTGGTGCGCGGGGCGAAGGAGGGGGTGTTCACCGCCGCCAAACTCTACCCCGCCAATGCCACCACAAATTCTGCGCACGGCGTCACCGATGTACGCAAAATTTATCCGGTGCTTCAGAGGATGAGCGATGAGGGCATCGTCTTTTGCGTCCATGGCGAAGTGACCAGCCCCGACATTGACGTGTTCGACCGCGAGGCGGAATTTATTGAGCGATACTTGCGCGATATCGTGGCCAATTTCCCCGATCTCAAGATTGTGTTTGAACACATCACCACCAGCGATGCGGTCGACTTTGTGCTCGAGTGCGGACCCAATGTGGCCGCGACCATCACCCCGCAGCATCTTCACATCAACCGCAATGCTATGCTGGTCGGCGGTATTCAGCCGCACAATTATTGCCTCCCCGTGGCCAAGCGTGAGACGCACCGATTGGCTCTGCGGAAGGCGGCGACATCGGGGAGCCCTAAGTTCTTCCTTGGCACAGACAGCGCGCCGCATTTCAAACACGACAAGGAAAGCTCATGCGGCTGTGCAGGGATTTTCGGCGCGCCCTATGCGCTCGAAAGCTATCTCACCGTGTTCGATGAAGAGGAGGCACTCGACAAATTCGAAGGCTTCGCCTCGCTTCACGGTCCGGCGTTCTACGGCCTGCCGGTACATGAAGAGACCGTGACCCTCGAACGCACCCAAGTGGACGTACCTGACGAGCTCGCGCTAGCTGGCTCGACAATCGTCCCGTGGCACGGCGGCCAGACGATCGGCTGGAAGTTTGTGGGCTAGACCTGCGCCAACCTTGCCTTGCGGGTGCGCCACAAGAGGTCCGCGACAAAGATCGCAATCGCTGTCCAGATGAGCAGGAAACTGCCCAGCTGAACGGTGCGCAATTGCTGGCCGAAGATGAAGAGCCCCTGCAAGAACACCAGAGTCGGCGCGAGAAACTGGATAAAGCCCAGCGTCGAATAGGGCATACGCCGCGCTGCAATCGCAAAAAGAAGAAGCGGTACAGCCGTCACCACGCCAGAGATGACGAGCAGCCCGCTGACTTGCAAATCACGTCCAAAGGCAGAGCCTTCAGGGCTAAAACCGTACCAAAGGGTTATGCCAACAGCGACGGGGATCAGGATCATCGTTTCAATCGTAAGGCCCGGCAAGGCGCCCACATCCAGTTGTTTGCGCACAACTCCGTACAAGCCAAAGCTCATCGCCAGCGTCAAGCTTATCCAAAGCGTGGTGATCGCGCCTGCGGACAGTATCGCCACTGCCAAAGCGGCAATCGCCACGGCCAACCATTGCAACATGCTTAAGCGCTCTTTGAGCAAGAGTGTGCCCAACAGCACGTTGAGAAGCGGGTTCAGATAATAGCCAAGACTGGCGGCATAGACTTGGTTTTGCATGATCGCCCAGGTGTAGACGAACCAATTGATCGCAATGAGGATCGCGCTTGCCAAAAGCGCGAGCATCATGCGCGGGCTTGCAAATGCGCGGGCAATCTCGCCAAACTGGCGGCGGAACGCGACGATGATGAGGCACAAGGGCAGCGTCCAGATGATCCGCCAGCCCACAAACTCGACCGGCGGCACACTGGAAAACAGCATGATGTAAACCGGCAAGATGCCCCAGATTGTATAAGCGCCAAGCGCTGCGGGCAGGCCGGAGGGCTGTTGCTGGGGGGATGCGTTGTCGGACATGAGAGCTGCCCCCTAAGCGTCGAGAGGGCCACGCGCAAGCGACAGTGTTTGCGTCCAAACTCGCTCTAGATGAATGCGAGCTAACTATATGCTCGCATTTCATTCAGCTTCACGCCCTTAAAGATGAACACACATTGAGGGGCGCTCACTCACGTTCCCCGGCGCTCCTCTCAATCTTGGGCCATTCCACCACCGGCCCGGGCACGGCAACCACCAGCCGTGGAAGGCGCCTTCATATCCTTTCGGGGTATGGGGGCGTTTTCACTTCGAGGCTGCAAAGCTTCGCTGTGTAAAACAGGGTAAATGGCGTGATCAGGACAGATCTTCAGGATTATACTTAGCCAAAATTAACCATTTGGCTGGCAAAAGGGCGGGTATGACGCACCGCTCGAATTTTGGACCACTTTTATGTGCCGCGCCGTTTCTGGCGCTTGGCGCGCTAACCGCATGCAGCGAGACGCAGAACGGGATCGGGGGCGATCAGCCCTATGCAACCTCTGTTCTGGCGCAGGATCCGATTATGGCGCGGGCACTGAATGACCCGCTGATGACCGACCCCGATCTGGCGTCGCGCAATCAGGCGAATGCAGTGATCTCCTTTCAAGACAGCCATCCGCTTCCGCCCTTGGGTGGTAATGAAGAGGCAGCGTCGCGCGCGCGTGAGGCGGCCAGGTTGGAACTTTTGAGCGGCGGCCAGGTCGAAACCCTGCCGCTTGCCGTCGAAAGCGATAGGGCAACCTCGCTCGGTAAGCTGTCTCATGCAGGGGACATTATCCAGGCGGTGGGTAGCCGCAATGACTGCATCGAAAGCATGGATGCCAGCCTTTTGTGGTCCACACAAATGCCCGAAACCTCTGCCGTTATGCCCCATGGCATGGTGCAGCAGGCAGCAGGCGTTGATACGGACCGCTGCGTGGTGAGGGTGGTGCGCTATCACACTCCGGTAAGCGTTCAGGATGCGCTTGAGTATCACTTTACCAAAGCGAAGCGGCAAGGCTTTGTCATTGAGCATATCAATGCGCCTGAGGCCCAGTTGCGCGGCGAATGGCGCGACGAAAACCTTGCCATCCACGGGCGCGAGGGCCCGCGCGGTCTGACCGAAATTGATGTGATCCACTGGATCCGTTGAGGCGCAACAGGTTAAGGCGCGATGGTCGCCGCCTCAACGCAGCAAGTTCTATTCTTTGACGCCGATAGCGATATTTGCGCGTGGCTGATCCATCTCTGTGCTCGCCACGGGATAGGCGCAGTAATCTGCCGCATAGAACGCCGCTGGCCTGTGGTTGCCGGAAAGGCCGATCCCGCCAAATGGTGCCGAAGAAGAGGCGCCATTGGTGGGCCTGTTCCAATTGATGATCCCGGCGCGCGTATTGGCCCAGAACCGCCCGTAATCATCGGGCGAACCCCCGATCAGCGATGCTGACAAACCGAAACGTGTGTTGTTCGCTTCTGCAATCGCTGTATCGAGATCAGGCACACGGATCACCTGAAGCAGCGGGCCAAACAGTTCAATATCGGGCCGGTCCGGCACGTCAGTTGTGTCGATTATACCCGGTGTTACAAAGGGTTGATCCGGCTTTATCCGGCGCATTGGCAACAGCGGTTTGCCCCCTGCTGTCATCAGGGCAACAAAGCTGTCGGTGATGCCGTCCGCTGCGGCATTGTCGATCACCGGGCCCATAAAGGGTTGGGGATCGGCGAAGGGTTCATCCACCACAAGTTTGCGAGCAAGGGGCACAAGCTCGGCCAGAAGCTTTTCATACATGCTCTCAACCACAATCAGGCGGCGCGCAGCGGTACAGCGTTGTCCAGCGGTGGTAAAAGCACTTTGAATGATAAGCGCGCAGGCATCGGAGATGAGCGGTGTATCGGTGACCACAACCGGATTGTTGCCACCCATTTCCAGCGCAACAATCTTGCCAGGATTGGCGGCGAGCTTGCGGTTGATCGCAATCCCCGCCTGGGCAGAACCTGTGAACAGCACGCCATCAACGCCCGGATGCGCAACCAATGCTTTGCCTTCGTCCGGCCCGCCGATGACGACCTGGACGACATCATCGGGCATCCCGCAACGCTTCCAGCAATCGAGCAGGGCCATCGCAACAGCAGGCGTCTTTTCAGACGGCTTCAAAATGACAGTGTTGCCAGCGATCAGTGCCGGCACCATGTGCCCGTTGGGAAGGTGTGCGGGGAAATTATAGGGGCCAAGCACCGACATGACGCCATGCGGTTTGTGCCTTACGGCCGAAGTGCCCTGAAGCGCGCTGTCGTGCCTGCTGCGCCCGGTTCGCTCGGCATAGGCTTGCACCGAGATATCGACTTTGGCGATCACCGCTTCGACTTCGGTGCGTGCCTCCCACATGGGTTTGCCGGTTTCATTGGCGATAAGGGTCGCGATTTTTTCTGCGTCTGTGCGCACTTCATTGGCAAAGCGCCGCGCTAGCTCGATCCGTTGGCCTTGCGCCTTGGCCGCCCATGCAGGCCAAGCGCGGCGGGACCGGCTGACGGTTTCATCGACATCGCCGATTTCACCACGCCAAATCTCTTCGCCCGTTGCCGGAGCGTAGGATACCAGATCTGTGTCTGTTTCGGCCATCGCCCTTCTTTATCTTCGCTTCGTCGGGAAAGGCTTAACCAGAAAGCCTCTTCGAATCATGTCGGTAACGCTGATACTGTGCAATTAATATGAAAAAGGCGGTAAGGTTAACTTACCGGTTGTAAAAAATGGCCTTTCGGCACTGGGGGCGGGCCGTGTGCTTCGCCCATTCGCCGGAGGGCGGCGACTTTGTCATGGAGTGGGGCCCAATCGTCGCGCTCATCAATCGCGGACCAGATCGCCTCGACTTCGTCGATCAACATGGATTGCGGCGTTGCATCGCGCCAGTAGTCATGGGCACTATCGGTGAGCGAATACTCACCCAGCATTTCCGAAAGCTCTTCGGTTAGAGGGTCTTGATCGGAACTGCCCAGACCGTTCAGCGCCTGGCGCGCCTTGAAGAAAAACGCATCGGGCTGCGCTTTGCTGTCGCGCATCGTTTTTTCGCAAAGGGCAACCAATTGCGCATCGTGCTCGGCCCCGCGCTGCTCAACACCCAGCCGCCAGCACCATCGCCGCGCGACCGCCTCCATATAGAGCGGACCAAACCGCTCCATCGCCGCAACCAAAGGCGCGCTTTCGGACATGAGGCGCAAGGCCACGGCCAATTGCCCGCAATTCCAGTGCAGCGCCTCAGGCTGGCGTCCAAAGGCATAAAGCCCTGCATGGTCGAAATAGGCGGCGGTAAAGCCCGGTTCCCATTCCGGCAGCCAGCGCCACGGGCCATAGTCAAAACTCTCACCGGTGATGTTCATATTGTCGGTGTTGAGGACCCCGTGAACAAAGCCAGCGACCATATAACTTGCGGCCAGATCGGCGAGGCGTTCGACCACATTGTGGAGCAATATGACCGCCGGATTGTCGCGATCAGGCGCATCTTCTGGTGGTGGCGGACCGGGAAAATGCTCTAGGCAATAGGCCACAAGCGCTTCCATATGGTCGGCTTCCTCATGCGCCATCAGTCGTTGGAAACTCCCGATGCGGATGTGCGAATGCGACAATCGCACCATGACGGCAGAGCGCGTGGGTGAAGGTTCGTCATCGCGCCACAGTTTTTCACCTGTCTCGATGATGGAGAAAGTCTTCGATGTGTTGACGCCCAGCGCCTCCAGCATTTCGGTCGCCAGAATCTCGCGCACGCCGCCTTTCAATGTCAGCCGTCCGTCGCCTGCTCGTGAATAAGGCGTGGTGCCCGATCCCTTGGTGCCAAGGTCCATCAGGCGGCCATCGCGCCCGCGCACTTGCGCAAACAAAAATCCGCGCCCATCGCCGATTTCCGGGTTGTAAACGCGAAACTGGTGGCCGTGATATTTGAGCGCGAGAGGGGCGGGAAGGTTGCCTTCTAACGGCTGGAACCGTCCGAAATGCTGTGCCCATTGCTCATCGCTCAAATGGCTCAGCCCTACGTTACTTGCAGCGCGGTCATTGCGGAACCGGATATGCGTTTCGGGGAAATCTGCCGCCTCGACCTTGGCCCCCAGCCAATCGGCAAGGGCATTGATTTTGGGATCGGGGTGATAGATCGCTGCTTGCGGTTCGTCGCTCATGGGGTGATAGTGGGGGTGAACAAGGCGCGGCGCAAGCGCTGCTTAAACCACGGGAAATTAAAAGCCTTTATGGGCACATCCTATCAAGACAAAAACTGGACCAGTGCAGATGGTCTCACCCTCTATTTCCGCGATTACGCGGGGCCTGACGGGTATGATGGACCGCCGGTGCTGTGTATGCATGGCCTCACCCGCAATTCGCGCGATTTTGCAGAGCTTGCGCCGCATATCGCCCAAACGCGCCGGGTGATCGTGCCCGAAATGCGCGGGCGAGGGATGAGCGATTATGCACCCGACAGCTCCACCTACAATCCGGCGCAATATGTCGCCGACGTGGAACTGCTGCTTGGTCAGGAGGGCATTGACCGCTGTATCTCTATCGGCACCTCTATGGGCGGCTTGATGACGATGATGCTCGCAGCAGCAAAGCACGGGCGATTTGTCGCTGTCGTGATGAACGATATCGGCCCCGAGATCGAGGCAAAGGGGCTTGAGCGGATCGGCGGTTATGTCGGGCAAGGGCGTAGCTATCCCACATGGATTCACGCCGCGCGCTCCATGGCGTCGGTGCATGGTGAGGCCTTCCCCGAATATGATCTTGAGGCGTGGATCGAAATGGCCAAACGCACCATGGTGGTGAGCCAGAACGGGCGCATCAGCTATGATTATGACATGGCGATCGCAGAGCCTTTCAAAGAGCCCGGCAATGCAGCGCCGGTTGACCTTTGGCCTGCGTTCGATGCGCTTAAAAGCGTCCCAATGGTTTTGGTGCGCGGTGGCCTTTCCGATCTTTTGTCGCCTGAAACCGTCGCTGAAATGGGTAAGCGCAACCCTGCGATGAGCCATGTGACCGTGCCAAATGTCGGCCATGCGCCCATGCTTGATGAACCCGAAGCATTGAGCGCCATCGATGCGCTTTTGGCGCGGGTGTGACGCCTCTTTTGCGATGACCAAGCAGTTGCCCAGACCCAAAGTCCTTCATCTGCATTCGACCTTTGCAGCAGGCGGTAAAGAACTTCGGGCGGTGGGCCTGATGAATGCCTTTGGCGATGCGCTTGAACACACAATCGTGTCGGGCCAGCCAGAGCAGATGGCAGCGCGCGCTCACATCGATGGCTCCCTGAAAGTGCATTTTCCGGACAATTTCCCCTCTTTGACGGGGCGACCGACACCGGGGAGACTGGCGCAGCTTGCCAAGGCGATGAAACCGTTTGATCTCGTGCTCACATACAATTGGGGCGCGATGGACGGCGTTCTTGCGCACCGCGTGTTTGCCAGGGCGATGGATCTGCCTCCGCTCATCCACCATGAGGACGGCTTTAACGAAGACGAAGCAGGCGGCCTCAAGAAGAGCCGCAACTGGATGCGCCGGATTGCCCTTGCATCGGCGCACCGGCTTGTCGTCCCCAGCAGCGTTCTTGAACAGATTGCCCTGCGGATATGGATGCAGCCAGCGCGCAAGGTTCAGCGCATCGCCAACGGGATCGACACGCGCGCATTTGCACAGCGGCCAAACCCCTCTGAACTGCCCGTCAAAAAGGGCAAAAACGAGGTCTGGATCGGCACTTTGGCGGGCCTTCGCGCGGTTAAGCAGCTGCCTGCTCTGGTGGAAGCCTGCGCTGGTCTAACTGCGAATTGGCGGCTTATCATTCTGGGTGAGGGGCCCGAGCGCGGCGCTATTGAGGCAAGGGCGAAGGCTCTTGGTGTGGAATTGCGGGTGCATCTGCCCGGTGCTATCAAAGACCCGTCGAGCGTGATCGGGTTGTTTGATATTTTCGCCCTGTCTTCCAAAAGCGAGCAATTCCCATTGAGCATCGTTGAAGCCATGGCGGCAGGTCTCCCCGTCGCAGCGCCCGATGTGGGCGATGTAAAGGCCATGGTCAGTGATGCGAACCGGCCCTTCATCGTGCCCGCAGGAGGCCCTGAGCCCTTGGGCGAAGTAATCACCGATTTTGCGAGCAATGAGGGTTTGAGAAGCGAACTTGGCACGCTCAACCGCAAAAAGGCGCGGGCGCATTTTGACGCGCAGTCCATGGTCGAAACCTATCGCGAATTGTACTGGGGCGCGATGGCAAGGGGCTGAGTAAAGCCCTTCCTTCACCGCCTGCTTAACCCCGCATTCAACTTACCAAAGCCAACTAGAGCGCCAAGGCAGCCACTTTTGGCTGGGATTGGCGCTCACCCGCCATTGCGCGTTAGGCTCTCGCCCCTTAAAGAGCCGCGCTAGAGAAAAACAATTGTAACGAGGAACATCCGCCCCGTGGCGCGTACTCCGACAAAATCCGATAAAAACGAACAACCTGGTTCACCCGAAGATGGCCCATCGCGCGAGGACGAGATCCTCATGCGCGAAATCGATGAGGCTGTGCGTCAGGACGATACGGTCCAGTTCTTCCAGAAATACGGCGTAGCCCTTGGCGGGGCAGTGGCGCTCATCATCGTTGGGATGTTTGGCTATTGGTGGTGGGACAGCACCAGCGAGGCGGCCTTGGAGGCGCAATCCGAAACCGTGATCAGCGCGCTCGATTCTGTCGAAGCCACAGACTTTGCCGGTGCGGAAGAAAAAGTCGCTGACCTTGTCGATAACGGTTCAATCGGTGCGCGCACCGTGGCGCGCTTCCTTCAGGCGGGCGCTGCCCTTGAACAAGGCGAAGATGCACGCGCCGTTGAACTCTACGCCTCTGTTGTCGCCGATAGCGAAGCGCCTCAGGCATTGCGTGACCTTGCCCTGATCCGCGAAGTGTCGACCAATTTCGATGACCGCGAACCTGCAGATATTATCGCCAAGCTCGAAGGTTTGGCTGTACCGGGCAATGCCTATTTCGGGAGCGCGGGTGAACTTGTCGCAATCGCACATATGGAAGCGGGCAATCGTTCCGAAGCGGGCGCGCTTTTCTCTGCCATCGCTCAGGATGAAACAATTCCAGACACGCTGCGCAATCGCGCGCGCCAGATGGCGGGCCTTCTGGGTGTTGACGCGATTAATGATGTTGAAGAATTGCTCGAGCAACAAGGTGGCCCTGCACCAAACTAAGCAGGGAGGGGCGGGCTCTTTCGGCTTGTTCTGACAAAGACATTTGGGATTTGAGACGGGAATAGAGATGCGAAACGGAAAAGTCGGACTCAAAGGCGCAGTCATCGCCGGGGCTTTGGCCATGGTTTTGACCGGATGCGGCGGAAAAGACCGGACCACGCCGACAATCGGTGACCGCACGCCGATCCTTTCACGGATCGAAAGCGGCGCAGCGGTTGATCCTGCGCTTGCCGGAGTTTCGGTTGTGCTTCCACCGGCTCAGGTAAATGCCGAATGGGCGCAGGTTGGCGGCTCGGCCAGCAAATCCTACGGCCACCTTGCATTGGCCGCGAACCCGACGAAAGTCTGGACCCGGTCGGTTGCCGGATCAAGCAATTCCGAACGGCTTGCCGCGTCCCCTGTAACCGGTGCCGGAAAGCTTTTCGCGGCCGACACACAGGGCGCGATTTATGCCTTCGACAAGAAAACCGGAGCGGAAGTCTGGCGCAGCGAAGACAATGATATGAGCGACGACATGCGCCCGTCTGCCTTTGGCGGCGGGGTCAGCTTTGACAATGGCATCGTCTATGCAACCAATGGGGCAGGCGATGTGAAGGCGCTGAACGCGGAAAACGGCGACTTGATCTGGAAGGTTCACCCCGCAGGACCCCTTCGCGGATCACCGACAATCGCCTTTGGCCAGATTTATGTGATGACACAGGACAACCAGGTCATCGCCCTGAACGCGGCCGACGGAGAGCTCTTGTGGAACGAATCGGGCTCGACCACCCAATCGGGCGTGTTCGGCGTTGCCGCTCCTGCTGCGGGTCAGGGCACGATCATCGCGGGCTATTCATCAGGCGAGCTCTCGGCATATCGTTATGAAAACGGCCGCACGCTTTGGGCTGATGCTTTGGCGCGGACCAATATCTCGACCAAGGTGAGCTCGGTCACCGACATTGATGCTGATCCGATCATCGATTCGGGCCGCGTCTATGCGCTTGGTCAGGGTGGCCGGATGGCTGCCTATGAGCTTGTCACCGGACAGCGGATTTGGGAATTGAACCTTGCGGGTATCTCCACCCCTGCGATCGCGGGCGAGTGGATTTTCACTCTCACTGACGATGCCCGCCTTCTTGCGATTGCCCGTTCGACGGGCCGTGTGCGCTGGATCACCCAGCTGCAAACACACCGCAATGTAGAGAAGAAGAAAGACCCTATCTTCTGGACTGGCCCTGTTCTGGCTGGTGGCCATCTGTGGGTGGCAAGCTCACGCGGCGAAGTGTGGCGGGTGAGCGCAGGCGAAGGCTCTTCGCAGTTGTTCGCAGAGGTCGATGAATTGGTAAGCCTTGCGCCGGTGGTCTCGGACAACATGCTCTATATTCTGGACGATTCCGGCACGATCCACGCCTGGCAATAATGTCGCGTGCGTCCCTGCCAAGTCGTTGGCGGCGCAGGACAATAGCCAGTCCAATGGTAATGTGCGCAGCAAATTAACCCTTTTGCCTTAAGGGCAGAAGGGTCATGACTACGGCCACCAAAGACAGTGCAACAGCGCCCCTCGCGACAACTCTGCCCAAGAGCGATGTCTCTTCGGGTGTAGGCTTTGCGGGTCTGCTTGGTTTGCTGGCATGGATATTGTTCTGCCGCAGCTTCCCTCTTATTGCTGCGGCCTTGGGGCTTGAGGGCGAATATGGCGTCCTTTCAGGGCCTTATGCCTCGCTCACCGCCATGCTGTTTACCGCAGGGCCGATGGCCGTATGGTCGCTTCTCGTCGACAAGGTGCACCTGCGCGCTTCCACCGGGCTCGACTGGAGCCTGAAACGCCCGATCGAGGAAACCATCGGTGTATCTTCGGTCAAGATCATCGGCCTATGGGCGACCTGGGCCGTTCTGGCGGGACTTTATGCCCTTTGTCGTTGGTATTGGGGCGGTGACTATCTGTTCGCGATGGAAGTGCTGAGCGCTGCCATCTTGCCGCTGATCGTGCTGAGCGTTCCGTACGTCATCTGGCTTGACCGTTTTATGGTCGAACCCAAAGATGGGACCTGGCATTTTGGCGCTTTGATTGCGACTAATCCCGCGAATGAAGACCGCGCCCAAATCGACATGGAAGCGGTCAAAAAGCACTGGCGCGCATGGATCATCAAAGGGTTCTTCGGGGCCTTTATGATTTCGATCCTACCCGGCGGTTTTGCCGCTATCGTCGAAGCCAATCCTCAAGCCATTCTGGGTAACCCTTTTGAAATCGGGATGTTCTTGATCACATTTCTATTCGTGGTCGATGTGCAGATAGGCACGGTGGGCTATCTCTTCACCCTGCGCCCGCTCGATGCGCATATCCGCTCTGGCAATCCGTTTGTAAGCGGCTGGCTCGCAGCGCTCCTTTGCTATCCGCCATTTGTGTGGGGCATTATCGGCAATAACAGCCAGATTTTGAGCTATGAGGGCGCAACGGCCGGTTGGGGCCATTGGTTGGCGGGACAACCGGGGCTTTTGTGGATTTGGGCGGTGTGGCTTGTCTTCCTGACCGCGATTTATGCCTGGGCAACGGTGGTCTTTGGCATCCGCTTCTCAAACCTCACCTATCGCGGCGTTCTGACCAACGGCCCGTACCGATACACCCGCCACCCGGCATATTTGTCAAAGAACCTGTTCTGGTGGTGCTCGGTCATGCCGTTTTTGGTCACCAACGGCTCTGCAACCGACATGATCCGCAACTGCTTCTTCCTCGCCGTGGTCAACGCCATCTACTATTGGCGCGCACGAACCGAGGAAGCGCATCTGCTCGCCGAGGACCCGAAATACCGCCAATATTACGACTGGATGGAAGAAAACGGGCTAATCACATCCAAGCTTGCCGCGTTAAAGCGGTGGATGGTCAATCTGGTGCTGGGTAAGGGGGCAAAGCGCGGCCAGTCCCAGGTGCCTCCTCAAAGCGAGCACGAGCCCGCCGAATAGGTGCGGGTGCGCCTACGTAAAGGGCGCTGCGCTAAAAGTGAAACCCGTCGTCCTTGGTTTCGTAACCGGTGAGTTCTCTTTCGCTGATCGCCAAAGCCGAGCATTGCGCGCGCCATTCCGCGATGTGGACGGTGCGCAAATGCGCCTCCAACGCGGCCTGATCGCGCCATTTCTCGATCACTCGCACCAGGCCGGGATCAAACACGTCGAGCGCATAGGAATATTCGATGCACCCTTCTTCTGCGCGGCTACCCTTCATCATGGTTTCCATCGCGGGGCGAACAACGTCGACCATGCTGGGCGGGATACGAAAGCTTCCGATGACAACGATCATAACGGTGCTCCTGTGGCTTTATGAAAGGGGAGAGCCGTCGTCGGCCTGAAATTTCTTGAGCTCGGTAATCGAGATGTCGAGCCCCGCCAAAGCCTGTTGAAACGCGGCCATATGCGGCGTGCCAAAATGGTATGCGAGCGCCGCATCATCGGCCCATTTCTCGACAATCATGAGCTTTGCAGGATCGAGCACATCGACCGCGTAGGAATAGGCGATACAGCCTTCTTCCTTGCGCGACGCCTCGATCATAGCGGTGAATGCGGCGCGCCCTTTGTCGAGCGCGCCGTCACCCAATGTGGCCTCAGCCAACACGATTAGCATGTTCGAATTCCCCCCTCGAAGTGCTGAGGCCGAACTTCTTATGTGTTGCCTCAAGCGATACTATATCCAGCCATATCATCGATTTGGTAAAAGTCGCTGGTGAAAAATGTCCCTTGTCCGGTCTGTTCATTCATAAGCGCAGCATTGAAGTTACCATAAAGGTAGTCAAACTGCCCCCAGCGCGTCGTAGTGCGAAGGTTCATCAGCGCACCTGCCGTGTCGGTCTGAAAATTGAACACCCGGTAGTACGGGCCATAGAAGAATAGCGCATGGCTTTTGTCTTTGGAGACGATCGCAGCGTCAATATTGCCGTCCAATCCGGCCCAGCCGTCCTTGCCGATTGTGCGGGGCCGGTCGATATCGACGCCTTCACCGAATTTGTAGCGCCAATACTGGTCGCCCTTAAAGAAATAGGCTTTCCCGTTCTTGGGGTGAAGGATAGCAGCGTCGACATCATGCGGGATGCCCCACCACCCGTCCTCGCCGATCTTGGCATTTGCTTTGTCGACCTGGTGGGTTGAGTGATCATAGCGCCAATACCGGCCTCCTTTGAAAAAGTAGTCTTTGCCATTGGGATGATTAATCGCAGCATCGACATTGGCGGGTACGCCGGTCCATTGGAGCGCAGGCGTTGTGCCTGCCTCGGGCATACGGATGAAGTCCTTGGTCTTTTGCCTCACTGCCTCCCGATATACGAGAAACTGTTCAACGTTCTCCGCGCTGCGAACCGCGGAGAGAGGATCTTGAGCCGCAAATGCAAGGGCGCGCACTTCGCCGTACACCTTGTTCCCCGAAGCATCTTTGAAGTCTGGTGTTCCGACCACTCCGATTGCGTGACAAAGTTCGTGCGCAACAACAGAGGCCTGGTAGTATTTTTTGTCCAGTTTGAGGCGGTGGTTGTCGTGTTGGAACTTCTTGTTGAACCATTCTGGACACAGGTGAAATTTGCGAGGTCTTGTCACACCCCCGCTTTGAAAGGCGGTGATACCCTTATCGCACCGCCGCGCCCGCCGCCCTGTGGCCGGGCGGCAACGCACATTAAGCCCTTTATCAATGCGTTGAATGATCTCATTGAAACGCAATTCGATGCGTCGCAGCGCGCGGTCCGGGTCTTTTTCGTACCACCCGAACCAGATTGGAAAGCTGCGCCCTTCGCTGTTGAAATAGGCCTCCTTGACCTTGTCCATTCCTTCGCCGACCCCGCCGCCGGCAAGACGGATATCGCTGATTTCCTTACTCGCGCTGGCACACATTGCGCGGCAGGTGCGGATCGCCTCTTCGACGACGGCAACCGGGTTGCTCGCGTTAATATGTGCGTCCGCTTGACGGATGAGTTTGATTCTGTGGTTTGACATGGTTTCCCCCATTCATTGATATGACTGGGGGAGCGTGTGAACAGTTTTCAAAACAATTGATGTGTTGGCCAACACACCATGAATAGAATTTATCTATTCGGGGGAGGCCGCGGCGTAATTGACCTGTCCTAGAACGAATACTTATAGACCTGGCTCACGTCCTCGCCCCATTCATTGTGGTAGGCATCGAGCAGGCGTTGCGCAGGCACTTTGCCGGTGCGCACGATTTCGTCGAGCTCTTCGAGAAAGCCGGTTTCGTTGTCGCCGCTGACGTTCAGGCGGGCGCGGGCGGACAGGCCTTTGCGCGCAATTTCGAGCACTTCGCGGCCAAGGTCCTGCATTGTGCCGCCGCCGGGCAGGGGCGCTTGAAGGCCAAGTTTGGGCGCATCGTTGCGCAATTTCTCGCGCTCTTCCATCGACCAGCCTTTGACCCGGTCCCAAGCGGCATCCAATGCGCCCTGATCGTAGAGCAGGCCCACCCAGAACGCAGGTAGCGCGCAGATCCGGCCCCATGGCCCGCCATCAGCGCCGCGCATCTCGAGAAAGCTTTTGAGGCGCACTTCGGGAAAAGCGGTGGAGAGGTGATCCCACCAATCGCTTGCCGTGGGGCGCTCACCGGGAAGAACCGACAGCTTGCCGTCCATAAAGTCGCGGAACGAAAGGCCCGCTGCATCAATGTACTTCCCGTCGCGGAAGACAAAATACATCGGTACATCAAGCATATATTCCGCCCAGCGTTCATACCCAAAGCCGTCTTCAAAGACGAAGGGCAGCATGCCGGTGCGGTGCGGATCGGTGTCTGACCAGATGTGACTGCGGTAAGAGAGGTATCCGTTGGGCTTGCCTTCGGTGAAAGGCGAATTGGCGAACAGCGCGGTTGCAAGCGGTTGCAGCGCCAAACCAACGCGGAATTTCTTCACCATGTCAGCCTCGGACGAATAGTCCAGATTGACCTGAATGGTGCAGGTCCGCAGCATCATGTCGAGGCCCAGATCGCCCACTTTAGGCATGTGGTTCATCATGATTTTATAACGCCCCTTGGG
Source organism: Erythrobacter sp. S227 (assembly GCF_057364925.1). Taxonomy (NCBI): domain Bacteria; kingdom Pseudomonadati; phylum Pseudomonadota; class Alphaproteobacteria; order Sphingomonadales; family Erythrobacteraceae; genus Erythrobacter; species Erythrobacter sp. S227. The sequence goes on from NZ_CP200280.1 coordinate 452,171, forward strand.
CATCACGGGCAATTCTTCGCGGGTTTTGTCAGGCCACATGCCAAGGCCGAGGTAGCCTACGCCGCATTTCTCGCCGACTTCCTTGACCTGTGCCAAGTGCCGTCCCGTTTCGTTGCAGGTCTCATGCAGCGTCTCCAGCGGCGCGCCGGAAAGCTCCAATTGCCCCGCAGGCTCAAGGCTCACCGCGCCGTCTTTGCCTTTCAGGGCAATGACATGACCGTTTTCCTCAATCGGCTCCCAGCCAAATTTGCGAAGGCCCATGAGAAGGTCGCGAATACCGCAAGGTTCGTCATAAGATGGCGCGCGGCGCTCTGAATTGCCCGCGTCCAAGCGCTTGTAAACGAGCTTCTCGTGCTCTGTACCGATCCGCCAGTCGGCTTTCGGCTTCTCGCCTCCACGCATGGGGGCGGTCAGGTCGTCCATCCCCCTTATGACGGGTTCGTCAGCGCTCGAGGCTTCACGTGTGCTCATTAAGGGGTCCTCTCTTGGCCGCCCGCTTTAGAAAAGCCTTTTGACATGGGGAAGTGTAAACTGTCTTTTTTCGCCCGAAGTCATTCTTTGTCGGGCGAAGCGCTTTTATCCCAATCACCTGCGACCGCCATCCAGACCGAAAGCGCGGCAATCGCAGCGGTTTCTCCGCGAAGGATGCGGGACCCGAGGGTGATAGGGCGGGCTTGGGGAAGGGCGCGGATGGCGGCGCGCTCTGCATCGTCAAAGCCGCCTTCGGGTCCGATCAGGATCGCAGCGGGGCCTGCGTTTGCGCTAAAGGTTGATGCGGCAGGCTCTCCGCCTTCCTCATCAGCGAAGAACAGCACTCTGTCCTCGGGCCAGTCTTTAAGCAGCGCTTCCAACTTCACAGGCTCCGCCAGTTCGGGCAGCGCGGTGCGTGCGCATTGCTCGGCGGCTTCGGTCGTGATGGTGCGTGCGCGTTCTGAATTGAGCTTATCCGCAACACAGCGGCGGGTTACAACCGGTTGAATGCGTGCGGCACCCAATTCCGTGGCTTTTTCCAGCACAAGATCGAACCGGTCTTTTTTGAGAAGCGCAGGGCACAGCCACAGGTCAGGCACCTCTTCGCGCGGGCGCAGGCGTTCCGCCACGGTCACATCCACGCGGCGTTTTTCGACCTGCCCGACGCGCGCAGCCCACTCGCCGGTTTGGTCATCGCAAAGAATTACCGTGTCGCCCGCCTTCACCCGCATGACCTTGCCAAGGTAGTGCGCCTGAGGCCCATCGAGCGCAAAAGTCCGGCCTTCGCCGAGCGTAAATTCGACGAACAAACGCGGTGCGCTCTTGGGCGGCCAGGCGGGTGTAGCAGGCATGGCTTTTCCCTAGGCGTTTGAGCGGCTAGGGGGAAGAGATGATAGCGCGCATTCGCAAGATTTGGACTGCTGTTGGGCTTCTGCGCCGGTTTGGAAAACAGACCAGAGGCAAAGACAGCAAGGGCACCGATAACAAGGGTACAGGAGGCATCGTGCGCCCGTGAATGATGCGAAGTCTCCCGACATTGTTCCTGATAGCGAGCATCGCGGCCTGATCGCGCGTATGCCGCAATTGCCGCGTGATCTGGCGCAGCTTGCCCGGTTTGATCGCCCTATCGGGTGGTGGCTATTGTTCTGGCCTTGCGTTTTTGGCGTGTGGTTGGCGGGAGCGGGACCTCAGTTTGCGCTGCTCGGCTGGCTCTTGCTTGGCGCGATTGCCATGCGCGGGGCGGGGTGCGTTTATAATGATATCGTCGATGCGAAACTTGATGCGAGTGTTGCGCGCACGGCCCTGCGCCCTGTTGCAAGCGGGCGTGTTTCCAAAAAGCTCGCTTGGGGGTGGTTGATTGCGCTGTGCCTCATCGGGCTTGTTGTGCTTCTCCAACTGCGGATGAGCGCGCAAATTGTGGCTGTGGCCAGCCTTGCTCTGGTTGCGGCCTATCCCTTTATGAAGCGCATCACCTGGTGGCCGCAAGCTTGGCTTGGCCTGGTGTTCAATTGGGGGCTTCTGGTCGGTTGGACTGAGCTGAGGTTCGACAATTGGGATGCTCTGGCTGCGATTTATGCAGGCTGTATCTGCTGGGTCATCGGCTACGACACCATCTACGCCCTGCAAGACCGCGAAGATGATGCGCTTGTCGGGATCAGGTCCAGCGCCCTTAGGATGGGCAAGAATGTGCACGCGGGTGTGGCTGCGTTTTATGCCGCGACCATTGGCTTTTGGGGGCTGGGCATCTGGCTTTATCGCCCTGATGTTTTCGCCCTTTTGGCGCTGTTGCCGGTGGCAGGGCACCTCCTGTGGCAGGTCTCTACGCTTGACCCGAATGACCCCGATAACCCGCTTGAACGCTTTCGCTCGAACCGCTGGGCAGGGGCATTGATGGCAGCGGCCTGCTTTGTTGTCGGCAACGCGGGCGCTTGAAGGGGGTGTAAGCGATGTGCAACCTTTATCGCATGACCAAAACCGTCGATGAGATCGCTGGGCTCTTCGATGCAGTGGATGCCGCCACGGGCGCAAACTTTGGCGAAGAGGTTTACCCCGGCTATCCCGGATTGGTCGTCGCGGCGAATGCCGAAGGGGCCTATCAGGTGGGCACGATGAGCTGGGGCTTCCCCCTCGTGATGAAGGGCAAGAACGGCCAGCCTTTGAAACCCAAACCCGTCAACAACGCGCGGACGGACAAGCTCGATGGCTTCTTTTGGCGCGCCTCGTTTGAGCGGCGGCGGTGCCTTATCCCGCTCACCGCCTGGGCAGAGGCGCAAGGGGCAAAGGGGGCAAAGACCCGCACCTGGCTGTCACTGCCCGATACCGGAACCTTTGCCGCTGCTGGCGTCTGGCGCAAAAGCGAGGAGTTCGGCACCTGCTACTCCATGGTCATGACCGACAGCGCTGGCACAGATGTGGAGAGCGTCCACAACCGCATGCCCGTCATCCTTGCGCCCGATGATTATGGCCTATGGATGTCGGGCGCGCCTGACGAGGCGAAGAGCCTTTGCCAGCCATGGGATGCGGCCATCACGATTGATCCGACCGACCAGCCCTGGGTTGGTGGGGGGACGCGTCGCTGAGGTTTAGCGCGTTTTTTGGGCTGTTCAGGGAATATAGGCTCGCGCGGCATAATCTCGTTCATGACGCCGCTCCTTCGTAGCTGACGACTTCAAATTCGATCCCGTCCCAGTCGAAGAAATAGAACCGCTTGCCCGGCTCATAATCGTCATGGCTAAAAGGTTTGAGCCCCGCGCTTGCGACCGCCTTTTCGGCTGCATCCAGATCATCGACCAGCAGGCCGACATGGTTCAGCGGTTGGCCTTTGGAATACCGCCTTGCGGCATCGGCCCGCACCTCTTCATTGGTGTAGAGCGCCAGATAGGTCGCGCCATTTTGTGGCTCTCCCACGTGGATCGTATCGCCGCCCAATTGTGATTTGCCGCGCCAGCGTTCCTCCCAACCCAGCATTTCCTGGAAAAGTTTCGCGCTTCGCTCAGGGTTGGTGACGGTCAGGTTGGCGTGCTCAATTCGTCCTAAAGCCATTGGTTTTACTCCTTTATTCAGGGGCAGTGACACGTGTTCGAATCACTAAGTAGGACTACTGTGCAAGCTCAACCTAAGTTGAGGTCAAGCTTTGAATACGCTATTGAGGGCTATGGCCAAAACACCCCCGACACGCCCGCCTTCGCATCGCCCGCTGTCTCACAAGGACCTCATCCCCATCGGTGAAATATCCCGCCGGACCGGGCAGAGCGTCTCTGCTATTCGCTTTTACGAGGACAAAGGCTTGCTGGAGCCGATCCGGACAGGCGGCAATCAACGCCGATACTTACGGTCTGACATCAGGCGGGTGAGCTTTATTCTGATTGCGCAAAAACTGGGGTTGAGCCTTGCCCAGATACAGTGGGTCATGCGCGATTTGCCCCATGGCCGCACGCCCACGACAAAGGATTGGCGCCGCATCAGTAAAGCAATCCGTGCCTCGATCGACGCGCGTATCGCTGCCCTTGAACGCACGCGAGACCGGCTGGACGGATGTATCGGATGCGGCTGTCTCAGCCTTGAGAAATGCGCGATCTACAATCCGGAAGACAAGCTTGGTGCAGACGGGCCGGGGCCGCGCCAGATCCTCACAGACGCGCTCGAGGCCGATCTGCCCCCCGCGTAAGATCGCCTGTCAGAGGTCGCGCTTTAATGATCTCCGGGACCAAGCGCCGGATCAAGATCACGCGGGCGTTTGAAATGCACCAGCTTGCCGGTGAATTTCTTCAGCTCCGCCCAGCTGTCGATATTGCATTCGATGATCGCAAACGAGCCGGTCGGAAATTTGATAAGGAGCTCTTTGAACAAATCATTCTCATTCGAGGGTGATACCAGCTCAAGGATCGTCTCGTAGAGCCCGGGATTGTGTCCGGAGATAAGGACCGTGTCGGCATCGCCGCCGTGCTCCTGAACAACTTCGAAAATGGTGTCGGGGCTTGCCAGATAAAGCCGCTCGTCAAAGGTCAGCTCCATTTCAGGAAGACCAACCTCAAAAGTGGCTTTTACGCGCTGTGCGGGGCTGGCGATGACTTTGTCCCAGACTTGCCCGTCTTCGCGGATATGGTCGCCCATCACGACCGCGCCTTTGTGCCCGCGCTCGTTCAAACCACGGTCAAAATCGCGGCTGGCGCCATCGCTCCAGTCGGATTTTGCGTGGCGCAGGATTCCCAATAATTTGGCCAAGTGGCAGTCCCCAAAGCATGTCGGCGAATTGATTGCTTCCCCATGCCATGACTTGAAAGCAAATGGAATGCGGCAGTCTCACACTTTGCGCCCATCGGTGTTTGGCCGCTGGGGAAGGGCGGTATCGTGGAGACTGCCGCGTGCAAGGTCCGGGCACGAGGAGTACCCCGAACCTGCAAGGCCAATTTCAAAGTAAGTGGGCGGTGTTCAGATAAGGCCGGGATCGACCGCGATCAGCCAGCCGTGCACCGTGGTCACCGCGGCAAGCATGGCCGCCAGGATAATGCTGATATTTTCAGCCTTGGACCGCGAGAATTGAGGCAAACGCTTGCGGCCAAAAAGGGGCTTTGCGTGTCTGCGAAACTCCTCGGCGTAGCGCGGGTGCTCTGTGCCCATCATCCGGTCCCAAAAGGTAAAGTAGAACCCGTAATTGTGGCCCGAAGAATGGTGCAGATCGTGGTGCGTGGTGGTGCTGATCCAGCGGGTCCACGGATTGTCGACCCAGCCAGCGGGGAACAGCTCGCTTCCGGCGTGCGCCATCACATTGCGAATAATCATGTGCCACAAGAAGAACAGCAGGGCGAGGCCGGCATATTGGATGCCGATCACGCTTGTCACGATCAGGAACATCGGCATGAAAGCGGCTTCAACTACGGCCTCCAAAGTCGCAAAGCTGTAGGCTGTCCACGGCGTGGGTGTGCGCGATTTGTGGTGGTGTAGGTGCGCGATCTTGAACAATGCCTTTGTGTGCATTGCCCGGTGGATCCAATAGAAATAGGCATCGTGAACCAGCACGATCAGCGCAAACTGCCATGCGATTGTGACAAGCGGTGCGCTATCCAGCTTAAGCTCGATCAGACCAATCTCGCGCCCGACCAGAGTGACAAGTGTGACAAATGCGAAGACCAGAACCGTCCGAAAGGATGAGAGCACTTCGCGAATATAGTCTGCGCGCGAGGCCTTGCGTTTGCGTTGAATGCGCCGCGCGTCCGACCAGCTGCGAAAGACGAGCAGGAAAAGCGTGAGAGCCCCTGCCGCGATCAGATAACGACCGAGGTCAAAATACAGCACATTGGCAAAGTGTTCGGACACGCGGGAAACAGCATATTCGAAGGTCGGTGCACTAGCTTGCTCCGCAGCTTTAAGGGTTGTCGGGGTCGTCATTCAAAAGCTCCCATTCGCTTGGTCGCCATAATGACTGCCCTTAACCGACCCCCAAGTCTCAACAGGTTTGCACAATCACGCTCGATTTCAAAATCGAGCATGTGTTTTCAGTTTTGATCAACCGCGATAGCATCTGCCGCAATGGGAATGTCAGCAAATGCGCGTTTGCGAAATTCGCTGGGAGATGAACCGGTTATGCTGCGAAAAGCGCGGTTGAACGGGGGTAGGGAATTGTAACCAAGGTCCATCGCAATCGTCAGCACCGGCAAGTCGACGTGCTCACCCGATGACAACATTCTTTGCGCCTCGGCAATCCGGTAGCGGTTGAGGAAGGCCGAGAAATTGCGGTGCCCGAGCCTGCTGTTGATGAGCGCGCGAAGGCGGTGTGGGGGCGTGTCGAGCTGATCTGCGAGCGCTGATATCGTCAGACCCGGCGTGCTGTATGCCCCTTCCTCCATTGCGGCGATGAGCTTGTCATGCAGGACTTTTTCCGACGGTGACAAGTCCAGTTCGGGTATGAGCTCTTCATCGCGGTTGGCGGTTTCTTCCTCGCCTTCAACCGGCAAAAGATCGCGATTGGTCCGGAACAGGGTGAGGCTTGCGAAAAGCATGATCACAAGGGTGAGAACCGTGTTGGTCAAGGATACGACCGGGTGGCGGCTATCGACGATGGAAACAAGTTCCAGAATCTCGACCAACAGGATTTGCCCGGCTTGCAATGCCACCAGCAAAGGAAGCCACAGGCGCACAATACGGCGCTCTTCGATAAGGTCGTCGTCGCGCTCGAAAATGCCAACGCGCGCAAGGTCCACGACCAGCAACAGGGCAACCGTGTGCAACAGCAGAAAGCCTGTGACGCCAGCTATGGGTACGAAGTTGGCGAGGAACCAGCCGAGAAGCATCAGCGCAGCAGCGCCCAGCATGATCCGTTGTTCAGGTTCGCGCTCGAACAGCCGTCGCCCCATCAGCCAGATCCAGAACGGGGTGGAAAGCGACACAAGGTCGATCCACGGATCGATTGGCCCGTTGGACGTCATCAAGGGCGTCGAATTGAGCATGTAGCCAATCACGCCGACCAACATTCCGATCAGGGGTGCCCGAATTGCGAGACGCACTTCGCTTGCCACCACCATCGCGATCAGCGTTAAACCACTGCCGATCGAAATCAGCCGGATCAGATAATCCCATTGCTCGATCATAAGTTGGGTTCGATCATGAATTGGGCCCGGTCATGCGAATGTATCTGGCAATTGATCGTCCAACATTCCAGCCCCTTGATCGGGTTTGGGGTCATCTTCGCCGATCAATCCCTTGCTAACCCGTTCAAGCGCTTCGTCCAATGTCGCCCGGCGCACCATTGTGCCTTCGGGGAAAGCAGAAAGCAGGCGTGATGGGAAAGCAGAAGAGAGCACGACGAAATGGCCCGCGTCGTCCTTGTTGCGGATTAGGCGGCCAAAGGCCTGCGCAAGCTTTGCGCGGATGATACGGTCATCATGCTTGCTGCCGCCGCCCGCAGCGCGGCGTGCCTTGTGAAGGATATCGGGGCGGGGCCAAGGCACCGCTTCCAGCACCACGCAGCGCAAGCTTCGTCCGGGCACATCAACCCCGTCGCGAAGCGCATCCGTCCCAAGCAGGCTGGCCTTTGGATCATCGCGGAAAATATCCACCAAAGTGCCCGTATCGATCGGGTCCACATGCTGCGCGTATATCGGGAGCCCTTCGCGCGCCAGACGATCGGCAATCCGGCCATGGACTGCGCGCATTCGTCGGATCGCAGTGAACAGGCCAAGGACGCCGCCCTCGCTTGCCTCGATCAGGCGCGCATATGCTCCGGCTAAGCCCGGCAGGTCGCCTTTCTTCACATCGGTGACGATCAGGACCTCGGCGCGTTTGGCGTAGTCGAACGGGCTGGTCGCTTGGGTAAGGAGGGGTTGGCTCTCGATATGCGCTGCGCCCGAGCGGGCAATGGCGCTTTCCCAAGGATCGCCCGCCTCGCTGTCGATGCGGTCAGTAAGCGTTGCACTGGTCAGCATCACGCCGTGCGCAGGTTCCAACACCACTTTGGCAAAGGGCTTCATCGGGTCGAGCCAGCGGCGGTGGATCGCCACATCAAATTCGCGCGCGTCGGACCGGTCCACCGCAAGCCAATCGACAAATTCGGGGTCAGCAGGCCCGCCAAGGCGCACCAGCAGCGATTCCCATGCGGCCAACAGATCAACCCGCCACGCAAGCGAGAACCGCGCCCCTTCAATCCGCGCTCTGCCTTGCCCATCAAGCCAATCGGGCGGATCGGCCATAATCGTCTCGAGCCGCGCGCCCAATTTCATCAGGGGCGTGCGAATACCGGCAAGGGCTTCGGCGGCGATATTGGCCGCTTCGATGACTTCGCCGGGGAGGCCGCTAGCCTCGGTCTCGATCCCGTATCCCGCCTCTTGCCCTTTTTCATCGCGGGCATAGGTGACGGTCCGCACCGCCGACAGCAGCGCCTCTATTGGTCCTGACGGTTCGTTTTCGTGCAGCCGTTGGAGCCAGCCTTCACCGGGAAGAGCGCCCGCGTTCTCACAAGCCTGCTCAATCGCCTCGCCGCCTTCCTCGTCATAACTCGAAACATCGGCGAGCCTTGCGGAAAGTCCCCGCCTGCGTCCGCGGTTCTTGCGTTCTGGCCCGAGGATCCAGCGCCTGAGTTCAATCGCTTCCTGACCCGAAATGGTCGCGGCGAATGTGGAGTCCGCCGCCTCGAACACATGGTGTCCTTCATCGAAAATAACGCGAGTGGGGCGCTGTGCATGGTCGCGGCCGCGCGCTGCGTTGACCATCACCAAGGCATGGTTGGCAATAACCAGATCAGCTTGTGCGCTGTCTCTGGCCGCGCGTTCGATAAAGCACTTTCGGTAATGCGGGCAGCCGGCATAAATGCACTCACCGCGCTGGTCGGTAAGGGCGGCAATCCCGCGTTTGCGGAACAGCGTGCCCAGCCATCCGGGCAGGTCTCCGCCGATCATATCGCCGTCGCGGGTAAAGCTGGCCCAGCGCGCGACCAATTGCGCGAGGATCGCGGGACGCCCTGCAAAGCCGCCTTGGAGCGCATCTTCGAGATTGAGAAGGCAGAGGTAATTCTCGCGCCCTTTTCGCACCACCACTGGCGGTGTGCCATCGGGGCGCTTTACCGGCCATGCGCGGCGGCTCTCCGTGCGCAATTGGCGCTGCAAATTCTTGGTAAAAGTCGAGACCCAAACGGTCCCGCCCGATTGCGCCGCCCACAGCGATGAGGGCGCAAGATAACCCAACGTCTTGCCAATCCCCGTACCTGCCTGCGCCAAGGCTACATGCGGCAATTCGCGGGCATCGCGCGGGGCAAAAATCTTGGCCGCATCGCGGCTATAATTGCGCTGACCCTCGCGTTTTTCTGACCCCTCTCCGGTCAGCGCGTCAAGTTTTGCCAGCACATCATCTGGCGCCAGGTCCACCTGACGCGGGGCCCCGCGCTCGCCTGCTTCCTCCCACTCGGGAAGCGCTGAAAACAGCCACCGCTCCGCCTTTTCAGGCCTCGCGATGTGCGGTTTGATCACTTGCGCCCACGGCCAGCGAAGCTTTTCCAGTGATTGCAGCGATGACCACGCGCCCGCACGCTCAAACCATTCCGGGTCCTCGCACGCCTCTGCCAAAGCGCCCGCTGCGGTTTGCAGAAACTCGGGCACATCCTGATCGCTTGCCGGTTCTACGAGACCGAGCGCAGAGGCAAGGCCGCGCGGTGTCGGCACACAGAAACGCGCAGGGTGAACAAAGGCGAAAAGCTCGAGCAGGTCGAGCCCGGAAAGGTCAGGGTAGCCCAGCCGATTGGCCACCAAAGGGGCATTGAGCAAGAGCACCGGCGTATCTGCCGCCGCCATAATTGCATCGCCCTTCGACGCGGCCTCGGTAGAACCATTCGCCGCACGCATCCAGTTGCCGGAATGGCTGGCATGCATTGCAGGCAGGGGAAGGGGGCTTGGTTTGCTCACAATGGGACCCTTGATGGCGGCGGCTAAACCCAATGTAAACGAATGAGCGCGATTGTACTGTGGCTTAGACGTAAAGGAGCCTTCGATGCACAGAAAAACAGGCAAGATTGCGACCACCGCCTTGTGCATCGCCATGCTTGCAGCGCCTGCGATTGCCAACGGCAATCAGGGGCAGGGATCAAGCGCTGCTCCTGAAATGTCAGCTGCCTCTGTCAGCGAAACCAGCGCCCGCATCGCAGCGGTTCAGGCGCATATCGACGCCTATCGCACCGGCAATATCGACAGGTTTGTCGCCACTTTCACAAAAGACGCAGTGGTGAGAACCGACGGGTTTGAAGCAGTGGGCCATGACCAGATCAAAGCGCTCTATGCCCTAAATTTTGAACCAGGCGCACCGGCCATTCGGGTTTACGGCAGCGGTGTTGATGGCGAAGCGATCGTCGTCTCGATCGGATATGTGCTGGAAGACGGGCAGGAGATATGCTGTTCAAATTCCTACTACGAAATCACCAATGGCAAGGTGAGCTTTCTGCAATCCAATATGTAGAAATACAAAAGAGGGACGACCCGGCATCTCAGTCCCGTAAGGGCATGCCCGGCCGCCCCTCCCTTGCGACCCTGCGGGTGAACGCCCAATCATGGGAATGGGCGCATCGTGGAGACCCGCAGTGAATCCAGCTACGAAGTAGCGGCCCGAAAGATTACATTTTCGCGCCTGCACAAAATCGCTTCACACGCGCGCGCCATGCCGATATGCGCCGGTCCTATGACTGACACCGCACTTATCGAAGCCGCCCGTTCTTCCAAAGCCTGGCCGTTCCAGGAGGCCCAGCGCCTGCACAAACGGCTGCATGGCAAGGGCGGCAAGGGCAAACCAAACGGTGAGCCGGTGTTGTTCGAGACGGGTTACGGTCCATCAGGCCTGCCGCATATTGGCACGTTCCAAGAGGTCCTGCGTACCACCTTTGTGAGGCGGGCATATGAGGCGCTCACGGGTGAGGCGACGCGTCTGGTCGCTTTCAGCGATGATATGGACGGGCTTCGCAAAGTGCCCGAAAACCTGCCTAATCAGGCGATGCTGACCGAGAACCTTGGAAAGCCTTTAAGCCGCATCCCTGATCCGTTTGAAAAGTTTGAAAGTTTCGCCGCGCACAACAATGCGATGCTGCGCGAGTTTCTCGACCGGTTCGGGTTCGAGTATGAATTTATCGCCAGTTCCAGCCGGTACAACACAGGCGCGTTCGATGATGCGTTGAAGAATGTCCTGCGCAACAATCAGGCGATCCTCGACATCATGCTTCCGACGCTTCGGGCAGAGCGTGCGGCGACCTATTCGCCGATCATGCCAATCTCGCCCAAGACGGGCGTTGTGCTGCAAGTGCCGGTCGAAATCGTGGATGCCGACGCGGGCACGATCCGCTTCACCGATGACGATGGCGAGGTGATTGAACAAAGCGCACTTGGCGGCAAGTCAAAGCTGCAATGGAAGGTCGATTTCGCCATGCGCTGGGTCGCGCTGGGTGTCGATTACGAGATGTACGGTAAGGATTTGACCGACACCGGCGTGCAATCTGGCAAGATCGCCCGTGTGCTGGGTGGTAATAAGCCTGAAGGCCTGATCTATGAGCTGTTCCTCGATGAAAAGGGCGAGAAGATTTCCAAGTCGAAAGGCAATGGCCTGACGATTGAGCAATGGCTGGAGTACGGGACCGAAGAGAGCCTCGGCTTCTACATCTTCCCCAATCCTAAAAGCGCAAAGCAGCTTCACACCGGCGTGATCCCGCGTGCGGTCGATGATTATTGGCAGTTCCGCGAGCGCCTCGCTGACCAGCCGCTCGACAAGCAATTGGGCAATCCTGTCTGGCACTTGCTGCGCGCCAATCACTCGCTTGCGGGCGCCGAGGCACCGGGGGCTGGGGACACGGTTCCGGTGAGCTTTGGCTTGCTACTTAACCTTGCAAGCGTGCTGGGTGCTGAGGCCACGGCTGAGAACCTTGCGAGTTACGTCGCTAGCTATCTGGGTGAGACAGAGAAAAACGCTGATCTTGATCGCATGATCGAAGCAGCGGTCGCCTACACCCGCGACTTTATTGTGCCCACGCTCAAGAAGCGCGCGCCTGTTGCCGGTGAGGTTGAGGCCCTGCGCGAACTCGACGCGAAACTGGCTGAGGCCGCAGCGGATGCGGACGCGGAAACCTTGCAGACGATGGTCTATGAGATCGGCAAGAATGAGGCCTATGGCTTTGAAAACCTGCGCGATTGGTTCAAGGCGCTCTACGAAACGCTGCTCGGGTCAGAGCAGGGGCCGCGCATGGGCAGCTTTATCGCGCTGTACGGTGTGGAGCCGACCCGCAAATTGATCGAAGAGGCGTTGGCGAAGGCGTAGGCGACTTTCGCCCGCTTACTTCCACTTTCGCGTGCGGTACCATTTGGTGATGATGTATTTCGTCCCTTTGAGGACCGGCGTCCCTGCGTGAATGGTGCCTTCATTCGGGCTGCCATCGGGCAGGGCGTTGTTCCAGATCAGCAGGACGCCCGTCTTGGGCTCGATCTTGATGCCAATATCGGTGAAGTGCGTCTCTCCGCCTGCCTCAACATCATTCAGGAAAACCATCGTAGTCCAGCTGCGCTGACCGCCGCGTTTGCGCTCATCAAGCCAGTACTTCTCGCAGGTATAGAACCAGTCATTATGCGGCTTGAACTCTTGTCCTTCCTCATAGCGTTGCCCCTGGATTGGCTCGCCCACGATTGCGTTGACGCCAAGCACGTGGTCGATGCGCTGGCTGATGTCTTTTACAAAGGCGTTATGGGGATCAAGATCGCCGGAATAGGACGTGCGAAACCCGCTTTCATAGGTCATCTCGTGGAGAGATGAGGGGCGGGCCTTGTCGTCGACCATCACACACAGACGCTGACACTCTTCCGGCGTCAGAAAGTCTCCGATGGCAAAGAGCTCGGCCTTGTCGGTTTCTATTTTATAGGCCTGCGGATTGGCGGCCAAACGCTCGCGCACCTTGGCGCCCATGCGCCTCAATGCGTCCTGATCGGGGATGTCTTGCGTCTTCGCCATAAATCGGATGAGTAGCACCGGCACTTCGCGAAAGAAAACCCCCGAAGGATTGATCCTTCGAGGGTTCTCCATCCACTTGCACCCGGCTTAACTCAGGTCTTGGCTTCCGGTCATCACCAGAAGAAATCGTGGATTACATCGACCACTTCGCCTGTGTACACATCGACCAGAACCACATCGTCGTAATAGCGTACCCAGCGATAGGGGCCGTAAACGGGCGGCAGGCGATAGGCGAACGGATCATTGATCCAATAGCGCTGTCCGAAGAACAGGTTATCAAGATAGAACCCGACACTCAGTCGGTTGTACCTGTGGCCATAGAACGGCGCGTGATAACGACCCAAGCGGAAGATCCCGCGGTTTGCTCCGCGCCAGTTTCTCCAGCCAAAGCGGCGGTCATTGCGCCAACCACGACGGTTCCAGCGGCGGAAATCGCGGCGGGCATCACGATAGCCACGGCCATACGCATACCTGCGGTCGCGCCAGCCCCGATCATTGCGATAAAAGCCACGGTTATTGCGGAAGCGACGGTCGGCACGGCGATCAGCCCTGCGCTCTGCGCGGCGTTCCGAACGCACGCCATCACGAAAACCTCTGCGTTCCGCGCGGTTTATGCGGCGGTCATCGCGGCGATTGACACGGCGATCATTGAACCGGCCATTGCGGACCCGATCTGCCCGGCGGTCACCCCGACGTTCAACACGATCAGCCCTGCGGTCGCCCCGGCGTTCTACCCGATCCGCGCGCCGTTCACTACGACGATCGACCCTGTCCGCTGCACGCGGATTGCCACGCCGATCCAAACGATCAGCTCGCCGATCACCCCGACGCTCGACGCGGTCTGCGCGGCGTTCGCTACGGCGGTCAACGCGGTCGGCACGGCGTTCGCTTCTGCGGTCAATCCGGTCCCCGCGCCGCTCGCTGCGACGTTCGACACGGTTTGGGCGTTCGCCTACGCGGCGTTCAGCATTCTGACGTGCACGATCACCGCGATTGACCCAGCGATCTGCGCGATCCTGCGTTTGCGGATTGCGGTTTGCACGGCGCTCCGAACGGTTTTCCTGCCGGTTCGAGCGTCTCTCTGCTCGTTGATCAGAGCGACGCTCCGAACGGTTTGCCCGTCGCTCTTGGCGATTGCCTTGGCGATTTGCACGGCGTTCGCCCCGATTGGCGCGTCGGTCACCGCGGCGATCCGCCCGGTCCGGTTGAAATTCGGTCGCAGCCGAAGCCGAGAATTCAAGCACTTCAGCCTGAGCCTCTTCTGCAGGTGCAACAAAGACAAGCGTTATGGCCAGGGCCGATAGAGCGCTTCCTCGCAAGAACTGCGTTAAATCCATGAGTTTGCCTTTCAGTGTTGCCGCCCCACCACTTACGGCCTTGTAAAACCGAGCCTTCCAGTGTCTCGATGAAACCCTTCTAGAGCTGAGTCGCTGAGCGCAAGCTTAACCACCCGTTTAGGCTTACGTTAATGTTCGGGCGTCTGAATATGAACGCCATGATTGTGGCCATCTTGACGGGGGCGGTCAAAGTCTCAATGGCCTTTGTCCATGTTCGAAACACTGACCGATGTCGAAGCCGACCTTAAGCAGCGGCTTATCCGCGCTGCCAAAGATCGCCGTTCTCCCATGCATGTGCCAGCGGTCGTGACCAGCGATGTCGATGCACGCGGCATGGTTCTTCGCGAGTTCAATTCGGGCGCGTGGACCTTGCGCTTTCATACCGACACGCGCGCACCCAAAGTGGCCGCGATCGAGGCTGATCCGCGCATGGCGGTGTTGTTCTATGACAAGGGCACGAAGATCCAGATAAGGGCCAAGGGCACGGGGCGTATCTTGCGCGATGACCCGGTGACGAATGTCGCATGGGACAATGGCAGTAATTTTGCTCGCCGCTGCTATCTGGGCGAGGGGCCGGGCGCTGCAAGCGATACGCCGACATCGGGTCTGCCTGCGGAATTCGAAGGCCATGAGCCAACAGATGAGCAATTGGTGCCTGCGCGCGCAAATTTCGCTGTGCTGCTGGTGGAGCTGGAAGAGCTCGATTGGCTCTATCTTGCGCACACGGGCCACGTCAGGGCCCAGTTCGCAAAAGATCAAGACGGCAGTTGGAGCGGACGCTGGGTCTCACCCTGACAGCCGCTAAGTGCTCACGCGGCTTGGGCAGCCTCTTCTTCGGGTGCGCTGGTCGAGGGCGGGGGAAGCAAAAGCACTTCTTCCCAATCGCCTGCCTCTGAACCTTGCCCAGCATCAGCGTCAACAGGCGCGTCTTTCCCAAGATCGGTGCCAGCGCGCATCACCTTGGCTACATGAGCCAATACGGCTGCGTGGTCGTAACGCTCTGCGCGGTGAGGGGGCACCTCGGCCACCTCGGGAGCCTTTACCGGGCGGCGGGCGAACATCTTTGCTCTGAACGCGGAAGCCTCTCTGTCCCTTCTTTCCGAGACCGCTTCGGGGTCTGCGATTTGGGCCAGTTGGCTATCCAGAGTTTCTCTTGCAAACAGACCGGAGAGCGGATCGGCTTTCTGACGCGGTGTGATCGGCCATTGCCTGAACCCGAGGGCCATGCAAATGCCAATCGCAATTCCGCCAATAAGCGCAAAGGCCGGATCAATCGCGCCAAATCCAGCGGTTATCCCTTCCAAAATTGCCCCCTTATCCGTCATCGCTCGTCCCCGCGCTCGATCTGATATTCATCTAACCTGCGTATCTTTCGCTATCGGGCGTTAAATCATCGTTAAGGCTGACCTTGCCCGCGAAACCGGCGTTTTGGCTAACGCTGCCGGTCGCGAGGGTGTCACTTGCCGATTGTGCGGCACGGCCTGCACGGGTGACACAGTCTCGCCCGGCCTGCTTGGATGCGTAGAGCGCGCTGTCGGCTCTGGCGAAGAGGGCGCGGTATCCTTCGCCCTTTTCCTGCTGTGCAACGCCGAAGCTGGCGGTAAGCCGCACGTCGAGCGAGCCGTTGCCAATTTCGAGCGAATTGGTGCGAACGCGCAGCCGCTCTGCCAGGCCCGCTGCAATGTCCTCATCTGCATTCCACACCAGAATGCAAAACTCCTCACCCCCGACACGGCCGGCAATATCGCTCGACCGGATCATGGTCTCGGTCATCTTGCCAAAGGCCGCAATCGCTCCGTCGCCTGCCTGGTGCCCCCAGATGTCATTTACCTGTTTGAAATGGTCGATATCGCCGATCACAAGCGCAGTATTGATGCCTTCGATAGTGGCCTTGGCAAGGGCTGTTTCGACCTGTGCTTCAAATTCGCCGCGAACCAGAAGGCCGGACAGATCATCACGGGAAGTCTTGTGGTGAAGCGTGGTCACCTGATCTTTCACGGCTCCTGCGATCTGGGCAAGGCCGAACAGGACGGAGCCAACCGCAAAGACCCAATTGAACACAAAGTAATAGGCGCTCTGGCGGTATGCTTCAGCAGCGATTGGTCCATCGAACATGAAAGAGACAATTGGCCGGATAAAGAACTGCGCCGCGGTCAGGATGAGCATGACGAGCAGGAAACGCTCAACCAGATCGCGGCCCGAGGCTTGAGCGAAAAGTTGCGCGGTCAACATCATCATCGCAGCGCAGGTGAGATTGGTGATGTAAATGTCCGTGACAATCGAATTGCCGACATTTTGCGCCAGCATCATCGTCGCAAAGCCTGTGAACGCGATCCACAATTGCGCGACCAGCGGCGGCTTTGCCCCGATGCGGGTCAGCACGCCCCACGACATCGCCACAGCAGACAGCGTGTATGGCACATGGGTGATCGCCGGAATCGCGCGGCCCCAATAATCGGGGCTGAGCAGTGAAATGGAAAAGCCCGAGGTCAACAACAGCCACCCGATGGACAGCGCAAGATTTTCGGTGCGCCGCTTGTCGCGGCTCCAGATCATGAAAAACGCGGTCGCAAAAATCAGCGTCAACAAAGGCGTTGAAAAGAAGAGCAAAAGCTCGCGCAAGAAACGAAACCCCCGGGAATTGAGAGGTTGCGATACAAGCGCACAGTTAATTTGAGGTTAGGGAGAAACGCCAAGGGACTTGCTCCGATATCTTCACCGGTTATGCATGTCCGTCATCGAAAGCTGGCCGTGTCAGCGCTCGATCCTTGAAGCGGTATGGAACGGGTTCATACGCTCATTATCGGAGAGTGGTTTGCCCGTCGGTATGCCCGAAACAGGCTGTTGCGACACTTGCGTGTCCGACTTTCGAGAGCGCGACGCCGCGCTTGCGAGTGCGCTTGGATTGACCACATGTTTGAAACCCGAAGTGGCCTTGATGCTCGAGCTTTATGAAGCGGGTCAGAAGGGCAAAGCGGTGACGGTTTCGGTGCTCGGCATGCAAGGCGGCATCGCCCCGACGACAACGTTGCGCTATCTCGAAGCGCTCCAGAAAAAAGGCGCAGTCCGCCGCATTGCACACGAGACCGACAATCGCATGACTTACGTGGAGCTAACCGAAAGCGCGCGTGCGGCGATGGATGCGGCGTTTGGGGGGTGAGGAGCGGGCTGTGTCCGGCGGTTGGGTCTACATCATGACCAGCCGGTATCGCGGGACCGTCTATGTGGGGGTGACCGGCGATTTGGCCGCTCGGGTGAGCCAGCATCGGACTGGCAAGGGTTTTGAATTTTGCGCGCGCTACGGCCTCAAGCGGCTGGTCTGGGCCGAGAGCTTTGCATCAATCGAGGAAGCAATCGCGTTTGAGAAGCGCGTGAAGCGCTGGCGGCGGCAATGGAAATTCGAGCTGGTCGAGAACGCCAATCCCGATTGGGAAGATTTGTTCGGCGATCTGGCAGGAATTTAGCCAATTTACCGCTCCGGCCCCGCTCCCACCATCGTCATCCCGGCCCTCTTTCCCCCTCGTCATCCCGGCCCCCGAGCCGGGATCCAGCTAACTTAGGCGCGGAAGAAAAAGCGGGACCCCGGATCAAGTCCGGGGTGACTGTGGTGTGAGCGCTTTAGCTCTACTGGCTCGTTCGTACTGAGACACAAGCTTGATATTTGCCGCGGGCATCTCCGCGATACCAAACTTCAACGACTTCAAAATAGTCGAAATAACCCCCGGCATCTTTCGAGATTGTTTCGCCCATACGCGGGACGGTTTCGAACTCACCTACGAAGAGTTCGGTTGCCATTTCTGAGTCACTGTAAACTTCAATCTGCACCAAATCACCTAGTCAGCTTCTTATAAGCCAACCGCGTAGGCCGATCCGCTGCATCACCCAGACGACGCCGCTTGTCTTCCTCATAAGCCTCGAAGTTGCCCTCAAACCACTCCACGTGTGAGTTGCCCTCAAACGCCAAGATGTGCGTCGCCAAGCGGTCCAAGAAGAAGCGGTCGTGCGAGATTACCACGGCGCAGCCGGCGAAGTTCTCGATCGCGTCTTCAAGCGCGCCCAAGGTCTCGACATCAAGGTCGTTGGTCGGTTCGTCCAAGAGGAGCACGTTGCCGCCTTGCTTGAGCATTTTGGCCATGTGCACACGGTTGCGCTCACCACCGGACAGTTTGCCGACGTTTTTCTGCTGGTCTGCGCCTTTGAAGTTGAACGCGCCCACGTAAGCTCGGGTTGACGTATCGTGGCCGTTGACTTGCATGTAATCGAGCCCGTCGGAGATTTCCTCCCAGACGTTGTTCGTCGGGGTAAGGTCGTCGCGCGATTGGTCGACATAGCCAAGGTGGACAGTGTCGCCGATTTCAATTGTGCCGCTGTCGGGGGTCTCTTGGCCGGTAATCATGCGGAACAGAGTTGACTTACCCGCACCATTGGGGCCGATCACGCCGACGATACCGCCGGGAGGCAGCATGAAAGACAGGTTTTCGAACAGAAGCTTATCACCGTAAGCTTTTGAGATGTTCTTGGCCTCGATCACCTTGCCGCCAAGGCGTTCGGGGACCTGAATAACGATCTGTGCTTTACCCGGCGCGCGGCCAGCTTGCGCTTCCTGAAGCTCTTCAAACTTGCGGATACGCGCCTTCGACTTGGTCTGGCGTGCAGCAGGCGTTTGCCTGATCCATTCAAGCTCGCGTGACAGAGCCTTTTGCTTGCCGCTTTCCTCGCGGCTTTCTTGCTCAAGACGCTTGGCCTTTTTCTCGAGGTAGGTCGAGTAATTGCCTTCGTATGGGTAGTAGGTGCCGCGGTCGAGTTCGAGGATCCATTCCACGACATTATCAAGGAAGTAGCGATCGTGGGTGATCATCAGGACGGCGCCTGCATATTCCTTGAGGTGGTTTTCCAGCCACTCCACGCTTTCGGCATCAAGGTGGTTGGTCGGCTCATCCAAGAGCAGGATTGACGGCTTTTGGATCAACAGGCGGGTCAGCGCAACACGGCGTTTTTCACCACCCGAAAGGTTCTCAACGCTTGCATCAGAAGGCGGGCAGCGCAGCGCTTCCATCGCGATTTCAAGCTGATTGTCGAGGGTCCAGCCATCAACCGCATCAATCTTCGCCTGAAGCTCGGCCATTTCTTCACCGAGCGCATCAAAATCGGCGTCAGGCTCTGCCATTTGCGCGGACACTGCGTTGAACTTCTCAACCAGATCAGCGGTTTCGCGCGCGCCGTCTTTGACGTTTTCGAGCACCGTTTTAGTCGGGTCGAGTTCCGGCTCCTGCGGCAGATAGCCAACAGTGATGTTCTCACCCGCCCATGCTTCGCCCGAGAAATCGGTGTCGATCCCGGCCATGATTTTCATCAGGGTCGATTTACCCGCACCATTGGGCCCCACGATGCCGATCTTGGCGCCTTGGTAGAATTGCAGGTTAATATTCGAGAGCACCGGTTTGTTCGCGCCGGGGAAACTCTTGGTCATGCCTTTCATTACGAAAGCGTATTGCGCAGCCATGGGGCGGATCCTTTGGGTCGGAAATTTAAGAAATGTAGCTTTGCCCGCCCAAATAGGCGTGTGAACCGCCAGGGGCAAGCAGGCATCGGGACAACCATGCTTTGGTCCCGGAAAAATCGCCATTTTGCAGAAAGTTGTGTGCAAATTGCAGGTTTTGCAATCTAGGGGTTTCTTACGAAAGGCAGTGTTAACCTTATTGGGCTAGCGCAAGTACTCAGGAGACCTGGCACCAATGCAAACACAGATCTTAGGAATGCTTACGCCTTTGATGGCGTTGCTTTTTGCAGCGACCTTTGCTGTGTTTTGGAAAGTTGCCGGGATGAAGCGTCATGTCTTGGGCTTTGCTTTTGGCTATTTGTTTTTTGCAATGGGCTTTTTAGTGACTCACCTTTTGCCAGGTGAGGCAATCTATACTTTCCATACCACACAGTTTTTCTACACGATCAGTATTGCGCTATTTGTCATTGCGACCTGCGAAAGGGTGGGGCAGCGTGCACACATACCGACGCTGCTTGGAATATATGCGATTAGTGCTCTTGTGCTGGCACTGTCGGTCTCGTTGACTAATGATGTCGGTCCGCGCCTGATCCTTTTGAACATCGGTTATGGCTGCATGTTCATGCTCAACTTTGTGACGCTATTGGCGGCGCGTCGCCGCGAATGGTTCGACATTGCAATTTTGTTTTCAACCGCGTTTCAAGCTTTGGATTTCTTCCTCAGGCCGACAATCACGGTCATGTTTGAACAATCGATCCCTGCCGAAGAATATCGCTCTTCGCTCTATTATTCCCTGATCGGCCTATCGCTGGGGGTGAAATCGATTTTGGGCGCGATGGTCCTGATCGGAGCAACGATCGTAGAGTGGACGCAATCACTGCGCGAAAGCAGCGAGCAGGACCCTCTCACCGGACTTCAGAACAGGGCTGCTTTCGAGGATTCGATGCGTTCCATGCTTCCCAAGGCGCATGTCGAAAAAGCTCCGCTTAGTCTGGTGGTGGCCGATATCGATCACTTCAAACAGGTCAACGATATCTGGGGACACCAGTCGGGCGACCGTGCGATTGCCAGCTTTGGCAAGCTTATCAACGAGATGGTGCGCGGATGCGATACGGCAGGACGCGTCGGCGGCGAAGAGTTCTGCATTGCGGTATGGAATTGCCCCAATGAGCCCGCAGAACGCCTGGCCGAACGCATCAGGCAGGCTTTTGCGCAGCTTTCGCATGACGGGCTGAACGATGACATTCGTTTGACCGCGAGCTTTGGCGTTGCAACCGCGACACCGGGCGAGACTTACGAGCAGCTTTTTGCACGCGCAGACGAGGCGCTCTACGAAGCCAAATCCAAAGGCCGCAACCGGGTCGAAAACGCCGAGCGTTTGTCTGGCTTTGAACCCGAGCCAGTCGGCACACAGACCGGTCAGCCAGATCTTCAGAGCGTCGCCGTTCGGTAGAGTGACGATTGGTCATCTGCCTTGAGGCAATAGCCCACGATCTGCTCGCGACATCCTTTCGAGTTCGCGCAGGCGTAAGTTGATACCTTGTTTACCGTTGTGTGCGAATGACCTCTTCTGCGTAAGAGGCTCCAGGTGCAAGCACAGGTACTGACATTTATTATCCCGGGTATGATGGCGATTTTTTGCGCGATCCTGCTTGGCTTTTGGTGGCAGGATCGCTCGCGCCTGTACATCCTTGGCTTTGCCTATTGGGCGTTCTCGTTTTGCGGCAGTATCATCCTGCAAGGCGCGGTTCCCTTTGATTTTGCGCCTTACGATATTCTCCTGTTTCACTGGAACGCCGCGATAGGACTGCTGGCATTGCTATGGGGCGTCGCCAAACGCGACGGTGAACCGTTTCCATTGCTCGCAATGCTAGGGGTGACAATCGTCGCAACCCCGATTCTGTACTATGCACGCATCTATGAGCAGCAGGGCGTTTTGTTGATGACACAAAACTTCTGTTCCGGATTGTTCTTTGCCCTTGCAGCCCAAAACAAGTGGCGCACGGCCCCGATCAATGGCGGTGACAGGGTACTCTTGTACGTCTTCCTGACGCTCGCAGCCTATGCAATGATCCGCCCGACAGCCACGACCCTTGCACAAAGCCAGATGACCATGGCCGAGTATCAGGCCTCCCTCTTCGCATCGGCCAATATCGTCGTCTCCTCGCTTCTTGCCTTGATACTGGTTCTTACGCTGGTCGCGATGCTGACACTCGACAATATGCGCTTTGATCGCGAAGGGGCGACTATCGATGTGCTTACCAAGCTCCCCAATCGGGGCGCGTTTGAGACGCAGGTTGAGGAAAGGCTGCAACGCGCACAAGCGGAGCGGATCGAAGTGAGCTTGCTGGTAGGCGATATCGATCACTTCAAACGTGTGAACGACACCTGGGGACACAGCGCAGGCGACCGCGTCATTGCCGCATTCGGACGCGTTTTGCAGGACAAGATCAGACCGGGAGACGTCGCGGGCCGTATTGGCGGCGAGGAGTTTTGCGTTCTTGTGTGGAACTGTTCCGGGACATCGGCAATGTCTCTTGCCAATCGTTTGCGTCTTGGATTTTCGGAGACACCGATCGCAGGATTTTCCTCCGAAGAACGCTTCACCGCAAGCTTTGGTGTGGCGCAGTGGCAAGTGGGGGAAAGCTACTCCGATGTTTTCCGGCGGGCCGATGAGGCGCTCTTCAGCGCAAAAAGGGCGGGCCGTGACCGCGCACATGCAGCGTCACTGCCAAACATTCTTGCAGCGGTCGACACCGATCAGCCTTTTCGGCAAAATGAAGAGGCAAAAGACGAACGCGCGTTGAAAGACACAAGCGGGTTCGCAGCCTGAGGCAATATCGATGTGGGAAAGCCGGATGCCTGGCGCCTGTCTAAAGGACGGCGTCTATTTAAAGGACGTCGCCCGACTAAATGACTTTGCGCAAGTGGTCGCGAAGCTCGCTCAGGGTCACGTCATCTGCGGCTGAGACCGGATCATCTGCTGCGATGACATTGGCCAGTTGAACCAGCTGCTGGCTCCAACGGTCGAGGCTTTGCAGGCTGGTCAAATGACGTTGTGCCACGTCAGGATCAATCACCAGCTCTGCGCCCAGTTCCTCCACTTGCGCGGCCATCACATTCAAGGAATGGGCCGCCGCCTTGAGGAGGTCGGAAGTCGAATGTGTCATTGCGAAAGCGTCCGGGAAATCAGGTTGGTGTTAAGCAGCAAGCTCGATCTCGTCGGATGCGAGAAGCTTCTTGTGATCGAGGACCATCACCATCTGGTCGTCCAGCGGGGCAATCCCTTCGAGGAAGTGGGTGACGGTGTCTTGCGATCCTGCATCGGGTTGCTGCATGCATTCAGGATCAATCGACACAATGTCATTGACGTCATGGACGATAAGCCCGCGCGATTGCCCCTCGTGTTCGATCACGACGATTGGGTTGCGCGGTGTGGTCTCGGTCGCAGGCCAGCCCAGCCGGACGGAAAGGTCAATCACAGGCAGCACTGTTCCGCGCAGATTGACGACGCCGGCGACATGGTCTGGCACGCGCGGCAGCCGGGTCACAGGAGACCAGGCGCGGATTTCGCGGATGGTCATAATGTCGATGCCGAATAGCTGGTTGGCGATACCAAAAGTGATCAATTCAAAGGACATGGCAAGGTCGCTCCGGAAAAGGGTTTGCGATGGTGGGGATTAATGGGCGACGCGTCGCAGGGCTGCGGTCAGCTTTGCAGCGTCAAAGGGTTTGACGATCCAGCCCGTGGCGCCTGCATTCTTGGCCCGCATCTTCTTTTCATCGGAGCTTTCCGTAGTGAGCACCAGGATCGGCCGGTCGGCGTGAAGGGCGGTCTCGCGCAGCCTTTCAATCAAGCCGAAGCCATCGAGGCGCGGCATGTTGATGTCGGTCAGCACAACGTCGACCTCGTTGGTTGCAAGCCATTCGAGCGCTTCCTGACCGTCTTCGGCCTGCTCGACATCAAACCCGCTCGACGTCAGCGCAGCACGCAAAAGTGCGCGCATGCTTGCGCTATCATCAACCGTCAGCACTCTAACTTGTGATGATGACGCGTCGGGCGCTGATGGCTGACCTGTGTCCATAATGTGCTCCTTTGAACCTTAAAATAGATCGACATCACCAAGCCGGTCTTGCGAACCGCCTCGTGGATTGTCCTTAATCGTGTTGATCGGGGTGACGGGTGGCGGCGCTTCGCCTGCGACCTTGCGCGCACGCACACGGCCATTTGCGGGGTTGAATTCGATCCGTCTGGCGCAATTGCCCTCGAGATCTTCGAACACTGTCGGGATCGCCTCGTCGCGCAGGAATTGCCGCGCAAACTGGGCGTTTTCCGACCCGATCCTGCCAAGACCGGCCGAGATATTTGCACCGCCATAAAGGCGCGCCTTCATCCTCCGCTTGTCAGCGCCCAGTTTGAGCATCTCATTGATCAACAGCTCCATCAGATAAAGTCCGTATGAGCCGTCCGAACACGCGATGCTTTGATCCAGAGGCTTTGCCAAAAGGTAGTGATTTATCCCGCCCACGCGCGCGACCGGATCGTAAAGACACGTTGCAACACAGCTGCCCAGAACGGTTGACAACACCACGCCTTCATCAGCGCTGGCGACCGCTTCGCCTTGCATGACTGTTCGTTTGGAAAGGGCGACAGAAGGGGGCGTCATCGACGATATCCTCCGCCCGCCGTTGCATTATGCGAGATTTCAAAAAGGGTGCGGGGGGAGGCATGATCTGAGAATATCTCCGCAGCGATCTGTCCCAGCGGCAAGACCGACTGCGCTGCGCCAAGCGCGATTGCCGCGCGCGGCATGCCAAAGACAACACAAGACGCCTTATCCTGCGCAATCGTGCGAGCGCCGGCACGGGCCATCGCCAAAAGCCCTTTCGCGCCGTCTTCGCCCATGCCGGTGAGCAACACTCCCAGCGCCCTTGAACCTGCTATGTTGGCGGCGGAGGCGAAGAGTTTGTTCACGCTTGGTCTGTGGCCTGCGTCCTGCTCACCGGCTCGCAAGATTGTGCGCCATCCATGCGCGCCTGCTCCTGCCACTTCGAGGTGTTTTTCATCGCCGGGCGCAAGATAGATATTGCCAGGGCGAAGGACGATATCGCTATCTGCCAGTTCCACTTTGGGTGCGGTGATTTTATCAAGGCTCTGGGCAATCGCCGGGGCGAAGGTCGCGTTGACGTGCTGTACGATGAGCGTTGGCGGGCAATTTGCAGGAAAGTCGGCAAGAAGAGTGTGCAGCGCCTCCACCCCTCCGGTTGATGAGCCAATTGTGATCAGTTCGGGCGGTGTCCAAACCTTTGGCTTGGCAGGGATAGCGGGAGTTTCGGACGAAGCCCCAGACGCAAACGAAGCTGCGTGTTGCGCCGACGACCGGGGCTTGGGCATCACGACCTGTGATGCTTCACGTACGAGCCGCGCCAGTTCGCCTCCGTCATCGTCACGGATAGAGCGTTCGCGCGTCGATTTGGCATAACAATTCACCGCGCCCAATTGCAGCGCGCGCGCTGTTGCCTGTGTGCCCGCTCGGGTGGAGCCTGACACGATGATAACCGGGGTCGGGCGCAGGGCCATGATTTTGCCAAGGAAGGACAATCCATCCATCCCCGGCATTTCAATATCCAGTGTGACGACGTCCGGGTCGTGCTGTTTGATGAGCTGGCGGGCTTCGGAGGCATCACTGGCGGTCGCGATGACTTCGATATCGGGTTCGGTGTCCAGCTTGCGCGAAATCAGCGCGCGCATCATGGCGGAGTCATCGACGACAAGAACGCGAATGCTCATCCTTCAATCCTCTGGTAAATGGTCGCGCCCACCGGCTTGAGAAGGTCGCTCGCTTCACCGCAAACGCGCTCCGAATGGCCGATGTAAAGATAGCCGCCGATCTTCAGCTGGCGCGCAAACCGCAAGATCAACGCAGCTTTTGTAGGCTCGTCGAAATAGATCATCACATTGCGGCAAAAGATCACATCGAACAGCGCTTTGAACGGCCATGGGCGCAGCAGGTTAAGCTGGCGATAGCGGATCAGTCGGGTGATTTCCTTTGCGATAGTGATGCTGCCTTTGGCATCGCCGGGGACCGGATCACACCATGCATTGCGAAGGGCGCCCGGCAGTTTGCCAACTGCCTGTGTGTCATAGGTCGCCGCCTGCGCCGCGTTCACCGCATGAGCGGCAAGGTCGCTGGCAAGCACAAGAAAATCGCCTTTCGCAATGGCCTTTCCCTCCTGCTTTTCCTCGCCCAGAAGGAACATCATCAAGGTGTGAATCTCTTCTCCGCTTGATGAACCGGCAGACCAGATGCGCACTTTGTCCTTCGACTGGCTGCGCGCGATCAAATCGGGGCGAACGACCTTTGCAAAATGCTCGAAATGATGAGGTTCGCGGTTGAAATAGGTGTGATTGGTCGTGAGCGCGGCAATCACGCGTTTTCGCTGCGCTTCATTGTGATCGACCATGTTGAGATATTCGGCAAAGGTCTGCATCCCGCTTTCACGCACCAGCGGCGCAAGCCGCGAATAGGCGAGCATCTTCTTCTTGGCAGAAAGGATAATGCCTGCCTCGGTTTTGACGAGCGCAGAAATCCGGTTGAAGTCCGCTTCTTTGTAAAGCTGCGGGCTGATGCCTGGTATCAAAATGCCTTCGCTTGATCTGGTTGCTGTTTTTTCCATGACATCAGGCCGCAATCGCAAGCGAGGAAGGGGCAACAGCCGAGCGGACCGTGTGATCCACATCCACGATCAACGAGACTTGCCCGTTTCCAAGGATCGTTGCGCCTGCAACACCATCAACGGTGCGGAAATTGGCATCCAGGCTTTTGATCACGAACTGGCGTTGATCGGTGATCGTATCCACCAGCAACGCGGCCTGACCATGCCCTTCGGTTTCGACAAGGACGATCACGCCTTTGCACGGATCATCGATCCAGTCCTTGGCCCCTGTCATTGCTCCCAAAGAAACCACAGGGACAAACCGGCCACGCACATTCAGCATTGTCCGCTCGGTGCCGAGGCCTTTGATATCTTCAGGCGATGGACGCAGGCTTTCGATCACATGGGTGAGCGGCACAACAAGCGACAGGTCACCGGACTGGACGATCATTCCGTCCGAAATGGCGAGGGTCAAAGGCAGGGCAAGACTGAATGTCGTCCCTTCGCCTTCGACCGATTCAATCGTGATCCGTCCGCCCAGATCGCGCACGTTGGACTTCACGACATCCATTCCCACACCGCGCCCAGATACACTTGTCACAGAGGCAGCGGTGGAAAAGCCGGGGGCAAAGATGAGCTGGCAAATCTCTTCATCGGAAAGGTTTGCGTCCTCGGGGACGACACCGTTCTCGATCGCCTTTGCAAGGACACGTTCGCGGTTGATCCCGCATCCGTCATCCTGAATACGAATGACCACTCGCCCGGCCAGCTGTTCGGCGCAGAGCGTTAAAGTGCCTTCGGGATTTTTGCCTGCCGCTGCGCGATCCTCGGGGCTTTCGATGCCATGATCGACCGCATTGCGGATCAGGTGGGTCATAGGTTCGGAAAGCCGCTCGATCACAGTCTTGTCGAGCTCGGTGCCTTCGCCCGACACTTCGAGTTTGACGTGCTTTCCGGTGTTTCCGGCCAATTCGCGCAGCAATCGCGGGACACGGCCAAAAACCGAGCTTATCGGCTGGGCGCGAAAGGCCATGGCGTGTTCCTGAATATCGCGAATAAGTGTATCCAGCATGGCGAGCTCTTCGATATGAGCGAAGTTTTCATTCTCTAGCCGCTGGGCAAGCATCGCCTGTGCAATCACCAGTTCGCCGACGCCGTCTATCATGCGGTCAAGTTTAGCCAGATCAATCCGCACGCTTTGGTGGGCTGGACTGGAACTGCTTGGCGAAGATGGAGCCTTTGGATTTTGCGTGGCCGGGGCATTGCTTTGGTCGGCCGGGGTTGCCGTTTCTTGGGGCTTTTGCCCGCTTTGGACGCCGGCTTCGGCTTTCGCCTCTTTCCCCGTTTCAACCGGCGCAGGCGCTGGATTGTCGGTGGCATCGGAGGATACTTCGGGAGTGATTTGATCGTCTCCACCCAATTGGATCGGCGGCATTGGTTCATCGCCATACGCCAAACCACAATCTTCGCCCGCAAAATCGAAGATCTCGGCAACGGCGTCGCGCGTCACCTCACCGGGCATACAGAATGTCCAGCCAAGGTATCCCTGTTCGGGATCGAAATCATCGAGACCGGGAACAGCGCTCTGCTCGCACAATTGGCAAGTCCCCCCAAGGCTAGCCAGCTCGCGCAGCCACAAGAGCGGTTCACCACCATTGCTCATTGCCGCTGCGTGCGGGCGAAGGTGGACAAACCAATCAGACGGGCTGGCCGCTTCTTCCGGACTTTCCTCAGCATCCCCGACTGCATCAGGAGTGCCGGTTAGATCATCAAGCAGGGCATCAAGGTCGAAATCATCGATTGGCGTTTCGTCTGCCATCGCCGGAGCGGCATCGTTGGACGCCGGTTCGGCATTGCCCGCATTTTCGCCGGAGCCGGCCGCATTGGCGCGCGCTGCCTCGAGCCTGGAGATCAGGTCTGTGTCATCGGGCGCCTCGCCAGAGCCGCGCGCCGCTTCGACATGGTCGCGCAGCAGGTCGCACGCGAGGAGCAACAGGTTGGTGAGCTCGGCGGTGAGAGCGACTTGCCCCTCGCGGATATCGCCAAGCAGGTTCTCGAAGGAATGGGTATAGGACGCGAGCGCCGTATGCCCGAAAGCGCCTGCGCCCCCCTTGATCGAGTGGACACCCCTGAAGATCGCATTGATCGTTTCATCGTCATGCGTTCCCGCCTTGCAGGCATCGAGACCCGTTTCCGTTGCCTCAAGCGCCTCTTCGCATTCAACGAAGAAAATCTGCTGGATATCATCGTCGTTCATGCTGCACCTGCGTCTGAAATTTCGGCACCCAAACTGACTTCAAGCCCGGCAAGCCTGATCGCGTTTACGAGAGGTTCGCTGGGCGAATGCAGGCTGATCCCGCTTTCCGTTTCCGAGGCAGAGACAAGCAATTGCAGCATCGCCTGCCCGATCCGTTCCACCGATCCGGCCTCGACGGTGACCTTGGCTGCGCCAACCGCTTCAAGCAGTTCCGGATACAAAGAGCGGGCCGCAGCACGGTCGCAAATGGTGGGAAGGGTGACTGTATTCATCGTATTCTCCGACCTTGCCGGGGCCTATGAATTGGCGGCCGGTGCCGCGATTGAGAGGACAAGGGGCATGGGGTATGGGGCTGAGGGCTGATGGGCGCGTCAGAACTCGCTCCAGTCCTGATCATCGAAAGGTTCGCTTGACGCCTGGTCCAGCGCAAGGTTGCCTGCGACCGCCGGTCTGCTGATTGGCAGCTTCGCAACGGCTGGGGTCTGAGGCGGTTTGGCCACCGATTGTTTCTGCGTCCTTGGCCCAGTCGATGATGTGGCCGATGACGCGGACGATTTGCGATCATGTGAAGGCTCTGCGGTCCGGAATTGGGACACCATCTGTTGCAGGCGTGTTGCTTCATCAGAAAGCGAGCGGGCAGCGGCGGTCGATTGCTCCACCATGGCAGCATTGCGCTGTGTCATCTGGTCCATCGCTTCAACCGAGGTGTTCACCTGTTCCAGATTGCTTGCCTGGCTGGACGCCATCCGGGCGATATTTTCGACCTCGCCGGTGACTGCCCCGATCTGTTCGACAATCCCTTCAAGCAACGTGCCGGTCTCACCGACCAGACTAACTCCGTCCCCAACGTGACTTGTGCTGGTGGAGATAAGCGTCTTGATATTGCTTGCAGCGTCGGCGCTGCGCTGGGCGAGGGCACGCACCTCATTGGCGACGACTGCAAATCCCTTGCCCGCGTCACCTGCGCGTGCGGCTTCGACCCCTGCATTCAGGGCGAGCAGGTTTGTCTGGAAGGCAATCCCTTCGATCACGTCGATGATCTGGGTGATCTCCTGGCTCGACTTTTCAATTGACGCCATGGCTTCAACCGCGCGGCTCACCACTTGGCCGCCATCTGTTGCCTTCTGGTGGGTTTGCTTCATCGCCGCCTGGGCTGATCCTGCGTTCTCGGCGGTTTTCCTGACCAGTTCGGTGACATTGCGCATCGATGCCGCGGTTTCTTCAAGGCTGGCGGCTTGCTGTTCATTGCGCAACGCAAGGTCATCAGATGCGGCGCGGATCTCTTCGGACCCTGTGTTCACACTGCCGGCCGAACCGCGCACATCGCTGATAATATGCGAAAGCTGTTCGATGGACCTGTTATAGGCAATGCGAAGTTCGGCCTGCTCGCCCTTTAGCGTGTCATCGATGCGATAAGCGAGATCGCCCGCCGCCAACTGGTTGAGGGCTTTGGACAAGGTCGAGACAACCTGCTGTTGCTCTTCGGAACGAAGCCGGTCGGATTTCAGAGCCTCGCGGAAGGTTTCAAGAGCCCGGGTCATCTCCCCGATTTCGTCATCGCGGTGATTTGTGGTCCGGCCATAGTCAAGCTCGCCGCCAGCAAGCTTTCCCATCGTCTCCGCCGTTTCACTCAGCGGCACCAGCACCTTGCGCGAGAGGACGATAGACGCAGTGCTCATCGCACCAATCAGAATCACAAGCACGCCGGCAAGCAGTGCCAAAGTGATCATGACGGAGTTGTTGCTGGCGTCTTGGAGTTCAGCCTGTTTGGTGGCCGTCGCTTCGACCAGACTGTCGATTTTCGACCGGTGCGCACGGTAAATCCAAAGCAGATCATCCAACGCCTTTTGCGTTGTCACCGTATCTTCGCGCAGAACCGCGGGTTTCAGTGTGTTGTTGACCGTATCCCAGAATTCTGCGGCATCGGTTCTTGCCGCTTCGGCAAGGCCAGTCTTCAAATCTGTATCAAGACTGCTTTGCGCCCAATATTGTGTCTGCTCGCGATAACGCGCCTCGAGATCGGCCAGACGTTTGTCATTAATGTCATAGCTTTCCGGGTGCACGCCCATCACATTTGCCAGAGCAAAGGCTTCCACCAGATAGGCGGGGGGCGGGCTGATATCGGCATTGAAATCATGCATCTGTGTATTTTCGGCGTGCAAGCTGCCGCCGATGCGAATGGAGTTTATGCCAAGCGTGGCAACAATTGCTGATACGAAGAGAAGGGCGACCAGGCCTATCGCTCCCAATCTGGATATTCGGGCAATTTTCATCTTGGCGGTATCCTTGGCTTTGTCGGTCCAACGCGGGCGCAGAGCCTCGCGCGCCGCTGTTTCTGAACGCAGGATAATCTCCCGGGCGCAGGATCAGCGGGCATCACGAGGTGCGTGAGCGATGGGTTAGATGAAAAGGGGTGAAGAGCGCTTTTGTGGCTGGCTAAGCGCGAGCCCTTAAGCCCACCGACAAGAATTCTTGGGCCGCTCGCGATTAACCATGCATCTCCCGCTGCACAGTGCCGTCCCACGCGCGTTGGTCAGTGGAGCTTGTTCATTATTGTCGTGAGGACATGTGAAATCTTATGCGTGATACAAGAGTAATGGTCGTTGATGATTCTGCCGCAATGCGTGCTTTGTTTTCCGGCATTCTGGAAAATGCCAAAGGCGTAAGCGTTTGCGGTGTCGCCTCCAGCGCTGCTGAAGCGCGCGAGATGATCCCGGAGTTAAAACCCGACGTGCTCACCCTGGACGTTGAAATGCCGGTGATGACGGGCATGGAATTCCTTGAGGAAATCATGGAAACCCGGCCAATGCCGGTCGTGATGCTCTCCAGCATCGCTCAGGCGGGTTCGGGCACAGCGGCAAAAGCGCTTGAACTGGGCGCAGTCCATTGTTTTCCCAAACCTTTGCGCACCACGCCAGAAGAGTTTGACGCAACCGTTGCCAAGCTTGGCGATATCGTCATTCGCGCCGCAAAAGGCGAACTGACCGCTGCCGATCAGGCAGGGGGCGCTGTAGAAGGCGCTGGCGATGCGCCGACCGATTACGACCCCGACGGCAGCCTTGTGGCGATGGCGTGCGGGGAGGCCGGTCTCGGCTCGCTCAAAGAAATCATTTGCGCCTACCCGTCTAACTGCCCGCCAACGGCAATCGTTCTTGATGCAGAGAGCGCCCTTGTCGATCCGGTCTTGGCCGAGCTTCAATCGAGCGCCAAATGCGAGGTGTCGCAAGCAGCCGATGGCGCTTTGCTCGAACCGGGCAAGGTCTATCTCGCTTTTGACCGGTCAAGCCATGTCATTGTCGAGGCAGGATCGCCGCCCCGACTGCGTCTTGCCGCGCGTGATCCTGTGGGGGGCATTCGTCCGTGCGCCGATCTTCTGTTCGGTTCGATCGCGCGCGCCCGCATCGCGGCGCATGCCGGGCTTTTGACAGGCTCGGGAGCGGACGGTGCCAAGGGCTTGCAAATCCTGATGCAAACAGGGGCGAAAGTTTTCCTGGAGGACCCGGCTGAAGGGGCACCTCGCGACCGGTTGAATGCCGTCCATGCGCTGGGCGTTGCCGCTGCTGATATGCCTTCAGGCAAGCTTGCCGGATGGATTTTGGATGGCACTTCGAAATTGCAAGCGTCTCAGGCGGCCTAGCACTGGCACATGCGATTTTAGAAGGATTGGCCCACGCGCAGGTTAATCAGCGGGCCTGCGCTATCGCTGTCGCGCCGCTCTCCCGTCAGGGGAACCGCAACCTCCACATCAAAATCGAGGTCGCGCGTCAGGTTGAGGCGCAATCCGCCGCCAGCCGAGGCAAGCGAGCCGCTGCCAAAACCGTCTTCAAGATTGGAGACAACGCCGCCATCGGCAAAGACGTAAGCTTGCGCGCGCGGCAGCCAAAAGCCCTCTCCGCGCCAGTCATAGCGCAGCTCGCCAAAGCCCATGATCCCGTTGTCGCCGGACCTTTCGTTAAAGTCATAGCCTCTGAGGAAGGATGTGCCGCCAATGCCGATGTCTTCGGTTGCCAGAACAGGGTTGTTTGCAATCTGGCCGCGCGCACCAAGGGCAAGGCTGAAAGAATCTGCGAGTGAGCGTCTCCACGCAAACCAGCCATAAAGGCTGGTGAAACGAGCCGATGCGTCATCGCGCGAGGCGAGCGGATCGCCCGGGTCGGTTGCTGAAAGGATATCGAGCCCGCGCGAAGCGATAAGCCTGCCGCTGAACCGGCCACCTGCAAGTTTGCCGCGTGAATAAAGCCCGGTTCGAATTGTCGGCACACGATCGCGGCGGGCAAGCCCGCCTTCGCGGTCCTGTTTGAGTTCGGTCACCTCAAACTCGCTGACCACCCAGATGCTAAGGTCGCGGCTGCGCTTTAGCGGATATTGGGCGCTTACTCCGGCGCGAAGGAAGCGGCCTTCGATCTCGCGCTCGGACAAGAAGTCACCGGGCTGCGTTTGGGAATATGAAAGGTGCGCGCCAAGCTCCAATCCGCTCGCATCGACCACGATTTTGTAAGAGCCGCGCGCAAATTGCAGTTCGCCCGGTTGCAGCGGCGTTGTGCCGATCGTCACGTCAACTTCGTCAGCCGAGCTTAAAAGCCCGTTGAAATCAACATCGATCCGCGCCCGAATGGGGCCAACCTGCTGTGACCCGTTGTTGCGGACCTCGGCATAGGCCGAAGCATCGGAGCGCCTTGCCTGCACAATCAGAACGCCGCGCTCGCCTTCTTTCTCATACCGGGTGTCGACAATGCGCACGCCCGGGATATCGTCAGCCAGCAATAGCCGCCGTTCAAGCGCCGCCTGCGTGACCGGTCCACCGGTGACAAGCGGCGCGAGCTGGCGCGCAATTGCGGCATCGCGCGCTCCTTCGAGCCGGATTTCGTCAATGCTGCCCTCATCCAGAACCACCCGCAGGACACCGAGGTCCAGATTTTGGCTCGGGACACTGGCCGTTGCAAAGATGTAGCCATTAAAGCGCGCCCTTACAGCGATCCTCGTCGCCAGCGTTGACAGGTCGTCTTTGGAAAGCGGGCGCGAAGTGTATTCCTCGATAAGATCAAGAAACTCGGCATCGCCAAGGGCTTTGTTGCCGGTGATGATGATCGAGCTGATCGTGAACTCTTGCCCCGATGGGGAGCTTACTTGAGTTGGCTGACGCTCAACGCTGACACCGGACGTTCTTGGTGCTTCATCGTCTAACGGTCGGGTTGGTTCCGCCTCGAATTGTTCAGGCTCGGCAAGATCTACGCTCGATTGCGCGGCCAATGGCTGACACATCAGTGCCGCCAACAAACAGAAGTTAACGCACCCCTGCACCGGATGAGAGTTCTTTCGAGCCACGCGCGTGCATTAAGGCACTAGCCCCTAACAAATGGTCAAAAGTTCGGGCCCTTAGGGGTGTGACACAATGCAAGGATAGCTCTTAATTAAGCTTGTTCGCTTACCGCTTTCTCAGGTCCGCCAGTTAGATGCAGAGTGTGTAGGAGACTAAGAATGCCAATTTCACCGCGCACTTTGCTGCCACTGACGCTGCTGCTTTCCAGCACGAGTGCATTTGCGCAATCCGGACCTTGGACGGTCAGCGAAAGCCGTGGACCTGTCTTTATCCGCACAGCCGAAGGCGATCGCCCGGCAGAGCGCGGCGCTTTGTTGTCGGCCGGTCACCAGATCGTGACAAACCGCGGCGGCAATGCAGTTATTGTACGCGGCAAGGAATTCGTGACGGTGCGTCCCAACACGCGCATCACGATTGCCCCGCAAAAACGCGAGCGCGGCGTTGTTCAGATCATTCAGGATTTCGGCAGCGCGATCTTTAACATCGGCAAACAGCCTGATCCCCATTTCGGCGTAGACACGCCATATCTGGCCGCTGTGGTGAAGGGCACGACCTTTTCCATCACTGTCTCGGATGCGGGCGCTTCGATGCAGGTGACCGAAGGCGCGGTCGAGGCATCGACTTTGGATGGCGGAGCGGTTGATCTTATCCGTCCGGGCGAAGTGGCGATGATTGCAGCCGATGACCGCTTCCGGCTTAGCATTGAAGGCGATGTCTCCAGACAGATCGATTCGCCTGAACGCGGCATAGTGACAAAGCCTGCCCAGCAGCAGCAAAGCCGCGCCCCGGCGCCGCCGTCACCAAATGCAGCACCATTGATCGAAACGGTCGCCGTGATCCCGCAAGAGGAAACGGCCGAGCCGGTCGTGATTGATGTGAGCGTGGGCAGCGAGACGGCAGACCTCGATGAAATTACCGATGGTTTGGTGACAGGCGAGGTTGAGTCCACGGTCGATAGTCTGGTTGCCGGTATCGTAGAAGAAGAGCTTGCGCCGCCACCCGCTGACCCGGTTGCGACAGAGCCACGCGAAGAGCCGACGACTGTGTCCATTCCGGCCCCAGAGCCGACACCTGAGCCTGAGCCTGAACCCGAACCAGAGCCAGAGCCTGAACCCGAACCAGAGCCAGAGCCAGAGCCCGAGCCAGAGCCTGAGCCTGAGCCCCAGCCCGAACCCGATTCGGAGCCCGAGCCAGAGCCTCAACCAGAGCCCGAGCCTGAACCCGAGCCTGAACCTCAGCCTGAGCCCCAGCCCGATCCTGAACCTCAGCCCGAGCCAGAGCCAGAGCCTGAGCCTGAGCCTGAGCCTGAGCCTGAGCCTGAGCCAGCTGGCGATGATGGCAACGATGACGATGACGATGACGACGGCAATCGTGGAAACGGCAATGATGACGATCGGGATGATGACGACAATCCCGGTCGCGGCAATGACGATGACGACGATGACGATGACGACGGCAATCGTGGAAACGGTAATGACGGCGACGGGGATGATGATGACAATCCTGGCCGCGGCAACGGCAACGGCAACGGCAATGGCAATGGCAACGACCGTGGCGATGACGATGACGACGGCAATCGTGGAAACGGCAATGACGACGACGGGGATGATGATGACAATCCCGGCCGCGGCAATGGCAACGGCAACGGCAACGACCGTGGCGATGACGATGACGATGGCAATCGTGGAAACGGCAATGACGACGACGGGGATGATGACGACAATCCCGGCCGCGGCGATGGCAACGGCCATGGAAAGGGCAATGGCAACGGAAACGGCCCAGATCGGGGCGATGACGACGCCAGTTTTGAAGATCCTGTCGAGGAGCCCATCGATCCCGTTGAAGACGATATGGACGATACCGCTGACGAGGAAAACCGCAGCCCTCTCGAGCGTTTGATCGACCGGGGCCGTGGGGTGCTCGACGACCTTCGCGACAGAACCCCAGGCCGGGGTCGCAACTAATCCTCAAGCTTCTGTTGGTAGTGCAATTCTAACGCACGCAACAAAAACAGAGGCATATATCTGATGCTGAAAGCCATTTCAGGGAAAGCGAAGAGCTGGGCGATTATCATCGCCAGTCTCATTGTGGCTGTTGCGGTCGCGCAAACGGGCTGGCTGCGCATGTTCGAGGATGAACAGCGCGCCGGGGTCGTTCAGCTTGTCTCGAAACAGGCATCGGGCGATCTTCATCTCGTCGAAGTTGATGCAGCCAGCATTGCGCGGTCGGGCAAATGGCCCTGGCCACGCGATCACTATGCGCGCCTGATCAACCAGTTGGATGAAGCGGGCGCGCGTTCCGTCGTTTTCGATATCGACTTTTCATCCCATGCTTCTGCCGAGGGCGACGCCGCCTTCGCGGACGCTATTGCCGCTTCGCAAGCGTCGATTGTGCTGCCAACATTCGCGCAAGGGGCATCGGAAACCGCTGCTCAGAAAGTCGAAGCGCTGCCCATTCCCGCGCTTCGCGAAAACACCAGCCTTGCCTCTGTTTCGGTGCGCCCGGACGCAGACGCACGCGTACGGCGCATGGTGTATGGCACCGTCACCAAGGGCACGCCACGCCCCTCGTTGTCGGCCCAGATCGCCGGAGTTTCCGGCGCTGTCAGCCAGGACTTTGCAATCGATTTCAGCGTCGTTCCCGCTACAATCCCGCGCCACAGCTTTATCGATATCGAACAAGGCGATTTCGACAAGTCGCAGCTATCGGGCAAAGACGTGCTGGTGGGGGCCACAGCGATCGAGCTTGGCGACCGGTACGGCGTTCCCACATACGGCGTAATCCCGGGCGTGACGATCCAGGCGCTGGCTGCTGAAACCCTCAAAGCCGGAGCAATGACCGAGCTCGGCTTCGTGCCGCTTGTCGTTTTGGCAATCCTGCTTTCGATCAATGTGGTCCGCTCGGGAAGCTATATCGAAGTCGCTGCACGCACTGGTGCTTCATTGATCCTGCTGATCATCGTAGAGACAGTTGCTTACCACGGAGCGCGCACCGTCCTCGAGGTGATGCCGGCTGCGCTTGTGCTTGTTGTCGCTGCCCTTTTGCAAACCGCGTGGATCGTTCGTTCGACGCTGCGACAAGAGGCTTTGGTCGATGGACCCACTGGCATGCCAAACGCATTGGCATTCGAGAAGCACGCCCACGAGGAAGCCGATTTCACCGTTACTGCTTTTGTCAAAGGCTTCGACTCCATCCGCGCGGTGCTGGGGCAGGACTCGCTCGGCAAGTTTATGGATCGGCTGGTTGACCGGATGCGCTCTGCTCATCCGATATCGCAGGCCTACAGAACCGACACACGGATGATATCATGGGTTCACAGCGGTGATTATCGCCACCTTATCGATGCGTGCGAAAAGATCGCTTATGCCATGGAAAAGCCGCTGGATGTGGGGGGAAGACGCGTTGATGTTCACATCTCCTTCGGCATTGCGTCAGGCGCCGATCTTGATGCAGCCAGCAGGGCAGCCGCCCATGCCGGCAACGAGGGCAAGCTTTGGCACGCGCATGAAGACGCAGAAGCCATCATTATCGAACAACGCGTTTCGCTTATGGGTGAACTTGACGAGGCGATTGACGCGGAGCAGCTCAAGGTCGTTTACCAGCCCAAATTGCGGCTAGAGACAGACCGTATCGAAAGCGTCGAGGCGCTTTTGCGGTGGGAGCACCCGACACGCGGGTACATGCGGCCTGACCTGTTTATCCCGCTTGCAGAAGAAACCAACCGCATTGATCGCATGACCCTCTTTGTGCTGAGACGCACGATCTCGGACCTGCTGAACTGGATTGATCAAGGGATCGGGGTGTCAGCTGCCGTCAACATCTCTGCAAACCTCATCACCTCGGAACGCTTCATTTCGGCGGCAGAGCGGGTTTTGAAAGACATGCGCGTGCCTCCGGAGCGTTTGATCTTCGAGGTGACAGAAAGCGCCGCCATGCGCGATCCGGAAGCCGCAGCGCGCAATCTGGAACGCGTCAGAGCGCTGGGCGTGCTGATCTCGATTGACGATTATGGCACCGGCCAATCAACGCTGAGCTATTTGCAGCAGCTTCCGCTCAAAGAGCTCAAGATCGACCGCGCCTTTGTCCAGAACGCGCACAAGAATCGCAGTGATGGTCTGATGGTTCGTTCAACCATCGACCTTGCGCACTCGCTTGACCTCAGGGTGGTGTGCGAAGGCATCGAAGAACAGGAATGCCTCGACTTCCTGCGAGAGAATGGCTGCGATTATGCCCAAGGCTATCTCATCGCAAAGCCGATGCCGCCCAAAGAGCTTGTCACCCTGCTCGAAAAGGCAGACGAAGTCTCTGCAGAGGTTTGACCTAGAATATCGAGAGAAGGGCCGCGTTGATCGCTTGAAGCGGAGGCCCAAAATCTGATGAAATGGTCGGGGAGAGAGGATTCGAACCTCCGACCCCCTGTACCCAAAACAGGTGCGCTACCTGGCTGCGCCACTCCCCGACATTTCATCCGTCTTACCAAGTGTCGAGCTTGGTAAGCCTGCTTAGCCTCAAAACCTGCCTGAAAGGCAAGCTCAAACTTGGTGGGCCCGGCAGGATTCGAACCCGCGACCTAGCCGTTATGAGCGGCCAGCTCTAACCGCTGAGCTACAGGCCCGATAAGGGTTCGGTCAGCCAAACCCAAGGCTAGACTGGCGGTGCCTCTACAGCGAGTATTCGAAAACCACAAGCGGGCTTTTCAGGTATTTTTTAAAGCTGGGGAAAGGCGTGCCAAATTAACGCACTGCCGCCGCGATTACGTCCTCGACTTTGACGGATTTGACGCCTGCATCGGCCAGTCGGCCATAGATTTGCGCAAACCAGTCATAAAGCAATTCTACCTCGCTCTCGCTGCGTGTGTAGGGCGTGTAGCCGGGAACGAGCGACGGGCTATGGAATGACAGAACCGTTAGCGGTACCTGCGCCTCGAGCGTCAATTCCAGTGCGCGCAGGGCCTCATCGGCGCTTACGCCTTCGGGGGTGAGAGCGATTCTCTCGAACAAGCCCAGTTTGGAAAGCAGCCCAAGCAATGGCGGCATCTGGCTGCCCATCCTTTGCAACCGTTCGCCAATGTTGCGAAGAGGGCCCGAGTGAACGACAGTCATTGGCGCTTCGAGCAACTGGCGCGCTTCATCGACCCAATAGGGATGCAGCGGGTGACGCGAAAAATCGGGTCCGCCATGCGCGCTGTAATCGAACAAAGGGCGCACCGATGTATCAATCTTGATGCCGCCTTCTTTGAGGATGTCAGCGCTGTTCGGGCCAAGGCCATAACGTCCCGCGCGGTAAATCAGCGGCGCGGCGCCGAACGCCTTTTCAATTTTGTCGCGTAACCCCAAAAACTTGGCACGCTCCAACTCGCGCGGCAGGTTTCCTGCGAACGAATTGTGCGGGCATACACTCTCTTCAAACGGCGGGTTTACCCAAGGGTGAAGCTGCGCGCCCACATCTGCGGTGCCGCGCTGCACGGCGTCTGCGATAATCTCGGCGGCTGCCGGATCAGTGGCGATGGGCCAATCGACCAGATAGACCGGATGCGCGCCAATGCCTTCACAAAAGGCCTGAAACCGGGGGAGGGCGGCGACATGGTTGAGGCCATGGTCATCGCGCGTGAACGGGCCGCTCCAATCGAATTCTTCTTCGGTATCGACGGTCAGCAATGCGCGGCGGCCAAAACCGGTAGAGAATGCTGCCGCAGAGCCAGATGCAGGGGCCG
The DNA here is from genome assembly GCF_057364925.1 of Erythrobacter sp. S227. NCBI lineage: Bacteria > Pseudomonadati > Pseudomonadota > Alphaproteobacteria > Sphingomonadales > Erythrobacteraceae > Erythrobacter > Erythrobacter sp. S227. The sequence continues at coordinate 491,885 of NZ_CP200280.1, forward strand.
ACGTCATCGAGCGCGGACGCGCGTCTGGCTCGTCTGAAACAAACGATTGCGCATCAGTTGAAGGAATTGTGGCCCAATTCATGGACAACCCGTAACACGGCAGTGTTTAGCGATGCCTTACCACTGCCACAAAGAACGCGCAGATATCTGATATTACTGAAATTTTTCTACTGACCGACGAGGTCTGAACCGGTGTTTCCGGCAGCGCTTGCCTCGGCGCTTCCAAGTTTGGGAAGGGTCAGGATTATCGAATCGCTTTCACGCGCAAGATCACCGCCCCCCGCGCGCGCCTCTGCACGGGCCAGGCGAAGCGCAAAGCCGGCGCCAAAAAGCCCCGGACTGATCGCAGTGCCTGACGGGCGTGCATCAGCTGCAAACAGATCATCTTCGCCCAGCAATTGCATCGGCAAATCACAGATCAGCCGGATACGGTCGCCGCAATCATCCAGCCGCGCCTGCACGGTTTCACTCGCCGCGCAGCCTCCGCCAACGCTTGCAAGAAAACGCCACATCAAGCTTTCAGCGCTTTCCTCGCCAATCGCGGTGAACAGCGGCGCTTCGCTATTCCACGCAAGCTCAATTCCCGCCATGCGCGCATCAAGCACTTGAGAAAGCTGGCGGATAATACGCTGGGTCAGGGCCGCAATATCGGTCTGCCCTTCCTCCACTTCCATCGCGCCGGTTTCAAACTTTGCCAGCCGGTCGAGTTCTTCAAACCCTGACAAAATGCGCGCAGCATCCGATGCAATCGCGGCCGCAAGAGCGCGATATTCGTGCGGGGCAGAGCCGAATAGCTGTTGCTGGATAACCTCTGAATAGCCCTGAACCGCGGTCACAGGCGTGCGCAATTCGTGCAGCAGTTGGCGGATGCGATCGGCTTCGCGCTGGGCCGGACTTGGACCGCTCGGGGCGACCTCGATCGGTCTGCGCATTCGGCCGACATATCCTGCAAAGCCACCAATCTGGCTAAAGCGGGGCTGTGCATCGACGATCCAGTCGCCGGTAATGGCCCGCGCGCCTTCCAGTTTGAAACTCTCCGATTTCATCGGCTGGCGCCGGTTAAAAGCCATTGTCAGTGAGTTCTGCTGTGTTCCCGACTGAAGCCGCGCAGGTGCGACCAGCCGGGTTCCAACAACCATAGGAGCGACGTCTTCTTCGGCCCATTCAATCCGGCCAGCGGCATCGGCGGCAAAGGCAAACCCGCGCACGGTGCGCGAGCGTGTGGTGTCTTCCTCGCCCAGCGGAAGGCGCGGCATAAGCCGGTCGCTGTCGGGAAGCTCTGCGGCCGCTTCATCATCGGACGGGGACGCCTCTTCGCGGGAGCGTTGAAAGTTGGCGATCCGCTCCACCAGCGCCGAGATTTCGCTTCGCCCGTCTTTTCGCGATAGCAGGCCGGGAGGTTTCTCCTCACCTGTTATGGGGGCATCGCTTGCCGGATTGCCCCGCGAAATCTCGTCATCCGCTGCGGGCTCGTCAATGTTGAGAGGCTCTTCGGCAATCTCGCGCAGCTCTTCGATGGTGAAGGGCTTGGGCTCGAAGACTTCGGCCTCGACCGTTTCCACTGGCTCCGTTGTGTTTTCCGGAGTCCTGTCTTTGGGCCTGTCTTTGGGAAAGAATATCGGCCGCCGCGGTGCAATAGGCTCCGACGTCGTATCGCTCTCTTCATCGGACCCGCCATCGAAAGGAGCGCTCACCATCGGTTCTTCGGGAATATCCTCCACCGGAATGTCCGAGCCGGGCAATTCATCGGACGCGCCGAGATCGAGCGGCTCATCGTCCACCGGATCGTCATCGAACGGCACTGCCTCGTTTGCAGCGCCAGCTTGCGCAGTTTCCGTTTGCGGATTGGGAAGCCCGCGATCGTGAATGCCCAGCCGCTCCAGCGTTGCTTCCATCTCCTGCGGAAGATCGCGCCGGAGGCGAAGGAAGCCGCGCGCTCTTACCGGCAGGCGCGGAATAAGAGTGTTCCAGTCCTCGCTCGACAATTGGGCACGGGTCAAGGCGGCAGAGGCCACGTCAGGCTCGAAATTGGCCAAATGGGCCACCAGTTCAGGATTGCGCAGCCTCCACCCCGTTTCGGAGATAAGGCGCGCCCTGTCCTTGGCAGGAATCGTCTCTGCAAGCTTGTTCATGCGCATCCATGCCGCCGCAACAAGGCTTGGATCGCGGCCCGAACTGCGGCCAGAACTGCGGGCAGTCGTCGGCTCTGCTCCCAACAGATCGAGCAATTGCCTGAATTGGGTGCGACGCATTGCATCGCTCTGAGCGCGCTGTCTCAGAACTGTAGCAAGGCGATCATCAAAGAACATTCAGGCTCCAAATTCGAAAGGGGCAGGCCCGATCCGTTCTTACACGAGACCTCCGCGCGCCCGCGCGCACGCACGCCCTAACGCAGGTCGAGGCCCAACGCGCACCTAAGCTGAGTGAGTCGGATCATCCAAGCACCGCGCAGGATTGTGCACCATGTTGCATAGCATTCGATGAAAGGTGCGACAGAACGGCTTTGACGTGCGTTGCAAAGCGGGACAATTGCTGGCACACATAATAAAATTAGGTCCAAAGCCGAGTTATTAGGCACATTCTTGCAAAAGATTGTTGCCCTATTAGCCAGCGCTTGTGTCGCATTGTCCGAATCGGACACCAATATTGGCGCATAAATTAGCGGCGGATCTGGTGGGTAGATTTGAGCAATTGGATTTGAAATGGGGGGCAATGGTGCAACGCGCCGCCCTTTGAGGAGAGATAAGGGAACATGGCGAACCTGGACGAGATCGATCGACGGCTGTTGAGTGAGCTTCAAGCCGAGGGCCGTGTCACAAATGTTGAGCTGGCCCAAAGGGTTGGCCTGACCGCGCCGCCGTGTCTGCGCCGTGTGCGTGGTCTTGAGGAAGACGGGGTGATCCGCGGCTATCATGCCGATCTGGACCCTTCGAAACTGGGCTTTGCGATCACCGTTTTTGCGATGGTGAGCCTCAAAAGCCAGGCCGAGGCGGACTTGCGCGAATTTGAAGAGCATATGGCGCACCTTCCCGAAGTGCGCGAATGCCATATGCTGAACGGTGAGATCGACTTTATCCTGAAGATTGTTAGCCAGGATTTGCAGAGTTTTCAGGAGTTTCTGACCAGCAAGCTTACGCCTGCGCCCAATGTGGCAAGTGTCAAAACCTCGCTCACCATTCGCACCGCAAAGCACGAACCCGGAGTTCCGCTTTAAACGCTTGAAGGTCGGGGGAAGACGATGAACGAACCTTCCAATCACATCGCGCAAGCTTTGACAGGCAAATGCCTGTGCGGCGCGGTTTCGATCACCATGCGCGATGCCCATAGAGAAGTCGATGTGTGCCACTGCACCATGTGTCAGGCGTGGACCGGATCGATGTATGCCGGGATCGAGGCGGATGATTTCACGATTGAGGGCGAAGAGCAGATAACCGCCTATCAATCGAGCAAGTGGGCCGAACGCGCCTTCTGCTCCAAATGCGGCAGTCACCTTTGGTACAAATTCCTGCCCACCGGTAACCGCACGTTCCTGGCAGGGATGTTTGACCTCCCAAACGGCGTGCCGATCAAGCAGCAGATTTTCGTCGATGAAAAACCCGACTGGTTCGATCTGGCGCAGGAAAGCCCGATGAAAACCGGCCCTGAGATCATCGCAGAAGCAGAGGCTGCTGGGTTTAGCTTTGACTAAGCGAGGCAGGCTTGAAGTTGCGCAGTCTTACTTTGATTGGCCCGCTTCTGGTTTTGGGCGCATGCAATGAACCCTTTCTGGATGCATGTTACAGCTGTTTGGATGCAGACGCCGCAATTCAGGTTCCCGAAGAGCAAATAGCCAAAATTGCACTTCTTCCCGATGGTGCTGGGCTGCCAAGCGGGGCGGTGCAGGTGTTTTACGATGAAACATGCGGGATAGACTGCCAGCAGATTGCACGCTTTGATTTGCCCAGCAGCACGGCGCTTGAGCTCGTTGCGGACGCAAGTGGCAAGTCTTCGGAGCGATTTGAGATCGTTGATCTGGAAGCCATCAACCATGCACCTTCCTGGGCCGGGCACAGCTGGTTTCAGACACCAGCAACCGGCTCAGCGCGCGTGTTTGTATCGCAGATGGAAAAGGACGGTCCGTGGCCGCTTACGATCATATTGGTCGAAGGTGAGGCGACCACTCGCGTGTTCTGGTTTGCCGGAACCATGTGAGCCCCTGAAGCGACCAGCGCGCTCTAATGCAGCTTCAGCTTGGGCCGTACAATGCGGTTCACCCGGCCAATAACCATCAGGCCAAGCCCTTTCATCCAGCCGTGAATCCCGATCAGGTGCATCCGGTAAAGCGAGGTGTAGATAAAGCGGGCAATGCGCCCCTCGATCGCCATCGCGCCGCCCACAAGGTTGCCCATCAGGCTCCCCACGGTTGAAAAACGGCTTAGCGAGACGAGCGAGCCATTGTCCTGATAGGTGAAGGTTTCCAGTTTCCTGCCGCGTTCACGGTGGCGGATGTTGCGATAGACAGTCTCTGCCATCTGGTGCGCAGCTTGCGCGCGGGGCGGAATTTGCGGGCCGCCGTCTTCGGGGATGAAGGCGCAGCAGTCCCCGAGCGCAAAGATATCCTGATCGGTTACCGTCTGGAGGGTGGGCCTCACCACAATCTGATTGCGCGGTGTCACCTCAAGGCCAAGATTTGCGATAAAGTCCGCGCCTTTGACCCCTGCGGCCCAAACCATAAGGTCCGCCTCGATCTCTTCGCCGTCTTTCGTAATCAAAGCCTTGTCGGTCGCTCTCACCACTTGCACACCCTCGCGCACTTCAACGCCAAGCGCGGTCAGCTCTTCACGGGCCGAATTGGAAAGGCGTTCGGGCAGGGCGGGAAGGATGCGCTCTCCTGCCTCAAGCAAGCTTACTTCAAGGCGGCTTTCATCAAACACTTCAAGGCCATAGTGCTTCAGGCCCGCCGCTGCATTGTAGAGCTCCGCGGCCAGTTCCACACCGGTCGCCCCACCACCCACGATGGCGACTTTCACGCGTTCATCGGAGGAGGGATCGGCCAACATCGCCCGGCTGACGCGCAGACAGTGGTTGAGGAGTTTGCGCCGGAATTTGTCAGCCTGCACGCGGCTGTCGAGGTACAGGCAATGCTCCTTTACGCCCGGTACGCCAAAATCGTTCGACACCGATCCCATTGCCAGAACCAGCATGTCATAGCGGATCGTATGGGCGCCGATTACCTCTTTGCCATTGTCGTCAAGCACGGGGGCAAGGCGAATGGTGCGCTCTTGCCGGTCGATGCTTTCAAGGCTTCCCTGGAAGAAGCGATAGCCCCACCGCGCACAGTGGCTGCGGTAACCGACTTCATCCATATTGGCATCTAGCGAGCCCGCCGCCACTTCGTGCAAAAGCGGTTTCCAGATGTGCGAAAGGTTCTGATCGACAAGGATAATATCGTGATTGCGCCGCCCGAATTTCGCGCCCAGTCGCCGGACAAGCTCAAGCCCGCCAGCGCCGCCGCCCACGACCACAATCTGGGTCTTTCGCGCGCCCCGACGGATAGGGGCGTAAGGCGGTTTAGCAGGCAGGGCAGTGCGCTCTTTTGCCGCGATGTCTTGGTATTCCATTGGTTGCGTCCATTATCGTCCCCGATCCCTTGAGGAGTTTGCCCCGGTTACGGGGTTTCGATGATGCAACGCACAATGACAAGTTTTGTGCCCGAAGGAGTGGACTGAAGTGTCGGTGCAGGTGTCGACGGCTGTATTCATCGCGTCTTGGAAGCTGTTGGTCGAATGGAGCTTTGGTTGAAAGAACAACTGTTGTCCCTTTTTCAGCAGTTCAAATCGGGGAGCAGGGAATGAACTGTATCTCGAAGCTTGCGACTTTGGCAGTCTTGATCGCTTTACCAGTCCACGGCAGCGCTACAACACCACAGGTCGAGGATCCTTCTCCAGAAGCGAGGCTTGATGCCGTTTTTGCTCCTTTCCAGTCCGGAACGTCACCCGGCTGTGCAGTCGGCATCGCTCGCGGCGGGGAGCTTTTGTTCGCGAAAGGATACGGAATGGCTCATGTCGAACATGGCGTTCCTATTGATGAAAACTCGATCTTCCGGATCGCCTCTGTCTCCAAGCAATTTACAGCTGCGGCTATCGCCCTCCTGGCTGAGCGTGGGCAATTGGATCTTGACGAGGATGTGCGAACTTATCTCCCTGAGCTTACCGAATTTGAGCGCGTCGTTACTATCCGCCAAATGATTCACCATATCAGCGGCATGGGAGGATATGGCGGGTTTGAAGTGCGACCGGGTGAACCCTTCCGCTTCGGTGCCGAGGACTATTGGACGACCGGACAGTTCATGGCTGCAGTAGCGGAGAAGCCCCTGCAACATGAGGCGGGAGCAGGTTTCAACTACTCCAACATCGCATACTTTCTGCTTGGTCAGGTGGTTGAGCGGGTAAGCGGGCAGTCTTTGCGTGAATTTGCGCAAGAGGCGATCTTTGCTCCTGCTGGCATGGACGAAACGATGTTCTACGATAACGTTCGCGAGATCGTTCCACGGCGCGCTCAAGGGTATACCGCCCATGAAGACGGCAGCTTCACAATCGGGATGACCAATCTGGATTGGGTCGGCGATGGCGGGGTCCACACAAGCCTTGTCGACATGGCAAAGTGGGATGCCGCGCTTGCGACCGGCTCGATTGAAGGTGGTGCCGATTTTGTGGCGAAGCTTCACACCCCTTACGTTGCCAAAACACAGTTGCCGGGAGGAGAGGGCGAGGCAGAAACCGGCTATGCCTATGGCATGAATGTCAATATCAGCGCTTCAGGGGAAAGAGTGGTTGGACACAGCGGTAGCTGGGTTGGCTTCAACGCGCACTTTGCCCGTTTCACATCAAGAGATTTCAGCGTAATCGCGCTTTGCAACCGCAACGATGGGTTGGCTTTTGGTCGCTATCAAGCGCTTCTGTCTGCCGCATCGGACTATATCGATGCGATTGACGCTTCCTAGCTTTCTCGCTTCTCAAGCCATTCTTCGAGCCACTTGATCGAATAATCGCCGTGGAGAACGTCAGTCTGCTTGAGCAGTTCCTGATGCAGCGGGATGTTGGTTTTGACGCCTTCGACCACCATTTCTTCCAAAGCACGGCGCAGGCGCATGATGCAGCCTTCTCGGTCGCGGCCATAGACGATCAGCTTGGCGATCATGCTGTCGTAATAGGGCGGGATTGAATATCCAGCATAAAGCCCGGAATCGACGCGCACATGCATCCCACCAGCCGGGTGGTATGAGGTCACTTTGCCCGGGCTCGGTGCAAAGGTGAAAGGGTCCTCTGCATTGATCCGGCACTCGATCGCGTGACCGCGAAATTCGAGGTCTTCCTGTGTCACCGAAAGAGGCTTACCCGCCGCGATGCGGATTTGCTCGCGCACCAGATCAACGCCGGTGATTGCCTCTGTTACAGGGTGTTCCACCTGAAGGCGGGTGTTCATTTCGATGAAATAGAATTCACCGTTTTCCCACAGGAATTCAATCGTGCCCGCCCCGCGATATCCCATATCGCGCATCGCTTTGGAGCAGACCTCGCCCATATGCATGCGCATTTCATGATCGATGACGGGTGAGGGGGCTTCTTCGAGAACTTTCTGGTGGCGGCGTTGGAGCGAGCAATCGCGCTCACCCAGATGGATTGCATTGCCCTTGCCATCGCCAAACACCTGAAATTCGATGTGGCGCGGATTGCCGAGGTATTTTTCGATATAGACGGTTGCATCGCCAAAGGCGGCTTTCGCCTCGCTTCCGGCTTGCTGCATCAGGGTTTCGAGCTGGTCTTCGCTCTCGCACACTTTCATGCCGCGACCACCGCCGCCAGAGGCCGCTTTGATGATTACCGGATAGCCGACTTCCGCTGCGATTTTCTTCGCCTCTTCAGGGTCGGAAACCGCGCCGTCTGATCCCGGAACCAGCGGCAGGCCCAGATCGCCTGCGGTTTTCTTCGCCTGCACCTTGTCGCCCATTGTGACGATATGCTCTGGCTTTGGACCAATCCAGGCGATGTCATGCGCCTCGACGATTTCGGCAAACTTGGCGTTTTCCGAAAGGAAGCCATAGCCCGGGTGGATCGCATCGCATCCCGCAACCTCAGCCGCCGAAATGATCGCGGCGTGGTTGAGATAGCTTTCGCTTGCTGCTGGCGGGCCGATACAGACCGCATGGTCGGCCAGCCGCACATGCATGGCGTCGGCATCCGCGGTGGAGTGCACCGCGACCGTTTCAATCCCCATTTCGTGGGCCGCACGGTGGATGCGCAGCGCGATTTCGCCGCGATTGGCGATCAAGATGCGTTTAATGCTCATGCGTTTTTCGCCCGCTTAGCCAATAACGACGAGAGGTTGATCAAACTCAACCGGCTGCGCGTTTTCGACGAGGATCGCTTTGATTGTACCCGCTTTATCGGCGGTGATGGGGTTCATGACCTTCATCGCTTCAACGATCAGCAAGGTGTCGCCCTCGCTGACGCTGTCGCCCACTTTGATGAAGTTAGGCGCGCCCGGCTCAGCCGCAAGGTAGGCAGTGCCCACCATCGGTGATTTGAACGCGTCCGCGTGATCGTCCGCAGCCGGAGCCGCAGGGGCAGGAGCCGCTGCCGGAGCCGCCGCTGGTGCCGGAGCTGCCGCCGCAGGAGCAGCCGCAACATTGGTGACCATACCGCCACGCGCAACACGGATCTTGCGATCGTCATCTTCGACTTCGATTTCGGTAAGGCCGGTCTCGTTCAAAAGCTCCGCAAGCTCGCGGACCAGACTGGTGTCGATGTTCATGCCGGTTGCACCGGCACTCGGCTTTTTATCAGCCATGTATTTCCTCTAAGGTGATCCACTTTATGCCGGAATGCCTATTCACCCCAATTGTGGCTGGCAAGTGGCAATTGTTCACAATTCTGCAATATTCTGTTCACGGATCAAAATTCACAATCACACTTCGCCCGACACCACGGCGTCCAAGGCGATGGTGTAAGATTCCGCGCCGTGCCCCTCGACCGTTTTGGCCGCTGCCATTGCGACATAGGAGATGTGGCGAAATTCCTCGCGCGTTTTGGGGTCGGACAGGTGCACTTCGATCACCGGCGTTTTGATCGCCTTGATCGCATCAAGCAGCGCAATGGAGGTGTGGGTGTAGGCCGCCGCATTGAGGAGGACCGCACGCGCGCCTTCTGCTTGTGCTTCATGCAGCCAATCAACCAGCATGCCCTCGTGATTGGTCTGGCGCATGTCGATCAAAAGGCCGTGTTCGCGCGCCTTGTCCTCTAGCATCCCCGCAATTTCGTCGAGCGTGGTGGACCCGTAAATTTCGGGCTCGCGCAGGCCGAGCAGGTTGAGGTTTGGGCCGTTGAGGACGTAAACTGTGTCTGACATGTGCGCCGCTTTAACTGCTCGCGCAGGTTACGCAAAGTGCTCTATGCCTAAGCGACGGCGAGTTCGAGGAAGTCGCTTGCCGCGCGCTTGACCGCATCAGGGGCGGCGGCAAGCTCTGGCATCAATCGCTCGATCCGCCCTTGTGCATCAGGCACCAAAACGCGCTTCATCGACCATTTGGCGAATGACCGCGCGGCGATAGGGGCGCTATGCACGATTTGAATCGAGTGGTGACGCGTGTCGCGCTGAAGCTTTTTCATCAGCTCATCAATGGCGGATGACGGGCCCTCGATAACCTGAAAAAACTGGTTGTTGGCGTAGATCAGAAAGCCGGAGAGGCCGGCATTCGCATTGTTCCTGGCGGAGGTTTCAATGATCTTGAAAACCTCACCAGACCCGAGGGTATCGGCTGCAGAACTGATGTAGGCAAGCTGGAGCATCGAGGGTGCAATAGGGCCAAGTTCTTGTCCGCCGGTTAACGAAGGGGAGGGCGCCCTGACGGAGCTATTTGTCGACGCCCTTGACCTTACCCCATTGCCGCGCGGCGGTGTAGCCAAGGTAACCTGTTCCAAACAGGGCATAAAGTGGCTCGGGAAGGCCGGAGAGATAGGCGTTCATGCCATTGGCGATGTCTGTCGCCGCCCCGGGGTTAAACGCGCTGAGCAGGCCCATCGGGAGCGCGGTCAGGATCAGGACATACATCACATAGAGAAAGCTTGGACGCGCGCGGCTGGTCCACGGATCTGCGGAGTTTGCCTCTGCAACGATCGCCTGAAGGCGCGCCTCGATCAGCTCCATCTCCTGGCTGCCTTCAAGCTTGATCAGCTCAAGCTGCGCTTTGGCGCGCGCCTCTTTGTCCGGGATAATCTTATCAAGCAGTTTGGTGATCGGGCCGATCAGTGATTGGAGAAGTCCCATACAAAAGCGCTCCTTGCTGTGAGTCGCTTAATGGGTAACCAAAATGGTTCGTGTAGGAAAATTCTATAACCGGATACGTCCTACTCGCCTGCTTCGGCAAGCAGTCTTTGGGCAAGGGCCAAGTGCGGGCGGTCGATCATATTGCCATCCAGTTGAAGCGCGCCTGCGGTGGGATTGTCGGCGAAAGCCTGAACAATGGCTCTGGCATGAGCGAGCTCGTCTTCGCTGGGGGTGAAAGCTGCGTTGATCGGCGCGATCTGGGCCGGGTGGATGGCGAGCATCCCGCGAAAGCCCTGAGCGCGAACGCGCCGCGCGCGGGCTTCCAACGCCTCCAGATCGCGAAATTCGGGCTGCACCGTCTCGATTGGCATGACGCCCGCCTTGATTGCGCCGAGCAGGCACAGGCTGCGGGCCATTTCAAAGACATGGGTGTACTCGCCATCGACCCCGCGTTGCTCGCTTGCGCCAAGCTCGCTGGACAGATCCTCCGCGCCCCAGCTCATTGCTGCAAGACGGGGGGCCCCATCGTACGTGCCGGTGGTGAACATGGCGGCGGCTGTTTCAGTGACGAGCGCTGCGACTTTGACGGAGCCGACCTCGATCCCTGCGGCCTGTTCCAGCGGCGTTATCATGTTGTCCAGCGTCACAACATCGTGGCCGCCTTCTGCCTTGGGAAGGAAAACGCCGCCCGGTCCTGCGGCCACCACCGCTTCGAGGTCGCCCTTGGTCCAGTCGCCTGAAAGCGGGTTCACACGGACCCAGATGCGGCGCTTGTCAGGCGCAGCGGTGATCGCGTCTGCCACCATCTTGCGCGCATCGGCCTTGCGCTCGGGCACCACCGAATCTTCAAGGTCGAGAAGGGCGATATCCGCATCGCTACCAATCGCCTTGGCCATCTTCTTCTCGCTGTCGCCAGGGGCAAACAGCCAGCTGCGCATTTTGATTGTGGCGGTGTCGCTCATCACAGGTCCTTTATCGCGGAGCCCGCGATAGTCGGCTTAAAAGGTTCCTTCAATCTCGAGCGTAAAGATCTGCCCGAAAGTACGGTCGCGGTCCTCGCGAAAATCAACAATATCGGCGGCGCGGTCGAGGAAAACGGTGCGGTCAATCTTGTTGGTGCGATCGAGGATATTGTTGATCGCAAGGCGCACAACCATCCCTTCGACATCCTTGTTCTCGACGTAAAAGCCCGCAAAGCCGAAAGTCTCTCGCCGCAGCCTAATCTGGTCGAGGCGCACGTCTTCGGCCTGATTGTTCCAGAACGCGGTCAGCCCTGATGCCCAATTGGTCGAGGCAAAATCGTGGCGCAGCTCAAAGTCGATCTGTTCGGTTTCAAACCCTGACAGGTTGCGGCTGAAACCCAGCAGAGGATCGCGCACCGAACTGTTCGCAAGCCGGAACCCTGCATCAAACCGTGTACCCTGCCAGCCGAGCCCCTCGGACAAAAGCGTCACATCGCCTTCGATACCATAACGGCTTGCAGAGGGAATATTGCCCGGCGCCTGCCCGCCGCCATCAATCGGGATCAGATCGACAATGTCCGACACATCTTCATAGAATGGCCGCAAGGCAAGGCTGCCAAGCGCGCCGAGCCCGATATTGCCCTCAAGCTCAAAGCGCCAAAGCTGCGGGGGCACCAACTCCACATTCGACACATTGGCATTGTTGAAATCAAGATCGACCGAGGCGATGAAATCGAAGAAATTGAGCTGCCCGACCTGGCGCTCTACCCGGCCGGAGAGATCGAAACTCTCGCTTGCCCGCCAATCGAATGCGACGAAGCCTTTGGGCCGGTAAAATGTCCGTGTGAGGCCGGCTGGCCCGTCCTGGCTGATCCGCGAATATTCTGCGCCAAAGCTGGTTTGCAATTGCAGATTTGAGGTCAGCGGGCGGCTGTATGTGACGGTTGCCTCTGCGCGGTCTTCTTCGACGCGGCTGTTCGCGCCGGTGAGCAGTTCAGGTTGCAGCACGCCTTGGCCATCGCGCACTTCCAGCGATGCCTCGATATCGAGGAAGTTCTTCACGCCCTCAAGCGCAATGACCATATCGCCGCCTGCTGCGCCAAAGGTAAACTCGCCGCGCGCAATCGTCTCTCCCTCGTCCGCGTCGCGGGTGAACAAAGAGCCTTGCACGGGGCTGCCATCGGCAAATTCTGTGACAACAGATGAGGTTGTCGGGCTGTCTTCAAACCGGTGATAGCCGATCAGTTTCAACCGTGCCCCCAGAACCGCAAAGTCATAATCCGCGCCGACTTCAAAGTTGAATTCGTCTTCGGTGTCGCGCAGCGTTCGGACGCGGTCGACCGGGTCGATAGTGCCGGAGCGTTCGGAAATCTCGCGGTTGCGGCGGATAAAACCGGCAACTTCGCCCGTCAGGTTCAGCACGTTTCCATTGTCGGCAACGCGCGAATATGAACCCGAAGCGCTGATCGTATCGAAGGCGAAATTGGCTTTCTCTTCGCGTGTATCGATCAGAGTGTCCGCGCCATCGAACACAAATTCAAGGCCATCATCGCCGCGCCTGTTGGAATCGTTTTCAAAAGAGAGCGTCCACTCGTCCTTCTGCCCGCCGCCCGCAAATGAGACGCGCCCTTCGAGAAGGCGGGGCGGGGTGCCTCTTGTGCGGATTTGCGGGGCGACACGAAATGTCCCCGTAATGCCGCCGCTTCTGGCGGTGACAACGTTCAATACTTGTCCGGTGAGACCGCCAATATCGAGGCTCGCCCCATCGACCAACTCCAGCCGGACGACTTCTTCGACCGGAATACGCCCAAGGGCTTCGACCGGGCCGTTGGATTTACCCGAAATGCGCCGTCCGTTGATCAGAACATTCGTGTCTGCTGCACCAAGGCCGCGTGCGCCATCCCCTTCGCGGATCGAAAAACCGGGCACCTGGCGCGCCATATCGGCTGCGCTGCGCGGGGCGAAATTGGCAAAATCCTCTGGTGTGAAGGTTGCTCTGGCGTTTTCGTTTTCTACGACGTCGCCGGTTTCCTCGCTGTCCACCCTGTTCGCTGCCGTGTCCGCTGCCGTATCCGCAGTCGCAGTATCAGGAATGTCGCGCGCAAATGCCGGGGCCGCACCAAACGCCAAAAATGCTGCGCTGGACGCAAGCGTTGCACGATAAAAAGAGGCATTCGAAAACAGACGGGTCATGAAATTTCCTTGCGCGCGCCTGAAATCAAAAAACTCGTTCAAATGACAGCGACAAAGGACGAAGCGACAACCATTCCCGACGAAGGGGCTTCGATAAACGTGTCTTATAGAGCTCCACTGGTCGGGAAGACAGGATTCGAACCTGCGACCCCCACACCCCCAGTGTGATGCGCTACCAGGCTGCGCTACTTCCCGAACCGGTGGAGAGGCGCGCCTATAAGCGGCTCCTTCCACGCTGGCAAGCTTGATCAGGCGCGATAAGGGGCGAAATTGAACGCTTGCTGATCTGCATGTCCGCAGAAGCCTTGATTTACCGCCTTAATTACGGGGCTGATTGCGACACGCTTGTATTGCTGCTACGCGCGCCCACTTAAGCCCGATAACAATTGTGTTGGGGAGTGGGATCAGGACAATTCAGGGGCGTCAGACCACCGTGTCGCGGCCACCCGAACTTCGATATCACTCACGCTCACACGTCATAACAGAACATAGGTTTTATAAGACATGCTTGAACTTCTCACCGCAGCTGCCGCAGGCGCAGGCGACGCTCCGCCAGCCTGGATCAACTGGTTGCCGATTGTCGGTATGGTTGTGATCTTCTGGTTCCTGATCATCCGTCCGCAGATGAAGCGCCAGAAAGAGCATCAGGCAAAGGTATCGGGCCTCAAGAAGGGCGATCAGGTCATCACACAGGGCGGTTTGGTCGGCAAAGTCATCAAGACAGACGACACCTACGCAGAGATCGAACTGGCAAAAGATGTGCGCGTGAAAGCGGTCAAGCACACCATCGCCGATCTCATCGAACCGGGCTCAAAGCCGGCGGCTAACGACTAGAATGTGTCCGCGCGCATCGGTGTGATCGCGCGCGGTACAGTTCCAATACATCTTTTATAGGATCAAAGCGCGCTCATGCTTGATACTCCGCTCTGGAAGAAAATTTCGCTTTGGGCTTTGACCCTTGCGCTTGTCGCGGCGGCTTTGCCTTCGTTGCTGGCCACGGCCGGTGTCGACACCGGTGACGAAGTGCCTCATGTGAACCTGGGCCTCGATTTGGCAGGGGGCTCGCACCTCCTGCTCGAAGCCGATCCCGACGATGTTGCAGCAGAGCGGCTCGAGAATATGGAAGAGTCGGTCGAGGCGGCGCTTCGCGGGGCAACCCCGGAGGTGCGCTTTGGCGATACTTCGCGCAGCGACGGGCGGCTTTCGCTCCTCTTGGACAGCGCGTCCGACATCGACCGGGCGCGCGGGATTCTTGAACCGCTGATGATGGGTAACGATGGCTCGCTTCGCCAGGAGTGGGAACTCGAAGTCATCGACACGCAGCGCCTTGTGCTGGTGCCGACCGATAGCGGTCTTAATGTGGCCGTGAACAATGCGATGGAAAGCGCGACGGAAGTTGTGCGCCGCCGGATTGACGAGCTTGGCACACGCGAACCGACAATCGTGCGTCAGGGCGACACCCGCATTGTGGTGCAGGTGCCGGGTCTGGAAGATCCGCAGGCATTGAAGGACCTGCTCGGCAAAACGGCGCAGCTTGAGTTCAAACTGGTCGACCAACAGGCGCTCCCCAGCAACACCGAAGCAGGCGTCGCCAATCCGGGCAGCCAGATTTTCCCCTATGCCAGCGACTCACAATTTGCTGGCGGGTTTGAGGCGGTTAAACGGCTGGGCGGTATTCGCGGCGACAGCCTCACCGGCGCGCAGGCGGGCGTTGACCCGCAAAACAACGAGAATGTCGTCAACATCCAGTTTGACCAGGCCGGCGGGCAAAAATTTGCTCAGCTCTCAACCGAAAACGTGGGCGAGCGGTTTGCGATCATCCTTGATGGCGAAGTGATTTCAGCGCCTTTCTTCAACGAGCCGATCCTTGGCGGAGCAGCGCAAATCTCGGGCAGCTTTACCCCTGACAGCGCCAACCAATTGTCGATCCAGCTGAGGTCCGGCGCGTTGCCGGTTCCGCTGACCGTGATCGAAGAACGCACCGTTTCCGCTGAGCTGGGCGAGCAATCCATCCGTTCCGGCATGATCGCCATGCTGGTCGGCAGCATCGCCGTGGTCGCGTTGATGATCGCAACCTATGGCCGGTTTGGCGTCTATGCGACCGGCGCTCTTGTCATCAACGTTCTGGTTCTGCTTGGCCTGATGGCAATCGGGAATTTCACTTTGACGCTTCCCGGGATCGCTGGTTTCGTCCTGACAGTGGGCGCGGCGGTGGATGCGAACGTGCTGATCAACGAACGTATCCGTGAGGAGCGAAAGCGGGGCCGCAAGGTCATCACCGCGGTCGAGAACGGCTATAAAGAGGCGTCACGCGCGATTTACGATGCGAACATCACCAACTTTATCGCCGGCGCGCTATTGTTCTGGTTCGGCTCTGGTCCGGTGCGCGGGTTCGCCGTTGTTCTGGTCATCGGTCTGATCACATCGGTCTTCACCGCATTGACGCTAACGCGGATGTGGGTGGCGGGTTATCTCGCCTCGAAGCGTCCAAAAGACATCAACATTTAAGAGGGGCCAAAGACTATGAAACTGCTGAAACTCGTCCCTCAAGACACAAACATCAAATTCCTGCGCCTGCGCCTACCGTTTTTCATTTTGAGCCTCGTCTTGATGGCTGCAAGCTGGGGCGTGATTGCCGTGAACGGCCTCAACCTCGGCATCGACTTTGCCGGCGGACAGGAAGTTCGCCTCACTTTTGAAGAGGGCAATGCTGCCCCCGTTGGCGAGCTGCGCGAAACGGTTGCGTCGCTGGGTTACGGAACGCCCGTCGTTCAGGAATTCGGCTCTCCCAATGAGGTAAGCATCCGCGTGCCTCTGCCAGAGGGCGCAGAAGAGACCCCCGGTGCAGCCACCGCCATCGGCGACGAAGTGGTTGCCTCGATACAAAACGGTTATCCAGACGTTCGCACCGATGGAAACCAGACCGTCTCGGGCAAGGTGGCCGGTGAATTCAGCCGTGATGCGACCCTCGCATTGCTTGCCGCTATGGTCATGGTCGCGCTCTATATCTGGGTGCGGTTCGAGTGGCAGTTTGGCGTCGGCGCGCTTTTTGCCCTGTTCCACGACGTGTCGCTCACCTTGGGCCTGTTCGCGCTGTTCCAGATCGAATTCAGCCTTCAGATCATCGCCGCGATCCTTGCCATCATCGGTTACTCCTTGAACGACACGATTGTTGTCTACGACCGCATTCGCGAGAACCTCAAGAAGTACCGCAAAATGCCTCTGGCGGAGCTGTTGGATCTCTCGGTAAACGAGACCTTGGCGCGTACGGTGATGACCTCGCTCACGCTTCTGGTGGCGCTTGTGCCGCTGCTTATGTTCGGGCCAGAAAGCCTGTTCGGCCTTGTCGCAGCGATCACATTCGGCCTGTTCGTGGGCACCTATTCAAGCGTCTATATGGCCTCGCCACTGCTACTGTGGATGGGCGTGACATCGGACAGCTTCGTACCCAAAGAAACAGAGGCGGACCTCCAGGAAAAGAAAGTGCTGGGCGAGCTCTAAGCCTGGCCCTGCGCTCGCCTCGCGCCTAACGCTGGACCACTAAACCTTCGTAATAGGCGGCAAGCTCTATTGCGTTGGTTTGCCAGCTGAATTTCTCTGCCATCGCGGCGACCGCCTGACGCATGGGCGGATTGTTCAGAACCGCTTGAACGCCCGCCGCAACGCTTTCGGGATTACGTTCAACCAGCCTCCCTGCGGTGGAATTGGTGATGATTTCGCGCGCGCCACCCACATCGCAGGTCACAATCGGCGTCCCGCAGGCAAGCGCCTCGACCCATGCATTGGCAAGGCCCTCATTCGCGGTCGGCAACACCATGACATCGGCAGCGGACAGCACCAGAGGCAGCATGTCGTGGTCGATAGAGCCCGCAAAATGAACCCGCTCGGCAACGCCCAAATCGCGCGCCAGCTCGCGCAAATGGACCTCATCATCGCCTTTACCCACCAGGACAAGGCGCGCACCTTCAATCTGGGCCAAAGCGGCAATGGCAATGTCCTGACCCTTACGCTCAATCAACGCGCCAACACAGACCAGAAGCGGCGCATTATCAGGGATCGCAAAGCCAAGCTCTGTTCCCAATTGCGAGCGTAGCTGGGTGTGGGTGAGGGGGCGGAAACGGTCCCGGTCGAGCCCTGTGTAATGGACCTGAATTTTGTGACGCGGCATTCCGATCGCCGCCATCTCTTCGGCCATCGATCCGCTGACGGCCAAAAGCCCGTTTGCACGGTTGGCGGCATCGACCATCTGCTCCCTCGCAAAATCGAGAGTGCCCCAATAGGTGATATCGGACCCGCGCGCTTTCAAAGACAGCGGCAGGTCCATCTCCTGCGCAATCCACGCGGCCGCCGGACCATCGGGGAAGAAGAACTGCGCATCGATCAGGTCAATCGGGTTTTCTGCATGAATGCGCCGAACGACGGGAAGGGCCGCTTTCGCAATGGCAGAGGCGTTGCGTCGCGCGCCCACCGCCGGGATCAGCGTAAAGCGCGGTCGGTGCACCGCAACGCCGTGTTCTTCGCATTGTTCGGGCAGCTTTGCGAGTGCGCGGTATCGGCCCAAAGCCACGGGCGGCAAGCCGATCGGATTGACCACGCTCACCCGCCAGTCCCCTTTTTGCGCACCTCGCTTGGCAAATGCCTCTAACGAGCGCGCCACAAAGGTCCCGAAACGCGGGTTCACCGCATTGGGATAAAGCGTGCTGAGAGAAAGGACATGCTTCACTTAAAGGGTGGTCTCCTGTGGATAGATCAAGAATAGCGGGCGTGAGTTAACGAGTTAAACCTCGAATGTGGGTTTGATGGGTCCTGACCCTAAAGGGGGCGCACCAGCATGACGGCGACCGCAATCCAGTCGGGATTGTCGATAACCTGCTGTTTTTGCCCTGCTTGCGCCGGTAAAATGCCCACCAATGGCCCGCGCCGGTCAATCAACCGGCCAAAAGCAAATCGGCCACCCGGGCGCGGGACAAGGCAATCGCGGTTCATGGCGGAAAGGAAGTCCGCATCCTTCGCGCTCCACGCGTCCATTTGCCTCAACCATACTGTATCGCCCGGGCGATATTCGCCCACGGGGGAGGTGACTTCGAGCACAAGCATTGGCTCATCGCCTTCCTGTGCCGCCATCTCGCTTGGCAGGACAGCATCGCGCGGCGTTTTCAACGCCTCGGGAT
The DNA here is from genome assembly GCF_057364925.1 of Erythrobacter sp. S227. Classification (NCBI taxonomy): domain Bacteria; kingdom Pseudomonadati; phylum Pseudomonadota; class Alphaproteobacteria; order Sphingomonadales; family Erythrobacteraceae; genus Erythrobacter; species Erythrobacter sp. S227. Next base: position 510,516 of record NZ_CP200280.1, read on the forward strand.
CAGAAAGTCCAAGCTGCGCAATGACCTGCGCGCGCGGTCCCTTGTCAGAGCCGACCAGGACCTGAGGGTCAACGCCCAGCGCCGCACCGATGCGTTCCATCCATTTGGTGGAGAGGTTGCGCATACCCGTTTCAAGGCGGCCGATGGTTTGAGCGGTTGTTTCCGGCTGACACGCGGCCGCCAGATCCGCGAGCGTCATACCGCGCGCTTTCCTGATTTCACGGATACGATTGATCATCTGAAGGGCCTTTCGAAATAACCCATTTGGAGATTTTCACTTTCCTACATCACCGGATGCGATGCAAGTCCTGATTTTACCGATGTGGTGAGTTTAGGAGTAAGGCCATGCGCAAACTGACAGAAATCGAGTTAACATCTGAAGGGCCAAAGCGGGGGAGCGGGGCCAAGGGAAGCCGCCGCACTGTCACGGTCAATCTGGGAGAATCCCCGATCGCCTGGCTGCATTCGCGCGGCCATTTGTCGGATCGCCTTTTCGATGCGGGCGAGGCCTTGCGCAATGACTATGAGCGCGCGCAACTGTCGCCCAATGTGACGATGCGGTGGGACCCGGTGCGGGTGAAAACCGGCAATCCGGGAAGCGCCGAGGCGGGCCTTTCCCCAAGCGAAAAGCAGGTGTCGGCCAAGATGCGCTTTGACGGGGCGATTGCGTCTGCTGGCAAGGGTCTGGAGGACGTTTTGTGGCGCGTGGTGTGTGCAGGCGAAGGCTTGCCCCAGGCGGAAAAGGACCTTGGCTGGCCTGCGCGCAGTGGCAAACTGGTGCTGCAACTGGCGCTGGAAAGGGTGGCCGATTTCTATCGCATCAGGTGAGGCGGCTTTTTTGCCCCTGGACAGTGTGTCAAGTGTGTCAAAACTTGCGATAAAAAGCGCAGAAACAACGCTTTAGAAAAGTTGGGCAGCGACGCGTTTTTTGAGGTTGGGAAGGACCTCTTCCTCATACCACGGATTGCGCGCCATCCACATGCGCACGCGCCACGATGGATGGGGCAGCGGGGTCACCGGGCCGAGTGTTTCGCTCAATTGCTCGCCGTCCTGAACGCGGGTTGTCAAAGTGGCTTTGCTTGTATGGGGCAGATATTGCGCTTGGGCATAAGTGCCCACCAAAAGCGTCAGGCGTTCCTTTGGCAAAGCCGTCAGGATGCGGTCATGCCATTGGGGCGCGCATTCCTTGCGGGGCGGAGCATCGCCGCCCTTGGCTTTGCCGGGATAGCAAAAGCCCATGGGCATTAGCGCGACTTTGTCAGGGTCGTAAAACGCGTCTTTGTCGAGGCCAAGCCACCCGCGCAGCCGGTCGCCGCTGTCATCGTCCCACGCAACGCCGCTTGCGTGGACTTTGGTGCCGGGGGCCTGACCGATGATAAGGATGCGGGATTGGTTCGAGAATTGGACAACGGGGCGGGGCCCCAAGGGCAGTTGGTCAGAGCAAATGGTGCAGGTCTTGATCTCGCTATGGAGGTTCAAGTGGTGAGCGCGATCACTCACCCCTCGATCTGCTCTGCAAGCTCCAGCCAACGCTCTTCGGCCGCGTTCTTCTCCTCGCGGGCATTCTCCAAGCCTTTGGAGATATTGGCAAAACGTTTGGGGTCTTTGGTGAAGAGATCGGGGTCGGCAAGGATCGTCTCACCCTTCGCAATCGCCGCCTCCAGCTCTTCGATGCGGGCAGGGAGCAGCTCGTAGTCGCGCTGGTCTTTATAGGAGAGTTTGTCGGACGATTTGGGTTTGGTCGCAGCAGGTTTTTGGGCAGGTTCAGCGCGTGAAGCCTTGGTCTTGCCTACTACGGGCTTGCGGCGCTTGGCCTCCCAATCCTCATAGCCGCCCGCCACAATATCAACGCGCCCTGTTCCATCAAGGCCAAGGGTTACAGTGACGGTTTTATCGAGGAAATCGCGGTCGTGGCTGACGATGAGAACGGTGCCGTCGAAGTCTGCGATCACTTCTTGGAGGAGGTCCAATGTCTCAAGATCGAGATCGTTCGTCGGCTCATCAAGGACAAGCAAATTGGCGGTGCGCGCAAATTCACGCGCCAAAAGGAGACGCGAACGCTCACCGCCCGACAAAATACCGACTTTGGTGTCGACGATCTTGGGATCAAACAGAAAGTCTTTGAGATACGCCTGAACATGCTTGCGCGCGCCCCGTACATCAATCCAGTCGCCGCCCTCGGCCAGAATGTCGCGCACGCTCGCGCCCGGCTCCAGAAGCTTGCGTTGCTGGTCGATCATGACACCCGTGAGAGTGCGGGCATGGCTGATCGTGCCGCTGTCAGGCTCGATCTCTTTGGTCAGCAGTTTGAGAAGCGTGGTCTTGCCCGCGCCATTGGCCCCCACAATCCCGATGCGATCACCATTTTGGATACGCAGGGTGAAGGGCTTGATCACCGCGCGGCCATCGTAAGTTTTGGAGATATCCTCCGCCACGATAACCGATTTGGATTTGAACTCTTCATCATTGGCAAGCTTCAGCTTCGCCGAACCGCTGTCCGAAATCATCGCGGCTCTTGCTGCGCGCATCTGGTGCAGCTTTTCGAGCCGGCCCTGGTTGCGTTTGCGCCGTGCGGTTACGCCCCGTTCCAGCCAATGCGCCTCGATCTTAAGCTTTGCATCCATGCGTTCCGCCGCGCGCGCTTCTTCGGCATAGACCTGCTCTTCCCACGCTTCATATCCGCCAAAGCCCACCTCTTTGCGGCGCAAGGTTCCCCGGTCGAGCCACAAGGTTGCCCGGGTCAGGCGTTTCAAAAACGTCCGGTCGTGGCTGATCGTGATGAAGGCGCCCTTGTAACGCTTGAGCCAGTCTTCGAGCCAGTCAATCGCGCTCAAATCCAGGTGGTTTGTCGGCTCGTCAAGCAGCAGCAAGTCCGGGTCTTGCGCCAGAGCGCGGGCAATCGCCGCGCGGCGTCTTTCGCCGCCGCTGGCGGTCGCGGCATCGGTGGTCATGTCGATGCCAAGCTGGCCGGCAATCGCTTCGACCTCATGCGCGGCTGGCGCATCATCACCTGCGAGCGCAAAATCCATAAGCGTATCGAATGCGCCAAAATCGGGCTCTTGTTCAAGAAACACGATGCGCGTGCCCGGCTTTACCCGGCGCTGTCCCCGATCCGCTTCGATGCGATCCTCGATCAGCCTCAAAAGCGTCGTCTTACCGGCTCCATTGCGCCCTATCAGAGCCAATCGGTCCCCGGGCAGGATGTGCAGGTCAATCGGCTCGGCACCTTGCCCCGGCTGAGGTCCGCCAAAAAGCCAGCGGCCGCCTTGTTGGAGGGAAAGACCTTCCCAAGAGAGGATTGGTGGTTGTGCCATGGGTTTGCGCAAGTAGGGGCTTGCATCACGCCTGCCAAGCCGGTTCAGTGCGCGCTCATGCACAAAGCTGTAGACGCAGCTGCGATAGGGAGGAATTTTTGATGATCCGTTACGCACTTAGCGCCGCTGCCGCCGCACTGCTTGTGGCCCCCGTTCCAGCCAACGCTCAAGAGGTCGAGATTTCGGCCAATGGACCGGTGATCGAACTTTCGGTGTATGAAAGCGTGACGGCGCAGCCCGACCTCGTGACGATCGGGGCGGGGGTAACCTCCCAGGCAAAAACCGCTGTTGAAGCGATGCGAATGAATGCGCGCCAAATGCAGAGCGTGATCGACCGGATCAAGGCGCTGGGCGTACCGGATAAGGATATCCAGACCACGGGCATCAATCTCAACGCGCAATATGATTACGATAGGCCCAATCAACGCCAAGTCTTTCGCGGCTATCAAGTGTCCAACCGGGTGAGCGTAAAGCTGCGCGATGTTCAGGAAACGGGCGCTGTGCTTGATGCATTGGTGGTGGCAGGCGCGACGGATCTTTCGGGACCGAGTTTCAGCATTGAAGACGATACCGAAGCAAAGGCTCTGGCCCGCAAACGCGCCATTGAGCGCGCACAGGAAAGAGCGTCGGAATACGCCGCCATGTTTGGATATGATGGGGTGACGGTGCTTGCTGTCAGTGAGAGCATTCAAGGCCGAGGTCCGGTCGCGCAAATGGCGATGCGTTCGTCCCCGGTCGAAGCGGACATGGTTGCTTCTGCCCCCGTCCAGCCCGGGCAAGTTAGCACCGGCGTCAGTCTTTCGATCAAGTACGAGATGGTGCGCGCCGGTGAATAAGCGCCCCTTTTATGAACGGCCAGCGCGGGGCACATTCACTACTTGTTCAAGGCGCGCAGTCTAGGCATGGTATCACGATGACGAAACGTCGCTTTCTTTTTGCCGCAATGGGCGGTGCCGCTTTGACGGTGATGCTGGGCGCAGGCAGCGCAACCTCGGTTGTTGCCGCTGGCGTGACGGCACAGGAACAAAGCCTGTCGGATCAAGGCACGGCTCGCCGCGAAATGCGTGCAGGCAACCAATTGTCCTTGAGCGAGATTGAAAACCGCATCGTCCCGCGCATGCAGCGCGGCGGCAGCGAATATCTCGGCCCCTCTTATGACAGCACTGCACGCGCCTACAGGCTCAAGTTCATCCGCGAAGGCCGGGTAAGCTATGTTGACGTCGATGCGCGCACTGGCCGTATCATCAGCCGGTCGAAATAACGGTCACGATCTGTCCGTTTATGAATAGTCTTTTCAATTCCTCGGGGACGAATGCGCGGTTGCGCCGTGGTGCTCGCTTGACGCGAGAGGTGCAAACGCGCAGTCCTTTCGAGGCTAACATACGTAAAGATGGTGGAATATGCGCATCCTGATCGTCGAAGACGAACCGACCCTTGGACAACAGCTTAAGTCGACGCTTGAGCAAAACGGCTACGCGGTTGATCTTTCAACTGATGGCGAAGACGGCCATTTCCTTGGCAGCACCGAGGATTACGATGCGTGCATCCTTGATCTGGGCCTGCCCGAGATCGACGGGCTTTCCGTTCTTGGCATGTGGCGCAAGGAAGGCCGGACTTTCCCTGTTTTGGTGCTGACCGCGCGTGACAGCTGGTCTGATAAGGTTGCCGGCCTTGATGCTGGCGCCGATGATTATCTCGCAAAACCATTCCAGACCGAAGAGCTCATCGCTCGCCTTCGCGCGCTTATCCGCCGTGCGTCGGGCAACACCTCATCAGAGCTTACCGCTGGCCAGGTCCGGCTGGACACGCGCTCTGGCCGGGTGACGCTTGATGGCGAACCGGTGAAGCTCACCGCGCAAGAGTATAAGCTGCTCTCCTACCTTATGCACCACAAGGGCAAGGTGGTGAGCCGCACAGAGCTTATCGAGCATATTTACGACCAGGATTTCGACCGCGATTCCAATACGATCGAAGTCTTCGTCACCCGCATCCGCAAGAAACTAGGTGCAGAGGTAATCACAACTATCCGTGGCCTCGGTTACAGCCTCGACGACCCAGCAGACCAACCTCGAGCCTAAGGGCAAGACTGAGGGTAAAGACGCGTCTGCACGCGAAGTCTCCAAAGGTGCATCTGCGCCTGAGGCCGAGGTGCAGGACGAGCCGGTGAAACCTGCCATACCTGAGCCGCGCGCAAGTCTTGCGCGGCGCATGGGCCTTATTGCGGCGGTCTGGATTATCGTACTGCTTCTTGGCGGAGGTATCGCGCTTGAGCGTACGTTGACGCGTCAAGTTGTCTCCAACTTCGATGAACAGCTGGAATATCAGCTGACTGCGATGATTGCTTCGGCCGAGATCGACAGTTTTGGCGAGGTTTGGTTCTACCGCACGCTTGGTGATCAACGGTTCTTGGAGCCGGGCAGCGGACTTTATTGGCAGATCAGCGGGGAAGGGTACGAACCCTATCCATCGCGCAGTCTTTGGGATCGGACCTTGGCCTTGCAGGCGGATGGCCGCGAGGCGAGCGGCGATGCAGAGGCATTCAATAGCGATGTCAGCATCTACAATTCCTCCCAGTTCGAAGGCGAGCCCCTTCGTATTGCGGAGCGGACCGTGATCCTGCCGGGAAGCGAGACGCGCTGGACCTTTGCAGTGGCAAGCGCGACTGACCAGATCGACAATCAGATCCAGCAGGTCCGCCTGATCCTCACCTGGAGCTTTGCAGTTCTCGGTCTTGGCCTCATCGTGATGGCGCTTTTGCAGATCCGCTATGGCCTGTCACCGCTTCGCCGCGTGAGGGCAGCGATCCAGAAACTGCGCACCACAGGCGAGAATCGCATCACAGAACCGCTTCCTGCCGAAGTCGAACCGCTAGTCGATGAGGTGAACGCGCTGCTCGATCACACAGAGCGTCAGGCCGAAGAGGCGCGCATGCACGCTGGCAATCTCGCTCATGCACTGAAAACGCCGCTAACGGTGCTCACCAATGCAGCGACCGCGCGCGATCCCAACCTCAACGAAGCGGTGTTTCGCGAAACCCGCACGATGCAGCGTCATGTCGATCACCATCTGGCCCGCGCAAGGGCGGTCGGAAGACGCGCGGTTGGTCAAGCAAGAAGCGACCTGCGGGCAAGCGCAGAGGCTGTGCGCCGCGCGGTGGAGCGCCTTTATCCCAACGGCCGACTGGATATTGCCGGGACCAAGGACGCGCTGGTCGCGATAGAGCGTCAGGATTTGGACGAAATCCTTGGCAACCTCATTGAAAATGCGGCCAAATATGGCGGTGGCAGTGTATTTGTCACCCTCGATGTGGAGCCTGATTCAGAGCAGTGCCAAATCTGGGTCGAAGACGACGGCATGGGCATTCCCCAAGAAGAGCGGGACCGCATTTTTGATCGCGGTGCGCGGCTGGATACTGGCAAACCTGGCACAGGACTTGGCCTTGCGATTGTACGCGATGTCGCCGAAATTTACGGCGGTTCAGTCACGCTTGACGAGAGCGAGGATCTGGGCGGATTGCTGGTCGAACTCAGCCTGCCACGCGCTTAATCGCCTTTGTGTCAGTGAGGCGCGAAGGGTTTTTCGTTGTGCTCCGTTATAGAGAGCAGAGATGACGAAAACGTGATGACTGGCGACCAGACCAGCCCAGACTGCGAACCTTCCGGCAGGCACTCTGCCGCCCAAAGTGCTGCGCGTGATGCTGGGCTCCCAGCGCGGATTGCGAAGCGCGAGGAAGCGGCGTTTCGAGAGGTGATCGTAGAGCATTCACCTATTCTACACCGCATCGCCTATCGCATGATTGGCGAGGCACAGGAGGCTGAAGATATCGTGCAAGAGGCGCTGCTCAGATTGTGGGACAACGCTCCGAAACTGTCGCAGAATGCGCAAGGCTCGATCAATCTGGGGGCTTGGCTGAAGCGGGTTACGGTTAATCTGGCGCTTGATCGGATACGCCTTGCGAAACGGATTGCGGGCAATGAAGTGCCAGAGCAGGAAGACGGCGCGCCATTGAGCGATGCAAGGATTGTCGAGAGCGAGCAGGTTAGCCTTGCCCGAACAATGATAAAACAGCTGCCAGAGAAACAGCGCGCTGCGATTGTTCTCACATATTACGAAGAAATGCCCAATTCTGAGGCGGCTGAGGCAATGGATTTGAACATCAAAGCGTTTGAATCGCTGCTTTACCGGGCCAGAACAGCCTTGCGAAATGCCTATGAGGCACACGAACAAGGGGATGCACGATGAGCACAGAGCCATTCCCCTTGGACGAGACGATGAGGCAGACCCTCGACGACTTCGCTGTGCCAGAGCTGTCCGCAGACTTTGCGGATCGCGTTGTGGCGGGAACGCGAGGCCGTGCGTCAGCGCTCCCATCCTTGCGTCCTACCCGAAAACCCCGGTGGCAGCGCACTCGGCGGGTCATTGTCGGCGTTGTCACTGCCGGTGCCATTGCGTCCACCGCTGCCGCCACTGGCGTTCTGGATGAACTGGGTATCGAGGTGCCCAGTGCTGATGAAGTGTGGTCCGCCATCACGTTTGAGGAAAAGTCACAAGCTTCTGCGCCGGGCTCAGGTCCAGTCGAAACGCTTACCCCGTCAAGCGAAGGGCCCACCCGGATCGAAGGGCCGATTGATACGCCCGAGGAACTCGAAGAGGTTTTCCGCCGCGTTGATGACAAACGCAACATTCGCCGCGAGGACCGCCGCGACAGGGTGGACCGGCGCATCGACAGAGTGATTGAACGACGCGGAGCGCAGGGTCTGCCCACGCCGACCCCCCAACAAGAGCAGAGATTGCGTGAAGGGATCGAACGTTTTCGCGACAGTGCAGACGCGCGGCGCGAAGAGCGCACGCAGGAACGCCGCGATGCCTTGCGCAATACTCTCGAGGAAGAGGGGCAAGTATCGCGCGACGATATCATTCGCAGGGATATCCCCGAGGGTCTTGGCGCAGACCGGCTCCGTCGTTTCCGCGAGATGTCCCCTGAAGAGCGGCGGGAAAGAATTCGCCAGTTTCGCGAACGGCGCAGCGGGGGTGGTGTGGCTCCATTATCGCAGGAGCCCGTCGAAGAGGTCAAACCCCAGACAGACCCTGCCGAGGCGGAGGCACAAGATGGCCCTCCCTCTCCTGATCCAAAAATTTAGCCCGCAAGCTTTTTTGAAGCGCCGCGAAGGGTTTCCGGGACTGTTTCGTCTTTAGAAGTATCAGCCCCGCACGGATGGTGGACCAAGCAATGGCTGGCAAACAAACGGACCCGACACATAGAGATGAGGATCACCCGATATGAAAACCCCAATGACATTTGTTGCTATCGCTGCGCTCGCCGCTTCTGGCGCAGTGGCTCAGGAGCAGACCCGGACACGGACCTTTGATGGCCCCAACGTAAGTGCAGCCACCACAACCACGGTCAATCCAGAAACTGGCACCGCGACGCGTGAACGCAGTGCAACCAACCTCAACAATGGCAACACCGCTACCAGCAGTGCAGTGCGTCAGCGCACAGATACAGGTGCGACAGTTGACGTTGTCCAAACCGGCCCGCGCGGCAACAGCCGGTCTCTTTCGGGCGAGCGTGTTCGCGGCGAAAATGGCTCAACCTTTGAAGGCACCGCCACTGGCCGCAGAGGCAACACCTTTGGCGTTTCCGGCGAGCGCACCCGCGACGGGCGCGGCAACCGTTCTGCCTCTCAGACGGTAACCAATTCAGCCGGCAAAACGGTTGGTTCGCGCTCGACAAGCAGAACACGCAGCCAGGGGACAGTCACCCGCAGCACCACGCGCAGCCGTCCAACCGGTGCGCGTCAACGTCGCCCAAGGTAAAAGGACCAATTCTGGCGCTGCGCATCCAACGGTTACAAACGCTCCCGTAGCTGGCTGGAAGTGCCCCAAAGCCCTGAATAAGGCGGTCTAACCGACCCGCGGGCTGCCTTGAAGAAGGGCACGGAGTAACAACCCTCTCCGTGCCCTTTCTTAATGAGAACGACGCCTAAGCGAGTTCTACTCCCCGCGCGCTTTCTGATGGTGCCGGATCACTTCGTCGATTATGAAGCGCAGGAATTTCTCGCTGAATTCCGGGTCGAGGTCCGCTTCTTCCGAAAGCTTGCGCAGCCGCGCTATCTGACGTTCCTCGCGTGCCGGATCGGCTGGGGGAAGCGTCACTTTCGCCTTATATTCCCCGACCGCCTGCGTAATCCGAAAGCGCTCTGCAAGCATGTGGATGATGGCCGCATCGATATTGTCGATACTTTTGCGGAACTTCGCGAGTTTTGGATCGTCAGACATATCATGCAAACCTAGCAACAATTCAGCGCTTGCCAACAGGCTCGCGCTCCCCCTAAGGCCGATAACATGACAGCGGAAGTAGTCCCTCTCCCCCGCAAGAAGCCGACGATCGAGCCGATGTTGTCTTTGACGGCAAATGGCATGAACTCGGTGAACACCGTGATTCTCGAACGGATGCAGAGCGAGATACCGCTTATCCCGCGCCTTGCCGGCCATCTGATTTCAGGTGGTGGCAAACGCCTGCGGCCCATGCTGACGCTCGCAGGAGCGGAGTTGGTCGGGTATCAGGGCACGCGCCACCACAAGCTGGCCGCCGCGGTCGAGTTTATTCACACTGCAACACTCCTCCACGATGATGTAGTCGACGGGAGCGAGCTTCGCCGGGGAAAAGCGGCTGCCAATATTATTTTCGGCAACCCTGCGACGGTTCTTGTCGGTGATTTTCTCTTCAGCCGCGCATTCGAGCTGATGACAGAGGATGGAAGCCTCAAGGTTCTCAAAATCCTTAGTAATGCATCCGCTGTGATTGCAGAGGGCGAAGTCGCGCAATTGTCGTCTCAGCGGCAGATCGAGACAAGCGAAGAGCGCTATCTCCACATCATCGGCGCAAAAACCGCCGCTCTGTTTGCAGCCGCCAGCCAGATTAGCGCGGTTGTCGCTGAATGCAGCGAAGAGCAGGAGCGCGCCCTCGAAGACTATGGCCGCAATTTGGGCGTGGCGTTCCAGCTGGTTGACGATGCAATCAACTATGATTCCGATGCCGCACAGATGGGCAAGGATCAGGGCGATGACTTCCGCGAGGGCAAAATGACCCTGCCGGTAATTCTCGCCCACGCTCGCGGCGATGTTGAAGAGCGCAAGTTCTGGAAAGACGCGATCCTCGGTCACCGTTCCTCCGATGAGGATCTGGCCCATGCAATCGGCCTCATTGAAAAGCATAATGCTCTTGAAGACACGCGCGAAAAGGCCCGTCACTTTGCACAGCGGGCGATTGATGCGATCTCGATCTTCCCCGACAGCAAGGCGCGTGCAGCAATGGCAGAAGCCGCGCAATTTGCGGTCGCGCGCGGGTACTGATCGCGCTAACTAGCCGGGCGTGATGCCTGATCTTCCTATTTATGACGTGCTTCCTGATTTGCGGGAGGCTTTGTCACGTGAAGGTGCCGCTGTTCTGATCGCGCCGCCGGGCGCGGGTAAAACCACCGCGGTTGCGCCTGATCTGCTCAGTCAGGAATGGTGTACAGGGCAGATTATCCTGACATCGCCGCGCCGGGTCGCAGCGCGCGCCGCGGCCGAACGTATGGCGCAAATGTTAGGCGAAAAGCCGGGTGAGACAGTGGGTTATATGACCCGCCTCGACAGCAAGACCTCGGCCAGAACCCGCATTCTCGTTGTGACAGAGGCGATCCTTGTGAACCGTCTGATCGAAGACCCTGAGCTTGCCGATGTCTCTGCGGTATTGTTCGATGAAGCGCATGAGCGGCATCTGGACAGCGATCTTGGCCTCGCGCTTGCATTGGAGACGCGCGAAGTGCTGCGCGATGATCTGCGCGTCCTCGTCATGTCGGCTACGATTGATGGGACGCGCTTTGCAGGGCTGCTTGCCGACAATGCGCCCGTGATCGAGAGCGAAGGACGCAGTTTTCCGTTGGAGATCAAATGGCTGGGAAGCGATCCCAATGCACGAATTGAGGATCAGGTTGTGAACGGAGTGATGCAGGCATGGCGCGATGGGGCAGGAGCAGGAGCTGGGGCGCAGGCTGGGGTGCTGGGCGGCGATATCCTCGCCTTTCTTCCCGGTTTGAGAGAGATTGAACGCACGCGTGAACGGCTTGAAGCCAAACTGCCCGACACCCCCATTTTGCCTCTGCATGGTCAGGTCGAACCGGCGGCGCAGCGCGAGGCAGTCGCGCGCGACCCGCAAGGCCGCAGGCGCGTCGTGCTGGCAACCGCCATCGCTGAAACCTCGCTCACCTTGGATGGGGTCAGCATGGTGGTCGATAGCGGCCTTGCGCGCATGGCCGAATATGACCGTGCCGCTGGCACAACGCATCTCGTCACCCGCCGCGCCTCCCAAGCGGCGTCCGCCCAAAGGGCAGGGCGCGCGGCAAGGCAAGGTCCGGGTGTCGCCTATCGCCTTTGGGAAGAGGGCGGACATCTGGGTCGTCCTGAATTTGCACCGCCGGAGATAGAGACCGCCGATCTCACCGCGTTAGTGTTGAAACTAGCGAAATGGGGGTCGAGTGACCCCACCCAGTTGCGATGGATTGATGCGCCGCCTGCTGCCTCTGTGGCTGCTGCCAAGTCGTCATTGAACAAGCTGGGCGCGCTGGACGCAGATGGTCGCATTACCCCATGGGGCGAAGCGATTGCAGCGATGCCGATGGCGCCGGACCATGCCGCCTGTGTGCTGAATGGGGCGCGAGCGGGTTGCGGCGAGGAAGCAGCCCGGCTGGTCATGCTCTTGCAAGAACGCGGGCTTGGCGGGCGCAGCGAAGACCTGATGCAGCGCGTGTCGCGTTGGCGCGGGGACAGGGGGAGGAGAGCCCAAAGCGCCGGCCGCATCGCGTCGGGCTGGGCCAAAACCGCAAGCAAATTTGCCAGCAAGCACACCAACGAGGGCGATCAATTCGACTGCGACGCTGCCGAGTGCCTGGCCCTTGCGCGGCCCGATTTTGTGGCGCGCAGGCGCGATGCGACGGGGGAGAACTGGCTCAGCGCTGGCGGACGCGGGTTCCAGCTTGATCCGGCCTCTCCTCTGGCGCGGGCCGATTGGATTGTCATCGGTGATGCGCAAGGTCAGGCGAAAGGCGCAAGAATAACTGCTGCTGCCGAGCTTTCGCAGGCACGCGTCGAAGCAATCTTTGCCAATGAACTTCGGGAACGCACGATAGCTCGCTGGAATTCCGAGAAAAAGCGAGCCGAGGCCAAGCGTGAGCGTCGGCTTGGTGCAATTGTCCTCGCAACTGGTCCCGAACCTGATCCTGACCCCCAAGCTTTTGTGGATATCCTTGTGGAGAAGGCTCTGGATGACTTGGGGGCAATTTTACCCAGCGGCTTTCTTGCGCGCGCTGAATTTGCCGGGGTGGAGGGGCTTGGTGTCGAGCATCTCAAAGCTCAGAGCGCGCTGTGGCTGGAGCCGCTTCTCGAAGGTCGCCGCGATCTGGACCTATCTCCAGCGCGCGTTGCCGATGCAGCATTGGGAGTGATCGATTGGAACGAGCGCCAGAAACTCGACGCGCAGGCCCCGCTCAAATTCACATCGCCCGCCGCTACAAGCCACGCAGTCGATTACGCTAGCGATGACGCGCCCAGTGTCGAGGTTCGGGTGCAGGCTTTGTTCGGGCTTGATACGCATCCGATGATCGGGCGTACACCGTTGCTATTAAAACTTACTAGTCCCGCAGGAAGGCCGATCCAATCCACACGCGATCTGCCCGGCTTTTGGCGCGGATCGTGGGCGGATGTCGCAAAGGATATGAAGGGGAGATACCCAAAACACCGCTGGCCAGAAGAACCATGGGGGGAAATCCCCAGCCTTCGGACCAAAAACGCCTTCAATCGCGGATGATATTGGATTATGGGCGCTGCCAAGACAAAGGGACACACAATGACCGCGATTATCTATCAGCAGCCCAAAAGCGCGATGCAGTCTGGCAAGGCCAAGGTCGACACCTGGATTCTTGAGTTCGAGCAAACCGAGGCGCGCCGCGCGGACCCGCTTATGGGGTGGACCGGAAGCGGTGATACGCAGGCTCAGGTGAAGCTGAAGTTCCCTAGCAAAGAGGCTGCGAAGGAATACGCGGAAAAGCAAGGCTTGATCGTTCGTATTCATGCGACCCCTCCCAAGAGGCTCAAGCTTCAAGCCTACGCCGACAATTTCCGCTAATTTTGGCCAAACAGTGACTTGAATCGCGGCCCGCTTCACGCCATATGTCGGCTTGGGAGTCGGGTGGACGTTTGCGTTCGCTCACCGGGTCAGGTCCGGAAGGAAGCAGCCCAGGTGGATTGCGACGGGTCGCTCGGCTCCTTATATTTCCAGCATGACTGAGAAACCGCGCGTTGTGGCAAGCCGATGGGAAACTCCCTTCGAGGCTGTGCACCCTGATAAGCTAAGCTTGCTAAGGGTAACATATCCGTCCTGCGCCTGGATCCACTTGGCTGACGGAACGCGGTACGATTTTTCAGAATACACCGACGAGGGCGATTGTGAAATTCTCGTCTTCAGTGAAGTAGACTGCACCGTCTATCGCATCCGGGCCGACGCCGACACAGTTCGGATTCATGACGAACATGACTTAGAACAGGTGGACGAATGGTCGCCAGATGTCGGTAAGACGACGATGCGGCTGACCGGGACAGAATTACATCGGACACTCTCGAGTTTTATGAACCACGAAGAGCCAACATACCTAGTCGCAACCGGCTGGGATTGCGTCGAGTTTATTTGCCTAAACGAACCGATCGTTGAAGCTATCGGCAAGGTTGAGGATAGTCGGGCTCCATTGCATTAACTGCCATGACAAACGCGGGCCGAACGCCTAGCTTGTCGGGTGATGACCGATTCCGACCCAGACCTGCCCGAAACGCATACAGGCGATAGTTCCGAGGAAAAGGGGCCGAGCGCTGCTGAGCTTGAGGCGGCGGGACAAAACTCGATGTTTGGCAGAGGGGATATGGGGGAAGCCGCTCCTGCGCCTGCACCGACTCCAACGCCCGCTCCGGTGGCTGCTCCAACACCCACTGAAACAAACCAGCCTTACCGCGTGCTTGCGCGCAAATACCGGCCTCAGACATTCTCCGAGCTGATTGGCCAGGAGCCGATGGTGCGCACGCTTGGCAATGCGATTGAGCGGGACCGTCTGGCGCATGCCTTCCTGATGACCGGGGTGCGCGGTGTCGGGAAAACCTCGACTGCGCGCCTGATTGCCAAGGCGCTCAATTGCGTGGGCGAGGACGGGCAGGGCGGGCCAACAATCGATCCATGCGGCAAATGCGAGTATTGCACCGCCATTGCCGAAGGCCGCCATATCGACGTGATCGAAATGGATGCGGCTTCGCATACCGGCGTTGATGATGTGCGCGAGATCATAGAGCAGGTCCGCTATGCGGCGGTCTCTGCGCGCTATAAGATCTATATCATCGACGAAGTGCACATGCTTTCGCGCAATGCTTTCAATGCTTTGCTCAAGACACTTGAAGAGCCGCCTGCGCACGTCAAATTCCTGTTTGCGACCACCGAGGTTGAGAAGCTGCCAGTAACGGTGCTCAGCCGGACGCAGCGTTTTGACCTTCGCCGTATCCCCGCAGATTTGCTTGCCGAGCACTTTGGCAAAGTCTGCTCGCTCGAAGGGGTTGAGGCCGAGGAAGAGGCGCTCAATATCATCGCGGCGGCTGCCGAAGGCTCGGTCCGTGATGGTCTTTCTATCCTCGACCAGGCGATTGCCCATGCGGATATGGACGCATCGGGCGGAGTAAGCGCCGAGCGGGTCCGCGATATGCTGGGCCTTGCGGACAAAGGCGCACAGCGGCGCATTCTCTCCCACCTGCTTTCAGGTGATGGGAAGGCCCTGCTTGCCGGGGTCGATGAGCAATATGCGCTGGGCGTCGAACCACTCGCACTGATGCGCACGTTGATGGATCTGGTGCACCGGATCACTGTGGCACAGGTTTCCGGCGGCGAGCCCGATGCACCAAGCGAGGAAGAGCGCGTTGCTCTGGCCGAGTTTGCATCGAAACTTGGCGCAGGCGAATTGCACCGGCTTTGGCAATTGATGCTTAAAGGCCATGACGAAGTGCGCCAGGCGCCTGACCCATTGGTGGCTTTGCAGATGGCGCTTTTGCGGGTGCTCCACGCGAGCGAGCTTCCTGATCCGGGCAAACTTGCCAAACGCATCGAAGAGATTGCAGCAACCGGCGCTGCGCCGACTGTCACGCCTTCCGCCGGGGAAGCTCCTGCACCCGTGGCCAGCGCATCGCTGGCATCGTCTCTCGATTGGAGCGAAATTGTCGATCAGGTTGATAACAGCGGTCAACTTCGCGTGGCTCAAATGATGCGCGACCGTATTCGGGTGATCGAACTTGCGCCAGAACGGCTGATTTTCGAGCAGGCCGACGAATACAACGATGATCCGATCCCAGACATTCGCGATGCTTTGTTCAAGCTTACGGGCAAACGCTGGCAGATCGAACGCGGAAGCGGGGACGCCCAGCCGAGCCTGCGGGAGGCGCAAGAGGCCGAGGCTAAGGCAACACAGGATCGCATTCGCTCCCATCCGCTGGTACAAGCAACCTTGGAAGCCTTCCCCGAAGGCGAACTGATTGACCCCGATGAAAAAGTCGCCCGCACCGCGAGGGCAGGGCGTAACTGGAACTAAGAAAAGGACGAGTATCCCCATGAAAAGCATGGAAGAAATGTTGCAAGCTGCACAACAGGCAGCAGAGACCATCCAAAAACAGATGGGCGATATGCAGGTCAAACTCGACTCGATCGAAGTCGAGGGTCAAGCAGGCGGCGGTCTTGTCAAAGTGCGCGCATCAGCCAAGGGCCGCATTCTGGGCGTCAGCATCGATGACAGCCTGATGAAGGTCGAAGAAAAGAACATTGTCGAAGACCTCGTAACCGCTGCATTCAACGATGCGCGCGACAAGGCCGACCGCGTGTCAGAAGAGCAGATGAAAGAAATGCAAGGCGGAATGGGCCTGCCACCGGGGTTCAATCTGCCCGGAATGGGGTGATCAATTGAATGGGGCTGTTTGGTCCATCTCCACCCATTGATCGTGACGAACTGGAATGGTTGCTTGCATGCTTTGCGTGGATCGACCGAACCTTGGGCGAGCAAGACCGGTTAGACGGCTTCGAACCTCGCCTTATTCTTCCCGATGATGAAGCTCTAACAAGCGCATCGACCGCCTCAGTGTTATTTGATGCAGTCAAGCGGCTCGCAGGCCTCGCGGCTTGGGAATGCAGGTTGGAGAAGGGTGAGCCTCGCCGTGACCGCCTTGATTTGGGGCTGCCCACGGGTCCGTATTCTCAGAGCAACACGCTGGGCTTGTTCCGGGTTGAAGGCAACACTCCGGTGATCAGCTATGATCCCACGCTTCTAAGTAATCCGGACGCCTTAGTGTCCACTTTTGCGCATGAGCTTTCGCATTTACTGATCCACACTCTTGGGATGCCGCCTGGCGGTCATGACTTAGAAGAACATGCTACAGACTGTATGGCAGTCTATCTGGGGTTTGGAGTCTTCCTCGCGAACAGCTCGCGCAATTTTAGCCAGTTTTCGGATGGTGCGATGCATGGCTGGAGTTCTGAAGCTTCAGGATATTTGTCTGAAAATGCGCTTGTTACAGCACTTGCCGTCTTTGAGGCCCATTTCGGGAGTCACGAAGAAATCCCCGCTGCACTTAAGCCCTATCTTCGTTCAGTGCACCGCAAGGCGAGACGTTACTTCACCAAGCGCCACCCTGATATGTCTGCGGCTTTGGCTGCGATCGATATCAATGAGTGGGCGTAGTTTCCGGTCTTGATCAAGACTGTGCACAGCTTCGTCCAGCCGCCCATTGCAGGCTTTAACCCTGCTACCCATATTCCATGAAACGGCGCGCCCCAATGGCCGTCTCGGATCGCACATTATGACTACACAATTCCCTCTTCTCCCCCTTCGCGACATCGTCGTGTTTCCCTGTATGGTCGTGCCCCTGTTCGTTGGCCGCGACAAATCCGTTGCTGCTCTTGAAGCCGCGATGGAGGATTCCAAGGATATCTTCCTTCTCGCGCAGCTGGACCCGGCTTGCGATGATCCAGACGGCGAAGACCTTTACGATGTTGGCGTGATTGCTGAAGTGCTTCAGATGCTCAAACTGCCCGACGGCACGGTTCGCGTCCTGGTTGAAGGTAAAGAGCGTGCGAAGCTTGCCGCTTTGCATAGCGAAGACGGTCATGTGATCGCCGAGATCGAGGTGCTGGAGCCGGAGACTGTTGCAGGAACCGAGGTCATTGCGCTGATGCGGCAGGTGACCGATCAGTTTGGCGAATATGCAAAACTGAACAAGAAGATGGGCGAAGAGAACAATGTCGATCTGTCCGATATTGATGACGCGGGACAGCTTGCTGACACCATCGCCGCCGCGCTCAGTGCAAAGGTTTCAGACAAGCAATCGCTCCTGACAGAGGGAAGCCCGTTCAAGCGGCTGGAACTGGTCATGGCCTTTATGGAAGGCGAGCTTTCCGTCCTTCAGGTGGAGCGCAAAATCCGTGGCCGCGTAAAGCGCCAGATGGAAAAGACGCAGCGCGAATACTATCTCAATGAACAATTGAAAGCGATCCAGTCCGAGCTTGGCGGCTCTGACGATGGTGAGGGCGACGAGATCGCCGAACTCACCGAAAAGATTGAGAAAACCAAGCTTTCAAAAGAAGCAAAGGCCAAGGCGAAGGCTGAACTCAAGAAGCTCAAGGGCATGCAGCCGATGAGCGCCGAGGCGACGGTTGTTCGCAACTATCTCGACATTCTTTTGGGACTTCCCTGGGGCAAGAAAAGCCGTGTCAAAAAAGACATCGGGAAGGCGCAAGAGATTCTGGATGCAGACCACTACGGTCTTGAGAAGGTCAAGGACCGCATCATCGAATATCTCGCCGTGCAGGCACGCACCAACAAGCTAAAGGGTCCGATCCTTTGCCTTGTTGGTCCTCCTGGTGTGGGTAAAACCTCGCTGGGCAAGTCGATTGCCAAGGCGACGGGCCGCGAATTCGTGCGCCAATCGCTTGGCGGGGTGCGTGACGAGGCGGAAATTCGTGGTCACCGCCGCACTTACATCGGTTCCATGCCGGGTAAGATCGTCAACAATCTGAAGAAAGCGGGCACGAGCAATCCGCTGTTCCTGCTCGATGAGATCGACAAGCTGGGTCAGGATTTCCGCGGTGATCCGGCATCGGCGCTGCTCGAGGTGCTTGATCCGGAGCAGAACGACAAGTTCCAGGATCACTATCTTGAGCTTGATCTCAACCTGTCGGACATCATGTTTGTGACTACCGCAAACAGCCTCGACCTGCCTCAACCGCTGCTTGACCGGATGGAGATCATCCGCCTTGAAGGCTATACCGAGGACGAGAAGGTCGAAATTGCCCAGCGCCACCTGATCGAAAAGCAGGTGAAGGCGCACGGGCTCAAGAAAGGCGAGTTTGAGCTCACTGAAGAGGGCCTTCGCGATCTCATCCGCTTTTACACGCGTGAAGCCGGCGTTCGCACGCTCGAGCGTGAGATTGCGCGTTTGGCTCGAAAGTCGCTTCGCAAAATCCTCGAGAAAGAGGCAACTTCCATCAAAATCACGCCAGAAAACCTCGGCGAGTTTGCTGGCGTGCGCAAATTCAAGCACGGGATGAGCGATGACGAGCCTCAGGTTGGTGCGGTTACAGGCCTTGCATGGACCAGCGTTGGCGGTGAACTGCTCACCATTGAAAGCGTCACGACGCCGGGCAAAGGCGAGATCAAAACAACAGGTAAACTCGGCGATGTGATGCAGGAAAGCGTCTCTGCGGCCTTTTCATTCGTGAAGGCCCGAGCACCCCAGTACGGGATCAAACCATCGCTGTTCCAGCGCAAGAACATCCACATCCACTTGCCCGAGGGCGCGGTTCCCAAAGACGGTCCGAGCGCAGGCGTGGGCATGGTCACTAGTATCGTTTCAACCCTGACGGGTGCGGCAGTTGATGCTGATATCGCTATGACCGGTGAAGTCACTTTGCGTGGCCGTGTACTTGCGATTGGTGGGCTCAAGGAAAAACTCCTCGCAGCCCTTCGCGGTGGCATCACAAAAGTGCTCATCCCTGAGGAAAATGTAAAAGACCTTGCCGAGATACCCCAGAACGTCAAAGAGGGGCTCGAGATCATTCCTGTCGCCCACGTTGACGAGGTGCTGGAGCATGCTCTGATCGATCGGCCTGCGCCGATTGAATGGACGGAAGCGGATGATCTTGCGTCTCAGCCCGGTGCTCAGGTGCTTGCGGGCGGCGATAACCCGACTGCGCACTAAGTGTTTTCAGGAGATATCGCCCAAGCTGACTGACGCTAGGGAATTTGGCCGGTTGAAGAGGCATCATGCGTCTGGCGGCCTTTGTGTTGTAAAATCGGGTATCAGTTCATCGCAAATGGCGGTTTTTGGCTCTTTTTAGTGCCTTTTGACCCCGATTAGGCTTTGACAGCCCATAAAAAAACGGCTCAATTCCCGCGATGCGAGGGGGATGATTCACTCTGAACGTTCTTAGATGTACGAGGGGAAAAAGCGAATGAACAAGAATGATCTGATCGGCGCGGTCGCCGAGACTAGCGGACTTTCCAAAAGCGATGCGGCAAATGCTGTCGAAGGTGTTTTTGACGCAATTCAGAAAGCTCTTGCAGGCGGCGACGAAGTGCGACTGGTCGGGTTTGGCACCTTTGCAGTTGCAAAGCGTAAGGCATCAATGGGGCGCAATCCGCGCACCGGTGAACCAATGCCGATCAAGGCTTCCAATCAGCCGAAGTTCAAGGCAGGCAAAGGTCTTAAAGACGCTGTGAACTGAGTGTTTCTGCGCGCGTTTGCGCGCATGGAAAACGCAAACAGCGTAGACAAGAATTTGAAGGCCCCGTTAGCGTAAAGCTGGCGGGGCCTTGTTCTTTTGTGCGCCTTACGGGGCGAGTTATGGGGCGAGGTCGATGAGAGCGGTTGGCGCAGATTTGGTGCGCGACGAAATCTCCCAGACCAGCCTTTCGCCAACGGCGCCAGTGCTTGATCCCTCATCCGTATTGTTGGCCTTGATCTGACCATCGGTGATGATTGTAAAGGTTCCTTCAAGCGTCGGAATGTTCGGCATTTCTTCTCCATCAGGAGACTGATTGGCAATAGCTGCCATGCCGCCAAGGCTGGCCATGCCACCCATCATTCCCGCCATCGGGTTGGAGCCATCTTGCGCGGCAAAGCCGGGCGCATTGACCCGCACCAGATTGCCTTCACGTAGGATGATCTGGACGAATGGATTGGTCGTAGGGAAGCCTTCGATAACCGGGAACATGAAGTCGTGGCTCAGGCTACCACTGGTCGAATAGCGGACGTCGAAGACGCCATCGCCTTTGTCGATAACCCGTTCCCATCCGCGTTGACGCGAAAGAAGCTCGACCAATTCGGCAGAGGCCTGTGGGTCGCTGGGATCAATCCCGCCCATCACGGCGCCCATTTGCTGCGCTTGCTCTTGCGCCTGGGCTGCCCGCACAGGGGCGTTCATTTCCCAAACCTGCCTTTGCTCGGCAAGCTCGGCTTCGGTGCAATCGCGGCCTTCAAAGGTTTCTTCGTCATAACACTCGTCAGGCGTAAACTCTTCGCTTGCCGCACCCATTCCGGCCAGACTCGATAGACCAAGGAAGAATATCTCGCCGTCATAAGTGAAGGTGAAACGGTCATCTTGTGTAAGCACAAGCTCGGATGTGAACTTGCCAGGCGTAATGAAACAGCCGGTCAAGAGGAGCGATAGCCCCGCTACAAGAGCGGTTGCATAGGTGCGTGTCGAGGTCGCGATGGTCATTTGTCTTCCCCCTGCGAGATGCCCGCTCAATCGGATGAGCGGGTTGCTACAGCATATAGTGCAATAGCTGCTGCATTTGAAACGTTAAGACTTTCGATATTTGAAGAAATAGGCAAACGCGCCAGTGCATCGCAGTGACCAGCAATATTGTGCCGCATACCTTCGCCTTCGGCGCCCAGCACGATAGCAAGCGGACCGCTTGAAAGGCTGTCTGAAAGTGTCGCTTCGGCCTCTCCGGCAAGCCCGATGCGCCAATATCCAGCCTCGGCCAATTCATCCATAGCGCGGGCCAGATTGACCACGCGCACCCAAGGCACGGTTTCCAGCGCGCCCGATGCCGATTTGGCAAGCACGCCGCCTTCGGGAGGGGCGTGACGGTCCTGCGTAAGTACGCAGGCAGCACCGAAAGCGGCGGCCGAACGCAGAATCGCTCCCACATTGTGCGGGTCGGTAACCTGATCGAGAATCACCACCGGCCGCGCAGGATCACCTGTGGCCACTTCATCAAGGAACACGTCAGGTAGAGGCTCGCATTCAAGCACGAGGCCCTGATGCGGGGCATCTTTGGCGACGAGGCGAGCAAGATCGCTGACATCTGCATATTCCACGGGGAAATCGGCGGGTAGTTCGCCGTCCAAGGTTTCGATACCCTCGCGCGTTGCCCACAGCTTGCGGTGCTGACGGTTGGGGTTTTTCAATGCTGCCTCGACCGGGTGACGGCCCCATAGGCGGACAGCCCCCGCAGTGCCTTTGCCCGAACCGCGCCCGCCTTTCATCCGGCCAGCCCGACCTCGCAGCACGCGTTTGCGATCACCTTTTGCCATATCTCTCTCACTTAATGTGTGTTTCGAGTGCGCCTGTGCCAGTACCCCCATTGACAGGCAAGCACAGCTTCGCCAAAGGGGCGCCTCTCGGCAGCAAGGCATATGCCTTACTTCATTGAGCAAACGCCCGAAGCGGCGTTTAATTCAAGGCCCATGTGTGGACAGGTGGCCGAGTGGTTAAAGGCAGCAGACTGTAAATCTGCCCGCGCAAGCGTACGCTGGTTCGAATCCAGCCCTGTCCACCACCGGCTCCCACTAAAGGCTCCCAAACCAGCTTCTATCTCCTGCGTCAGTAGCCGACCGGCTTTCTAGGATTTGCCGGATTTTGCCAATTGGTCGAACTCATCCAATTCTTCCAGATCGTCTTGGCCCATGATTTCGGCCATCTGCTCCCGGAACAGAGGATCCCATTCGGTCCGTAGCTTTTTGATCAAAGCGATCATTTCCTCATTTTCCCATGGCGGCGTTCCAAAATCGAAGGCCTCGGCCATCGGAAGCATAGTGCTGCGATCCAGTTCCTCGAATTTCTGGGTCATCGCATTGGCCCGATCACTTGAAATGCCGAGAGCTTCGTATGCTGACCGTCCCATGCGCAAGCTGCTGTCATAGGTCTCGCGAATAATGTCCCGGCAGCCAAGGGACCAAAGCTCGAACACGTGGCTTCTGTCGTAGGCGCGGGCGACAATGTGCACATTGGGGAAATTCTTCACGACGTGGGAGACAAGTTTGTTGGTTGCCTCTTTGTCGTCGATTGCAATCACCAGCAGGCGGGCCTGATCAATTCCAGCCGATTTCAGCAGGTCAGGCCGCGCGGCATCTCCGAAATAGGTGCGAATGCCAAATTTGCTCAAACGGTCGATCTGGGCAGAGGAATAGTCGATCACCGTCGTGCGATATCCAGCGGTTTCAAGCATACGGTCGACGATCCCGCCAACACGTCCGCGCCCCGCTAAAATGATGTCGGAAGGTTCGTCGATATCATCAAAGGCACGCTCGCGGCCTTTTTGATAATACCGCAAGATCACCTTGTCGTAGAAGATAAACAGAAGCGGCGTGATAAGCATCGACATGGCAACGATCAGAAGCAGTTGATCAGCAAGAGGGACGGGCAGAACATGCGCGCCCACGGCAAAGCTCAGTAGAACAAATCCAAACTCGCCCGCTTGGGCAAGGCCCAGTGAGAAGAGCCAGCGATCCTGTCCCTTGATGCCGAAAAAGGTTCCTAGTGCGTAAAGCACTGCGATCTTGGTGCCGACCAATACCGCGGTCCAACCCAGAACACTGGCATAACTGTCGAACAATAGAGTGAAGTTGATCCCTGCGCCCACGGTGATGAAGAACAGGCCCAACAAAAGACCCTTGAACGGTTCAATGTCGCTCTCAAGCTCGTGCCGGTATTCACTGTTCGCGAGCACAACACCTGCAAGGAATGTCCCGAGCGCAGGGGAGAGACCGACCACGGTCATCAGCAAAGCGATACCGACCACAACCAGCAGAGCGGTCGCAGTGAACAATTCGCGCAGGCCTGCCATTGCAATAAAACGGAAAAGCGGGCGGGTGAGGTAATTTCCGGCAAACGCCACAAAGGCGATAGCGGCAAGGGTCGCAAGGCCCGCAGCCCAAGCGGGGAGGCCTTCAAGGATATTGATACCACCCCCGTGGTCGTCCCCGCCATGTTCGCCGGCCGCGCTCGCAGCTTCCGCCGCCAGCTCGGGAATCGCGAGGAGCGGGATGATCGCCAGCATCGGAATGACCGCAATGTCCTGGAACAAGAGAACCGAGAAGGAGGACTGCCCGCCTTCTGTCTTCATCAGACCCTTTTCATCGAGCGTTTGCAGGATGATAGCTGTCGACGACAGGGCGAGGATCATCCCCACTGCAAGCGCGGTTTGCCATGCATTGTCCACCAAGAGCGCATAGCCCGCCATGATCGCCATAGTGATAAGCACCTGCCCGCCGCCAAGGCCAAGAAGCCGTACGCGCAGTTCCCATAGCTTTCGAGGTTCAAGCTCAAGACCGATGAGGAACAACATCATGACCACGCCAAATTCGGCAAAGTGCTGAAGCGAGATCACATCCACGCCAAGCGTCTCAAGCGCCGGGCTGATCGCCATACCCGCAATTAGGTAGCCAAGGACCGATCCAAGACCGAGGCGTGAGGCGATCGGCACTGCGACAACACCGACTGCAAGAAGGATAGTGGCGAGCAAAAGGAATTCTGTCATGCTAGTGAGCTATGACGGGCCGAGCCGCAAACTCAAGGAGTTTGCAAGCAGTGCTGCATTGCATGGCCTTCTTGTGGAGCCGGGCGCGTGGTTGTGGCTTTGCCGGAAATGGTGGCTTGCAGCACACCGAGAGCGGCCCTATTCGTGCGCGTCATGCAAGACACAGTCACAAACGAAAACATTTCGGTAGAGGGTGCGGTGCTCACCGGTCGCCCTGTTATCTCTTCAACCGGGCTATTCACCCCGGAAGATTCTATCACCAACGAGGAACTCGTCGCCAGCTTCAACGAATATGTGGACCGCTTCAACGCCGCCAATGCCGATGCAATCGAGGCGGGCGATGTAGAAGCGCTCACATATTCCTCTGTGGGCTTCATCGAGAAGGCCAGCGGCATCAAAGCGCGCCACGTCATGAGCAAGGCACCGATCCTTGATCCGGACATTATGAGCCCGCGCTGGGATGAGCGTTCCAATGATGAACGCTCCATGATGTGCGAGATTGGCGTGACCGCCGCGCTTCAGGCGCTGGAGCGGGCAGGGCGCGATCCGAAGGATGTCGACGCGGTGCTGTGCGCTGCTTCCAATATGGAGCGGCCTTATCCTGCCATGGCAATCGAAATTCAGCAGGCGCTCGGGATCGAGGGCTTTGGCTTTGATATGAATGTGGCGTGTTCTTCGGCGACATTCGGTATCCAAACCGCTGCTGATTATGTGCGCGCTGGCAATGCAAAATCTGTTCTGGTGGTGAGCCCGGAAATTACATCAGGTCACCTCAATTGGCGCGACCGGGACAGCCATTTTATCTTTGGTGATGTGGCAACGGCGGTATTGGTCGAGGATGAAGCGATCGCTCCCAAGACGCATTGGGAAATCCTTAGCACCAAGCTCAAAACTGTTTTCTCGAACAACATTCGCAATAATTTCGGCTTTTTGAACCGTGCATCGCCGGAGAATGCTGGCAATGCAGACAAGCTTTTCATTCAGGAAGGGCGCAAGGTTTTCAAAGAAGTTGTACCGATGGTTGCCGAGATGATCATCGAAGAAGCAAAGCGCCTCCAGATGGATCCAACAACCCTTCGCAGGCTTTGGCTGCACCAGGCGAACGCGGGGATGAACCGTTTGATTGCGCAGCGGGTTTTGGGACACGAGGCCAATGATGACGAAAGCCCGACTGTGCTCGACACCTATGGCAACACCTCGTCAGCAGGCTCGATCATCGCCTTCCACTCGCATAGCGATGATTTGAAGGCGGGCGATACCGGGCTGATTTGCAGCTTTGGTGCCGGCTATTCGGCTGGAACTGTCTTCGTTCGCAAGACTGCTTGATCGCAGGCGCTCAGCACACAATTGGTAAGGGATAAAGCGCAAGGCTGATCACGGGGCAGTTGTCCCCGAGGCAAGCAGTGCCTAAATGGATGATCTATGGCAGGTGAAATTCTCGATAATCAGGGCCGCGGCGAAGCAAGCTGGGGTTGGCCCCCAATCCATCCCGAAGGGCGCAAATACGGCGTAATCGCAGCAGCGATTGCACTGGTTCCGCTATTCTTTGGATGGCAGTTCATTGGCTGGCCTTTGCTGCTTTTGTCACTGGGCGTCCTCGCGTTTTTCCGCGATCCGGAGCGTGTCGTGCCGCAGGATGAAAACTCGATTGTCGCGCCTGCCGATGGGCTTGTGACCCTTATCCAGGAGGTCGAACCGCCTGCGGAAATGCTGGGTAATGACGGGTCGGGCGTCCCTGGCTTATCGCCCGGGCCGGTTACGCGTGTCTCCATTTTTATGAGCGTTTTTGACGTCCACATCAACCGCGCACCCATTGCGGGCACGGTTCAGCGCGTGGTTTATATTCCCGGCAAATTTGTGAATGCCGACCTCGACAAGGCCAGCGAAGAAAACGAACGCCAGCTTGTCCTGATCGAACGCAGCGATGGTCTGATGATCGGATTTACCCAGATTGCAGGTCTTGTGGCTCGCAGGATCGTACCATTTGTGAAACCGGGCGATACGGTTGCAAAAGGGCAGCGCGTTGGCCTCATCCGCTTTGGTAGCCGGGTCGATGTGTATCTTCCTGCGGGCACGCAGCCCAAGGTCCTTATGGGACAACGGATTGTGGCAGGTGAGACGATCCTTGCCGAGGTTGGGGCCACCGCACTTCTTGAAGGGATAGCGCAATAGCTGCGCTGCCGGGCCTTCTGTGAGCGAGCCTTCATCTGCGAACGAGGGCAGCTCGAACATTGCCCGTGTAGGGCCTAAAGCCGCCGAGGCTGACGGCCCTCTGCCAATTGAGCCGACCTTTGAGGACGATGACATCGTCGAGGCAAAGGGCGGGCTGTCGCTAAGGGGCATGGTCCCCAATGCGATAACCGCTGCTGCCCTTTGTGCAGGGCTTACCGGTGTTCGCTTCGCAATCGACGAGAATTGGTCATTTGCGGTTTTGGCGATTGTTGTTGCTGGCATTCTTGACGGAATGGACGGGCGGATCGCACGGCTTTTAAACGCGCAATCGCGCTTTGGGGCAGAGCTCGACAGTCTGGCTGACGCCCTTTCATTCGGGATGGCGCCTGCGTTGATCCTGTTTTTGTGGACGTTGAATGATTTGACCCGCTTCGGCTGGTTTGCCGCCTTGGCCTTCGCCATTTGCTGCGCTTTGCGGCTTGCCCGCTTCAATGCGCAGCTTGATGTCGATGACCAGCCTCACAAATTAGCGGGGTTCCTGACCGGTGTGCCTGCGCCTGTTGGCGCCGGGCTTGCGCTGACCCCGCTGTGCCTATGGATTGAGACGGGCCTGGAGATCTTTCGTGATCCCGTTTTCAATGCCATCTGGATCAGCACAATCGGTGTGCTCTTCATCTCGAATATGGCGACGTTGAGTTGGACAGCGATCAGGCCTCAGCGCGATATTCGCATTTGGCTTATCGCACTCGTGGCAATCGGGTTTGCTGCGGCATTACTAGAGCCATGGTGGACCATGAGTGCGATCAGCGTGAGCTATCTCGTCTTTATGCCCTATTCGTTGATCCGATACGGAAAGATCAAGCGCGCCAAAGCCGCCGATGACCGTGTTCTTGGTAGTGACTGAAAAATCAACCAAACGCCTGGGCAGCGCCGAGTTTCGACCGCTTTGCTCCACCAAAGCCGCTCTGCCGTGCCCGCGAAACCGATGTTCTGCGGGCAGTGCGATGAAGTGGTTGGCGCAGTCTTAGCTCGCTCGCCTCAACTTGAGGTACAAACCCTGCGTCGAGGAGCTGCTGCTCACGAAACGTGCGCCAGAATGCGGCACGCGCCTGCACCCATGTGTCGAGGAGCGTGAGCCCTGTCGCCAGAGCGGTGATCACAAAAAGGCATGTCACAATCATGGCAATAATCATCAATGGGCTCCTAGAGTCTTACGTTTCGTTCGGTCTTTGTTCTCTCGCCTTGTTCACTAAGTGTTCCGCCCTAGTCAAGCAGTTTGTTCCATTTGTGTTCTTTTCCTTGAAGAACACACTAGATTTTGTGTGCAAGCCCGCCTATGTGCGCCGCACTCGCTTCGACCGGTCCGCGAATCAGCGCGAATCACCTGCAAGCGAAATTCACATGGCAGGCGCAACATACCGGTGCCACGGCGGGATCTCCGCCAACGGTCACAAACGCCCTTCCAGAGGACTAACCGGAAAGGAAATACCCTATGGCGACCACTACCGTCACCATGCAGCAATTGATTGAAGCCGGCGCACACTTCGGCCACCAGACCCACCGTTGGAACCCGCGTATGAAGCCGTATATCTTCGGCGCGCGCAACGGCGTTCACATTCTTGACCTGTCACAAACCGTTCCGCTCTTTGCGCGCGCTCTCGACTTTGTCGAGAACACCGTTCGCGCTGGCGGTAAGGTGTTGTTCGTTGGCACCAAGCGTCAGGCGCAAGAGCCTATCGCTGAGATGGCGCGTCAATCGGGCCAGCACTTTGTAAACCACCGTTGGCTGGGCGGCATGCTCACAAACTGGAAAACCATCAGCGGTTCGATCAAGCGTCTCAAGACCCTTGAAGAGCAGCTTTCAGGCGACACCAGCGGCTTCACCAAGAAAGAGGTTCTGCAACTCACCCGTGAGCGTGACAAGCTTGAGCTTTCACTTGGCGGTATCCGCGATATGGGCGGCGTCCCTGACGTGATGTTCGTGATCGATGCCAACAAGGAAGAGCTCGCGATTAAAGAAGCAGCTGTTCTGGGTATCCCTGTGATCTGCGTGCTCGACACCAACACCGACCCAACCGGCATTGCGTTCCCGATTCCGGGCAATGACGATGCAAGCCGTGCTGTGCGTTTGTACTGTCAGGCGATTGCTGATGCAGCGAATGCTGGTCGTGGTCAGGCTGTTGAAACGTCTGGCCAAGACTTCGGTGCGATGGATACGCCTCCTGCCGAGGCAGCCGCTGAAGAAGCACCCGCTGCAGAAGCGTAAGTTCGCATTTCTGATAGCGCGTCAGAGCGCTGTCATAAAACCAATCTAGCGCGCCGGGCTTGAACCCTCCCTTGGGTGCAACCCGGCGCCCCCAAACTATCAAAAGGAAATCACCATGGCTGCTTTTACCGCTGCTGATGTGAAGAAACTGCGCGAATTGTCTGGCGCAGGCATGATGGATGCAAAGAAAGCCCTGACCGAAGCTGATGGCGACATCGACGCAGCGGTTGACGCGCTGCGCGCAAAAGGCCTTGCAACCGCTCAAAAGAAATCCAGCCGCACCGCTGCTGAAGGCCTCGTAGGCGTTGCTGTTGAAGGCACGCGCGGCGTTGCTGTTGAAGTAAACTCAGAGACGGACTTTGTTGCGAAGAACGACCAGTTCCAGGACTTCGTTCGCAAGACGACCACCGTTGCGCTTGGCGTAGACGGTGACGATGTTGAAGCTCTCAAAGCTGCTGGCTACCCAGACGGTGGCAGCGTTTCTGATAAGCTCACCGACAACATCGCAACCATCGGTGAGAACCAGCAGGTTCGCCGCATGAAAACCGTGACTGTGACAAGCGGTGCAATCGTTTCCTACGTCCACAACGCAGCCGCTGAAGGCCTCGGCAAGATCGGTGTTCTGGTGGCTTTGGAAAGCGACATTGCAGCCGACAAGCTCGAGCCGTTTGGCAAGCAGCTTGCCATGCACATCGCTTCGATGTTCCCGCAGGCGCTGAACGCTGACGGTCTCGACGAAGACGTTATCGCCCGCGAGCGCGCGATTGCACAGGAAAAGGCAGCCGAAAGCGGCAAGCCTGAAAATGTGCAAGAGAAAATGGTCGAAGGCGCGATCAAGAAGTTTGCCAAAGAAAACGCTCTGCTCAGCCAGATGTTCGTGATGGACAACAAGACTTCTGTCGAAGACACGGTTGCCAAGTTCGGCAAGGACAATGGCGGTTCGGTTGTCTTGAAAGACTACGTCCGCTTCCAGCTGGGCGAAGGCATCGAGAAAGAAGAAAGCGACTTTGCAGCAGAAGTTGCAGCGGCCGTCGGCGGGTAAGCGCCAACATACGCTTTCAATTGAATTGGCAAGGCCGCCGCGGGGAAACCTGCGGCGGCCTTTTTGTTTGTCTCTTGTTTTGTTAGTCATGGGTGCATGGAACTGAAGCGCAGCCTTTTTACATCGACAATTGCCGTATTGGCTCTGCTTCCTTCTTGTGCGCAGGAGCAAGCGGCTGACCCTATTGCCACTTTTGACTGGGAAATGTTGGGTGATCCCGATCCAACCATCCTTCATGGTGAGGATCCATATTACCTAATTCTTGAGATAACTAAAAACGGCAAACTGAGGCTTGATGCCAAAGAGATTCCGAACGCTGAGAGGCAGTTGGCTTTTGAGAAACTAGAGGCAAAGGGCATTTACCAGCTTGGAATTAGACCTCAGGCTGACACTCGTTTTATCGACGTCGTGAGCCAAATGTCATTCCTGAAACAGAGATTTCGGCCTGAAATGCCGTCATACACCAAGATTGGCTTCGAGGGATCCGAACAGTACTTGCAGTTACTTTCGAGCTCCTCCGACGAACTTTCTACCGATGCAAAGGGCAGCGAATTTGACGGACCAGTAGCAGAGACTGAACTTGCTGTTCTTGTGCGCTATTCCAAGGCCGATGGGGTGTGCAGGGCTTTTCTCGACGGCGAGATAGTCTCCTTCGAACAGCTCTACGAGAATGGGTTCCGCGCACTAGACACTTTGGTGGAAGAAAAGGGTGGCACGGAAGCTGTCCTCAATGATCTCGAGTGGTTTAACGGCATCCTTGCGCGTCTAAGAGCGGACAAAGACACCCCATGGCGCTGTGTAGCTGCGGCTCACTCGGGGATTAGGGGTTCAGGATGGCCGAAAGTTCGGTTCGAGGTGATGGAGAGCTTGCCGCAAACCACTCGCCCATTGTGAGCTAGTCGAAGCATCAGGCCGAACGAGCGCGGGGCAGGCGAGGTCCACTTTTCCTACATACCCCTGATTTGCTAACCCAAGCGCGGCTCTTTCTCCTCGTTGGTCCCCTTTGCATTTCGGCGGCGGTTAAACGTCCGCGCGCTGCTGCTTGCAGCTGGCGAAACGCAAGTTGACACTTGATCGCGTCAATTCCCGGTCAGGGCTCTGAACTATAAGTGAAAACCCGAAAACCCGAACTTTCCAAAAGCCTGGGGTTTGGTGTTCCCTTTCTTACCCGTAATCCTCATCGCCTAACACCATCCCTCTTGGCATAATCGCGCCTGCCGGATAAGGGCTCGGGTCAAGCGCAAATTCCTGCATGGAGACCGATCCTGTCATGACCCTTCCTCCCATCAAACGCGTTCTCCTTAAGCTTTCAGGCGAAGTGCTGATGGGAAACCAGGAATATGGCATCGACCCTGAATATGTCGCGCGCCTTGCTGAAGAGGTGAAGGCGGCCAAGGACAGCGGCATCGAAGTCTGCCTTGTGATAGGCGGGGGCAATATCTTTCGGGGTATTTCGGCGGCGGCCAAGGGGCTTGACCGGACGACGGGCGATTACATGGGTATGCTCGCGACAGTGATGAACGCGCTGGCGATGCAAAACGCCTTGGAGCAGGCGGGTGTGCAAACCCGGGTGCAGAGCGCAATCCCGATGGCGAGCGTGTGTGAGCCCTATATTCGCAGGCGCGCTGAGCGTCACCTTGAGAAAGGGCGGATCGTGATCTTTGCAGCGGGCACGGGCAATCCGTTCTTCACGACTGATACCGGCGCGGCCTTGCGGGCGGCTGAGATGAACTGCGATGCGCTATTGAAAGGCACCAGCGTTGACGGCGTCTATGACAGCGACCCCAAGCACAACCCCGATGCCACCCGCTTTGACACAATCACTTACGACCAAGTGCTAGCCGATAACCTCAAGGTAATGGACGCAACCGCCGTTGCGCTTTGCCGCGAGAACAATATCCCGCTAGTGGTCTTTTCAATCCGTGAAAAAGGCAATGTTGCCAAGGTGCTCTCAGGCGAGGGCACCCAAACGATCGTACAAAAGGACTGATGGGCAATGGCTCAGTATGACAAGTCAGACATCGAACGCCGTATGGCTGGCGCTGTGGAATCGCTCAAAGGGGACCTTTCGGGTCTTCGCACAGGACGCGCGAACGTGGCGCTGCTCGATCCGGTTGTCGCCGAGGTTTACGGCGCGATGATGCCGCTTAGCCAAGTTGCCACCGTTTCCGCACCAGAGCCGCGCATGCTGGCCGTGCAGGTGTGGGACAAAAGCAATGTGAGTGCGGTCGAGAAAGGGATTTCCAAAGCGAACCTTGGTTTGAACCCGATGACAGACGGCCAAACCATCCGCTTGCCGATGCCCGATCTTACCGAGGATCGCCGAAAGGACTTGGCAAAACTTGCCGGTGAATATGGCGAGAAGGCGAAAGTCGCCGCGCGCAATGTCCGCCGCGACGGGATGGAAAGCCTCAAGGCCGACGAAAAGGCCAAGGAAATCTCGGAAGACGAGCGCAAGCGTTTGGAAGACGAGGTTCAGAAGCTTACCGACAAATATGTCGCGGACATTGACGCTGCGATTGAAAAGAAGGTTCAGGAAATCCTGACGCAATAATGGGCATCGGGCTGCGAACTTAGGGGTGGAGCTTGAGCAAGAGCTCAGACACAGGTGCCAGGCACGTCGCTATCATCATGGATGGCAATGGCCGCTGGGCGAAGAAGCGGGCGATGCCGCGCGCCCTTGGCCATCAGCGCGGGGTCGAAGCGGTGCGTCGCCTTGTGCGCGCGCTGGAGCCGATGAACCTCGATTGCCTGACGCTTTACGCCTTCAGTTCGGAAAACTGGAAACGGTCGACCGATGAGGTCGATGACCTGATGAACCTGATGCGCAAGTTCATCAAATCGGACCTGGCCGAGTTTGTCGCCAACGATGTGAAGCTGAAAATTATCGGCGATTGGCGCGGGCTTGCGCCTGACATTGTGGCCATGCTTGAAGATGCTTTGGAGCGGACCGCAGGCGGCACACAGACGCTGGCAGTGGCGCTCAATTACGGGTCACAAAACGAGATTGCGCGGGCCGCGGCAAAGGCAGCGGACAAAGGCGAAATCACGCCTGAGACTATCGCAGCCGAGCTCGATACCGCAGACTTGCCGCCGCTCGACCTGCTGATCCGCACCAGCGGCGAAATCCGGCTCTCGAACTTCCTGCTGTGGCAGTCTGCCTATGCGGAGATGCTGTTTGTTGATACGCTTTGGCCGGATTTCAAACCTGAGCACCTAAGCAAAGCTTTGGAAGACTTTGCGCAAAGGGAGAGGCGCTATGGGGGACGCTGAAGGTCAAAAGGCTGCGCAGAATAACGCGCAACCCTCCAGAACATCTGATCTGCCTGTAAGGTTCGTGTCGGCCGTGGCGATGATCGCCGTGTCGGTGATTGCTCTTTGGCTGGGCGGCTGGTTCTGGATCGGCTTTGTCATCTTGCTTGCAGGGTTAGTGCTTTGGGAATGGAACCTCTTGGCACGCGGCTTTGGCATTTCTGCCATAGGCGAGGTTGTATGGCAGTTCTTTGGCGCGATTTACGTCGGTGGGGCTGCTCTTGCGATGATTGCGGTACGCAATGGCTGGGGTTTCCTGCTTGGAGATGGCGCAACGCTTGGCTATGACATGTGGTCGGTGCTGTTCGCATTCTTCGTGCCCATCATCGCGGTTGATGTTGGCGCCTATTTCTCGGGCCGATTGATCGGCGGCCCCAAGATCGCCCCTTCTATCAGCCCTTCAAAAACCTGGGCCGGATTTATCGGCGGGGCAGGGGCGGCGGCACTTGTGGCTTTGGCAGTGGAAGCCGCGGATTTCGGACCGGCAGCAGCAATGCCGGGTTATTCGATCGGAAGCCTTGCAGGGGCCGTGATCGCTGGCGTTCTGATCGCGGTCATCGCGCAAGGGGGAGACTTCTTCGAAAGCTGGATGAAACGGCGCGCGGGCGTCAAAGATTCAAGCAACCTTATTCCCGGCCATGGCGGCGTGTTTGATCGCCTCGACGGATTTATCGCAGTGTTCTTCGTGCTGTTTCTCTTCGCCTTTGTTCCAGCATTTGCGGGGTTCTGATCGTGCGTACAATCACTGTTTTAGGCGCGACGGGCTCTATCGGGGCCTCGACCCTCGATCTAATCCGCCGCAATCCGGATGACTGGCAGGTTGATGCGCTTACCGCCCACTCGAGTGCTGCTGAGCTTGCAAAGCTTGCTCGCGAATTTGGGGCAAAGTTCGCAGTCGTCAGCGATGAAAGCGCGCTGCCCGAGCTGAAATCCGCGCTTGAGGGCAGCGGCGTTATTGCCGCTGGCGGGGCAGGGGCCTTGTGTGATGCGGCCAAACGCCCGGTTGATATGACCGTTGCCGCGATCGTCGGATGCGCAGGTCTGGCACCCACAATGGCAGCGGTGGAGCGCGGGGGAACTATCGCCCTTGCGAATAAAGAGGCGCTGGTCTCTGCAGGCGCGGTGATGACAAGCGCTGTCGCCAAGCACGGTGCAACCCTGCTTCCCACAGACAGCGAACACAATGCCATCTTCCAATGCCTTGCAAGCGGAAAGATCGAAGATGTCGCAAGGATCACTTTGACGGCAAGCGGTGGCCCATTCCGCACCTGGGATGCCGCTGCGATCCATGCCGCAACGCCCGAGCAGGCGGTGGCTCACCCCAATTGGTCAATGGGCGCAAAGATCAGCGTCGACAGCGCCACGATGATGAACAAGGGCCTTGAATACATCGAGGCGCATCACCTGTTTCCGGTTGGGCTGGAACGCCTCAGGATCGTGGTGCACCCGCAAAGCGTCATTCATTCCATGGTCGAATACCGCGACCGCTCAACTCTGGCGCAGCTTGGCCCATCGGATATGCGCGTGCCGATTGCTTCGTGCCTTGCGTACCCTAACCGAATGGAAACCCCGCTCGAGCCGCTCGATCTGGCCGGCATTGGCGAACTGACATTCCAGGCGCCCAATGAAGAGCTTTTCCCCGCCACCCGTATTGCGCGCGAGGCGATTGAGGCGGGCGGGGCGGCTCCTGCTATTCTTAATGCTGCGAATGAAGTGGCGGTCGAGGCTTTCCTCGCTGGTCAGATTGGGTTCAGCCGCATTACTGCAGTAGCCGAGGAGACGTTAGAGCGCTATGACGCCGGGTCACCGGGCACTCTGGAAGATGTGCTCGCAATAGATAGCGAAGCGCGGATAAGCGCCGCTGAGGCTTTGGAGCACGCACCCCTTGTTTGAGCAGCCCCCTTTCTGGATGTACTTCATCGGCTTTCTGGCTTTGCTGGGGCCGCTGGTCACTGTCCATGAGCTTGGCCACTATCTTGTCGGTCGGTGGTTTGGAGTAAAGGCGGAAGCCTTTTCCATTGGTTTTGGTTCGGAAATCGCGGGTTGGACCGACAAGCAGGGCACGCGCTGGAAGCTCTCCTGGCTGCCGCTGGGTGGCTATGTTCAGTTCAAGGGCGATATGAACCCCGCGAGCATTCCGAACGCTGATGCGCCGCTTGAAGGTCATGCCAATGATGGCAGTTTCCAGAACGCGTCGCTTTGGAAGCGGGCCTTGATCGTTGCCGCAGGTCCGGTCACGAACCTTGTGGTGGCAATCGCAATTTTCGCAGCGTTTTTCGCCATTTACGGCAATCCCACCATTGTAGGAGCCGAAGATTCGCGCACCGTGGGTGAGTTTGCCGAAGAATCGGTCGCGCGCGATGCGGGCATGCAGATCGGCGATACCATAACCGAGATTGACGGAGAAGCAGTCTCCGATTTTGAGGAGATCCGCACCAACATCCTGCTTTATCCGGGCAAGGAAATGGTCCTCACCGTCCTTCGCGATGGCAGTGAAGTGGACATTCCTCTGACCACCGCGCGGGTCGAAGACGTCGACGCTTTTGGCAATGTCAGTGTCCTTGGCCGGATTGGCGTTGGCCCTGCGGGCGGTCGGTATGAATTTGAAGAGGTTAGCCTTCTCGGCGCTATTCCGCTTGCCGCAGAGCAATGCTGGGAGATCACCGGAATGATGGTCACAGGCATCAAGCAAATCTTCACCGGAGAGCGTTCGATCAAGGAGTTGGGCGGACCGGTCAAGATCGCCAAATACTCGGGCGAGCAGATGAGTCTTGGTTTTCTCGCCTTTGTGAATTTCGCAGCTCTGATCTCGCTTAATTTGGCATTCATCAACTTCTTGCCAATCCCTGCCCTCGATGGCGGGCATCTGGCCTTTTATGCCGCCGAAGCGATCCGCCGCAAACCGGTTGGAGCGCAGGCGACAGAATGGGCCTATCGCACCGGCATTGCGCTTGTGCTGTTGTTCATGGTCGTTGTGACCTGGAATGACATCACAGATCTGTTGCCAATCGGCAGCTAACCGGGCCCCGTAAATCGGGCTTGCTTCGTGAGTGTGCTTGGTTAGAGGCACAGGTCATCGAAGAAAGGGGGCGGGCAATCGTGTATTGTCCGGTCATAGTGCGCTTAGCCTTCTTGACCGTTGCACGCAGCATCGGGCAGAGGCGAAAGCTGTTTAATGAGCGGTGAGGCCATCTGGCCAAGCCACACGCGTTTCGGGCAGGCGCATTGACTACGGGTTGGACGGGATAGATCATCCATGAAGTTTTGTGAGCAAGCAGGCGTTAGCCTTGCGTCTTCTAAAAATACCGGTGCCAAATCTGCAGTGAGCCGTTTTGGTCTTGCTCTTTCTGGTGCCACTATGCTGGCTGGTGTTCCTGTTGCGGCTTTCGCACAAGATGGGACGGCACCTGCTGCACAGCCTACGCCCGCTCCTGCACCGGCTCCAGCGCCATCAACAAACACGATCCGTTCGATCAACGTGATTGGCGCCGAACGTCTCGAGCCGACCACGATCCTTTCCTACATCCGCCTTCGCGTTGGGCAGGAATATACATCTGCTGCCGCGGATGAGGCCCTTAAGGATTTGGGCGCGACCGAGCTCTTTGCTGATTTCAATATCAGCGCTGAAAATGGCAATGTCGTCATCAATGTTGTCGAGAACCCGGTGATCAACCGCATCGTTCTTGAAGGCAATGAGCGGATCAAGAACGACAAAATCCTGCCGGAAATTCGCCTTGCCCCGCGCCAGATTTTCACCCGCTCCAAAGTCCGCGCGGACGTTGCTCGTATTATCGAGCTGTATAAGCGTCAGGGCCGCTTTGCTGCGACCGTAGAGCCGCAGATGGTCTCGCTCCCGCAGAACCGGGTCGATATCGTCTTCGAAATTACCGAAGGTCCCAAGTCTAAAGTTCGTCAGATCAACATCATCGGCAACGAGCAATTCTCTGACAGCGAGCTGCGTAGCGAGATGGTGACGAAGCAATCGCGTTTCTTCCGCTTCTTCAGTTCCAACACCAGCTATGACCCGGACCGTCTGGCCTTTGACCAGCAAAAGCTGCGTCAGTTTTACCTGACCGAAGGCTATGCCGATTTCCGCGTTGTCTCGGCCGTGGCCGAGCTTACGCCGGACCAGCAGGACTTCATCATCACTTATGTGGTGGAGGAGGGCGAGCGCTACAACTTCGGCGAGGTCGAAGTGGATAGCCAGCTGCGCGACTTTGACGGTGATGCGCTCGCAAGCGGTCTCAGCATCCAGACCGGTGAATTTTACAATGCGAAGACCGTCGAAGATACGGTCGAATCCCTGACGGAGCTCGCAGGCCGGTTCGGTTACGCATTTGCGGACGTACAGCCGCGTTTTAACCGTAATCCCGAAGATCTGACGATGGATATCACCTTCATCCTGCGTCAGGCGCCGCGTGTTTATGTCGAGCGCGTCGATGTGAACGGCAACACGCTGAGCCAGGATAAGGTTATCCGCCGTGAATTCCGTTTGTCGGAAGGTGATGCGTTTAACTCTCTTGGCGTTCAGCGAACCACAGCACGGATCAACTCTCTTGGCTATTTCCAGGAAAACTTCGAAGTCAGCCAGGTAGAAGGCTCCGCGCCTGACCGGATCGTGCTCGAAGCGAATGTTGAAGAACAGCCCACCGGCGAACTTCAATTTTCGGCCGGTTTCTCCTCGATCGAGCGGTTCATTCTCGCAGGCTCCATCCGCCAGCGTAACTTCCGTGGCCGGGGCCAGACTGTTGGCCTGTCGCTGAACTTCTCGCAGTTTTCGCGTTCGGCACAGCTAAGCTTTACCGAGCCATATCTGTTCGACCGCAACATCTCGGCAGGCGCGGACATTTATCGCCGCGACTTCAACAGCTTCAACCGGTTTGACGGCAACCGTAACAACACGTTTGAACAGTCCACCACAGGCGGCGCGTTCCGTGCCGGTGTGCCTCTGACCGAGTTCATGTCCCTGGTTGGTAGCTACACGCTGAACTATGACGAAGTCAGCCTGGATGAAGGCATCTTCTTTACTGATAATGATGGCGACGGCATTCTCGGGAACAGCCCGGATGATTTTTGTGATCCGGCACGCGCTGGCCGCTTCCTTTGTGACCAACTTGGTAATCGCCTAAGCTCGATTGTGGGCGTTAGCGTCAACTACAACACCTTGAATTCGGGCTTCCGTCCAACAGCGGGGCGGCAAGTTTCGCTCAGCACGGAATTTGCAGGACTTGGCGGCGATGTTCGCTACCTGCGTTTCCGAGGTCAGGGGCGTCAGTTCTGGAACCTGTTCAACACCGGATTTATCTTCTCGCTCGCGCTTGAAGGCGGGGCGGTTATTCCTTTGCGTGACCGCGAAGGTGTCGGCGTTGATGACGTGTTCCTCACCGACCGGTTTTTCCTTGGTGAACCACAATTCCGCGGCTTTGACATTCGCGGTGTAGGGCCGCGTGTGCTGCGTCAGGCTGCCCTTCCAAATCCCGATGTGAGCTCTTTGGCTTTGCTCGACGATGACGGAAATGTTCTCTTCAACCAGGAGCGGCGGCAACAGCGTGATGACGCGCTGGGCGGCCGTTACTACTACCTTGGCCGCGCCGAAATTGAGATCCCTCTGGGCACAGGCGCACGCGAATTGGGTCTTCGTCCATCAGTTTGGGTTGATGTGGGCGCACTTTGGGGTCTGGAAACACCCGTCCTGGATAGCACCGCAGTATTTGCTGAGCGTATTGAGACGCCGATCCTCGATGACAATGGTGACCCGA
The DNA here is from genome assembly GCF_057364925.1 of Erythrobacter sp. S227. Lineage (NCBI taxonomy): Bacteria > Pseudomonadati > Pseudomonadota > Alphaproteobacteria > Sphingomonadales > Erythrobacteraceae > Erythrobacter > Erythrobacter sp. S227. The sequence continues at coordinate 549,263 of NZ_CP200280.1, forward strand.
CCTTTGATGACAACGGCAATCCGATCGTATCGGTCAACTTTGTTGATACTCTCAACCCGATCGCGGCTGATGGCGTTACGCCAAATGCGATTAGCTCAAACAATGTTCGCGAGATTTTTGTTGGCGATTCGTCCAGCCCTCGCGTCACCGCAGGGATCGGCGTGAACTGGAATTCGCCCTTTGGTCCCTTCCGCATCGATTTCTCCCAAACGATCCGCAAGGTCGAGGGAGATGATGAAAAGACACTCACGTTTAACGTAGGAACACAATTCTAATGACCCGTTTCACCAAAACACTGCGTGCTGCAGGCCTCGCCGCTTGCGCCGTTTTCGCCGCTGATTCGCCAGCGACTGCTCAAGTCGAAGGCCGCATCGCGACCGCTGATGTGAGCCGCGCCATCATTGGTTCAAGCGCGCTTCAAACCGCCTACAACCAGATAGGCACGACTTATGCTGCGCAAATCGAACAGCGCACGACAAAGCAGCAGCAATTGACACAGCTGCTCCAGCCGTTTGACACAAACGGCAACGGCCAGCTTGACGATGCTGAACTTCCTGCTGTTCAGGGTGCAGCGAATTTCCCACAAATTCAGACGCTTGAACAGGAAGTTGCAGCGCTCAGCAGTCAGGTGAACGCCGCGCGCATCTTCGCAGTGGACCAAATTCTGGCGCAATATCCAACGGCTCTGACCGATGTGACGACACAACAGCGTATCGTGCTCGTTGTGCAGCCGGAAACGCTGCAATTCGCAGCAGAGGGCGCGGACATCACGCAGCAGATTACGACAGCGCTCAACACCCGCGTGCCGTCTGTTCAGATCGTTCCGCCAGCGAACTATCGCCCGACCCAGAACGCAGCGCAGGTCTTTCAGGAGATCCAGCAAACCCTCCTTCGTGCCCAGCTGATCCAACAGCAACAAGCCGCACAGCAGCAGCAACAGCAGCCAGCCGCTGCGCCTTCGGGCCGCTAAGCCGCGCGAAAGAGCAGGGGGCAGGATATGAGTGAAGAGCAGACTTCGGCGCAGCCGATAACCGACTACGACATTCACAAAATCCTCAAGGCGTTGCCACATCGCTATCCGCTATTGCTTGTGGATCGGGTGCGCGAAATTCATCTGAATGAACGCATCCACGCGGTGAAAGCCGTGAGCATGAATGAGGAGTTTTTCCAGGGGCATTTCCCCGGCGCTCCCATCATGCCCGGCGTGCTTCAGATCGAGGCTTTGGCTCAGGCGGCGGCGATACTCGGGATTGAGACGTTGGGCCTTTCCGGGACTGGCAAGCTGGTGATTTTCATGGGCATTGACGGAGCAAAATTCCGCGCACCTGTGACGCCGGGCTGTCTGCTCGACCTTGAAGTTGAGTTCCTGCAGCAACGCCGCACGATCTATAAGTTCAAGGGCAAAGCCAGCGTTGAGGGCAAAACCACATGTGAATGCGAATTCACCGCAATGATTGCTGATCCGCCCAAGGATTGATTTTGCAAGTTTGCTTGCAATTTTCGGAGGCGGCGTTATGTGCGCCGCTTCTTCCAGTTTTATAGCAACTCCGGTCGGTACCGGAGCACGCTCACAAGGATAAAGATGATGAAAGCCGAAGGGCACCCACAATATCACATGATCACGGTCAAAATGACCGATGGTACCGAGTTCCAAACACGCTCGACTTGGGGCAATGAGGGCGAGACACTCGCACTCGACATTGACCCGACAAGCCATCCTGCATGGACCGGCGGTAACCGTCAGATCCAGGAAGGCGGCCGTGTGGCAGCGTTCAACAAGCGCTTTGGTGGCCTTACACTCAAAAAGTAATCGGCTTCCGATTGGAATTGAAAGAGGGCGGTCCTGCGGGGCCGCCCTTTCTTTTTGGCGGTTTGGTTAGACCCGTTCGAGCGGGATATGCGGGCCTTTGGTCGGCTCCACCCGGATCGGATCACCTGCACGCACTTCGCCGCTTTTTATCGCAACGCACATAATACCTGCTTTGCGCACGATCCCCTGCGGCGTCTTAAGCGCAACTTCCTTGAGAAGGCCGGGTGCGAATGCGTCAATCTGGGCACATGGATTGCGCAGGCCGGTGACCTTGAGCGCGGCTTCTTCGCCAATGTGCAGGACCGTGTCCCGTCCAAGCGCAAGCAGGTCTAACCCTCGGGTGGTCACGTTTTCACCCAAGTCGCCGGGATTGATGGCAAAACCTTTCTCCGCCACCTCATCGAACAATTCGGCGTGCATGAGGTGGACTTGCCGCAGGTTTGGCTGAGTGGGGTCCGCACGTACTCGGCTCAAATGCTGGACCCGGTCACCTGCGTGAGCATCGCCTTCGACACCAAAGCCAGCAATGATGCGGATAGAGGAGACGGGACGCTTGGAGAAAGCGTGCGTGCTGTCTTTATGGACCGCTTTTACAATCTCTGATCCGTTTACCACGGCCATTCCCGTTCCCGATACCATTTGGTGATGACGTATTTTACGCCTTTCCTCACCTTCATCCCGTGGTGCAGCGTGTTGGGGTTTAGCTCTCCGTCAGGGCGTTTGTTGTTCCAGCACAGGAGTTTTCCAATCTCGGGTTGAAAGGTTTTGCCTACGACTTTGAACCGGGTTGCTCCGCCTGCTTCGACCTCGTTCAAATAAATCATAAAGGTCCATGTGCGCTGGCCAGAATCACTGCAGAATTTCTCGAAATCCGCTGTGCCGGGCGTGAAATAGTCCGTGTGCGGCTTGAACTCCTGTCCCACGTCATAGCGTTGCCCCTGAACCGGTTCGCCCAGAGCCGGGTTGATGCCGTTCAGATCATGCAGCAGCGCATCGAGCTTCTGAACCACTGGGTCCCTGCGCGCGAGGTCGCAGGTTTCGCTGGTACGGAAGTAATCATCGCCATTGGGGTCCGCGATTGTGCTCGGCCGCCGGTCATGATCGATCATCGCGATCAATTGCTTGCAGTGCTCAGGCGTGAGGAAGTTCTTTATCTGAAACAGCTCAACCTTGGAGTGGGGCACGCGCTGTGCGCCCGCCTGCTTTTCAAGGTTTGCTGCAACAGAATCAGTGGTCACATCCATGATTTCGAGAGTTTAGGAGCGGGGCGCGCCTAAGCAAGACTGCATAGAGCACAAACCCTTGTGTAATATAATTGCGCAAAGTGCGATTGATGGCAGTTTTCGCTTCCAATGCTGGCGACATTGTGCAATTGGCTCGCGCCCGCCTAAAGCGGTCTTGACCTTGGCACTTGTTCGAGCAATGGCGCCCATCGCAGCGCTCTCTTGCAGAGGACCCAATGGTCATCCAATGGTGCGGGGCATGTGGCGATCGTAGCTCAGTTGGTTAGAGCGCCGGTTTGTGGTACCGGAGGTCGGGGGTTCGAGACCCCTCGATCGCCCCATTTTCCCCCTTGGACTGTCCCGTCTGGGTCCAATGAAGAGGCGCGCCGACAATGTGCGGGGCCTTGATTTATGACTGCTTTTTGGACCGAAGCCGATTTTGACGACCATGAATTCGTGCATTTTGTGCGCGATCATGCATCGGGTCTCACAGCGATTATTGCAGTCCACTCTACCCATCTTGGGCCGGGTGCCGGCGGCACACGCTTTTGGCATTACCCAAACCCCAAAGACGGTCTTCGCGATGCTCTGCGCCTGTCGCGCGGGATGAGTTACAAGAACGCCATGGCGGGTCTTCCTGCTGGTGGCGGGAAAGCGGTGCTGCTTGCTGATGAAGCGCGTACCAAAACGCCCGACATGCTCGCAGCCTTCGCTCGCGCCGTTGAAGGGCTGAATGGTCGCTATATTACCGCGCAGGACGTGGGCATGTCGCAGGATGACATGGTTGCGCTCAAATCGCACACAGATCATGTCGCGGGGCTTCCCGGGCAGGGCGGCGATCCGGGGCCTTACACGGCGCGCGGTGTTTTCCTTGGTGTAAAGGCTGCAGCCGAGCGCGCTCTTGGAGCGACCGATATGCGCGGCGTACGCGTTGCCGTTCAAGGGCTGGGCAGTGTTGGCGGCGGTTTGGCGCGCTATCTTGCGAAAGAGGGCGCTGAGCTTATTCTTGCAGATATCAACCAGGACCGCGCAAACGCGATGGCGCAGGAACTGGGCGGAACTGCCGTTTCCACCGATGCAATTCTGAGCGCGGAGGCCGATATTGTCAGTCCCAATGCTTTGGGTGCGATCATCACCGAGCAATCGATTGAAGCCTTGAAGGCAAAAGTCATCGCTGGTGGTGCCAACAACCAACTCGCCACGGGCAGCGAAGGAAAGATGCTACAAGATCGCGGTATTTTGTACGCGCCCGATTACGTGATCAACGCAGGCGGGATCATCAACGTTCTGCGGCACGTCGACAACGCCGATGATGCAGAGATCAATGCGCGCATCGACCGTATTCCCGGCCGTTTGACCCAAGTCTGGGACGAAAGCGACAAATCAGGCCAATCACCCGATCTGGTCGCTGATCGCATGGCTCAGGAACTTATTGGCCGCGCATAAGTACGTTTGCGTGGGCTGTTGCAAAGTTTGCGCTCTTGCGAGGGCGGCTGAGCACTCTATGACGGTTCGCAAGAGGTAAACGTCCGTTGCATATTTACGCGAACCCGAAACGATTTTTGTCACTGGCAAGCTGGATGACCCCGCTCTTCTTCTGGAGCGGGCTGGCTATGGTTGTTGGTTCGATAGGCTGGGGCCTCTTGGCGGTCGCGCCTGACCGGTTGATGGGCGAGACTGTCCGCATTCTCTTTATTCACGTGCCTGCCGCTTGGCTGGGTATGGGTGGATGGACCGGAATTGCGATTTCCTCAGCTGCGCTGCTTATCTGGAAGCATCCGCTCGCAGGTCTTTCTGCGCGCGCGATTGCGGTGCCGGGTATGGTGTTTACCGGCATTTGTCTGGCCACCGGCTCCATTTGGGGCCGTCCGACGTGGGGCACCTGGTGGGAATGGGATGGACGGCTTACCAGCATGTTGGTGCTGCTCTTCCTTTACGGCGGGTATATCGCCCTCGCGCAGGCAACCGCGCGAGAGGGTGGCTCGCCCAAGATCCCGGCAATCCTTGGCATTGTGGGCGCGATTATTGTGCCGATTATCAACCGTTCGGTCGTGTGGTGGAATTCGCTCCACCAACCCCCCAGTCTGACCGCTGGCAAAAGCTCGATTGATCCCGAATACCTCTGGCCGCTGCTGATCTCGACCTTGGGCTTCTCGCTTTTGTTCGGTGCGATTGTGTTGATGCGGATGCGCGCCCTTATTGCAGAACAACAGGTCGAGGCGCGTCTGCGCCGCCGCGCTTTGGACGAAGATGTGACACCTGTCACACCCTCTGGCATGGAGACCGCGTAATGCGTGAGGCATTGGACCATTGGCCCTTTGTGATCGGCGCGTACGCCGTCGGCGGGGTCGCTATGGGATTTCTTATCGCGTGGAGTTACACCACGATGCGTAAAGCGGAAAAGCGCCGCGAGGAGATGAAGCGCAAATGAAGGCCAAACATCAGCGAATGACCTTGGTCATCCTTGCTTTGATTGCGGTGGTGGCCGCAGGCCTCATCGCGGCCTGGGCGCTGCGCAGCCAAGCGAACTATTTCTACCTGCCCGAGCAAATGGCAGCCGAGCCGCCAGCGGTCGGTCAAGCAGTGCGCCTTGGCGGCATGGTGGCAGCGGATTCCATCAAGACGGCCGATGATGGGATCACGGTGAACTTTCTGGTCACAGGCAACACCGACGACATGATCCCGGTGACGTACAGCGGCATTTTGCCTGATTTGTTTGTCGAAGGGTCCGGTGTTGTTGCCGAAGGCTCTTTGCAAGAGGATGGGACCTTCCTTGCAAGCAATCTGCTTGCCAAGCACGATGAGAATTACGTCCCGCGCGAGCTTGAAGGGCTAGAAGGTCACAAGAATAGCGACGCTTACGCGGAAACCGTGGCGGGGTTGGAGTAAAGCCACATGATCGCTGAACTCGGACACGCTGCCCTGTGGCTCGCCACCGCGCTTGCGGTTTTGCAAATGGTGGGCGGAGCGCTTGGTCTACGCACCGGGAATGAGGCGATTGTTGCCTTGGCGCGGCCCGCAGCGGTGGTGCAGGCGTTTCTGGCAACGCTTTCGTTCTTCCTGCTGCTTTACGCTTTTGCGATTACCGATTTGTCGATCAAGCTGGTCGCGACCAATTCCCACTCGATGAAGCCGTTCATCTACAAGCTTACAGGCACCTGGGGGAACCACGAAGGCTCAATGCTTTTGTGGGTCGCGGTTCTGGCGCTTTCCGGCGGCCTACTCGCAGGGCTTGAGCGGCGTCTGCCAGAAAAGACCATGTCTGCTACCTTAAGCGTTCAAGGGTTTGTTGCGCTTGGCTTTTATACCTTCCTTCTGATCTCCTCGAATCCGTTTGAGCGTCTGCCAGTGCCAGCGCCCGAAGGGTCCGGCCTCAACCCGCTATTGCAGGATATCGGTCTCGCGATTCACCCGCCCACGCTTTACATTGGCTATGTCGGGCTGTCGGTTGCGTTCAGTCTTTGCATGGGCGCGCTTATTACAAAGCAGGTCACGCCCGATTTTGCCAAGGTCATGCGGCCTTGGGTTCTGGGGGCTTGGGTGTTCCTCACATTCGGCATCACCGCTGGCTCCTACTGGGCATATTACGAGCTTGGCTGGGGTGGCTGGTGGTTCTGGGATCCGGTCGAGAATGCCTCGCTAATGCCATGGCTCGCAGCGACCGCTCTGCTCCACTCGGTAAGCGTCCTCGCGGCGAGAGACGCCCTTCGGACCTGGACGATCATGCTGGGCGTGCTCGCGTTCTCCATGTCGATGCTGGGCACATTCCTTGTCCGCTCAGGCGTCATCACCAGCGTCCATGCGTTTGCCGTCGATCCGGAGCGGGGGAGCTTTATCCTCGCGCTCTTGGGCCTCTACATTGGGGGCGCTCTTATCATCTTTGCCATGCGGGCAGGGCACATCGCCGAAGGCAAGCGCTTTACCGCGACCAGCCGCGAGGGTGCTCTTGTCTTCAACAATGTGATGCTTTCCGCGATCCTTGCGATCGTTTTGCTGGGTACGCTCTACCCGGTCTTTACCGAGGCGTTCGATGTACGCGTTTCTGTTGGGCCGCCGTACTTCAACCCCGCCGGTGCAATCTTTGCGATCCCCATGTTCGTGGTGATGGCGGTAGGCCCATTGCTGCGCTGGAAGGATGACAAGCCTGCGCGCATCCAGTTCGAGATGATGCTTCTTGCCGCTATCGCGATTGCCATCATTGCAGCTGTCGCATTTTTTGGCAGCTATGACATTCTCCCGCTTCTGGGTCTCGCCTTTGCAGGGGCGTTGGGCGTTGGGGCGCTGCTGCCTCTTCGCGGGCGCAAACTTTCGCGTGTACCGACGGCGACATGGGGTATGGTGATGGCGCATTTCGGCGTCGCTGTCTCACTTTTTGGCATGGCCAGCGAAAGCGCGTTCACAGCCGAAAAGCTCGCAGCAGTTTCTGCAGGCGGGCAAGAGGAAGTGGCAGGCTGGACCATAGAATTGGAGAGCGTTGACCCAATCGCAGGACCCAACTGGACCGCGGTGGAAGCGCGCGTGATTGCGACACGCGGCGATGGCGAGGGCGTGCTCCTCACCCCGCAGGCGCGCAATTTCTGGGCGCCATCACAAGCGACCAGCGAAAGCGCACTCCTCACCACTTGGGACGGCCAGCTTTATGCGGTGATCGGCGACCAGGCAGGGGTTGATGCAAATGGCAATCCGCGTTGGCAGCTGCGCATCTGGTGGAAGCCGTTTGTGACTTTCATCTGGTATGGCGGCCTTCTCATTGCGTTTGGCGGTATCTTGTCGATCATAGGACGCTTGCGGGTTGATCTCAAACGTCGCAGCGCAGTCAAACGTGGCAAAGAGCGCCGCGAGGATGCAGACGCTATCACTGGTGACGTAGCTCCGGAGCCTGCGGAATAATGCGTCCTCTTTACCTTATCCCGCTTGCGCTGTTCCTGTTCTTTGCAGGGGTGGCCGGTTACCAACTGACCCAGCCCAAGCAGACCGCGATCCCGTCGCAAATGGTCGAAGAGGCGCTGCCTGACTTTGAACTGCCTCCTGCGCTCGACGGCATGCCCGGCGCGTCGCGTGCAGACTTTCTCGGGGGGAAGCCCAAATTGCTCAACATCTGGGCCAGCTGGTGCGTGCCTTGCATTGCCGAAGCGCCGCACCTTGAACGCTTGAAAGAAGAGGGCGTCGAAATCATCGGTATCGCCGTTCGCGACCGCCCAGAGGCCGTGTCCGGTTTCCTCAGCCGCTATGGTAATCCCTACACCCGCATTGGCGCCGATGACATTTCCGAGCTCATGCTGGCTATTGGCGCATCGGGTGTGCCGGAAACCTACGTAATCGATGCCGAGGGCAATATCCGATACCAACACATTGGCGATATTCGGGAAAACCATGTCGACCTGCTGCTTGAGAAGCTTGAGGAAGTCGGATGATGCGTTTGCTAGTTGTTCTTCTCGCGCTCATCGCTGCGCCGCTTGCCGCACAAAGCGCCATGCCGCCAGCGCCTTACGCCTACACCCAGCTGGACGACCCCGCTCTCGAGGCCGAGGCTACCGCTCTGATGTACACTTTGCGCTGCCTTAAATGCCAGTCGCAGAGCATTGCCGATAGTGACGCGCCAATGGCTGGCGATATGCGCCACCAGGTCCGTTCGCGGCTCCTTGCCGGTGAAAGCCCAGAGGAAGTGCGCGAATGGCTGGTACAACGCTATGGTGATTATGTGAGTTATGAGCCGACCGTGAGCTCCACCACATGGCCGCTGTTCGCCATTCCGCTGTTGCTGCTGGCGATTGTTGGCTTTGTGCTCCTGCGCCGCTTGGGCAAACGCGGCTCGGATCGGGATGAGCCCGCATGATTGGTCAATGGCTTGCCATCCTCGCCCTCACTCTGGTGAGTTTTGCGCTCGCTGCCTTTTATCTGCGCATGCCAAAACAGGGCTTTGCAGTGTTTGGTGCGGCTCTTCTGCTTGGCCTTGTGGGGTACACATGGGCAGGATCGCCCGGCCAAAGCGGCAGTCCCAAACAACCTGAGACACAGGTTGAGGCGCAGTCAGGCGAAGCAATGGTCGAAGCGCGCCTTGCACTTTTTGATCCAACCCGCGCCAAGCCCGACTATCTTACCCTCTCCGATGGATATGCCCGCCGCGGCAAATTCGACGAGGCCGCCGGACTTCTTCGAAAAGGGCTTCGCGAGAACCCTCAGCACCTTGAAGGCTGGCTTGCGCTTGGCATGGCCCTTACCGGGCATGCCGATGGGTTTGTGACACCTGCTGCGAATTATGCCTATGGAAAGGCTCGTGAAATTGACCCCACGAACCCTGGTCCGGACTTCTTCATGGGCACGTCATTGGTTCAAACCGGGCAGATTGTTGCGGGACGCGAGGTGTGGGCCCGCCTGCTTGAAAACTCACCCGATGATGCGCCTTGGAAGGCCGAGATTGAATCGCGTGTTGAGCGGCTCGATCAGATGATCGCCAATGCGCCCATGCTGCAGTAGGTGCTTCAACAGGGGGCTTGTCCCTAGGCCAGTGTTGCAGGGGCGAACCCTCGGTGGTAGAGCGCGCGGCCTTGGACGCGGGCAAGGCTCACTTGAGTCTCTTCGTTCGGGCAACGACACGGGATAATCGCACACAATGAGCGAAACCTCAGCAACACCAGACGGCTCTTCGCTGGATACCCATTCCAGCGGCCATGCGCATAATGGTTCCAAGGCCGCTTTGGCGGTTGGCGCGATCGGCATCGTTTTTGGCGATATCGGCACCAGCCCGCTGTATGCTTTCCGTGAGACCTTTGCCGGAACCGCCAATGTTGCGATTGACCGTATGCATGTGCTTGGCGTCGTCAGCCTCATTTTCTGGTCGATGCTGCTTGTGGTGGCGATCCAATATGTGACGATCCTCATGCGCGCCGATAACAAGGGCCAGGGCGGCAGCCTCGCTCTGGTGGCGCTGTTGCAACGGCACATGGGCAAATCGTCCTATGGCTGGCTTGTGATCCTTCTGGGCGTGTTTGCGACCTCGCTGTTTTATGGCGATTCCATGATTACGCCGGCGATTTCCGTTCTGTCGGCGGTCGAAGGGCTCACCGTGGTGGATGCAGGATTGCAGCAATATGTGATCCCCATTGCACTCGGTCTCCTTGTATTCCTCTTCATGCTTCAGGCGAGGGGGACGGCCAAAGTCGGCGCTCTGTTTGCGCCGGTCATGATCGTCTGGTTCGCCGTGCTCGCAGGGCTGGGTGGATGGCAGATCATCCAGAACCCGGACATTTTGTGGGCGCTGAACCCCTATTACGCCGTCATGTTCTTTGTCACCGACGGGTTCGTGGCCTTCCTTGCTTTGGGCGCTGTCGTCCTCGCGGTGACGGGCTCTGAGGCGCTCTATTCGGACATGGGCCACTTTGGCCGCGGACCGATGCGCCTGTCGTGGTTCGGCTTTGTCATGCCGTGTCTCCTTCTCAATTACTTTGGCCAAGGGGCCATGATTGCGGGGCTTCCGGCTGAAGAAGCCGCCGTGGTGGTGCAGAACCCCTTCTTCCTCCTCGCGAGCGAAGAATGGCGCTTGCCGCTCGTATTCCTCGCCACGGTCGCGACCTTTATCGCCAGCCAGGCGGTTATCTCCGGCGCGTTCTCCATCACACATCAGGCGGTGCAAATGGGCTTTATGCCGCGCCTTTCGATCCTCCACACGTCAGAGACCGAGGGCGGTCAGATTTACATTCCCATCGTCAACTGGGCGCTGATGGTGGCAGTGATTGTGCTTGTTCTGACCTTCCAGAGTTCCTCCAGTTTGGCGAGCGCCTACGGCATTGCGGTGACAGGCGCGGTAACGATCGACACGCTTCTGATGGGCCTCTTGTTCGTCAGCGTGTGGAAGTGGAAGTGGTGGTACGCAGCGCCCGTTGTGCTTCTCTTCCTGATCGTTGACGGAGCGTACTTTGCAGCGAACCTTACCAAGGTGCCGGACGGTGGCTGGTTCCCTCTGGCCGTTGGTTTTGTGGCGTTCACCCTTCTCACCACGTGGGCGCGCGGTCGCAAGTTGATGCGTGCGCGGATGAGCGAGGGGAGCCTACCGATGGAAATTTTCGCGAAATCTGCCAAGAACTCCGCCCTGCGTGTCCCCGGCACCGCGATCTTTATGGCGAGCAGCCAGGCGGGCGTTCCATCCGCGCTGCTCCACAATATCAAGCACAACAAAATCCTGCACGAACGCGTCGTGATCCTGACCGTCGACATTCAGGACGAGCCTTACGTCGATCCTGACAAACGGTGCGAGTACACCGACATGGGCGATGGCTTCTACCGCGCGGTGCTGCGCTATGGCTTTATGGAAGACACCAATGTGCCCGAGGGCCTTAAGGGCATGGGCGTCTATTGCGGCGGGCATTTCGACATGATGCACACCAGCTTCTTCCTCTCGCGCCAGACTTTGCTGGCCAGCGACAAGCCGGGCATGCCGATCTGGCGAGAGAAGATATTTGCCTGGATGCTGAGGAATTCGGCAAGCGCGATGGACTTCTTCAAACTGCCCACTAACCGCGTGGTGGAATTGGGCAGTCAGGTCGAGATTTAGGCTGAGTCTTTTGGAAATTGGGCATTTTCGATGAAAGCAAAGAGCTGCTCGTAAAGGCCATCGATATCCTGAATCTTACCCTGCATATGAGCTTCGAAAGCGAGCAATTTTTCTTCGCCGCCCTTGGTGTCATCTGTCGCGGCTATTCCTTTGGTCTTATCTAAGACATCTTCGAGCTTCCTGATCATATCCCGCTTGTTAGCTTGGACCATTCGACGCAGTTCTCGGCGAACTTGATCGACGGGTAGCAAAGGAAATGGCACGTTACTCTCCATGGTGTATTGCAAGTGTAGTACACCAATTCATTTTTGAATGGAAGTCATTCCGAATGCCCACCAAAGTTGATTTCAAGCGCACCGTACGTGACCATGCCAAGCTTGAGGGTGAGGCGGTCATTTCTATTGGCACCACCACTTTCACCGGAGATGGCGACCGGTTGTTTCTGAATTTCAAAGATGTCGGAATTCTCTTCAGCCACGAGGATGCAGAGGACTTTCTCAAAGCGGCAATGGCGGCGTATTTGCGGCTTGGATATGGCAGTGATTCCGGCACTCCCCAGTAAGCTTGCACCGTGCCTATGAGACACCGGTGTCTCATAGGGCCCAACACGAAATCGGTTAACTCTATGAAAAAATAGCGCCTTGTAGGCAAAACGCTATGAGACACATTTGCGCCAGAGCGCGAAAACGGGATTCAGTTGTGAAAGAGCGGGCGGCAGTATCGCGGCTCTTTTCCAAGTAGGAAAGCGCTGCGAACCGGGGCTCACTCACTCGCCCGCGGCGCTGTCTTTCTCGTCCTCATCCTGCCCCACATCGAGCCCGTGTTTGAGCAACATGGGCAATTGCGTGAAGGTGAAGAGGAAGGTGAGCGGCAGGAACACCCAGAGCTTTGCCCAGAGCCAGCCTTCGAAATCGAGATAGGCGCGTAAACCTTCGTTGAGGCCTGCAAGCATCAGGAAAAACACGCCCCAATTGCGCGAGAGTTTGAGCCAGCCTTCTTCCGAAAGCCCTTCGAACGCAGCCTCGAGCAGGATTTTGAGGAGAGCCTTCCCTCTGAAATACCCGGCCAGCAACGCCACGCCGAAGAAGGCGTAGATGATGGTGGGTTTGAGTTGCACGAAGACCGGATCGCCGAAGAAGATCGTCAGCGCGCCGAACCCTACGATCAATACGGTGGAGAGCCACAACATCGGCGAGATTTTGCCAAGGCGAAACTTGGAAAAGAGAAGGGCGGCGACGGCGGCGACCATAAAGGCGCCTGTGCCATAGATGATGGCGAGGAGTTCGCCTGCCGCGTTCGGTTCAGCGGGCGCGTTGAAACGGTACACGCCAAGGAACACGAGCAGCGGGCCATAATCGACCGCTACATTTAGCCAGCCCGAGCCTTGCTTCTTTGTCTCGGTGGTCTCGTTCATCAGGCAACCCCTGCAATCACGCGCGCGACCAGATCGGGGTCGAACGGGCGCAGGTCTTCCATTTTTTCGCCAACGCCAATCGCATGGATGGGGAGGCCGTATTGCTCCGCCGCTGCGACCAGAACGCCGCCGCGCGCTGTGCCGTCGAGCTTGGTCATGATCAGGCCGGTGACGCCCGCCACTTCCTTGAACACGTCGATCTGGCTGAGAGCGTTCTGGCCATTGGTCGCGTCCAGCACGAGCACCACGTCATGCGGGGCCTCTTCGTTCAATTTGCCCAAGACGCGCCGGATTTTGGAGAGCTCTTCCATGAGCTCTTTCTTGTTCTGCAAGCGCCCTGCGGTGTCCACGACCAGTGCATCAATACCGGTGTCGGTTGCCTGCTTCACTGCGTCAAAGACGATAGACGCAGGGTCTCCGCCCTCTGGCCCGCGCACAAGGTCCACGCCAGCGCGCTCTGCCCAGGTGGCAAGCTGTCCAATCGCGGCGGCGCGGAAGGTGTCGCCGGCTGCTAGAAGCACTCCGTAATCATCTTCGGTAAAGAGGTGCGCGAGTTTGGCGATGGTGGTGGTTTTGCCCGAGCCATTCACCCCGATGACAAGGATGACTTGCGGGCGGGGGAATGCGGTAATCTCCAGCGGCTTTGCCACAGGGCGCAGAATTTCTGCAATTTCCTCTGCGACCGCCTCTTTCAATTCTTGTTGAGTGATCTCGAGGCCAAAGCTCTTGTCTGACAGCTTCTTGCGGATCCGCGCGGCTGCCGCCGGGCCAAGGTCCGACACGATTAGCGCATCTTCCAGATCATCCAGCGTCGCATCGTCAAGGCGCGTCGCAACACCCGTCAGATTGCTGCCGATACGCTCAGAGGTCTTGCGAAAGCCGCTAAAGAGCCGTTCGCTCCAGCTCTGCGTCATATGAGCATTCCTCCTTCAAGGGCGTGCGGGGTGAGGGGTATGATCTCGCCCGGATTGGCGTTTGGCGGGCATGTCACCCGCGCGTAATTGGGGGCATAGCCGGTGCCGTCTCTTTCGGCGAGGACTGGGAGAGTTTCGCCCACAAGCGTGTTCAGCCAAGCCGTACGGCGCGCCTTCACTGTCTCGCGCAGCTCAGCCGCGCGGGCCTTTACAATCGCGCGGTCCAATTGCGGCATACGGGCGGCGGGTGTGCCGGGGCGCGGTGAATAGGGGAAGATGTGGCCATGGACGATATCCAGCTCTTCGATGATCGAAAGGTTGGCTGCGTGGTGCTCATCGGTTTCAGTCGGGAAACCTGCAATAAGGTCCGCGCCAATGGCAATGTCTGGGCGCCGCGCCTTGAGCCGTGTGACCAGATCAACCGCATCACCGCGAAGATGACGGCGCTTCATGCGTTTGAGGATCAGATCGTGGCCATGCTGCATCGACAGGTGCAGGTGCGGCATCAGGCGCTCTTCGCTCGCGAAAAGCTCAAACAGCACGTCGTCAATCTCGATCCCGTCGAGCGATGACATCCGCAGGCGGTCAAGGGCGGGGAAGCGGGTGAGCACAGCCTCGACCAGCGCGCCCAAAGGCGGCGTATCGGTCAGGTCATGCCCCCAACTGGTCACATCAACGCCGGTCAGAACCACTTCCTTCGCACCAAGTTCAAGGTGGTGTTCCACCTCGCGCAGGACCTCGGTTATGGTCATCGATCGGCTTTTGCCTCGCCCTTGCGGGATGACGCAGAAGGTGCAGGCGTGGTCGCATCCGTTCTGGACCGCGATAAAGGCTCTGGTGCGCGTGGGCGGGGGAGGGGCCTCTGGCAGAGGCACATTCCACACGCGCGGGTCCAGCTTGCGCTCGTTAGCGATCAGGCCGTCAACCTCGGGCATGTCGGCCAATTGCTCGCGCTCGATATCTGCGGCGCATCCTGTCACCATAAGGCGCGCATCGGGACGCTCGCGGCGGGCCTTTCGGATCGCTTGGCGGGTCTGGCGCACAGCCTCGGATGTGACGGCGCACGAATTGATGACCACCACGTCGCCAGCATCGCCGAGCATGGCCTTCATGCGCTCACTCTCGGCAATGTTGAGGCGGCAGCCCAAGGAAATGACTTCGGGCGAGATGACTTCAGGCTTGCTCACGCAAAGTCCTCCCATTCAAACTCACCGCGAAAGCTCTCTGCCGCAGGGCCGGTCATACGAATACTCTCGCCCTCTCGCCACTCGATGATGAGATCGCCGCCGGGGAGGGTTACGGTGACCCTGTTGCCAACAAGACCGCGACGGATTGCTGCAACGGCCGTTGCGCACGCCCCCGTGCCGCAAGCGCGCGTCAGGCCCGCGCCGCGTTCCCAAACGTGGAGTTTCAGATGATCGGGGCCAGCAAGGCTCGCCACGTTGACGTTCACGCGGGCCGGGAAAAGCGCGTCGGTTTCGATCTCAGGCCCAATCGCGACCAAGTCCACCGCGTCCGCATTCTCGACAAAGAAGATCACATGCGGATTGCCGACATTCACCGCGGCGGGATGTTCGAGCTCGCCCCAGCCAACCGGCATGGCGGAAGTGTCCATCGCATAGTCCAGCGGAATTGCGTCCCAATCGAAGCGGGGAAGTCCCATATCGACCGTGGCGCCGCCCTTGGACGGTTCCAGCGCTAAAACACCGCCAGCGGTCTCAATCATTGCAGCTTCACCATGGAGGAGAGCCACAGCGCGGGTCGCATTGCCGCAGGCCTCAACTTCGCTGCCGTCGCAATTGAAGATGCGCATCCGAAAAGCATGGTCCTCGCTCGGCTCCAGAACGATAAGCTGATCACAGCCAATTCCGGTGTGCCGATCCGCAATCGCGCTCGCGATCTTGGAAGAAAGCGTTGGCAAAGGCGTCTCGCGCGCGTCAAGCACGACAAAATCGTTGCCAAGTCCGTGCATCTTGATGAAGGGCGTGCGCATAGTGAGAGCGCATCTATGCATCGCGGGGGCTAGCGTCCAGTCTTACCGGCGAATTCGCTCTCAAGCGCCCTTAAGCGCGCTTCCTAAGCACTGCGCGACTTTGTTGCCTCAATGTCCTGAGTGATGGGTGTGGACGATGGCTTGCGCGCCTCTAGATCGCCTTCACTTGGCCGGGCAAGCTTGCCTGCCCGCGCCAACCGCTTGCGAACCTGTTCGGCGCTTTCAGGCCGGCCATAAAGGAAACCCTGGCCTTTCAATTTGCCCATCTGTTTGAGCTGGCCGAGGATCACCTCGTCCTCAATCCCTTCAACAGTCATCGGCAGATCCAAGCCGCGGCCAAGCGACACAATCGCATCCACAATCGGCGATCTTGCACTCGGTGTTGAAAGCTCACCCACAAACGAACGGTCAATTTTCAGCCGGTCAAAGGGAAGAGTGCGCAATTGTTCGAGCGAGGAATAGCCTGTCCCGAAATCATCGAGGCTGATCTGAACCCCTTGATTGCGCAGTGAACGGATCATGCCGCGCACCATGTCGACATTGTCGTGCAGACAGCTCTCGGTAATTTCCACCTCAAGGCGCCGTGGCGGGAAATTGTGTTGCACCAGCATTTTCAAAAGCTTTTGCGCAAACCACGGGTCGCGCATTTGCACCGGAGAAATGTTGATCGACAAGGTGATGCTATCGTGCCACTCGCCTGCGTCCTTCAAGGCGCGGGCAATCAGCTGGTCCGAAAGTTCGGTGATCACACCAATTTCTTCGGCAACCGGGATAAATACCTCCGGGCTGATCACGCCAAGCTCGGGAGAAATCCAGCGAGCGAGCATTTCAAAGCCCATAAGCTCGCCGCTTTCGAGGTCGACCTGCTGTTCGTAATAGGGGACAAACTCGCTCGACTTCAGGCCGCTGCGGATGCCCATTTCCAATTCGTTGCGGAAACGCAGTTCGCTTTCCATGCTTGGCTCAAACCAGAAATAGCGGTTCTTGCCCTCTTTTTTGGCTTGATACATCGCGATGTCTGCGCGGTGCATCAAGGCCTCTGGCGTGCGCTGGGTCGGGTCCAGACCAGCGGGATCATAGTCGCTTGCAAGCCCCATTGAGAGGGTCGCATCGATGGTCACCTGGTCAAGGGCGAACGGGGTGGCCATGGCTTCGAAAAGGCGGATGACCAGATCATCCACGCGTTCTGGATGCACCGGGTCATAAGACCACACAAAAGCAAACTCATCGCCGCCAATGCGCGCAAGACAGGCGTCTTTCGGAAGCGCTGCCGACATGCGCCCGGCAAGCTCGATCAAAGCGGTATCGCCCGATGAGTGACCGTTCATATCGTTGATTTGCTTAAAGTTATCGAGGTCAATCAGACCGAAGACGATAGCCATGCCTTTGGCATCGGTGTCTGCCTGTAATTCCCTCGTTACCCGGGTAATGCTGCGCCTGTTCAAACAACCGGTCAAAGGGTCCGTTTCGGCCAATTCACGCGCCCGTTCTTCTGCATTGCGACGCTCGTTGATTTCGATCTTTAGCTCGCGATACCGACGCCAGCCAAAGATCACGAGGACCACATTGAGCAACAGGGCATTGACGAGAAGCGCATCAGGTCCAGCGCCAACGCCGCGAAGAGAATTCACTGCAGCAGGCAGGACCGCCCCGCCGGTTCCGACGAACAGGATGATCGCCGCTGTTGCGATCCCAAGCGCGACCAAGTCACGATCGGCGCTTCCTTTGAGCTTTTCTGGTTTGTCGCGATTGATCATTATCGACGTGTCGAAATTCGACCTTTTCCTAACGTGAGGCGAGGGTAATTATCAGAAACGTCTTAAAGATTGAGTTAACTTGAAAACGAGCCACGAGGTAGGGCGCTGCTTGAGGTGAGCGGTTGCACTTGAGGGTGGCCCGCAGAACCAAGCTGCGCTAGTTTTTGGCATTGCAGTCGAATGCCCGAATTGGAGAATACGCCGATGCCGCAATACTGGCTGATAAAGTCCGAGCCGTTCAAATATGGCTGGGATGATCTGGTGGCTGAAAAAGAGGGCGTTTGGGACGGGGTGCGCAACCACTCTGCCAAGCTGAACCTGAGGGCGATGGAGGTGGGCGACCAGTGTTTCTTCTATCACTCGCGCGAGGGATTGGAGATTGTCGGCATTTGCGAGGTGAGCGTTGCGGGCATACTCGATCCAACAGATGAAACCGGCAAATGGGCAGCGGTCAAAGTCAAACCTTTGCGCCAGTTCGACAATCCTGTGAGCCTTAAACAGATCAAGGCAGAGCCAAAGCTAGCCCAGTGCGAACTGGTGCGATTGTCACGGCTTTCGGTAGCCAAGATTACGCCCGATGAGTGGCAAATCATCTGCGATATGGCGGAAGATTAAGCTTTTGATCTGAGCCCGCTTACCGTTGCACCGCTTGCGGCGAGTTGCTCCACGTCGATTTTCATATGGATGAGGCGCAGTCCTTTGCGATCCTTTGCTTCTTTGAGAGCTTGCACAAACTCCTGCGTCGTGGTCGCAGTCGCGCTCCATCCGCCGAAACTGGCGCCCAGCATGGCGAAATCGGGATTGGAAAGGCCTGTGCCTGAAACACGGCCCGGGTATTCACGCTCCTGGTGCATACGGATCGTACCATAAGCGCCGTTGTCGACCACCAGAACGAGCAAGTTTGCGCCATATTGGGCGGCTGTAGCAAGCTCTTGCCCGTTCATCAGAAAGTCGCCGTCGCCTGCTACGGCAACAACTGTGCGGTCGGAGTGGCGCAGGGCGGCAGCGACGCTTGCAGGAACGCCATATCCCATCGCGCCAGCGGTCGGTGCCAATTGGCTGGGGTATCCGGCATAGCGCCAATAGCGGTGCCACCATCCGGCAAAATTGCCCGCTCCATTGCAGATAATGCTGTCATCGGGCAGCGCCTCGCGCATGGCGGCAACACAGGCGGCCATATCGAGAGCCGGAGGTGTTTCGGTTGGTGAATGGGTTGCCCATGCTTGCCACTCGGCATTCGCCTGTGCCCCTGCATCAAACGGGATGATGGAGGCATCTTCCCAAAGGCTGGCAGCCTCTGCGAATTCATCGACAGACGCCGCAATTCCAAGATCGGTGCGGTATACACGGCCCAGCTCGTCAGGGTCCGGATGCACATGGATGAGCAATTGATCGGGATGTTCCAGGGTGATGACTTCGTACCCGTCAGTGGTCGCCTCGCCCAGCCTTGCGCCAACCGTCAGCACAAGATCGGCGTTCTTCACCCGCTCGATCAGTTTCGGGTTGGGGCCATAGCCAAGATTGCCTGCATAAACGGGAGAGGTCGGGTCAATCGCATCCTGCCTGCGGAATGCGGTGGCAACGGGAAGGCCGATGCGCTCTGCAAACTGCTGAAACCCTAGCCGTGCTTTGGTGTTCCATCCGGCACCGCCAATAATCGCAATCGGGCTGGCAGCGTCTGCGATCATGGCAAACATCGCCTGCATTGCGTCAGGGCAAACGGCCTGCGCAGGGCGGGTGATGGCAGGGCGGGGAGCGATATCTGCTGACACAGGATCGCACAGCATATCCTCCGGCAAGGCGAGGACGACGGGACCGGGACGCCCGCTTACGGCAACCGAATAGGCGCGGGCAACGTATTCGGGCACGCGTGCCGGATCATCAATGCGCGCCGCCCATTTGGCAATTGGCCCGAAAAAGGCTTCGAAATTGACCTCCTGAAACCCTTCGCGGTCGCGCATGGGGCGGGCGACATCGCCCACGAAGAGGATCATCGGCTGCGAATCCTGCATCGCGACATGCACACCGATTGAGGCATTGGTTGCACCGGGACCACGCGTGACAAAGGCGATGCCGGGGCGCAAACTATCGCCTGCCGCGCTCATCGCGCCATCAGCGCAGGCCATGAACGCCGCGCCGCCTTCCTGACGGCAGATCACGGTTTCAATGTCGCTTTGCCCATGAAGCGCATCGAGCACTGCAAGAAAGCTTTCGCCCGGCACAGTAAAGATCCGGTCGGTCCCTTGCGCTTCAAGGCATTCGACCAAAAGCTCTGCTGCGGATTTCGTCAATTGCGTCACGTTGTTACCTCTCGCCTTGCCGCTGGATTAGCGGGGGCAGGGGGCAAGAGCAAACGTTGTGAACCGGTTTTGCGCCGGGCCTCGGCAATTGTGGGAATTAACCACAACAGCGGCTGACTGTCCCGCTTCTGGCCAACCGGAAATGAGCGCTCGCTCAAAGGTTAAGAAAGTCTTAATGCTTGGCGCATGACTATTGCATCATTGACCGCCGACGGTTTCCTCAATGCATCCCCCGCTCCAGAGATCGAGAGCAGGCGTCTTGCCGGTCGCAAACGCCGCGCTTTGGTGCTGACCGATGAAACTGCACGTCACCCGTTTCGGGCCGGTTTGCCCCGGCACGTGACCGAGGTTGCCGATTGGGTCGATGCGCATGCCGAAACCGCTGCGCAAAGCCTGTGGCGTTTGACGAGGGATGATGTGCGCGGGTTTGCGAGCGTCTATTTCGCGACCTTTGCAGCTGTGCTGGTGTTTATTCTTTAAGCCGGATCAGCCTGCATCAATGAGGCCGCCGGCCTCTTTCTCCGCATTATACAACTTCCACCCGAGCCAGGCGGACACGACCGTCATGGCCGCTGCGACCAGCAATTGGTCAACCACCGGAAGCCCGATGCTGGTCAAACCAATCGCGAGCGCTGATCCCAGCACCATGCTGATGCAATTGACGATGTTGTTCACCGCAATCGTGCGGCTGGCTGCATCCTTGGCACAGCGCGTGGTGAGGAAAGCGTAAAGCGGCACGACAAACATGCCTCCCGCTGTCGAGACGCCAAGCAACATGGCCGACAAAGGCACCGCAAGCGGTTCGAGAATCCAGTCCTCAATCGGCAGCAATGCCCCGGCGGCATTGGGCGTCCACGCCTTTGCAACGATGTAAAAGCCGATCAGAAAAACGCCCATGATGACAACGGAAATGGGCGAATAACGGGCCGATACGACGCCTTTTAAAAGCGCATTGATGCTGACCGAGCCGATAGCGATGCCTAGCGAAAAGATCACCAGAAACAGGCTGGCGACTTCGGGTGTGGCAAGCAGCTGGTTCTTGGCCAAAGGCGGGAACTGGATGAACAGGACAGCGCCCATGGTCCAGAAAAAGCTGATCGCGATGATGGCAAGCCAGATCTGGCGGTTTTGCTTCACCTCTTTGATAAGGCGCCAGCTCATCACCGCCTGGTCAGCGATGGCAACAACCGGATAGCCAAGCCAGCGCTTCACCACGTTCTTGGTCCTGGCTGCATAAGGTTCAAGCAGCGGGAAGTGCATCTCGTAATTGCTTTGCGGCAGAGCCTGCGGGACAAAACGCGCAGAAACATAGCCAAGGATCGCGGTGATCATGATGATGATCATGGAGGTTTCGACCTCGACAAAGCCTGCCAGAATGGTGCCGCCAAGGATCGCGATATAGGTGCCTGCCTCGACCAATCCTGTGCCCGACAAAACCTCGTCGGGTTTTAGCTGTTGGGGAAGGATCGCGTATTTGATCGGGCCCAGAAACGCCGATTGGGTCGATGCGAGAAACAAGACCACAAGCAGCAAGGGGATAGCGACAGTGTGGACCGCAATGCCCTGCCAGACGAGGTACAGACCAATCACGCCAAGGCTTGCCCAACCGATCTCGCACAGTTTCACAATGCGAATGATCGCCGCCTTGTCGCGGGTGTCGGCAAGTTGCCCGGCGAGGGCGGAAAAAAGCACAAAAGGCAGGACGAATATGAGCGATCCCACGCCGCTAAACAGCGCTTCATCCTGCTCGGACGAATAGACCGAATAGACCACAAAAAGGGTCATCGCCGTTTTGTAGAGATTGTCGTTAAACGCGTTGAAAAACTGCGTCACCATAAGCGGCAGGAAGCGCTTCTGGCGCATAAGATGCGTCGATGTGGTCATGCGTTACGTTGCGTCCCGGAGGCTTCTTGCGCGGCCTCATGTAATGCAATCGCCCGCTTGCACAAGAGCGAGGGTTAGAAGGTGCCCCGACTTCATGCAGAGCAAAACTTGGCTATTTTGCTTATGGCAAATGGCCGCTAAGGACCCATGCCTGCCATGTTGACTCTTCCAAACATCCTCACTTTGTCGCGCATTTTTGCAGTGCCCTTGCTCGGCTTCTTCTTGTGGTGGCCGGATTGGAAGCTGGGCTATCTCATCGGATTTGCGCTTTATTGCGTGATCGCAATCACCGACTTTTTCGACGGTTATCTGGCAAGGGCGCAAGGAACGGTTTCGAAACTGGGTGTGTTCCTTGATCCAATCGCAGACAAGATCATGGTGGCCGCGGTTATCCTGATTCTGACGGCGCAAGGGTATTTGCGCGGGCCCTATGTGGGCGATCTGCACGTGATTGCAGGCGGCATTATTCTGGTCCGCGAGATTACGGTTTCGGGCTTGCGTGAATTTTTGGGCGGGATTCAGGTCTCTGTACCCGTCACCAAGCTTGCGAAATGGAAGACCACATTCCAGCTCGTGGCGCTCGGTGCGCTTATTCTGGGCGGCGCGGTCCACGGTCAGCCGTGTCAGTTACCTGATGCACCGGCGTGTGAGACGCTGGCGGAAAGCTGGGTGCATGTCGTGGGCCTTGCGAGCCTGTGGCTTGCAGCAGCGCTGACATGCATCACCGGTTGGGATTACCTGCGCGTTGGCCTCAAGCACATGGAATGAGGGTCACGGTGCCTCGCAAGGGAGTAGAGCGCGCGTTCTTCAAGGTTTCCCTAACGCGCGCTCATCCATGGCCACCCCTGGCTAAACTCTAATTATCGCCGCCTGATGCGCGCAACATTCGGGCCCGTCGCGGCGGCCGCTCTTGCGGGCTCCTTTTGCGGAGCCGGCTTTGCCCCACTCATTGCCCCGTTCATTTCTGGAGTCATTTCTGGCGTCTTTACACTTGCCAGCATGATCGGCTGATCACCCATCAGGTCCTGATCGCGGTGACGATCCAGACTTTGCTGCATCCGCGCCAGTTTTTCCTGCAACTCGGTATTTTCCCGAAGGAGCTGATCAGACTTGCTTGCCTTCCGCTGAAAAGTGGCCGCGTCCTTCTTCGTTTCCTCCAATTGTGTCTCGAGACGCTGAATATCGGCATGCGCACAATCGACCCGAAGGTGCGCTTCTTTGAGCTTGTCGCCATATTCGTGTACCTGTGTCCGGGTTGCAGCAAGTTCGCGCTTTAGTTTTTGGGCGTCTCTAACCGCAATAACGTGCTGGTCTTTCAGGAGCGCATTATCGTCGCTTAAGGAGTCATTGTTTGCCCGCGCTTCTTCAAGCAGTTTGAGAGTCATCCGGTGACTGTCGCGTTCCTGGCCAAGGCCGTCGTTCAAGGCGAAGATGCGCGCTTCTTGCGAGACTTTGAGGTCGGAATATTTGTTGCCCAGAACGCGGATTTCTTCCCGCGATGCTTCGGCATTCGTTTCCAGCTCGGCAATCCGGTCGCGCGCTGCATCGACTTCTGCCGACTTCTCCAGAAAAACCCGCTCTTTGCGCGATAACGCATCGGTGATTTCATCGTTCTGGTCTTTAAGTTGCACCACTTGCATCCGCAGGTCCTGTTCCTGCCGCATTAGGGTCGCTTGCGCCCGGTCGCGTTCAACCAGATTGGCGCGCAGGCAAGAGGCTTCGACCTCGGCTTTGTCCTTGGCCTCGCGCAGCGTATCAATATCGCGGCGCGCATCATTCAGCGATGCAACAGCAGTGCGAAGGCGGTCACTGATGCGCTCGGCCTCAAGCGCATTGGCGCTCGCCTCGCGCTGGCTTTTCTCATAATCGCTATAAATGCGCGCAAGGTCATCTTTCAGGCGTCCGATTTCGCGCGATGCTTCTTTGGTCTTGGCGGCCTCTGCGATTGTATCGCGGGTGGCATCTTCCAGCCGGTCGCGCAATGTATCGTTCTCCCGGCGAAGCGCGGCCGCTTGCCCTGCGTCCACTTCGAGAGCGCTGATATCCTCGATCATCTGATCGGCATCGCGGCGCGCATGCTCGATCTGGCGCATCAGAACATCAAGATTTTCGCGCACCTGCATCGGGCGCGAAGTGCGGGGCGCAGCGGGTAGAGGATCGTTGACCTCATGCTGGTCTGTCAGATCATCGGACCTGATTTCATCCTTCGCCTGGCTCATGCCAAGGAGGGATCGGAACTGGAAAGCGTTGGCCATAGTGTCCTCGCTGGTAAAAGGCTCTGTCTGGGCGCCGCGCATCAGCCGAAAAAATGTGGTGAACGCATTGCTTAAGAACAGGGTTACCCGAAAACTAACAAACGGATCGCTGATTGAGACCTGCGGGGCAGCCCTGAGGAAAGGGCCTTAGGGAAAAACCCGGGACGACCGGCTGCGGACAGCGCCTGCTCAGGGGTTTGACCTTGCGCGCATCGCTTGCGAAGAGGGTCGTCCGGGCGTGATCGGGCCCCGAACAATCCAAAGAATACGCAAAGGATGCGCAAAGGATGCAGCGGACCATGACAGCCTGGCGCTTTGCGATTGATCGCGGAGGAACCTTTACCGATGTGGTCGCGCTGACGCCGGGCGGGGAGTTGGTGACGGACAAGCTGCTTTCCGAAAATCCCGGACATTATAATGACGCGGCAAGCGAGGCCGTGCGCCGCTTGATGGCGGAATACGGCGAGGCCCCTATCGCAGAGCTAAGGATAGGGACGACGGTCGCGACCAATGCTCTGCTCGAACGCAAGGGCGAGCGGCTGGCACTGGCGATCACGCGCGGATTTGGTGATGCGCTAAGGATCGGGACGCAGGCGCGCCCGCATATCTTTGCGCGCCACATCATCCTGCCGGAGCAACTGACAGAGCGCGTGATCGAGGTGGAGGAGCGCGTGGGCGTTGATGGCGACATACTCACCCCGCTTGATGAGACTGCTGCGCGCGCAGAATTTGAGACACTGCGCAAAGACGGCTTTGACGCCATCGCCATCGTCCTGATGCATGGCTGGAAATACCGCGACCACGAAGCGCGCCTTGCGGCCATCGCAAGCGAAGTCGGCTTTGCGCAGGTGAGCACCAGCCACGAGGTCGCGCCCCTCATCAAGCTCATCCCGCGCGGGGACACGACCGTGGTGGATGCCTATCTCTCGCCCGTGCTGCGCCGCTACACGGATACACTGCAGGCTGAACTCCCCGGCTCAGGCGCGCTTCGCTTTATGCAGTCCAACGGAGGTCTTGCCGAGGTCGGCGCGTTTCGCGGGAAGGACGCCATCCTCTCAGGGCCCGCAGGCGGCGTTGTCGGCATGGTCGCGGCGTGCGAACCGATTGGCCACACTAAGCTTATCGGCTTCGACATGGGCGGGACGAGCACTGATGTTGCGCACTATGCTGGCGAATATGAGCTTACCGGCGATAGCGTGGTAGCAGGGGTGCGCGTGGCTGCGCCGATGATGCAAATCCACACGGTTGCGGCTGGCGGGGGCTCGATTTGCGAGTTCGACGGCGCGCGCTTCCGCGTCGGCCCACACAGCGCTGGCGCTGATCCCGGGCCTGCGTGCTATCGCAAAGGCGGGCCGCTGACCGTCACCGATTGCAATCTGTTTTTAGGCCGCATTGACCCCGCTTTCTTCCCAAGCGTGTTTGGCCCCAAAGGCGACGAACCGCTCGATTCGCAGGCCGCGCGCGCCGCGTTGGAGGCGGTTGCTGCATCGCTGCCTGAGCCAAAGCCACTGGAGGAGATTGCGGCAGGTTTCCTTGCCATCGCAGTCGACAATATGGCCAACGCCATCCGCAAAATCTCCGTCGCGCGGGGCCATGACGTCACCGAATATGCGCTTGCCTGTTTTGGCGGGGCAGGGGGGCAGCACGCCTGCAAGGTCGCCGATGAGCTGGGGATGGAGACGGTGTTGGTGCACCCGCTCGCGGGTATTCTGTCGGCTTTCGGAATCGGGCTCGCGCCGGTCAAGGCGATCCGCGAGGTCAGCCTTGTGCAGCCATTGGACGAGGATTTCGCCGCACCGCTCGCAGAGCTTGAAGCCGAGGCGCGAACCGCTCTGCTTGATCAAGGTATCGAGGAGGGCGCGATTAATATATCGGCCAAGGCAAGGCTGCGGTTTGAAGGCAGCGATTCCATGCTGACAGTGGACTGCGGCGATACAGCCGCGATGGACGCGTCGTTCCGCAAAGCGCACTTGGCGCAGTTCGGCTATTCTGACGATGGCGCGGGCATCATCCTTGAAGCGCTTAGCGTTGAGGCAAGCGGCAATTCCGGCGGGCTCGGAAGCGCAGAGGCGGCTCCTGTTGCTGTGGGAGCGGAGGCTTCGGGCAGCTGGCGCACAATCGAGCGTGCAAGCATGGGCGAGGGCGAGCGGGTCGAAGGACCAGCGCTTATCATCGACCCGGGTTCAACCACTGTGGTGGAGGAGGGCTGGCAAGCGGTTCTGGCCAAGGATGCAAGCCTCGTGCTGACCAGAGCCGTTCCTCTCGAACGTGAGCGCGCTGTGGGCACCAAGGTCGACCCCGTGCGTCTCGAGATTTTCAACAACCATTTCATGGCCATCGCCGAGGAAATGGGCGTGGTGCTCCAGTCCACGGCAACCTCGGTTAACATCAAGGAGCGGCTCGATTTCTCCTGCGCGTTGTTTGACGCCGAGGGTGCGCTGATCGCCAATGCGCCGCATATCCCTGTGCATCTGGGCAGCATGGGCGATTCCATTGCCCGCGTGATTGAGGCTCGCGGTGAAAAGCGGGACGGAAGGGGTTTCCTTCGCGGCGATGCTTATGTTCTGAACGATCCCTATCGCGGCGGCACGCATTTGCCTGATATCACCGTCATCGTGCCCGTCTTCTATAATGACGCCAGCAAGGCACCGGACGCATTCGTGGCGGCGCGCGGGCACCATGCGGACATCGGCGGGATCGCTCCGGGCTCCATGCCGCCGGAAAGCCGCGCTATCGAAGAGGAGGGAGTGATGATCGACAACCTTCTGATGGTGGACCAAGGCGTTTTTCGAGAGGATGCTGTGCGTAAGGTTCTTGCCTCGGCCAAATACCCGGCACGCAGCCCTGATCGCAACATTTCCGACCTTCGCGCGAAATTGGCCGCCTGCACGAGAGGAGCTGAATTGCTCACCGGAGCGGCGCGGGACCAAGGGGCTGAGGTTGTCGCAGCCTATATGGGCCACGTCATCGCCAATGCTGAGGAAAGCGTGCGGCGCTTGCTGGGCGAGCTGGAGGATGGGGCCTTCACCACCCATCTCGACAGCGGCGCGCAGGTTCAAGTCGCGATCCGCATCGACCGCGAGGCGCGTTCGGCGGTGTTCGATTTTACCGGCACCTCGGACCAGCTCCCCGACAATTTCAACGCTCCCAAGTCGATTACGCGCGCAGCGGCATTGTACGTCCTGCGCACGCTGATCGACGATGTGACCCCGATGAATGATGGGTGTTTGAAGCCGGTTGAGCTGATCGTGCCGGAAGGCTCCATGCTCAATCCGAAGCCCGGTGCGGCGGTGGTCGCGGGCAATGTTGAGACGAGCCAAGCGGTGACCGACACGCTGTTCGCCGCCACGGGAAGGCTCGCGCCTTCCCAAGGGACGATGAACAATTTCACCTTCGGTAACGCGCACCACCAATATTACGAGACGATCTGCGGCGGGTCCGGGGCGGGGCCTGACCATGACGGGACGAGCGCGGTGCAAACCCACATGACCAATTCGCGTCTCACTGATCCTGAAATCCTTGAAACACGCTTGCCGGTGCGGCTGGAGGAGTTTTCGATCCGGCGCGGGTCAGGGGGCAAGGGCGCTCACAGTGGCGGTGACGGGACTGTGCGGCGCGTGACCTTCCTTGAAGAGATGCGCGCAAACATGCTCGCCAATCGCAGGGCCGTGCCGCCGCGTGGCCTTGCCGGGGGCGAGGACGCACAGCCGGGCCGCAACTGGGTCGAGCGCGTCGATGGATCGCGCGAGGAATTGACCGCCACTGACAGCGCCGAGATGGGCGTGGGCGATACATTCGTTATTCTGACACCGGGAGGAGGGGGATACGGCCATGAATGAGGCTGAAATGGCAACCAATTACTGGCCATTGCTGGGCATCGCCTTGGTGGTGATCGGCTTTGCGCTGCGGTTCAACCCGCTCATGGTTGTGGTCGGCGCTGCGGTTGTGACAGGGCTTTTGGCGGGCATTGATCTCATTGGTGTTGTTGAAGCCTTGGGAAAGGCTTTTAACGACAACCGCTACATCTCTGTAACCTGGATCATTTTGCCAGTTATCGGCCTGCTTGAACGCCATGGCCTGCAGCAGCGCGCGCGTTCGGTGATCGAAAGCGTGCGCGGCGCGACAATGGGCAAGCTTCTTGTCATCTATCTCGGCTTTCGCCAGATCACCGCAGCTTTAGGGATGAAGGACATCGGTGGTCATCCTCAGGCTGTGCGTCCGCTGGTCGCTCCAATGGCCGAAGCAGCGGCGGAAAAGTCGCATGGCCAATTGCGGTCCGAAGATCGCGAGAAAGTCCTCGCCATGTCGGCGGCGACCGACAATGTCGGATTGTTCTTTGGTGAAGATATTTTCTTCGCAATCGCTTCTATCCTACTGATTCAAGGTGTTTTTGAGAGTTCCGGATACCCGCTTACTCCGCTTGAGCTTTCAGTCTGGGCGATCCCTACTGCGATCTGTGCCTTCCTCATTCATTCGTGGCGCATCAACGCCCTTGACCGGTCCTTGGGGAGGCGCGCGCCATGATTACCTATGAATGGCTATACTGGCTCGCAGGCGCGTTCTTTGCCTTCTGGTCAATTCTCAGCATTGGTGACAAACGCATTGGAAACGCTGCATTTTGGGGACTTTTGTCTATCAGTTTCTTGGCTGGTACGCATCTTGGCGATCTTGCCAATGGTGTGCTGGTGCTGGCACTGGTGGCGATTGCGGGATTGGGCGGATTGAAACGCTCCGACCCTGAGACGACAACGCCCGAAGAACGCTCGGCCTTTTCCGAGGCACTCGGCAACAGGTTGTTTGTCCCGGCTCTGATTGTGCCGATCACCGCAGTCGCAGGAACGCTGCTCTACAATTACACCCCGCTCAACGGGACTGGCCTGTTTGAAGAACGGCGCGAGACGCTCATCCTGTTTGGGGTCGGAGTGGTGATCGCGCTTGTTGCTGCGATGGTGTGGCTGCGTCCGCCATTGCTCGCGCCTGCTCAAGAGGGGCGACGTTTGCTTGACTCCATCGGGTGGGCAGCAATCCTGCCGCAGATGCTCGCCGCGCTCGGCGCGGTGTTTGCATTGGCAGGTGTGGGTGAGATCATCGGCGGTTTTGCAGGCGATATGATCCCCGAAGGAAGCATTTTCCTGACCGTTGTTGTCTTCGCGCTTGGCATGGCTCTGTTCACAATAATAATGGGCAACGCCTTTGCCGCCTTCCCGGTGATGGCGGCGGCGATTGGTATTCCGCTCCTGGTGGAAGGATACGGCGGCAATCCGGCGGTGATTGGCGCGGTCGGGATGCTCGCAGGCTTCTGCGGCACATTGCTCACGCCCATGGCGGCCAACTTTAACATTGTGCCCGCAGCGCTGCTTGAGCTTAAAGACCAGAACGCCGTCATCCGTCAGCAGGTAGGTACCGCGGTTCCGTTGTGGGTCTGCAATGTTGTCATCATCTATGTGGGGGCATTTCTTTTATGGAACTGAGCCTTACCAAGGATACCGCAAGCAAATTTGCCAGAATTGCGCTTGGCCATGTGGCGCAGGAATATCCCAACCAGCCTATGCACGCGATGGCTGAGGATGCCGATGCAAAGACACCGCGCGAACTGCATCCGGCGTTCTTCGGGAGCTATGATTGGCATTCCTGCGTGCATTCATGGTGGCTTTTGTTGAGTTTACGGCGGATATTTCCCAATATTTCTGAAGTATCAGGGATAACCGCTTTAGCGCAAACCACTCTGACGCAGGAGAAGCTTGCTGTTGAACGTGCCTACCTTGATCGCCCGACGGCGCGCGGGTGGGAACGGCCTTATGGCTGGGGCTGGCTGCTTTACCTCCACCACGAGGCAGAGCGGCATTCGGATCAGGAATGGGGCAAGCGGTTGGAGCCATTGGCGCGCGCATTTGCCAAGCGGCTCAAAGAATTCCTGCCGCTGCTGACCTATCCGATCACGGTGGGAACCCATTTCAACACCGCCTTTGCGCTGACACTGGCCCGCGAATGGGCGCAGACACGCGATCCTGAACTCCTTGCTCTCATTGACGATTGGGCGATGCGTAACTTCGCCCAGCGGTCTGGCTACGCAGGGTGGGAGCCAGGGGGTGATGAGTTTCTGTCGCCTGTCCTCACCTCAGCGTGCCTGATGAGTGACGTCATGCCGCCAGAGGGGTTTGCTCCCTGGTTTGAGGGTCTGGTCATCGACAACGGATGGGTGGAGCGTGAATGCGTGCCCGTGACCGTCTCAGACCGTAGCGATGGCAAGATCGCTCATCTCGACGGGCTTAACCTCAGCCGTGCCTGGTGCCTCCTCCGGATCGAACGCGCGCTCGGCAGGTCAGAGGCTTCGGACCTGCTCAAGGCCCGTGCCATGGACCACCTGACTGCGGCAATCCCTCATATAGCGGGTGACTATATGGGCGAACACTGGCTTGCGAGCTTCGCTTTGCTGGCGCTTCTGGAAACCCCTTAGAAACGCGATAGCAACCCAGTTTCGACACCTGTTTTTCTGCGCAAGGTTCAATGCCGGATTAACCCTAAACCGGATCGCGCCAAGGTCGCGCAAACGCTGGGAAATTACCTCGTTTTACAAGTGCCAGTAAGAGGTTGCTAACCATTCCTTCGTACATGCCCGTAGGTATGGATACGCAGAAACTCATCAGCACGCTGTTCGCCACAAGTGTTTTGGCGGCATTTACCCTTTCCGCACCTGCCATGGCAGAAGGCGTTGACGCAGGGTCACTCATTGAAAACACGGCGACCGCCACATTCGACGATGGCGAGGGTACGCGGACCGTCGACTCCAATACGGTGACCGTGCGGGTTGACGAACTGCTCGACGTGACGGTGACCTCGCAAGACAGCGGGCCCGTGCCATCAGAGCCGGGTCAAGGCGTTTTGACATTTGAAGTGACCAACCAGGGCAATGGGCCAGAGGAATTCACTTTGACCGCCAACCCTGCGGTCGCGGGCAATGATTTTGAAACAACCATCACGTCGATCGCGATCGATACCAATGGCAATGGCGTTTACGACGAAGGGGTCGACGAGATCCTGACCGGGCCAGAGACAACTCCTACACTTGCCGCTGATGAAGCCATCACCGTCTTTGTGATTGTCGAAGTGCCCGCAGGCGTCAACGATGGCGACAACAGTGATGTTGAACTCCTCGCCGAAGCAGTCACAGGTACTGGCGCGCCGGGGACAACGATTGCCGGAGCAGGCGTTGACGGCGGCGACGCAATTGTCGGTTCAACGGGCGCGTCGGGCACATCAACGGGTTCGCTCGTCATTGGCCTTACAGACGTCAATCTCACCAAGGCCGTAAGCCTTGTCGATCCGTTTGGCGGCACCAGCGCCGTTCCCGGATCAGTCGCAACCTTTACGATCACCGCTGAAGTCGTGGGCACCGGCTCGCTTGATAGCCTGGTGATCTCGGACGGCATTCCCGACGACACAACCTATGTGGCCGGCAGCCTCGCTCTGGACGGTACATCGCTCACCGATGCGTCGGGCGATGATGCAGGGGAGGCCTCCAACACAGCCGGAATTTCAGTCGACATCGGCACCGTCAATGGCGGTGACACGTTCGAAGTCACCTTCGACGTCACGGTCAACTGAATAAGAAAATATACCTGAAGGGTCAGACAAATGCGCAATTTCAAACAAGCTCTCATCACCGCAGCTTTCGCAGCGTCAGCGGCTTTGGCTAGTCCAGCGCTGGCACAAACGGAAAGCCCGGTAACGTTGTCGGGCGATGTCAAAGCTGTTGTCACCACGGTCGATGAAACCGGCGCGCAGACGACCGAGATGGTAACGCCCACCACGATTGTTCCGGGTGACCGCCTGGTGTTTGGCACAGACTATTCCAATTCGGGCGATGAGCCGGTGAAGAATTTCGTCGTCACCAACCCGCTTCCGGCACCTGTGCGTTTGGCGTCGGACGCCGATGCCGATCTCGATGTTTCAGTCGATGGCGGAAAGACCTGGGGGCCGCTCGCCTCACTCACCGTCACCCTTGAAGACGGCAGCTCGCGCAGCGCGCAGCATGCCGATGTCACTCACGTCCGCTGGACTCTGGCCGAAATCGCGCCGGGCGAAAGCGGCCGCCTCGAATATCCCGCCATCATTCGCTGATCGGACGCGGAAACCAACTTCGTTCTTCTGAACAGGGGGAACGCAAGCCGCCAAGCCTTGTGGGCGGAAGTTTTGACGCAGGGCACACACTCGCAAAGGACCACTTGCAATGAGACAATCTACCCGATTGCTGGGTGCAGTGAGCGCAGTCGCGCTTGTTGCAATGACCAGCACGCCGGCTCTCGCAGTCGGCACAACAGCAGGGGATACGAT
Organism: Erythrobacter sp. S227; assembly: GCF_057364925.1. Lineage (NCBI taxonomy): Bacteria > Pseudomonadati > Pseudomonadota > Alphaproteobacteria > Sphingomonadales > Erythrobacteraceae > Erythrobacter > Erythrobacter sp. S227. The sequence continues at coordinate 581,698 of NZ_CP200280.1, forward strand.
CACGAACTCCGTGTCGGTCTCCTATCAAGTTGGGAATGACCCCAACACAACACAGACTGTAACAGACAGCGACACGTTTACGGTTGACCGCCGTATTGATGTCAATGTCACTTTGACCAGTGCAACTCCTGTTCAGGTGGCACCGGGCCAGGTTCAGGCTGTTCTTGCCTTTGATGTTACCAACCTGTCGAACGACACGGTTGATCTTGACCTCTCGACTGTCCTGACCGGCGGAACCGCTGCCAACATCGAGAACATCACGATTTATCGTGACCTCAATGGTGATGGCGTTCTCGATCAGGCCGAAATCGACGCTGGAGCGATCACGTTCCTCGACGAAGTCGCTGCTGACGATGGCACGGGCACGCAAACCCTCGAAGTTATTGTTGTTGCTGACATCACTACCGATGCAGTTAACGGCGACACCTTCGACGTTGTTCTGATCGCAGATGCGCACGAAGCTGGCGCAGCTGGCCTTGGCGCTGAAATCAACGCAACGAGCGGTGCTGACACTGCTGGTGTCGACACGGTTCTGGCCGATGGCACGAGCACTGCTGAAGAAGCCGCCAATGCAGGTGACGATTCAGCCGAGGGTACATTCTCGGTTGCCGGCGCTCTTGTGTCAGTCGTCAAATCCAGCCGTATCGTCAGCGATCCGGTGAACGGCACGACCAACCCGAAAGCCATCCCTGGCGCTGTGATCGAATATTGTATCGCAGTAACAAACGCGGGCGGCGCTGCTGATGCAACAGCCGTTTCGGTGAACGATGACCTTCCGGGCGATGTGACCTTCACGCCGGGCTCGGGCATCTTCCTTGGCACAGCCACCGTCGACAGCTCGGGTCCAACCCCGGTTGCGACTTGTAGCGGCGGCACGGATGAAGAAGGCGGCGATGCCACCTTCACGGCTGGCGGTGCTAACGGTGCTGGTGTGATTGCGGGTACGCTCGCTGACATTCCAGCAGCGACCACCAGCTCGGTCTATTTCGAAGTCACGATCAACTAGATCGCTGATTTAAAACGATAATAGACCCATGCGTGTGTGCTCTTCTTTGAAGCGTTTGGCAGCAGGACTCTCTGTAGTCCTGCTGCCATTCGGCATGCCTGGAGAAGACGCATTTGCGCAAACAAATACCACTGATGCCGAAGTGATCGGCACAGTGACAAATACGGCTCAGGCCAGCTGGCTAGTAGGGGGGCGCCAGCGCGAAACGGCCTCGAATACGGTTGAGTTTGACGTCACATTGCCCCCACCTTCGATTCGGGCGTTTCGTCCGACCCCTCAGGGCGATGTTGACCTCAACTTCCGCGCACCTTTGTGTGCAGCAAGCGCTCAGGGCCCGGCATCGGGCAATGGCGGCGGAACTTCTGGTGATGTTGAGCTGACGCCTAGCGAAGGCATGGCTTCTGTCACGTCCACGATTTCGCCGGGGCAAACTCTCCTGTTCGAAATCACTGCGCTTGCAGCCAATATCGACAAGGATGCCGAGGACCGGCTTTCAGTGACGATCACCACCTCCACAGGTGATGAAGAAACGCTCACAATCTTCGAGACCGGCGCAAATACCGGCGTGTTCGTGGGTCAAATCGGCACAGCCCGCATTCCGCCTCTGCCGGCGTCTGGCGATTGTCAGCTTAGCATCAATGACGGCGCGACGATCTTTATCGAAGCAACACTTCCCAATGAAACCAATGTTCTGGTTGAAACACAGGTTGAAGTTCTTGCCGATCCGTTTGGAGTTGTCTTCGACAGCGAAACCGGCGAGCCAGTATCTGGCGCACGCGTCTCGCTGGTCGATGCGATTACTGGCGCTCCTGCAACTGTTTTTGCCGAGGACGGCGTAACGCCGTGGCCTTCGACGGTGATTTCGGGTGAGCCTATTCCTTACGGCAATGGCCTCATCCACACACAGGAACCGGGCGAGTTCTGGTTCCCGCTGACAAATCTTGGCGATTACCGCCTCGTGATCGAGCCGCCAGAGCCTTACACCGCGCCTTCGGTTGTGAGCCCGGCAAGCCTTGCACAGCTGAGACGACCGGACGGACGCGCCTTCGTCATTCTGGACGCGTCATTTGGTGATGCCTTTACGCTGCTTGATCCCACTCCGGTGCAGGTGGACATTCCGCTGGATCGTCCGGGCACCGACATCGGCCTTGTCAAAACGGCGTCACGTGACCGCGTGCAGCCCGGCGATGTTGTGTTCTATTCGATCACTGCGACCAATACTGATCCCTCGCGTCCAAAGCGCGGTGTGGTTCTTACCGATACGCCGTCTTCAAGCCTTCGCTTCCGCCCTGATACGGTGCGTGTGAATGGCGCTGAATCGCCTGATACAGTGCAGTTTGCGCCCGATGGCCGCACGCTCACTATTACGCTTGGCGATCTGGCGGGGGGCGAAAGTGTCCGCGTGACTTACGCAATGACCGTGCGTCCTGATGCTAATCCGGGCCAAGCGATTAACGAGGCTGTGACGGTGGACTCTGTTGGCCGCGTCACCCGCGCTGGAGCGGTCGTGGATGTCGAGCGCGAGACGATCGCTGACCGCATGACGATCATCGGCCGCATTACAGCTGGCCCGTGTTCAGTGCGCGATAGCCGCGACAATCCGCGTCCCGGCGTTCCCGGTGTCCGCGTAGTCATGGAAGATGGATCTTTCGCGATCACCGATGCCGATGGCCGCTATCACTTTGAAGGCGTTGTGCCCGGCACGCACGTTGTTGCGGTTGCCGGTATGACTGTGCCCGAAGGCGGCAAACTTGTTGATTGCCACCGCAACACCCGCAGCGCCGGCAGCGCAAGCTCGCGCTTTGTCATCGGGCAGGGCGGTACGCTGGCGGTTGCCGATTTCCACATTGCTTTCCCTGAAAGCACGCAAGCCCAAGTCGACGAAGCTCTTGCCGCATTGGCTGGACAGGCTCGTCCGGATGGGGAGAGTGCGCGCGCCATTAATGCAATCGCGGGCGGCTCTGGCAATGCCGATATCGACGGCGTTGCACCACTGATTGATGAAGGCAGCCTTACCCGTGCAGGTGTTCTTGAAAGCACCGCCAATGCGGCTGAGGGAGCAATTCCTACCTATGCGCCAAACACCGACTGGATCGCGCTTGGCGACGGCGAAGATGGCTTCCTGACGCCTGGCCTCACTGCGAACCCGCGTTCTCCCGCGATCCGCGTGGCAATCCGTCACCGCCGCGGCCAAACGATCAAGCTTCGCGTCAATGGCGAAGAGGTGAGCGGCCTTGCGTTCGATGGCACTTTGACCCCTGCACAAGGCCGTTTCGCGGTCAGCACATGGCGCGGTATCGTCCTTGAAGGCGAGCGCACCGTGCTCGAAGCGGACGTTGTGAACTCGTTTGGCGGCGTGAACGAAACTTTCACCCGCGAAGTGTTCTTCACCACGACGCCGACCCGTGTTGAGTTGGTGCCAGAGCTTTCCAATCTTGTTGCCGATGGCCGCACGCGTCCTGTGATCGCGATCCGCGTCCTTGACCGCAACAACCGCCCGCTTCGCGAAGGTGTCAGCGGCAACTTCACCCTCAACGCGCCCTATGAAAGCGCCGAGCAGGTGGACCGCCAGCAGCTGAACCAGCTCACCGGCTTCACGCCAAGCCAGGCACGCTGGGTTGTTGAAGGCACTGACGGTATCGCTCGTATTGAGCTTGCACCAACCATGGTGTCCGGCTCGCTGCGTCTCGATTTCGACTTCAACGATGGCGAGTTGGTGCGCGAGCAGCAGCTTGAAACCTGGGTTGTTCCCGGCGACATCGAGTGGACCATCGTTGGCCTTGCAGAAGGCACCGTAGGCGCCCGTTCGGTTGCAGAGAATATGGAGCGGGAAGGCCGCTTTGACAGCGATCTTGGCGATGATGCGCGTGTCGCGCTTTACGCAAAGGGCCGCATTCTCGGTAAGTTCCTGACCACCATCGCATACGACAGCGCCAAGCAGCGCGAAGACCAGCGCGTATTGGGTCAGCTTGACCCGAATGCCTATTACAGCGTCTTCGCCGATGCATCCTCGCGCCGTTTCGATGCTGCAAGCCGTGAAAAACTCTACGTCCGGATCGAAACGTCGACCTTCTACGCGCTCTATGGCGATTTTGAGACCGCTTTCGATCAGACCCGCCTTGCCCGCTACAACCGCACCGCGACCGGTGTGAAGGCGGAAGCGCGCGTTGGCCAATTCAAGGCGAGCGGTTTTGCCGCTGACATCTCGACCCGACTTCAACGCGAAGAGATCCAGGGGCAGGGCATCACCGGTCCTTATCAGCTCGGCAGCCGCCGCGTGCTTGCAAACTCGGAGCGTGTGACGCTTGAAGTGCGCGACCGGTTCCGTCCAGAGCAGATCGTTTCAACGACCACTCTGACGCGCTTCCTCGACTATGATGTCGACCTGCTGACCGGCACAATCACTTTCACGCGCCCGGTTTTGAGCCGCGACGAAAATCTGAATCCGCAATTCATTATCGTCGAATATGAAACCGATGGTTTTGGCGAGGGTGAATTGAACGCAGGTGTCCGCGCAGACTGGACCAGCGAAAACGGCCGCATCCGCATCGGCGCCAATGCCATCACCGACAAGGGTGAGGGCGCTCGCACCGACCTTGGTACGCTCGACCTTCGCGCTAACATGGGTGACAACACCGAAGTGCGCGGCGAACTGGCTCTAAGCCGCCGCGAAGGCGAAACCGCAACCGGCTGGCTTGCCGAAGTGCAGCACCAAACCGGCAAGGTCGACATCCTCGCTTACGCTCGTGAGCTGGATCAGGATTACGGCATTGGTCAGCAAAACGGTGTTGACCTTGGCCGCCGCCGCTTTGGTGTCGATGGCCGCGTGTTCCTGGGTGACAATTTGAGCGTTCTTGGCAGCGTTTGGCAGGATGAAAGCCTTGCAGACAGCTCGCGCCGCCGCGCTGCGCAGACACAGCTTAACCTGACGCGCGCCGATACCGATTTCCGCGTTGGCCTCACGCATTTCAATGACCGGCTGGCGGACGGCACAACCAACACCTCGACCGTGCTCGAAGGCGGCGTGACCAAGCGTTTGCTCAACAACTCACTTGAACTGTCCGCATCCACCGCAATTGCTCTGGACGAAGCCGAAAGCCTCGACCTGCCAGCGCGTCACCGCATTGGCGCTCGCTATGCGATTGCCAATGGCGTCCGCCTTGTGGGCACTTACGAGATTGCCGACGGCGAAAACATCGACGCGCGCACCTTGCGTGGCGGTATCGAGCTTACTCCGTGGCAGGGTGGTCAGGTGATCACTTCGCTTGGTCAAGAGAGCGTTGGCGAGCTTGGCAACCGCACATTTGCCGCCTTCGGTCTTGCCCAAACGCTTCAGCTTACCCCTGAGTTTTCGCTTGATGCGACCATTGACGGCAACCGCACTTTGAACGGTGCGCCAGACACCGCCGACCTGATCAATCCACTTCAACCTGCTGCCTCTGGCGGTCAGTTGACCGGTGGCCAGCTCTTCGAAGACTTTACTGCTGTCACTTTCGGCGGCGCATGGCGCAAAGACCGTTGGAGCCTGACGGCGCGCGGCGAATATCGCGATGGCGAGCAAGCAGACCGCTACGGCGCAACCTTTGGTGGTATCCGTCAACTGGGCGAGGGCAGCATTGTCGGCTCTGGCATCACCTGGACCCGTGCCAAAGACGAGCTTGGCCCGGAAGTCGAGATTATGGACGCAGCGATTGCCTTTGCTCACCGTCCGGACGCCTCTGAAATCGCGATGCTTGGTAAGCTTGAGTATCGCAGCGACAAGGTCACCGGCGGTATCGCTGGTGAAGCAGGCGGTGCAGGTGCAAGCGCCCTGATCGTAGACGGCGATGCAACCTCACGCCGCGTGGTCGCAAGCTGGTCCACCAATTGGAGCCCGCGCGATTGGGACGAAGACCGCAACGGCGTAGCGCGCGAAAGCCGCCGCAATGAATTCGGCCTGTTCCTTGGTGGCCGTTACAACTTTGACGAGTTCGAGGGCACTGAGTTCTCGGGCACCACTGCTTTCGTTGGCGCAGACGCTCGCATCGGTATCGGAGAAAAGTTCGAGATCGGTGCAAGCGCAACCGTTCGCGCAAACCTTGAGGACAATGTGACCAGCTTCTCATACGGCCCGACCGTTGGTTTTACGCCTGTGGACGGCATGCTCGTCACTGTCGGCTACAACGTCGAAGGTTTCCGTGATGGCGATTTCTCAGAAGCGCGCAACACCGACAAAGGCGTATTCGCAGCCGTCCGTCTGAAGTTCGACACCAGCAGCTTCGAGTTTCTGGGGTTAGGGCGATGAGCGGGCCGATGATCGTCAATTCTTGTAACAATACAGCCAGGGTAAACGCGCTGTTTACCATCCGCTCTTATGCAGGCGCGATGTTTGAACGCGCCTTTTCTGCTGCGAAAGTACTCGGTGTCTGGGCGAGCCTTGTATTTGCGCTATTTGTGCTTCAGCCAAGCACAGCCTTCGCGCAAAGTCAGGATATCGATTGGGCTGATGCTGGCGCTGCTAGTCAAGGCTCACTTCCATCAGGGACACAGGTCACCGGTTCTGATGGCACGGTTGCAACAATCACCTGGTCGAGCGAAACAACTGGTCCCGGTACTGTGGTACCAGGCTTTGCGACAACATTCGTCAGCTATTTCAATGGCACAATCGGCGGCGCACCATCGCCGCTGCTGCTGAGCTTCGACAATCAGGAATATGATCCAGCTGACAAGATCACGATGACGATCGATCTAAGCAGGGCTGTAACCGGGCTTACTTTCTCGATTGGCGACCTTGATGCCGGCGGTTTCACCGATGCGATTGAAGTCTTTTACGCGGGCGATGCAACGGGCGCTTTTACCAACGCGGCGGTCGATACTTCACTTTGGACGATAGGCACGTCGCTTCAGAGAACCAATGACGCGACGGTCAACGGATGGACCGGGATTGCAGGATCTTCAACCGCGAACACAACCGGTAATATCAATTTCGACTTTGGCAGTCAGGCGGTTCAGCGCATTCAGATTGTCTATTTCAGTTACACCGGGACAGGCGATCCTTCTGCGCAGTTTATTGGATTTTCTGATCTTGCCTATTCAGAGCCAGGCGCTGATCTTTCGCTCACAAAACAATTGCTCGGCTCACCGCCTAGCAATGGCGGTTTCGCCACATGGCGCTTAACCGTCACCAACTCGGCTGTGTCTGAGATCAATGCCGACGGTATCGTTGTGCAAGACACCTTGCCCAGCGGCATCGCCTTTGACACCGCCGATGGCGATGGGACCTTTAACAGCACGAACGGTCAGTGGAACGTTGGCACCTTGGCTCCTGGTCAAAGCGCGACGATTAACATCACAGGCGAAGTCACTGCGTCGCAGGGGACAACGATCACCAACATCGCAGAAATTATCGCCAGTAGTGCCGAGGACCCCGATTCCACCCCGAACAACGCCGTATCATCCGAAGACGATTTCGCGAGCAGCTCTTTCGTCGTTGCGGCCACGCCTTCTGGAGGCACTCCGCCGGTTCTTCCGTGCCCTGTTGGGGAAACATTGTTCGACTGGGATAGTGTAACCTGGCCCGGAGGCAGCCTCAACAATTCCTATTCGCTGGCAAGTTTCGGGACCATTTCGTTCGATATTGTCACCGATGGCAATTTTGTCTCGCGCGGTAGCTTTGGCGGAGCGGTTCCTGCTCTCACAACAGCCGTTTCCGGCGGCCTCAACCCTCAAGAGCTTGCGCTTGCGTTCAACCAGAACAATGACAACCGCCAACAACAAGCGGTGACCACTATTGATTTGCCGCGTGTATTTACGGGTGCTCAATTCGCTGTCTTCGATATCGACCGGTCGGGTACTTTTGAAGACCGTGTGACGGTCTATGGCTTGCTGAACGGTGTCAGGGTCAACGCGATTTTGACCAATGGCTCTGCAAACCAGATTGTTGGTCCTTCGCTGATCGGCAGCGGTGGCGCTGGTGACTCAACGGCGAATGGTACAGGTGTTTTCACGTTCCTCGACCCGATCGACACCATCATCATCGAGTATGGCAATGGGCCCGGTGCGCCAAACAATCCATCAAATCAGAGCATCGCAATCCACGATATTTCGTTCTGCACCCCTTCGGAAGCCGATATCACGGTAAGCAAGGTGAGCTCGATCATTGCCGACCCTGTTAACGGCACGAGCAATCCAAAGGCTATTCCCGGTGCGACTGTTGAGTATCTGATCACCGTCACAAATATCGGCAATGGCGCAGCTTTCACAGACACCTTGTCAGTCCTCGACAATGGTCCAGCGGACGCAAGAATGTGCCTGATCAGCCGTCCTGGTGGGCCAATAATTTTCAGCGATCCGGGCGGCAATTCTAACCTGACTTACGCTTTTGCAAGTCTGGGTTCGGGCGTCGACGATGTGGAGTTTTCCAACAATAATGGAGCTTCATTCGTCTATACGCCGGTTGACGATGGAACAGGCTGCGATGCCAATATTACTGATTTCCGAGTGAACCCGGACGGTGCTTTTGCAGCGGGTGCAACCTTTACCATCACGGTACGATACGAAATCGAATAGGCTGTCGTTGCCCTGCAACAGCCCCGCGAATCGACCTCGCATTGCAATGCGTATTGCTGCGGTGCAGCAAAGGCATTGACCACTTGAAGCTTTCCACTACACCTTGGGAACATGCACTCCCCAATCGCTCCGGGCGCGCCTCCGGCGTTTGCCACTTTTTCACAAGAGACGGCATTGGCCCTGTTCCTCGATTTCGACGGCACTCTGGTTGAGCTTGCCGAGGGGCCAGACGCGATTTCACCCATTGCCCAATTGGCAGAGCGACTGGCCCGCCTGGCGGTCCGCATCGAAGGGCGATGCGCCCTGATCAGCGGGCGTTCGATTGCCGATATCGAGCGCCACCTTGGACCCGTTGGCATTGCGATTGCCGGGTCGCACGGGACAGACATTCGCAGCGCTTCAGGCGAGGTTTTGGGTGAGGCGGCGAAGCACCTGCCTCCGGAAATCGAAACGGCGCTAAGAGGCTTTGCGGCCGAGAATAGCGTTGATTACGAGCACAAGGCCCATGGCGGCGCACTTCATTACCGGAGCAATCCGGCGATGGAAGAGCGGGCGGTTGCCTTTGCCAATGGTCTCGCAGCAAAACACGGTTGGACCGCGCAAGGTGGCAAATGTGTGATCGAGATCGTGTCGGGCGGCGGCGACAAGGGAAGCGCGGTGCGCACCTTTATGCAGACACCCCCGTTCAAAGGCGCGCGGCCAATTTTCATCGGCGATGACCTGACCGATGAGGGAGGCTTTGCCGCGTGCGAGGCCCTTGGCGGGGCCGGTATTCTTGTCGGCGAGCGCGAGGAAACTTGCGCGCGCTATCGCCTTTACGACGTATCTTGCGTCCACAACTGGTTGGAGATTTAACGCTTGTCGCACACTTCAAATCTGGAGTTATGGCCAATTGGCAATTGTCAGGTGTCCGGCCTGATTGACGATACGGGCGCGATCGTGTGGGGCTGTGTCCCGCGGGTTGACGGGGATCCGGTGTTCTCGGCCCTGCTTAACGGGGATCAGCGAGAGGCAGGCATCTGGCGCTTTGAACTCGAAGGGCAGGTCAGCGCGCACCAGGAATACATCCGCAACACGCCGATCCTTGTGACGACATTGGAAGCCGATAACGGGACCGCGGTCGAAATCCTCGATTTTGCGCCGCGTTATGAAAGCTCAGGCCGGATGTATCGGCCCGTTTCCTACGCCCGGATTGTTCGCCCGATCAAAGGGCATCCGCGGATCAAAGTGGTCCTTAAACCCACCAAGAATTACGGTGCGGGCCTCGCTGAAACGACGAGCGGTACGAACCATATCCGCTATCTTGCAGGCGAGCATGCGCTGCGCCTCTCCACTGATGCGCCGGTCGGCTATATCATGGAAGGGCGCACCTTCCGGATTGAGGAAGACACACATTTCTTCCTCGGCCCGGATGAACCCTTCGTTGGAAACTTGCGCGAAACGGTCCGTTCGATGGAGCAGGCGACACGCAAATATTGGCAACGCTGGGTCAGAGGGCTCTCTATCCCGCTCGAATGGCAGGAAGAGGTGATCCGCTGCGCGATAACGCTCAAACTTTGCCAGCACGAAGAAACAGGCGCGATTGTGGCCGCGCTTACCACCTCGATTCCGGAAGCTGCCCATTCAGAGCGCAATTGGGATTACCGCTACTGCTGGATCAGGGACAGCTATTATACCATCCAGGCGCTTAACCGGTTGGGTGCGCTCGATGTGATGGAGAAGTATCTGGGATACCTGCGCAACATCGTCGATGGCGCGCGCGGGGGGCAGATTCAGCCGCTTTATTCCGTGATGGGTCAAAGCGAGTTGAATGAGACCACGGCCAGCTATCTGGCGGGTTATCGCGGGATGGGGCCGGTCAGGCGCGGGAATGCCGCCTACAAACAAATCCAGCACGATTGTTATGGCCAGATCGTCCTGCCAAGCGCGCAAGGCTTCTTTGACAAGCGCCTGATGCGTCCTGCCGATGATGCCGATTTTGCAAGCCTTGAAGAGGTTGGCGAAATGGCGTGGAACATGCACGACCAGCCCGACGCCGGCCTCTGGGAATTCCGGACGCGCGAAGAGGTGCACACTTATTCTGCTGTGATGAGCTGGGCGGCATGTGATCGCCTCGCCAATGTCGCAGAACATCTGCAAAAGCCGGACCGTGCATGGCTCTGGCGAGAGCGCGCCGACAAGATTGCAGCGACCATCGAAGAAAAAGCATGGAAGCCGGATAGCAGCGGCGAGGGCGGTCATTACGGGGCCAGCTTTGAAAGCGATTATCTGGATGCATCGCTCCTCCAAATGGTGGAGCTGCGGTTCCTGTCGCCTGATAACGAGCGTTTCAAGCACACCTTTGCCGCCGTCGAAGAACACCTGCGGCGCGGCGACCATATGCTGAGATATGCGGCCGAAGACGACTTCGGCGCGCCAGAGACGGCTTTTAATGTGTGCACATTCTGGCTGATTGAGGCATTGCATCTTGCAGGCCGCAGCGACGAGGCGCGAACCTTGTTTGAAACCATGCTCAGTCACACCACGAAATCCGGCTTGCTTAGCGAAGACCTCGACTATGAGACCGGCGAACTTTGGGGGAACTTCCCGCAAACTTATTCCTTGGTTGGAGTAATCAACTGCGCCGGGCTCTTGTCCAAGCCGTGGAGTGAAGTGCGATAAGCCGTCTAGTCGTCATCTCGAACCGTGTTGCCGTGCCAAAGGCGCGCGGCGTTGTCGGTGCGCAAGGTGGACTTGCAGGCGCGCTTAACGCAGCGCTTAAAGATCGCGGCGGCGTTTGGTTCGGATGGTCAGGTCAGGAAAGCGACGATCGGACCGGCAATATGGACCTCCAGCGAACCGATGGAGTGACCACAGCCACCATTGATCTCTCCAAGCAGGAGCTGGACGAATACTACAACGGCTACGCGAATTCGACGCTTTGGCCGCTTTTCCATTACCGGATTGATTTGGCGCGTTTCGAGAACAAGACCGGCGAAAGCTATGAACGGGTAAATGATCGCTTTGCGGAAAGCGTGATGCCGCTGATCGAGGAAGAGGACCTTGTGTGGGTCCACGATTACCATCTGATCCCGCTGGGTGAACGCCTGCGTTCGCGCGGGGTCAAGAACCGGATCGGCTTCTTCCTTCACACACCGTGGCCGCCCACACGATTGCTCACCTCGCTCCCGTTCCATGAGCGGTTGGTCAAGACCATGCTGTCCTATGATCTGATCGGCTTTCAGACGCCCGAATGGCTGTCCAGCTTTGTGCATTATTGCGAAAACGAGCTTGGCGCGAAGGTTGACCACGAGACGGGCAAGATCACTCACGAAGGCCGCACAACCACGGCGCGCGCCTATCCGATCGGGATCGATTGGGAGCATTTTCAGGCCGAGGGTGCCAAGCCCGAAGCGAAAGATGCAGAAAAGCGCTTCCTTGCCTCTATCCGCGGCCGGACGGGCATGATCGGGGTGGACCGCCTCGATTATTCCAAAGGCCTGCCCGAACGGATCGACGGCATAGGCCGCTTCTTCGACGAACACCCTGAGCTTGTGCGCGATCTAGTCTTTATCCAGATCGCCCCGCCGAGCCGCGAAGATGTGCAAAGCTATCAGGAAATCCGCGGGCTGCTTGAACAAAAAACCGGGCAGATCAACGGCGCGCGCTCCGAGGTTGACCTTGTGCCCATCCGCTATGTCAACAGGGGTTATTCCCATGCCGAGCTGTTCGGTTTTTTCCGCGCGGCCAAAATCGGCTGCGTGACACCCTTGCGCGATGGAATGAACTTGGTCGCAAAGGAATATGTCGCAGCGCAAGACCCCGGGGATCCCGGCGTTCTGGTGCTGTCCGATTTTGCCGGTGCTGCGTATCAACTGGACTGCGATGGCAAAGGCGCTCTGCTCGTCAACCCGCACAGCCCCGATGCGCTGGCCATGGCAATCGGCAAGGCGCTTGATATGCCATTGGAGGAGCGCAAGAGCCGTTATCAGGCGATGATATCGACGATCCGCGATGACAATGTGCGTGAATGGACAACGAATTTTTGCAACGATCTGGCCGAGGGATAGCGTCTAAAGAACGCGCCTTGGGCCCGCGATATCGTTTGTGATGCCTGCGCTTTGTTCAAGGTAGGTCTGTAAGTCCTTGTGACGCGGCCGACCCGTTCGTTTTGCAAGTACACGCTGGACACGGTTGGTCAGGCCTCTTGGGTCGAAGGGCTTGCGAATAAACCCTTGCGCGCCTGCATAGATCGCCTGCGTTTCGTCCTGAACGCCGCTCATCGCGGTGAACATCAGGACCGGAAGATCATAGAATTGCGCGCTTTGCCGCAGTTTGCGCAGCATCGACAGGCCGCTCATCCCGGGCATATCCTGATCAAGCAGAAGCGCATCTGGACGCCTTGTTTGAAGCAGTGTCCAACAGTCCTCCGCGCTCGTCACCCAGCCACAAGCATGGCCTGCATCGATCAGGGCCTGGCTTGCGAGTTCTGCGATCAGTTCGTCGTCGTCGGCAATAAGGATAAAAGACATGTTGTTGATACCAGTTAGAGGGAAGGGCGCATTTTCAGGCTCTCCCAATAGAGCGCCGCCTGCAAACGAGGCGTTTGGCAGGGGCTCCGAACTGCTACCTAAGGTTGTGCGACAGACTGACTTGCCGCGAGCCAAGCGCGCTGTCAGAGCGTGACGCTATGATTCGCGAACCTTTTCCAGAACCCTTCCTGACCACCGATGGCATCCACAATCTGCGCGATTATGGCGGCTATCAGGGCGCTGACGGGGCAAAGGTGCGCAAAGGGCTGCTCTACCGGTCGGGCCAGCATAGGGACGCGAGCGAAACCGACCTCGAACTTGTCCAAAGCCTCGATATTCGCACGATTGTCGACTTTCGCGGGGAAAGCGAGAGATCGACTTTTCCCTGTTCGCGTCATCCCGACTTTGCCGCAGATGTGATCGCGTTCGACGGCGAGACAGCCAGCTCTCCTCCCCATGAAGGGGGCAGCGACAAAACGGATATGACCGCCGAAAAGGGGCGACAGCGGATGCTTGCGGTTTACACTCGCATGCCGGTGAACCCTGCGATGATCGATATGTTTTCACGCTATTTCAAAGCGTTGGAGACACGTGATGGCGCAAACCTTATCCATTGCTTTGCCGGAAAGGACCGCACCGGGGTTGGTGCAAGCCTGCTCCTGCATGTGCTTGGCGTGCATTACGATGATATCGTGACAGAGTTTATGCTCACCAATGACGCGCCGACACAGCACATCCTCGAGAACCAATCGCTTCCCCGCATGAAAGCGCACTATGGCGAGATTGAACCCGAGGCGATCCGCAACCTTATGGGGGTTCGCGAGGAGTATATCGGGACCTATTGGAAAGAGGTCACCCGCGACCACGGTTCTATCGATAATTATCTGGCACAAACATTAGGTGTGGATGGCACAAGGAAAGCTCGCCTTAGAGAGCGTCTGCTGGCGTGACATCGGCCCGCTTCCTCCCCATATCTGCATCAACCAAGATACAACTTTAAGAGACGACATATGGCTACTCATCGCACAAAGATGCTCATCATCGGTTCGGGCCCTGCTGGCTATTCCGCCGCGATTTACGCAGCGCGGGCCATGCTTGAACCGATCGTGGTTCAGGGTCTTCAACCCGGTGGTCAGCTGACCATCACAACCGATGTTGAAAACTATCCTGGCTACCGCGATGTGGTTCAGGGCCCGTGGATGATGGAAGAGATGAAAGCGCAGGCCGAAAGTGTTGGCACGCGCATGATGTATGACATCATCACCGAAGTGGACCTTGAAAACGGCTCACCTTTTCGCGCGGTTGCCGATAGCGGTGATGAATATATCGCCGACACCATTGTGATCGCAACCGGTGCTCAGGCGAAATGGCTAGGCGTGCCGGGTGAAGAGGCGCTGGGCGGCAAGGGTGTATCGGCCTGTGCAACCTGCGACGGCTTTTTCTATCGCGGCAAAAAGGTTGCGGTCATCGGCGGCGGCAACACTGCGGTTGAAGAGGCGCTGTATCTTACCAACCACTCGGACGATGTTACCATCATTCACCGCCGCGATGAATTCCGCGCCGAGAAGATCCTTCAGGAACGCGTGTTCAAATCCGACAAAATCAACGTCATGTGGAACAAGACGGTCGAGAGCTTTGAAGCGGGCGAAGACGGCACCCTCGGGCACCTTAACTTGCGCGATACTGTGACAGGCGAGACCTCAACCCTCGAAGTCGACGGAGCCTTCGTCGCGATCGGCCATGCGCCAGCGACTGAATTGTTTGAAGGCAAGCTTCCGATGCATTCGGGCAAATATCTTCAGGTCGAACCCGGCACTCCGAAAACCGCCATTCCCGGCGTGTTTGCAGCAGGCGACGTGACGGACAGCGTTTACCGCCAGGCGGTCACGGCTGCTGGCATGGGCTGTATGGCAGCGCTCGATGCGGAACGCTTCCTTGCAACGATGGAAGATGCGCGCGAAGCCGCAGAGTAATGGGTGAGGGCGGCTTTCCGGCCGCCCCCAGCGCCTCTTAAACGAAGACGATCATCGCTGCCTTTGCGATCAGCACAATCAGCACCACGCTCGACAATGCAAACAGCACGAACCGCACCATCACACGGTTCGCGGTCACCTGCACCAGGCTGTGAGCAATGCGCAGACCGGTATAAATCCACGCCAGAAACGCGTTCATCCCGTCACCCTGACCAAGGATCGCGAGCACAATCGCAACAGCATAGAACACTGTGGGCGCTTCGTGCAGGTGGTTGTAATTGTCGGCCTTCCAATTGACGGTTTCGGGCAGCTTTTCGCGAAGGCCAGCACCGGTTGAGCCCACCAGCTTGCTTGGCGCTTCGATATCGGGCGATTTGCTCATCGCGGGGATGCGCGTTGCATACATCCATGCCCACATCACCATCGTCCAAATCATCAGCGCGACCGCTGGGGCGAGAATTTCCATGCCAATCATAATTGGTCCTTTGGTTCTTTGGTTCTTTGTTATTGCGGGGCTAGGCTTGGGTCAGCAAACGCGGTTGCCATCACCGCGCGTATGGCCAAAACGATCAGCACAATCGAGCTTCCAAGAAACAGCACAAAGCGCGCCGGGATCTTGTTGATCAGGATCTGCCAAAGCGAATGCATAATGCGCAAAGCGACATAGACCCACGCGAGCGTCACATCAATCGCTCCTGCCCCCACAATCGCAAGGATTGCGCTCACTGCATAAAACAGCGTGGGCTGTTCATGCAGGTGCGTGTGGTTGTGGGCGGGCCAATTGGCTTTGTCCGGGAGAACCCCTTCCAAATCCTGACCGCGAACCCCTTCTTTGCCGGCAAGCGCTGATTTGTCCTCCAGCTTTCCAATGGCGCCAAAGCGCGACGGAATGATCCACAACATGACGATGAGTGTCCAAACCACCAAAACGGCGGCAGGCGCCAGCATTTGAGCTTGCATAGAAACGATCCCTCTACCCTGTTTTGATCATATTCCTGTGTGAGGCGTGGGTGATTGTCAAACCCGTCAGCCCGCTCGACCAGCGTTCACACCCGATTGTCACCTATCAAGTCTCCTGATCGATTGTTTTGGCGAAAGCAGCCGGGTCGGCATTGCCTCCTGTGATCATGATGATCGTGCCTTCATCGACCGGCACTTTGCCAGAGAGCGCGGCTGCAAGAGCCGCTGCGCCGCCGGGTTCAACCACCATCCGAAGGTTGGCAAAGGCCCAGCGCTGGGCCTCTCGCACTTCGTCATCGGTGACCGTGACGCCTGCTTCCGCTCGTCCTTTCAGAAGGCCAAGGTTGAGTGCTTTTGTGGCCGTTGGCTGGAGCGCATCGCAGATCGTCTTTGGTGCATTCGCGCTCGCATGAACAATTTCGCCTGAGCGCATCGCCTGTCCGACCATGTCCCATCCTTCGGGCTCCACCACATGAACTGCTGCATCAGGGCATGAAAGCGCAAGCCCCGCTGCAAGCCCGCCTCCGCCGCAGCACGCGATAAAGCGCGACGGGACGCAACCAATCTGTTGCACCGCTTCAATCCCGGCTGAGCCTTGCCCCTCGATTACCCACGGGTCACCAAAGGCGTGGACCAGCGTTCCGCCGCGCTCCTTGATGAGTTTTGCAGCGACTTCATCGCGGTCTTCGCCTCCCTCTTCCTTTGGGGCGCGTCGATAAAGAACGACCTCTGCTCCCAGCGCTTTGGTATTGGCGAGCTTCACCTGCGGAGCATCGCTCGGCATGACAATGGTCGCTTTTATGCCCAGCCGCCTGGCCGCCCAGGCAACGCCTTGCGCGTGGTTCCCCGAAGAGACTGCGACCACGCCTTGCTGGCGTTCGTCGGGCGAAAGATTGGACAAGCGCCACCATCCCCCGCGGATTTTGAATGCGCCGATAGGTTGAAGGTTCTCGGCCTTGATATGCGCGCGCACGCCGCCAATCTCGACCGGCAATAGCGGGGTTGAGGGCAAAATGTCTGCAATGCTGCGTGCGGCGGCGATGACGCCATCATTTGTAGGTGTTCGGATCATTTGTGCGCCTTAGCGCATTACACTAAAGGACGCGCAAGATTCGAATTTGAAAGGTTCGTGAATATGTCAAAGGTGCTGGTGATCGGGGCAGGGGGCGTTAGCTCGGTCTGTGTCCACAAAATGGCGATGAACGTCGAGATTTTCCCCGAAATCCATCTAGCCAGCCGCACCCAGTCAAAGTGCGATGCGATTGCCGCTAGCGTGAAGGAACGCACCGGCGTCGATGTTCCGACTTACGAGATCGACGCAGAAGAAGTGCCGGCAATGGTGAACCTGATCAAACGTCTGGGCGCGACCCATGTTGTGAACCTGGCGCTGCCTTATCAGGATTTGCCGATCATGGATGCGTGTCTTGAGGCAGGCGCGCACTACCTCGACACGGCCAATTACGAGCCCAAGGATGAGGCGAAGTTCGAGTATAAATGGCAATGGGCCTATCACGACCGTTTCAAAGAGGCAGGCCTGATGGCACTGCTCGGCAGCGGGTTTGACCCGGGCGTAACCAGCGTTTTCACCATGTGGCTGAAAAAGCATAAGCTCAAGACGATCCGCACGCTGGACATCTTGGACTGCAACGGCGGCGACCACGGACAGGCGTTTGCGACCAACTTCAATCCGGAAATCAACATCCGCGAAGTGACTGCTCCTGCGCGTCATTGGGAAAACGGCGATTGGGTGGAAACACCTGCGATGCAGGTCTCAACCGAGTTCGACTTTGAGGCGGTGGGCCCCAAGAACGCCTACCTCATGTATCACGAAGAGCTTGAAAGCCTTGCCAAATTCAACCCGGAAATGGAGCGCGCGCGCTTCTGGATGACCTTTGGCGATGAGTATATCAAACACCTCACCGTGCTCCAAAACGTTGGCATGACCGGGATCGAGCCGATCCGCTATCAGGGCAAGGACATCATCCCGCTGCAATTTCTCGCCGCTGTTCTGCCCAAGCCTGAAACGCTGGGCGAGACCACCAAGGGCAACACCAACATCGGCTGCATCGCAACCGGAGAGGCGCTCGATGGGTCAGGTGAAAAGACTTTCTACATCAACAACATCTGCTCTCACGAAGCAGCCTTCGAGGAAACCGGCAACCAAGCGGTGAGCTACACCACCGGCGTGCCCGCGATGATCGGCGCTGCGATGATGGTGCAGGGCACTTGGGAAGGGAAGGGCGTCTTCAACATGGAAGAGATGGATCCGGACCCCTTTATGGAGATGCTGAACGCGCACGGCCTACCGTGGCAGGTGAAGGAACTTGATGGGCCGGTTGGGTTTTAACGTGTGCAGCCTAAATCATTTCTCTAAATCAAGGAGATAGAGATGGTTTGGGGTATGCACCTCCCAACAGGGCACGGAAAGTACGGGCTGGATTGCAAGCTAGAAGGCTCGGACGAAACGGGTAGGGATGGATGGTTCGACAGGCTGAGCTATCATTATCACGTTCAAACCGAGCAAGAACAAAAGCGATTGTTGGACTTGCCGGAGGGCTATGACGATTATCCTTACTATGCTGGTCACGTGGTCGGGAAATTCCATGTCGCGCCTGGTAACAGGCCATTGTTAGATAGCATCCCGTCCGCGCCCATTGAACCCCACGAACCTCTGCGATTTGTGACGACTATCAATCCCATTCGAGCACTTGGCTCCATTATCAAACTGCCCGCAAGGATTTGGGCTGTCGATCATGCGGTCAAAGAGATATTCGAACGATTTGAGCCGGGTTTGCATGATTTCTACCCATTCGAAATTCGAATGGGTGAGAGTGAAATCTATCCACGGCAGTACTACTTGCTCGTAACTGGTCAGTGGCTCGATACTTTTTCGCCTGACGACAGTGATCGAGAGATTTTTAGCGGAGGCTACGACAAAGGCCGATATTATATCTCATTCCACAACAGCAAACGGGAGATCGAAGGTCTTGCGCTTCGTGAGGCTGGTTTCCGTGGGGCGCATGTTTGGCGGGAGAAAGCAATCATGGAGAGGCTATTGTGCATCTCAGACGAGATGCGGGGCGCGTTGATCGACGCAGGCCTGCATCTGCCCAAGCATTTTAAGATGAGAGCAGTATAGTGCAAACCCAAGCTGGAAATCCGGGCGCATTCGCCCAATTCGACCTTACCCGCGTCGAGAGCCCCTCGTTCGTCGTGGATGCGGCAAAAATCCGCGCCAATTGCCAAATTCTCGCCGACATTCGCGATGCAGCCGACTGCAAGGTCTTTGCAGCGCTCAAGGCGTTCTCCATGCACTCGGTTGCTCATATCATGGGCGAATATCTCGACGGTGTCTCCACCAGCGGCCTTTGGGAAGCGCGGCTTGCGTCCGAGTTTTACGACGGCGAGATCGCGACCTATTCCGCAGCGTTCAAACCAGAGGAACTGGACGAGATTTGCCGCCTCTCCGACCATGTGATCTTCAACTCACCCGCTCAAATGAAGCGTGCTGCATTGATCCTTGATCAGGCAGCGGTCACAGGCGGCGATGTGAGCGTCGGCCTTCGTCTGAACCCCATGGTCGCCACCGGCGAAGTGCCAAAGTATGACCCCAGCGCTCCCGGCTCGCGTCTTGGCTTTCCCATCGACCAGCTTACGCAAGAGCATATGGAAGGCGTCGAGGGCATCCACTTCCACAACCTGTGCGAGCAGACATTCGAGCCGCTTCGCCAGACATGGGACCGGGTGTTCGACGCGATTGAGCCTTATTTCGGGCAATTGAAATGGATCAATATGGGCGGCGGGCACCACATTACCCGCGCCGATTATGAGCGCGATGAACTGATTGAGTTTCTGAAGGACGCGGCCGATGACACGGGCGCTGAAATCATTCTGGAGCCTGGCGAAGCGGTGGCGCTGGATGCCGGTATTCTGGTGGGCACTCTGCTCGATACGGGCTTCAACGAAGTACCCTTTGGCATCGCGGATATCTCGGCCACGTGCCACATGCCCGACGTGCTCGAAGCGCCGTACCGCCCCGCCATGCTGGGCGAGCTCCAGGACGACAGTGTCCCCATTCGCCTTGGCGGGCCGTCATGCCTCGCAGGGGACGTGATCGGAGACTATCGCCTGCCGGTACCCGCAGAGCCCGGCGCACGCTTCGCCTTCCTCGACCAGGCGCATTATTCGATGGTGAAGACCAACACCTTTAACGGCGTGCAGCTTCCCAGCATTTACCTCTGGGATTCGGACACCGACGCATTGGAATGCGTCAAACGCTTCGAATACGAAGATTTCCGTGATCGGCTGAGCTGATCAAAGCCCCTTGCGCCCAAATCCGCCAACGCGGCGCGGGGTCGCCTCGCGCACACCTTCCGTAATGCCGGGGTGTTCAGGTTTCGTCATGATAGGCGCAGCTTTCCCGCGCTCGGTCTGATTGATCGCCATAATCAGCCGGGCAAGCGCTGCAAACTGGTCTGCGGTTTCCTGTGCGCGTCGGTTGTCTTCCTCGGCCTTCATCGAGCCGCTTTCGAACATGTTTTCGCTCTCGACCACCACGACCAAATGCTGGTCGACGAAAAGCGCGCGGATAGACTTGCCGTGGAACGCTTTTTCAAGCGCAATCAGGTGCTCGATATAGGATGGGTGGATCAAAACACGCGCTTCTACCTGATCGTCGCTGAAAACTTCGAAAACGTCTTCAAACTGCGGGTGAACCTGATCGACATATTGCATGCGGTGACCGTCGAGATTGATCACGTCCTTGACGCCGCCAAGGCCTAACCACCTGTTATGCTTGCCCTTGCGTTGGAGCAGCGTGGTAGAGCGGAATTCGCGGCCAAACGGTACAGAGATAATCGCCCCGCGGAATACTGTGACCCAGCGGCGGTTCTTGCCTGAACCTTTGCGCTCTTCGAGATGCGCCTCGTACAGGTTGAATGCCTGACCACCCAGTTCGCCGAACCAGCAGTCTTCGAACTCATCGCGGTCATATTTCGGGACAAGACCGTAAGAGCGCGCCTTGTGGAATTCGACACCGGGTTCAACTTCGGGATCGTATTCAATCCCAAGATCGCGGGCGATGGCCTCGTTGATGCCGACTTTGATGGTCGCCTTGGCCTCCTGGATCGGCTTATAACCCCAAGAGGCGACACCGACACACGCCGCGCCTGCCGCAAACAGCTTGAGACTGGCTCCGAAAATGGGCACGAACCATAGGAACGCGAGCAGAGGCAGAAGCGCAATTGCGCCGTAAAACCAGCGGTCAAAGGCTTTCTTTTGAGCTTCACCGCGCATGTCGGACTGCTCAGCAAGCCAATTGCCGAGCTCCCCGCGCATCAATCCCTGAACATCCGCCTGCATAGTCCCTAAAATTCCCTATCTCTTAACTATTGGCTGTTACGTTACCTTCAGAAAGTAAAAGAGGAATGGACGATGGTTGATATTTTTGGTTGGTTCTGGACTTCGGCGATTTTCGTCATCGCGTTTGTTGGCGTGTTCGGCATCATCGCAATTTACAACACACTTGTGCGCCTGCGTCAGAATGTGAACCAGGGCCGCGCGGATATCGATGCACAACTGCGTCAGCGTCACGACCTGATCCCCAACCTCGTTGAGGCGGTGAAGGGTTATGCGGGCCACGAGAAATCGACGCTCGAAGAGGTGATCAAAGCGCGTAGCGCCGCCGCAAAGGGTGAGCCTGACAGCACGAGCGAGCAAGGGCTCAAGATCGCGCTCGACAATTTGCTTGCACTGGGTGAGGATTATCCTGACCTGCGTGCATCAGAGAACTTTCAGGAGCTTCAAGCGGAACTGTCCGACATTGAAGACAAGCTGGCCGCAGCCCGTCGCGCATTGAATGCAGCAGCTGCGCAGTTCAACTCAGCACGCGAAGCTTTCCCGGCTGTATTGTTTGCAAGCATGCTTGGTTTCAAAGAGGCCGACTTCAACACGCTTGACCATTCAGAGCGCGGGACGGTCGATCAGGCACCGAAGGTTGCTTTCTCGTAAATAACCGATTGTCCCGGGAACTTACCGGGATAGTACGAATTTAATTGCAGGCCGCGGCGTTTTTGTGCAAACGCCGCGGCCTCGCTGCCCCAAGGGATACGCTTCACCGCAAGGCAGCCCTGTTGAAACGCTTACGGTTTGCGAACCGTTTTAAGGGGGTCCCTTGAGTTGTACGTTTATCCTGACGCAAAGGCTGTAGCGCGGGCCCTAGAGCCCGACGAGCCCATCATCCTAAACCGCCCACACGCAGCGCGCCGCTCTGCCCGGTTCTTTGTCGAGAAGTTTCCCGGCAAAGTGCTGTACGCTGTCAAAGCAAACCCCGCGCCTGATTTGATCCAGGTTTTGTGGGAAGCGGGCGTGACCCATTACGATGTCGCCTCGATTGCAGAGGTGCGCCTTGTGCGCAAGGCTCTTCCCGATGCCGAGCTGTGCTTTATGCACCCGATCAAGCGCCGCCGCGCCATTGCAGAGGCGTATCACCAGCACGGTGTGCGCACGTTCAGCCTCGACACGATGGAAGAGCTCGAAAAGATCGTCGAGGCTTGCAAGAACCCGGAAACGGGAGAGGCGGCTTCTGACCTTCGCCTGTGCGTGCGTATCCGGGTTTCGAGTGAATATGCAGAGCTCTCGCTGGCCGCCAAATTCGGCTGTGACCTGACGGAAGCGCCGGCGCTCCTTCAAGAAGCCCGCCAGCATTGCGATTGGCTGGGTGTGTGTTTCCACGTCGGCAGCCAGGCGATGACGCCGTTTGCCTTTGTGCAAGCATTGGACCGCACCCGCGCCGCGATTGCCGAGGCAAGCGTTGTGATCGACATGATCGATGTGGGCGGAGGTTTCCCCAGCATCTATCCCGATATGGAGCCGCCCCCGCTCGAAGATTACTTCGCGCTGATCGCCAAGCACTTTGAAGTGCTTCCCATCGCATATAACGCAGAGCTTTGGTGCGAGCCGGGCAGGGCGCTGTGTGCGGAATATTCGAGCATGATCGTCAGCGTCGACAAACGGCGTGGCAACGAGCTT
The DNA here is from genome assembly GCF_057364925.1 of Erythrobacter sp. S227. Taxonomy (NCBI): domain Bacteria; kingdom Pseudomonadati; phylum Pseudomonadota; class Alphaproteobacteria; order Sphingomonadales; family Erythrobacteraceae; genus Erythrobacter; species Erythrobacter sp. S227. The sequence goes on from NZ_CP200280.1 coordinate 604,725, forward strand.
TACATCAATGATGGCGCATACGGCGCTCTGTATGATGCGGCACATGTGGGCTGGCGCTTCCCCGTGTCCGCGCTCGAAGATGATCTGATCGAGCCGCTTGAGGATTTCTCTTTCTACGGCCCGACCTGCGATGATGCCGACTTTATGGCAGGTCCCTTTGCGCTGCCAGCGGACATTCAGGCGGGCGACTACATCGAAGTGGGTATGCTTGGCGCGTACGGTGCTGCGATGAAGACCGGTTTCAACGGCTTCGGCAATGCGCAGGTTGTGATTGTGGCAGATGAGCCGATGATGAGCCTGTTCGACGGCTCACGCGAGCGCCCCGAGGCGGACAATGTGGTGAGTTTGCGGTGATAACTGCCCTTTGACGCGCAGAGTGCGAGCACACCTTTCGTGTGCTTAATTATCGCTGTAGAAAGCCCGTATGAACGCAAAGAAACTGAACCCGGAAAAGCCGAAGCTCGTTATCAGAAAAGCGGAACTGGGGGATGCGCGAAACATCGCTGCCTTGTCGCGCAAAATCTACGGCAAGGACGAAGGCTACACCGCTGAAGAGTTGCGCGGTCAGATCAACAATTTTGCCGACGGCCAGTTGGTGGCCGAATACGAAGGCAAGATCGTGGGACACTGCGCGACGTTCCAGATCTCCGAGAAAACGGCCTTTGCAGCGCATAGCTGGGCAGAGATCACCGGCGGTGGCTTTGCCGCGCGCCACGATCCTGATGGCGAGATTCTTTACGGCATGGAAGTCAGCGTCGACCCAGATTATCGCCGCCTTCGCATTGGCCTTCGCTTTTACAAGGTCCGCCGCGAGCTGTGCCAGCATCTGGGGCTCAAAGGCATTGTCTTTGGCGGGCGGCTTCCCGGTTACTCCCGGCGCAAGCGCAAATTTCCTGACCCGGCCGATTATCTGGCCGCTGTTATGGAAAAAGAGTTTCGCGACCCCGTTATCAATTTTCAATTGAATCAAGGCTTTGTCCCACTCGGCATCCTCACCGACTATATGCCGAGCGACAAGGCATCGGGCGGCCATGCCGTTCACATGTACTGGGAAAATCCGCTGCAGGCTGAGGCGAAACTTTCATCGCAAACCCCGCATGATCGCCTGCCCCAATCGGTGCGCGTTGCAACCGTCCAATTCCAGATGCGCAAGATCGCGTCGCCGACCGAATTCGAGGAACAGGTCGAATATTTCGTCGATGTCGCCGCCGACTATGGCGCGGACTTCGTCACTTTCCCCGAGCTGTTCACCTTGCAATTGCTGTCGCTTGAAGAGGAAAAGCTGGAGCCTGCAAAAGCAATCGAAAAGATCGCCGAATACACCGAGCGCTTCGTTGCCTTTATGGAGAAACTGGCGGTCTCCTATCACATCAATATCATTGGCGGTTCGCACCCGACGCGGATGGAAAATGGCGATATTCGCAACATCTCCTACGTCTTCCTGCGCAGCGGCGCGGTTTACACTCAGGACAAGCTGCACCCCACGCCAAGCGAGGTTCGCTGGTGGAACATTAAAGGCGGATATGGCGCGGAAGCCATCCCCACCGACTGCGGCCCCATCGGGGTGATGATTTGCTACGACAGCGAATTCCCCGAAATGGCGCGGCATCTGGTCGATCAGGGGGCGATGATCTTGTTCGTGCCGTTCTGCACTGATGAACGGCGCGGCTATCTTCGGGTCCGCTATTGCTGTCAGGCGAGGGCGGTCGAAAACCAATGCTACGTTGTCATGTCGGGCGTGGTCGGCAACCTTCCCAACGTCGAGAACATGGACATCCACTACGCCGAAAGCGCGATCCTGACCCCGTCGGATTTCCCCTTCGCACGCGACGGAGTGGCGGCGGATACAGCGCCCAATACCGAGACGGTTGCCTTTGCCGACCTATCGATGACAAGCCTGCTTACCAGCAGACAATCAGGCGCGGTGCAGAACCTTAAGGATCGGCGGTTTGATTTGTACCGGGTGGCTTGGAAGAAGTAGGTTCCAAGCAGGCTGTTGAACTCCTTCCGAGTTGCTGTATTATTGCAGCAAGTCACCGTGGAGAGCCAAGATGAGACTAATCGCAACCTTCGCAGCACTGGCGGGCGCTTTGATGAGCCCTCTTGCCGCGCAGGAGACACCGGAGCCCGAAAAACCCGTCCAGGTGATGATCCTTGGCGTCTACCACTTCGCGAACCCTGGTGCGGATGTCGTCAATATGGAAGTCGACGACATGCTGGCACCTCGGCGGCAGACAGAAATCCAAGTCCTTGCCGATACTTTGGCTGAGTGGAAACCCACGCGTATTGCCGTGGAAAATCAGGCAGAGCTGCCTAGCTTGGAAGTGGATGATTATGCGCAGACTTCGCAGCTGCTGACCACCGACCGCAATGAGAGCGTTCAAATCGGTTTTCGTATCGCGCGAATGCTCGGTCACAGCGCTGTGTACGGCTATGATGAGCGTTCAGGTGAGGGAGAGCCCGATTACTTCCCGTTTGGCCGCGTCCAATCTTTTGCGGAAGCGAACGGAGATGGAGAACGATTGGGCCAGATGTTTGCCGAGCTCGGGGCGAGTGTGGCCGAAGAACAGGCGAAGCTTCCGCAGCAATCGGTTGCCGAGTCCCTCATCTACCATAACCGCGAAGACATCATCGGAGCGCAGCATGACCGTGTCTATTACTCAATGCTTCGGATCGGCGATGGTGACCAGCAACCCGGCGCAGAGCTCAACGCCTATTGGTACATGCGAAACGCAAAGATGTTTGCGAAGCTCGACATGATCGCTGAGCCCGGTGACAGAGTGCTGGTTATCGCGGGGAGCGGACATGCGACTTGGCTCAAGCACTTTGTCAGGCGAATGCCGGGATATGAGCTAGTCGATGCTTTGCCCTATATCGAGCGAGCGGCCGCTCTTTCTAGCCCAGTCGAGTGAGCAGCCTCAATCAAACCCCACAAACGTCGCCGCTTCATCCACACTTCGCCTCACGATCTTCACAGGGTTTGCCGGAAAGTCAGGGTCGGGCCAGCCAAGCGCCACCGCCTTCATTATCACCTGATCATCCGGGATATTGGCGTGTTCGCGCACCACGGGGCTTTGCATGATGCCTTGTGAATTGATGACGCAGCCCAGCCCCTTTGACCACGCGGCATTGACCAGCGCCGTGGTGGCCGCTCCGCAGTCGAAGACGGTGTCATCGGCATCGGAGAGCTCTTTGTCATAGGTGATGATGACGCAGACCGGCGCATCGAACTGGCGGAAGCCGCGCAGGACCCAATCCTGGCGTTTTTCCTTGTCATCGCGGCCGATGCCCATGGCTTCGAACAGCTGGATCGCGCAGCCGACCTGACGGTCGCGGTGCTTGCCTTCGAAGGGGTGACCCTTGCGAAACTCGCGTGAGTCCGGTTCGCCCGCGAGGATGCGTTCGGTATTGCCTTTGCGGATGCGGTCGAGCGGTTCTCCAGTGATGACGTGGAAGTGATAAGGCTGTGTGTTCATCGAAGAGGGTGAGCGCATGGCCATCGCCAGCACTTCTTTCAGCAGCTTTTTGGGGACAGGCTTGTCCAGATAGCCCCGGATCGAGCGCCGCCCGTTTACAACTTGCGCAAAGGTTTGTGTTTCATCGCCGTATTCATTGGCCACGTGAGGCTCTCCCGATTCCTGTTTGATGGTGAGAGCTAGCGCAGCTTTGCCTTTGCGCAAAGGACGTTACGGCAGAGGCGATGTTCAGGGCGTGAAATAAGGCTTATCGCCCGCAATCGTCACCCGTTCCATCACACGGCGGGCGGGGAAATAGTCGGATACGGCCAAGTGCTGGCACACGCGGTTGTCCCAAAAGGCGATTGATCCCGCCTCCCAGCGGAACCGGCACTGGATCTCTGCATCTTTGGCAGTGCTATACAGTTGGTCGAGCAGCCACGCGCTTTCTCTGGCTGAGAGGCCTTCGATGTGGCTGGTGAAGGCGGTGTTGACATAGACCACCCGCTCGCCCGTTTCGGGGTGAGTGCGGATTACGGGATGGCGCATGGGCGGGAACTTCTCGTGGAGGTCTGCGGGCGCTTTATCCATGCGCGAGGCAAAAACTCGGGCGATATCGTGGACCGCCGTGAGCCCTTCGCACATGCGCTTCATCTGTTCAGACAGGCGCTCATAGGCAAGGTGCATATTGGCAAAACAAGTGTCGCCCCCGCATTCTGGCACTTCGCGTGCAAGCAGGATGGAGCCCAGCGATGGCTCCTCGCGCCAGGTGACATCGGAGTGCCAGTAATTCTCCTGCCCCCGGCTTTTAGGCCCATGGGCGATGCGGAGGACTTCGGGGTTGGGTTGGTCCTTGGGAGTAGCCGGGTGCACCTCAAGATCGCCGAAATGTCTTGCAAAGGCGATGTGCTGTTCTTGCGTCAAATCCTGATCGCGAAAGAAGATCACACCGTATTTGAGCAGCGCTGCGCGGATTTCGGGAATGCGGGCTTCGATGTCCGCTGAGCCCAGATCAATGCCATGAATTTCAGCGCCAATCGCTGGCGTCACAGGCTTGATGTCAAGCGCGCCGGTATCCAGTTTTGCCCGGTCAAATGTGGTCGCCATATGTGTTTCTCCCTCCCTCAAGAAAGAGTGTGCCGATCAAATCGGTAAGGATCAAGCCGCTTCGGCAAGCTCCATATCGAGCCGATCCCAGATTTCGACCAGAGCATCGGTAAGCTCGCTCATCATCTCTTCAGTGTGATGCGGGCCAGGGGTAAAGCGCAGGCGCTCCGTCCCGCGTGGCACGGTGGGGTAATTGATCGGCTGCACATAGACGCCGTATTCGGCGAGCAGAATGTCGCTGATCTTCTTGGCGCGGGCAGGATCACCCACCATCAGCGGTACGATGTGCGTTACGCTGTCCATGACAGGCAGCCCTGCCTCTGCAAACTTCAGCTTAAGCGTTGCGGCAGCTTGCTGCTGCGCATTGCGTTCCACGTTCGATTTCTTGAGGTGCTTCACCGATGCGAGTACACCTGCGACCAGAACGGGCGACAGCGAGGTCGTAAAAATGAAGCCGGGCGCATAGGAACGCACGCAGTCGATCACCTTGTTGCTGGCGGTGATATATCCGCCCATTACGCCGAACGCTTTGCCCAAAGTGCCTTCGATAATGTCGATACGGTGGGCGGCGTTGTCGCGCTCCGAAATGCCGCCGCCGTGGTCGCCATACATACCAACCGCGTGCACTTCGTCGATATAGGTGAGGGCGTTGTATTTCTCTGCGAGGTCACAAAACGCATGGATTGGCGCGACATCGCCTTCCATGGAATAGACGCTTTCAAACGCGATCAGCTTGGGCGTCTCGGGATCTTCTGCGGCGAGGAGTTCTTCGAGATGCGCCACGTCGTTGTGGCGGAAAACGCGCTTTTCACAGCCGGAATTGCGAATGCCTGCGATCATGCTGGCGTGGTTCAATTCGTCGGAGAAGATCACACAGCCTGGCAACAATTTCGCAAGCGTTGAAAGCGTCGCATCGTTCGAGACATAACCGCTGGTGAAGAGCAGTGCACCTTCTTTGCCGTGAAGCTCGGCGAGTTCCTTCTCAAGCTCGACATGGTAATGCGTGTTACCGCCGATATTGCGTGTGCCGCCCGAACCTGCGCCCACATCGTGCAGCGCGTCTTCCATCGCGCCGATGACAACATCATGCTGACCCATGGCGAGGTAGTCGTTTGAGCACCATACAGTAATAGGCTTGGGCCCGTTGTGCCCGTGGAAACACCGCGCATTGGGATAGGCGCCTTTGTTGCGCATAATGTCGATGAAGACGCGGTAACGGCCTTCTTCGTGAAGGCGGTCAATCGCTGAATCAAAAATCTGGTCGTAATTCATATGACAGGTTCTTTATCCCAACTCCGCAAGGCCCATTTCCGGACTCTGCCCGGACTTTGCGATGTCTAATCTTCATCGTTTCTCGGACCATATAACCCGCAAATGGCCCAAAGGTTTCACAAGCGCTATTTAGCAGGCGATCCGCGCATGAAAACCGCGATCTTTGCGAATAGCTCGCGATTAAAATCGTTCAATCTGATCGATTCCGTAGGTCGCTAACACAGGTTTCAGTGTCAAAAAGTGATCCAGATCACCAGTCGTGACCGCACGGTCCGGACCGCTGCGCCGGAATGTTTCTCCATCAAGAAGATGCGCAATTCGCCGCGCAATTCCCGCCGCGCCATCGATGAATTGAACGTCGGCAGACCACCCAAGCTCCAACACTGCCACGTCGGCCAACTCTTCGCGCAAAAGCGGGAAGTGGGTGCAGCCAAGAATGACATGATCGAGCGCGCCTGAATGATCGTTTCGGGTGAGTGCTTCGAGAGCCGCTGCGAGCACTTTGCGATCAGGGTTACCCCCGCGCAGCTTTGTCTCCGCTTCGCCCACAAGTTCAGGGGCGGCATGGCGCAGCAGGGTTGTGCCACCTGCAAATTCGCGCTCAAGCTCATCGACGTAAGGTTGGCGGATTGTACCCGCAGTACCCAGCAATCCGATCACCCCGGTGCGCGTGTTTTCCGCCGCCGGTTTGATCGCAGGGACCGTCCCTACAATAGGGATTTCGAGAACTTCACGTACCATGCCGAGCGCAATTGTGCTTGCCGTGTTGCAAGCGATACAGGCAAGGCGGGGGTGGTATCGCTCCGTCATCCGGCCCAGCAGACCCGCGACCCGCGCGGCGACCTGAGCCTCGGTCTTTTGACCGTAGGGTTGGCCCGCATAGTCCGCTGCGAAAAGGATCGGCGCATCGGGAAGGGCCCTGCGCACTTCGCCGAGCACGCTGAGGCCGCCTACGCCAGTGTCGAGAAAGAGGATGGGGGAGGAGGGATCAGAAACGATTGCTTTTTCTCGTCTGCGAACTTGAGGTTCTGCGGTCTATTACTTAGGCATTTGGAAAAGGGAAGCCGCGCGCTGCGGCAGAAAGTGGATCATGGAACCAATACTTGCCGCGGTTTTCGGATATTTGTGCGGATCAATTCCCTTCGGCCTGCTGCTGACAAAGGCGGCAGGCATGGGTGATGTGCGCGATATCGGTTCGGGCAATATCGGTGCGACCAACGTGCTGCGCACCGGTAACAAAGGGCTTGCAGCGGGCACGCTGCTCCTCGACCTGCTCAAGGGTTTCGCGCCTGTTTTTGCAGCTGGCATCATCTGGGCCGGTGACACTGGAGACGTCGCCAAGGCTTTTGCTGCAGGCGGCGCGGTGATCGGGCACTGCTACCCCGTTTGGCTGGGCTTCAAAGGCGGGAAGGGCGTGGCGACCAATGCAGGCGTTTCCTTCGGGCTCGCCTGGGCCATTGGCGGCGCATATGCTTTGATCTGGCTTTCCATGCTCGGAATTTTCCGCATCTCCAGCCTCGCCGGGATGAGCGCGGTTGTGGCGGCAGCAGCGGCCGCGCCACTGTTTGGGTTTCCGCAATTCTTCCCCGTACTGGCGGCGATTGCAGGGCTTATCATCTATCTCCACCGCGAGAACATCGGGCGCCTGATGAAAGGCGAAGAGCCGAGGATTGGTGGCAAGAAGTGAGCGATACAGGGGGGCTTTCGCAGGCAGAGGCCTTCGCTCGCATTCGCCTTCTTCGCTCGCCCAATATTGGGCCGGTTTCCTATCGCCAGCTGCTCGCCCGTTTCGGCAATGCGGTCGCTGCGATTGAGGCTCTGCCGGATATGGCATCGCGCGGGAAGAAGACGTATCGTGCAGCGCCCAAGGATAGGATTGAGCGCGAGATCGAAGGCGTAATCGCGGCGGGCGCGCGTTATCTTTTTCACGATCAGGATCACTATCCGGCGCTGCTTGCCGAAATCGACAGTTCGCCTCCGATCATCACCTGCCGCGGGGATCTGTCGCTGGCGAGTGAACCTTGTGTCGCGATGGTCGGCGCGCGCAATGCGTCGGGTGCGGCGACGAAGTTGGCACGCGAATTCTCGCAGAGCCTCTCCCAAGCTGGCTTCACAGTGGTCAGCGGCCTTGCACGCGGGATAGACGGGGCCGCGCACGAAGGCGCTATGCCGAGGACCATCGGCGTCATCGCCAGCGGCATCGACATTGCTTACCCGCCCCAGCACACAAAACTGCAAGAACAGATCGCCACCGAGGGATTGCTGATCGCGGAGCAACCGCCCGGCACAGAACCGCGCGGACGCCACTTCCCCAGTCGCAATCGCATCATCGCAGGGCTCGCCAGCGGCACCGTAGTGGTAGAGGCAGCGCCGCGTTCCGGTTCGCTCATCACCGCAAGGCTGGCTGGAGAGGCGGGCCGCGAGGTTATGGCGATCCCCGGCTCCCCGCTCGACCCGCGTTCGCAAGGATGTAACCAGCTGATCCGGGATGGGGCGGTGCTTGTCTCGACCCCCGAAGACGTGATCGAACTTCTAGAAACCTTCACCGGCGCGCCGCGCTCCACCTACCGCGTGGCAGAGGACGCGTCCGACTTTGACTATGCGGAACTCAGCAAGCTGGAATGGGGAGAAGCTGTACCAAGCGGGGATGAGGCAGATGCGATTGCACGGCTCCTTACCAAAGCTCCGATTGGTGTGGATGAGCTTATCCGTCAATCTGGCGCTCAAGCAGCGGCCGTGCATATGGTCCTTCTCGAATTGGAGCTTTCAGGTGAGCTAGAACGGCATTCTGATGGCGGGGTGAGCCGGTTGCAGAGCGACTAGCTCGCGAGCAGCTTGGCTAAAACGTAAGGGGACACCGTGAACGACAAAGCAAGCCTTTCAAGCTTTCTCAACGGCACTGTTGATGAGCTGCGCGCCAACAGCGCAATAGCGCTAATTTATCTTGCGATCATGGTTCCGATGGGCGCGTTGGCGGGATTTTTTAATCCGGGTGACGCGAATGAATTTTTTGATTTTGGGCTGATGATTGATGAAGCACTGCTCGCGCAAGGTGCCTTTGCCGTAATGTCGGTGATCGGGGCATTTGCGGTGGGTCTAGTCGCCTATTACTGGTTGATAGCAGCAATGGTCCGCCAGACCCCTTCGCCCGGCTTTGAACGTATCTTCCCGTTTCTTGGCATTTCGATCCTGTCGTGGATCGGCATTGGCTTTGGCATGGTGTTGTTTCTTATTCCCGGCATATACCTTGCCGTGCGCTGGGTCGCGGTTCTGCCTCTGGTGCTCACTCGCGAAGAAAAGGCGATGGATGCCTTTGGTGAAAGCAATCAGCTAACCCAGGGCTATGGCTGGTCAATCTTCGGCACTGGGCTGATCTTGTTTGTCGCCTTGATTGTTTTTGCGACGATCACGGAAGGGATCGGTTTTATACTCGTCGGATTGAGCTCGTTTGGTACGGCTTTGTCAGCATCACTGCTGGAGAATGTGTCATCGTTGATCTTCGCTGGCTTTACCGTGACCGTGTACCGGCAGCTCGGGAGCAACAAGGAAGAGCTTGCCGACATATTCGAATAAGGTGTTTTCAAAGGTACCCTTCGAAGAGGGCTCTTGCCGTTAGGCCTGCATAAACCTACTTGACGCAGCAGCGAACGAGGCCACACCCTCGCGCGTACGCGTAAGGTGCTTTGGCACGTGTAAGGAAAACGAACCCTCTCTCATGCAGCTTGTCATTGTTGAATCGCCCGCGAAGGCGAAGACTATTGAGAAATATCTCGGCGGCGACTTCAAAGTGCTCGCCTCCTACGGTCACATCCGCGATCTGCCGCCTAAGGACGGCAGCGTGGTGCCCGATGATGATTTCGCCATGAGCTGGGAGGTTTATTCCGACAAGCGCAACCGCGAACAGGTCAAGGCAATCTCGGACGCGGCCAAAGACGCATCGCGCCTTGTGCTTGCAACCGACCCTGACCGCGAGGGCGAGGCGATCAGCTGGCATGTGATGGACGTGCTGAAAAAGCGCAAAGCATTGCCCACTAAAGTCGACCGGGTGACGTTTAACTCGATCACCAAGAAGGCCGTGACCGAAGCGATGGCAAAGCCGCGCGAGCTCGATCAGCCTTTGATTGACGCCTATTTGGGCCGCCGCGCGCTCGACTATCTGTTCGGCTTTACATTGTCGCCGGTACTGTGGCGCAAGCTTCCTGGCGCAAAGTCAGCTGGCCGGGTGCAATCGGTGGCGCTGCGCCTCATTGTTGAGCGCGAGCGCGAGATTGAGGCGTTCAAGCCTGACGAATATTGGTCGGTGCTTGCCAAGCTGGAGCATGCCGGGACCGAATTTGATGGCCGGCTGGTGCGCTTCAAGGGCGAGAAGCTGGAAAAGCTCAGCCTTGGCCAAGAAGGCATTGCGATGGAGGCAAAGGCCGCTGTCGAGGGTGGTCGCTTTACGGTTGAGGACGTTGAGAAAAAGCCGCTCAAACGCAATCCAGCGCCTCCGTTCACGACATCGACCATGCAACAAGAGGCCGCGCGTAAGCTCGGCTTTTCCGCGAGCCAGACCATGAGCGCGGCGCAGCGGCTCTATGAAGCAGGCGCGATCACTTACATGCGGACCGACGGCGTGCAGATGGACGGCGGCGCGATTGCTGCGTGCCGCCACGAAATCGGTGATCGGTATGATGCGGCATACTGCCCTGAAAAACCGCGCTTTTATGCGACCAAGGCCAAGAACGCTCAAGAAGCGCACGAAGCCATTCGCCCCACGAATTTCGCGAAAGACCGCGTTGGCAGCGGCGATGAGGGCAAGCTCTACTCGCTGATCTGGAAACGCGCCATGGCCAGCCAGATGGCAACCGCGCAATTGGAGCGCACCACGGTCTCCATGCTCGACGCCACTGGCCAGCATGAACTGCGCGCCACGGGTCAGGTTGTGGTCTTCCCAGGCTTCTTTGCCGTCTATCAGGAAGGCTTTGACGATAAGGAGGAGGACGAGGATGGCCTGCTGCCCGCTTTGAAAGCAGGCGATTGTCCGGCCAAAAAGTCTGTTGAAGCCACCCAGCACTTCACTCAGCCGCCACCGCGTTTCTCCGAAGCCTCGCTGGTCAAACGTCTCGAAGAGCTCGGAATTGGCCGCCCTTCGACCTATGCCTCCACCATCCAGACCTTGCGCGATCGCGCCTACGTCCGGGTGGAAAGCAAGCGGTTCTTTGCCGAGGAATCCGGACGGCTTTTGACGTCCTTCCTCGAGCGGTTCTTCCCAACCTATGTCGCCTATGACTTCACGGCCGGTATGGAGGATGAACTCGACACGGTTTCCGACGGGCGTGAAGATTACAAGGCGCTGCTGGCGAAATTCTGGGCCGATTTCAAACCCAAGGCCGATGAGGTCATGGAAAAACTGCCTTCGGAAGTGACCGAGGCGCTCGACGAATATCTCTCCGACTACCTCTTTCCGCCGCGCGAAGATGGAAAAGATGCGCGCCATTGCCCCTTGTGCGAGACGGAAGGGCGCAAAAACGGGCGCCTTTCGCTGCGTGGCGGCAAATTCGGCGCGTTTATCGCGTGTCAGAATTATCCCGAATGCAAATTCACCCGCCGCTTTGCACAGCCGGGCGGGGATGATGGATCAGATGATGGCCTTATGGGCGTCCACCCCGAAACGGGCGCGGAAATTCATCGCAAAAGTGGTCGTTTCGGACCTTATGTTGAGATGGAGCATGAAGAGAAGAAATCTCGCGCTTCGATCCCCAAGGATCTGGATGATTTCAACCTCGAATGGGCGGTGAAACTGCTCGATCTGCCGCGCGTTATCGGCCCGCACCCGGAGACCGGCAAGGACATTGAGGCTGCGATTGGCCGCTATGGCCCGTATCTGCGCCACGATGGCAAATATGCCAATATGAAGAACACTATTGATGTGTTTGAAACAGGCATGAATGCCGCGGTGACGCTGCTGGCTGAGGCTGCCAACCGCAAAGGTGGGCGTGCGAAGGCCGAACCGATCAAGACGCTTGGCGAACACCCCACAAGCGGGGGCGAAATCAAGGTGATGCCGGGGCGTTATGGCCCATACGTCACCGATGGCACCACCAACGCGACGATCCCTAAGGACATCAAGCCTGAGGACATCGAAGCAGCAAAAGCCATCGAGCTGATCGACGCGCGTGCGGCTAAGGGGCCTGCGAAGAAGAAAACCCGCAAGAAGGCTCCTGCTAAGAAGAAAGCTCCGGCCAAAAAGGCAGCGGCGAAGAAGCCTGCGGCCAAGAAGAAGGCACCAGCGAAGAAGAAAGCGCCCGCAAAGTCGGACGAGACTTAAGCCGCAATGGGCAAAGAGAAATTCGAACGCCACAAGCAACCGTGGAACGCCGAAGAAGCGGGCCGCCTACGCTTGCTCGCATCCAAGGGGCAGGGCCTCAAACAGATTGCGAAAGCGCTGGGGCGTAGCGAAGAGTCGGCCAAAACCTTTGCCAAACAGCAAAAGATCAAGATCGCCAAGAAGCACTGAGGGGGCCCAGCTTCGACAGCTGGCCTAAGGGTAATAGGTAGTTCTTTCGGACGCCTGCCTATTTCACCCAATCCAGCCCCATTTCCTCGAACACTTCCTTGTCATCGGACCACCCTTCGGAGTGCTTCACATGGAGGAACAGGTGCACTTTCACGCCCAGAATTTCGGATAACTCTGCGCGCGCTGCTGCGCCGATTTCCTTGATGCGCGTGCCGCCTTTGCCAAGGACGATGCCTTTCTGGCTTTCGCGGGCGACAACGATCTGTTGGCGGATTTCCACGCTCCCGTCGGGGCGTTGCTGATAGCTTTCGGGCCGCACAGCGCTGTCATAGGGAAGCTCTTCATGAAGCTGTTTGTAGAGCTGTTCGCGGGTCACTTCGGCGGCGAGAAGGCGTTCTGAGGCATCGGAAACCTGGTCTTCGGGATACATCCACACGCCTTCGGGCATGAGGTCTGCGAGCGCCTGTTTCATCTCCGGCACGCCGTCGCCGGTGAGGGCTGACACGAAGAACACCTCTTCAAACGCGATGCGTTCGCCAAGCTCTTGGGCGAGTTCCAAAAGCGGCTCTTTCTTGGCCTTGTCGACCTTGTTGAGGACAAGGATCTTGCGCTCTTTGCGGTGCTCCAAGGCCTCAACCAAAGGCAAAAGCTCATGTCGGCGTTGCTTGATGGGATCAACGATCAGCAGGATCGCATCGGCGCTTTCCGCACCTTCCCAGGCGGCTGAAACCATCGCGCGGTCGAGGCGACGCTTTGGCGCAAAGATACCGGGCGTATCGACCAGGATCATCTGCACCTGATCCAATAGCGCAATGCCCAGCATCCGGGCGCGCGTCGTCTGCGCCTTGGCGCTCGTAATCGCGACCTTTTGGCCGACGAGCTGGTTCACCAGTGTCGATTTGCCCGCATTGGGCGCTCCAATGACGGCAACAACGCCGCATTTAGTCTTGGAAGGATTTGTATTTGTCATAAATTCCGTTCGCCCCTGCCTTGGGAGCATAAAGTGTCTCAACCAAATTTCTTGAGGAAGGCTCTGGCCGCAAGCTTTTCGGCTTCGCCTTTGCTCGTGGCCTCTGCTTCTGCTTCGCCGACATTGTGGATGCGAACCTTGACCGTAAAGCGCGAGGCATGGTCAGGGCCGCTGCGCCCCGTCACATCATAATGCGGCATAGCGCGTTTGTTGTGAGCGGCCCATTCTTGCAGAGCGCTTTTGGGGTGTTTGGCTTTGCCCGCATCGCCCGAAAGATCGCTTTCCCAAAGGGCCAGGATCACATCGCGCGTCACGTCAAAGCCGTTGTCGAGAAAGCTTGCGCCAATCACCGCTTCCATAACATCGCCAAGGATGTTGTCGCTATCCGCGCCGCCATCCTCGCGCGCCTGCTTGCCAAGGCGCACGTGGTCGGGCATCCCGATTTTACGGGCAATCCGGGCACAGGTTCGTCCGCTTACCAGAGCGTTCAATCGTTGGGAGAGCTGGCCTTCGTGGCTGTCACTTTCGCGGTAAAGCCAGCTTGCCACCGCAAGCCCAAGCACACGGTCGCCGAGAAATTCGAGCCTTTGGTAATCGCGGGCATGGTCTGCTTGCGCCGGACTGCCGGAATTGAAACTCCCGTGGGTGAGAGCCTCAAGCCAAATCGCTTGCGTTTTGACTGTGAAGCCCGAGGACTTGAGCCAGCCAAGAGTTTCAGCTGCAAGATCACTCATAGCAATGTTCCAATTCTTCCCCAACGAACGGTCGAAAACCAGCTCACGGGATTGTACCAAACCGCGCTGCCATCGCTCGACCACAAGATGATCGCAGCCTCGCCTACTAGCAGGTCTTGTGAAACAATTCCCACCGCGTCGCCGCTGCGCGCTGGAAAGCGGCTGTCGCGTGAATTGTCGCGGCTGTCGCCCATGACGAACATTTGGCCTTCGGGAATGGTGACGGCGCGGTAATTGTCGCCCGGCGTCATGCCAAAATCGAGCGTGTTGAAACTGCGTCCGCCAGGGAGCGTCTCGCGATATTGGGAGTAACGGCACAGGACGTCGCCATCTGCATCGCGTTCTTCACGTCCGCCCCATGCGCATCCGGTATTTGGCGACAACTCAACCGCAAAATCGGATAAAGGTTCGCGCGGCAGGGGTTCACCATTGAGGATGACAGTGCCGTCCTCGATCCCGATGCGGTCGCCGGGAAGAGCAATCACCCGCTTTACGTAATCAAGCCCATCGACCGGATGTTTGAAGATCACAATATCGCCGCGCTCCGGCTCGCTTGTGAGGATACGGCCCGGAATGAGAGGCGCGTCAAAGGGCATGGAGTGCTTGGAAAAACCATAAGGCCATTTGGCCGCAAGCAAGAGATCGCCGTTCATCAATCGCGGCAACATGCTCTCGGATGGTATGGAGAAGGGGGCAAAGACAAAGCTGCGGAAGAACAAAACCGCGATAAGCAGCTGCAACAAGAAGAGCGTGAAGCTTTTGGGCGTCTCCTTCTTTTGCGGGTTTGCAGACGTATTCGCGCCGTCCTCGGAGGAACCAAGGGCAGCATCGCTTGCGCTTTGTTGTCTATGGGCTTTACCATCCATCGCGACCCCCTTACTCGCACGGTTCCTTCGCGCATAGAGGTTTTGCCCAATGAAAACGTCCCCAAGCTCACTAACTACAGCAAAGCTGATTTGGCAGAAGCTCTCGCAGCTTGATCGCAAAACACTGGCCGAGCTGTTTCAAGGTGATGAAACGCGCGTTGAAAAGATGAGCCAGCGGTTGGAGTTTGACCTTGGAGAAGCGGGTCCCATGGGCATTTTGCTCGATTGGTCGAAGACGCATCTGGGAGATGCGGAGCTTTCCGCTTTTGAAGAACTTGCCGATGTGATGGGTTTTGGCGCGGCGCGAGAGGCTCTTTTTGGTGGCGGCATCGTGAACCCCACCGAAGGGCGTCCCGCCACCCACGGCGCAATGCGCGGCAGCGGGACCGAGGCGGATGTCGAAGAGGCTGACCAATTGCTGCGCCGCATGGGCATGCTGGTCGAGGCGATCCATCAGGGCGCTTTGGGAGAGGTGAAGCACCTTATCCATATCGGCATTGGCGGCTCAGCCCTCGGGCCTCAACTGGCAGTCGATGCGCTCACCCGCGACCTGGCGCTGGTGGATGTGCATGTCGTCTCCAATATCGATGGCTTGGCTTTGGAGCAGGCGTTTGCCGCGTGTGATCCAGAGACGACCCTGATCGCGGTCGCGTCCAAGACTTTTACTACAACAGAGACGATGACCAACGCTGCCTCAGCGCTCAAATGGCTGTCCGATAACAAGGTCGATGACCCCTCGGGCCGCGTTATTGCTATGACCGCGAACCCGGAAAAAGCGGTCGAATGGGGCGTTGATGAGACCCGCGTTCTGCCATTCCCTGAAAGCGTCGGCGGGCGGTATTCGCTTTGGTCCAGCATCGGTTTCCCGCTTGCTCTGGCCGTCGGCATGGAGGAATTCACCGCGTTTCTTGCAGGCGCGCAAGGGATCGACACGCACTTCCGCGAGGCAGAGGGCCGCGCCAACGGCCCTTTGCTCGCAGCGTTCGGCGACCTCTATTATTCGAGGCTGCGGGGATGCCAGACCCGCGCGGTTTTCGCCTATGATGAGCGTCTGGGCCTCTTTCCTGACTATCTCCAGCAGTTGGAGATGGAGAGCAATGGCAAGTCTGTGACTACCACGGGCGAGCCGGTCGATGCGCCGACAGCCTCCATCACATGGGGCGGGGTGGGGACCGATGCACAGCACGCCGTGTTCCAGCTCCTCCACCAAGGCACGCACTTGATCCCAGTCGACTTCATCGCCAGCATAGCGCCCGGCGACGAGCTAGACCCCGCGCACCACAAGGCGCTGTTGGCGAATTGTTTCGCCCAAGGTGCGGCCCTAATGGCAGGCGGCAATATGAGTGCGGACGGGAAAGACCCCGCGAGAGGCTTTGCAGGCGACCGACCCTCGGCGACGATCTTGGTCGATGACTTGGATGCGGCAACTTTGGGCGCCCTCATCGCCTTCCACGAACACCGCGTGTTTGCCGGAGCCGTCCTGATGGGCATCAACCCCTTCGACCAATTCGGCGTCGAACTGGGCAAGAAAATGGCGAAAGAGGTGGAAAGCGGCGAGGGGAACTTTGATGCAAGTACCAAAGCGCTGATGGAAGCGGCTGGGTTGGGGTAGACGCGACTTAGTAGATGTTTTGGTAAATCAGCCAACGGCTCCATTCATGGCTCACGGCTCAGCTTGTACAAGAGACCCGCGCCAGAAAGTGCTCCAATCGAACCGATGTTTCCGTTATTTCTAGTTACTCCATACAATGCGCCATCGCTCGCCAGCGTTACGCCCCCTAACGGCTCATACGGGAAATCAGGAAACGGCCCAAAGGAGTGCAGCACAGTGAATTGACCTGAACGTGTTAGTTCGTAGACCACACCACCGGTAGTTGCATTGACCCCACCTGAAATAGTTGCACCATATAGCGTACCATTATCGCTTTCGAATACTGGAAGTAACCCACTTCCATCAGTGGCACTGTCGAACAGGTATAAAACCTCAACGCCAGTTTCTGGCGTGAAAGTGTAGACTGTTCCATTTTTCCCTCTCTCACCGCTTGCTACCCCAATAATCACGCCGTCGCGCGCTTCGATAAGTCCACGAGAAGGGCCTCTCGGCAATCCTTCACCACCGCCAAATGAGTGGACGATTGTAACCTCGCCGTTTTGAGACATTCTGAATAGTGTCCCGCATATGTTCCGACCAAGGCAAAGGTTCTCTCCACCGCTTTCCGTGATCCCATAAAAGAAGCCATCACTTGCGAGCAAAAGAGCTCCTTCTGGTTGAACTCCGTCAGTTATCGAGTTCCCAAACGAATGGAGCTTTTCATATCTGCCATCTGGTGCGACTTTGAAGATCGTTCCGCAATTGGGGGTTGAAGTGGGTATCTGCACGCAGACATTGTCTCCCCCGCTTGAAGTAGTGCCGTAAAAGAAACCGTCAGGACCCTCGACCAAGGAGCCAATTGGATTGAAACCGTCTCCTGATTGCACGCCGAAATCATGCAGAGTCTCAAATTCTGATCCATCCAAATTGATCCGATAGACAATGCCTCCACCCCCGGCTGCTCCGCCAGTGCTCGTTAATCCGTACAGCTTACCATCTTTACCCTGTATCACTGGACCAGAGGGGCTATAACCTCCGCTGTTATCGGGAGAGAAGACGTGCACGAGTTCTACTTCACCGCCAATGGTGTATCGGTAGATGACGCCGCAACCGCGATTTGCCTCCGGACCACAGTCTCCCCTGCCTCCAGAAAGAGTGGTGCCATACAAGTTGCCATCACTTGCCTGAAATAACTCGAATGCGGGCTGACCTCCGTCGGGTAGATCGACGCCGAATGTATGAATCGGCTCAAACGTCCATGCAGCAGGAGTTGGAGTTGGAGTTGGAGTTGGAGAAGGTGTGGGTGTAGGAGAGATCACCGAGGGCGGTGGTGACCCGCTTCCTCCACTTCCACCACAGGAGGTCAATGCAGTGTAAAATAGCGGTACCCAGAAAAATCGTTTCAACAAACTCGCCCTTACTTTTACTTGCACTGGGATCTATCTTGCTAATCCAACATTGACAATCCGCTAAAGATAATCACCAAAGAAGTTACCTTTGGAAAGACACCCGCAGAATAGTCTTTGACTTTCGGCGCGCGAACCCCCATCTGAACCCCGAACACGAAACGCACACCTAAGCCAGCGTGAAGCGGCCGCTCGTTTGAGCACTGCCCCGGCTAAGCGTTTCATTCCGACCTCTTACAGCTTCCCAATTCACGCGGGCGGTTCCTTGAACCCGCGCTTCGTGACGCCCGTTTTTGGCGTTGCGCATCGCACTTTATGCGAGTCACAATGACAACTTTTGACCAACTCGGGCTGTCACAGCCCATTCTTCAAGCTCTTGATCTCAAGGGCTATTCCACTCCTACACCGATCCAGGAACAGGCCATTCCGCCGGTTCTTGAAGGGCGCGATCTACTCGGTATTGCGCAGACGGGTACCGGTAAAACGGCGGCC
This sequence comes from Erythrobacter sp. S227, assembly GCF_057364925.1. Lineage (NCBI taxonomy): Bacteria > Pseudomonadati > Pseudomonadota > Alphaproteobacteria > Sphingomonadales > Erythrobacteraceae > Erythrobacter > Erythrobacter sp. S227. Next base: position 623,117 of record NZ_CP200280.1, read on the forward strand.
TTTATGCTGCCTGCGATTGATCGCCTGCGCGAAAGCGACAAGCAGATCCCGTTCAAATCCTGCCGTATGCTGGTGCTCGCCCCAACGCGCGAACTGGTGCAGCAAATTGCCACCGCTTCCAAAGATTATGGCTCGCTTGCAGGGCTGAAGGTCCAGAACATTGTTGGCGGCACCTCGGTCAATAAGGACCGCAACAAACTCCACCGCGGCACCGATATTCTGATCGCGACACCCGGGCGTCTTCTCGATCTCATCGACCAGAAAGCGTTTAACCTGAACGCCGTCGAAGTGCTCGTTCTGGATGAAGCAGACCAGATGATGGACTTAGGCTTTGTCCATGCGCTGAAGCGGATCAACGAACTGGTGCCCAAAGAGCGCCAGACCCTGTTCTTCTCTGCCACTATGCCAAAGGCGATCAAGGAGCTTGTGCGAAACTATTGCCGCAATCCGGTGCAGGTTTCCGTCACTCCAGAAAGCACGACGGCTGAACGGATCGAGCAATATATCTTCATGGTCCAAAAGGATGAAAAGCAAGCGCTTCTCGATATGATCCTGTCGGGCCGTCACAGGGTCCCGGGCGATTTTGAGCGTATCCTGATTTTCACCCGTACGAAGCACGGCGCAGACCGCGTAGTGAAGAAACTTCGCCAGAGCGGGATTGAATCAAACGCCATCCACGGCAACAAATCCCAACCACAGCGCCAGCGTGCCTTGGACGAGTTTCGCCGAGGCAAGACCAGCGTTCTGATTGCGACCGATGTGGCCGCGCGCGGGATTGATATTCCGGGCGTATCCCACGTCATCAATTACGAGCTGCCCAATGTGCCAGAGCAATATGTGCACCGTATTGGCCGTACTGCGCGTGCGGGCAAAGACGGCGTTGCAATTGCATTTTGCGGTGAGGACGAACGCGCATATCTTAAAGATATTCGCAAAGTCACCGGCGCAGAACTCGACCGGCTTCCCCTGCCTGACAATTTCCGCGCAGTGGTCGAAGGCGTTGGTCCAACCAAACCTGATCCCAAGGGCGCTACGCGGGTTTCCAAAAAGAAAATCCGTCCCAAGCCAGCAGGACAAAGTGCAGGCCAGAATTCAGGCGACGGCGCAAGGCCCAAAAAGCCGAAGCCCAAGCACACGGCGCGCAAAGGCAAACCCCAAGGCAAGCCGGGCGGCGGCGCTCGTCCGCAGGGTAAGCCCAATGGCGGTCGTCCCAATAGCGGAAGGCCCAATAGCGGTAGGCCCAGTGGCGCAAAGCCCGGTGGCGGTCGCCCTGGTGGTGGTCAAAAGCGCCGCGGTAGTGGAGGCGGCGGCGGTGGCCGTCCCCGCTCAGCCGGCGGCTAACGCGCTGCAGTTTCTTGTAAATTGAATTCGCTCATCAGGCGGAAATTAAACCGAAATTAAGCACAAGGGCTCTAACTGGCGTCTCACACGAGAAGCACGCCTGTTAGGGACCCTTTTGCCGCTATGATCCGCACCGATACAACATTGATTATTGGCGCCGGGGCTAATCGCGAAATCGAGATGCCTGACGGGCCCGAGCTGCTCAATAAAATCGCGTCCGGCTATGAATTCGAACGCCTCAATTCCGAGGTCAAATCACGCGACCTTGTGAGTTTGGCTCACCTTTTTGAACGCGTCGCGCCTGAATTCGGGATGACCTATGACCAGTTGGTCGACGGGGCAAAGGCCATTCGCGATGCGACTTTGGTCAGCACCAATATCGACGCAATCCTCGAGCAATATGGCCATGATCCGGCGGTTCAGGCAGCGGGCAAGCTCGCAATCGTTTACTACACCCTTCAGGCGGAATCGAAGTCGACCCTTGCGGTAGAGCCGCGCGGACCGGACGAATTGCCCCTTCGCGGGTCGGAAAACTGGCTGTTCCAGCTGGGTCAGCTGATCGTCAAAGGCGTGCCGCGAGCCCGAGCCGAAGAGTGCTTCGAAAAGCTCTCTATCGTGTGCTTTAACTATGACCGCGCGATAGAACACTACCTTCCATGGGTGGTCCAACGCGCCTTCGGGATGAGCATTGAGGAAGCCCAGGAATTGGTCGCAGGGCGGCTTCGCATTGTGCACCCATACGGTGTCGCGGGACGTCTCCCGTGGCAGGGCGACGAGGAAAACGGAGCGGTTTGGGGCGATGTCGAGGCCGAAAATATTGTCGCGCTTTCCCGCCGGATATTCACCGCAAGCCAGCGCGAAAAATCGCGTCAGTTCCGTTCTTACCTGCGCTCAGAGATGTCGCGCGGCAAACGGCTTGGTTTCCTCGGCTTCGGCTTTGACCCGATGAATGTCGCCATGCTCTTTGACGAGCTGGAACATGACAATCCTGACATGCTGATCACGCTGATGAATATTGGCGAAGTGGAGCAAAAGGCGATCCTTCGCCTCATCCACCGTCTGACCGGGATTACCGATGATGGCCTTATCACGCTTGAGAATATGAAGGCGTTTGAGCTGCTTCGCGATTACGCCCGCTTCCTTGAGAGTTAGCCTTTTCTTTTCGGAACTTCGCTTAGGCGTGCCCGTTCTCTGCAGGTAAATTCCAAGGGGAACAGGCTCACAATCATGGGCGACGATACCGGACAATCAGACACAACCTTGAGGCGCGCCTTTGAAGCGCTTGCGATTGACGATGAAGGCCGCGCGTGCAGGGATATCCCTGAAAGCGCCTGCCGCGAAGAGCCGCGCAATTTCTTCACCCATGTGACCTCTTTATCGCTCAGCAAACTTGCTGATGGTCTGGTTGATCCCAAGCTGGTCTTGAGCTGGCTGTTGACGAGCCTTGGCGCGCCAGGCGCTGTGATAGGGCTATTGGTGCCGGTGCGCGAAGCAGGCGCACTTTTGCCGCAAATGTTCACCGCCGCATCCATTCGCGCCATGCCGCTGCGCAAATATGCCTGGGCAGGGGGCGCAGTAATGCAAGGGGTTGCAGCGCTTGCAATCTTTGCCTTTGCGCTGATGTTCGAAGGGGCAACGGCGGGCTGGGCGATCCTTGGGGCGCTAGGCGTGCTCGCGCTTGCAAGAAGCGTGTGTTCGGTGTCCTACAAGGATGTTCTTGGCAAAACCGTCTCGAAATCGCGGCGGGGCACGGCGACAGGGGTCGCAGGGTCAATTGCGGCAGGATTGGTTATCCTGTTTGCGGTGCTGCTTGTGTCGGGAGTGGTGGAACGGCGTACAATTGTGCTCGCAGCGCTTGTCGGTGCGGGGCTTTGCTGGATTCTTGGCGGGGTGGTTTTTGCAACCCTTCAGGAAGCCGAAGGAGCAACAGAGGGCGGTGAACAAGCCTTCAGCATTGCGCGCCAGAACCTTTCTCTCCTTTCAGAGGACCCGCAACTGAGGATCTTTATCGCGGCAAGGGGATGCCTGACAGCAACCGCCCTTGCACCCCCGTTCATGGTCGCGGCCTCGTCGAGCGAGGGGCAAACCGCGTTTGAAGGGCTCGGCTTTCTGGTGCTTGCATCATCCGGCGCGGGGCTGGTGAGCTCATTTATCTGGGGACGGCTTGCCGACCGTTCCAGTCGCAAGGTTTTGCTCATCTCGGCATTGGCAGGAGCTATTGCCCTTGGCGCAACGTGCCTTGCGGTTATTGCGGGCGTGATTGCGACAATCTGGGTCTTGCCGCTGCTTTTGTTCGGCCTGATGATCGCTTACCAAGGCGTGCGATTGGGTCGTTCGACCCATCTTGTGGATATGGCCAACGAAGACACGCGCGCGGCCTATACGGCGCTCTCCAACACGATAATCGGTGTGATCCTGCTCGCAGGCAGCGTGTTTGGTGTCCTGGCGCAAGCATTGGGCAATGCCGCTGTGCTTGGCGCGATGGCCGCGCTGTGCCTTGTCGGGGCCTTTTTCGCGTTCCGCCTCGAAGAGGTGCAAGCGGAGTAACCAAGGCAAGTCTTTGCCCGAACAATGGGCGATGGGCTTGGCAAGCTGCCAGCACGCCTCCATATCGCATCGCAACGCAGACGGGAGCGCTTCTTCATGGACGACAGCATTTACGATTATGATCTTTTCACCATTGGCATCGGTTCAGGCGGGGTCCGCGCAAGCCGTGTCGCTGCTGCCCATGGCGCGCGCGTTGCTGCTGCAGAAGAATACCGGGTAGGCGGGACATGCGTCATCCGTGGCTGCGTCCCCAAAAAGATGCTCGTTTACGGCGCGCAGTTTGCCGAAGATCTCGAAGATGCAAAGCAGTTTGGCTGGGACATTCAGGGCAAAAGCTTTGATTGGGTGCGCCTTCGCGACCACGTTCAGCGTGATATTGACCGGCTTGAAGGGCTTTACGGAGAGACGCTGAGCAATCACGACGTGACCGTTTATCATGAGCGCGCGGAGATTACAGGCGATCACGAGATCACCCTTGCAAGCGGCAAAGTGGTGACTGCGAAATACATTCTTGTCGCAACCGGGGCCCAGCCTCACATGCCCGATTTTGAAGGCAACGAGCATGCAATCACGTCCAATGAAGCCTTTCACCTTGATGAGATACCAAAGCGCATTCTGATTGCCGGTGGCGGATACATTGCAAACGAATTTGCCGGTATCTTCCAAGAGTTCGGCAGCAAAGTGACCATTGCAAACCGTTCGGATGTTATCTTGCGCGGCTATGATGCGGCCTTGCGCGACCGTTTGCTGCAAATCTCGCTGACCAAAGGCATCGAGTTTTGTTTCAACGTGCAATTTGAATACGTCAAAAAGCAGGATGACGGCACGCTCTTGGTCAAATTGACCGGCCATGATGAGCGTGAATTCGATCAGGTGATGATCGCCACCGGCCGCACACCCAACACCAAAGGGCTTGGCCTTGAGAAAGTTGGCGTTGAGCTTGGCAAGAAGGGCGAGATCAAGGTCGATGCAGCGTCCAAAACCAATGTCGATTATATCTATGCCGTGGGCGATGTGACCGACCGCGTGCAGCTAACCCCGGTTGCTATTCGCGAAGGTCAGGCATTTGCTGACAGCGTATTTGGCCCGGGCGAACCCTATACTGTTGACCACTCCTGCATCCCAAGCGCGGTCTTCAGCCATCCGCCGATTGCCTCTGTTGGCCTTACCGAAGGCGAGGCGCGAAATAAGCTTGGCTCGATCAAGGTGTTCCAGTCCGATTTTCGCCCGATGAAACACGTCGTTGCAGGCCGCAATGAGCGCGGGCTCTACAAGATGATCGTCGATGCGGCCAATGACCGGATCGTGGGTATCCATATGATTGCGCCCGAAGCGCCAGAGATCATGCAAGCAGCAGCGGTCGCGGTTAAAGCAGGCCTTACCAAGGCGGACTTTGATGCGACCACCGCGATCCACCCGACCATGGCCGAGGAATTGGTGCTGCTCAAATAGGCGGCGACGGTTCGATCATATCCAAGCACCTTCGTTGCCGAGCGTGCTCCCATTCGCTAGCTCCGATGGCCAGGCATCTGCTTCGAGGGGAAAAGCACCATGGAGATTTCAGGTAAGAGCGTACTGCTGACCGGAGGCAGTGCCGGCATCGGCCGCGCGCTTGCGAGGCAACTTCGCGATGCGGGCGCGCAGGTGACGATCACTGGGCGCGATGAGGGGCGTCTTGCCGAAATGCGCAAGGCCGGATTTGATGCAATCGCAGCCGATCTCTCGAACGCTGCCGGTGTTGACGCGCTGATCGCTGAATGCGGCGAGAGGGATCTCGATATCCTCATCAACAATGCGGGGATGGGGGCAGAGACAAATTACGCCGAAGAGACTGTAGACGTGGATGCAGCGGATGCGTGTTTCTACGCCAACCTCTCCGCGCCTGCACGATTGACGGCGGGTCTGCTCGATCGGCTTCGTGCGCGGCCTGAGGCTGCTATTGTCTTCGTGACATCGGGTCTCGCTTTGGCTCCGAGCAAGGATGCAGCGGTATACTGCGCCACCAAGGCGGGACTTCGCAGTTTCACCCTCTCGCTGCGTGCGCAATTCAAGGGCGAGCCCGTCCATGTGATCGAAGCCTTGCCGCCTATGGTCGATACGCAGATGACCTCCGCCTATGATGTTTCCAAGATGAGCGCAGAGCAATGTGCGGGCGAAATTCTCGATGCAATCAAGAAGAACCGCACGGAGGTGATGATCGGTCAGGTTAAGCTTTTGCGATTTGTCCAAGGCATATCGCCATCGCTTGCGCGGCGGATCATGCTGAACTTTTGATAAGTTGACGCTTGGCTGCCGCTGCGGCAACGAACCTTCCAAACATTCGTATAGGGACAGGGACCACTTAATGTCTGCCAATATCGCTGAAATGGAACGACGCCGCGAAGCTGCCAAGATGGGCGGCGGGCAAAAACGCATTGACGCACAGCATGCCAAGGGCAAGCTGACCGCGCGCGAGCGTCTTGATGTGCTCTTGGACGAAGGCTCGTTTGAAGAGATCGACACCTATGTCGAACACGACTGCGTCGATTTCGGCATGGAAGATCAGAAGATCCCCGGCGACGGCGTGGTCACGGGTTCGGGCACGATCAACGGGCGGCTGGTCTATGTCTTCAGCCAGGATTTCACCGTATTCGGCGGTTCGCTCTCAAAGCGTCACGCGGAGAAAATCTGCAAGGTGATGGACACCGCGATGAAGGTCGGCGCTCCCGTCATCGGCCTCAACGATTCAGGCGGCGCGCGTATTCAGGAAGGTGTCGCATCGCTTGGCGGCTATGCCGATGTGTTCCAGAAGAACATTCTCGCCAGCGGCGTCATCCCTCAGATCAGCCTTATCATGGGCCCATGCGCAGGCGGCGCGGTCTACTCACCCGCGATGACCGACTTCATCTTTATGGTGAAGGACAGCTCCTACATGTTCGTGACCGGACCCGAGGTGGTGAAGACCGTTACCAATGAAGAAGTGACGCAGGAAGAGCTGGGCGGGGCAATCACCCACACGACCAAGACGTCTGTGGCCGATATCGCGTTCGAGAATGATGTCGAGACGCTGCTCGCAACGCGCGAGTTCTTCAATTACCTGCCGCTCTCCAACCGCGAGGAAGCGCCAGAGCTTCCCACCAATGACCCATGGGACCGGCTGGAGCCATCGCTCGACACGATCATCCCGGACAATGCGAACCAGCCTTATGATATGCATGAGGTGATCCGCAAAACGCTGGACGAGGGTGAGTTTTTCGAGATCCAGCCAGCGCACGCTGCGAACATCATCTGCGGATTTGGCCGGGTTGAAGGGCGCACAGTGGGCGTGGTCGCAAACCAGCCTATGGTGCTCGCTGGTGTGCTCGATATTGCATCGTCCAAGAAAGCCGCGCGTTTCGTGCGGTTCTGCGATGCGTTTGATATTCCGATAGTGACTTTCGTCGACGTCCCCGGCTTCCTTCCCGGTACAGCGCAGGAAATGGGCGGTATCATCAAACACGGCGCAAAGCTGCTCTTCGCATATGGCGAGGCGACCGTGCCCAAGATCACCATCATCACCCGAAAGGCATACGGTGGCGCCTACGACGTGATGGCGTCCAAGCACCTACGCGGCGACCTCAACTACGCCTGGCCCACCGCAGAGATCGCGGTGATGGGCGCAAAAGGCGCGGTGGAAATCATCTTCCGCCAAGACCGCGGCGATGCGAAAAAGATCGCGGAGAAAACCAAGGAATATGAAGACCGCTTTGCCAATCCATTTGTGGCCGCAAGCCGTGGTTACATTGACGAGGTGATCCACCCGCACTCGACGCGCCGTAGGGTGGCGCTGGGGTTGCGCAAGTTGCGGACCAAGGAGCTCACGAACCCTTGGAAGAAGCATGATAATATTCCGTTGTAGGCGCGATGACAGCTAAAGAACTAATAATTCGCGTGACATTTTGGACGTCGGTCGGGACGCTGATCTTGACCGCATTCATTCTCTCTAGCCCGCGAATTCCATAAGGCGCAGCTATACCATCCTCGTCACCCTGAACTTGTTTCAGGGTCCATCTGGCGGCTGGCGAAGTTGGTTCTCGAATGCGAAATGGATCCCGGATCAAGTCCGGGATGACGAGCGGGGGATGGTGACGTGTCAATGAAAGAAATTCTCCTGCCCCTCTCCCTGCTGTTCGCCACAGCAATCTGCGCGTTCATCGCCCACCGCATCTATCGCAGCCCGGACAACTGGCACATCGATGGCGAAACCAAGGAACTGCGCTTCCATAATTGGCCAAGCCTTGGCATTTTCGCCTGCTTCGGCGCTTTACGCGCGCTGACTGCACATCTTCTCCTCATCTGAAACACGGAAAAAGCAAATGAAACTAGGCCGCCTGAACCACATCGGGATCGCAACGCCCTCTATTACGGACTCCATCGCACACTACCGCGACACAATGGGCGCGACACAGATCACCGAGCCCTTTAATCTGCCCGAACAGGGCGTCAAAGTCTGCTTTGTCGATACGCCGACCGATAGCGGAATGAACGGCACGCAGCTTGAGCTGATCGAGCCGTTTGACGAGGGCTCCCCGATCAATGGCTTTCTTGCCAAGAACCCTGCGGGTGGTCAGCACCATGTCTGCTTTGAAGTGCCTGATATCGACGAAGCGCGCGCTCACTTCGAGGGCATTGGCAAACGCATCCTTGGCCCCACGCGCATTGGCGCGCATGGCACGCCGATCTTCTTCCTGCACCCGAAAGATATGCAGGGCATCCTCACCGAGATCATGGAAACGCCCCAAGAGGGCCACTAACCCGGCGTAGCTATCAAAAGTAACGTTGCGCGTCCCTGCGGACTTGTGTTGACGCGCACGTAAGGGCAAACCGTTTCCAAACGAAACGCAAAATGCAAGATTCTGGGAGAGAGCCAAGATGACCTACGAAACGATTCTAGTGGAGCGTGAGGGCCCGCTGCTGATCCTGACGCTGAACAAGCCAGATCGCCTTAACGCCATGGCTCCGCAAATGGCGGACGAGATTGGTCAGGTGTTCTATGATCTGGGCGATGCACGCGCGGTTTTGATCACGGGCGAGGGCAAAGGGTTTTGCTCGGGCGCGGACTTATCCGCGCGGGCCTCACCTGATAGCCCCAGCAATAAGGGCGGCTCTCACCAAGCGCTCCAGAACCATTATAACCCTGCGATCAGCCAGATTTTGCGCGCCGAAGTGCCGGTAATCTGCGCGGTAAACGGTCCCGCAGCGGGCGTGGGTTGCAGCCTCGCACTCGCCGCCGATTTCACCATCGCGGCGGAACGCTCTTACTTCCTTCAGGCTTTCGTCAATATCGGCCTTGTACCCGATGGAGCATCCACTTGGCTCATCGCCCGCGCAATCGGCCGTGCCCGGGCCACTCGCATGATGATGCTGGGCGAGAAGATCAGCGGCAAGCAGGCCGAGGAATGGGGCCTCGTTTACAAATGCGTCGCGGACGATGCGTTGATGGATGAAGCGCGCGCCTTGGCTGAGAAACTCGCCAATGGTCCTACGGTCGCGATCAAGACCATGAAGCGCAACATCGCCACCGCGCTCGACGGCAGTGTCACCGAAGTGATGCTGGCAGAGGCAGAGGGTCAGCGCATCGCTGGTGCTACAGCGGACGCAATGGAAGGCGGCATGGCCTTCCTGCAAAAGCGCAAAGCCGAATTCAAAGGAGCCTGACGGGCTTACAATGTCTGCGCCCACGAAAGCGAATGCATTGCGTTTCTCCGGATTTGTATTGGGATTACTGGTTGTTTGCGTTTTGACGTATTTGGCATGGAATGACGCGCTGTCTTTTGATCCATGCGATAACAGCTTCAAAAAGCCGGTACCCCGATGCCAAACTTCGCCCTGGTATTATGGCGGCGGGGGTGGCTTTCTGATCCTGGTCGGCCTTAGCGCGATTTTTGCTGCGACATCACAACGCGCGCGGGCGCGGTACGGGCGAAGAGAGCTGATTGTGTGTGCTTGCATTGGTGTGTGCATCGCCGCATCAGGCGTGGCCGGCGGCTTTATCGCTTATCAATTGGGAGCGCTGTCGCTATGATCCAGCGTCCTTGACGAGCGCACGTGTCTGGCCGAGAGAACGACCTGTAATCCACCATTCGAATAAACCTGCGACGCTGGTGCATGTCAGTTTGTCGCCATGCCAAAGTCCGATTATGACCGACAAACCAACTCCCGCCGATTGGAACGCCCTTGCCGACAAGGAGGTGAAGGGCCGCGACCTCACTTGGAACACGCCAGAGGGGTTTGCGATCAAGCCGCTCTATACGGCGGAGGACCACGAGGGCTGGGATCCGGGACTTCCGGGTTTTGCACCGTTCACACGCGGGGTGAAGGCTTCGATGTATGCGGGCCGCCCTTGGACAATCCGACAATATGCGGGGTTCTCGACGGCTGAGGAGTCGAACGCGTTTTACCGGCGCAATCTAGCTGCGGGTCAGAAGGGGCTGTCGGTCGCCTTCGATTTGGCCACCCACCGGGGCTATGATTCAGATCACCCGCGCGTAGTCGGCGATGTCGGCAAGGCGGGCGTTGCGATTGATACGGTCGCGGATATGGAAATCCTGTTCGACCAAATCCCGCTCGACACCATGTCCGTTTCCATGACGATGAACGGCGCAGTGATCCCGGTTTTGGCGTTCTATATCGTTGCAGCGGAGCGTTCCGGGGTCTCCCAAGACAAGCTTTCCGGCACCATTCAGAACGACATCTTAAAAGAGTTCATGGTCCGCAACACTTATATCTATCCGCCAGAGCCTTCGATGCGGATTATCTCGGATATCATCGGCTACACCTCGGCCAATATGCCGAAATTCAACAGTATTTCGATCAGCGGCTACCATATGCATGAGGCCGGAGCGACAGCGGTGCAGGAGCTTGCCTTCACCATTGCCGACGGCAAGGAATATGCGACCCGCGCGATGGCAACCGGGCTCGATATTGATGCCTTCGCAGGGCGTCTGTCGTTCTTCTTCGGCATCGGCATGAACTTCTTCATGGAGATCGCCAAACTTCGCGCCGCGCGCACGCTTTGGTATGAGGTGATGGACGGGCTGGGCGCAAAGTCTGAGCGTTCGAAGATGCTGCGCACCCACTGCCAGACATCGGGGGTGAGCCTGCAAGAGCAAGACCCCTACAACAACGTCATGCGCACCACGATTGAGGCGATGGCGGCGACCTTGGGCGGCACCCAAAGCTTGCACACCAATGCGCTCGACGAAGCCATCGCGCTTCCCACTGACTTCTCCGCCCGCATCGCGCGCAACACGCAGTTGGTGCTTCAGGAGGAGACGGGGATCACCAATGTCGTCGATCCGCTGGGTGGCTCGCATTATATCGAAGCGCTCACTTCCAAATTGGTCGAAGATGCGCGTGAGTTGATGAAGACAGTCGATGAGGCAGGCGGCATGACCGCCTATGTCGGCACTGGCGCTCCCAAGGCCGCAATCGAACGCGCGGCGGCTGAAAAGCAGACCATGGTCGATCAGGGCAAAACCGTGATCGTTGGCGTGAACAAGTATCGCAAAGACGAAGAGGACCCCATCGACACGCTCGACATCGACAATGCAGCGGTGCGCAAAGGCCAGATCAAGCGTCTCGCAGATGTGCGCTCGGGCCGCGATGAAGCGGCGTGTCAGGCCGCGCTGAAAGCGCTCACCGAGGGTTCGGCAGGCGATGCGAATGTGCTGCAATTGGCAGTGGAAGCTGCGCGCCACGATGCGACTCTGGGCGAGATTTCCTCCGCGATGGAAGAGGTCTTTGGCCGCCATGATGCAACGCCAAAGCCGGTGTCTGGCGTCTACAAGACCGCATACGAGTTTGACCAACGCTGGGCTCAGGTTACGGATGGTGTGGAGGCAGTCAGCCGCCGCTTGGGCCGCAAACCGCGCATGATGGTCGCCAAAATGGGCCAAGATGGCCACGATCGCGGCGCGAACGTCATCGCGAGCGCCTTTGCCGATATGGGCTTCGAAATTGTCTCTGGCCCACTGTTCCAGACACCGGACGAGGCCTGCGCAATGGCGCTTGAGAATGATGTTGATGTGGTGGGCTGCTCGAGCCTTGCCGCTGGTCACAAGACGCTGATCCCGGAGATCATCCGCCTCTTACGCGAAGCAGGCCGCCCCGACATTAAGGTCACCGCAGGTGGCGTGATCCCGCCGCAGGACTATGACTTCCTGCGCGAGGCGGGCGTTTCGGGTATTTACGGCCCGGGCTCGAATGTGGTGGAGTGCGCTGCCGATATTCTCACCATGCTCGGCCACAACATGCCTCCGCTCGATGGATTGGATGAGGCGGCGGAGTGAAGCTTTTGGCCAAGTGGGCATTGGTCATTGTGGCGACGCCCCTGATCGCACTTGTTCATGTTTTTCTTGGCTTCGGGCTAACCGGAATAGGAATGAGGATCGGCTTGGAAACTGAATGGCCAGCTTTTGGATTGGCTATCCTGTCGTTCTTTTTTGTTCTTACCTTCACCGTAGCAAAGATATTTGGACTAGGCGCTGAGCCAGCGCCTCGAGAGACTCCTGAAAAAGGAAAGAAGATCCTATGACCGACCTCCCCGAAGGCACCCGCCCCGAAACCCTCACAGTCCACGCAGGGACCCAGCCGGACCCCGCAACCAACGCGAGGATCACGCCGATTTATCAAACGGCGGGCTACACTTTCAACAGCCCAGAGCACGCGGCGAACCTGTTTAACTTGAGCGAGTTCGGCAACATCTACTCGCGCATTATGAACCCCACCAATGATGCTTTGGAGAAGAAGGTTGCAGCGCTTGAGGGCGGTGTGGGCGCTCTCGGCGTCGCCTCGGGCCATGCGGCGCAATTGGTTGCGTTCCACACTCTAATGGAGCCGGGGTGCAACATCGTTGCCGCGAAGAAACTTTATGGCGGATCACTCAACCAAATGGGTGAGGCCTTCCTTAAGTTCGGTTGGGAAACCCGCTTTGTCGATGTCGATGATGTCGAGAATGTGCGCGGGGCTATGGATGACAACACGCGGGCGGTCTTTATCGAGAGCCTTGCCAATCCCGGCGGCGTTGTCACTGATATCGAAGCCATCGCGGCTGTCGCTCATGAAGGCGGGGTGCCGCTGATCGTGGACAACACAATGGCGACCCCGGCGCTGTGCCGTCCGTTTGAGCACGGCGCAGATATTGTCACGCACTCGACCACCAAATTCCTCAACGGCCACGGAAATGCGGTCGGCGGGGTGATTGTCGACAGCGGCAATTTCGATTGGAAAGCCCAAGGGGACAAATACCCCTCGCTGACCAAGCCAAATGGTTCGTATCACGGCGCGGTTCTGGTCGATGCTTTGGAGCCCATTGGCCCGATCGCCTTCATCATCGCCTGCCGCGTGCTGGGTCTGCGCGACCTTGGGCCTGCTATGGCGCCGATGAATGCCTTCCTCGCGCTCACCGGCATGGAGACGCTGCATCTTCGCATGGAGCGCCACTGCGCCAACGCCCACGCGCTCGCCGAGTGGCTTCAGGAGCAGGACGCGGTTGAGTGGGTGAGCTATGCGGGCTTGCCCGACAACCCCTACAATGCCAACGCCCAGAAATACCTTGGCGGCAAGGGCGGGGCAGTGTTCACCTTCGGCCTCAAGGGTGGCTACGAGGCAGGCAAGGCGCTTGTTTCAAACGTCAAGCTCTTCAGCCACTTGGCTAACATCGGCGACACACGCTCGCTTATCATTCACCCGGCTTCCACAACGCACAGCCAGCTTTCGGCAGAAGATTTGGTTGCAGCGGGCGCTGGCCCCGATGTAGTGCGCGTTTCAGTCGGTATCGAGCATATCGACGATATCAAAGCTGACCTTAAACAGGCTCTTCAAGCAGGATAACAATGACCCAAATTCGCAACGATTGGACCCGCGAGGAGATCGCGGACCTCTTCAACTTGCCATTCACAGAGCTGCTTTTCCAAGCGGCCAGCACACACCGCGCAAACCACCCGCCAGAGCAAATCCAGCTGTGCACCTTGCTCAGCATCAAGACCGGCGGTTGCCCCGAGGATTGCGGTTATTGCTCGCAGTCGGTGAAGGCTGACAGCGGCGTCGAGGCGACCAAATTGATGGATGTGCAGGCCGTGCTGCAACGCGCAGCGCAGGCGAAGGATCAAGGCTCGCAAAGGTTCTGCATGGGTGCCGCTTGGCGCAATCCCAAGGATCGCGACATGCCTAAGATCGTCGAGATCGTGAAGGGCGTGCGCGATATGGGGCTTGAGACCTGCATGACCCTTGGCATGTTGGAGCCGCATCAGGCGGACATGCTCGCGGAAGCTGGGCTCGACTATTACAACCACAATATCGACAGCAGCCCGGAATATTATGAGCGCGTGATCTCTACCCGGGATTTTCAGTGCCGTCTCGATACGCTGGACAACGTTCGCAAAGCGGGCATCAACGTGTGCAGTGGCGGGATTGTCGGCATGGGCGAAACGCGCGAGGATCGTGTTGGCTTTGTGCACACGCTCGCGACCCTCGAAGAGCATCCAGAGAGTGTTCCGGTGAACGCTCTGGTCCCGGTAAAAGGCACAGTGTTGGGCGATATGCTCGCCGATACTCCGATGGCGAAAATCGACGACATTGAGTTTGTGCGCACGGTTGCGGTGGCCCGGATCACGATGCCGATGTCGATGGTGCGTCTGTCTGCAGGACGCGAGAGCATGTCAGAGGCGACACAGGCGCTGTGTTTCTTGGCGGGTGCGAATTCGATCTTCACTGGAGACAAGCTGCTCACTGCGCCCAATGCTGGCGATGATAGCGATGGGGCTTTGTTTGCGAAGTTGGGACTGACGGCGTTGCGACAGGAAGAGCCCAAACGCGCGGGCAGAAAACTGGAGCCCGCTGAGTGATCAGACAGAAGGCCAGATGGTGTTGGTGGATGCACGCGATTTTCTGGCTCAGCGTATTGCTTGCCGTAATCTGGTCATTGGGAAATGGCTGGGTATCATTGATGGGACCTTGTCCTGCTTTTTCCAGCAATACGGATTGCGTTTGGACTGAGGCTGAAGAAAATTGGTTTTGGCCTCACTCTCAGTTGCTAGCCCTGGGCGTCCTAGTAGTGCTCAAGTTCGGACTAGATCTTTGGGCTAAACGGTTGCACAGAAAGCTCACAATTAGCGCTGAGGAGTTTGGATGACCCTCGGCTTTTCCGTCAATTCCCTCCTCCCCAAAGCGCGTGGGGGAGGGCAATTGCGGATGGGGCTGACGAGGCTGGGCGAGGATGGGTGGCTCCAGCCTGATCCTGATCTTGCTGCGCGTGCTCGTGGTTTTGCCGAATGGCCCGAGGGGGTTCAGCTAACTGCAGAGGCAGAGGGGCCGGGCGCAGAGTTTGCGGCAATGCTTGGCCTTGAGGGTGGTCTTCGCGAAGCCGCATTGGCTCACCATGAGGATATGTGCCTTCTCACCAAGGCGCCGGGCGACGACCAATATCGCTTAATCGGCGCTGCGGTAGCCTGGCCTTCCGATTGGCGACCCAAGGACAAAATCGGCCTTCCCATTCGCGCGCTTCATGCGCCGATTGCGGGCTATGAAGAACAGCTCGCGACCGGGGTGGACCGGTTTATGGAAACCCTCAAACCGGGCGCAATCTATGGACGGTGCAATTGGTTTATCGCAGCCACGGGTGAGCGACGTTGGCTTGAGCCGCGTCCCGCGCATGAGGCTTTCGCGCATGTGACAGCGCAAAATGCAGGCGAAACGCTGTTCGTGCGATCAGAGCGGCAAACCTTGCGCCGCTTGCCGAAAACTGGCGCTATCCTCTTCACGATCGGCATTTATGTCGAGCCTTTAGAAGCGCTTGAGGACAGCAATATCGCGATGTTGGCCGATGCAGCGCAAAGCCTTGTCCAAGGCGAGGGGGACCGGCGCGGCGCGGCTGCCTATGCCGCGGCTCTCACTAGCTTTTCCGCGCGCCGCAGCTCAGCATAGACGGTTCAATTTCGATAGGTTGCAAGGCTGTATCCAAGCCTGCATAGGATGTGGTGTTTAAAGAATATCCGTTACGGGGCAGAGATGTTTTCAAAGATTTTGGTAGCCAATCGCGGCGAGATTGCATGTCGTGTATTTCAGACCGCGCGCAAAATGGGGATTGCGACTGTTGCGGTCTATTCTGACGCGGATCGCAATGCGCCGTTTGTGCGTATGGCCGATGAGGCGGTGCACATTGGCGCATCGCCTGCGGCAGAAAGCTATCTGATCCCGGAAAAAATCATCGCGGCGTGCAAGGAAACGGGCGCTGAGGCGGTGCATCCGGGCTATGGCTTCCTTTCCGAGCGCGCGAGCTTCGTTGAGGCATTGGAGGCCGAAAACATCGCCTTTATCGGCCCGCCAGCAGGCGCGATTGCGGCGATGGGCGATAAGATTGAATCGAAGAAACTTGCGAAAGAAGCGGGCGTCAATGTGGTGCCCGGCTTTGTTGGCGAGATCCGCGACACAGATCATGCGGTCGAGATTTCGGACGACATTGGCTATCCCGTAATGATGAAGGCTTCCGCGGGCGGCGGGGGCAAGGGGATGCGTCTGGCGTATTCAGAAATGGACGTGCGCGAAGGCTTTGAGGCGACAAAGCGTGAGGGGCTCAACTCTTTTGGTGATGACCGTGTTTTCATTGAGAAATTCATCGAGAACCCACGCCATATCGAAATCCAGATTCTGGGCGATAAGCACGGCAACATCCTCTATCTGAACGAGCGCGAATGCTCGATCCAGCGGCGTCACCAGAAGGTGGTCGAAGAGGCTCCTTCGCCCTTCGTCACCGAGAAAATGCGCAAAGCCATGGGCGAGCAATGCGTCGCGTTGTCCAGAGCGGTTGACTACCATTCTGCTGGCACGGTCGAACTGATCGTATCGGGCGCGGATAAGACAGGGGAGAGCTTCTACTTCCTCGAAATGAATACTCGCCTTCAGGTGGAGCATCCTGTCACCGAAGCGATCACCGGCGTTGATCTGGTTGAGCAGATGATCCGCGTGGCTGCTGGTGAAAAGCTCGAGCTGACGCAGGACGATATTGGCATTGATGGCTGGTCGATTGAAAACCGCGTTTATGCCGAAGACCCTTATCGCGGATTCCTGCCTTCAACGGGTCGATTGATCGAATATTCGCCTTCGGTTGAAGGATGGACCGATGATGGCGAAGTCGCTGGCAAACCGCGTCGCGGGGTCACCCGTGGCAATGGTTCGATCCGCGTGGACGACGGCGTCTTTGAAGGCGGCGAGGTCTCAATGTTCTACGACCCAATGATTGCGAAGCTGATCACTTGGGCACCCACCCGCGAAGAAGCCGCTGACCTTCAGATTGAGGCGCTTGATAGCTTCCGCATCAAAGGCCTTGGCCACAACGTCGATTTCCTCTCGGCAATCATGCAGCACGAGCGCTTCCGCTCAGGAGAGCTCACCACCGGCTTCATCGCCGAGGAATATCCCGAGGGCTTCGAGGGCGCGCCTGCAAGCGGGGCGCATCTTCGCCAGTTGGCGGCATTGTTCGCAGGAGCCGAGTTCGACACTCAAGTGCGCGCAGGCAGAATCACAGGTCAATTGAACGGGAGGGACAATCCACCTTCCAATTGGATGGTCAAAATCGGCTCACAAAGCTTTGACGTAACTCTCGAAGAGGGCGGCGCAACCGTTAATGGGCATCGCCTTAATGGCACATGGGATTGGCGCGTGGGTGAAACCTTTGCGAATGTCACTGGTGACAATGAAATGGTTATTCAGGTGGAGCGCGAGGGCGTGCGTTGGCGCATCACCACACGCGGTGCGAGCCACGAAGCGCTCGTCTTGCCCGCAAGGCTCACGGCCCACGAAGGGCATATGATCGAGAAAGAGCCGCCTGATCTTTCCAAGATGCTCATCTGTCCGATGCCGGGCATGCTGGTGAAATTGCACGTTTCCGAAGGCGAGACGGTTCAGCCAGGACAGCCGCTTGCAACGGTCGAGGCGATGAAGATGGAGAACATCCTTCGCGCCGAAAAAGAGGCCGTGATTGCCAAGGTGAATGCCGAAGAAGGCGAAAGCCTTGCCGTCGATGCAGTAATTCTTGAGCTGGAATAGTCTCTTAGCCTCTCCCGCGCCCAGTCTTCATCCCTTGTTCTGAACTGACAGATCATGATGGGACGCGGTAATATTTGTCCTCTTTGTGTTTCGATTTAGATCAATTGGTGCCCTTTTACACAGATATGCTGGCCCCTTTGGCCCGATTGCTTGATTATTCGATATCCGAATCGGATATTGTTGGTGCAATGGTTTATGGGGGCCAAGTCGTGGCGAAAAAAGGTACAGGATATTTCGACCGTAAGGGCCATTTTTTCAAATCGGCTCGAGAGGCAACCGCTAGCGATATCGCAGGTTTGCTTGGTCAGATTGGCGATGGTGAGAGCCTTGCGCCCGGTATTGCACAAACGCTTTTGGAAAAGCGCGCCGAAATCGAGCGGCTTTTTGCCGAGCATGATGCGATGATGGAAGGCGAAGTCGCGCAGGACACTTCGGGGAAAGTGACCAAACTTCCGCGTTCTGCCGGCTGAGGACATATTTTCCAGCACTTCGCGCGCCAATGCATCGGGTGTCTGCGCATGGGTATTCACCGCCAGATCGTATTTGATACCGTCGTGCAATCGTGACGACTGTTCGCGAGCTAAACCGGTGAGCCTATCGCCACGTTCGCGTTCACGGCGCTCGAGTTCGGGCAGCGGAGCATCGACTTTCACAACCAGGCATGATGCACCAAGGCGGCTGCGGTAATCCTCGATTTGCGCTCTTTCGGCGACTTCATCCACGATGACATTGAAGCCCGCGTTTGCCATTTGCTGAACCAATTGGCGCATCTGGCCCAGCAAGCTTTCTCCGCTTGGGCCGTTGCTGATGCGCGGCAGGTCATCACCGTCATGACTGGTTTGAGTGACAGGAAACCACTCGCGATCAAATTCGCGCCCGTCGGGCAACATGGCGACAAAGGAGTCCATGGCAACGTGAAGCCAGATATCGGCTGCATATTTCTGGATCGCCTTGGCGAGCGTGGTTTTCCCGGCGCTGCTCACTCCATTCAGGACTATGACCTGCCCGTTCATAGCGTGCTCTCATCCTCCACCATAGCAACCGCGCGGATCCATCCCGCGCTCGCTCGTTCAATCTTCACAGGGAAGCAGCTGAAGGTGAAGCCGTGGGAAGGCAGGCTGTCCAGATTGGTCAGCTTTTCGATCTGGTAATAGGGGCGGATACGGCCCGCCTTGTGGCCTTCCCAGATGATTTCGGGATCGCGCGTTTCGGCCCAGCGTTTTGCAGTGTGGCTAAAGGGCGCATCCCAGCTCCATGCATCGGTGCCCACCACCTCAACTCCGCGCTCGGTCAGCCATAAAGTGGCCTGCGCGCCCAACCCTACGCCTTGGTCGGTGAAGTTGTCAGTCCCGTACACCGCGCCTGATTGTATCAGAACAATATCAAGGGGTTGGAGGTCATAGTTGATCTTGATAAATGCCTCTTCAAGTTCAACTGCGCTTACCACATGGCCGTGCGGGAGATGCGAGAAATCGAGCTTCACTCCGGGGCGCAAAAACCTGTCGAGCGGCGCTTCATCGATGCTGGGCGCAAGGGTCGCACCTTCATCGGTTGTCGAGTGATAATGCCACGGCGCGTCCATATGGGTGCCGTTGTGCGTGGACAGTTCCAGCATCTCCACCGCCCAACCTTCGCCATCAGGCAGGTCCTCTTTCTGAAGACCGGGGAAGAACATCGCGATCTGCTCCCACGTATCCTCATGGGTCATGTAAGTGACCTTGGGGCGCATGACCTCTGGATCGGAAATCACATCATTCGTGATGGGGATCGAGAGGTCGATGAAGCGAGTCATGCCAGTTCCTCATCCAGAAACGCTGCGACATCGGAAAGCTCTACATCGCGAGCCATATACGCCTCACCAAGACCTTTGAGCAGGAGGAAGGGAAGGGTGCCTGATCCTTCCATTTTCTTGTCGTGGCGCATGTGGTCGACAAGGCGCGAGCCATCGCATGAAAGGCCAAGATCACGGACTTGGGCAGGCAGCCCGCTTGCCCCGATTGCGATAGCGGCCCGGCTCGCATCCTGTCCGGTGATATCCCCGCGCCGTGCCGAGAATTTCGCGGCCAGCACCATTCCAAGCGCTACGGCTTCCCCGTGAAGCAGTTGGTGGGAAAATCCGGTTTCCGCTTCCAGTGCATGGCCGAATGTATGCCCGAGATTGAGCAACGCGCGCACACCGGATGTTTCGCGTTCGTCCTCTGCGACGATGCGAGCTTTTGCGCGGATGCTTGTCGCGATGGCGTGCTGGAGTGGCCCCTCTTGGCGCGCAAGGACACCGGCACCGTTTGCCTCCAGCCAATCGAAAAACTCCGGGTCTCCCAGAAGGCCATATTTTATGACTTCGGCATAGCCTGCGCGCATTTCGCGGTCTGGAAGGGTGGTGAGCGTGTCCATATCGGCAAGAACCAGTGAAGGCTGGTGAAACGCACCGATCATGTTTTTGCCAGCAGACGTGTTGATCGCGGTCTTGCCGCCAACCGAACTATCGACTTGGGACAGCAAGGTCGTTGGCAATTGTACAAATCCGCAACCACGTTTGAGGATCGCCGATGCAAAGCCGACAAGGTCGCCAACAACCCCGCCGCCAAGCGCAAAGATATAATCCGAACGCGTCACCCCAAGGGCAAGCAGCCAATTGGTGAGCTCTTCCAGCCCGCTCCAGCTTTTCGACGCTTCGCCAGAGGGCACGTCGTACCAGACAGCCTCATATCCTGCCTTTGCCAGCGATGCTTCGATCCGTGCGCCGTGATGCTCTCTTGCATTGATGTCCGATACAATAGGCACAGGACGCGCCGTGTAGGATGCAAGGAACGGCTCTGCCAGAACAGCGATCTGGTCGAGCAGGCCTGCGCCTACAATGACGTCATAAGATCGTCCGCCCAATTCAACTCGAATGGTTTCAGCTCGGGTCACAGCCATCTATCAATTGCCTCAAGGATTGCTCTGGCTGTTTCTGCGTGGGGAGCATTTTCGCTCTCCACCCGGATTTGAGCCTGAGAATAAAAGGGTTCGCGGTTCTCGTGGAGCCGCGTCAAAATCTCTTTGGGATCACCATTGCGAAGCAGGGGGCGCGTGTTGCGACGCGATGTGCGCTCCACCAAAATATCTATATCGGTGTCGATCCAAACGGCGATTGCTTTTTCAAGAATGAGCGAGCGTGTTTCAGAATCTACGAATGCGCCGCCTCCTGTGGCGATAACCCCACTGCTTTCCTCGATAAGGCGCCCGATGACGCGTCGCTCGCCATCGCGAAAGTAGGCCTCGCCAAATTCCTCGAATATTTCCGCGATAGAGCGCTGGGCCGCTTTTTCGATCTCGTCATCTGCATCGACAAAGTCGCGCCCCAATGCCTCGGCAAGCCTGCGCCCGACGGTCGACTTGCCTACTCCCATCAAACCCACCAGGACAATCGGGTGTTTGATGCGCGCAGCTATCCGGGCAATTTCGCCCTCGTCCATCGCAAGGTGATCACTCATCACGTATTCAAGTTTCCCCGCTCCTGTTTCGGCGTCTGTGACGGCGTTTCGATTTTTCGTGTTTCCTGTGGGCCTAGACTTGGGGTAAGCCCTGCGCAATATGCCAAGAATTACAATTCAGCCATTTCGATGAAGCATCCAGTCCAATCCCATCCGCGTCTTGAAAAACAGAAGTTCCCCCTTCCTCAGGCGAAGGGACGCTCAAAACTGCGCTTCGCGTTTTACGCGGTCGGTGCGCTGTTTGTGGTTTTGACGCTTGCGTATATCGATGGCGGTGAAGAGCCTCTGCACAAAATTGTGCACCCGATTGTGCAATCGGTCCCGTCTTCGACTGCATTGGAGCATCAATCGTGACAGGTTGGAAATCAGGAGTTGCTGCGCTTGCGATTGCGGGCGCTTTGGGCGGAGCATTGGCAAGCGGGTTTGCGATTGCACAAGACGCACCCGAATCGCTTCTTCCACCCGGATTTGACGATCCCGCGCCTACTCCAACGCCGGCTCCGCAACCGACTGCCGCGCCGCCGGTTGCGCCTCCTTCGGGCCCGTCGACTGCACCAGGCAGCAGACCATCTGCGCCGACCGCGCCAAATCCGGGCACCCTGCCTGGCAATGTGCCCAATGTGCCGCAGCTTTCTACTGAAGAACGGTCGCGATTGCCCAGCCTTGAGGAGTTGGAAGAGCTTTCAACCGACGAGCTCGACGATCTTCTCGGGCTGAAGCCCCAATACGATATTCCGCCTGCCGCTCGGCGGTCATTGGCCCGTGTCGGTGTGTTGGCCCCGTCTGAAGGGGGCATGGCAACAAATTCATTGGCGAAACAGCCAGAGCCGCTGGTGCGAGCGATACTGGCGGGCACCAAGGGACCGCTGGTGTCGCGCTGGGGCCACATACTGGTACGCCGCGCTTTGGCCAGTCGTCTTGAGACGCCCGAGGGCATGAACCCGGTGGAATTCGCTGCGCTTAGGGCAGGGGTGCTCAATTCGATTGGCGAGTTTACTGTTGCAAGGGCTCTGGTTCAGGACATCGATACAGGCAATTGGAACGAGGCGCTGACCACGGAGGCGATAACCGCTTACATCGGGGCAAGCGATGTCGTGGGCGCGTGTCCTGCCGTACGCTTGGGCGGTTCGGATACAGAAGATCCGCAACGCGTCATGCTCTCTGCGATCTGTAACGCCTATGCGGGTGAAGGTGCGCTTGCATCTCGCCAATTGAACACGGCGCAAAACGAGGAAATCGCTCCTGAAATCGACCTGCTGCTGGCTCAGCGATACGCAGGGGCCGCCGGTCGTGGTCGCGGTGGAACGACGGTTGACTGGGAAGGCGTTGAAGGGATCACGCCATGGCAATTCAGCCTTGCCAAAGCCGTCGGTGAGACAATTCCCGCGCCTATTCTTGATGCCGCTTTGGAAAGCCGCTCCGGCTCTTATTACAAGCTCGCCGGGGCAGCGGCGTCTGCCATACCTTTGGCCGAGCGTGTCCCGTACGCCGAATTTGCCGCCACGCGCGGAGTGTTTTCGGCAAACGCGCTGGTGGGCATCTACAGCGAGCTTTACAACAACGAAGGCGTCGGCGGCGATGCTGCACAGCGCGCCGCGCGCCTGAGGGAAGCCTATGTCGCACTTGATCCCACTGCGCGGATTACCGCCATGCGCGGGCTTTGGGGAGAGGGAAGCACCGGTTTTGCCGGTCAGATCCTCACCGCATATGCCGCCGCGCGTATCCCGCCAGCAACTGAAAATCTGGACGACGCACCGCAACTCATCGGATCAATGCTAACCGCGGGACTTGACCGCGATGCAATGGCCTGGAGTGCCTTTGTCGAAGAGGGCTCGCTCAGCTGGGGTCTTCTGGCTCTTGCCGATCCGGGTGCAAGCCAGGCCAGTATCGCGGGCGTGGACGGGTTCCTCAGCAATGATGAAAGCGAAGAATTGCGAAAGTCGGCATTTCTGATCGCGGGACTTGGCGGACTTGGCCGTTTGCCGGGCGACGATGTTAGCGGTTACGGGGCCCAGGTCGGTGTCGATTTTAATCGCCAGACGCGCTGGACCCGCATGATTGATCGCGCCGCCGAAGTGGATAACAAAGCCATGGTTGCGCTGCTTGCCGGTCTGGGGATGCAAGGGGAAAGCTGGAGCCAGATGACTCCGGTGCATCTTTATCACCTCGTTTCTGCGATGAACAAGGTTGGCCTTGACGCAGAGGCCCGCATGATCGCCGCAGAGGCGGTCGCGCGCGGGTAACCTGGCCCATGTCGGCTTCGACACGGGATTTTCTCGATATGCTCGCCGCAGAGCGTGGCGCTTCGGCAAACACTCTTGCCGCCTACACCCGCGATCTGGATGGAGCGGAGGAACTGCTCGGCGATCTTGCCAAAGCGCCGCGAACCTCTGTTGCCAAACTGGCAGGCGCGTGGAGCGATCTTGCACCTTCAACCATTGCGCGAAAGACATCTGCGCTAAGGCAGTTTTTCGGATTTGCGATTGAAGAGGGATGGCGGGAGGATGATCCGTCCGGCGCGCTCCCCAAGCCGCGCACACGCCGCCCGCTTCCCAAAGTGATGAACCATGAGGCGGTCGATGCTCTGTTCAAACGCGCCGAAATGGAGGCAGGAAGCGGAAAACCGGCTGCGATACGCGATTTGGCCCTGCTTGAATTGCTGTATGGCTCGGGCCTTCGGGCAACCGAGCTGGTGAGCCTGCCGTTGAGCGCAGTACCGCGTGATGCGCCACTCTTGACGGTCATGGGCAAGGGCGGACACGCGCGCATGGTGCCAGTGAGCGAGAGAGCGAAAGAGGTGCTTTCTGCCTGGCTTACCGTTCGCCCAAAGGAGCCTGCGTCGCGGTTTTTGTTTCCATCAAGGGGTGGAAAGCCGCTGAGCCGGGTGCGCCTTTTCCAGCTTTTAAAAGAGCTTGCGGCGCGCGCCGATCTTGACCCAAAGGGGATTTCGCCGCACGTCCTACGCCATGCATTTGCGACCCACCTTCTCGAAGGGGGCGCTGACCTGCGTGTTTTGCAAACGCTTCTTGGCCATGCCGATATCGCAACCACACAAATCTACACCCATGTCGATGCTGCGCGGCTCGTCGAGTTGGTAAACTCGCGCCACCCTCTTGCCCAGAAGCGCGCGAAGCACTAGCGCAAAACCCATGATTTCTTATCTCGAATTTGAAAAGCCGGTTGCAAGTCTGGAACTGCGCATCAAGGAAATGCGTTCGCTGGAAAGCGATGACGGCGTTGATGTGGCATCCGAGATCGAGCGTCTCGAGGTCAAAAGCGGCGAACTGCTCGCATCCACCTACGCCTCGCTCACCCCTTGGCAAAAGACCCAAGTGGCCCGCCACCCGCAGCGCCCGCATTTTCGCGATTATATCGAACACGCCTTCACCGATTTTATGCCCTTGGGCGGCGATCGCAATTTCGGCGATGACGAAGCGATCATGGGCGGTTTTGCCAAGCTTGATGGCAGGCGCGTGGTCGTTATCGGGCATGAAAAAGGTCACGACACCCAGACCCGGATCAAGCACAATTTCGGCATGGGCAAACCAGAGGGTTATCGCAAAGCGATCCGTTTGATGGAGCTTGCGGGGCGCTTTGGCCTTCCGGTTGTGACTTTGGTTGATACCTCGGGTGCATTCCCGGGGATCGAGGCCGAAGAGCGCGGACAGGCAGAGGCAATTGCCCGCTCAACCGAGGCATGCCTCGCGCTGCCCACTCCGATGGTTTCGGTCATCGTGGGTGAGGGCGGTTCGGGCGGCGCCGTTGCGCTCGCCAGCGCCGAGCGGGTCCTTATGCTTGAACACGCTGTCTATTCGGTGATTTCGCCGGAAGGTTGCGCCTCGATCCTGTGGCGTACATCCGAAAAGGCAGCCGATGCTGCGCAAGCGATGAAGATCACGGCCCAGCACCTCAAGAAGCTTGGCGTGATTGACCGTATCGTTAAGGAGCCCGTCGGCGGTGCGCACCGTGATCCCCAAGGGATGGCGACAACTCTTGGTAAGATCATCGGCGAAGAGCTTGATAAGCTTGGCAAGATGGACAGCGCGGGGATTCTGGCACTGCGCGAAAAACGCTTCCTCGATCTGGGCGGCTAAACGCCCCGGATATCAGGCAATCCAGGCCGGCAGGGCTTGCTCGCAAGGTATATTTCCCGTTAACAATGGTCCCAAGGGGTTATTGGAAAGCGGGAGATATCAGATGGCGAAAATAAAGCGCACGATCGGGATGGTAGGGTCAGCGACCTTAGCGCTCGCTTTGACCGGATGCATGGGCGGGGGCGCAATTCCCTCTGCGTCCACCCCGATCACCACCACAGAAGCGCAGCAGGGGGCTGAATACCACCCGCAATTGCTGAACCAGTTTGGCGGGGCCATGACTGGCTCTCAGGCACAATATGTCGAGCAAGTGGGCAAGAATATCGCGGTTCACTCAGGTCTCGGCAATGCGCGCGAGACATTTACCGTCAGCCTTCTCAATTCTCCGGTGAACAACGCTTTTGCGGTGCCCGGCGGTTATATCTACACCACGCGGCAGCTCGTCACTCTCATGAACAATGAGGCCGAACTTGCTGCGGTGATGGGGCATGAGGTTGGCCACGTGGCCGCTCGCCATTCGCAGCGCCGCCAGCGTACGGCGCAACGCAACCAGATCGGCGGCGTCCTGGGCGCGGTTCTATCGGGCGTGTTGCTGGGCGATAGCTCGATCGGAGACGCAGTTTCCCGGACTTTCCTTCAAGGATCGCAGCTTCTTACGCTAAGCTTTTCACGCTCTCAGGAAACGCAGGCCGATGATCTGGGTATCCAGTATCTGACGAGCGCCGGATACGATCCGCGCGCGATGGGGACCGTTCTGGCAAGTCTGGCTGCGCAAAATTCGCTCGATGCAAGGCTACAGGGGCGCAATGCAAGCGTGCCTGAATGGGCATCGACCCACCCCGAACCTGCAAGCCGGGTTCAACGCGCGCTTTCTGCGTCTCAAGGACTGCCGGGAACTGTCACGAATCGCGACACTTTCCTCTCGCGAATCGATGGCCTCATCTATGGCGATGATCCCGCGCAAGGCATGATCGAAGGAAGCCGGTTTATTCACCCTGAGCTGCGCCTGAGTTTCACCGCGCCGCAGGGCTTTTACATGGTCAATTCATCGCGCGCGGTCAGTATCAATGGTCAAGGCGGGCAGGGGCAGCTGACCCTTGCAAGCTATTCGGGCGACCTTTCGACCTATGTGAGGCAGCAATTTGCTGCACTTGGCGGAGAGAATAGTAGCCTCGAACCGCAATCATTGCAGCGCACTACGGTCAATGGACTCTCCGCTGTTTACGGGCAGGCGCGCGTCAACAATGGCAATTCCCAGGTTGATGTGACGGTGTTTGCCTATGAATTTGCCCGCGATCGGGCTTATCACTTTGCGACGATCACACCTGCTGGCAGTGCGAATCCGTTTGGATCCATGTTCCAATCGATGCGGCGAATCACCGCATCAGAGGCAAGCCAGGTGGTTCCGCGGCGTTTGGACGTTGTAACCGTCCAGCGCGGCGATACTATTTCGGGACTTGCGCGGCGAATGGCCTATGAGAACGGGCAAGAGGAACGCTTCCGCGTGCTCAATGGTCTTGGCCAAGTGGATACCCTGCGCGCTGGGCAAAAGGTGAAGCTGGTCGTGCGCTCCCGTTAGCTTGCAGGGAAGCCCGTTCGCGGGTTCTGACAATTCAAATTTACTGCAGACAAAAGAAAAGCGGCGGGGAAAATCCCCGCCGCTCTCTTTTTAAACCTAACGGTTTAACTGACTTAGTTAGCGTCCAGTGGAGCCTGCATGTCAGTTTGAACTTCGTTGAAGGTGTTGGTGAGCGTGCCACCAAGTGCGCCCATGGCGGTGATCGCAGCAACAGCGATAAGAGCAGCGATAAGGCCGTACTCAATTGCAGTTGCGCCAGCTTCGTCACGTGCGAGTTTGTTGATGAAAGTCATTTGTAGTCTCCTGGTTTTGGTCTTCGGTACCCGTGTCCGCCTTGTTCCGGACGATCCGGAACCTCTTGGACGATCAGAGGTCTAAACGATGAGCAATTGAGAAATTCCTAATGCGGAACCTTTCAATTTGGTTACTAGTTGCTCATTGCCTCCACTGAGCGATCTCTCACCATGGTCCATGTTTCATCGGTTACCTGGGCAACGCCCTGTAATGATGCAATCATAGCCACCACGATCAAGCTCGCGATCAGAGCGTACTCCACGGCTGTGGCCCCAGAATTGTCGTTCCCAATGTGCTTAAGGAAGGTCGTCAATTTCATGATGTCACCCGTGTTTACGTTCCTGACCTGATGAAAAATCGTCCAAACCCATTAAGAAAAGACTAATGAGAGAGCCGAAAGTGGAAAATAATCCGACATGACCAACGCTCCCCTCTGGGTAGTCGCCGGTGCATTGGCAGGGTCCGATGGGCGCTGGCTGATGCATTGCAGGCCCCTTGAAAAGGCGCACGGCGGTCTATGGGAGTTTCCCGGTGGTAAGGTGGAAGGCGCTGAGATTCCCTTAGAATCTCTACAGCGCGAATTACACGAGGAGCTTGGCATCATTGTCCAGTCGACCGATTGCACGCCTGCTTTCTTCGCCGATGAAACGCGCACATCCGGCAAACGGCCGATTGTCATAATGCTTTACACAATCACCAATTGGGTTGGTTTGCCGCAGGCGTTGGAAGGCGGGAAGGTGGCCTGGTTTAGGCCAGATGAGATTATGCAGCTGGAAAAACCCCCGCATGACGAGCGATTGGCGGCTCAATTGTTCGAAAAACGAAAATAGAGCGCAATTTTGCGCGAATGAGGGATTGCCATTCCGCTCACACCCACTTATGTGCCGCACCTCAATGCGCGCCAGTAGCTCAGCTGGATAGAGTACCTGACTACGAATCAGGCGGCCGGAGGTTCGAATCCTTCCTGGCGCGCCAAAAAGACCCATCCCTTGAAAAAGGGGTGGGTCTTTTTGGTTTCGGGCTTCGTCTGCTGTGATCCCGATCAATTCGGAACGATCGCGCCCGATACTGTTTGTTTAGATACACCCTAACACAATTCCATGGAGCTATCATGAGTGACCAAGCCGTCATCCTCACCCGCATTGAACAAGACCACGACCGTCAGCGCGATCTGTTGGATCGTATCGCCAAAACGCAAGGTGACAGCGTGGAACGCCGTGAGCTTTTCGAAGAATTGACCAAAGAACTGAAAAGCCATGCTGCCGCAGAGGAACAGTCGCTCTATTCTGAAATGATTGCCGAGCCTGACGCTAATGACGAGACCCGCCATTCGGTCGCTGAGCACCAGGAGATCGACGAGATGCTGAACGATCTTGCGGCTACCGATATGAGCTCACCGGGCTGGCTACAGAAATTCAAGCAATTCGATCATCGCTATCGTCACCATATCAATGAAGAAGAGGAAGATCACTTTCCAGACTTCGAGAAGCTGATCGACGACGAACGCGATGCGAAGATGACCGAAGTCTTCGACGAACGCAAAGAGGCCGAAAAAGCCGAAGCGAAGATCACGCCTGTGTCGGCCGACGATGCCAAGGAATAAGGATACAGCCTAGAACCTGAGAGGAGAGCCGTCCGCGATAGGGGCGTCCTCCTCGCGCCATTTGCAAAGCTCTGACTGACGCCTTCGTTCATGGTAATCGCGTGCAATTTGGGAATACTTCCCTATATTGCCGTTCGGGGCGGCCTATGGCGGCTGCAATCAAACCATTTGCTCACCAGTTGCAAACTTTGCACGGAACTATTTGAGCATGCAGCGATTTTTACCCTTGGGATCACGAAAGGAAGTATAACGGACCATCACCGGGTTCGCTTGCTTGCCATGAATATGCCGTCTTGCGGCAACAGAAAGGTAATGCGATGAATAATATGTACAGCCACTCGCATGGCGAATTTGACCCGGATAATCCGTTGAACAAACCTGACGTTCCCGAAGATGTACAAGACGCCATCCGCACTTTGCTGCGCTGGGCCGGCGATGATCCGGACCGCGAAGGCCTTTTGGACACGCCAAAGCGGGTAGGGCGCGCATGGCTTGAATATTGCCGCGGCAATCAGGAGGACCCATCGATCCACCTGGCGCGCATCTTTGAAGAAGTTGGCGGCTATGAAGAGATCGTTCTTCTCAAGGACATTCCGTTCCAGTCGCACTGCGAACACCACATGGCCCCGATCACCGGCAAGGCGCATATCGCGTATCTGCCCGACAAGAAGGTCGTAGGTATTTCGAAACTTGCCCGCGTGCTCCACGGCTATGCCAACCGCCTTCAGGTGCAAGAGCGCCTGACCGCCGAGGTTGCCGACTGTATCTGGAACAACCTTGAGCCGCGTGGTGTCGCCGTTGTGATTGAGGCAGAGCATGGTTGTATGACCGGACGCGGTGTCAAAGTGCACGAGGTCGAAATGCTGACCAGCCGCATGATGGGCTGTTTCCTCGATGATCCGGCAAGCCGCAAGGAAGTGCTCAGCCTTATGGGCTTTTGAGCTCGCGCCAATTTATCGCTAAAGGGCGGGAATGGCAAAGCTCAAACCCGTCCTGACCGCGGACCAATTGGTCGACTTTTTTATCGAGGCATTTCCCGGGCAAGACCGGTCTGCTCACGACTTTGTCGAGATCAAATCCGGCTTTCTGCGGCTGCGCAATTCAGCCGAGCACGCGATGCTGCGTCCGGGCGGGATTATATCCGGCCCAACGCAAATGGCAGTGGCGGACCGCGCGGCCTATGCAGTGATCCTTGCGCATATCGGGATTGTTCCCATGGCCGTAACCAGCAATCTCAACATGAGCTTTCTGCGAGGCGTCGAGGCACGCGACTTTTTTGCCGATGCACATCTGATCAAGCTTGGCCGACGATTGGCGACGGTCGATGTGCGGCTTTGGCAGGATGACGAGAGCACCGTGTTGGCGCAGTCAACCGTCACCTACGCACTTCCGGGGCAGTAGCGATCTGGAGCAGCTGGGGTTTAATGCCGTCCCTTTGCTAAGGGCGAATGTTCTGTATGACCCATTGTTGAACCTGTGCAGCGGGTGCTCCGCCTGCACTGACTAAGGCGATGATCGCTTTGTCTTGCGCCTCTGAAAGGGCCGCTATTGCGGTGAAGGCTCCGGTCCCGCCAATATGAAAGCTGATCTCAGTCTCCCCCATTTGCGTTTTGCCCCAACCAAGCGGCTCGTCCGATGAAGCCAAGCGCCCGTGCAGTTCTTGCGCACTGTCTTGCGTTAGAGCCTTGCCCGCGCCCTGGAGCGCGCACAGGTGTTCCTGCACATACTGCGCATAATCTGCGAGCGTCACAGAGACATAACCTGCACCCTGAAGAAAGGTGGGAATAGGCGGCTCATCCTCAAGATAGGGGGTTATCTCTCCCTCTGAGACATAGTGACCGACCAATCCATTGGGCGACAGCTTTCGTGGTTCACCGACCGCTGCCATGAAGCCAAATAGCTTGAAGACGTGGGACTGCAAAAGCCCTTCCAACTCCATCCCCGACACACGTTCCAGCAGGCTTGCCGCGATGACGTAGCCAGCGTTGGAATAAGTGACTGTTTCACCGGGCACATTTTCCAAAGACTGCGACAAGAAGAACTCTGTCGCGTTCAGCCGGATTGCTTGCGGTGTGGTTCCTTCTGACGGGACTTGCGATAGCGCATCGCCGCTATCAAAAGCGGGCAATCCGCTGGTGTGCGACAACAATTGGCGAAGGGTAATCATAGCTTTATCGGGGTGGCGTTCCGCCATTTCGGGCCAGCCTACTGAAAGTGGTGCATCAAGCGACAGGAGGCCCTGTTTCTCAAGCTGGATCGCCGCCACCGCCAGCATGCTCTTAGCGTTAGAGCCAATGTTGAAAATCGCCTCTTTACCAACCTTTTGATCGCTCGCGCTGGATCGGAAGCCCGAGATGCCAAAATCGACAGTCTGACACGAGATTTGCGCTAAACCGACTGCTGGCGCTCCGTCCGAGCGCAAGAGCTCTGCCTGCGCAGATAGGTCAGGGGTCGGGACGTCTGGTTGCTGTGCCGAGACGCCTATAGCGCAGCCAGCGGCAAGCACTGCAAATCCAATGGGAAGGACTACACGTCTCATTTGAGTCTCCGCAAAAGCCAAAAAATTGATCTTGTGGGATGCCCAAAAAGAGCTGTCCCCGAGCGCTCAATTGAGCACACGGGGACAGAATTAAACGTGAATGGGATGAAGAGCCGATGCGGCTCGACAAGAATTACATCTGGCCAAGCATATGCTCTGCGCTGGACACTTTGAAGTCGCCTGGCTCTTCGACGTTGAGCTGTGTGACGGTGCCGTCTTCGATCACCATCGAGAAACGCTGACCGCGCTTGCCCATGCCAAAGCCTGAGCCGTCCATCGTGAGGCCAACAGCTTCGACAAATTCGCCATTGCCATCGGCCAGCATGGTGATGTCGCTGGACCCTGCGGCTTCGTTCCATGCGCCCATAACGAACGCATCGTTGACCGCGGTGCCGACGATTTCATCGACGCCTTGCGCTTTCAGGTCTGCCGCTTTTTCAACAAATCCGGGAAGGTGCTTTGCCGAGCAGGTCGGGGTGAATGCGCCTGGTACGGAAAAAAGCGCGACTTTCTTTCCTGCAAAATACTCCGATGCTTTGACCGGCTGTGGACCTTCCGGGGTCGCTTTCACCATGTTCACTTCGGGAACTTTATCGCCAACTGAAATAGTCATCATTGTCTCCATCGGGGTCTAAGGACTCGCACCTAGATGCGCTGCGCGTCCGGATTTCTCAACCGATATAGGCGCAATCAGCGGCTCGACAACGTTGGAATTTTCGTGGGTTTTGATGGGGTAGCTTGGTTTACTTTCCTTAACTCCACATCTTGAACACCGGGTAAACTCATCAAGCGACCTTTTGGCGCGTGGTGGAACACACATGCCTTTGGGGACTGAGACTATGAAACAGCAGAAAAACCGTTCGGATACGGGCTTTCGGCTCGCTGCAAAATCGGCCGGCATGGTGATCGCAATTGCGCTTGGATCGGCAGCGATCACAGCGCCTGCTCATGCCGACAACGGATTTGACGAAGCACATTCGCTTCGCAGCCTCGACATTATGCTCATGGTGACATCATTGCGCTGTCGCTTGGGCCCGAATGACTTTCAGCGCGATTACCACCAATTCTCTGCGACCCATTCCACGCTCCTGAATGCTGCGGGCCGGACGTTGCGGCACAGTTTTGCTGCGAGCTATGGAGATCCAGACCCGGCACGCGCGCTTGACCGGATGGGGGTCAGGATTGCCAATTCCTATGGCGATGGTCACCCTTGGCTGTCGTGTGCCGAATTGAAGCAAGAGGTCCGCGAGCTGTCGCAAAGCCTCGAGGCAGGCCACCTTGCCCTTAAGGCGCGCTATCTGCTGAGCGCCGAGCGACCGCCAATAGGGCGAGGGCAGGGCCCTCAAATGGCGCAAGCAAGGTCTCAAGCCAGGATCGCCTACAATATGACGGCCGATTGGGAGAAGCGGCCGTGATCCGGCCTTGATCCGGCCCTGATCCGAGCTGAAGGCTGGAAGACTGATTTCGTCATACTGCGGTAAGGGCATATCAAGATATAAAGAAAACTTTATGTTCTGATTGCCCATGGGGTTCAAGGCGGCTATGAGCGCGCCCAGTATTTATGACGCGGCATGTTTGTTGACCTGCGTCGACCCAAACAACACGCCCATCAGATTTTAGGAGATGGTCCATGGCCACCGCAGCTCACACCCACGAATATGTGATCAAGGATATCGCGCTTGCCCAATATGGCCGCGACGAGATCGCTATTGCTGAAACCGAAATGCCGGGCCTTATGGCTCTGCGTGAAGAGTATGGCGCGGCCCAACCTTTGAAGGGCGCGCGCATCACCGGTTCGCTTCATATGACGATCCAGACCGCTGTTCTGATCGAGACGCTTGTGGCTTTGGGTGCAGACGTGCGCTGGGCAACTTGCAACATTTTCTCCACCCAAGATCACGCCGCTGCTGCGATTGCGGATCAGGGCATTCCCGTGTTCGCGATCAAGGGCGAAACGCTGGCGGATTATTGGGACTATGTTGGTCGTATCTTCGATTGGTCGACCGATGCTGATCCCGATCTCACTGCTAACATCATTCTCGATGATGGCGGCGATGCGACCATGTTTGCGCTGTGGGGTGCAAGGCTGGAAGCGGGCGAAGAAATGCCTGCGCCTGCCAATGCCGAGGAAATCGAATTCCAACGCGCTCTTAAAGCTTATGTGAAGGCAAAGCCTGGCTACCTCACGAAGAGCGTCCAGATCATCAAAGGCGTCTCGGAAGAGACCACGACGGGCGTCATGCGCCTCTACCAGATCGCGAAGCAGGGCAAGCTCCCGTTCCCGGCAATCAACGTCAATGACAGCGTGACCAAGTCGAAGTTCGATAACCTTTACGGCTGTAAAGAGAGCCTCGTTGACGCCATCCGCCGTGCAACCGACGTGATGCTGGCGGGTAAAGTCGCTTGTGTCGCTGGATATGGCGATGTGGGCAAAGGTTCGGCAGCCTCCCTTCGTGACGGCGGCGCGCGCGTTATGGTCACTGAGATTGACCCTATCTGTGCGCTTCAGGCCGCAATGGACGGCTATGAAGTTGTCTCCATGGAAGAGGCGACCAAGCGTGCCGATATCTTCGTGACCGCCACCGGCAACGAAGATGTGATCACCGGCGAGCACATGAAGAACATGAAAAACATGGCGATCGTGTGCAACATCGGCCACTTCGACAGCGAAATCCAGATCTCCGCGCTCGACAATTACGACTGGAAAGAGATCAAGGAAGGCACCGACATGGTCACCTTCCCCGAAGGCAAGAGCCTACTGATCCTTGCCAAAGGGCGCCTTGTGAACCTTGGTTGTGCAACCGGCCACCCGTCATTCGTGATGAGCGCAAGCTTCACCAACCAGGTGCTTGCCCAGATCGAACTCTACACCAAGTCGGACGAGTATCAGAACGATGTCTACGTTCTGCCCAAGCATCTCGACGAGAAAGTGGCTGCGCTTCACCTTGAGAAGCTGGGCGTGCAACTCACCCAGTTGAGTCAGACCCAGGCGGACTACATCGGCGTGCCCAAAGAGGGACCGTTCAAGCCGGATCATTACCGTTATTGATCGGCTTTGGGCGTAATTGCCTGAAGAAATACAGCCCCCGGACGCTCTCAGGCACTCGGCCTGTGGGTTTCCGGGGGTTTTTGCATCATTTGTACGTTGCAAGCGGGCGCGCCCGCGCATAGCTCACACATGATGGAACTGACGCCGCCTGCCTTGATCGTGATCGCGCTGGTGCTCGCCGCATGGACGATTGCGGCGGCCGTGCTTGTGCTGCGGGCAGGCGCAAAGACCAGCCGGGCAAAAGCCTTGCAAACCTCCCTGCGGCGGATGCAGCATCTGATAGATGTGGCACCGGCAATTCCGCTTCTGGTGCGCACCGACGGGCGAATCGAAGCCCCGGAACGCTTGGCGCGCTGGTTGGGGCTTTCGCAAGTGCCTGCCTATCTTTCGGAGCTTGCCGGCAACGAGGGGGAAGGGCTCTCAAAACAGCAAGTCGATGAACTTTGGGAGAATGTTCGCACCACTCAAAGAAGCGCAACGCCTTTTTCTATGTCGGTCACACCTGTCGGGTCTCAGCGCAGTCTCTCGATGGAAGGGTCGCTTGCGGATTCTCAAGTGTCACCGGGTGGCGCAGCGATTGTCTGGGTATTCGATTTCACCGCTAGTGAAAGCGAGCTTGCACGTCTCAGAGCAGAGGCCAGCAATGCGAAATCCGATTTTGCGAGCTTGAGCGGTCTTATTGCGTCTGCGCCAACGCCGATGTGGATCCGCGATGCAGACATGCAAATTCGGCTCGCTAACGAGGCCTATATCGAGGCGGTGGGCGCAGACAGCCTTAAGGCGGTGATCGATGGCCAGATTGAACTGCTCGAGGCGCGCGATGGCCAATCCCCGGCGCAAATCGCTCAGAACGCGTTTCAGCGCAAAGAGCAGATCGACCGGATCGATGGTGTCACCATTCACGGTGAGCGCCGCTCGATGCGGGTCACGGACCTGCCATTGGGTGAAGACGGCGTTGCAGGCTATGCGATTGACGTTGAGGAACAACAGCAATTGGCGCGCGATTTCCGCGCATTCCGCGATGCTCAGCGCACGATGCTGGATCAATTGTCCGTCGGGGTGGCGCAATTTGCCCCCAATGAGACCCTGAGCTTTGCCAACCGCCCGTTCCGCAGGCTTTTTGGCCTGTTTTCCAATGATGCACTCGAAGGCAAGCTTGAGTTCCATCGCTTGCTCTCTGACGCGCGCGAGCGTGGTCAGACACCCGAAGTTCGCGATTTTCCCGAATGGCGCGAGGAGCACCGCGCATGGTTCGATGCAGCCGACACTCAGGAAGAATACTGGCCGCTTCCAGGCGGAATGCATCTTCGCATTGTGGCCCAGCCTATGCCCGATGGCGGGCTGGTGATGATCGCCGAGGACCGCACCGAGCAGCTGGCGCTTTCAGCGACGCGCGATACGCTTTTGCGCACACGCACCGCCACGCTCGACAGCCTGATCGAGGCGCTCGCGATCTTTGCGCCTGATGGTTCGGTGCAGCTGTGGAACCGCAGCTTTGCCGGGACATGGGGCCTTTCGGGCGAGTTTCTCGATACGCACCCGAGCGCCGAGGATTTGCTGGGCGCGATTGGCAGCAATCTGAAAGACCCCTACCAAACCGAAGAAATTGGCGCAGTGGTGCGTGCAGCGACGCTGGACCGGCGCGAGAAGCAGGGGCAGGTGAGCCTTTCCGATGGGCGCACCTTGCGCTTTGCAGGCGCGCCGCTGCCCGATGGAAACGGCCTTTTGACAGTGCTCGACATCACCGATTCCCAAAAAGCCGAGCAAGCGCTTCGGGATAGGGCAAAGGCGTTGGAAGAGGCGGATGCGGTAAAAGCCCGCTTCCTTGCCAATATGTCCTACGAATTGCGCACGCCGCTCACCACGATTGGTGGATATGCCGAACTCCTCGCGAGCGGCGCGGCGGGCGAAATGAACGATGCAGCGGGCGAATATGTCGATGCTATCCTGACCTCGGTTGCACGGTTGACGGAGCAGGTCGAAAATGTGCTCGACCTGTCACAAACCGAAGCCGGCCTTATGCCGATTACCAAGGAAAATGTTGATCTCCTGCCGTTCATGACCGCCCTTGTGCGCGAGCGGGAAACGGCGATTGTAAAGGCGGGCATTGGCCTTGATCTCAAGGGCAGGCGAGGGCGCATAGTGGATGCCGATCCGCGTCAGCTTGGCCGCGCGGTTGGCAATTTGATCGACAATGCGATTGCAGGCACGCCCCCGGGCGGCAAGATCACAATCGAGCTGCCCAAACCGGGGCGCGGCGAAGAGTGGCGCGGGCGCATTATCATTCAGGACGACGGGCGAGGAATGCCGCGCGAACAATTGGAGCGCGCGATGGGCGCTTCGTCCCACACCGAAGAGCCGGGCGACGGCGCAGGGCTTGGTATAAGGCTCGCCCATCAACTAATCGCTGCTCACG
The DNA here is from genome assembly GCF_057364925.1 of Erythrobacter sp. S227. Taxonomy (NCBI): domain Bacteria; kingdom Pseudomonadati; phylum Pseudomonadota; class Alphaproteobacteria; order Sphingomonadales; family Erythrobacteraceae; genus Erythrobacter; species Erythrobacter sp. S227. The sequence goes on from NZ_CP200280.1 coordinate 660,119, forward strand.
GCGGCATGCTCGAGCTGGATAGCCAGGAAGGTATCGGCACAATTGCGATGATTACGCTTCCGTGAGCGCACCTTACACAAAAGCTCTGCCCGATCTTGAGGCGATGGCCGATTGGGGGGCGAAAATCGCGCAGGCTTTGAAACCGGGCGATGTGATCGAGCTCGAAGGGGGGCTTGGTGCAGGCAAAACCACGCTTGCCAGAGCAATTCTTAGCGCTCTCGGGCATGAGGGCGAAGTCCCATCGCCCACTTTCACCATTGTCGAAACCTATGACGCGCCGCCATTGCTGCTGCCTGTGGCCCATGCCGATTTCTATCGTTTGGAGGACCCGTCAGAGGCGATTGAATTGGGCCTTGATGACTATCGAGAGGGCGCTGTTCTGCTTGCAGAATGGCCGGATCACGCAGGGGGTTTTGCCCATGAAAGCGGTTGCCTGACGATTGTGTTGGAAAGCGCCGGAGAAAGCGCTGGAGAAAGCGCTTTAGAAACTGGGGCCAAAGGCCGGATCGCGACTGTGAAACCGGGCAGAGATTGGTTAGAGCGGTGCCCATGAGCGATCTTCCCGACGGATTTCACGAATTTGTTGCAAACGCTGGCTGGGGTGAGGCCGTGATCGAGCCGATCCCTGGCGATGCCTCGTTCCGCCGCTATTTCCGGCTTCGGCAGGCATCGGGCGAGACGGCGATGCTGATGCACGCGCCGCCGCCCGAAGAGGACCCTGTGCCGTTTCTGGATGTCGCCGCCTGGCTTCGCGAAAACGGCCAACGTGCGCCTGTAATCCTTAGCTCGGACAAGGAGCAGGGCTGGGTCCTGACAGAGGATTTTGGCGACCACCGGATGCGCGAATGGCTGGATGACAATCCAGGTGATGAGATAGCGGCATATGAGGCTGCGATTGATGCTCTGGTGGCTTTGCACCGCAAACCTGCAGGGCCGTTCCCGCCCTATGATATGGCGGTTTATCAACGCGAAGCGGGCCTTTTGACCGAGTGGTATTGCCCTGCGCAATCACTGAAAGTGGATGAGGCGGGATACACCGCCGCTTGGGACCAAGCGCTCGCGCCAATGGTCAACCGCGCTCCGCAACCCGTCACAGTGCTGCGTGATTATCATGCCGAGAATATCATGCTTCTGGGTGCAAAGCCCACTGCGCCCCAGGGCCTAATTGATTTCCAAGACGCGCTTGTCGGGCATCGCGCTTACGATCTTGTCTCGCTGCTTCAGGATGCCCGCCGCGATGTGTCGCTTGAACTCGAAGAGGCAATGCTCGCTCGCTATATTGCGGCCAGTGATGCGGACGAACACTTCCGCGCCGATTATGCGCGTCTTGGGGCCCAGCGAAATGCCAAGATTGTGGGCATTTTCACCCGGCTCGCAAAGCGCGACGGCAAACCCAAATATCTCTCCATGATCCCGCGCGTATGGGCGGCGATGGAACGGGATCTGGCGCACCCTGCCTTGGCGCCGGTGGCAAAATGGTTTGACGCGAACATCCCCGATGAACTGCGCTCACTTGGCGGCGGGACTTTCGCATGAGCGCTCTTGCAAGCGACACTGCGATGGTCATGGCCGCCGGTATGGGCAAGCGTATGCGCCCGCTTACTGCGACTATGCCAAAACCTATGGTGCGCGTCGCGGGCAAGCCTTTAATCGACCATGCGTTGGACCGGCTCGCCGACAGCGGTGTCAGCCGCGCCGTGGTCAATGTGCATTACCTCGCAGATGCGCTCGAAGCGCATATCAAGACACGCGAATTGCCCAAGGTCGAAATCTCGGATGAGCGCGATGCTCTGCTCGAAACAGGCGGCGGGCTTATCAAGGCGCAGGATATGCTTCCCGATCAGTTCTTCTGCCTCAATGCAGACAACATCTGGCTCGACGGTCCAAAAAGTGCGTTCCATGACCTGTCGTCGCGCTGGGACCCTGACAAGATGGACGCGCTGCTGCTTTTGGTTAGCCATGCGCGGGCGGAAAACTTCTCAGGCAAGGGCGACTTTCACATGGACGCGCTGGGCCGTCTCACCCGCCGCAAATCGGGACGGATAGCGCCATTTATCTACACCGGCATTCAGCTACTTTCAAAGCGCCTCTTGCGCGATGCGCCAGAGGGCAAGTTTTCGACCAATATCCTGTGGAACCGGGCCATGAAAGAGGGACGCTTGTTCGGGCTATCGTTCACCGGGCTCTGGTACGAGGTCGGCACGCCGGACGCGATCGGGCCCACAGAAGACGCGCTCAAGCGTGGCTGAGGCGAAGACCCCAAACATCTATTCCATTGCCGCGCACCGCGGTTTTGCTGATGCTCTCGTGGCAGGGCTGGTCCCGCGTTATGGTGATGACGAGTTTGGCCTTGCGCGCCTCACCCTGCTTGTTCCCAGCTCACGTGCGGCGCGCACCATTTCCGAAGCCTTCATCCGGTACGCGGGGGAAACTGGCCGACCGGGAATGTTGATGCCGCGCATGGTGGCGATTGGCGATCTTGATCTGGACGAGGCATTGGGCGCATTGCTTGATCCGCTTGGGGCAAGCGATATTCCGCCTGCAATCGAGCCGACGCGGCGCTGGCTTGAGCTTGCGCAATTGATTGAGGCAGAGCGCGCTGATCTTGGTGAGACGCCGTTGCCGGGCGCTGCCCGCTTGCGCCTGGCGCGTGAACTTGGCCGCACCATGGACAGGTTGCTTGTCGAAGAGAAAGACCCGGCTGACCTTCTTGCCGAGCCGGTCCTCAAAATGCTCGATGACCTGTCGAAGCATTGGCAGGATGCCTTGCGACTTTTTGCCCGCGTACAGGCTCGTTGGCGTTCTCGCCTAGATGAATTAGGCGAGGTTGATGCAGCCACGCGCCGCAATCAGCTGTTCGACCGCGCAACGGTAAAGTGGAAAGCCGAGCCGCCTGTAACCCCGATTGTTGCCGCAGGTGTGACGAGCGCCTCGCCCGCATTGGCGCGCATGCTTCGCGCGGTGGCAGACCTGCCCAATGGCGCAGTCATCTTGCCCGATCTGGACCTGAAGCTCAGCGATGAAGCGTGGGAGGAACTGGGCAGAGCCGGGGCCTCGCCGGAGCCGGGGGGCGAGATTTTCGGGGCCAAGGATGCGCTGACTCATCCGCAATATCATCTAAAGCTCCTTCTTGAGCGCATGGGAATTGCCCGCGCGGAGGTTCGCGCATGGCATCGCTCCGGCATCAGTGCGGCTGAGCCTGCACGCGCGGTTGCAATCAGCTCGCTGTTCCTGCCTCCAAAGGCGAGCAGAACATGGGCACAGCTTGAGCCCGAAAAACGCCGCCTCAAAGACGTGTCGCTCATGACCAGCGCCACCGCGGAAGACGAGGCGCAAAGCATCGCCATTCTGGTGCGCGAGGCTTTGGAAGTGCCGGAAAAACGGGTCGCGGTGATCAGCGCGGATCGCTCGCTTGCACGCCGCGTCGCGCAGAATTTGCAGCGCTGGAATATCGAGGCGAACGACACAGCGGGGCGAGCCTTGTCGCTCACTCCTGCGGGTAGAATGCTCGGGCTTTTGGCCGAACTGGTCTCTCATGGACCGGGACCCGCGCATGTCATCGGCGCGCTTGCGCATCCGCTAGTGCTTCGTGATGCCACAGAGGCGAGGGCTGAATGGCTTCGCGCGCTGCGCCAGTTTGACCGTAAATTGCGCGGACCATCGCCTGCACCGGGCCTTGGTCCATTGCGGGAGATTGCCCGCAAGGCTGGCGTTTCCGACTGGTGGGAAAAGGTGGAGGAGGTCCTTACCCCTCTGACAGATATGCCCGAGCAATTGCTGCTTGCTGATGCGCTGGACCTGTTGGCGCAAGGGGGAGAGGCGCTTGCCGCAGAAGCATTGTGGTCGCGCGAGGATGGCCGCGCTCTGTCAGCCATGGTTGAAGACTTGCGGCTCAACGCGCGGCTGCTTGGCACTGTGATTGAGCCGGCGGACCTTGCCGGGATTGTGCGCGATTGCATGGACGAAATCGCTGTGCGCCCGCCCTATGGAGGGCATCCGCGCGTTGCGATTTACGGCCTGCTGGAATCGCGGCTTGCAAGGGCAGATCTGGTCATATGTGGAGGACTGAATGAGGGCAGCTGGCCGCAGGCTCCCGGCTCTGACGCATTGCTTGCGCCCGGTGTCCTTCGCGCGCTTGGCGTACCTGGCGCAGAGTTTCGCATCGGTCTTGCCGCGCATGATTTGGCAGGCGCTCTTGGCGCGCCTGAAGTTGTGCTTAGCCGGGCGCAGCGCGATGCAGAGGGGCCGACCTTGCCCTCGCGCTTCCTGCTTCGCGTTGAAGCGCTGCTGGGAGAAATTGCGCAGGAGACACGCGAGACGCGCATGCCCTGGCTTTTGGCAAAGCTTGACCGGGCGCCCGAACCTGCCGAACCCTATCCGCGCCCCGAACCCCTTCCCAGCGCCAAGCAGCGCCGCGTAGATATCAAAGTCACCGCGCTAGACCGGCTTCTGGGTGATCCTTACCAGTTTTATGCAAGCGAGATATTGGGCCTTCGCAAGCTCGACCCGCTCGCCGCCGACCCGTTCAGTGATCCGGCACTTCGCGGCACATTGGTGCACGATATTCTGGACGCATGGCACCGCGCGAGGGAGAGTGACCCCGCACTGCCCATTGCACAATTCGCCGCCCGAAAGTTTGCCGAAGCGCAAGTGCATCCGCTGTTCAAAGGGCTGTGGCAACCGCGCCTGATTGCCGCGATGGAGCGGTTTGAGGCGTGGATTGATGAGGCAAAGCAAGAAGGCCGCCATGTGCTTGCCACCGAAGCGGATGGCTCAGTTTTGGTCAAAGGTGTCCGAGTGCGCGGACGAGCAGACCGGATAGACCGGTTGGCTGACGGCACTTTCGGGATCGTCGATTATAAAACTGGCGGTCCCCCTTCTGCTCAGCAGGTGGAAGCGGGCTTTGCGCTTCAGATGGGTCTTCTCGGGCTAATCCTGCGCGACGGCAGCTTTGAGGCAAATGGGCAGCTTATCCAGGGTGAACCGCTGTCGTTTGAATACTGGTCATTGGGCAGGTCCAAGAAGGATGGCGAGTTCGGTTACACAGACGTGCCGATGAAGGTGGATGGGAAGAATTCGGGCCTCCTGCCTGATCAATTCCTGCCGGAACACGAACAGTTTCTTCACACTGCAATCGACCGCTTCATCCTTGGCAGCGATCCGTTCACGGCAAAGGAGAACCCCGATTACCCCGGCTATTCCGATTACGATCAGCTTATGCGGCTTGAGGAATGGATCGTCCGGGTAAGCATTGCCCAAGGGGAAAACAGCCGGTGAGCGGCGCGGTCTATCCTCTTCAGGACAACCAGTTGGGCGCGGCTAATCCGCGTGACAATGTCTGGCTTTCGGCCTCTGCCGGAACGGGTAAGACACAGGTGCTTTCCGCGCGCGTTTTGCGGCTGCTTTTGACGCCGGGCATCGATCCTTCGCAAATTCTGTGTCTGACTTTCACCAAAGCGGGCGCTGCCGAAATGGCGACGCGGATCAATTCGGTTCTGGCGCGCTGGGTCAGGCTGGATGCGGGAACCTTGGGCAAAGAGCTCAAATATCTGGGCGCACCGATTGATCCCGACACACAGGCCCATGCGCGCACATTGTTTGCAAGTGTGCTGGATTGCCCGGGCGGCGGTCTGAGGATCGATACAATCCACGCGTTTTCGCAATGGCTGTTGGCGAATTTCCCCGAGGAAGCAAAGCTCACCCCCGGCGCGCGGCCAATGGAAGACCGCGAGCGCGAGCTTCTGGCGCGCGAAGTTTTGGCACAGATGCTGTCCGAGGGGGATGAGGAATTTGCGTCGGCAGTGGCAGATTTTTCCAAGGTCAAAGAGCCTGACAGCCTTCGCCAGTGGTTGATGCGATGCGCCAAATCGACGCAGATGTGGGAAGGCAAGGGCGCCTGGCAAAGCCCGATGGATGCGCGGGTCCGCTCGGTTCTGGGTGTTCCTGGCGATGCCGGGGATGAATGGGTTTACGAAGGGCTTGGGCCTGATCGTTTTCCTGATGATCACGTCTTGACGATGATCGGCCCGCTTCAGGAATGGGGCACCAAGACGGCTGATAAATGCATACCTTTTATGCAGGAGTGGCTGGGCCTCGGCCCTGAAGAGCGGATCGAGGCGTATTCAGGATTTCGTGGCAAGTTGCTGCGGGCCGATGGCGAGCCAGCACTCAATCTGAAAAAGCCGCGTGAAACCTATCCTGGCTTTGTCGAGGGGCAAGACCTCATCTCTCAAGCTATCAAGATGGTCGAAGAACGCCGCGCCCTCCTGAACCTTGCGACCTTCCTCACCAGCGCGTTTGAAATGGGGCGCAAGTTTGCTCTGCGCTGGGAAAAGGCAAAGGAGCGCGAGGGCTATCTCGATTTCGACGATCTCATTCGCCGCGCTGCACAACTGCTTGGCAATACCGATGCCTCGGCATGGATCCGCTACAAGCTTGATCGCAGCTTTGACCATATCCTGATCGATGAGGCGCAGGACACCAATGAAAGCCAATGGGATATTGTCTTTGCGCTGATCGACGATTTCTTCTCGGGCGAGGGCGCGCGCGGGGACAAGATCCGCACGATCTTCACCGTTGGCGATTACAAGCAGGCGATCTTCGGCTTTCAGGGGACAAGTCCCGAGAACTTCGAAGCCGCCAAGCTGAAAGTCAAAGCGCGCATTGATGCAGCGCGCGCCAATGCCCACGAACTGCGCGATGAGCGCCTCCTGCCGACATGGAATGACCTCGATCTGGGGCGCTCTTTCCGTACAGCGCTTCCCGTGCTCGATTTCGTCAACCAGACCATGGACGCGATCGGGCACGAGCAATTTGGCCTTACAAAGCCGTCAAAGCCTCACGAAGGCGATGATCGCGCGGGGCTCGTCACCCTTTGGGAGCCGGTGCGGGGCGGAGAAGAAGAAGCAGGCTACGAAGACCGCAAGCAGGATTGGCTGCCCGCACATGACACTCAAATGGCGGAGAACATCGCAGAGCAGGTCCGCCGTTGGGTGAGTGGTGAAGAGCCATTCGTGCTCGAAAAGGAATACGAGCGAACCGGAAAACGCCGCCATGCGCAGGCTGGCGATGTCATGGTGCTGGTCCGCAAGCGCAAGGATCTGGCGCGGCAGATCGTGGCAAAGCTGCATTCCAAAGGCGTCGCGGTGGCAGGTGTTGACCGGTTGAGGCTGGGTGAACCGCTGGCAGTCAAGGACCTGATGGCGGCTTTACGCTTTGCCTCGCAACCGCTTGATGATCTTAGCCTTGCCAATGTGCTGGTCTCGCCATTGATCGGGTGGACGCAGGAAGAATTGCTGGAGTACGTGCCGCGCGCGCCCGGAAAGCGGCTATGGGACCATTTGCGCGTCCACGAAACGCCGCGCGTTTTGGAGACGGCGGAAAAGCTCAGGACGCTTCTTGCACGGGCCGACTTCGAGACACCGCAAGACCTGTTGTCATGGCTACTCACTGGGCCATGGGCTGCCCGCCGCAAGCTGGTTGCAAGACTGGGGCGCGAGGCCAACGATCCGATTGATGAACTCATCAACTCCGCCTTTGCCTATCAGGCCGCGCATACGCCCAGCCTTGCAGGCTTTATCGAGTGGTTTGATGCAGGCACCACCGACCTGAAACGCGATGCCGACGATGCGGGCGGACAGGTGCGGGTGATGACCGTGCATGGCTCCAAGGGTTTGCAGGCTCCGATTGTGATCCTTGCCGATGCGACCGGTGATCCCGATACGAAAGGTGATCTGGAGCTGCGAGATAATCCCTTGGGCGATCAGGCGCAGGACGCTCGCAAAGTGCCGCTGCCATCGCTCAAGAAAGAAGAGCAGGTCGGGCCGGTTGAAATCGCAAGCGACGCGTCGAAAGCGGCAGCAATGCAAGAGCATTGGCGGTTGCTTTATGTGGCGATGACGCGGGCAGAAGAGGCGCTTTTCATAGGTGGATCGCTGGGCAAGCAGCGCGCGCAGAAGGGGCCCCATGAGGACAGCTGGTATGCGCGCCTCGAACCGCTGTTTGATGATGGCCCTACCGACGCCGACGAGATTTGGGGGACGCGTCGCGAGTTCGGCAACCGCGCTGATGACCAGGACATTTCACTCGATGCACCCGGCCACGACGCAGGCGATGCTCTTCCCCGATGGCTGACCCGTCCGGTTGGCGAAGAGCCCAAGCCGCCGCGCCCGCTTGCGCCAAGTTCCGCTGGCGAAGAGCAGGGCGCTGACCCGCCGCTTGCACCAGAGATTGCAAAACACGCGGCGCGCCGCGGCACGCTCATCCATGCGCTGCTTGAACGTCTGCCCGATGTTGCGCCCGATGACCGGCATGAGGCGGCACAAAAATGGCTTCAAAAGCATGCCGCAGACCTCGATGATGCGATGCGGACAGAGATGCTGGAGAGCGCTCTTCGCGTGCTGGAAACGCCGGAATTTGCAGAGATATTCTCGCCAAATGCGCTCGCCGAAGTGCCATTGACGGCGCAAGTTGACGGGGTTGTCATCGCAGGGACAGCGGACCGGTTGCTGGTCACACCCGACGCGGTGACTGTTGTCGATTTCAAAACCACGCGACGTCCGCCGATAAATCTTGCCGAAGTGCCAAAAGGAACGATCAAGCAGATGGCGGCCTACGTGTCGGCATTGCAGGTGATCTACCCGGGCCGTGAGGTGAGGGCCGCCGTGCTCTATACCCATGCGCCCGCTCTGTTTGCGGTTTCAGCCGCTGAAATCGAGGCACACAAAAGAAGTTTGGGGGACACACAGGATAAGTTTGCCCCGCTGGATATTGAGTGACAGGCTCTCACATCCTACCTGTGATGCAACACAATTAAGGAGTCGCCGATATGGCCACCGTAAATGTCACCGATGAAAGCTTCAAAGCCGACGTGCTTGAGAGCGACAAGCCTGTTCTGGTCGATTTCTGGGCCGAATGGTGCGGCCCATGCAAAATGATTGCCCCTGCGCTTGAAGAGATAAGCGAAGAGCTGGGTGAAAGCGTAACCATCGCCAAGATGGACATCATGGAAAACACCGGCATTCCGGCGGACATGGGCGTTCAGTCGATCCCGTTGATGGTTCTGTTCAGGAACGGTGAGCCGGTGGCCCGCAAAGTAGGCGCGGCTCCGAAAAGCCAGCTTAAAGAGTGGATTGAAGCCGAGATTTAGGAGTTTGGGGCGCCGCATTGGGCGCCCCTTTCTTTACCGCCAATAATCGTCGCGCTCCGATCCATCGAAAGCGCCCTGATTTGAGGCAGCATTTCTTGAAAGCTCCGGCCTGATCCGCACGGACAAGGGTCTTGGCGGCCGAGCTTTTCGACCAGTTCCTTGTAACCGCGAACGAAGCGCAGGCCTCGTTTGACGTTGGTTTCTGAGGGGAAGCCCTTGCGGCGCTTAGATGTGCGCTCGAAAGCAGGGCAGGTCGGTCATGTCATTGGTCTTGCGAGCCATAATAGCCTCCTGTTGCTTAGCCCGATTGTGTTGGGACCGCCGCCATAACGCCGATGGGTTAGACTAGTCCAGTCTTCCCTGCATCCGCGCGGCGAAGGCTTCCCACAAATCGGGGCTTGATGCGCCAAGCAGCCCTTTGCGCTCGTGCTCATCCACACGGTATTCGCTGCCGTCATAGCGTGCGACTTTTCCGCCTGCTTCATTGAGCCAAAGCGCGCCAGCAGCATGGTCCCATGGCAGTGTCCGCTGGAAGGTCGAGATGTCATTCTCGCCCAGCGCAAGCCTTGGGTATTGCTCGGCCGCACAGCGCGGAATGTCTGTAAGCGTGTAGTGGGGTGCGATTTTGCCGTCGACCTCTGCGCTTTCTTCCTCAGTCAAGAACCCGCGCGCAATTGCGGCGACTGGCGGCGTTTGGCCGGTCGTGCGCCCGCGCACTTTCTCGCCATTGATAAATGCGCCTTCGCCTTTGCGGGCGTGAGCAAGGCGGTCTTTGTGCGGGTCATAAAGCCATCCTGCCACCGTGGTCCCGGCATCGGCGAGTGCGACGATAATGCCGAAAGGCTCTTTGCCTTCAGTAAAATTCGCGGTCCCGTCCAGCGGATCGATGATCCAGCATGCCTCGGAAAGCTTATCGAGAACGCTCGCGTCTGCCGCGACCGCTTCTTCGCCAACGACCGCCACGTCAGGCGCAAGCCGGGTGAGGGCCTCTGTCAGGAACTGTTCCACCTCGCGATCGACAACCGTGACAGGGTCATCGACCCCCTTCATCTCGATCTCGTCATCGGCCAACGCCCGAAAACGCGGCATCATGGAGCGTTCGGCAGCAAAGCGGAGAAGGTCGCGGATTTCAGCGTCAAGGGGTGAGAATTCGGTCATAAAAGCCCCTTAAGAACGGTAATCTGCGTTGATCGAGATATAGCCGTGGGTGAGGTCGCAGGTCCACACGCAGGATGATCCTGCGCCCATTCCCAGATCTACCGCGAGGTCGATTTCCTGGCCCTTCAGGTGCTGCGCTACGGGTGCTTCGTCATAATCCTCAACCGGCAAGCCATCGCGCGCGGCCCACACGCCTCCAAAAGCGATGGAGAGCTTGTCGCGGTCCGCGGGTTCGCCTGCCTTGCCCACTGCCATAACGACGCGGCCCCAATTGGCGTCCTCTCCCGCAATCGCGGTTTTGACGAGCGGTGAGTTTGCGACTGCCAGTCCGACGCGGCGCGCGCTGTCATCGCTGACGGCACCTGACACGCGAATGGTGATGAATTTGGACGCGCCTTCGCCATCGCGCACCACGGCCTGAGCGAGTTGTCGGCATACATCGGTAAGAGCTGCTGCAAAAGCATCTGCGCCCGGGCTGTCCCAGCCGGTGATCTTGGCATTGCCCGCTTTGCCAGTGGCGAAAGCCAAGACCGTGTCACTGGTGGAGGTGTCGCCATCGACCGTGATGCAGGAGAATGTCTGAAGGTTGGCAGCGCTCAAAAGCTCTTGCAGGAATGCAGGCGCAACATCGGCATCGGTGAAGATATACCCCAGCATCGTCGCCATGTCGGGCGCGATCATGCCGGAGCCCTTGATAATCCCGCACAATTCCACGCGAATGCCGCCCAGCATGGCTGAGGCATGGGCCCCTTTGTTGAACGTGTCGGTGGTGTTGATCGCAGCAGCGGCTTCTTCCCAGCCGCAAGGCTCAGCAGTAAGGGCACTCGCGACGCCCTCGCGCGCCTTGTCCTTGGGAAGCGGTACGCCGATCACGCCGGTTGAGGAGACAAGCACTTCGTGAGGCGTGCACCCGATGTGTTCTGCAACTTGATCCATAATCTGCTCGACCGCCTCGCGCCCGCGGTGCCCGGTAAAGGCATTGGAATTGCCTGCATTGACGATCAGAGCGCGCGCGTTGCCGGACTTAACCTGTTCACGGCCAAGCTCGACTTCGCTCGACGCACAAGCGCTTTGGGTGAATACCCCCGCGACGCTTGTGCCCTCGCAAACTTCGACGAATGTCAAATCGCAGCGGTCCCATTCTTTGTAACGCGCACGCGCCACGCGCAGGGTCACGCCTTCGATCAAAGGCATATCGGGAAAGTGCAGGGCGAGGGGTGAGGGTGCGAGGTCCATAGTGCTGCGTCCCCTATCCGCAACGGGGCACGCGATCAATTGTTGGCTCAGGATTTTGCAGGTGTGCGCAATTGTGCAATCTTAGCGCCATGAGAAAACTTCTAGCTATCACGACCCTGCTCGCCTCGTTCGCAGCATCACCCGGTCTTGCACAAGAGACGCAAGCCGCAAAGCCACGCCCCATAGCGCCCGCTCCTCCGGCGATTGATGCGCAGGATACGAAAGCCGAGTCGGAGAGGCGCCGCCGCGAATTGGAAAGATCGTCCTTCGTGGAGGTGAAAAATTATGAAGCGCTCACGCCAAAACAATCTGATTACCCGCCTGAAGCGTGGGTTGCCGGGCAGGAAGGTAATGTTGGATACCTTTTGTATGTTGGACCAGATGGCAAGCCTCAGGCCTGCGAGGTGATCGAAACTTCTGGTTTTGAACTCCTCGACGAGGCCACGTGCATGCTGCTCATGGAAAGGGGTGAGTTTGACCCGGAAATCAACGGCCTCGGAGAGCCGGTAATCGCTGAGTTTCCCGGTCAATATCGCTGGGAAAGAAAAGAACCCGAATTTGCCGGTTCGATGATCGTCCACGTCGCCTTTACCATCGATGAAAAAGGTCAAACTATCGATTGCGAAACTATTGAAATAGGCGGCATGATCTCTGAGCGCATGCGCCGTCGGATTGAACGTGAGCCGTGTCCTGGTATGAACAGGACAGACGTTGCGCCATATCGCGATGATGATGGGGTGCCTGTAGCGAAAAGGGTGAATCTGCTCCTTCAGGTTCAGGTTGAAGATACTGATAACTAGGTCGCGTGCTCACCAAATATTCACCATAAATGCGCAAAGGGTTGTGTAACCGCTGTTATGGCGGTGGACGAACCTAACTGAAATGCTTATCTGCAAACCCAATATGGTCAAACGCCATCTCTTAACGCTCTTTGTGCTGCTTAGCGGTCTTGCCGCTTTGCAGGCGCCTGCGCATGGCAGCGCGGCTGAGACGTTTGCGGCACATTCGCGTGCGATCGCAGGCGGGTTTGAGGCGTCGGATGCTGCTCACGCGCGCTGTGCCTTCGTCGGAGAAGCACAGGCCGAGGCGACGGGTCGTTCAGGTGAAACAGCGGTTTCGCATGATGCGATGCCATTGCATGTGCTTGCCGCGCCATATGTTTTCGGGGTCGAGCGCGCGCTGGAATAGCGCCTCCCAATTCCCGATACTGTTCGCATGCGCGGCGATTCTCGCGCGGCATTTTTATCGAAATTTCTGTTTTGCTCTGGGCGGTCCGCATGTGATCGCCGGTTATGCAATTCACTATAGTTACAAGGCTTTGTCTGCCCATGTTTAACAAAATCGTGAAATCGGTCTTTGGCTCGTCGAACGACCGCTACGTCAAACAAATCCGCAAAGTGGTCGACAAGATCAACGCGCTCGAACCTATGATCGAAGGCCTCTCGGATGAGGCGTTGAAAGCGCAAACCGCGAAGTTCCGCGATCAGCTAGACAGCGGTACGAGCCTCGACGATCTGCTTCCCGAAGCATTTGCCACAGTGCGCGAGGCGTCGAAACGCGTGTTTGGAATGCGTCACTTTGATGTGCAGATGATCGGCGGCATTGTGCTCCAACGCGGTGAGATCGCCGAGATGCGCACCGGCGAGGGTAAGACCCTTATGGCGACGCTTGCGGTCTATCTGAACGCGCTTGACGGCAAGGGTGTCCACGTTGTGACCGTCAACGACTACCTCGCCCGCCGCGATGCGGAATGGATGGGTCAGCTCTACAACTGGCTTGGCCTGAGTGTCGGGGTGATCGTCCCCAACATGATGGAAGCCGACAAGCGCGACGCGTATAACGCTGACATCACTTACGGCACGAACAACGAGTTCGGCTTTGACTATCTTCGCGACAATATGAAGCACCAGCGTTCGCAAATGGTGCAACGCCCGTTCAACTACGCGATTGTGGATGAGGTGGATTCGATCCTGATCGATGAGGCGCGTACGCCGCTGATCATCTCAGGCCCGACCGAGGACAAGTCCGATCTGTACGTAAAACTCGACGAGGTCGCGAAAGAGATCCCCGAAGATTGGTACGACAAGGACGAGAAGACCAAGAACATTCAGCTGAATGAAGATGGTCTTGATAAGGTCGAAGCGCTCTTGATGGAGAAGGGGCTGCTGGAGACAGACAATCTTTATGATGTCGAGAACACGCAGGTTGTGCACCACCTCGACCAGGCCTTGAAAGCGGTCCACATGTTCAAACGCGATGATCATTACATCGTGAAGGACGACAAGGTCGTGATCATTGATGAATTCACCGGCCGGATGATGGAAGGGCGGCGTTGGTCCAACGGTCTGCACCAGGCGGTGGAAGCCAAGGAAGGCGTCAAGATCGAGCCAGAGAACCAGACCATGGCCTCGATCACTTTCCAGAATTATTTCCGCATGTATCCAAAGCTTGCCGGTATGACCGGTACGGCGGCGACCGAAGCGGCGGAATTCTGGGACATTTACAAGGTCAATGTGGTTGAAATCCCGACCAACCTTCCTGTTGCCCGCATCGACGAGGAAGACGAATTCTACAAGAACACGATGGACAAGTTCCAGGCAATTGCGAAAGCGATCAAGGAAAAGAACGAAATCGGTCAGCCTATCCTTGTGGGTACGGTTTCAATCGAGAAGTCCGAATTGCTTTCACAATTCCTCGATAAAGAGGGCGTGGAGCACGCGGTTCTGAACGCCCGCCAGCACGAGCGCGAGGCGCATATCGTGGCGCAGGCCGGCCGCATCGGTGCGGTGACCATTGCCACCAATATGGCCGGACGCGGCACCGATATTCAGCTTGGCGGTAACGTCCAATTCCGCATCGATGACGAGCTTGCCGACATGGAAGATGGCCCCGAGAAACAGGCCGCCATTGACCGGATCAAGGCAGAGGTCGCGGAAGAGCGGCAGAAGGTGCTCGACGCGGGCGGTCTGTTTGTTCTGGGAACAGAACGCCACGAAAGCCGCCGGATCGACAACCAGCTTCGCGGTCGTTCAGGCCGTCAGGGTGACCCGGGTCTTTCGCGCTTTTACCTGTGCCTTGAAGACGACCTTTTGCGCATCTTTGGCCCGGACACCCTGTTTGCCAAGATGATGAACTCCAACCTTGAGGACGGCGAGGCGATTGGTTCCAAGTGGCTGTCCAAAGCCATTGAAACCGCTCAGAAAAAGGTTGAAGGCCGCAATTACGATCAACGTAAGAACGTGGTTCAATACGACGATGTGATGAATGACCAACGCAAGGTCATTTACGAGCAGCGTGCCGAAATCCAGGATGCGGAAACAGTCGATGATGTTGTCATGGATATGCGCCACGACAGCCTTTCCGCGATCATCTATTCCAACTGCCCCGTGGGCTCTTACCCGGAGCAATGGAATGTGCAGGGTCTCAAAGACAAGATCGAGGAAGTCTTCGGGCTTACCCCGCCAATCGACGCATGGCTCGAAGAAGACGAGGTTGAGCAAGAGATCATCGAAGAGCGCATCAAGGCCGAAGCCGATGCACTTATGGAAGCCAAGATCGCCAAGAATGATCCGGCAATCTGGCGCATGGTCGAAAAGCAGATCCTGCTCGAGCGTCTAGACTTCCACTGGAAAGAACACCTCGCGACGCTTGATGCGTTGCGTCAGGTGATCTGGATGCGTTCTGTTGCGCAAAAGAACCCGATCAACGAGTACAAGCAAGAGGCGTTCGGCCTGTTCGAAAGCATGCTTGAAACCCTGCGCGAAGACGTGACCAAGCTGCTGCTGAAATCCGAACTGCGCATGGCCGAGCCTGAGCCTCAGGCGCTGCCGGATCTGCCCGATTTTCTCACCAGCCATATCGACCCGCTGACCGGGCTCGATAATTCAAACGATGGTGACGGATCGGAACTGCGCGGTGACATGATCGGTTCGCTCGCGCCTTCGACAACTCCGGAAGCTGGCACGGGCGGGGCGATCACTGAAAACCCCTATGCCCACCTCAGCCTTAGCCGCAATGCGGTGTGCCCTTGCGGGTCGGGCAAGAAGTACAAGCACTGCCATGGTGCAGCAGGCGTCCCACCGGTCGCAGCACCTGTCTAAGGCAGCTTAGATCATGCCGCTGATCCTGCTTCTGGTGGCGGGATTTTTCCTGACCGCGCTGCTTTATGCCAGCGTGGGGTTTGGCGGCGGATCGACCTATGCAGCGCTTCTGGCGCTTGCTGGTACAGATCACCGCGTGCTGCCGTTGATCGCATTGGCGTGCAACATCGTGGTGGTCGCAGGTGCGAGTGTGCGGTTTGCGAGGGCGGGGCTTACGCCGTGGAAGCCTGCACTTATGCTGACCGTTCTAGCCGCTCCGGCCTCGTTTGCAGGCGGGCTTGTGCCGATCGAGCGCGAGGCGTTCTTGCTGCTGCTTGGTGCAAGTCTTGTCCTCACAGCCGTGACGATGTTGATCCCCGTCAGGGAAGAGAACGAAGAGCGCAGCCAGAGCCGTTGGGCCAAAGCCATGCCCTTCGTGGCTGCTCCCATAGGCTTTCTCGCAGGGTTAGTGGGCATTGGCGGAGGGATATTCCTAGCCCCGCTGCTTCACCTGACGCGGTGGAAGGGAGCGCGCGAAATTGCCGCGACAGCGAGCCTTTTCATTCTCGTGAACTCGGCCTTTGGCCTTGCGGGGCAGCTTCTCAAAAACGGTCCGGCCATGTTCGCAGGAGCGATGGTCGAGGCTCTGCCTTTGTTGCTTGCCGTCGTCGTTGGCGGGCAAATCGGAAGCCTGATGGCGGTGCGCTTGCTTCCCGGACAGTGGATCCGCTGGCTGACGGCGGCGCTGGTTCTGTTTGTAGGTTTGAGGCTTTTATTTGTGTGAAGCTTGCGACTCTCCAAGAATGCTCGCATCATGCCAGAGCGGGGGCGCAGACATCAGCTTTTTGGGAAATCCACATGAAGCTTCAAACAGGTATAGCGCTCGGCGCTGCATCGTTCTTGGTGACGGCGTGTGGAGGCGGAGGGTCTAGCTCGCCGACACCAACGGCCACGTCAACTCCGACACCGCCGCCGGTCTCAACCCCCACGCCAATTCCGGTCCGCACATCCACAGCGGACTATCTTGCGGCCTTCGATGCGGGAGAGGATCGCAGCTTTGGGGGCTTTCGCCTTTCTGTCACCAATGTGGAAACGGGCAATACCCTTGCAAATGGCAACCCAGAGCTGGAATCCGTCGTCGATCTGGAAGAAGACGGCGGCCCGAGAAGCTCTGACGGTATCGGCTTTTCAGGCAGCTTTTCTTATGAAACGAGCTTGGGGGAAGGGAAATATTTTGACCGCGCCAACAATTCCTTACGGTTTGAGGCAGGGGCCACCAATCTCGAAACCCAGCCAAGCTTCCTTCGTTGGTCTTTACCCGCAGGCGGCTTCCTGCCGAAACCGAGTTCTTTAACCTGGAGCATGGCCAACGCCTTTGGAGGGCAACAGCCCGAATTCTATTCGGTCGTCATGCTCGATTGGCCAGATACGAACGAAGTGCGGCGCACGTGGATGTTCTTTGGGGGATCGCCAACCGAAGGCGATGATTTGCCGCCAAGCGGACAGGAAGAACAAACCGCACGTATCATGATGGAATCGGACGAACCGGGCGATGGAAGTTACCTTCTGTTCGCCGAGGGCCCTCTCACAATTGATTATTCCGCAGGCAAGATCACTGGCAGATTTACAATGCAGCCGGGCGCAAACTCGTTAGCCACCGCAACCGTTGTCGATATCGATGCTGACTTCAATCTGGAGTTCGTCTCAAACTCAACGCCGGTGGGCCAGATATTGGGCGATGTGAACAGCACATCGGGTCAGGGCCGGATCGGCGGGGCGTTCTTTGGTCCATACGGGAGCGAAATCGCCATGTCCTTCGCTTTTGAAACAAGCGATGGACAGTCCTTCTACGGCGACCTTGAAGCCCGACGGCAATAGCCAGAATTATTCCTGCTTGAGATTTGTCCCGTCTTACCCGACGATGCGCAAAACCATTGCTTGCGCAAGACGGGTACATAAGGGGCAAATATGACCAGACCATTGTATTGGCGTCTCGGGGCGCTTTCGCTTTTGCTCGCGGCCCCGATTGCACCTTTGCATGCCGATGGTGATGTTCGAAACGTAAGCGCGCCAGCAAGTGAAACGGCGTTCATTCCGGTTCAGGCAGATGATCAGAAGGGACGCATCCTCCTGACATTGCCGCGCCCGGATGAGGACGGCGTGGCGATGCGCCTTATCTACAGCACGGCTTTACGCACCGGCCTTGGCTCTGCGCCGCTCACGCTTGATCGCGGGCGTACCGGCAACACGCAATTGCTCGCCTTTCGCCAGATTGGCGGCAAAGTCGCCGTGGAGTTTGAAAACCCGCGTTTTCGTGCAAGCCAGGGTGATGCAGCGCAGCAAGATGCTGTGGCGAGCGATTTTGGTACCTCGCTTGTCTGGATGACCGACATCGTCGAGACGCGCGGCGATGGGAGCCTTGTGATCGACATCGCCTCGTTCCTGAAACGCGATGCCTTGGGGATCACCGGATCGCTTAATCAAAGCAGTGCCTCCTTCGGTCTTGATGCCGCCAGCAGCATTGCGGGCAAGGACTTCAAACTCGATGACAAGCTGAGCCTTGCGGACCCTGCATCGGTGCGCGTGTTCCCGGACAATCTTGAGATTGATGCGGTGCAGACCTTCGTCTCTAAAACACCGGGCGCAGAAGTTTCGAATATTGTGCCTGAACCCGATACGGTGACGTTCCGCGTCCACCACAGCTTTATCCGTCTGCCTGAACCCGGCTTTGTCCCCTTGCGGTTTGACCCGCGCATTGGCGGCTTTTCAACGCAGGTGGTGGACTATTCCGCATCGCTGGCAGAGCCCGTGGTCTATGACCTTGCCAACCGTTTCCGATTGGAAAAGGTTGACCCGGATGCCGCACGTTCGCGCGTGAAGAAGCCGATCGTCTTCTATCTTGATCGCAATACGCCCGAACCCATCCGCTCCGCAGTCCTCGAAGGCGCAGGATGGTGGCGCGATGCGTTCGATGCGGCAGGTTTCATCCATGCCTACCGGGTAGAGATGCTCCCCGAAGGCGCAGACCCGCTCGATGTGCGATACAATATGATCAACTGGGTGGATCGGGCAACGCGCGGTTGGGCCTATGGGCAACAGATCGCTGACCCGCGCACCGGAGAGATTATCAAGGGTATGGTCGTCCTTGGCTCCCTTCGCGCAAGGCAGGATATCCAGATTTTCCAAGGGCTGGTCGGCGCCGGTCAAATGGGCACGGGCGGTCCGAATGATCCGGTCGAAGTGGCGCTTGATCGCCTGCGTCAATTGGGCGCGCATGAGGTTGGGCACACGCTGGGCTTTGCGCACAATTTCGCCGCCAGCACGCAGGACCGCGCGTCCGTGATGGATTACCCCCCACCGCGCATTGGCCTTGTCGAGGGTCGCCCGGACCTGTCCGACGCTTATGCCAAAGGGATCGGGTCATGGGACGTTGCCACATTACGGTATCTTTATGGCGGCGCAGACGCAGCAGAAGTCGCCGAGACCGTTCGCCGCTTCCGCTATGTCAAAGACGACAACGCCCGCGCTGCTGATACAGCCTATCCGTGGGGCGGGCTTTGGGACGACGGCGCAGACCCGGTTGATGAGCTCAATCGCCTGATGCAGGTGCGCAAGGCTGCCATTGACGGTTTTGGCCTCGACGCACTCAGCCCCGGAGAGCCTGTCGCCAATCTTCGACGACGCTTTGTCCCCATCTGGCTTTTGCACCGCTATCAGGTGATCGCCGCTGCCAAGCAGGTTGGCGGTCTGCAATTTGAATACGCAATCAACGGGGGAGGGCGCGAGGAGGCTGTGCCTGTCTCGCCCGAGCGTCAGCGCGCCGCCTTGAACGCGATCATTGCGACAATCAGCCCCGATGCCATGCGCGTGCCATCCGACCTCCTGCCGCTGCTTTCAGCCGCGCAAAACGGGACAAGCGACCGGCAATACAATGTGGAAGTTTTCAGGACCGCTGGTGGCCCTGTCTTCGATCCCTTGGTCGCAGCAGATGTTTCAACACAGCTTAGCGTTCAAACCCTGCTTTTCCCGCACCGACTCGCGCGTCTGGTTCTTCAGCAGCAAAACGACCCATCGGCGCTGGGTCTTGATGAGACACTCGACACTTTGGTGAGCACGGTGCTGGCGCAAACGCAGGACGATCTGGGCCGCCGTATCGCGTTTCGCACCTTTGTGACCATGGCGCACATCGCACAGCGGCCCGACACAACCCCCGAAGTGAGCGCTGCGCTTGATCAAAAGCTTACAGAAGTGGGCGAGACGCTTTCCAGGCAAAAAGGCGATTGGGCACAAAGCCTCTCGCGCAAACTGCTCGACACCGAAGCCCGTATGCAACTCGCAAAAACCGCACGCCGCGGTGTCCGCGTGCCACCGGGATCGCCCATCGGTGAGGAAAACTGGATGGACCTCTCAACGCTGCTGGGCGTTGATGAGTGATCGATTGAGCGGAAAGATGATGGCTTCTTGAGTTGGATTCGAAAGGCGCTTTCAGCTGCGTTCGCCAGTGAACAAAAATCACCCTATAAATCAGTGTCCTAAGTCTTTTGTCCATTCAATGACGTTCATGACTTTTCATCCTAAGCCGGTCTAAAGTGCGGGAAAGGGTGTGGGAAAGCTATGGGTAAATTGACAGTTTCTGAGGTGCGCAGCGCGAAGCCAAGGATAGGGCCAAAAGGCCAGCCGGTCCGCACAACTTTTCAAGACGGAGATGAATTGATCCTAAGCTGCACACCCACGGGAGCGAAGTCTTGGATTTTGAGGGTGCAGGGCGGATGGCATTTGCGGCAGAGGACAATAGGCTCGCCGCTGCCCCATTGATGCTAAAACGATCGCTTACATTGGCAGAGGCGCGAGAAAAGGCGGCCGCGCTTCGCAAGCTTGCAAAAACGGGTGCTGACCCGGTTCGAGAGAGAGATAGGGAGTGGAAGCGCGTTCCGACTTTCGCAGAGGCAGCAAAAGAGGCGCACGCAGAACTCGCAAAAGGATGGAGCACGAAAACGGGAAAGGACTTTCTTGCCGCCCTTGCACCGATCCGGACAGATAAGCCCGTTATGGCGCGCAAGGTTCGCAGTCGCATTGGCCAAGTGCTGGCCTATTCCAAAGCGCAAGGCTGGCGTTCTGAGGCGTTGCCGGACATGCGAGAATTGCGCTCTGGCCTTTCCAAGCAAAAGAGGGGCGGCCACTTTCCTGCTATGCCTTTGGCCGAGTTACCGGCGTTTTCGCGAATGAGTGTGCGAAGGATGGTGCTGCAAGTCGTTCGGCAGTCTTGTTTGCCATTTTGACTGCCGCGCGATCTGATGGAGGCATGGGGTCGCTATGTCGCACCCTCGCTCTCGGGCGTCGGGGATAACGTGACCGCCATTGCCAAAATGGAAAATCAGACGAACAACCCCATGCAACCGGAAAAACTAGCAAAAGCGCCGCGTTGCTTAGTCAACACGCTGCCAGTAAGTAGTGGTACTGGCTATGCTTCGGCTGTTTAAGCAGCATACTCCGGCGATGCAAAAATCAACGACAGCCCGGCGTGACGACAGTTTTCAGAGTGTCAAGGAAGGCAGGATTTCGGCGACGCAAATGCTGCAAACCTCATGTCATGCGCTGTGTAAAAGCGAAGCGGGTGACGACAGGGCTGGTCGTCAGAAGCACTATCGTCTCCCAATGGCTGGCAGCAACCAAGCACACATCGCACTTATTGCGTACGATCCGGACAAAGAGGAAATCCTCTACGCGAGCGAAAGCTGTTCGAGAATCCTGGACATACCCCATAGCGCATTCTTGTGTACGCGGCTGAAATCGCACTTCGGCACCTCATTTGTGCACGGGCTTCGCAATCTTGCCGGGATGCCGCACTTTTCGGGTTCACCGCTCATTTTGGGTGAATTCGAGGTCGAAGGAAGGGCGCTCAATGCCACGGCTTTCAGAAGCGGTGATGTGTGTGTCATTGAGCTCGAGCATTCTCCCATGGCCAATGCAAAGCTATCTGAAGGTCAGGCTCTCGACGCTATCATCTTTCTGACCAGAGCAATCGAAAAGTGCGACAACGCGCCGCAGCTGCTTCAAGATGTCGGTGGTTTTCTGCGGTACTTTTCTGGTTTTGACAGGGTTACCATTTGCAAGGCGCTTTCCGAAAACAGTCTGTTGATTTCATCGGAGTTCAAGGGCGCTTTGCTACCCCCAATGCTTGGCAAATCTATTCCGCTGCCCGTTCTGGAGGCCAGTCCATTCGTTTATGATATCGAGCAGGGCAATTCGTCCATCTATGCGGCGCGTGAGGATGCGCCGTCTCTGGACTTGTCTTATGCCGCATCGCGCGCAATCGGAGAGACGGACCTGAAGGTTGCCGAGAATTTCGAGGCGAGAGCTACCATGCTGATGCCGATCAAAATCAATGACAAACCTTGGGGAGTGCTAGGATTTCATTCCAAAGAGCCGAAAATGACATCACCCCGGCTCAGGCAAGTGCTGGCTTGCATGATGCCTGTGTTCTCGCTCAAACTCGGGGCTCTTCTGGACAAGCCGGATTAGAATGCAAAGGCCAGCTGTGAGCGGTCCGTGATGAAGCCGCGAATACCTGCCTCGTCAATGCAATCCGCGAGTTGCTGGCCTGTCACTGGTTTCTGCATTCTCACTGGCATCAAAAACTCCGGGACGCGTCCGAACACCCCTCGCTCTGCATCGTCATGTGCCACCGCTCCGGAAACCCCCACAATGAACGGCATTTTCTGGCGCGTCTTTCTCAAAAAACCAAACAGCTCCGAGCAAAACATCAGACCACCTGACCCTTCGTGGTGCGGGCAGCTCTCCTTGAAGAACGCATCAAGAATGATCGCGTCCGGCCAATTTTCAGCGCAACTTTTGAGCGCGCTCAGTGCATCAATGCGATGGATTACCTCGTAGCCGCGATTTTCGAGCTGCTGGCTCCAAGAACATGCAAGAGCGACATTGTCTTCGACCACTAGAACGCGGCCAACCATCTGGTCTTGGAACATAAAAACCTCATCAAATTCTTAGATGACCGCTCAGGCCACAGCCTGAGACTGGCTCACCATTGGTCAAACCGTGGGTAGGCCCCGCAGGACTTACCCTCAGTTTTCCTTGTCGATTTCAGATAGAAGAAGAGCAGGCGAGCGGGAATCCGTAAGGCCCGCAAAAGGCGTAAGTACTGAAACTGAACCCGTCTGACTAAGGGCCTTTCCTGACTTCCCCTTCACTCTCTCACTTGGCAGTTTTGTGGCCAAGTCTCCGAAAGAGCACGATACGAACGGAGCTCGGGAAGTTGATCGTGGAGTGAGGGAATGACACTCAGGAAGCCGAAGGTGTATATCGTCGATGACGATGCAGTTTTGTCTTACCAATGGAGCGGTGGGCTGAAAGCTTGCGGATATGATGTTGCCCATTTCACGACAGTCGAAGCTGCGCTTCATGGCTGCATTCGCGATTGGCCGGATGTCATCATCATTGATGCATTTTTCACCACACCTGAAGGCGAGATTGCGCGAAATGGAGGAACGAGCTTGTGTGCCGATCTTGTTTGCCTAGCCAGGGAAACAGACCGGGTACTACCAAAGATTGTAGGTGTGAGCGGCGTGCGAGTCTCTGAATACCTGCCCAATCATGTCTTCGATGCTGTGCCCGAGGCAGTGATGCCCATCAGGCTCCAAAAACCTTTCGCATCTCGTACTTTGGTCAATGAGGTCGGCCGTTTGCTTGGCCAGAGGGTCGCTTAACAGCCTGTTCACGAAACGCTTTCGATTGATTGAAGCTTGATGCTGGCTACTTTAGCCCATTTTCAAAAGCCTCGATCAACCGATCTGATGAGAAGGGCTTCTCGAGCCTCACCGGCATCAGATTTTTTGACACTAATCCAAAGACATCGACGGGGAAATGCTTGCTTGGACGTGAGCCAGTAACCCCGATGATAAGGGGCGGCTCGAGCTGGTTATCATACGCGTAAATGGAAAGCTTTGTGCAAAACAGTATCCCGCCGCTTCCGGTTGGCCTGCCGTCTTTATCGCGAAAGAATGCGTCCAACACGACACCATCGGGCCACCGTTGCTCGCATGCCAAAATTCCATTCTCGACATTGGTACAGATACCAACCTCGAACCCACGCGCCTCAAGCGCCAGTTGCCATTGCCGCGCGAGCACCTGGTCATCGTCGATCAATAGTATGTATTTGGCCATGTCTGATGCCATGTCTGATGCCATGTCTGATCCCATTCAGCATGCCTTCCCTATTCCTTTAGGGCTTCGCGCACCGCCTTAACAGTAAGAGGTTTCTTGAGCAGTGTGACGCCGGAAAATTTCGCCGGCAAATTCGAGGAACTGCCATAGCCGGTAACAAAGGCGAATGGTACAGCCCGGTCAGTCAATGCATCGGCGATCGCAAAGCTCATTTCGTCGCGCAGGTTGATATCGAGTAGAGCAAATTCAGGAACCTCTTGTTCTATCACACTGATGGCTGCGCGAACGGAAGATGCTGAATCCACCTCCTGGAAACCCTCGCGCTTTAGAATCTTTGAATGCTCCATGGCTAGAAGGTAACTGTCCTCCACGACCAGCGCGCGGCCGCGATGATGAGACTTTGTCCGGGGAGTGGATTGGGTTTCAAAATCAGGGGAGATGCCATTAATGCCGGTCGATTTCAAAAACGGGTGAGCGGGTAAGTTATAGACCGCTTCAAATCCCGTTTCGGCAAAGCTCAGGTCCGCTGTTCCGTTAAACTCGTATGGGATAGCCTCGCGCAGCAGTTCCATGCCAAAGCCCTCCCGATCTGGTTCGGCGACCGCGGGCCCACCGTGCTCTTTCCATTGGAAAATGAAAGAAGGCCCGGCAACCATCCAGCTGATCGATATCCGCCCTTCCGGCACGGACATGGCTCCGTGTTTGGCTGCATTGGATGCCAGTTCATGAACCAGAAGGGTCGCCATCGGAACCGCTTCGGTTGCAAGGACGACATCGGGGCCTGAAATCGCTTCACTTATCTGACCCCCGGAAAGAAACGGCTCCAACTCCATCGCTACAAGAGCGCGCAGCGATACACCTTCCATGTCCGACCGCGTCAGCATGTCATGCGACGCGGCGAGCGAGAAAAGTCTTTGCTCTAGGCTTGCGGCATAGTCGTTGGGCGATGCTGCTGAATCGCGGGCGTGACTGGAAAGCGATTTGACGAGTGCAAGGATATTTTTGACCCGGTGGTTGAGCTCGTCGGCAAGGATGCGAAGATTGTCTTTCTGCTGCAAAATCCGCCCGGCCGCGCTCTGGCTTGCGGCGCATTCGTGTTGCATCTGCAAGGCAAGCTGAATGTTCTCGCTTGTCCATTCATCGCACTTTTCGCCATTGTCTTCGATGTATTTGGCAAAGCTCTTGCGCGGGGATAGCCGCGGCTTGCCCTCGTTCTCCTGGATGTCTTTCGAGGGATGGCCCGCCCAGGTGACCTGTGATTTGACGGTCTTGCGGAAGAACACAATGCGTGTGTCAGGTTCTTTGACCAATGGCACCTCAAGATAGCCTGCAAGATCAACATCCCCTATTGTGCCGAGCACATCGGACGCATCATTCGACCCCGTGATCTCAGCGACATCCGAAGCGATTGCAAAGGAGTTGGCCTGTGATGGCTTGAACGTTTGAGGAGCGATTCCCCTGGTCACCCAGCTTGTCCCGACCGCTACGCCAAGCCCTTCGAAATCCATCAGGCCTTTTGTCGCCGCCTCGACGTCCGAGGCAAATTGATCGGCTGTCTTGAGGCGCGTTTGCAGGCTGATGAAGCTATCGCGTATCTCTCCGATAGCGGCCTGATGATCTGCAGTGTTTTGCTGTAAGAGTTTGGTGATGCTGAAAGACACGATGTGGCCGATCACTTCGCCGGCATCGAGTAAGTCCATTCTAGCTGTTCGCGGCTTCTCGTGATGGCAGGTTATCAGACCCCAGAGTTTCCCATCGACAACGACCGGGATCGTCATCGTTGCCGCAATGCCCATGTTGGCAAGGTATTCGAGGTGAACCGGTGATGTGCCGCGCAAGACTGCAATCGAGAGATCAAAATCCTCGTGGTTCAGTCCCTGAGAATAGAGCAATGGGACCCCGTCACCATGCACATCGCAAATGGTACGGATTGGCGTTGATGCGTAAAGGTGCCGGGCCTGTTTGGGGATATCCCATGCCGGGTATCGAAGGCCCAGAAACGGCTCCATATGTCCAGAGCAGCATTCCGCAACCACCTCGCCGGCCCCATCGGGCAAAAAGCGATAAAACATTGTGCGGTCATATTCGGCAATCGCGTGCACATTGACGGTCGCCAGTTCAAAAATGTCCTGGAGCGATGCCAGGTTCTTCATGCCACTAGTCAAAGCTGCGATACGGTCTTGTAGTGCACGCGACGCAGCGGTTGATGGAACAATCTCCAGGTAATCAAATCGCGGCCCGGCATGCACAAAGATGTCGAGCATCGGGGTGTCGCCCACTCCGTCAATCGTCCCGACATATTCGCGGCGTGACGCAATCGTTGAATAAGCAAGCTTGTTGGATAAGGCATGCAAAATGACTTGATCAAACAGCGCTTCAAGCAACTCGTCCGATAGTTCTTCAGCCGGCTTGCCCAACAATTCTCCCGAGTTCGCGGAGATCGCCTTGATCGCGTAGCTCTCCCGCTCGAATGCGATCAGGCATCCGAAGGGTTGAATTGATCCGGGAATATGGATCTGTTCTTTGTCACAGCTCTCTAAGGCGCGTTCATCGACAGTCTTCATCACTCATCCATCTATGCAGGATTGGCACTCGTGAAGCTCATAATGACTATGTAATCAAATAAAACTTCTGACGATCTGCTGTTTCACTAGGAAGGTGCATGCGCCTTCCGCAAAATAATAGAACCCAAGCACAGTATTTGAATGAATTCTATGCGTATTTTCGCATTCCAACGGTCGATAGCAAGAATATCCCGCCATTTTGGATGCAAGGGCTTCTGAATTCGATGAGAATGGTGCATAGTTTTGTTTGGGCGACCTAGGTGCACGGTTGCATGGGATTATTTTGGATGGAATCTGGATGGAGCACCTAGAAGTTGATGAGCCTGAAGCAGAGGCTCAGTTGGATTTTCCCGTTGTCGCAATTGGAGCGTCGGCTGGCGGGTTGGAAGCCGTCACTCAAATGTTTCAGGAGGTGGAAACGGGGACGGGCATGGCGTTCGTGCTGATCATGCACCTCGACCCCAATCACGAAAGCATGATGGCCGAGCTGCTTTCGAGCAAAACCCATTTGCGGGTGCGACAAATTCGCGATGGTGACCAAATTGAGGTGGATAGCCTTCACATCATTCCGCCGGGCTCCAGTTTGCGCCTCGATAAGGGGCAATTCCGGCTCGACCCGTTCAGCGAACCGCGCGGTCTGAGGCGGCCGGTTGACAGGTTCTTCACATCGGTTGCCCAAATCCAATCCGACAAGGCGGCCGGTGTCATCTTGTCAGGCACAGGAGCTGACGGGACCGCCGGGCTTCGTGTGATCAAGGAGTTCGGAGGCGTTTGCGTCGCACAGTTGCCCGAAGAAGCGCGATATGATGGAATGCCACAATCAGCGATATCGACCAATCTTGTCGATTTCGTCCTTGAGGCGAAGTCTATCATCCCCAGGCTTAGCGCCTTTTTTGACGGCGCCATGCAAGCGCGCTTCCCACAAGACAACGAAGCCTCCGAAGAGGCAATGGCATCGATTTTCACCGCAATTCACGACAATGTCGGAACCGATTTTTCAGGCTACAAACGCTCAACCTTGATGCGGCGTCTGAACCGCCGGATGCAAGTGCTAGAGATCGAGGATGTTGAAAATTATCTCATTAAGTTACGGGACGAAATTAGCGAACAGCGGGCTTTGGCGCGTGACTTTCTGATCAACGTTACATCGTTCTTTCGGGACAGGGGAAATTTTGACCTTGTGCGCAAAACCATCCTTGAGCCCTTGATCGAGCAGGCGGCATCATCCGACGAGCTCAGGATTTGGGCGCCTGGATGCTCCAGCGGGCAAGAGGCGTTCTCCTTTGCTATGATTATCGATGACATTTGCAGGGAGCAGGACAAGTTTCCTCTGGTTACCATCTTCGCCACCGATGTTGATGAGGAGATTGTCGAGAAGGCGCGCCGTGCTTCCTACCCGATCGCGATGCTTGACGAAATCCCGACACGATACCGGGAGCGTTACACGATCGCATCGGAGGAACGCTTCGAGATCGCGCGCCCTATCCGCGAGATGGTGCGCTTTTCCGTCCACAATATCACCCAAGACCCGCCATTCTCGAAGATTGATTTTGTGTCCTGTCGCAATCTTCTGATCTATCTGGGCGAAGACCTGCAGGCGGGGCTTTTCCCGCTCTTTCATTTTAGCCTGCGCCCCAGCGGCTATCTGTTTCTTGGCACATCTGAAAGTGTGACGCGCGCAGGGGACCTCTTTTTGCCCGTGGACCTGAAAGCCCGTATTTTCCGGCGCAACAACGACGCAAAACGCGTCCACGTGACTTTGCCCCTGAGCAAGAATGCACGCGATTCTGGCGGTACTCGCGGAATTGGCCGCCTGTCTGAGGAGAGGGATTTCCCGAGGCACACCAGCCACGATGCGACCAATTCCGCCATTTACGAAAACTATGCGCCGCCGTTTGTCCGTGTCGCAAGGGATGGTCAGATTGTCGACAGTTCGGGCGATCTCAGCTTGTTCATGTCGTCTCGACCCGGTGATGAACGGCGCTTGGATGCATTGGCGCGCGATGGGCTTAATGAAATTATTCAGCCGCTTATCAACGAAGCATCGGTGGCCAATGAGCGCCGTGCGCTTCAAGATGTCGAGGTTGCCTCTCCCTTTGGCGTGCAAAAGGCCGATGTGTTTGCTCATCCGATGAGAGATGGAACGGTGGCAGTGGTTTTTGTGGTGAGAGACCGCTTGCAACCACTCGCTGATCAATTCGCGCTACAGCCGATTTCTCGCGATCGACGCATTTCTGACTTGCAGGACGATCTCCAGGCAACCCGCTTGACCCTGAAGGGCAAGGTTGAGGAGATCGAGACAGCGAACGAGGAGCTCAAAAGCTCCAACGAAGAAATGATGTCGATGAACGAGGAGCTTCAATCGGCAAATGAAGAGCTGACCACGGCAAACGAGGAGCTCAAGAACAAGATCGATGAGCTGACCTTGGCCAATGCAGATTTGGACAACTTCCTGCAAAGCGCCGACCTTGCAATGATCGTGCTCGATCGCAGCATGCGCATTCGCCATGTTACCGACGCAGCGCGCAAAATGCTGCCACTCTTGCGATCCGACGAAGGCCGCTCACTGGCCGAGTTCAACATTCCGGTTGGCACCATCAATTTGACCAGGCAGGTGCGTGTGGTCATGGAAAGTGGTGAGGCGTTCTCACAGACCACCGAGCCCAATGAAGCGGGCCATTCCTACTTTGTGCGGATCACACCCTACTTCTTCGCCAATGGCTCGCTTGAAGGTGCATCGATAACTCTGGTCGATATCTCGCAAGAGGCCGAGCTGCGCCGCGATCTTGCATCTGAGACACGCAAACTTCGCCTTGCGATGGATGCGGCCAAGATGGGATCCTGGGACACCGACCTTGAAACGGGCGCGATGGTGATTGACGAGGCGGCCGCCGAGCTTGCGGCGCTCGATGGCGCTGGAGAGTATAGCCGTGATGCATTCCACAAATTTCTCAGCAAAGATGAAGAGGAAAAACATGTTGCTGAACGCAATGCAGCGATTGCGGAAGGGCGAGGGTATTCGCATACCCTGAAGGTCAATCCGCCCAACGCTCCAAGCCGCTGGGTCCTGGTGAATGCCTTACCCTATGAAGATGAGCAGGGCCGTAAGAAGGTTATCGGCCTTGGCTTTGATATCACCGAAAGCATGCATCTTCAGCAGGAGTTGCAGGAACAATCTAACTTGCGCGAACTCGTTATGGACGCGGGCCGTATGGGAATGGCTGACCTTGACGATGAACGCGGCGTTATGACCGTCGACGAAGTGCTGGCCGAACATCTCAACTTACCCAAGGCGGGCCAGATACCTCTTGATGATGTCTTGGCCAATGTCCTGGATGAGGATGCGACAATTGTACGAGAGCAACTCGCCAAGGCCATTGAGCAGGGCGAAGAATACGAACTGGACTTTCGCGTAAATGACCCCAACGTGGGCATCCGGTGGGTGCGCACCCGTGGGCGGCCTTACACGACAATTGACGGGCAAAAGAAAGTCGCCGGCCCCACGCTCGACATTTCGGCGATGAAAGATCAGCAGATGCTGGTCGAGGAGATGAGCCACCGCATCAAGAACCTGTTTGCGGTCGTCGCAGGGCTCATCCAAGCAGCGCCCAAGCAGAATTCCGAGGCTGAACACATGGCTTCGGATTTGCTTGATCGGGTGGTGTCGCTTGGCCGGGTTTATGACCTTGCTCGCAAGGAAAACTCCATGAAGGGCGTGCCGCTTGGCGACCTTTTGAAGTCCGTCCTCGAGCCGCATTCGATCGGACACACAATCAAGATTGACGGGCCAACAATCTTTGTTGACGGGGACCAGGTGAACACTCTCACCTTGATCATCCATGAGCTTACAACCAATGCGGCCAAGTATGGAGCGCTCGGCTCTGAAGGCGGCACAATCAAGATTGACTGGAAGGTGCACGGAAACCGGAATGTCAAATTGAAATGGGTCGAAAGTCGAAGCGATTTTTCACCGCCTGAAGAAGGCAATGGCTTCGGAAGTCTACTTATTGACACTGGCGTCAGGCAGTTGAAAGGAGGTTTTACCCGGCGCTTCAACACACAAGGGGCGCTGATTGACTTGAATTTTCAGCTTTAGTTATCCTGGAGAGCCCAATGAATTCAGAGGCCTTACTTAGTGACCTTTCCGTTCTCATCGTTGAGGATGAATTCATTGCGGCGGTCGGCCTCGAGAATACCTATCGCAGCGCTGGCGCGGCTGATGTTACAATTGTCGGGACAATGGCCGATGCATGGGATGCGGTCAGGAAGACCCGCTTTGATTTTGCCCTGTTGGACATTCGGTTGCCGGACGGTTTTTCCTTCCCTCTGGCGATGGATTTGTTCGGGGATGGAGTGCCGGTTGTGATGCACTCAGGCCATGCAGAGATTTATCATTCTGCGCGCCTGCCAGGCATCATCTTCTGCCCGAAGCCTGCGACACCCGCAGAGATCGTGCGTGCCTCGCTCAAGGCCATCCAGTTTAAGAGCTATCCCAATACAGCGCAACTGGAAGACACGCTGCACTAGGCAGTGTTGACGAAAGACTTCAGCCATAGGCGGGAGGCTGCGAGATTGAGAAAGCTCTCGAATGAGAGGACAGTCTTGTCGTAGCGGGTGGCGATCCCGCGCTGCTGCTTGAGCTTTCCTACCATGCGCTCGTCTCGATTGCGGTCAAGATAGCGGCGATAGCCGGGATGCTCGGGTACCTTGCGGTTCGGGCGAGGTGGGATGATCGGCAGGATACCCTGGAGCAGCAGGCTCTCCCGGAAGCGATCAGCGTCGTAGCCTTTGTCTGCCAGCAGAGCCTTGGGCGCGCCGACCGGGATATCCATGAGCGGCTCGGCTGCGGCGTAATCAGAAGCCTCGCCGCCGGTCAGACCAAGCTCAACCAGCGCTTGCAGCAGCGCATCCCGGACGCCCTGTTCGGCCCAGCGCTGGAAACGGACATAGACCGAGTTCGACTTGCCGTAGCGCTCGTGCATGTCGCGCCGAGGGCAGCCGACCCGCAGCACGTGGAGCATGCCATTGAGAAAGCGCCAATTATTCCCCGCGGGACGCGCCCAGCGTCCCCGCTCAGGTGGCAGCAGAGGCCCGATCAGTTCCCATTCTACCCCCAATGCCGGTCGTTAAGTGATGGCTGAAGATGGGCCGGTTGCTGACAATCCGCTTCTGTCGAATGAACGGCGCAAAGCCGCCATTTTGCTAACGCCCAAAAAGTGACGATCTTCACGGCTGAAAACCGATGCCAGAATAGATAATCGAAATCGGCGAAAGATGTCAGGACTGTCCCTCCGGGTCTCGCTGCCAAGTGGTATCTCACCAAACAAGTCAGGGAGGTGGCGCAGACCGTTGTCCTGTTTAACCATTCTGATGGGTTAAGGGTAGCGCAATGGCTCCAACTCGACGGGCACGGTGTACATATTCATTCTCTTCACTAGAACCTGAATGGGACCCTTGCACTTATTGTGAAGTCCGGCGCGTCCGTTGTCATACCAACACCCACGCTCGTGAGTAGCGAGGCTCTCTCGGTCAAGGCGAAGGTCGCTCCCAGATTGAGGAGGCCTACGGTCGATCCGCTACCGATGACGTCGCTGAATTCCTCATCCACAAAGCGCAGGCGCGTCTCATCCCCGAAGCGCAGCGTGAAACTGCTTGAGAGGCTCGACTTATCATTCAGCGCGAAGGCGAGACCGGCGCCGAACTGGATCGAATTGCCAATGTCCACGCGGCCGGGCTGGTCGCCTTCGATTTCGTCAATATCGGAAAAACTCCGTGGGAAATTGTGGAAATAGGTGACGTTGCCAAACACAATCATCGGGTCCAGCGTCTTAAGCACTGAAGCCCCGACGGAGCCAGCCCAGACACCGCTACCGGTCGATAAAGCGGCTGGGACTTCAAGATTGCCCTCCGTGCCAGCAATCTCGACAAGCTCGATTCCGAAAGGGTCCCGGCCCGTAGGAGGCTTAACCCTCGCGTTTAGAACGACGTCGGGCCTGCGGACGGTCTCCTGCAACAAGCGGTAACTCGCGCCCAAACTGATATCTCCGATACCGAACTCTTCAACTCGAGCGTCAGCCAGGCCCGCTGCATTGCCTCCAGCGCCCCCGGATTGAAAAACCGACGATCGGTAGATCAAGGGAACACTGACATCGAACTGCAACCGGTCAGTGGGGGCAAAGCGTCCAGTGAAATCCGTTGTGATGATGTCCGAGCTTTGCTCGTCAACGCTGATACGGCCCAGAAAGATTGCATCTAGCGCGAGAAAGCCACTGAGATTTATCCGCGCATCGTCGAAATGGGTGTAGTTGACCCCTGCCTCGAAACTGAACCGTCTCCCGAAATAGCCTTGGGTGTCCTCAGTGATATCGGTGACCGACTGTGATGGGGCTGGTTCGCGCCTACGCCCGGGTTCGGTGTCTTCCACGGCGCCTGCTTGATCCTGCATAGCCGTGCTGACGAACTGCCTTGGCCCCCTCTGTAATTCGATTTGGTCGCCATGATAGGTCGGAGCCATAACGTTCGTGCTAAATCCGCGACCTCTCATAGCTGCCTGCTCCTCAGCGTTGAGTGGATAAGCGCCGGCTAAGCCAGCAACTCTCTCTAACCTTTCCAGCCGCTCTTCCAGATCGGTAATGCGTTCTTGCGCTACTACTTCACGTGCGCGCAGGTCTGCGATCTCAGCCTCCATTGCACTGCTGTCGATCATCTGATCGTCCAAGTCGACTGCTTCGTATCCGATTTGCGGGGCATCTGGCTGCACTGGGCCTGGCTCTTGGGCATGTGCCTGTGCCTGTGCCTGTGCGGCAACAATGAGCGGCAATGCGGTCGCAATCATTAGCGCTGCGCTGCGCATTCTTTTCGTGTTCGACATTTGATTTCTCCCCTCCCGTCAATCAAGCCATTCTCGAACAGTGATCCTTCTCGTTCGTTGTGCGCATTTATGGATGGAGCAGCACCCACAAGGTTGCGACATCGGGGATGCCGCTCTGATCCAATCTGGCAATTTGTTGAAAGCGGCTCAGAGCCTCGCGGTATTCCGGCGAATCCTTCCCATCGCGCTCACCTGCGAAAAGGCCGCGCAACGCCAACTGGTTTTGCGTGCGTCGAATGATCTTCTCATAGACGAGCACGCTCTTGTCACCTTGACGCAGTTCCACCAATTCTGACTCGCTCGCCAAACGATGCGGCATCATCGATACGACGAGTCTCTGCGCGACCATCGCAAGGCGATCATCGCTTGCCTGCATGCAATGTTGATCAAGGATGAGCGCAAAAGCCTCGACTGTGTGCCACGGAGCCAAGTCAAAAGTATTGGGTTCATAGCGGTTGGCAGCAGTGAGGTATCCTTCGATAAAGCCAAGATATCGAGCCGCCTGCTGAGGGTTTTTATCCCGGGCCTCGGTATAGGCCGCACAGCTCGCGCGTCCCGCACCTTCTACGGCGAATTGCCGATCAGCCGTTTCAGCCCTTGCCATGGCGGTTCCAAAGAGAAGGAAGAAGATGACGATTGCCAGCATCAATCCAGCCACCCACGATCTCGTGCGATCATATGAACTTTGGTTTGCTCTGAAATATTCCGTCACATTCCCCTCCCTTTCATCGCCGACAGGGCAGTCTGAACGTTGTGCTGCTGCGCACGGCGCAGATCATCCAACCCGATTGTGATCGCCATCTCATTGCGGATCGAATTGAGGCTGCTTTGGAGGATTACGTGCTGGGCGGCCTGATTCATCTCGCCGCTTATTCCTTGTCGGACTGAATCATTGCCACGCGTCATCACAATGCCCAGCTGATTTCGGGCCACCTGAAAGTCGATGAATTCACCACCATCTGTCACGAGGGTAGCGCTGGAATCAATTGACGAGCCGTCGCCTATTGAGGGCGACTGAATCGATCCATTGGGGACTACGGATACACTGAGTGTATTGAGTACGCTGTTGTCCGATCCGGCGATTTCCTGTGTCTGGACCAGGCCCTCAACACCTTCCAGGCGGCCAATCGAGAATGTTGAGTTCATCGCATCTGAAGCGAGGCCAAAACTGCTCCCGGTTTGCAGGCCGCCTACGTCCATTGTCGCATCGCCGCAATCCTCGCAGGTACGGTCCCAAGAGATCTGGATCATCGGTAATGCACCGTCCAGATTTCCCGCTCCATTCGCGAAGTCGACTGAGAACTGCAGTGTCGCAAGGACTGTCACTCCATCGGCACTTTGCCAACTCTGAAGAAGCTCGACGCCGAAGAAATGAATGTTGTTCGCCCGCACGAATTTCCCACGCATTTTGGAGAGTTCTTCGTCGGAAACCTCGCGGCCTAAACCTTCCAGCCCGGTTGCAGGCGGCGCGGCTGCAATCAGGCTCAATGAGGCGATGCTCAACATGAGACAGCCAGTAAGCCGGTGAGCACGTCCCGGCATCGTTCTGCCTGGGCTGCAGTGATGATGGTTGGAGCGTTGCATCTTTAGGTCTCCTAGAAAACGAAGCTGTAAGTGGGCCCAAGACCCTGGTCATAGATTTCAGCGTTCGGGACAGGTGAGCGCATGCTGTAGAGGCGCGCGGCAGAAAGGGGCGGGGGTGGATCAAGAAGTACGGTGTCAGGATCAAATCCCTCGCCCACAATGACGAAGATCACATTGTTCCAAGCTGCCTCGAATTCGCGGCGCGACATCGTTCTGTTGCCGAGCGCAGGGTCTCCGATCTGAATGAAGTCCTCGCTGACTTTGCGAACCACAACGAAGTGCTTGTAATTCTTTATATCTATCAAGGCTATTCCAGGGACCTTCAGTCTCTGAAGAGAGTTGTACTCAACCTCGTAGCCTTGCCCGGTCATTCCAACGGCAAGCACGTAATTCTTCATATCGAGAAGCGAGAAACCCTTTTCACGGATCACGTCAGGGTCAGCAATCTTGAGCATGTTGACGAGCACTTGCTGCTCGCTGGTGTTCTTGCCGTATGCGAAGTTGAAGATCGTCGCGAGCGCGGCAGCCCCGCAGCTGAAGTCAGTTTGCTGACGCACCAGATTGTTGAATTTGCGCGTCCGCCAGCTTGAGACATTCTTATAGAGAGGCTGCGTGCGCAACCCTTCCTGACCGACGGCGAAAGGCTGTATCCCTTCTGGAGCGGTCGCACAGCCGGACAGGCTGGCAAGGCACAAGAAGCCTATCATCAAGGAAGTAAGTTGCCGCATTTCGTAATGCCTCGTGCATTGTGAAAGGGGGGACAGGGGACCGCTTGGATAGAGGCCCCCTGTCCTGAGACGGCTCTTTCAAAAGCCGTCGCGGGGGCCTCTACGAGCCGTCGCCGCCGCCACCGCCGCCGTTTCCGGCGCCGGCTTCACCGACTGCTGCAACCAGCGAGTTCATCTGCTGGTTGAAGTTGCCAGCGGCAAGGTTCACACCAAGATTGCCCGATCCTGTGTAGGTTCCAGCATTGATGATGTTCGTCTCATCCTGAATATTGGCGAAGTTGCCAACACTTGCCTGGATGACACCAGCAGTTGCTTCTGCCATCGCCGCATCGGTCGCAACAGAAAGCACAAGAGCGTTCTTCTGCAAGTTCATGTTGCCGGCAGCCGCGTTCAAGCCAAGGTTACCGTTGGCATTGATTGTGGCATCACCATCGAACACCGTGTTGCGGGTGCGGAAGTTGTTCTTGTCATCTTCCTCTAGCGTGTTCGGATCATCGTTGATGTTGTTCAGCGTTGTGAGCTGCAACGCGGTGAGCGATGCCTCAGCCATGCCTCCAGTATCATCATCGTCACCTTCGAAGTTTGAAACTGCGAGGGCAGCAATGTTGTCCTGGATATTGAAGTTACCGGCCGACAGGTTGATCCCGACATTGCCTTCAACATCGACCGAGAAACCTGCGATCGTGTTGATAAGCGGGGCGAAGAAGCCAGCACGGATCTGTGGTTGGACTACGCCATCGGTGAGGCCATCATTTGGATCCTGACCAGCTTCGCTGATGCCTGGACCGAAGACCTCATCGACAAAGCCGTTTTCACCATTGAGCTCATTCTCTTCGTTGAACCACAGAGTGTTGCCAACGAGAGACTGCTTATTGTCGACCACGGCGACAGCCGCTGCATCGACATTGATGTCACCATTGAGATTGACGGTACCCGCAAGGGTCACATCCTTGGTGAAATCGATATCGGTTTCAATCTCCGTTTCGATCTCATTCTCGTAGTGTATTTCCACAGTACCCTCGAGACCAAGTTCGACACCGGGGTCTGGCCGTTCCTCGAGCGAGTCACCCAGTTCATCAACGATGTCATCGACGATATCCTGCGCAAGAACGGATGTCGGTGCGAAGGCTACGGCTGCTGCCGCTACTCCCGTAAGGAGCACATATTTACGCATTGTCTTTCTCCTTCATAGTGCTTCAGTTCGTGCCGACCTCCATGGACAGCACAGCGACATTGGCCGAGGAATTCCCCGTGCCACCGATGAGGCTGACTTGGACGATCCCGCTGCTGTCTCGGAATGCGCCTGGATCGATCCGGGCGATATGTTCCGACTTTGAAGAGGGGTCGCTTACGCTCAACGGTTCGGAGGAAGCGCGGGTCTGCGACAGGATCGCCGTCGATGCGACCCGCCCTTCCAATCCTGTTGTGATCATTGCGATATTGGCTTGTTGGTTGTTGGAACCCGCCACGATATTGACTGCGGTCAAGCCATTGCTGCCAGCAAAGGCATCTTCTGAAATTCTCGCTTCGTAGCGACGACCAGGCACTGGACTTGTGTTCTCACTCAGTTGAGAAACTGCCGCAGTATTTATCGCGACATCCCCTGTGGCGATTGACGCAATATTTGCCTGTTGGTTGCCGTCTCCGGCGGCAATATTGAGGTGTCTCACACCTTCAAATCCGCCCACTTCGCTGTCGATGACGACATAATCACCAGGCTTGGCGGTTGGCGTGTCGCTTGTATCCTGCGCGACCGCCGGCCAGGCTTGAAGAAGTGCAAAGGTGCAAGCGGCATGGCCTACAAGGCGTGCGATACCAGTCATTGGCCGCCACCATTTGAACTACTGGCCGCGCCGATTGCTTGTGAAAGCGAGCCCAGCGCGTTGCTCACTGCCGCGTTTGCTGAACCAAGGCCTGATCCAACCGAGCTGACAACGATTGACCCTCCGCCCGTTTCGGTAATGCCATTTGGCGGCACTAATCCGTTTTGCTCCAGCGTACCGGATACCAACTCGTCGGTGGAACGAGTTGCGGAAGCAATCTGCGAGAACTGGTCGATCCCGTTGAGTGCTGAGGAAGTAATCTGCGCAGCCTGAGCGTCATTGAGCTCGGATATCCCGAGTTTGATCGCACCCTCAAATGCCTGATTGGGGACCAGAGACACTTCAAGAATGTCGCCCGACCCAGTCGCTTGCGCTGGCCTGGTTGGCACTTCGCGAGTGATTAGCAGGCTACCCGGAGATGGCTCGCCTCCAGCTTGCGCATTTTGGGCGACAAGGCTCATCGGCCATGTGACTGACACCAGTGCGGCGATTATGGAAAGTCGGCCAGCTGCGCCAAGAGGACGCAATTGATTTCTTCGCAGATTGCGATGCATGATCCCTCTCCCACTTTTGGGGAAAGGACAACCGCCCCATCCCCCCATTGCGAGAAGAAGAATGCATAAGCTGGAAAGGGAAAGCTATCCGAGCGAATCCCCTTTGCCTTGGTCCAAGGTCGAATCGCCAATGTGATTCTAAGTGAGTAAAAACCCCAACTGGAAAACACCCAGTGTACTCAAAGGTGGGCGAGACTTTTTACTATTGATTGATTGAGATCAATGTTCTTGGAAAGTTTTCCTGATTATAAATCAATATTATAGTCCCGGACGCGCGCCGAACGGTAGCTTTCCCGCTTTTCTTGGTAGCCGCGCCTGCTGGTGTTGATGTATTGTAAAATCTCTATGGGGGGCGACCCGTCATTTGCCGATAAAGGAAGTCTCGATCTTGGCGATACGCAAGATCGAGATCAGAGATCGCCTGCTTTACAATCACAATCCTTGGGTCTGCGATAGAGAAAGTCTTGCGGTAGGAGGACATACTTGTGATTATTGATGAAGACGATGAACCCTTGCATTTGACACTTCGCGAAACAGAGATTCTGCAGCTTGCTGCTCTCGGACTGACGACGAAGGAAATGGCTCAAAGGGCGGGGATTGCTCCGAGCACTGTGGAGCGGCACATTGAAAACACACGCCTCAAGATGCGCGCGAAGAATCGCGTTCACATGATAAGCAAGGCGATTGCAGCCGGACTATTGACTATCGAGGATAGTGAGAGCGCGACTGAGCAAGGGCCGAACAAGCTGTCTGCCTGACTTTCCTTTCTCAGGCTGATCGGTCCTTCGAACTTAGGCACCGGAATGTGCCAGACTTGACCGATGTTCGGCTCCCTAATCCGGTGCCAACAGAAGTATTCGATAAGCGTCTCGTCCTGCACCAGGGAGAAGTTCAATTGGAAAACTCCGCGGCCTAAACGCGACTGTTGCGGGCTTCCTGGACGATTTTCGAAAGTCCGTTTTCACCCCCCAAATTTGGACATTCGAACGCGCTATGAGTGCTCGCGAAAGCGGTCGCCTTTCTATGGAACCAGGCTATTTTCCCCGAAGAGGCGTTCTTGTTCGCAGTGTGGGAAAGGATGTGGGGATAGGCTAAGCCGGAAACGGTAAAACCATTGAAAATAAAATATTTTCTGAGTGACAATGGCTCCCCGAGTTGGATTCGAACCAACGACCAAGTGATTAACAGTCACCTACTCTACCGCTGAGCTATCGGGGAGCAGCTTCCCAAGCGGTATAAAGGGAAGCGAGAGCGCGCCTATATGGGGGCTTTGCGACCTTGGCAAGAGGGGCTTTGCGGTTTTTTGTGCTCACCGCCATTTTCATGACTGGATTTGCAAAAAGAATGGCCAAGACCACGTCACATTTGAAGCGTCAATCGACCGCAAATTGCTCCGATACGATCCGTTCTGCCAATGATTGCCCGGGGTCAAAAAGCAGTTCGAGTTCCGAGGAATGGTCAATATCGACGTGCACTTCGGCAATATCGCGCAGTTCCTTTTGATCTGCCACGGCCGCAACGGGCCGTTTGGCCGGCTCGAGCACCCGTAGAGTGATACGCATCTCGTCAGGCAGAATGGCGCCGCGCCAGCGACGAGGGCGAAACGGGCTGATCGGGGTGAGGGCAAGCATGGAGCTGTCCAAAGGCAAGATCGGACCGTTGGCAGACAAGTTGTATGCGGTTGATCCTGCGGGAGTGGCGACAAGAATGCCGTCTCCAACCAATTCCTCGATCCTGACCCGGCTTCCCACGGTAACCTCGATCTTGGCGGTCTGGCGCGTTTCACGAAGCAGGGATAACTCGTTGATTGCACACATTTTGTGCATCTCGCCGTCCTGCGTAACCGCAGTGATCCGAAGGGGCGAGATCGTTTTGCCCCGTGCCTTTTCCAACCGCCGCGTCACATTGGCGCGGTTGTCATAGCGGTTCATCAGAAAGCCCACAGTGCCCCTGTTCATCCCGTAGGCGGGCACAATCCGGCGCATATCAAGCATGTTGTGAAGCGTGTGCAGCATAAAGCCATCGCCGCCCAGAACCACCACAGCGTCGGCCTCGCTCAAAGGCACCCAGTCGCGCTGACCCTCAAGCTTGGAGAAAGCCTCCTGCGCGCGCGGAGTTTCCGACGCCACCAGAGCGACTTTCTCGAACCGTTTGGCCGCATCGGCCTCGGATTTACCCTGCGAGCCGTTTGTCGCATCGATGCCAGTTGCCGTATCCATATGCGCTCTCCGCAAGAATTTTCCCCATCGCATTGCCGCTTTGCCGCGCCCTTGGTCTTGTCATCGACTGACCCTCGTAGGAGTATGGGCACAACAAACACGCAATGCGCCCCATAAATTTCGGCGCTTGTGATAAACCCTGATGTTCCAAAATCGGTCGGATTGCAAACAGTCAAACCAATTGGGAATTGCACGGGTAAAGGGAGCGGAATGGCTAACGGGACATCTTCCAATTCGGCGCGGCTTGCAAATTCGCTCAGAGGCTCTGTGGGGGGAGGCCCTGCGGGGACTGAGCCTGCAGGTGAGTTTCCCGGCGTAAAGCCCGGGGCGCTTGACGCTGATCTTTTGCGGGCGCTTGACCGCCGCGAGATCGAGGTATTGTTCCAACCGCAGTTTTCGTGCCGAACGGGCGCTTTGGTCGGTGCAGAAGCTCTGGCACGCTGGCAACATCCGTCTCTGGGCGAGATTGGTGCGCGCGATTTGTTCGCGGTTGCAGAGCGCGCGGCGCTGGTTGCGCCATTGTCGCGCCATGTTGTTGCCCGCGCTTTGGAGCATGCGAGCGAATGGCCAAAAGAGCTATCCGTATCGCTTAACATCACGCCCGAAGAGCTGGGCGATCCGCGCTTTGCGGCCGATTTTGCCCAGGTGATCGCCAAAAGCGACATCGAGCCACAGCGCCTTATGCTGGAAATTACAGAGGATGTGCTTTTGCGCAATCTCGATCAGGCGGCCTCGGCCCTTCGCGCGCTGCGCAAGCTTGGTTTCAAGACCGCTCTCGATGATTTTGGCGCAGGGTTCTGCAACTTTCGATACCTTCGAGAGCTGCCTCTGGACGCGATCAAGCTGGACAAGATTATGGTCGACGGCGTGCCGGGCGATGCCAAGGCACTGGCGGTTCTTCGCGCGATTATGCAGCTGGGTAAAGCGCTTGATCTGGCGATCTATGCCGAAGGGATCGAGGACGACGTGCAGCGCGCGGCGATCACGTCAGAGGGTTGCGATTACTGGCAAGGGTTCTTGCGCGCGCAGCCGATGAAGAGCGCGGATGTGCTGACACTAGCGGCAACGGCGCGCGGGCGCGGGCATGGGTGAGTGCGAAAGCGGCTGAGAAGACTGCTTTTGAAGAACCGGGCGGATTTGGCGCATGTCTGCAACTGGGGGTGATTGCGGACGTTAGGTGGCTCGTTCGGAGCAGTCTTGATTTGCCAGCCGAGCGAAGTATCCGAGCACGTATTTGCGATAAATCGGTTTGACGGCATCATCCATCCACTGGTTCTCAATTGGTGCACAGTTGCGGCGAATGGCTTCTAGGATCACCCCCTCGATATCTGGAAAACGGCGCAATTTTCCCGCGTTGATAGCAGCTTGAAAGCGTTTAGTTAGAGGGTGTCCAACCAGCTTCTGCTCTTCGGTCCAAGCGTTGTAGAAGGCGCACATTATCGCAATTGCTGATCCCGAGCGGAGCAGTTCTAAATCGACGTAGTAACAACCGTCCTTTTCGACCTCAGCATCAACGAGCTTGAGCGGATCAAAACGAATATAGACATCTGCGTTGTGGCCAAAACCGGCGGTCCCTTCCGCTAGATCGACATACATCATCAGGATGTCGCGGATTGCGTCACCAGCCTCTTCGGAATTGTGTTTGCCGATGATGTGCATTTCTCTTCAATATCCTGAGAGTGAAACGGCGGCAATTGGGTCGTTAGCGGAATGTCGGCTTTCGGCGCACGTCCTGCTCTCAAGCTGCCTCTTTCGACTTTCTGGCCTTGCGCACAATGCCTGAAAGCCCCTTGGTCAATTGGAACAATCCGTTGAGACGGCTTTCCGGACTGCTCCATGCGCGGTTGATGACGAGCTTCATATCGGGACGCAGTTTTGCGGTTTCCTGACCGTTTTGGTTCTTTGTCTGGTTCAGCCGGTCGACATAGGCGACGAGCCCTGGGCCATCGGGGAAGTCGTCCTTATGGAAGGTCACTAGAGTCCCGCGCGCGCCTACGTCGATCTTGGCGATGTTGGCCTCGATCGCCTGGTGCTTGATCTCGATAAGTTTGACGAGGTTTTGCGTTGGCGAAGGCAGGTCGCCGAAGCGGTCGATCATCTCGGCGGCCATGCTTTCAATCTCGGCCTTGTCATTGGCTTGGTTAAGGCGGCGGTAGAGCGCCATGCGGACGGCAAGGTCTGGCACATAATCCTCGGGGATCATGATCGGCGCATCGACCGTGATCTGTGGTGAGAAGGCGTCTTGGGCTTTCTCAAGGCCCATCTCGCCAGCCTTCGCCGCCATGATCGCGTCCTCGAGCATGGATTGGTAGAGTTCAAAGCCGACCTCGCGGATGTGGCCGGATTGCTCATCACCAAGAAGGTTGCCTGCGCCGCGTATGTCGAGGTCATGCGAGGCAAGCTGGAAGCCTGCGCCAAGCGAATCGATATCGCTGAGAACCTTAAGGCGTTTCTCTGCAATTTCAGAGAGCTGCACGTCTTTCTCGTAAGTGAGATAGGCATAGGCGCGCAGTTTGGATCGGCCCACGCGGCCTCTCAATTGGTAGAGTTGTGCGAGGCCAAAACGGTCGGCGCGGTGGATGATGATGGTGTTGGCGCTCGGCAGGTCGAGCCCGCTTTCCACGATGGTGGTGGAGAGCAGGACTTCGTATTTGCCCTCGTAAAAAGCGCTCATCCGCTCTTCGATTTCACCTGCGCCCATTTGGCCGTGGGCGGAGATGGGCTTTACCTCGGGCACGTTCTCAGCAAGCCACTCTTCTACCGCGGCCATGTCGGAGATGCGGGGGACGACGATAAAGCTCTGCCCGCCGCGGTGGTGTTCGCGAAGCAGCGCCTCGCGCATCACCATATCGTCCCACTCCATCACATAAGTACGCACCGCCAATCGGTCGACCGGAGGGGTCTGGATGGTGGATAGCTCGCGCAATCCCGTCATCGCCATTTGCAGTGTGCGCGGGATGGGCGTTGCGGTGAGGGTGAGCATATGCACGTCGGAGCGCAGTTGTTTCAGCTTTTCCTTGTGCGTTACCCCGAAACGCTGTTCCTCATCGACAATCACGAGGCCAAGGTTCTTGAACTCGGTCGATTTGGACAGGATGGCGTGGGTGCCGACGATCACGTCGATGTTGCCGCTCGCAAGGCCCTCTCGGGTCTCGGTCGTCTCTTTGGACGAGACAAGGCGGGAGAGGCGGCCGACATTCAGCGGGAAGCCTGCAAAGCGTTCTTTGAAATTGGTGTAATGCTGGCGCGCGAGCAGGGTGGTGGGGGCGACCACGGCTACTTGCTGCCCGTTCATGGCGGCAACGAAAGCGGCGCGCAGGGCGACCTCGGTTTTGCCAAAACCCACGTCTCCGCACACGAGCCGGTCCATCGGTTTGCCGCTCTCAAGGTCTCGCAACACATCGGTGATCGCTGCGTCCTGGTCCTCGGTTTCCTCCCATGGGAAACGGTCGACGAATTGGTTGAAGATGGCATCGTCCGCCTGGAAAACGGGGGCTTTTTTGAGCGCGCGCTCTGCCGCGACTTTCATGAGCTCGCCAGCGATTGCGGTGATGCGTTCTTTGAGTTTCGCACGGCGTTTTTGCCAGGCTTCTCCGCCCAAACGGTCGAGCATGACCGCGTCTTCGGAGGAGCCATAGCGCGAGAGGACGTCGATGTTTTCAACCGGGATGAACAGCTTGTCGCCGCCTTTGTATTCCAGCTGCACGCAGTCATGCTGGCTCTTGCCCACAGGGACGGGTTCAAGGCCCATATATTTGCCGATGCCGTGTTCGACGTGGACCACAAGATCGCCTTTGGTGAGCGCTTGAAGCTCTGCCAGAAACGCATCGGAATCCTTGCGCTTTTTCTTGCGGCGGACGAGCCGGTCGCCCAGCACATCCTGCTCGGTGAGGATCTCTAGCTCGTCGCTCGCAAAGCCGGTGTCGAGCGGCAATACCATTGCGGCGATCTTGCCCTTGGCGGCGAGGCCCTGTGCTTCTTGCCAGCTTTCAGCGATCACCGACGGCGCGCCTGCCTCATCAAGGATGGAGGCAATCCGCGCGCGGCTACCGGTGGAATAGGCAGCGAAGAGGGCTTTCTTGCCGGATTTGAGAATCGCGCTGAAGTGTTTGGCAGCGGCCTCGTAGATATTGTCACCCCGCGCGCGTTCGGGGGAGAAATCGCGGGCTGCCTTGAAGCCGAAGTCCAGCGAGGTGGCGCTTTCAGGCTCGGCAAATACGCTTGCCTTGTGGGCCTTGGCCCCGGCGAGGGCGGCTTTGTATTCCCCTTCAGCCAGATAGAGCGCGTCTTTTGCAAGCGGCCGATAGCTGCCCGACTTCTCGCTGGCGATACGCGTGCGTTGATCGTGGTAGTCAGTGATGTCGGAGAGCCGCTCTTCCACGGCCCCTACGGCGGCGGCGTCGATCACCACTACATCGTCCTTGTCCAGATGGTCGAAGAGCGTCGCCAGCTTCTCTTCAAACAGAGGGAGCCAATGCTCCATCCCAGCCAGCCGCCTGCCATCGCTGACCGCCTCATACAGCGGGTCCTGCGTGGCGTTTGCCCCGAACAACTCGCGATAGCGTGAACGGAAACGCTTGATACTCTCATCGTCGATCAGCGCTTCGGATGCGGGGAGCAGGAGG
Source organism: Erythrobacter sp. S227 (assembly GCF_057364925.1). NCBI lineage: Bacteria > Pseudomonadati > Pseudomonadota > Alphaproteobacteria > Sphingomonadales > Erythrobacteraceae > Erythrobacter > Erythrobacter sp. S227. The sequence goes on from NZ_CP200280.1 coordinate 704,889, forward strand.
TGGTCTTTCAGCCGTCCGGTTGACCGCTGGGTGCTGGTGTCGAAAAGACGCAGGCTTTCCAACTCATCGCCGAAGAAATCGAGCCGCAGGCCCTCATCGAGCGACGAAGGGAAGATATCGACAATCGACCCGCGCACGGCAAATTCGCCATGGTCGATCACGGTGTCCGTGCGCGAATATCCTTGGCGAGTGAGCAGGGCGGCGAGGCTGTCATGGCCGATTGTTGTGCCGACCTTAAACTCGCGCACGCTTTCGCGGATGCGGAACGGGGTGAGCACGCGTTGCAGCACCGCGTTGGCGGTCGTGACTACCAATTGCGAAGAGCTCGACGGACGCTGCATTCGGAACAGCGCAGACAAACGCGCAGCACTCACAGAAAGCGCGGGCGAGGCGCGGTCGTAGGGGAGGCAATCCCATGCCGGGAATTCCAACACCTCAACCTCTGGCGCAAAGAAGCGCGCGGCCTCCGCCACCGAACGCATCGCTGCATCATCGGGCGCGATGAAAACGGCGCGCTGTTTCGCGGCTCTTGCAAGGTCGGCGAGCACCAAAGGCTGAGCGCCTCTAGGAAGCGAGGATAGCGTCAGCGGCGCGTGTGCAGAAAGGATGCGGGAAAGGTCAGGCATTTTTCGATTAGCTCAATAGCAATTGGGCCCCGCGAAAGTTCCGAGGGGCCTTACAAGTTTTCAGTTCTTGCGTGGCGCTTAGCTTGGAATATCGACGTAGTCGAGCTTCTGCATCTTCTCGATCATTGCGCCCTGAAATCGCTCCGGCACGGCCTGCGTCTGGAGGCCCCATGCCATGACATCGACATCGTCTTCGGCCAAAAGGTCTTCGAACCAATCCATTTCCGCCTCACCCCATTCCTTATGGTAGCGATCGAAATATCCGCCGATCATATAATCGGCCTCGCGTGTGCCTCTGTGCCAGGCGCGGAATTTGGCGCGGGCCAAACGGGTTTCTAAAGTGGGCATATCGGACATGGGTTTCAGGTAAGGCACTCGAAAGCTGCGCGCAAGCCGCCTATAGAGCAAGCCCATGCGGCCAGACGTGCTCAATCCCCTGTTTGCTGAAAGCCAGACACTGGACGGTGTCGGGCCAAAGCTTGCCAAGCCGCTGGAGAAGCTGGGCCTGACGCGGGTGCGCGATTTGCTCTACCACCTGCCGGAGCGGTTTGTAACACGGCGCGCGATCACCAATCTGGATGAGGCGGGTGAAGGTGAGCAGGTTATCGTCGTTCTGACCCCGACAGAGCACCGTGCCTCGCGCAATCCGGGGAGGGGGCCTTTCCGCATTCTGGCGCAGGATGAAATCGGCAATATCTGCGCCGTCACCTATTTCGGGCGCGCGTCTTACACGGGCAAGAAACAGCTTCCGATTGGCGAGAAACGCTGGGTTGCGGGGCGTTTGGACCGCTATGGCGATATGCTCCAGATCGTGCATCCCGACCATGTTGAGGAGACGAGCGACGCCAATATGGGCCGGATGACCGAGGCCGTTTATCGCCTGTCCGAAGGGCTCACGCAGCCGCGTGTTGCCTCGCTGGTGGAGCAATCGCTCGCCAAGGCACCCGACCTTCCCGAATGGATCGAGCCGGGTCAGTTTGAAAAAGAGGGCTGGCCAAGTTGGCAAGAGGCGGTGAGGGAGGCTCACAAGGGGCCCAATGAGCCTGCGCGCAATCGCCTTGCCTATGATGAACTGCTCGCAAACAGCCTCGCACTGCTTCTGGTGAAAGCAGACAGCCGCCGCCGCAAGGGGCAGGCGCTCCAAGGCGATGGGAGCCTTCGCGCAAAACTCGACCTGCCGTTTGAGATGACGGGGGCGCAGAAACGCTCTGTCACCGAAATCGAAGGCGATTTGCAGCAGGAAGCGCCGATGCTGCGCCTGCTGCAAGGCGATGTGGGCGCGGGCAAGACCGTGGTTGCCTTGAACGCGATGCTTATCGCCAATGAAGCGGGCAAGCAGGCGGCGTTGCTCGCCCCGACCGAGATTCTGGCGCGCCAGCACTTCGAGACCCTTCGCAAGATGGCGGCGCCTTGCGGGGTTGAGGTTGCTCTGCTCACGGGCCGGGCCAAGGGGCGTGAGCGTGAGGGGCTTTTGATGAGCCTGATGCAAGGCGATATCGACATTCTTGTGGGCACCCACGCGATCTTTCAGGACAGCGTCACCTACAAAGATCTTGGCCTTGTCGTGATCGACGAGCAGCACCGCTTTGGCGTGGCTCAGCGCTTGGCACTGGCGGGCAAGGGCAAGCGCGCGCCGCATACTCTCGCCATGACCGCCACACCGATTCCGCGCAGTCTGACGCTTGCACAATATGGCGAGATGGATGTGAGCCGCCTCGATGAGTTGCCGCCCGGGCGACAGGCGATTGAAACGCTCGTCTTCCCGCAAAGCCGGCTTGAAGAAATGGTCGCAGCCGTCGGTCGTCATTTGGCGAGCGGACAACAAGCCTATTGGGTCTGCCCCATGGTGCGCGAAAACGAGATGGTTGATATCGCCGCCGCCGAAGCGCGCTATGCCGCGCTGGCTGAGCATTTCGGCGATCAGGTCGTGATGGTCCACGGACAGCTTCACCCCGATATCAAAGACGCCAATATGCAAAGCTTTGCCAGTGGTAAGGCGAAGCTTCTGATCGCGACCACCGTCATTGAAGTCGGCGTCGATGTGCCCAGCGCCACGCTTATGGTGATCGAGCAGGCGGAGCGCTTTGGCTTGGCCCAGCTCCACCAATTGCGCGGGCGTGTGGGGCGGGGCTCGGAAAAGAGCCGCTGCGTTCTGCTTCGCGGGGAGGAGCTATCCGAGACGGGCAAGAAACGGCTTGCTTACGTCAAGGAATCGCAGGACGGGTTTTATCTCTCCGAAAAAGACCTCGAGCTTCGCGGTGGCGGTGAGCTTTTGGGCACGCGTCAATCGGGCGAGGCTGCGTTTCGGATAGCTGACCTTGATCAGGTGCAAAAGCTGCTTCCCGCAGCGCACGCCGATGCGCGGCTTTTGATGGAGCGTGATGGCGGGCTCACCTCAAAACGCGGTGAGGCTGCGCGTATTCTGCTCTATTTATTTGAACGCGACTGGGGTGTGCAATTGCTGCGCGGTGGATAGCGCTCTAACTGGCGGGCTGACCTTGGCTCAGGTGGATTTGTGGCCCCTTGGCAATCGAAAGCACCAGCTGTTCAACCGCGGCTTGGACCGTATTCCAGCACTCTTCAAAATCGGCCACGTCGCCGTAATAGGGATCCGCAACCGATCCGCCTTCCTGACCCTCGATACAGTCCAGCAATAAGGCGACCTTCGCTTGGGAATGGCGCGGGGCGCGGGCGGCGATACCGGCAAGGTTCGCCGTGTCGAGCGCGAAGATATGCGTGAACTCTTCAAAGTCCTTTGCCGTCAATTGCCGCCCGCGTGCGCCCGAGATATCGACGCCGTTTTTGCGCGCTGTTTCGATGGCGCGCGGATCGGGTGGATCGCCAATGTGATAAGAGGCCGTGCCAGCGGAATCGATGCGTATGTTAAGGCCCGCCTTCGCGGCGGCCGCACGCAACGCCCCTTCTGCCATCGGTGAGCGACAGATGTTGCCAAGGCACACAAACAGCACCGCAGGCTCTACGTTGTTTTCCCATTGCATCAGTAATACTTAGCACCGACGGGCCGCGTTGCAACAAAGCATGGTTAAAACGCGCTAAAATACCAGTCCAGCCGGTGCCCAGTACTATGCGGCGTTAACTGCGAAGGGACTTGTTGCACCAAGTGTTTCTTCGGTTATGCGCCGCACGTTTACTTTGGCCTTCAGCCTTGCGCCCAAAAGGGCTGTGCCGGACACTTTGCGTTGCACAAACAGGGTTTCGATCGGCGGGAAAGCCCATGTGGCCTTGTCCTGGGCGATTTCCCAACCCTCGTCGCGCAGCAGAGGAATGAAGCTGCGATCACCAAAATCGAAGGGGGCATCCTCGCGCATTTCATTGATCACAATGTCGATCATGCGGGCAACGCGTTCAGGGTGGCGTTCTGCGACTATGGGCATCATGAAGCCCGCCTCGATGGTCGCGGCAAGCACTTGTTCGCGGTTCCCATTGAGCCCGGCTTCAAGCATCTTGCGATAGCCATTGGCGACATCGGGATCGACACTGCGGCAGGCACCAAAATCGAGAAGGATGATCTCATCGGTTTCGCGGCGGTAGCGGAAATTGGCGAAGTTGGGGTCGGTTTGCATGACGCCAAATTCAAACAATTCGCGGCAAACCAGCCGCATCATCCGCCCGGTAATATCGTTGACCCGCTCAGCAGGAAGGTCGTTCAAATCTTCGATGCTGGTCCCTGCCTCAAAACTCATCGCGAGGATTGATCCGCGGGTTAGCTCTTTGTGAAGTGTGGGAACAACAAAGCCTTTTTCGCCTGCCAATTGCTGACGATAAAGCTCCATCTGTTCGCCTTCACGCTGGTAATCCGCCTCTTCGTGAAGCTGTTTTTTGGCAGCGGCGAGAAGCTTTTCGATCTCAAGCTCGGGCGGGGCAAAGCCTGCGATTTTGAGCAGGGTCATCACATTGTCGACGTCGCTGTCGATGCTTTTGGCAACGCCCGGATATTGGACCTTGATCGCAAGCTCCTGACCATCACGGGTCATGGCTTTGTGCACCTGACCAATAGAGGCCGCAGCGATCGGGCGCGGGTTGAACCATTTGAACTGGCGGCGCCAATCATTGCCCCATTCCTTTTTAAGGACAGTATCCAGCTGCTTGGTCGGCATGAAATTGGCCTGATCGCGCAGGCGCGCCAGAATGGTGGAAAGCTCCTCTGGCAGGAAATCGCCGGCATCCATGCTGATCATCTGGCCCATTTTCATCGCCGCGCCGCGCATGTGCGACAGGCGATCCGTCATGCGGGTCACATTGCCCGGCGTCAGGATAAGCTCGCGTGCAGAAATGCCCTCTCCACTGGCGAGCCGCCGTGCGCCTTCGGCTGCCATGCCACCAGCGACACCGCCGACCAGCCTGCCGAACGAGCCAAAGCGGGCGATGCGGCTTGAGGGAACGGCGCGCTCGCGCGACTTGCTCGCTTTCGCGTTCTCTGAACTGGTCTCAGGGTCTTTATCAGGCACGCGGTCTCTCGATTTGTTGGATGCGCAATTATAACGGAAATGTGGGGAACCGGTTCCGCATTCCAAGCGCTGTGATTATACAATCCGGCTTATAATCCCGTTGAGGGTCGCAATTGGCCATCGGCGGGCCGCAAATCAGATGAAGAAGACGCATTCGATGATGACCCAAACCTCCCTGACCCCTGCGTCACGCTGGCTCGGCTATGCAGGTCTTTTGCCCCAGATTATCTGCGTCGGCTTGGCGTTCACCGGACATGAATATGCCTATTCGGCTCTTGCCGGAGGGTTCGCCTATGCGGCCGCCATCTTCAGCTTTCTGGGCGGTGTATGGTGGGGGCAGGCGATCCAGAAGGGTAAAGACGGGATGGTGGGGCCAGGTGCGGGGGCAGGGGCCTACATTATCGCGGTTATGCCCAGCCTCATTGCTGTTGCCCTGTTCCTTCCGTGGAGCTTTGGCTGGGAATGGCCGGGACCTGCGCTGCTTTATCTCGGGGCGTTTATTGCCTTGTCGCCCCTGATTGACCGGACGCTCGGTTTTGCAGCGCCTGATTTTCTGCGACTTCGCTGGCATTTGTCATTGGGGCTGGGCGGGCTCACCATTGCTTTGGGCATTGCGTCAATGAACCTTATGCGTGGAAGCCTTGCGGTTTAATCAGCGGTTTAATCTGCGGTTTAATCTGCGGTTTAATCTGCGGTTTAATCTGCGGTTTAATCTGCGGTATAACTTTACAAATCATGGCTGCCCGGTGCTAAGCACTGCATCTGAAACGATCCCAAAAGGAGCTCTAATGCTGGCCCGAATTTTTGCTGCTTTCTCATTGGCCTTTCCATTGGCTGTGTTTGCATCGCATGCGTCGGCAGAACCGGTGAGTTACTTCCAGGTCGAAGGCGTCACCTATGACGAGAGCGTTCCGGCATATGAGGACCATGCAGGCTACGAAATCGGCGAGCGGCCTGTGCGTCTTGGCGAGATGGTCCCCTATTTGCGCGGACTTGCGGCGAATTCGGACCGCATTGTGGTTGAGACATTGGGCTATTCGCATGAGCGGCGCCCGATCCTCTCCTTCATCGTCACGAGCCCTGAAAACCACGCCAATCTGGAAAGCATTCGCCAAACGCACTTGGCGCGCCTTGAGGGTCGGGCGGGGGCCAATGATGCGCCAATGGTGCTGTGGCTGAACTTTGGCGTGCACGGGGCAGAGACGTCGGGAATGGAGGCATCGGTTCCAGTGCTTTACCACTTTGCCGCGGCGCAAGGGCCAGAGGTAGAGGCTATGCTGGACAACGCTGTCCTGATCTTCACCGTGCCGTTTAACCCTGACGGACACACGCGCCGGATCGACCATGTCGATACCTACTGGTCATACGCCGACAATTCCGACCCCAATGATGCAGCGCACGACCTTTGGGTAGAAGCGCGCACCAATCATTACTGGTTTGATTTGAACCGCCAATGGCTCCTTTTGACGCAGCCTGAATCTCAGGCATGGATCAAGCAGTGGCACAAATGGAAGCCGATGCTGTCAGTGGATTATCACGAGATGGGATCGAACGCGCCGTACTACTTCCACCCGGGGGAAGAAAAGCGCAAGAACCCGCTGATCCCGGACCGTGCGCGTGATCTGACCTACAGCATCGCAACGCGTCATGCGGCCTATCTGGACGGGGAAAAGCACCTCTACACCACCGAAGAACGCTTCGATAATTACTATATCGGCAAGGGTTCGACCTATCCGCAGGTCAACGGTTCGCTGGGCATATTGTTTGAAGCAGGGGCAGCGCGCGGCGGCGCAATCCAGACCGAGCGCGGCCTTGTCAAAACGGCACAAAATGTGCGCACACAGTTCCGCACAAGCCTGACCAGCATTCAGGGCGCGCTTGACCTTCGCCAAGAGATCACCGCCTACCAACGCGACTTCTTTGCAGAGAACGCGCGACAGGCAAGCGGCGGTGGCTGGGTCTTTACAGCCGAGGGCGATCCGGAGCGGGCGGCGCGCTTTGTCCGTCTTCTCAACATGCACGATATCGAGGTCAGCGCGCTTGGTTCTGACATCACTGCTGGCGGCATGACCTATAAGGCCGGGACAAGCTATTTTGTGCCCATGTCGCAAATGAACAACCGCCTGATCCGCGGCATTTTTGAACGCGTGACCGACTTTGAAGAGAACATTTTCTACGATGTATCGGGTTGGACCCTGCCTTTGGCCTATGACCTTGATTATACGCGCGTCAGCCGCGCGCCATCGGTTGCAGGCCGGGCACAAGGCACATTCCAAAGCGCTGCTGCACCCGATGTTGCACCCTATGGCTATGTGTTCGACTGGTCGCACACATATGCGCCGCGCGCGCTCAACCGCATTTTGTCCAAAGACATTATGGCACGCGCCGCGATGGAGGGCACCGTTGTGCGCACCACCACCGGTGAGGTGACACTTGGACGCGGCTCGATTTTCGTACCGCTCGACCGGCAAGAGGTGTCTGCCGATGCCATTCATGAAGTGATGCAGACGATTGCTTCCAAAGACGGCGTGCCTGTCTATTCGGCGATTTCCGGCCTCACCCCTGTGGCGGGCCGTGATCTGGGCGCGAGCAACATCTTCCGCGCATTGGAGAAGCCGCGCGTGGTGCTCGCCTATGGCGGGGGCCTTGCCTATTATGACGCAGGCGAGATGTGGTGGACACTGGACCACGGGCATAACATGGCCGTCACTTTGGTGAGCAAAGACCGCCTCGGCAGCCTTGATTGGAGCGAATACACCCACCTTATCCTTGTCGGCGGCAATGTCGGTCTCAGCAAATCTGTGACCGATGGATTGAACCGCTGGATCCGCGGCGGCGGTACTCTGGTCGCAACCCGCAGCGCGAGCCTATGGGCTGAAAAGCAGATCCTTGGCCGTATTAACGAGGGCGAAGTTGAGGAAGCCGATGAGGGGGAAACGCCGCAGCGCCTCAATTTCGAGGACCTGGGCGTTCGCGATGCAGAGCATGTGATCGGCGGCGCGATTTTCGCTAGCGACCTTGATACCTCGCATCCGCTCGGCTTTGGTTTTTCCGACCGCGACCTGCCGGTCCATCGCAATGTGACTTTCACTTTGCAAAGGCCGGATAAAAACCCCTACGCGGTGCCGGTCCAGTACACGTCCAGCCCGCTCCTTTCAGGCTATGCATCGCAGCGCCGACAAGAGGAAATCGCTGGTACACCGTCGGTTGTGGCAGAGCGCAAAGGGCGCGGCACCGTTATCCTGATGGCGGATAACCCGGTCTTTCGTGGCACCTATCCCGGCACAGAGAAGCTGCTCATGAACGCGCTGTTCTTCTCCGGTCTGATCGATGCCCCGCGCGGCGATTATGAGGATGAGGGCGAGCACGTTCACGGGCAGTAATTGGCACGACCAATAATGGGCGCGACGGGTGTGGATAGCTGAGGTGGCAAGCTGGCGATTGCGAGCTATAGATCAGCTATGACTGCACCTCATTCCGAACAGCAATATCTGGATCTGATGCACCAGATCTGGACCTCTGGTAGCGAGCGCGTGGACCGCACCGGTATCGGCACGCGTTCGATTCCCGGTGCCATGTTGCGGTTTGATCTGGCGGATGGGGCGATGCCGCTTCTCACCACCAAACGCGTCTATTGGAAGACTGCAACGCGCGAGATGCTGTGGTTCCTGACGGGTGAGACCAATATTCGCCCGCTTGTCCTGCAAGGGGTGAAGATCTGGAACGAGTGGCCCCATGCGCGCTACGTGAAAGCGACAGGCGAGGATATTGCCCTTGAAGATTTCGTGCAGCGCATTGCCGATGACGAAGCCTTTGCGCAAAAATGGGGCGACCTTGGCCCTGTTTATGGCAAGCAATGGGTCGATTGGCCCACATACCAGAGGCGCGAAGATGGGCTTTTCGAAAAAGGCCCCGGCATCAATCAGGTTGCCGATGTGGTGGAATCCTTGCGCAATAACCCCGGAAGCCGCCGCCATATTATCGAAGGGTGGAACGTGGCCGAGGTTGACCAAATGGCTCTGCCCCCATGCCACAAGACCTATCAGTTTCATGTCGCAGACAATCGGTTGAATTGCATTCTCTACCAGCGGTCTTGTGACGTTGCCTTGGGTCTGCCTTTCAACCTTTGGTCAGCGGCGCTTTTGAACAGGATGCTGGCGCAGCAAACCGGCCTTGAGGCGGGGGAGCTTATCTGGATGGGCGGAGATGTGCATTTGTATCTCAACCACGCGCATTTGATCGAAGAACAATTGAGTCGCACACCCTCCGGCAACCCGACGCTCGAAATCACCAGAAAGCCTGAAACAATTTTCGATTACAAAATCGAGGATTTTGTGGTGCATGATTACGCGCCTCTGCCTCCAATCAAGGCTCCTGTTGCGGTGTAACCGGCGCGGCTTGACCGGGCTTTTCCCTCGGGCTTATCGCTCTTCCACACGCTTTTTCTGGGAGAGCAGATATGGCCGATCCGGCCTCAAATCGCCCTACGCTAGCCTTGCACGTACCCGAGCCCAAGTCGCGGCCCGGCGATCCGGTTGATTTCAGTGAATTCCATGTTCCCGAAGCGGGCGCGCAAAGCCGCCCTGATGAAGGCACCAAGCCTGAAGACATGACAGACTTCGCCTATGATCTCGTCCGCGTTTTGGGCGAGGACAATAAGGCGCACGGTCCCTGGGACCCGAAGCTTGATCCCGATACGCTTCGCACGATGCTCGGCCATATGGCGATGGTCCGCGCTTTTGACGAACGCATGTTCCGTGGGCAACGTCAGGGCAAGACCAGCTTCTATATGAAGTGCACCGGCGAAGAGGCGACCAGCGTGGCGGCCTCAATGGCTCTGGCCAGCGACGACATGGTTTTCCCAAGCTATCGCCAGCAAGGCATTCTGATCGCGCGCGGATATCCGCTGATCGAGATGATCAACCAGATCTATTCGAACGCAGGCGACAAGCTCAAAGGCCGCCAGCTGCCGATCATGTATTCGAGCCGCGAACACAGCTTCTTCTCGATCTCGGGCAATCTGGCCACCCAAACCCCGCAAGCTGTTGGCTGGGCCATGGCCAGCGCGATCAAGGGCGACAGCCGGATCGCAGCGACATGGGTGGGCGAGGGCTCAACCGCAGAAGGCGACTTCCACTCGGCCTGCACCTTTGCCAGCGTTTACAACGCGCCGGTGATCCTCAACGTGATCAACAACCAATGGGCAATTTCCAGCTTCAGCGGCTTTGCAGGGGCAGAGCGCACGACTTTTGCGGCGCGCGCCTTGGGCTATGGCATCGCTGGTCTGCGTGTGGACGGCAACGACGCGCTTGCCTGTTTCGCGGCACAGCAATGGGCCGCCAACCGTGCGCGTGCGAATCAGGGGCCGACGCTCATCGAATATTTCACCTACCGCGCCGAAGGGCACTCAACGTCCGACGATCCATCGGGCTATCGCAGCGCGCAAGAGCGTGAGGAATGGCCGTTGGGTGATCCGGTTATGCGCCTTAAAAACCACCTGATCGCGATTGGCGAGTGGGACGAAGAGCGTCAGGAGGCGATGGATCTGGCGTGCGCGGAGGAGGTCAAGAAAACCACAAAAGAAGCCGAGAAGAACGGCATTCTGGGCCACGGCCTGCATCACCCGTTCCACACCATGTTCGAAGACGTGTTCGAGGAGCTTCCATGGCACCTCAAGGAACAGGCCGAGCAAGCGACCCGCGAGCGCAAGATCAAATGGCCTGACCAGCACCCGATGGATGGAGCCGGCAAATGAACGCGCAGAGTAAGGAAATGACCGAGACGAGCGCATCCACCGGACGCCGCATCAATATGATCGAGGCGATCAATGAAGCGCTCGACACGATGCTGGCGCGCGATCCCGATGTGATCGTCATGGGCGAAGATGTTGGTTACTTCGGCGGCGTCTTCCGCTGCACGGCGGGCCTTCAGGAAAAGCACGGCAAGACCCGCGTTTTCGATACCCCGATCAGCGAATGCGGCATTATCGGTGTGGCGGTCGGCATGGGGGCCTATGGTCTGCGCCCTGTCCCCGAAATCCAGTTTGCGGACTATATCTATCCCGGCATTGACCAGCTTATCAGTGAAGCGGCACGCCTTCGCTATCGTTCAGCGACCGAATATATCGCGCCAATGACGGTGCGCTCTCCTTTTGGTGGCGGGATTTTCGGGGGGCAAACCCACTCGCAATCGCCCGAAAGCATGTTCACCCATGTCTCGGGGCTAAAGACAGTGATCCCTTCCACGCCATATGATGCCAAGGGTCTGCTTATCAGCTGTATCGAAGACAACGATCCGGTGATCTTCTTCGAACCAAAGCGTATCTACAACGGCCCTTTCACAGGCTTCTATGACAAGCCGGTCGAGCCGTGGAAGAAACACGATGCAAGCGTTGTGCCCGAAGGATATTACAAAATCCCGCTTGGCAAGGCGCGGCACGTGCAAGAGGGCGAAGCGCTCACCGTACTAGCTTATGGTACAATGGTTCACGTGGCCGAGGCAGTTGCAAAGGAAAAAGGCATTGATGCCGATATCCTTGATCTGCGCACTCTGGTCCCGCTCGATATCGAAGCGATTGAGGCGTCGGTTAAGAAGACAGGCCGCTGCCTGATCGTCCACGAAGCCACCCGCACCAGCGGCTTTGGCGCGGAATTGTCGGCGCTTGTCACCGAACGCTGTTTCTATCACCTCGAAGCTCCCGTTGAGCGGGTCACAGGCTTCGACACACCCTATCCCCACAGTCTCGAATGGGCCTATTTCCCGGGCCCTGTCCGCATTGGCGAGGCAATGGACAAGATTTTGAAAGACTGAGCAGATGGCAAAGTTTACATTCAATATGCCCGACGTGGGCGAGGGCGTTGCAGAGGCCGAGATCGTCGAATGGATGGTCAAGGTCGGCGACACCGTGTCCGAGGACCAACACCTTGTCGACGTCATGACGGACAAGGCGACGATCGATATCGAGAGCCCGGTTGATGGCACCGTTATCGAAGTCGCAGGCGAGGTTGGCGATGTGGTCGCGGTTGGCTCGATGCTGCTGGTGGTGGAAGTCGAGGGCGACGAAGTGCCTGAGGTTGAGGAAGTGGCTGCCGCAGCTCCCGCACCCGCGCCTTCACCAGAACCTGCGCCTGCACCCGTACCAACACCCGCTCCAACACCCGCTCCGGCACCTGCTCCATCTGCGGAACCGGCACCCGAGCCTGTTGAAACAGCGCCAGCGGCAAAGGTCCTCGCATCCCCTGCTGTTCGTCAGCGTGCGCGCGATCTCGGAATTGATCTGTCCGAAGTAAAGCCGGCAAGCGATGGACGTGTGCGCCACGCGGACCTTGACCAATTCCTCGCCTATAATGCAGGCGGAGGCTTCTCTCCTGCTGCTGGCAAGCGCGAAGACGAGGTCATCAAGGTTATCGGCCTTCGCAAGCGCATTGCCGCCAATATGAGCGCTGCCAAACGCAACATCCCGCATTTTACCTATGTCGAAGAATGCGATGTGACTGCACTGGAAGCGGCGCGGGCCGACCTTAACGCGTCGCGCGGGTCAAAGCCCAAACTTACCATGCTGCCGATGCTCATCACCGCGTTCTGCAAGGTGCTTCCGAACTATCCGATGATCAATGCGCGCTTCGATGATGAAGCGGGCGTTGTGACCCGTCACGGCTCGGTCCACCTTGGCATGGCGACGCAGACCGACAATGGCCTTATGGTGCCGGTGATCCGCGATGCGCAGGCGCGCAATTTGTGGCAGCTTGCCACCGAGATTGGCCGTTTGGCAGCCGCTGCCCGCGATGGATCGGCTAAGTCCGAGGAGTTGTCGGGTTCGACACTCACAGTGACCTCTCTGGGCCCCCTTGGCGGGGTTGCGACCACTCCGGTGATAAACCGCCCGGAAGTCGCTATCATCGGCCCCAACCGGATTGTTGAGCGCCCGATGTTCGTCTCTGACGGTCAGGGCGGAGAGCGGGTCGAGAAGCGCAAGCTCATGAACATCTCGATTTCGTGCGATCACCGCGTTGTGGACGGGTATGATGCAGCATCCTTCATTCAGGAGGTCAAGCAACTGATCGAGACCCCTGTTTTGCTGCTTTCAGATTAGGGTCAGGCCCCATAGTTTGCGCGATTGAGGTTTGAGGCAAAAAGGCCAGTCATAAGAAGCGAAGGCGCTGGAATACCGGCGGTCTTTCAAGCGTTCGCGACGAAGTGAATGGCCTTTTTGGTCAAATCCCTTCGGGACTACAGAATGACTTCCATCTCGTCCGTAAACACGCTTGGAATAGCAGACAGCTGTCCCGGCGCGTACTTCCGCCCGATATGTTCGTCATTCTGACGCCTCAAACGTGCGAACTATGGGGCCTGATCCCTTAGCTCACAAAAAAGCGCTTTTAGGTCGCATGTGGGCGTTGACAGCCCCGATTAGCTGGCCTAGAGGCGCGTCTCCCAAGAGGCGCTAGCCGCTTAAATGCGCGGGTGTAGCTCAGTTGGTTAGAGTATCGGCCTGTCACGCCGAGGGTCGCGGGTTCGAGTCCCGTCACTCGCGCCACTTGGGACATTTTCTTCATCTTTGACCTGACGTTAGTCAGCACGATTGGAAAGTGCCGTGAGGTTCGCCTCATGCTGCGCTTTATCGATCGTGTAACGCGACAAGCAAAAAAGCGCCGCCAGATATAGCACGAGCAGCGATGGCGCATAAGCTGCGCCCAGCATCCACAATGTGTCATCGGGAACGTCGGCAAGCTCCTCGCCTTGCGGGAAAGCAATTGCCGACAAGATGAGCCCGGCCGCGAGCACGCCCAAGCCTTGCGTGGTTTTGCGCGTGAAGGTCATCGCTGCATAATAGACGCCCTCATTGCGCCTTCCGGTGCGCAGCTGGTTTGATTCGACCAGATCAGCCGTCATCGCATAGCTGAGCATCTGCACCGCAATGATCAGCGCCAGATCAATCATGTTCACTGCGACAAGCAAAGGGAACAGGATCGGATCGCCATTTTCCGGCATCAATCCGACAAGCCGAAGCAGATAGGGTGCAGGCTGGATCGTAAAGGCGAAGAAGCCGAGCAGGAGCGCCGCTTTCTTCTTGCCCATTTTGCGCCCGATCATGGGCGCCAAAAACAAGGCAAGACCTGCCGACAAAAACACCGTCGAGGTCCAGATGAAGATTTGAAATTCGGACAGGGCCCAAAAGTGCTTGAGCATGAGGAAGGCAAGAGAGGTGTTGAGGCCAACTGCTATCGAGAAAAGCACTGTGGCGACAAACAGCGGGATGAAGCTGCGCTCGCTCAATATTTCGAACATTTCGCGCATGATGCGGGCAAAGCTGAACGGTTCGGTCGCTTGCGCTGGTTTGGTGAGCGTTGGAATGCGGTGGTGGGTGGCCATGGACGAGACGATGATTGCGGCAAAGATGACGCAGCTGGCGATGATACCGTAGGTTTCAAACCCGCTGCGGTCCTGCATGCCCAATGGCCCGGCAAGCAGCACTCCGAACAACAGGACGCTCATCAAATTGCCGCTCGCCCATCCGAAAAAGATGCGGAAAGACTGAATGCTTGTGCGTTCTTCATAGTCGCGCGAAAGCTCGGGCAGAAGCGCGGAAGAGGGCGTTTCATAAAGCGTTATGAATGTGCGGATCGCGATGGCGAGAAAGGTCAGATAGAAGAACAGACCCGTCTGCGACCAGACGGGCGGGTTCCACAAAAGGAAATAGCTGAGCCCCACAGGGATCGCCGAGGCATACATAAAGGGATGCCGCCGCCCGAGGCGCGAGCGAAAATTGTCCGACCAATAGCCAACGAGTGGATCGGAGATCGCATCGAACACAAGGGCGATGAGGATCGACAAGCCCACAAGGCCCGGTTCGAGGCCCACGACCGTTCCGTAAAAGAGAAGCAGGAAGTAGTTGAACCCGCCCTCTTTGATGCCGAGCGCCGAAGACCCAAAGCCGTGGGTAATCTTGAGCCACAATGTGGGCGGCGCTAGTTGGCCCGCGTTTTCGCCAGCCTTGGCAGTGCTTGCCATATATTTATCTCTCCGGGAGAAGAGGCTAGGGGCACGGGTTCAGACTGGCAAGGGTTCAAGCTGGCAAGGGTTCAGGCTGGCAAGGGTGCAGGCTTGCAATCGTCGCAGTGACGAAAACGCTAGTCGGGCTTTGTTCCCCATTTCCCCGTTTCCATCCAGATGAGGAAATTGCCCAGCGGCAAAAGCCAGACGACGCCGAGAAAGATGTAGACCACGGTCTGCGCCAACCAGTGCCAGCCAGCGAGAATATCAGCGAGATAAACGGCGATCAAAATGCCATAGACCATCAGACCCAGAAACAGGCCGATAATGCCGACAGGGATTCTCCAGGTGGGTGTCTCGCGCATTAGGTTGCACCTACGAATTGGGTGTGGATCACGATTTGGGACAAAATCCGCTTTCGCGAGGAACGTGAGCGCAGGAAGTGCGGCTCACTTTCAAGTGAATGTGACGCTGCGAGAGCGGATTTAGGCCAAACCGCCCCAAAGACCTGAAATGGGGGGCTGGATGAGAAATCGCCAGCTATGCGTCCCTCGTCCTTGAATATGTTCCACATGTCCGTCGTCCTTACTCCTTTAGCAGACGATTTCTCATCCAGTCGTGACCGCACCCAATTCGTAGGTGCAACCTATTCTAATCCGTACATCCGAGTGGGGGTGATGACCCCGCTGAGTTTCATATCGTGTGGCTCTACCGGCAGTTCTTCGCACAATTGCACATCCCAGGCGAGGCCGATTGCCAATGTGTCCGGGTGTGCCGTCAGCCAGCGGTCATAGTGTCCGCCACCTTGGCCAAGGCGTTCGAGGTCCTGCGTAAAGCCTATCAAAGGTACGAAGACGATATCGGGAGAGATGAGGGCTGCGTCCTGCGGGGGCTGAACAAGGCCAAAAGGCCCCGGTTCAAGGTCGGTTTCTGCATGCGGATCGGTGTGGATGCGAAACTCCATGCTCGCGCTTTCATCGGCGAAGTACGGCAGACCTATAGTATGCCCTGCCTCCTGGAAGAACCGCGCGTAAGCACCTGTTGGCGCTTCGAATTCGGTCGCGTGATACAGGCCGATCACCGCGCCAGCGTCGATCTTTGGCAAGAGAGGGCGAGGGGGCGTGTTGAACAGCAGCCCTCGCACGATGTCAGGCTGAGCCAACACATGCTCGCGGCGAGCCTTGCGTAGAGATTTTCTAAGGTCGGCTTTAGTGATGTTTTGGGCTCCAACCAACGGCCGAAGGCCGAAAGGGCGACCGCCCGCCCGCAGCGTGGGCAGCTTGCCTGCCCGTATAGCGAGGACGAGAGTGCGGATGCGCTCTCGAAAAAACAAAGACGTGACGGAACCACCATGGGCCGGACCATGAAATCCTCTGACGCGAAAACGTCAGGTGGGCGCCGTATACTCTAGACCCCAGGACAAACCCGTAATCTAAAGAAGGGACAGCTCCCTATGGATTGCTTATAGCCTCAGGGATGTTCGTTAGCTCGTGCCGGGCAGCCCCGCCAAGAAGCTATCTAGGAGACTTGTACCTGACCTTCAAGCTCGGTCGCGGCAGTCTCGGCGCGCAAGGCCAGTGCCTCGAGCTTCTCGGCAAGAGCTTTGGTGTGGGCCGCATTGTCCTCGGCGCTGCCGAATAGGTCGTGCTGGTGACGCGCATCTTCCTGCATTGCGGCGATTTCCGCCTTGAGCTTGGCGATTTCCTTGCGCGAATGCTCCTCGGCCTTGCGCAAGGTTTCGATCTCTGCGTGGAGTTCAGCTTTGCCCTTGCTGGCCTTTTCGATGTCCTGCTCGACTTCGGACTTTGCCTTGCGAGAAGCGTTTGCAATATCGTCTTTTGCGCGGGCCAGTTCAGCATTGGCCTGAGCGAGCTCTGTGCGGGCATTGCCGATGTCTCGCCGCGCTTCGTCGAGTTCGTCGGCCATGAAGAGCGCGGCAAAGACCATATTATCGGCCTCTTGCGCAGCGCGTGCACCGCCCAGTTTAGCGTAATTTTCGTCGATCAATGCGCCGAACTTACGCACCTTTTCCTCATCTGCCGGATCGCAGGCGATCTGGTAGGTGCGGGGGCCGATCTGGATCTTGACCTTATTCACCCTCCAGCTCCTCGATCAGCGTGTCCAATTCTCCAAGAGTATCAGCCACTTCTTCGCGAAGCTTCTCATGGGCATTGACCAGAGCCATCACGCGGGCAGAGCCGCCGCCATCCGCGGGTGCAGGCTCTTTTTCGGCCTTCTCCGAGGAGTATTTCAACTCCAGCCGCGCCGCATCAATGCGAGACATCGCTGCGGTGATGCGGGTCATTGCCTGATCGATACGTGTGGCGCTCATGGCCCAACGATTTACCAAGTTTGCTCCCTTTCGCAAAGCATTGGTTCGCTCTGTTGATAAATGATCTCGACCAGAGGATGGATTTACAGGCTCAATGCACGCTTAGCCGGTATCAATGCAGGGCCAAGTGTTGACCTCGTGAGGCCGCTCGGCAATGGCCTTTCACACGGCGGGTAGGGCTGCGAATCGCCCCCTGTAATCTCGCCTGAAGAATTGCGACCACCACCAATGTTCGCCGCGCCATGGCGAGCTAGCAGGAGCCAAGCCGTCACATGACCATCGACCCCGCACGCCTTCAGCCAATGGCCAATGCAATCCGCGCTTTGTCGATGGATGCGGTTCAAGCAGCCAATTCCGGGCACCCCGGTATGCCTATGGGTATGGCAGATGTGGCGACGGTGCTGTTTGACCGGCACATGAAGTTCGATCCCGCGCGCCCCGATTGGGCCGACCGCGACCGCTTTGTGCTCTCGGCAGGCCATGGCTCGATGCTGATCTATTCGCTTCTCAACCTGTCGGGATATGCGCGTCCCACTATGGAGGAAATCGCGAACTTCCGCCAATTGGGCAGCCCGTGCGCGGGCCACCCTGAAAACTTCCTGCTTGATGGCGTTGAATGCACCACCGGTCCTCTGGGTCAGGGCCTTGCGATGGCTGTTGGCATGGCGATGGCAGAGCGGCATTTGAACGCGAAATTTGGTGATGATCTGGTCAGCCATCGCACATGGGTTGTGGCGGGCGACGGGTGCCTGATGGAAGGTATCAACCACGAAGCGATTGGTCTTGCGGGCCACCTTAAGCTTGGCCAGATGAACATCCTTTGGGACGACAACGCGATCACCATTGATGGTGGCACCGATATGTCGACCAGCGAAGACATTTGCGCCCGTTACGAGGCAACCGGATGGCATGTGGTCAAATGCGATGGCCACGATTTTGCGAGCATTGATGCGGCATTGGAAGAGGCCAAGGCCGATCCGCGCCCGTCACTTGTCGCGTGCAAAACCATCATCGGCAAAGGCGCCCCCAACAAGCAAGGCACCAGCGCAACGCACGGCGCGCCGCTTGGCCCTGACGAGATTTCCGCTGCGCGCGATGTTCTTGGCTGGGCTGCGGCACCATTCACAGTGCCTGAGAATATTGAGGCAAACTGGCGCGCTGTCGGTGCGAAGGGCGCAGAGGAGAGTGCGGCGTGGGATGCACGGCTTGCGGCGTCGGCGCACAAGGACGCTTTCGAAGCGCAAATGGCGGGTCCAGCGGCGGGCGCTGATGCGGCTTTGCAGGATTATATTCGCGGTCTTGCCGCAGAGCCCAAGAAGGTTGCCACCCGTAAGGCAAGCGAAATGGCGCTCGGGCCTCTGACCGAGAAACTGCCGCAGCTTATCGGCGGCTCAGCCGACCTCACCGGTTCCAACAATACCAAGACGCCTTCGACCACCCCATTCATGGCGGACGATTATTCGGGCCGCTATGTCTATTACGGGATCCGCGAATTCGGCATGGCAGCCGCGATGAATGGCATGGCGCTTCACGGCGGCGTGACCCCATATGGCGGCACGTTCCTGATCTTCTCGGACTATTGCCGCAATGCGATCCGCCTGTCGGCGCTGCAACAAGTAGGCGCGATTTACGTCATGACCCATGACAGCATTGGTCTTGGCGAGGACGGTCCGACGCACCAGCCGATCGAGCAGGTGATGAGCCTTCGCCTGATCCCGAACCTTCTGACTTTCCGCCCGTGCGACACGATTGAGACCGCCGAATGCTGGGCGCTCGCGATCAAATCAACCGAGACGCCTTCGGTGTTGGCGCTGACCCGTCAGGGCCTGCCGCAATTGCGCGGTAAGGGCGATGAGGCATGGACCGGCGCGGACAACCGCTGCGCCAAAGGTGGCTATCGCCTCCAACCGGCCAAAGCCGCGCGCAAAGTCGTGCTCGTTGCCTCGGGCAGCGAAGTCGCGCTCGCCGCAGATTGTGCAGCCGCACTTGAGAGCCAAGGCATCGGTACAGACGTTGTCTCCATGCCATGCACGGAGCTGTTTGATACTCAGGACGCCGCTTACAAAGCAGACCTTTTGCCAAGCGATGCGCTGATCGTTTCGATTGAAGCGGGCGTTACCCAAGGGTGGGAGCGTTATACGGGGCTCAGCGGCCTCAACATTGGTATCGACCGTTTCGGAGCGTCTGCTCCGGCAGATGATCTGTTCGCCAAATTCGGCCTCACTCCAGAGGCGATTGTTCCACAAATCCTCAACAAATTGAGCAACTAAGCAGGAAACCCTCACAATGACGACTAAGGTTGCAATTAACGGTTTTGGCCGCATCGGCCGTCTTGTCGCCCGCGCCATCCTTGAGCGCAGCGATGACGATATGGAGCTGGTCTCGATCAACGATCTGGCCGACACCAAGTCCAACGCTCTTTTGTTCCAATACGATTCAACCCATGGCCGCTTCCCCGGCTCGGTTGAAGTCGAAGAGGGCGCGATTGTCGTCAACGGCCAACGCATCGCTGTGACCTCAGAGCGTGATCCGGCCAACCTGCCTCACGGCGAGCAGGGCGTGGACATCGTGCTGGAATGCACCGGTTTCTTCCAAAGCGACGAAGCGTGCCGTCCACACCTTGCCGCTGGCGCGAAACGTGTCCTGATCTCAGCACCCGCTAAGGGCGTTTCTGCCACCGTTGTCTACGGCGTGAACCACGATGTTCTGACCGCAGAAGACGTGATCGTTTCCAACGCAAGCTGCACCACAAACTGCCTCTCGCCAATCGCGAAGGTGCTCAACGACACGGTCGGGATTGAGCGCGGCTTTATGACCACGGTCCACTCCTACACCAATGATCAACGTATGCTCGACCAGATGCACAGCGATATGCGCCGTGCGCGGGGCGGGGCGCAGAATATGATCCCGACCACCACCGGTGCTGCGCGCGCTGTGGGTCTGGTACTGCCAGAGCTTGCGGGTAAACTGGACGGGTCTTCGATCCGTGTGCCGACGCCGAATGTGTCTTTGGTTGACCTGGTATTCCAACCGGGCCGCGACACGACGGCTGAGGAATTGAACGCAGCGCTTAAAGCGGCAGCCGAAGGTCCGATGAAAGGCGTGCTCGATTACACGACCGATCCGCTGGTGAGCAGCGACTTCAACCACCACCCTGCAAGCTCGACCGTGGACAGCCTCGAGACGAGCGTCATGGAAGGCAAGCTGGCCCGCGTGGTGAGCTGGTACGACAACGAATGGGGCTTCTCCAACCGCATGATCGACACCGCTAAGGTGATGGCGAAATTTCTTTAAGCGCGGCTCATGAACTTCACGGAACTGCACCCTGAATACCTTGCGGCGCTTGCGCGGCAGTTTGGATTTCTGGGTGCGTTTTTGGGCGGTATCTCGGCGACACTGTTCGTCACTTTGTTAACCTTGGCAAAGCCGGGCAAGGTGGTCCGATGGGCGATCGGATTGGCCGCCGTCGCAGCTGTCGCCTTTATCGTCACCGCTTACATGAGCGTCGGGGTGATTGCGAACAGTCACCCCAATGCGCCGCCCGAAATGGCGGGCAACTCCATTGTGGCCGTTCAGGTCGGCATGTCCCTCAGCTTTGGAATTGGATCCTTCGCTCTTCTTGCGGCAATCGGTGTAAGTGGTTGGTCGCGCTCTAAGCCGCTTGGGATTGTCACCTCGATTGTGGCATTCCTGGGCGCCGTCCCTTTGCTACTAGACTTCGCATAAGAATCTCTTGGAGAACTCGATCTAATGCCCACATTCAAAACCCTCGATGATCTGGGTGACGTGACCGGTAAGGTCCTGCTGGTTCGGGTCGATCTCAACCTTCCGATGAAGGACGGGTCTGCAACGGACCTCACCCGCGCAGAGGCGGTAAAGCCGACCATTCTGGAGCTTTCGCAAAAGGGCGCGAAAGTTCTCTTGCTCGCCCACTTTGGCCGTCCCAAGGGGATGCGCTCGTCGATCTTGTCGACCAGCATGGTTGTTGGTGATGTCGAGACGGTTCTGGGCAAAGAGATCATGTTCATCCCCGAGGTGGCTGGCCCGGTGGTGGAACAAACCCTTGGCATCCTTCGCGATGGGGACATCGGCCTTCTGGAGAACACCCGCTTTTGGCCGGGTGAAGAGGCAAATGACGCAGAGTTCGCGCAAGCCATTGCCGCGCATGGCGATTTCTATGTGAACGACGCCTTCTCCGCTGCGCACCGCGCCCATGCGACCACAGAGAGCATCGCGCATATCCTGCCGGCCTATGCGGGGCGCGCGATGGAGAAGGAGCTCAAAGCCCTCGACGCAGCGCTTGGCAATCCGCAAGCCCCTGTTGCCGCCGTTGTGGGCGGGGCGAAGGTTTCGACCAAGCTTGCTGTCCTCGAAAACCTCGTCGGCCGGGTGCAGCATCTCATCATTGGTGGCGGAATGGCGAACACATTCCTCGCTGCGCGCGGGGTCGATGTGGGCAAATCGCTGTGTGAGCATGACCTTACCGACACCGCTTCAAAGATCATGGACGAAGCCGACCATTCAGGATGCACCGTACACCTCCCCTATGACGTGGTGGTGGCGAAGGAATTCACGGCAAACCCTGCTTCCTTGCGCACCTGCAACGTCCATGAGGTCGCCGCAGACGAGATGATCCTCGATATCGGCCCGCAGGCTACCGAAGCGCTCGCCGATGTGCTCAAAACCTGCCGCACGCTGGTATGGAACGGGCCTCTGGGCGCGTTTGAAACCGAGCCATTTGACACCGCGACCATGTCGCTTGCCAATCATGTTGCTGCGCTCACTCTTGAAGAATCGCTGATCAGCGTTGCCGGGGGCGGGGACACGGTCGCCGCGCTGGCACAGGCTGGCGTCACCGAAGACGTGACCTATATCTCTACCGCAGGCGGCGCGTTCCTTGAGTGGATGGAGGGCAAAACCCTCCCCGGTGTTGCGGCTCTGGAAGGCTAAAATGAGCAGAATTCAGGCCGAACTTGAGGTCGATGAAACGCGCCTGATGCGTGCGTGGATGAACCGCGACGGCGATGAAGTGCGCGCGGTTGTTGCCCGAAATTGCCTGATGCTGTTCGGCACACAGCCGCCTGCGCTGCTCGACCGGCCAAGCTTTCTGGCAGGGCTTGATCGCGGGCTACGATGCAAGGGTTTTCGCTTTCACGAAGCAACGGTCCGCAAATATGGCGCGACTGCGTGGTATTGCGGCCAGGTCGATATGGAACTGAACATCGGCGGCAACGACTGGTCCGGCACCTTTCTTTTGACCGATCTGTGGCGGCGCGGGACAATCAAACGCAAGTGGCAATTGGCCGAGCGCTCTCTTGCCCCGACAGAGCCCGATACGAAGCTGTGCGATGCCATTCGCGCGCTGCAATTGTGGCGTTGATGCGCCTATCCAAGGAACTCTACAAATGACCGAGCAGAAAACCGAATACGGTTATGGCAACGCTGTTGAATGCAAGGAAGGCGAGTTTGCCGGATGGTATCACTGGAACCACGACCCGTATGAAACGCGGTCCGGCCCGTTCTTTATGCGCCGCGAGGATGACGGGTCGTATCTGAGCGCCTTTCGTGCCGAAGAAAAGCACATGAACGGGGCAGGGTCGATGCATGGCGGATGCCTGATGACTTTTGCCGATTTTGCGCTGTTCGCAATCGCGACCGATGAAATGCGCGACCAGATGGGCGTGACCATGAACCTGTCCAGCGATTTTCTGGGCGGGGCAAAGCCTGGTGCCTTGATGGAAGCGCGCGGCGAAGTGACACGCGGCGGCGGTAAGACCATTTTTATCAGAGGCCTGATAACAGGCGACGGCGCGCCGGTGCTCAGCTTTACCGGAATTATTCGCAAGTTCTCCAAACGACCCTAGCAAGCCCGGTTGCCCGTTACGGGCGGCATGGCTAAAGGGCACGAAACACTCACGCATACGAATGCAAGGGCAGGGACCTTTTCACGATGAACACTCAAGAGATGACAGCCAAAATTGCAACCGGCGAAGGCTTTATCGCAGCGCTTGACCAATCAGGCGGCTCAACTCCCAAGGCGCTTCGCGGGTACGGTGTTGAAGACAATGAGTGGTCGAGCGACGAGGAAATGTTCGCCCAAATTCACAAAATGCGCTCCCGCGTCATCACCTCGCCATGCTTTTCCAGCGGCAAGGTGATTGGCGCTATCCTGTTTGAAAAAACGATGGATGGGCAAGTCGACGGCAAGTCCACCGCCGATGCATTGAAAGCGCGCGGCATCGTGCCTTTCATCAAGGTTGATCAGGGTCTCGCCGACGAAGAAAACGGCGCGCAAATGATGAAGCCTTTGGACAAGCTTCCCGCGCTGCTGGAAAAGTCGGTTGGCCACGGCATGTTCGGCACCAAAATGCGTTCGGTCATCAAATCAGCCAATGCCAAGGGCATAGCCGCCGTGGTGGCTCAGCAGTTTGAAATCGGCAACCAGATTGCTGACGCAGGGCTTATGCCAATGCTTGAGCCTGAGTTTGACATTACAGCGGACGACCGCGAGGCGGGCGAAGATATTCTTCTGGCTGAAATCATGAAGGGTCTGGACGCCCTGCCAGAGGGCCGCAAGGTGATGCTGAAGCTCTCGATCCCTGTAAAACCCGGCCACTACACCCCCGCAATCGAGCACCCTAATGTGCTGCGCGTGGTCGCACTGTCCGGTGGATTTTCGACAGATGACGCGTGCGCTCACCTCGCCAAGAACCCAGGCATGATCGCAAGCTTTAGCCGCGGCCTTCTTCAGGACCTGCGCAAGGGCCAATCGGACGATGAATTCGACGGCACGCTTGGCAAGGCCATCGACCAAATTCAGGCGGCCAGCGTCGCGGGGTGAAGAGCCCCGATGAGCGAGCCGCAGAGCTTCCCCTACCATCAAGGTCTTGCGCCGATGATGTGGGTTTTGTTTGTCCTATCGCTCATTGAATTGGTGGTGGTTCACCTCTTCGTTGCGCTCAAATGGCCATTGATCGGGTGGACCTTGACCACGATTTCAGCGCTTGGCGCAGTGTGGCTTGTCCGTTGGATACTCTCCTTCAAACGTCTGCCGCATGAATTGCGGGACGGCGTGTTGAGCCTCAGACTAGGCAACCTCAAAAATGTTGAAGTCGCGCTTGAGAATGTGAGTGGTGTCAAATCGTCGTGGGAGCAGGGCGCACATGACGACAAGGCAAGCCTTAATCTTGCACCTATTGCTCATCCAAATCGCTGCCTTGATCTGAAAAGCGCGGTGGATAAGGGCAAGACACGTGTATTTATTCGCTGCGATGATGCCGCATCCTTTGACCTGGCGATGCGAAATCATGGATTTTCGGTCGAATAGGCAGTGCTGGCTTGGCGAAGGGCTAAAGGATGGCTAAGCGCAAGCCATGACGGACACACAGCTTTACCTGATCTCCCCGCAAGATGTGGACGGCGATTTTCCTGACCGGCTTAAGCGTGCGCTTGAGGCGGGTGAGGACATCGTGACCGCGTTTCAATTCCGGGTGAAGGGCATCGCAGACCAGCACGAGGCGGCGCGGCTTGCAGCGCCCTTGCAGGAAATTTGCGCGGCGCATGATGTGGCCTTTATCGTCAATGACAGCGTCCCGCTTGCGAAACGATTGAAAGCTGACGGTGTGCATTTGGGGCAGGATGACGGTGATCCGAGGGAAGCACGCGAAGAACTGGGCCGAGATGCGCAGATCGGGGTGACCTGTCACGCGTCGATGCATATGGCGATGGAAGCGGGCGAGGCGGGGGCCGACTATGTTGCCTTCGGTGCGTTTTTCGAAAGCACCACCAAGGACACAGTTCAGTCCCGGGGTGAGGCTGAACACCCCACCACCGACATGATTGAGCGCTGGGTGAAACTGTTCGAGATTCCGCTGGTCGCGATCGGCGGGATTACACCGGAAAATTGCGGGCCACTGGTGGCTGCAGGCGCGGATTTTCTCGCCGTTTCAGGAGCGGTCTGGAATGGCGATGAGGCGAAAGTCATACAGGCTTTCGCAAAGCAAATCCGGGGCGAATGAAGAAAGCGTTCCTTGTTTGCTTTACTGCTATAACTGTGTGGCTTGCCGCGGTTGCCGTGTGGATTGCAACCGGACCGCCGCAAAGCAAATCGGACACCGCAGAGGCAGCCGTCGTTCTTGGGGCGGGGGTCGACTTTGACAAACCATCGCCCGTTTTCGCCGCGCGCATCGATCACGCGGTAGCGCTTTATAAGGCAGGCCGGGTCTCTCGGCTCGTTTTTACGGGCGCTCGCTCGCCAGAAGATGCTGTGTCTGAATCCATGGCGGCAAAGGTCTATGCCCAAAGCGCAGGTGTACCCCCGGCTGCGATCCTGACGGAAGACATGTCCCGCACGACACGGCAAAATCTGATCGAGGCCAAAGGCGTCATGGCCTCTGCCGGTATTCCGGACGCGCTGATTGTCTCTGATCCCTATCACTTGCGCCGGGCGATGATGATGGCGGGCGACCTCAATGTCACCGCCAGGGCGAGTGCCACACCAACGACGCTCTATCGTTCGTGGTCTACAAAAGGCGACTTTTTGCTGCGCGAACTCTACTTCGTGCACCATTACTGGTTGTTCGTGGAGTAGCGGGCCTATTGTCGGCGGTCGGCTAACCTTGTGCACAAAAGATCGCCGCGTTCGCCTTTGGCGTCGGTCTTGCGCAGCTGGTTTTCGCCAACGCGTTCAAACCGTTCGCCGTTTTTGGGGCCTGCGGTGAAGGTCAATTTGTTGCCGCGAAGAATGTACGTGCCCGAACCTGCATCAGAATTGTAGCGCGACGCGGTGCTGATCCGAAAACCTTCGGATTTCACCACCTCATAGGCGCGGCCACCGGCATCGCCGGGCAAAGCGCATTCATAATCGCCATGCGGCATGGTGCGCAGCATCCCGCCGGCAGGAACCCTCGCTTGGGCCCCGCCTCGGGCAGCGTCTTGGGCAGGGCCTCGATGCTCCATGCCTTGTTTGGACAGCACCGGTCCGGCGGTCGCAACCACGGCTCCGCTCACTGCCAATAAGATGATGAATAGGGTTCGCATGCTTCGCTTGTATACCTGCCTCATGCTTTACTACCGATTTACCGTAAGGACGGCCAGCGCGTTAACCGTAAAAACATGCATCCTGCGTGAAGGGCAGGCTCGGGGGCAGGCCCAGGGGCAGTCTTAGCGGCAGCGGCAGGGCCAAGGCCGTCACTGCGCTTGCCCCGGATGGACACAGCGGCTATTGGCGCGCTTTGATTTCCAGTCAGAGGTGCGCGGCTCTCAACAGCGGCAGCGCCTGTCACATTTTTCGAAAGCATTTGTCTCATGAAAATCAGCGGCGTCGATATCCGTCCCGGCAATATCATCGAGTATGAAAACGGCATCTGGAAGGTTGCCAAAATCCAGCATACCCAGCCCGGCAAAGGCGGCGCGTATATGCAGGTCGAGATGAAGAACCTTCAGGACGGCCGCAAAACCAATGTGCGCTTCCGCAGCGCCGATACGGTCGAGAAGGTGCGCCTCGATACGCAGGAATACCAATTCCTCTATGAAGACGGCGACATGCTCGTCTTCATGGACACGAACACTTATGAGCAGATCAACTTGCCCAACGACCTTCTTGGTGATGCTCGTCCGTTCTTGCAGGACGGCATGCAGGTCATGCTCGAGCTGTGGGAAGAAAAGCCGATCAGCGTGCAGCTCCCGGCGCAGATCGAGGCCGAAATCACCGAGGCTGACGCCGTGGTGAAGGGGCAAACCGCCTCGTCCAGCTACAAGCCTGCCGTGCTCGACAATGGTGTTCGCATCATGGTTCCGCCGCATATCGAAAGCGGCACGCGCATCATCGTTGACGTGTATGAGCAAACCTACGTCGGCAAAGCGAGCTAACCATTATGTCGATGTTTTCAGGCCTTATCCGCGTGATGGAGCGCGCCGCTCGCAAAGCGGGCGGGCGTTTGCGCCGCGATTTTGGCGAAGTTGAACACTTGCAGGTGAGCCGCAAGGGCCCTGCGGATTTCGTCTCCAAAGCTGATATGCGTGCAGAGCGCGCGATATATGACGAGCTGCTCCATGCGCGCCCAGACTGGGGCTTTGTGATGGAAGAGGCTGGTGTGATCGAAGGTGCGCCGGACAAACCGCGCTGGATTGTCGATCCCCTCGATGGCACCTCCAACTTCCTCCACGGCATCCCGCATTTCGCGATCAGCATCGCGGTGCAGGAACCGCGCCTTGATGGTAAAGGCTGGGGCGAAGTGACCGCCGGTGTCATCTACAACCCGATCAGCGACCAGACCTATTGGGCAGAAAAAACCCGCGGCGCGTGGCTTCAGGATGCGCGTCTTCGCGTCTCGGCACGCCGCCATTTGTCTGACGCTTTGATCGCCACCGGTATTCCGTTTCAGGGTCACGGCGACTTTGCCGAATGGAGCCGCATTTTCGGCGCCATCGGTCCCGAAGTCGCAGGCATCCGCCGCTTTGGCGCGGCGTCACTTGATCTCGCTTACGTTGCTCAAGGGCGTTTTGACGGCTTTTGGGAAAGCGGACTCAACGATTGGGACACGGCTGCGGGTTGTTTGCTGGTGCGAGAGGCGGGCGGGTTTGTCTCCGACTATCGCGGACGCTCGGAACAGATCCATTCCAAGCAGATTATCGCTGCCAATGATGCGCTGCATTCCAAACTGCACAAAATTCTGGCGGGAAGCTTGCGATAAAGGCCAAGCCTCGCTAACAGCGCGCTTCTGCTAACGCGCAGGTGTGCCCCTGTGGTGGAATTGGTAGACGCGTTCGAACTCAAAATCGAATTCCTAACGGAGTGCCCGTTCGAGTCGGGCCAGGGGCACCACTTCTCTTCAAATTTCCTGTGCTAATCCCCTTGCGTCCCTGCGAGCGTGCGGCTGATGCTACGCGACATTTCGGCTGCCAAGCTGCCAAGGTGTGCGCCTGTCACTTTTCTATTTGCGCACAGTTTGTAAACTCGCGGCCGGAAGTAAGGGGACCCCATGCGATTACAGCCATTTGAAGTGGGCGAGGAGCGCTATCCGCTCGAACAGGGCAACGTCCATGCCCAGAACCCGGCAAAGCGCGCCGGACAAAAGCGGTTGGCCGCCATCATCGGCTATGTCGCGCTCGGCATGCCGATCGTGCTCGCCCTCGGTGGATTGATCCTGAACCTCTTCGACCTTGGTGAGTTCACCGAAAGCCTTAGCGCCTTTTACTATCAGGAGTTTCTCCTCGGAGACATTTTTGTCGGCTGCCTCGTGTTTCTGGGCGTGGCCATGTTCGCCTATCAAGGGTGGCACTCCAAGATCGCAACGCTCGCCAGTTTTTGTGGGGTGTGCATGTTCCTTGTTGCGTTTTTTCCTGCCGATGGCTGGATTATGCTGGAAGAGGTCAAGCCGGACGCCTTTGAGGGCAAAACAATCTTCGAAACCGTCAGCGACCAGATCCATCTCTGGGCCTCGGTCATCGTGTTCCTGATCCTTGCCTGGTTTTGCTTCTTCGTCTTCACCCGCGTCACGCCAGAGCAAGTGGGCCCGGACGGAGAGCTGATTGCGACCAAGCGCCGCCGCAACCGGCTTTACCGCGTGTCAGGCACCATTATCCTTGTCTCCTTGGGAGCCACGGGGCTTGCCTTTGAGCTTGGTGAGGAAGTGGTGCGGCAATACCGGTTGATCTATGTGGGCGAGACGATTTGCCTGCTCACATATGGCGTATCATGGATGGTGCATGGGCGGGTGTTTGCGCCGCTTCTGGACCCCCGCGATATCGAGGATGCTAAAGCCTAATTCAGGACGGATCGCAGTCTAGCGCGAAAACACTTGCCATGGCGTCCACAAATTGAGACATCGTAGAGCTCAAACTGACCATGATCGAAGCCCCCTCCTATCACGCAATGGCCGCAATGGCCGTCACGGTCTTGATGTTTATCGAGTTCGTGCGTGGGCGTCTGTCGATCGAGATCGTTTCGCTTCTGACGATCGCCGTCATTGCGGTCGGGCTGTATTTCTATCCGCTCCCCGATACGCGGCCCATTGACGGCCTTGCGCTCGCCTTTGGCGGGTTTGGTCACTACGCGCTTATCACCATTTGCGCGCTTATGATCATGGGCAGGGGGCTGGTCGTGACCGGCGCGCTGGAGCCTGCGGCGCGCATTCTGGAGCAATTGTTCAAATTCAACCTGCAACTGGGCCTGCTCATATCGCTAGTGATTGCGCTGGTGCTTTCGATGTTCGTCAACAACACGCCTGTGCTGGTGTTGATGATCCCGATCTTTGCAGCGCTCGCAGCCAAAGGCGCATTGCCCACGTCAAAGACGCTGATGCCACTCAACGCTGCCAGCCTTATTGGCGGGCTTGCGACAACCGTTGGCACCTCCACCAATATTCTCGTGGTCTCCATCGCGGTGGACCTTGGCATGCGCGAGATTGGCGTGTTCGACTTCACGCCGATTGTGTTGGGAGCCGCGCTTATCGCGATCCCGTACATGTGGCTTGTCATGCCGCGCCTACTCAAAGACAACAGCGTCGAGGCGGCGGCAGGTGCGCGCATGTTCCACACCAGGCTTCGCGTTGGTTCGCAGTCGATGCTGACCGGCAAAGAGCTGTCCGAGATCGAGGATAAGCTTCCAGGCGGCATCACCTTCCACGGCAAGCTGACAGGCCCGTTCCTACCGCAACAGCGCGTCCACATCTCGGGCACGCACGAGGCATTGGAAGACGCAACGCGCGAGCTTCGCGGAGAATTGGCGCCAAGCTGGGTGCTTGACCGGATCAAGCGTACAGCCTCTGCCAAAGGGCTCGATCAGATGGTTGTCGAGATGACCGTCACAGCGGATTCGCGCCTGATCACGCGGACATTACCTTCATCGGGCATTGCGGACCTTTACGGCGTTGCGGTTCTGGGCATCCACCGGCCAGAGCGGCTGATGGGAGAGCGCGACAAATTTTCCGACGGTGGCGATTTGCGCATCATGGAAGGCGATGTGCTGCTGGTTATGGGGATTGAACCCGACCTTCAGGAATTCGCCCGCGCAGACAGCCTGCTGATGCTCGAAGGCGGGCGCGAACTGCCTCGCCGCTCCAAAGCGCTGCTTTCCACTGCGATCATGGGCTTTTCGGTTCTGATGGCCGCGTTTGGCATCCTCCCCATCGCGATCAGCGCGCTTGCGGGCGCGATTTTGATGTTTGTGACAGGCTGTGTGAAATTTGACCGGGTGGGAAGGGCGCTTTCGGGCCAGGTCATTGTGCTTGTTGCCGCCTCCATCACCATAGGCCGGTTTATCGACGAAAGCGGCGCTGCGGCGTGGCTGGGCGAGGGTTTGTCTCTGGGCCTTGTGTATCTGCCGCCTGCGCTGGTTCTGGCGGCGATTATGGCCTTTGTGACCGTGCTCACCAACTTCGCCTCGAACGCAACCGCTGCGACCGTGGGAACGCCGATTGCGTTTAGCATCGCAGCTACCCTCGACCTGCCCGCAGAGCCGCTGGTGCTGGCCGTGCTGTTTGGCTGCAATTTGTGTTACGCGACGCCGATTGCGTATCAGACCAACATGCTGATTATGGCAGAGGGCAAATACGAGTTTGCCGACTATATCCGGACGGGTGTGCCATTGGTGGTGATTATGGTGATGGCGCTCTCGGTGCTGCTGGTGATGAGCTACGGGCTTTAGGACCTGACGCAACCGAAAGCTTGGGTTTTCCTACATCAGACCATTCTGCGATGCTCTGCTCATGTTCTTCGCACAGCCAATACTTCAATCGATTCAGGCGATCACCAGGCGAATGATTGATCGATTGATTTTTTGGCCCTGGACAGTGTGTCAAGTGTGTCAAAACTGCCCGATTAAGACGCAAAGACAGTGTCTTACGGATTTGAGCCAGAAGTTAACGGCCCCCAAACAGTTACGGCCACCAAGCAGGGTGAAAACCCCGCTTGGCGGCCGTGTTCTCCTCCCCAGGAGAATTGGGTGATGGAAAGCGTCTTACGCTTTAGCTTGGCACATATGTGCCCAAGCGGTGGTGCAGGGCGTTGATCTTCGCCAGCTCCTCGCGGTCTTCGGTTCCGCGTGCATGGCTCTCGAGCGCGCGGCGCAGGAGCTTCATGTCAGCGGTCGAAAGAAGCGCGCGTGCGCGTGAAGGTTCTGTTTTCGGAGTATCGGTGTCGCTCATCGGTTCTCTCTTTTATGGTCCCTTTTGGGCCGAATGATGAGTTAAGCTAATGACGGGTTGGTTCGGTTCCCGCAAGGCCAGTCTTTCGATGACCTTGCGGGTCCCCTCTCCAGCTCGTTGGCTGTTCAATTACGCGGCAGCGAACTGGTTCATCGTGTTGTCTTTGCCGCCCGCTTTAAGGGCTGCTTCACCGGCGAAGTACTCCTTGTGGTCATCGCCAATGTCAGAGCCAGCCATATTCTGGTGCTTAACGCAGGCAATACCCTGACGGATTTCTTCGCGCTGGACGTTCTTGACGTAGCCGAGCATGGCCTGCTCACCGAAGTACTCCTTGGCGAGGTTGTCCGTGCTCAGAGCCGCGGTGTGATAGGTCGGCAGCGTGATGAGGTGGTGGAAGATGCCGGCGCGCTTCGCTGCGTCAGACTGGAAGGTACGGATCTTCTCATCGGCTTCGATAGCGAGGTCAGTCGCGTCGTAGTCGATGCTCATCAGACGGTCGCGGTCATAGGCGGAGACGTCTTTGCCTGCTTCTGCCCACGCATCATACACTTGCTGGCGGAAGTTAAGAGTCCAGTTGAACGAAGGAGAGTTGTTGTAAACCAGCTTCGCATTCGGAACGACTTCGCGAACACGGTCAACCATGCCGGCGATCTGCTCTACGTGGGGCTTCTCGGTCTCGATCCACAGGAGATCAGCGCCGTTTTGAAGCGAGGTGATGCAATCAAGAACGCAGCGATCTTCGCCGGTGCCAGCGCGGAAGCTGTAGAGGTTCGACGGAAGACGCTTTGGCGCAAGGAGCTTGCCATCGCGGCTGATGAAGACCTGGCCGTTGGTGATGTCAGCGGGGTCTACTTCATCGCAGTCGAGGAAGGCGTTGTACTGGTCGCCAAGGTCGCCTGGCTCCTTCGAGTAAGCGATCTGCTTGGTGAGGCCAGCGCCGAGGGAGTCGGTGCGGGCAACGATCACGCCGTCTTCAACGCCCATCTCAAGGAAGGCATGGCGACAAGCACGGATCTTCTGGAGGAAGTCTTCGTGAGGAACGGTGACCTTGCCGTCCTGGTGACCGCACTGCTTTTCGTCCGACACCTGGTTCTCGATCTGGAGAGCACACGCGCCCGCTTCGATCATCTTCTTGGCGAGGAGGTAGGTGGCTTCCGCGTTACCAAAGCCAGCGTCGATGTCGGCAATGATCGGAACAACGTGTGTTTCGTAATTGTCGATGTCGTTCTGAAGCTGCTTGGCTTTCACCTCGTCACCCGCTTCGCGAGCCGCGTCGAGTTCGCGGAACATGCCGCCAAGCTCGCGGGCGTCGGCTTGTTTGAGGAAGGTGTAGAGCTCTTCGATGAGAGCTGGAACAGATGTCTTCTCGTGCATCGATTGGTCGGGAAGGGGGCCAAACTCGCTGCGAAGGGCGGCCACCATCCAGCCGGAAAGGTAGAGGTAACGCTGTTTCGTTGTGCCGAAGTGCTTCTTGATCGAGATCATCTTCTGCTGAGCGATAAACCCGTGCCAGCAACCCAGCGATTGCGTGTAGTGGCTGGTGTCGTTGTCATAGGCTTCCATGTCGGCGCGCATGATTTTTGCGGTGTACTTTGCAATGTCGAGACCGGTCGGAAAGCGGTTCTGGATCGCCATGCGAGCGGTCGCTTCGGGGTCGATCGCGCCCCAGCTTGGGCCGTTGGCTGCGATAGTGTTGCCCATCTTGGCGATAGTGTCTTGGTAGCTCATGGGGAGAGGTCCTTGGTCGTTGAGAGGTGTTATGCGCATTCCTTGCCATGGTGCGGCGCAGCACAACAGGAAAAGTTACAGACTTTATTGTCTCTATGGACCGAATTTTGGTAATTCTTGTGTAACCATGTAAATATATTTACAAAGACCTTATGACCGACTCCTCACTCCTCGCCGGACCATCCCTTCGCCGTCTTCGCAAGCGCGAAGGGCTCACCCAGGCCACTATGGCCGCGTCACTTGGCATCTCGCCAAGCTATCTCAACCTCATCGAACGCAACCAGCGCCCGCTTTCTGCGCGGGTTCTGGTTCAGGTCATCGAGCGGTTCGACTTCGACCCGCGCGATCTTCGTGAGGATGAGGCAATCGGCGGGATCGATGGCCTTGCACGGCGCATGGCGGACAAGCGCTTTGCCGACCTCAATATCGACCGCGAGGAATTGCAGGAGTTCCTCTCTGCCGCCCCGCAAGCAGCCGCTGCATTCGCGCGGCTCTATGACAATTCGGATGAACGCGAAGGTGGGGGCGAGGACCCGGTGGATGAGGTGCGCCGCGCGATAGAGCGCTGGCAAAACCACTTTGCCGACCTTGATCAATCGGCAGAGGCGCTGGCAGACGAGCTTCGCTTGTCGCGCGGCGATATCAGTGCAGGACTGATCGAGCGGCTGCGCGAAAAGCACCGGCTTTCGGTTCGCGTCCTTCCCGCAGAGGTCGTGCCGGGCCTTGTCCACCGGCTAGACCTGCATGCGCGCCAGTTGCAATTGTCCGAGATGCTTGGCGGGGCGGCGCGTCGTTTCCAGATCGCCCGCCAGATCGCCAGCCTTGAACAACGTGAGGCAATTGAACTGGTTGTAGAGGGGAGCAACCTCTCCTCAACAGAAGCGCGAGAGAGGTTCCGCGAGCATGTGACCGACTATGTCGCCTCGGCTTTGCTGATGCCTTATGGCCGGTTCCTCAGGGCTTGCGAGCAGACCGGCTATGATCTGCCGATCCTGTCGCGCCGGTTTGCGGTAAGCTTCGACCAGTTGGCCCAGCGCTTGACAACGCTCCAACGCCTCGGCGAGCGGGGCTTACCCTTCTTCACGGCGTGGTTCGGCAGAACCGGCCGCATGGTCCATTTCAGCGCAGGCGCAAGCGGTGGGCTCTATCCGCTTGACGGGGCCAGATGGCCCGCCTGGGCGCCCTATGCTTCGTTTGAGAGCCGGGGCACGATGCACACGCAAGCGGTGACTTTTGGCGAAGGGGAAGCGGCGCCCAAACACTGGTTCACTATCGCGCGAACAATCGAGGTTGACGGAGCCGCCTGTTCCGCACGCCGGTCCATCGTCCTTGGGCTAGAGGCGCGATTTGCAGGTGAGCTTGCGCAGGCACGCGGGGTGTCGCTTGACCCCGAGGATGCGGTGCCACTGGGAACGGGGTGTCCGCGATGTGGCCGCTTGGAATGCCTTACCCCTGCGCCTGCACGCCTCGCTCTGCAACAGGGATAGGGCCTGAACCGGGCACACCCTTATCGCGGCGTTAACCGCTGACTGCCCCGTATTTGGGGGGCTTGGAAAGGCACTGTAAAGTTTACCGACACTTAAACTCTAGGGCGTAGAGGGGAGATCCAAGAGATTCTCCGGCCTAAGGCTTTACGCTGCAATGATCCGTTTGTTTAAGCACTATATCCCCCATGCCGTGCTGCTTCTCGGCTTGCTCGATTTTGCGCTTTTGGTGATGGCCAGCGAGACCGCATGGCTGCTTAGGGCCAATCAGATCGGCATGGATCCGGGGCCTATCGAAGGGCGCTGGGTACCCCTTTTGGGTTCGGCAAGCGTCGTCTGGCTCGCGATGATTGCTGTCGGCGTTTACGGACCATACGCGTTGAGATCGCTGCGTTTTGCCAGCGCACGCCTGCTTGTTGCGATCAGTCTGGGTATCATTGCCCTTGCGACAATCGACTGGATTTTGCCGGGCGAGACTTTCTGGCGCTCCACCCTTCTTTACGCGATGGGCCTATCGATATTGGTGCTGATCGTGGACCGCTTGCTGCTTAACAGCTTTCTTGGTTCCTCTGCTTTTCGCAGGCGGGTCATGGTGCTTGGTGCTGGCGACCGCGCACAACGTTTGCGCGAGCTTGGCGACCGGCCGGAATCCGGCTTTGCGATCGTTTCCTACATCTCCATGGGCGAAGCGGACCGCGTGGTTGAAGAGGCCATTGCCCGTGATGCAATCCATGATCTGGGCCGGTTTGTTGAAAACCTCGGCGTGAGCGAGGTGGTGCTCGCCCTGCAGGAGCGCCGCAATTCCTTGCCGCTGAACGATTTGTTGCGGATCAAGACCAAGGGCGTTCACGTCAATGATTTTTCCAGTTTTCTGGAGCGTGAAACGGGCCGGGTTGATCTTGATACGGTCAATCCCAGCTGGCTGATCTTCTCTGACGGATTTTCAAGCAGCCGGATACTTTCAAGCGCGGTGAAACGTGTATTTGACATTGTCGCAAGCCTCGCTTTGTTGCTGCTGACATTCCCGGTCATCGGTGTGTTTGCACTCATCGTGAAATTGGACAGCAAGGGCCCCGCCTTCTTCAGGCAAAAGCGGGTCGGTTTGTATGGCGAACCGTTCTACCTGGTGAAGCTGCGTTCAATGCGGGTTGATGCGGAAAAGGACGGCGCCAAATGGGCCGCCGAGAATGACGACCGGATTACCCGTGTGGGACGCTTCATTCGCAAGGTGCGGATCGATGAACTTCCGCAAACCTGGAGCGTTCTGAAAGGCGAGATGAGCTTTGTCGGCCCGCGCCCCGAGGTGCCAACTTTCGTCGATGATCTCCAGGAAGAGATACCCTTTTATCAAGAGCGGCACATGGTCAAACCGGGCATCACCGGTTGGGCGCAGATCAATTACCCCTACGGCGCATCGACCGAAGACAGCCGCAAGAAGCTCGAATACGATCTGTATTACGCGAAGAACTATACGCCCTTCCTCGACTTTGTGATCCTGTTGCAAACGGTCCGCGTTGTGCTGTGGCCGGAAGGGGCCCGGTAATCGTGCCTGTCTACACCGACCTTACCGAAATGATTGCGCTGATCTGTTATTTGATCGGCGGGATTGCTGCGGCGGGCGCTGGCGTCTGGATTGCGCGGGCAGGGGACGACAATCGCCCTGACCGCGAAGCGGCGCTCATGGCTCTTGGGGCAACGGTCATCTGGTGCAGCCTGTCGATCGCAGCAGAACCGGGCTCAATCCTGATCGCTATTGCCGAAACAGCGCGCAACCTCGCGCTTTTGGCCGTGATCTTTCAGCTGTTCGCCGCAGACGGGCGCGACGAAAGCCTCAAACCGACAAGGCCCGTGATTGTCACTTTGGTCCTGGTCCAGCTTTTCCAACTGCTGGTGATCCTGATCGAAACCCAAGCGAGGGATTTCCCGCAAGTGATGCAGCTTGCGAGCGAGATCGAGGGGCTTTTCAGCATGATGATCGCCATTGGTGCGCTTGTCCTGCTGCACAACCTTTACGCCGGTGCGGCAACGGCATCGCGCCGGATCATTATGTGGAGCGGTATCGGGCTTGGCGCATTCTTCGCCTACGATCTCAACCTTCACACGCTTGCCTATCTTGGAGAAACGAACCCGGTTGTGCTGGGATCGCTCCATGGCATCGTCGCCGGTGTTATGGCAATTATGATGGCTGTGGGCGCCAATTCGAGCAGCGCAGGGCTGGAGTTCCGCCCATCGCGCGCGGTCACGTTCCAAACGCTCTCTTTGCTTGTCATTGGCTCCTATTTGATCGTGATGGTCCTTGTGACCCGCAGCCTTGCATTGCTTGGCGGTGATGTGGGTAGAGCCAGCCAAATTGCGTTTCTGGTCTTCGCAATTGCGGCAGCCATCATCTGGCTCCCGTCACAGCGTATCCGCCGGTCATTGCGCGTTATGGTGGCGAAGCACTTTTTCCAGCACCGCTATGACTACCGTGAGGAATGGTTGCGTTTCACGCGCACAATTGGCCATGCATCCAGTTCGGGCAGCAGCTTTAAAGAACGCGCGGTCAAAGCGATTGCAGACGTCACGGAAAGCCCGGCAGGCCTTCTGCTGATGCCGAATGAAGAAGCGCAGCTTGAGCTCAACGCGCGGTGGAATTGGGCGACATTCGACGTGCCGGCCCTGGCAAGCGACTTCAATTTGCCGAGCATTCTTGAACAGCACAATCACATCCTTGCACTGGATGAGACGCGCGCCGGTATCGAATATTTCGGCGAGCTTGAACATATTCCAAGCTGGCTCAGCGAGGCGGAAGATGCCTGGGCGCTGGTGCCTCTTCTCCACTTCGACCGCCTTGTCGGTGTCATCGTTCTTGCCCGTCCGCAGATCGAGCGAAAGCTCGATTGGGAGGACTTTGATCTCTTGCGCGTCGTCGGGCACCAATTGGCAAGTTATCTGGCTGAGCAAGCGGGTCAGCAAGCTTTGATGGATGCAAGCCGGTTTGACGAATTCAACCGGCGTATGGCTTTCGTCATGCACGACATAAAGAACATCGCGAGCCAGCTGTCTCTGCTGTCGCGCAACGCGCAAAAGCATGCCGACAATCCGGATTTCAGGGCCGATATGCTGGTCACATTACGCAATTCATCGGACAAGTTGAACGCGCTTCTTGATCGGCTTGGCCGGTATGGATCGGGGCACACGCAAACAGCGCATGAGTTTGATCTGGCCGATCTTGCCGCCAAGGTTTGTGAGCGGTTCAAGGGCGTGCACCCTGTCTCGCTTGCCCGATCGGAACGGGTCACGGTTCTTGCCAATTCGGAAGCGGCCGAACAGGCGATCATCCATCTGGTCCAGAATGCGGTTGATGCCAGTGAAGCGGGTGAGCCGGTCACGATCAATACGCTTAGAGATGGGCCGTCGGGAATGCTCGAGGTCGTCGATGCGGGGACCGGTATGTCCCCTGAATTCCTGCGCACCGGCCTGTTCAAACCGTTTGTCTCATCCAAGCAGGGTGGCTTTGGCATCGGCGCGTTCGAAGCGCGCGAAATGATAAAGGCGATGGGCGGACGACTGACAGTTGAATCGCGCGAGAACATCGGCACACGGTTCTGCGTAAGTCTTCCCGTGCCCGAAGCGGTGCGCATGGTCGATGCAAGGATCGGCTCAGGCGCGCCCGCCAGCAAAATCACCGAACATACATCTCCAGAAAACGAAGAGGCCGCCTGATGGCTGATAAGAAACCCGTATTGCTCGTCATTGAGGACGATGAAGGCCTGCAGGCTCAGCTGAAATGGGCCTATGAAGACTTTGAAGTTGTGATCGCAGGCGACCGCGACAGCGCGATCGCCGCTTTGCGCAGTGAGATGCCCGCAGTTGTGACGCTCGACCTTGGGCTTCCGCCTGACCCTGACGGTACAACCGAAGGGTTTGCTGTGCTCGATGCGATTATGGCATTGAAGCCTGACACCAAAGTAATCGTGGCCAGCGGCCATGTCGCCCGTGAAAGCGCGCTACAGGCGATTGAGCGCGGGGCGTATGATTTCTATCAGAAACCGGTCGATATCGAGCAGCTTGGCCTGATCGTTCGCCGCGCGTTCAACCTTCACAATATCGAACAAGAGAACCGCCGCCTTGTCGCCAATGCGAGCGAAGACAAGACGGTGCTGGGCCGTTTGATCACCGGTGCGCCCGAAATGGTGAAGGTCGCCCGCACGATTGAACGTGTGGCATCGACCAATGTGTCCGTCATGCTTCTGGGCGCGAGCGGTACGGGTAAGGAATTGTTGGCCCAAGGCTTGCACGATGCAAGCAATCGGAGCGACAAACCCTTTGTTGCTATCAATTGCGCAGCTATCCCGGAAAACCTTCTGGAAAGCGAACTTTTCGGTCACGAAAAGGGCGCGTTTACTGGCGCTGTCAAAACGACCGAAGGCAAGATCGAAAGCGCCAATGGCGGTACGCTTTTCCTTGACGAGGTGGGCGATATTCCCCTGCCGCTTCAGGTGAAGCTGCTTCGTTTCCTGCAAGAACGCACGATTGAACGCATCGGTGGCCGAAAGACTATCGAGGTCGACACGCGCATCGTTTGCGCAACGCACCAGAACCTTGAAGGCATGATTGCGCAAGGGACTTTCCGCGAAGACCTGTTCTACCGCCTTGCAGAGATTGTGGTGCGCATTCCCGGCCTTGCAGAGCGGCACGGCGACGGGATCCTCCTTGCCAAAGCCTTTCTCAAACGGTTCGCAAAAGAGATGAACCCGGCGGTCACAGGCTTTGCTCCCGATGCGCTCAAAGCCATCGACGGGCATGATTGGCCGGGCAATGTTCGCGAGCTTGAAAACCGGGTGAAGCGCGCTGTCATTATGGCCGATGGCAAATTAGTCGGCGCAGGTGATCTCGATTTTGATGGCGATGATGAAGAGGACGAAGAGGTCCTGAACCTCAAATCCGCGCGCGAACAATCGGATCGCCGGGTTATCCGCCATGCGCTTGCCCGCAGTGAAGGCAATATCTCGAGCACGGCAAAGCTCCTCGGGATCAGCCGTCCAACCCTTTATGACCTGCTCAAGCAGTATGATCTCCATGTCTAAGCGCGCCCACATTATCTCGTTGCTGGCTTTGTTCAGCGTGGTGAGCGCCGGGTGCTCTGGTGAAACGCCACCGGTCGAAGCTGTGCAAATCAGCGGAAGCGAGGATTTCCTTGCCGTGGTAGAGGATGCTCGTCGATATGTACGTCAGGGCGATCTGGCGGCTGCCGGAAAGGCGTATGATGAGGCGCGCGAGATTGAGCCGGAAAACCCCGGATTGTGGGTCGACATTGCGCGGCTTCGCTTCCTCGGGGGTGAGAACCTCACTGCTATCGAAGCGGCGGATTATGCGCTTGAGTTGCAACCGAACTATGGACCTGCGCTTCTTTTGAGAGCGCAGATGGTGCGCGATGCCAATGGCATGGAAGAAGCCTTGCCGTGGTTCGAAGCAGCCAATTCAGCGGACCCTGCAAACCCAGAAGTGCTCGGCGAATATGCCGCCACACTGGGGGACCTTGGCCTTTATCGCGATATGCTGGCTGCGGTGCGCGATCTCACCGAATTTTCTCCAGACAATGAACAAGCTCTCTATCTTCAAGCGGTGCTTGCTGCGCGCGCGGACAATCCGGCGGTGGCGGCAAGGTTGCTAGAACGTAGTCGCTATCTTCAAAATGACGTGCCAGCGGCCAGAATGCTCGATGCGATCATCAATTTGCAGCAAGGCAATTACGACACTGCGGCGAACACGCTTGAGCTCCTTGCTGACGAGCAGCCTGCGAATATGCGCGTGATAGAGCTTCTGGTTAAAGCCTGGTGGCTCGGGGGCCGTGATGATCTGATTGCGCAGCGTTTTGGTGAAACAGCCAAACGGCCCGATGCCTCCTCATATCTCGTGATGCTGGTTGGCCGCGCGTTGGAGCGGTCGGGTGATCGTGTGGCGGCAATTCCTTTCATTGAGAGAGCCAATGCGCTTGGCAATGGTTCGAGCTTCGTCCTGACCAGTGAAGGCGATCTACCTGCGCCAACACGCCGTCTGCGCGGCCTTCTCGCCGCCGGTAATCTAAGCGAAGCACGCTCCGCTGCCGCAGGCGTGGTTCGCCAATTTCCGCAGTCCGGCGATGCCTATTCGCTCGCGGGCGATGTCGCGCTTGCAAACGGCCGGCCATTGGCCGCAATCGAAGCGTATCGAACATCAGCCAAAGTCCGCCGTTCCTGGCCGCTAACGCGCAAGCTTGTCGCTGCAATGCTTGAAGCGGGCGAGGGTGATGCTGCAAAAGCGCTCCTTTCAAGATATATCCAAGGTGACCCGCAAAACCTTGATGCTTTGATGGTGTTGGCACGGGTGAGCGCACAAGAGTCCGATTGGCTTCGCGTTGCCGTGCTGCTCGATACTGCGATTGCACAAGGGGCCGGGAGCGATCCGACCGCTTTGGTCTTAAGGGCAAAGGCAGCGCGCGAGCTTGGCAATGAGGAAGACGCGGCACAAGCCGATGCAATGTTCGCAGATCTTGTGATCAAACCCTTCCTGTAGATAGCAGCCGCCCCGAGCCGCCTCGAGCAGTGCCGTCTCGACAATCTGGTGATGAGCGGGCAGGGGCTTTGGCCAATGTTGTCCCGCTTCTCCATTCTTGCCGATCCGATGATCGTGGTCCTGCTTACCGCGACGCTTTTGGCGATTATTGTGCCAGCAGCGGGCGATGCACGCGGCGTCGCTCAGACCATCTCCAACATCGCGATTTTTCTCCTTTTCCTAGTGAACGGAATGCGCATTGCGCGCGGCGAAATTGGCAAGGGGCTGGCGAACTGGCGGTTTTTCTTGCCGCTTTTCGCGTGGGTCTTTGGCGTGATGCCGCTTATCGGCTTTGGCCTGTCGAGCGCTGCTTCAAATTTCCTTCCGCCGTTAGTGGCCCTTGGCTTCCTGTTCCTTGGCGCGCTGCCATCTACGATCCAGTCCGCTACCTCATACACCAGCCTCGCGGGTGGCAATGTAGCGCTGTCCGTCGTTGGCGCAGCGCTAATCAACATCGCCGGTGTGTTCATTACCGCACCGCTGTTTGCGCTTCTTGCGGGCAGTGAGGCAGCAGATATTGGCACCGAGACTATTCTTCGCATCGGCGTCATCCTGATCCTGCCCTTTATGATCGGCCAAGCGGTGCAGGGGTGGACGATTGACTGGCTAAAAGAGCGCAAGAGTGATGTCGCATGGCTCGACAGAGTCGTGATCGGCATCGCGGTTTATGTCGCTTTCTCAGGCGCGGTTGAGCAAGGGCTGGGTCAGATGTTCACTCTCCTTGGCTGGGTGGCCCTTATTGGTCTCATCATAGTCTACCTTATCGCGGCCTCAGGGGGCGCTTGGCTCACAGGCGGCCTGCTCAACATCACCCGAGAAGACCGGATCGCTTTTCTTTTCGCCGGCGCGCAAAAGAGCGTTGCTATCGGCGCGCCATTGGCCGCTATTTTGTTTGCGCCCGATGTCGCAGGCTTCGTGATCGCGCCGCTGCTCCTTTATCACCTGCTTCAGCTGATAATCGCAGCGCCACTCGCCAACATGCTCGCCAAAGAACCTACTTCTTAGGCTGGTACGTCTGTTCTGCCGTGGGGAAGGTTCGCTCGCGCACTTCCTCGGCATAGTGCGCCACCGTCTTCTCGATAACGCTGGCGATATCTTCGTATTTCTTCACAAAGCGCGGAACCCGCTCAAACATGCCGAGCATGTCTTCGGTCACGAGCACCTGTCCATCGCACTGAGCCGAAGCGCCAATACCGATGGTGGGACAAGACACGGCCTTGGTCGCCTTGATCGCAATGGGTTCAAGCACCCCTTCGAGCACGATCCCGAATGCGCCTGCCTGGTCGAGCGCAATCGCATCGTTCACAATCTTCTCTGCCTCTGCATCAGAACGCCCGCGCGCCATATATCCGCCAAGCACATTCACCGCCTGCGGGGTAAGGCCAACGTGACCCATGACAGGGATGCCGCGTTGATTGAGGAATTCGACGGTTTCGGCCATGGCCTCGCCGCCTTCAAGTTTTACCGCAGCCGCGCCCGTTTGTTTAAGCAGGTAAGCCGCGCTCTCAAACGCTTGTTCTTTGGACGCCTCGTAAGAACCAAACGGCATATCGACGATCACGACCGAGTGATAACTCCCGCGCACAACAGCCGCACCGTGATTGGCCATCATCTCCAATGTCACAGGGACAGTAGACGGCAGGCCGTAAATCACTTGCGCAAGGCTATCCCCCACCAGCAGCAGATCGCAATGCGCATCCAGAAGCTGCGCCTGACGCGCCGTGTATGCGGTCAGCATCACGAGCGGTTCTTGCGTCACACCATCTACTTTGCGCGCCCTGATCTTGGGCACGGTCAGCCGCTTCATTGGCTGAGGGGTGGGATTGGCTCGGCTGGTGCTCGTATCGAGCTGGAATGTTGTGGACATGGGGACTTCTTTAAAAGGGGACTTGGCAAAACGCAAAGCACTTGGAAACGGGCAAAATTGTGGTCAGCCATGGCGCGGCGGGGTGGGACTGCCCGATCCGCCTATTAGACACCACTGTCTCATAGGATGGTCACTGCTTTCCTACTTTATTCATAAATTCAGTACCTTGCTTGTTAACCCTATGAGACACTTTTGCGCTAGGAATTTGGCTATCTCCTGAAATTGCACGATGGCACAGCCAGTTTGACGAGGGATACTGATGTAGGAAAGCGCTCCCTCAAAGCGCGTGTCTGCTTGGAACTGGGTGTTAAAGGGCGGTTCAAGGCGGGCATCATACACGAAAACCGGCAAAGTGGCCCTTGGCCTCGCGTGCGAAACATTGCACAAAGGCCCGCATAAATGAGGGATAGCGCCAATAAAGGGCGCGCATAAAAGGAACTACCATAAGATGGCAGCAGCAGGTTCGGGCGCAAGAGCCGGTCACGAGAACTGGTCATCGCGCAGCGCGTTTATTCTTGCAGCCGTCGGATCAGCCGTCGGCCTTGGCAATATGTGGCGCTTTCCGGCTGAAGCGGGCGAAAATGGAGGAGGGGCCTTTGTCCTGTTCTACATTTTCTGCGTTTTGCTGATCGGCTTGCCGGTTCTTTTGTCAGAGGTCCTTATCGGCCGTCACGGTCAGGCCAACGCGCCTGAAAGTGTGCGCCGGGTGGCGCGCGATTCCAAAGCTTCCGAAGGGTGGAGCGTGCTCGCCTCGATGGGCGTTTTCGCAGCCTTCCTGATCCTCAGCTTTTACTGCGTCGTGGGCGGCTGGGTTGTTTATTACATCGGTGTGTTCGCCAGTGACCTGTTCCAGACCGGCCTGACCGGCGGGGCGTTTCAGGGGCGTGATCCGGAAGAGATCAAGGCGTTGATGCCGGGTCTGTTTGCTGATGGCACTTTGATGGCCGGGCTCAATCTTGGATTTCTTGGCGTCACCATGTTCTTTGTAGCGCGCGGCGTATCAAGCGGCATTGAATGGGTGGCGGTGTATTTGATGCCGCTGTTCTTCGTCCTTTTCCTTGCGATCACGATTTATGGCGCGTTCACCGGTAATTTTGCTGAGGCGGTCGCTTATCTGTTCACTTTCGACTTCTCGAAGTTGACGGGCGAAGTGATGCTGGCAGCGGTTGGTCAGGCCTTCTTCTCACTCTCATTGGGTGTGGCAGGCATGATGACATATGGCGCATATGCCAATCGTGACACCAATCTGGGTGAAACCTCCGGCATTATTGCAGGCGCGGATACAGCGGTTGCGCTGCTTGCTGGCTTGGCCATTTTTCCGATTGTATTTGCAGCAGGCCTTTCGACCAATGCAGGTCCAGGATTGATGTTTGAATCCCTTCCGATCGCATTCCAACAGATGCCATTTGGCTCAGCTATCGGTCTTGCGTTCTTCGTGATGATCTTCTTCGCAGCGCTTACAAGCTCGGTCTCTCTGCTCGAGGCTCCAACCGCT
Source organism: Erythrobacter sp. S227 (assembly GCF_057364925.1). Classification (NCBI taxonomy): domain Bacteria; kingdom Pseudomonadati; phylum Pseudomonadota; class Alphaproteobacteria; order Sphingomonadales; family Erythrobacteraceae; genus Erythrobacter; species Erythrobacter sp. S227. The sequence goes on from NZ_CP200280.1 coordinate 749,606, forward strand.
TATGTCTTCGAAAAGTTCAAGCTGGCGCGGCCTGTGGCGACTATCATTGTTGGTGCGGGCGCTGCGGTGCTGGGGATTTTGTCTGCGCTGTCGTTTAACGATCTGGCAGAGTTTTATCCGCTCGGTTTCATCCCGCTGTTTGCAGAGACCAATTTCTTCGACACGCTCGACGGGGTGACGGCTAAGCTGTTTATGCCCATCGGTGCGATTTTGACCTGTATCTTTGTCGGTTGGATCGCCGATGCGCGGCTGATCGACAAAGAGAACGGCCTTGATGGCGCTTTGCATAAGCTGTGGCGGGCGTTGGTGCGCTTTGTGTGCCCGATTGTTCTCGCCGTGATCCTGTTTGTGGGTCTGACCAGCTAGGGTCAGGTCCCTAGGGAAAAATAGGGAGGAGCGCGGGACTTGCGCTCCTCTGTTTTTTGTGGAACATAATAGGAACAAAGTGACTCTCTATGAGTCTCTTTCCATGTTCCTATGACCAAATCCGATCCTCTTTCCTGGCCTGAAGCGCCGCCCCTTGCGCACCTCTCGGGTGTGGATGTCGCCGCTCTGTCAAAACAGCGTGAGGCGCGCTGGCGTCCGGGGCTTACCGATCAACCGCTGCACAGCGAGATTTTTGCAAGCGCTCGTGATGCAAGCGGGGCGGGGCTCGCACTGGCTCTGGCGCGCGATGGCTTAAGCGTTTGCGAGGGGGGTCGGGAACAAGGTGCGCTGGCCGAAGCAGAGGACCGGCGGCAGATTTTGTGGGTGCAGGATAAACGCGCGGTCGAATTGAACGGGCGACCTTACATCCATGGCCTTCCCGAAGAATGGCGCGAACGGGTGATCTGTGTCGAGGCGGGCAGGCCCGAAGATGCTCTGTTTGCGCTGGAAGAGGGGCTGAAATGCCGGGACTTGGCCTGCGTGATCGGAGAGATCGCCGGAAATCCGCGCGCGCTCGATTTTACAGCGTCGCGCAGGCTTAGTCTGGCAGCAGAAAAGCATGGCGTGGCCTTGTGGCTGGTGCGGCTTGAGGCGCAGAGCGATTTGTCTTCGGCAAGGATGCGTTGGCGCGCGCGCCCTGCGGTTTCATCTGAGCCGAGATGGAATGCGAAGGGGCCAGGTGTGCCCACTTGGCAAGCGGAGCTTTTCCGGGCGCGCTCCCATGCGCCGGGGGAGTGGAAGCTGTCCTCCAACAGTGGGCGATTGTGCCTTTCCAAATCGCCCAAGCCACCCGCCAAAGAAACTGAACGCCCCCTAGAGCACACTCCAGATGTCCCTTTCAAATCCTCCAGAAAATCCCGGCATAAACCGGCGCATAATGGCAATCTGGTGCGCGCAACTTTCGGTCGATCGATGGCGGCTGTCTCAAGGGGATAGGGCGCGCGAGGCTGAGTTTGCGGGGGCTAGGGCGCAAGGGGATAAAGGCGAGAGTGAGGGGGAAGAAGAGCTTCCCACCGCTCTCATCACCGAAACCGCCCATGGTCCGCGCATTGATGCGGTGAATGCGGCGGGGCATGCGGCGGGCGCTCGCACAGGACAGATGCTGGCGGATGCACGCGCGCTTTACCCGGGGCTCAAGACCGCGCCGTCTGACCCTGCGGGCGACCTTGCCTTCCTCGAAAAACTTGCCCTTTGGGCCCAGCGTTGGGGACCGTGGAGCGCGCTTGACCCGCCCGATGGTGTGATCGTCGATGTGACGGCGGTCGCGCATTTGTTCGGCGGGGAGGGAAGGCTTCTGGCGGATGTAAGCCAAGCCTTTGCGAAGCGGCATCTGGCTGTGCGTGCGGCAATCGCTCCTACCGCAGGCGCTGCCTGGGCATTGGCACATTTCGGACCGCGACTTGATCGTGGGGGCAGCATCCTTGCACCTTCCAGCGAAGAGGCGATGATGCGCCAGCTTGCCGACCTTCCTTCAGCAGCGCTCAGGCTCGACACCGACGTTCTTACCGTCCTTCGCCGCCTTGGTCTGAAGCGCCTTGGCGACCTTGCCGATATCACGCGGGGGGCGGTCAATCGGACAGAGGCGGCTGCGCGTGACGCGCTCCACCGCCGGTTCCGGGGCCGTAAATCGCCATCGGCCAACCCGCTCATCCGGCTCGACCAATTGCTCGGCCGCGTGCCCGAACCGCTGCTTCCTGTGGTCCCGCAGCATATGCCTCTGGTTCAGCGCCGCTTGATGGAGCCCTTGCGCCACCGCTCGCTGCTTGACCAGGTGCTGGAGGATTTGGCGCAGGATATGGCGCGCGAGCTGGAGGCGAAAGGTGAGGGCGCGCGGCGGCTTGAACTGGGTATGTGGCGGGTTGATGGAGAGGTGATTGTGCGCCGGTTGGAACTGGCCGCTGCCACCCGCGATCCTGCGCACATCACAAGGTTGTTTGCCGAAAAGCTCGAAGGGATCGAGGCGGGTTTCGGGATAGAGACGGTGCGTTTGCGGGTCAGCTGGGCAGAGCCTTTTTCCGCCTCCCAAAGCGATGTCGAGGAAGCCGCGGCCCGTCATGGCACTTCGCTGTCTGCGTGTATCGACCGGTTGAGTGTGCGCCTTGGCCCTAATGCGGTGCGCCGCCCGGTTGCCCATGCCAGCCACCTGCCTGAACGCAGCCACATCTGGCAGCCTGCGCTTGCGCCAGTTTGTGCTCCTTCTACGCTCATAATTCCCCGCAAACGCCCGCTGAAACTGCTCGATCGCGCAGAGAAAATCGCGGTGCTTTACGCCTCACCCGATGGCTATCCGCAACGTTTCAGATGGCGCTCACGCGTGCACGAAGTCGCCCGCGTTGAAGGGCCGGAACGCATTGCGCCTGAGTGGTGGCGCGAGCGATCTTCCACACGCCTGCGCGATTATTACCGTATCGAGGACGAGCAGGGCGCGCGCTATTGGATATACCGTTCAGGGATCGCCGGTGATGGCCGTGGCGGCACTCCGGATTGGTTCCTCCACGGCATTGATGTGTAAAGGGATGTCAATCATGAAGGCATGGTTATCCTTTGTTTACGTATTTCTGCGATGATCCGCTTATGGCTACTCAACAAGCAAATCGCGGATCTGATCGACGCCACATCCAACTTATGGTGAAGGGCCGTGTGCAATCGCGCGCGATCTTTGCCGATATGCTGGATATCTCCGAAGGTGGCTGCAAGCTCAAAGCAAGCTCTGGCTTTGCCAGCGTAGGTGACCGTGTCACCATTCGCCTGAACGGTATCAATGCCCCGTTGGGCAAGGTCGTGTGGGTAGACGGCAAATTTGCCGGGGTCGCCTTTGAAAGCAACATGCACATCGCGGTCCTGGATCACCTTTGCAAAAGCATCGAGAACGCAAGTTTCTACGAACAGCAGCGCATGCACCGCGTCTAGGCGCCCCTACAGACTCGGCGCGTCGGCGGTCCGGAATCACATCTGCAAAACGCACGAAAAAGGGGCCGGGAGGAACATCCGGCCCCTTTCGTTTGCAGCTGTTAAAGCTGCACCTCTCCTCGCGGATCGGGTTGTCTTTTAGCTTGCGCTGAAAGGCAGCGAGCTGTGGTGAAGCACGATATCAAGCTCACCGTCTTCGCCGCGTTCATAAGCGAATGAATACTCAACCTTGGTTTCGCTGCCGTCCGTGCCGGTGAAGAAGTAGTTGCCCATCGCAACCGCCATATCGCCGCTTTCGGAAATGACGGTGCCGTTATTCTCCCAGCGCACATCGGTGTAAGGCGCAATCGCAAAACCGCCATCTTCAGTGCCTTCCTTGCCGACAAAGTAGCTCAGAGCTTCTTCGGCCGTTTCACGGAATTGATCTTCTGCAGCCAGGGTCGGCTTGAACAGGATGGTTTCTGCACCGTAAGCGTAATGGGTCGCGATGTGCTCTGATGCACGCGCGCTGTAATCGCCTTCTTCGGTGAAGGTTTTGCCGATAGCGACGATGCCTTCGCCCCAGGCTTTCTGAGCCGCTTCAACTTCAGCTGCGGTGATCGGGTTCGCGCTCTCGGTCGCAGCGGTTGCCGCATCGTCGCCGCCACATGCAGCAAGTGCAAGTGAACCTGCGCCAATGAAACCAATGTAAGCAATCTTCTTCATTATATTCTCCTTGGGCCCTCATTGCCCGTCTCGAAATCTTGAGTGCTGTCTATTGCAACATTCCGGGCTGCGAAATTCCCCGGCAAGCTTAGACCGGTGGGAGTAGGCTGGATGGCCTACATCAGGGGGGAGGGGTGGTTGCACACTTTGCATTTGTTGGAATGAGGAAAAGAACATATACAGAACATATGATTCAAAGATCGCCTCAGAAATCCTTGCGCGAACGCCTCGAAATCCTCGCCGATGCGGCGAAATACGATGCCTCTTGCGCGTCGTCGGGGACGGCGAAGAAGAATTCGCTGGGCGGGAAAGGCGTGGGTTCGACCGAGGGGATGGGCATTTGCCATGCCTATGCGCCCGATGGCCGGTGTATCTCGCTGTTGAAGGTTTTGCTGACCAATCACTGCATCTTCGATTGTCACTACTGCATCAACCGGAAGAGCTCGAACACGCCGCGCGCGAAGTTCACGCCGCAGGAAGTCGCCGACCTCACGATCAATTTCTACAAGCGCAATTATATCGAGGGGCTGTTCCTCTCCTCCGGCATCATCAAAAGCTCCAATCACACGATGGAGCAGTTGATGGAGACAGCGCGCATCCTTCGTGAGGAATATGATTTTCGCGGCTATATTCATTTGAAAACCATTCCGGAGGCTGATCCTGAACTGATCGAGCAGGCGGGGCTTTATGCCGACCGTGTATCAATCAATGTGGAATTGCCGACGAAGGCAGGGCTGACGAAGCTTGCGCCCGATAAGGATGAGGCGGAGATTGAGGGCGCTCTGGCGAAGACCAAGAGCCGCATCATTCAGGCGAAGGACGAACGAAAGCGTTTTCGCCATGCACCGCGCTTTGCGCCCGCCGGCCAATCGACGCAGATGATTGTGGGCGCGGATGACGCCAATGATGCAGCCATTGTTGGGCGGGCGGCGGGTCTCTACGGCAATTTCGGCCTTCGCCGCGTCTATTACAGCGCTTTTTCACCGATCCCTGATGCGAGCGCGGTGCTGCCGTTAAAACGCCCTCCGCTGATGCGCGAGCACCGTTTGTATCAGTCGGATTGGCTTATTCGCTTTTATGGTTTTGGCGCAAATGACGTGGCTGATGCGACCGAGAAGGACGGGAACCTCCCGCTCGACATTGATCCCAAGCTTGCCTGGGCTTTGAAGTTTCGCGGGCAATTCCCGGTCGATGTGAATCGCGCGTCGAAAGAGCAGTTGCTGCGCGTACCGGGGCTGGGGACGACGGCGGTGGGGCGTATCCTCAAAGCGCGGCGTTACAGGCGTTTGCGGCTTGAGGATGTTGGCAGGCTCACCCAATCCATCGCCAAAGTGCGCCCCTTTCTGGTGGCGGCTGACTGGCGACCAACGCAGCTTACTGACCGGGGGGATTTGCGCTCAATGCTCGCGCCCAAGCAAGAGCAGTTGGAGCTGTTTTGATGACCGCCCTCCAGCACGTCTCCCTCGGTGCGCACTATGTCGTCCACCTGCCGCGCCCCGATGACTTCGCCTTCTGGCGCGAGCGTGCGCGGCAGCTGATCCAATGCGATGTGCCCCCTGACCGTGTGAGCTGGGCCGAGCCGGGGGGCACGGGCGACCTCTTCGCTTTTGAAGGGCCTTCTCGGGGTGAGAAACGCCTGCCTGTGCCCGATGCCGATGCGTGCGAAGTGCGCGCTTCCAAGCGTTTCATGCGTCTTGCCCGCAATGCCTCGGTCCACTCTGATCCTGAGCGCTTCAGCCTGCTCTATCGCGTGTTGTGGCGGCTCCAATCGCAGCCCGGTATGATGCAGGACAGCGCTGACACAGACGTGCGCCGGATCGAGGAACTCGACAAGGAAGTGCGCCGCGATGCTCATAAGATGCACGCCTTCGTCCGCTTCCGCGAGGTTACAAGTGAAGAGGGCGAGCACTACGTCGCCTGGTTTGAACCTGACCACCATATCGTGCGGCGCGAGGCGGGCTTTTTCATGCGCCGCTTTGCCAATATGAACTGGTCGATCCTGACCCCGCGCGGAAGCATCCATTGGGACGGCAAGACCATGCGCGAAGGCCCTCCGGCACGGCGCGAGGATGCGCCAGCGGGCGATCCGGTGGAGGCTCTATGGAAGTCCTATTACGCCTCAACCTTCAACCCGGCGCGGTTGAAAATCGGCGCGATGCTGTCGGAGATGCCGAAGAAATACTGGAAGAATATGCCCGAGGCAGAGCTTATCCCTGAGCTTATTGCAGGCGCTCAGGCGCGCGAGGCGGGCATGGTGGCGCAAGGGAGCCGCGAGGTGCGCGAAATGCCTTCAAGCCTGGAGGCGATTGCTGAGGGGATCAACGCCTGCCGCGATTGCCCTATAGCCGAATGCGGAACTCGCAGCGTTATGGGGGAAGGGGCTGTTGGCGCTCCCCTGATGATCGTAGGCGAACAGCCAGGCGATCAGGAGGATCTAGCAGGACGGCCTTTTGTTGGCCCCGCCGGACAGTTGCTCGACGTGTACCTCGCCAAGGCCGGGATTGACCGGGCGAGCGCTTATGTCACCAATGCGGTCAAGCACTTCAAGTTTGTGAGCCGCGGCAAACGCCGCATCCACCAGACCCCGCAAGCGAAAGAAATCGACACCTGCCGCTTCTGGCTTGAGGCAGAGCGCACAGTGGTGGCCCCGCGCGTGGTGCTGGCTCTTGGCGCAAGCGCTGCAAGAGCGATGCTTGGCCGCACGGTGAGCCTTGCTAAAGAACGCGGGGCGCCGGTGCCATTGGAGGATGGCAGCGAGCTGTGGATCACCGCGCACCCGTCCTATCTCCTGCGTCTCGATGGTGAGGCGAGGGCGGTACAAGAAGAGCTTTTCGCGCGAGACTTAGCGGCGGTGAGGGGGCGTTTGCTCGAGGTCACCTCGTGACATGCCCGAGGCCCCGCTCACCCCTGACAAACGCACGTTGGAGCTTGATCCCGACCTGATCGACCCGCCGCAACCTGCGCCCTTTGTGGAGCTGGGGCTGGTGAGCTGTTTCTCTTTCCTTCGCGGCGCGTCTGATGCGGTGGACCTTGCGATGACTGCGCGGATGCTCGGCTATGACGCGTTGGGGCTGGCCGATGCGAACAGCTTTGCAGGCGTGGTGCGGCTCCATACCGAGGCCAAGACCCTCAAGCTGCGCCCGGTTATCGGCACCCGCATCGAAACGGTCGAGGGGCTCGCCTTCCTCGCCTACCCGAAGGACCGCAAAGCCTATGGCCGCCTCTCGCGCCTGATCAGCCAGGGGCGGATGCAAACACTCACCGGCGAATGGCAGGAAAAGGGCGTGTGCGAGATCAGCTTGGCGATGCTGGCTGAACACAGCGAGGGTGTGCAGCTGATCCTTATTCCGCCGGGTGATTTGGGTGCAGAGTTCACCATAGAGGTCGAGAGCAATGTGGTGCCGCTTCGACCCGATGGTGAAGAGGTCGGAAGGATGCCGCTCACCGCGCCTTTCCCCAAACTGCTCCCCTATCTGACCGAGCAACTCCCGACCTTGCGCCACCTTGCGGCAAGCTATCTCTACCGCGGCGATGATGTCGCACGGATTGACCAGTTGGATAGGCTCGCCCGCGAGAACGACCTCACACTCCTCGCCACCAATGATGTCCACTACCACGCGCCCTCGCGCCGCCCTTTGCAGGATGTCATGACGGCGATTGCGCACAAGACCACCGTGGCAGAGGCAGGCCATCTGCTCCACGCCAATGCCGAGCGGCACCTGAAATCGCCCGAGCAGATGCTGCGCCTGTTCGACCGCTGGCCCCATGCGATCAAGGCCGCGCGCGCAGTCGCGGACAATTGCGACTTTTCGCTCGACGAACTCGCTTACGAATACCCCGAGGAAATCTACCCTGACGGCATGGCGCCGCAGGAATATCTCGAGGTGGAAACATGGGCGGGCGCCGAGCGACGCTATCCGGAAGGCGTGCCTGACAGCGTCCACGACACGCTCGAACGCGAGCTCGCGCTCATCGCCAAGCTCGATCTTGCGCGCTACTTCCTCACCATCAAGGACATCGTCGATTTCGCCCGCAGCGTCGACCCGCCGATCCTGTGTCAGGGCAGGGGCTCTGCTGCGAACTCTGCTGTGTGCTATTGTCTCGAAATCACCAGCGTGGACCCCGCCAAGCACCAGCTGCTCTTCGACCGTTTCATCTCCGAAGAGCGCAAGGAGCCGCCCGATATCGACGTCGACTTCGAGCATGAGCGGCGCGAGGAGGTGATCCAGTATATCTACAAGAAATACGGCCGCGCGCGCGCTGGGCTGACGGCAACGGTCATCCACTACCGCCCGCGCATGGCGATCCGCGAAGTGGGTAAGGCGATGGGATTGTCCGAGGATGTGACTTCGCGCCTTGCCAAAAGCGTCTGGGGATCATGGGGCCGCGAGATAAGCGAGAAACACGCAGGCGAAAGCGGTCTGGATGTGACCGACCCGCATTTGAAACGCGTGCTGGCGCTGACCGAGCAGATGATCGGAATGCCGCGCCATCTCAGCCAGCACGTGGGCGGGTTTATCCTCACGGACGGGCCGCTGACCGAGACCGTGCCGATCGGCAATGGCGCTATGCCCGAGCGCAGTTTCATCGAGTGGGACAAGGACGATATCGAGGCGCTGGGTATCCTCAAAGTCGATGTGCTGGCTCTGGGGATGCTGACCTGCATCAAGAAATGCCTCGACTTGCTTGAAGCGCACCATGACCGCACTTTGACGCTTGCGAGCGTCCCGCGCGAGGACCCGGAAACCTATGCGATGCTGCGAAAGGGGGATTCGCTGGGTGTTTTCCAAGTCGAAAGCCGCGCGCAGATGAACATGCTCCCACGCCTTCGCCCGCGCGAGTTTTATGATCTTGTCATTCAGGTCGCGATTGTTCGTCCCGGACCGATCCAAGGCGATATGGTGCACCCTTACCTCAAACGCCGGCGCGGGGCCGAGCAAGTGGTGATCCCCAAGCCATCGCCTGCCCACGGTCCCCCCGATGAACTCTCCAGCATTCTAGAGCGCACTTTGGGTGTGCCCATTTTCCAGGAGCAAGCGATGAAGATCGCTCTGGATGCGGCCAAATTCTCTTCGCTTGAAGCCAATCGTTTGCGCAAAGCCATGGCGACTTTCCGGTCGCGCGGGATGGTTGATGAGCTGCAAGACATGATGGTCGGGCGCATGGTGAAGCGCGGCTATGACCCCGAATTTGCAGAGCGGTGTTTCAACCAGATCAGGGGCTTTGGCGAATACGGCTTTCCCGAGAGCCACGCGGCAAGCTTCGCGCATCTGGTCTATGTTTCAAGCTGGCTCAAATGCCACTTCCCGGCGGCGTTTGCGGCGGCACTTTTGAACTCACAACCCATGGGGTTCTATGCGCCTGCACAGATCGTGCGCGATGCAAGGGAGCATGGGGTCGAAGTGCTGCCAGCGGATGTGAATTGCAGTCAGTGGGACTGCACTTTGGAGGAGATTGCCGAGGCGAGGGATGCGCAAACCCGGCGTTTGGACCGCCACATCGCCCTTCGCTTGGGGCTCCGCCAGATTGACGGCTTGCACGAACATGTGGCCGCGCAATTGGTCGCAGAGCGCGCGGAGAACGGCGCTTATCGCGACGTGGCTGAACTGCGTGAGCGGGCAGGGTTGTCTCCTGCGCATATCGAGCGGCTTGCGAGCGCCGATGCCTTCACCTCGCTGAACCTTTCCCGCCGTCAGGCCTTGTGGGATGCGCGGAGCCTTATTGCAGGGCCCGACCTGCCGCTGTTCCGTGCGGCTGAGACCCGAGATGAGGGAGCGGAAGCCTCGCCCACCAAGCTACCGAGAATGCCGCTTTCAGAGGAGGTGGTGAACGACTACCAGACCACGCGGCTGAGCCTTAAAGCGCACCCCATGGCCTTCCTGCGCCCGCGCCTGGCTGAACGCGGGTTTGTGCGCGCTTCAGACCTTCGAGGTCGCAAGTACCGCTCGATGGTCCAGGTCGCAGGCGTTGTCCTCATCCGTCAGCGACCCGGCTCTGCCAAGGGTGTGTGCTTTATCACGCTGGAGGATGAGACGGGCGTTGTGAACCTCGTCGTGTGGCCTGACCTTAAGGAAAAACAGCGTCAGGTTGTGATGGGCGCGCGGCTTATGGAGGTGCGGGGCCGCGTCGAATATGATGACGAGGTGATCCACGTGATCGCGCAAAACATGGTCGATGCGAGCGATCAGCTTTATGCGCTTTCCGATGATATGCTTGATGCGCCTTTAGCCCGCGCAGACCATGTGAATACGCCCCTTCAGGGTCGCAAATCACCAGTTGAAAAAGACGCGGTACATCCACGCGACATCATCGACCAGCTACCCGAGGTGCCACCAATTTCTGGCGGCCACCCACGCAACCACCGGATTATTCCGAAATCGCGCGATTTTCACTAGAGCGAGCACATGGCACAAAAACCCCGTTCAAGACCAAGACGCCGCAAAAAGGGGCAGGGCAAGCGCGGCGTGATAAGCCTTCTCTTGCTCTCTATCGCTGTCTTCGCCGGGTTTGCAGGCTGGAACTGGCTTCACCGGCATCCTCAGCATAACCCTTTTGCACCGCTCGATTTGCGCGATCCGGTTGGTCTTGCCACAGCCACAAAGCTTGTCGCACTTCGTGATGATATCTCCGCCTGCCGCGCCGTACTCGACCGTAGCGAGGTCGCCTATTCCACCATGCCTGCTGAAGGCGAAGGGCCATGCGCGCGGCCCGACAGGACACAGCTTTCCGGTTTTCCATTGAGGCCAAGCGTGCCTGCGACGACTTGTCCGGTGGCCGCCGCATTGGAGCTTTGGCGCATAAAAAGCGTTGCCCCTGCCGCGCGCGAAATTCTGGGCAGCGAGCTTTCCCATTTCGAGCATATGGGCGTCTACAATTGCCGCCGGATGCGCGGCGGAAGCTCCAATGCGTGGAGCCAGCATGCCACCGGAAACGCCATTGATATCAGCGCCGTAGTGCTGGAAGATGGTCGCCGGATCAGCCTGATTGATGATTGGGATGGAGACCCTGCCAAGGCAAACTTCCTGCGCCAGATCCGCGATGACGCCTGCGATGTTTTCGCTGTGGTCCTGTCACCGGACTATAACGCAGCCCATGCCGATCACTTCCACCTCGATCAGGGCGGAAACTGGGGCGGAGCCTGTCGTTAAACGGCCTCTAATGCGTAGCCCGCCGAACGCACTGTGCGGATCGGACCTTTGACGCCATCGATTTCAATCGCCTGGCGCAATCGGCGGATGTGCACATCCACGGTTCGCAGTTCGATATCGCTGCCATTACCCCAAACGCCGTCAAGCAATTGCCCACGGCTAAACACGCGGCCCGGGCTTTCCATAAAGAATTTCAGGAGCCGGTATTCGGTTGGTCCCAGTTGGAGCGATTCTCCGCGGCGTTGCACCTTATGGGCGACCGGATCGAGCGTAATGTCGCCCACCTCAATGGTTTCACCAGCAAGTGCAGGCCGGATGCGGCGCATGACCGCGGCCACTCTGGCGAGAAGCTCGCGCGGAGAGAAAGGTTTCGTCAGATAGTCGTCCGCGCCCATTTCCAACCCGCGCACCCGATCATCTTCGGTCTCGCGCGCGGTCAGCATGATGATGGGCACATGCGCGGTTTCCTTGTGGCGGCGCAATTGGCGGCATACTTCGATCCCGCTGGTGCCTTCGATCATCCAATCAAGGATGACAAGATCGGGCACATCTTCGCGCGCAAGGATGAGAGCATCATCTCCGTCCTTCGTCGCGCGAACGTCATAGCCTTCGTTCTGGAAGCGATATTCCAGCAATTCGGAAAGGGCAGGGTCGTCTTCAACTAGGAGCAATTTGGCAGCGTGCATGAGCTTGGCCTCCTGAAAAATTCGATCCCAAAAAAACGCGTGGCCTAGCGGTCATCCTCCGGGGGATAAGCACCGGTTGCAGCGAAATGGACCATCTCGGCGACATTGGTGGCATGGTCGCCGATCCGTTCAAGATTACGAGCGACGAACAACAACTGTGCCGCGCTCGAAATGGTCGCAGGGTTCTCGACCATATAGCTGACAAGGTTGCGGAAAATGCTGTTGTAGAAAGCATCGACCTTATTGTCTGTGGCGATCACCTCGCGCGCCAGATCAGGGTCGCGTGCGGCATAGGCGGTGAGCACATCGTGCACCATCTCTGCTGCCACTTCGCCCATGGCTGGAAGAAGGGTCAAAGGTTCAAAGCGGTCTTTGCCCTCAACACTTCCAACGCGTTTCGCGATGTTTTTGGAATAGTCGCCGATGCGTTCAACCACGCCTGCGATTTTCAGGGCCGCGATCACTTCGCGAAGGTCATCGGCCATCGGTGCGCGAAGGGCAATGACGCGGATCGCAAGCTTATCGACCTGCATCTCCAGCTCGTCGAGCTTCTTGTCGCCATCGACGACTTTCTGCGCGCGCTCGGTGTCTCCGGTGACGAGGGAAGCCAGAGCCTCTTCGATTGCCACTTCGGCAAGTCCGCCCATCTCTCCGATGAGGCCGCGAAGCCGGGTGATGTCCTCGTCAAACGCCTTTACTGTATGGTCGTTCATTATCCGTACCGCCCGGTGATATAGTCTTTAGTGCGTTGCTCGATGGGATTGGTGAAGATATCGGAAGTGCGTCCGTATTCCACAATCTCGCCAAGGTGGAAGAATGCCGTACGATCCGAAACACGCGCGGCTTGCTGCATGGAGTGGGTGACGATCACGATAGCATAACGGCTTGAAAGCTCGGCAATCAGCTCTTCGATCCTGGCCGTGGCAATCGGGTCAAGCGCAGAGCAGGGCTCGTCCATCAGGATGACTTCGGGATCAACCGCGATTGCGCGCGCAATACAAAGACGCTGTTGCTGACCGCCGGATAGGGCTGTGCCCGGATCGTTCAGGCGATCCTTGACCTCATCCCACAAGCCGGCGCGTTGAAGCGAGCTTTCGACGATCCCGTCAAGATCGCCCTTCTGCTCAAAAATGCCGTGGATGCGCGGGCCATAGGCGATATTGTCATAAATCGACTTGGGGAAGGGGTTGGGCTTCTGGAACACCATCCCCACCCGTGCGCGCAATTGCACCACATCCATCGCCGAGGAATAGATATTCTCCCCGTCCAGCTCGATCTGGCCTTCAACCCGCGCGGAAGGGATCGTGTCATTCATGCGGTTCAATGCGCGCAGGAATGTCGATTTGCCACAGCCTGACGGACCGATGAAAGCGGTCACATATTTGGCCGGAATGCCGATTGAGACATCTTTGATTGCCTGCTTTTCGCCATAATAGACCGAGACGCCTTCAGCGCTCATCTTTGGTTCGACGACTTCTAGGTTGGGATGGATTACTGTCACCAGGATTTCTCGAACTTGTTGCGAAGATAAATGGCGAGGCCATTCATCATAAGGAGGACGATAAGCAGGACGATAATAGCCGCACTCGTCCTTTCGACAAAGCCGCGGTCAATTTCATCGGACCACAGGAAGATTTGAACCGGCAAAACGGTGGCCGCAGAGGTGAAGCCTTCGGGCGGCGATGCGACGAAGGCGCGAAGGCCGATCAGGATCAAAGGAGCCGTCTCACCCAAAGCACGCGCCATGCCGATGATCGTGCCGGTCAGCATTCCGGGAAGGGCCAATGGCAGGACGTGGTGGAACACGACCTGTACCGGCGATGCGCCCACCGCAAGCGCGCCATCGCGGATCGAAGGCGGCACAGCCTTGATCGCGTTGCGACTGGAAATGACAATCACCGGCATCGTCATCAAGGCAAGGGTGATACCGGCGATGACCGGGGTCGAACGCAAGGTCGGGAAGGCCGTCATCAGGAAAAACAGACCCAACAGACCGAAGATGATGGATGGGACCGCCGCGAGATTGTTGATCGAAACCTCGAGAAAATCGGTCCAGCGGTTTTTGGGCGCATATTCCTCAAGGTAGAGCGCAGCCATGATCCCGATCGGGAAGGCCAGCACAAAGGTCACCAGCATGGTCAGCACAGACCCTTTGAGCGCGCCCCATATCCCTGCAAGCTGCGGATCGGTTGCATCGGACCTTTCGAGAAAGCCGAAGTCGAAATTCTTGTCGAGCAAGCCTCTTGCCGAAAGGTCGCTCGCAAGCTCTTGCATCGCCGGTGAGCCTTCGCCGGAATAGCCGGCGGAAAGGTCAGCCGAGGCGGGAAGTTCAAGCACTTCCTTGCGCGTCAAAATGGACGGGTTGGCATGGATCATCGAAGCCACTTCGCGCCAGGCTTCGCCGTTAAGCTCTTCGGCCGCTTCATTCCCAAGGTTCGCCTGAGCCGCGCCGTACACAACAGAGCGAAGGCCCTGGTTATCAAGGCTACGCATGGTTTCAGCCGGTGTCGCACCTTGTTCTGGCGCGGTAAGGCCGCTTTGCACAAAGTCGATTTCGACCGACAATTCAGCGCGCTGAAAACCTCCAAGGCCATTGAACGCCATGTTCGCTAGAAGCACGATCAGCACGATTACCGAGAAGGAAATCGCAGCAAGACCGAGCATCTTGAAGCGACGCTCTTGGGCGTAACGAACTTTCAAGCGCTGCTCGAACCGCTTGGTATCGTGAGCGTTTACAGGCGCGCTGTCGGCGGTGGGGGCGAGAGTATCACTCATAAGCTTCGCGATACCTTTTAACGACGCTCAAGGCGACGAAGTTGAGGGCCAAGGTCACAAGGAACAGGATAAAGCCAAGCGCAAAAGCACTGAGCGTTGCAGGGTGATCAAAGCTGCCTTCACCGGTGAGCATCGCGACAATTTGCACCGTGACAGTGGTCATGGAATCGAGCGGGTTGGCAGACAGATTTGCAGCGGTGGAAGCCGCCATCACCACGATCATCGTTTCACCGATCGCGCGGCTGATCGCGAGCATGACCCCGCCTACAATTCCGGGAAGGGCGGCGGGCACCAAAACCTGCTTGATGGTTTCGGAAGTGGTCGCGCCCATGGCAAGACTGCCATCGCGCATCGCCTGGGGCACAGCAGCGATACTGTCGTCGGCCATGGAAGAAACGAACGGGATGATCATCACGCCCATCACAAGCCCTGCGGCAAGCGCGCTTTCCGATGAAGCGTTTGCGATCCCGACCGACATCGCCAGATCGCGGATCATAGGCGCAACAGTCAGAGCTGCGAAATAGCCGTAAACAACCGTTGGAACGCCAGCGAGAATCTCCAGCGCGGGCTTTGCCCATGCGCGGAAACGGGGGTGGGCGTATTGGGTGAGGTAAATCGCGCTCATCATGCCGATAGGAATGGCAACGATCATCGCGATCACCGCGCCGATCAAAAGCGTGCCCCAGAACAGCGGGATGGCGCCATAACGTGTGGGGTCGGGATTGTCGGGGTTCGCCATCGGGTCAGGCGACCAGAATGTGCCGAACAGAAAGTCTATCGGCGACACCATTTCAAAGAACCGGAAGGTTTCAAAGATAAGGCTCGCCAGAATACCGAAGGTGCTGAACACGGCGACAAGAGAGGCAAGGATCAGGAGGGCCATAATGACCCGCTCGACCCGCGTACGCGCGCCAAATTCCGGCTTCACCCGCAGGTAGGACCAGGCACCCGCCGCCCCAGCAATAATCACGGTCAGAGCAATCCCGATCCAACGATACTGCGACAGCGCATCGCTAAACGGTGCAACCATAGGAAGGGCATCGGGATTTGTGGTCGAGGCAAGCGCACCGGACGCGACCGCGCGCGCTTCTCTAAGCGCGTCGAGCCGGGCGCTTTCCATCGCTGGCAAGCCGTCCGCAGCCGGGCTTGCGAGGACAGACTGGATCACGAGATTTGGTGAAATCGCGTTCCAGACAAGAACGAAGATGATGGTTGGTACGAAGATCCAGAGACCCACGTACCAACCATGATAGTTGGGTAGGCTCGCCAGCCTGCTTCCCGAGTTTGCACGCAGCGCCCATGCGCGGCTGCGTGCAGATAGCCACCCGGCAAGGGCAAGGCCCAGAACCAAGAGAAAGGAAGCAGCCAGCGTCGTATCCTAACTTACAAAGTGCCTTACTTAAGTTCCGACCCGTCGATGGTCGTGTACTCGGTAGCAGCCGACAGATTCGCGGCCATCACGTCGTCTGGCGAGGCCACTAGACCAATGCCAGCCAGAGGGCCACCGCGTTCCCACATTTTTGTCCACTCTGTCAGATATTCAGCAAGGCCATTGACCTGGCCAATGTGAGCTTTCTTGACATAGACATAAAGCGGACGAGCACCAGGGTATTGAAAACCAGCGATATTTTCATAGGTCGGATCAACACCGTTCATAGGAAGACCTTGAACTTTGTCGGCATTTTCTTCGAGATATGAGTAGCCGAAAACGCCCACTGCATTCTCGTTGCCTTCGATCTTTTGAACGATGAGGTTATCCTGCTCGCCCTGATCGACATACAGGCCATCGGCGCGCACTTCGGTGCAGACCTGGTCGTATTTGTCTTCATCAGCTTCTTTGAGCGCTTCCATCTCAGGATTGCTCTCACAACCCACTTCAAGGATCAGCTCTTTAAGAGCGTCGCGTGTGCCCGATGTGGTTGGCGGACCGTAAACGAGGATGGGGAGGGCAGGGAGCGATGGGTCTACATCGGCCCATGTCTTCGTGGTCTGCTCACCGCCGTAAGGAGCCGCTGCCAGCGCTTCGTAAACGATCTTTGGCGTGAGGTTCAGCTCGATACCGCCTTGCGCAGAAGCAAATGCGATACCGTCAAGGCCGACCTGCATTTCGATGACTTCAGCAACGCCGTTCTCCTGGCAATCGGCAAATTCCGATGCTTTCATGCGGCGCGATGCGTTGGTGGCCGATGGGGTGTCGAGGCCTTCGCCTGAGCAAAACAATTTCATGCCGCCGCCGGTGCCGGTCGATTCGATGACTACAGCAGGCAGTTCCGGATTTGAACGGGCCAGCGATTCGGAAACGGCTTTGGCAAATGGAAAGACAGTGGAGGAGCCAACCGAGCGGATAGTGTCGCGGCTTTCAACAGTGCCCAGATCGTCGCCACACGCAGTGAGCGCGAGAGCCGATGCAGCCAACAGAATGGCGGATTTTGCGAGTTTCATAATGGTATTCCCCTTATAGGCTTGGGAGGTTCAATAGGGATTGATGTTTCAGATTAGAGACAAGACGGTCACAAATCCGCAAGACATGTGACCCGACGTGTCCAGTTAGAAGTCCATTTGCGCACGCGCGCCAAAGACATGCACGTTGTAGGACGTGTCTCCGGTGTCGGTCGGGAATGCTGAATTGCCATAGGACAAAAGCCCGTAATTCAGCAAAATGCGCGTGTAGTCTGTGAAGGTCCAGATAAGCGAGGCCTGCAAGCTGTCTTGCGTACCGCCGATCACACCTTGCGAATTCAGGTCGAGATAGTCGTAACGAAGGTTCACCTGAACCGCGCCCGTGCCACCTTCGCCAACCGGATTGACCGGCTTGACCCGATCAAATTCGCCAAGCTTGTATCCGCGCGTATCGCCTTTGGTCAGGAAATAGCCGACTTCGGCCGAGGCCCCGAGGAAGTTCGGACTTGCGAGGGCTCCCGGGCGGTTGACCCGTTGATTGTACCCTTCAAGCGATACGTGGAAAGGACCGGCAATCGCTGCCGCTTCAAGACCGATACCGAGCTCGCTAGTCGCCGAGAAACGGCCTGTGTCGATGAAACGGTTGTCGGTGAAGTGGACCAGCGGGCGTTGGCGGTAACGAAGTTCTGTGCCTTCACCTAGCTTGTTGTAGTGAACCGATCCACCAAAGTGCAGCTGTGTCGAACCTGACTTCGGGGCATAGACAACCCGGCTGTCAAAGCTGGTGTTGTCATTGGGCAGGTCTTCGCTGTTGTCGCTAAAGACGCCGCCCTGGATCATGAAGTCGCCGGTTTTGTAGGCCGCCGATGCACCCACGCGGCGTTCCAGCGGGAACACATCAGTCCATGCCGAGCGTTCGATAAAGGATGTGTGCAGACTGCTCGAAATTTCTTCGAGACCCCAGAACGGGTTGAACTGGCCAGCCTGAAGCGTGAGGCCTCCGTCCGTGTAACTGATAATCGCGTCGGTCAAACCAACCGTATTCTCGGCAAAGTCGACCTCGATCTTATAGCCGAAACCGCCCGGGACCTTGCCCGATGCGCCAAGACGGATACGGCGCGCTTCCGCGTCAAAGCCGCTATCTGCGCCAGTGGAGCTGGGTGCGCTTACGAACCCTGCGTCAATATTAAGACGACCGCGGGGTTTGAAGGTAAAGCCGTTGCCGTCTTTAACCTCGGGCGCAGCCTTGAAATTGACTGATGGTACCGAGTTGGCAGCAAGGGTCGCCTCTTCGGCGGCCCGTGATGCCGACTGGGCAACCTGTCCAGCTTCTTGCGCTGAATTCTGCGCGATCTGCGCGTTTTGTGCGTTCTGGGCGATGCTGGTCTCAAGCTCCTGGATACGCTCGGCCAGGCGGATGAGCTCTGCGCGAAGCGATTCGATCTCGTCTTCGCTTGATTGAGTATCCTGCGCCATCGCTTGGCTAGACACAGAGCAACTCAAAAACGCTGCTAGAATAGCGACTTTCTTTGTAGTTTTCATTATTTCCCGTCCCTCTTGGTCCAGCCGGAGGTATCGTCTGGACGAGGCGCGGATATGACCATTATGTGACGTGAAAATGACTTTAGTGTTTCAGAAAAATGACAATGGTGGATAACCGGGATCCGTCTGCGGTTTGGATAGCTGCACAATAACGGGGCCCGTTTCGGTGTAGCGCGTGCCTCTTGGTGTCTATTGCGAGACTTGCGCCGCTTCTTCGGCGATCGGGAATCTCACGATAACCTTGGTCCCGACCCCTTCCTGGCTTTCGATATCAAGTCGTCCGCGGTGGCGCTCGACAATGTGTTTCACAATTGCAAGGCCCAGGCCGGTTCCCCCTGAGGCGCGGCTTCGGCCCGGATCAGTCCGGTAAAACCGGCGTGTAAGATGCGGCACATGTTCAGACGGAATACCATCGCCTTGATCGCTGACCGTAATGCGGGCCTCGCCAAGCCGCGAATGGTCCAGCCGGATGCGCACCGGCGTATCGGGGGCACCATATTTGAGCGCATTGTCGATCAGATTGCGGATCACCTGCTCGATCTGCTGCTCGTCTCCTTGGACAAGCGGGGTCTCGGTAAGCTGGAATTCCAGCCTCTCCAACCGTTCCGGACCCGCTGCATCATTCCCCGCCCGCTTTACGGTCTTCGCAAGGTCGAGGGTCTTTTGCGGAACGTCGTGCTTTTCTGCCTCAACCCGCGAGAGGCTCATCAAGTCGCTGATGAGGCTTTGCATCCGGCTTGCCTCGCGCTGGATTGTTTTGAGGAATTTCTGCGAGGTGGGGGTGTCAAAGTCAGCGCCGCTCTCGCTCAAGGTTTCGACATAACCAAGAATAGAGGCAAGCGGCGTGCGCAGTTCGTGGCTGGCATTGGCAACAAAATCGGTGTGAGCGCGGCTGATATCGGCCTCTGCGCTAAGGTTGATGAGCTCAAGCACAGCGAGTTCATCGTCAATTGACTGGCGATTGATGCGCCAGATGTCCTGCCTTCGGACAAGGCCGCGGACAATCGCCTGACCGCCTGGTTCTTTATCCAACAAAGCAATCGCTGCGGGTTGACGGAAAACGAGGCGCGCATCCTGTCCCACGATATGCGAGCCCAGCAATTTGCGCGAGGCACGGTTGGCAATCGCAATTGTGTTCTTCTCTGTCACGAGAACCGGCGTCGAGGAGTTCTCCAGCAGCTCGCGCATTGACGAAAGGCTAAGCGATTTCTTCGCCTTCTTGACGCGGGATTCAGGAGGTGTGCTGGTGACAAGGAAAAGAGAACCGATCCAAAGACCTAGCACTGCGATACTGAGCACCGGGTCGAGGCCGAAAAGCAGCATGGCCCCGCTCGTGATGACTGCGAGCCAGATGCCAGTATGCGGGATTGCACGACGGTCCTCCATAGCGACAGCCTCTAGTGGCTGAGCGCCGTGCGTCAAATGTCTATTTTCGAAGTGTCATCGGTTTGTCAAAAACCGCTTCGCAATACCCTGCCAAAGGCGAGGGGAGGTGGTGACCCGTACGGGAATCGAACCCGTGTTTCAGCCGTGAAAGGGCCGCGTCCTAACCGCTAGACGAACGGGCCACGCTCGTTTGCGGAAGCGCGCATCTACGAGGGCTCTTGGTATGGGTCAAGCCCTCATCTTGCGAAGTTTGGAGAAAAATTGCGCAATGCTGTGTGGAACTGCGAATTTCGCCCTGATTTCCGCTCGATCTTCAGTCCGCAAATGCCGCATCTTCGAGGTGAAGCTCTGCCGCGGGGCGCGGGCCCCAGTCGTCGATCTTTACCCGGCCTGCCAGATGGAATCGGCGAGACTTGCTGCGATGGAGCAGGGTTTGCGCCATTTCTGTCTCGGCCGCGCGAAAGGCAATCGCCTTGAAGCTCTTCCCATCCGCGCCCGCTGCGATGATGCGCAAGTGGTCTTTGCCAACGATATCGGCCTTTATGATGTGGACAGGGCCAACCGCCACACGCGGGGCAGGCCAACCAACACCATACGGCCCCGCCTGTTCCAGCGTTGTCACCAGTTC
This sequence comes from Erythrobacter sp. S227, assembly GCF_057364925.1. NCBI lineage: Bacteria > Pseudomonadati > Pseudomonadota > Alphaproteobacteria > Sphingomonadales > Erythrobacteraceae > Erythrobacter > Erythrobacter sp. S227. Next base: position 770,212 of record NZ_CP200280.1, read on the forward strand.
CGGCGTCAATCCTCCGGGTGAAAGGGACAGGTCAAGCTGCATGGACTGCGAAAGGCGCGCTCGTTCGACATCGCGGGCGAGGCGAGTGTCCAGAAATTCGCTGAACCCTGCAAGCTTGCCTGATTCGATAGTAAGCCCTGCGGCCATCGCGTGGCCTCCGCCTGCGACCAACAATCCTTGCTCGCGTGCAGCGATAATGGCAGCGCCAAGATCAACCCCGCTGATGGAACGGCCGGACCCTTTGCCAGTGCCAGCGCCTTCTTCACCATCCAGAGCAATGACGATGGAAGGTTTGCCGGTCTTCTCTTTGATTCGCCCGGCAACAATTCCGATCACGCCCGGGTGCCAACCGCTCCCCGAAAGGACCTGCACAGCCATATTGTGCTGGCCCTCCAACTGGGCTTCGGCGGCTTCTTGCACCTCAGCCTCGATTGCGCGGCGCTCTTCGTTAAGTGCCGAAAGCTGCTCTGCGATCTCACGCGCTTCCTCGGGATCGCTTGTCGTGAGGAGCCTTACGCCAAGGGTCGATTCGCCGATCCTGCCGCCTGCGTTGATCCGCGGACCCAAGGCAAAGCCAAGGTCAGAGGCAATCGGCGCGCGTTTTAACCGGCTTGCATCCAGCAGCGCGGCCATTCCGATGCGATCTCTGCGGGCAAGCACTTTGAGCCCCTGCGCGACAAATGCGCGGTTTAGGCCATGCAAGGCCGCGACATCGGCCACCGTGCCAAGAGCAACGAGGTCCAGAAGTCCCATCAGATCGGGCTCTTTGCGCTCCTCGAAATAGCCTTTTGAACGAAGGGTTCGCACCAGTGCGATTGCCAAAAGGAAGGCGACGCCAACCGCTGCCAAATGCCCGTGCGATGCGGCAAGGTCGCTTTCATCAAGGCGGTTCGGGTTCACGAGAGCAGCGGTAGGGGGCAGATCGCTCGCGCATTTGTGGTGATCGACCACAATCACATCGACGCCCGCGTCACGCGCCATGGTCAGCGCCTCATGAGCCATCGCCCCGCAATCGACGGTTACAATAAGGCTTGAACCATCCTCGGCCAGTCGAACAAGGGCTTCTCCGCTTGGCCCATAGCCTTCGAGCAAGCGATCAGGGATGTAATAGCCCGCCTCAACGCCAAGCCCTGCCAAAAGATCGATCAGCAAAGCCGCGCTGGTCGCGCCGTCCACGTCATAGTCGCCATAGACGGTGATCTGCTCGCCTTTGAGCACAGCTTCGGCAATGCGCTCGGCCGCTTTGTCCATGTCGCGAAACTCGGACGGGTTAGGCAAAAACTCGCGCATCGTGGGGGAGGCGTGCTTTGCGATCTCATCGCGGGCCACCCCGCGCGATAGTAGCAATTGCTCGAAAATGTCGCTGCTGAGGCCAAAGGTTTCCTCGCCGCAATCCATTGTGCCGCCGCGCCAACGCCACTCTTTCCCGCCAAGCGATTGCGAGACACCCAGGACATTTGAAAGTGATCGTGTTGCCATTCACCGCATTTAACCCATCCATGGACAGGACAACAGGCGCAAAGGATTGACAATCGACAGTCTGCTGGGATTGGGTGGGTTATGGGCGAGGATAGGACGCTTCTAATAATCTGGCACAGCCGCACGGGGGCAAGCGAGCAGATGGCGAAAGCTGCTGCATGCCACGCCAACTCGTGCCTGATCCGTGCACGTGATGTGACGGCGCAGGATATTCTTGATGCTTCTGCCTATCTCTTTGTCTGCCCCGAAAACCTCGCCTCGATGAGCGGCGAGATGAAAGAGATGTTCGATTGCCACTACTATGCGGTGCTCGGGAAGATTGAGGGTCGGCCCTATGCCACGATCATTGCGGCGGGTTCTGACGGGCAGGGCGCTCAGCGGCAAATCGAACGGATCGCGACCGGATGGCGGTTAAGACGCGTTGCCGATCCGATGGTTGTCAACTTCGATGCTCAAAAGGCAGAAGAGATTTGGGCTCACAAAACTGTCCCGCCGCAAGTCGAGAAGCAATGCAGTGACTTGGGACTGTCAATTTCGGAAGGCATCTCTTTGGGTGTATTCTAAGTTACTAAGAAGAGGTGCGAAAATGGGGAATACCGACGCAAGAGAACGAGTTAGGGCAAAAGGACGGTTTGCCTTTCTTGTGTTTCTGAGAGATAATGTAAAATGCGTTCAAGGCGCCCGCTGGACATCCAACCAAGGGGGGACTTGCTATCTCTGATCATGGTTTTCCGGGCCCCCGGGGGCTCTTTCTTTTGTTTTCCAGCGGCCAGCGGCCAGATCGCCGCGCTGTAAAAGAATTCGCAGCGTGTCACCCGAATGTGTCAATCAGCCATGATCCTGTTGGCGAAGCTCCACTGCATCTCGTCACTTCCGATGGCGAAGACACAGACCAGGCCGGAGAGACGATGGCCAATGTCCGGCATGACAGGGTTTGGGTCGAATTCGTCCGGGATGGTCTAACATTCGATCTTGCAGGCCTTGCACCGGGACAATCTTCGGATTTTCCACAAGTTTTGCATCGCTTCGATCTCCCACAATTGCCCGCGCCGGGCGATTTTGAAGTGCTCCATCTGACGCCCGGCCATCACCTTACAGGTGGTGAGCAGATGATGCCGATTGCAAAAAGCCTGTTGGGAATGGCCCGTGATCTGGTTGATCATTTTGATGAACTGGCCTGCGTGGTTTGGCCACCGGCAGGCAGCGCAATCGGGCACCAGTTTTTTGAATCCGTTATTACCGCTTGGCTTGAGGGCGGGCCGTTTCCTGCCCTTGGCTTGACGGCATTTCGCGAGACGGTTGATGGAGCATTGCAGAGCGAAGGGCTGGATTTCTGGATTGGCCAGGAAGTGCGGATCGAACCACCGCTTGCGGAGGACAAGATTGCTGCCACCCGTCTTGGTGTACGCCTCATAAACCAAATGGTATTGGTTGGAGGTGTAGAAACCAGCGAGCGAGTGGTGGCTCCTGACGGCACAAGATTGCTGATGCGGCCTTCTCGCAACGGAAAATTTGTACGAGTATGGCGAGAATGATCGCCACTGACGACGAGGGATCGGTTGTCTGGGATGAATGCGCAAGGGATTGCGCGCAAAAGACATGGGGTGCGACCGCAAGCAACCGGCCTGAATTCGAATGGGCCGAGCGCAAGCGCCCTTAGCGCTACCCGGGTTACGATCTCGTTCCAGTCCATAAATCGTCGTGGGACGCCACACTATAGACCCGGACTTCAACGCCACCACCTCTTGCCCAAGCAGTTGCTCAACAAGCGCTATTTCAGCCGCATGTTCGAGAGCATCGGGCGGGTGCGGATCGGCTTTGACGACTTCCGTTTTAACGGATTGCTCTTACCGGCCACAGAGGATGCCTCGGTGCAAACCGGCCTACCGCTCCATCGCGGGCCGCACCCTGTTTACAATGAACTTGTGATCGAGCGTATCGGCTCGATTGAAACGCGCTGGGAGCTTGTGAAGCGCAAGGATCCGGAGACTGCGCGCGTGGAGGCCCTTGACCGGATGCGCCTGCTGCAAAGAGCGCTGCGCATCCGATTGATAAATGAAGACAAAGGGTTCGTGTTAAATCGCAAGGACCCGCTAGGAACAGGGTTCAACTTTGATACTCTGGACGCAATGGCCGAGAAGATATGGTCCTCGACCTAGCTTCATGAGGTCCTAACTCCAGGAAGTGTAGTCGGAAACCTCGAGCATTCGCGACTTGGCAGCGTGATATTCGCTCTCGAAACGGGCGACCATGTCTTCGACCGTGCCAACCGACTTGATCGCGCCAATCCCTTGGCCAGAACCCCAGATGTCTTTCCACGCCTTGGCTTTGGTGTTGCCGCCAGAGCCGAAGTTCATCTTGGATGGATCGCTTGTCGGAAGGTCGTCGGGGTCAAGCCCAGCGTTTTCGATGGACGAGCGCAGGTAGTTGCCATGCACGCCGGTGAAGAGGTTGGAATAGACGATGCCCTCTGCCGAACCCTCGACAATGCCTTGCTTGTAGCCCTGGTCAGCGTTCGCTTCTTCCGTGGCGATAAATGCGCTTCCGGCATATCCGAAGTCTGCGCCGACCGCTTGCGCTGCGAGGATGGATGCACCGTGACCGATAGAACCGGAAAGCGCGATAAGACCATCAAACCATTCACGAATTTCGCGAACAAGGGCAAAGGGTGATTGCGTGCCTGCGTGACCGCCGGCTCCTGCTGCCACCGGGATAAGGCCGTCTGCGCCTTTCTCGATGGCCTTTTTGGCGAAGCGGTTGTTGATGACGTCATGCATTGTGATGCCGCCCCAATTGCGCACTGCGTCGAAAATCTCGGTGCGCGCGCCAAGCGAGGTGATAACCATCGGAACTTGCCATTTTTCGCACGTCGCCATGTCCTGCATCACCCGGTCATTCGACTTGTGAACGATCTGGTTGACGGCAAATGGCGCGGCGGGACGGTCCGGGTTTTCGCGGTTGTGCTTGGCCAGCTCTTCCGTGATCTGGTGCAGCCATTCGTCCAGCAGGCTTTGCGGGCGCGCATTGAGCGCAGGGAAGCTTCCGATGATCCCGGCCTTACACTGTGCAATCACCAGCTCCGGGCCGGAAACAATGAACAGCGGTGAACCGATCAGCGGCAAACGCAGACGGTCAAACGGGGCGGGAAGGGCCATCAAATTCTCTCCTGAATCACAATTTGCGCCTGAGTTAGGTTGCAAATCGCAATCCGACAAGCATTCTCAGGCAAGCAGGTCCTCTAACCCATAGAAACCCTTCGCGTTCCCGGCATAGAGCGCGGCTTTCTCATCATCACTGGCATCAGCCGTAATGCGCTTGAATGTGTTCCACAGCACCGAATAGCTCGCGCCCCAGCGATCCACCGGATAATTGCTTTCAAACATGGCGCGGTTTGTGCCGAACGCCTCAATGCAGGTTTCGATGTAGGGCTTCCAAAGAGGGGCGAGCTTTTCAGAAGGCCAGCCCGCGGCAGGGCCCTCTGGTGGCAAATCGCAATTGTGCATCGCAAGCCCGCCAAGTTTCACCATCACATTCTCGCACTTGCCCAGCTCCATGATCGCCTCGCGCCAGATGGGAAAGCGCTCTTCAAGCTTGCCGGAATAGCTCGCATTGCCAAGCGGTGTGCCGCAGTGGTCAAGGCAGATCGGCGTATCGGGAAAGGCGCGGGCGAGGTCGATAACGTCGCCGATTTGCGGCTCCAATATCCATGCATCAAAGGTCATGCCGCGCTTGCCTAATTCAGCGAACCCGTCGCGGAATGTCGCATCCCGGTAAAGCTCTGGCGGCGCGTGGAAGGGAGGGCCCAGAACCTCCGGGTCGGCGTCCCAAGCACCCTGATGGCGGATACCTTTGAAGCGGGAAGGGGCCGCGGCCTTCAAAGCGTCGAGCACTTCGCCCACCCTTTCGCCCAGCATCAAATCCGCATGGCCTACAATGCCCGCACACAGCCGCGCATTGCCGTAAAGGCCGCTTGCGCTTTGTGCCGCAACGCCGTTCACATATTCAACCTCGCCAACAGGTTTGAGCGCGTCGCCATAGGCCCCGTTGTAAAACGCGCCGCACTCCATGAAGACTGTGCCGATGACATTGTGACCGCTGCCGGCAACCTCTGCATTGAATTGGTCGAAAGTATAATGCGCGACCGGAACAAGCGTTTCGATAAAGCGATGGTGAGGCTCGGGAAACATCGGCATCATCGGGCGCAGGTCCCACAGGTGATGATGCGGGTCGATGATCGGAAGGTCAGCTTCCAGAATTGCTTCGGTCATATGCGGTCTTTTCCCTCTCACGTGTAATTTTCTGCGTTAGTCTTAGGGGTAAAATATGAGGTTGCAAACAACTGCTCGAGCAGGGTCTGTTGAGGCCATCGAGGCACCCTTTGAGATGTCTTTACGGACACGTAAACCCTTTAGGCCGTAACGTAAATTTGACTTTCCCCCGTTTCGCGTCATGCTGTTAGACACATCAACAAACAGGAGAGTCGCGATGCGTGTACCGTCATTTACCAAGGCAATTGTCCTAGGGGGCACAGCATTCGCAGCTTTAATGACGGGAAGCGCCGTTTATGCGCAGGACAATAGCATTGACGCGGGTGATGACGAGGATGCGGCCGATACGATTATCGTAACCGCAACCATGCGTCAGGGCGGCGCTCAGGACATCAAGCACTTCCGCTCCGTGTCACTTGACGAGGGTGAAACACTGCCCAGCCCGTCGAGCCTGACGCTCGAAGGGTTGCTGGCCGAACATGACCTCACCTTGCCTGCACAAGGCAGCTGCGATCAGCTTTTCTGCATCAATGCCCGCGCCATGCCAGCCCGGCTTTCGACGGAGCCTGATGCCAAAGTCTTCGTGGGTCTTGGTTTTGAAAGCGGGGTGGACCCTGATGCGTATCGCAAACGGCCCGTGAGCCTTATTGCCGTGGTCGATCGCTCAGGCTCGATGAGCGGCCCGCCGATGGAGCGGGTGAAAGAGGGCCTTCACGCAGTGCTTAAGCAAATGGGCGATCAGGACCGACTAGGCATTGTTATCTATGGCTCTGACACGCGCGTGCACATGCCGGTGATGGATGTGGCGGGGAATGAAGCGGAAATCTCCGCTGCGATTGATACCATTGCGATCAATGGATCAACCTATATGGAAGCCGGGCTCAAGCTTGGCTATGCGACCGCGCGAGAGGAGCTTGAGCGCAGCAATGGCACCACCCGCTTGATGCTGTTCTCAGACGAAAACGCCAATGTCGGCGATACTTCTGCGGACGGCTTTATGGGACAGGCGCTGTCCGGCGCGCGCGATGGCATTGGGCTTACCTCAATCGGTGTTGGCCGGATTTTTGACGGGCGGCTTGCGAGCAAGATTTCTGCGGTCCAAGGCGGCAATCTCTTCTTTGTGGCTGATGAGGGCGGGGCAGGTGAACTGTTCGACCGTGAGTTTCGCAACATGGTCAATGGTGAGGTCGCAAGAGACATCGACATTACGATCACACCAGCAGATGGCTTTCGCATCGCTGATGTTTACGGGGTGCCTGAAAACATCCTCAAACGCGGCCCTGGCGGAAGCGTAACGGCGACAATCGGCAGCGCGTTCTTGTCCACCAACGGGGGCGGCATCTACGCCAGCCTGACGGGTGAGGGGGACGGAAATCTCTCACCTGCAAGCGTTTCGCTTACATACACCGACACTTTGACAGGGGAAACGGGAGAGGACATTGCGCAGGTCGCTCCGATCAGTGAGCAGCCGTCTGAGGCGCTTCGCATGGCTCATATGCTGGTTGAACAATACCAGGTCATGAACACAGGGCTTGCCGCCTATCAACGCACAGGTGACGCAACGGCTGCGCAGGCAAGCTTTGCCGCATTGTCGGACCGGTTGAATGCCTCGGGCCTTGAAGGGCTCAAAAAAGAAATCGCGCTTGTGGATGGACTGACGCAAACATCGGCGCGCATTCTGGACTGTGCCGGGTGCGCGGCGCAGGCTCATATGCGCCAGGTTATCGGCGATTGGGAAGTGCGCCGGCATAGCGGCGTGACCGATATTGCGCGCGGCGATTTTGTCGAAATCACCGACGATATGGAGTTCATCACAGAGCGTAACTCAGGCCGCGATCGGGGTGATGATATCTGGCAAAGCTACCAGATCAACGAGAAGCAACTGCACATTCAGGGCACCGATCTGGTGTTCCATTATCGCCTTAACGGAGACACTTTGCGCCTGCGCAATGCGATTGATGGAACGCTCATCCTGCTGCGGCGGCGTGACGATGCTTGAGGCGGCTTAGTCAGCAACCGCCGAGTTTGCCGCGCTTAGAACGGCGCGCACGCTGGCAGTTGCGACGTCTTCGTCTATGCCACAGCCCCAGATAATGCGGTCCCCCGATTGGCACATAAGGTACGCTGCTGCCTTCGCATTGCGTCCCGTGCCAAGGGCATGCTCGGTGTAGTCGAGCACCTTGAGCTCGAGATCAAAAGCATCCTCAAGCGTTGTGACAACGCTGGAGATAAGGCCGTTGCCTCTGCCCGATACGCTTTGCGTGCCGCCATCAACCGCGATCTTGCCCGCGAAGAGACGCGTTCCGTCAGAGGCCCGGCTTTCTTCATAGTCCTCCAGCTGGAATTTTTGGTCCTGCGTGCCAAGGTGGTAGGCGCCCTTGAACGCCTCCCAAATGTCGGTCGCATTCAATTCGCGGCCAAGCTCATCTGCCATATGTTGCACATATCTGGAGAAATCGGCCTGCATCTTCTTGGGCAGTTTAAGGCCCTGATCCTGCTCCAATACCCATGCAAAGCCGCCTTTGCCGCTTTGTGAATTGACGCGGATGACTGCCTCGTAATCGCGGCCCAAGTCTGCGGGGTCGATTGGCAGGTAAGGGACACGCCACAGCTCGTCATTCTGCGTATCGCGCGATTCAAAGCCCTTCTTGATAGCGTCCTGATGGCTGCCGGAAAAGGCGGTGTAGACGAGCTCGCCGCCATAGGGGTGGCGTTGATGGACGGGCAGGTCGTTGCAATATTCGACCGTCTCGATCACCCGGTCGATGTCCGAGAAATCAAGCTCAGGATCGACGCCTTGCGTGTAGAGATTGAGCGCCATCGTCACGAGGCAGCAATTGCCCGTGCGCTCGCCATTTCCAAACAGGCACCCTTCAACCCGGTCCGCGCCCGCCATCAGGCCAAGCTCCGCCGCTGCTACGCCCGTGCCCCGATCATTGTGAGTGTGAAGCGAGATGACCGCGCTTTCACGGTTGGGCAGGTGCTTGCAGAAATACTCGATCTGATCCGCGTAAATATTGGGTGTCGCTGCCTCAACTGTTGCTGGCAAGTTCAAGATGATTGGCTTGTCGGGGGTTGGTTGCAGCACTTCCATCACTGCCGCGCACACCTCGATAGAGAAGTCGATTTCTGCGGTCGAGAATGTCTCTGGCGAATATTGGAAATGCCAATCGGTGTCGGGCTGCGCAGCGGCGCAATCGCGCATGACCTTAGCGCCCGTCATGGCAATCTCGCGCACTTCGTCTTTGCTCATGCGAAAGACAATATCGCGCCAGGCCGGGCTGACCGCATTATAGAGGTGAACAATCGCAGCGCGTGCACCTCGGAGACTTTCAAATGATGTTCGGATCAGATCTTCGCGGCTTTGGGTGAGCACCTGAACGGTGACATCGTCCGGCACGGCATCCGATTGGACAAGACCAGAGATAAAGTCGAACTCTGTCGCGCCCGCGCTGGGAAAGCCAACCTCGATCTCTTTGACGCCGACCTCAATCAGAAGATCGAAAAAGCGGCGTTTCTTGACCGCGTCCATGGGGTCGATGATCGACTGGTTGCCATCGCGAAGATCGGTGGAGAGCCACCGCGGCGCCTTATCAATGATGCGCGAAGGCCATTGGCGGTCCGGCAGATTGATTTGCGGGAAGGGGCGATATTTGTTCGATGGATTTTTCAACATGGCTGGGACTTACTCGGTGGGACTTGCTCATTGGGGCTGATCACTTGTCATGATAGCGACCGCGTGATGGCTTTAACTGGACCCTTGAACGGTGGGCCGCGCCATTGTCCTGCGCAAACGCCCTATGCCGCCCAAGGGCGCATAAGTCGTAGTAGGAGAGCTTTCCCGAAAGTGGCAGGGCCGTAAGTCATGCACATAGTCTTTGCCCAATTGTGCGATCAGCGCAAGCCGCTCAGCGCCGTAAAACAGCCAATTTCAAACCAATTTGACAATTTTTCTGACGAAAGGTGTTTTTTCTGTAACCATCGTACGTGGACTGGCGAAAAGGCAAGTGACCCAGCAATCAGGCTGCTGGGAAATTTGAAGTTACCCTAACGGAGGATACCCCGATGAAAAAATCACTGTTTACTCTCGCTCTTCTGGCAACTGTGGCCGCGTGTAGCGCTCCTGCCGAAAACGCTACTGAAGGCGACTCCATGGTTGCTGCTGAAGGTGCAGCTGTTGAAGGCGCTGCGCTTTACGCCGATCTTGGCGGCGTTGCTGAAAACCCGATCTACACCGAAAACATCGGCGATACGCTCGCTGTTCGCGGCTATGATGTTGTCAGCTACTTCGTAGGAGACGGCACACCGACCGTTGGCAACGAAGAGCTGACCGTTCGTTACAACGGTTTTGACTATCGCTTTGCCAATGAAGACAACGCGAAAGCATTTGTCGAAGACCCCGCAAAATATGCCCCCGCATACGGCGGCTACTGTGCATGGGCGATCGGTGCAAATGACGCGCTGGCACCAGGCGATCCCGAAGTCTTCGAAATCGTCGATGGCAAGCTCTACCTGAACTTTAGCAAGGATGTTCAGGCGAACTGGGAAAAAGACATCCCCGGCTTCATCGAAAAAGGCGATGTGAACTATCCAACTCACTCAGCCGATGAGCACTTCAAGAGCTAATCTCTAAATCCGATGAAAGGAGCCTGGTGCTGATCGTGAAGATTGGCGCCGGGCTTTTTTTTGCCGGCCCGGCTTTCGGACTAACCGCAGCGCGCGTCGCGGATGATATTGAGATTATCGATCATGATGCTGAGGCGTGTGCTGGTCGGATCAGGCTGCACGACTGCACTTCCGGGTAAGACAAATCGCACAGAGCCAGCGCCCGATGCCGCTTCCAGAATTGCTTTACGGGTTGCATCATCCGCGAGCTTGTCGATGAACGGCCCCATCGCATTGGCCGCGCAGATCGAGCTTTGCGGATCGGCCATCGTGCCCGGAACATAGGTTTCTGGTTGGGCGCCGGGCGTTGCCACGGGCTGCGTCACAGCACCGGGCAGGGGGGCTGCAACGGTGGGCGCATCGGTCGGCTCTACTTTTTGAGCAGTGGGTTTCCCGCCATTGATCCGCGCAGCAAAATCATCAGCCGAGTTGGAACCGCTGCGATTACCGGCATCGCAAGCCACGAGCGATACGCAAACAAAGCCAGCGAGAATGGCGTGCGTTTTGTTCATGACCTCCCTCCGGTGCTCAATTGTTGCGCGTTCTTAGCCGTTCTCTTGTTAGTTGGTCCACATTTGTGACCCCCATAAGGCGCATTCCGCGCTCGATCTCGTCTTTGAGGATATCAAGAGCGCGCTCAACCCCCTCTTGTCCCGCAGCGGCGAGCGCATAGAGATATAGCCGACCACCCGATGCGGCCGTTGCTCCGGTGCAAAGTGCTTTAAGGGCATGGGTCCCGCGCCTGACGCCTCCGTCGCAGATTATTTCTATCTCGCCGCCGACTTCATCGACAATCTCTGGCAGTTGATCAAAAGGCGCGCGGCTCCCGTCCAACTGCCGCCCGCCGTGGTTCGAGATCATGATCGCATCCGCGCCGATCTCAACCGCGCGCCGTGCATCGCCTGCGCTCATCACGCCCTTGAGGACAAAAGTACCGCCCCATTGCTCGCGAATGCTTGCAGCGGTGCTCCAATCCATCGAGGTGTCGAGCATGGTGTTGAAGTATTCCGCAATGCTCACCGCCTCGCTCGACCCTTCGCTCACATGCGTATCGAGATTGGGCAGGCGGAATTTCTCGCGGAAAAGGTAATCGAGCGTCCATCGCGGACGTGTCGCATAGCTCCAAATGCTTGCCGGGGTGAAACGGGGCGGGGTGGTAAAGCCGCTGCGCAAACACCGCTCACGTTTGCCCGATACAATTGTGTCCACCGTCAGAGCAAGCGCATCGAACTTGGCCGCCTGACAGCGTTCGATCATATGGGTGTTTAGCCCTTTGTCCTTGTGGACGTAGAGCTGGAACATCTTCGGGCCATGGGTAAGCGCTGCAATCTCTTCGATGGAACGTGTCGCAAGGCTGGAAATCCCGAACCACAGACCGAATTTTTCAGCCGCCTTGGCAACCGCTGTCTCGCCTTGCCAATGAAAGGCGCGTTGAACGGCTGTGGGTGACAGGATCAGGGGCAGGGCGCTTTTGCGGCCAAGGATTGTGCAAGAGGTGTCAATCGTCTCCACCCCGGCCAGGACATCCGGCACAAGGTCGACCCGCGCGTAACTGTCGGTGTTGCGCGCTTTGGTCAGCTCATCATCCGCCGCCCCGTCGATATAATCGAAAACGGGGAAGGGCAGCCGCGCCCGCGCGAGCTTTCTGAAGTCGTCGATATTGTGACAGTCGGTAAGACGCATAGCCCTCGCTCTCAATCTCCCGATTGCCTCTGACCGATTGTTGCGCCCGTGTCGAGCCGCTCTTCTGCGAACCAATTCGAAGGGTGAAATCGCCAAGCCGAACATTTTTTTGCGCAACACTGTCACCTTTTGCGCGATCCCGGCGAAACAACAGATGTGCGCGGCTGCAAGGCGCTTATCAGGTTCTCGCCGGGTCCCCCCATATACCGGCGCTCCCCTATCCCCCCTTGCCTGATCAGCTCTTGCAGTCGCCGCACGACGCATTTCCCCTGAAGCGGACCAAAAGGAGATTACACATGAAACTCAGGTACTTTATTGCAGCAGCAGCTGCCGCTCTTGCCGCCCCCGTAGCAGTGAGCGCACCCGCAATGGCTGACGGCGGTGTATTCGTCGGCGTTGAAGGCAGCAATGTCGCTGTCAGCGGCTATGACACGGTCAGCTATTTCCAAGGCAACGGCAAACCCGTCCTTGGCAGCGCAAACTTCAAAGTGAAGCACGATGGCGCTGTCTTCCACTTTTCAAGCCAGGCGAATGCGGACACATTCAAGGCGAACCCCGACGCTTATGCTCCGCAATATGGCGGGCACTGTGCATGGGCGATGAGCCGCGGCTCCCTCGCACCGGGCGACCCCACGCTTTATAAAATTCACGATGGCAAGCTCTATCTGAACTTCAACCGTGATGTTCAAAGTACATGGCTTGGCGACATCGACGGTTTCATTTCGAAGTCTGATCCGGCCTGGACGAAGATCCCAGACGGCAAAAAGTTCGGCGATTGATCTGCTGATCTTTTGCCCACCCCATTGTGCGGCGGCTGCGCGCTTACCCTTCCTGCGTACCCTGTGCAGGAGCAGCCGCCCACACCCCCTACTACGTGACGATTTGAGAGGAATACCCCATGACCAAGAATACTAGCTTTGCAAAAATGTTGATGGTTGCAGGCGGCCTTGCCGCGGCGACTGCAGGCGCTCCGGCGATGGCTGATGTGCCTTGCGGCCCAAGTGGCTTTTCGAGCAGTAGCTCGGCCTCAAACGGCAGCTACTCGGAACGCCGCGCCAACCGCGAGGCACGGCGTCAGGCGAAAGCCGAACGCAAAGCGGCCTGTGCAGCGGCTGCGTGCGCAGCTGCGGCATGTCAGGCAAATGCATGCGCAGCATCGGCGTGTGCCGCCTCAGCCTGTGATGCTTCGGCATGTGCCGCGTCTGCCTGTGAAGCTTCAGCCTGCGCCGCCTCTGCTTGTGCTGCTTCGGCCTGCGCTGCTTCTAGTTGTGCGCCTGCTGCCTGACGGGCGCATGCGTGAGTGTGGTCGGGAGGACACTCCTCCTAGCTTCTTCCGGCCACACTCTTTCACAAATTCAAACCGTTCAGCAGTTGGGGGAGGACCCGTTAAACCGCGCGGCCAGCTCTGAAAGAGAATAGCGGTCAGGGATCACATCATTCGCGCAAGGTTGATACCGCGCGTCCTGGATCAAGCAATTGGGGCCGCACACAAGATTGGCGACCTCGCTTTCATGATCGATATGCCAAAGCCGTCCCCCCGGCGTTGAAATATAACCATCAAGGCCGCTGGCAATATCGCTCTGCATGTCGGTAATTGACGGGACTTCGCCGTCGTAATTCTGGCTAAAGCGGCCGTGGGTGTGAAAGCTGGCGATGGGCACCATACCGGGCTCATCAAAATACGACAGATCGCATGTCGCTTCATCGCCGCCGGTCTTGCGCGATGCGCCAAGCTCGCCTTCGCTGGTCTCGAAAATGATCCCGCAAAGCTCGATATTTTCAGAAAAGCTCTGCTCTTGCAGCGCGTTTAACTGCTCTTTTGCAAAGGCTTGCACCTCTGATTGCGGGACAACCGGTTGCAGCGCCTCTGGCCCTTTTACGTTCATATAGGCGCGCGCAATGATCACCACGAAGGCGATGGCGCAAAGTGCATAGAGGGTACGAGTGGTGCGTGGATCGGACATCACACCACCCGCTTTGGCCCTAGTTTTTCGCTTTGTCGACCAGCTTGTTAGCGCTGATCCACGGCATCATTGCACGAAGCTCTGCGCCGGTTTTTTCAATCGGGTGCGCTTCGGCACGTTTACGAGCCGCTTTCAGCTCTGGTTGGCCAGCGCGGTTGTCGAGAACGAAGTCTTTGACGAAACGGCCCGATTGAATGTCGTCGAGAACGCGCTTCATTTCCTTCTTGGTTTCCTCGGTAATGATGCGCGGCCCTGTGGTGATGTCGCCATATTCCGCCGTGTTCGAAATCGAATAGCGCATGTTGGCGATGCCGCCTTCATAAAGGAGGTCAACGATCAGCTTGGTCTCGTGAAGGCATTCAAAATAGGCCATCTCAGGCGCGTAACCCGCTTCGGTCAACGTCTCAAAACCGGCTTGAATGAGGTGGGTGATCCCGCCGCACAGAACCGCTTGCTCACCGAAGAGATCGGTTTCGCACTCTTCGCGGAAATTGGTCTCGATAATGCCCGAACGGCCTCCGCCAACGCCTGATGCATAGGCGAGGGCGACGTCTTTGGCAGCGCCGCTCGCATCCTGGTGGATGGCGATAAGGCAAGGCACGCCGCCGCCGCGTTGGTATTCGCTGCGCACGGTGTGGCCGGGACCCTTGGGCGCGATCATGATGACGTCGATGTCGTCCTGTGCTTCGATCAGGCCAAAGTGGATGTTGAGGCCGTGCGCAAAGGCGAGGGCTGAGCCCGGCTTCATCCGCCCATGAATGTCATCGGCATAGATTGCGGCTTGATGCTCATCGGGGGCGAGGATCATCAGGATGTCGGCCCATTCGGCGGCTTCCTTGTTGGAGAGCACCTTAAAGCCAGCGTCTTCTGCCTTCTTCGCGGTGGCAGACCCCTCGCGCAGCGCAATCGCGACCTCGCCAACGCCGCTATCGCGCAGATTTTGCGCGTGGGCATGGCCTTGGCTGCCATAGCCGAGCACGGCGATCTTCTTGGACTTAACAAGGCCGAGATCAGCATCGGCGTCGTAATAGACTTTCATGGGTGTTCCCTTTGTGATTCGTATTATCGGTAAGAATTAGAATGATTTAAGAGCCGTGGTTGCCGCGCATCATGCCGACAACGCCGGAGCGGCCTACGGTTACGAGGCCAAGTCCGCGCATTAGAACGATGAAGCTGTCAATTTTGTCGGGCGCGCCGGTGAGTTCGAAAACGAAGCTCTCGGTCGTGGTGTCGACCACATTGGCACGAAAAACGTCAGCAATGCGCAACGCCTCGACCCGCGCTTCGCCTTTCCCAGCGACCTTGATGAGGGCAAGCTCGCGCTCGACATGCGGGCCAGCTGCGGTGAGGTCGGTCACCTTGTGGACCGGGACAAGCCGCTCCAATTGCGCTTCGATCTGGTCGATCACTTCGGGCGGCCCGTTGGTGACAACCGTGATCCGGCTGATTGCGTGATCGTCGGAGATATCGGCCACTGTCAGGCTGTCGATATTGTAGCCACGCGCGGTGAACAGGCCGGTGATTTTGGCGAGAATGCCGGGCTCATTGTCGACCGTGATGGTCAGAACATGGCGCTCGCTTTGGGCGTTTTTGATTTTCATTAGACCAGCGCTTTCGCTTCATCGTCCATCGTGCCCTCGTGCGTGTCGCCGTAGAGCAGCATCTCAGTGTGCGCAGCGCCCGACGGGATCATCGGGAAGCAGTTGGCATCCTTCGCAACGCAGCAATCGACAATCACTGGACCGTCGTGGTCGAGCATGGCCTGAATGCCAGCATCAAGCTCGTCTTTGTCGGTGATGCGAATGCCTTTCCAGCCATAGGCTTCGCCCAGAGCGACAAAATCGGGCAGGCTGTCGGAATAGGAATTGGAATAGCGGCTCTCATAGGTCAGTTCCTGCCACTGGCGAACCATGCCCATATATTCATTGTTCAAGATGAAAATCTTGACCGGGAGGCGGTATTGAGAAGCGGTTCCAAGCTCCTGAATATTCATCTGAATGCTGGCTTCACCAGCCACATCAATGACCAGCGCATCGGGATTGCCCAATTGCGCGCCAATCGCTGCGGGAAGGCCATAGCCCATTGTGCCAAGCCCGCCAGAGGTCAGCCATTTGTTGGGCTTATCAAACCCGAAATATTGCGCTGCCCACATCTGGTGCTGGCCAACTTCGGTGGTGATAATGGGAGAGCGCTCGTGGGTTAGGGCATAGAGCCGCTCGATTGCCTTCTGCGGCATGATCGCTTTTGGATCAGCCTTGGATACTTCGGGATAAGCGAGACACTCACGCGCGCGCCAACCGGCAATGCGCGCTTTCCATTCGCCAAGGTCCTGCGGCTTCCGGTCGCCCCATGCCGCGATCAGTTGTTCCAATACGCTCGCGCAGTCACCAACAATGCCGAGGTCAACAGGCACCGTTTTGTTGATCGAGCTGCGGTCGATATCAATGTGGATCTTTTTGGAGTCAGGGCTGAACGCATCGAGGCGGCCGGTTACACGGTCATCAAAGCGGGCACCGATACAGACCATCACATCGGCCTTGTTCATCGCCATATTGGCTTCATAGGTGCCGTGCATTCCCAGCATCCCCAGCCAATCGGGGTGGGTGTTGGGAAAGCATCCAAGACCCATTAGCGTCGAGGTGGTTGGAGCGCCTGTGAGGTCCTGAAACTGGCGCAGCAATTCTGTCGCGCGCGGCCCTGAATTGATGACGCCGCCGCCGGTGTAAAAGATTGGCGCTTGGGCCTGCGAGATGAGCTCGATGGCTTCGATGATCTGCTCGGCAGGGGCGACCATCTGAGGCGAATAACGGTGCGATCCATGGTGCGCGACATGGCCGCGGCTCTCCGATGGGACGGCGATTTGCACGTCCTTGGGAATATCGACCACAACCGGGCCCGGACGGCCCGTGGTGGCAATACGAAACGCTTCTTCGAGGGTCGCGACGAGTTCCGCTGGGTCCTTCACGAGGTAATTATGCTTGGTACAGTGGCGGGTGATGCCAACGGTGTCCGCTTCCTGGAATGCGTCGGTGCCGATGAGGCCGGAGGGGACTTGCCCTGTGATAACAACCATGGGGATCGAATCCATCCATGCATCGGCAATGCCGGTCACCGCATTGGTCGCGCCCGGGCCAGATGTCACCAGAACAACGCCGGGCTTGCCGGTGGCGCGCGCGTATCCTTCTGCTGCGTGTGCCGCGCCTGCTTCGTGGCGCACTAGGATGTGGCGAATGCGCCCGGGTCCTTTGGCATCGCCGAAAAGCTCGTCATAGATGGGAAGCACCGCGCCGCCGGGGTAGCCGAAGACATATTCGACCCCCTGTTCGATCAGGCATTCCATCAAAAGGGCCGCTCCAGAGCGCTGTCCCACGTGTATTCACTCCCAAATAACGATGACCCATAAAAAAAGGCCCGCTGCGTTGTCGCATCGGGCCGGTCAGGTCATCTATCATAGATCCCGATCAGCCCGTTTTTCCCACAAGAATGACAAGTACCATGATGATCAAAACCTATAGTTTGCTTCCAGTCACGCCGCCAAAGAACCCTGCTCGTAACCGAGATGTCTATAGCGACTTAGAGCCGAGGAGCCAAGCAATAGCTTGGCCGTCCTGCAAGCCCGCTAACCTTCACAATATAATAAGTCAACAAATAAATGTGAAATTAAATTACACTCAAGGAAGCTTTGAAGCAACATCCTCAGGTGTGATGCGTGGCCATTCCGGTGGACATTGGTTGCGCAGCCAGGTGAATTGGCGCTTTGCATATTGCCGGGTTGATTGGCCGCCTGCGGCAATGGCCTCTTCGCGGGTCATCTTTCCACCAATCAGGGCAGCAATCTCGGGGACGCCAATGGCGCGCATGACAGGAAGGTCAGGGGAGAGCCCGCGCGCAAGCAATGCCTCAACCTCTTCAATGGCCCCGTCTTCCAGCATTTTGGCAAACCGTTCGTCACAGCGATCGTAAACCCACTGGCGTTCCGGCATAAGAACAATCGGGTGCAAGGTGACCTCTTCGCCAATACCGCCCGATTTCGCCTGCTGCCAATCGGCCAAAGTCACGCCGGTGGAGCGTTTCACCTCGAGCGCACGCGCTATCCTCTGGCTGTCGCCCGGTTCCAGCACATCTGCACGAAGAGGGTCCTCGATCTGCAAGGCCGCATAGGCGTCTGCGGTTTCCAGGCTGCGGACTTGCTCGCGAACTTCAGGGTCGATCTCGGGGATGGGGGCGATGCCTTCGATCAGGACCTTGAGGTACATGCCTGTGCCACCGACAAGGATCGGGGTTTTGCCCGCCGCATGGGCTTCTTCGATTTCCGCCTTGGCCCGCGCCGCCCAATCGGCCGCCGAACAAGGCTGTGCCCCGTCCCAGGCGCCATAAAGCCTATGCTCGCAATGTTTGAGGTCGATCTTGGTGGGCGCAGCCGACAGCACCGGAATGTCAGCATAAACCTGCATGCTGTCAGCGTTTATAATCACGCCGGTCTGCCCTTTGTCAGACAGGGCTTTTGCCAGTTGAAGCGCAGATGCGCTCTTGCCGCTCGCGGTTGGTCCTGCAATGAGCCAGACCGGCCGCGCGCCTCTCACGTCCATTTGGGCGTTTTCTGTAGGAGATTTTTTCGTGCTCATTGCGCGTCTGATAGCAGACAATCCGGATTGGGAAACACAGTTGGCGAGCCTTCGCCGGAGGTTTTACGCGCCGTCTCCCATGAATGCGACGCGGCCTACAGGGTGGGAACTTCATTCCGCGGTGCAATTGCCAATCGCGCAGTCTGTGTTGGAATTGCATTTTGCAGCTGAGGACAAGGGATTTGTCACCAATGCAATGAATATCCATTTTGGTCCGGCAGACGTGCTTTTTGCGCCTGAGTTGATCCGCTTTCCCCATGTGTTTGTGTCAGACATGGACTCCACCATGATTGGGCAAGAGTGCATTGATGAACTGGCCGATTACGCCGGGCTCAAAGAGCAAGTTGCCGACATCACCGAGCGCGCGATGCAAGGGGAGCTTGATTTTGAAAATGCGCTGAGAGAGCGTGTGGCTCTTCTGAAAGGACTTCCAGAGGAAGCGATCACGCAGTGCCTCGATGAAAGGATCGAAGCGAACCCGGGAGCACGGATGCTCGTCCAGACATTGAAGGCAAAGGGGTGCAAAACGATCCTTGTGACAGGTGGGTTTCACCATTTCGCAGACCACGTCGGCAAAGAGCTGGGCTTTGATCTCGTTGTTGGCAACCGTTTGGAAGTGGCCGAAGGAAAGCTCACCGGAAAGCTTGACGGACCAATCGTAGATAGCACCACCAAGAAAGCCGTGTTGGAACGCGAGGTTGCCGAGATCCACCCTCAAGCGATTTCAGTGAGCATTGGCGATGGTGCAAATGACATCCCGATGATCGAAGCGGCGACTTATGGTTTTGCATATTATGCCAAACCCAAAGCGCGTGATGCCGCAGACGGGCGCATTGACCACGGCGATCTGACGACGGTTCTGTCGCTACTTGGGGTCTCCGAAAACGAATGGGTGAAGGGATAAACCGTTTACCGTTTGCGGTTGGGTCGGATAATAGGGTTGCAAAAGGGAACCTATGTCGTTATTGACACTTATGTAAGTAACGAGCTTTAGAGCTTCCTTGAGTTCGCACCAGTCAAGAGTAGCCCACGATGACCACAGCCTATTCTCAAACCTTCGCCGCCGATGGAACTGTGCTTCGCCACCCGGATCGTCCTGAGCCGCGCTACTCCTTGCCGCGTGCGATCAAGAACTTTCGCCTGCTGATGAAGGACAAGGAAGACACAAGCCTCGTCTTCAAAATTTACGAATCGCTTCCGTCGAAAAACTTTATGCCTCGTGTGAAGGAGCTCACGCTTTCAGAGCATGGAGAGTATCTTCGCCGGACCGAGCCAAACCTTCCGGAGATCCTCGACGATCACGCTGCGCTTCGCAAAACGCCAAAGGGCAGTCTGGCGCATGCGTATTGCGACTTTATGGAGACCGAAGGGCTGACCGCTGCTGGCCTTGTAGCCGAGAGCGACCGATTGGGCCGCCCGAAGTACGACGACCTTGTGCAATGGTTCGGTGACCGTTCGCGCGATACACATGATCTCTTCCACGTGCTCACGGGATATGGCCGCGATGCGCTGGGGGAGCAGTGCGTGCTGCTCTTCACCCATGGTCAATCGCCCACCCAAGGGCACTTGCTGATCGGCTATGCGGGCTCTGCCAATATCAAGAAAATGGTTTGGGGCTCAAAGGCACCCGTAATGGGCGCTGTGCGCGAGGCCAAGGCAACCGGCCGCGGCGCGCCGCCTATGATTGCTCAATCGATCCGTGAACTTTTGAAGCAACCGGTCGACGAAGTGCGCAAGGCGCTCAATATCCCTGAGCCAACCCAATATCGCGAATGCCACCGGATATGGGCAGAGGAGGGCATCGATCCTTACAATCTGCTGGCAAGCGAGAATACGCCAAAAGAGCTCGCCTCGGCTTAAAGCCAGCTTGCGATCTGGCTTAGCGGCTTCTTCTTGAGCGCATGGGTGGGCACAGTGGCATCGTCGCTTGGCTTACCGACTACAACAATCATCAGCGGTTTTTCCCATTCCGGACGCTCACATGCCTCGCGAAGAAATCCCATGGGGGAGGGCGTGTGCGTGAGAGTGGCGAGGCCAGCTTCGTGCAAGGTCGCGATCAGCATCCCGCAGGCAATCCCGACGCTTTCATTGACGTAGTAATTCTGTGTCTTGCCATCTTCTTCAATCCCGCCTTTGCGCTGCGCAAAAACGACGATGAGGTAAGGCGCTGTTTCCAGAAACGGCTTTTCATCATCGGTGCCAAGGTCTTTGAGCGCGCCAAGCCATTCCTCGCTCGCTTTGGGATTGTCCCCGTCCGCGCCGTAAAAGCGCCGCTCCTCTGCTTCGGCGGCCTCCCGGATCGCGCGCTTTTTCTCCGGCGATGAGATAACCGCAAAATGCCACGGCTGATGGTTTGCCCCATTGGGCGCAGTACCAGCAGCTTCAATTGCGGCCTCTATGGCCTCGCGCGGGACAGGCTCATCTGAAAAATATCGACAGGTGCGACGCTGTTTCAGACGGTCACGCAACGAACGGGCGCGCGCGATGCTTTCTTCATCGGGCAGGTTTTCAAGCGAATAGGGGACGGTTTCGTGATCACGCATAGGTCCCTCTATCGTTAGTTTCGCGAACGAAGGCTAGTGGACTTTTAACTGACACAACTGTAAGTATTATTACGCAAGAGGAGGAACGAAATGGCTGTGTTGGATCTGCCCTTGGTCGCGCCGGACCGTGTGGTGTCGGGCTTCCACCCGTTCAAAGTGCTCCACCATTTCGGCAAGCTGATCGAAGACAAGGAAGACACAGAGCAGGTCTTTCACATCATCGAAGCCACCAAAGGCAAAAAAGCCCACCGCCAGGCTTGGGACTTCATCAAATCGGACGAGGGGCAACGCTTCCTTCGTGACCGCGTGAATATTCCTGCCATGCTTGATGCCCACGAAAACTGGGCTGACCTGCCACAAAACAGTGTCGCCAAAAACTACATCGCTTTCATGAAACGCGAAGGGTTAAGCGCGCAAGGTCTGGTCGACGAAAGCCACAAATGGGCACCGCCCGAGGCGCTCCCCCAAGATCAGACGCAATGGTATTTTGACCGTTTGCGCGACACGCATGACCTTTTCCATGTCCTTACCGGCTATGGCCGTGATGCACTGGGCGAGGCGTCGTTGCTTGGCTTTAGTTATTCACAAAACCACAACAATGGCGTGTTCTTCATCGCCTATGCTGGCGCGCGTCAGATCAAGAAAGTGACCGGGACCAAGGCCCCGCTTTACAGCGCTGTGCGCGAGGGTCAGCGTCTGGGCAAAGCCGCTGCAAAGATTGCGCATCAGGACATCGCGGCATTGATGCGCGAAGACATTGACGAAGCGCGCAAACGGCTCGGCATTGGCAAGCCGGTGATTTATCGCGAGTGCCTCGATACCCTGCACAGCGAAGGGTTTTCAAAAGAAGAGCTTGGCCTGACCGCAGACGAAGACGCACAAATTCAGGCGGCCTGAGCTTCGCTTTCTTGCCGGCTACGTCTTATATTCCAGAAGGCTATCGTCATTGCAGTTGCCCCGCAAAGGAACGCGATGAAATAGGGTGCGCCCGGGAAAAACAGTCCTTCATCATCGGCAAAACTGCTGAAGGCATTGGTCATAATGAGAGGGCCGATGATCGCGGTGATGCTCATCGTGCTGGCGATGGCTCCCTGCAATTCGCCTTGCGCGTCCTCTGAAATCTGCGCGCTCATCATTTGCTGCATCGCGGGGAAAGTCATGCCGCCAATGGCCCCGATGACAATACCGATGATCATGAAATAGCCAGCCGGTGCGAAGGCGAAGAAGAGGTTGGCGGGAAGCGACAAAGCAAAGCCCAACAAAATGGTGCGCGCAGGGCCAATGCGTTCGATCACTTTGCCAGTGACGCCTCCTTGCACGACGACCAGCATGACGCCGAAGAGAGCCACGCTTAGCCCGATCTGGAGCTCGTTCCAGTCGAACAGCAATTCGGTATGATAGGCCCAAACCGTCTGGTGCGATTGCGCGCCCAATTGCGAGAAGAAGATCACCGCAAGAAAGCCGACAACCGCCGGCACGCGCGCCATCTGGATGAGCGTTCCAAGCGGGTTTGCGCGGGCGACGCTGAATGCGCGGCGGCGTTCTTTGGGCAAGGTTTCTTTGAGGAGCCAATAGCCAGCCACCGCCCCACAAACTGCGATTACTGCCGCAGCGACAAAGGGCAAGCGCACATCCACCGTGCCCAGCAATCCGCCAACACCTGGCCCGATTACAAAGCCCGCAGCGCCAGCCGCTCCCATGATCCCAAAGTATTTGCCGCGCGTTTCAGGCCCGGCAACGTCAGCGATACAGGAATTGGCGGCGGCCCAACTTGCCCCCATGATCCCCGACAGGATGCGCCCGACGAACAGCCAGAATAGCGTAGGTGCCCAGGCCATGATGGCGTAGTCAATCCCCAGCATGAACAGGGTGGCGAGCAGCACCGGTCTGCGTCCGAAGCGGTCCGAAAGCCCGCCAATAATAGGCGCAAACACGAATTGCATCATCGCATAGGCAAACAGGAGCCATCCGCCGATCCGCGCGGTTTCATCAAGGCCAAGCCCTGTGACTTCTTCGAGCAATCCGGGGAGCACAGGGATGATAAGCCCGATGCCAAGCATGTCGATGAAGACAATGAGCGCAACGATAAATAGCGTCGATGTGGATGCTTGTGGGCTGTGTTGGTCAGGGGAAGGCGCGGCTTTTTCGCTCATAAGAAGGTGCCAGTCATCGCCATACAATCGCCCGCGTCAACGACAAGGTGCCACAAAGCGCCCGCCCCAAACGCTCGCGCCCACCAACGCGGGATGAAAAGCAGGGCGCAATAGACAATCGCCGCTTCCCATCCGTGGAATGTGTGAAAGCCAATCGAGCAGCGGCCCGGATCGAAAATCGGAACCGCCCAAAGGTGGTCAATGTCGATCATGTTTGCCGCAACCATCACCGCGCCAAACCGCTTCCATTCGCCCCGCCATATAGCCCAAGCGATAAGGAACGGAACGATGAAATGGCCACCGTAGTGCAGGATCGGTTGGAGAAGCTCCACCCCGGTCCCTTTTACGACCCCATCCAGTCGGCGAAGAAGCTCTGATGTGCCGCGCGCATCTCGTCGAGAGAGACACCAAGAAGGCTATCGCCGCCAACTGTACCGATGCGCGTGAAGCCGACCATTTCGGCCTCGTCAATGTCTGGGCCCTCGGCAACCATGGCGTTGAAGGCGTCGGCTTTCGCAGGGGAGACCGTCACGACATAGCGGGCCTGATCTTCGCCAAACCACCACTGTGCAGTGGTATATGAAACGTTTCTCGACACTTGCGCACCGATCCCGCCCGACATGGCCATTTCGGCCAAAGCAACTGCGAGGCCGCCATCGGAAAGATCATGCACCGCGTTGAGGAGCCTTGCATCAATCAGCTTGCGTACGATCTGCCCCGCGCCCAGTTCAAGCGCCAGATTGACGGGTGGCGCGCGGCCCTCATCGCGGCCCTTGACCACATCGAGCCAAAGCGATTTGCCAAGATGCGAGCGGGTGGGATCAGGCTTGGCCCAAAACTCCGGCGCAATAAGGTATATCGCATCGCCCTCGGCCTTGAACGCTGGCGTCACCATTTTCGAGGCGTCTTCGAGAATACCGACCCCGCCAATCGCTGGTGTTGGAAGGATCGCTGAACCGCCGCCTGTTGCCTTACTCTCATTGTAAAGGCTGACATTGCCCGAGACGATTGGGAAATCGAGCGCCCGGCAGGCATCGCCCATGCCTTCAAGAGCGTGGACAAACTGGCTCATAATCTCGGGCCGCTGAGGGTTCGCAAAGTTCAGGCAATTGGTCACAGCCAATGGCCGCGCGCCCACGGCGCAAATGTTACGGTATGCTTCGGCAATCGCCTGTTTGCCGCCTTCATAAGGGTCGGCATAAACATAGCGCGGCGTGCAATCGGTGCTCATCGCAAGCGCTTTTTCGGTGCCGTGCACACGCACAACGCTCGCATCGCCGCCGGTTTGCAGCGTGTCGGCCATGACCTGACTGTCATATTGCTCGGTAATCCAGCCGCGCGAGGCGAGGTTGGGAGAGGCGAGCATTTTCAAAAGATCAGCGCCCGGATTGTCCGTATCGGGCACATCCTTCATCGGCGCGATACCCGCCCATGCGGTGTATTCGTCTTTCGAGACATAAGGCCGGTCGTACTCTGGCGCATCTGCTGCGAGTGGCCCAAGAGGAATATCGCAAACGACCTCGCCATCGAATTCGAGAACCATGTGCCGCGTATCGGTCACTTCGCCAATGACCGCGAAATCCAATTCCCATTTCTCAAAGATCGCAGCTGCCATCTCTTCTTTGCCCGGTTTGAGCACCATGAGCATTCGCTCCTGGCTTTCTGACAGCATCATTTCGTAAGGGCTCATGCCCTCTTCGCGGCACGGCACCTTGTTCATGTCGAGACGGATACCCGCCTTGCCATTGGTCGCCATTTCGACGCTGGAAGAGGTGAGGCCCGCCGCGCCCATATCCTGGATCGCAACGATTGCGTCGGTCGCCATCAGCTCAAGGCATGCCTCGATCAGCAGTTTCTCGGTAAACGGGTCGCCCACTTGCACGGTGGGGCGTTTTGCCTCGGCGTCTTCCTCGAAATCTGCAGACGCCATGGTAGCGCCGTGGATGCCGTCTCGGCCTGTCTTAGAGCCGACATAGACAATCGGGTTTCCGACACCGGTTGCCGCCGAATAGAATATCTTGTCAGCGTCCGCGATGCCAACCGTCATGGCGTTCACAAGGATATTGCCATCGTAAGCGGGGTGGAAATTGGTCTCTCCGCCCACAGTCGGCACGCCCACGCAATTGCCATAGCCGCCAATGCCAGCAACCACGCCTTGCACAAGGTGCTTCATCTTGGGGTGGTCAGGCCGGCCAAAACGCAGCGCGTTCATATTCGCCACAGGCCGCGCGCCCATGGTGAAGACGTCGCGCAAGATTCCGCCAACACCCGTTGCTGCACCCTGATAGGGCTCAATGTAAGAGGGGTGGTTGTGGCTCTCCATCTTGAAGATCGCAGCCTGACCATCGCCAATATCGATCACGCCAGCGTTTTCGCCGGGGCCGCAAATCACCCAATCCGCCTCGGTCGGAAGCTTCTTCAGGTGCAGGCGCGAGCTTTTGTAGGAGCAATGCTCGGACCACATGACCGAGAAAATGCCAAGCTCAACCAGGTTAGGCTCGCGGCCAAGACCTGCCAGCACGCGCTCGTATTCCTCGGGTGAGAGGCCGTGTTGTTCGACAACTTCAGGGGTGATTTCGCTCATGAGCGACCCCATAAGCTACACGCTCGCCGCCGCCAAGCCGCCAGCTTGGGTAAAATAGCGATTCTTCCCCACCCACATGGCCAGAAGCGTCAAAACGCCAAAGGCAAAAAGCGATTGGAGATAGAGAAACAGGTTGGCCTCTGTCGGGTGAGGGGCAAACCAGTTGATCGCCTGCATCGCAAACAGAGCCAGCAGCAGCACCAATGGCTGAATAATCGGCCCGCGTGATTTCTTTATGTAAAAGACAAACGCCGCAAGGGTGATCCCGATCTCCAGCGGCATCGCGATCTCAGGGTGGTTCCAAAGGCCAAGGCCATAGGTTTTCTCTCCGCCCGCAAGGGTGAGGTCAGGGCGGTGTGTCACCCAATCCAGCACCCAGTGTGACCCCACGACCAATGCTGTGAGAAGGCCTGCAAGCGTGTCACGGTGCCAAATCGCGATCACAATCGCGAAAGCTAGTGCCCAAAGCCCCGCTCCCAGCAGGCTGTGGGTGCAGGGCAGGTAATAAAGGTCAAACGGCACCATCACCGTTGCATGCGGATCAATCCGCATCTTCTCGATCCCGACCATGGCCAGAGCAAAAAACGCCCAATCCACCAGCTGAGCTGCGACGAAATAGGTCGCAAGCTTCGGCCCGCGCGAATAGGTTGCTGCAGCAACGAATGCTGGTGCAAAGTGACCAATGAACATGTGTGCCCCGCGTAACGCCCCGTTTTATGGTCCAGCCTGTGACCGCCTGACCTTTGTTAGCTGTTGTTAGCTCTTTTCGCCGGTGAAGCGCAATGCGATCCAGCATGCAAGTGTGCTGGTGGTGCCAGTCGCAAATGCTCCCCAGAAGATATCAAACACGGTCACTTTGGTCGCCCATACCTTGAAAACCGCCTGGCTGGTCAGATCGAACGTCGCATAGCAGAGCGCGCCTAGCAGGACGCCGTTCAACAGGCTTTTGCGCACATCGCCGCTTTCAAGGCCGGGGCGAATTGCAAACCACGTCATCCCCAAAAGATAGGCGACATAGAAAACGCCTGCTGGTGCAACGTTGAAGCTCTCAGCCATAATCTCGCCGATATTGGGCTCATAGAGATTGGGGCCTGCCCAATTCAGCCACATCGCATCCAGCCCGCCGAAAATCACGGCCGCGCTCAGAAACGCGATCAAATATCTGCCCATCGACCTATCCTTGTGGTTGCTTGCCTTTTTCAGGCCTTCACGTTCAGGCCTTGACGTTCAGGCCTTGACCGCGAGTGCGCGCAACGTCAATGCTCAGGCCCATGGACGAGGGAACGCAAACGCCACAAATCGGCGAGATGAGCTTCGAACAGGCGCTAACCGCGCTCGAAGAGATTGTGACGCAATTGGAACGCGGTGATGTTCCGCTTGATCAGTCGATCGCCTTATATGAGCGCGGCGAGAAATTGCGCGCGGCCTGTCAGAAAAGGCTCGATAGCGCGCAGGCCCGGATCGAAAAAATTGTCGCCGGAAGCGATGGCACGCCAAGCGGAACCGTACCGCTTGATGGAGGCCAATAAATGAGCGTGGTCGGGATGCACGGTGACCTGCTTCAAGACGGGCTTAAGCGGGTGCAGGCAGAAATCGATTCGGTCTTTGATGCGTTTTTGCCGGTTCCAGACGACACGCGGGCCCGGCTTATCGAGGCCATGCGATATGCCGCCATTGGCGGTGGCAAACGGGTCAGGCCATTGCTGCTTGTGACAACTGCGGAGCTTTTTGGCGTTGATCGCACAGCGGCCCTGCGCGCAGGCGCAGCAGTAGAGGCGATCCATTGCTATTCGCTGATCCATGATGATCTGCCATGCATGGATGATGACGACCTTCGTCACGGCAAAGCGACGTTGCACCATGTCTATGATGAGGCAACAGCCGTTCTTGCAGGTGACGCTCTCCACGCATTGGCCTTTGAAATCCTGGCCGATCACGGCACCAGCTCCGATCCATTTGTGCGCAGCGAGCTTATCGCAACTCTTGGCACCGCCAGCGGCATGAACGGCATGGCGGGCGGTCAGATGATGGATATGGTCGCCGATGAAGAGGGCGTCACATACGATCTTCAAGCAATCACGCGGCTTCAGCAATTGAAGACCGGCGCGCTTTTGTCATGCGCGGTTGAGATGGGCGCTGTTCTGGGCAAGGTTCCGGTTGAGGGCCGCGCCCACCTGCGCGCCTATTCGCGCGACATTGGCCTTGCTTTTCAGATTGCCGACGACCTTCTCGATGTTGAAGGTGATGCGCAATTGGCCGGCAAGGCTCTTCGTAAAGACGAAGGTCAGGGCAAACAGACATTCGTCACCCTGATGGGCGCAGATCAAGCCCGCGATCAGGCGCGAATGCTAGTCGATCAGGCCATTGGTCACCTAAGCTCGCACGGGTCCGAGGCAGACACTTTGCGGGCATTGGCGCGCTTTATCGTGGAGCGGGACAGGTAATGCGTTCAGACGTGATCCTTGTAGGCCTTGGTCTTGCTTTAAGTGCTTGCTCGTCAGAACCGGCCGAGGTTGATGGTCAACCGGTTTCCGATCAACCCTTCATCCTGACGCCGCCACCCGAAGTAGCGGCCTCGCAGATGAAAATGTATGTCGATACCCTCGTTGATCGTTTCGATGCTCAAGCCTGCATTGATGCACAGGTATTAGAGTTTGCCGGAAAACGTCGGGACGTCGGGCATGAAGTGAACCGCTTCTACAATGCGGATCGTGATTGCCTGATGTCAGTCGAAGCTGAGATGCAGTCCCTTGATTTCAAAGCCGAGGGCGACAACACATATGTGGCGCGGCGTGACCGTGGTTGGGTCGAGCGTGTTGCTCTAGACTTCGATGAAGCTACGCAGACAGGCACAATTAAATGGGTGGAGGTAATTCCATGAGCAAGCGCATCGGGATTTACCCCGGCACCTTTGATCCGATCACCTTGGGGCACACCGATATCATTCGGCGCGGTGCCAAATTGGTGGATGAGCTGATCATCGGGGTCACCACGAACCCTTCCAAAAACCCCATGTTCTCTACCGAAGAGCGCTTTGCGATGGTTGAGCGCGAGGTGAAGGCACTTGGCCTTACCAATGTGAAAGTGGTGGGTTTCAACGCGCTTCTCGTGAAGTTTGCGAACAAGATGGGCGCCAATGTCATAATCCGCGGCCTGCGCGCTGTGGCGGACTTTGAATATGAGTATCAGATGGCCGGCATGAACCAGCAACTGGATGAGGAAATCGAGACCGTCTTCCTTATGGCGGACGTCTCGCTCCAGCCGATTGCCTCGAAACTGGTCAAAGAGATCGCCCTGTATGGCGGCGATATTACTCCGTTTGTCAGCGCCGAGGTCAAAGGCGAGGTCAACACCCGCGTTGCCGAAACAGGGCGCAAAGGCGATTACTGAGCACGGGTATTAAGTGCGGCTTTTAGGCGCGGGCGCGCATCTGTGCAGCAAACCACACTCATTCATTGAAGTGTCAGGGATGCGCCGTTAGATGGCACGTAACAAATTTTTACGGACCAAAGCAAAATCCATGATCAAATCGCTCACCACCTCTTTGACGGCTCTAAGTCTGCTCGCGTTTTCGGGCACCGCTTTTGCGCAGGACGAAGAGGCGCCTGCTCCACAGGACACGCGCACATATCCTCCTGTAAGCTTTGATCAGACCGAGAAGCCTGAAAACGTGTGGGTGCTTGATCTTTCCAATGGTGAACGGGTGAAAATCCGCCTGATGGAAGAATGGGCACCGGCCCATGTGGAGCGCATCAAGACACTGACGCGTCAGGGTTTTTACGATGGTGTGATTTTTCACCGTGTGATTGACGGCTTTATGGCTCAGGGCGGCGACCCTACCGGCACAGGGCAGGGCGGCTCCGAGCTTCCCGATCTCAATGAAGAGTTCAACCCGATGCCGCATGTCCGCGGCTCGGTCGCGATGGCCCGTGCTACCGAAGAAAACAGCGCGAACAGCCAGTTCTTCATCGTGTTCTACCCGCGCTTCAGCCTCGACAAACGCTACACCAATTTTGGCCGTGTGATCGAAAATATGGCCGCCGTCGATGCGATCAACAAAGGCGAGCCGCCAGCCGACCCGACCCGTATCGTTCAGGCTTCGCTTGCCATCGACAACAAACCGGTGCCTGCTCCAGCCCCCGCTCCGGCAATCGAGCAAGAGCTTACCGCTGACCTTTTGAACGCGCCGCTCGGCTCACAATAGAATTGTAGGCCGGAAGGCCTACGCAGAAATGGGTTTTCGCAAACGCATGGACGCACTACTGCGCTGCGCATGCGTGTAGACCTTTTCGACTTTGAGCTTCCCCAGGACCGTATCGCCTTAAGACCGGTTCGCCCGCGCGATGCGGCGCGCATGCTGGTTGTTCGCGGGCAAGATGTACCGCTTGAGAACGCTGGCGTTCTGGACCTGCCAAAAATGCTGCGGCCCGGCGACGTTCTGGTCTTCAACGACACGCGCGTTTTGCCTGCGCAATTGGAAGGTCGCCGCGTGGGCGGTGAGGCCCGTATTGGTGCAACACTGCACAAACGCCTCGACCTTCGCCGTTGGCAGGCATTTGTTCGCAATGCCAAAAGGGTTAAAGAGGGCGATCAATTGATCTTTGGCGGGGGCGTGACCGCAATTGCCCAGGCGCGCTTTAAAGATGGTTCAATCACACTCTGTTTTGAAGGTGACGAGCCGGTCGAGGTTCTTTTGGACCGGGCAGGGACGATGCCGCTTCCCCCCTATATTGCGCAAAGGCGCGGCGTGGATGAGCAGGACTTGTCTGACTACCAAACCATGTTCGCGGCCGAAGATGGCGCGGTTGCAGCGCCAACTGCCAGCCTTCATTTTACCACAAGGCTCGTCTCCGCCCTCGATCACGCCGGGATCAAGCGAGAAACGATCACATTGCATGTCGGCGCTGGCACTTTTCTGCCGGTGAAGGCCGAGGATACCGTTGACCACCAGATGCATTCCGAATTTGGCCGGATCAACGCAGGGACCGCGGCACGATTGAACGCTGCGAAAGAGGCAGGGGGGCGCATTATTGCGGTCGGCACAACATCGCTCCGAACCCTTGAAAGCGCGGCGGGCGAGGATGGGAAAGTGTGCGAATTTGCCGCCGATACGGACATTTTCATTACGCCGGGCTATCGCTTCCGCGTGGTGGACGGGTTGATGACCAATTTCCACCTGCCCAAATCCACTTTGATGATGCTGGTCAGCGCCCTTATGGGGCGCGAGCGGATGATGGATGCCTACGCCCATGCGATCGAAAACGAGTATCGCTTTTATTCCTATGGTGACTCATCGCTGCTCCTGCCCTAGCGGGTGAAGCATGTCCGATCCCATTCTCTCCATTACCGGCCTGACCAAGGTCTATTCAGGGCCAGGTGGCCAAGGCGTCAAAGCGCTCGACAATGTCGATCTCGACATTCGCAAAGGCGAGATTTTTGCGCTTTTGGGACCCAACGGTGCAGGCAAGACGACTTTGATCGGCGCGGTATGCGGCCTTGTGCGTCCGACATCCGGCACGATCACCGCGTTTGGCAGCGACCTTGCGACCGACTGGCGCGCCGCGCGCGCGCGGATCGGACTGGTCCCGCAAGAGCTTTCGACCGACATGTTCGAAACGGTCTGGCGCGCCGTATCCTATTCGCGCGGCCTGTTCGGGCTTGCACCTGACAAGGGCCGGATCGAGGAAATCCTGCGCGCGCTCAGCCTTTGGGAGAAGAAGGACAATCAGATCCGCGAGCTTTCCGGCGGGATGAAGCGCCGGGTCCTGATCGCAAAGGCGCTAGCGCATGAACCCGACCTGTTGTTCCTTGATGAGCCCACGGCCGGCGTCGATGTCGAACTTCGCAAAGGTATGTGGGAACAGATCGGTGCTCTGCGCGATCGCGGCGCGACGATCATCCTGACAACGCATTACATCGAAGAGGCCGAACTGATGGCCGACCGTGTGGGCATCATCCGCAAGGGCCGTATTCTGATGGTCGATGACAAGGCATCCATCATGCAACACATGGGCAGCACCGAAGCCGTGCTAACACTGGCTGAACCATTGGACGCCGTTCCGGCAAGCCTTGCAGAGTTTGCGCTGACGCTGGGCGAGGGTGGGCGCACGCTGATCTATCGCGGCGGCGGCGCGGACGAGGCCGAGCAGACAAGCAATGCCGAGGTAGCAAAGCTCACCAAGGCTCTGATTGCAAACGGGATCGACTACACCGGGATCGACATTCATGATTCCTCGCTTGAGGATATTTTTGTCGACCTTGTCTCCGAACGCGAAGAGGAGCGTGCGTGATGGCAAAGGGCAGGATCTTCAACTTCCGCAGCGCATGGTCAATTTACAAGCGCGAACTGATGCGTGCGATGCGCACGGCGTTTCAGTCGATCCTTTCGCCGGTCCTTACAACATCGCTTTACTTCATCGTGTTTGGGACCGTGATCGGTGCGCGGATGGAGCCTGTCGACGGGGTGTCTTACGGTGCGTTTATCATTCCGGGGCTTTTGATGCTCACCTTGCTGGGCGAGACGACCAGCAATTCCTCTTTCGGCATCTATATGCCGCGTTTTACCGGCACCATATATGAGCTCTTGTCTGCGCCTGTTGGTGTGGGTGAAACGCTGGTCGGCTTTGTTGGAGCAGCCGCGACCAAGGGACTGATCCTCGCCGCAATCATCCTTGGAACCGCGACCTTTTTTGTCGATTATGAGATCAAATATCCGCTCGCCGCGATGGGGTACATCATGCTCGTTGCAGCCAGCTTCTCGCTTTTCGGATTTATCCTTGGGCTGTGGGCGGATAGCTTTGAAAAGCTCGGGATTATCCCCCTGCTTTTCCTGACACCGCTGACGTTCCTTGGGGGCACATTTTATTCGATTGATGACTTGCCCGGCATCTGGTCCACCATCGCCTATGCCAACCCGATTGCGTTTCTGGTAAGCGGCCTTCGATGGACGTTTTATGGCACGTCTGATGTGTCGATCTGGACATCGCTGGGCATGACATTTGGCTTTTTGGCGCTGTGTGTCGGCGTCATCGCTTTCATCTTCAAAACCGGATGGCGGTTAAGAGAATAATTCGCACATGACCCGTTTTTCCTTTAATCTCCACGCCACAGATGGCCGTGCGCGCACAGGCAAAATCACGATGCAGCGCGGCGAAATCCGGACGCCTGCGTTCATGCCTGTGGGCACCGCTGCGACGGTCAAGGCGATGAAGCCCGAAAGTGTGCGCGAGATCGGCGCGGATATTATCCTTGGCAATACTTATCACCTAATGCTGCGCCCTGGGGCAGAGCGAGTGGCGCGGCTTGGTGGGCTTCAC
Organism: Erythrobacter sp. S227; assembly: GCF_057364925.1. Classification (NCBI taxonomy): domain Bacteria; kingdom Pseudomonadati; phylum Pseudomonadota; class Alphaproteobacteria; order Sphingomonadales; family Erythrobacteraceae; genus Erythrobacter; species Erythrobacter sp. S227. The sequence goes on from NZ_CP200280.1 coordinate 803,492, forward strand.
AATTTCATGAAATGGGACCGCCCGATCCTGACCGATAGCGGCGGCTATCAGGTGATGAGCCTGTCCGACCTTCGCAAATTGACCGAGAAAGGCGTTGAGTTTCGCAGCCATATCGATGGCTCTAAACATATGCTGACGCCAGAGCGTTCGATGGAAATTCAGCGTTTGCTCGGCTCCGACATTGTCATGTGCTTTGACGAATGCCCGCGCGCAGATCGTCCGCGTGATGAAATCGCCGCCTCGATGGAATTGTCCATGCGCTGGGCCAAGCGCAGCCGTGATGGCTTTGACAGCGGCGAGGAACATGCCGCGCGCTCAGCCCTGTTCGGCATCCAACAAGGGGCGTTGGACGAAGACCTTCGCCGTGTCAGCGCGCAAAAGCTCATCGACATCGGCTTCGATGGATATGCGGTAGGCGGCCTTGCCGTGGGCGAGGGGCAAGAGGCGATGTTTGGCGTGCTCGATTACGCCCCCGAAATGTTGCCCAAGGATCGGCCACGCTACCTTATGGGCGTTGGCAAACCTGACGATCTGGTCGGCGCTGTAGAACGCGGGATCGACATGTTCGATTGCGTCCTTCCGACACGATCGGGTCGCAATGGGCAGGCTTTCACATGGAATGGGCCGATTAACTTGCGCAATGCAAAATTTGCCGAGGATCAAGAGCCGCTGGACCCCGCGTCCGATTGTTCGGCCTCGCGCGATTACTCAAAGGCGTATTTGCATCACTTGCACAAGAGCCACGAGATATTGGGAGCGATGCTTTTAACCGAACATAACCTCGCCTTTTATCAGGCTTTGATGCAAAAAATGCGTGATGCGATTGCGCAAGGCACTTTTACTGCATTCGCGACTGAGTTCAGGCGTAATTATTTGGGGAAGTGAGCTTTGACAAAGCTCTGATACTTCGCAATATTCGCTCCATATTGTCTATGGGGTCACATTTCATGAAAAACAGTGGGAAGGTCCGTTTGGGCCTGATGGCTTGCGCTGCATTTGCGGGCGCGGCGTCGATTGCGGGCATGGGGCCCCTGTCTTCGGTATCTCCGGCATATGCGAACGAAGCCGAAGATGCTGCCAAGAGATTTGGCGCGCGGTCATCCGTGCTCGACATCAGCCTGTCGCCTAGCGGGACAAAGCTCGCGTGGATTGCGCCAGGCCCCGGCCATACAGAACAGCTCCTTGTGATCGATATGGAAGATGGCAAAGGCGTCACTCCAATCAGCACAAATTCCGCGGTCCATGCCGATCTTTCCCGCTGCGAATGGGCGACCGATGAACGCTTGGTGTGCGAGATATCCGGCATGAGCAAGGCCGGCGACGGCGTGCTTGTCCCGTTTACGCGTATGTTCACAATCGGCGATGATGGCTCTGACGTCACCTCCTTGACCGAACGGCGTAGCATTCGCGCGCTTGGCTTCAATCAGAATGGCGGCGATATTGTTGCGCTGGATGTCGAAGGTGAGGAAGGCCGCCTTCTGATAACGCGCAACTACATTCCGGAAAGAGAAACCGGCACCCGGATGGCGAGCAGCAAAGAGGGGCTGGGTGTTGACCAAATCGACGTAGAAAACGGCAAGCGGCGGGTTGAGCTGCAGCCTGATGGCGATGCCGATTATTACCTCGCCGACGACAAGGGATATGTCCGGTTAAAAGCGCGAAGTGCAACTGATAGCCGCGGCTATGTGAAAGACAGCCAAATGTATCTGGTGCGCGAAAGCGGCAAGAATGATTGGGAGCGGTTGGATAACGTCACCTTGAACGGGGATGTCATCGATTTCAGGCCCGCGGCCATTGACGCAGGTTCAAATCAGCTTCTCGCTTACACCTCTATCAATGGATACAATGCGCTGGTAGGTATTGCGCTTGATGGGACCGCCACCGCAAAGGTCATTGCAGCGCGCGATGACGTCGACGTGGATGGCCTTGTTCGCATCGGTCGCCAGCGCCGCGTGGTCGGAGTGAGCTATGCGACAGAGAAGCGCGCGGTCGAGTATTTCGACGAGGAATTGGCTTCGCTTGCAAAGGCGTTGGAAAAGGCTTTGCCAACACAGCCACTTATCAATTTTGCCGGAGCGAGCGCTGATGAGAACAAGCTTATCATCATTGCTTCATCAGACACGGACCCCGGCACAGTTTACTTGTTCGACAAGGCGTCCAAAAACCTCGAGCTCCTTTTGGCGATGCGCGACTCCCTCATCAATCAACCTATGGGTGAAATGCGTGCCGTGACGTTTCCGGCCGCAGATGGCACGCAAATACCTGGCTATCTGACCCTTCCGGTCGGTTCCGAGGGTAAGGGCCTTCCTGCAATTGTACTCCCGCATGGAGGTCCGGCTGCGCGTGATTATTGGGGCTTTGACTGGATCGTACAGTTCTTCACTGCACGTGGTTATGCCGTGCTCCAGCCCAATTTTCGCGGGTCATCAGGGTATGGCGAAGCTTGGTATGGGCGCAACGGGTTCAAGGCATGGGACGTGGCGATCGGCGATGTGAACGATGCGGGACGCTGGCTTGTGTCTGAAGGGATTGCAGACGCGCAAAAGCTCGCAATCGTGGGCTGGTCCTATGGCGGCTATGCAGCCTTGCAATCGCAGGTTGTTGACCCCGACCTCTACAAAGCCGTTGTCGCCATCGCTCCGGTGACCGACCTTGAATACTTGCGCTCCGACGCCCGGGCCTACACCAGCTTTCGCTTTCGCGATGAGCAGTTAGGGCGCGGACCTCACATCGAAGCGGGCAGTCCACGCCGCCATGCGGAAAAGTTTGCAAGCCCTGTTGCCCTTTTCCACGGAACACGGGACGTCAACGTGGATGTGCGGCATTCCAAGGGGATGGCAGATGCGCTCAAGGATGCTGGAAAACCGGTTAGCTTTGTCGAGTTCGAAGACCTGCAACATGGTTTGCAGGACAGCGATGCGCGTACGAAGATGTTGGGCGACATTGACCGTTTCCTGACAGAGAGCCTTGGCCGCTGAGATTCTCGGCCAAAGCCCTCTCGACAAATGGGCGGGGAGAGGCCAAGTGCCTTCGCATGAACGACTTTTCCGCCAAACTCCCTGAACAGTGCGAAACTATGCTCGATGTGCGCGCAGGCGTTGATGCCACCGACCGCGAGCTTGTGGCACTGCTTGAACGGCGCTTTGGCTATATGCGTGCAGCGGCCCGGATAAAGCCAACTCGTGACGCTGTCCGGGACGAAGAGCGCAAAGCAAGTGTTATTGCGGCCGCAAAGGCAGAAGCGAAGGCACGCGGCCTGCCCAGTGACTTGATCGCAGAGTTATGGGACCAATTGGTCGAGGGCTCTATCGCTTATGAGTTTGACGAATGGGACAAGACGAGGGGCTAGCCCCGACCTAAGAAACGATCGAGCCGCATTTGTTTCTTTTCTGGCGATTTCGCACGAATTGAACGTGCCATCTTCTCGATCTTCGTTTGCCATTTGGCGATATTCTTCTCTGCCCCGCCATCTTTGATCACGCCGCAAGCGAGGAAACGCACGGGAGCAAAGCCGACAAAGCCAAGCACCTGGCCCTTCCAGCGTTTGATGATGGAGTTGCCATAGAGAAGGCGCAGAAAGAAGGGCGGGGTGTCCATCGTGGCGATCACATCCGCTGAACGCCCTTCAAGATATTTGTCCCACATCATGCCTTCCTTGTGAAACTGGTACATAAATCCGGGCAGAAAGAGCCTGTCGATAAGGCCCTTAAGCTCAGCTGGTTCTGCGCCCCACCACATGGGAAATGCGAATACGGCATGGTCACAGGCGTCAAACTTCTCAGCCATTGATTGGATATCCGGCTCCCAATCGGTGCGTTTTAGATAGCCGTGTCGCAGGATTGGAGCGAATTCCATATCGCGAACATTGACGCGGGTTATGTCGGTGCCTGCAGGCAGAGCTGCCTGATAGATATCGAGCAGATGCGATGAGAAGCGCCCCTCATCCGGGTGCCCGTCAATTAGCAGTACGTTCATGTGTCGATCCCCTTTGAGATCAACCTTGCAAAGCGAAGGACAAAAGGAAAGAGCGACCCCGAAGGATCGCCCTGAATTCTGTACCGATTTGCCTGGAAGGGATTAGCGCACATCCAATGTGCACCATCCGCCTTATCCGCTGCCTTTGGTCTTGGTTTTTCCGGCCTTTGCGTTGTGCTCGATAAATTCAATAATTTTCGTGGCGAGGTCGAGGCCTGTGGCTTTCTCGATACCTTCTATGCCAGGCGACGAATTGACCTCCATCACAACCGGTCCGTGATTGGACCGCAGCATATCGACACCGCAGACATTCAGACCCATTCTTTTAGCTGCGCTAACGGCGGTGGATCGTTCAGCTGGCGTGACTTTGACAACTTGCGCGCTGCCGCCCCGGTGCAGGTTTGAGCGAAAATCGTCCGGCGCACCTGTCCGCTTCATCGCGCCAACAACCTTGCCGCCCACGACCAGTGCGCGGATGTCAGTGCCGCCGGCCTCTGCAATAAATTCCTGCACTAGGATGTTTACATTGGCCCCGCGGAACGCTTCGATGACCGACTTTGCGCTCGACATGGTTTCAGCCAAAACGACGCCAATGCCCTGTGTTCCTTCGAGCAGCTTGATGACAACCGGCGGCCCTTTGACCGCCTTGATAATTTCCTCGGCTGCCTTGGGATCATTGGCATAGGCCGTCAATGGCAAGCCGATCCCGTATTTGGAGAGGATCTGCATACTGCGCAGCTTATCCCGGCTACGCCCGATGGCGACGCTTTCATTGAGAGGCCAGACGCCTTGCATTTCGAACTGACGCAGCACGGCAAGGCCATAATTCGTGATTGAGGCCCCGATGCGCGGGATCACGGCATCAAATGTGCTCATGGTTTCGCCATTGTACGTCAGGGTCGGCCGATGGCTTGCGATATTTACGTTGCAACGCGTGGTGTTGAGAATCTCCAAAGAATGGCCACGCGCTTCGGCCGCTTCTTTCAGCCTTGTGTGCGAATAGAGGTTCGGATTGCGTGCAAGCATGGCAATTTTCACGGCATGTAGCCTTTCGATTTTTCTCGCAGAGGGGGCTGCAACCAGGAGTGTCCACTGTCCACCAGGAAGCGCCGGCGCAAAGCCGTCCGCCCGATGAGCATGGGAAATTTCATATCAGACCGGTCCGCAAGGCTGATTTCGGCTTTAAATTCGAGGTCACCGATCCGCACAGGCGTTTTGATGACATAGCGTTTTTGGGTGTCACCATTTGAACTGGTGATGCCCCTTACATCGACGTGGATCGCTTCGCATTCGTGTGTTTCGCCGTTCCAGTCGACAGCAAAGCGGACATATTGGCCGTCGGGCCGGTCGATTTCGTCAAGGACATGGGCATGAAGCGACGAGGTGCGGGCGCCTGTGTCGATTTTGGCCTGGATGTCTGACAGGTTGAGCGATGGCAGAGTGACCAACTCGCGCCAACCAACGACCCGGGGGGCGTTATCTGTCATAAATGCACGCGATTGCCATCGGCCTCAGTCCTGCTTTCCAAGACGGGGATAGGCGAAGACCGAGCAGGTTCCTAGCAGAATTATCCCTCATTGGTCGGCATCTGACCGCGATGTAATAGGGGCCAAAAGAAAAGGGCGACCCCGAAGGATCGCCCTGAATTCCTGGTGGTGTTCGGCGTTAGAATTAACGCGAGTAGAACTCGACCACGAGGTTTGGTTCCATCGTTACCGGGTAAGGCACTTCGTCAAGCTTAGGCACGCGGGTGAACTGAACCTTGTCGTTGCCATCCGGAGCAACGTAGTCAGGAATTTCACGCTCTGGCAGGCTTTGCGCTTCGATCACGAGAACCATTTCCTTGGCCTTGTTGCCGAGGCTGATCACATCGCCAACGTCACAGCGGCGCGAAGGAATGTTACACTTCACACCGTTGACGTAGATGTGGCCGTGGTTGACGATCTGACGCGCTGCAAAGATTGTTGGCGCGAACTTGGCGCGGTACACGATCATGTCGAGGCGACGCTCGAGCAGACCGATGAGGTTTTGACCGGTGTCACCCTTCATGCGGGTTGCGTCTTTGTAGGTTGAGCGGAACTGCTTCTCCGTCACGTCGCCGTAATAGCCTTTGAGCTTCTGCTTGGCGCGAAGCTGAAGACCGAAGTCGCTCATCTTGCTCTTACGACGCTGACCGTGTTGGCCTGGACCGTACGAACGCTTGTTCACTGGTGAATTTGGACGGCCCCAGATGTTTTCACCCATGCGGCGGTCGAGTTTATGCTTGGAGCTCTTACGCTTCGACATATGTCTTTCCTTTAAATTTGCTTGGCCTACCCCCAATCACATGAACCGGCAGCAGGCGTTGAACCCGGTATCGCACCACTAAGCCTATTTGCTCAGTGCGGTCGCCGCTTCACCGGGGTGCGGGACCAATCTTGCGAGGGCGCGTATACAGTGCCGCGCGCCTAAATCAAGTTTAATCGGAAACGTCTTTATCTGGCCGGCCAAGCGAGGTGAGAACCCCGCGCAAGGTGCGCACCTCAAGGTGGTTCCAACCCGGCTTTGTCAGCACTGTGCGAAGGGTGCGCCTTGTCGCCTCTGCGCGGGCCTCGGGGTAGAAGTACCCCTTGGGGCCAAGCATCCCCTCAAGATGCGCAATGAGACCCTCAAGCTCGTCCTGCGGGGCAGGGGGAAGGGTGTCTTCCTCGGCTGTAGGCTGGACCAAGTCGCTTTGTTCAAGCTCACGACCGATGCGTGACCATTCATAGGCGGTAAGGATTACTGCTTGCGCAAGGTTTAGCGAACCGAACTCGGGATTGATCGGCACTGTCAGGATGTAACGGGCAAGAGCCACGTCCTCAGTTGCCAGCCCCGACGCCTCACGTCCGAACAACACCGCATGACGCCCGCTTTGTGCGTGCATCTGCCGCGCTGCCTCATCCGGGCCGACAACAGGCTTGGTCACGCCGCGCTTGCGAACCGTGGTTGCATAGACATGCTCGCAGTCAGCCACGGCCTCTGCGGTTGTCTCGTAAATCTTCGCCTCGTCCAGAACGATATCGGCACCCGCTGCCGCAGGTCCAGCGCTCGGGTTTGGCCAGCCATCGCGAGGGGCAACAATGCGCATTTCCGTCAGCCCGAAGTTGAGCATGGCACGCGCAGCTTTACCGATGTTCTCACCCAATTGCGGGCGGACCAGCACGATGATCGGCTTGTCAGACATGCTCAGTCTTTGGCCGCGTCGGCGATGGTGCTGGCAAACTCTTCAAAGTCCTTGGCCTCTGAAAAATCGCGATAGACACTGGCAAAGCGGATGTAGGCGACCGAATCGAGCTGCTTCAGGCCGTCCATTACCATCTCCCCAATGCGCGAGGAGGGCACTTCGGGATCGCCAGCGGTCTCAACCTGGCGCTGAATGCCGGACACGAGTTGGTCGATCCGTTCCTGCGACACATCGCGTTTGCGACAGGCAAGAGCGACGGATTTCTCAAGCTTGGAACGGTCAAACGGTTCGCGCTTCAAATCCGAACCGTCTGGCCCGGCTTTGACAATCACGACCTCGCGCAATTGCACGCGCTCAAACGTGGTGAAGCGTGCGCCACAAGAATTGCACTGCCGGCGCCTACGAATCGAGGTATTGTCCTCGGTAGGGCGGCTGTCTTTCACCTGTGTGTCTTCGTGAGCGCAAAAGGGGCAGCGCATGTGTGGTGCTCAGCTTTTCGGATAGACCGGGAAGTCAGCGCACAGCTTGGCAACGCGGCCTCGCACGCTTTCTTCGACCTGTGCATCACCTTCCGGGCCATTCTTCGAAAGCCCGTCGACGACTTCGGCAATAAGCTGGCCAATCTGACGAAATTCAACCGGACCAAAGCCGCGCGTGGTGCCCGCTGGCGTGCCGAGGCGAATGCCGCTGGTCACAAAGGGCGAACGCGTATCGAAGGGAATGCCGTTCTTGTTGCATGTGAGCCATGCCCGGTCGAGGCCAGCTTCTGCGGCTTTACCAGTTACATCCTTCGCTGTGAGGTCGACCAACATAGAGTGGTTGTCCGTGCCGCCTGAAACAATCCGCAGGCCGTTCTCTTCAAGGCTCGCAGCGAGCGCGCGGGCGTTTTCAACGATGCGGTGGGCATAGGTTTTGAACTCAGGCGCCAGCGCTTCTTTGAACGCCACCGCCTTGGCGGCCACAACATGCATCAGCGGGCCGCCCTGAAGGCCGGGGAACACCGCCATATTCAATGGCTTGGTATATTTCTCGTCATTCCAAAGGATGATGCCGGAACGCGGGCCACGCAGCGACTTGTGCGTCGTCGAGGTCACAATATCGCAATGCGGGAAGGGCGAGGGGTGCGCGCCGCCAGCCACGAGGCCGGAGATATGGCTCATATCGCACAGCAGGATCGCGCCCACTTCATCAGCGATCGCGCGGAATGCGGCAAAGTCCCATTGGCGCGAATAGGCCGTGCCGCCACAGATAATGAGCTTGGGCTTGTGCTCGCGCGCTGTAGCCGCAACCGCATCCATATCGATCAGTTCTTCGCCCTCGGTCACGCCGTAGCTGACCGGGTTGAACCACTTGCCGCTCATATTGACGGGCGAACCGTGTGTAAGGTGCCCGCCTGAATTGAGATCCAGGCCCATAAAAGTGTCGCCCGGCTCAAGCATTGCGAGGAACACCGCCTGGTTCATCTGGCTGCCCGAGTTTGGCTGAACATTGGCAAAATTGCATCCAAACAATTGCTTGGCGCGCTCAATTGCCAGTGTTTCGACCACGTCGGCATAGTCGCAGCCGCCATAATAACGCTTGCCCGGATAGCCTTCTGCGTATTTGTTCGTGAACACGCTACCCGTCGCTTCAAGAACCGCTTTCGATGCGATGTTCTCAGATGCAATCAGCTCGATCTTATCCTGCTGACGCGCAAGCTCCTTGCCGACAGCTGCAGCAATTTCCGGATCAGCGCTCGCCAGATCGTCATGCCAAAACCCGTGCCCAGGAGTGTTTAGGGGGTCGGTCAGGGTCGAAGGGTTAGTGCTCATTGGTGGGCCTCAATGTGATCGGGGTCGATTGGTGGATTGCCGAGCTTTGCAACGCGGCGTTGATGACGGCCAGCCGGATCACCTTCATCGGCAAACTGAGTGGCAAGAAAAGTAGCTACGCAAGACTTCGCCATTTCGATGCCTGTCAAACGCGCACCCAAGGCAATGCAGTTCGCATTGTTGTGTTCCCGCGCGAGGGCCGCGGACAAAGGCTCCGATACCAGAGCGCAGCGAACGCCCGGATGACGGTTCACGCTGATCGAAATGCCGATGCCAGACCCGCACAAGGCGACGCCAAAGTCAGCGGTGCCATCGGCAATCACATCGGCAAGCTTGTATCCATAGTCAGGATAATCGACGCTTTCTCCAGGCTCTGGACCCAGGTCGGCAACTTCGTGGCCCTCTTCCATCAACCATTCAGCAAGCTCGGCTTTCAGGTCAGTGGCGGCATGATCGGAGGCAATGGCTATACGCATGGCACCGCTACATAGTGTGATCGCGCCTGCTTCTCCACCCCAATAGATGTGCTTTTCGACGTTTCTTGTGCGCCCATAGGACAATCGCTTGGGCGCGGCTCTTGATAAGGGGGGCACTATGTTTCATGCCACAGCATCAAGATTTCGTCTTAGGTGCCGTGCGATGCGTTTTGTCCTCCTTCTTGCAATATTGCTGGCCGCAGCGGTCCCTTTGGGGAGCAATTTGGCCGCACAATCCGAAGGAGTGCCAGCGCTCGCGGCAGAGCAGGTGAAGCGCGCCTCGGCAATCGAACCGGGCTATGGCGCTGTGATCATCTCGATTCGCAGCGAACTTTATCTGGAAGAACCTTTGGACGTCTTCTTTTTGCGCGAAGGTGGTGAGGTCACGAACCCGGCGGACGTCGTGACCTTTGGGCGAAAGCAGAGCTTCTTTGCGTTCGGCAATTCTACAGTGAAGTATCAGGTGCGTGCCTATCAATTGAGGGCCGGAACCTATCGCCTGGTTGCCCACGGCATCGATTGTCCCAAAATTCCGGCCGAGGACGAGCGTTGCCTGATTGATCGCAGAGGATTGACCGGAACCGTCGAAGTGTCGCGTCCGTCGCGCGGCTATGGCGATATCGCGCCGACTTTCGAGGTTCGCGAAGGAATGCTGACCAATGCCGGCGACTTTGCTCTGACATCGCGCAACTCAATCGAGTGGTCAGCCATTCCGGCAAAGGAATTTCGCAAAGCGAGCCAGCGGTTTCGCAGACTGCAATCCGGGCCTGAACCTGTGATACCTGAAGGATTCGCGCTGAAATACGGGCTATTCCCGCGCAGTTTCGAGGATGACCGGCACCGCCGATATTAGGCGCGCGTCGATTAGTCTTTCGACTTGTTGAGCGTTTTGTTCAGCCATTTCCAAAGCTTGTCTATCTCTTTGGCGGCTTTCCCGTCAGGTGACAGTTCGCTTGCGGTCTCGCCCTTGGCGCTTGACCGGTGGAAATCGGCCCGTTCACCCAATTGCACCGGAGCGATCTCTAGACCCATGTCTTTGGCCGCCTTCTTCGCTTCTTTGGCAAGCTTGGTCGCGCCAGTGGGAACACCGTTTAAAACGACAAAAGCGGGCGTCTGCGCGTAGTTCACGAGGTCGGCAATCGGCTCAAGCGCTGCCAGATCGAACGCGCGTGGCTTTGTCGGGATAAGGACAATGTCCGCCGCTTTGATCGCTTCGCGCGCCGCTGCATCAGCATGGGGAGGGGTGTCGATCACGATAAAGTCGACGCCATTCTTTTTCGCGCTCTCAATCGTGCGGCCAAGTCGGGCAGGGGGAGCGGTTACAACAACGGGCAGGAAGTCGCCGCGCCAATCGCTCCACGCCGCAGCGGTGGCTTGCGGATCGGTATCCACCACACAGCTTTCGTGCTTTGCTGCGGCAGCGCGAGTGGCGAGGTTCACCGCAAGCGTGGTCTTACCCGAACCGCCTTTTTGGCTGACGATGGCGATAGTGATGGGGTCGGATTTTGGCATGGGGTGTTCCCGTGATCTTTAGTCGTCCACGATCCCCCAACTGGCCATATATTGCAAGTGCGAAGGCGTGTTTTCCGCAAGTGCGAAGTTGAAAGCCCGACTAGCTGCCTTGTCCGACGCCTGCCGCTTGAAGGCGCTCAATCACTTCGGGGTTGTTTTCGAGGTATTCGACAACCTCGGCCTGCAGCTTTTGCACCTCAACCTGCTGAACTTCGTTTACATCCGTAAAGAACGCTTCATTGGCAGCCGCAACAGCCGGGTCTGAGAGGAGTTTCTGGGTCTGGGAGAAGTAACGCTGACCGCTCGTCGTAGATGCAAATGCGCGAATGTCTTTCAACTCGGCGAGCGTGAATTCGCGTGTGTAGGCAATCGCTGTCGATTTGATCATGCTCGGCAGGTGCTTGGTGATCATCGGGCGCATCACTTCTGGGAGCGAGGCGAGAAAACCATCCATGATCGCGCGGATGCCAGGCTCTTCGAATATCGGACCTGTCATTGCTGACGTTGCCATTTGATTGCCCATCGTGGTCGCAATATCGACCATTTCCTGTTCGCGCGTGTCGATCGGAAACATGATGTCCATGATCGCCATGGCCTCAGTCATCTCATCGGCGGGCGGGGTGTACCCGTCGTCTTGTGCAAGGGCAGGGGATGCAAGCGCGAGAGCACCCGCGCCAAATACGAGTGTTTTCAGGAGCTTCATTGCCTGTCCTATCACTGATCCAGGAACGAACGCATTTTGCGCGAACGGCTTGGGTGCTTCAGTTTGCGCAGCGCTTTTGCCTCGATCTGACGGATACGTTCACGGGTAACGGAGAACTGCTGACCGACCTCCTCCAAAGTATGGTCGGTGTTCATGCCGATACCAAAGCGCATCCGCAGAACGCGCTCTTCACGCGGGGTCAGCGATGCAAGCACGCGGGTGACGGTTTCCTTGAGGTTTGCCTGAATAGCGGCATCCACTGGGATGATCGCGTTCTTGTCCTCGATGAAATCGCCAAGGTGCAAATCTTCTTCATCGCCAATTGGCGTCTCGAGGCTGATCGGCTCTTTGGCGATTTTCATCACCTTGCGAACCTTTTCGAGCGGCATGGAGAGACGCGCTGCCATTTCTTCAGGCGTCGGCTCGCGGCCCTCTTCGTGAAGGAACTGGCGGCTTGTGCGCACCAGCTTGTTGATCGTCTCGATCATGTGTACCGGAATACGGATCGTCCGCGCCTGGTCGGCAATTGAGCGGGTGATCGCCTGACGGATCCACCACGTTGCATAAGTGCTGAATTTGTAGCCGCGGCGGTATTCGAATTTGTCGACCGCCTTCATCAGGCCGATGTTACCTTCCTGAATAAGATCAAGGAATTGCAGGCCACGGTTGGTGTATTTCTTGGCGATGGAGATCACCAGTCGAAGGTTGGCTTCCACCATTTCCTTCTTCGCGATGCGTGCCTCGCGCTCGCCTTTTTGCACCATGTTGACGATGCGGCGGAACTCGGGGAGCGCCATGCCGGTGTTTGCGGCAATATCGGTGATTTCGGTGCGGATACGGTCAAGCGCGCCTTCTTCCTTCTCGGCGAAGGCAGCCCATTTTTTGTCCTTGGCCGCACGCTCGGCAATCCAGCTGTCATCAAGCTCATTGCCGACGTAGGATTTGAGGAAGTCGATCCGCTTGATCTTGTGACGCTCAGCCAGGCGCAGCATCTGGCCGCCCAGGGCGGTCAAACGGCGGTTAAAGGCATAAAGATTGTCGACGAGGAATTCGATTTTCGCGGCATGGAACTGCACGCTTTCGACTTCTGCGGTAAGCTCGTCCGAGAGCTTTTCGTACTTGTTTTCTTTGGCTTTCGGGAAGACGCCGCCATCGGCGAGCACTTGAACCCGCTCAAGCTGAAGCTTCTCGAAGCTTTTGAAAAGCTTGGTAATCCGGGCAAAACGCTCAATCGCGTCAGGCTTAAGCGCGGCTTCCATTTGAGCAAGGGAGAGAGTGTTGTCCTCCTCCTCTTCCTCTTCCTTTTTGGAGCCTTCGCCGTCTTCGCCGTCTTCGCCCTCTTCCTTGTGATCTTCGACTTCATCGTCGTCGTCACGGATGGTCGGGCCAGCGGTCTCTTCAGAGATTTCGCCGCCTTTTTCAGCTTCCTCGTTTTCCTCTTCCATCTTGTCTGGCGGAGGCTCTTTAGAAAGCATCGCGTCAAGATCGAGGATTTCGCGAAGCTGCATGTCTTCGGAATTCAACGCTTCGGACCATTGGATGATGGCGTGGAAAGTGATCGGGCTCTGGCAAAGGCCCATGATCATCATGTCGCGGCCCGCTTCGATACGCTTGGCAATCGCGATTTCACCCTCGCGGCTGAGCAATTCCACCGCGCCCATTTCGCGCAGATACATACGCACTGGGTCATCGGTGCGTTCACCCGTGCCGGTTTTCTTGGCAGCAGGCTTGGCAGCAGCGGCAGGCTTTTTCTTCTCGTCGTCGACTTCCATCGCTTCGACTTCGGCGTCTTGTTCCGCCTCGGCCTCGGCTTCTTCGTCGTTCTCGACAATCTGGACGCCCATTTCGGAAAGGGCAGTCTGGATGTCTTCGATCTGATCGGGGCTCATCTCCCCGGAAGGCAAAGCAGCGTTGAGCTCATCATAAGTGATGTAGCCCTTCTTCTTTGCCTTGGTCATGAGCTTCTTCACAGACGCCTCATTGAGGTCGATCAGCGGTGCGTCGTCTTTGTCGCTCTTAGCGCTCGTTGCCATGTACTTGTTTGTCCGTTCGCCGGAGCTTGTTTCGTCATTGGTCACCCCTACCGGACCGCAGACTTCGCAAACTCTTACCGTTAATCCCATTCCGGATCGAAAAACCCGGAAAAAACTCTATTCAGCCGGTGCTCCGGCCTTCTTTCGCCCAAATGCTTTCAGGCGTTCGTCAACTGTCTGGAGCTGTTCTCGCAAGCGGACCTGCTCAGCCAAAGCCCCTTCCGGGTCTTCGTCAAACCGCGCGATCGTTGCCGCCATAGCGGCTTCGAGCGCTGGTTTTTGGGCCAGCAGCGATACAGCTTCGGTCAATTCCTCGCGCGCTTCACCGGGGTCTGTGCCTTCTCGAAGAAAGGCGAACTGTTGGTTTACCGGTGGGGCAGGAATGCCTTCAGGGTCCGATATGGCGTTTGGCCCCTGCGAATCAAGTGTTTCTGACAGCTCCATCAACGATTCTATCGCAGGCGCTGCATTTGGGTCAGCAAGGGCAAGCCGGGAAAGCGCTTCGGAATGGCGCGAGATTTCGGTCGGGAAACGCACCAGTCCGGCAATCACGGCCGTCAATAGCGAGGCGCGCTGGCCGCCTGACATGGCGCGGCCAAGGGTGTCGCGCGCCTCTTGGGAAAGCCTGGGCGGCGCCGCATTCCGGTTCTGCCAATTGCCGCGCGATTGGGGCTGGCGCTGAGGTCCCCGGTTGTTCTCACGGCGCGGAAAGGCAAATGCGGAAAAGCGGTCAAGCAGCTCGCGGCGGTAGAGCGCCTGAATGTCCTTGTTCTCGATGGTATCGACATGAGCCATCAGGCGAACTTTGAGCCCTGCTTTGGATTCAGGACTGCTAAGAGGCTTTGCATCGCGTTCGCCTTCCCAAAGGGCATCGAGCAGGCTTTTGGGATTGTCGAGCAGCTCACCCATAGCCTTGGGACCATCGCGGTTGATCAGATCATCGGGGTCCATGCCGCTGGGCAGGCGCACGATAGAAAGGGACCGCATGGGGGCGAGCAGTGGCAGGGCGCGGGAGATAGCGCGCATCGCGGCTCGCTCTCCGGCCTTATCACCGTCAAAGCAGAGCACCGGCACCTCAACCATGCGCCACAGCATCTCGAGCTGCGTTTCCGTCAGAGCCGTTCCCAGAGGCGCAACCGCATCCTCAAAGCCCGCCTGAGCCAGCGCGACCACATCCATATAGCCTTCGACCACGATCACGCGGCCTGATTGGCGCGAGGCAGGCGAGGCCCGGTGGAGGTTGTAGAGCGTGCGGCCCTTGTCGAAGAGCGGCGTGTCGGGGGAATTCAGATATTTTGCGACACCGTCACGGCTTTGCATGATCCGCCCGCCAAAGGCGATGACCCGGCCCCGCGCATCCTGAATGGGCAGCATGACCCGGCCACGAAAGCGGTCATAGGTGGTGCCATCATCGGTCTTGATGCGCATGCCGGTTTCAAGCAGCATCTGGTCTTCGTAACGGGAAAGAGCGTTGTTCAAAGCCTGCTTGCTCTCTGGCGCATAGCCAAAGCCAAACTCTTGCAGAACTTCCGGTTTCAGCCCTCGACCCGTCAGATATTGCATCGCCTCACGGCCATCGCGTCCACGCAAATTGTCGTAAAACCACTGTTGTGCATCGGACGTCACGTCGATCAGCTCAGCGCGTTTTTCGGCCTTCTGCGCCGCCACGGGGTCCGGGGCAGGGACCTCCATCCCGGCTTCTGCTGCCAATTCCTTGCACGCATCGATAAAGGACAGCCCGCGCTGCTCTGTCATCCACGCGATCACATCACCATGCGCCCCGCAGCCAAAGCAGTGGTAAAACCCCTTCTGATCATTGACGTAGAAGCTTGGTGTCGCCTCGTTATGGAAAGGGCAACAGGCTTTCCATTCGCGCCCCGCACGGGTGAGCTTGGTCGATCGATTGATCACGGTTGATAGCGTGATCCTCGCTCGCAGCTCGTCCTTCCATTGCGGGGTGATTGACATAGGATCAAAGATGCTCGTGTAAGCGCGCCTGAGCAAGCGCTGTGGTGGACAAGTCTGTGTTTAGCTCAGCGCCGCCTTCACAAGCCCGCTCGCCAGTTTCCCGTCTAGAACCGCGCCATGCTTCGCCTTAAGAGCGCCCATGACCTGACCCATGTCCTTCATGGATGACGCTCCGGTTTCCGCCTTGATCGCCTCAATCGCGGCCTTGGTTTCGTCCTCGCTCATCATCTGCGGCAGGAACTCCTCGATTACGGCAAGCTCGGCTGTTTCTTTATCCGCCAATTCCTGACGACCGCCGGTTACGTACATCTCGATCGATTCGCGGCGTTGTTTGGCCATTTTCTGGAGCACGCTGGTGACGAGGGCATCATCGTCGATATCTTTGCCACTCGTACGCTCTTCGATATCGCGGTCCTTGATCTTGGCGCTGATCTGGCGAAGCGTCGCGGTGCGCTCCTTCTCTTTCGCCTTCATTGCGGTAATGGTCGCTGCTTTGATGTCGTCACGGATCATCGTAATTCACGTCTTTCTTGTGGATGGATTGTTCTGATGCACGGCTTAGCCGAATTATCCCGTGCGAGATAGGTTGACGTAGGCCCCGCGCAAGCTTAGCCGGTGAGACTTAGCGACATTGCTGGAAAACCTCTCTTATTCGGAGCGCCCCATGGCCCATTCCGCCTCTACTCCTGCGCAACCCAAAGACGCGACAGGTTGTCTCGTTCTGGCAGACGGAACGATTGTTTGGGGGCGCGGCTTTGGCGCGGTCGGTGATGCGGTTGGCGAGGTGTGCTTCAACACGGCGATGACTGGCTATCAGGAGGTGATGACCGATCCCTCTTACGCTGCGCAGATTGTGACCTTCACCTTTCCCCATATCGGAAATGTAGGCGCGAACGGCGAGGATGTGGAAAGCGCAGTTGAAGGCGCGGTCGGCTGCGTGGTGCGCGAAGATGTGACCGAGCCATCAAACTTCCGCAGCCTGGAGCGTTTTCAGGAGTGGATGGAGCGGCAAGGCAAGATCGGCCTTTCGGGCGTGGATACAAGAGCGCTCACCCGCCGCATCCGTCTGTCAGGCGCGCCCAATGCGGTGATCGCGCATTCGCCCGAGGGTAAATTCGACATTCCCGCTCTCATCACCCGCGCCAAGGAGTGGGCAGGGCTGGAAGGCATGGACTTGGCCGTGCGGGTTACCCGCGAGGCCCAAGAGAATTGGGAAGGCGGCTATTGGCGCTTGGGCCACGGCTATGGCCGCGCGGCGCATGACGCTACCCCGCACGTGGTCGCAATCGACTATGGCGCAAAGGACAACATCTTTAGGAACCTCGTGCGCGCTGGTGCCAAGGTGACTGTGGTGCCTGCCAAGACATCCTATGACGACATCATGGCGCTTAAACCCGACGGTGTGTTCCTCTCCAACGGCCCTGGAGACCCGGCGGCGACGGGCGAATACGCTGTGCCGGTGATCCAGAAATTGCTCGAAGCTGACATGCCGCTTTTCGGCATATGTTTGGGCCACCAGATGCTGGCTCTCGCAGCGGGCGCAAAGACGATCAAGATGCACCAGGGCCACCGCGGCGCAAACCACCCGGTTCAGCGGGTTGGAGAGGGTTGGGGTGAGACCACAGGCCTCGTTGAGATCACCAGCATGAACCACGGCTTTGCGGTGGATGCGGACACTTTGCCCGAGACGCTGGAGCAGACCCATGTGAGCCTGTTCGACGGCTCCAACTGCGGGATTGCGGTGAAGGGGAAGAATGCGTTTGGAGTGCAGTATCACCCGGAAGCTTCGCCGGGGCCGCAGGATAGCTTCTACCTCTTCGAGAAATTCGTCGGGGGGCTGGGGTGAGACTTTTCTCGACACACCGGCAGCTATTGCAACGCCTCGCGAATTGCATCGACGACCTCATCGGTACGAGAGAGAACGTCGATCTCCCAAAAGAAGAGAACATCAAATTTTGTTCTCACATCGGGGGTTATTCTTCTGAAGGCATTCGGGCTGTTGTTCGTGCCGCCACGATCGACCTCGACTGCCAGATTGCGCGAACGCGCTACGAAGGTGGCGTAACGGGTGCCAATACGTTCTTGGCGAATGAAAGTGGCTCCAAGCTGCTTTTTGGACAGGCGATCCCAGAGAATTCGTTACGCAGCGGTCGCGTTCTCCCTGAGAGTGTGAGCGAAATGATTACGGCCCGACCTTCGTTTCACGTCATTTCCCCAGTCTCTCGCAGATTACAGGGAAGGCGTATGCCAACTTTCACAGCGCTAGCAAATATTCCGATAGTAAAACTTGCCCGGAACGCTGATTGCGGAGTTATCGTGTGATCCGAATTGCTTTATCCTCACTCGCCCTCCTAAGCCTCACCGGCTGTAGCATCCTTTTCCCCGAAGACCCGCGTCTCGGTGTTGAACCGGAAGATGAATGCATTTCCCGCATGGAGCAAGAGCTCAAAAGCAGTTTCGGAAACTCTGGCGGTGATCCTGAACTAGATGCGTCGCCCGCCGCCGACGCGCCATTTTACCCAATCTTTACTTATGACGTGACCAAGCTTGGGTTGGAGGCAATTCAGGAACTGTCCGTGGAAGGCACCGATGAAACTGCAGGCACGACGCTGAGAACTAGCACCAATGAGACGTCCACCGCGGTTGCACAGTTTATGGATGAACCGGTGGATGAGAATGGCGCGTTCTTTCTCGCAAGAGATCCGGCGCTTTACCGTGTTCGCGGAGAGCCTGTCTTTTTCGGAGGCGGCGTTGCTGCTGGCTGTGCGCGCCAACAAGAGAATATGAGGCTTATTCGGGTCGACTACACCCGTATTCCCGAACCCGAAGCCGACCCTGACAACACCGAAACAATTCCCGAGAACGAGAGCCGATAATGCCCAAACGTAATGACATTTCCTCGATCCTTGTGATTGGTGCAGGGCCGATCATTATCGGGCAGGCGTGTGAGTTCGATTATTCGGGCACGCAGGCGATTAAGGCTCTGAAAGAAGAGGGCTACCGGGTCATTCTGGTGAACTCGAACCCGGCAACGATCATGACCGATCCCGAATTTGCCGACGCGACCTATGTCGAGCCGATCACGCCGGAAATCGTCGCCAAGATCATCGCCAAGGAAAAACCCGATGCGCTGCTCCCCACGATGGGCGGGCAGACGGCATTGAACTGTGCGCTCGCGCTTGAGGGCATGGGCGTATTGGCTGAGCACGGGGTCGAGATGATCGGCGCGAAGGCCGATGCCATCGACAAGGCCGAGAACCGCCAGCGTTTCCGCGACGCGATGGACAAGATTGGGCTGGAAAGCGCTCGCAGCGGCGTTGCCAACACCATCGAAGAAGCGCGCGAGATTGTGAAGCGTACCGGCCTGCCTTCGATCATCCGCCCAAGCTTTACCCTTGGTGGGACCGGCGGCGGGATTGCCTACAACACGCAGGAATTTGACCGGATCGTGCGCGAGGGTCTGGACGCCTCTCCCACGACCGAAGTTCTGATCGAAGAATCGCTGCTGGGCTGGAAAGAATATGAGATGGAAGTTGTGCGCGATAAGGCGGACAATTGCATCATCATCTGCTCAATCGAAAACGTTGATCCGATGGGTGTGCACACGGGCGATTCCATCACGGTTGCGCCCGCATTGACGCTGACCGACAAAGAATACCAGATAATGCGCAACGCCTCGATTGCGGTTTTGCGCGAGATCGGCGTTGAGACAGGCGGATCCAACGTTCAATTCGCGGTGAACCCCAAGGATGGTCGCCTCATCGTCATCGAGATGAACCCTCGCGTGTCGCGGTCTTCGGCGCTCGCATCCAAGGCGACCGGCTTCCCGATTGCGCGCGTCGCCGCGAAACTGGCGGTGGGGTATACTCTTGATGAGATCACAAACGAGATCACCGGAGCGACGCCTGCGAGCTTTGAGCCGACAATCGACTATGTCGTCACCAAGATCCCGCGCTTTGCATTCGAGAAGTTCAAGGGCGCTGAGCCTCTCCTTGCCACCGCGATGAAGTCGGTGGGTGAGGTCATGGCGATTGGCCGCAACTTCCAGGAGAGCGTGCAGAAGGCACTACGCGGCCTCGAAACGGGTCTCGACGGGTTTAACCGTATGGTCGAGCTTGAGGGCGTACAAAAGGACGTCATCACCGCCGCCCTATCGAAGCGCACACCGGACCGTCTGCTCCAAGTAGGACAAGCTTTCCGTGAGGGACTTTCCCTCGAGGAGATCCAGAGCGTGACCGGCTACGACGCATGGTTCCTGCGCCAGATCGAAGAGATTATCGAAGCGGAGAAACAGGTCCAAACCGATGGCCTTCCGCGCGATGCAGTCGCCTTGCGCAAGCTCAAATCGATGGGCTTTTCCGACAAGCGGCTTGCCACCCTTGCGGTGCGCTCTGTTGGTGTAAAAGGCGGCCTTGCAGAGACGCAGGCTAAGCGTTCGGGCCTCCTCCACGATGCACTCCAAGCCATGGCGGGCGCTACCAGCGAAGAGGAAGTGCGCGAGCTTCGCCAGAAGCTTGGCGTCAATCCGGTGTTCAAGCGCATCGACAGCTGCGCCGCCGAATTTGAGGCAATCACGCCCTACATGTACTCGACCTATGAGGCCCCGAGTTTTGGTGAGCCCGAGTGCGAGGCGGACGTTTCCGACCGCAAAAAGATCGTCATCCTTGGCGGCGGACCCAACCGGATCGGGCAGGGGATTGAGTTCGACTACTGCTGTGTCCACGCCTGCTTTGCTTTGGCTGAGCAAGGCTTTGAGACAATCATGGTCAACTGCAACCCAGAGACCGTTTCGACCGATTACGACACTTCCGACCGCCTTTATTTCGAACCTTTGACAGCCGAAGACGTGCTCGAAATCCTGCGTGTGGAACAGCAATCGGGTGAGCTTGTCGGCGTCATCGTCCAATTTGGCGGTCAAACGCCGCTCAAACTCGCCCAGGCCTTGGAAGATGCCGGGATCCCGATCCTTGGCACATCACCCGATGCCATCGACCATGCCGAGGACCGCGAACGCTTTGCAAAGCTTGTAAATGAGCTGGGCCTGAAACAGCCCGACAATGGCATTGCCTACACCCGCGATGAAGCAGCAGCGGCAGCGGCGCGTATTGGCTATCCTGTGCTTCTGCGCCCATCCTTTGTGCTGGGTGGCCGGGCTATGGAAATCGTCGACAGCGAGGCGCAGCTTGATGACTACATCAAGACGGCTGTGAACGTATCCGGTGACAGCCCTGTGCTGGTGGATCAATATCTGCGTGATGCGATTGAATGCGATGTTGACGCCCTGTGTGACGGAGACGAAGTTCGCGTTGCTGGCGTCATGCAACACATCGAAGAAGCGGGCGTCCACTCCGGCGATAGCGCCTGCACGCTGCCGCCATATTCGCTTTCGCCCGAGATTATCGCCGAGATGGAGCGTCAGGCAGAAGCGCTCGCCTTTGCCCTCAAGGTCCGCGGCCTGATGAACGTCCAATTCGCTGTGAAGGACGGCGAGGTTTTCCTCATCGAGGTCAACCCGCGCGCAAGCCGCACCGTGCCATTCGTCGCAAAGGCTATCGGACAACCCGTGGCCAAGATCGCAGCCCGCGTTATGGCAGGAGAGAAGCTTGCCTACTTTGAACCTTTCCGCCGCGACCTGCCTTACATGGCGATCAAAGAGGCCGTGTTCCCGTTCGCCCGCTTCCCGGGCGCAGATCCTGTGTTATCTCCCGAAATGAAGTCGACCGGCGAAGTGATGGGTCTCGATTGCGCCTTTGAGCCTGCCTTTTTCAAATCACAGCTAGGCGCCGGAATGACTCTGCCCGAAGGAGGCACCGTGTTTGTCTCGGTCAAGAATTCAGACAAGGCGAACATCGTGCCCGCGGTCAAAGACCTGCTCGAATGCGGATTTCAAATCGTGGCGACGGCGGGCACGCAAAAGTACCTCTCCGAACAAGGGCTTGCGGTGGAGCGGGTGAACAAGGTTGCGGAGGGTCAGCCGCACATTGTCGACAAAATCATCGACGGCGAGATCGCGCTGATCTTCAACACGACCGAGGGCTGGCAGTCGTTGAAGGACTCAAAATCCATTCGTGCAAGCGCACTGGAGAAGAAGCTTCCTTACTACACAACCGCCGCCGCTTCGCGCGCTGTTGCGGCCTCAATTAAAGCGCTCAAACCCTCACAGCTTGAAGTTCGGTCGTTGCAAGACTATTATAGTTAGGCATTTACGACGCTCTCCCCACCATTTTGCCTATGCAAGGCCGCTTCAAGCGAGGCGGTCAGGGGCAAAGTTTCCCGAGTGAAACGGCTTGGGAGGGTGTCCAGACAGAAAGAAATAGGAATGGCTACGATGGATAAGGTCCCGATGCTCGCAGAGGGTTATGAGCGTCTGACCGCTGACCTTAAGGCGCTTCGCGATGAGCGGCCCCGGATTGTTGACGCAATCGAAGAAGCGCGCGCGCATGGCGACCTTTCGGAAAACGCCGAATATCATGCTGCAAAAGAGCGTCAGGGCCAGGTTGAGGCGCAGATCGGCGACCTTGAAGGCAAAATCAGCCGCGCACAGATCATCGATCCCACTACTTTGTCAGGCGACAGAGTTGTTTTCGGTGCGACTGTCACGCTTCTTGATGAAGACGATAAGCCGGTGAAGTACCAGATCGTGGGCGAGACCGAGGCAGATGCCTCAAAGGGACGCATCTCCTATTCTTCTCCGATTGCACGAGCTTTGATCGGCAAGCAGCTTGAAGACGAGATTGAGGTAACAGTGCCATCTGGTGACAAGTTCTACCTCATCGAAAAGATCGAATTCGTCTAAGCTTTACCTCGTGAGGGCCTCAAATCAGAGGCTTTCACGCTAGAGTCTTTTCCATGGCATAGTTGTGGATTGCAACGCCGCGCAGATTAAAGTCGCGGCGTTGAACCATCTCGTATCCGGCGCGTTCGAATGGCGCGAGCGCCAGCTCGCTTGCCTCGGTGTAAAGCTTGGTCACCCCCATTTCGCGTGCCTGCGTTTCAGCGTGTGCGAGCAATTGAACTGCCAGGCCGCGTCCCGCATGATCCGGCGAACAGTAGAGCATATCGAGATGCCCGTCCGGTTCGAGGAGGGCATAGGCGGCAGGTGCACCCGCCTGATCGGCCATTACGTAAATGTGTTGGCCAGCCTCTGCACGTTCCAAAAACCATTCCGCGTTGATGTGGCCAGAGGACCAAACCTCAACTTGCTCAGCCGAATAGGCCCGCGCGCCAATACTGCGGATCGCGTCCAGAGTAAGCGCGGCGAGGGCAGGGGCATCGCCTGCCTCGAATGGGCGAACCCGGTAGGTCACGGTGAAGGGCGCTTATTCTTCTGGCGTCAGAAGTTTGTGAATGTGCACGACGACATATTTCATTTCGGCATCATCCACGGTGCGCTGTGCTTGTGCGCGCCATGCATCAACGGCTGCATCGTATGAGCTATATACACCGACGACGTGGACACTTTCAGGGTCGGCAAATTCATGACCACGCGGGTCAGTGACACGGCCACCCATAACAAGGTGAAGGCGCTGGCTTGGGGTTCGTTCTTCCATTGATCGCTTCCTTGGGGAGGAGTTGGTGGGCCTGACCGCTGTGCGGTGACCCTCATTTCTCGCCCGTTAAGCGAAGCGCGCTGGCAGCACAAGAGATGTGCATACCAATTTCCCGAAACTTGGCCCCGAAGCGTAGCCGCTGCCTTAGTGGCTCACGCGGTCCGTAAGGTCGCGAACCGCTCGTTCTGCGCGGCGTTTGGTCCGACGCGTGGCGGCGCGGCCCTTGTCGGCTGCCGTTCCAGCCAGATAGCTGGCCTCACGCCGAAGGGTCCGCGCTTTTGTTGCGGCGCTGTCGCCAAGATCTTCGAGAGTGTCTTTCGCAGCGGTGGGAGCGCCCAATGCGTCATCGATGAACTTGATTGCATATCCCACAATCGCGTCAGCGGCGAGCGTCCACAGGGCGCTTGTGCGATCTTTTGCGGCGTTCTTGACGGTTCCCGCTGCGGCTCCTGCAGCGCTGCTGGCCGCTCCGCCAACCTTGCTAGCAGCGCCTGATGCTGCGCTTGCGGCAGTAGATGCCGCTTTGCCGGCAACGCGTTGGCCCGGCTGTGTCATAAGACCGATGGCAACTCCGACTACCACAGCGCCGCCAATCACTTTCAGGGGATTTGCGCGGGTGTAATCGACCGCAGCATCAACCGCTTCCTTGGCTTGCTCGCCCAAGGTGCGCTCGGCAATCCGGCGCTCGTTGGCTTCGATCTTCTGTCGAAGTGCATCACGTTTTGCATCGTCGGTGATCGGGGTATTAGTTGTCATGTGTATCTCCGGAAGCGAGGTCTTCTGGGGTATTGTCGGTTTCGGGTTGCTGAACAGCGGGCTCTTGGCCCTGCACTTCGCTCGGTTCGTCTCCAATCTCGAGATCTTCAGCCCCAAGGTCCTCTGCCCCAAGGTCCTCTGCCATTGCAGCAAGCAAAGGTTCGCGGCCAAACCACAAGGCGAGGGCGCCCAGCACAATCGCGATGATCCCGCGATTGTCTACAGTGTGGACCTTGGCAACCTCGTATACGTCTTTGCCGCCTTCGATCACACCGCCCAGATAGCGCGAGGTCAAACCTTTGGCAGAATACGTAGAACGCGCGTGCTCAATGTCCGCCATGAGCACTTTTTTAGAAGAGTCGCGCAAGGCGCGGTAATCTTCGAGGCGGTCTTCGATCTTACTCATGCCTCGTCCTCTTCAGGGGAGGAGAACAGTGAAGCGAGCTTTCGGGCACGGGTAAACGCCCCCCATCCAAGCAAGGCGACGACGAGCATCAGCCCGCCGAAGACTATTCCGATAGAGCCCCAAATGCCCACAACAGGCTCGAACGCGAGGACAAGCCCGACCGCAAGCGCGAGAAAGGCGATGTGCAGAAGGATGAGCGCTACGACAACAAGGCCGAGCGATACGCCAACCAATCGCCCTGCAAAGGCGGCTCTGGTCTTTTGAAAGCCCAGCTCTGCCTCGGCATAGGTGCGCGCATTGTCGATCAGCGCCGAGGCTTCATCCATCAATGAGGGATCGATCTGAGGATCGGAAACGGGTTCCAAATCCTCAGTTTTGACTTGCGACAGGTCGGGAGAGCCATCGTCAGCGCTTTTCGCGCCCGACTGGCCTTGGGCCTCCGCCATTCAGTCCCCTTTCTTGCGCCTTAACGCTGGCTTATTACCGGTTACGGAAAAGCCGTGCGATAAGGAAACCGGCAACCGCGGCAATACCAACGGCTGCAGCCGGGCTTTTGCGGATCGCTTCGCGGGTGTCTTCGCCGATTTCTTCCAGGCTCTTGGCTTCGAGCTTGGCCGAAGTTTCAGCCAAAGTGCGCGAAGCTGAGCGGGCGTAGTCGCCATACTGTTCGCCAAAGCGGTCGTCGAGCTGGGTAGCGGTGTCGCCCAATGCCTTGCCGACAGAGGCAATCGCATCGCTTGCCGCCGCTTTGCCCTCAACGGCCAGCTCGCCTGCTTTCACTTTCGCCTTTTCACCATATTCCTTGGCTTCAGCCATTACGTCATCTCCACGGTTTTTCGCTTGATCGCGGTAAGCATCCGCGCGGGTATTGGCTTCGCTACGAAGCGCTGCTGCGCCTGCCTTTGCCTCTTGGAGGGCAGCGTTGAAGCGGCTTTTTGCCTCGCCAGCGCCAGCGGTGGCCTCTGGTTCAGCCTTTTTCGCAGTCGCACCCGTCTTTTTTGGAGCAGCCTTTTTGGCGCTTGTCCGCTTTGCGGCGGTCTTTGCAGGGGTCCTTGCGGGGGTCTTTCTCGTGGTCTTGGTTGTCTTTGTTTCAGCCATCTCGGTCTCTTGCCTTCGGTTTTGCGCAATGCAGCATAACGCAATCGCGACTTTATGTCATGAAAATCTATGTCACTTGCACCGTTCTTTTCTCCCGCATAAGGGGTGCGGGAAAGAAGTGATGCGGACGCCCAGTATAGGGGTAACACTGGGTGTCTTAACCTTATATAACACTCTCACGCCGGAGTTCAAATAATGACAGCGATAATTGACATCCATGGCCGCGAAATTCTCGACAGCCGGGGTAATCCCACGGTCGAAGTGGATGTTCTGCTCGACGATGGCAGTTTTGGCCGTGCAGCAGTGCCTTCGGGGGCCTCAACCGGCGCTCACGAGGCGGTTGAACTGCGTGACGGCGACAAGGATCGCTATATGGGTAAGGGCGTGTTGAAAGCGGTAGATGCCGTCAACACCGAGATCCGCGACCTTCTCATCGGTGCGTTTGACGCCGAAGATCAGCGCGACATCGACCTCTCCCTGATTGCTTTGGATGGCACCGATAACAAGGCGCGCCTTGGCGCAAATGCCATTCTTGGCACCAGCCTTGCGGTTGCCAAAGCCGCTGCCAATGCGCGCGGACTTCCTCTCTACTCCTACCTTGGCGGTGTTTCCGCTCACGTTTTGCCAGTTCCGATGATGAACATCATCAATGGGGGCGAACATGCGGATAACCCTATCGATATCCAGGAGTTCATGATCATGCCGGTGGGCGCGGACAGCATTGCAGAGGCTGTGCGCTGGGGCTCTGAAGTGTTCCACACCTTGAAAAAGGGCCTCCATGATAAGGCTCTCGCAACCAGTGTTGGCGATGAAGGCGGCTTTGCCCCTGACCTTGCCAGCACGCGCGCTGCGCTCGACTTCATTATGGCCTCGGTTGAACAAGCGGGCTTTAAGCCGGGCGAAGACATCGTTCTTGCGCTGGATTGCGCCGCGACCGAATTCTACCGCGATGGCAAATATGAAATCTCGGGCGAGGGGCTTAGCCTCGATGGTCAGGGCATGGCGGATTACCTTGCCAAGCTGTGCGATGACTATCCGATCCTGTCGATCGAAGACGGCATGAGCGAAGATGATTTCGAGGGCTGGGCAGCCGTCACCAAAGCCATCGGCGACAAGGTCCAGCTCGTGGGCGATGACCTCTTCGTCACCAATCCGGCACGTTTGGGACAGGGGATCGCGGATGGTCTGGCCAACTCATTGCTGGTGAAAGTCAACCAGATCGGCACGCTGACCGAAACACTTGCGGCCGTCGATATGGCGACCCGTGCGCGTTACACTTCAGTAATGAGCCACCGTTCCGGCGAAACCGAAGATGCGACCATCGCTGATTTGGCGGTTGCGACCAATTGCGGTCAGATCAAAACCGGTAGCCTTGCGCGCTCAGACAGGCTGGCGAAATACAACCAGCTGATCCGGATTGAGGAAGAGTTGGGCGACAGCGCCGTTTATGCAGGCCGCGGATGTTTCGGATCGCTCGGCGCTTAAGTTGAAAGCTTGAGAATGGTCGCCTGCAGTCAAGCGGCCGTTCCGGTGCTTGAAAAATACTCATCCATCGCGGTCAAACCTTTGTCCGTCAGGCAGACGAGGACGCGGCGTTGATCCTCGGGATCGTGTTGCCGCAGGACAAGCTCGTGTTCGGCCAATACGCCAAGCCAGCGCAGTCCCGTCGTAGGCGGCGCGGCAGAGCCTATGCACGCGCTGGATACGGACACCGGTTTGCCTTCGACATGGGCGACGTAGAGATCGAGAAGGATATCCCAAGCGGGCTCTCCGAAAATATCGTCATTGGCGAATATCGTGCCCCTGCGGCGACGAACGGCATACGCGTCTTTCGCCATCTTGGCGTAGCGCCTCCGCCTGATCTTCAGATCAGAGGTGTAGAGTGATGCAGTGGCGAGGGTATCGGCCCCCGAATACTGCGCCAACGTTGCCTCGCCTTGCCCGCCAATTGTCGCGTTCTCAGGAACCTTTAAAGCCGGAGAGAGAGCCTTGCCCTCATTATGCGGGCCCGTGGTCGTCTTGCGCAAAGCGTCCGCGATTATCGATAGGTGTTCGGCCAATGCACCCAGATCGGTTTCCGAGTTGGAGCTGTTTTCAGGCTGTGGTTGAACAGTCTCATTGAGCATCGGTTCCTCCGTAAAACGTCGATGAAGGCACCTTGAAAAAGGTGTCACCCGTCCAGGTGAGGCCCCGCGCCAAGCCGATTTTGCCTGGGTTCAATTGATCGTTCGCCCCGAAGGAAGCTTAGGCATTCCCACGCAAGGGCACATTACGTGGGAATGCGTAGAAAGGGGTTATGTCTCAGCCATTTCCGACCAATTACGGTAAAAGAACCTTCAAATTGGAGGGATCAGCCAAGGTCTTCCTTAACGAAGAAGGCTGACCCCATGGGGTCGCAATCTGGCGTCACAGCTGCAAGGTTCTTTTTCAGTTGCTCGATGGCGGCGTTCACATGGATTGCCGCTATCCCGGCTCCCACAGTATCCAGCACCTTCAGCACCGCCTCAAGCTCGCGCTTGCAGTGATCAATATCGTCGATTTCAAGTGAAGTGAGCTGGATCATCCCAACCTCCGTCTCATAACTTCTGTCATTAATTGCACCGAGGGGATCTTAAGTAAGTTCCCTCATGTCTTCCTTAGGCGCGATTTATGACCCCGTGCATCCGTAGAAACACTTAGCCGGGTGATGGGCGATCAGGAGGATAGGTGGCCGCTTTCTCGATACTTTATGGAGATGCTGGACGATTTGCCCAGATTGATGCCTGACCTAGGCGTCGAAACGAGCCGCCAGCTTTAGCAACGCCAATGCAGCCTTCGCAGCCTCTCCGCCTTTGTCCTTTTGCGCAGGATCAGCCCGCACAAGCGCCTGTTCCTCGTTCTCGACCGTCAGGATGCCATTGCCGATTGCAATCCCGTCCATCGTAAGAGCCATAATGGCCCGCGCACTTTCACCAGCCACAATTTCAAAGTGGTAGGTTTCGCCCCGGATCACCACGCCAATCGCAACAAAGGCGTCATACTCACCGCTTTCCGCAGCCAGTGCGATAGCTCCCGGAATTTCAAGCGCGCCGGGGACGGTCAGGACCTCGGTCTCGTGACCCTCGGCCTCGATCGCAGCCATCGCGCCAGCAATAAGCTTGTCGTTAAAGGATTCGTAGAAACGCGCTTCGACGATCAAGATTTTGGCCATGGAGTTATCCTTTGCTGCGATGAGTTCGGGCGGACTGAGCGTTCATGCACACAGCCTGTGCGCCAAATTGGGAGAGGGGCCTGCCTATGATGCGTGTTGGTGTACGTGGCAAGGTGCCACTCACCAATATTGCTCACATCATGCCGTGTCAGGTCACTCGGGGATGGGCTGGTGCCCGGCGATG
This sequence comes from Erythrobacter sp. S227, assembly GCF_057364925.1. Taxonomy (NCBI): domain Bacteria; kingdom Pseudomonadati; phylum Pseudomonadota; class Alphaproteobacteria; order Sphingomonadales; family Erythrobacteraceae; genus Erythrobacter; species Erythrobacter sp. S227. The sequence goes on from NZ_CP200280.1 coordinate 832,359, forward strand.
GTGATGCCATAGCCTTCGAGCGCAACCAGATCCGGGCGCGAATTGGAAAGCAGGATCATGTCGTGCACCCCAAGGTCGGCCAGGATTTGCGATCCGATGCCGATGTTCCGGTGCTCTTCGTCCTGGGTCCATTTGGTCCCTTGGCCGACGCGCTGTGTCAGGATCACAATAACCCCTGCGCCTTTGTCACCAATAGCGCCCATTGCGCGCTGCAACGTGCGTTTGCGCGGACCCGGAGCGCCCAAGACATCGTCAAACACAGAGATCGGGTGCACACGGGCAAGCGTAGGCTCATCGGGTGTCACATGGCCTTTCTGAAGGACATAGGCCATATTGTCGGAGACCGTGTTGCGATAGGTGATCATGCGCCACTGGCCGCCGTAATCACTTTCAAAGCTGCTTTCATCGACCCGCTCGACCAGATGGTCATTGCGCATGCGATAAGCGATTAGGTCGCGGATGGTGCCGATCTTGAGGCTGTGCTTGCGTGCAAATTCGATAAGATCATCCAGACGAGCCATCGTCCCGTCCTCATTCATGATCTCGCAGATCACACCAGAGGGATTAAGGCCAGCGAGGCGCGAGATGTCCACGGCTGCCTCTGTATGGCCAGCGCGCACAAGAGTGCCGCCGTCACGCGCCATCAGAGGGAAGACATGACCTGGCGTCACGATGTCATCTGCGCCTTTGGTCGCATCAATGGCAACAGAGATAGTACGTGCGCGGTCTGCGGCAGAGATACCCGTTGTCACCCCCTCTTTGGCCTCAATTGAAACGGTGAAGGCGGTCTGCATGCTTTCTTTGTTGTTGCGGCTCATCGGGTCGAGACCAAGCTGATCCACCCGCGCCTTGTCGAGCGCAAGACAGATCAGACCGCGCCCGTGGGTCGCCATAAAATTCACAGCGGCAGGGGTCGCCATTTGGGCCGGAATAATGAGGTCGCCTTCGTTCTCGCGGTCCTCATCATCAACGAGAATATACATGCGGCCGTTGCGCGCTTCGTCGATGATTTCCTCGGCTCCGACGAGGACGGGGGTATCGTCATTGGCGTCGAGAAACTTCTGAAGCTTGGTCAGAGTATCCGCCGTCGGGTTCCAGTCAGGCTCGCTGGCGTCGCGCAAGGTGTTGGCGTGAAGGCCTGCTGCACGCGCAATTCCCGCTTTTGTGTAGGCGCCTTGGTCGATCAGGTCGCGGACCTGTGTGATTGCTGATGTGCTCATACCTTTTGGATAGCACATTTCAATGTGATTGCAAGTTTGGTGATGTGATGCTGTTTTTGATTGCCGCCGCGTGTCTTGCTTTCGAAGATACGTGGCTGACTGATTGATTGACCGGTAGCTAGCGGTGGTTGGAGCACTCGGAATGCTTGGAGCAGTGCCTGAGATCGTTTCTGCAGAAAGCACTACATCACTCTGATATACATTGACTATCTGGCCCGTTGGCAGGCCAAGAACAATGCTGGAAGTGGTGCGGCTTCCCACGGCACGACTGCCTTCCAATTGCCTCTGACTTTGACCGCCATCTTGTTTCAGGCTCTCAACGGTCGACTTGAGGCTCAAGAATTCTGCCGAAGCATAGGAGCCAGGCGTGGCACCGAACGTCCGAGAGTTCTCATGATCACTGAATTGATCAAGCGCTTTGCTCAGTTTTGCATCGAAATGCTGCAAGACGCCATGAAGGCTCCGCGCCTGGCCAGAGCGTGAATAGAAGATCGACCGATTTGCGCGCGATGCCCGGGGAAAAAGGGATGCAGCAGACCGCAGAGGGTCACGTTTCCATGCGGTCATAAACCGCGAGGCACCGCCAGTGCCAAGGAAGTGTGCGAGATAAAGCTCGGTACCGGTCGCGCGCCTGCCAAGTACAGCTTCAAGTCGCTTTCCATTCTCCAGCGCATAGGCCGCTGCAACCATCGACGCGAGTTCGGGGTCGAAGCGCCAGTCAAGTTTCTGCCGCCGGGAAGCGCCATGCTTTTGATCTGCGACCGCCCCTGTGTGGCTGGAATAGCGATCAAGATTGCGCAGCCACGTCCCCTCGATAAACTGAAACAATCCTGCAGCGCTTGATGATCTTGCCTTGGCCTTTGGGTTCAGACCGGATTCGATTTGTGCTTTTGCCAGAAGGTATTCGTAGTCGACACCGGTTTGCTGCGACGCATTCCATATGGCGTCCATCACCTGTTTGCGCGCAGAGGAGGGGGCCTTGCTAGAGCCCCGACCTGGAAGATACTCCGCGATCAGCTGTCTTGGGTTTTCTGACGGTTTTCCAAGCATTTCATAGCTGGAGTCTTCGGTGGTAGGCGGGGCTGGCAAGGTGCTGCCGGATTGGGCGCTCGCAGGCAGAGAAGTGCCCAAAAGGCACGCAAGCACCAAACCTTTGAAAATTGCCGCTGCCCGAACCATTGATCACGCGTACGCGCGAGCGGGTTAAAGAGGGGCTGTGGGAAAATGGTGAATTTTACCCAAACACGAAAAACCCGCTGAGCAGCTTGCGGAAATTGTGAGGAAGGGGTGTGGTGGACGCACCAGGGCTCGAACCTGGGACCCGCTGATTAAGAGTCAGCTGCTCTACCAACTGAGCTATGCGTCCACACGAATTGCGAAAACGGAGTTGGCGGTTCAAAAGCCCATCCAGTCGCAAGGTGGAGCGCATATAGCGAGCCCTTTTTGGATTAAAAGGGCTCCCGCTGCGATATTTTATCCCGAAAGCCCGTAACGAGGCGCTTCGCGGTTCCAGCGGTTCACCATCATCAATGCCCCGATGCAGATCATATTGGTCATCATCGATGATCCGCCGTGGCTCATGAAGGGTAGGGGAATGCCGACGACCGGAGCCATTCCCATCACCATCATCAAGTTGACCGCGACATAGAAGAAGATGGTCGCCACCATGCCTGCCGCCAAAAGGCTGGCGAAGCGGTCGCGGGAATCACGCGCCACACGAAGGCCCCAGCTGAGGATAATGGTGAACACCCCAAGGACAAACAGTCCCCCGATAAGCCCCCATTCCTCTGCCATTGTGGCAAAGACGAAATCGGTTTGAGGTTCGGGTAAATACTGTAAGTGGCTTTGTGATCCGTTGTTAAAGCCTTTTCCGAAGATACCGCCTGATCCAATTGCAATCTTTGATTGATTGATGTGATACCCGGCACCCAACGCGTCCGCTTCCGGGTTGAACATTGTCAAGACACGGCGCTGTTGATAGTCCTGCAGCCCGAAGAAAAATACTATTGGAGCCGCAGCGAGGGCTGCAACCCCGCCACCAATAAACCACTTCAACGGAAGGCCGGCGAGAAGCATCACAACCGCACCGCCAAAGGCAATGGCGAGCGAGGTGCCAAGGTCAGGCTGCAATAGAACAAAGGACACCGGCAATGCGATGAGTGTCCCTGGGATCACCAAGGCGCGCCATCCGGTGATCATGCCCAGCGGCAGACTTGCATAAAACTGGGCCAACGTGACCACGATGACCGGCTTCATTATCTCAGAGGGCTGTAAAACCATAAAGCCAAGGTCCAGCCAGCGTTGGCTTCCCCCTCGCACATTCCCCAGTATCTCGACGCCAAGCAGCAATATCAGGACAACCACATAAGCGGGATAGGTCATAAAGCGCACAAAACCACGCGGCAGCGAGGCAATGATCGCGGCCATCACCAAAAAGACGCCGAAACGAATGAGATGCGAGGAGGCGAAGGGATCCATCCGCCCACCAGCGGCGGAATGGAGGACCGCTGCGCCAAACAAGACGAGCAAGAACAAGGGGATAAGCATCCCCCACGGCTGACGCGCAATGGGCTCGGGGATAACGCTGTTGGTCGCGCTCACGGAGACGTCTCTTGATTGGAGGCGGCCGGGCTTGGACTTGGCGATTGTTCGGGCGTGGTCACAATCGCATCGGGCGGCGGGGTAGCGCCTGATGCGGCTTGGTCCTCGCGCGGAACCACGAAGGCTTCACCGATTTCCTGGGTTTGTTCAGCCTCAAGGCGAGCTTCGGCCTCGACCTTGTCAAAAATGTCCTCATCGCGCTGGGGAGGGGGCGTCACAGTTGTGCCGCGCTCTGCTGCATAGGCGGCATAGCGTCGTTCAAGGCGTTCTTGCGCTGTACCACCCCATTGACGTTCAAGCGCGCGCAGTGCTTCGACGCCTTTGGCCGGATCGAACATGAACGTCATCACATCGCGCGCGATGGGGTAGGCGGCGCCAGAACCACCGCCGTGCTCGATCACCACAGCGCCAGCATACCGCGGATTGTCGGCAGGCGCATGGAAAGTGAAAAGGCCATGGTCGCGAAACTTCCATGGGCCGCTTCGTCCATCAGATACGCTAAGCGAGACAACCTGCGCCGTGCCCGTTTTCCCTGCGATCTGAATGTCGGGGATAGGCAGCCGTGCGCGGCGGGCGGTGCCTGCACCGTTCACAACATTGCTCATACCCTGATGAACATATGAAAGCTGTTCCGGATCGAAACCGTAGCTCTCGGCAGGTTTGACCTCTTTATCAAGCAGGAGCCGGGGGGTAACCCGCGTGCCCGTAGCAAGCCGCGCACTCATCACCGCCAGCTGCAAAGGGCTGGCAAGATAATAGCCTTGGCCGATCGAAGCGTTCACCGTGTCAAATGACTGCCATTCGCGTCCGAACTTATTGAATTTCCAGTCAGATGTCGGGACGGTTCCGTAAAACTGGCTTGTTACAGGAAGCTCGAATTCCTGACCCATGCCAAGATCTTTGGCGAGCGCGGCGACATTGTCAAAGCCGATTCGCTGGGCGAAATGGTAGAAATAGCTGTCGCAGCTTTGCGCGATAGCCTTGTCCATATTCACAACGCCGTGATTGGAGTGGCAGTTGAAAAAGCGGTTGCCAATTCGTCTGCCGCCACCGCACACAATCGTGTCATCGGGAGAAATTCCAGCCTGTAGAAAGGCCAGGCAGTGCATCGGCTTAACCGTTGATCCCGGGGGATAAAGTCCTTTTAGAACCTTGTTGCGCAAAGGTACTCGCTGATCCTCGCGCAGCATGGAATATTCAACCGATCCGATGCCGTCGGAAAAGCTGTTGGGGTCAAAACTCGGCATCGACGCCATGCACAGAAGGTCGCCGGTTCGGCAGTCCATGACCACGACCGAACCGCTTTCCAGCCCGATCCTGCGCGCTGCGTAGTCTTGAAGAGGGCCATCAATCGTAAGCTTGACCGCATCGCCCTGGATGTCGTCGCGCGTTTCCAGATCGCGCACAATGCGTCCGCCAGCGGTCACTTCGACACGGCGCGCTCCCGGGGTCCCGCGAAGGTCCTGTTCGAATTGTTTTTCAAGACCATCCTTGCCGATCTTATAGCCCGGTGTGATGAGGATGGGGTTGCGATCCTGCTCGTACTCCTCGGCAGATGCGGGGCCGACATAGCCGATGAGATGGCCGACCGAGGATGCGGTTGGATAAAAGCGGGAAAAGCCGCGTTGGGGCACAACACCCTGCATATCGGGCAGGCGCACGCTAAGAGCGGCGAATTGCTCGTACTGGAGCCCACTTGCAACCTCGACCGGCGCAAAACCTCGTGCGCTTGAGACCTTTGCTTTGAGGTCGGTGATGCGATCGCTTTCAAGATCAAGCAGTCCGCCGATCTCATCGATCATAGCTTCGGGATCGGCCAGCCGATCTGGCACGACGTCCACCCGGAAATCGGCGCGGTTAGAGGCGAGCGGAGCACCATTGCGGTCCAATATCCACCCTCTGCGTGGTGGAATGAGAGTAAGGTTTACCCGATTACTTTCTGACTCGAGGCGATATTTCTCATTCTCCGCAATGGCCAGATAGCCCATCCGGGCAGCCAGGAGGACCGCGATTGAAGCCTGAATACCGCCGATTACAACCGTGCGCCGCTCAAACGTGTGCCGCATGGTTGATGCATTGACGACCGGACCGCTGCGCTTTGCACCGCTGCGAAGTTTGAAAAACCGCTTCACCCGATCCTCCGTGCGCGCGACAGGCGGAACCGGTCAGCGCGCGCTATCACTCTTGCGATCAGCGGATAGAGCATGATCGAAAGCGCGATCTGAGGGAGGATCACGATCAAGACATGAGACGAAAGAGTTGCCCCGGACACAATCATAGCGGCCACAATATACAGCAAAATGGCAAAACCGGCGGTGAACCAGTCCTGCCAGAACCCGCGCCAGGGGAAACGCGTTTCGATAAGTTCGAGCGCGATCATGGTCAGGGACCACAAAAAGATAGCGCTGCCAAAGGGTTGCCCGCTGAAAAGGTCGTCAAATGCCCCCAAGGGCACACCGACCCACAAAGGCATAAGTCCCGGGCGCATGAGCCTCCAGCCAAGGAAGATCATAAAGCCCAGCGGCGGGGCGACGGGCATGACATCGGCGATGATAAAGAGGGGAATCAGCGACCCCAGAAGAATTGTGACGTAGTGAACTGTTCTTGTACGCCATGGATCTTGAACACGGTTGATTCTGTCGCCGCCGTAGGCGCGGTGCTGTAAGGGGGGATCAAGCCGATCGATCAATTGGCAAGCTCCTCTTCGCTGAGTTCGTCGCGTTCGCGTACCCCAGCTACCTCAACGGCTAAAGGTTCATAGATCGGCTCGACACTGACGTAATTGGTGGCTGCAGGCTCTGCGATTAGCTGAGCAATACCACCATCTGGCGTGATTTCGGAAAGCACCGCCACCGCAACGCCGGGGCGATAATACCCGCCGGCACCGCTGGTTACGAAAACATCGCCGATTTCCAGAGGGTTTAGCCCAAGATTGATGAGCCGAATGCGCAAGAAACCGTCCCCGCGCCCTTCGGCGAATGCGACCGTTTGGTCAGACGCACGCCTCACCGGCAAGACGCTTTCGGTGTCTGTCAGAAGTAGCACGCGCGATGAGGCGAACGAAGTTTCGAGCACGCGGCCGATCACACCGCGTTCGGAATGGACCGGCATACCGATCTCAACTCCGTCGGCGCGGCCAACGCCGATATAGGCGAAGCGACGCACCGAGGATGCGCTGGACGCGACCAGTCTTGTGGTCGCAACGGGCGGGTTTTCCTGGTTATATAAGCCAAGGAGCGCCTTTAGCCGGTCGTTCTCGGCCTCCACAGCTTGCGCCTCCGCAAGCCGGATGCGAGCGACTTCAACTTCTTCGCGAAGGGCTGCGTTCTGGCTACCTGCTCTCCAGAAGCCGCTGACCGTGTCCCAGATACCGTTCCCGCCCGAACGCGCCGTCGCGGTTGCTTCGCCGACCGGGCTGGCCGCGGTGGTGGCCGCGCCGCGCAAAGGCTGCAGGATCGAGGGTTGCCACAAGGAAATCGTCAGAAGGGCAAGCCCGATTACCGCACCAAGCGTCGCCAACAGATATCCGGTAAATACCGAATACTGCTGCTTTTTCGAAAAGCCCGATCGACGCGATTTGGGCGACGCCATGGCCTAGTATGATCCCTTAATTCGAGTTTCCTTACGCGGTCATCAGAACGCCGCGGTAAACCGGGTCTTCCATTGCGCGGCCAGTGCCGATCGCAACACAGGTGAGTGGGTCTTCTGCGATGGACACAGGCAGGCCTGTTTCCTCGCGCAGATGTTCATCCAACCGGCGAATGAGCGCGCCGCCACCGGTAAGAACAATACCCTGATCGACGATGTCGGCCGCAAGTTCTGGCGCAGTGTTCTCAAGAGCGATGCGCACACCTTCAACAATGGCGCCAATCGGTTCTGACAAAGCTTCTGCTACATGCGACTGGTTGATTGTGATCTCTTTAGGCACGCCGTTCACAAGGTCGCGGCCCTTCAGAGTGATCGTCTCGCCGATCCCGTCATCCGGGATGATGGCGATGCCGTAATCCTTCTTGATCCGTTCAGCGGTGCTGTCCCCGATCAAAAGGTTGTGATGTCGACGAACATAAGAAACGATTGCTTCGTCCATCTTGTCGCCGCCGGTGCGAACCGACGTGGTATAGGCAAGACCGCGAAGCGAAAGAACGGCGACCTCGGTCGTGCCGCCGCCAATATCGACGACCATTGAACCCACAGGCTCTGTCACAGGCATATCAGCGCCGATAGCCGCCGCCATTGGCTCAAGGATAAGGTGCACTTCGGAAGCGCCAGCGTTCGATGCGGCATCGCGGATCGCGCGCCGCTCAACCGATGTGGAACCCGAAGGCACACAAATCACAATTTCGGGATAGCGAAACAGGTTACGCTTGCCGTGAACTTTGCGGATGAAGTGCTTGATCATTTCTTCTGCGATTTCGATGTCGGCAATAACGCCGTCACGCAGCGGGCGGATCGCTTCGATCGAATCCGGCGTCTTGCCCATCATCATCTTTGCATCGTCGCCAACTGCTTTGACGCGCTTGATCCCGTTGATAGTCTCGATAGCAACTACCGAAGGCTCATTCAGGACGATCCCCTGATCCTGAACATAGACCAGCGTGTTGGCGGTCCCCAGATCGATCGCCATGTTTTGCGATCCGAATTTGAAAAGATTGGCAAAAAAGCTCATTTTCGAAGTGTTCCGTGATATCCCGTAAGCACGATCCGCCGGAGCGAACCGCACAAAGCCTTATAAGTTCATATCGCTTGTGCATTCCGCCTAGCGAACCCCACGCAAAAAGGGAAAATTTTTTGTTGACTGTGGAGCGGATTTTCCCCCGCTGCCCTCGAATTTGCGACGCTTAAGCGCTAGCTTGAGACAAATGCCCCAAATTCGACGCCTTCCTGAAACGCTTGTTAACCGTATTGCGGCCGGAGAAGTCGTTGAAAGGCCTGCTTCTGCGCTCAAAGAGCTGGTTGAAAACGCGATTGATGCAGGTTCTTCGCGAATTGCTGTATCGCTTGTGGATGGTGGCCTGTCCCGGCTCGAGGTCACAGATGACGGTTGCGGGATGAGCGCGGATGAGATGGCGCTGGCGCTGGAGCGTCATGCCACATCCAAATTGCCGGATGAAGCCATTGAAATGGTTGCAACCCTGGGATTTCGCGGAGAAGCGCTCCCTTCCATCGCCAGTGTTGCACGCCTGACGCTCGAAAGCCGGGTGCGCGGGGCTGAGGACGGATGGCGCCGGGTGGTGGATCATGGCGATTTGGTGGAAGAGGGGCCGGCAGCGCTCCCCTATGGAACGCGGGTTAGGGTTGAGCAGATCTTTGCCCGCATCCCTGCACGCCGCAAATTCCTTCGCACGGCGCGCAGTGAATATATGGCCTGCCTCGACAACGTCCGGCGTCTTGCCATGGCGCGGCCCGATATTGCCTTCACTTTGGAGAATGTCACTGACGGGAAGGTCCGAAAAGGACTGAACACCCAGGGAGATGAGGCACTTGCAACGCGTGTTTCACAAATTGTCGCGCGCGAGTTGAAAGACAATGCGGTCGAGATTGACCTTACAAGGGAAGGGCAACACGGGGCTTTGCGTCTTACCGGACTGGCGGGCCTGCCGACATACAATCGAGGCGTTGCCGATCACCAATATCTGTTTGTGAACGGACGCCCTGTGAAGGACAAATTGCTCACTGGAGCGGTGCGCGGGGCCTATTCCGACATGCTGGCGCGTGATCGCCATGCGGTGCTTGCGCTGTTCCTCAAAATTCCGCCGCAAGATGTGGACGTGAACGTCCATCCGGCAAAAACCGAAGTGCGTTTCAGAGATGCAGCAGGCGTGCGCGGCTTTATCGTATCCGGCTTGCGTCAGGCTCTGGCGACGGGCGACAGACGTTCAGCGCAAGGGCCGGATCGCGCGGCCATGGGCAGATGGGTGGCAGAGCCCTCAAAGCCGGTACCCCACGAGGAGTCGCCTGCGCTTCGCTCGATATTTGATGCGCCCGATCGGCCTTCTAACGACGCATATCTTGCCGAAGCCCGCCCGGCTTTTGCCTCGCCTTATGCGCCGCCGCCAGGTGATGCAGCGCTTCCCCGAGGCCGCGCCGAAGAGGCCACGCCGCTTTCCGAGGAGACGCAGGACTATCCCCTTGGCATTGCGCGCGGACAGGTGGCCAACACCTATATCGTGGCGGAAAGCAAAGACGGGCTCATCCTTGTCGACCAACACGCAGCGCACGAGCGCCTTGTGCTTGAGCGGCTCAAACGCGCCGGCGCAGAAGAGGCGGTGCAGCGCAGTCAGGCTTTGCTGGTTCCCGACGTCGTCGAAATGGACGAGGCAGATTGCGACCGGCTTGAAGATGCGGCGGAGGGTCTTGCGCGCTTTGGATTGACCGTCGAACGCTTTGGTCCCGCGGCCATGCTGGTGCGCGCAGTACCTTCTGCGATTGCAAAGGCGGACACGGGCAAGCTTCTGCGCGATCTGGCCGACGATATCGCTAAACATGGCCCGCAAAAGGAAAGCGGGTCCCTATTGCTGGCAGAACGCCTCGAATATGTGCTTGCGACAATGGCGTGTCACGGATCGGTCAGGGCAGGGCGCGTGCTTAGCGTGGCCGAGATGAATGCGCTCCTGCGCGAAATGGAAGCAACGCCGCGGTCGGGCCAATGCAATCACGGCAGGCCCACTTGGGTGAAGCTCTCTATGGAAGACGTCGAGAAGCTCTTCGGCCGGCACTGAGGCAGATTCGGCCGTACACCCAGAGATCAAGTTTAGTTAGTTTGCGAAGTAAATATGTTGTCGCTCTCAAGTCCTTGAAAAATAAGGTCCGGTCTGTTTTGTTCAAAGCCCTTCCCATTTCGGATAGAAATGTGTTAGCTCACCGGTGGGGTCGTAACGCTCAAGAAGCGTGAGCTGTTTTACATTCTGGCTGTACGTCATGACTTTAAGTCATATCGAACAGTTTTTCGGTAGAAGTGCGCTCATAAACAATTCTTAAGTATACGGCTCCCCGATTTTGGGGGCTGATTTTACATTTTACCATGAAAATTACGAATGCAGAGACAAGCAGCGGTTGGACCGACACGCTGACCGATATCGCTACCGCCCAAGCCGAGCGGCTTTTCGCGCACAGGAAGGCGCGCAATCAAATTCTTGGGGCCGATCTGTTTGGTGAGCCTGCTTGGGATATTCTTCTCTACGCGTTCATCGCGTCGGGAAATTCCCGAGTGTGCGTTGCCGGTCGATTGGCAGATGAATTGGATATCTCTGCCACCGAAATACGCAGCTGGATTGAACGCCTCTCGGAACAGGGACTGATCGAGGACTATGGAGTGACAATAGCGATCACACAAAGCGCGCACACCAAGATAAGGCAGCTGCTCAACGCGCACATTCGAGAGGTGATGCACGATTTTGGCGCAGGAGACGGAGTTATCCAATTCTCCAGCGTCGGCATGAGCGAAAGCGAATGACCTGCCGCAAACGCGGCACGCGATACTAACGCTTAGACGTTGAACTTAAACAGCAATATGTCGCCGTCCTGGACAAGATATTCCTTGCCTTCCTGACGAAGCTTGCCTGCTTCACGTGCGGGGGCCTCACCGCCGAGCTCGATGTAATCGTCATATGCAATGGTCTCTGCCCGGATGAAGCCTTTTTCGAAGTCGGTGTGGATTTCACCTGCGGCTTGCGGCGCCTTGGCACCGTCGGGGAACGTCCATGCGCGCGCCTCCTTGGGCCCGGCAGTGAAGAAGGTTTTCAGACCAAGAAGAGTGTATCCGGCGCGGATCACCCGTGCGAGACCGCTTTCCTCAAGACCGAGTTCAGCGAGATATTCGGACCGGTCCTCCTGCGGCATCGTGACCAGCTCAGCCTCAATTGCAGCAGATACGACAACCGCCTGAGCGCCCTCGGATGCAGCCTTTTCAAAAACCTTTTCAGACAATGCATTACCGGTTGCTGCTTCATCTTCTGCGACATTGCAGACGTACAAAACCGGCTTTGCTGTCAAAAGCTGCGCCTGCGCAAGGACGCGCGCCTCTTCTTCGTCATTTGGTTCGACCAGGCGGGCAGGCTTGCCGTCTTTCAAAAGCTCAAGCGCCTGTCCAAGAACAGATGCCATGATCTTGGCCTCTTTGTCGCCAGCGGTTGCGCGTTTCGCCGCATTGGCAACCCGCTTTTCCAGGCTTTCAAGGTCGGACAGCATCAGTTCTGTCTCTACCACTTCGGCATCGGCAATGGGGTCGACATGGTTCGAGACGTGCTGAATGTCGTCGTCTTCAAAACAGCGAAGAACATGCACAATCGCATCAACCTCGCGGATGTTGCCGAGGAATTGGTTGCCCAGACCCTCGCCGGCGCTCGCACCTTTCACAAGGCCTGCGATATCGACAAAGGCAAGCTGCGTTGCGATGACCTTGGCGCTTGATGCAATCTTCGCGATCTTGTCGAGGCGCTCATCCGGCACGGCGACCTGGCCCACATTGGGTTCAATCGTGCAAAACGGATAATTCGCAGCCTGTGCAGCCTGCGTTTCGGTGAGTGCATTAAACAAAGTGGACTTGCCAACATTGGGCAGTCCCACGATCCCGCAACGGAAACCCATGGGTCAATTCTTTCATGTAAGAGGTTTTCGCGCGCCTTAGCTTGGGGCAGGGCGCTTGACCAGCCTGCTTGGTCAGGAGTTGTGAACCGCCTTGATCCAAGGGCCATAAGGGCTCCCGCCAAGCCAGCCGACCTGAACTTCGGAACTGACCTTGTTGATTGCCATCTGCGGTTTGGCACCAGGGTGCACTTCGCGCCGAAGCGGGCGCGTTCCGGCAGGCATCGAAATAATCTCAGCCATAGCTTTCGGCACATCCATCGGATCGGTTGACCCGCCACCTGTGCGCCCGCCAAGCTGCGCGATCAGAGCCTGATAGCCGTCGGTGTGCCTCTCTTCCGCGCGTTCGAGCAGAGCGAGGCTGTTCTCGTTCGAATTTTTCCAGATCATGGTTGGATAGCCGCCCGGCTCGATAATGTTCACATCAATACCGTGGGGGACAAGCTCGTATGCGAGCTGTTCACTCATCGCCTCAAGCGCAAACTTGGTGGGAGAATACTGTGCATAGGCAGGAACAATAACGCGGCCCAATTGCGATGTGACATTGATGATAAGTCCGCATTTGGCTTTCCGCATCGCTGGCAGGACTGCGCGCGCCATGCGGTGAGGGCCAAAGACGTTCACATCGAACAGATGCTGCGTTGCTTCCATGTCCTGAATTTCAAGCGGGCCGCCGTAGGACGTACCGGCATTGTTGATGAGTACATCCAGAGTTCCGTCGGCCGCATTAAGCGCTTGCTGTACGCCGTTTTCCACTTGCTCGTCAGAGGTCACATCGATCTCGATCACTTGCAGGTCGAGTTTTTCGTTGAGGGCAAGCATCCGTAGCTCGTCGGCTTCGGGGCGGGGGAGGTTGCGCATGGTTGCGAAGACTTTGGCACCTTTGCGGGCAAAATCTTCGGCAGCGAGGCGCCCAAAGCCGGTTGAACAGCCGGTGATCAGAACAGATTTGCCCGTCATGTCGTGGCTGGCTTCGACCAAATCGTCCGCAGCAATGGACGCGGTAGCAGCAAGCGCTCCGGTGGCAGCGGCACCTGCAAGGAGGGTGCGGCGGTTCATATTGGGCATGGGATCAATCTCCGGTTTCGAAGGCGAGTGTCTTTTCGGGGCCTATGCGCCCCTGGCGAAATGTGGGCGCATACTAGCTCAGCTCTGGCGCTTCGTCGATATCGCTTTGCGCCTCGTCAAAGACGCCCAACCGGTGCATTTCATTCTGGACGTACCAAAGCGCCCAAATATCATAGACCGCATGGCCGATCATCACAGCGAGCAAGCTTTCAAGCGCCAGATACAGCCCTGCGAACACGCAGCCGATAACGGCGATCAGGATAGCGACTTTGAGCTTTGCCAGATGGATCGCTGCGAACATGACCGATGTGATGATCACGGCGATCCAAAGGGGCATATAATCGCCTGCCAAAGTCAGAAGCCCCCCGCGAAAGAAGGCTTCTTCCCAAATGCCTGCGCAGAGTGAAATGACGATGATGGGGCCCATGCCAAGCTTGTTCTTAAGGAAGGCGAGGCTGTGCGCCTGGTCACGCACCAGTTGCTCTGAGAACCGGGGGAACACTTTGAACAGAGCAAAGCCGCTTGCGATCATCGCGGCTGCGATTGCTAATCCATACGCGACCTGAACAAGGTCAAAGGTCACAAAGGCCAGTATATCGCGCCCTGACGCGTACCAGATCAACGCTCCGATCCCTGAGAACAATGCTGCTTGAGCACAGGTCGCACTGACCAACTCGCGAGTGGTCATCTCAGCCATTTCGTTGCTTGGGTGGTTGTCAACCAACTGGCTATCCTTGCTGCCTTAGCGCAACGTCACTCATGAAACGGGGGTCGTTGCCCTCGGCCAGCCATTGTGCCTCTGCGCCAATCGCGCCCAGCATTTCGATGAGGTCGTCCTGTTCTCCCTTGGCATAATTGCCCAGCACATAGGAGTTCACGCGGTCCTTGTGCCCGGGATGCCCGATACCGATGCGGACGCGGCGGAAGTCTGCTCCCAAATGTTTGTCGATGGAGCGAAGGCCGTTGTGCCCCGCATGACCGCCGCCTTGCTTCACCTTCACTTTGAACGGGGCAAGGTCGAGTTCGTCATGGAAGACGGTGAGCGCATCAAGCCCAAGCTTATAAAAGCGCATCGCCTCGCCAACGCTTCGACCGCTTTCATTCATGAAGGTGGCAGGTTTTAGCAGCAGGATTCTCTCTTGGCCGATCCGGCCTTCTTTGACCCAACCCTGGAACTTCTTTTGCTCAGGCCCAAAGCCGTGCATCTCGGCGATTACGTCGAGGGCCATAAATCCGACATTGTGCCGGTGGAGTGCGTATTTTGGGCCGGGATTTCCGAGGCCTGTCCAGATTTGCATGGTGCTCCTCTAGCGATACCTTCCACAAAACAAAACACCGGGCTCCTTTCGGAAAGCCCGGTGCCTTGGTTATTTCAACAGTGGAGAGAGGCTTACTTGCCCCCAATCACTCAGAGTCGTCTTCACTCTTCTGAGCAGTTGCTTCGACTTCGTCTGCTGCTGGTGCTTCGTCTTCCTCGGTGGTGTCACCTTCAGACTGCTTGAGCGCAGATGGAGCAACGAGAGTTGCGATAGTGAAGTCGCGGTCTGTGATCGCGCTTTCGCTGCCCTCGGGAAGCTTGACTTCGCTGATGTGGATTGCATCGCCAACGTCTTTGCCAGCAACCGAGATTTCGATTTCGCCGGGAATCTTGTCTGCTTCACAAACCAGTTCAAGTTCGTGACGCACAACATTGAGAACGCCGCCTTTAACAAGGCCAGGGGCATCTGCTTCGCCAACGAAGACGACCGGGATCGACACGTCGATCTTGGCGTCTTTCGACAGGCGGAAGAAATCTACGTGCGTCGGGCGGTCGGTGACCGGATGCAGAGCGACATCTTTTGGAATGGTGCGAACGGGCTTGCCGTTCACTTCAACCTGCACAATCGAGTTCATAAAGTGACCGATCATCAGCTGACGGACCAGTTCCTTTTCCTCGACGTGGATCATTTGAGGTTCTTCCTTGCCGCCATAGATGACAGCGGGGACCCGACCTTCGCGGCGAAGTGCACGGGAGGCTCCCTTGCCTGCCCGTTCGCGCGCTTCAGCGGGCAAATTCAGAGCGTCGCTCATAACATTAGCCTTTCGAATGCGTAATTAATTAAAGTGCCTTGCGCGTCCCGCCTCCAGGGATGACCAGAACGCCAAGAAGCGGGCACATAGCGTGTGGGCGCTATAATACAACCGAAAACTCGCTTGCGTGCCCTAGGGCGCAGAGATGCGCGTTGCCGTGTAGCCTTGACCCTCAAGCATCGTCACAAGGCCATCAGGCCCCACCAGATGCGCTGCCCCCACGGCAATAAGCGGTTTGGGGGTCTGTTTCAGCATTGGCGTAAGCTGTTCCATCCATGCGATATTCCGGTCCACCAGAAGGGCGTTCCGGATTTCCGGATCTGCCATGATCCCTTCGCTTGTGGCTTCTTCGAGGGTCGCTGCATCTCCTCTTAGCCACGCGCGCAAAAGCCGGTCTGGCGCATTCTTTGAGGATGCCCAATCCTCGATGGTTCCCTCAAGAAGCTCGCGCTGGTCTTCGGCGGCGAGCCCATCGAAAATGGCAAGCTGTCCGCGCGCGGTCTCAAACCCGATCACCTGACGGTCGCCAAACTCACTGATCAGGGCTCTATCGACGCCGAGTTCGGGGTCTCCCGGCGCATCGACCTGAGCCAGCATGATCGCTGCTGCCCAGTCTTCCGAGGACCGTAGAATGGCGCGCGATGTATTGAGGCGGGCAATCATCTCGTCCAATTCAGGGCGAAGGTCAGGGGGTACACGTTCCGTCAACGGCGGAAGACCAGGACTTTGGGAGAGCTCCATAAAAGCCTGTCTGGCCGCATCGTTCTGGCCAAGGCTCGCGACTTCGACGACAAGGACATCAGCCTCTTCAATCGCACTGTCGATTTTAACGGTACGCCACAAAACGCCTTCGGGGAGGGCGTGGATGGTGCCTAAAAGCCATCCCTCGACCTCCCCGTCAGCGTTTGCGAGCTCGTAGATAAGCGGGTTGGGCGGGGGATAGGGCTCCACCTCGCTTGCCTTTTCCTCCTCGCTGCAAGCCGTGATGGCAAACAGGAGCAGGACCAAGGCAAGGGCCAGCACCGCCTGCCACGCGGGGCGGGCTTGATCGGCGGTGCTGGCACTTAGATCGGTCATTACTGAACCCGATCGCTTTCGATGTTGCGCTGGGCAAGGTAGTCCTGAACGCTCTTTTCGCCCGCAAGGTGGCCAGCACCCACAGCGATAAAGACTGTGCCAGGCGTTGTCTCAAGGCGGCTCTCGATCCAGTCAGCCCAGGTCGCATTGCGCGAATAAAGCAGCGCTTCGGCGAGGGCTTCGTCTTCAAGATCGGCATTCATCACTTCGGCAAGACCATCAGGATCACCCTCGACCCATTCAGCCACCATGGCATCGATTGTCTCTTTGACTTCGCCCATGCCTTCGACCGCTTCCATCATGAATTCGACTTGAGCGTCCTGTGGAAGACCGTCGAAGATGCCGATCTGAAATTCGGCCGTTTCCAATGCATCCTGAGTGCGGTCACCGGCTTTGGAGATGATGATTTTATCAACGCCAGCATTCGGGTCGTAGCCTTGCTGCATGAGCGGGAGGAACGACAGCGTGAGCCCTGCGAGCCAAGGCTTCATGGGATCAAAAGCCTCCGCCGGAATGCCAAGGCCGGAAAGTGCAGTTTCGTAAGACGCCGTTTGCTCTGGGCTAAGAAGCGACCGCAAGGTGGTGCCATCGGTGTACACCCCCCGAGCCTGAGCCAATTGGCCCATCGCTGCTTCACTGGCCGGGTCCATCTTGATTTCGGTTACGACGGTGTCTGACGCGCTCAAAGCGGCGTCGATTTCTGCGTCATACCATTTGAGCTCCTTGGGAAGCACGTGAACCGTACCGAACAGGTAAATCGTGGTGTCTTCATCCGACACTTTCCAAAGGGCAGGGCCTTCGGGACCGCTTGGCAGTTCCATGGCCGCATCTGCAGCGGGAGCCGCGTGATCGTCGGCGAGAACAGGGCTTGAGGCAAGCAGCGCAAGGCCAGCAACGCTAGATGCGAGGATTGAGGAGATTTTCATTAGGAGGATCCTTTCAAGGGAGGGGTGGGTAGTGCAAAAGTATTTGACGTGGAATGAACAGGTTTCGGCTCATTATCGGGATCAGCCTGAGCGTTTGAACGCCCAGCTGAAGAGGAAAGTGAACGTAACGATGAGAAACATCACTTGGTGATCGAATTGGGGGAAAACTCCGCCAAATGCGCCGATAACCCAAGCGATGTATCCGTACACGTAGACGTTGAAAGTCCAGAATGCGGCGTCTTTCATCGCTGCTTTCTGAAAATCGTCAAACTGCATCCACTGATAGATTGCAGTCGGGATCATGGCGCTCAAAATGACCAAGGCAACGATTGCTTCGGTTTGGCTTGGTTGGAACGTTCCTTCGAGGATGCTGTCTGTGTGCACAGCGTTTACGTAGATGCCGGCAGCGCCCCCAAGCACCACATAGGACAGCAGTAACAGCTGAGACCGGCCCGTTTTCGAAGAGAAAGAGGGTGGATCGAAATCTCCGATCCGAACAGCGGCGTAAGTCATGGCGGCGCCGATCGCGAGCAAGACCGCGGTCACACCGATTTCTATGCCACCAAGATCGCCCCGGTTCATAAACATGAAGGCTGCACCAATGGCCCCTGCGAACAGGGAAAAGCCGAAGTAAAACAGCACTTGGCCAAGAAACGGGCGAGGCGTGGGCTTGCCGCCATTTTCATAAGATGTTTGATCAGGCTTCGTCATGGAAAATCTCTTCAATTGGCATGTCGAACAGGCGCGAGATGCGAAAGGCGAGTGGGAGTGATGGGTCGTGCTTGCCGGTTTCGATGGCGTTCACAGCTTGCCGCGAGACATCAAGATGTCCGGCAAGGTCCGCCTGCGACCAATCGCGTTCCGCGCGGAGCACTTTAAGTCGGTTTTTCATGGACTGGCGCTTTTCAACCAATCCGCCAGGAAGCGGCAGGCGAGTTTAATATGGTGCGCATGTGATAGGCTCCGATCAGTAAACTGTACGAAATTGTGTGGCGTACCTTACGAAATGTCAGGTTGCCCTTACTTTATGTAGTGATTCGCTGACAATGTCAAGATGACCTGACTTTATGTCGTGTTAGATTGACCAAAGGCGCAGAAAAGCTGACTTTATCGCTGATAGAATTCGTTCATGGTGCGTCGCACCATTGACGCATTAGGGGGCATCGGTCATTGGCTCCAACCCATGGATATAGCGCCTTCTCACGCCACGATTCCCGCTCGCGATCCCTCTGGCAGCTTTCAGGACATGATCCTGACCCTGCATGATTTCTGGGCGGCCAATGGATGTGTGATCCTTCAGCCTTATGACATGCGCATGGGGGCAGGGACGTTTCACACCGCAACCACTCTGCGCGCGCTCGGTCCTGAGCCTTGGAATGCCGCGTTTGTGCAACCTTGCCGCCGACCGACCGACGGGCGCTATGGCGAGAACCCGAACCGGTTGCAGCATTACTATCAATATCAGGTGATCCTGAAGCCAAGCCCTAGCGATATCCAGGACCTCTATCTTGAGAGCCTGCGCGCGATTGGCATCGACCCGCTCGCCCATGACATTCGCTTTGTCGAAGACGACTGGGAGAGCCCGACACTTGGCGCATGGGGTCTTGGTTGGGAAGTGTGGTGCGACGGGATGGAAGTCACCCAGTTCACCTATTTCCAGCAGATGGGCGGTTTTGACTGTAAGCCCGTGGCAGGCGAGCTCACCTACGGGTTGGAGCGCCTTGCGATGTACATTCAAGGCGTTGATAATGTGTACGATCTCGCGTTCAGCAAGCAGGGCGTAAGCTACGGCGACGTATTCCTTGAGAACGAGCGTCAGATGTCTAAATGGAACTTTGAGGTCGCCGAAACCGAGGGTCTCTTCAAAGCCTTCGAGATGGCAGAAGCCGAATGCCAGAACGCGCTGGCCGCCGATGTTCCTATTGCCGCTTACGAACAAGCTGTTGAGGCCAGCCACATCTTCAACCTCCTTCAAGCGCGCGGCGTGATCAGCGTGCAGGAACGCGCATCCTACATGGGCCGGGTGAGGGACCTTGCGCGCTCATCCTGTGAGAAATATGCCGAGAAGATGGCGCCTGAATGGGTTGAGAAATACCCGGAATGGAGCCTTGTCTGATGGTTGATTTCGTACTTGAACTTCTCACCGAAGAAATCCCGGCGCGTATGCAAAAAGGCGCGCGTGCCGAGCTGGAAAAGCTGTTTGTGCGCGAATTGTCGACTGCTGGCGTTTCAGCTGGCGACATCACCGTATGGTCGACCCCGCGCCGTCTGGCCATGATTGCCCGTGATCTACCCACGGAGACCGAAGCGGTGCGCGAAGAGGCCAAGGGGCCGCCCGTTGGCGCTCCGGATCAGGCCGTGGACGGTTTCTGCCGCAAGAACGGTGTCACCCGCGACCAATTGGAGGAACGCGAGGTCAAGGGCCGCGCCACCTATTTCGCGGTGATCGAAAAGCCGGGTCAGCAGGTTGCTGACCTTCTCGCGTCAGCGATCCCTGCGATTATCCGCGATTTCTCATGGCCCAAATCCATGCGCTGGGGCGAGGCGTCCATTTCATCTGAGAGCCTTCGATGGGTTCGGCCATTGTCTGGCATTCTGGCGCTTCTCGGCGGCGAAGTTGTGCCGGTGGTGATGGATGGTCTGTCAAGCGGACGCACGACCATGGGGCACCGCTTCCATTCCAATGGCCTCATCGGTATCGATGACGCGGATGACTATGCGCCCAAACTGCGCGCGGCCCATGTGATCGTTGATCAGGAAGAACGCGCCGGGATCATCCGTGAAGGCACAAAGAAGGCCGCCAAAGCCGCTGGGCTTACGGTTGTCGCTGACGAGGGGCTGGTGGTCGAAAACGCAGGCCTCACCGAATGGCCAGCGCCGCTTTTGGGCCGCTTTGATGAAAGCTTTCTCGATGTGCCGCCCGAGGTCATCCAGCTTACCGCGCGAGTGAACCAGAAGTATTTTGTGTGCGAGGATGCAAATGGCAAACTCGCCAACGCCTTCATCTGCACAGCCAATATTGATGCAGCGGACCCCGCAGTCGTGGTCGATGGCAACCGCAAGGTGCTTGCAGCACGTTTAGCTGACGCGCGCTTCTTCTGGGAGCTCGATCAGAAGACTTCGCTTGAAGACCATTCAAAGGGTCTTGAACGCATTACCTTCCACGAGAAGCTTGGCACAGTTGCCGACAAGGTTGAGCGGGTGGCAAAGCTTGCGCGGTGGCTGTGCGAAGAAGGCATTGTCAAAGGCGACGCTGATCTTGCCGAACAAGCCGCACGCCTGTGTAAAGCGGACCTTGTCACCGAAATGGTCGGTGAGTTCCCCGAGCTGCAGGGTTTGATGGGCGGCTATTACGCCGAGAAAGAAGGCCTGCCGCAAGAAGTCCCCAACGCTATCCGCGATCACTACAAGCCGGTTGGGCAGGGCGATGATGTGCCGACTGCTCCGGTGACAGTGGCGGTGTCTCTTGCCGATAAGCTCGATACACTGGTCGGCTTTTTCCAGATTGATGAGAAGTCAACAGGTTCAAAAGATCCATTCGCGCTTCGGCGTGCTGCGATCGGGATCCTTAGTCTGATCCTCGAGAATAACATCCGAGGTACAATGCGTTCCTTGATCACAGCGGCAGCCCACGAGGGCGGCAGTGCGGTTGCAGGGCGGGAGGTTGCTGGCTTCTTGATTGAACGTTTGAAAGTCCAGCAGCGCGAATCCGGCATTCGGCACGACATGCTTGATGCTGTTTTGGCGATGGAAACTGACGGGGACACGGTTCGCGTTGTTCAGCAGACCAAAGCGCTCCAAGAATTCCTCGAAACCGACAACGGCGCAAATCTGCTTGCTGGCTACAAGCGCGCAGCGAACATCCTCAAGAAAGAGGAATGGGAGCCGGGCGCCACAAACCCTGCTCCCGAACCCGCCGAAGTTGCTCTGATCGCTGCGCTTGATCAGGCTGAGCCCAAAGCCGCTGCCGCTATTGAAGCAGAAGACTTTGAAGCCGCCATGGAAGCGCTCGCATCTTTGCGCGGGCCGATTGATGACTTCTTCGAAGCTGTGATTGTAAACGCGGAAGAAAAGGCTGTGCGCGCAAGCCGGCTCGATCTGCTAGCGCGGCTTCGCGATGCGGTTCACAAAGTCGCCGATTTCTCAAGGATTGAAGGTTGATGGTCCAAACAGTCTACCCCTTTGGCGGTGATGCCGCTCACGATGATCCCCAAATCGTTAAACGCCAGGGCGACAAGACGATCACCGGAGGCAAGGGGGCAAACCTTGCCGAAATGGCGAGTATTGGCCTGCCGGTGCCTCCCGGTTTCACCATCACCACCGAAGAGTGCGTCGCGTATTTGCAGGACGGCGCAGAGTTTTCTGACGTCCTGCGCGAGGCGGTGACCTCTGCGATTGGCCATATCGAGAAATCGGTTGGCAAGAACTTTGGCGATGCGGCTGACCCAATGCTCGTATCAGTGCGCTCCGGCGCGCGGGTTTCGATGCCGGGGATGATGGACACGGTCCTCAACCTTGGTCTTAACGACGCGACTGTTGAGGGGCTTGCAGCAACGTCTGGCGACGAACGTTTCGCATGGGACAGCTATCGCCGCTTTATCCAGATGTATTCCGATGTGGTGCTCGGGCTCGACCACGGCCTGTTCGAGGAAGCGCTCGAAATCTGCAAGGAAGACAACGGCTACTACGCCGATACAGAACTTTCTGCCGATGAGTGGAAGGCGCTGGTTACCGAGTTCAAAGGCATCGTCGAGGCCGAATGGGGCAAGCCGTTCCCCCAAGATGTAACCGAGCAATTGTGGGGCGCGATCCGTGCTGTGTTCGACAGCTGGGATAGCGACCGCGCCAAGGTTTACCGCCGCCTTAACGACATTCCGGGCGACTGGGGCACTGCCGTCAATGTTCAGGCGATGGTGTTTGGCAATATGGGCGACACATCGGCCACCGGCGTTGCCTTCACCCGCGATCCTGCGACCGGTGAGCGCGCCTATTACGGCGAGTATCTCATCAACGCGCAAGGCGAGGATGTTGTCGCCGGTATCCGCACGCCGCAATATCTGACCAAAGCTGCACGCGAAGCTGCCGGGGCAAAGCCGCTCTCGATGGAAGAAGCGATGCCTGAGGCTTACGGCGAGCTGGCGCGCGTGTTCGACCTTCTCGAAGGTCACTACAAAGACATGCAGGACATCGAGTTTACCGTCGAGCGCGGCAAGCTGTGGATGCTGCAAACCCGCTCTGGTAAGCGCACGGCGAAAGCTGCGCTTAAAATGGCGGTAGATATGGAAGGCGAAGGCCTCATCACGCAGGAAGAGGCGGTGCGCCGGGTTGATCCCATGGCACTGGACCAGCTGCTTCACCCGACCCTTGATCCTGATGCAGAGCGCCATGTTCTGGGCAGCGGTCTGCCCGCGTCACCAGGCGCGGCAGCGGGCAAGGTTGTGCTTGATGCCGATACAGCGGAACAATGGGTTGAGCGCGGCGAAAAGGTCATTTTGGTCCGGGTGGAAACCTCACCCGAAGACATTCACGGCATGCACGCAGCGCAAGGCATTCTTACAGCGCGCGGCGGCATGACCAGCCACGCAGCGGTGGTTGCGCGCGGCATGGGGCGGCCCTGTGTATCAGGTGCAAGTGCGGTGTCCATTGACCTTTCCTCTCGCACTTTGCGCATTGGTTATGAGGAACTCAAAGAGGGTGATGAGATCACTCTGGATGGCGCTAACGGTCAGATTATGCTGGGTATTGTGCCAACGGTTGAGCCTGAGCTTGCCGGTGATTTTGGCACTCTTATGGTGTGGGCGGATGCTCACCGCCGCATGAAAGTGCGCACCAACGCCGAAACGCCTGCGGACTGTGAAATGGCGAGGGCGTTTGGCGCAGAAGGCATTGGCCTTTGCCGCACCGAGCATATGTTCTTCGATGCAGGCCGCATCAAGGCCGTTCGCCAGATGATCCTAGCTGAGGAAGACGCCGGACGCCGCGCGGCCTTGGACATTCTGCTTCCGGAACAGCGGGCAGATTTCACTGCGATTTTCGAGGTGATGGCGGGCTTGCCTTGCACGATCCGCCTGCTCGATCCGCCGTTGCATGAGTTCCTGCCCACGCAAGACAGTGAGTTCGAGGAGCTTGCCGATGTAACGGGGCTGGGTGTTGATCACTTGAAGCGCCGCGCAAACGAGCTTCACGAATTCAACCCGATGCTGGGCCACCGTGGTTGCCGCTTGGGGATCACTTTCCCCGAAATCTACGAGATGCAAGCTCGCGCCATTTTTGAAGCGGTGTGCGATGTGAAAGCAGCGTCTGGCGAAGCTCCGCTGCCTGAGATCATGATCCCATTGGTGGCGACCAAGAAAGAGCTCGCTATTCTCAAGACCCTCGTTGATCGGGTGGCTGAGGAAGTGTTCGCTGAGAAGGGCACTACGGTCGACTACCTCGTTGGCACTATGATCGAACTGCCGCGCGCGGCGCTCATGGCGGGCGAAATTGCCGAGGAAGGCGCGTTCTTCAGCTTTGGCACCAATGATTTGACGCAGACCACCCTCGGGGTGAGCCGCGATGATTCAGCGCGCTTCCTTGCGCCATATGTCGAGAAAGGCATCTTCGCACGCGATCCGTTTGTGAGCCTTGATGTCGAAGGTGTGGGTCAGTTGGTCGAGCTTGCGGCAGAGCGGGGCAGGGCAACGCGGCCTGACATCAAGCTTGGCATTTGCGGCGAGCATGGCGGGGATCCAGCATCCATCGCGTTCTGCGAAAGTGTCGGTCTCGATTACGTCAGCGCCTCGCCTTACCGAGTGCCCATTGCACGGCTTGCGGCGGCTCAGGCTGCGCTCAAATAAGGCTTACCGCCAACCAGTCAGGACGAGGATGTTGAAGGTCTCCGTTACCTTCCCATCTTCTTCGCGTAATGCATCAAAGGCGGCTTCAGCGCGGCTCATCCATTCGCGTGTCAAAGGCGGCACGGGGCTGTTGAGGCTCCGCGTGAGGCCATGGTCTCTCAGATCGCTAATTAGCTGATTGAACGAGGAAAACCGCACATCAAGCGGGAAGCTGTCCACCACTTTGCGAGAGAACCCTGCGCGTTCAAGCAAGGCTGTCCCTGCGCGGTTATCGACCAAGGGATGCATACGCGCAGCGGGCTTGTCACCATCTGCCTCAAGCACAATGTGGCGCAGCGCCGGAAGCGAGCCCGCTCCTGGAAACGCGGCGATAAATAGCCCGCCTTCCTTTAGTGCGTTGCGCGCATGGATGAGAGCGCCGGGAAGGTCGTTGACCGTGCCAAGACCGAGCACATGGGCGATCAGGTCATAGTCTTCAAAACCGACAGGGGCTTCCTCATCGAACCTGCCAAGCTGCGCGTCTGTATCGCCGGATAATCCTCCTGCCTCGTCACCAATCAATAGCGCAGCTTCGGCCTCAAACCGCATGAAATCCAGTCGATCTGCGATGTCCTCTGCGATGGATGAATAGAGATAGGATGCGCTGTGCGGCCGATCTTGGCGAGCACGCGCACGGGCCCATTTTGCAGCAGCGGCTTGGCGGTCGAAGATTTGCGGGACTTGCGGGGAATTCATGGCGCTTCCCTAGGCGTGCTTGCCGCGCTCGCGCAAGAGGTGCACAATGATGCGCGATGGCATGGCCCAAAGAACTTAGTCGAGAAATCAAGGAGGGCGTTCGGCCTCTGGTCGATCTGGTCTATCCGCCGCGCTGCCCTTCATGCGGAGCGGCAACAGCGGACCAAGGGGCGCTGTGTGTGGATTGCTGGGGCGGTCTGGAATTTCCCAAAGCCGAGGCAGCGTCAGACGGAGAACACCCTTCCGGCGTCATCGCTGCGACGCTTTACAATGATATGTCGCGCGGGCTTTTGCTGAAGTTCAAACACGGGGGAAAGATTGCGCTTGCCCCATTGCTAGGCAAGATGATCTCCTCGCGCATTCACCTTGAGAAGGGCGAAGAACCTCTTCTTATCCCGGTGCCGCTTCATCGCACGCGCATTTGGCAGCGCGGGTTCAACCAATCCGCCATGCTCGCGCGGGAATTGGCCAAAGCAGGGAAGGGGGAATTGATCGTCGATGCCCTGATCCGGCAGAAGCGCACGCCCAGTCTTGGTAATATGAGCGCGGATAAACGCAAGAACGTACTCGCAGGAGCAATTGCCGTGCGGCCGGGCGCTATGCAGGCGATCAAGGGCCGACAGGTCATTCTGGTGGATGATGTCCTCACCAGCGGCGCGACCAGTGATGCATGCTTTGAAGCATTGCTTGGTGGCGGCGCTGCCTCGGTGCGGCTCGCTTGCTTTGCGCGAGCAGACCGGCGCTGAGCAGGAAGGCGCAACAACTGCGCCCTGCATCCAGCCAGTTTCACCATGCGTGTCTGAACCGGAAAAACGAAACGCCCGAGGTCGTTAAACCCCGGGCGCCACGTGACGAAACGGTTTAGATCCGCTCAAAAGAGCTCAGAAAGCGACCCCCTAACTTCGCTTTCAGGACCTTATGCCTCATTCGTTCAATCGGCCCTGCCAACACCCCGCTGTTGGTTTGAACCGACACCCCCTGAACCCGGCGTTTGACAACACCGATTGTTAGGTGGATGGACGCGTTTAACGGCGTCCGTGGGAGCGTTGTTCCACTCTGGTTCCATATCTTAAAGTCGAAACACGGAATTTTGCGTATTTTGAGAGTCAGATGTTGTTATCTTGCAACATCCTGTCGCATGAGATGAACCTCTGACCGTCATTTGTCTCACATTGTTACGCCTAAGGAGAGCATTCTTGTCTGCGCCTGCATCTTTAAACGCCGAAGAACGAGAAGAGGGGACGCTGTTCGCTCCGAAATTCGATGGCAATGGCCTGTTATCAGCGGTCGTGCTCGATTCTCGGACGAAGGAAGTGCTGGTCGTGGCCTTTATGAACGGAGAGGCACTGGCCGCTACGCGGAAGAGCGGAAATGTGACTTTCTGGTCGCGCTCGCGCCAGAAGCTTTGGATGAAGGGCGAGACATCCGGGAACGTCCTCAAGGTCGAGGATATTCTGGTCGATTGCGATCAGGATGCGCTCGTGATCTACGCCAGACCCGCCGGGCCAACGTGCCACACGGGACGCGCTTCATGCTTCTATCGCAGGCTTGACCCAAAGGCTGACGATAGCTCTGCTCTCGTAAGGGTAAGGACTTGACGCTCACGTAAAGGTAAGGTAGTTCATGGACCTATGGACACCCAAACTGACTCGCTCGCTGACACGCGCAAATCTGCTGTGAATGCATCTTCGGATGAACCGCGCCGCAATGGCGCGCATCTTGATCGGCCCGATGATCTTGCGCGTGAACAATTTTCGATCTCTGACCTGACTTCGGAATTCGGCTGCACGGCCCGTGCGCTGCGCTTTTACGAAGACGAAGGCCTGATCAGCCCGGCCCGCGTTGGGCTCACCCGCGTTTATTCAAAGCGTGACCGTGCGCGGCTCGCCTGGATCATGCGAGCGAAGAACGTCGGGTTCAGCCTTACTGAAATCCGCGAGATGATCGACCTGTATGATCTTGACGATGGCCGTGTTGAACAACGCCGCGTCACGATTGAGCGTTGTCGTGCGCATATCGCGAAGCTGAAAGAGCAGCGCGACGATATCGACAGTTCGATCAAAGAGCTCAGCGATTTTGTGGTCGAGATCGAAAAACTCGACTTGGGTTAACCCGCTCCCCCAAAACCTCTCTTATTTTACAGCCTCAGACAAAGGGATCACCTGATGCCAACCTATACCGCTCCGACACGCGATACGCGCTTTGTTCTCAACGAAATGCTTGACCTTGCATCCTATGGCAATCTGCCGGGTTTCGAGAACGCAACGCAAGATTTGATCGACACGATCGTTAATGAAGCAGGCAAGTTCTGCTCGGAAGTCTTGGCGCCAATTAACCAGTCGGGCGATGAAGAGGGTTGCACCCGCCACGAAGACGGCAGCGTGACCACGCCAAAGGGCTTTAAAGAAGCCTACGACGCCTATGTCGAAGGCGGTTGGGGCACTTTGGGCAAGCCGGAAGAGTTCGGCGGGCAGGGCCTTCCGCACACTCTTGCCATGGTGGTTGAAGAGTTCACCGCGTCTGCAAACCAGGCGTTTGGCATGTACCCCGGCCTCACCAATGGCGCTTCTGCGGCACTCGAAGCGGCGGGTACGCAGGAGCAAAAAGAAGCCTATCTGCCCAAGATGATTTCGGGCGAATGGTCGGGCACGATGAACCTGACAGAGCCGCAGTGCGGGACCGATCTGGGTATGATCCGCACAAAGGCTGAGCCGCAGGCAGATGGCTCTTACAAAATCACCGGCACCAAGATTTTCATCTCGGCAGGTGAACACGATCTCACCTCCAACATCATTCACCTCGTGCTGGCCAAGACGCCGGGCGCACCGGACTCATCGAAGGGCATTTCGCTTTTCATTGTTCCCAAGTTCATCCTTGATGAGAATGGCGAGCCCGGAGAGCGCAACGGCGTTTCGTGTGGTTCGATCGAGAAGAAGATGGGCATCCACGCCAACGCAACCTGCGTCCTCAACTATGATGAGGCGACAGGCTACATGCTGGGCGAGGAGAACAAGGGCCTTGCCGCCATGTTCGTAATGATGAACGCAGCGCGTCTGGGCGTGGGTCTTCAAGGGCTCGCACAGGCGGAAGTCTCGTATCAGAACGGCGTTACCTATGCGCTCGACCGTCGTCAGGGCCGCGGTCTTACCGGTCCGGTGGAACCAGAAGCCAAAGCCGATCCGATCTTTGTGCACCCTGATGTGCGACGGATGCTGATGGACGCAAAAGTCTTCAACGAAGGGATGCGCGCTCTGTGCCTGTGGGGCGCATTGCAAGTCGACCTGACCCACAAGGCGCAAACCGAAGAAGAGCGTCAACTTGCCGACGACCTCATTGGCCTCATGACCCCGGTCATCAAAGGCTATGGCACCGACAAGGGCTATGATATCGCCAACAATATGCAGCAGGTCTACGGCGGCCACGGCTACGTCAAGGAATGGGGCATGGAGCAATTCGTGCGCGATAGCCGCATTGCGATGATCTACGAAGGCACCAACGGCGTTCAGGCGATGGACCTTTGCGGGCGTAAGCTTGCGCACAAGGGCGGTCGCGCGATCCAGGCCTACTTCAAGATGATCGATGACGAGATTGCCGAGGCCAAGGGTAATGAAGCGCTGAGTGACCTCGCCACCAAGCTTGAAAAAGCGCTGGGCGAGCAAAAACAAGCGACCATGTGGTTCATGCAAAACGCGATGGCGAACCCCAATCACCTGGGCGCAGGCGCGCATCACTACATGCACATCATGGGCATTGTGACACTTGGCTTCTTCTGGCTCAAACAAGCCAAGACGGCTTCCGCAGCTCTTGCCGGCAACCCCGAAGACAAGGCGTTCTACGAGGCGAAGATGACCTCGGCGGCATACTATGCCGAACGTTTCCTTCCCGATGCAGGCGCGCTGCGTCGCAAGCTTGAAGCGGGCTCGGACAACATGATGGCGCTTCCCGAAGAGGCGTTCTCGACCGCAGCATAATCAGCGACGATCCAGACAACAAAGCCCCCGTCAGCAATACGCTGACGGGGGCTTTATCTTTGCGCGGTTGATTGATGCAGATCACAGACACGCTTGCCAGATGCACCCACCCTCAATAGCCTTGTACTCGAGAGCAAAAAGGGGAGAGTGAGTATGCGCATTTTGGCAACTGGATTGGGGGCCTTGCTGGCATCGACCGCACTGGCTGGCACTGCCGCCGCCGACGATCACGCTGCGTCCGGTCACGGCCCGTTCAAGGCTGACATCACCCGTACCACGCACAACATCGCTCACATCGAGGCGGACAGCTGGGAAGGGGTCGGATACGGCGTCGCCTATGCCTATGCGCAGGACAATATCTGCATGCTCGCCGAGGAATTCGTCAGCGTGCGCGGCGAGCGGTCTTTATATTTCGGGCGAGAAGGAGAGACCACCCTTGGCCTCAGGGCCTCATATAATATCACCTCCGATATCTTCTTTCGCAGCCAGATCAATCTGCCCGCCCTTCGCGAAGGGTTGGCCAAATCCAGCGCAGTTAATCAGGCGCTGATCGCGGGCTATGTGGCGGGCTACAATCGCTTTCTGTTCGACAATCCGGTTGGAACCTTGCCCAAGGAATGCCGCGATGCGGAATGGGTGCGCCCGATCACCACCGATGACATGCTGCGCATCAATGAAAAGACGATGCTTCTGGCAAGCTCGCTCCAATTTGCAGGGGCAATTGCGAAGGCCAAACCGCCCAGCAGCGAGGTCGCCGTCTCTGACCCGAAAAGCCTCTCATTCCCCGGTCCACCTGATCCCAATTACGGCAGCAATGGCTGGGCCTTTGGCTCGGAAGCTACAGCAGATGGGAAGGGGCTGCTCATCGGCAACCCTCACTTCCCGTGGGAAGGACCAGCGCGCTTCTGGCAGATGCACGTGAGGGGGCCAAGCGGTTATGACGCAATGGGAGTGGGGATTGCGGGAACCCCGCTACCAACGCTTGGCTTTAACAAGGATGTCGCCTGGACCCACACGGTGACCGCCGCGCGCCACTTCACCGTTTACATGCTCCAACTCGCTCCCGGTGACCCAACCAGTTACATGGTCGATGGCGAAGCGGTACCGATGGAAGAGACGCTTGTCAGCGTGCCAATGCCAGGAGAGGAAGAGCCTTTTGAAACAGTGCTTTATTCGACCCAGTTCGGCCCTGTTGTCTCCCTGCCCAGTGCAGGGGCGCAGTGGACGCGGCAAATGGCTTTCACCTTGCGCGATGCGAACACCGGCAATCAGCGCGGGATGGATGCATGGCTTGGAATTGGCTTTGCGAGCACAGTTGGCGAAGTTGAAAGCGCGATCAGTGAGACGCTCGGCATTCCGTGGGTGAACACAATTGCCGCTGACCGCGAAGGCAATGCTCTCCACGCCGATATCACGGCGGTTCCTAACGTGAGTAAAGAGTTCATTGATGGCTGCGGGACGCCTTTCACCCAGATGGTTGCAGGGCAGATCACACTGCTAGATGGCAGTCGTTCTGAGTGCGATTGGATGTCACAACCCACAGCTGCGTCGCAGCCCGGCCTGATGCCCGCAAGCGATCAGGCCTCGCGAACGCGTACCGACTATGTCACCAATTCCAACGACAGCTATTGGCTGAGCCACGCAGGCGAGCCTTACCGCGAATTGTCGCCCATCCTTGGGGGCCACAAAACGCGGCTTTCTCTGCGTTCGAGGTCAAACTTTATCGAAACAGAGGCTATGCTGGCAGCGGGCCCGATGGATCATTCCCGCGCGCAAGAATTGGTGTTCGGCAACAAAGTGCTGTCCGCGGAAATGGCGTTGGATGCGGTTCTGGAGCTTTGCGAAGGCAACAACGCGCTTTCAGAGGCGTGCGGCGTGCTCAGCCGCTGGGATCGCCGGGTCAATAATGAAAGCAAGGGCGCGCATTTGTTCGTTGCTTTCTGGGAAAAAACATCGGGCGGGCCCAATTTTTGGAACACGAAGTTTGACCCTGAAAATCCGGTTGCGACACCAGCGGACCTCAATATCGAAGGAGACGCAGGCGAGAAGCTGCTGACCGCTCTGCGTGAGGCGGTGGAGCAGCTTACCGAGGCTGGCATTGCTCTTGATGCTTCCTTGGGAGATGTGGTCACACGCGCCAATGGTGATGAAAAAATCGCCATCCACGGTGGTCCGGGCGGTCCCGGCATCCTCAATATGCAACGCTCTCGCCTGATTGAAGGCGGCATGACCCCGGTGCACGGCTCCAGCTACATCCAGATTGTCAGCTTTGACGAAGATGGACCAGTTGCAGACGCCATCCTCAGCTATTCGCAAAGCACCGATCCGGCATCACCGTTTTATGCCGATCAGACTCGGCTTTATTCCGAGAAGAAATGGTACCGCCTGCCGTTCTCTGACGAAGAAATCGAAGCGGCGCGAATTGGCGAGACGGTGACAATCAGCGAGTAAGCGGGCGCTTACTCGACCGGCAGGAAGTCAGGCACCGAAAGGTACCGCTCTCCGGTATCATAGTTGAAGCCCATGACGCGTGAGCCTGCTGGCAGTTCGGGAAGCTTCTTCGCGATTGCGGCCAGAGTTGCGCCTGAAGAAATACCGATCAGCATGCCTTCCTCGCGCGCGGCTCTGCGGGCCATTTCCTTGGCGTCTTCGGCATCGACCTTGACCGCGCCGTCGATGGCATCGGTATGAAGGTTGCCGGGAATGAAGCCAGCGCCGATCCCCTGGATCGGGTGAGGGCCGGGCTCTCCGCCATTGATGACGGGCGAGGCTTCGGGCTCGACTGCATAGGCTTTAAAGTCCTTCCAGTGCTTCTTGAGCTCTTCCGCACAGCCTGTCAGGTGACCGCCTGTCCCAACACCGGTGATCATCACATCCACTGGGTTGTCGATAAAATCGGCAAGGATTTCCTGAGCCGTTGTGCGTGCATGCACTGCGGGATTTGCGCCATTGTCAAACTGGCTTGGCATCCATGCGCCGTCTGTCGTTTCGACGATTTCGGTCGCGCGGGCAATCGCGCCCTTCATACCCTTTTCCTTGGGCGTGAGATCGAAGGTCGCACCGTAGGCAAGCATCAGGCGGCGGCGTTCGATTGACATGCTTTCAGGCATGACCAGTACAAGTGTGTACCCCTTTACCGCTGCGACCATTGCAAGGCCGATGCCTGTGTTGCCCGAGGTCGGTTCTACGATAGTCCCGCCTGGTTTTAAGTGACCTTTGCTTTCAGCATCCTCGACCATCGCAAGCGCGATACGGTCTTTGATCGAACCGCCCGGATTGCTGCGCTCGGACTTCAGCCAGACCTCGTGATCGGGAAACAGCTTCGACAATCGGATGTGCGGTGTTGCGCCGATCGTCTCGAGGATGTTTGCTGCTTTCATGGTCTGCTCCCTAAAGTGTTTGGGCTTGAGTCTTTTTGCTTGGTCGACCTTCTAGCAAATCATTCGGCGGATCGAAGGTCTTTGTTGTGCGTAGCACTGGGAATATTCGGCTCCACAGCAATACGGTTACAATTGCGCCCGCACCGCCTGCGACCAAAGCCGCCACCGGACCGATGGCAAAGGCCAGTGCGCCCGAGAAAGCATCGCCGCCCTCGTTCGAGGCGCTAATGGTCATTTGCGATACCGAAGAGACACGCCCGCGTTTGTCGTCGGGGGTATGCAATTGGATCAGCGATTGGCGGACATAGACGCTGAACATATCGGCCGAACCGATGATGAAGAGCATCGCCAGGCTGAGCGCCATGCTGCGCGAGAACGCAAAAGCGATTGTGGCAAGGCCAAATACGAACACCGCCCAGAGCATTTTGGGACCGACCTGGGTCTTGAGCGGGCGGAAGGAGAAGTATGCAGCGGTGAGCGCAGCGCCAATTCCAGGCGCCATTGCGAGCTGCGCAAGGCCATCGGCTCCGACGTTTAGAATGTCGCGCGCAAACACTGGCAAAAGCGCATTGGCGCCTGCGAGGAACACAGCAAACAGATCCAGTGTGATCGAGCCCAGAACCATTTTGTTGCGGCCCACATACTGCAGCCCATCCACGATCGCGCCGATGGGTCGCTGATCCTTTCGCATGGCCGGTTGGGGTACTTTGCCAACGCTGCAAAGCGCGGCAAATCCGATGATGTAGAGGCCAAGTGCCACCGCATAGGGAAGGGGAGCGCCGAGCGCGTAAAGATACCCTCCCATCGCAGCGCCAAGGATAGTGCCCAACTGCCAGGCGACCGTCGAAACCGCGATGGCCGTTGGCAAAAGCTCTTTGGGAACAAGATTGGGGGCAAGGGCGGAATATGCAGGGCCAGCAAAGCCGCGCGCTATTCCAAGAAGCACCGCCACGCCAAACAGGACCGGCAGGGAAAGCGTGCCCATGTAAGTAAACCAGCCCAGAACGCCCGCACAAACCATCTGCAAAAGGATCGTGAGGAGTGCCAGAGTGCGCCGGTCAAAGCGGTCTGCGGCAAGGCCGGTAAAGGGGGTGAGCACGAACAGTGGCAGAAACTGCAACAGTCCGATCAATGCCAGCTGGCCAGAGGCGGCAGGAATGCTCATCCCTGCATCGCGCGCCAGATTGTAAGTCTGCCAACCGATGATCAAAATGATCGCGTATTGGCCCAGCGTCATCGAAAATCGCGACGTCAGATAGGCGCGAAAGTTGTGGACCTGAAGCGGGTGGCTAGGGTTATTTGAAGTCACACATGCGCCATGACAGGCACGCATGAGCTTGCCAAGCGCAGGGTTTATTCGCGGGGTCTTAGTTGTGCTTTAGAGCTGGCTCTTAGCGCGTGCGGCGAAGGCGAGGGTTGGGTTGCAGCGTGTCGATCATGGCGACAAAATCATCGAGGCGAATAATCCGCTCGAATTGGAAACCGGCGCGTTTTTCGCGGGTCCAGATGACATAAGCTTCGATCCGGCCAACGACTGGCAGACGAATGATAACGCGCTCTCCGCGCCCAAGGTTATCCGCATCATCGACCATAAAGCCGTGCGCAGAAATGTTGGAGACATGCAGATTGATGTCCCCTTTCGAGTGATGCTCAACGATCACTGGGAAATCTACAGGGTGGCGCGCCGCGCGCCGCATATCGGTTACACTAAGATTTGCTCCGCCTGCCACAGGCCCAGTCTCCATTAACACTTGCCCGAACCCTTGCGGACAATCTGCAAATTGCGGAAAAAAGGCTGATATTTCGTAAAGCGTCTGGGACAGTTACGAGGTTAACCTTGTTGGCTAGCCAAACTGCAGCAGTTAAGCTGTTGAATTCCCGTGTTTTCAAACGGTGATGAGGCCGTGCTTTTTCTTGCCAAGGCTCAATTTTAGCGGTTGCCCTTCGTGGACATGCACCACATAGCCTGCGTCAAATATGACATCGCCGTCGATCTTGACCGCGCCTTCGCCAATCTTGCGTTTTGCTTCTTTGTTGGACGCGGTGAAGCCAATCCCGGTGAGCACCTCCAGAAGGCGCGCACCGCCTGAACCAGCGGCAAAGGTTGGTAAATCTTCGCCTGCACCGCCGCCTGCAAATGTCTCACGCGCAGTTGCTTCTGCAGCTTTTGCTGCCTCGAACCCGCGCACCATGGCGGTGACTTCATTGGCAAGAACGGCCTTCGCGTGATTTATCTCGGCCCCCTCAAGCGCTTCCAATTTGGCGATGTCATCTAATGGCAGATCGGTGAAGAGACGCAGGAATCGGCCCACGTCACGGTCATCGGTGTTGCGCCAGTATTGCCAGAAATCATAGGCTGGAAGCGCGTCTTCATTCAGCCAGATGGCCCCATCAACCGACTTACCCATTTTGGCACCGTCGGCCCGCGTAATGAGAGGCGCCGTCACCCCGTAAACCTCGCGCGCGTCGATGCGGCGGTTCAGTTCAATCCCGTTGACAATATTGCCCCACTGGTCGCTTCCGCCCAGTTGCAGCGTGCAATCATAATCGCGCGCCAGCACAAGGAAATCATACGCCTGCATGATCATGTAATTGAACTCGAGGAAGCTCAAAGGCTGTTCTCGATCAAGCCGCGTCTTCACCGAATCGAATGTCAGCATCCGGTTGATTGTGAAATGCGGCCCCACATCGCGCAGCATCTCGACATAGCCCAGCTTGCTGAGCCAATCGTCATTGTTGATGAGCAGCGCGCCAGTGTCGCTGTCATTGAATTCGAGGATGCGTTCAAAACTGCCTTTAATCCCCGCGATATTGGCTGCGAGCCTTTCATCCGTCATCAATTGCCGCGTTTCATCCTTGCCCGAAGGATCGCCCACTTTCGCAGTGCCGCCGCCCATGATCACAATCGGGCGGTGACCCGCTTGTTGCAGCCGCTTTAGCAGCATGATCGATGCCAAATTGCCGATGTGGAGCGAGGAGGCTGTGGGGTCGAAACCTACATATCCGGTGATGACCTGTTTTTTGGCGCGCGCGTCCAATGCGCCGGGGTCGGTGATTTGGTGCAAATGGCCGCGTTCTTCGAGCAGGCGCAACAGGTCGGATTCGTAAGTCATAGTTGCGCGCTTATCAGTGTGGGACCAAGTGGGCTAGGGGGCGCGGGCTAGGGGGCATGCGCGCCCGCTCCAACTTGGGGGAAAGTCACTTGCGCAAGCTATCCCTCTTGGCGATAGGAAAGGTCATGAAACCTCTGATGCTCCACAACTCTTGCGACCTTGGCCCGATCCGTTCTGTCACCGCTGAGGTGAAGGACACAGATGTCGGGTGCGAGGCCCGGTTCAGGCTTGAAGGCGGGGTCGATCGCATAAAGGTTCCCGCAGCTGCGCCATCGGTCAGAACCGATGATTTGTGGAAGACCACCTGTTTTGAGATTTTCTGGCAGCCGATTGGCGGGACCTATTATCGCGAGTTCAACCTATCGCCTTCGGGACGCTGGGCCGCGTATGATTTTGACAATTTCCGCGAAGGAATGCGCGATGCGCCCGTCGATGCGATTTCATTGAGCGTTGCCCAAGGGTCATCGAACGGCGTCGGCGAACTTGAACTGATCGCGACCATTGCCTCTGACCTGCCAACGCCAGCGCAAGTTGCCTTGAACGCGATTGTCGAGCACGAGGATGGCGGTTTGCAATTCTGGGCGCTCGCCTTTGCGCCCGGCAAGGCCGAATTCCACTCCGAAGCGTGCCGTCAATGGGTGCTCGGGGGCGAATAGAAGCTCTACCTCAAGATGCTGCTTTAGCATCTCCGAACGGACGGTTCAGACGCACAATCTCGCGGTTGAGCAGCAGCGCAAAACTGACCCAGCAAATGTACGGAACGTTCAGCCACCCGGCAAGCGTGGAATAGGCAGGCAGGAACAGGCACAAGGATAAAACCGAAAGCCAAAGAAACACGTTTTCAAACAAGGCCCAGTCGGGCCGCTTGATTTTGAAAAACAGCGGCGACCATGCAAGATGCAGGACGAAATTGATCCCGAACAAGGCACCGATGAACATCACATCGCTCGATGTCTGCGCCTCTGATACGGCGAGATAGAGGCTCCAGCCCGATAGTCCCAGAATCAAGGTCCATGCAGGACCAAACAGCCAGTCAGGCGGCTGCCAGCTCGGCTTGTTGAGGTTGCGATACCACTCACCAATATCGGTGAGCAGGCCTCCCGCGCCGCCAAGAATTATCGCCCACAATGCCGCGACAAGAGCCAAGGTCCAATTAATATCCATGCGGTTTCCTACACACTTCGAGCTGGATTAGATACAGCCAAGCTACGCATTTGCGCGCGTAAGCTATGCATCCGGCATTGCGTTTGAAGAGCCCTTGCGCCAATTCGCTTGTCATGACTTCACAAGTGAAATTCGGAATTGATCGCCTGCTCGAAAATGCCGAGCTTTTGGATGAGCTAAAAGGCCGCCGTGTCGCCCTTGTCGCGCACCCTGCCAGCGTGACGCAGGATTTGACGCATAGCCTTGATGCTCTGATCGCGGCGGGCGTCAATGTGACAGCCGCTTTTGGTCCGCAGCACGGGCTTAAAGGCGACAAGCAGGACAATATGGTCGAGACGGCTGACGAGATGGATGCCGAATACGGCATTCCGATCTTCTCGCTTTATGGCGAAGTGCGCCGGCCAACGGGCCAGATGATGTCAGCAGCTGACGTGTTCTTGTTCGACCTTCAGGATTTGGGCTGCCGGATATACACTTTTGTGACAACGCTGCTCTATCTGCTGGAAGAGGCGGATAAGCTTGGCAAAGAAGTCTGGGTATTGGACCGCCCTAACCCCGCGGGGCGTCCGGTAGAGGGCACCATGCTTATCCCGGGGCATGAAAGCTTCGTTGGCGCTGCTCCTATGCCCATGCGCCATGGGCTGACGCTGGGTGAGATGGGCCACTGGTTTGTCGAGCATTTCAACCTCGGCGTGGCGTACAAGGTTGTCGCCATGGAAGGCTGGAAACCGGACGAAGGCGGCAAAGCGATTGCAAGTGGTTATGGCTGGCCCGCAGAGCGCATTTGGGTGAACCCGTCACCCAATGCCGCAAGCCTCAATATGGCGCGCTGTTATGCTGGTACCGTAATGATCGAAGGGGCAACCGTGAGCGAGGGCAGGGGGACAACGCGGCCCCTCGAGGTCCTGTTTGGAGCGCCTGACATCAACGCCAAAGCAGTGGCGAAGGAAATGCTGAGTATGGCGCCCGATTGGTGCGCGGGTGTGACGATGCGCGATTGCTGGTTTGAGCCAACCTTCCACAAGCATCAAGGCAAGCTATGCAATGCGCTTATGCTCCATGCCGAAGGACCGGACTACGATCACGATGCGTTCAAGCCATGGCGGATGCAGGCGCTCGCATTCAAGGCGATCCGCAATCTTTACCCTGACTATGAGCTGTGGCGCGGAACAGATTTCAAGTACGAATACACCAATGACGTGCTTGCGATCGACGTCATCAACGGCGGGCCTTGCTTGCGCGAATGGGTCGATGATCCGAGCGCGGTCCCCGATGATCTGGACGCGATGGCCTCTGCCGATGAAGCGGCTTGGATCCAGACCGTGCGGGCACATTTGTTGTATTGAGGGCGTGATTGATGAGCATTGAAAAGCCCGCTCCAGCTTTCGACGAGGCAGAGGCGGACCGCAGACTGACAGCGAACAACCGCGATGCGACAGCGATGCTTGCCAAGGCGGACAACCGTATGCGTGCAGGGGACAGGCGGGCTGCGGGCGCCTATTATCAAGCGGCCCTCCAACTGCTTTCACAATCAGGGCAAGGGCAGGGGCCGGACGCTCAGCGGGCCTATGAAGCGATGCAGTGGATCAACGCGCGCTATGTCGAGCATATGGTCAAAGGCGTCGAGGAAGCCGGGCACCCGCGCAAGGATTGGCATCCGCGCTTCACCCGATCACTTGCGATGATGATCGGCCAGATCGAGCGCCCACCCGAAGCGCGGCAGTACCCTCAAAATCCGATGACCATGTTTTACGCCGACATGAAGTACTGCGAATTTGCATCCCGCGATGCATTCGATTGGGCCGAAGCTTTAAAGTCGCGCACCGATGCGATCCGGGCGGAAGGGGAAAAGCTTCTAAAAGAAGGCACGCACCTGTCGGCTTACGTCAAGAAAGTGGGCGACCGGCCCCAAGGCGATGTGCACGGCATGCTTGAAAACGAGGACTGGTCGAGCTTTGAATTGTCGCAAGGCGGCGAATTTGTGCCCGAACGCACAGCTCTTTGCCCCGATACCTATGACGCACTCAAGGACCTTCCGCTGTGCCGGATTAAGGGGCGCGCGCCCACGCCGATGTTCTCGCGCCTTTCGCCGGGCAAACGCATTCCGCCCCACACCGGCATGATCAATGTCCGCTACATCTGCCATCTTCCACTGATCATCCCGGGCGAAGGCGCGCTTAGGGTTGGACATACGACGAAGAGCTGGACCGAGGGCGAGCTTATGGCGTTCGACGACAGCGTCGAACACGAGGCATGGAACGATGCGGACAAGGATCGCCTGGTCCTGATCTTCGATGTATGGCGCCCGGAATTGGAACAGGCCGAACGCGAACAGCTAAACGCGCTTTTCCAAGCGGTTGATAGTTATTGAGGGTACCCAAACCGAAACGAGTTAATGCCCCTGTTTCCTACTCAACTCGCGCATAGCATCATCGAGGCCTTCTAGCGTCAGGCTATACATGCGGTCGTTCACGAGCTCTTTGAGCATCCTGGTGGATTGCGAATAGCCCCATTGCTTTTCGGGTACGGGGTTGAGCCATACGGTTGCAGGATAGGTGTCGGTCACACGCTTCATCCACATGGCGCCGGCTTCCTCGTTCATATGCTCGACCGAGCCGCCTGCGTGGGTTATTTCATAGGGACTCATCGCTGCATCGCCCACAAAGATCACTTTGTAGTCGTGGCCGTATTTGTGGAGGATGTCCCATGTCTTGGTGCGTTCCTGCCAGCGGCGCTTGTTGTCCTTCCACACGCCTTCGTAAAGGCAGTTGTGGAAGTAGAAGAATTCAAGGTTTTTAAACTCGGTAGTGGCCGCGCTGAACAATTCTTCGCACAGCTTGATGAATGGGTCCATCGACCCGCCCACATCAAGGAACAGCAAGAGTTTCACCGCATTACGGCGTTCGGCGCGCATATGGATGTCGAGAAAGCCTTGCTTTGCTGTGCCATCAATCGTGGCATCCAGATCCAGCTGATCCTGCGCCCCCTCGCGGGCAAAACGGCGAAGACGCCGAAGAGCCATCTTGATGTTGCGGGTGCCAAGCTCCTTGGTGCTGTCGAGGTTCTTGAATTCGCGCTTTTCCCACACCTTCACCGCGCGCTTGTGCTTGCTCTCACCGCCAATGCGCACGCCTTCGGGGTTGTAGCCTGAATTGCCGAACGGGGATGTGCCGCCTGTGCCAATCCACTTGTTCCCGCCTTCATGGCGCTTTTCCTGCTCAGCAAGGCGTTCCTTGAGCTTTTCCATAAGCTCGTCCCAATCGCCGATCTTCTCGATCTCGGCCATTTCCTCTTCGGTGAGGAATTTCTCGGCAACCGCCTTTAGCCAATCCTCGGGCACGTCGACCGGGTTTTGGCCATAGTCGGACATGATGCCTTTGAAGACCTTGTGGAACACCTGGTCGAAGCGGTCGAGCATCCCTTCGTCTTTCACGAAAGTCGCGCGGCTGAGATAGTAAAACGCCTCGGGCGTCTGCTCGATCACGTCCTTATCCAGCGCCTCAAGCAGCGTCAGATGTTCTTTGAAACTTGCGCCAATGCCAGCTTCGCGCAGCTCATCCATGAAATTGAAAAACATGGGCCCCGTCCTAATCACGAAAAACCGCTCTTGCTAGCCCCATTGAACGCCCGTGTGTCTTAAGCCTTCGATAACCATATCTTGCCTAAGGAAAGGCTCTCCAAGGGGACTGATAAAAATGAAGCCAATCGCGATTGATACCGACAATGCCTCAGCGCTCGGCGCGATACCGGAAAAATGCGGTCAAGTGACGGTCGGTTGCACCGATGTAGCGGGTATTGTGAATGCGGTGATCCAATCGTCCGAGGCTTTGCGCAAAGAGCACTCTGCTCTCAGCGGAACGGTCAGGGCTCTTGAAAGCGATCAGGTGAAAGTATCCGAGGCGAGCGACGAGGCGCGCCTTTTGTCCGAACGCGCGATTGAGCGATTGAACGAAGGGACAGACCTCATTCAATCGTCGCTTGGCCAGATCGCGTCCATGCTCGAGCTTGTCGATACCCTTGGCCAGCATGTTACAGGATTTGCAGCAGCGATGGAGCAGGTGCGCCGCAGCACCAAAGACATCGAGGAA
Organism: Erythrobacter sp. S227; assembly: GCF_057364925.1. Taxonomy (NCBI): domain Bacteria; kingdom Pseudomonadati; phylum Pseudomonadota; class Alphaproteobacteria; order Sphingomonadales; family Erythrobacteraceae; genus Erythrobacter; species Erythrobacter sp. S227. The sequence continues at coordinate 873,191 of NZ_CP200280.1, forward strand.
ATCGCTGAGACCACCAATATTCTGGCCCTCAACGCCACTATCGAAGCGATGAGAGCAGGGGATGCCGGACGCACTTTTGGCGTCGTTGCGGACGAGGTCAAAAGTCTTGCCAACGAAACCCGAAGAGCGACCGTAGAAATTGCAAACACGATCGACACGCTTGGCGAAGAGGCCAGCATTGTTATCGAACGAATCGAACAAGGTTCGAAGGCGAGCGACAAGGCGAAGGCTTCCGTTGCCCAGATCGAAAGCACGATCACAAGCGTCGGCACTCTTGTCGAAGAGGTCGATAAACAGAACGACGTGATCGCGAGGGCAACCGGCACGATTAGCGGTCACGTTGACTCGGTCCAACGAGGGCTTGAGGCATTTTCTCAATCGGCCACAAAAAGCGAGACCGAGCTTAAAGACGTGCACGAGCGAATGGGCGAATTGGAGGACACAGCCAACGAGATGTTCGCCTCTATGGTCGAGGCGGGCCTCTGCCCTGAAGACAGCCATTGGGTTCAAAAGACGCAGGATCATGCCAAAGAGCTGGTCAAGCTGGTCGAGGAAGCAATCGACAACGGCGAGCTCGATCAAGCCAGCCTGTTCGATACCGATTATGTGCTTGTCGAAGGCAGCAGGCCGGAGCGTTTTCGCAACAAATTCAGCGATTGGACCGACCGCAACTGGCGACCGATTTTTGACAAACACATGGCGGAAAACCCTCAGATGATCGCCTCGGTGTGTTCTGATGTGAACGGGTTTATGCCGACCCATATGTCAAAATATTCAGCCGCCCCGACGGGCGAGCTTGTCCACGACACTACGCACTGCCGTAACGGGCGGATCCTTGATGATCCGGCCACGAAAAAGGCCAAGCGCAACAACGCGCCTTATCTGATTTCCGTCTCGCGTCAGGAAGGCGACGGGGTCAACTTCATCCTTACGCGCGCAGTGTTTGTGCCCCTGATCATCAAGGGCAAACGCTGGGGCGATTATCTGGTTGGATATAGCGAGAGCTAAAAAGCCTGCGGGCGCCTCTATTCAGAAGCGCCCGCTCATGTCTTGGCGTCGATTTTAGCTCGGGTTACGGCGCGCCATAAAGGCGAGGCGTTCAAACAGCATCACATCTTGTTCGTTCTTTAGAAGAGCGCCGTGCAGCGGCGGGATCGCGCTGTTCGGGTTGGAATCCTGCAGGACTTCCAGAGGCATATCTTCGTTGAGAAGCAGCTTGAGCCAATCGAGCAGCTCGCTGGTTGAAGGCTTCTTCTTCAGGCCCGGCACTTCGCGCAGCTCGTAGAAAACATCCATCGCTTTTTTCACCAACGTCTTTTGAATGCCGGGGAAGTGGACATCAATGATGGACGCCATCGTGTCGCGGTCTGGGAACTTGATATAGTGGAAAAAGCAGCGGCGCAGGAATGCGTCGGGAAGCTCTTTCTCGTTGTTCGAGGTAATGACCACAATCGGGCGTTCTTTGGCCTCGATACGCTCCTGAGTCTCGTAGACGTCGAAGCTCATCCGGTCGAGCTCTTGCAAGAGATCGTTCGGGAACTCGATGTCGGCCTTGTCGATTTCGTCGATCAAAAGGACAGGGAGTTGCTCGCTGGTGAAGGCTTCCCAGAGCTTACCCTTCTTGATGTAATTGCTGATGTCGTGAACGCGCTCGTCACCAAGCTGACCATCGCGAAGACGGGCGACCGCGTCATATTCGTACAGACCTTGCTGCGCTTTGGTGGTGGATTTGATGTTCCACTCGATCAGCGGGGCATTTAGAGCCTTGGAAATCTCATGAGCGAGAACCGTCTTGCCTGTGCCCGGCTCACCTTTCACCAGAAGCGGGCGCCGAAGGGTAACCGCTGCGTCCACCGCGACTTTAAGGTCGTCGGTTGCGATGTAATTGCTGGTGCCTTCAAAGCGTTGGTTGTTCGTGTCGCTCATGGGTTTTCCTTCAAAACGTATATCTTTGCGCACCCCGATACGGATGCGAGGGGAGGTGTGCAAGAGGGCAGTAATCCAGGCCTATGGCTGATACGCAAGAAGCCGCTGAGCGATGAGTTCAAGCGAGCTAGGGTCAAACCGGACGTCATCGTCGCGCTGGCTAAGGGTCAATGCGTAATCGCGACCGGTTTTGTCTTCGAGCAACCATGTCAAATTAAGAACGCCCGGTTCCGAGCCTCCCTTGTAGCCAACGTAGTGGTATTTCTCGCGCCGCTCTTTGGACATGGAAGGGTTTATCGCCATGATTTCGCGGGCCTTCGGATCGGCGGTCCTGCGCATATATCGCAGCAAACTCACAATATCGCGGGCGCTTGCAAACCACTCAACGTCCAATGCCACCGGTGCGCCGGAGAAAGCAGCCGCCACGTCGTTAGGAGGGACGTCCACATCTTCGATCCCGTCCAAAATCTGACGGCGAACATCGGGCCCACTTCGCCGATAGGTCTCCAGCCGGCCCTCTGGCCCCGCTTTAAGCAGGAACATCTCGCGCGTCTTGAGGAAGGGATTGTTGAGTTCGGGCTGAGAATGGCCGCTTTCTTCCATCGTCCTGATAATCGCGTCGCGGCCCAGCTCGTCGATCAAGGTGTCGGTTGCGGTGTTATCGCTGATCGAGATCATCAGGCTTGCCAGCGTGTGGAGCGTTAGTGGCGCATCTTTGGGCCAATCCTGGATCATTCCGCTTGGAAAACTGCGGTTTTCGGCAAGCTCAACTGTATCGCTCCATTTGCGTTTCCCCTCGGCCACTTCGCGGGAAAGGGTTGCGAGAACATAGAGCTTGAAGGTTGAACCGATGGGCATTTGCTCCTCTGCCCCGGATGATGTGATGGCAGGTGACCCGTCATCGATCGTTCCAAACCACCAGGTCACAGTGCCGCTAAGCGCAGCAAGGTCAGCTTCGATTTTCTCGAGGCTGTCATCGACCGGATCAAACGTCTGGAAAAGAAGTTCGCTGACCTTATTGTCATTGCTGGGATCAATCGCGATGCCGCCCTTTGCGATGGCGCGCTCCATTCGGATGGACAGTGACGCGCGCGCGGCGCCGGGAGGATCAAGGCTTTCGACCGATAGGGCCGCCCCGAATTGCGAGGTGAGCTGGTTTGAAATGGTCCTGAACTGTTCAGGCGGTACGGCGCGCAGGAACGCCTCGGTGAAAACCTCCTCGGGTGCAATTTCGCCATTGAGCAGCTTTACAATTTGATCAGCGCGCTCTTGCAGGGGAGAGGCTTCGATCTCCTCAACGGCGGCAGAGGGCGTGTCTTGTGCCAAGGATTGCGAAGGTATCGCCAAGACGAACATCAGTCCGACCAGCGCTGCAAGGCCGACGTGTCTCATGCTCTTTCTCCTGTTTTCCCCGGACCGATGCTAAAGCCGCGCGCTGGCGCCAAGGCAGACAAAGGCGAGCTGCAAGACGAGAACGAGGATTGTGGCACTGCGCCAGCCAATGCCCGCATCACGCATCCCGCGCTCCCATGTCCACATCCCAATCGCGCCTGTCGCCAGGCTGGATAGGGCGATTGTCAGCCAGCCTGTCTGACCCACCAGCACAATGAAAATCGCAAACAGAACGACCATCTGAACAAGGAAAGCAGCCGCGAACCATGCGATTGGAATGGGGCGGTATTTGGCGTCCGGGATATGCCAGTCAGGGATTGCGCTATCGGGACGCGAGATGCGCCTGTCGCCAGCGTAGATATCCTCTTTGCGCGGGTCGGGGTATTCGCCCTCTCTATTGGAGCCCTGGTCAGGCATCAATCATATCGCGGTCCATTTCGCCCGCGCGGTTCTGGATGAAGTTGAAGCGGTGCTCCGGATTGCGGCCCATCAATTGTTCGACGAGTTCCTTGACGCCGGCCCTGTCCTCAAATTCATTGGGTAGGGTGATCCGAACCAAGCTTCGCGTTTCCGGGTTCATGGTTGTCTCGCGAAGCTGCTGCGGGTTCATTTCGCCAAGACCCTTAAACCGGCCCACTTCGACTTTCTTGCCCTTGAACACCGTCTCCTCAAGCTCTGCCCTGTGTGCGTCATCGCGGGCATAGCGGCTCTCTTTACCAGCGGTCAGACGGTAAAGCGGCGGTTGGGCAAGGAACAAATGCCCTTTGCGAACGAGCTCGGGCATTTCCTGAAAGAAGAATGTCATCAAAAGCGTCGCGATGTGAGCGCCATCGACGTCCGCATCGGTCATTATGATGATCCGGTCATAGCGCAGGTTTTCAGGGTCGCAGTCCTTGCGCGTCCCGCACCCCATCGCGAGGGTGAGGTCCGCGATTTCCGAATTTGCGCTGATCTTGTCCTTGGTGGCGCTGGCCACGTTCAGGATCTTGCCCCTGATCGGCAATATCGCCTGCGTCTTGCGATCGCGCGCCTGTTTGGCAGAGCCGCCGGCCGAGTCGCCTTCGACGATGAAAAGCTCGGTCTCGCGGTCGCCTTCGCCCGAACAATCGGTAAGCTTGCCAGGCAGGCGCAGTTTCTTCGCATTGGTCGCGGTCTTGCGCTTGATCTCGCGCTCTTGCTTGCGCTTGAGGCGTTCATCCATGCGCTCCATCACTTCGCCAAGAAGCGCTTTCCCGCGGTCCATATTATCGGTGAGAAACAGGTCAAACTGATCGCGCACAGCATTCTCGACCAGGCGCACCGCTTCGGGAGAGGTCAGCCGGTCTTTGGTCTGTGACTGGAACTGCGGATCGCGGATGAAAACGCTGAGCATGACCTCAGAACCGGTCATCACATCATCGGCGGTTATGTCCTTGGCTTTCTTAACGCCGGTAAGCTCGCCAAAGCTGCGAAGCGCTTTTGTCAGTGCTCCGCGAAGACCCTGTTCATGCGTGCCGCCATCAGGTGTTGGCACAGTGTTACAATACCAGCTTGTCGAGCCATCGGAATAAAGCGGCCATGCAATCGCCCATTCAACGCGGCCAGCCTCATCGGGAAACTCTTGGCGACCGGTAAAAGGCTGGGCCGTCACACATTCGCGCCCGCCAACTTGTTCGGCCAAGTGGTCCGCAAGCCCGCCGGGGAATTTGAACACGGCCTCTTGCGGTACGTCTTCGGACGAAAGCGATTCCACGCATTTCCAGCGGATTTCGACGCCTGCAAACAGATACGCCTTTGACCGGGCAAGCTTGAACAGGCGGTGAGGCTTGAAATGGCGTTCTCCGAAAATCTCGGTGTCGGGAACGAAGGTGACCGTGGTCCCGCGCCTGTTCGGAGCAGCGCCAACGACTTCGATCGGGCCAAGAGTTTGCCCCCTTGAAAATTCCTGCGCGTAAAGCTGTTTATCGCGCGCCACTTCGACGCGGGTCTTGGATGAGAGTGCATTGACCACGCTCACCCCGACGCCGTGAAGGCCGCCGCTGGTCGCGTAAGCTTTGCCGGAAAACTTACCGCCAGAGTGCAGGGTGGAGAGAATGACTTCCAATGTGGATTTGCCGGGGAACTTTGGATGTTCATCCACCGGAATACCGCGCCCATTGTCCGAAATGCTCAACCGGTTGCCTTCTTCAAGGCGGATTTCGATCCGGTTCGCATGGCCTGCAACGGCCTCGTCCATCGAGTTGTCGAGGACCTCTGCCGCGAGGTGATGCAGCGCGCGGTCATCGGTGCCCCCGATATACATGCCCGGGCGGCGGCGAACGGGCTCAAGACCCTCAAGAACTTCGATGGATGAGGAATCGTAATCGCCGCTCGAGGCAGGCGCATTTTCAAACAGGTCATCAGACATGGGATTGATATAGGCACGGGGCCCGCCTGCTCACAAGCACAGGCAGACCCGTTTTGCGCCTTTATTGCCGGAAATCTTAGTTACTAAAGCTGGTTGGAGCCGCCTCGACCGAGACAACCCGATTTCCGCTGACCTGCCTTACCTCAAGAGCGCGTTCTGCAACGCCATTGCGCATGAAGCGGAAGGCTCCGTCCACGCCAAGAAATCCGCCGCTGTCGTAAAGCCGGTTTTTTGGGAACCTGTCACCCACGCGCCATTCGCGCGCAATCCGCAGGGTCAGGAGAACAGAATCGTATCCCAAGGTGGCGATGCGGAAAGGCTTTGCGCCAAAGCGTGCTTCGTAACTCTCTGAGAAACGGCGGAAACGGCCATCGGATACGGCCGAGAACAAGGCGCCATCGACCGATGCCGAACGGGTGAGGGCGCTTTCACCGCTCCACAATTCCGTGCCCAAAAGCCGCGTTCCGCTTGCACCCTGACTGCGCAATTCGCCAGCTGCCTGCATGGCAAGACGAGCGCCATCGGCGATCAGGACAGTGTCATAGCCTCCGCGTTGGCGAAGACGCTGGGCTGCACCTACGATGGACGTGTTGCCCCGCGCATAACGTTCAAACCCGACGAGATTGCCGCCATAATCACGCAGAGAATTTTGCAGGGCGCTGTAGGCTTTCTGGCCGTAATCACCCTCTGGCAAAAGAGCAGCGAAGCTCGACGAGCCATTGGCTCTGGCATATTGGACCGAGCGCGCGACCGATTGTTCGGGCACATGGCCCATCACGAACACGTCATTGCCCGCAACGCTTGCATCGTTGGAAAAGGCGATGGCCGGAACTCTTGCTCTTGCGGCAGCGGCCTGCACATCAGGAACGTTATCTGCAAGCAATGGGCCGAGGATCAGGCGGTTGCCGTCCGCAATCGCGCGCCGTGCTGCGCCGCCAGCGCCGCCTGACGTGTCATATGTCGTGATGCGGAGGTTGTCGGCATTCGTATCGAGAAGCGCCATTGTCGTCGCATTGGCAATCGCCTGTCCCACATCGGCTGCATTGCCGCCCATGGGGACCAGCAAAGCGACGCGGTGGCGCGTTGTATCGCTTGGCAGTGTTGTCGCGCTCGGTTGAGCGCTGGGTGTTGGGTCAGGGGTGCTGGCCACGGTTTCGGTGCGCGGAACCACCTGACACCCGGCCAAAAGCGCAGCAGAGCCGGCAATTGCCACTGTGCGGCGGTTGAAACCACCCGCAACAAGACGCGATGCGACACGCACCCATTCCATGCCGAAAAACGACTTATTCATACGCTTCATTCTTGAAGACCCCTCAAAGCTCTATACTAGGATCGCTCTTGTGACTGCGCGAACCTTAGAATCACCTGATCCGTCAAGCGGATCCAAAACTCTTGATCCGGGGTTCTACATCGTTGCGACGCCAATTGGCAATCTCGGCGATGTAACGATGCGTGCTGTCGATGTATTGCGCTCGGTCAGCCTAATCGCTTGTGAAGACACAAGAGTCACCGGCAAATTGCTTAAAGCGTGCAATGTTTCGACCCGAATGCAGCGGTACGATGACCACGCTTCGCCTGCGGTGAGAGAGCGGCTGATTGATACCGCGCGCTGCGAACCTGTGGCTTTGGTTAGCGATGCCGGCACGCCGCTGGTCTCTGATCCCGGATACCGGTTGGTGCGCGAGGCAAGAGAGGCGGGCATCGCCGTCACCACGATCCCTGGCCCATGCGCGGCGATCGCTGGGCTGACGCTGTCGGGCCTCCCCAATGACCGCTTCCTTTTTGCAGGCTTCCTGCCGGTCAAGGAAAAGGCGAGGGCGGGCGTACTTGAGGAACTGGGCGCGGTTGAAACGACGCTTATCTTCTACGAAACGGGCCCGCGTTTGGTGCGTTCGCTTGAGACGATTGCTTCTCTTTGGCCGACACGCGAAACCTCGGTCGCGCGCGAGATTACAAAGCTGCATGAGGAATGCCGCTCTGGCACCGCCAGTCAATTGATTGAGCATTACACCGCGCACCCGCCCAAGGGCGAGATTGTGCTTATGATCGGTCCACCAACGCCGAGCGATGAGATCGTGAATTCCAACTCGCTGTTGAAAGAAGCGCTTACCGAAATGAGCGTCAGCAAGGCGGCGGGCAAGGTCGCAAAGGCCACCGGACTTGACCGGCAAACACTTTATGCCCGCGCGGTAGAGCTCAAAAATCAATGACCGAAAAGCGCGTCATTGCCGACCGAAAGGGGCGCGAGGCCGAGGCGCAAGCCGCGCAATTCCTGAGGCAGCAAGGGTATGAAGTTGTTGCTGAACGCCGCAAAACCAAGCTTGGCGAAATTGATCTGATCGCCCGAAAACCGGGCCTTGTTGTCTTTGCCGAGGTCAAATGGCGCGCCCGCAAAGCTGACCTTGCAACGGCCATAGACGAACATCGTTTGGCCCGCGTGGCCGCCGCTGTAGAGGTCGTTGCACACGAATATGCGGGCGGCGGTGAGGACATAAGGATCGACGTTATCCTGCTTGCACCCGGATCACGCCCGACCCACATTGAAAACGCCTGGATGCCTTAGGAAACACGACATGACATTGAAGATCGCGGTCCAGATGGACCCTATCGAAAACATCAACATCAAAGGCGACAGCTCCTTTGCGCTAATGCTGGCGGCGCAGGAACGCGGCTATGAGTGTTTTGAATATCATGTCGAAAGCCTGACGCTGGATGCCGATGACCGGCTGATTGCGGAGTGCTTTCCGGTGAAGGTGAAGCGCGTCGTGGGCGATCATTTTGAAAAGGGCGAAGCGCAAAGGTTGGACCTTGGCCGCGATATTGACGTCGTCCTGATGCGTCAGGACCCGCCGTTTCACATGGGCTATATCACTGCGACCCACATGCTTGAACGGATCAAGGACGAGACACTGGTGGTCAATGACCCGGCAAGTGTCCGCAATGCGCCGGAAAAGGTGATGGTCCTCGATTACCGCCGCTTTATGCCGCCCACATTGGTCACGCGCAGCGTCGATGAAGTTCGCCGCTTTATGGCTGAGCATGGCGCGGTTGTGGTGAAGCCTATCCACGGCAATGGCGGCAAAGCGATCTTCCGTGTGCCAGCGGATGGCGACAACCTCACAGCCTTATTTGAGGTCTTCAACCAGACGTGGCCAGAGCCCCATATGGTGCAGCCCTTCCTTCCCGAAGTGGCAGAAGGTGACAAACGCATTGTTCTGATCGACGGAAGAGTAGCAGGCGCCATCAACCGCATTCCGGGCGAGGGCGAGTTCCGCTCAAACCTTGCCATGGGCGGAAACGCGGAGGCGACGGGTTTGACGACACGCGAACAAGAGATTTGCGCTGCTATGGGACCAGACCTGAAGCGCCTTGGCCTGACATTTGTCGGGATAGATGTGATTGGCGGCAAATGGCTGACCGAGATCAACGTGACCTCGCCCACGGGCATTGTTGCGATTTCGGAGTTTGACGGGACTGATCTTCCCGGCATGATCTGGGATGCGATTGAGGCGCGTTTGGGGTGAAATTGCCTAAGTTATTTACCAAACTTTTCGGCGAACATGAGCGCTCTGAGGTTGGCAAGGATCTGCCGTTTGCACTTGAAGATAATGGCTTCTTCGGGAGAATACGGCAGGGAGGCAGAGTGGGCCGCCGTCTTCCAGATTTGCTCGCCCATCGCCCCGAGAATTGGCGCTTTACTAGACTTTCAAAGCTCTTGGATTTGGCGCGCGAGAAGATCAGTAACGATCTGGGTGAAGTCGAAGGCCGTTTGTCACTAGATGCAATCGAACAGATTTGCGACGCGAAAGGCGATTTTACTGTGACATGGCGATCATCGGATGCACTATCCAAGTATCAGAGTTACGTCGACCGTGCGCTTAGGGAATTAGGTGAGGACGAAATTTTACACGAAGTTTCGCCACCTTCGACCTAGCTTTTCTTCGCCGCCCTTGGATGCGCCCCGCGGTACGTCTCCAGCAAACTCGCCGCATCGACTTTCGTGTAAATCTGCGTCGAACCTAGCGATGCATGACCCAACAGCTCCTGCAAAGACCGCAAATCCGCACCAGCGCTTAGCAAATGCGTTGCAAAGCTGTGCCGCAAGGCGTGGGGTGTGGCCGTATCGGGCAGGCCCAATGCCCGCCGCGCTTTGGCCATCGCCTTTTGCACCATGCCGGGAGAGAGAGGTCCGCCTTTTGCGCCTTTGAAAAGAGCCTCGTCTGCGCTCAAGGGGTAAGGGCACTGGCCTACATATTCTGCCACAGCTTCTGCTGTGATCGGCAGGATGGGTACCACCCTTTGCTTGCCGCCTTTGCCCGTTACCAGAAGCGTCTCACCCATTGGCACATCGCGGCCTTGCAGGGACAGCGCCTCGGCTATCCGCAGGCCTGAGCCATACATGAGCAGCAAGACCGCCCGGTCCCGCGCACCGATCCAGTCTTCTGCCGCTGTCCCGTCGATGAGGTCAGCGATGTTGACCGCATCGTCGGGCGTGACGGGGCGGGGCAGGCCTTTCTTCAGACGCGGGCCGCGAAGGCGAGGGGCGGCGGGGTCGGGGTCGCCGCTTTCTGCCCGCGCAAAAGCGATCAGAGCCTTTAAAGCGGAAAGCTCTCTTGCAGCGCTTGCATTGGCGAGACCCTCCGCACGCCGCGAGGCGAGGTGGGCGCGCAAATCCTGCGCTTCGATTGCGGCGACATCCTCCCATGAGGCAAGGCCGCGCGCACGGATCAATCGCTGCGCCGCAGAGACATAGGCACGCACCGTATGGGGGGAGCGCCGCCGTGCATCGGTCAAATGCGCGCGCCAGTCAGCGATGAGCGCCGCTTCCTTCATGACAGCACCAATTCCTCTGCGACAAGCTCGCCAAGGATAGCATCAAGCAGTGGCAAGCCTTTACCCGTTACCCCGATGCGGGTTTCATCAGTCCACAAGAGGTCAAGCGAGCTTAGATGGTCGCGTTTTGCCTCATTAATCAGCGTGCCAGCATTCACCGAAAGCCGCTTACCCAGTGCGCCCAGATCAATCCCTTCAACAAGGCGAAGGCCCATAAGCAGGGCTTCGGATGCTTGTTCGCCTCGCGTCAAATGGCGTTGCTCGGCGATGCCATGCCCGCGCTCGCCAACGGCTTTGAGATAGTTCTCGGGCTTCTTGTGCCGCGTTGTCGCAAATCCGCCGCGGCGACCGTGCGCTCCGGGGCCAATACCGGCGTAATCCTGATACCGCCAATAGGTAAGGTTGTGGCGGCTTTCCTCGCCCGGCTTCGCATGATTGCTGATCTCATAGGCGGGAAGGCCGTGCGCCGCGGTCATTGCTTGCGTGATCGCGAAAAGCTCAGCGGCTTCATCATCGTCCAATGGCGCAAAAACTCCGCGCCGCACATCGGTTGCAAATCTGGTGCCGGGCTCAATCGTGAGCTGATAAAGCGATAGATGCGAAGTGCCAAGACCAAGCGCGCGGGCGAGCTGCGCCTCCCAATACTCCGGCGTTTGATCCGGCAGGGCATAGATCACGTCGAAATTGACCCGCGAAAAATGCGCCTGCGCGACCTCTAAAGCCGCCAATGCCTCATCCGCGCCGTGCAGTCGCCCGAGCCAGCGCAAAGTATCGTCCTCAAGCGATTGCACACCCAGCGAAACTCGGTTCACGCCTACCTGCGCGATGCCCGCAAAATTGGCGGCTTCGACGGAAGAAGGGTTGGCTTCAAGAGTGATCTCAATGCCAGCATCAAAGCCCCAAAGCGTCTCGGCTTCTTTGAGTAGAGCTTCGACCAGGCGCGGCGGCATGAGTGAAGGCGTGCCCCCGCCAAAGAAGATTGACGTCAGCGTGTTACCCCCTGCAACCCGGCCTGCGACCCCGCCAGCAACTTGGGCTTCGGCGCGCATATCGGCGATCAGCGCGCGCTCCCACGCCTCCACATCCACGGTGTCGCGCACGTGACTGTTGAAGTCGCAATAAGGGCATTTCTTGGCGCAAAACGGCCAATGAATGTAAAGAGCGCGGGCCAAAATTGGGGTGTCTCAGTCTTTCGTTAAGGGTTGATCGTCCATCCTTTAGGGCATGCGTACTCATGCGACAATTCTATCCGCCTTTGCAGCGCTCGCTTGCGCCCTGTCGGTTGGCAGTGGTGCCGAGGCCCGCGGAGGCTTGTCGGGTGAGGAGACCGCTTGGCTCACCGCTCATAATGAAGCGCGCGATGCATTCGGCACAGCGCCTCTCAAGTGGTCGGACAGGTTAACCAGAGAAGCGCAGCAATGGGCCGAACAGCTTGCGCGCGAAAACACCATGCGCCACTCGCGGCCAGAAGATCGCGGGCGAACGGGTGAGAACTTGTGGATGGGCACCAGCGGGAATTTTCATGCCTCCCAGATGATCGGCTTTTTCGTTGATGAGCAGAAGTATTTCAGGTCAGGCCGGTTTCCCGATGTATCACGCACGGGAAATTGGGCAGACGTTGGGCATTACACGCAGATAGTGTGGGCTGACACGCGCGAAGTGGGATGCGCCAAGGCCAGCAATGGCCGCAATGACGTGCTAGTTTGCCGCTATTATCCCAGTGGCAACGTGCTGGGCGAGGTGATCGCTCCGCAGCGTAAGGTTGCACGGCGTTAGGCGCCGAACTGGTCGGCAAGCATCTTCGCAAATGCATCGGCGCGGTGGCTGATGGCGTGCTTTTCTGACGGGGCAATTTCGGCGAAAGTCTCAGAGCCATCGCGCGCCGAGGGCACAAACACCGGATCATATCCAAAGCCCATTTCGCCGCGTGGTGGCCAGGTGAGCGCGCCGGGGGATTGCCCTTCGTAAACCGCATGCTCGCCATCGGGCCAAGCCAGCGCGAGAACGCAATGGAACGCCGCCGAGCGGTCGGTATCAGGGCCCAATTGTTGGAGCATCCCTTCAACCTTGCCCATCGCCATGTACCAGTCACGGCCAGGGCTCCCTTCAAACCATTGCCGCTCTGCCCAATCGGCGGTGTAGACGCCGGGGCGCCCGTCAAGCGCATTGACGCTAAGACCGCTATCATCAGCCAGTGCGGCAAGCCCGGAGGCCTCAGCCGCGGCGCGCGCCTTGATAAGCGCATTCTCCACAAATGTAGTGCCCGTCTCGGGTGGTTCAGGCAGGCCCAAAGACCCGGCAGAAATGCACTTGAGACCATAGGGTTCAAGCAGCGCCGAGATTTCCTTGAGCTTGCCTTCATTATGGGTCGCAATCACCAGCGACCCGCCACCCAGTTTGCGTGTCACTTTGCCGCTTCCATTTGCGCTTTGAAGATGCCGTCGCAACCGATGTTTGCAAGACGAAGGAGGCGCAAAAGGCCTTCTTCATCGTATGTCGCGCCCTCGGCAGTTGCCTGAACTTCGGCGATCTGGCCGCCGCTGATCAAAACAAAGTTTGCGTCCGCATCCGCATCGCTGTCCTCGGGGTAGTCGAGGTCGAGAACGGGCGTGCCTTTGTATATCCCGCAGGAGATCGCCGCGACTTGTGCTGTGATCGGATCTTCTTTGAGATCGCCTGATGCCATGAGGCTGTTCACCGCAAGGCGCAGCGCAACCCATGCGCCAGAGATCGAGGCTGTGCGGGTCCCCCCATCTGCCTGAATAACATCGCAATCCAGAGTAATCTGACGCTCACCCAGCTTCTTCAAGTCCACCACGGCACGCAAAGAACGACCGATAAGACGCTGAATTTCCTGTGTGCGGCCCGATTGCTTGCCGCGTGCAGCTTCACGGCTGCCACGGGTGTGCGTGGCACGTGGGAGCATCGAATATTCACCCGTGACCCAGCCTTCGCCTTTACCACGAAGCCATGGCGGGATGCGCTCTTCAACAGAGGCTGTGCACAGGACGCGTGTGTCGCCAAAACTGATCAGGCACGAGCCTTCTGCGTGTTTGGTAAAGCCTGTTTCGATTGTGATAGCGCGCATTTCATCCGCGCTACGTCCTGAAGGGCGCATTGTGTTCTCCGAGTATGTTTCGCCGCTCAACTGACAGCGAAGACTTGCCGCTGCAAGCGCAAACACTAAGATTAGCCACATGAACGGCCCTTCGATCACCGAACTCACCACCCGAGCGCGCGACATATTTCAGCGCGTGGTCGAGGAGTATCTGGAAAACGGGCAACCTGTCGGGTCCAAGACGCTTGCCGCCGATGGGGGCCTGAACCTGTCGCCTGCCTCTATTCGATCGGTGCTCGCAGAACTGGAAGGGCAGGGATTTCTTGCCGCGCCGCATACCAGCGCAGGGCGCATGCCGACCGATGCGGGGCTTCGCATTTTTGTCGATGGCATGATGCGCGTGGCCGAACCCTCGCGTGAAGAACAAGCCCAGATCGAGGCGCGGCTTTCCGAAAGCGGGCCGGTAGAGCAAGCTTTGCAACAGGCGAGCGCTTTATTGTCGGAGCTTTCCGGGGCGGCGGGCATGGTGATGGTCCCGACACGCGAACAACGATTGTCGCAATTCAGCCTTGTAAGCCTTGGTCAAGGACGCGCTCTGGCGGTTCTGGTGGGTGAGGATGGCGGGGTGGAAAACCGCGTTCTGGAACTGGGCGCGTCTGAAATGGGTTCGCTTGAAGCGGCGAGCAATTATATCAATTCAAGGCTCGCCGGACGCACTCTTGCCGAAGCGGTCCAAGCAATGCGCGCCGAGATCAGTGCAGGCAAAAGCCAGCTTGACGCGGCCAGCAGTGACCTTGTGGAACGCGGCCTTGCCGTTTGGAGCGAAGATGCCAACGAGCGGCCCGTCCTGATCGTGCGCGGCGCCTCCAATCTCATCGACGAAGCGGCAATGGACGATATCGAGAGAGTGCGCTCGCTGCTCGATGATCTTGAGGACAAGCAATCGGTTGCCACGCTTCTGGAAAGCGCGCGCGAGGCAGAGGCGACGCGCATTTTCATCGGCAGTGAAAACCGGCTTTTCGGCCTTTCGGGTTCGTCCGTAATCGCATCGCCCTACCGTGATATGGAGGGAAGGGTGGTCGGCGTTCTGGGGGTGATTGGCCCCACGCGCTTGAATTACGCCCGCGTGGTCCCCATGGTTGATTTAACAGCCCGCTCGCTCAGCAAATCGCTGGGCGGATCATTGGGCAAACTGATCGCGTAAACCGCAGGAAATACATAGACATGAACGACGAAAACAAGCCGCAGAATGATGCGGCGGCTGAAGCCGAACTCAAAGGTGTACCAGAGGAATTGCTCGACACTGGGACATGTGAAGGCGCAGAAGATGGCGCCGCTGATGGCGACGGCGACAACGCAATGGCCGAAGCGTTGGAAGCTTTGCGCAACGATCTTGAAGCGGCCAAGCAGGATGTCCTTTACGCCAAGGCAGAGGGGCAAAATGTGCGCCGCCGCGCGGAAAAGGACATTCAGGACGCGCGCAATTATGCCGCAACCGGCTTTGCCCGCGATGTCTTGAGCGTGTGGGACAATCTTTCCCGCGCTGTTGACGCAATCCCCGATAGTTTGCGCGAAGATGACAAGATGAAAGGCCTGGTGGTCGGCATTGAAGCGACCCAGCGCGAGCTTGAAAAGGTCTTCAAACAACACGGCGTTGAGCGTGTTGCAGCGGTCGGCATGCCGCTGGACCCCAACCAGCATCAGGCGATGATGGAAATCCCCAGCGATGACCATGAGGCAGGCACTGTCATTCAGGAAATGCAGTCAGGCTGGATGATCAAAGACCGGCTGCTGCGCCCTGCAATGGTGGGTGTGGCGAAGAAGCCGGACTGATTCCTGACCAGAGTATCCTGATGTA
This sequence comes from Erythrobacter sp. S227, assembly GCF_057364925.1. NCBI lineage: Bacteria > Pseudomonadati > Pseudomonadota > Alphaproteobacteria > Sphingomonadales > Erythrobacteraceae > Erythrobacter > Erythrobacter sp. S227. The sequence continues at coordinate 888,644 of NZ_CP200280.1, forward strand.
GAGCCGTCGGCCGGTGTGCTAATCCTCACATACGGCACCCTTCTTGCTGCTTATCATGCCGCCAATAAAGACAATGGGCATCAGTTGAGCATGGGGGGGAATCATGAGCACCGGCCAAAAAGTAGGCTGCGCGGCGGTCTGCATTATTGCATTCATCGGACTTATCGTTGGCGTCGCCTTCTACGCAACCAGCGGGATATCCGACACCGCAGATGAATTCTTTGCCGCTACCAATGCTGGTGACTTCGACACAGCCCATGGTTTGACGTCACAGCGCCTCCAGCAAAGCGAAAGCCCGGAAAGGCTGGAGCGCTTTATCGAAAGCACCGGCTTGCAAGATGTAGCGGATACCAGCTGGAGCAACCGTCTGATCAAGAACAACACTGGCGAGCTTCGCGGAACGGTCACCACAGGTGCGGGCGGGACCATACCGCTGACGGTGCTGTTTGTTTCAGAGAACGATGAATGGAAAATCGACGGCTTTGATATCAAAGGCGGCTCGATAAACAATGGATCATCAGACGGCGACGGATCGGCAAGGAATGCTGTTCCTATGGTCATCCCGTCTGCGGAGGATCAAGAGGACCTCATCTTCTTTGCTTCAACCGGCTTTGCCAATGCGCTTAGCTCGGGGGATTTCAGCACGTGGGAAAAGCGCTGGGTCGAAGCGATGACGCTGGAGAATCTTGAAGAGAGCTTTGGTCTTTTTCGACCGGGAGAAAAACAAATTCGTCGGATAATAATGCAGGAACCCCAATTTGAGCCCGCAACCGCGCTCAATGATGACGGGTACCTCATGATTTCTGGTTATTACGAGCAAGACGGCAAGCGGTTGAGCTTTATCTATGAATTTTATGCCGAGGGCGACGGCGACCCCAAGATTGTCAGCGCTGACTACGAGTATTCTTAAGTTGCAAGGTTTCGGGCCAGTCACTTTTTTGGGACTTAGGAGCCGAACACTGCTGACCGGCCGCCCGATCATTCGAGCGTATGCGTCACAATATGAGGTAAAGAATGAGATAGCGTACAATAAGGGCGCTAAGGATCGCGATATTCACGTTGTCTTTTCGCCAGATCATGCCCGCTGTCATTAGTGCCACGAGCAAGACGGTGAGCGCAATCGACACCGGATTGCTTGCAAGCACCGTCGGATTGACCTGCGTTAGCAAATATCCCCATTGGACAAACACCAAGGCGATCAGGATGCCAAATACAACCCTGCGCGTGCGGTAAAAATGGTCGTCCAGATCGGTAAAACCTTCCGGATCGGTCGGGAAAACCAATCTTGCGGCGATGTAATAGGACGAGGCGAAAGCGATCACTGCGGTGACGGTGGCGGCGTTCACTTCGATGAAGTCGCGCACGACCCATGCGAACATCCAGAAGCTGATAAGGTCAAGCATCACAAATCCACCCATCAGCGGAGTGAGCCAACCTATGGTAAAGGTCTTATGCTCTGCCTCGCGCGCAAATTTGTATTCCATCGCGCGCCCAAGCCCCGTGAGCAGCTCGATCATCGAAAGCCCAAGGATCAGGGCGTAGAGCAGAAATACAAATTCGAATGGTGTCATTGGGGCAGGGTCGCACCCTTGAACCGGACGAGCAAGTCATACGCCGACTTATCCGCCACTCCGGACAATTTGGCCCCGTGTCTAAGTAGAAATGCGTGGGCTACAATTTCGGCCTGTTGCTCGATGCCATAGGCGGTCAACGCAGCGCCGGGTTTCAAGGAATAGCTGTAACGGCAAAAGGGGTGGCGGTGCAGTATCAGATACCAGCGCCCGAACGTTTGCGTCTGCCACACATGGGTCAGCTCATGGATAAAGAACGCCTGAGTGGTTAGCGGCGCATCCGAAAAGTCATCGCAGTATGCCTGTCCGTCCGGGTGAAAATAGAGGTGCCCGTTGGGCGCCATGGTGATGCGCTTTGGCTGGAACGGCCACCATTTGCGGCGCCGTATCCGGATGGGCTCATAATCGAGCGCGTCACCAAATATGGTCCGCGCAAGACCGATTTCGCCCCGGGTCAGCGGGCGCTCGCCCCCAACTGGACATGGTTTCGCACTTGGCTCAATCAGCGTTCATCCCCTGCGGAGCAAATCTCTGCATCAAATGAATGCGTTGTGCCATCCGAAAGGGCAATTGTAACACTGGTGGTTTGTCCGACTTTGAGCTGGGGTGAGACTTGCATGGCCATCACGTGGAAACCGCCGGGCTTCAACTCCAGCGTCTCTCCGGCATTGAGGGTGAGGGGCCCCGATGCCATCATCATACCCCCATTCCCATCTTCGCCCATCTGATGGATCATGGCACTTTGCGAGCCTTCGACGGTGACGCTCTCCAGTGTGATGGCGCTGTCCCCGACATAGGTGAGGTCAAAATACACAGCGGCCGGATTGCCGGATACCGGTGCAAGCGTCAGCCTCGGGTTGGCAATGGTAATACCGTCCGCAAGTTGCAGCGAAGCGGTGTCGGTCAGCGTGTCGGTATCACTTGCGCCTTGGCTGCAAGCTGCAAGCGTTATTGCCAATGCAAATGCCGTAATGGGGGCGACTGCCGCGCTCTTCATAAAAACTCACCTTAAATTCGCAAAGATCATCCCAAAGAAGCTGTTCCTCTTGTGGATGATGCAAAATCTAGGGGCTCGGGGTTCTTGTGCCAAGGAAAACCGCACCTATATCCGCCTCATATTCGAGCCGCCGAGCTGTCTCGCCAAATAAGGGAGGCGCAAGGCGCGGTGTCCAACTAGATCCTCAAAGGATGGAAAAAACATGGGAAAAGTAATCGGTATCGACCTTGGCACGACCAACAGCTGTGTCTCGGTTATGGATGGTGGCAAACCAAAGGTCATCGAAAATTCTGAAGGCGCCCGCACGACGCCTTCGATTGTCGCTTTCACAAAAGACGGCGAGCGTCTCATCGGTCAGCCGGCCAAGCGCCAGGCAGTCACCAATCCAGACAACACCCTCTTCGCAATCAAGCGCCTTATCGGACGCCGGTTTGATGACCCGCTGACGAAGAAGGACATGGAAATTGTCCCTTACGACATCGTCAAGGGCAAGAACGGCGATGCATGGGTCGAAGCCAATGGCGACGACTACTCGCCTTCACAAATTTCTGCCTTCATCCTCCAAAAGATGAAAGAAACCGCCGAGAGCTATCTTGGCGAAACCGTGACGCAAGCGGTTGTGACCGTCCCTGCATACTTTAACGATGCACAGCGTCAGGCGACCAAAGACGCAGGCGAGATTGCCGGTCTTGAAGTCCTTCGCATCATCAACGAGCCGACAGCCGCTGCTCTTGCATACGGCATGGACAAAGAAGACGGCAAAACCATCGCGGTTTATGACCTTGGCGGCGGTACTTTCGACGTATCCATCCTCGAGATCGGCGATGGCGTTTTTGAAGTGAAGTCGACCAATGGCGACACATTCCTTGGCGGTGAAGATTTCGACAATGCGATTGTCGAGCACCTTGCGAGCGCCTTCCAAAAGAAGGAAAACATGGACCTGAAAGCCGACAAGCTCGCGCTTCAGCGTCTGAAGGAAGCAGCGGAAAAAGCGAAGATCGAGCTTTCCTCGTCGGCCACAACCGAAGTCAACCTGCCCTTCATCACCGCGCGTATGGAAGGCGGCGCATCGACCCCGCTTCACCTTGTTGAGACCATCAGCCGCGCTGACCTTGAAAAGCTGGTTGGTGGTCTGATCGACCGCACGCTTGAGCCTTGCAAGAAAGCATTGAAAGACGCGGGCGTTTCCAAAAGCGAAATCGACGAGGTTATCCTTGTCGGCGGTATGACCCGTATGCCGCGCGTTCGCGAAGTGGTTGAGAAGTTCTTCGAAGCCAAACCGCACACCGGCGTGAACCCGGACGAAGTGGTCGCGATGGGTGCCGCCATTCAGGCTGGCGTTCTTCAGGGCGACGTTAAAGACGTTCTCCTGCTCGACGTGACCCCGCTGTCGCTGGGTATCGAAACGCTGGGCGGTGTCTTCACCCGCATGATCGACCGCAACACGACGATCCCGACGAAGAAGACGCAAACGTACTCGACCGCCGAAGACAATCAGAACGCTGTGACGATTAAAGTCTATCAGGGCGAGCGCGAAATGGCTGCAGACAACAAGATCCTCGGCAATTTCGACCTTGTCGGCATTCCGCCAGCACCGCGCGGCGTTCCTCAGATCGAAGTGACCTTCGACATTGACGCCAACGGCATCGTTTCAGTCAGCGCCAAAGACAAAGGCACCGGCAAAGAGCAAACGATCAAGATCCAGGCGTCTGGCGGTCTGTCGGACAGCGACATCGACCAGATGGTTCAGGATGCAGAGAAGTTTGCCGAAGAGGACAAGAAGCGCCGCGAGGGTGCCGAAGCCCGCAACCAGGCGGACAGCCTTGTCCACGCAACCGAAAAGCAACTTGAAGACAATGGCGACAAGATCGACGCCGAGACCAAGACTGCCGTTGAGGAAGCAATCGCTGCGACCAAGACCGCTCTTGAAGGCGACGATGCCGAAGAGATCAGCGCGAAGGCCCAGGAGCTGACGCAAGCCGCCATGAAAATGGGCGAGCAGATCTACAAGCAAGAGCAGGAAAATCAGGCCGCAGAAAGTGCCGGTGAAGACGCCAGCGCTGCTGAAGAAGCCGATGAAGACGTTGTCGATGCCGAGTTCTCGGAAGTCGATGACGAGAAGCCCAGCGATAATTCGGGCAAAGAGTAACCTTCATAAACTCCCTGTCCCCGCCAGCGCGATCAGCGGTGGGGGCAGGGATTTTTCAAAGGCATTCTCATGGCTGATTATTATCAAACTCTGGGTGTGTCCCGCGACGTTGACGCGGGAACGCTCAAATCTGCCTATCGCAAGGCTGCAATGAAATGGCACCCGGACCGCAATCCGGGCGATGCCGAGGCTGAAGCCAGGTTCAAGGCATTGGGCGAGGCATACGAAGTCCTAAAAGACCCCCAGAAACGCGCGGCCTACGACCGTTATGGCCACGAAGCCTTCACTCAAGGCATGAATGGCGGCGGTGGCGGCGGCGGTTTCGGCGGCGGCCAGGAAGGCTTTGGCGACATTGGCGACATCTTCGAAACCATTTTCGGCAGCGCCTTTGGCGGCGGTGGCGGAATGGGCGGCGGACGCCAACGTCAACGCAGAGGCGCTGATCTTCGTTACGATATGGAGATCACCCTCGAAGAAGCATTCGACGGCAAGACTACCGAGATCGAGATCGAGGTTAGCACCGAATGCGAAACCTGCGATGGCTCTGGCGCAACCCCCGGCACGTCCGAACGCACATGCAACATGTGCCACGGTCAAGGGTCAGTGCGCGCCAAACAAGGGTTGTTCGTGGTCGAACGCCCTTGTCCAACATGCGGCGGGCGCGGCTCTGTTATCGAGGACCCTTGCGGTGATTGCCGCGGTGAAGGCCGTAGCGATCAGGCGCAAACGCTCGAGGTGGAAATTCCGCCCGGCGTTGACACTGGCACCCGTATTCGTCTGTCCGGCAAAGGCGAAGCTGGTGGTCGCGGCGCGCCTCCGGGTGACCTCTACATTTTTATCCATGTGAAGCGGCACGCTCTGTTTGAGCGCGAGGGTACAACGCTCGCGACACGTGTGCCTGTGACCTTCACAACGGCTGCGTTGGGCGGATCGGTCGATATCCCCGATCTCGATGGCTCGACCAATACGATCGACATTCCTGTGGGCATTCAATCGGGCAAGCAATTGCGTGTGCGCGGGGCCGGTATGCCGGTTCTGCAAGGGCGCGGCCGCGGCGATCTGGTGGTGGAGATCATGGTCGAAACCCCGACCAAGCTGACCCGCAAGCAGAAAGAAATTCTCGAGGAATTCCGCGAGACGGAAACCGGCGATGAATGCCCTGAAAGCCGCACCTTTTTTAGCAAGATCAAGGACGCATTCGGAGCCTGATGGATGAGCGGCGAGGTTCCAATGTCGCCGCTCAAACGCTCCCTCAAGGATAGGGCGCTCAATGCCTTTGAACGTGGGGAAGAGGGCGCAGCCCAACTCCTCGAACAGGCTTTGGCAGAGGGCCCCCATGATGGCGCTGTGCTGATCGCACATGCTGCGGCCTTGTTGCGTGCGGGCGCGCCCGAACCGTTTGCCCGTCTTGAGACCATATTGGAGAAAGCTCCGGACTGGGTCGACGGGCATAAAGCGCTTTGCCGATTACGGGCCGAAGCGCGCGCTCCCAGTCCGCTTGCGAGTATTGAAGCAGCTTTGGAAAAAGCGCCAAAGAGCCCGCGCCTGTGGATGGCCTATCTCACATTACTGGGGTCAGCGGGACGGCACGAAGAGGCAGCAGGGCATACAGCGAGTTTACGCAAAACAATCGCGGACTTGCCGGAACTTCGCCTGGTCGAGGCCCGTCATAGAGGCTTTGCCAAACAGTTTGCGCAGGCGCAGAGCCTTCTTATTGACCTGCCAGCGGGCCTGCCGGAACTTGAATTCGAGCGGGCGCGCAACGCGCTGCGGATGGGCGAATTGGACAGCGCGAGCGCCGCGCTTGAAATCGTTCTCAAAGAAAACCCTAAAGACATCGGCGCATGGGCTCTGGCCGAACTCACGTGGCGCACTTCCGATAACCCGAGGCACGCATGGCTGTGCCCAAGTGATGCGTTCTTTGCGCAAGCAGACCTCGGGCTTTCGCAAGGGGAATTGGGCACCTTGAGAGATACGCTGCGTGCGCTTCATGTCACCCGCTCGGCGCCGCTTGGTCAAAGTGTCGAGGGCGGAACGCAGACCCACGGAAACTTGCGCCTTCGCGATGACACCTCAATCAAGCTTCTGTTCGAGAAAATCGAAGCAGCGATCGAGGACTACACCGCAGCTTTACCTGAACTGCCGGAAGCTCACCCTATGGCCGCGATCCAATCGCGGCCTCCTCAGATTTCGGCCAGCTGGTCGATCCTGCTCTCCAAAGGCGGACGCCACGTGCCGCATTTGCACGACGGAGGGCTGATCAGCTCGGCGGCTCATATTTCCATCCCCGATGACTTGGCGAAAAACGAAGGTCTGCTCGAGCTGGGACGACCGCCGGAAGATATTCCTCTGAAGGTTGAGCCCATCGCCTCTTTTGCGCCTAAGCCGGGCCATCTCGTGTTGTTTCCAAGCTTTGTCTATCATTCCACATCACGCTTTGCCGAAGGCGAACGCCTCACAGTCGCTTTTGATGCGGTTTGAGGGAGTGGCTCGACACAGGTGCCTTGGGATTATAGACCGCGGTCTTACTTAAAGGAGATTTTCCCATGACCCGCTTGGCCCATCTGGCAATTATTCCCGCTGCGCTCTTTGCCACGACCGCAAGCTCGCAAAGCGATTTTTCAGGCGTCGAGGTCACAGCACAAGAAATCGCGCCGGGTATCGCCGTGCTCTTCGGCGCAGGGGGCAATATCGGGGTCAGCCATGGCGATGAGGCGACCTTGATCATTGACGATCAATTCGCGCCTTTGTCGGCCAAGATCGAGGCGGCTATCGCGGACCTCGATGCAAAGCCAGTCAAATATGTCGTCAACACGCATTGGCACTTTGATCACACCGGAGGGAACGAACATTTCGGCAAAACGGGCGCGACCATTTTCGCTCATCAAGATGTGCGTGTGCGCATGGCCGAAGGGAATCCGGACGGGCCGGGCGGGCGCAATATTCCGCCTGCGCCGCGAGTTGCCTTGCCGATTGTGACCTATGATCAAGGCCTTCGCATTCACCTCAATGGCGACACGATCAATGTGATGTTCCTTGGCGGTGGTCACACCGACGGCGATAGCGTCATCTTCTGGGAAGAGGACAATGTCGTCCACATGGGCGATCTCTATTTCAAGATTTCAGGCTACCCGTTCATCGACATCAAATCAGGAGGCAATGTCTATGACGCGATGCGTTCATTGGACCTCGTCATTGCTCTCATCGATAGCGATACAAAGGTGATCCCGGGCCATGGTCCGATGTCGAACAAAGCGGAACTTACCGCCTATCGCGCTATGATTGGCGAGGTGGTTCGCCGGGTAGAGGAGCTTCGAGGGCGAGGATTGACCCTTGAAGAAGCCCTTGCGACCAAACCTCTGGCGGACATCGACCGGGGCGAGGGCGGGTTTATCGGTCCCGATGCGTTCGTAACGGCGGTCTGGGACAGCGCCCGCTAAGCGGAACTATTCGCCTAGACGCGCAATCACTTCGCTGCGCAATTGCTCAACCAAAGCGGGGTCGCAGCGTTTGCTTTTCGTCTCTTCGTCGAGAATGGCGAGGAAGGCGGAACGCTTGGCGGTTCGCACGTCACTTTCGGCCATTGGTACTTCCAAGGTCGAGACAACCAAATCAATCATCCGTTCTGCACCGTGCAAGCGGCCCCAGATGTAGTCATTCTCGCGATAAGACCGGCTGAAAAATGCGCCAAAGTTATAGAATTCGGTGCCTCGCAAGGTGTCCTGCGTCCCGCCCTCGCGGATGGAACGGGCATCATCTGGCGAGATACGGTCGATCTTGACCGGATTGTATTCATCAAGCCGCTCGCTCTGGAGCAAAGGCAAGGTCGCGACATCGTAGAAAGGGAAGCCCAGATAGGTGAGCAGCATCCGGCGTTTCAGATTGCGCGGCATCTCTGCCAGCGCTTGGGCAAGGAGGTCCTCTGCCTCGCTGTCGATCTCTGGCGGCATGCGTTTGCGGGCAAAATAGTCGAGCAGAGCGCCCGGGTTTTCCATCGCGGCCTCGGCAATGGGCACAAAGCCTTCGCCCAAATGCGCCACATCATCAAGGCCCTCGTAAAGGCTCAGGATGTGGTAGATTTTGCTGCGTGCAATATCGAGGGCGTCATCGGGAATGTCGGGATCAATCTCCCAGTCTCGAGACAACCTGCGGGCAAGCAATTGCAGACGCCTGATCCGAAAGCCGACATCGTGTGAGCGGAAGAAGGTGATAGCCTCCGGCGTTGCGCCGCCGCTCTCTTCGCACAGCCGTGTCAGTCCGCCTGACGCAAATTCGCGGCGCAAGGCAGAGGCAACCCTGGCGGCATCAGCCGATATCAGATTGGGTGCCGCCTTACAGGTGAGCTCTGCAAGACGGTCCAGAATGACGCTGAACTTGGTCTCCGCATATGCGCTGAAGGTGTAGTCCGCCCTTTGCGAGGCGGCCTGCTGCGCCTTGGCCCGCCAATTTGAAAGACGCTTGGGCGTTGGGCTGTCGAGGAAGAATGTAAGCCCGAACAGTTTCTCCACCGCACGGTCGATTTGAGGCCGCAATCCCATTACAATCTCGCGCAGCCTGTGAGCGTCCCGCGATTGCTTTTCGATACGTTCAAGATCATCGCGGATGGGTTGTTCGCGCGGGATGGTCGACAGTGCGCCAAAGATCGTTCCAAACCAGCCAAGTGGCTCGGTGATGGTCTCACCCTCCTGGTTCTCGCGCGCCATGGGTGAGCGATCAGGGCGCGGCTCGATATAGACGAACCGCCGGTCGACTTCGCGCTGGGACGTGCGCCCCTTCATCGCTTTTAACGCTGCACCGAAAGGCGCGTTCACCAATACAGCGCCATCGATAAGGGCCACTTCATCAACGGTGCCCTCGTTCACATGGCCAGGCATGATGCGTTTTAGAAAGCTGCCTCTGGTGGCCCAATGGTGGCCTTCGGATGCGCCCAGACGGTCAATCTCGTTCAGGACAACCGGAGGAAAGGCGCCGGGAAAACTCGCCGTTGCGCGCGCGGCCAGAACCAGTTCAAGACGGTCTGCGAGTTGATGCCCGCTTTCGCGCTGGGCCTTGCCCTTGAAACCGATCGGCATCCGGTGCTCTGTTTCTTGCACTTGCGCAGGTGAATTCAGACGAAGCGTCTCTGCATGACCCCTGAAATCAGTCGCAGTGACAAGCAGGTCAACGGGGTGACCTGGCGGCAGCAACACAGGGCCCGAGTTGGCATCGCCCATGCTTTGCAAAGCTTCGAACAGCATTTCGGAAAACCGTTCACCGGAAAACGGCGGGTTGAACCACCGTCCCCGGACGAGCGATGATACCTTCTCGCGAACCTCGCTACGGGTTTCAGGAGCAACGGTCTCATCAACCCCGTTTCCGCCGCGCCGCAAGAACCAGTCTGCAATAGGCTGCGCCCAGAATTTGGCAAAGCGCCACCCGGGCCTTGCTTCCATCGCGGTCAGCTCTGTCACATCAGCATTTCTGAGCCAGAGGTCAGTCACCGGCTCAAGCGAGCATCCGGAATAAAGCGCCTGTGCCAAAAACACCGCGTTGATCCCGCCCGCGCTTGCCCCTGTCAAAATGTCAGGCAGTACGCGCAGCCTCTGGTCTTCTTCCGCTTCAATCTTCGCCAGAAGATCGCGGTAGACACCCGCCACCCCGTCCAGCTCTTCGCCGTCAAGATGCGCACGGCTGGCTCTGGCAAGGTGCCAGATTTCCTTCGTAACGCCGTGCATATACACCGCGAGACTGACGCCGCCGTAACAGACAAGAGCAAGGCGAAGTTCTTTTTGCCGCATAGTCACTTGCACATGACGGGAAATCTCGCGCCGCGCAATTGCGTTCTGCAAATGTTCTGATTAAAGATGAGCCATGGCAAAGGCAAAGAAGAGATATGTGTGCTCCAATTGCGGCGCGGTCAGCCCGCGTTGGCAGGGGCAATGCGGTGATTGTTCGGAATGGAACACGCTGACCGAAGATCTGCCCGCAACCGTTTTCTCGCAGAAGCATGACCTTTCCAGCGGGGGCAGGGGGATCGAGTTCATTCCCCTTAATCGCCCCGCTGAAATGCCGGTTCGCAAATCAACGGGCCTTGCCGAATTTGACCGTGCGCTAGGCGGCGGCATCGTGCCGGGGTCGGCGATCCTTATGGGCGGCGATCCGGGTATTGGTAAATCGACACTTCTTTTGCAAACAGCGGCAACGATTGCGCGCGGGGGCAATGACGTTGTCTATGTCAGCGGTGAGGAAGCCGCGGGCCAGGTCCGCCTGCGGGCACAGCGATTGGGCGTCGTCGATGCACCGATCAGGCTCGCGTCAGAGACATCGGTTCGCGATATCCTGACAACATTGGGGCAAGGCGATCCTCCCGCGCTGCTCATCATCAATTCGATCCAGACTATGCACTCCGACACAATCGAAGGCGCGCCCGGCACAGTCAGCCAGGTTCGCGGATGCGCGCTGGAACTGATCCGTTTTGCCAAGGCAACGGGCACCGCGCTTGTTCTGGTCGGGCATGTGACCAAGGATGGCAATATCGCCGGGCCCCGCGTGCTCGAACATATGGTCGATGTCGTGATGAGCTTTGAGGGTGAGCGCAGCCACCAGTACCGCATCCTTCGCTCTCTCAAAAACCGTTTTGGTGCAGTGGACGAGATCGGCGTCTTTTCCATGGCGAGCGAGGGGCTGGAAGAGGTGTCGAACCCCTCAATGCTGTTCCTGTCGGGCCGCGATCAGCCTTTGGCAGGCAGCGCCGTCTTCCCCGCGCTTGAAGGGACAAGGCCGGTATTGGTCGAGATACAGGCGCTTATTGTCAGGCTTCAATCGGGTGCAACTCCGCGCCGCGCAGTGGTCGGCTGGGACAACGGGCGCTTGGCGATGTTGCTTGCAGTGCTGGAGTCGCGCTGTGGCCTCAGCTTTTCGAGCGCTGAGGTGTATTTGAATATTGCGGGGGGATACAGGCTGGCCGATCCCGCTGCCGATTTGGCAGTGGCCGCAGCATTGGTTTCAGCAATCGCCGATAAAGCTTTGCCGCAAAAGTCGACGTGGTTTGGCGAGGTTTCCCTTGCAGGAGAGATTCGCCCTGTCGCCCACGCAGACTTGAGGTTGAAAGAAGCTGCTAAACTCGGCTTTGCAAAAGGCTACGGTCCATCGGATGCAAAGACCGGCTCGTCGAAGCTTGATTACAAAGGATTGATGCAGCTTTCCAATCTCGTTGACCATGTGATGACGAACGCATAATTCGCATGCCACTATGACGATTTTTGACATCATTGTACTGATTATCGTTGCGGTTGCAGCGGTCGGGGGGTTCCTGAGGGGGCTTGTGCAGGAAGTCTTAAGCCTCGCGGCCTGGATCCTTGCGGCGTGTTCGGTCTATTACCTCCATGGTGATTTCACCGAGTTCTTGCGCGGGTTCTATGACCTTGATCCGGGCGCGGGCATTCTGGCCTTCGCAATTCTGTTGCTCATTCCCTATGCCGCGATGAAGTTGATCGCGGGCAATGTCGGGGAAGCATCGCGTGGCTCGATCCTAGGGCCTATCGACCGCGTTTTGGGATTTGGCTTTGGCGCGATCAAAGGCGCGCTGATTGTCATCTTTGCGTTTTCGGTGCTGGTGCTGGGTTTCGATACTGTATGGGGCTTCAAAGGCAGGCCCGATTGGATCGCTCAGGCGCGCACCTATCCTGCGGCAGATGCCTTCTCACGTGAGCTTGTCAAAATGATCGCCGAGCGCCGTGACAAGATCAATGCTGACCGCGATGCTGCCGAGAATGAATAGCCCTCTTGGTGGAGCGGGCCGTGGCTGATCAGCCTTCAAACAAGCTCTACACCGCGAACCTCCTGGCATTGGCGACCAGCCTTGCGGACTTTCCTCTGGATAAAGAGTTCGCCCACCGCGCCGAAGGGCGCTCGCGCACATGTGGCAGCACGCTGGAAGTCGGTGTCGACCTTGACGCGGATGGCAATGTTGCGCGCCTCGGGATGCAGGTGAGCGCTTGCGCCATCGGGCAGAGCTCTGCCGCGATCATGGCAAACGCGGCCAAAGGGCGAAGCGCGCAAGAGCTCGTCACTGCAAAATTGGCGATTGAGGCGTGGCTTGGCAGCGCGTCTGCCGGTGGTGGAGAGCTGCCGGATTGGCCCGGCTTTGATGCGCTGGAACCTGCGCGCGAGCACAAAGGGCGGCATGGCGCGCTGTTATTGGCGTGGGATACCATCACAAGGGCGCTTTCCACCGGGGCAGGCAGGCGTTAAGCCTCTGGCCCAAGAGCCGCATTTGACCAAGTAGGCTTAAGCGAACGGGGAAATATGTCATCACCATCTGTAACAAGTGATGCCGCTGCACTTGCAGCGCGCGAGCCGACCAAGAAAGAAATCCGCCTTGTCGTTGGCGCGTCCAGCGCAGGCACCATTTTTGAATGGTACGATTTCTTTATTTACGGAACGCTTGCCTACATTTTGAAAGACGCGTTTTACGATGTGGATGACCCGACGCTTGGGCTCTTGCTCGTGTGGTCGACCTTCGCGGTCGGCTTCGCCTTCCGCCCGATCGGCGCGATCCTGTTCGGGTTTCTGGGGGATAAGCTGGGGCGCAAATACACCTTCCTTGTGACGGTTACATTGATGGGGATCGCGACGGCCGGGGTGGGCTTTATTCCGACGGTCGATACTATCGGCATCGCTGCACCCATTATCGTCATCATATTGCGCGTGCTTCAGGGGCTGGCCTTAGGCGGCGAGTATGGCGGGGCGGCAATCTATGTCGCGGAACACTCTCCCCCTGATCAGCGCGGCTATTACACCAGCTATATTCAGGCGAGTGTCGCAGGTGGTTTCGTGCTGTCGATCATCGTCGTTCTGGCCTGTCGCTTCCTTATCCCTGAGGCCGAGTTTGAGGCATGGGGCTGGCGCGTGCCGTTCCTGCTGTCGATTTTGCTGCTCGCGATCTCGCTCTGGATGCGCCTTATGCTGTCGGAAAGTCCGGTGTTTCAAGCGATGAAGGAAGCGGGCGAGACGGCCGGCAATCCGTTTGTCGAAAGCTTCACCTATCCCGGCAACAAAAAGCGTATCTTTGTCGCGCTCTTTGGTGTCACCGGCATTTTGACGACCATTTGGTACACCGCCTTTTTCTCCGGCATGAGCTTCCTTCGAGGGCCGATGCATGTGGAGGCCTTCACGGTTGAACTCATCCTCCTTGTCGCAGGGTCAATCGGGATGGGTTTCTATATTCTGGTGGGCAAATGGTCGGACAAGGTCGGGCGCAAGCTGCCGATCATGATCGGTGCGATTGCTACTTTGGCGCTTCTTTTCCCCGCATTCTGGGGTTTGGGAAGCCTTGCCAACCCCGCGCTTGCCGAAGCATCCGAACGTGCGCCCATTGTGGTCAGCGGCCCTGAATGCGTGACCGATCCGTTCGCGGAATTGTTTGACCGGGACCAGACCGATTGCGGCAAGATCCTTGGCACTCTGACGGCGTCTGGCGTGACCTACACATTGACGCCTGGTGATGAGCTCAAGATTACGGTTGATGGCAACGCAATCGATCAGGAGCCGCAATGGTTCGAAAGCGGTACAGCGCGGACCGAAGGAGTGCAGGCGGCTTTGAGCGAATACGGCTTTGACTTCTCCAAGCAGCAGCCATCCTTTGCGAACATTGTCGGCATCATCGCGATATTGCTCGTCCTTTCGATGCTGTCCGCCCTCACATACGGCTCTGTCGCAGCGCTTTTGTCGGAGATGTTTCCGCCCAAAATCCGCTATTCTTCGATGTCGATCCCCTATCATATCGGGGCAGGGTATCTGGGAGGGTTTCTGCCTCTTATCGCAGGCGTGATCGTGGCGAGCACCGGCGATATTTACGCTGGGCTCTGGTACACTTGGGCCGTTGTTGCATTCGGAATTTTGGTCGCCTGGTGGGGTATCCCCGGCGGTCCACCAAGAGATTTTGCAGACGATGTTGCCACCTGAGCCAAGCTTACGGCTGCGCATCGACCAAGAGGCCCTGGCGCACAATTGGCGTGAGCTTGATGCGCTTTCTGGAGATGCCGCAGCAGGCGCTGCGGTAAAGGCCGATTGCTATGGTCTTGGCACCGATCATTGCCTGCCCACCTTGCGCGATGCGGGCTGCGAGAGCTTCTTTGTCGCCCATTGGAGCGAGGTCGATGCAGCGCGCGCCCACGTGCCTGCGCACAAAATCGCGGTGCTGCATGGTCCGATGCGCGATGGCGACGTTGCCTATGCCAAAGCGAGCGGAGCGGTGCCCGTCATCAACTCGCTTGCGCAGGCGCGGCGGTGGACACAAGGCGCAGGGAAAACCTGCCACCTCATGATTGATACAGGGATCAACAGGCTGGGCGTGTCGCCGTCCGAGCTCGGCGATCCAGCGATACAAGCGCTCGATATCGATATGGTGATGAGCCACCTTTCGAGCGCTGATGAAGAGAGCGACGCGAACACGCGGCAGATAAAAACCTTTCGCGAGTGCCTCCCCGCCGTCACCTTCAAACGCGCAAGCTTTGCGAACAGCGCAGGCATTGCACTTGGCCGCGAATATGCGTTCGACGTGACGCGTCCCGGCCTTGCGCTTTATGGCGGCGTACCGCGATCAGAGCTGCGCGAGACTATCCGGCAGGTCGCTCATCTTGACGCAGCCGTGATCCAGACCCGCACCCTCGATGCAGGCGATGCGGTTGGATACAACGGAGAATTTGTGGCTAGATCCGCGATGCACGTGGGCACAGTATCGCTTGGTTATGCCGATGGTTTCCTTCGTTCGCGCGGCCCTGGAAATGCACTGTTCCACGAAGGCAACAGGCTCCCCATTCTTGGCAAAGTGTCGATGGACATGGTGGTCGTCGACCTTTCATCCGCGCCCCGCATTGCAGAAGGGGACTGGTTGCAAGTGCCGTTCAACCTTCCCGATGCTGCGCAGCAAAGCTCTCTTTCGCAATATGAATTGCTGACTGTTCTGGGCTCGCGCTTGGGTTGAGATTGCCGCGTAATTGCGGGTTTGTTCACAGATGTTACACACATGTTGCACCGCACATTGTGCAGGTGCTAAGGCTGCAGCATAACTATCTCGGGAAATGTTATGGCTCGCAAGAACGCTGATCCGGCGATGAATGTCTCTGAAGACACCATTGTAATCAAGAAATACGCCAATCGGCGCCTCTACAACACTGCCTCCTCCAGCTACATTACGCTTGATGACCTTGCCTCGATGGTCCGCGAAAATGTTGAATTTGCGGTCTTCGATGCAAAATCAGGCGATGATATTACGCATTCGATCCTGACCCAGATCATCATGGATGAAGAAGCCAATGGCGAGCAAATGCTGCCCGTCAGCTTCCTTCGCCAGTTGATCTCCATGTACGGCAATTCAATGCAAAGCATGATGCCATCTTACCTTGAGGCGACGGTCACAAATTTCCGCGAAAAGCAGACCGAAATCCGTGAGGCCTTTGAGAAGGGCATGGCGAACAACCCGATCAGCGCGATTCATGAAACCAACATGGCCATGATGCGCGCGGCGGCGGAGACCTTCATCCCCGGTGTCGGCGGCAAGGCCGGATCGAAAAAATCGGAAACCAAACCGCAAGAGGGATCGAGCGACGAGATTGCTGCCCTGCGCGAACAGATGGCAGCCATGCAAAAGAAGCTGGACGACTTGAGCAAATAACGGCAGGCGCCGCTGTCATATTGCAAGCCACAAACAACGGGAAACACCAAACGTGTCCAACATTCGCCCAGCGATCAGGCACGCGCTTAATGTGAAGCGCGAAGACGATTTCGCCAAATGGTATCAGGAAGTCATCAGCGCAGCTGACCTCGCCGAAGAGTCAGGCGTGCGCGGGTGCATGGTGATCAAGCCGTGGGGCTATGGCATTTGGGAGCGTGTTCAGCGCCTGATGGATGACCGGATCAAGGCCGCCGGCATTGCGAACGCCTATTTCCCGCTGTTTATCCCGCTCGCCAATTTTGAGCGTGAGGCGGACCATGTTGACGGCTTTGCCAAGGAAATGGCCGTTGTCACCCACCATCGCTTGATTGCAGACGGGAAGGGCGGATTGATCCCCGATCCCGAGGCAAAGCTCGAAGAACCTCTCGTTGTGCGCCCGACGTCCGAGACCATTATCGGCGATGCCATGGCGCGCTGGATCCAGTCATGGCGCGATCTGCCTTTGATGCTCAACCAATGGGCCAATGTTGTCCGGTGGGAGATGCGTACGCGGATGTTCCTGCGCACGAGCGAGTTCCTTTGGCAGGAAGGCCACACGGCGCACGCAACCCGCGAAGAGGCGTTGGAGGAAACGCACCGCGCGCTCGAAATGTACCGGGCCTGCGTTGAAGAGGACCTCGCCATGCCGGTGATCGCTGGCGAAAAGCCGGAGAACGAGCGTTTTCCCGGCGCGGATGAGACATGGTCGATCGAGGCCATGATGCAGGATGGCAAAGCGCTCCAAGCGGGCACATCGCATTATCTGGGCACCAGTTTCGCAAGCGCGGCGGGCATTCATTATCAGGACAAAGAGGGCCAGCAGCAGCTGTGCCACACCACAAGCTGGGGCACTTCCACGAGGCTGATTGGCGGCGTTGTGATGACCCATGGCGATGACGACGGTCTGCGCGTGCCCCCACGCATTGCGCCGCACCAAATCATCATCCTGCCCATGCTGCGCGACAAGCCAGAGGATGAGGCTGTGCTCGCCTATTGCGAAGAAGTTCGCAAATCCTTGGAGGGCGTATCCGCATTGGGTGAGCCGATCCGCGTGCTGCTCGACAAGACACCGGGCAAGGCTGCGACAAAACGCTGGAACTGGGTCAAGAAAGGCGCGCCTGTGATCGTCGAGGTTGGCCCTCGCGATATGGAGAACGGGAAGGTCGCCGTCCTTCGCCGCGATGCGCTGTGGAACATGGACAATGGCAAGCCTGCCATGGCCTTCACGCCCCGCGATGAATTTGCAGGCAGCGCTGCGGCTCTCCTTGAAGACATTCAAATGGGGATTTTCAACGAGGCCAAGGAACGCCGCGATGCGAAGATCACGCGCGGCATGACCGATTGGCATGATGTTGTGAATTCTTTCCGCAAGGGCGGCAAGTATCCGGGCTGGGTCGAGGTCCAATGGGCACGGCCAAGCGGCGCGGAACTCGAAGCAGTGGTCGAAAAACTGAAAGCCGAAAAGCTCACTTTCCGCAATGTGCCACGCGATTGCACGCCTGCAGATGGCGTCTGCATCTTCTCGGGCAAACCTGCGGTCGAGCGGATTTTGGTGGCGCGCGCTTACTAATCAAAGAGGGACTTTATCATGGGTGACGCAATCAAACACGGCTTGGCAAACCTTGCGAATTTCGCAGGGAAAGACAATCGCCCCACATTTTGGTGGTGGGTTCTGTTCATCGTGATCATCACCTTTGGCATCAATATGATTGCCAGCATCGGCTTTGTCGCATCTTCGGTTGGCGGAGCGATGTCAGCGGCCGCGCAGGGCGCAGATGAAGCCCAGATTGAAGTTGAAATGATGCAGTCCATGGCAGATGGGCTGATCACACAAACCTGGATTGGCGTAGTCATCAGCTTTCTGGGATTGGCCTTGATCATCGCCGCATTTGCGCGCCGTATTCGCGATGCTGGTTTGCCTGCTTTCCTTGCAATCATTCCCATCATAACGGCAGTGGTATCGTCTTATTTCAGCATCCAGCTGGTCGGAGAGATGAGCCAATTTATGGCGGCAGGGGATCTGGACGCGGTGGAAGAGATGACCGCCTCATCGGCCACAACGGGGCTTTTGGGATGGCTGGGATATCTGGTCATCATCGGCCTTGGCCTTATGCCTAGTAAAGCCACTTGATGGTTCAATTTAAACCCAAATTTCCTCAAGGGATGCCGTCGAAAAAGCAAATCCTTGAGTTCATCCAATCCAGCGACATCCCAGCGGGCAAGCGCGAAATCGCGCGGGCTTTCGGGCTGAAAGGTCAGGAGAAGATCACTCTTAAAGCCTTGCTCAAGGACATGGCGGAAGAGGGGCTGATCGACGGGAAGAAGACCGCATACCACCGGATGGGCGGGGTGCCCAAGGTGACGGTTCTTCGCGTGGTCGAGATCGAGGATGGCGAGGCCATCGCTATTCCCGACAATTGGTCTCCCGAAGCGCCGAGTGAGCCTCCGCGTCTCACTATGAAGGAGATGAAGGCACCCAAAGGCAGGGGAGGCGGCAAGAGTGCGCCTGCTCTCAAACGCGGTGACCGTGTGCTGAGCCGGACGGAGGAGAGCGATGCCGGCTGGATCGCCTATCCGATGAAGAAACTGCCCGCACGCACAGAGGGTCTTATGGGCGTGGTTGAGCTTGACGGCACGGGCACACCCTGGCTTGCTCCGGTTGATAAACGCGTGCGCAATTCGGCAAAAATCGTTGATCTTGGCAACGCCGAAGAAGGCCAATTGGTTCTCGCAGAAAAAGCGGGCCGCTCAGATCGCGCCGGTGTCAAAGTGGTCGAGGTTGTTGGCGACCCGCTCGCGCCCAAGAGCTTTAGCCTCATCGCGATTGCCAAACACGGCATTCCGCACGTTTTTCCCGATGAAGTCCATCAGGAGGCCGAGCGTGCAGCGACTTTGCGCCTGTCGCAGGACAAGCGCGAAGATCTGCGCCATGTGCCCATCGTCGCGATTGATCCTGCCGATGCGCGCGATCACGACGATGCCATCTGGGCAGAGCCTGACGGGGAGGGCGGCTATAACGCTCTCATCGCGATTGCAGATGTCAGCTTCTATGTGCGCCCCGGCTCCGCGCTCGACAAAGAGGCAAGGAAGCGCGGCAATTCGGTCTATTTCCCCGACCGCGTCGTGCCCATGCTTCCCGAAGTGCTCTCGGCAGATGTGTGCTCTTTGCGCGAGGGCGAGGACCGGGCGGCGATGGTTTGCCACGTGCATATCGATGCATCGGGCCAAGTCAAAACACGCAAATTCACCCGCGCAATCGTGCGCATCCACCACAATATCGCTTATGAAGATGCGCAAAGCGCCGTAGATGCAGGCAGTCCGCCGGAATATCTCGCCAACCTTTGGGGCGCGTGGAAATTGCTCGCGGAGGCGCGTGAAAAGCGGGAACCTCTCGAACTGGAGATACCCGAACGCCGCGTCATGCTGAACGATGAGGGGCAGATTGCCGAAATCGCCGTTCGCGAGCGACTTGATGCGCACCGCGTCGTTGAGGATTTCATGATCGCAGCCAATGTGGCGGCGGCCAAAGCTCTCGAGACCAAAAACTCACCGGTTGTCTACCGCAATCACGAGGTACCCGCGCGCGAAAAGATGATTGCTCTGCGCGATTACATGGCAACGCTTGAAAAGAAACTCTCGCTTGGTCAGGTGATCAAGCCGTCGCTGTTCAACCGCCTGCTTTCCGACATCACGGATGAAAGCGAGAAGGCGCAATTGATGGAAGCGGTGCTGCGCAGCCAGACGCAGGCCTATTACGGTCCTGCCAATACTGGGCACTTTGGCCTCGCGCTGGGGTCATATGCCCATTTCACATCGCCCATTCGGCGGTATTCCGACCTTCTCGTGCACCGCGCTCTGGTCGATGCCTATAAGCTTGAACAGCCCAAGCCTCCCGGTTCGCTTCCCGATACAAGCGGGCTTTCCGACAAGGATCGCAGCAACCTTAAGGAAATCAGCGACGCCATCAGCCAGACCGAACGCCGCGCTATGGAAGCAGAGCGCGACACCATCGACCGCTATGTTGCGGCATGGCTTTCCGGGCGCGTGGGCGAGCAATTCAACACCCGCATCACTGGCGTGCAAAGCTTCGGCTTTTTCGCCACTATCGAAGGTCTCGGCGGCGATGGCTTGGTGCCCGTCTCGACACTGGGCCGTGAACACTTCCGTTATGAGGAGGCTGCGCAAGCTCTCATCGGAGAAGACAGCGGGACGACTTACAAATCGGGCGACCGGTTAAAGCTGCAATTGGCAGAGGCGAATGCGCTTACCGGCGCGCTCAAATTTGCGGTGATTGATGCCGATGGCAATGTGATCGAACCGCGCGGCACGCGCCCGACACCGCGATATGGCCGCGGGGGTGACCGGAAAGGCTCCGGCCCCAAGAAGGGCAAATACCAGACAAACAAACGCGGGCGTCCCGGCAATATCCGCCATCAGGGACGGCGCCGCTAAACCTTAGGCTTCGTGGTCGCTCCTCGCTTCGTCATAACCTTCGGGCACGACGTAAAGCGGGCAGGGCAGGCTCCCTGCTTGCGCTGCAAAGTGAGACACCAGTGGCCCCGGCGCACTACCTTTAGCAGCACCCAGAACAAGCGCTGCGACTTCTTTGTGGTTTGACAGAAAATCGGTCACGAGCTTTGGTCCATTGCCGATCATCACAGAAATGGTGGGCATAACCCCGCTTTCGGCAAGCAGATTGCCCGCAACCCCGTGTGCAAGCATTTCTGCACGGTCGCGCGCTTCCTGTTCGATGGTGGCCTGAACCCCGCCGAACGCGCTGACGCTTTGCTGTGCCACCAGCGCCAAAAGATGGACCGCGCCGCCCACGGCAACGGCGCGCCGCGCGGCATATCGCAAGGCAGCGCGCGCTTCATCGCTTTCATCAATGATCACCAAAAATGTGCGCATGAACGCCCCTTGACCTTGCGTTATTATGATGCGGTATCCGGCCAAATGCGAAAGTTTGCAAGAGACGGGCGGTTAGAAACGGTGCAGTCGTATGCAAACACTTGCCCAAGGTGGTGCCAAGCCGTAACGGAAAGAAACACGATCAAACACGTGATGGGGATCATCAAAGCCAATGGCGATTGAACTGAAAATGCCTGCTCTTTCTCCGACAATGGAAGAGGGGACGCTGGCCCGCTGGCTTGTCAAAGTGGGCGACGAAATTTCCTCCGGCGACATTATGGCCGAGATCGAAACCGACAAGGCGACGATGGAATTCGAGGCCGTTGATGAAGGCGTTCTGGCCGCGATTGTTGTCGAAGAGGGCACAGAGAATGTCGCTGTGGGCACGGTTATCGCAATGCTTGCCGAAGAGGGCGAGGATGTTGGCGATGTAAGCGCGTCGTCGGCCTCCGCTCCTGCTCCAACGCCTGCTGCTGAATTGGCACCAACGCCAACACCTGCGCCCACACCGGCGCCGCCCCCCGTTTCGGGTGACACGCCAAAGGCAAGCCCGCTGGCCCGCCGGATTGCGGCCAATGAAGGCGTTGATCTTGCCTCTGTCTCTGGATCCGGTCCCAAAGGCCGGATTATTAAAGCTGATGTGGAGGCTGCCGCGGGCGGTGCTCCTGCTTCGGCATCTGTGCCCCAATCCAGCAGTGACCGCGTGATCGCATCCCCGCTTGCCAAGAAACTTGCCAGCGACAAGGGAATTGACCTTGCGGCTGTTTCCGGCACTGGCCCGGGTGGCCGCATCATCAAGGCCGATATCGACAATTACGTTCCAGCGCCCGCCGCGACCTCGCAGGAACCCAAGTCTGGACCTTCTGCGAAGGTTGCCCCTACCAATGATCTCGACGCGCCGTACGAAGAGCAAAAGCTCAACAATGTGCGCAAAGTCATCGCGCGCCGCCTGACAGAAGCGAAACAAACCGTCCCGCATATCTACCTCACCGTGGATATCCGGCTCGACCCGCTTCTCGCCATGCGCAAGCAATTAAACGAGGCGCTTGAAGCGGACGGCGTGAAGCTTTCGGTCAACGACCTTATTATCAAAGCGCTCGCCCGCGCTTTGACGCGTGAACCGCAGTGCAACGTCAGCTTCCAGGGCGACGTCATGCACCAATACGCCCGCGCCGATATATCGGTTGCGGTGGCCGCCCCATCGGGCCTGATAACGCCGATCATCCGCGATGCCGGACGCAAGAGCCTTTCGGAAATCTCTGCCGAGATGAAAGAGCTTGCGGGGAAAGCGCGCGAGGGCAAGCTGCAACCGCATGAGTATCAAGGCGGCACGGCGAGCCTGTCAAACCTCGGTATGTTCGGGACCAAACAGTTCGACGCGGTCATCAATCCGCCACAGGGCATGATCCTCGCCGTGGGTGCTGGTGAACAGCGGCCTCATGTCGTGGACGGCGAATTGACCGTCGCCACCGTGATGAGCGCGACTGGCAGCTTTGACCACCGCGCGATTGACGGCGTGGACGGGGCAAAGCTGATGGATCAGCTCAGGACCCTGATCGAGAACCCGATGGGGCTGGTTGTTTGATGAGAGTTGAGGGCGGCTCAAATAGCGCTGTCCTACACGGATAGGAAAATGCGAGGGGTGAGGCGATGAACATGCGCCTTCTTCCCTTGAGAAACACTTGAAAATGGCACCGGTTTCAGGTGGTCGGATTTTCTACCCCTGGACAGTGTGTCAAGTGTGTCAAAAAGTGAAGGTTATTAAGCAATGTCAGAAGCTTACGACGTTATCGTATTGGGTTCGGGGCCGGGTGGCTATGTGGCGGCTATTCGCGCGTCGCAACTGGGGCTCAAAACCGCGATTGTTGAACGGGAGCTTCTGGGCGGGATCTGCCTCAATTGGGGCTGTATCCCGACAAAAGCGATGCTGCGCTCTGCCGAGGTTTTCCACCAGATGCAGCACGCGAGCGATTACGGACTGAGCGTTGCGGGCGAGATCGAGGCGGACCTGGCTGCGATTGTGAAGCGCAGCCGCGGGGTTGCGAAACAGCTTAATCAGGGCGTCACGCATCTGATGAAGAAGAACAAGATCACCGTCCATATGGGCGAAGGGACTCTGACCGGTCCGACCTCTTTGACGGTGAAGAGCGACAAGGGCGAAGAACAGCTCAGCGCCAAGCACATCATCGTGGCGACCGGTGCGCGCGCCCGCGATCTGCCCTTTGCACCAGCGGATGGAAAACGCGTGTGGACTTACCGCCACGCGATGACCCCGCCGGAGAAACCGACCAAACTGTTGGTGATTGGTTCAGGCGCTATCGGGATCGAATTTGCAAGCTTCTACAACGACATCGGGGTCGATGTGACGGTTGTGGAGATGCTCGACCGGATCGTGCCGGTGGAAGATGCGGATGTCTCAACCTTCTTGGAGAAGAGCCTTTCCAAGCAAGGCATCACGATCATGACGGGCGCAGGCGTCGAGGACCTGAAGGTTGGCGACAAAGGCGTGACCGCGACGATCAAGGACAAGGCAGGCAAGGTCGAAACCACCGAATACAGCCACGTCATCACCGCCATCGGCATCGTGCCCAATACCGAGAACATCGGGCTCGAAGAACTCGCCGATATGGACCGGGGCTTCATTCAGATTGACGACTTTGGCCGCACGAAATCAGCAGGGCTCTGGTCGATTGGTGATTGCACGCCGGGTCCCTGGCTTGCCCACAAGGCCAGCCACGAAGGTGTAACGGCCGCCGAAGCTATCGCTCAGGAACTGGGCAATTCAGAAGTGCACCCGCATGCGCTCGACCGGTCGAGCATTCCGGGCTGCACCTATTGCCATCCGCAAGTCGCAAGCGTCGGCATGACCGAGGCTAAAGCTAAAGAGGAAGGATACGAGCTGAAAGTCGGTAACTTCCCCTTCATCGGCAACGGCAAAGCGATTGCTCTTGGCGAGGCGGAGGGCTTCATCAAGACCGTCTTTGATGCGAAAACAGGGGAGCTGCTGGGCGCGCATATGGTCGGCGCAGAAGTGACCGAGCTGATCCAGGGCTACACCGTGGGCAAGACGTTGGAAACGACCGAAGCGGAGCTGATGCAAACCGTCTTCGCTCACCCGACACTATCTGAGATGATGCACGAAAGCGTGCTGGATGCTTACGGGAAGGCGATCCATATCTGATGGATGTGGGCTACTCCCAGCGTTTGACAGCCTCAAGCGTGTCATTTGGATTTGTGTTGAAGGCGATCTTGGCACTTGGCGCGTGGGTGTGGATGACGTTGATGAGTTGCTCGAACAACAAGAACTGTTCGTCATCCTTGCGCACGCCTGCCCCGATCAGGGCCAAATCGTAATGGTCACCCTCAAGCAATGCGACGGCTTCTGCCACGCCTTCATCGCCTGTTTTGATGAACCCTATTGTGACGTCATAGCCTTCGCCAGAAAGCATATCCTTAGTCGCCTCAGCGCCTTTGATGAGCTTCTCAGGAGAAAGGTCCGGCCACTTGTCCCAGTCAACGACATCGGGATGAAGTCCGATCCAAATAAGACGCTTAGCCATTCCGAGCCCCTTGTGCTGGTAGGTGAGCTTGTGGCGGACAGTCAGGGATTCGAACCCTGGAAGGGCTTGCACCCTTGCCGGTTTTCAAGACCGGTGCATTCGACCACTCTGCCAACTGTCCGCTTGGGGCAGCGAGCTAGCGGTGTAGTTTGATTCTGTCACCCCGTTTTTTGCGAATTTGGAGAGAATTCCCTTGGCTAAAGGCACACATGACTACCAGGCAGACCCGCGCAATGACGCGATATTGATCAATGTAAACGGCACTCTCGTCCCGCGCGCAGAGGCCAGCGTCTCGGTTTTCGATAGTGGCTTTATGCTGGGCGACGGGGTTTGGGAGGGGCTTCGTGTGCACCGCGGAAAGATTGCCTTCCTCGATGCGCATATGGCTCGCCTTTTCGAAGGGGCCAAAGCCATTGCGATGGATATCGGCCTGACGCGCGAAGAGCTTGTGGCGCGGATTGATGCGACGATTGATGGGAACGCCATGCGTGACCAGGAGGGTGTGCATATCCGTTTGATGGTGACACGAGGTATCCGCTCCACGCCTTATCAGGACCCGCGCGTGGTCATATCGCCTGCGACTATTGTCATCATCCCTGAGTACAAATCTCCGCTTCCTTCGACCATTGAAACGGGTATTCGCCTTTTCACAGTGCACGTGCGGCGCGGCGATCCGGCGGTTCAGGACCAGAAGCTTAACTCGCACTCCAAACTGAACTGCATCACGGCCTGTATTCAGGCGACGCAGGCGGGCGCGGATGAAGCCCTGATGCTGGACCCGCAGGGGTTTGTCGCGACCTGCAATTCGACCCACTTTTTCATCGTGCGCAAGGGCGAGGTATGGACATCTTCTGGAGACTACTGCCTTGGCGGTATCACCCGTAGCAATGTCATTCAGGTGTGCCGCGAGGCGGGCATTCCGGTTTATGAGAAGAACTTCTCGCTCACCGACGTGTACGGCGCGGATGAGGCCTTTGTGACGGGGACATTCGCAGGCGTTGTCCCTGTGACCGAAATCGATGGGCGAGCCATGACACCGGCTCGCGGGCCAATGGTTGAGCGACTGCAAGGGCTCTACCGCGACCTTATGGATCGGGATGTAGGTGCATGAGCGAGACGATCAGGATCGCAATGTGGTCTGGGCCCAGGAACCTCTCCACTGCAATGATGCGCAGCTTTGGATCGCGCGCCGATACTGCGGTCAGTGATGAGCCGTTCTATGGTGCCTATCTCAAAGCAACCGGCGATCCACAGCCAATGGCTGACGCGATTATCGGAGACATGGATTGTGACTGGCATTCCGTCGCAGAGGCGTTGCGCGGTGATGTGCCCGGCCGAAAGCCGATCTGGTATCAAAAGCACATGCCCCACCATATGGAAGGGCCGATCAGCATCGCCGACTTTCCCGATATGCGGCATGCCTTCCTGATCCGCGACCCCGTGCGCGTTGCAGCAAGCTATGCAAGCAAGCGCAGCAAGATAAACTCGGGCCATCTGGGGATTGCGCGGCAGAGGGAATACTTCGATCTAATCGCGGATAAGACCGGCGCTGCGCCGCCTGTGGTTGACAGTCACACGATCCTTGCATCGCCCGAAACCGTGCTGCGCAAACTGTGCGACGCGCTGTCAATCAAATGGGATCCGGCTATGCTCGCATGGAAAAAAGGGCCGCTCCCCGACGATGGCATTTGGGGCGCGCACTGGTACGACAAGGTCAACGCCTCGACCGGATTTGGCAATGCGCCCGGAACATTGCCAAGTCTCAGTGATGAATACCGAAAAGTCGCAGAAGAGTGCCGCGAGGACTATGACTATCTTGCCAAACATGCGATTACTCCGGACAACGATGGCGCGTGACTTCAGCGCGCTCATTCCCGGTTCAACTAAGGTGTAAGAAACAGAGCAAATGAACTTTCGCAAACTCGCATCACTAGGCCTTCTTTCCGCAGCAACCCTGGCGCTGGGAGCAGCTTCACAGCTTGCCCCGACACAGCCTGCCAATGCACAGGTAGCGGCGCGTGACGGGATCGCGTTTGATGCCTATCTGGAGCTGATCAAAGCGAAGGCACGGGCCGAGGGCGTTTCTGAGGCCACTCTGCGGCGCATGACTTCGGGACTTACTCCGAACCCCCGCGTCATCCGTCTGGATCAAGGGCAGCCCGGCCGTCCAACAGTACGCGGTTATCCGGCGATGGCGCCCTATATCGCGACCCACGTCAATTCGACCCGCATCAACAGCGGTCGGCGCGAGTTTCAAAACAACCGCAGCATCCTTCGCGCGGTAGAGCAGCAATACGGAGTTCCAGGCGAAATCGTCATCGCGATCTTCGGTCACGAGACAAGCTATGGCCGCATCCGGGGTGATTTCGATCTTTCGCGCAGCCTTGCAACCCTCGCATGGGAAGGGCGTCGGCGCGCGCTGTTTGAAGGCGAGTGGATCGCGCTGATGAAGGTGGCCGACAAAGGCTACTCGAGGGGCGAGCTTGTAGGAAGTTATGCAGGTGCCTTTGGCAATCCTCAGTTCCTGCCGTCGGTTTACCTGCGCCTTGCCACCGACGGTGACGGCGACGGGCGGGCCAATATCTTCAACAACCGGGCCGATACCTTCGCCTCGATTGCAAACTACTTCCGCGATGCCGGATGGCGCACGGGTCAACCTTGGGGCGTGAGGGCCTCTGTACCTTCGGGCTTTGATGTGGATGCCTACAAGAACAAGCTGGTCTCGCCGGTCTGTTCGCGGGTTCACGAACGCCATAGCCAATGGAAAACCGTCGCGGAATGGCGCGCCCTTGGTGTTCAACCGCAACGGCCTTTGCCAGAGGACACGATGACATCCTTGTTCCAGCCTGACGGTCCCGGAAAGCCCGCGTATCTGCTGACCGGCAATTACCGCGTGATCCTCGAGTACAATTGCTCGAATTACTACGCGATGAGCGTTGGCCTTCTGGCTGACGAAATCGTGAACTAAGCGCGCGGGCACTCTCGCTTCGCACGCCGACACGGCTTATGGTTGAACGCGTGACCGGTATCAAACACCCTCTGCGCGTTGTCATGCGTAGCCTTGGCGCTTTGGCCTTCGGGACTATTGGCGCCGCTTGCGCGAGTATCTCGTTCGCGCAGGCACCCGAAACAATCGCGCCCGAGGATAAAGCGCCCATAGCCTTGCTGGTCGATGTGACGAGCGACCAGGTTCTCTTTGCGCGCGAGGCGGACCGCCGCTTTGTCCCTGCCTCGATCACCAAAGTGATGACGCTGTTTCATGCTTTTGAACTCATCGAAGAGGGCAATCTCGACCCGCGCCAACAATTTCAGATGAACGAAGAGACATGGAAGCTCTGGCACCGCAAAGGCTCCACAATGTTTATCGGAAGCGATGACAGCGTGCTGGTGGACGACCTTTTGATGGGTATTGCAAATGTCTCGGCCAATGATGGCTCCATCGCGCTCGCCGAGGGGCAGGCGGGAACGCTTGAAGCGTGGCTTGAGGGCATGAATGGACGTGCGCGCGCGCTTGGCATGACGAATAGCCACTTCGGGACGCCCAACGGTTGGCCTGATGAAGGGCGAACCTTCACCAACGCGGCGGACCTGGTGAAACTCGCGAAGGCTTTGGTCAGCCGCCATCCTCAGAAATACGCGCGCTATGTCGGGCAAGAGGGCTTTCGCTACAACAACATCGCCCAAAGCAACCGCGACCCGATGATCGGAAGGGTCGAGGGCGCTGATGGGATCAAAACCGGCTACACTAATGAATCCGGCCTCGGTTACCTTGGTACTGCCAAGCGCGGAAATCAGAGGTTGGTCGTTGTGGTTGCTGGTGCAAACCGGGAAGACGAACGCGCAGCGGCCGCGCGCGGTCTGATCGAATGGGGCTTTGCCGCATTTGACCGCGTGCAGGTGGCGCGCAAAGACCAAACCATGGGCTCTGCCCGCGTGCAAAATGGCGATGCAAGAAGCGTCAGCCTTGCAACCGTCAGGCCGGTTTTTGTGAACCTTCCCAATGGAAGCGATGCCGATGTGAAGCTCTCGATCGCCTATGATGGTCCGCTGCATGCACCGATTGTCGCGGGGGCACAGGTGGCCACATTGGTCGTTCAAGTCCCCGGCGCAGAGCCCGCACGCATACCGCTTGTGGCGCAAGCCAATATTGGCGAAGCCGGATTTTTCACGCGCATCTGGAACGGTATCACAGGGTGGTTTTCATGAGCGACGCCGCAACCACCGGAAGATTTATCGCGCTCGAGGGCGGCGAGGGGACTGGCAAATCAACCCAGGGCCGCATGCTCGCCGAGGCTCTGAGTGGGACTTACGGCATTGATGTTACAGTCACCCGCGAACCTGGGGGCACGGCGGGTGCCGAAGCCATTCGGTCGCTGCTGCTCGATCCTCCAGGCGAAAGCTGGAATGCGCAGGCAGAGGCGCTTTTGTTCGCAGCCGCCCGCGCCGATCACGTTGCGCGCCTGATCCGGCCACGCTTGGAAGAGGGTGCTTGGGTCATCAGCGACCGGTTTGTCGATTCAAGCCGCGCATATCAGGGCGGGGCAGGGGGTCTTGGCGATGATGCGATCACCGCGCTCCACGAATTCGGGAGCCACGGGATGCGACCAGACTGCACAATCTTGCTTGAGGTCGATGACGCTGTGCGAGGGCGACGCCTTGCCGCGCGCGATGGCGATACAAGCGATGCAATCGGTGGACGAAGCGCCGAGTATCACAATGCGGTAGCAATGAGCTTTCGCGAGCTTGCAAAGCGCGATCCCGATGGCTTCAAGATCATCGACGGCACCGGCTCTCCCGATGAAGTGCACGCGTTGGTGATGCAGGCGATTGCCGATCTTCTTGAAGGTCACGCGGCATGACCGCCTGGCCCAACCACGAGGAAGCATGGCGCGAATGGCGCAGCGCGATGTTGGGCGCGCGGATGCATCATGGCTGGATCCTTGCCGGCAAAAAAGGGCTTGGCAAAAACGATTTTGCCCTCGCTGCAGCGCGCGAATTGGTCGCCGAAGAGGGTGTGCCACAACCCGCAGGCGACCATCCCGACATTATGACCGTCACCTACGGCCCCAAAGACAAAAAGGCGACTGCAGCCCAAGAGGCCGGTAAACCCTTTGAACTCGCTCGCAGCATCCGTATCGCCCAGATTCGCGATATGCAGCGTCGTTTGAATGTGCGCCCGACACTTGGCTCGCGGCGGGTGGTCATTATCAATCCCGCAGATGATATGGAGCGGGCGACCTCTAATGCGCTTCTCAAGAGCCTAGAGGAGCCTCCCGCCGGACATTCTTCATGCTTGTGACGCACCGTCCCGCCCGGCTTTTGCCCACCATCCGCTCGCGCTGTCGCATATTGCGCTTTCCGGTTCTGGATGAAGGCCAGATGCGCCGCATGCTTGGCGATGCACAGGTGCAAGGCGACACTCAGGCAGCGATTCAAGCAGCAGAAGGGTCCTTCGGAGCAGCGCTCGAATTTGCAAAGCAGGACCTGGGTCCTGTTGCTGACCACATCTCCTCGCTACTCGATCAGGGTGATCCCACCATGGACGGACGCGGCGCGCTATCCCGGCTGATCGGTCCGCGCGCTGACCGCGAGCGTCTAGGCGCCATTTTCGAACTTGCGCAATCCATCGTGGCGCAGCGCGCACGAACGTCCGAAAGCTCGAGCGAGCGAGCCGCTTTGGTCGAAGCGCATTCGCAATTGGTGACCCTCGCAGGCCAGGCGCCAAGCTACAATTTCGACACGGGGCTGTTGTCGCTTGAAATCGGCACCTTGCTCTCCCGCGTTCATGCCTCTAGCGAGCATGCCCATGCCAGAAGCTGAGAAAACACCCTATTACATCACCACCGCGATCAATTACCCCAATGGCCGTCCGCATATCGGACACGCTTATGAGGGGATTGCCGCTGATGTCATCGCCCGTTTCCAACGCCTTCAGGGGCGCGAAGTGCGTTTTCAAACCGGCACGGATGAACACGGCCTCAAAATGGCCCGCAAAGCCGAAGAGCAAGGCCGCACCGCGCGCGAGCTCGCCGATGAAATGTCGGGATATTTCGAGGAGATGGACGCGAAACTGAATATCAGTTTTGACCGTTTCATCCGCACCGTAGAGCCCGATCACCACCGCGCCAGCCAGGCCATTTGGCAGCGCATGGAGGAAGCAGGCGACCTGTATCTCGATCGCTACGAAGGTTGGTATTCGGTCCGCGATGAGGCGTACTACGACGAAAGCGAGCTGAAAGAGGGCGAGGGCGGCGAAAAACTCTCCCCGCAAGATACGCCCGTTGAATGGACTGTGGAGGAAAGCTGGTTTTTCCGCCTTTCAAAGTATCAAGAACCCCTTCTTGAGCTATTGAAAACGCCCGGCTTTCTGGAACCGGCAAGCCGCCGCAATGAAATGGTCGCCTTTGTGGAAGGCGGGCTTCGCGATTTGTCGGTGAGCCGCACCAGTTTTGACTGGGGGGTGAAAGTGCCCGGCTCAGAAAACCACGTCATGTATGTCTGGGTCGATGCCCTCACAAACTATCTGACCGGCCTGGGCTTTCCTGACGACACGGAGAGCATGGCCAAATTCTGGCCCGCTGACCTGCATCTGATCGGTAAAGACATCGTCCGGTTCCACACGATCTATTGGCCAGCGTTCCTGATGAGCGCCAAGCTGCCCGTGCCAAAAAAGGTGTTCGGGCACGGTTTCTTGCTCGCCCGCGGTGGTGAGAAGATGAGCAAAAGCCTTGGCAATGTCATTGACCCGCTTGAATTGGCTGAGACTTTCGGGGTCGACACCTTGCGCTATTTCCTCATGCGCGAAGTCGCCTTTGGTAAGGACGGCACCTATTCTCCCGATGCGATCGTCGAACGATCCAACGGTGAGCTCGGCAATGCGTTTGGTAACCTCGCACAGCGCACCCTTGGATTCATGGCCAAGAACCTTGATGGCAATCTGCCAGCGATCCACGGGCATAAGGATGCGGACAACGCTCTGTTCCAAACGGTGCATCAGGCGATTGCCAAGGATATCCCGCAAGCCTTTGAAGAATTAGCGCTTCAACAAGCGGTTGAGCTGTGGCTGCAGGCGGTATTTGCCTGCAATGCCTACATCGATGCAGAGGCCCCCTGGGCGCTTCGCAAGACCGATCCTGAGCGGATGGAAACTGTCCTTGCAACGCTCTACATCTGTATTGCCCAACTGGCCGTCGCAATTCAGCCTGTCATTCCCGAAAGTGCTGGCAAGCTTCTGGATATGCTCGGGATTTCTGATGAACTGCGAACCTATGAGGGCATTCGCTCGCACTGGTATTCGCCTTTGGCCGAAAGCGGTTTTCAGATCGAAAAACCAACTCCGCTGTTCCCGCGTCTTGAACTGCCGGAAGAGGTGGAGGAGGGCGCCTGATGCTTATCGATAGCCACTGTCACCTTGAGTATAAGGGGCTTGTCGAGGATCAGGCTGGCGTGCTCACCCGTGCGCGAGAAGCAGGGGTAGGGGCCTTTCTCAATATCTCCACCAAACAGGCCGAATGGGAACAAGTCGTCGCGACAGCAAACCGCGAACCCGATGTTTTCGCAAGCGTCGGCATTCACCCGCACGCAGCGGACGATCACAAGGACCTCGACCGCGCCACTTTGCTGGAAGCGACTAAAAATCCAAGGGTTATCGCGATTGGCGAGACCGGCCTTGACTATTTCTACGAATATTCTGATCGCCAGGTTCAAGCAGACCTTTTCACGATGCATATCGATGTGGCGCGTGAAACCGGACTGCCCGTTATCATTCACACCCGCGATGCCGAAGACGATACCTATGCAATTCTCGCCCAAGAGATGGAGAAGGGCGCGTTTCCTGCCCTTATTCACTGCTTTACCGCATCGGCGCAGTTTGGGCGCAAAGTGCTGGACCTTGGGCTGACAATATCGCTTTCCGGCATTGTGACTTTCAAGAATGCCAAGGATTTGCAGGCGGTAGCTAAGGATGTTCCTGAAGATCGGCTGCTGGTTGAAACCGACAGTCCATTCCTTGCGCCAGTCCCGCATCGCGGGAAATCGTGTGAGCCTGCCTTTGTCGCTGATACCGCGCGGTTTGTGGCCGAGCTTCGCGGGACTGATCCCGTACGGCTTGCTGAACAAACGACCCGCAATTTCACCAGGCTTTTTGCAAAGGCTGGCTTGTGAAAGTCATCATGCTCGGTTCGGGCACGTCCACCGGCGTTCCCCGTCTTGGCGGAGAGGACGGTATGGGCGATTGGGGCGCATGCGATCCCGATGAACCGCGCAATCGCCGGTCGCGGGTGTCAATTGCGATTGAGAGCGACGATGGCTCGCGGGTATTGATCGACACCAGTTCCGATTGCCGCGCACAGCTTCTTGCAAATAAAATCAGTCACTTGGACGCCATATTTTGGACGCATGATCATGCAGACCACTGCCACGGGATCGATGACCTGCGGGTTCTTCGTTATGGCCGCGGCGGGCCGATACCTGGCTACGCCCATACAGAAACTGTAAGGCGTCTGCGTCAACGCTTCGGCTATGTTTTTGCCGGTCAGGAAGGCTATCCGACGATCTGTACAATCGACACGCTCGACCGTTTGCGCATGGTCGCAGGTTTTGGTGTCGAGTGGTGCCAGATGGAACACGGACCAGGTGAAACCACAGGTTTTCGCTTTGATGCCGACGGGAAGTCCATCGCATATACAACTGATTTTTCAAGTATTTCCGAAGATATGATCGACCTGTGTTATGAAGTCGATATTCTGGTGAGCGACTGTCTCAGGCGCGAACCGCATCCGACACACGCGCATTTGGCAATGGCCATCGAACTGGCCGAGCGATCGCGTGCGAAGAAACTGGTTCTAAGCCATCTCGACAAGAGTATGGATTATCGAACATTGTGCGACGAAGTACCAGACTTTGTGACGGTGGGTTATGACGGATTGGAGATGACGGCATGAACGAAGGCATGATTATCTCGATTGTGGCGATGCTTGGCTGGTTGATCCTTGCAGGAGGCGCGCTTGCGAGCTTCAAACTTGGTTGGAGCAAACTGGCTCAGATGGCGCTTGTGTGGTTTGCGATCTTTGCGGGGCTTTTTGTGGTTGCTGATTTGTTAGGGGCGAGGTTGCCCGGCTGACCTAGGTAGCACACACTTCGATTTAACATAATATATATTATCAACCCAGCATAACAGAGGCGGACCCAGCGAAGTGACCCATAGCCCTGAGCCCTCTCAGATCGACCGACTGCTCAAAATCATGGCACGTTTACGCGACCCGAATGACGGTTGCGAATGGGACACCGCGCAAAACTTCCAGACAATCGCACCGTACACCATCGAAGAAGCCTATGAAGTCGCTGACGCCATAGAGCGCAATGATATGGCCGACCTGAGATCCGAGCTCGGTGATCTTCTCCTCCAGGTCGTTTTTCATGCGCAGATGGCCTCGGAAGCCGGACATTTCACCTTTGAAGACGTGGCACGCTCGATCAGCGACAAGATGGAAAGCCGACATCCCCACATTTTCGGCAACGAAGATGGCACCATGACAAACGCGCGATGGGAAGACATCAAGGCCAATGAGCGTGCTGAAACCGGCGAAGTCAGTGCGCTTGATGGCGTTGCAAAGGCACTGCCTGCGTTGATGCGGTCTGACAAACTGCAAAAGCGCGCGGCTAGAGTCGGCTTTCAATGGCATGATATCAGAGGACCAATGGCCAAACTTGAGGAAGAGCTTCAAGAGCTGGATGAGGCCAGCGATGACGACAAATTGATGGAAGCGGGCGATGTTTTGTTCGTGGCCGTCAATATTGTGCGCAGGTACGGCGTGGATCCGGAAGAGGCTTTGCGCGCTTCCAATGGCAAGTTTGAAGCCCGTTTCCATGCAATGGAAGAGTTGGCCAAAGCCGACGGCGTGGACTTCGCGTCGCTTTCCCTCGATGATCAGGAAGCCTACTGGCAACGGGTCAAATCAAAGGAAAAAGCCTCCTGAATTCAGCCCCAAAATTGCTGGGTTAGAGCGAGGTGTACTGGCCCATTTCCTTGGGGTTCAGGCGGACCGTCATCCGGCGCATTGGGCCCTCCTCCCCTTCCCCGGCATCTTCATCCGCAATCACTTCGCCATGGGCATGCAGCCATGCAATCCGGCGGCCGTCTGACACCGGAAGGGAAACGGTGACCTCACTGGCCTTTTCGGTGAGAATTTCTGCAATACGGGCCTCAAAGTCCTCTAAACCCACACCATTTGCAGCCGACACAACGACAGCATCGTGACCAACTGCCGCCTCGCGGAGCTCTTGAGCACGCTCGTCATCCAGAAGATCGACCTTGTTCCAAACCTCAAGGATGGGAACATCGCTATGGCCGGTTTCGACGTCCACAACATCAAGCTCCGCCAGGACCTCCATCACCTGCTTCTTTTGCGCAGCGTGCGCCGGATTTGCCATATCGCGCACATGACAGATGATATCTGCGCCCGTCACCTCCTCAAGGGTGGCGCGGAAAGCGGCGACAAGCTGTGTGGGAAGATCCGAGATGAAGCCCACTGTGTCCGATAGGATCGCTTTTTCAACACCAGGCAGGCTGACTGCACGCATGGTCGGGTCCAGTGTGGCAAAAAGAAGGTCCTCCGCCATCACCTCTGCGCCCGTCAAATAGTTAAAAAGCGTGGATTTTCCGGCATTCGTATATCCGACAAGGGCGATCACAGGCCAAGGTGCCCTGCCCCGCCGTGCACGATGAAGTTGCCGGGTCTTGCGCACCTGCTCCAACTCACGGCGCAGGCGTCCCATGCGTTGACGGATCATCCGCCGGTCGGCTTCGATCTGGGTTTCGCCGGGACCACCAAGGAAGCCAAACCCGCCGCGCTGACGTTCAAGGTGGGTCCACGAGCGGACAAGCCGACTTTGCTGATAATCAAGGTGCGCAAGTTCGACCTGCAATCGCCCTTCGGCCGTGGCCGCACGCTCACCAAAGATTTCAAGGATTAAGCCAGTGCGATCAATGACTTTGCGCTTGAATTTGTCTTCAAGATTACGTTGCTGAATGGGGGTTAGCGCACCATCAACAATGACGAGCTCACACTCATATTGCTCGCACCAGGTCGCAATATTGGCGACCTGACCAGAACCAAAAAGCGTGTTTGGCTGCATCTGACGCACAGGCAAAACGGTGCTGTGTGCGATTATCACACCGATCGCCAGCGCCAGCCCTTCGGCCTCAGCCAAGCGATCCTTTGCATCAAGGTCGTAGGATAAGGTCGTGATATCCGGGCACAAGACAAGGCACCGCGCACCGCGCGTTACCTCGTCCATCAAGGTTTCATCAAAGCTCAGTAGTCGTCCTCATAGCCATCGTCGCCGTCATCC
This sequence comes from Erythrobacter sp. S227, assembly GCF_057364925.1. NCBI lineage: Bacteria > Pseudomonadati > Pseudomonadota > Alphaproteobacteria > Sphingomonadales > Erythrobacteraceae > Erythrobacter > Erythrobacter sp. S227. The sequence goes on from NZ_CP200280.1 coordinate 924,876, forward strand.
TCGTCCTCGTCGCTTCCCGCATAATCGGGATCGTCAGACAGGTCGACAGGGCTTGCCGGCTGAATGGTGGAGACCGCGTGCTTGTAAGCCAGCTGGACCGCGCCATCGCGTTCAAGCAGCATGCAAAAGAGGTCAAATGCGGCAATACGCCCTTGAAGCATAACACCGTTCACAAGGAACATAGTCACTTCTACGCCTGTCTCGCTCACGCGGCTCAGGAAGACGTCCTGAAGCAGGCGCTGTTTTCCAGAGCCATTGCGGCTGCCGAACTGCGCTGCATCGATACCGGCGCCAGGCATAATGGTCGAAATGGCATGCTTATAGACGAGCTGCGATTGCCCATCGCGGCGCAAAAGGATCGAGAAATTATCGAACCAAGTGACAATCCCTTGAAGTTTCACACCTTTCACAAGGAACATGGTGACTGGCGTCTTGTTCTTGCGAAGTAGGTTCAGGAAAGCGTCCTGCAAGTTTCCTTGCTGCTTTACTGACCGGCTCTGTTGACCTTCACCTGAGGCAGGACGAGGGCGTGGAGAGAGGGTTCGCCCACTGGACATATTATGCTCCTGTTATTGGCAGTCGCCTTTACGATCTGCGTTCTCATCACTCCCCCATGAAGTCGAGGAGCAACTCTCATCCATAATGGCGCTTGCACAGCTTAGCCGCAATGGTTGATTTGCTTAACGATGTGATAAGTTAACTTTTTCCGGCGCAAATAGTTGCCTTTACTTGCGCTCGACTTCTCGCCGGTCGGCCATGCCCAAAAGCTTGAGTTTGCGGTGCAATGCAGATCGTTCCATCCCGATGAACGTCGCGGTTTTCGAAATATTTCCCGAAAAGCGGCGGATCTGAATGGTGAGATATTCCCGCTCGAAGCTTTCGCGTGCTTCGCGTAATGGCACACCCATCATCGCGGTCAGTCCCTCGCCCGAATTCACCATTCTGCCGCCTGTCACTTCTGCGGGGAGCATGTCGGTTTCGACACTCGTCAAACGCTCGCGCGGGGTCATAATGATGGTGCGTTCGACCACATTGCGCAATTGGCGCACATTGCCGGGCCAATCATAGGCCTGGAGCGCTGCCATAGCTTCTTCGCTGATCGCAGGAGGCGCGATGCCCTGATCACTCGAATAGCGGGTGAAGAAATGGTCAGCGAGCGCAGGAATATCGTCACGCCGCTCTGACAATGAAGGCACCGCAACGGGCACAACATTGAGCCGGTAGAACAAGTCTTCGCGAAAGCGTTTTTCTTCCATCTCGGCGGTCAGGTCACGCGAGGTCGAGGAAACGACGCGAACATCGACCCCGATCTGGCGGCTTCCCCCAACGCGAAGGAAACTTTGCTCGGTCAAAACCCGCAAGATACGGGCTTGAGTGGAAAGCGGCATATCGGCGACCTCATCAAGGTACAGCGTGCCGCCATCGGCCAGTTCGAGCAGACCGGGTTTGACCTGCCTTCCGTCGATCTCTTCCCCAAAGAGTTCTTGCTCAAACCGTTCTGGGGTAATGCGGGCCGAGTTGACGAGGACGAAGGCGGCATCGGCACGGTTGCTCCATGCGTGAAGCATCCGTGCTGCAACCTCTTTACCGGCCCCCGCAGGCCCTGTGATCATCACGCGGCTGCCTGTATTGGCAACGCGTTTTAACGTCGCGCGAACATTGTTGATGGCGGGTGAATTGCCGGTGAAATCGGGATCGCTCCACTTGGATTCGCGCAGCTGCGTGTTCTCTCGCCGCAAGCGTTCGGTCTCGGTCGCTCGATCAACGAGAAGCATCAGGCGTTCAGCCTCGAACGGCTTCTCGATAAAGTCCATTGCGCCGCGTTGAACCGCCGACACCGCTGTATCGATATTGCCGTGGCCGGAAAAGATAATGACGGGAAGATCAGGTTCGCGCGCCTTGATCGCGTCAAGCGTCTCAAGCCCGTCCATCTCGCTCCCGTGCAGCCACACGTCGAGCAGCACCAGGCTGGGGCGGCGTTCATCGACCGCGGCAAGCGCGCTGGTGGAATCGGCAGCGGTGCGGCACTCATAGCCTTCATCACCCAGAACGCCGGCGACAAGCTCGCGAATGTCGCGTTCATCATCAACAATCAGGATATCAAGCGCCATGCGCATCTCCATGGGAAGAATTGGGTTTTGAAACGTGGTTCATCGGGAAGGTTCCGATCGTAAATCCGGTGCTCATGAGGGATCGTCCTCCCGTTTGGGTTCAGGGGACTTTGCAAACCGCAGCGTAACGCGAGTGCCGCCATTGCCAGCACTGGCAAAGCTCATATCGCCGCCGTGTTCATCGACAATCTTGTTGACGATTGCGAGGCCGAGGCCGGTCCCTTTTTCGCGGGTGGTCACATAGGGTTCGACGATGCGTTCGCGGTCTGCTGGAAGGCCAATCCCGTTGTCTTCCACCAAGACCGCGATACGGTCGCCGTCGTCTATCATGGTGACCGTTATGCGGCCGCGATAGTCGGGTTCAGCATTTTTCGCCCGCGCCTCGACCGCTTCGACAGCGTTCTTGACTACATTGGTCATGGCTTGGCCCAATTGGTGGCGGTCGCATTCGATCTCGCGCTCGGAAAGATTGTCCGCATTCACCTCAAAGGTCACGTTTGAATGGGCGACCTCTTGAAGAAACACCGCCTGACGAACCAGATCGAGCGCATCCTCTGGCCGAAAGACCGGCTTGGGCAAGCGCGCAAATGACGAGAACTCGTCCACCATCTTGCGCAAGTCCCCGACCTGGCGAACGATGGTGCTGGTCAATTCGTCAAACAGCTCACCTTCCTCATCGGACACTTGCTTGCGATAGCGGCGCTTCAACCGCTCGGTTGCGAGCTGGATCGGGGTAAGCGGGTTCTTGATCTCGTGCGCGATGCGGCGCGCAACGTCTGACCATGCGGCCTGGCGTTGGTCGAGAAGCTGGCGGGTAATGTCCTCGAAGGTGATCACATAACCGCTGATGCCAGGGGCCATCGTTACCGCGAGAGTGAAGAGCTCGCCCTTGTGGTCATGGCTGATGATAGAGCGTTCCTTGCTATCACGGATCATCTGCACGATTTCCGGAGAGAGCTCTGCGAGAGACTGGCCCTCGGGATTGGCCTCTTCGTCCTGACAAAAAAGGCGCTGCGCTGTTCCATTCATAAGGAGGACGCGCATGTCTTCATCAACCGAGATCACGCCGGCGGTAACCGTCTGAAGCACGGCCTCCATAAAGGCGCGGCGCTCGTCGATTTGATGGTTTGCGCTTACCAATGCGTCGGTTTGCTTCTCAAGCTGCGAGGTCATGCGGTTAAAGGCGCGGTTGAGAAGTCCGATCTCATCGGCGCCCGTGCGCCCTTCTACCCGAAGAGAGAAATTGCCCTGCCCCACTTTGTTGGCTGCACCGATAAGCTCGGTCAGAGGCTCAACCTGTCGATCCGCAAAGCGAAGCGCGAACCAGACCGCAAGTCCCACCAAAAGCAGGCTCATCGCAACAAGCGCAATGTTGAACCGCAATTGAAGCGTGCGCGCTTCGTTGGTGAGGGTTTCGTAAGCAGTGCCGATTGCCTGCGCCCGCTCCCACGAATTGAACATAGTCTCTTCGGTGGTGCGTGCATTGTAGAGGTAAATGCCGCTTTCCCGGTCAATGGGAGCAATGGCGGCGATGCGTTCGGTGCTGCCTTCGACGACCACGAATTCGCCCGCATCCAATTCCCGGAGTGCGGCTGTGCTGAACGCAAGGGGGCTGTTGTCCTCCATCAGATTCATAATGGCAGCGGTGCGCAGGCTTCCGTCATCAAGGCGCTGGAGGATAGCGCTTTCGCTGATCTCGCGGCCTTGGGCTTGAAACGCGTAGAAATCGGGGAAGTCCGGGTCGCTGATAGGCACGCGGCGCAATATCTCTCCCATGTCGACTGCCATAGTGATTGTATGCTGCTGCACATCGCGCTGATTGGCATCGTAATAGCTTTGCGCAAGCGCATTGGCGTTCTCAAGCAGGCCGCGCGATTCATCTGAAAACCAGAAAGCCACCCCTGTCTGGAACAGGAAGGCTGCAAATCCGGCGACGAGCAGTGTCGGAACCGCTGCGACCATTGAAAAGAAGAACACCAGACGCACATGCAGGCGCGCAGTGCTGCCTGCCGCTCTGCCAAGTGCCACACGTCGGCCAATAAGGACCAGAATTGCCATCGCTGGCACAAGGATCGCGACCAGCAGGATCGACACTTGCAGCGAAGGCAAAGCGCCTGCGTCCTCCGGCGTATTCATGTAGGCAAGGTAATTGGCTATCACCGCCATGATTAACGCGGCGACGGAGAGCCATTCAAGAACACGAAATGCGTTGGTACGCCTCAGGAAAACGCTTAGTTCACGCCACCAGCGCGGCGAATGGCGCACGCCCGGCACAGCCTTTGCGCTATGCTCACGCCCTGCCTCCTGCGAGCCGATTGCCGTTCCAACGTCCATTGTGGCGACGTTACAACTCGACTGTTGCATTTGCGCAAGTCAAAAGTGACATTTATGCCGCAAACTGCGTTAGAGCGGTCTTGTATAGCGATCAGGCTCTATCAAAAGCTCGGTAATGCGCTTGCGCAAAGTGTTACGATTGATGCCCAGCAATTTCGCGGCGCGCAGTTGGTTGCCACCGGTTTGCCTCAACGCATATTCAATCAGCGGCTTTTCAAAGGCAGAAAGCGCGCTGCCGTAAACCGTGCCGTGCGCCGGGTCTTGCCGCAGGAGCCATTGCTCGAGCGCAGCGGCGATGCCCGCATCCGGGTGATCGGCTCCCCCATCTGGCGAGGTTATAGCGCGCTCTTCGCCAAGTGTGTCGGTCAAGACCTCTGTATCGATCTCGTCCTTGCGGCTCATCACGGCAAGCCGATAAATCGCATTGCGAAGCTCACGCACATTTCCACGCCAGTATCGCTGAGAAAGCCCTTCGAGCGCTTCGGCGGTGAAGGAGCGTGTCGGCAACCCTTCTTCTACAGCTTGAGCAAGGAAATGCCGCGCGAGCACCTCAATGTCCTCGCGTCTTTCGCGCAGGGGCGGCATTTCAATCGGGACAACGTTGAGGCGATAGAACAGGTCTTCACGGAACCTGCCTGCTTCGATCAAAGGAAGAAGATCGCGGTTGGTCGCAGCGATTATTCGCACATCGACCGCGATTTCCTGCCGCCCCCCTACCCTGCGCACACGTCCGGATTGAAGAGCGCGGAGCAAGCGGGTTTGCGCCTCTGGCGGCATATCGCCAATCTCGTCTAGGAAGAGGGTTCCGCCGTTCGCTTGTTCAAACTTGCCGATGGCCTGCGTGATCGCGCCGGTAAATGCGCCCTTCTCGTGGCCGAAAAGCTCGCTTTCGATCAGGTCATGGGGGATGGCCGCTGTGTTGACAGCGACAAAGGGCCCGGTCCTCCGGCTGCCCAATTGGTGGATGGCTTCAGCGACAAGCTCCTTACCCGTCCCGCTTTCCCCGGTGACGAGCACGGTGAGATCGTTGCGCAAGACACGCGCGATCATCCTGTAAACGCCTTGCATGGCCGGACTGCGGCCAACCAGAGGCATTCCGCCGTCTTCGCCGTCCTGGGATACTTCGCTTACGCTTTCTTTGCGGGTTTCAGCAGCCTGCCTGACCGCGCGGACCAGTTCATCAAGGTCAAAAGGCTTTGGAAAATATTCAAAGGCTTCGTTGTCGCTTGCCCGCACCGCAGTATCGAGCGTGTTTTGCGCAGACAGCACGATCACCGGCATGTCAGGCGCCGCGCTTCGAACATCGGACAGGCTTTGCAGACCATCGCCATCTTCCAGCATGACATCGGTCAACATCACGTCAAACTGACGGGCCCCCAAATGCTCATCACGTTTGGTGATGGATGTGCAGTGGAATATCTCAAATCCCTCATCTTCCAATGCTGCCGTAATCACGGTCGCAATCGCGCTGTCATCTTCGACAAGGAGGATAGATCGAGCCATCGTGCCGCTTGCTTTCTCTTTTTACCGCGAGGTTTTCTGGGGCTTGCTGCTGGCCATCGGCAGATGCACGCGAAACCGCGTCAGCCCCCGCTTCGCATCGCGTTCGTGACTGACCGAACCGTTCATATCGTGGACCAGTTTTCGCACCAGAGCGAGGCCAAGGCCCTGCCCTGATTTTTTGGATGACACAAAAGGTTCAAAGATGTGATCGCGCATACCGCGCTCTACGCCCGGGCCATTGTCACTGATTGTGATCTCGATCGGAAGCCGTACCGCCCGGCCAAGGCGAATAGCGCTGAACGCAAGGCCGCTGACGAACCTTGTGCGAACGGTGACCTGGCCCTGCCCTGACGTGCTGACCGCATCGCGAGCGTTAGAAATGAGGTTGATAAGAACCTGCTCCAAGGCATCGCGATTGGCGATTACAGGGGGCAAGGAAGGGTCGAACTCTTCGATGATTTCGACTTTTGCCTTGTTGGCGGCCCTCACAGTCGCGATCGCCGAGCGTATGGCCTCGTGCGGATTACAAGGTTCGCCCGTTTCCGTGCTGCGCGCGCCCAATTGCTGCATCCGGTCGATCAGGCGGACAATGCGATCAACCTCGTCGGTGATCATGGTTGCAAGCTTTGTGTCTGCACCCGAGAGCTTGCGCGACGCCAATTGCGCCGCACCGCGAATAGCCGCAAGCGGATTTTTGATCTCGTGAGCAAGGATCGAAGGCGCGCCCATGGATGAAGCCAGTTCCTCGTCATTTCCGGCTTCATCATGGCCAACCTCCGACAGGGTAATCACCCGCCATCCCGGATGGCTGACCAGCGGCGACACTGTAAGATTGATCCGCTTTTCGGTTTCTCCAGTAGAGATCGCAATCTCGCGGGCCACCAAGGCGGCATCATTAACGCCAAGGCGATGTTCTACCCGCGGATCCAACGGGCCAATGACTTCGAGGAAGTCTCTGCCAAGCATGCGTTTGGCGCCCCTGCCAAGCATGTTTTCCGCTGCCTGATTGACTTGGGCAATCTGAAGATTTGGATCAACCAGAATGAGAGCGAACAAAAGCCCGGCAATCTGCTCGGAGCTTTCCGGCCTTGCCGGGTCGAAGGTTGACAGGTCGTTTGGCTGCGCCATGGGCCGGGCCGCTCTTGTCAGGCGGCTTTGGCGGTTCGGCCAAGGAACGGCTCATAAAACCGCTCAATCTCGCCCAGGACTTCATCCGGATTGTCGATGAAATTGGCCTTGTTGCGGAAGTCGGCAGAGCCGTGCATGCCTTTGGTGTACCAGCCCAGATGCTTGCGCGCGATCTTTGTGCCTACATCACGGCCATAGTGGTCGAGCATCCGGTGATAATGCTCCACCAGAACGCTGTATTGCTCGTCAAAACTGGGCGTCGGGATCGCCTCGCCTGTGCGCCACCAATGCATTACCTGACCCAAAAGCCATGGTTTGCCATAAGCGCCCCGCCCGATCATCAGACCATCAGCGCCTGATTGTTCCAGCGCCTTTGCCGCGTCATCAATCGTGCAAATATCGCCGTTCACAATGACCGGAATGGACACAGCCTCTTTGACCTTGCGGATAAAGGACCAGTCGGCGCTGCCTTTATACATCTGATTGCGGGTGCGGCCGTGAACGGTGATCATCTTGACGCCCAAATCCTCGGCAATGCGGGCCATTTCCGGCGCATTCAGGCTTTGATGGTCCCAGCCCATGCGCATTTTAACTGTAACCGGCACATTCACCGCCTTAACGGTGGCTTCCATAAGCTTTGTCGCAGTAGGCACTTCGCGCATCAGGGCAGAACCGGCAAGCTGCCCCACAACCTTGCGCACCGGGCATCCGAAGTTGATGTCGATGATCGCCGCGCCATTGCCCTCTTGCAACTTTGCCGCCTCCCCCATGGAAGCCGGATCACAGCCCACAAGCTGCATCGAAACCGGCTCTTCAGTCTTGTCCCATTCCGTTTTTTGCAGCGATTGGCGTGTCTCGCGGATGGCCGCTTCACTTGCGACCATCTCTGTCACATTCAGGCCAGAGCCATAGCGCCGCACAAGCGTGCGAAACGGCATATCGGTCACGCCCGTCATCGGCGCAAGCAGGACCGGCTCGTCAATTGTCACAGGACCGATGTGGATCGGCTTTTGTGGTGGAGGTGCTGGAATGTCTGACATGGCTTTAACGGGTGCCGCTCGATAGGGGTGCTTAAATTTTGTGCAGCGCATAGTGGATTGCTAAAGACGCGTCCAGACCTTAAGCGCAGCGAGCATATGGCCCGCACCCCACCCCTCCCCTCATTTGGAGCGCTCATCGTTGCCGCTGGCAAGGGATTGAGAGCGGGCGGCGACACCCCCAAACAGTACCGCGACCATCGCGGAATTCCCGTTCTCCGGCACTCGCTGCAGACTATGCTTGAGGCAGGGGCAAAGCCGTTGGTGGTAGTGATCGCGCCAGGTGCTGATGCAGACGCCAAGGACGCTTTGGCAGGGCTGGAAGGATACCGCCTCGTCAATGGCGGTGCGACGCGGCAGGAATCCGTGCGCGCCGGACTTGAAGCGATGGCTGGCGATGCGCCTGAAAGCGTGCTTATCCATGATGCCGCGCGCCCTGATTTGCCTTTGGCCGTGATTGAACGGCTGCTCGAAGCTCTCGACCATCACCCCGGCGCGATCCCCACCCTGCCCGTGGTCGATAGCCTCGCAATTGCGAGCGCAGACGAGACTATGGCAGGCTCGGCTAGCCGCGAGACCTTGCGCCGGGTTCAAACACCCCAAGCGTTCCGTTTTGCGGATATTCTTGCGGCACACAAGCAATGGGATGGCACAAGCGACGCAGGCGATGATGCTCAGGTGCTTGCAGCAAGCGCAGGTTCAGTCGCGCTCGTCCAGGGGGATGAGCGACTAAAGAAAATCACTTTTGCGGAAGACCTTATGAGCGCCTCCACCATGCCACCAATGCGCGTTGGCCAAGGATATGATGTTCACCGCCTTGAAGAAGGCGAGGAGCTTTGGCTTTGCGGGATCAAGCTTGAGCATACACACGGGCTTGCGGGGCATTCCGATGCCGATGTGGCGCTCCACGCTATCACCGATGCCGTTCTGGGAGGAATTGGCGATGGAGATATCGGGACACATTTCCCGCCAAGCGACCCCCAATGGAAAGGCGCGCGTTCCGGCCAATTCCTTGAACATGCGGCAAAACTCGCCGCGCAAAAAGGTTATGCCATCGGCAATATCGACCTCACTATAATCTGCGAGGCACCGAAGATCGGTCCGCACCGTCCGGCCATGCGCGAAGAAGTTGCGCGCTTGACTGGTCTTGAAGAGAACGCAGTCAGTATCAAAGCAACCACCACAGAAAAGCTCGGGTTCACCGGGCGCGGCGAAGGTATCGCTGCGCAGGCCATCGTATCGCTCTTCCTACAGGAGACCTCATCATGAAAACCAAGATTGTCAGCGCTGCTTTGGCGCTCACCGCCCTTGCCTCGGGGCAAGCCCTTGCGGCCCAGCAGGCCTGCGTCGAGGCCGACGATTTGGGCGATACAATCACTTACGCCATGCCGATGCTGTACCAAGCTGTTGAGGCCCCCTGCTCGACTATCTTTGCGCAAAGCGCCTTTATGACAAACGAAGCGGACGCCTTCCTCGACCAGTTCCGTGAACGACAAGATGCCGCATGGCCCGGCACCTTGCGCCTTTTGAAGGTCTTCATGGCAACTCAAAGCGAAGATGGCGGCGATGATGGCATGGCTGAAGCAATCGCGATGATGCCCGAAGGCTCTTTGCGCCCACTTGTCGATGTGATCATCGGACAGATGGTCAGCGAAAGGATCGCACAAAATATCAAGGTAAGCACGTGCTCGGATATCGCAGAAGCCATGGAACTTATCGCGCCTCTGCCTCCTGAGAATATCTCGGGTCTTACAGTGTTTCTTGCCAAGCAGGCAGAACTCGACAATCCGAAAATTTGCGGAGTTGCGAGCACGCCCGATGAAGCGCCACCGGTTTCTTATGCTCTACCGCCAGTCGTGACAGATCAATGAGCAATTACCTGCTTGAAAACACAATAACCGATCTTGCGGCGCGCGTGGTGGAAGAAAACGCCAAAGCGGGCCGCAAAGTCGCAACGGCTGAAAGCTGTACCGGCGGACTTGTCGCTGGGGCCATTACCGAGATTGCGGGCTCGTCAGCGGTGCTGGATCGCGGATTTGTGACCTATTCCAACGAAGCCAAGATGGAAGCGCTTGGCGTTGCACAAGACATCATCGAAACTTTCGGCGCGGTTTCCATCGCCTGTGTCTGGTCAATGGCGCAGGGCGCGCTGGAGCGCTCGAATGCTGATGTTGCTGTCGCGGTGAGCGGCGTTGCAGGTCCGGGAGGCGGCACTCAGTTAAAGCCTGTGGGCACGGTCGTATTCGCACGGGCATTCCGCAATCAGGACGGCGAACCCGAAGGCGAGCTCAAACATTTTGAAGGGGGCGACGAGCCAGGCGGGCGCGCCGCAATCAGGCGTCAGGCAACGCTGTGTGCGCTTGAATTGCTGTTGCCGTAAAGCTCACCGGCGCGCGTTTCAAATGCGGCAACCATCTTGCGAAACGCGCGGTCGAAATATTGACCGGCAATTGCCTGAAAAACGCGGTTCTTGAACTCGAAATCGACGGCAAAATCGATCTCGCAGGTGTTCTCGTCGACAGCGCGAAAGGTCCAGACATTGTCGAGATCGGACAGCGGCCCATCAACATAATGGACCGCGATTTGCGAGGCACGGGTTTTCATCACGCGGGAGGTAAAAGTCTCGCGAATAGACTTGAACCCCACGACCATGTCGGCGAGCATTTCGGTGTCACTATCTGAACGCACACGCGTCGCGATTACCCAAGGCAGGAACTCGCGATATTTGGCAACGTCCGCCACAAGGTCGAACATCTGCTCAGCGCTGTAAGGCAGCCTGCGTGTTTCGCGAATTCCAACCATTAAAGCGTAATACGGTCTGGCTTGCGCGATTTCTGCAGTTTTTCTTCGCGGGCCTTTTTCATGACCGCAAAGTCTTCACCAGCATGGTAGCTTGAGCGGGTAAGCGGGCTGGAGGCAACCTGCAAAAAGCCTTTGGCGCGGCCGATTGTTCCGTATGCCTTGAAGGCCTTTGGTGTCACAAATTCCTCGACCTTGGCGTGCTTTGGCGTTGGCTGGAGATACTGGCCCATCGTCATGAAGTCGACTTCGGCAGAACGCATGTCGTCCATGACCTGGTGCACTTCCAAACGCTCTTCCCCAAGGCCAAGCATGATGCCCGATTTGGTAAAGATTAGCGGGTTGTGCGCTTTCACTTCCTCAAGAAGACGAAGCGATGCGTAATAGCGCGCACCGGGGCGAATGGTTGGATACAGACGCGGTACGGTCTCCAGATTGTGGTTGTACACATCCGGGCCCGCCTCGCAGATCGCCTCGACCGCTGCGCGCATCTTGCCGCGGAAATCAGGCGTCAAAATCTCAATCGTTGTCGAAGGCGTATTGCGGCGCAGCGCCTCGATCACCTTGACAAACTGCCCTGCCCCGCCATCGGGCAGATCGTCGCGGTCAACGCTGGTGATGACGATGTGTTCAAGGCCCATCTTCGCTGCAGCAATAGCGGTGTTCTCGGGCTCCATCGGGTCAACGGCGCGTGGCATGCCTGTTTTGACATTACAAAACGCACAGGCGCGTGTGCAAACATCGCCCAAAATCATGACCGTTGCGTGCTTCTTCGACCAGCACTCGCCAATATTGGGACACGCCGCCTCTTCGCAAACCGTATTGAGGTTCAGTTCGCGCATGAGCTTGCGCGTTTCATGGTAGCCTTTGCTCACCGGAGCGCGTACGCGAATCCAGTCTGGCTTACGCTGGCGTATGGGCCGGTCGTCGGGCCGCTCACCTTCGGGGGCGTTGGAAAGGTCGTTCATGGCCGCCCATTTAGGCGCGTTACCCAAAGGCTGCAAGCCGAGTGAGCCATAGGCCGCACAGCCTAGGCCAAATTCGGGGAACACTGTGACTGAACAAGTATTAGTAGGGCGACATCAAATCGGGTATCGGGGCCTTCCATGATTGAGACAGCAATCCAGACATTCACCTCTCCGGTGGTGCTCTTTTTCGTCCTGGGGCTCTTAGCAGCCTTCGTCAGGTCCGACCTTGCGATCCCTGAACCCATTGCAAAGGCAATGTCGCTGTACCTGATGGCAGCGATCGGCCTTAAAGGCGGGGTTGCAGTGTCCAAATCGGGCATCGATGCAACGGTGATATCTGCCCTTGGCGCCGGCATTGTCGCAGGGTTTTTCCTGCCATTTTTTGCTTACGCAGTTCTCAAAACCTTCGGAAAGCTGGATCGCATTAACTCTGGCGCTGTTGCGGCGCACTATGGCTCGATCAGCGTGGTGACCTTTGTGACAGCGACCGAAATTCTCACCGGTCAAGCACGTGAACCGGGCGGATATATGGTGGCTGTCATGGCCGCGATGGAAGCGCCCGCTATCCTAAGCGGGCTTGTTCTTGCACGCGGGCTCGGCAGCTCGGGCGGCTCGCAAAGCACGGGTGAGATGCTGCACGAGGTCTTCACCAATTCGTCCATCATGCTTCTTTTAGGTGCTTTTGTCGTCGGCATGATCGGCGGCGCGGAAGGGTTTGCACCGGTCAGCCCGTTTTTTGAAGCAGGGTTTAAGGGCGTCCTTTGTATCTTCCTTCTCGACATGGGATTAATCGCAGCAAGGCGCATGATCGATGCGCGCGCTGTCACGTGGCGGCTTGCTGCAATTGCGATCTTCCTGCCGATTGTGAACGGGCTTGTCGGAACGGCTCTGGGCGTTGGGATCGGGCTCGATGTCGGTTCATCAGCAGCGCTTGGTGTTCTGTGTGCAAGCGCGAGTTACATCGCGGTTCCCGCTGCCATGCGCCTCGCGCTGCCTGAAGCCGATCCGGGCATTTACCTCACCATGTCGCTCAGCATAACCTTCCCATTCAACGTGCTTATCAACATCGGTATCATCAGCGCCTTCGCCGCGCTCTTGACCGGGACAAACGCAGGGATTCCATGATCGAAACCGTCACTCGCAAGAGGATCGAAATCCTCACCGACAAAGCGCTCCAGAAACGTGTGACCGACGCGATTGACCGTGTCGGGATCACCGGTTGGACCATTCTTCCTGTCAACAGCGGCAAGGGGCGCGAAGGCGTGTGGCGCGAAGAGAGCGTGATGGGCACCGACAAGGTGTTTGTTCTCACGATTGCTGCGGAAGATAAGGCACAGGCTCTTGCAGAGGAGCTTGCACCTATGCTTACAAACTTCGGCTTTATCCTGAGCATGTGGGATGTTCAGGTCATCCGGGGCGAGCGGTTCCAGTAAGCACCGCCTCCCCGCCCTGGGGAGGGAATATACGTGCCTGAATATACCGAGCTTTTAAAAGGCTATCGCCGGTTTCGCGAGGATACATACCCTCGTCAAAAAGCGCGTTTTGATGAAACTGTTGCCGAAGGTCAGCATCCCAAATTGATGATCATCGGCTGCTCTGACAGCCGGGTTGACCCTGCGCAGATTTTCGATGTTGATCCGGGCGATATCTTCGTTGTGCGCAATGTTGCAGCGCTTGTGCCGCCCTTCGAAATATCCCCTGGCCAACACGGGGTATCAGCCGCCGTCGAATTTGCGGTTCAAATGCTGGAGGTGCGCCAGATTCTGGTCATGGGCCACGGCAGGTGCGGTGGTTGCAAGGCGGCTCTTACCCAATCGCTTGATGCCGCTGATCCGGGTGAAGGCGCGTTTGTTGCCAAATGGGTAAGCCTGCTCAGCGAAGCACGAGAACCCGTTGCACGCAAACACGGCACCAGCGGACGCAAAGCGGAACTGGCGATGGAATTTGCCGCCATCAGGGCAAGCCTCAAAAACCTTCGAACTTTCCCTTGGGTCGCGGAGAAGGAGGCTGCAGGTCACCTGAAACTTCGCGGTGCGCACTTTTCCATCGTCGAGGGCGTGCTGTATTCCCTTGATGAGGATACGGGCGAATTCTTGCCCGAGGACTGACGCCAAATCGTTCACTTGAAAGATGCGCTTGCCCGATCACGACGCAAACGCCATCAAAACGCGTATGACTGACAACAACCTCAAAAATATCGCTCTTCTTATTGATGCGGACAACACCACCCCTGAAGGGATCGACCCGGTTCTGACCGTCATGGCGGAACTTGGCCAAGTGAATATCCGCCGCGCTTACGGAAACTTTGCCAAAGATAACCTCGCGCGATGGGACAAAATCACCAACAAGTTCGGTATTCGCCCGCAACAACAATTCGACGTGTCGAAGGGCAAGAACGCGACCGATATGGCCATGACCATTGATGCAATCGACCTCCTTTATCAGGGTAAGGTCGACGGGTTTGGCATCATGACATCGGACAGCGACTTTACGCCGCTTGTGACTCGGCTGCGCCAGGATGGCATTCTTGTCTATGGCTTTGGCGAGCAGAAAACGCCGCAAGCATTCAAATCGGTTTGCACCCGCTTTATCGACATCAAACAACTCATCGCTAACTACGCAGCCGACAACAAAGGTACAGATGCAACTTCTGCCAACGAAGGTAGCGCAGGAATAAGCGAAGAAATTATGGAGCTTGTCACCGCAGCCTACGCCGAAGCGAAGCGGGACGAAAACGGCTTTGCACGGCTTCAGCAGGTCGGCCAGATCGCTGGCAACCGTTCCAGTTTCGATGTCCGCAATTTCGGTTTCAAGAGCTTGTCAGACATGTTTGCGACGCTTGACAACTTTGCTCTTGAACGTCGCGGCGACAATCAAGTCTATGTGAAACGGCTTCGCTGAAACAACCGTCGGCGAATTAGAATATAAAAAGGGGCACTTGGATTGGTTACCAAGCGCCCCTTTCTTTTTCCAGATTGGTCTAGCGTCTATTCGGTTGCGGTCGCCGGGGCAGGCCCGGGTACAACCGTTGGCGCGGATGGTGACTGCTGCTGATCGAGATATGCCGTCCAGAGCCTTGCAATCGGCATGCGTGTACCCGTGATGCGGCCAAGGGTCGCGCGCGCAGCGGCATAGTCGCCCATCCCGACCTGTGCGATCGCAAGGCGGGTAAGCTCTTCGTTGAGCTCGACACCCGGCATAGTCAGCGACCGTTCGTAAAAACCAGCGGCCTTCGCATATTCGCCATAGCTGAGGAACGCGTCGCCTGCGGCCACGATTGTGCGGAGACCGGCGTTTGCGGCGGAAGCATCGCGCTCAAGCGCAGGCAGATCGGCGCGGTCAGCCCTGATACGACCATTGGCAATGCCCAATGCTTCGGCGAGGTAGAGGTTGTTGTCTTTTACAACGCCCGCTGCCTGACCTTCTTCGATCACGGCTTTCACTTCGCTTGGAAGGCGGCGCGCGTCTGCGACTTCGATGTAATAGTCATAGTCAGCAGCATCAATCAGCGCTCCGGCCTTACGTGACAGACGGAACAGGTCCAGCATCTCGCCAGGCTGGAAATCGTTGAGGTTACGGGCGATATTGATCGCATCACGCCAGTTGGTCGAGCTTGGGTAATCGCTCAGCCACATCGCAGCAACTTCGTAAACCTGCGGCGAAAGCTCGTTTTCATATGCGACGGTAAGCCCGCGGCGATACCAGGATTCTTCCACTGGCTGACCTTGCGCTTTTTGCGCTTCGATAGCCTGTTTCAAATAATTGAAGCCTGCGTCATACTCGCCGCCGGAAAAGAAGCTTTCCATCATCGCCACGCGAAGACCCGAGGCGGTTACCCCGTCCGTGGTGAAGTTGTTATCGATCGCAGCCTGAAGATAGGTACGCGACTTAGGCAACTGGCCAAGCTGGTTTGCAATCTGATACGCAATGAAATTGTATCGACCAAGGTTTTCAGCCGGGAGCTTGCCGCTGGCGAGCATGAATTCCATGCCGCGCAGTTGAAGTGATTGATCCTGAAGCTTGGTCCCGGAATTGTAAATCATCTGCCCGCCAGCAAGCTTCTCGTCGCTTGAATTCAGGAACCCAGCGAGGTTTTCAAGCTTGCCCTTCAGACCGGTAAGATCGGGGCTCTCGCTCTTCAGAAGCTCGTCAAGTGGAACGTAGACTTCGCGGAATTCCTTGGAATAGCCGCCGCCGTCATTTTCGTCCTTCTTCTTGTTGCGCTGTGCCGCTGCCTCGGTCGGGAAAACGGCTGTCGTTACAACCGCGCCGCCTGTTGCCAATGCAATAGCAAGGGCAAGCGATGAGGTGCGTTTGCGTGAGAGAAGTGTAATCATTCTAGGTGCACTCCAAAAAAGTGTTTGATGGGTCCGCAAAACTGCAATGGGGTGCGGACTGGAATTGTTTCAGCGTGAAAATCGCTCTGCTACGGCCAATGGACGAGCGCGATCATATTTGCAATTTCGAACTAGCTGAAACGGGCTGAATGGCGTTTGAATGGGGATGCCTTGAGCCATTGGTCTAACGCACCTTTTACCAAATGTTACATCCTCCCGGCAGGCGTCCACGCAGGCCGTCCTCGCCTGATTGAGGCCAGCCTCGTCCCATTCACCAAACCAAGTGTGGAAAAAGGTCGAATGTCGCTGCAATGGCGGCTTGCGCATGTGGCGGAAGGGGCAATGAACGCCTACATTAGGTCTTCTGGATTTTACCATTGTAAGCAACAAAAGGCTCATCCGCTTTGAGCGACGAAAACGACATTATCGACACCCCGCCCGCATCACCGGCGAGCGAGTATGATCGCATCGACATCGTCGATGAGATGAAGACGAGCTATCTCGATTACGCGATGAGCGTGATCGTGAGCCGTGCTCTTCCCGATGTGCGCGATGGATTGAAACCTGTTCACCGCCGGATTTTATACGCCTCCAAGGTTGGCAATTTTGTTGCCGGACGCCCTTACGTGAAATCTGCGAAGATCGTGGGCGATGTGATGGGTGATTTCCACCCTCACGGCGACAGCGCGATTTACGATGCCCTTGCCCGCCTGACGCAAGACTGGTCGATGCGCGTGCCATTGATCGATGGTCAGGGCAATTTTGGCTCGATGGATCCCGATCCGCCTGCGTCCATGCGTTACACAGAGGCGCGCCTTGCCCGTGTGGCCGATACGTTGCTGGATGACCTCGACAAAGATACGATCGATTTCGTCGACAACTATGATGGCCGTAAGAAAGAGCCGTCAGTCCTCCCCGCCCGCTTCCCCAACCTGCTCGTCAATGGCGCAGGCGGGATTGCGGTGGGTATGGCGACCAACGTGCCGCCGCATAACCTTGGTGAGGTGATCGACGGCTGCTTTGCCTTTATGGACAATCCCGCGATCACTTCGGAAGAGTTGATCGAATATATCCCGGGGCCCGATTTCCCGACCGCACCACTGATCCTTGGAACCAGCGGCGCAAAAGCGGCCTACACCACAGGTCGGGGCTCAATCCTGATGCGCTGCCGCCACGAGATTGAAACTCGCAAAGGCGACCGGGAAAGCATCGTCTTTACCTCTATCCCCTATCAAGTGGGTAAAGCGGGTCTGGTCGAAAAAATCGCGGACGCCGCCAAGGAAAAGCGGATCGAGGGCATTTCCGACATTCGCGATGAAAGTTCGCGTAACGGCGTGCGCGTGGTCATCGACCTTAAGCGCGATGCCACCGCCGAGGTTGTGCTGAACCAGATCTGGCGTCACACCCCTGCGCAAAGTTCCTTCCCGGCGAATATGCTGGCTATTCGCGGCGGGCGTCCTGAAACGCTGATGCTGCGCGACTTCATTCAGGCTTTCATCGCTTTCCGTGAAGAGGTCATTACCCGCCGCACCAAGTTTGAGCTTAACCGTGCCCGTGAACGCGCGCATATCTTGCTTGGCCTTGTGGTTGCGGTCTCCAACCTTGACGAGATTGTCGCGATCATCCGCGGCGCGCCAAACCCGGCAACAGCCCGCGAACGCCTGCTCGTCAAAGAATGGCCGATTGGCGATATTGCGCAATACATCCGCCTGGTTGAGGCGATTGAGCCGTCTGCTGACCAGGAAGGCGGCACATACCGCCTTTCTGTGCGTCAGGTAAAAGCTATCCTCGACCTGCGCCTTCACCGCCTGACCGCACTTGGCCGCGATGAAATCGGTGACGAGCTTAAGGAACTGGCTGACAGGATCGAGGAATATCTCGCAATCCTTGCCGACCGGGTGAAGCTTTACGCCGTGATGCGCGAGGAGCTTGAGGTGATCCGCGCGACATACGCCACACCGCGCGTGTCCGAGATTGCGCCCGCGTGGGATGGTCTTGACGACGAAGATCTGATCGAGCGCGACGATATGGTCGTCACTGTGACGCTCGACGGCTATATCAAGCGCACACCGCTCAGCACTTTCCGCGCGCAAAATCGCGGTGGAAAGGGCCGAGCTGGCATGTCCACCAAGGACGAGGATGCCATCGCCGAAATGTTCGTCACATCGACGCACAATCCAGTGCTGTTCTTCTCAACCGCTGGTAAGGTGTACCGCATCAAGGTGTGGAAACTGCCCGAAGGTGGTCCAACCACACGCGGGCGTCCAATCATCAACCTGCTTCCTGCGCTTGATGATGGTGAGACGATCCAGACTGTCCTTCCGCTTCCCGAAGATGAAGAGACATGGGGCGCGCTTTCGGTGGTCTTTGCAACCGCCAAGGGCAATGTGCGCCGCAACTCTATGGATGCGTTCAGCAATATTCCATCAAACGGTAAATTCGCGATGCGCTTCGACGAGGATAGCGATGATCGCCTGATCGGTGTGCGCCTCGTGGAAACAGGCGACGACGTGATGCTCGCATCCAAAACCGGCAAGGCCATCCGCTTTGCCGCTGAAGATGTGCGCGAGTTTACCTCTCGCACATCAACCGGTGTGCGCGGCATGAAGCTGGCCGATGACAATGAGGTCGTCTCGCTCTCGACCCTCGGCGCAACCGGCACAACTCCGGAAGAACGCGAGCAATACCTCAAATACGCGCCTTACAAGGGCGATAAAGAGGGCGAGCCGGACATGACGCCGGAACGCTTTGCGGAGATCGAGGAGAAGGAGCAATTCATCCTTACCGTATGCGCCAATGGCTATGGCAAGGTGTCCAGCTCTTACGAATACCGCAAGACAGGGCGCGGCGGACAGGGCGTTGTCAACATCGACAATATCGAACGCAACGGCCCTGTTGTCGCAAGCTTCGTCGTGAGCAAGGGCGATCAGCTAATGCTCGTCACCGATCAGGCAAAGCTTATCCGCATCGGGCTTGAGACCCTGCGCATTCTTGGCCGCAACACCGCAGGCGTGCGCTTGTTTAACGTTGGCAAGAACGAGCATGTCGTTTCGGCGGTCAAGATCGATGAGACTGAAGAGCCTGAAAACGAAGGCGAAGAGGCCGTCGTTGAAGAAATGGTGGAACGTCGCGGTGGCGGGGACGAAACCTCTCCTGAAGGTCCGACGGAAGTCGAGTGATCTTGCACCAAACGCCCCCTCCCCTTAGCCTTACCGCTAAGGGAGAGGGAAATTGGACATTCAACCATCAGGGCAAGCCTGCGGCGCAACCGTTCGCGGAGTCGATTTGGCGGGCGAACTTACGCCAGAGCTGATGGCGGACATTCACGCGGCGTGGCTGGAGCACAAGGTCCTCGCCTTCGCCGATCAGCGGATGGATGATGACGCTCTAGAGCGCTTTAGCCTCGCGATGGGTGACTTTGGTGATGACCCGTTCTTTGATCCCATTGAGGGCCGCAAAAACATCGCCGCCATTCAGCGTGAAGCCGATGAAACAAGCCCGCTGTTTGCCGAACAATGGCATTCGGACTGGAGCTTTATGGAGCATCCACCCAAAGCGACCTGTTTGATGGCGGTAGAAATCCCGCCCGTCGGCGGCGACACGATGTTTTGCGATCAGGCGGCGGCCTTTGAGGCAATGCCAGATGCCCGAAAAGCCGAGCTGCGCCAGATCAAGGCGATCCATTCCGCCCGCCGCGGCTATGCGCCCGATGGGCTTTATGGTGACAGTGACAAAGGCCGCAGTATGGCGATCCGTCCCGGCGAAGCGGCCATGGCGACCTTCACCCACCCCTTGATAAAGCCGCATCCTGAAACGGGCGAGGAAGTGCTGTTTTGCTCGATCAGCTACACCATCGGTTTCGAAGGCATGGATGAAGCCGAGGCAATGGCGCTGCTCCTCGATCTCCACCAGTGGTGCGAACAGGAGCAATTCCATTACCGCCACAAGTGGGAGCCTGATATGCTGGTGATGTGGGACAATCGTTGCCTTAATCACAAGGCAACAGGCGGATATGAAGGGCACCGGCGCGAGCTGCACCGCACCACCATTGCGGTTTAAGCGACCGGCTTTTCCCCGCGCAAAGTCTGCACAACGCCCGTCGCAATCATCAACTGCCCTGCGAAATAAAGCGGCCAGGTCAACAGGTCAGGCAGTTGCCCCAGATCATAGGCCCCCATACGGCTGAAAATCAGCCAGTCGCTGATCACGAACAATATTGCGCCGAGACCCACACGATAGCGGGGAAACCGGCTGGTCCAGGCCGCTGCCGCCATGGCGCCAAGAGTAACGGCATAAACAGCAATAAGCGGATCACCGCTCAGCAGATAAGAAAGCGCGGGAACTGCAATCACGAGCGTCAGCCCCAGCAAGTTCTGGCTGAATGACGGGCTCTCGCGCCGATTGCGCAGATACAGTGCAATAACAACCAGATGAGACAGGGCAAACAGGCCGCCCCCAACCTCGAACCACAATTCCAATGCCATATCCGCCGCTGCCGAAAGAGCGAGCGCCAAGGCGAGGATCATCCCGTCTACACCAGTCCCGCGGCGGAGGGCGTAGATAGCCAGAAAGCCAACCCCTGCGCCTTTGATCAGGATGAGCCACAATTCGCCGATCGGATTGTCCTGCAAAAAGTAGTAGGCAAACGCCGCAATAACCCCGGCCAGCAGCCAAGGGCGATGCTCAACAAGCGCGCGTTTGGGCATGGGTCCTTTCCCCTTTGTTCGAACAGTCTTGAAGGAGGGCTAGCACGCGTCTACGTCGCCCGCCATGACTACACCTCCTAAAACTCACGATGTTCACATTATTGGCGGCGGGCTTGCCGGGTCCGAGGCCGCTTGGCAGCTCGCCAACCGAGGCGTGAAAGTGCGCCTTTCGGAAATGCGCGGGTCAGGCGAGATGACGCCTGCTCACCAGACCGATGGACTGGCAGAGCTGGTGTGCTCCAATTCCTTCCGTTCTGATGATGACACGAAGAATGCAGTGGGCTTGCTCCACCATGAAATGCGCGAGCTTAATTCTATCGTGATGCGTGCAGGCGAGGTTGCACGGGTTCCTGCGGGAAGCGCGATGGCCGTGGACCGCGATGTGTTCTCCGGCGAGGTTGAGAAAGCGCTCAGCGAACATCCCAATGTGGAAATCGTGCGCGAGCGGATCGATCAATTGCCCGAAGCAGGGCTCACAATTGTCGCAACAGGCCCGCTTACTGCTCAACAACTGGCCGAGAGCATTATCGGGACGACGGGTCAGGACCGGCTCGCCTTTTTCGATGCCATCGCGCCTATCGTGCACCGCGACAGCATCGATATGTCGAAATGCTGGATCCAGTCGCGCTGGAACAAGACAACGGCGGCCTCCAATGAAGACGGCGATTACATCAATTGCCCGATGACCAAGGAGCAATACCTCGCCTTTCATCAAGGGTTGATGGACGGCGAAAAGGGTGAATTTCAGGAATGGGAAAAGGACACGCCCTACTTCGATGGCTGTATGCCGATTGAGGTCATGGCGGAGCGCGGGGTGGAGACGCTTCGTTATGGCCCGATGAAAGGCGTTGGCCTCGACAATCCCTTCGATACCAATGAGGAATTCCCCCAAGGGCGCTGGCCCTACGCTGTGGTGCAACTGCGTCAGGACAATAAGCTTGGCACGCTTTGGAACATGGTTGGTTTCCAGACCAAGCTCAAATATGGCGCGCAGGTTGAACTGTTCCGCACTATTCCAGGCTTGGAGAATGCCGAATTTGCGCGGCTTGGCGGTCTGCACCGCAACACATTTCTCAATTCACCCGAAGTGCTCGACCGGCAACTCCGGCTGAAAGCAGCCCCCCACATCCGCTTTGCCGGGCAAGTGACAGGTTGCGAAGGCTATGTTGAAAGCTCTGCCATTGGCCTTGTCGCAGGGATGATGACTGCGTGCGAACTGGCCGGCGAAGAGTGGTCGCCCCTCCCCGCCACGACGGCTCTTGGTGCGCTATTGAGCCACATCACAGGCGACGCCGATGCAGCGACCTTCCAACCGATGAATGTAAACTTCGGGCTTTTCCCGCCCTTGCATGAGGTCAAGAAAAAACAGCGGAAAGAAGCTTACACTTCGCGGGCGAAGGCCGACCTGGCCGAATGGATTAGCGAGACGCGCGAGGATGTCCCCGCCTAACAGCGGCAGGCAGGTTTGCGGGTTCGCTTAGGCGCAGAGGTTGCAAACTCTGCTGCCGTCAGCTCCAAATCGCCATCCCCGTCCATCTCGGCAAAGCGGTCCGATGTGCGCACCGCCCATTCCTCAAAGGTCAGCAGATTGTTGCCGTCTTTATCAAGCTTGCGAAAGGCATCAGCCCTGGTGGAGAGCATTTCGTTGCGTGTTATCTTCCGGTCGCGGTTGCGGTCATAACGAAAGAAGCGGCGTTCTTCGCGGGTGAGCTCGCTTGCTTCTGGCGGTGCAGGCCCCACCATCTCTCCCGCATCACTTTCCGGTAAAGCGTTCGGGTCAACTTCGACAATCTCTTCGGGCTCCGGCGGAGGAGGCGCGTTCTGTTCAACTTGTGCGCGGCCCTGCCACCAGAATACACCGACACCGGCAAAGACAAGACCCAACAAAACCCCTAATACTGTCTGACGCATTGTGATCCCTTTCATGTCTCACAATGCATAGAGTACATAGGATTAGCGCCCGAAGATAGCCGCTCTTAATGCCGTGACTGACGCGCCGCGGCCTTCCATTAAGGGGCGCCCGCCGTTTTCTAGTGATCTCAACGCCAAAGCGCCCAGGACAGCTATGCCCTTAAAGGGTGCTCTTTGCCTTGTTGCGGGTTTCTGTTTTTCCAGTGCAAGAGCAATCAGCATCTCGCGCTCTTCGGGTTGTGACACGCTTGTCACAAGATCTGCCAAGGCCCAATGCCATGCCAGCGCGCCTGTGCTTTCCTCATCCCAAATGCCCGCCTGATCGCCGAAAGCGGTCTTGATCGCGGCAATCCTTCCTTGGGCAAATTTGCGAGCATGATTTTCGCCCAATGGCGGTTCTGCCAGGAGTTCTTCCCAACCATCGACCAATTCAACCAAAGCCGCCTCGCGCCCCACCCAATGCACCCCGATCGCGTCGAGCACCTCGTCGCCATTGGGGCGCTGTGTGACCGGTTGTGAGAGGGTTTCGCGCCACCACGCTAGGCGCATTTGACCAAGCATAGGTTCGGTAGTGCCTGCCAATATCCGCCCAAGCCGCAAATCGAGGTCAAAGAAAATCCTTAACGCGTCGCGATAGGCAGGGCTCGTATGAGCCAATGCAAGCTGGATTTCGGGCTGCAAAATGTCTGTTGAAGGCGTTGTCATCGGGCCTGCGCATAGGCGGGCAGACGCCCGTTTTGTCAAGTCACGACGCACAAAACACAAGGGTGACAACAAAGGTTAAAGCGAGGACCAAAAATCAATCTCTTGTTAACCATCTTACTTCGCAAACCGCTTACCTGCCCTGGGCTATTGCGTTGTCCAATAGAGAAATCTCGTAATTTTTACGCGTGAATCGATCACGAAGGACAAGTGCAAAAATGAGCCAGCAAGATCAAAAAAGCATGTCGTTCTTTCGCCGGCTAGCGAAGGATGCGACCGCCAATACGCTCGCAATTTCTGCGGCGTCTCTTGTGCCATTGATGGCAATGGTCGGCGGCGGGATCGACGCCAGTCGTTTTTATATGGCTGAAGCGCGGCTTCAGGCGGCATGTGACGCTGGCGCTCTCGCGGCCCGCCGCGCGATGGCCAATAACGAGTTTACCGATATCGTTGAAGGCACCAACAAGACGCCGGGGCAAATCGGCGATGCTTTCTTCGAAGAGAACTTCTCGGACGGATTGTTCGGGATCGAATCTCTTGATCACACATACACCGGCACCGACGACGGCGAAGTAAACGGTGTGGCCACAGGCACAATGCCAACAAGTATCATGGCCGCATTTGGTTTCGACGAGGTCGATCTTGCAGTTGAGTGTCAGGCAGACATCAACATCGCGAACACCGATATTGTGCTTGCGCTCGATACGACAGGTTCGATGGGCGGCGTAAAGATCCAGAACCTGCGCGATGCGACCATGTCTTTTTATGATGCCGTTACACAGGCGACATCACAAAACGCGCAGGTGCGTTACGGGATTGTACCGTACTCTTCACAGGTGAATGTGGGCGGGCTTCTCAATGCGAATTGGATGAAGACGAACCACACCTACCAGTCACGCGAGACAATCCGGACCACTGGTACACCGGTTCTACAGAGCGTCGATGTTGTCCGCACGGGTAGTGCCTACGACTTTGAAGACCTGTCCGGTCAGGAATTCTACAGCGAGATCCTGGCAACCTATAACGACTGCGTTGATGTTGCCTTCACGAACCAGCCTGGAAACAACACCTATCTGTCACACGATCTTGGCGATCTGACACTGGTTTCGCAGTCAGGAACGAGCCCGCGGATTTCGGTTTACGAAGGTCCTGCCACATTCCTCAGCCTCTCGTTTGCCGGTGGTACGTGGTTTGGTTCGACAAGCTCGACCAACCGCGAATGTCGTCTGACGTTTAACAAGCAATCATATCTGGCTGATTCAACGATCACCATCGTTGAAGATGTCCCTTACACCTGGGACTGGGAATACAAGCCGGTTAGCTACAACGTCTCGGGCGTCTTCAGCTCCAATCAACTCGTTGCGCCAACCGGCGTAGATATGGCCAATGAAACGCACACGTGGAACGGCTGTATCGAAGAAGCCCAGACGGTGAATACTGCGACGTGGGACCCTGTTCCAGCGGGCGCTTATGATATCGATATCGACCTTGTACCAAGCAATGAAGCCGAACGCTGGGCGCCTATGCTCCCGACTTTGGTGAGGCCGCGTTATGCCGATGGCACCTCGAAGTATACCGAGGCGAACTACATCCTTGGCAACATGCGCACGCTTGAAGACAAAGAGCCCATCTGGACTACCTGTCCAAAGGCTGCGCGTCAGTTGAACGAGATGCCGAACCGCTCCGAGCTCGAAAACTATCTCGCGGCGGCCAACGGCTTTGTCGCAGATGGTGCGACCTATCACGACATTGGCATGGTTTGGGCAGGCCGGATGATCTCTCCGAACGGGATTTTCGCAAGCCGCAACGCAACCGCGCCTAACGGTGAATCCATCGCACGCCACGTGGTCTTCATGACCGACGGTGTGATGTTCGGAAACAACCGCGTGTATTCGCCGTACGGATATGAGTGGTGGGATCGCCGCGTCACCAGCGATGGCAATCAGAATAACAACACAGCCATTCACGCATCACGCTTCCAGGCGGCGTGCCGGGCTGTTCGCAACAAGAACATCACCGTGTGGGTCGTGGCATTCGGTACTGCGCTCACGCAGAACCTGATCGATTGCGCCACGCCTGGCCGCGCATATTTCGCCGCCAATGGTGAAGAGCTCGATACCGCTTTCCGCGACATCGGTGAGAAAATTGCAGACTTGAGGTTGACCCAGTGATGGCTAGACAATTCCTTCAGCGCCTTGGCCGTGATGAAACGGGTGCGACACTCATCGAATTTGCTATTGTCGCACCTGTCCTGATCCTCATGGTCATGGGCATCTTCGACATGGCGCACTCGCAATACACCTCTGCTCTTATGAACGGGGCGATGCAAAAAGCGGGCCGCGACCTCACCTTGCAGACGGGTAGTGTGACCCAAGGCGCGATTGACGCCAGCGTGATCGACCAGATCCGATCTGTTGTGCCTGCGTCTGCCACCATCGAGCTGGTCAAGCTGTCGCACACAGAGTTTGAGGATATCGGCGAAGAAGAAGAATACACCGACGATAATGGCGACGGCATTTGCAACAACAACGAGCCGTTCATTGACTACAACAACAACGGTCAATGGGATTCAAATCGCGGTGAAATCGGCATCGGCGGGGCGAAGGATGCTGTGCTTTACACCGTCAATGTGAGCTATGACCGGCTTTTCCCGATGGACGGCCTCGCCGGGCTTCCGGAAAAAGTGGAACTGTCCGCATCGACTGTCCTTCGCAACCAGCCATTTGCCGAACAGGTTGTCACCATTTCCCAAGGGAATTGCACATGAGCATCACCAAACCCACTGCTGCAAAACGATTCCGCAACGCGCTGCGAAAGCTTCGCGGTCTTTCGCGCGACAACTCGGCGGTTGCCCTGGTCGAATTCGCTTATGCTGCACCGCTGGTGTTGGGCATGGGAATGATGGGCACCGAAACCGCCTATTACTCAATCACGCACATGCAGATCAGCCAAATCGCGATGCAGGTCGCCGATAACGCATCGCGTGTTGGCGAAAGCCAGCTTGCAACGCAAATCGTGACCGAAGCCGATATCAACGGCACATTTGTCGGTGCGGAAAAGCTTGGCGCACGAAACGACATTTTCCAGAACGGACGGATTATCATCTCGAGCCTGCAGCAAAACAGCGAGGGTGGTCAGTGGATCGCTTGGCAACGGTGCCGCGGGGCCAAGAATGTCGCATCGGCCTACGGTGCCGAAGGTTTGGGTCAGAATGGCCAAAGCTTTGCTGGCATGGGCGATTCCAGCAACCCTATTACGGCAAGCGCAGGAACGGCTGTGATGTTCGTCGAAGTCTATTACGACTACGATCCGATCACTCCGTTCGAGTTTTTCGGCGACAATACGCTGAACTACACCGCCGCTTACAACATTCGCGATATTCGCGATTTGACCGGGCTGCGGCAGACCAACCCGGTAAGCCCCGTCGCTTCATGTTCAACCTTCTCGGCGGCACGCCCAGCCTAACAAGGGCTGACCTTTGATCAGGAAGGGCAGCTATTGCCGCCCTTCCCTTCATATTCACACGTAGCAGACCTTCTTGACCGCCTCGACAATCCGGGCTGCGTCGATCAGTGCGAGCTTCTCAAGATTGGCAGCATAGGGCAGCGGCACGTCCTCGTTGCACACCCGCGTGACGGGTGCATCAAGGTCGTCAAAGCCTTCTTCCATACAGATGGTCGTGATTTCCGACGCGATCGAGCAGGTCGGCCAGCCCTCTTCGGCGATGACCAGACGGTTCGTCTTGGCCAGGCTTTTGAGGACTGTTTCCTTATCGAGAGGGCGCAGAGTGCGAAGGTCGATGACTTCCGCATCAATGCCTTCTGCCGCAAGCGTTTCTGCCGCTTCCAGCGCAAGCCCTACACCGATGGAATAGCTCACAACCGTGACATCCTTGCCCTCGCGCATGATCCGCGCCTTGCCGATGGGCAGGACGTGATCGTCAAGGTCAGGCACGTCAAAGCTGCGGCCGTAGACAAGCTCGTTTTCGAGGAAGACGACGGGGTCTTCTGAACGGATGGCGGCTTTCATCAGGCCTTTCGCATCGGACGCATCATAAGGCGCAATCACGATGAGGCCAGGCACGCTTGCGTACCACGGGCCATAGTTCTGGCTGTGCTGAGCGCCGACCCGGCTTGCCGCGCCATTGGGGCCACGGAACACGATTGGGCAACGCATTTGCCCGCCGGACATATAATTGGTCTTAGCTGCAGAGTTGATGATGTGGTCAATCGCCTGCATCGCGAAGTTGAACGTCATGAACTCAACGATAGGACGAAGCCCGCCCATCGCAGCCCCTGTACCGATGCCGGCAAAACCGTATTCGGTAATCGGCGTATCGATCACGCGCTTGGGGCCAAACTCATCGAGCAGACCTTGCGTGACCTTGTAAGCGCCCTGATACTCGGCGACTTCCTCACCCATCACGAACACACGCGGGTCAGCGCGCATTTCCTCGGCCATACCATCGCGCAAAGCTTCACGAACGGTGGTCGGGGTGAAGCTCGTGCCTTCGGGGATAGCCGGATCGCTTGCTCTTGCAACGGCTTTCGGAGGCTCTTCGGTCAGTGCTGGTGATGGCGCCGGTGAAGGCGCAGGAGCGGCGGCTGGCGCAGGGGTTGGAGCGGGCGTCGAAGCGGCCTCTGCCCCCTCGCCTTCCATGTGAGCAATCACCGTACCGACAGCGACGTTTTCAGTGCCTTCAGCGACGAGAATTTTCGAAAGCACGCCGTCGTCGATGGCTTCAAATTCCATCGTCGCTTTATCGGTTTCGATCTCGGCTATGATATCGCCGGGCTCAATCGTATCGCCTTCGGATTTCAACCAGCGCGCGAGTGTACCTTCTTCCATCGTCGGAGAGAGCGCAGGCATTTTGAGTTCGATAGCCATGGATCAATACTCCTCCACCAGCACATCGGTGTAGAGTTCGCCGGGCGCTGGCTCGGGCGAGCTTTCAGAGAAGTCCGCGGCCTCGGTCACGACCTTGCGAATATCCTTGTCGATCGCTTTGAGAGCCGCTTCATCATGGCCCCCTTCGATCAGGCTCTTTTTCAAACGCTCGATCGGATCGTGGTTTTCGCGTTGATCCTGCACCTCGTCGCGGGTGCGGTATTTTGCAGGGTCAGACATCGAGTGGCCGCGATAGCGATAGGTATTGCACTCCATCAGCACAGGGCCTTTGCCCTCTCGAACGTGTTTGAAAGCGACTTCGGCAGCAGCGCGCACCTCGAGCACGTCCATGCCGTTCACTTCCATACCAGGAATGCGGAACGCGGTGCCCCGGCGGTGGAACCGGGTTTCAGCAGAAGATCGCGCACTTGATGTGCCCATTGCGTATTGATTGTCCTCGACCACAAAAACAATGGGAAGGTTCCAAAGCGCTGCCATGTTGAACGTCTCATAGACCTGCCCCTGGTTCGCCGCCCCATCGCCGAAGTAAGCAAGGCACAGCCCGCCGTCTTCATTGTACTGGTGCGCCAGCGCGAGGCCCCCGCCCAGAGCAACCTGCGCGCCCACAATGCCGTGGCCGCCGTAGAACTTATGCTCGGTCGAGAACATGTGCATCGACCCGCCCTTGCCTTTCGAGATACCGGCTTCGCGGCCAGTAAGCTCTGCCATGATGACCTTGGGATCAATCCCATAGGCGAGCATGTGGCCGTGGTCGCGGTATCCGGTGATCACGCTGTCGCGGTCATTGTCGAGCGCGGATTGAAGGCCAATCGCGACCGCTTCCTGACCGATGTAAAGGTGACAAAATCCGCCAATCAGGCCAAGACCGTATAGCTGGCCCGCTTTCTCTTCAAACCGGCGGATGAGAAGCATCTGCTTGTAAAACTCAAGCATCTGCTCGTCGGTTGCGGCAAAGCGTTTTGCCGCTTCAAATTCTTCCTGAAGCGAATGCAGAATGAAATCCGTGTCATCCGATGGTGCGGCAGAAGCAACCGGCTTCTTCGCGGCCTTAGCAGCTGGTTTTTTGGCCAAGTGGAGATCCCTTCTCTCTCAATTCCTTCGCTTTGGTGTTTTCACCAAAACGACCGTCTCGAGAAGGCTATAGGCACCACAAACAGGGTTACGCAACGGCAACAGGGCTGAATAGGTATTAAATTACCAATGTGGTGAATTTTGGGATTTCAGGAAACCGCAAATGCGTAAAAACGCTCAATCCTCGTCCAGCGTGACCACAATCTCATCAGGATAAATCACGCCAAGGTCTTGGCGGACAAGCTCACCCACCAAATCCGGATCGGCGCCATTGGGGTCAAGCAGGTTCACGCGGTTCTTCAGCGCATCACGTTTTTCCGTAAGAAGCGCGATCCGCGCCTCACGCTCAGCCAGAACTTCGGAATTCTCGGCCCATGCCAAAAGGCCGGTTGGCCCGGCAATCGCGCCAACCGTCAGGACGACAAGCAAAACAAGCGCGAAGCTTTGTTTCACGTGTTCTTTTGGCTGTTTACGCATTGTCCCGTTCCCCTAGTCCAATTGCACAGAATCATAGTTAACCAAGGCTTGCAAGCGAAATGCGCTTTGCCTGCAGATTTTGCGGCAAATTGGCCGAATTCGCGGGTTAATGTGCCTCAATAGGAGCGGGGGAGCCCTAACACGTGTTCGGCCAGATAGGACAGGATCAGATTGGTTGAGATCGGAGCAACGGTGTAGAGCCTCGCTTCGCGGAATTTGCGCTCAACATCGTATTCCTCGGCAAAGCCAAAGCCGCCAAAGGTTTGGACACACATATCGGCCGCGGCCCAACTTGCCTCTGATGCAAGGAGCTTGGCCATATTGGCCTCTGCCCCCGGATTGCCGCCCTCATCATAAACTTTTGCTGCGTGCTGAACCATGAGTTCGGCGGCACAGGTTTGCGCATAACAGCGGGCGATTGGAAACTGCACGCCCTGGTTTTGGCCAATGGGCCGGGCAAAGACATTGCGGTCGCTGGCATAGGTCTTGGCCTGCTCGATAAACCACTTGGCATCGCCAATGCACTCTGCCGCAATCAGGATGCGTTCTGCATTCATGCCAGAGAGGATGTAGCGAAAGCCCTTGCCCTCTTCGCCAACAAGGCTGCTTGCCGGAATACGCAGATCATCGAAGAACACCTCACACGAGGAATGGTTCATCATGGTCCGAATAGGCTTGATGCTCATCCCGTTTTTAAGCGCCTCTTGCATATCGACGAGGAAGATCGAGAGGCCCTCGGTC
Organism: Erythrobacter sp. S227; assembly: GCF_057364925.1. NCBI lineage: Bacteria > Pseudomonadati > Pseudomonadota > Alphaproteobacteria > Sphingomonadales > Erythrobacteraceae > Erythrobacter > Erythrobacter sp. S227. Next base: position 955,609 of record NZ_CP200280.1, read on the forward strand.
TTTTTCTCAACCTGATCGCGCGGCGTGGTTCTGGCCAGTAGCATCATGAGGTCGGAGTGCTCTGCGCGGCTGGTCCAAATCTTCTGGCCGGAGACAACATACTCATCGCCGTCCCGCACTGCCTTTGTTTTCAGGCTCAGAGTATCGGTGCCGCTGGTGGGCTCGGAAACGCCAAACGCCTGAAGCCGAAGATCACCCGATGCGATGCGCGGCAGATACTGCGCCTTCTGCTCGTCAGAGCCATAACGCAGCAGCGTGTTCATAATATACATTTGCGCATGGGCCGAACTGCCGTTGCAGCCGGTCGCCTGGATTTCTTCCATAATGACGCAAGCCTGATGCAGGCTCAACCCGCTGCCGCCATATTCAGCGGGAATAAGCGCAGCGAGAAAACCGGCCTTGGTGAGCGCGTCGACGAATTCACCCGGATATTCGCGCGCAGCGTCCTTGGCGCGCCAATACTCGCCCGGAAACCCCTCACAAAGTGCCCGCACGGACCGGCGGATTTCGGCCAAATCTTCGGTTTCATTCATTGTTTTGTCTCTATCCCTTTAGCAAGGCGCTCACTGCCCTTGCGGGGCCATCAAGTCCACCACCAAAACCGGATAATTCCCGATGGAAAATGGGAAAATCCGGAACAATTCAGGGGTGTAGCCCGTTGATTTGCCACAAGGAGGAAAACCTAACTATTTATGCTTCAAACAGTTTTTGACCAAATCAATGCCATGGCCACAGGGGCCATCGCTGCACTTCCCTCAATTGTTATCGCCGCCGTCATTCTGCTCATCACGTGGCTTATCGCCAGATCCGCCAGCAGGATCAGCGCACGGCTCATCGGCAAAACCGACCTTCGACCGTCACTGCGCAATCTGATCGAAACCCTCGTCCGGCTGGGCGTGTGGATCGCAGGTGCCATGATTGCCGCACTCGTCGTGTTTCCAAATTTCAGCCCGTCTGGCCTGCTTGCTGGCCTTGGGATTGGCGCAGTTGCGATCGGTTTTGCGTTTCAGGATTTCTTCGAGAATTTCCTTGCCGGCGTGATGATCATGCTGCGCGAGAAAATGCAAATCGGGGACGTCGTCAAAACCGGCGATATTCACGGCAAGGTTGAATTTATCTCTCTTCGTGAAAGCCACATCCGCGCATTTTCCGGCGAGCTTCACGTGCTTCCCAACTCCATCCTGTTCAAAGAACCGCTCGAGGTTGTCACCGACCTCGAAGAGCGCCGCTTCGAAGTCATGATCGGTGTCTCCTATGACACGGATCTGGATAAGGCGGGCAAGGTCCTCCTCAAAGCTGTCGAGAGTGTCGATCTGGTCAGCAAGGACAAGGATGTTCAGGTACTCGCCGATAATTTCGGTGCCAGTTCGGTCGACTTTCGCGTGCGGTGGTGGGCGGCTTCATCGGGGACAGATGCGGTGATGAACCGCGACCAGGTTGTGCGTTCAATCAAACGCGGTCTGGATGATGCCGGGATCGAAATCCCCTTCCCTTACATCACACATACGTTCAAAGAGAGCGTGCCTTTGGGGGAGTGACAACGCCTTAGCGGCGTGACCATGGAAGCGCTCTCTCCGTGAACAAAAAGGGAGAGAGACCCCATGCATGTCCTTAAGTACGACCCTGCCCGTTTCAGTGACATCCCTGATTACCCCTTTGCCGAGAATTGGCAGACCGTCGATCTTGGCGAGGGGTATTCGGGTCAGATGCACTATATCGACGAAGGACCAAAGGACGCGCCCGCCATATTGTTGTTCCATGGTGAACCCAGCTGGAGCTTCCTTTATCGCAAGATGATCCCTGTGCTTCTTGACGCAGGGTTCCGCTGCCTTGCGCCTGATCTTATCGGGTTTGGCAAAAGCGATAAGCCTGATGATATCGGCTTTTACACTTACGACCGCCACGTAAGCTGGCTTGGCAAGTGGCGCGATGCAGTTGTGCCTGGCGATGCGGGGCTTTTTTGTCAGGATTGGGGCGGTCTTTTGGGACTGCGGATGGTGGGCGAAGCACCGGAACGCTTCCAATATGTGGTTGCCTCCAACACTTTCCTGCCAACGGGCGGAACCCCCTCGCCAGCGTTTCTCGCATGGCGCGAGTTTGCAAAGTCCTCACCCGAATTCCAGATTGGTGAATTGCTGCAACGCGCCACCGCCACCGAACGCAGCGCCGAGGAAGTTGCTGCCTATGACGCGCCCTTCCCCGATGAAGCCAGCAAGGCAGGCGCGCGCGCCTTCCCCGCCCTTGTCCCGGTCGAAGATGGCATGGACGGGATCGAACAAAACAAAGCCGCCTGGAAAGGGCTCGCCGGTTTCGACAAACCTTTCCTCACGCTTTTCGGCGAAGATGACCCTGTCACCGGCGGCCTTGCACAGCCCCTAATCGACAATATCGCAGGGGCAAAAGATCAGCCACACGGCATGCTTTCGACTTGCGGCCATTTCTGTCAGGAAGATCGACCGGTAGAGCTTGCTCAAGGGGTGATCGACACGGCCAAGAAGGCGGGTGTAATCTGACCGAAAACGCCGCCACCGGGCCAACGCAGCAATCGCTCGGCTATCTCACCAAGGGTCAGGAATATGCACTAGCGGTGACGGTCGCGGTCGTCACGGCCAATGCCTATTACATCCATCCGATCATTGGCGAGGTTGCGGACAGTTTCGGCGTGAGCGACGCGCAGATCGGCATCGTCCCGGCTCTGAACCAGCTTGCTTTGGTGTTTGGCATCCTCTTTCTGCTGCCGCTGGGCGACCGGTATTCCAACAAAACGCTCAACCTGATGTTCGTCGGCGCGCAGAGCGTCTTTATGCTCGGCATGGCTCTGGCCGAGAGTTTTGCGCTCTTCACCTTGGCTTCGACGGCTTTGGGTTTTGTGACCATTGCGCCTTATCTGATCCCGACCTTTGCCTCAAAACGGGTTGCGCCAGAACGGCTCGGTCAGGTTATGGCGCTTCTCACGACTGGCGTGATCATTGGTATTCTGATCGCACGCGTGGGCGCAGGAATTGTCGCAGACGCTTTTGGCTGGCGAAGCGTCTATTGGTGCGCAGTTATACTTATGTTTGGCATCACTGTGTGTCTGCCATTGGCCATGCGCAGTGAAGGCCGGACGAGCAAAGGTCCCGCAAGCAGCTATGGCGCGCTGATTGCGTCGGTCTTCACTCTCGCCCGTTCCAACCGCGATATGCTGATCGGCGGCGTTATCCAGGCACTCAATTTCGGCAGCTTCATTGCCGTTTGGCTTGGCCTTGCGCTGCATCTGACGAGCGATGAAATGGGATACGGGGTGGATACAGTTGGTTATCTCGCCGGTATCGCGATTGTCAGTATCATCGCAACACCGCGGCTCGGGCGACTGGCAGACCGGATTGGCCCTCGCCGCGCGCGCTTGGTGATGGCCATTATACAGTGCATCGGGGTTGCTCTGCTTTATCCGATGGGCGGTTCGGTGTGGCTCATCATTGTGCCCCTTTTCATCATCAACGCGGTCGGCCCCACAATTGATGTGACCGGACGCATGACCTTTCTCACCGAAGAGCCGGAGATCCGCACAAGGCTCACTACCTCATACATTATGCTCATGTTCCTGGGCGGTGCTTTGGGCAGTATACTGGGCACGAGCGTTTATGACGCTGCGGGATGGGCCGGAACATCAGGCCTGTTGGCAGGCTTCTCGGTCAGCGTCCTGATCCTGTCTTTCGTTTCACACGCAAAGTTCCGAGAAGAAACCCCTTAGGTAACAGTGCCTATCTGTTTCTTAGTGCTCTTTGGTAAGGTCATGGCTAAAGAGGTGAAGAGCTCGCTACGGGACACGCCGAAAGCAGAAGTACCTAACGCTTCTTTTCTCCGGCCTACACCGAACGTTCTCAAAGCCACCCCGGCCTGTTCGAGAGAGCAGCCGAAATATGAAAAGGCGCTGCGGCATCTATTTCCGAATGGCACGATCCTGGGTCGCGCCGCTCTTTTCCGGAAATTGCCGAGCGCCTTTTTGTTTTGGCGCAATACATTCTCCATTCTGCTTGTCGTTCGTCCGGCCCTATGTGCGGTTGGTCGGATCAATCTTGCCCCGCAGAGCCAGACACGTTCGATCATTTTACAAATACGCATAAGACTTCGGCTTTCCGGTTGATGAACTCTAGACCAAGCCCTAGCCTTTTCGCGTTCGGGAGACTCGAGCGCTCTCGCGCTTTTACATCACATCACTCGTGAGGGACTGAGCCCCACGAATGGGGGGCTGAATGTCGCTACAAAAACTCTTCCTTACACTTCTGGCTGCACTTGGTTTGGCCGTTTCTGGTCTTGGTACAGTCGCCTTTGCGCAAGATGACGAGGATCAACCTGCCCTTTCCAGCGGCACGTTTGACGCGTTTAAACTGCGCGGCATTGGTCCTGCGTTTATGTCCGGGCGCATCGCCGACATCGCGATTGTTCAGGACGACCCGGCGACCTGGTATGTGGCCGTTGGCTCTGGCGGTGTCTGGAAGACGGAGAATGCGGGCACCACATGGAAGAGCCTGTTCGACGGGCAAACCTCCTATTCCATCGGTTCGCTTGGCCTTGACCCCAACGACCCGAGCCGCATTTGGGTTGGCACAGGCGAAAACCATGGTGGACGCCACCTTGCCTATGGCGACGGCATTTATCTGTCGGAAGATGGCGGACAGACCTGGGTCAAGAAAGGCCTCGAAAACTCAGAACGTATCGGCAAGATTATCGTTCACCCTGAAGATTCCAACACCGTTTGGGTAGCAGCGCAGGGCCCGATCTGGAGCGCAGGCGGACAGCGCGGCGTTTACAAGACGACCGATGGCGGGGACACGTGGGAACAAGTGCTCTCTTCAGACAATGGCCACACGGGCGCAGGCGATCTGATGATCGACCCAAGCAACCCTGACCGCCTGTATGCCACCACTTGGCAGCGTCACCGCACGGTTGCCGCCTATGTTGGCGGTGGTCCTGAAAGCGGCATCTGGCGCAGCGAAGACGGCGGTGAGACCTGGACTGAGCTCAAAACCGGCCTTCCCGAAGGAAACATGGGCAAGATCGGTATCGCAATCTCACCCATTCAGACCGATGTTGTGTACGCAGCGATCGAGCTTGACCGGCGCGAAGGCGGCATCTGGCGTTCGAACGACCGCGGGTCGAGCTGGACCAAGATGTCCGAGACCGTTTCGGGCGGTACAGGCCCGCACTATTATCAAGAGCTTTACGCAAGCCCGCACTTTTTCGACCGCATCTACCTGATGTCGAACACGTCACAGATTTCCAACGATGGCGGCAAGACATTCAGCGACCTCAACAACGAGTTGAAGCACGTGGATGACCACGCGCTCGCTTTCCGTCCCGATGATCCCGAATACGTGCTGTTTGGTTCTGATGGCGGTCTTTACGAAAGCTATGACCACACCAAAACGTGGCGCTTCATCAACAATCTGCCGGTGACCCAATTCTATAAGGTCGCTGTCGACGATGCAGAGCCGTTCTATTACGTTTACGGCGGGACACAGGATAACAACTCTCAAGGCGGTCCATCGCGCACGGACAACCGCCACGGTATCCGCAACGATGACTGGTTCATTACGCTGTTTGCCGATGGTCACCAATCTGCGACCGAGCCGGGCAATCCGAATATCATGTATGCCCAGTGGCAACAGGGTAATCTTGCCCGCATCGACCGGATCACTGGCGAGGTTGTCCATATTCAACCGCAGGCCGCTCCGGGAGAGCCGATTGCACGCTGGAACTGGGACGCGCCTATTCTGGTAAGCCAGCATGAGCCGACACGCATCTATCACGCGTCACAGCGCCTGTGGCGTTCGGACGATCGCGGCGACACCTGGCGTGCGATTTCGCCTGACCTCACCCGCGATGAAAACCGTCTGCGTTTGCCCATTCAAGGCCGCCAGCAAAGCTGGGATGCGGGCTGGGATCTGCTTGCCATGTCGCAATACAACACGATTGCGAACATCGGTGAAAGCCCGCTGGATGAGAACCTTCTTTATGTTGGAACCGACGACGGCTTGATCCAGGTCACCGAAGACGGCGGCAATACATGGCGCCGTGTCGAAGTTGGCTCAATGCCGGGCGTACCGGACACAGCCTACGTCAACGACATTCGTGCCGATCTGTTCGATGTGAACACGGTCTATGTCGCTCTCGACAATCATAAATATGGCGATTTCAAGCCTTACTTGCTCAAGAGCACGAACCGTGGCCGCACCTGGACTTCGATCAAGAGCAATATCCCCGACCGTCACCTCGTGTGGCGCATTGTTCAGGATCACAAGAACCCCAACCTGCTTTTCACCGCGACCGAATTTGCGCTGTTCTTTAGCGTTGATGGCGGGCGCAAATGGGTCAAGATGACCGGCGATGCTCCGACGATTGCTTTCCGCGATCTGACGATCCAGCGCCGCGAAGACGACCTTGTAGCGGCAAGCTTTGGCCGAGGGTTCTTCATCGTCGATGATATCTCGCCCTTGCGCGAGGTAAGCGAGGCAAGCCTCCGGTCCGAAGCAATGCTGTTCCCGGGGCGCAAGGCGTGGTGGTACATTGAACAGCACCCGCTCGCCTTCTCAGCTGGCGGTTCGCAAGGGCACGGTTACTACCGCGCGCCCAACCCCGAGTTTGGCGCAAACTTCACTTACTATCTCGCCGATGACATCCAGTCGCTTAAAGACATCCGTCAGGAACGCGAGAAGCCGATTGCCGAACGCGGCGGCGACAATCCCTTCCCCAGCTTTGACAGCCTCACCCGCGAAATTCTCGAGGAAGAGCCAGCGATCTATCTGACTGTGCGTGACAGCGCAGGGAACGTTGTTCGCCGGATCAAGGGGCCAACCAAGAAGGGCTTCCACCGCGTCAACTGGGACCTTCGTTTCCCGAGCCAGTCTGCGCTCACTCGGATGCCGGGAGAGGACGACGATGGCAGCGGCTTCCTGGTGAGCCCGGGTCAATACACCGTCTCGCTCTCCAAGCGGGTTCGCGGTGTCACCACGCAGCTTGTCGGACCGCAGACCTTCAATGTCGAACGGCTTCGTGATGGTGCATTGCCAGCGCAAGCGGATGCGAGCGACTTCTGGGCCGAGATTTCAGCCTTCGACCGCTCGGTCACGGCAGCAGCGGCAACTCTTAACGAGGCGCAACGCCGGATCGACTTGATGAAAGTCGCTGTGGCGCGTGCTGGCGGTGATGTGACGGCTCTCGACAATCGCCTGACGGCGCTTCGTGATGAGGCCAACACGCTTGATGCCATGTTGAACGGCAACCAGGCTCGCAATGCCATCGCAGAGCGTACACAGCCAACCGTTCGCAGCCGCCTTGGCCTTGTGATGATGGGCGTTGGCGCATCCACCTATGGCCCGACGCAGACGCACCGTGACCAGTTCGGCTATGCTCAGGCAGAGTTCGCCAGCATTCGCGACCGTCTGCGTACTCTCACCGAAAGCAGCATCCCTGCCTTCGAAGCAGAGCTTGCAGCGGCAGGTGCGCCATGGGTTGCCGGAAGCGCGCTTCCATAGGACAAACCGCTCACACCAAGACATAAGCGGGGGCTTGCCATAGGGCGGCCCCCGCTTCACATGAGGGATCATGAACGCAAAACGCTTGTTTCGTCAGGTTCACTACTGGCTTTCCGTCGCTGTTTTCATTCCTGCTGCGATCATGTTTGTCGCAGGCGGATTTCTGATGCTCAAAAAAGAGGTTGAGTGGATTCAACCGGGCACTGAACGTGGGAGCGTCGAGGACACCATACCGACGGTCTCCTACGAACAAATGGTCGAGGCTGCGAGCGCTCACCCCGAAGCAGGGATTCAGGAATGGACCGATATCGACCGCATCGACCTTCGCGTTGACAGAGGCATCGCAAAACTGCGCGCCAATTCCGGTTGGGAGGTGCAGGTCGACACCAGCACCGCAGAGGTCTTGAAAGTCGCCTATCGCCGCTCTGACACTATCGAGGCGATCCACGATGGATCGTGGTTTGCCGACTGGATCAAGCTCTATATCTTCCTGCCGGTTGGCATCATCCTCATCATTATGTGGGGAACCGGCGGCTATCTGTTTGTGTTGCCATATCTGGCGAAGTCCAAAAAGAAGCGCGCCAAGAAGGCCGCATCAATACCCGCTACCAATTGAGAGAAATCCTATGAGAATTCTTGCTGCTGCCGCTTCCCTTCTGGCACTTGTCACGGTGCCGATTGCGGCTGAGACGAACAAACCGGTTGAGGAGCAAATCGGCGCGGGCGGGCGTCCGGTCGGGGCCAATTGGTCGCGCAGCCCCGTCTATGCCGAGAACGGGATGGCGGCGACTGCCCATCCTCTGGCGACACAAATCGCGCTTCAAGTGCTGCGCGATGGCGGCAATGCAGTTGACGCAGCGATTGCGGCAAACGCGGCGCTGGGCCTGATGGAGCCTACGGGCAACGGGATTGGCGGCGATCTGTTTGCGATTGTCTATGATCCAAAGACCGATCAGCTTTATGGGCTCAACGGTTCGGGTGCTTCGCCGCGTGGCCAATCGCTGGACGACTTGTTGCAGAAGCTGGACGGAGCCACTGAACTCCCGCCCGTGGGCCCCCTCCCCGTCACTATACCCGGGACAGTTGATGGCTGGTTTGCCATGCATGAACGCTTTGGCAAAATGCCGATGGCCGATGTACTTGCCCCCACCGTCGAATATGCGCGCAAGGGCCATCCGGTCGCGCCCGTGATCGCCATGTATCTCGACCGTTCCTTGCGCTCCTACACGCGGCGGCTTGAGACTACACAGTTCGAGTTTGACAACGCCCGCGCGACCTATTTCGCCAATGGTGCGCCAGAAGCTGGCGACATTTTCAAGAACCCGGATCTTGCAAACACGCTTGAAACAATCGGGCGCGAAGGCCGCGATGCCTTTTACGAAGGCGAATTGGCAAAGGTGATGGTCGATTACCTTCAGCGACAAGGCTCTGCCTTTACGCTTGCAGACTTCGCCGCCCACAAAAGCGAGTGGGTTGATGTCGGCTGCGCGGAATACCGTGACGGGTTCGAACTGTGCGAGCTTCCGCCAAACAGCCAGGGTTTCGCAGCGCTCCAGATGGTCAACATCCTTCGCAATGTGGACCTGCGCCAATGGGAGCGCGGTAGCCCGGAAGTCATCCACTACATCACCGAGGCAAAGCGCCTAGCCTATGCCGATGTCGCGCGTTTCTATGCCGACCCCAATTTTTCGGCGCTTCCCGAAGAATTACTGACCAAGGAATACGGGGCACAGCGGTTCGCTCTGATCGACCCGAATAGGGCGGCACCGGAATATGACGCGGGCGAAATTGCGGTTGAGCCGAAGCTCGAAGGCGAAGGTGACACCACCTACCTCACCGTCACGGACAAAGACGGCATGATGGTGAGCCTTATCCAGTCAAACTATCGCGGTATGGGCGGAGGGCTCGTGCCCGATGGTTTGGGTTTTATGCTGCAAGATCGCGGCGAACTCTTCAGCCTAGATCCGGAGCATCCCAATGCCTACGAACCGGGCAAACGACCATTCCACACCATCATCCCCGCATTCGTCAAAAAAGACGGCAAACCGTTTATGACACTTGGCCTGATGGGCGGCGGGATGCAGCCTCAGGGCCATGTGCAAGTGCTGATCAACATGGTCGATTTCGGCATGAACATTCAGGAAGCGGGCGATGCTGCGCGCATCAACCACGATGGCGGGCGTCAGCCAACGGAAGGCATGACCGGCCCTTCTGCTGATCCGCTGGGCACTCTGAATGTCGAGCCGGGCATCCCGGATGAGACAGTCGAAGCCCTGCGCGCCATGGGCCACAACGTCCGCGTTGTCTCCAACGGCATTATGTTCGGCGGATACCAGGCGATCATGCGCGATCCCGAAACCGGCGTTTACGCAGGCGGCACAGAGATGCGCAAAGACGGACAAGCGAGCGGGTATTGAGTTAAGAGCTGCCCGCCCAACTCGAACCCAAGGGGTTCGCAAGGCCGACCGGCCGCCCGCAGCGGGGGCAGCTTGCCTGCCCATATAGCGAGGACGCACCCGCGGATGCGGGTGCGAAAAACAAAAGATGGTGATCCCGACAGGATTCGAACCTGTGGCCTTTGGATTAGGAATCCAACGCTCTATCCACCTGAGCTACGGGACCACCTCGGGTGCTCCATAGCATCATAGGACAAGCGATCAATTCAGTTTGTCAGGTGGTGCAATTGGCAAGGGCAACGGGGCAACGGCCACGCCTTCTTCGACAAGCTCTTTGGCTTCTTCAAGGCTTGCTTGTCCGTGGATTGGGGCGGCGTCGCGCTCGCCATAGTGCATTTCGCGCGCTTCCTTGACGAAATCCTTGCCCACGTAAGTGCTCTTTTCCAGGGCCTTGGCCTGCGCTTTTGCAAGCGCTTCGATGGCCTTTTGCACTTCGGCAGGTGGCGGGGCGTTAGTGACGGCCTGCTCTTTTCCAGCCTCGGAGGCTTGAACGGGCTGTGGCTGCATCGGCTGCTGAGGCACGCGCTGTTGCCCGGAATCCGGTTTGGTATTGCTCTTGGCCGGGACCGCCGGCGCCATCGGCGCTTTGCTAACCTCGGTGGTGCCGCATTCCGCGCAAGACACCAGTCCGCGCGCCTTTTGATCCTCAAAAGCGGAAGATGACTTGAACCATCCTTCAAAACGGTGGCCGTGTTCACAATGGAGGTCGAATACGATCATTGTTCGCTGTATCTGGTGATTTCGCACCTGTTGGCAAGGCTTGGGATTTGTGCCCGGACTTCTGCGATCCGGCCAAGGTCGATGTCACAGAAGCCAAGACCCGGCTCATCACCGCCCATATCGAGAAGCACTTCGCCCCACGGGTCGACTACGAGGGAGTGACCGTAAGTTTCGCGACCGTCCTCGTGTTTGCCGACTTGAGCCGCCGCAATCACGAAGGCCTGCGCTTCGATAGCTCGTGCGCGCAAAAGAACGTGCCAGTGCGCTTCGCCCGTGGGCTTGGTGAAGGCAGCGGGCACAGCGATGGCATCGCATTCCCGGCGGCCGAGTTCTTCAAACATGGCGGGGAAGCGCATATCGTAACAGATTGCGAGGCCGAGCCTTCCCAAGGGTGTCTGATCGATGGTCACAACCTGTTCGCCGGGGGCATAGGCGTTGCTCTCGCGCCACGTTTCACCGGTCGAAAGCTCAACATCGAACATGTGGATTTTGTCATAGGAGACAGGTGGGCCGCCATTGGGCCCAAATACCCATTGGCAATTGGCCAACTTCTCCCCCGACCGGCGCAGCGGCACTCCCACTGTAAGATACAGACCAGCTTCGGCTGCTAAACTGGCGAGGCGTCCCGCCATGCTGCTGCGCTCTGCGTCTTCGATATGCTGGGCACCGCGCCTGCGGTCACGGTCCAGATGCAACGACATTTCGGGGGTGAACAGCATTTCTGCCCCCTCAAGGCTCGCATCAAGAACCGCGCGGGCGATCGTCTGAAAATTCGCTTCGGGATCAATGCCCGAGGTCATCTGCAAGACGGCAATCTTGGGCATTGCCAGCGCGCCTTATGCAGCCAGCAAAGCGTCGAGTTCGCCTTTGGCCTCTAATGCTGCGAGATCGTCCGAGCCGCCCACATGTGTCTCACCGATGAAAATCTGTGGGACAGTGCGCGCATGGGGTGCGCGGGCAATCATCTCGTCGCGCTTTTCACCGCCCATGGTGATGTCATATTCGTTGTAAGTGGCGCCCTTTTTGTCGAGCAAATGCTTTGCCCGCACGCAAAACGGGCATGCGAATTTGGTGTAGATATCAATGGTCGGTGCGGTCATTTCTCAATCCCATTTGAGGCTGACAAGAACCTCTTGAAAGCCGTTTTCGAACCCCTAACTAATGTGTGTTGCCGCATTTCGCCAGTCTTGGGAGATGCATCCGCAACATGTACCCGCAGGCGCTGCAAAAGGCAGGCCTGCATTTGAACCAAATTGCTCAAGCAAGAGGATTTGCATATTATGTCACGTCTTGATTTTACACCCTATCGCCGCAGCACCGTTGGCTTTGACCGTCTGTTCGACATGTTAGAGAGCCAGGCGCGCGCGTCTTCGGGTGACAATTATCCCCCTTTCAACATAGCCCGCAATGGTGAGGACAGCTATCGGATCACGCTTGCTGTCGCAGGTTTTCGCCCGCAGGATATCGACATCACTGCGCAGGCCAATCTGCTGACCGTTCAGGGTCGCAAGCGCGAAGACACCGATGAAGGCGCTGAAATGCTCCATATCGGCATTGCGAACCGCGGGTTTGAACGCCGGTTTGAACTGGCCGATTATGTCCGCGTGGAGAATGCAGCGCTCGCCGATGGCCTTCTCGTCATCGACTTGCTTCGCGAAATTCCGGACGCGATGAAGCCGAAGAAGATCGCTGTAAACGGCGCGGCGACTTTGGCCGCAGTGCCGGATGAAACATCCGCTTCTGACGATAGCGAGAATGAGGCAGACGCTGCCTAAACTTCGCGAAGCTTTCAAAATCTAGCCCAAAACAAGTGGGGGCGGCTCCAATGGAACCGCCCCCGCGACTTATGTCGCCCCGACCAGGTTTGACCATCCGGGTCGCAATAGATGGTCAATCCCCGGCTCGAGCTCGGTGCAGCGGGCAGCGAACGTCCACGACCGGTTCAACTGTGCTGCAAAAATCTATGCACCGCCCCAAGCATACGAATTGTCGAGACGGCGCAGCCTAACCCTGCCGCTCAAGCAATTGTAAAATCCTTAAGACAGATGTGCGCGTAGTGCGATTTGGACCATACGCGCAAGGGTAAAACTGACATTCTTGTAAGTATGCGACAGACTATTCGTCAAAACGCCCATTGCGCCCGAGGAACGCCGTCAAACGAGGCGCGATTGTTCCAATGCAGCAGCGATAAAGCCCGCAAACAGAGGATGCGGATCAAACGGCTTGGATTTAAGCTCCGGGTGGAACTGAACCCCGACAAACCACGGATGATCAGGCCGCTCTACAATCTCTGGCAAAAGGCCATCGGGTGACATGCCGGAAAAGACCAGACCGCCGCTTTCCAATGGCTCAATATAGGCGCTGTTGACCTCATAACGGTGGCGGTGGCGTTCTGAGATCGCCTGTGCGCCGCCGTAAATGCGCGAGGTATGGCTATTTGCGCTTAGCTTTGCCTCATACGCGCCAAGCCGCATCGTCCCGCCAAGATCGCCGCCTTCCTCGCGGCTTTGCAGGCCCTCTTCGGTCATCCATTCGGTGATAATGCCCACAACCGGCTCTGTGGTTTCGCCAAATTCGGTGGAGGATGCCTGCGAAATACCAACAGCGCGCGCCGCCTCGATACAGGCCATTTGCATGCCAAGGCAGATCCCGAAGAACGGAACTTGGCGCTCCCTTGCAAACCGGACCGAGGAAATCTTGCCCTCGCTGCCTCGCTCGCCAAAGCCACCGGGCACAAGGATGCCGTGCATCGGCTCTAGCGCTGCGACGATGTCGCTTTGATCTTCGCCTTCAAAAACCTCGGCATCGATCCACTTGATGTTGACCTTCACCCGGTTGGCAAGGCCGCCGTGGACAAGTGCTTCGTTGAGGCTTTTGTAAGCGTCGGGAAGCCCGACATATTTGCCCACAACGCCGATTGTCACTTCGCCTTCCGGGTTGAAGTAACGGTCGGTGACATCGTTCCATGACGAAAGATCGGGTTCGGGCGCATCAGTAATGCCAAAGCCGCGCAGCACTTCTGCATCGAGGCCTTCCTGATGATATTGCAGCGGCACCGAATAAATCGAGGGCGCATCAAGTGCTGGAATGACCGATTGCTTGCGCACGTTACAGAAGTTGGCGATCTTTTGACGTTCGCCGTCGGGGATCGGGTGTTCTGCTCGGCAAAGCAGTACGTCAGGCTTGATCCCAAGCGATGCCAGCTCGCGCACAGAATGCTGTGTTGGTTTGGTCTTAAGCTCACCAGCAGCGGCAATGTACGGAACCAGCGTCACGTGGACGCTCAAAGTTTGAAACGGCTCTAGCTCATTACGGATCTGACGGATGGCTTCCATGAAAGGCAGCGATTCGATGTCGCCAACCGTCCCGCCAATCTCGCACAGGATAAAATCGTGGTCATCCTGATCGGCAAGCGCGAACTGTTTGATCGCGTCGGTCACATGCGGGATCACCTGCACAGTCGCGCCAAGGTAATCGCCGCGCCGCTCTTTCGCGATAATGTCGCGGTAGACGCGGCCCGAGGTGATATTGTCGCTTTGCCGCGCAGAGACACCGGTAAAGCGTTCGTAGTGTCCCAGATCAAGGTCGGTTTCCGCGCCATCGTCGGTCACATAGACCTCGCCGTGCTGATACGGGCTCATCGTTCCCGGATCGACGTTGAGATAGGGATCGAACTTGCGAATGCGGACCTTGTACCCGCGTGCCTGTAGGAGGGCAGCAAGACTTGCCGCCATGAGACCTTTGCCGAGCGAGGAGACCACGCCGCCGGTGATAAAAATGTACCGCGCCATGGGAGTTGAGCCTTAAGCGTGTGTTGGGATTCGGGGCAAGCAAATTGGTGAGGCAAAGCGCCGCCAATCCACAAGTGTGGCGATTTTTATGTAAATTTGTTCGAGGTTACCCGCTGAGAGGCTTATTCGCTGAGCGGATCGGCGTCTGTGTCCGTCGCGGCAGGAGCACTTTCCGCTCCCCCTTCACTGCCTTCACCCAATAGGTCATCGGCCGAAGCAGCCCCGCCATCATCAACAGGTCCGCCAAGAATGTCTTCGGCGGTCGGCGCAGATGCATCGCGGTCAAGTGTGGTCGACACTTCGCTGACGCTCGATTCGCTAACAGCCAGCGCTGCCAGAACAATCGACATCACAACAAAAACCACAGCCAGCCATTTGGTTGAACGGGTCAGAAAGTCCGCTGCACCGCGTGCGCCAAGTGCGCCCGATGGATTGCCGCCAATACCAAGACCCCCGCCTTCGGAGCGTTGCATAAGCACAACTGCGACAAGGGCAGCCGCGATCATGGCCTGAATGACGGTAAGGATAAGGAACAGCGACATAGTGGCTTCTTTTTAGGTTTGCGTTTTTGTGAACATGCGTTCTTGGCCACGCACTTAGGCATAAGCGGTTCGAACGACAAGGTTTGAGGTAAATCCGTTATGCCTCGGATGTTTCGCCTGCGGCCAATGCAATGCCCATAAAGCTGTCCGCGGTAAGGCTTGCCCCGCCGACCAATGCGCCGCCCACATTGGGCACAGCAAAGATTTCGGCTGCGTTTTCAGGCTTTACCGACCCGCCATAAAGGATGCGAACCTGTTCTCCGTGCTCTTCGCCATAGAGTTTGATCAGCAAATCGCGGATTGCTGCGTGCATTTCCTCGATGTCGGCGGGCTGAGCGGTTTTACCTGTCCCGATCGCCCAAATAGGCTCGTAAGCGACGGCAAGAAGCTCTGTCGGGTTCTCGATTTCCGCCGGCAACGAGGCTTTGAGCTGCTTCGTCACGAAAGAAACGGCGTTTCCTTCCTCGCGGGTCTCATTCGTTTCCCCGCAGCACATGATGACGCGCAGGCCAACCGAAAGAGCCGATTCGGCCTTTGCTTTGACCAAAGCATTGCCCTCGCGGTGCGATTGGCGACGCTCAGAATGGCCAAGTATCACAAATTTGCCGCCCGCATCCGCAATCATTGCTGCGGAAATATCGCCGGTGTGCGCGCCACCTTCCTGCTCGTGGCAGTCTTGCGCGCCAACAGCGATCTGCTCTGCTTCGCGGTGGATCGGGTGGATCAGCGTGTAAGGCGGAGCGATTGCCACTTCGACCTTCATATGGCGCTGGGCCGCTCTATCAATGGCGCGCGCCTCGGAAAGCATGGCGCGGGTGCCGTGCATTTTCCAATTGCCAACGATGTAGGGGCGCTGGGACATTCATGGTTCCTGAAATCAAATGATACGAATCTTGACACCGGGATGTAGGGTCAGACGGGCCGGTCCGCTAGCCGAGCGTGCAAGTTTAGTCAAAACCCATCCAACCTGTTGCCGCGAGGTCGCATGGCCGATAAAGCGCAAATCTAATCAATCTAACCGGGTAAAGCGCAAGTTTCGCCCGTTTCAGACGGTCCAATTGCTTGTATCGGCATTGTGGAGCACTGGGCGTTGCCCTTTGCGCTCGCTAATGGGCTTGATGAAATGCGGTAACCCCGCAAAAATATTACATTCGATGTAAGCACTGGGAATTGACCTAAATGATTTCGCTTTTCCGTAATTTTTTCCAGTCGAAGATCGGCCTGCCGATTTTTATCGGCTTTCTTATCATCGTCGCATTGGCCTTCGCTGCCAGTGACATTTCGGGCTCGGCAACCTTTGGCGGCCTTAGCGGTGACGACAAGATCGCAGCGGTCGGAGGGGAAACCATCTCCGCAAACGAGGCGAATGGCGCTGTGAACAATGCGCTCTCGCGCGAGCGGCAGCAGAACCCGACGATCACCATGCCCCAGTTTGTGGCCGAAGGCGGCTTTGACGCCGAGATTTCTGTGCTGATCGACCGCTACGCCTTGGGCACTTTTGCCAGGGAATACGGTCTTCGCGCAGGTGACAACCTTGTGAACAGCGAAATACTGCAAATTCCTGCGTTCCGCAGCCTTACCGGCGACTTTGACCCCGATGTCTATCAGGCAGCGCTTCGCCGTCAGGGAATCACAGATGCGATCTTGCGCAAAGACATTGCCGATGGCCTGCTTGCCCAGCAAATCCTGCGCCCTACCCTTGGTGCACCGCGCCTGCCGAAAACGGTGGCCAAGCATTACGCTTCTCTCGCGCTTGAGCGTCGCCGCGGCCAGATCGCCCTTATCCCCAGCCTTGCATATGCGCCCGAAGGTGAGCCGAGCGACAAAGTCCTGAACGCATTCTACCAAGAGAGCCGCAGTGATTTCATCCTGCCTGAACGCCGCACGCTTCGCTTTGCCAGGTTTGGTGCAGAGAGCGTGACAAGCGACCTTGCGCCCAATGAAGCGCAGATCGCCGCCCGGTTCGAACGCGATGCGGAGACATACGCAGCGCAAGAGCGCCGTGCATTCACGTCCTTCGTTGTCCCGACCGAAGATGCAGCCAAGGCCATCACGGACCGCATCCGCGCCGGCACAAGCCTTGAAGCGGCCGCTGCACAGGCTGGCTTTAACGTATCGCAAAGCGAACTGCGCGATCGGGAGCAGACCGGCACCTCGACCAGCGCAGCCGTTGCGCAAGCTCTGTTCGCAGCAGAGCGAGGCGCTCTTATCAACCCCGCCCGCAGCGCGCTTGGCTGGTACGTGGCGCGCGTCGACGCGATCGAGCGCACCCCTGCCCGCAGCCTTGACCAGGTCCGCGGCGATATTGCCGAACAGCTCCAGGCAGAAGCACTTGCCGCCGAGCTGGAAGAGCTAAGCTCGCGAATTGAAGAGCTGGTGGATACCGGCACTTCGCTCACCGATGTGGCCCAGCAATTCGGCCTTCAGGTTGATGTGACCCCTGACCTTCTTGCCAATGGGCAGGTCTTCGGAGCACCCGGTCAAACGGTCACTCCTGAAGTACGCCCCGTTGTTGACACCGCCTTCCAGATGGAAGAGGGCAATCCGCAACTCGCCGAAATCGTACCGGGCGCACAATTCCTGATCTTCGACGTATCCGAGATCACCGAAAGCGCCGCCCCGCCGCTCAGCGAAGTGCGCGATGCCGCGGTTGCTGCATGGCGTATCTCGGAAGGCAGCAAGAAAGCGAAAGAGGTTGCAGAAGCGGCGCTCGAAGCGGTTCGTAGCGGTACGCCGATTGCAAAAGCGCTGACCGACGCCGGGGACAGCGCGCGTCAGCTGGAGCAGATCGACCTTACCCGCGCAGAGCTTCTGGCAAACGCAAACCAGCGCCTCCCTTCTTCCTTGGTGCTCATGTTCTCCATGGCTCAAGGCTCCGCCAAACTTCTGGAAAATCAGGGCAATCTTGGCTGGTTCATCGTCAATCTCGACGAGATCGTGGTTGAAGATGTGGCGGATGATGATCCGCTGCTTCTCCAAACGCAGGAACAGATCGCAAGGGCGCTGAGCGGTGAATATGCAGAGCAATTGTCTGCCGCTGTCCGCGAAGAAGTCGGCGTTGAGCGCAATGAAGACGCGATTGAAGCGTTGAAGCGCCAACTTTCAGGTGAGAGCTGATAGGCCTCTTACAGCTTTGGGATAGGTCCTCGCAGTGACGCTTGCACCGGTTACGCAATCAAATCTCGAGAATGCAGACGAGGCGGCCCGGATCCTTGCATCGGGCAAGCCTTCGCTTGTCTGGCGCAAGGTCGTTGCCGATTGTGACACGCCGGTGGGCGCGGCAAGGCGCTTGATAGAGCCGGGGCGCGGTGACTTTCTGCTGGAATCGGTCGAAGGCGGCGAAGTGCGCGGGCGATACAGCCTGCTTGGCCTCGACCCCGATCTTGTATTTCGTGCAGACAGCGCGGGCGCTGCGATCAACGCACAGTGGAAGATTGACCGCGACGCGTTTGAGCCCTGTGATGGCGATGCGATGCAGGAGCTTCGGGCGCTGTCGCAGGAATGCCGCTTTGATGTGCCAGAGGGGCTTCCCCCCGCCCTTGCCTGTCTTGTCGGCTATTTCGGGTATGAGACGATCGGTCTTGTCGAAACGCTCCCGCGCGCGCCTGCGGGCGAACTGGCCCTGCCCGATATGTTGTTCGTGCGCCCGACTATTATCCTGATCTTTGACGGGCTGTCCGATGAATTGTTTTGCGTCGCCCCCATTTGGGAGGCGGACGCTCCCGATGCAGCGATTGAACGTGCAGGCGAGCGTATTGACGAGACCCTGCGCGCCCTGACCCGGCCCCGCCCCGAAGAGCCCCGCACCTCGGGCGATACTGCCGAGCCGGAACTGACCCCTGTCATGTCGGGCGAAGACTATAAAGGCATGGTCGCAAAGGCGAAGGATTACATCCTTGCAGGCGATATCTTTCAGGTGGTGCTGGCTCAGCGCTTCACCTGTCCGTTTGAATTGCCACCCTTGGCGCTTTACCGGTCATTGCGCCGCGTAAACCCGTCTCCGTTCTTGTATTTCCTCGACCTTCCCGGCTTTGCTATTGTCGGTTCGAGCCCGGAAATCCTTGTCCGTGTGCGAGACGGCGACGTTACCATTCGCCCCATTGCAGGCACTCGCCCCAGAGGGGCCACGCGCGCCGAAGACGACGCCAGCGAAGCCTCGCTTCTGGCTGATCCCAAGGAATTGGCCGAGCATTTGATGCTGCTTGACCTTGGCCGCAATGACACCGGACGCGTCTCTGCGCGCGGCAGTGTCGAGGTCACCGACAGCTTCACCATCGAGCGATACAGCCATGTCATGCACATCGTCAGCAATGTCGTGGGTAAGCTTGCCGATGATAAAGACGCGCTTGATGCCGTTTTCGCAGGCTTTCCCGCAGGAACAGTCTCCGGCGCGCCCAAGATCAGAGCGTGCGAGATTATCGCCGAACTGGAGCCCGAGACCAGAGGCGCATATGCTGGCGGGGTCGGCTATTTCGCGCCCGATGGCTCGGTTGACAGTTGCATTGTTTTACGCACCGCTGTTGTCAAAGATGGTACGATGCACGTCCAGGCGGGCGCCGGGATCGTGGCCGACAGCGTTCCCGATTCAGAGCTTGCCGAATGCCGCGCCAAAGCGGGCGCATTGATAGCCGCCGCCAAAGAAGCGGTGCGTGTCGCAAGTGAACCAGGGTTTGGCCAATGACGCGTTTTTCGATTGTTCTTCTGGGCGCGCTTGCCCCTGCACTCGTCCTTACCGCGTGTCAGGAACAACCTGCGGGCGAACCTGTCACCCGCGCGCAAATCGGTGATGCAATCCCGCGCGAAGTGGCCGAAACAGTGCCCGAAATTGCCGAAGCAACCGATGCGGACACCGACGCGGTTTGCCGTGCAGCGAGCTTTGAGGGCGTGTCCCTTACCCATTGCATTGCCGATCCTGAAAAGCACCGGATCAAAACCGGACTTGCCCCCTCCAGCGGTGATCGTTTCGGCACCATCGAAGGGTGGGCTGCGGGCCGCGATGAAAGCCGCATCGCTTTTGTCATGAACGGCGGAATGTATGGCGATGATTTGAAAGCCATCGGCTATTTCGTGCGCGACGAGGATCGCCTGGTCGAACTCAATCGCGGAGAGGGAAGCGGCAATTTCTATATGAAGCCCAATGGCGTGTTCTTCGGGACGGGCGGCACCTGGCGCATTCTGGATACCGACACTTTCCTTCGCACCGTGGGCACTCGGCCGCAATTCGGCACCCAGTCGGGGCCGATGATGGTCATCAATGGAAAGCTCCATCCCGATATTCAGGAGAACGGCCCATCCAAGGCAATTCGCAACGGAGTGGGCATTGCCTCTGATGGCAAAGCGCATTTTGTGATTTCCAACGAGCCCCTGAGCTTTGGCCAGATTGCGCGGTATTTCCGCGATGAATTGAAGACGCCCAATGCGCTGTTCCTCGATGGCAATATCTCGTCCCTGTGGGACCCGGCCAGTGGCCGCATGGACGCGCGCCGCGTTGGCCCTCTTCTTGTGGTGGAGAATAAATAATGAGCAATAGCAACATGCTAAGCTACGAGCGCACACTCTACCCGGAGATTGAGCCTTACGAGACGGGCATGCTCGATGTGGGTGAAGGGCATTCGCTCTATTACGAGCGTGTGGGCACTCCGGGCGCAAAGCCTGCGGTGTTCCTGCATGGGGGGCCCGGGGGCGGGATGTCGCCCTCGCACCGCCGCCAATGGGACCCCGAGAAATACGACGTTCTCCTGTTCGATCAACGCGGCTGCGGGCAATCGCTCCCCTTTGCCGAAATTGAAAACAACGACACATGGCGGATCGTTGCCGATATTGAGCGGCTGCGCGAAATGTGCGGGCATGATCAATGGCAGGTCTTTGGCGGAAGCTGGGGAGCAACGCTCGCGCTCGCCTATTCGCAGGCCCATCCCGACCGCGCGTCTGAAATCATCCTTCGCGGCGTGTTCCTCGCGCGGCAGAATGAGAAGACGTGGCTCTACAAATATGGCGCAAGCGAGATCATGGCCGAGCAATGGGATGCGTTTTCGGGCCATATCCCGGATGCCGGACGCGGCGATCTGGTAAAAGCCTATTACGAGCGCCTCACGAGCGAGGACGAAGCAACGCGGCTGGCGGCTGCAACGCAGTGGTCCTTGTGGGAAGGCACGGTTGCGACTCTTCTGCCGAATGACGATTTGCTTGCCGACTTTGAAGACCCGGCCAAAGCAGTACCATTTGCTCGCATCTGTGCGCGGTTCTTCCTCAATGATTTCTACCTTGAGGAAAACAAGCTGCTTCGCGACATGGACAAAATCGCCCACATCCCGATGATCATCGTTCAGGGCCGCCACGATATCTGCACGCCACCGGGCGCTGCATGGGCGGTGAAAAAGGCGCATCCGACGGCTGAATTGTGGATGGTTCATGACGCAGGGCATTCTGCTGGCGAACCGGGCATCATCGACGGACTGGTGCGCGCGACGGACAAGTTTGCGGCGTCTTGATGTCCAATCTCAGCTTTACTCAAAAGTTTGATTTAGACCAAGCCGTCGAAGCGCACGCAGCCTACTCAAGGGCGGCTCATTCGAAGTCAAAGCCACGCGCAACTTACATCGTCATATTTGTTTTTTTGATCCTTTTGTCGATCGGGATTTCTGAAGACAAGTCTCCTTCGATCCAGTGGGGGCTGACCTGGATTCCAGTTTGCGGCGCGCTTTCTTGGCTGATTGTTTGGCCTCCAAAAAGACTTTTAACGCTCGGAATGAAGAGGCAAATCGTCGCTTATCGAGAGCAAGTGGGGGCTTTAAGCGAATCTTCGACGTATCACTTCAACAATGAAGAACTGCGCGTCGAAACTGGCACTTCCTCAGAGACGCTAGCCTTAAGCGATCTTTACGGTTGGCACGAAACCGATAGCATTCTGCTTCTTTATCGTGCGCCAAAGTCTTACTACTTCATCGTCAAGAACCAACTTGATACCCCCGAAATTGATCAACTGCGCCAATGTCTACTGGCCTGTGTAGGAAAACCGTTTAGAGGCCGGTAATATGATCCTAGTAATCGATAATTACGACAGCTTCACCTTCAACCTTGTCCATTATCTGATGGAACTGGGTGCGGATGTGCGGGTGGAGCGCAATGACGCTTTGAGCGCGGCTGAGGCGCTTGCCACCAATGCCAGCGGTTTTCTCATTTCGCCCGGACCCTGCACCCCCAATGAGGCCGGGGTCAGCCTTGATCTGGTCGCGGCTTGTGCAGATGCGGGCAAGCCTTTGATGGGGGTGTGCCTTGGCCACCAATCCATCGGGCAACACTTCGGCGGAACGGTCACACGCGGCGGATTGATGCATGGCAAAACCTCGCCTGTGACACACGATGGCAGCGGGCTTTTCGAAGGTCTCCCCAGCCCCTTCACCGCCACGCGCTATCACAGCCTTGAGGTGGTCGATGTGCCGACAAGCCTGATCGCAAATGCCCATGCCGATACGCCGGGCGAAGATCACCCCAGCGTTATGGGCTTTCGTCACGCAGAGCTTCCCATCCATTCTGTGCAATTCCACCCCGAAAGCATCGCGACCGAGCACGGACACGCATTGCTTGCCAATTTTATGCAGATTTGCGGGCTTGAACCAGAGGAACTACCGTGAGCGTCCTACCCCTTGATGCGCCTCACCTCACCCGCGCCGAGGCGGATGAAGTCTTCGCCAATGTCCTCGACCTGAAAGCCAGCGCAGAGGAAATCGAGGCTTTCCTCATCGCCCTGTCCGAACGCGGCGAAACCGCAACCGAAATCGCGGCAGCGGCCAGTGCCATGCGCGCGCGCGTCAATGGCATCGAAGCGCCAGACAATGCGGTCGATTGCTGCGGCACGGGCGGCGATGGACAGCACACGCTCAACGTCTCCACCGCCGTCAGCCTCGTGGTCGCCGCTTGCGGAGTTCCTGTCGCCAAACATGGCAACCGCGCAGCTTCGTCGAAATCTGGCGCAGCAGACACGTTGGAAGCGCTCGGCCTTGATATGGTTGCAGCCGTTCGCTGCGCGCAAAAGACGCTCGACGAGGTTGGCATCTGCTTCCTCTTCGCGCGCGTCCACCACCCTGCCCTTGGCCCCATTGCGCCGATCCGCGAGAAAATCGGCAAGCGCACGATCTTTAACCTCCTTGGCCCCCTCACCAATCCCGCAGGGGTTCGCCGCCAGTTGATCGGTCTTGCCCGCCCCGAACTCGTGCCAGCCTATGCCGAGGCGAAGGCGAGCCTTGATACAGACCCCGCTTTCATCGTTTCCGGTGATGAGGGGCTGGACGAACTCAGCCTTGCAGGCGGCAATACCCTTGCCGATGTGGCTGGCGGGCAAGTCACCATGCGGCGCGTGGATGCTGGCGATCTTGGCCTTCCCAATGCTCCGCTCGAAGCCATTCGCGGCGATGACGCCACCTACAACGCAGCCGCGCTCACCCGCCTGCTTGGCGGTGAAAAAGGCGCATATCGCGACGCTGTCCTGTTGAACGCGGCAGGCACCCTGATTGTCGCAGGCGTTACCGATGATTGGAAAGAAGCCGCCGCCAAAGCTGCCGAAGCGCTCGATAGCGGCGCGGCGAAAGCCCTGCTCGCCAAATGGATCGAATTGACGGTATAGCGCCCCCGATGAACAAACTTGAAGAAATCTGCCAGACAAAGCTCGGCGAAGTTGCCGCTCGTAAAGCTGCGAACTCCCCCACTGACCTTGAGGCGCTGGCTGCACAGCAAACGGCCCCGCGCGGGTTTGAAGCAGCGCTGCGCACAAAGGCCGAAACCGGTTTTGCCCTGATCGCGGAAGTCAAAAAGGCAAGCCCCTCAAAAGGCCTCATCCGCCCCGATTTTCACCCCGCCGATCATGCACGCGATTACGAAAAAGGCGGCGCGGCTTGTCTCAGCGTCCTCACCGACGCGCCCTATTTCCAGGGCCATGAAGATTACCTCGTCGAAGCGCGCAACGCCTGCACGCTTCCCTCACTTCGCAAGGATTTCATGGTCGATCCATGGCAGTGCCTTGAAGCGCGCAGCATCGGGGCAGACGCAATCCTCATCATTGTCGCAGCGCTCGACGATACCGTGATGGCGGAAATCGAAGCGGCCGCGAGCGACCACGACATGGATGTGCTGGTCGAGGTGCACGATGAGGCAGAGATGGAGCGCGCCCTCACCCACCTCAACAGCCGCCTGATCGGTGTGAACAACCGCGACCTTAAAACCTTCACCACTTCGCTTGCGACAACAGAACGCCTCGCGCCAATGGTGCCGCAAGGCACTATGCTGATCGGAGAAAGCGGGATCGCCACCCATGCCGATTGTGTCCGCCTGTCGAAAAGCGGCGTGCGCGGGTTTCTGGTGGGCGAAAGCCTGATGAGCGCCGATGATGTGGCGGCGGCAACGTCCGAGCTTTTGAACGGATAGCCTATCGGCAAGGCCCGGTTCCCCCATGCTGCACTGTCCTACAACTGCGAAAAATGTCATCAGGTGAGCGCAATGACCATTCAGCCGCCTCTTTCATCGATCCAAGCGATTGAAACGCGCATCACTGATCAATTGGTTTTTTGCTCTTGAACAGTGTGTCAAGTGTGTCAAAAAGTGCCGAAAAGGAAGTAAAATGAGCCGCTTAACGCATATTGCCGAGGACGGCGCGGCGCATATGGTCGATGTGGGCGGCAAAGCCGAAACGCACCGCGTGGCGATCGCAAGCGGGCTTATCACCATGTCCAGGGACGCACTTGAAGCGATCCGCCAAGGGGATGCCCCCAAAGGCGACGTGTTAGGGACAGCGCGCGTGGCCGCAATTATGGCAGCCAAGCGAACGGGCGACCTTATCCCCCTGTGCCATCCGCTGGGCCTTGAGGCGGTCACGGTGGATTTCACCTTTGAAGAAGCGGGTATCCGCGTCAACGCCAGCGCCTCTCTGACCGGCAAAACCGGCGTTGAGATGGAGGCGATGGTGGCTGTATCGACAGCGCTCCTCACCATTTACGATATGGCCAAGGCAATCGACAAAGGAATGGTCATTGGCGAGGTTCGCCTGATCGAAAAACGCGGCGGCAAGTCTGGCACCTGGAAAGCGGACGCGCTGTGAGTGCCATGCTCTCCCTCGAAGAAGCGCAGAAACGGCTACTCGCGCTAGCGCCGACAACACAGGCCTTTAACGTCGGCTTGGAAATCGCTGCCAACGTCACCTGCCAACGATGGCTCGCGCGCAACCACAAAGCACGGCGCACACAGCCTGCAGCCGATCTGTCTGCAATGGATGGCTACGCGGTCTCTGGCGATGGCCCTTGGGAAAGAGTGGGCGAAAGCAAGGCGGGAACCCCATTTCATGGCACGCTTGTTCCCGGCCAGTGCACCCGCATCTCGACCGGCGCGCATATGCCCGAAGGCGCGAACGCGGTGCTGATCCAAGAGAATGCCAGGGTCGACGGCGCGGTGGTATTTGCGACAGCGACGCCTGCGCCAAGCGAACACATCCGCCGTTCAGGATTTGACTTTGGAACTGGAGAGGTAGTGCTCGAAAAAGGCGCTCCTGTCACTCCAGCGACAATTGCCGTGGCAGCCTCTGCGGGCTTGGACTCTTTGCGTGTGGGGGGCGCGCCTCATGTGGCAGTGCTCGATAGCGGGGATGAACTGGTGCCTGCCGGAAGGCCCTGTGCACTCCATCAAATCCCGGCAAGCAATGGCATAATGCTTACCGCAATGCTCAGCCCCTATGTCGGAACGCTAAAGCCAATCGGCCCCGTCGCCGACGACCGCGCCGCGCTTGCGGTAGCTCTGGAACAGGCCGATGAGCATGACATCGTCATCACCTCGGGCGGGGCATCGGTTGGCGACCATGATCTTGTGCAAGAGGCCTTGCGAGAGTGGGGCGCGGAAATCGAGTTCTGGAAGGTCGCGATCAAGCCGGGCAAGCCGTTAATGGTGGCCACACGCCAGACCAAATGGGGCCAGCAAGTCATCCTCGGGCTTCCGGGAAACCCTGTGTCGAGCTTCGTAACCGCCTTCCTCTTCGCCCTTCCCCTGGTGCGCGCCTCTTTGGGAGCCCCTGATCCGCTCCCGGGGACCATACAACTAGTTGCGGGTGAGGAGCTGCCTGCGACTGGTCCGCGCCACGAGTTCATGCGTGGCATACTGAACGACGGGATAGCACGTCTTGCGTCCTCTCAGGATTCAAGCGCATTGGGAGCCTTGGCCATGGCCAATTGCCTTATCAGCCGGCCAGCCCATTCACCCCCAGTCCAGTCAGGCGAGCATGTGGAAGTATATCTCCTCCACAATGGCGGTTTTGCGGGAGTTTAACCAAGGCACACGCTTGACTTGGCGAATCAAGTTGCCTATTCGTTCCGCATTCGTTCACCATAATGGTCGGACGGTTAGCGTTCTGTATCGCACCTGTTCCGTTTTCCGGATCGGTGCCTCTATGGGGTGCGCAACTTTGGCACTGTGCCTCGGGACCCTATCGTTCCGGTGCACGTAGAGTGCGGCTGATGGAGTTTGCCCATGCTAACGGCAAAGCAACACGAACTGATCCGTTTCATTCAGCAGCGTCTGGAAGAAACCGGCATTTCACCCAGTTTTGAAGAAATGAAAGAAGCGCTCGATTTAAAGAGCAAGTCGGGCGTTCACCGCCTGATCTCTGCCCTTGAAGAACGCGGCTTTATCCGGCGTCTGCCCAACAGGGCACGCGCGCTGGAAGTGATCAAGAACCCCGAGGATTCCACCCCCATCCCGCGCAGCGCTCCTGCTGTTGCGGCGAATGACCGGGTGGTTGCGGCTGCTGCGTCTGCTCCCAAAGCAGCGCCAGAGCCTGCCAATGACGTGATAGAGATCCCTCTGCACGGCCGGATCGCTGCTGGCGCTCCGATTGAGGCGCTAGAGGGGCAAAGCTCGCTTCCTGTTCCTGCAGCCTTGCTTGGCCCGGGAGAGCATTATGCGCTTGAGGTGTCTGGCGATTCCATGATCGAGGCTGGCATCTTTGATGGTGATTTTGCGCTTGTGCGCCGGACCAATACGGCCCGCGATGGCGAGATCGTGGTGGCTCTTGTGAACGGCGAGGAAGCAACGCTCAAATACCTTCACAAAGACGGCAGCCTTGTGCGCCTTGATCCTGCCAATGCGAGCTATGACCCGCAGGTCTATGGTCCGGGCGAGGTTGAGGTTCAGGGCAAGCTTGCAGGGCTTCTGCGACGCTACCACTGACGGGCATGATTTGGGCGGGACCCGCGTTTGCGTTTGGGCCCGCCCGTCAATCCCGGGAACCGAGCCACCAACCATGCTCGCCTTGGCTCTCGCCAACGCTGGTGATGGTTTGGCCTTCAAGGTCGATCGCAAGGCCGCCTGATTGCTCGAGGAACCCTCGGTCCGCTTTAAGCCATCGCGGGCTGCATGACCGGGGCAGATAACGGTCAGCGACCACAATGTCCGCACGCTCGCAAGCAGCAGCAAGAGCGCGTTCTTCGATTAGCTCCCGATTGCGGGCAAGGAGCAGCGACCAATCGCGCCCTCCCCGCTCAAGGACAATGGTGCAAAATTCAGGCGAGCATCGCGCACCATCCCACTGCGCCAACGGGATCGGTTCTGATGTCACGCTGGCAAGCTCAAGCAGGTTGTCGCGCGAATATGAAGACCGGCTATCGCGCAAGGACAAAAGGCTTCGGCTTCCATCAGGCGCGGTCACCGTAAGCCCGACATGCCTCCCGTCCCTTCCTATCAGAACATCGGGAATGGGGGTAAGCAGCAATATGATCGCGGCAATCAATGCGGGCACAAAACCAAGCAATCGTGCTTTGCCCGTCCACAGCGCGAGCCAAAGCCCGCCTGCGGTGAAAAGCGCTATGGTGAGGCCGCTCATCTGGGGCATCAGTTTTACAGCGCCAGGCTGGGCCGAGGTGAAATGGGCAATTGCCAGAAGAAGATCGAGCGACTTCTCGGTCAACCACCAAAACGGTGCGCCAAGACCTATAATGTCGAACACAAGGCCCAAGGCGATTAGCGGCATCGACACGAACGTAACCAACGGGATCGCCAGCACATTCGCAAAAGCGCCGTAGACCCCGGCGCGGTGAAAGTGGAACAGGACGATCGGCATAAGAGCAATCTCGATCACGAGCCCCGTCAGGAACAGCATCGCAGTCCCGCGCCCCAACCGGGCAAAGCTGCTCTCCTCACGGGCTGCAAGAAACGCGCGAACAGGCGCGCTCGAATGCAGGGCGACAATGGCAAGGACCGCTGAAAAGCTCATCTGGAAGCTGGGCCCGATCACGCTTTCGGGCCAGAGAAGAAGCACGAATATCGCTGCCACTGCCACCATGCGCAGCGACAAAGCGTCTCGTCCGCTGGCAAGCGCAACAAGAACCAGCATAGCAGCAGCGCACGCACGAACGGTCGGGACCTGCGCCCCTGTCAAAAGCGTGTAGGCAATGCCCGCCAGTGCTCCGACGCCCGCAGCAATCACCGGCAAACGCACGCGAATCGCAAGCGCTGGAAAAAGGGCAAGCAGCTTGAGCGTGACAAGATAGGCTGCACCAATCACGGCGCTGACATGCAAACCGCTAATCGCAAGCAGATGGGTGAGCCCTGCATCGCGCATCGCCTCGCGGTCTTCCTCACCGATGGCGCCCCGGTCTCCGCTGGCAAATGCTGCGGCGATGTGCCCGGCAGAGCCATCGACCCGCGTTCGCACGTGCGCTGATAAAGCCCTTTGCGCGCGCGGGATCATTCCCGAAGCTTCGGCAGGTGTCACAATTGCGATGTCGCCAATAACGCTTCCCGACGCAGCCAACCCCTTGAACCAAGCGGCTCTTGCAAAGTCATATGCGCCGGGCAGCATCGGGCTTGCAGGCGGCATCAATCGCACCCGCATTCGCACAACTGCCCCCTCGACCAACCCGCTATCATCGCTCGTAAGTCCGGTGCCAGCGCCGGTCTGAACCATGGTGGCGGAAGGGATATTGACTCGGATTTTTCGGCTTTCGCCGCTTTCAGCATCGCGTACAGCCATTGTGAGGCGGATGCGATCTTGTGCGGGCTGATCATCGCGCGAAAGGATGTACCCCTGCACGCGTTCAACTTTCGGGCGCTCGATTGCCCTTGCGCCGACAAATTCCGAACGCATCCAAATCACGCTTATCCCGGCCGCGAAGAGCAGAGCGCACGCTATGATCGCACCGCGCAAATGATCGCGGCCCGTATTGTCGCGCCATGCGGCAAAGGCAAACAGGGCAAGAAGGATCGCAAGGCCAATCGCGCTCGCCCATTGCCACGGGGATTTCAGATAGAACCAGAAGAGTATGCCGCTGGCGAAAACCACCGCCAGCCACGGTGCCCGGTCAAAGCCGGCTTCTGCAAGAAAACGCTCTGCCCGCTCGGCAATCACACCGCCAAAGGCGCGCCAAATGCTGGACAATCCAGCATCCCTTTGCCACAGGCCAGCGAAAGCCTTTCGAGGCGTGGCTGGGATCGTTCCCGCAGTGGCGCTATCGCCTGCGGGTTTGTCTCCCATCGGAATAATCGGCGCATCGGCCATCGGCTCGCTTCCCCCCGGGGTAGGCACCGTTCCTTTTGCACCAAACGGATAGGAAGCTTAATTCTATGACGGCCCCTGCGTCAAATTCTTTGGACAATGCGCCTGTGGTAACCAGGTTTGCCCCTTCGCCCACGGGGTTCCTGCATATCGGCGGCGCGCGAACGGCGTTGTTCAATTGGCTTTTTGCCCGGCACAACGGGGGTAAAGCGCTTCTCCGGATCGAGGACACCGACAAGAAACGCTCAAGCCAGGAAGCTATTGATGCCATTCTGGACGGGCTCGCTTGGCTGGGCCTGGACTATGACGACGAGCCGGTTTTCCAGTCCAAACGCGCAGAACGTCATGCCGAGGTTGCGCACCAACTGCTCGAGGCGGGCCATGCATACAAATGCTTTGCGACACCTGAAGAGCTAGAGGCAATGCGCGCCGAGCAGCGTGCCCATAAACAACCAATGCGTTATGACGGGCGCTGGCGTGACCGTGATCCGTTGGAGGCGCCCGAAGGTGCATCTTACACGGTGCGATTGAAGACGCCTCAAGACGGCGAGGCAACCATCGAAGATCGCGTTCAGGGCAGCGTTTCGGTCAAGAACGAAGAGCTCGACGATTACATTATCCTTCGCGCAGACGGCACGCCGACATATATGCTCGCGGTTGTGGTTGATGACCATGACATG
Organism: Erythrobacter sp. S227; assembly: GCF_057364925.1. Lineage (NCBI taxonomy): Bacteria > Pseudomonadati > Pseudomonadota > Alphaproteobacteria > Sphingomonadales > Erythrobacteraceae > Erythrobacter > Erythrobacter sp. S227. Next base: position 985,842 of record NZ_CP200280.1, read on the forward strand.
GGCGTGACCCATGTGATCCGCGGCGATGATCATTTGAACAACGCCTTTCGCCAATTGCCGATTTACCGCGCGATGGACGCCATCGAGGGTGGTTGGCCTGATCCGGTGTATGCGCATGTTCCGCTCATCCACGGTGCAGACGGGGCCAAGCTTTCAAAGCGTCACGGTGCATTGGGCGCGGAAACATACCGCGACGAATTCGGCATCCTTCCTGAGGCCCTTTTTAATTATCTACTGCGCCTTGGCTGGGGCCATGGCGACCGCGAGGAAATCACTCGCGAGGAAGCGATCGAGCTGTTCGATCTGTCTGGCGTTGGCAAAAGCCCATCGCGCTTCGACCTGAAAAAGCTGGAAAACCTTAACGGCCATTATATCCGCGAAGCAGACGATGCAAAGCTTGCACCGCTTGTTGCGCAGCGCATTGATGGCGATGTGGATATCGAGCTATTGACCAAGGCGATGCCGGTCTTGAAAACCCGTGCGAAGAACCTCGACGAACTGGCTGAAGGCGCGGGCTTTCTCTTTGCAAAACGGCCGCTCGAAATGACCGAAAAGGCCGCCAAATTGCTGGACGATGACGGCCGCGCGCGGCTTAGTTCCATTTCCAACGCATTATCAGCCGAAAATGACTGGACAATGGAGGCTCTCGAAGCCACTACGAAAGCGCTTGCAGAGGAACTGGATCTGGGCTTCGGCAAGCTGGCGCAGCCAATGCGCGCTGCCCTCACCGGGACGACAACCTCGCCCGGAATTTTTGACGTACTGGTCCTCTTGGGACGGGATGAATCCTTGGCTCGCATCGACGCGCAGGCTTCCTAGGAAGTTGAGTAAGAAGCAGGGCTAACAAGGATCTAGGAAAGATTGATTAGGAGACACATGGTGGCTGACAAGCAAGCGAAGCTCGAACTTGGCGGTAAGACACACGAATTTCCCGTGCTCGAAGGCAGCACCGGACCCGACGTAATCGACATTCGCAAGCTCTATGGCGCAACCGGAGCGTTCACCTTCGACCCTGGCTATAAGTCAACTGCAAGCTGTGAAAGCGCGCTGACCTATATCGACGGTCAGGAAGGCATTCTGCTCCACCGCGGTTACCCGATTGGCCAATTGGCTGAACACTCCAGCTTTATGGAAGTCAGCTATCTCCTGCTGAATGGCGAACTGCCGAATGCTGGTGAACTCACCGAGTTTGAAGACACCATCACCCGTCACACTATGCTCCATGAGCAATTGAGGACGTTTCTTCAGGGCTTTCGCCGGGACGCTCACCCGATGGCTATCATGTGCGGCGTTGTTGGCGCTTTGTCAGCATTCTACCATGACAGCACCGATATTTCGGACCCTGAACACCGCAAGATTTCCTCGCACCGCCTGATCGCAAAGATGCCGACAATCGCGGCGATGGCATATAAATATTCGGTTGGGCAGCCGTTCCTTTATCCCGATAACTCGCTGTCTTACACCGGCAACTTCCTGCGGATGACCTTTGGTGTTCCGGCGGAAGAATACGAAGTTCACCCGGCAATCGAAAAAGCAATGGACCGGATATTCATCCTCCACGCCGATCATGAACAGAACGCATCGACCTCTACCGTGCGCCTTGCAGGGTCATCGGGCGCGAACCCGTTTGCCTGTATCGCTGCGGGTATTGCCTGTCTTTGGGGCCCGGCACACGGCGGCGCGAACGAAGCGGCGCTCAACATGCTGCAAGAGATCGGTACGCCAGACCGCATCCCGCACTACATCGAGCGTGCGAAGGACAAGAACGATCCGTTCCGCCTGATGGGCTTTGGTCACCGTGTTTACAAAAACTACGATCCGCGTGCGACCGTCATGCAGAAGACACTTCGCGAGGTGTTTGAAGCCCTCAAGACCACCGATCCTGTGTTTGAAACCGCGCTGAAGCTTGAAGAAATCGCTCTCAATGACGATTATTTCAAAGAGAAGAAGCTGTTCCCGAACGTCGATTTCTACTCGGGCATCATTTTGAGTTCGATCGGCTTCCCGACAACGATGTTCACCGCGCTCTTCGCGCTTGCACGCACCGTTGGCTGGGTTGCTCAGTGGAACGAGATGATCTCTGATCCAGCGCAGGTGATCGGCCGTCCACGTCAGCTCTACACGGGCCCAACGCAGCGCGACTATGTGCCGGTAGGCCAGCGCTAAGCGACGCCAATCCTAAGATAAAACGGGCGCGGTTTGCAGATATGCAGGCCGCGCCTTTTTGTCGCGTTAGGCTTTATTGAGTGTCGATCTCGGGCAAGGTCAGCTTGAACTGCGCGCCCATATGATCCGCGCTTTGCTTTTGCGGCAAAACCTGAAGGTCCCCCTCCATCGCAAGGGCAAGCTTGCGAGAGATAAACAGCCCAAGACCCGATCCAGTGTCATTGCCACCGTCGCTATCCCGGCCAAGGCGCTCGAACTTGTCGAAAATTTTGTCAGCCTGCTCCCTTGTCACGCCGGGCCCCTGATCGCTCACCGTCACGCTGACCAAGCCGCGACCGTCTTCGCCCACGCTCACTGACACTTGGCTCTCCTCGGGCGAATAGGCGATGGCGTTCCCGATCAGATTGATGAGAATCTGCAATACGCGCCGGAACTCTGCGGCGGCGTAAATCGGTTCGGCCAGCCTATCGACTTTCACCGAGATTCCCCGCCCCTGTGCTCTTACGCCCAGAATGCCCGCAGCCCGCTGAGCGACATCCGCCAGATCGACGCGCTCTTTCGCGGTCCTGAAGCCGGGCGCTTCGACCACCTCGAGGTCGGCAAGATCATCGAGCATACCGGCAAGGTGCTGGCCAGCGGCCGCGATATTGGCGGCGTATTCGCTATACTCTGCACGCAGCGGCCCTGCGAGCCGGGCATGGATTGTCTCTGCATTGGCGATAATTCGCGCGATGGGTTGGCGCAGCACAGGGGTTAGCGCGCTACCAACCAGGCGAGAATGCTCTGGAGCGTCCTTGTCGGGCGCATCGCCATGGGCGGCACCATCACTTAAAGGTTCGTTCGCTACAAACAAAAGCTCAAACCCGCGAGGCGCAGAGGCCGATGGCCCGACAGGCAGCAACCGCGCCCGCCAACTGCGGCTTGAACCCGGAATAGTGGCCTTTGCCCCGTCCAAAAGCCGCCAATGGAGCGGTTGTTCATGGGCAATGCCTTCAAGCTTAACATACTCGCTCCAAAGCTTGCCCGGAGCCGCCTCAACCGCTTCACAAAGCGCCTGAGCATCGCTGCTCAATGATGTGATAACCTGAAGCTTTTGCCAAGCATCAAGCCGTGCCGTAATCTCCGCCGACGCGCGGTCAGCTGCATCGAGCCAGCCCGTGCTTGTCCGCGTCTGGGCATCATCCTGCGCGCCGCCTAGCCAGTTTTCTATGATGATCTCGCAGCCGCCTGCAACGTCACTGTCATCAACGGCTTCAAGAACCGGATTTACGCGGACAAAACCGCCGACCCTGTCCTGACCGTCAAAGGCGCTGAATTCGCGGGCAATGCGCAGCCCCCTCTCGCGGCATTGGCGGACGAGTTCGCGCAGTTCAGGCACCGCCAAGGCACCCGGCAAACGCCCACCACAAGCCTCTTGCAGTTCTGCAAGCAGCTCATCCGCTTTGACGAGCCGATCATGTTCATCGGTCAGGCCGTGTGCGGCAATGATGGATTGCTGGCGGTTCATAAGCGGCGCTCTACACCTCGCTCATTTCGCGCAAGGTGTCTTGAGCAAGCGCTTGAGAAAGCGCCTCAAAACCGCTCGGCAGTGACTTGGTCCCACCCAAGAGCGCTATCTGCGCATCGATCGCATGTGAGCTGAGCCCTCCAGCCTTAAGCATAAGGGCAAGCCTCACGGTCTGGCTTTCATGACAGGCAAACACTGTGCGTTCACGCGGTTGCTGTGTCAGGGACGCCGCAGCGCTTGCAAACAGGGCAAGGCCAGCGTGGCCAAGATCAAGAGCGGCAACAGCGCCGCCTTGCATTGCCGAAACCAGCCTTCCCAAAAGGCCAATTCTGCCAGCGCCTTCATCAAACCCGTGCTTCAGTCTTGTAACAGCCGCTGCGATTGTGTCGGTGTCCGCGCCAAGAGGCGCATCCGCAAACCGGTCAAGAACGCGGCTAAACACCTCGAACGGAAGTTCTCCAAGCAGCATTTCCATCCGCTGCTGGCTTTGGGAAAAGCGTGATTGTGCGGCCATTGCGCCCATCGCAAGCTCTGCAATCTCGGGCCGTTCCGAGGCGATAAGCTCCTGCATCAAAGGGCTAAGCACAGGGTCAATAGACGCTGAATGCGCTAGTCTTCCCGTCAAATGCCCTTCGAGAGCGGCCACGTAGAGATGGTCGACAATCGCCTCATCCGCGGCCAAATGCTGCGCCAGCATTTCTGTGCGGTCTTCCATATCTGGAATGGCGACTGCGTCAGAGACCAATTCGCCGAGCAATTGCTCTGCAATATGGCGCATCATTCCGCGCAGGCGCGCGATAATCGCATCGCCAAAAAGGCTGGTCCCCTCCCCTTCGAGCAGATGCCCGACAACAGGCGCAACCGATCGCAGCGCGCGGTTGCCGCGCGCCATTTCATCCCGAAGGAATGCATCCACCAAGGTGGACTGAGATCGGTCTATCGCCATCTTGCCCATTGCGTAGCCCCTACAGGGTTAAGGTTAAGCCCCGGTTAGCCTTACAGACTATCTCCTTTTGTGTAGGCGCGCAGCAGCAATTGGAAAAGCGCGCCAAGAGCGAACACAAGCAAGGCAGTGTGAAGGAAACCAAAGGCGGCACAGACAGCAAATATTGCAAGATGCAAGGGCGTGTCGCGCCAGAATGCCTGAATTTGCGCCTGCCTATCATGGGCAGAGAGGGCAGAAAGCCCTAATCCAAACAACGGGATAGCGATACTGGACTGCCAGTCGGAGGCCCCCAAATTTGCCAGAACAAGCACCACGCACGCGAGCGCGCTTATCGCAAGTGTAAGCCAGCGCAGGCGTGCGTTCTTGCCCGATTGGCCTGAAATGCCGCTGCGCAAACTGCTCGAACCTTGTGCCAAAAACGCAGCAAATGCGCTCAGACTAGCGAGCGCCAGTGCCGATACTCCGAACCCGAAACCGGCCAATCCTGCCGCTATTACCATTCCGGTGACAGCAGCCGCAGCTGCGATTTCGCTTCCCGAACCAAACCATCGGCTTGCCGACAACCGAACAACAGTGGTTGCTAAACCTGCCCCTGGCCCCGCCCAATTTGCCTCGGGAAGGCTCGCCTCCATCAGTGCCTTGCCGCGAAGATCGAGGCTCTCGCGGTCGCTTGCGAGGACCCATTGGTTGTTTTCCAGAAGGAGCGCAGGCACATTTTCACGGGCCACGCGCGCCTGAAGCCCGATCCGCAACAGCAATGATACCGCATCGGCATCATCCGGCATTTCTTTGAGCGATTCAGCGCATTCTCCGGGTAGGACGGCAACGCCGCCCCAGTGCTTTTGCCCGTCAATCCGTTCAAAATCAGAAGGATATGCCGCGCTTAGCGAGTGATCTGCATCAAGTTCGAAAATGCTGTTTTGTAAATCGCCATTTGCTTCCAAATCCTCATCCAGCGCATCCTGATCGATGATGAGGCCATCAAGCTGGACGAACAGCTGGTCCCCATTGCGGACCAGATTGGTCAATTGCATATGATTGCGCAGGGCATGAAAGGATGCCCCTGCACGCTCTACCCTTCGTTGCTGTTCAATGACCAACTCGCTGGCCGGCACCATGCAAAGGCAGATCACCCGCTCGCATCGCAGCTTTAGCGCCAGATCAATCTGCCATTCGAGCACGCTTCGCCCGGCAAGCTGCTGCTCTGCTCGCAATTCATCATTTGAAGTACGCTCGATCGCCGAGACTAAAGCAATGCGCAAAGCCAAGCTCCCTACAAGGATGGGCTAGCGCATGCGCTACGCCTTATGCCCCTAGCGCATCAAGCGTAAGAGCGAGGCAGTATCCACGATTTTGAGGCAGTTAGAGCTAGAAGCGTCCCGGAGTGTTGCCGTTAAAGCGGGCAAGCACGGCTTCGATTTCGCGGATCGCGGTCGGTTCGCCGGGAGCGGAGGAAAGCGCGTTTTCCGCCGCGTCGAGCAGATCTTGCGCATGAAAGCTTGCGGCGAGCCCTTTCAGCCGATGGGCTGCAACGTTCCAATTTCCATCGCATCGTGAACGCTTTAACAGGTCGAGAAGCTTCTCGGCACTTTCGATAAAGGCACCACGAAGCTCTCCGAGCAAGGCCGGGTTATCGCCTGCTGCCGCAGCGAGAGTCGCATCAAGAGCACCATTTTCAAAAGCCATAAAATGCCGATTAGCCGGATTCGGGTTAATGTGGGGTTTATCCTTCCACCGGCTGTGGTATTCTCGTCAAATGGCAAGTGGAAAGCACATTCGCGCGGTCGGCCAAAATGCCGAGACCAAGGCGCAATCTGATACCGATAAAGCGGCAACGGACGCAATGCACGATGAAGGCGTGGATTTCGCCGATGCGATTGAGCCGGAGGACGAGCTTGATCTGACGCAGTACGATTTGGAGGAAGGCTTCGAAGAAGAAGCCACTGAGCGTGGAATGACTTGGGCCGCGCCTGCCCTGGCCATTGTGGCGGTGATCGGATGGACAGGATTTTATGGCTGGGCCGTTCAGGATCAACTGTTGAGCGCCGCAACCATGCCAAGCGAGTGGACCCGCCTTTTCGTGGATTGGTCTGTGCCAATTCTGCTCATTGGTGTCGCGTGGCTTCTCGCGATGCGCAATTCACGCTCTGAGGCCAATCGCTTTGCGCAAAGCGCCGCGCTTTTGTCGCAAGAGAGCCGGGAGCTGGAAAACCGCCTTACAGTTGTGAACCGCGAACTTAGCCTTGCGCGCGAATTTCTGGGTGCCCAGTCGCGCGAGCTTGAGAGCCTCGGCCGCTTGGCGAGCGAGCGCATCTCAACCCATGCTGACACGCTGCAGAGCCTGATCAAAACCAATGGCAAGCAAGTCGAAGCCATCGGAAGCGCTAGCGAGAGCGCGCTTGCCAATATGACGCGACTGCGCGACGATTTGCCCGTTGTCGCCAATTCTGCTCGCGATGTGTCCAATCAGGTGGGCGCAGCAGGGCGGACCGCGCATGAGAATCTGGAAAAACTGGTCACGAGCTTTGATCGCCTCAACGAATTTGGCCGGGCGAGCGAGACGCAGGTGACCTCGATTGAAGGCCGTGTCGGAGATGTCCTGACCCGCTTTGAAGAGCAGATAAGCTCTATTCAAGAGCGCGCCGGGGCAAGGCTCGACGAAGTCAAAGCCAGCACCCAGCAATACCAGGGCGAAGTCGAAAACGCGGAACGCACGGCGCTCGACGCTCTTAAGGAGCGCTTGAACACTCTGAGGTCCGAAACCGAACAAATGGGATCGGCCCTTCGCAACAGCGAAGAGCAGGCGATGGCTAAGCTTGATGCCTCAAAACAGCGTTTTTCCGATGAAGTTGTGAAGACAATCAATTGGCTGGATGAAGTCGATGCGAAAGCCATCGGCCTTGCGCAAAAACGTGTCGAAGACCTCAACGCCAAAGTCGCCTTGTTCGTCGAGCAATTGGAAACGCGCGATCGTCAGTTCAACGAACAGGTTGTGCGCGTTCAAGAGGAGTTTTCGACCAATGAAGCGCAGGCAAGCGAGGTTCTTGCCCAGCGCCTGGCCGATCTTGATGATGCCCTATCGCAGCGCCGGCAGGCCCATAGTGCAGAGACAGAAAAACTGGTCTCCCATTCGGCCGAGCTCAATGACAAGATCGAAGAGCTCACGGCGCTGATTGCGCAAGCCAAGGAAGAAACAGGTTCTGCCGAAACCATTTTGTCATCGGGTCTCCAATCTCTCGACGAGCAGATTGAAGAAAAGCGCGAGAAGCTGCGCCAGACGCAAGCGGAGATCACCGAACTTACCGAAGCAGGCGTGCGCCTTCTCGAGATCATCCAGTCGAGCGCAACCTTCACCCGCGAAAATTTGCCAGAGGCAATGAAGGTCACTCTTGGCACCCTGACAAACGTTGAAGAACGCGCGCAAGAGGTCTCCACGCTGATGCTGGTGACCAATGAAAAAGCCGACGCGCTCACCAATTACTTGATCGAAGCACGCGGCAAGATCGATGAGAACGATGCATCGATCGAGGCTTTGCATTCCAAAACCGCCGAAAATTCAGACGAAGCATTGGCGCGCATTCAAGGGCTGCAAAGCGGACTTGCCCGCCTTGCCGAGGAAAGCGAGACCCTGGCAGGCGGCACGCAGGAACGTCTGCGCGAAGAGCTTGCAAAGCTTGATACGGCCACCAAAGATGTATTCGAAACCCTTGACAACGGTGCACGAGAGAAAGTTGGCGAACTCGCAGCAACCCTTTCAAAACGTGCGGTCGAAGAGCTTGAGCGGTCCTTGCGTAACAATTCGGCCGAAGCCGCCGGTAAGCTGGAACAGGCGGCTGCGCATGCGTCGGGCGTCAGCCGGGAGGCGACCGTCCAACTGCGCGATCAATTGGCCAAAGTGAACGAGCTTACCAAAAACCTTGAGCAGCGCATCGCGCGCGCCCGCGAGCTTGCCGAAGAGCAGGTCAACAATGACTTTGCACGGCGCATGGCATTGATCACAGACAGCCTCAATTCGTCAGCAATCGACCTCACATCGGCGCTGGCGCAAGAGGTGTCGGACACTTCGTGGGATGCCTATCTCAAAGGTGACCGCGGTATCTTTACCAGGCGCGCCGTGCGTCTGATTGATAGCGGCGAAGCGCGCGAGATTGCCGAACTTTATCAGAACGATGACGAGTTCAGGGCCAATGTCAGCCGCTACATTCACGACTTCGAGGCGATGCTGCGCTCGGTGCTATCCACCCGCGATGGCAAGGCCTTGGGCGTGACGGTTCTGGGTTCGGACGTGGGCAAGCTTTACGTTGTGCTGGCGCAGTCGATTGAACGGCTCAGACAATAATCGGTGTGCGAATAGAGCAATCAGCGCGGCGTAGTGACTGAGGCCGGGGGTTTGGGCAGAATGTCCAGATCCTCAGGGGTCACCCAGCCATATTCGTAATTGAGCACGAACAAGCTTGTCAGAACAATCGCGATCACCGTTGCGCGGATGAGAAGCTTGCCCGGCTTAAAGCTTGATGGTGCGCTTTCCGCCTGACCCGGCACCAGCGCTTCTCCCACTTCCTCGGAAGTACGCACCCCGAAAGGCAGCATGATAAACGCGCTCATCACCCAGATGAGAAAATAGACCGCGAGGATCGAAGTCCACTGCATCACTCGGCGCCCTTCGTGAGCCCTGGCATAAGCACGCGCACTTGCGGGTTCTTGCCAGACCAACGCCGCGCAGCACGACGCGCGGCAAGACGAGCGGCCTCGTGCACCGCTGCAGGATCGCCCGCATCGCGGCCTTTCAATTTTCCGATAGCCTTAAGGATGTCCTCACGCGTTTCTTCGACGAATTCGGGCAGATCTTCATCAAGCGGCAGGCCGATGGCCTCGATCAAAGGCGCTTCGCCTCGGGCGAGTACGACAATCACCATTCCTTCAAAAGACACCCGGCGGCGCGTGTTGACCGCATCACCATCGGCAGGCGAGATGATGTCACCATCAAGCACAAGGCGGCCATTGCGCACTTCGGCAATCTTGCCCGGAGCGCCCGGTGCAAGGCGAACGATATCGCCATTGGATTGCACCACATTGTTGGGGATGCCGCATGACTTTCCGAGCCGCGCCTGCTCCTGCATATGCCGCATCTCGCCATGGACCGGGACAAGTGTCTCGGGGCGAAGCCAGCTGTAGAGCGCTTCCAGTTCAGGACGGCCCGGATGGCCGGACACGTGAATAAAGCTCTGCCGGTCGGTGATCATTTCAATCCCGCGCGTGGCCAACTGGTTCTGCATCTTGCCAACCGAGATTTCATTGCCGGGGATGAGGCGCGATGAAAACAGCACAACATCGCCAGAGACCAGTTCAAGCGGATGATTGTCGTCAGCAATCCGCGCAAGGGCCGCGCGAGGTTCGCCCTGCCCGCCTGTGGCCAGGATCATCACCTCACCGCGCGGCAAACGCATGGCGGTGTCGAAATCCACAGGTGCCGGGAAGTCTTCGAGATAGCCATTGTCCTGCGCGACTTCTAGGATGCGGTCGATCGAGCGGCCAGCCACGCACACTTGGCGACCCGTTTCGCGCGCAACCTCGCCAAGGGTATGGAGCCGAGCGACATTGCTCGCAAAGGTCGTAACGAGGACGCGCTTGCCCTTGTGCTTGGCGACCTCTTCCATAAGGCCTTTATGCACGGCGCCTTCGGAACCAGAGGGGTTGGGATTAAAGACATTGGTGCTGTCGCAAACCAGCGCCAATACGCCCTCATCGCCAATCGCGCGAAGTTCTTCTTCCGTGGTGGGCTCGCCGATGATGGGATCTTCGTCGAGCTTCCAATCCCCGGTGTGAAAGACCTTTCCATACGGCGTTTCGATCAGAAGCGCATTGCCCTCTGCGATAGAGTGGGCGAGCGGAAGATAGGTGACATTGAACGGACCGATATCGATCTGGCCGTGGTCTTCCTCGATAATGTTGAGCTCAACCTGACCAAGCAGCCCCGCCTCTTCGAGCTTTCTCGCCACCAGATCGGCAGTGAACGGGGTCGCATAAAGCGGCACGCCCAATTCGCCCGCGAAATATGGCACCGCGCCGATGTGGTCCTCATGCGCGTGGGTCAGGACAATGCCGAGAAGGTCTTTGGTCCGCTCTTCGATAAAGTCGAGATCGGCAAAGACCAGGTCAACGCCCGGATATTCTCCGCCCGAAAAGGTCATGCCCAAATCGACCATCAGCCATTTGCCGTCGCACCCGTACAGGTTGACGTTCATGCCAATCTCGCCCGAGCCGCCAAGGGCCAGGAAAAGCAGTTCTTGCTCTGGTTTGTAATTTTTATTCACGAATTGTGTGTCGTTCTATCCCAAGTATCCGATGATCAGGCCGCGGCCTTTGTGGCCAGAATTGCAAGGCCCTCAATCGTCAGATCAGTGTCTACTACGTCAAATATCTGTGTCGCATCATCGAACAGGATCGCCAGTCCACCAGTCGCCACCACTTTCGCAGGGCGCCCGATTTCGGCTTTCATCCGCTCGACAATGCCTTCCATCATAGCGACATAGCCCCAGAACACTCCAATGAGCATTTGGTCTTCGGTGTTGCGTCCGATGACACTGGTGCTGGCCGGAGTGGCGATAGCGATGCGCGGAAGTTTTGCCGTCTTCCCCACCAATGCATCGAGAGACAGATTGATCCCCGGCGCGATGGATCCGCCTTTATAGGTGCCGTTGAAATCGATGGCTTCAAACTTGGTCGCAGTGCCAAAGTCAATGACGATAAGGTCGCCGCCAAATTTGTGATGGGCGGCCAGAATATTGAGCGCGCGGTCTGCACCCAGCGAAGTTGGCTGGTCGACATCGGCTACAAACGGCCAGGACGCCTTGCCCTCACCCGCTTTTAGCGGCGTCACGCCAAAGTATTTCTGGCAAAGGACCGTCAGATTGTGATCGGCGCGCGGGACTACAGAGGCATAGATAATCCCTGTGATACCCTCGCGCGAAACGCCCTCAATCGTCAGGAGTTGCAGCAGCCATACTGCGTACTCGTCACCTGTCCGGCGCGGATCGGTGGCGATACGCCAGCGCGCCTTGGGAGGCGTGACATAGCCGCCCTGTCCATCGGGCTCAAACAGAGCGAAAACGACATTGGTGTTTCCAACATCAGCTGCCAGCAGCATTAGCTATTCCCTTGAGAAATCATCGACACGTCGCCTGCGTGGATAGTGCGGATTGCACCATTCGCCAAGCGCAAGAGCAATGCGCCGTCTTCGCCAAGGCCCGCAAACGCTCCTGTCACAGCGTCATCGCCCGATCCAACCGTCAATTGCGAACCGATCGGGTGCGCCGCGTTCGTCCAGGCATCAAGTGTTTGTGCAAGCGGCTCTTCGCGCCAACGCGAAAGGCGAAGGGCAAACTCGTCGGCCAGGATCGAGAGCACAAGGCCGGGGTTCCCGTCATGTTTTCCATTCTCATAAAGTATGGAGGTTGTCTCGCGGCCGGGCACCTCGGGCGCATGGCATACGTTCACGCCGATCCCGACCACGACGCTGTCCTTCGATCTTTCCAGCAGGATGCCCGCGATCTTGCAGCCCCTGACGAGAGCATCGTTGGGCCATTTGAGCATTATCGGGGTGTTCGCAAACAGAGAACGCCGAAGCGTCTCTGCAACCGCGAGCCCGGCGACAAACGAAAGGGTATGCGCAGGCGGATCGGCGGCGCGCAGAGCAACTTGGGTGCTGCAAAAGAGATTGCCCTTGGGGCTTTCCCATTTTCGTCCAAGCCGCCCACGGCCCCCGTTTTGACGCTCGGCTTGCAGCCAATAGCCCTCGGCTATCGCCTCCCCGTCCGCCAATCGTTGCAACAAGTCTGCATTGGTCGAAGCGGTCTCTTCAACTGTTTCGATTACAGCGGTCGAGGTCAAATCGCCAGGAACAGCGAGGAAGCTGCCTTATTGGTAAGGTCGGTCAGCGATCCGGTGAGCAGATAGCCAAGCGGCGAGATGATCAGAGCGCAGATGCCCAAGAGCACCCAGTGCGAGGTCTCGGCTTTCCCGGTGGCAACGCCTGCAGGTTCATCGAAGAACATGACTTTCACGAACTTGATGTAGTAGAACGCACCGATAACGCTTGCCGCGATGGCGATAGCTGCGAAGACCACAAGGTCCGCGTCCACCACGGCCTGGAACACTACAAACTTGCTGTAGAAACCGAGCAGCGGCGGAATGCCCGCAAGGCTGAACATGAAGACGAGCAACGCCCATGCGATTGCGGGACGTGTAACAGCAAGGCCAGCGATGTCGCCAAACGTCTCAAACAGATTGCCATCTTCGCCGCGAAGCATCAGCAATGCGGTGAAGCTGCCAAGGCTCATCACGACATAGATGAAGAGATAAACCAGCATCGAGCTGGCACCAGCAGGCGTGGCAACAGCCAGACCCAGCAGGATAAAGCCGACATTGTTGATCGAGGAGTATGCAAGCAGGCGCTTCAGATTGTCCTGACCGATGGCTCCCAACGCACCGAACACGATGGAGGCCAATGCGGTGAACATGACGATTTGCTGCCACGCCTGAACCTGAGCTCCGAATACCTCGAACACCACGCGTGCGGTGAGCGCCACAGCAGCGACTTTGGGAGCAGTAGCGAAGAACAAGGTGACCGGTGTCGGTGCGCCTTCGTAAACGTCCGGCGTCCACATATGGAACGGCACCGCTGCGATTTTGAAGGCAAGGCCTGCCATCACGAAGATGAGGCCGAACAGCTGTCCGGTGGAAAGTTCACCCTCTAGCCCAGCGCGAACGCTGGCAAAGTCGGTTCCGCCGGTAAAACCGTAGAGCAGGCTCATCCCGTAAAGCAGGATACCCGATGCAAGCGCGCCAAGGACGAAGTATTTAAGCCCCGCTTCGGTTGAACGCTCATCCTTGCGCAGGATTGCTGCGAGCACATAAGCAGCGAGCGAGTTCAATTCGAGCCCCATGTAAAGCGTCATAAAGTCGCTTGCCGAAACCATGATGCTCATGCCTACGGTCGCGAACAGGATCAGGACGGGGTATTCCGCGCGCAGCCCGCGCTCGCTCGACGCAGCGGGACCGTTGAAAAAGGCTGGCGCGACAACAAGCGCGCCAATGCCTGCAAGATAGATCAAGGCTTTTGAGAATAGCGCAAAGCTATCGACTTTAAGAAGCGTGCCGAAGGCGTAGCTGTCAGGGCCATCGACCCCGAGGTGCAAACCCGGAATGGTGAAGAGGCCCGCAACGAACAGCGCACTGGCAGCAACTATAGTCACAACGCGTGCAGCCTTGTCGCCAACCCATGCAGCGACGAGCAGCAGGACAAGGCCCGTGCCGATAAGGATAAGCTCTGGCGTGATGAGGGCGAAGGATGATGGGAAATCAAGCATCAGTGTTGGCCCTCCCCTTCATGGCCCTCAAACTCCATGGCATTGGCCGCCGCCGAGAGCGGCTCTCCGCTCGCAAGCGCAGCGTCGCTAGCAGGAGCGGCAGCGGCAAGTTGCGCATCAAGCGCGGCGATGTCGGCGCGCATTGGGGCAAGGAAGCTCTCCGGATAGACGCCCATCCATAGGACTACGGCAGCAATCGGTGTCATCATAAGCCACTCGCGCGCTGTAATATCTTTCATAGCAGCAGCATCGGCGTTCTTCTGATCGCCAAAGGCCACACGGCGGTAGAGGTAGAGCATGTATGCTGCGCCCAGAATGATGCCGGTGGTGCTGACAAGCGCCGCAAGGCTTGATGTTTGGTAGATGCCCGCAAGCGAAAGGAATTCGCCGACAAAGCCGCTGGTGCCCGGAAGGCCGATCGAGGCCATGGTGAACAGCAGGAAGAACAGCGCGTAATACGGCATGTTGATCGAAAGCCCGCCGTAGCGTTCGATCTCACGAGTATGGAGCCGGTCGTAGATGACGCCCACACACAGGAAGAGCGCGCCCGATACAAGGCCGTGCGAAAGCATGACGATCATCGCACCCTCAAGGCCCTGCACATTGAAGGCGAACAGACCCACGGTCACAATCGCCATGTGAGCAACCGATGAGTACGCAATGAGCTTCTTCATATCGGCCTGCACCAGAGCGACGAGCGAGGTGTAAATCACCGCGATCATCGAGAGGATGAAGACGAACCATGCAAAGTCGGCGCTGGCCTCAGGGAACATCGGCAGGCTGAAACGGATGAAACCGTAGCCGCCGAGCTTCAGCAAAACGCCCGCCAGAATAACCGAACCCGCAGTTGGTGCCTGAACGTGCGCGTCGGGAAGCCAGGTGTGGAACGGCCACATCGGCACCTTCACCGCAAAGCTCGCAAAGAACGCCAGCCACAACCACGTCTGCGCGCCGCCGGGGAAGTCGTACTGCATCAGCGTCGGAATGTCCGAGGTGCCCGCCTCGCTCACCATCCAGAACATTGCGATCAGCATCAGAACCGAGCCGATCAGCGTGTAGAGGAAAAATTTGTACGAAGCGTAGATGCGGTTATCGCCGCCCCAAACGCCGATGATAAGATACATCGGGATAAGGCCAGCCTCGAAAAAGATGTAGAACAGGAACAAATCCTGCGCCGCGAAGGTACCAATCATCAGCACTTCCATAAACAGGAAGGCGGCCATGTATTCGCCAATGCGCTTTTTGATCGAATCCCAGCTGGCAAGGATACAGATCGGCATCAGGAACACGCTGAGCATGATCAGCATCAAGGCAATGCCGTCGATACCAAGCGCGTAAGAGAAGCCCGCGACAAGCTCGTACTTCTCTTGGAACTGCCACTGCGCGCCGCCGATCTCGTAATTGGCCCAGAGCATGACGCCCAAACCAAAGGTCACAAGCGTCGCGCCAAGCGCGATCACTCGCGAGGCTTGCCCGGCGAACAGACATGCGATGGCTGCCGCTAACGGCACCAGCATCATCGTGGTGAGGATGGGAAAGTCCATTACGCTCAAAGACCCCTAGAGCAGCACATAAGTGACAGCGGCGATCAGCCCGAGAAGCATGATCAGCGCGTAGGTGTAGAGATAGCCCGACTGGATCGTCTTGGCCGCGACCGAGCCGCGCTGAACCACGGCGGCGATGCCGTTTGGTCCAAAGCGGTCAATCACGCCGATATCGCCCAGTTTCCAGAACTGACGGCCAAGCCAAAAGGCCGGCTTTACGAAGATCGCGTCATAAAGCTCGTCGAAATACCATTTGCGGAACACGAAGTTGTGGAGCCAGCCAAAGTTGGCGACGAACTTGGCCGGCATGTCAGGCTTCGCGATGTAGGCGATGTAAGCGCCGATAAAGCCCAGAACCATGACCACAAAGGCGGAATACTTCACCCAGTAGGGTACTTCGTGAAGAGCGTGGATGAGGTTTTCGTTGTAGAAGATCGAACCCGCCCAGAAGCTTGCATCATCAATGAAGCTCGGCGCGAACACCTGGCCAGCCAGAACCGCTCCGGTGGACAACACCACAAGCGGGATCAGCATAGCAATCGGGCTTTCATGCGGGTGATAGCCGCCGGTTGTGTCTACACCCGCCTCTTCTGGTGTCTTGTGGACGGTGTGCTGGATGTGCTCGCTCTCGATCCAGCGAGGCTTGCCCCAGAAGGTGAGGAACATCAGACGCCAGCTGTAGAAGCTGGTGAGAAGCGCCGCCGTCACACCTGCCCAGAAGGCAATGGTCGAAGTGGTGGTACCGCGCGCAAAGGCCGCTTCAAGGATCGCATCCTTCGACCAGAAACCAGCGAACCCTGCGCCGAGGTGATAAACACCAAGACCCGTAATCGCGAGAGTGCCCAAGAGCATCGCCACAAAGGTAATCGGGATCGCTTTCCTGAGACCGCCATAGTAGCGCATGTCCTGCTCGTGATGCATCGCGTGAATGACCGAGCCAGCGCCAAGGAACAGCAGCGCCTTGAAGAACGCGTGCGTGAACAGGTGGAACATCGCAACTCCGTACGCACCGACGCCTGCGGCAAAGAACATATAGCCCAGCTGCGAACAGGTTGAGTAAGCGATGACCCGCTTGATGTCCCACTGCGTCGTGCCGATGGTTGCCGCAAAGAAACATGTTGCCGCGCCCACGATAGTCACGATCATCAAGGCTGTCGGAGCCGCTTCGAACATTGGCGAAAGACGGCAGACCATGAATACGCCAGCTGTCACCATAGTTGCTGCGTGGATGAGAGCGGACACAGGCGTCGGCCCCTCCATCGCGTCAGGAAGCCATGTGTGGAGACCCAATTGCGCCGACTTACCCATCGCCCCGATGAAGAGCAGGAAGCACAGGATATCCATCGTCGGCAAGCGCATGCCGAGGAAGCCGATGGTCGATCCGCTCATGCCAGCGGAAGCTGCCAGGATCTCTGGAATAGAGGTCGTCTGGAACACCAGAAACGTGCCGAAGATACCCAGCATAAAGCCAAGGTCGCCCACGCGGTTGACCACAAATGCCTTGATCGCCGCAGCGCCCGCAGAAGGCTTTTTGAACCAGAACCCGATGAGCAGGTAAGAGGCAAGCCCCACCCCTTCCCAACCGAAGAACATCTGAACGAGGTTATCGGCGGTCACCAGCATCAGCATGGCGAAGGTGAAAAGCGAGAGATAGGCGAAGAAGCGCGGTTGATCCGGGTCTTCCTCCATATAGCCCCAGCTATACAGGTGCACGAGCGCGGAAACCGAGTTGATCACCACCAGCATAACGGCGGTGAGAGCATCGACGCGCAAGGCCCAGTCAAAGGTCAAATCACCCGACTGCACCCACTGCAGCACAGGCACGACTTCGGCGGTGTGAGTGCCGGTCAAAAACCCGATGAAAATCGGCCAGCTCAAAGCCGCAGACAGGAAAAGACCGCCGGTAGTAATCGACTTTGCAATCGTATTGCCCAGCATACGGTTGCCCAGCCCGGCGACAATCGCCGCGACCAGAGGCGCGAAGACGATCAATAGGATTTGCGTTTCCATGGCGGCGCTTATCCCTTCATCCGGTTGACATCATCGACCGCAATCGTTCCGCGGCCACGATAGTAGATGACGAGAATGGCAAGCCCGATCGCGGCTTCTGCTGCCGCAACGGTCAGAACCATCATGGCAAACACCTGTCCCACCAGATCGCCCATAAAGGCGCTGAACGCGACAAGGTTGATGTTCACGGCGAGCAGGATCAGCTCCACCGCCATCAGGATGACAATCACATTCTTCCGGTTGAGGAAGATACCCAGCACGCCAAGCACGAAAAGAATCGCGCCCACGACAAGGTAATGTTCAACGCCTACGGGTCCCATTAGAGCTCGACCCCTTTGCCAATATCTGGATTTTTCATAACCGTCGCCTCTTCGGGGCGGCGTGCAATTTGTTTGCCGATGTCTTGCTGTGCGCGGCTCCCTGGAGGCGGCGGCTGGAAGGTCAGCACAATCGCGCCAATCATCGCCACCAGCAGGATGATGCCAGCTATTTCAAACAACAGGATATAGCGGCCATATAGCAGCGCGCCGATAGCCTCGATATTAGAGACATTCGCGCTCGCAGCAGCGGTGCCATCGGGCGTGCCAAGTTCAATCCCGCCAGCGCCATATGCGCCCAGCCCCAGGCCAAGCTCAGCCAGAAGGATCAGCGCAATCGCAATCCCCAGCGGGAAGTTCTTGATGAACCCGGCCCGCATCGCCGCAAAGTCGATGTCGAGCATCATCACCACGAACAAGAACAACACCGCAACCGCGCCCACGTATACAATGACGAGCAGCATCGCGATGAACTCTGCCCCCACCAGCACCATCAATCCTGCCGCGTTGAAGAACGACAGGATGAGCCACAGCACGGAGTGCACAGGGTTTCGCGACATGATCACCATGACCGCGCTGGCCACGACAAGCGTCGCAAAGAGATAAAAGGCGAGTGTCTGAATCATGATCCCTGTTTTTCCGTCCAGCCCGTCAAGACTTGGCCGCGCCCTTAACGATAGGGGGCGTCCGCTTCAAGGTTAGCCGCGATGGCCCGTTCCCATTTGTCACCATTTGCGAGCAGTTTTGCCTTGTCATAAAGCAATTCCTCGCGCGTTTCGGTGGCGTATTCAAAGTTTGGCCCCTCGACCACGGCATCCACCGGGCAGGCCTCCTGACAAAAGCCGCAATAGATGCACTTCGTCATATCAATGTCATAGCGCGTGGTGCGGCGGCTGCCGTCTTCGCGCGGCTCACTCTCAATCGTGATCGCCTGAGCCGGGCACACCGCCTCGCAAAGCTTGCACGCAATGCAGCGCTCTTCGCCGTTTGGATAACGGCGCAGCGCGTGCTCACCGCGAAAACGCGGGCTAAGCGGCGATTTCTCGAACGGATAGTTGATCGTCACCTTGGGCTTGAAGAAATACTTCAAGGTCAGCGCGTGCGCTTTCAGGAATTCCCAGAGGGTGAAGGATTTAAGGAGTTGGGTAGCGCTGGTCATCCCGCGTTTTCCTCTTCATTAAACTTGCAGAGCCCGGCAGCCAGAAGTCTCTCGTCTGAGCGCACAGCAGGGCGCAGCTCCCGCCATGTTTTGTGCACGATCACTCCATCAGAATACCCGGACCAATACACTTGATAGGCTTCGTAATGTCCAATTCCTGCAAGGGGTTTGCCCTCCACGGGGGGAAGCGGCATTCTGGCTTCAAACTCGTACCCTTTGCCAAATACGCGATCATCTCTCTTGATCTTGCTATCATCGGTTACTTCGAACCAACGCGTCCTGAAATCCCAGATGCCGGAATAATTCCTCTCCGCATCTCTTCGAAGCAAGCCAGTCATCTCTTTACCTGCGCCGTTAATATCGACCAGATGACAGGCGAAACTGAAGTAGCGCGGGCTCGGAGCTTCTTTTTGCGCAGCTGCCGGAGCTGCTAGAGCCATGAGTGCAATCGCAGAAATAGGGACGAGTGATCGGATCATCCGATGTGCCCTGTCGCGCGTGACGGTTCATCTACCACGGTTTCAACAATCTGATCAGGCGTCACACTTGCTGGCTCAACCAGCGGCGCGGCGCTCGTAAAGTGACCGGTCGCCATCAAGTATCCGCTGATCACCGCGACAAAGCCAAGGCTCATCGGGAGGAACACCTTCCAGCCAAGACGCATCAACTGGTCATAGCGATAGCGCGGTACGGTTGCCCAAATCCAGCTGAACAGCAGGAAGAAGAAGAAGGTCTTCAACAGGAACCAGATAAAGCCCGGCACATAGTACAGCGGTGCCCACTCAAATGGCGGCAACCACCCGCCCATAAACAGGATCGCGCACAGCGAACACATCAACAGGATGTTGGCATATTCACCCAGCCAGAACAGCGCAAAGGCCATCGACGAATATTCGGTCTGATAGCCTGCGACGAGCTCGGATTCGGCCTCGGTCAGGTCAAACGGAGCGCGCGCCGTCTCAGCCAGAGCCGAGATGAAGAACACCACAAACATCGGGAACAACAGCGGGTTAAAGAAGAACCCGTTGACGAAACCAAGCCCGTGGCCACGCTGTGCCTCGACAATGCCGCTCATATTGAACGTGCCTGCCCACAGGACGACGCACACCAAGATAAATCCGATAGAGACCTCATAAGAGATCATCTGAGCGGCGGCCCGCATGGCGGAGAAGAAGGGGTATTTCGAGTTCGAAGCCCACCCGCTCATCACCACACCGTAAACGCCGAGCGACGAGATCGCGAGGATGTAGAGCAAGCCTACATTGATGTCAGCGAGCACCACGCCATCGCCAAACGGGATCACCGCCCATGCGGCCAAGGCCACGGTGAAGGTGATGATCGGCGCAAGCAGGAAGATGCCCTTGTTGGCGGCACTTGGGATGATGGTTTCCTGCAAGAACACCTTAAGCCCGTCGGCAAAGCTCTGAAGCAGGCCAAACGGCCCCACCACATTGGGCCCGCGCCGAAGCATAATCGCGCCCAGCACCTTGCGGTCGACATAGATCACCATGGCAACGGCAAGCATGACAGGGAGCGCGATAAGGAGGATGCCCGCAATCGTGGCGACAAACCAGGCCCACTCATACGGAAGGCCGAGAGTTTCAAAGAACGCGGTCATTAGTCGCCTCCTCCGCCGCCGCAGCCAGAGTCGCTGAACGAACTTCCATAGCCAGATCCATATCCATCAACGTTGCCGGAACCATTGTCTTTCCAGCCTTCTGCGTCTGCATCAGTTTTCCGATCAGCCAGCCACATAGAAGTCCAAAGAACACCGCCAATCACACCAACCGCGATCACCACGCCTACCAAGATGCTAAGAAAAAGCGTCATTCCGCAGCCTCCTTCATCTCTTCCGCGTGGAGCAGTTCTGCCGAACATTGCTGCATCACAGCGGATGCGCGGGCGATGGGGTTGGAGAGGTAGAAATCCTTGATGGGATAGGCACTTATAACGCCTTCTGCCTTGGCCTTGCTGTCAGCTTTTGGAAGCGCGCCCCCAGAAAGTGCCATAATGTCGGCGAGAGCCTCTTCACCCAAAGCAGGCACCTCGGCAATCATCGCACCTTGAAGCTGCTCAAAACTGTCAAAGCCAACGCTTACGCCAATCGCATCCGCCAGAGCGCGCAGGATCGTCCAATCCTCACGCGCATCACCGGGTGCAAACACTGCTTTTTCAGCGAACTGAACGCGGCCTTCCGTGTTGACGTAAGTGCCGTCTTTCTCGGCGTAGGAGGCAGCGGGCAGAATGATGTCAGCGTTATGCGCGCCCTTGTCGCCGTGGTGGCCGATATAGACCTTGAGGCTGTCCGCGAATGGCTCGTAATCCATCTCATCCGCGCCAAGGCTGAAGAGCACTTTGGGTTTCGCCGCCGCGATATCCGCCATGCCGCCATCTTGCGCGTAGCCGAGCATCAACCCGCCCATGCGTGCTGCGGACATATGGAGGACGTTGAAGCCGTTCCAATCGTCTTTCACAAGGCCGAACTTGTCGACCAGCTTCAGCGCCGCGCCAAGAGCACCTGCAGCCAAAGCCGCACCGCCAAGGATCACCGCAGGGCGTGTCGCTGCCTTCATGGCGTCGCCAAGAGCCTTGGGCACACGGTTCAGGACCTTGAGGTCTTCGCCGAGAAATTCGGCCGGATAGGTGGTCTCCCAGAGAGGGCCCACCACAAACACTTTCGCGCCCGTCTTCACGGCCTTACGAATACGAGCATTCACCAGGGCCGCTTCCCAGCGGATGTGGCTGCCAACGATGAGGATACAATCGGCGGTCTCAATCCCGGCAAGCGTCGAGTTGAAATTCACCGCAGCCAAGTTGGACACATCATAAGTCATGCCGGTCTGGCGACCTTCGAGAAGCGTCGAACCGCAAGCCTCGAGCAGAGCCTTGGCTGCAAACATGGTCTCACAATCGACCATATCGCCGGCCACCGCTGCGACAGAGGATTTATCGGTCTCAAGCGCGCCCGCAATTATGCCGAACGCCTCGTTCCAATCAGACGCCGCGAGCTTTCCGGCGTTTTCTCCGGTTTTTGGGCGCACAAACACACGGTCGAGGCGGCGCTTGGTCAGGCCATCGACCTGATAGCGCGCCTTATCCGAGAGCCACTCCTCATTCACATCATCATTAATGCGAGGAAGCGCGCGCATCACTTCGCGGCCTTTGGAGTGCAGCGAGATATTCGCACCCACTGCGTCGGATACGTCAATGCTAAGCGTGCGCTTCAATTCCCAAGGCCGAGCCTCAAACGCGTAAGGACGCGAAGTGAGAGCACCGACAGGGCACAGATCAATCACATTGGCGGAAAGCTCATGCGCCGCCGCCTTTTCCAGATAGGTCGTGATCTGCATATCTTCGCCGCGATACAGCGCGCCGATCTCATCCACGCCCGCGATCTCTTCAGAGAACCGCACACAACGCGTGCAGTGAATGCAGCGGGTCATCACCGTCTTGATCAGCGGACCCATGTATTTCTCAGTGACCGCACGGCGATTTTCCTTGGTGCGCGACGAACCACGGCCATAGGCCACAGCCTGATCCTGAAGATCGCACTCACCGCCCTGATCGCAAATCGGGCAATCAAGCGGGTGGTTGACGAGCAGAAACTCCATCACTCCTTCGCGCGCCTTTTTGACCATCGGCGTGTCGGTGCGGATCTCCTGACCCTCGCTTGCAGGAAGCGCGCACGATGCCTGAGGCTTTGGCGGCCCGGGCTTCACTTCAACCAGACACATGCGGCAATTGCCCGCAATGCTGAGCCGCTCGTGATAGCAGAAGCGCGGGATCTCCTTGCCCGCTTGCTCGCAAGCCTGAAGGACAGTCGCGCCCTGTGGGACTTCGATTTCCTGACCGTCTACGGTTACCTTAGGCATTAGGCGCGTCCTTGATGCTATCGGGCTGAATGAGATTGCGCTGGCCAGTAAGTTCGCCCCTCATGCGCAGAGAGAAACCGTATTCTCTGACTAGCCTTACTGCATTTTTCTCGTTCTCAACGAAAACAGCATATTCCTTGCGTTGGTTCTGGTTCTTACCATCTGACTTTTTTGGCACTCGCGGATCACCCAGCTCGAAAAGTCCGCGCTCGTCTGGATCAGGCCAATACCGTTCTGTTCGACCGGCAAACTCGCCATCTGTGTGATGACGGTCGCGATAGACTAGGTGGGTCATTCCGCAGCCTCCCGGAATTGTGCGTTGTGTTCTTCGATCCGGCGCTCAAGCTCGGGGCGGAAGTGGCGGATTAGGCCTTGGATCGGCCAGGCCGCTGCATCGCCAAGCGCGCAGATTGTGTGGCCTTCAACCTGCTTGGTGACTTCGTGCAGCATGTCGATCTCTTCGATCTCGGCATCGCCTGTGCGGAGCCGCTCCATCATGCGCCACATCCAACCGGTGCCCTCACGGCACGGCGTGCATTGGCCGCAGGATTCGTGCTTGTAGAAGTAGCTGAGGCGAGAAATTGCGCGCACAATATCAGTGGACTTATCCATCACTATAACCGCAGCCGTGCCAAGGCCGGAGCCAAGCTCTTTGAGCCCGTCAAAATCCATCGGAGCGCTGCGAATTTGCTCAGCAGGCACCAGCGGCACCGAAGAACCGCCCGGAATGACCGCAAGCAGGTTGTCCCACCCGCCGCGAATTCCGCCGCAGTGCTTTTCGATAAGCTCCTCAAACGGAATGCTCATCTCTTCTTCGACGACGCAGGGCTTTTCGACATGGCCGCTAATCTGGAACAGTTTGGTGCCCGCGTTTCCTTCGCGGCCAAAGCCCGCAAACCAAGCACCTGAACGGCGAAGGATCGTTGGCACAACCGCGATGCTCTCAACATTGTTCACGGTCGTAGGACAGCCATAAAGGCCAGCGCCCGCAGGGAACGGAGGCTTCAAACGCGGTTGACCCTTTTTGCCCTCAAGGCTTTCGATCATCGCGGTTTCTTCGCCGCAAATATACGCGCCAGCACCCCGGTGCATGAACACATCGAAGTCATAACCAGACCCGCTGGCATTCTTGCCGATCAGCCCTGCATCATACGCCTCGTCGATCGCCGCCTGCAGCGTCTCAGCCTCGCGAATGTATTCGCCGCGAATGTAGATATAGGCAGCGCGCGCCCGCATGGCGAAACCGGCAACCAGCGCGCCTTCAATGAGCTTGTGCGGATCGTGGCGGATGATCTCGCGGTCTTTGCACGAACCTGGTTCAGATTCGTCGGCATTGATGACGAGGAAGCTTGGCCGGCCATCCGCGCTGGTCTTGGGCATGAATGACCATTTGAGACCGGTCGGGAAGCCAGCACCGCCCCGGCCACGCAGGCCAGAGGCTTTGATCTCTTCAATGATCGCGTCTTGCCCACGCTCGATCAGAGCCTTGGTGCCATCCCAATCGCCGCGCTTTTGCGCAGCTTTGAGGCCCCAATCCTGGAAGCCGTATACATTGGTGAAGATGCGGTCCTTATCAGCCAGCATCGCTCGATCCCTTCTGCGTTGTCGTGCCTTTGCGCGCCATCCGTAGCCGCCGCAAAGTCAAAACCTGAAAAACAAGGCCCATACCCATCAACACAATCCCGGTGTTCTTCTCACCGGTCGCCGACAGATAGGCTCCCAATCCGAAGCAGGCCAAGCCTGCAATCATTGTTGCAAGAGTGCCGCCGTTCATTTGTCGTCATCCATCGTTTTGGCGTTGAGGACAAACAGCACCACCGCAAGCGCGAGCATAACAGAACCAAGGGCAATCCAGACGGCCATCACCCGATCACCCCTTGTTGATACAGCCCCGTTGTGACGCCAAAAATCAACACAATCACTGCCACGCGCAGCAAGCCCATCAACACCTTGTAGGCGATGAAGGCACCAGCGAGGGCAAGAATGATTGTGACGATGTCCATTACTGCGCATCGCCCTTACTCAACAGCTGACGCGCTGCGCCAACTCCGCCGAACAACACGCCAAGCAGGACCCAAACGATCCAGCCATCACCGGAGAGAAACTCCCAAACGGCGAGCGCAAAAAACAACAGGCCCACAGCGCCCATGCCAAGGTTGGTCTTGGGACTGGCCATTACCGGTCTCCCTCGCTTTTTTGCCCTTCGCCTGACTTGGGCAGGAAGATAAAACCAAGCACAGCAAATGGCATACCCAGACCGATAAAGGCCGGGCCCAGCGTCAATCCGAAAACGACGCACATGCACACACCGAGCACCATAAACGATATGCCCAGAGCGCGATTGCCGCTTGCGGTATTGGCTGGCTTGTCACCCATTACCAGTCACCCCGGTAATCGTGATTGGCATCGACCATTTCTTTAAGAGTGGTGGGTCCACCCGAAGGCTCTGACGTATGACGCCCAGGCTCCTGCGTGCCAGCTTTCGGCGTTTCGCCAGCGGCCAGCGCGTCAAGCACGGCATCTAGGCGCTCTGGCGTCAGATCTTCGTAATTGTCATCGTTGATCTGAACCATGGGAGCGGTGGCGCAATTGCCCATGCACTCAACCTCGGTCAGCGTCCAAAGGCCGTCTTCGGACACATGTCCCATCTTCATGCCGCGCTTCTTGCACGCAGCTATGATGTCGTCAGATCCGCGCAGCATACACGGCGTCGTGCCGCAAACCTGCACGTGATATTTCCCGACCGGCTTCATATTGTACATGAAATAGAAGGTCGCAACTTCGAGCACGCGGATCACCGGTACGTCGATGTATTTGGCGACATATTCGATCACTGGCAGCGGGAGCCAGCCTTGCGTATCGGTCTCTTCGCCCACTTGACGCTGTGCCAGATCAAGCAGCGGCATCGTCGCCGACTTCGCCCGACCTTCGGGGTATTTGGCGATATGGTAATCTGCCTTTTTCTTGTTCTCTTTCGACCACTCAAAAGAACCCCAGCGCGCGCGCAGTTCAGGGGTATCGGGTGCAGGTGTACGGTCAGCCACGGTAAAACTCACTTTGGTCGCTCAAAAAGCGGAAGGCACAAACTGCCAAAAACACAAATATCGCGATCGCTCCGAAATGCAGCGGAGGAAACCCGAAGATCGCCGCTAGGCCGATTAGCCACGCTGGAACACCCACACCAAATTCAAGTTTGCGTGCAAGCCTCACCGATCACACTCCCCAAAGACCACATCAATCGCGCCAAGGATCGCGGTCGCATCGGCCAGCATGTGGCCTTTGGTCATCATCTCCATCGCTTGAAGGTGTGAGAACGCAGTCGGGCGGATTTTGCAGCGGTAGGGTTTATTTGTCCCATCGCTGACGAGGTAGACGCCGAACTCGCCCTTGGGGCTTTCGGTGGCGACGTAGACTTCGCCTTCAGGCACGTGAAAGCCTTCGGTGTAGAGCTTGAAGTGGTGGATCAAGCTTTCCATCGATTGCTTCATCTCGCCGCGCTTGGGCGGAGAGACTTTGCCATCTGTGCTCGCAATCGGGCCTTGCGGCATATCGCGGATACATTGCTTAATGATCTTGGCGCTCTCGCGAACTTCCTTCACGCGCACCATAAAACGGTCGTAGCAGTCCGAATTGGTGCCGACGGGAATGTCGAACTCCATCCGGTCGTACACATCGTAAGGCTGCGACTTGCGAAGGTCCCACGGAATGCCGGCCGCCCGGATCATCGGACCAGAAAAGCCCCAGGCAATCGCATCATCGCGGCCCACAATGGCGATATCGACATTGCGCTGCTTGAAGATGCGGTTGTCCATCACGAGGCTCATTGCGTCGTCGAACAATTGGAAGAACCGGTTGTCGAGCCAATCGCCAATATCAACCAGCAGCTTTTCCGGCACATCCTGATGCACACCGCCGGGGCGGAACCATGCCGAGTGCATCCGCGCGCCAGATGCCCGTTCAAAGAAGTTCAGGCAATCTTCGCGCAGCTCAAATACCCAAAGGTTGGGCGTCATCGCGCCCACATCCATGACGTGCGCGCCGATGTTGAGCATGTGATTGCAGATGCGGGTGAGCTCCGCAAACAGCACGCGAAGATACTGCGCGCGCTCTGGAACCTCGATGTTCAGAAGCTTTTCGATCGCGAGCACATAAGAGTGCTCCTGACACAGCGGCGAACAGTAATCGAGGCGGTCAAAGTACGGCAGCGCTTGCAGATAAGTCTTCTGCTCGATCAGCTTTTCGGTGCCGCGGTGGAGCAGGCCCACATGCGGGTCCACCCGCTCAACAACTTCGCCATCAAGCTCCATCACCATGCGAAGCACGCCGTGGGCTGCCGGGTGTTGAGGCCCGAAGTTCAGCGTGTAATTCTTGATGACTTCGCCATCATTGGTGGGCGATTCTTCGATTTGGACGCTCATTTTGTGTCCTCCTCATCATCGATTTCAAACTCGACACCGTCCTTGGGTGCCTCATCCTTGGTTTCTTCTGCTGCCAGCGCAGGCTCTTCGGCTTTCTCATCACCGGGAAGCACATATTCACCGCCCTCCCAAGGGGAGAGGAAGTCAAAGGTGCGCATATCCTGCGGCAGTTCAACCGGCTCGGACACAACACGCTTTTCCTCTTCGGAATAGCGCAGTTCGGTGTAGCCGGTCATCGGGAAGTCTTTGCGGAACGGGTGCCCTTCAAAGCCATAATCGGTGAGGATGCGGCGAAGGTCCTGATTACCTGCAAACACCACGCCATAAAGGTCGAACACCTCGCGCTCGAGCCAGCCCGCGTTTGGCCAAAGCGTCGTCACCGTTGGCACAGGCGTATTCGCATCGGTCGAACACTTCACCATGACGCGGTGGTTCTTGGTGAGCGAAAGGAGCATGTAAACTACCTCGAACCGCTCAGGCCGGTCGGGATAGTCAGCGCCCGCGATTTCCATGAGCTGCTGATACTCGTGATCTTCTTTCAAGGACTTGAGCACGGTCGCGATTTCTTCGCGTTTTGCGGTGAGGATAATCTCGCCGTGCTGCTCGGCCGTCCCCTCGAGCCAAACGCTTAAAGAGCCCGCAAGAGCGTCGATCACGCCCTCGTTAGAGGCGAATTTCGGAGCGGAGTGTACAACTGTCACGGCCTAGTCACCTGCAAAGAACCCCATGAACGCACAAAAATATCTGAGATCGCCGCTTCGGCAGCTTCGCTTCCGTCCGTTTGAACATTCAGCATCACTGTACGGCCATCTTTCAGATCGACGATACCAACCGCGACCTTACCATCGGAGGCGCGGCCTTCGCTGTAGAAGGCCTCATAGCCGCTAACCGATCCGTCGATGAGGTATTCCGTACTCGAATCCCGCTCAATATTCCCTCGGATTTCCGGCACAGACGCACCCGGGAAGCCAAATCTAAACAACATCTCATTCTTCAGAACGAAGAGGAAAACCGTCACGCCGGACACATCACAGCGGACCGCCTCCACGCCTTCGCGCTCTCTGACCTGAACGGCCTCTTTCGCACACGGCATTTCTACCGATGCAGTGCCGAACGTGGTTTGCGCGGCGCTCCACTGGACTGGCTGAGCCGCCAAGGGCGCTGCGATTGCCGCGAGCATGAATGCAAGAAAGGTAGGGTAAATCCTCACCGTTCAATCGTCCCGACACGGCGAATTTTGCGCTGCAATTGCATCACACCGTAGAGCAGAGCCTCTGCCGTTGGGGGGCAACCGGGCACATAGATATCAACCGGAACAATCCGGTCGCATCCGCGCACAACGGAATAGGAATAGTGGTAATAGCCGCCGCCATTGGCGCAAGAACCCATGCTGATCACATATTTGGGATCAGACATCTGGTCATATACCTTGCGCAGCGCAGGGGCCATTTTGTTGCACAGCGTGCCCGCTACGATCATCACGTCTGATTGACGCGGGGATGCGCGAGGCGCTGCGCCAAACCGCTCCATATCGTAGCGTGGCATGTTCACATGGATCATCTCCACCGCGCAGCACGCAAGACCAAAGGTCATCCACCAGAGCGAGCCTGTACGCGCCCATTGGAACAGGTCCTCTGTCGATGTGACGAGAAAGCCCTTGTCGTTCACCTCGGATTGAAGCGCGCGAAAATAGTCCTGGTCCGGTGCACGCACTTCGCCGCCTTTGGCGGTTTCCAGAGCGCTTACGTCGGGGAGACTTGCTGGGGGAGTAATCGTGTTCATAGCTAATCCCTTAGGGCCGATGCCCTATTGCCAATACCTCATTGCCAATCGAGGGCACCCTTCTTCCACTCATAGGCAAGGCCAATGGCGAGGATGGTGAGGAAGGTCATCATACCGATCCAACCGACCCAGCCCGTTTCACCCAGGCTTACGGCCCAGGGGAAGAGGAACGCTGCTTCGAGGTCGAAGATGATAAAGCTGATCGCTACCAGATAAAACTGTACGTCGAACTGGCTGCGCGAATCTTCAAAAGCGGGAAAACCACACTCATATTCGGAGAGCTTTTCTGCGTCCGGATTGTGCGCGCCGGTCAGACGCGAAACGCCCATAGGCAAGAATACGAATAGGACGGAAAGTCCAAGAGCGACGCCGATAAAGAGGAGTATCGGCAGATATTGGCCAAGGTCGACGGTTTGGTCGATCATTACGCTGTCCATGTGTTTTTATCCCAGTGCGCTGCCCCCTACGCCTGAGCCGCCCTGTGTGCAAGGGGCAGAAACGCGTAAATCACGGCATTATTCGTGCACAAAATCGAACGGCCAAACCTCGTGCTTGCCCGTTTCGCAAAGCAAACAGGGGGCAAGGACCATTCGCGGCCCTGAGCAACACTATGCCAAACTAGACCAATCTATAGATTTCCAGGCGATCCTTGCCTGAAAAACCGGCTCACTTCATCATGCCGGCAATCGCCTTGTCGGTTGCCTTGCCATAGGGCGGCTTGAACCCGCCAAGCTTGGCAATGTCGATCTTGGGCTGATGATAGACGGCGCGCGCGTGACTGAATTCCTTAAAGCCCTCGATCGCATGATAGCTGCCCATGCCCGACGGGCCGACGCCGCCAAAGGGCAGGTCCTCCATCGAGATATGGAAGATCACGTCATTGGTGGTGACACCGCCGGAGATCGTCCGGGTAAGAACGCGCTCTTGCTCGCCCTTGTCATCGCCGAAGTAATACAGACCAAGTGGACGATCATTTTCGTTCACATAATCAATCGCTTCATCAACTGCGCGATAAGTCTTGATCGGCAGGACCGGACCAAAGATTTCCTCCTGCATCGCCTCCATCTCGTCGTTCACATTCTTGAGGATGGTAAGCGGCATCTTGCGCTGGTTGGCGTTGCTGAAATCTTCGCCGGCCGGATTGACCTCGATCACCTCTGCGCCCTTGTCGCGTGCGTCTTTGACCAAGCCCTGAAGCCGTTCGAAGTGGCGGTCGGACACGATGGAGGCATAGTCATCATTCTGCAGCAGGGTCGGATACATCGCGCTAGCGCCTTGAACGACGCCTTGGACCGCCTCGTCTTCGCTTTCCTGGGGCACATACATGTAATCAGGCGCAAGGCAGATTTGGCCTGCGTTCATCATTTTGCCCAACGCAATGCGTTCACCAGCTTTGGCAAAGTCTGCGCTTTTGCCCATGATAACAGGCGATTTTCCGCCCAGTTCCAGTGTGACGGGCACGAGGTTCTTCGACGCGGCCTCCATCACTCGCCGCCCTGTCGGGGTGGAGCCTGTGAAGACGAGGTGATCGAATGGAAGCGAAGAAAACGCTGCTGCGACCTCTGGACCGCCGGTGATGACGGTCAGTTCATCGGGCGTGAAATACTCCGCCACAAGCTCCGCCATCAACATGCTGGTGCGCTCGGTAAACTCGCTTGGCTTGATCATCGCCCGGTTACCGGCGGCAAAAATCTGCATCAGCGGCCCGAATGCCAGCTGCACCGGGAAATTCCACGGGGAAAGAATGCCAATAACGCCCTTGGGCTCATAACGAAGCTCAGCTTTTGCTCCCAAAAGCCCCAGCGGAAATTGCACGCCCCGCTTTTCGGTTTTGGCCCATTTGTCCATGTGCTTGAGCGAGTGTTTGCCCGCACCAACCGTCGCCGCGATGTCGGTCAACATCGATTGCGTCATCGACCGGCTGCCGAAATCGGCCGCCATCGCTTTACACAAGTTCTCGCCGTGGTCTTTCAACAGCGCCATCGCGCGCTTCACACGATCCTTGCGCA
This sequence comes from Erythrobacter sp. S227, assembly GCF_057364925.1. NCBI lineage: Bacteria > Pseudomonadati > Pseudomonadota > Alphaproteobacteria > Sphingomonadales > Erythrobacteraceae > Erythrobacter > Erythrobacter sp. S227. The sequence goes on from NZ_CP200280.1 coordinate 1,016,940, forward strand.
TCGACATCGGCTCTGGCCGTGATGCGGTAAAGGCGCTGCGTTGCAGTTTCAGCGCCGCTTCTTGTTGTTCTCGCAGATCATCAGCCATGGTTGCTCTCTCCCAAACCCGGTCTAGTTTCGATTTGATACTCACACTGCGCGAACTGTGCGCGGCGTGCAAGACTAATACGAAAAGCTGAGGTGTATGTGCGTTGCCTTTCGCGTAAGCTCTCCCTACTTGCTCTGGCAAATCCATGACCCCTTTCAAAAGGACAAAAGCCATGTCTCAATTCGCCGCGTCTGATCCGATTGTCATTCTCTCCTATGCCCGCACCCCGATGGGCGGCATGCAAGGAGCACTTTCCGATGTGTCAGCAACGGAACTGGGCGCGACTGCGGTGAAAGCCGCGGTGGAGCGTTCGGGCGTTGCCGGAGACAAATTCGACCGCGCCTACATGGGATGTGTCCTGCCAGCAGGCCTTGGTCAGGCGCCAGCGCGTCAGGCGGCATTGAAAGCGGGTCTTCCAAAATCTGTTCAAGCCACCACCGTCAACAAGGTGTGCGGCTCCGGCATGCAAACTGTAATCATGGGCGCAGAAGCGCTGGCGAGCGGTACAGTCAATTATGTCATTGCGGGCGGCATGGAGAGCATGACCAATGCGCCGTACCTGCTCAAAAAGCACCGCTCGGGCGCGCGCATCGGGCATGACACGACCTATGATCACATGTTCCTTGATGGGCTTGAAGACGCCTATGAGGAAGGCCGCGCGATGGGCACTTTTGCGCAGGACACGGCGAACGAATACCAGCTGACCCGCGAAGAGCAGGACGCCTATTCGATTGAATCGCTGACCCGGGCCAATGCGGCGATTGAAAGCGGTGCGTTTGCCGATGAGGTGGTGCCGGTAACCTTCAAAACCCGCAAAGGCGAAGTCACCGTCGACACCGACGAACAACCCGGCAAAGGCCGCCCTGACAAAATCCCCGCCCTTCGCCCGGCTTTCGCCAAAGACGGCACGATCACAGCGGCCACATCAAGCTCGATTTCCGATGGTGCGGCTGCAGTTGTCCTCACACGTGAAAGCCTCGCAAAGGAGAACGGTCAGGAACCGATCGCCAAGATCACCGCTATGGCGGCCCATGCGCGCGAGCCAAAGGACTTCACCGTTGCCCCCGTTGGCGCAATCGAGAAGGTCCTGAAGAACGCTGGCTGGTCCATTGACGACGTGGACCTGTGGGAAGTGAACGAGGCGTTCGCCTGTGTCGCCATGTTCGCAATGCGCGACATCGGCATCGATCACGCAAAGATCAACGTCAATGGCGGTGCAACGGCTCTGGGCCACCCCATCGGCGCGTCGGGCACCCGCATTATCGTGACGCTTCTCAATGCGCTTAAGACCCAAGGCAAAAAACGCGGTGTCGCAAGCCTGTGCATTGGCGGTGGTGAAGCTACTGCTGTGGCGGTTGAGCTAGTTTAAGAAGCAAGGGCTCTGCGCATCATGCGCGGAGCCCGGACCGCTCTACATTTTGCGACCTACATCTCGCCCGCACCCCAAATGCGGGTCGCGAGCACCCAACCGCTTTTGCCTGCGATATCGATCTCGCAAAAACTGTCACGACAGCGCAGCAATTCGCCAACAACGCCGGGTTCTGCCTGCCAAAGTATAGGCGAACTCGCAGAAGCCGCCTCGCGAAGCTCAACAACGCCATCGCCGATAATCAGCGCGCCCAGTTTGGGGCTAAGCTGGCTGGATGCAATCCACCCTTGCGTGCCGTCGGGGTCCTGAACCAGACGCCAACTTTCGCGCAGGCGTATCACCTGCACCGGCAAACCTTTGCGTTTGTAAACCCAATCGATCGGATAGTTTTCACTCGGTCCTTTGCGCATGTTGACCTCGTCAAAGCGCAAAGTCGCCCAATAGGGCACCTCGCGGTTTTGCGCTTGAGCTGTGGTGTGGGCAACGCCTGTCCAAACCGTGAGGACGAGCGCAAAAATACCTAGGAATTGCAGAAGTTTCATCGTGCCGTGATAGCCAGAGTGCCTCCCAACTTTCAAGGTACCCATAGGCCCTCTCATGGTAACTTGTGCCAATTCGGGAACCGCTCGCCTTGCTACGCATCTGCTTGACGCTTCGGGGCCATTGGCACTAGCGCATGCACCACAATGTCTCAGATCGATAACCCGCCGCAATTCGCCTCTGGCAAGCCCAAAGTCGTCGTCACGCGCCACCTCGCGCCCAGCGTTGAGGCTCGCATGAGCGAACTGTTTGACGTGTCATTGAACACAACCGACGAACCCATGACGCGCGAAGCGTTGATGGACGCGATGGCCCGGTGCGATGTCCTTGTGCCTACGGTAACCGACCGGATTGATGCCGATATGATTGACGGCGCTGGCGCAAACCTGCGCCTCATAGCCAATTTTGGCGCTGGGACCGAGCATATCGACCTTGCCGCTGCTGCTGCGCGCAAGATTATGGTTACGAACACTTCGGGCGTTTTCACTGACGACACCGCCGACCTCGCCATGGCCGGGATTATCGGCGTGCCGCGCCGCATTCGCGAGGGGGTCGAACTCATCCGCACCGGCCAATGGACAGGCTGGGCCCCCACCGGAATGCTTGGCCGCAAGATTGGTGGAAAAGTGCTCGGCATCATCGGCATGGGCCGCATCGGGCAGGCCGTTGCCCACCGTGCCAGAGCATTCGGGATGGAGATCGCATACACGGGGCGAAAGCCGCTTCCTGCCGCGATGGAATCCATGCTGGGCGCGCGATTTGTCGCCAATGTCGACACGCTTATAGCTGAGGCGGATATTCTCACCCTGCACTGCCCTTTGACGGATCAAACACGCGGGATGATTGATGCACGCCGCATCGCTTTGATGAAACCGGGTTCCAGCATTGTGAACACGGCGCGCGGCGAGATTATAGATCAAGAGGCGCTGATCGCAGCGCTTCAATCAGGGCACCTCGCAGGCGCAGGCCTTGATGTGTACCCGGACGAACCTCTGGTCGACCCCCGCCTTATCCGGCATCCCAATGTGATGACCCTCCCCCATATCGGCAGCGCCACCGTCGAGGGCCGCGAGGCGTCGGGTGAAAAAGTCATCGCCAATATCCAGTTTTGGGTAAACGGCCACAGACCGCCCGATCAGGTTCTGACGGCACTTGTCGGCGGCTGAGCCTTCGAAAGCTCACTCGAGACGATGCGCGTAACCGCTTGGGCGGCGCGCCTGCCGCTGCCAAACGCCATATGCGGTACGTCGAGACAATGCGCCGCATCCCTCTCATGCTCCATCCCCCACGCGCATTCTGGCGGGACAACGCCATCGGTTCGGGAATAGATTGCCACGGTGTGCACGGGCGGCTTCGCGCTAAAATCGTCAGCGAGACTGGGCGCGTCGACCGTGTGATCATTTAGCGCATTGTAAATTCGCCAGGCATTATTCGCACGCCGATCGCCTGAAAACGGCGTTCCCAAAGTCACAACCATCTTGGCAAGCTCCGGGTGCCTCTGCGCCAGAACCCGCGCATAAATTCCGCCAAGGCTCCAACCCACGATGATCGCCGCTTCACCGTGGCTAGCATGGACTTCCTCAAGCCGCCGGTAGCCTTTCTCGAGGCGTTCGGGTGTGACGCCGGTGACAAACCCCAATCCCGATGGGTAGGCAGCAAACCCGCTCGCCGAAAAAGTGCGTCGCAGAAGGCTGGTTGAGCTATCGTGGGACAGAAGGCCCGGGAAAACGACAACGGGCGGCGATTGGTCGCCCAGATCGCCCGCTAAATCGACCTTGTCCGCGCGACGAAACCGGCTGGCCGCGATGAGCGGAAGCCAAGGCAATTCGCGCAGGAACAGCGCCAATGAAGGGGGACGGGCATCGCTCATTAAAGATCGAGCGAATACAGTTTGTTAAACTCGCCCGGTTCGTATCCGCCAAAGGCCTCGCATGGTACAAATCCGAAACTCTTGTAAAGCCCGACCGCGGCTTCAAACAGTTCGCCTGATCCGGTTTCAAGTTTCACAGCGGTGAAGCCATGTTCGCGGGCGCGCTTGATCAGATGGACCAACATCGCCTTGCCAGCGCCGGTGCCGCGTGCATCGGGGTGGGCGCGCATCGATTTGAGCTCACCAAAATCACCGTGGTGCTTAAGCGCGCCGATGGATAGCAACCTCGCACCGTCCCACGCGGCATAGACCTCAACCTCGGGCACTTTGAGCCCCGACACGTCGAGGAAATGACACGTGCCCGCAGGAGATCCCGCATCCATCTCACGCCCATGCAATTCGATCAGCGCGATGACTTCAGGTTCGCTAAGGTCAGTGCGCCGGATCTGCATCAGGGCCTATCCTTGAAACTTGCTCATCAGCATCGAGCCATTGGTACCGCCAAAGCCGAAGCTGTTGGTCATCACCGTATCGAGCCCTGCATTCTCGACGAGGCTTGTCGCGATCTCTTCGGGCTTCAATGCCGGGTCGAGGTTTTCGACGTTGATCGACGGGATGATGAAGTCATCTTTCAATGCGAGAAGGCAGTAAACCGCCTCTTGCGCACCCGTTGCGCCCTGGCTGTGGCCAGTCATCGATTTGGTTGAGCTTACCGGCGGAGTGGAGCCTTCGCCAAACACACGGCGCACCGCCTCGATCTCGCCAACGTCGCCGACGGGCGTCGATGTGCCGTGGGCGTTGATGTAGCTGACCTTGCGGCCTTCTGGCAGGGTCTTGAGCGCGCCGGCCATTGCCCGCTCGCCGCCCTCACCCGATGGCGCGACCATGTCGGCGCCGTCCGAAGTGGCACAAAAACCAGTGACCTCGGCGTAGATCTTCGCGCCGCGTGCCTGCGCATGCTCAAGGCTTTCAAGCACCAGCATCGCACCGCCGCCGCCGATGACAAAGCCATCGCGGTCGGCGTCAAACGCGCGGCTCGCGCGCTCTGGCGTGTCGTTATACTTGCTCGACATCGCGCCCATGGCATCGAACAGGCACGATAGCGTCCAGTCAAGCTCTTCGCCGCCGCCGCCAAACATCACGTCCTGCGTTCCCAAAGCGATCTGCTGCGCGGCCATGCCGATGCAGTGGAGCGAGGTTGAACACGCCGAAGTGATCGAGAAGTTCATCCCCTTGATCTGGTAAGCGGTCGCGAGGTTTGCGCTGACGGTTGAGGACATAGTTTTTGGCACTGCGAGCGGCCCAATGCGCTTTGTCGCGCCCGATTTCAGCACCGTCTGGTGCGCTGCGAACATGGCCGAGGTCGAAGGCCCACCAGAGCCCGCAATCACGCCTGTCATCGGGTTGATCACGTCTTTTTCTTCAAGGCCTGCATCCGCAATCGCCTGCTCCATCGCGAGATAGGCATAGGCAGCGCCCGGACCCATGAAACGAAGCGTGCGCTTGTCGATTGCTTCTTTCAGATCAAGGTCAATCGCGCCCGCAATTTGCGAGCGAAAGCCGTGCTCGGCCATATCTTCGTTGAAAGAAATGCCGGATTTGCCAGCCTTCAAAGAGGCGGTTACCTCTTCGGCGTTATTCCCAATCGAGGATACAATCCCCAAACCTGTTATCACTACGCGGCGCATTATATCCCCTGAATGCTAGTGCGAAAATTTCACGCTTCGGACCAAATCAGGCCTCGGACAGCGCGACTTTCATGTCTTTAACCTGATAGATGACTTCGCCATCGGCTTCGACGATACCGTCTGCAACGCCCATGGTGAGACGGCGCGTTTGCACGGCCTTGGTGAAGGTCACGTGGTATTTGAGCATCTTGCGATCAGGGCGCACCATTCCGGTGAGCTTTACTTCGCCCACGCCAAGCGCATAGCCGCGACCTTTCCAACCGCGCCAACCAAGGTTGAAACCGGTCAGCTGCCAAAGGCCGTCGAGCCCCAAGCAACCCGGCATGATCGGATTGCCCGGAAAGTGGCAGTCGAAAAACCAGAGGTCGGGATTGATGTCGTATTCTGCGACAACATGACCCTTGCCATGTTCACCGCCGTCGCCTGAGATATCGGTGATCCGGTCCATCATCAGCATCGGCGGCGCAGGCAATTGTGCATTGCCTTCACCAAACAGCTCTCCGCGAGCGCATTTCAATAAGTCTTCGCGGTCAAAACTGGTCGGAAAATCTGTCATTGCGAACCCTTGGCTCCTAGCCTTTTATCTCTTCTGTGCCGGGGCGATTAGCACCGCGTTCACGCTATGGAAAGACCGGGTGGCAACGCGCGTTGATAAGTGGAAAGCTCTCCAGCGCTTCAAGCGTTGGCACAGGCCTCGATCTGTTCGGGCTCGGTCCGTTCTTCGCCGCGTTCAAAGCGCGTGAAGTAACTGCGCAGATCAGGGCGCTCAACAAACTCGACAAGCTTGTATCCCACCGCGTCCATCTCGCAGAACAGCAGCTTGGGAGGGATGCCGCCTGCATTGGTCGGGCGATCATATTCGACGATGATGATCTGCCCGCCTTGGGCAAGGGCCGGCCACATGCGCCACATAAAGGCGTATGGTTCGGTCACCTCGCTGTAGACATGGACGAGAAAGATCCGGTCAAAGCTGTCTGTGGGAAGCCGCGGATCATCGACTTCGCCAAGCTTGATAAAGGTGTTTTCCAGCCTTTCGCGTTCCACCCGCTGGCCGAGGCGGGCTAGCGCTTCGCTGTCGATGTCTTGCGCAAGAACGCGTCCACCCTCACCGACACGGGTGCCCAGGCGCACGGTGTAATACCCCTCGCCCGCGCCAATATCCGCGACGGTCATCCCTTCCGAGATATTGGCAAGGTCCATGATAGCCTGTGCCTCGCCGCGCTCTTCACGGGCGTCCTCGTCGGGGAAGGGTGTGGCCACGCTCTCCCCATTTTCGGGGACGGAGCGGTCTGGGGCCGGAAACTCGGCTACGCCTTCCGGACGGTCAGACACGGGAGCAAACGCATCGCACCCTGCAAGCGCGATTGCACACATGCCAAGGACGGCGGATCGGAAGATAACGGGACCGGCGATCATGGTATGGGAAGCGCCCGCATTCCGGAAATGAACACATCGAAGGCAAGGTCCCCCTGCCTCCAGGGAGACTGGCGTTCGTCAGTGCGCTTGTTTACCGCGATGGCGGTCTTGCGAAATACCTCGTCCAAGGACTGGCGCCGGTCGATCTGTTTGGCGAACTCGATTGCAAAAGGACTGCCTTTGCCCGGTTGATCGCCATCTTCGGCGACATTTCCAGGCTCGGTAGAGAAGAACGCAACCGCCGATAGTCCGCGCAGATTGCCAAGCTGGGCAAGCCCGTCACCTGCGCCCGACATGTCTTCCAAGCGGATGAAGGATAGGCTGCGTGTCGCCCCGTCAATCTCGATGATATCAAGGCTCGTTTCGGGCTCTGCGTCGAAAAAGGGATTGTTTCGGCAGGCATCAATAATGATCACCGCCCCGCGCGCACGTGCCGTTATCTGGCCAACCAGCGCATCCAGAGGGATCAGCGATACGCCATCGGAGCTGAGCAGATAATTCAGCCCGTCAAACTGAAACCCGTGACCCGCGTAATAGAACATGCCGATATCGTCGCCCGACAGCGTATCGAGCCAAGCATCGAACCCTTCCTGCCATTCCTTGGCGGTCGGTTCTTCCAAAACGGTCAGGTCGCGCACAGTGGTGGAGCGCAAGGACGAGCGGATAAGGCGCAGATCCGCAATCGGATTGGCGAGCCTCAGCTGCTCGTCCTCGGCCTTATCGTAGTTTGATGCGACAAGCAGCGCTTTCACCTCGGCTTGTGCGACGCTTGGCAAAATCAATGCTGAAAAAGCGAGTGCCAGAACGCCTAAAAGACGCACGCTCAAGAAACGCATAACCACCATCACAGTCTCAATGACAAGCCCAAGTTTAACCCATGATTGACGCGCGCATCGGAGAAGCTTTGCTCCCCGGTCACCGGAAAGAAGAGCACGGCGCGATACCGCACATCCAGCGCCAACGCGTCTGACAAGATAAACTGGGCGCCAACTGCAATATCGGGTCCGAAGCTGAATTCATCGGCGTTCTCGAAGTCCGAATTAAGCTCCTCGCCGCCTTGCGTGATAGGCCGCGTGATGACCCGCGCGGTGTAGGCGGGCTGGTAACTTGCGTGGACCATACCGTTTGCAAAGGCGACAGCGCTATCGCCAAAAGGCGCGAACATTGTGACCCCTGCCCGCGCGCTGGCCGTTGTCAGCTGTGCCTCGTTCGTCGTTGCAAATTCCAGCACGCTGGATTGCGGGGGAACGAATGTGCCGGTTTCGACGGTCTGTATCTCGGAGGCGATGGTGCCGGTTTGGGCGCTGCGCACGTTGATCTGGGCATCGGCCTCGATCCGCTCGAACCGAACACCTGCGAAGATCGCAAACTGTTCGTTCTGACGCCTTTGCCATGTCGCCTCGAGGTCGATCCGCTTGTAATCGACCGTGCCCGAAAGCGTTTGGGTGGCGATATCGGTGATCGTGCGATCGCCTGCGGTTAACGTCGAAGTCGCTGCGGACAGTAGCTCGATTTCACCAGAGCCTTCGCCATACCCTGCGCTCAGCGTGAAACGGTCGCGGTCATCGCCGAAATTGATCATGCCGCCATACATCGCAAAACCGATCTGGTTCGCGGTCACCCCTTCCCCTTCGAAAGAGGTATCAAGCGCCACGTCATCTGTCTGAAACACGTCGCGCACATTTTGCAGGAAAGCCTCGTCCGGCTGCTGCACGATGAGCGCCTGATCGCTGCCATCAGAGGTGCGAAGGTTCGAGTTATCGAAGTAATAGGCGATGCGCGGGCCGATGATCACATCGGCTGCAGCAGGGCTCGCACTCGCAATGGCGGCCAGACAAAGGCCGCTACGCAGCAGCGCCCTATTCGACATCCTCAACATCAACCGTTTCTCCTGTAACGCGCTGGGCAAGTGCCGCAGATATGTAACCGTCGATTTCCCCGTCCAGCACCTTGTCCGGCGAAGAACTGGTAAAGCCTGTGCGAAGGTCCTTCACCATTTGATACGGTTGCAAGACATAGGAGCGGATCTGGTGACCCCAGCCAATCTCGCTTTTTTCCTGATACTCGCCAGACGCCTCTGCCTCGCGGATCGCCATTTCGCGTTCGAACAGGCGCGCTTTGAGCATGTTCATCGCAGTGGCGCGGTTCTTGTGCTGTGACCGGTCATTCTGGCTTGCCACCACAATGCCGGTGGGTTGGTGGGTGATGCGAACGGCACTGTCGGTGGTGTTGACGTGCTGACCACCTGCACCAGACGCCCGGTAGGTATCGACCTTGAGGTCGGCGGGGTTGATCTCGATGTCGATATCGTCGTCGATCACGGGATAAACCCAGACGGATGAAAAGCTCGTGTGGCGCTTCGCTGCGCTGTCATAGGGGCTTATCCGCACAAGGCGGTGGACGCCGCTTTCGGTCTTGGCATAGCCATAGGCGTTCTCGCCCTTGATCAGCAGGGTCGCAGACTTGATGCCTGCCTGATCGCCCGCTTGATACTCGACTGTTTCGACCTTGAACCCGCGCCTCTCGGCCCAGCGGCCATACATGCGGAACAGCATCTCTGCCCAATCCTGACTTTCCGTGCCACCAGCGCCAGCGTGAATTTCAAGATAGGTGTCGTTGCCGTCTGCTTCGCCTGACAAGAGCGCCTGCACCTTGTCGGCATCGGCACGCGCGGCAAGCTTCTCAAGGCTGGAAAGACCATCATTGATGATGCTCTCTTCGCCCTCAGCCTCTCCCATTTCGATGAATTCAACCGCATCGCCCATCTCGGCGCTGATATCGTTGACCGTGTTCACCGCATTTTCGAGCAGTTTCTGCTCGCGGCTGATCTTTTGCGCTTCCTTGGGATTGTCCCACAAAGTCGGGTCCTGAACCCGCGCATTGAGTTCATCCAGACGCCGTAAAGCGCTGTCCCAATCGAGTGATTGGCGAACAAGATCGAGCGCTGCTTCGATCCGGTCGATATAGGCTTGGGCCTCGGCCCGCATGAGAATTCCTTCGTCTTGGGTTGCGAAGCCCGATTAGCGCTGCAATCGCGATTGTAAAGCGGTGCCTCTAATTCGAGAGAGCGCGGACTGCTTCGAGGGTTTTTGTCACGTGGGCGCGATAGTCACTGTCAGAATGGACAAGGGCAATCCGGCCATCTTGCGCAATCACGTAGGATGTGCGGCTTGCCAGACCCGACTGGCCAAGAGCCACATCATAGGCTTCGATCAACTGCTTGCCAGCAACGCCGACCGGAAAAGCATCGCGGCATTCTTCTTTGCTAAACCGTTTGAGCGTGTCGATATCGTCATTGGACATGCCAATCACGCTCGCGCCTTCTTTGCGAAAGTCCGGCATGGCCTCGGCAAACGCGTTTGCCTCAAGCGTGCAGCCCGAAGTGAACGCCTTGGGGTAGAAATAGAGAACCACGGGGCCGCGCCGCAATGCAGCGGCGAGCGAAAAGCCCATCTCTTTCCCCGCAAGAGCCGCCCTTGTCGTGAAAGTGGGAGCTTGTTCGCCGACGGGCAGATCAGCCTTTGCAGGGACTGCCATCATCAGGCTTGCTGCAACACCGGCAATGGCCAGTTTCAATGCTCGCATCAGTAGATCCCTCCTTGTTCTTCAGCAAAATTCTCCGGCTCGCCTTGTGCGCGCCGCGTGGTGCTGCCGCCGTCGCGTCCGGCCTTGATCAGAGCGAGAATTTCATCGCGCTTGGCTGCAATTTCGTCCTGACGGGTGGAACGCTCCGGCTCTGTGTCGGGTTTGAAAGCTTCCCAGATAATATCCGATTTCGCATCGCTGCTGGGCCAGCCTGCCTGAACACGTTTACCGGTGCGACGGTCCACACGGACCATGCGGATGCCTTCTGGTGCAACGGGAGGAAGGTCGGACCAAGCTCCGCGCGAGCTCTTGATCAAATCCTTGATGATCGGCGCGACAATCGTACCACCATAGGCATATCCGCCCATATTGCGCGGTGTGTCAAAACCGACGTAAGCGCCAGCGACAATCCGCTGTGTGCCGCCAATGAACCACACATCTTTTGGCCCGGAAGTGGTGCCGGTTTTGCCAAAAAGCGGCAGGCCAAGATCGTTAAGAACGGTCGCTGTGCCGCGTGTCACAACACCTTCTAGCATATGCATCGTCTGGAACGCAGTGCGCGCGTCCATCGCCTGACGACCCTTGATGCCAAAGCGCGGCATCGGCGAGCCATCGTATGACGCCATGTTACAGCCATTGCACGGGCGGTTGTCCGCGCGCCAGATGACCTTGCCCTGACGGTCTTGCACATAGTCAATCACTGTCGGACGGTTGAGACGCCCGTGGTTCGCAAGCGCTCCGTAAGCCGCCACAATGCGCGAAACGGTGGTTTCTTCCGACCCCAGGGAAGTCGCCGCGTAAGGGTCTGCATCATCGCTGATATCAAGCGCCTTGATCGTATCGACGACATTATCCATGCCCGCCTGCATACCGATCTGCACAGTCATGATGTTTTGCGATTGCTCAAGCCCGTAACGCATCGGGAATTGACCGGCGCGCCCGCCGCGAATGCACTTTTCGCCAAGCTGCCTGCCCTGATAATAGCAATAGCGCGTGTTATCGATCTCGGTCGATGGGGTCATGCCGTTGTCGAGACCCGTCGCATAGACAAACGGCTTAATGGTGGAGCCTGGCTGACGCATGGCTTGTGTCGCGCGGTTGAAATCGGAGAGGCGATGGTCGAACCCGCCTTGCATCGCAAGCACGCGGCCTGTCTGAGCGTTTTGAACCACAAGCCCGCCCTCGGCAGCGGGCGGAGTTTCAACGCGGAAGCCATTGCCGCTCGGGCTGACCGTGATGACGTCGCCCGCTTTCAAAGCATTGGGCAAATTGGTGAGTGGCGCTTCGTCACCGTTTGAAAAACCAATCGTTGCCGTAGAGCCGGTGCGCGCCGTTACAACGCCCACCCGCCAGTCCTCGTAGCGGACCGAAAGGAACGAGCTTGCCAGCTGCCCTGCCCAATTGCCCTCGCTCATATCGATGGTTGCAATTGGCCCGGACCACCCGCGCCGTCCGTGATACCGCATAAGGCCGCGGCGCAAGCTGTCGCGCGCCGCGTTCTGCATTTCCACATCAAGCGAGGTGCGAACCCAAAGCCCGCCTGCATAAACACTGTTCTCGCCATCCTCGGCGGTTTCGCCAAAGTCGGCGATCAGCTGGCGGCGGACTTCTTCAAGGAAATAACCTGCATCGGCGCTGCGCTGGCTCCTTTGTTGCACAAGCCCCAGAGGCTGCGCAGCAGCAGCAGCACGCTCGGCCTCGGTGATGAAGCCATTGTCTTCCATCTGGGCCAGCACAAAGTCGCGCCGATCCAGCGCGGCTTCCTCTTGGCCCGAACGGCCATACCGCTCCGGCGCTTTGGGAAGGATCGCGAGGAAGGCAACCTCGTGCAGCTCAAGATCGCCCACATCCTTGTCGAAATAGGCGCGCGCTGCGGCCTGAACACCGAAAGAGCGTCGGCCCAGCGGGATCTCGTTCAAATAGAGCTCGAGAATTTCCTCTTTGCTCAAAACACCTTCGATCCGGCTGGCAAGGATCATCTCTTTCAGCTTGCGGGTGATCGAATATTCGTCACCCAGAAGCAGGATTTTTGCCAGCTGCTGTGTGATGGTCGACCCGCCAACCGCGCGCTCACCCGAACCATATTTGGTCGCATAATCGAACACCGCATTGGCCGTGCCCGTCACATCCACGCCGCCGTGGCTAAAGAAGGTTTTGTCTTCGGCAGAAATATAGGCGTGAACCAGCCTGTCGGGAAAATCGGCAAATTGCAGCTGAACCCGGCGTTCGCGGGCATAAGAGTGCACAATCTCGCCATCGGCTCCGCGCACAACGGTGGGCAGTGGGGTTTGATATTCCACAAGGCTTTCCGCCTCTGGCAGGTCGCTTGCTAGGAAAAACCACAAGGCAAGCCAAAGCAGCATCAGCCCGATCAGCGCAAACGCGACAAGTTTGAACAAAAGGCTGCCGCGCCATTTCTCGCCAAACCACGCCATCGCCCCGCCCAGATCGCGGGTCACGCGATAGCGGAAATAGGCCGGAAAAGAGAGTTCGCTTGGGTCGAGGGTGGGGTTATCGCTAGACATTACGGGATCGATTTACGTGGGTTCGCAGACAATTGCTAGCGTCAACAGATCAAGTTTCGACCCTGCGCGCAAGATAGACCCTGATCGCACGCTCTAACGTATCAACATAAGCGCTGCGCCCCTCTTCGCTCATGAGCTGGGCAAGATCGTTTTCATTGGTGACAAATCCGCTCTCGAATAACACGCCGGGAACATCGGGTGCTCGCAGCACGGCAAGCCCGGCGGAGCGTTTGGCAAAGGGGTGGAAGCGGATCTTGCCCTCGCCCTCGCGAAGGATAAGCGCTGCAAGCTCGCTTGCGTCTTCCTGGGTTCGTTGTTGTGATAATTCGACAAGGATATCGCTCACTTGCGAATTATCGGTCTCAACACTGATGCCGTTCAGACGGTCGGCGGCGTTTTCCCGCTCGGCAAAGCGCGCAGCCGCCTCGCTCGATGCTTCGTTGGACAGTGTGTAAACGGTCGCGCCCGACACCTCCGACCTGTCACCAGCAGAATCGATATGGATCGAGACAAACAGGTCCGCTTCCAATTGCCGCGCAATTTCAGGGCGATACGCAAGCGGGATGATGCGGTCGTCGTCACGGGTCAAAGCCACACGCACACCGCCGCTTTCCAGCAGACGGTCTCGCAATTCCAGCGACAGTGCGAGCACGAGGTCTTTTTCATAAACCTCCTCACCATTCGGTCGCCTCTGAACCTTGCCAGGATCGCGTCCTCCATGCCCTGCATCGATTACAACCAGAGGCCGCGTCGTGTCATTCGGCCCTTTGATGTCGGGGAGTTCGAGAGGCGGCGCTTCGGATGCAAACACAATGCGCATCACATAATCGCGCCCCCATTCGGGGACCGGTATGCTCGTGCCCATTGCCATCGCAACCCCCAGCACAAGTGCGGGAAGTCCAAGGATCAGCAAAAGGAGCGTGCGTACACTCATGGTCACAGGCGGATTAGAATGTTGCGCACCAATAGCGCAATAGTGTTGCGACTAACTACCCACGGTGCTAGTCAATGCCAGGAAAGCGGAAAGGGTGACCTGTTATGGTCCATCTGAAATTTCGCTTTATTCACAAGGCCTCCCCCGCGCGACATTCTTTGCGCACCGGGCCACACACAGGTTGATGCAGTGACGAGACGCTTCTCCTCGCAAGAAAATGCCCGGCGCTTTGCCGCTGGAGAATTTGCGAGTCGCAAGCCGGTACAAGACCGAAGCTCGTTCACAGCAGACACGTTCATGACATCTTTCTCTTCCATTAGAGAAGACGTTGTTCCTAACATCAGCGCACACAGCCAAGGGCTGAACCACTGCGCTGTTTACCCACACAATTTACGCCCCACCCCTTCCCGACGACTACGCATAAATGCGTGCCAGGCGGAACGAGCGCGGGGCGTTTGGAGAATATTTAATGGCAACGCGCATGCTAATCGATGCGCGCCACTCGGAAGAAACCCGGGTGGCGGTGCTCAAAGGCAACCGAATTGAGGAATTCGATTTTGAATCTGCCGAACACAAGCAGATAAAAGGCAACATATATCTGGCGAAAGTCACGCGGGTCGAACCCTCGTTGCAAGCCGCATTCGTGGATTTTGGCGGCAACCGCCATGGCTTCCTCGCCTTCAACGAAATCCACCCGGACTATTACCAAATCCCACAGGACGACCGTGAGGCGCTTCTCGCTGAAGAAGCCGAGGCCGCCGAAGAAGAAGCGCGTCTGCGTGCCGAGGAAGAGGAAGAGGGTGTCACCCCCGGCGAAGAATACGACGCCGAGGAAGAAAGCGCCGAGGCTCTGGCCGAAGATCTCGCCGAAGATGGCCTTGAAGAGATCGACACGAGCGACAAGGACAAGGTTTCGACCATAGAAGACGGCGCATCTGACGATGACGGCGAAGATGATGACGATACCGACGAGGACGAAGATGAAGCCGATGAGGCTGGTTCTGAAGACGGTGACAGTGACGAAGACGGGGACGGCGATCGGAAACCGCGCCGTGGTCGCCGTGGCCGTGGCCGCCGCCGTCAGGGTAAAGGCAACAACAAGGGCGGTCGCAGCCGCGCCAAACAGGTTGATGAAGTCCGCGCCAAGCGTATGGCCCTTCGTCGCCGCTACAAAATCCAGGACGTTATCCAGCGTCGCCAGATCCTGCTGGTGCAGGTGGTCAAGGAAGAGCGCGGCAACAAAGGCGCGGCTCTCACCACCTATCTCAGCCTTGCTGGCCGTTACACCGTGCTTATGCCGAACAGCAGCCACGGTGGCGGGATAAGCCGCAAGATCAATTCATCCAGCGATCGCAAGCGCTTGAAAGAAGTTGTCAGCGGTCTCGACCTGCCAAAAACGATGGGTCTGATCGTTCGCACCGCCGGTATTTCGCGCACCAAGACCGAGATCAAACGCGATTTCGATTATCTAGCGCGTCTCTGGAATGGCATTCGTGACAATGTACGCAGCTCGACTGCGCCCTCGCTGATCCACTCGGACAGCGACCTTATCAAACGCGCGATCCGCGACATCTACAATCGAGAAATCGAAGAGGTCGTGGTCGAGGGCGAAGAGGGATACAAATCGGCCAAGGCATTTATGAAAATGCTGATGCCAAGCCACGCGCGGCGGGTGAAAGCCTATTCCGACCCCGTTCCATTGTTCCAGCGTTACGGCGCAGAGGATCAATTGCGCGCGATGTATGATCCGATGGTTCAGCTGAAATCCGGCGGCTATCTCATCATCAACCCGACCGAGGCGCTTGTCTCGATCGACATCAACTCCGGACGCTCCACCAAAGAGCACGGCATTGAACAGACCGCCCTTCACACCAACCTTGAGGCCGCGCGCGAAATCGCTCGCCAACTGCGCCTGCGCGATATGGCTGGTCTGGTCGTGATCGACTTTATCGACATGGAGTACAACTCCAACGTGCGTAAGGTCGAAAAGGCGATGAAAGACGCGCTGAGAAACGACCGCGCGCGTATTCAGGTGGGCCGCATTTCGGGCTTTGGCCTGATGGAAATGAGCCGCCAGCGTCTGCGCACAGGCGTTTTGGAAGCCACCACTCGTGAATGCCCGCACTGCGATGGAACAGGTCTTGTTCGCACGGCGTCCTCTGCAGGTCTCTCTGCACTTCGCCTGATCGAAGACGAAGCGGCCAAGGGCAAAGGCACGATCATCAAACTCGCCGCCAGCACCGAGGCGGCGATCTACATGCTCAACGAGAAGCGCGGCGAACTGGTCGAGATCGAGCAGCGTTACGGCGTGACAATCGAAGTCTCTCCGGAAGGCGAAGACGAAGGCGCGAAGATGAGCGTTTCAAGCTCTGGCCCCCGCCCGTCCGCAGCGCCGAAGTTTGAACCGATTGTCGATGATGACGACGACGATGATCTGCCCGTCGAAGAGGACTTCGACGAGGACGACGACGATCAGCCGCGCAAGAAAAAGCGCCGCCGCCGCCGTGGTGGTCGTGGCCGCAACAAAAAACGCCATGATGAAAATGGCAACGAAGGCGACGAGGACTCCGACGACGCTTCGGAAGATGACGCGTCGGACGAAGGTTCCTCTGACGAAAACGCCGATGGCGAAGAGAGGCCCAAGCGTCGCCGTCGCCGTGGTGGCCGTGGCCGCCGCCGCAAGCAGGACGATAACGGTTCAGCAGCGAATGATGACGAGCAAGGTTCGGACACTGAGGCGCTAGAAGAGGTTGCCGAGAAGGTCGAAAACAACATTGCCGTCGTCGCCGCCCCGGACGGTGAAGAAGGCGCGGTTACCCAACCTGCGGAAGAAGAGAAGCCCGCAGAGAAACCGAAACGCAAGCGCGCTCCTCGCAAGAAGCCTGCCGCCAAGAAGGCTGAAGCTGAGGCAGAATCCGGCGCAGAAGCTGAAACGACCGAAGAAGTTGCCGCTGAGGAAGCTGCTGCGGAAGAGAAGCCGAAGCGCAAGCGTGCGCCCAGGAAGAAAAAGGTGGAAGCCGAGCCAGAGGCAAAAGCCGATGAGGTACCTGCCGAAGAAGCAGCTCCTGCGAAAAAAGCAGCGCCTGCGAGGAAACGCGCGCCAGCCAAGTCCAAAGCAAAAGCGGCGGGTGCCGATAAAGACAGCAACGCAACGGCCAGCGCTGGCGAAGCGACTGACGCCAAACCTGACAACGGGGCGGACACTTCGACTGAAACCGGGGCAGAAACCGGTTCCGCCGATGATGGCGCACCTAAAAAGCGTGGTTGGTGGCAACGCACTTTTGGTGAGTAGCCATACGGCAGACGGAACAGAGATCGGTCATGTCTGATACTCCGGTCAGCGTCATTCTGCTGGCGGCGCAGCGTACCGGCGTGACCAATCCGCTCGCACAGCGCGCCGGTGTCGTTAACAAGGCGCTGGCGCCTATCTGCGGGCGGCCATTGATCGAGCATGTGCTCGAAGTGCTCACCACCAGCCCGGCAATCGAGAGCATTCGTATCGTCCTCGAACCCGATGGGCAGAATGCTCTCGATGCTGTCCTGCAGCCATTCCGGGCGCGCGGCATTGCGATAGAGCTGATCAACTCCGATGCGAATATCGTCGAAAGTGTGATTGCCGCAACGAAAGGCGAGGACCGGCCCTTCATCATTACCACCGCTGACAATGTCCTGCTCACCCGTGATGGATTTGAAAAGGCTCGCGCGAAACTCCTCTCGTGCGACGCCATCATCAGCCTTTCCACGCGGGAACGGGTCTTGGGCGTACACCCCGATGCGCAGCGGGGATTTTATCATTTCAGGGACGCCGGTTATGCCAGTTGCAACCTTTTCGGCCTGAACGGACAAAAGAGTTTGCGCGTCGCCGAAGTGTTTCGCGAAGGCGGCCAGTTCATGTCGAACAAGGGCAGGATGGTGCGCGCTTTCGGCTTGTGGAACATCATCCTTATGGGCCTGAAACTCGTGACAATGCGCAAAGGTATCGAGCGGCTAGGCAAACGCTTTGGCCTGCATGTCGAAGCCGTTTTGTTCGAAGACGGCGCGCTTGCGGTCGATGTTGACAATGAAAGGACCTATTCAATCGCCGAATGGGTCCTGGGCCAGAGGCTCGGGATGGACATCCCCAAACCTGTCATTGCACCCGACGCATAACGCGAACCCGCGTGGGGCCTATCGCTGATCGTTCACGTTGATCCCTTGCCAGACAAAGGCGCAAGGCATAATCCCCGATAACCCATTTCAGGCAAAAGATTTTTCTATGACATCATCTATTGAGCCTCTTCGCATTCCCGCCGAGGCAAAGGAGCGCATCCGGACCCTCTTCATGGCGAAACATGCGCTGTGGGGCGGCGGGATGCATCCCGAAGATGGCAATCATGCGATCTATCACCACGAGGTTCGCACAACGCTCGAAAACCTCGGCCTCAACCTGCAAATGACGAACAGCTACGATGTCCTTTTCCAGCAGCCGGAGGGCATAGATTTCGTGTTCCCGCTGCTCAATCGCGGGGGCTTTGTGAACAGCGAGATGCTGATCCCGGTGCTGTGCAATATGCACCGTATCCCGTATCTGGGCGCGATGCCGTTCCTGCGCGGACTGGGCGATGACAAATCGGTCAGCAAGCTTGTGTGCACCCATGCCGGTGTACCAACCGCGCCATGGTTTTGTTATCGCCGTGGTGCAGAGGTAAGAGAGGAAAACTTGCCGCCATCGGCCGATGGTCGCTGGGTCATAAAACCCAATGCGTCTTCTGCCAGCTGGGGCATATCGGATGCGTTCGACTGGTCCGGTGTGACCAATGCTGTCGCACACATCCATGAACAGGGGCACGATGCCATCGTCGAACCCTATCTCGATGGCTATGACGTGCAATGCGCGTTCATCACTCTGGACGGGAGGCCCACCGCTCTTCCCATGCTTTGGTATGAACGTGAGGACACGCAGAAGCTGTGGACCTATTACGAGAAGCGCGACCTTGTTCCCAATGCGGAAAAAGCGACATTGAAGCGTTTCGATCATGCGGAACTCGCCCCGAAAATCGAACAGATGGCCAATGCAGTGGCAGCCGAACTTGTGCCTTTCGATTACGGCCGCATCGAATTTCGCGTTGATCTGAAAACCGGCGAAATCAATTTCATCGAGATCAATCTCAACTGCAACCTATGGAGCGAAAAGGTCATGGCAAAGGCAGCGGCGCAGGCCGGGTTCAGCCATGCCGATCTGCTCGAAACACTTCTGGCGGAAAGCTGGCGACGGTATGGGATGATCAGCGCTTGAGCGCCGCGCCCCATTCGTTCCACATCGCAAACTTTGGCGTTTTGGGCATGTAGCCCTTGCCCAATAGATCGACATCAAACCCGGCCCCTTCAAAGGCGGCGGCAATCGGGCGGGTCAGGTGGCAACCGCCCGCCAATCGCTTCCAAACGGGCTCGATCCGGTCCTGCCATTTGGCGACATTGGCATCGGGTGCACGTCCGTGTTCGAGGAACAATGCTGTGCCACCCGGGCGCAGAATACGCTGCATTTCGGACAAAACGCGCTCCGGCTCCTGAACCGAGCACAGCGTGAAGGTGCAGACGACAGTATCGAAAGATTCGCTTGCGAAAGGGATGTCTTCTCCGACCCCCTGTCTCAGGTCCAAGGGCGGCATATCGGCATCCCAGCCCTTGGCGGCTGCGGCCTCGCGGGCGATCTCCAGCATGCCTTCGTGCGGGTCGATGCCGGCATAGCTCTTGACCGCTTTTGTGTCATAAAACTGTTGGTTGATCCCGCAGCCACAACCCAGCTCAAACACGTCGCCTTTCGCAAGCGGTACCACCATAGAGCGCCGTTTGAGAACCTGCCCCGTCCCGCATGCACAACCGATCAACTTCGGCATGACATTCGCATCGTACCATTGCCCAAGTCCCATATGCTGTGCCCTCACCTATTTTTGTTTCAGGGAGGCTCAGGGAAAATGACCGCTTTGCCAAGGGAAAACTTTGCCCAGCTATGGCGCGATCTCTATCCCCGCAAAATCAAAGACGCGCCCGCTTTGATCGGGTGTCAGCGATGAAAGAACGCGCACAAGATTGTCCGCCGCCTGCGATGGATCGGTCAATTGCCCCTCGGCCAGACCTTTTTGAAAAGGCTCGGACAAAGCGGTATCGACCGTGCCCGGATGCAGGCCAACCACAACGGCTTTGTCATGCGTTCGCGCCATCTCAATCGCGAAATTCTTGATCAGCATATTGAGCGCCGCTTTCGATGCGCGGTAGGAATGCCATCCGCCAAGGCCATTGTCAGAGATTGATCCGACCCGTGCGCTGAGCGCGGCAAAGGTGAACGGGCGCTCTCTAGGCATCATCGGCAGCATGTGCTTTGCAACCATAGCGGGGCCAATGGTATTGATCGCCAGAACTTTGGCCATGACGTCAGGGTCCAGCCTTTTGTACGTGCGCTCCGGCCCCTTCCCCTCTTCAAGGGTGAGGACGCCGCTCGCAACAATCACCCATTCTGGGACCCATTCAGACGGCTCGGCGCGCATCATTTGCGCGGCTTCTGCAATGCTCGCCTCATCGCTCAGATCAAAGGCAAACGGGACCACGCCCTCGCCCGATACATTGCCGCTTCGCGATCCGGCATAGATGCGCTCGCACCCAAGGCTTGAAAGATGCGCGGCCAGCCCTGCACCGATCCCTCCGCTTGCGCCAAAGATCGCTGCTGTCCGGGGCACCAAAGCGCGTTTGTCCGCGCCGATATTTCCTACATTGGTCATCACGACTACAGTGATGCACAACGCATTGAGTTCCCGTTTTTGCGCCTTTGCAGCCAAAGTGTCTCATAGGGTTAACAAGCAAGGCATTGAATTTGCGTGTGAAGTAGGAAAGGGCAGGCAATCCTATGAGACACTGGTGTCTAATAGGGCCGATTTTCAAGCGCATCAGTTGAGAGAGAAACAAGCACCATATCAATTGTCGCAACACCCACTCTCTTGCCACTGACGGCCAAGGCGCTAGATAGAGTGTAACGCAAACAGGGATTAAGCGATCATGGCGACTTTCACGCTACCGAAAAACTCGAAGATCAAAGGCCAGGGCCAGGTTCACAAGGCATCCGGCGCCTCGCGGGTGAAGTCGTTCAAGATTTATCGCTATGATCCCGATACGAGCGAAAACCCGCGCTATGACAAGTTTGAGATCGACCTTGATGATTGCGGTCCCATGGTTCTGGACGCGCTTTTCAAGATCAAGAATGAAATCGATCCGACGCTGACCTTCCGCCGCTCGTGCCGTGAGGGGATTTGCGGGTCGTGTTCGATGAATTTGAACGGCAAAAACGGCCTTGCCTGCACCACCGCGATTGAGGACTTGAAAGGCGAGATTCGCATCACGCCTCTTCCGCATATGGATGTGATCAAGGACCTCGTGCCTGACTTCACCCATTTCTACGCGCAATACGCTTCGATCAAGCCGTGGCTGCAAACGGTCAGCACGACGCCTTCGGGTAAAGAGCGCCTGCAAAGCCCGAAAGAGCGTGAGAAACTGGATGGCCTGTATGAGTGCATCTTGTGCGCGTGTTGTTCGACCTCTTGCCCATCGTACTGGTGGAACTCGGACAAGTTTCTTGGCCCTGCGATCCTGCTTCAGGCCTATCGCTGGCTTGCCGACAGCCGGGATGAAATGACGGGTGAGCGTTTGAACGAGCTCGAAGATCCGTTCCGTCTCTATCGCTGTCACACCATCATGAACTGCGCGAATGTCTGCCCGAAAGGTTTGTCGCCAGCCAAAGCGATTGCGGAAACCAAGAAGATGATGGCCGAGCGCGCGATTTAAGCCGGCGCTTTATGTCTCTTCGCGAAGAGTATTTCGAGGACGGCCCCTGCCCTGAAAATCCGGGTTGGCGGCAATGGAATATACGCGACAAGACCATCTTTAACGGCGCGGTGATGGGGCATCTCATCACGCGGGTTGATGATGACGGGAAAGCGCGCCTTCGCATGTTCCCGGAGCGCAAACACGAGAACCTGCAAGGGATGATCCACGGCGCGATCAGCCTGTCACTGATCGACATATCCATGTTCACAACCATGCATATGATCGGCGGAGGGAATGCGGGGCCATCTGTGACGCTGGAGCTGTCTACGCAATTTGTGGGCGGCGGCGATCCCGCTCTCCCCCTTGATGCAGTGAACGAGATAGTGCGCGAAACCGGCAAGCTGGTGTTTGTTCGGGGGCAAGTGGTTCAAGGCGACAACGTAGTCGCCTCGCATTCGGGCATAGTGCGCAAGTTTTCGAGCACCAAGACCGACGCAGCGGCATGATCGGCACGCTCGCCCGGTATGAGCAATTGATCGCGAATAAAGAGCTTCGCGAAGACCCGGATCAAAGGCGCGCAGCGGTCCGGCTTGATGCCTTGCAAAAAGAGCTTGAGGCGGAAAGCCCCGGCGGACTTCTCAGCCAGCTTTTCGCCCGGAAAAACCCTAGGGCCGAGGGCGTTTACATGTGGGGCGGCGTTGGACGCGGCAAGTCCATGTTGATGGATTTGTTCCACGACAGCCTTCAGATCAAAGAAAAGCGCCGCGTCCATTTCCACGCCTTTATGCAAGAAGTGCACGAGGCCATGCGGGAAGCGCGCAAAACCCATGAAGGCGATCCCATCCCGCCGGTTGCGGCCAGGCTTTCTGACGGCGTGCGCGTCCTTGCCTTTGACGAGATGGTCGTGACAAACTCCGCCGACGCCATGATCATGAGCCGGCTTTTTACCCAGCTCATTTTGGAGCGCGATGTAACAATCGTGACCACGTCAAACCGCCCGCCGCAGGACCTCTACAAAGACGGGCTTAACCGCGAACATTTCCTACCCTTTATCGACCTGATACACGCCGAGCTTGATGTGTTGAGCCTTAATGGTCCCAATGACTACAGGCTCGACCGTATTGGTGATTTGGAAAGCTGGTATGCGCCCATGGGTGATGAGGCGACAGCCAAGGTTCGCGAGGTGTTTTTCAGGCTGACCGATTATGACCCCGATGATGCGGCCAACGTGCCGAGCGGCGAATTGGCAGTGGGATCAAAGCGGACGATGTATGTTCCCAAATCGCTTAAAGGCGTGGGCGTTTTCAGCTTCAAACGCCTCTGCGCAGAGGCCAGAGGTGCACCGGATTACCTCGCGATCGCGCGGGCATATCATACGGTGATTATCGTTGGAATTCCGAAGCTTGGGCCGGAAAACCGCAACGAGGCGGCGCGTTTTGTGACTTTGATCGACGCCCTGTACGAACACCGCGTCAAACTGTTTGCCACCGCCGCAAGCGAGCCCGAAGAGCTCTACCCTTCTGGCGACGGCAGCTTCGAATTCGAGCGGACAGTCAGCCGATTGAACGAGATGCAAAGCGACGAATACATGGCATTGGGCCACGGCGCTGATGCCGAAGCTTTAACTGGTTAAAGCGTAACGGACGGTCTCAGGCTGCTGCCAAACGGTCAGCGATGCGGCCCTGTGCCGCAACAAGGCGGTTCATAACCTTGAGATCGGTTTCGGTAAGCTTGAGCGCTGTTTCGGCCCAAAGCTCGGTGATCTCGTTCAACTCTTCAAGGGTGAGCGGGAAGACTTTCTTGCTCGCCTGGCGTGCACCCACCAAACCGGCATGGCGTCGTTCCGATTTCTTGATGAATTCGCGAACAGCGCTTTCACCTTCGCCCTGCTCTACGACCTGATGCACGATGCCAAGATCATACATTTCCTCGGCGGTATATGTCTTATTCGAGACAATGATGCGTTCGGCCATCGCTTTGCCCAGTTTGCGCGACAAATATGCATGCGCGCCCATACCGGGGAACAGGCCAAACATGATCTCGGGCAACCCGAATGTAGCATGCCGTTCGGCAATGATGTGATCGAAAGAAAGGAGCGCTTCAAACCCGCCGCCAAGCGCTGCGCCCTGAACCAGGCCAATGGTCAAGATCGGAAGATCGAGCGAACGCATATTGCGCTCCAGAATCGCGCAGCAGCGGTGACCGTATTCGACAAGACCTGCCCGGTCATGTGAGCGGATCAATTTCTGAAACAGGTGCAGATCGCCGCCATAGCAGAAGACGTCCTGCGATCGGCTTCCAAGCACAAGATACCGCAAAGGAACTTTATCTTCGCCAAACCCGTCAGAGATCAGATCCTGCCACCGTTCGAAATCGGTGAGCATCGATGATGTGAAGCTTGGTCGCCCTTCCGGCCGCATATACGACCACAGGACTGCGGCACGATTATCGTACAGGACATCAAGCTCGTTCAGCTCGAAAAGAGCGCCCGGAACCGCGCTATTCAGCACGCTTTCACTAAGCGCGTCATCATCTCCCGAAAACAGGATGGGATTTCCAGCAGTGCTGTCCATGTACGTTTCTCCGAATGCGACCCAAATCGCACCAACCTGAGCAAATCAGTGCGCACACGCCCTTATTTTTTGTCGACGCTTTCAAAGAAGTTTACTCCGATGTTGCACATTTTTGCAAACACATATTTTACAGGTGTAGACAGTCTCGAATACTACTGTGACAATTTGGGACAGTTAGGCGCAATAAGGTTATTCGACTGAATCAACTCTTTCTCGTTTCGCGACAGGAACTTACCCTTGAACGCCCAGTCTCGAGACCGATTTTTCAAGCATTAGCAGTTGCCACAGAGTGCGGGAGTGATCGCTTGTCCCGGAGATATGCGCTTCGGCGAGCGCACTCACCGCCTTGCCATTGATCCATCCAGACTGGACCAAAATTGAGTTTCGCCCGATTGCGCGCACTTCTTTTGCCAAAGGTCCGCGCATCCAGGAAGCGATCGGCGTCACGAAACCCTGTTTCGGGCGGTAGAGGACATCTTGCGGGAGATACCGCTCCATACATTTCTTGAGCAGATACTTGCCCGTGGTACCCCGCACGCGCATCGCATCGGGCAGCTTTGCTGCAAACTCGACCAGGCGATGATCAAGCAGCGGCTCGCGCGCTTCAAGGCTCACGGCCATACTTGTCCGGTCGACTTTGGTAAGAATGTCCCCGGGCAGCCAAAACGCAAGATCGGCATATTGCGCCCGGTCAAGCCCGCTGCGCGCAGGTGCATTTTTCATCAGCTTGATCAACTCGTCCTCGGGTCGGAACCCGGTAAGCTGCTGGCGTAGAAATGGAGTGTAGAGCGTTGAGCGGGTATCGCCGCCAGTCACACTCAGAGCGCGCGCATATCCCTCCTCGCCGCTCTCAGCTAGCGCGAGCAAAGTCGTCTTGGCCCGTAACGGGCGCGGTGCCCAATCGGCTTTAGGCCAAACCCGCCCGAGCGCGCCGAACAGGCTTCCGCGGACACTTGCGGGGAGGAGAGAGCGCACACGCTCTTCATTGTGATGGAAAACCTGTCTGCGGTATCCTGCAAAGGCTTCGTCCGCACCGTCACCCGAAAGTGCCACTGTCACTTTCTCACGCGCCAGTTGGCAAACACGCCAGGTTGGAAGCGCCGAGGCGTCCGCAAACGGTTCATCGAACATGCCCGCAAGCGTGTCGATTTCGGCAAAGTCATCCTGACTGACAGTGCGGGCATCGTGATCGGTTTCGAACTTCTCGGCGATCCTTTTTGCGTAGCCTGTCTCGTCGAGTGCATCGACATCAAAGCCGATCGAACACGTCCGAACGGGCTTTGAACTCGCCTCGCTCATCAAGGCGACGACGCTGGATGAATTGACCCCGCCGGAAAGGAATGCACCCAATGGCACATCCGAGACCATTCGCGACTGAACCGCTTCGCGCAGCAAGTGAACCAATTCTGCGGAAAGGTCGGCCTCTTTACCCTGGCTTCTTTCGGCAAAGCTGATGTCCCACCAACGGCGCTGCGGTTTCAGCCCTTTGCCCTGCTCAAGAAGGAGAAAATGGCCCGCCTGAAGCTTTGTCACACCATCGAGGATGGAATGCGTGTCGGGGACATAGCCCCAAGCCAAATAGGCATCGAGCGCCTGCGGATTGAGGCGACGCCGCATCAGCGGATGGGTGAGAAGCCCCTTCAATTCCGAGGCAAAAATGAGACTGCCGTCAGAAAGCCGGCTTAAGAAAAGCGGTTTCACGCCAAACCGGTCGCGGGCCAGAAACAGCTGGCGTTTGTCCAGATCGTAGAGCGCAAAGGCGAACATGCCATCGAGCCGGGAAAGGCAATCGGGTCCCCAGCGACGCCACGCAGCAAGGATAACCTCGGTATCGCCTTGGGTGCGGAACGTGGCACCTTCGCGCTCCAACTCCGAACGAAGCTTGCGAAAGTTATAAATTTCGCCGTTGAAGACGATAACCGCGCGGCCATCGGCCGAATGCATTGGTTGCGGAGACCCCTCAAGGTCAATGATCGACAAACGCCGGTGGCCAAGGCCTATGCCAAGGTCTGTCCAAACGCCGGACCCGTCCGGCCCCCGATGGACCATAGCCTCGCACATCCGCTCGACCCGAACAGGATCGACCGGCTTCGGCGTCTCAGAGTGAAATATTCCAGCGATCCCGCACATTATGGGTCAAGCGGTTAGCTTATAGTCGCTTGGGCAGCAATCATCGCTGTGACGCCTGCAAAAACACTCAGGGCCAAGATAGCTGCAAGGGCAACAATCGGGCGCGCAAATCCGAACTCTAAAGGCTGCAAGAGGGCAAAGCTCTGAACCTGCTTGGCCGTCCAACCGTAATCTTCGGGATCGCGTTCGAAAAATCGCCATGCAAGGCCGAGGATTAAGACCACGACAAAGGCAAAGAAGAACCAGCCATAAAAGACATGGTCAAACCCGGCTGCAAATTCGACGCCCTGGCTTTGAGCGATGTAAACCGTTCCCCACGCCCTGATGCCATTGGCGATGATGGGGACGATGGCCGACACGGCGAGGAATGCGAGGCGATAGGTCCACTTGGTGAACCGCGTGAACGCGACCAACACCGCCAATGTCACCATCGCGATAAGGAAACGCACGCCAGAGCATGCTTCGGCGACCACGAACAGCCCCACCGGCGTGTCGATATAGATGCCATCGAAATGGGCCGGAATGCCGCTCCACTTGGTGAGAGCGATTGCGATATGCGCTGTGATGACCTGCAAGGGCTCAATGATCTCATCGCCAAAAGGCACAAGGAAGACACCAAAGCAAAGCGGCAATGCGATCAATGTGGATACGCGAGGACCCAGCGCGGTGATCACGAGCCCTTGGAGCGCGCCAACTGCGCCTGCATGAGCGATGAGGTTGGCCCCGCTCACCCTGCCTATCAGCCACAATCCCAGACCAGCAGCAATCACCAGAAGGCCCGGAAGCCAGGGACGCGGGTCGGTTTTGGCAAGCTCGTCTGCCTTCAATGCGACGAGCCATCCGATGATGAAGGGCACCAGCAATATGTGGGAATAGGTATCGATGTTCCACCATTGGTGTAGCATCTCTGCCCATTCGCGCAAGGTGACGGTCAAAAGCGCTAACGTGCCAAATGCAAGCAAGGCAATCGCTTCACGCCAGGCTTTGCTGAGGCGGCCAAAAAATGACGCCCAAGACGCGTTTTCCAAAGAGGCCTCATGCGGCATTGCGCGGCTCCTCGTTATCAAGGTCAACCAGCGCATCGAGGGGCGCGAGCATCGCGTCCCAATCGTGATGGTCGAGCACAAATTGGCGCGCATTTGCACCGATCTGCTGCGCCAATTGCGGATCAACTTTCATCGCGGCGAAGCGCTGCGCCATCGCCTCGGCATCGTCGTCACACAGCAGCCAATGTTCGTTGTCTTGCGCGTCAATCCCGGTCGCGGCTTGCTTGGTGAGCATCACAGGGCGTGCCATCGCCATCGCTTCGAGCACTTTGTTCTGGACACCTCGGGCGATTGAAAGGGGCACAACAACGCAGTCTGCTGCTGCGATAAATGGGCGCACATCGGGGACCTCTCCCCAGATCGTCACGCCGTCACCCGCCTGATCCTGCAACAGTTTCGTCGGGTTTCGGCCAACAATGTGAATCTCTGCGGTGGGATTATCGCAGGCGTAGGCGGCCCAGAACGATCCAATGGCCCAAAGCGCGGCCTGCTCATTGGGTGGATAGTCCATTTGCCCGGTGAACACGAAATGCGGCCCGGGCCTCGAGGTTAGCTCTGGATGAGGCTGTGTTGCGGCAGGGTCAAAAAACGCTGCATCGATCCCGTTGCCGATCACCTGCACATTGGCCTTTGCGGACTCTGCAAGGCGCGAGCGGAACAGGGCCGCTTCATTTTCGCTGATCAGGATCGTTGCGTCGGCACGCTTGGCAAGGCGTTCTTCCTCGCGGGCAAGCAGACGCCCTTCGCGCGCGTTCAGCCAAACACGCTGACCGGCATCGGCGTAGTTTTCAAACTTGGCACTATCAACATCGCACAGGTCGATGACGACCCGTCCGGCAAAGTCATCAGGAATGTACTGCCCCATCTGTCCCGAAAACACGAAAATCGTTGTGATCGGGCGATTGGCGAGGGTCTCGCGCACCCAGCTTTCGAGTCTTGCGCTGTGAAAGGCGGTCAAGCTGACAGGCTTTCCTGAAAGCACCGCCTCAACACCGGCAACCACGAGGGGTTTGCTGCGATTGACCACGCAGTGCGAGGCCGCAAGTGACGCCACCTCTTTGCCCCCTTCCCTGTCCTCATCAGTCTCTGCAAAGCAACCGACATGAACCGGTGCCAGCTTTGCGAGCTTGCGCAGCAAATGGGCACTGCGGATTTTGTCACCGCGGTTGGGTGGAAACGGCACACGGTGCGCAAGGAAGAGGATTTCGCCCATCGGTCCGCCCCTTCACGCAAGCCCGCGCGCGATGAACGGGCCAATCATATTGGCAACCGGAAGCGGCAGCTTCTTCCAAAGCTCGATCTTGCGGCTGTAGGATTCGCTTGTCGGATCGACATCGCGGGCCTTGGCCCCCGGCGGTGTCCAGGATGCGTAGGTCAAAGGCTGCGGCTCAAAACCCCAGTTTTTCTTATATTTGGCAGGGCCGCTTCCCACTTTGGAACGCCCGAAATCAAACCGCTCCATCCCGCGTTTGCGGGCATGCAACATCAGCTCATAATACATGAGTTCATTGGCGCGTGCACCGCGAGCCGCAAAGCTTCCCCCGCCCCAAAAAGGCAGGACAGCGCCATTGTGATAGAAGGAAAAAACGCTCGCCAATGGCTGGCCGTCGCGCAAGATAGTGAGAATGTCGCTTTCATCCGGAAACGCCTCGATCATCTCGCGGAAAAGCGCTTTCGGGAAAACCGGTGTGCCAAGGTTGCGAACGCTTTCGGAATACGCCGCATAGTGCAATGCAAGGTCCCTTGGAGATCGCCCGACACGCACCTCAAGCCCGTTTTTCAGACCTTTACGCACCTCCGCGCGCGATTTGCGCGGAATGGCCAGCAATTCTGCTTCATCATCTGCAGCCAAAGCACGTTCGAAACCGCAGTGTTTGTCGGTGATTGCATCCCAGCCTTTCGGGACTTCGCCGCCGCGAAGCTCGACACTGCCAACGCCCAGTTTTTGAGCGTAGTCCTGCGCTGCACAGGCCAGAGCATCTGCGGCTTGCGGCGTTTCGGCGCAAATTCCGCCGCCAACGCCAAATCCGCTTGAAACCAGGGCTTTGCCAAAGAGCGCGGATCGCACTTGGGTCAACGGCAGCCAGCCTCTGATGACACCCAATTGCTCGACGAGAAGGCCGCTGGCCTTTTGACCGGTCGCCCGCTCGACAGCGCGCAGCCACGCCGTGCGATGAAACAGGCTCGCGCCTGCTTCCTTCACGAACTCGTCGACTTTCAGACAACTTTTGGGGTCGGAAAGCTCAGCAAGCTCGACATTGAGCGAAAGGCTGACGGGCACATTCACTGCGCATCACTCGCGGCGGCCGATGCGACATGAAACTCACTGGCACGGCGAGCTTCGATCTGCGCCAAAGCGTCCATCCGGCCCCATTCAAACTCGCGCACCACCTTGCCGAGCTTGCCCGCCATCTTGTCAAGGTTGGTATAATGACGCAGCTTTGAACGCAGCGGCGCATTGTCGACGCGCGGTTGATCAGGATCCACTTCCCACGGGTGGAAATAGAAGACTGCGGGGCGCGCATCCTCGCGGTTCACCTGCGCAATGGCCCAGCGTGAAAAGGCGTAAGGCAGGACGCGGAAAAAACCCCCTCCACCGGCTGCCAAACGGCGCGAACCAAGCAGTGCGGTGGTCACCGGAATTTCTACGAGATCAGAACCTGCAATGGGGCGAAAAGCAAATCGCGGAGCTTCCCTCCAACCATAATGATCGTGGACCACCGGCGCGACGCTTGACGAATATGTATAGCCCTGCTCAGCCAGGACATCGAAAGCCCAAAGCGAACGCGGGTCGATCGAGAAACTGGGCGCGCGGTAGCCAATTACAGCTTGTCCCGAGGCATCCTCGAGGATTTCGCGGGTAACCCGAATGTCTTCTGCAAACTTCGCTGCATCAAGGGTAAAGACGCGCGCATGGTCGTAGCCGTGGCTTGCGACTTCATGGCCTCTATCGGCGATACGGCGGATGACTTGCGGGCAACGCTTTGCGACCCATCCGAGAGTAAAGAAGGTTGCGCTGACACCGGCTTCATCAAACAGATCAAGGATCCGATCGACATTGCCTTCAACCCGGCTTTTCAGGCCGTCCCAGTCATCACGCTCAATGACATTTTCGAAGGCTCCAACTTGAAACCAGTCCTCAACATCAACCGACAGGCCGTTGATAATCGACTGATCTTTGGAAACCTCGAAAGGAATTGGACTTTGAGCATTCATGACCCTTGCGCACTCATCAATCAGGCCGCCTCGCGGGACCGGTCATCCTCAAGCCATTCGATCAGCATGGTCAGCACGTGACGGAAAGAACGCTCTTGTTCCTCAAGGCGCGCTTCGATCCGGCCAAGCGCCTCGTTCACATCTTCATCAGACTGAGTTTGGGGCATGTGGAGCGCAGGATCCGCGCCTGCTGCCTGAAGCTCGCCAATAGCGGCTTCGAGTTCGGCGGCGCGTGCATCGCGCTGCGCCATGATGGCGGCAACTTCGGCGGCGGGAACGCTCTCGATCTCGGCTTCGGCTTCGGGTGCCACTGGTTCAGCGGGCACCGCCACTTCGACGTTTGAAGCAAACGGCTCTGCCTCGGCGATTTCATGATCGGCCAGGTCCAGCTCGCTCTCTTGTGCTTCAGCCATTTGAGCCTCGGCCAATTCGAGCGTTGCTGCAGGCATTGTGACTTCCGCAGGCGCGGAACGCGCGCGGCTGCCCCGTGAATGGTCCTCGTCCATTTCCTCGAGGACGGCATCGAGCATGCTCACGCCAATCTCATCACGTTCCTCGATTGCGCCCAGCAAAAGGATACGGTTCATGATCTGGTTCACACGGCGCGGAATACCGTCGGTCGCCCCATACAAAGCCGGCAAAAGCCCTTCGCCAAGCGATGGCTGATTTTCCCAACCCACATGCGTCAGACGGTGGTGGACATAGTCCTCCAGTTCTTCTTCATCGAGCGCTTCGAGGTGATGCGATGCAATAATGCGTTGGCGCAATTGGTCAAGGTTCGGGTGATGCGCCAGCGTACGACGAAATTCCGGCTGACCCAGCAGAAGGCTTTGCAACAAGGGGTGCGAGCCCAGCTGGAAATTGGACAGCATCCGCAACTCTTCAAGCGCGGTAAATTCAAGGTTTTGACACTCGTCCACGATCAGCAAACAGCGGCGACCTTCGCGTGCTTCATCCTGCAAGAACTGTTCGATAGCGCCCAAAGCGCCGGCCTTGTCCTTGCCATCAACCGCAATCCCGAAGGACTGCGCAACCACATGGATCAGCTCTTCGCCATCGAGCGCGGAGGTGACAACCTGGGCAACCGTCAACGCCTCTGGATCGATGCGCTGCATAAGGTGTGCGACCAGCGTAGACTTACCGGCGCCCACTTCGCCAGTGATGACGATAAAGCCTTCACCCTGATTAAGCCCGTATCCGAGATAGCTCATCGCCTTTTTGTGGCTCGCGCTCTCGAAATAGAAATCGGGATCAGGGGTCAGCTGAAACGGTCGTCCGCTGAAGCCGTAATATTGATCGTACATGTTTCCTAACGCTCCATGTCGCTCTTAGAAGTCGTACCGAAGGCCCAGCAAAGCTGTGGCCGTGGCGAAATCTTCATCAGAGAATTCACTGTCAAAATAGTCCACCGCAACCGCGGCGCGTGCTGAAAGCCGACCGGCAATCGCGCGGCTGTATGCGGCCGAGGCACCAAATGCCGTCAGATCGCCATTAGGGTCGCCGCTTGTTTCAAACAGGCTGGCATAGGCGTTGGCGGCGATTACACCGCTGCGCCCGATGTCACGGCTAAGCGCGCCGGTGACGTAGTAGCTTTCATCGACAAGGCCATCGACCGAGGCAAGAACGCTGTCCTGTGGTGCGATAAAGCTGCGGCGGTCATAGCCTGCGCCAATGCTCGCGTTCAGACGGCCTATGCGTTGCTGGTAGCTGGCTGCAACACCGCGACCACGGAAAGCCGAGCTTCGGATGGAACCAAGCGGGTTGATGATGCCAACTCCATCGTTGCTTTGTACAAGGCCGCCAAAGTCACCCGAAAGCGGATTGCGCTGCGCTTCGAAGTCGCTGGAAAGCTGTGAAAGTGAATTGCCCAGAACGCCGCCGAAACCGGAGATTCCGTCATAGACGTTAACCGCGAACGAACTGCGATCGCTCGGGACATAGGTGAAGGTGCCATAATAGGTCGTACTGTCATAACGACGGCCAACGCGCGCTTCGAGGCTGGTGCGTGAGGATGGACGCCACAGAATGCCTGCATCCCAAAGAAGACCATCAACTTCAAACGCGATCAAGCGATCTGAAGCCGTATCGGTAATCAGGCGGCCATCATCGCCAAAGACGGGATTGCCGTCGATATCACGGACTGCATCGCGGCTGGAAACCTCGACATCCTCATACCCGACACCGCCAACCAGAGCGAGCGTCGGTGACACAGGAATGGTTACATCGCCGCGCACATACACATCACGAACACGTTGATCGAGGTTTGAAACGTCTTCCTGAAAACCGCCGGCACTAACCGCAACGCCAATCGGGAGAACATCGCCCGGGCGAGTGCCAACTGCCAAGCGGCCACTGTAGGTGGTGCTGTCATCGAATACATCGACCTGCTCACCCGCAGAGTTAAACACGGCATCATTGGCTTCGAACCGGTTGTATCCGACACGCGCGTTACCAGCGATCTCAAGCGCACCGGCACGGGTCTGGAAATCCGGTCCGGCATAGACGCTGTATATTTGGCTGGTCGCATCATCGCTGACCAACGGGTTTGCTGAAACAGCGCCCCCGCCATCCACTCGCGTGCGGCTTGCGAGCGCGCCTGCCTGAAGTGTCAGGTTTTGCGGGATCACGGAGAGATAACCGCGTGCAATACCGCTTACCGTGTCGGTATCCACCGCATCATCGCCATAGCCGATGTTACGCTCATAGCGCACCGACACAGACGCACCGCTGTTGCGGCCTTGAATGTTGGTATCAACGCCCGCTGCAATCTGGGTGAAGGTCAAGGTATCGCTTTCCGGCGACAACTGCGTCGTCAGGATTTGCGAGACTTCGATATAAGGCTGAACGGTGACTGCCCGATCTTGAGAGCTGCCTTGAGAACCCGCGCGATTGCCGCCTTGCGCGTCTTGCGCAAATGCAGGGGTTGCGATGGCTAGTGCGGTGATCCCGGCGAACAGGGTTCCAGTGACGTGACGCATGATCAATCCTCCCTCTCGCCATAATCGCCAAAGCGGCGACCGGACGGGCTGAACTGTGTTGCATTGAGAAGTAGTTTTATGTCCGAACATGCCGACAAAAGCTGGACGGCATCATCGAGCGCGGCGCGGCTTGTTTCATCTGCGCGAACCACCAGCAACGCCTGACCCACGTAAGCGGCAAGCTCTGCGGCAGGAGATGCGGCAAGCGCGGGCGGCGTATCGAAAATAAGGTATCGATTGGGCGCGCCGCGCGTCAGGCGATCGAGCACCTGGCCTGTGCGATTGCTCGTGAGATATTCTGCATCGCGCGCGCTGCTGGTGCCAGCAGGCAGGATAAACAAGCCATTGATATCGGTGGGAGAGACCAAGTCTTCGGGACGCAAGCTCTTGTCCACCAACGCATCCATCAGGCCCATGCCCGTCTCTACGCCAAGACGGCGCGTGACAGAGGGGTTGATCACATCAGCGTCAACCAGAATGACTTCCACATCACGTTCCGCAGCAAGCGCAATTGCAAGGTTTGTCGCGCAGTAGGTCTTGCCCTCGCCCATATGGGGAGAGCTTACAAGGACACGGCGCGCAAGATCATCGCCAGAGTGGCGCGCATCGGCGAGCAATTCGCGCTTGATAATGCGGAACTCTTCCAAAAGGCCCGTCACCTGATCGTCAGGTGAAATCAGGCCCTCTCGCTGAAGGACTTCGCGGTCAATCTGAACACGTGGGCCCCGTAAAGCCACAGCAGGCTGAGGCTTTGGAGCGGGCTGTTGGACGGGTGCGTTTTCTTGCTGGAACTGGCTTTCGCTGCGTGGGCGCGCGACGTGTTGGTCAGATTGCGATGCTCCGCCTTCTGGCGTTTCGTCACGTTCGCGCGGCGGCACAAACGCGCGCGGAGCCGATGGAAGGTCCCTCGGCACAGGTTTTGTGCCAAAACTATCCAGACCAAAGGCTGCATCCGCTCTTTCGAGAATCGAGGAACGACGCCTGTTGGAGCCAGGCTGTTTGCGGGTAAATTTGCTGTGCTCAGTCATTCAGGGTCTCCTCACACAATCGTCCCGATCGAGACGACCTCGATGACCAGCAGAATTGCGAGAACGCCGACCAAGCCTGCACAGGCCCCGGCAAATTGTCTGGTGCGCCGCTTGCGCAAGGATTGGGCCGCTTCCGAAAGGTTGAGCGACACCGAACCGATGACCGGCAGCCCCATCGATTTTTCAAGCTTTTTCGCAGTGGCAAAAGCAGACCGCAACTGGCCCATAACCCATGCAACACCTACACCAGCGCCAAGCCCGGCTATCAATACGCCGAGCAGCAGCAGCGGACGGTTTGGTGCAGCCGGCTTTTGCGGAACAACGGGAGGATCGACGAGGTCAAACTTGTACTGGCTTGTTTCATCAACCACATCGCTGCGGGTGCGCAGTTTTTCGCGATCTTCGAGTAGCTTCTCATAATTGTCACGCAGCACTTCGTAATCGCGGCTGATCCGGTTGGCTTCGGCTGCCACGGCAGGTTCGGTTGCCTGGCTCGCGGCAAGCGATGCCAGTTGCGATTGCAAGGCCGCACGGCGCGACTGAAGCGATTCAATCGATGCCTGACGGTCTGCGCGAAGGGCAACCAGAGACGAATAGGCAGGGTTTGGTGTCCCGCTTACGTCATTGGGGCCAGCAGCGGCAGCTTGCTTGGTGAGCAATTCGACCTGACGTTTTGTTGAGACGACATCGGGGTGCGCCTCGGTAAGGCCGCGCGAGCGGAGGCCTGCCAATTGGGTTTGCGCCTGCAGCAAAGCGGCTTGTGGGCCACCGGAATCTGCAGCTCCGATAATGGTGCGCGGTGTGCTGGAAATCTGGTTGTTAAGCGCTGCAAGAGCGCTTTGTGCCGCAGCAAGGTCCGCATCAATATCACGCAATTCGGTGCGCGATTGTTGGACACGGGTGGAGAGCGTTGCCGTTCCGCCAATCAGGTCAGGATATTGCGCTTCGAATGCCAGACGACGCGTTTCCGCCTCTTCCAGCTCTGCTTTACGCTCATCAAGCTGATCGTTCAGGTCGTTGATCGCGCCGCTGATCTCTGCGCGGTTTCCGGAAATGTGTTCCTCGCGGAAAATGTCGAGCAGTTTTTGCACCACATCACGCGCCAGAACAGCATTCTCGGAATCGCTGAGACCACTTTTGCCGACAGTGGCGCTGATCGCGAAGAGTGTGTCCTCTTCGCTTTCCACTTTCACATCCTTGGCAAGGGAAGCAATCGCGGATTCAAGCTGTGTGCGTTCCGAAATGCCGTCACCCAGCTTTGTCGTGGTAATAACCTTTTCGAGGTTCACCGAGCTAAGCAGCGTCTGGCGGACATGGGCGATTTCTTCTTTGCCATCGCCGGCAATGCCGAGTTGCTCTGACAGAACATCATCCACATCGACAAAGATGCGCGCCTTGGATTCGTAAGTATTCGGGATCAGCGCCACGACGAGCCAACCCAGAAGGCACACCCCCCAGGCAACAGCCAGCGCCAGCCAGCGCCGGTGCCAGACCGAATAGAGCGCTGCGCGCAGTTCTTCGAAAAGCTCGTTCATTATCCCGACCTTGCTCCCTTAGAACCGGCTCTCGGGGATGATGATGGTATCCCCCGGACGAAGCATGACATTGGCCGAGCTGTCCCCGCGCTTAAGCAGGTCAGAAAGGCGCAGGCGGTATTCCTTTTGGGTGCCGGTCTCGCGATTGATGCGCAGGAGCTTTGCCGAGTTGCCTGAGGCAAACTCACCCAAACCGCCCACTGCGATCATCGCATCAAGCACCGTCATATTGGCGCGGTAAGGCAATGAAGCGGGTTGTGCAGTCGAACCGACCACGCGAATTTGCTGGTCAAAGGTCGAGTTAAACTCGTTCACGATGACAGAGACGATGGGCTGTTCGATATACTCAACAAGCACGTCTTTGATGTCGTCTTGAAGCTGGGTCGCGGTCTTGCCGACCGCGGTCATGTCGCGCACGAGCGGGATAGTGATCCGGCCATCGGGACGTACCTGAATGTCTTCTGCGCTCAGCTCTGGATTGCGCCAGACATGGATTGTGAGCTGGTCGAGCGGACCGATGATGTATTCCTCGGTCGAGGCTGTCTGTGCTTCGGTGTAGCTCGCCGAAGGAAGCTCAGGACCCGATCCTGCGCAGGCCGCGAGCGCTAAAGTCGCAAAAAGGGCGCCGGTAATACGGGTAAAAGAGGGCGAAGTAGGCATCGATGCAAATCCTTAGGTCAACTGATGCGGAACGCTTGCCAATGTGAGGAGCGACCCCACGCAAACTGGTAATTCCGCGAATGACCCGGACTATCTCGCCGATAATGGTGAATATAATGTTAGTATTGATGGGACAATCGGAGGCGTATCCCATTTCGGGACAGGCGAATTAGTGATGTTTAAACAAACACCTCTGCCGCAGGACCATGTCCAAGAAAGTTAACCGGCGAAGCGCTCGCGCCATAAGCACCTGCACAAAAAACCGCGACCAGATCGCCGACCTCAGCGCGGGGCAATTCTGCCATATCCGCAAGCCTGTCTAGCGGGGTGCAAAGGCATCCCACAACATTGACCGGTCCTTCGGTGGTAGCGTCAAAACGTGAAGCAATCGCTACCGGATAATTGCGCCTGACGACTGTTCCAAAGTTTCCAGAGGCCGCCAATTGGTGGTGCAATCCACCGTCGGTGATCAGATATGTCTGGCCATGACTGACCTTGCGATCGATCACCCGGCACAGATAAACCCCTGCTTCTCCAACGAGATAGCGGCCAAGCTCGACACAAAGATCAGTGCCTTCAAGCGCAGTGTGTCCCGCGACAAGTCCATGTAGGGCGTCTCCCACCGCGGCAAGGTCCAGCGGCTCATCACCCGGGAAGTAAGGAATGCCAAACCCGCCGCCCATATTGAGCTTGGGCAAGGCATGGCCGATGTCATCGGCCAGCGACTGCGCCAGATTGAGCACATTGCCTTGTGCCTCGATAATTGCGTCGGCGCTCAGCGTTTGGCTTCCGGTAAAGATGTGCAGTCCGCGCCATTCGGCACCCTCTGCAATGATTGTTTTGGCCAAAGCGGGCACACGCTCGGCATCCACGCCAAACGGTTTTGCGCCCCCGCCCATCTTCATGCCTGAGCCTTTAAGCTCGAAATCGGGATTGACCCTTATGGCAACGCGCGGCGCTTTACCGATCCTTTGGCCAATGGCGAGCGAACGCTGCGCCTCGCCTTCGGATTCGCAATTCAGGGTAACGCCAGCGGCAATTGCTGTCTCAAGCTCGTCGTCGCGCTTGCCAGGACCTGCAAAGCTGACCCGCGCCGGGTCAATTGCGGCTTTTTCCAGCATCGCCAACTCACCCGATGAGGCAATGTCGAACCCGTCAACAAGACCCGCCATATGAGCGATAACTTGCGTATGCGGATTGGCTTTGACCGCGTAATTGATGCCAACACGCTCGGGCAAAGCATTGCGAAGCTCTGATACGCGCGCATCAAGGCGGGTTTTGGAATAGACGAACAGCGGCGTCCTTCCCGCAGCCTGCACCAGATCGCTCGCTTTGCGCCCGCCGATGGCCAATTCACCATCTATCGCGGCGTATCCGGCGGGGATTGGCCCTAACGGCTTGGATTTCGATTTCACTTTCGCCTTCACGACCCGCTCTCCCCGCTCAGTTCACGGTAGAGCGCCGTGCGATCAATTTTGCCATTGGGGTTAAGCGGCATAGTCTCGCGCCAGTGGATCTCTTGAGGTTGCATAAAATTTGGAAGTTCCCTCAATAAAGCCTTGGGAAGCTTGGATTGCTCTTCACGGTCGAGCGTCCCCCTTACCACCAGATGGACGCGGTGCCCAAGCCTCTCGTCGGGAATGCCCAGAGCCACCGCTTCGACGACCAGATCGGTTGAGATGGCAGCCTCTTCGATTTCTTGCGGGCTGATGCGATTGCCCGCGCTTTTGATCATCGCGTCGCGGCGGCCGACGAAATAGAGCAGGCCGTTGGGATCGCGCTTAACACGGTCGCCGGACCAGACAGCAGTTCCGCCATATTGCGATGCGGCGGGCGCGGGTTTGAAGCGTT
Source organism: Erythrobacter sp. S227 (assembly GCF_057364925.1). NCBI lineage: Bacteria > Pseudomonadati > Pseudomonadota > Alphaproteobacteria > Sphingomonadales > Erythrobacteraceae > Erythrobacter > Erythrobacter sp. S227. The sequence continues at coordinate 1,055,766 of NZ_CP200280.1, forward strand.
CAGCGGTGCGTTCTGCGTCCTGCCAATACCCTTGCGCGACAAGCGGACCGCAATGGACCAACTCGCCCTCTTCGCCCGGCGCTGCGACTTCGCCGTCGTCATTAATCACCATGATCTCTGCAAACGGGATCGCGATGCCCATGCTTGTGGGATTGGCATCGACCAGCGATGGATCGAGGTAGGTCGAACGGAACGCCTCGGTCAGGCCATACATCGGATAAAGGTCCGCATGAGGAAAAATACCTCTCAGCCCCTCGACCAATTCTGTCGTAAGCGCACCGCCGCTATTGGTCAGCCGCCTAAGCGGCGCGCTTGCCTCCTCTTGCCACTCCAGCTCGGTCAGTTGCACCCACAATGGCGGCACCGCGGCAAGCGTGGTGACAGAGTGTTTGGCGCAAGCCTTGGACACATCGCGGGGGAAGAGGAAATCAAGCGGCACCACGCTTCCACCTGCAAACCAGGTCGATAGAAGCTGGTTTTGCCCGTAATCAAACGACAGAGGCAGGACAGCGAGGGTCACATCGTCATCCGCAAGCTTTAGATAATGCGCCACGCTAACCGCACCCAGCCATAGGTTGGTATGGCTCAACATCACTCCTTTAGGCCGCCCGGTTGAGCCGCTGGTGTAAAGGATAGCGCATAGATCGTCGGGGTCAGCCTTGGAGGGATCAAGCGTAATGCCGGAACCGTATGCCGCTTCCAAAGCCGAAGCCTCCGCTATCTGAGAGCAACCGGCAGGCACATCGCCTTCATCCAGCGACTTCAACCGCGATGGTGTCGCAATCAGCAATTGTGCGCCGCTGTCGCTCAAAATATGCGCAACCTGCGCTCTTTTGAGCAGGGGATTGATCGGCACATGGACCAGCCCCGCCCGTGCGGCGGCAAGAGGCAGCAAACATGTCAGCTCGCCCTTGGCCGCCCAACTGGCCACCCGCGCCCCCTTTTCCGGCAGCTCGCGGGCTAACCAACCGGCAAGAGTTGCCACACGCTCTTTTAACGCCTTGTGGTTAAGGCTCTCGTCCCGAAGAACCAAAGCAGGCCGCTCCCCAGCACCCATTGCGCACGCTCGTTCGGCGAGGTGATCTAACGGGTACGGCGCAGGATCCAAGCCTTGGGTATCGGGATTTGCAGTCATCGGCTTCCTTTTGAAGGGCACTCAATCAAGTGATCGAAACGAGGTATCACGACACGGTTAACGTCTTGCAAGAGCTGTTTAAAGACAGCCCTTCAGGAATTGTACGTGCGCCCTTCGATCGGGCAGAGTGGTATGCCCTTTTGGCACAGACGGGTATCGATCCCTTTATCGCGGCCGCATGCGACACGGATCAGAAAGCAGCTCTAGTTTTAGCCCTGAACAATCGCCGCGCTACTTCCTTGCGAAACTGGTACAGCTTCACCTGGCGTGCATTGGCACCACAGGGGCCTCAAGGGGACGCATTGCTGATCGAGCTTGCAAAGCAGCTCAAGACCAAAGCGCACAGGGTGACATTGGAGCCTGTGCCTGACGAAGACGGGTCAGCAACGCGGCTTTCCGCGGCATTTGCCGATGCGGGCTGGCGCGTCGAGGTGACACGCTGCGACACCAATCACGTTCTCTATGTCAAAGGACGCAGTTTCGATGAATACTGGTCTTCACGCCCCGGCCCATTGCGCACCACTTTGAAGCGCAAGGCCAATAAAGTTGAAACCAGGATCGTCACACATTTCGATCCCGACCTTTGGACCGCCTACGAAGCGATTTACGAGGCCAGTTGGAAACCTGACGAAGACCACCCAGAGATGCTGCGCAAATTCGCTCAAAACGAGGGCGCTGCCGGTCGATTGAGGCTGGGTTTAGCATTTTATGATGGTGAGCCGGTTGCAGCGCAATGCTGGACCATTGAGAATAAAACCGCCTTCATTCACAAGCTCGCCCATCTGGAGAGCTTCAAGAAACTGTCGGCGGGAACCACGCTTTCAGCCGCCTTGTTCAGGCACGCCATCGACACTGACAATGTGGAGGTGATCGACTTTGGGACAGGCACACAGCGCTACAAAGAAGACTGGATGGAAGACACGCGGCCCCGCTATTGCATTGATTGCCTTGATCTATCCTCGCCTCGTGCATGGCTTGACCTGGCGCGTCTCACCGCGAAACGCCTGACCTTGCCGGAAGTCCCGGAACTTGCGCGTTCCCCCAAGGCTGGTTAAGGCGCGCATCGCTTTGGTGCAATCGGGTGCGCCATGGGTTAAAAGGCCTCCAGAAAAGGACAACCAAGCAATGGGGCAAGCAACAGGCTCTCAACCGGCGAGTGCAGACGCAGCGATTAGCGCGGCAGCGAGCGAGGATAGCGCTGAGACCAGCGGAAACGAGACGCTGGACACCGCACTTAAATCAATCATCGCCGATGTCCTGGGGATCGATGCCGAACAAGCAAATGAGCTTGATGAGGACAGCGGCCTTTTCGGTCACTTGCCCGAGCTGGATTCCATGGCTGTCGCAGGACTTCTGACCGAGATCGAAGACCGGCTCGATATCGTAATCGAGGACGAAGATGTCGATGGCGAAATGCTTGAAACCTATGGCGGCTTGCTGGCTTTTGCGCAGGCGAAATTGAACCCCGACTCGGCAGAGGCTTAACCTCGATGGATGCGCCAGAGCCGCGCATGATCGCAAGCTGGCAGGCCCCATTGACGGGCGACAAGACGGCCGATGAATTGCTCGTCTCGTTCGATCAGGGCCGGACACGTCGGATCCTCATTTTGCCTGCGCTGTTTGATGAAGCAAACAAGCTGCGGCGCTTTACCATTCAAATGATGCGCGCTTGTGATGAAAGCGGCGTGGACACATTCCTGCCCGATCTTCCGGCCTGCAACGAGAGCCTTGCCTCTCTCGAGAAACAGACGCTCGCAAGCTGGCGCACAGTTGCGGCAACCGCAGCACTGACTTTTGGTGCCACGCATGTGTTGGCCATCAGAGGCGGCGCGCTGCTCGCGCCCGAGACATTGCCAGGATGGCAATATGCGCCGCTCACCGGAGCAAAGCTGCTGCGCGCGATGGTCCGGGCGCAGACAATTGCATCGCGCGAGGCGGGCGTCGAGACCAGCTCCGATCAATTGATGGAGCAAGGTCGCGCGTCTGGTCTGCAACTTGCCGGATGGCACCTTGGTAGTGAAATGCTGCGCGAATTAGAGAGCGCGGTGCCGACCGCTTCGGGCAACCACACAATCATCGAGCAAAAGGATTTGGGCGGCGCAGGGCTTTGGCTTCGGGCCGAGCCGGATGAAGATCAAGGCATGTCAGAGGCCTTGGCAAGGGTTGTTTCGAACGAAGAGAGCAATCCTCAATGAGCCGCTTGCAATTCCATTTCGGCTGCCGGGGCCTGAAGCTCGCAGGGTCTCTCGATACAGCGCCCAGCGTAACCGGCCTTCTCATCGTAAACGGAGGGAATGAAATCCGCTCTGGCGCGTTTTCCGGCCAATCACAGCTTGCTGCGCGGATTGCCAAAAAGGGGTTTCCGGTCTTTCGCTTTGATCGCCGTGGCACAGGCGACAGCGAGGGCGAGAACAGAGGATTTCGCAAAAGCGCAGGCGATATCGAAGCCGCGCTCGAAGCATTCCGCGCCATGGCTCCGCAAGTCGAACGGGTTTTTGCCTTTGGCAATTGCGATGCGGCCTCTGCGCTGATGCTGATGGAGGGGGCCGGATTTGATGGTCTTGTCCTATCCAACCCCTGGACCATCGAAGAAACCGCGACCGAGGCCGCCGAACCAACGCACACTCCCGACGCCATCCGCTCGCGCTATGCCGCAAAACTGAAAAACCCGCGCGAAATCGGGCGGTTGCTCAAAGGCGGCGTGAGCCTTCGAAAGCTCGCTCAAGGTATCAAGGCATCCCTTAGCCCTGCCCCTGCGCCGACCAGTCTTGCGCAGGATATGGAGGCAGGAGTTCAAGCGTTTAGCGGGAGCACGCACATCCTCTTGGCCGAGGGCGATCGCACCGCGCAATTGTTCGAAACGTCGTGGGATAAAGGCGACCCGCGGATCAAACGATGCCCGGGCGCAGGCCATTCATACGTAGAGCCTGAACACCGTGTTTGGCTCGAACAGCAGATTATCTCGGCCTTGCGCAGCTAAGCGCGATCTAGCGTTCGAAAAGGCTCACCAATTCGACATGGGTGGACCATCGAAATTGCCCCACCGGGCGCAGCCGTTTCAATTTGAAGCCAGCCTCCGCCAACACCGCGCAATCACGCGCCCAGCTTGACGGATTACAGCTGATATAGACCACCCGCGAAAGCGAGCTTTCTGCGATCTGGGCGACTTGCGAGCGTGCCCCTGCGCGCGGCGGATCGAGCAGGACAGCGTCAAAGCGGTCGAGTTCCGAAGCCTGCAAAGGGTTACGGAACAGATCGCGGTGCAGCGCAATCACGCGCCCACTCGTTCGCGCAGCAGCCGCTTTGCACGCGAGGTGCGCCGCTTGATCCGCTTCTGCGGCAAGGACCTTGCGCGTCCCCTTCCCCGCCTTGGCCATCGCAAAAGCAAAGGTGCCGAGCCCTGAAAACAAATCCGCCACAATGCGCGCGTCACCAAGCCATTGTGACGCATCGTCGATCATGAGAGATTCTGCATCGGGGGTGGCCTGCAAAAACGCATTTGCAGGAAGGCCAACGGGCAAGCCGGACAAGGTGACGGTCGCAGGCTCAGGTTCCCAAATGGTCTCGGGCCCATAACCTTGATCGATGGTAAGCCGTGCCAGGCCTTCGCCTTGCGCAAACTCAAGTGCGCCTTCTGTTGCGGCAAGCCCTTCCAGCGGGAAATGGGTGAGGCCCAGATCAATCCCCTGGTCACACAAGGTCAGAGCGATATCGACATTACCCTTTGGGCCATGCGCTGCGACAAAGAGCCGCAAGGGTTCGATCAGTCCAGCAAGCTTCGGGTCCAGCACCGGACATTGCGCCAAATCGACGAGCGTGTGCGAGCCGCCTTCGCGGTAGCCGACAATCGCCCCGCCCCGCGTTCTTTGCGCATGAAGACCAGCACGCCGACGTGAACCTGGCGGCGAAAGGTGCTCTGGCAAAAGCTCACCAATGTCGAGGCCTTGCCCCGTGGCCGCATTGACCACACGCTCACGCACAAACCGGCTAAGCACCTCGTCATCACCATGCTGCAATTGACAGCCACCACAGGTGCCAAAATGCTCGCAAGCAGGCGCTGTGTGATGCGGTCCGGGAATAATGGTTCCATCCGACCGAACGCTGTCGCCCGGCACAGCCCGCGCGAAATGCGTGCCTGTTTCGCTCACGCCATCGCCTTTTGCAGCGATCCGGACGATTTTCTGAACAGCGGTCACAAACACCTCGCCAATGCGCGTGACACACCTTGCGCCAATTCGAGCGAAGTGAACGCTGGCCCGCAAATCCTTGCCGCCTCACCGTGAAGCCATACCGCCTCGCAAGCAGCTGTGAACGGGTCCGACCCATTGGCCATGCGGCTGACCGCGATCCCCGCGAGCACATCACCCGTACCTGCAATCGAAAGCCACGATGCCGCAGGCGGAGCAATTGCCACCCTGCCTTGTGGCGAGGCGATGATCGTATCGGGGCCCTTGGCACAAATGACCATGCCGCTCATGGCCGCAAGCGCCTTGGCGCGAGCCATCCGGCCCTCGGCGACAATCGCGAATTTGCGGCAAAGCGCATCAAGCTCCCCGTCATGCGGCGTTGCGAGCACAGACATTTGCGGATCAATCATATGGGGCTCAACCAGATGCAAAGCGTCGGCATCCAGCACGTGACCGCCCTTACATTTAAGCGCCGCCTCAAGAGCCTTGATCGAGCCCTCATGGCGCGCCAGTCCGGGTCCGATCAGCACCGCATTGATCCGCTTGTCATCAAGTGCGACCCGCACATGCGATGTGTCCACAACAAGTTCCGGTCCCGCATTTGGTGCCGCATGCGCCGCAAGTTTGACGTATCCTGCACCCGCTCTCATCGCTGCCTGGGCGGCCAAAACAGAGGCTCCCGGCATGTCACCACCGACAATCGCCGCAAGACCTCGGGTGTATTTGTGATCGGCGAAAGCGGGCGGCGCGAGCTTTGGCTTTGTGATGCGCACCGCCGCTTCTTCGACCGCGCTAACGCCAATCGGCACAAGGCGCTGCGTCCCGATTCTGTCACGCGCTGGCAAGAGGCAATGCGCAAATTTCCACGCACCAAGCGCTAATGTCACATCGAAACGGGGAAGCCGCTCATTCAGAACTGCGCCGCTATCGCTGGCAATCCCGCTGGGAACATCCAGAGCAATCGCCATCTGATGCCGATCTGCCAGATCGCGCAAAAGCAATGAGTGCTCACCGCTGAGCTTTCGTGTGAGCCCCGAACCGAACAGGCAATCGACGAAGACCTCGCCTTCGGCAGAGCCTCCTGACGTCAGAACTTCGCCGCCCCAGAGGGCAAGTGCCTGTTTGGCCGAGGGGGTTTTGGGTGCCTCGGGCGCTACAATCGTGACTTTAAGGCCCGCTTTTTGAAGGCAATGCGCAATGACGTAACCGTCGCCGCCATTGTTGCCCGGGCCACATAGGATTGTAACGGATCGCCCTGCCGCGAGACGTCTAACCCATTCTGCCGCGCGGCCCGCAGCAAGCTTCATCAGATCAAACTCAGGCATTCCTGCATCGAACAGGCGCTGCTCGGCGTCGCGCATTTGCTGTGCCGTGAGGATTTGGGGGCTAACCATTCACTGGGTCAAAACGATGCTCTTGGACAGGTAGTAACGATCATCGGCAATAAACACTTCGAAGTCACCGGTGACCGGATCTTGAGTGAACGTCGATTCATCAGAGCCATCAGCAGATTTCACACCTCCATCGGCCGTTACAAAACGTCGAAAGCCGCCATCGGGATGATGGATGACAATCATACTTTCAGACAGACGCTCAGCGGTGCAAACACTGGCGTATTCCGCACCGGCCCCGATAGCGCAATCAAGCATATCGCCTTCTGGCTCTGGCGATTGAGTTGCTTCGCACGCTGTTAAGAGCGCGAAGGCGATAAGCCCGCTAGATATCCGCGAATACATGAGTTTCTGCCTTTGCTCCGGGATGGGTGAGCGCACCATCGCGCGCTGGTCCAACGTTTTGAGCATAGCGCCAAAGGGCACCGGATTGATAGTCATTGCTGCGCGGTTGCCAAGCTTCTTTGCGCTTGGCGAGGGTCGCTTCATCCACTTCAAGGTCGATTGTGCCACCCTCGGCGTCAATGGAAATGGTATCGCCGTCCTCGACCAGAGCAATCGGCCCGCAATCCGCTGCCTCTGGACCCACGTGCCCGATGCAGAACCCGCGGGTCGCGCCTGAGAAGCGTCCATCGGTGATAAGCGCAACTTTCTCGCCCATGCCTTGCCCGTACAGCGCAGCGGTGGTGGAGAGCATTTCGCGCATTCCGGGGCCGCCCTTGGGGCCTTCGTAGCGGATGATGATGACGCTTCCTTCGGCGATGTCGCGCTTCTCGACAGCGGCGAAAGCGTCTTCCTCGCAATCGAAAACGCGCGCTTTTCCCGTGAATTGCAGGCGCTCCATGCCAGCAACCTTCACAATCGCCCCCTCGGGTGCGAGCGAACCTCTGAGGCCAACAACACCGCCTGTCGGAGTGATCGGCTTTGCCACGTCGTAGAAGACTTTCTGATCAGGGTTCCAGGTGATCTCTTCGATATTTTCACCCAGCGTTTTACCGGTCACCGTCATCGGATTGGGGTCAAGGAAACCGCCTTCGAGCAGCGTCTTCATTCCCATGTAGATGCCGCCTGCCTCGTGCATGTCTTTGGCGACATACTTACCGCCAGGCTTGAGGTCCGCGATGTAAGGCGTTGATTTGAATATCTCTGCAACATCGAACAGGTCAAAATCGATTCCCGCCTCGCTCGCCATGGCGGGCAAGTGGAGCGCGGCATTGGTCGAGCCGCCGGTCGCGGCAACAACGCGCGCGGCGTTTTCAAATGCTTCCTTGGTGCAGATATCGCGTGGGCGCAGGTTCAGCTTCAAAAGCTCCATCACCTGTGCGCCAGCAGCGCGCGCAATCTCCTCGCGTGACCTGAAAGGAGCGGGCGCCATATTGCTGTTTGGCAGCGACAATCCGATGGCCTCACCCACGCACGCCATAGTGTTCGCCGTGAACTGACCGCCGCACGCGCCGTGGCCGGGACAAGCGACTTTTTCGAGCGCGATAAGCTCTTGCAAGGGGCAATTGCCAGCGGCGTGTTGACCCACGGCCTCGAACACATCGACGACGGTGACATCCTCGCCCTTGTAGGTGCCGGGAAGGATCGAGCCGCCATAGACGAAGATCGACGGCACGTTGAGGCGCAGCATCGACATCATCATGCCGGGCAAGCTCTTGTCGCAGCCCGCGAATCCGACCAGCGCGTCATAGCAGTGACCACGCACGGAGACTTCGACACTGTCGGCGATAATCTCGCGGCTGATCAGCGAGCTTTTCATGCCCTGGTGGCCCATGGCAATGCCGTCTGTGACGGTGATCGTGTTGAACCGGCGCGGTGTGCCTCCGTTTGCAATCACACCTTCGCGGCAGATATCGGCCTGCGCGTTCAGCGTGGTGTTGCAAGGCGCTGAGTCATTGCCCGCGCTCGCGACGGCCACGAATGGCTGCGCGATCTCTTCCTCGGTCATACCCATGGCGTAGTAATACGAGCGGTGCGGCGCGCGTTCCGGGCCTACGGAGACGTGGCGAGAGGGAAGTTTGGACTTGTCGAAAGACATATTATTACTCTTTGAATTGATTTTGCGAAACGTCCTTACATTCAGGGTAATGCAAGCACAACCCTCCGCGCAACTTTGGCAAGCAGTCCGGCCCAGTGCTTTTGCCCTTGCGGTGTCGTGATTAAATCCTGCCGGATCTCGGTCGCGAGATAGGGCCTCCCGCAGCTTTCAGCATGGCGGTTCATGGTCGCATTCAGTTGGCGGCCGGAATACGGTTCATTGTCCCCAACCGTGAAACCCTCTTCCTCGAAGAAACGGATCGCGAGACGCGCCGCGCGGTCGTCCTGGTTATACAAGAATGCCACTTCCCATGGGCGGTCCTCGTCACTAGTGGCGAGCTTTGGCGTGAAGCTGTGGAGCGAGATGATGAGTTCGGGTGCGCGCTCGTCGAGCCACTTGGCCATTGCATCGTGATAGGGGCGATAAATCCGGGCGAGGCGCGCTTCGAGATCGCAACCGATGTTGCCGTGGATTACGTGACCATCGCTCTCTTGCGGGACGACGCCGGGGTGGTCTTCTTCGCGGTGGAGGTCGACAACCAGGCGGCTGACCGTGGCGAGATGCGCGGGGATGCTATGGTTCGCGGCCATCTCTTCGGCGACGCCTTGAACGCCGATATCAATGGCGATGTGCTCATTCATCAGCGCGTGGTCGATGCCAAGGTCAATGCCCTCGGGCACTCGGTTGGATGCGTGGTCAGAGACGCAGACGATGCCTCCGCGAATTGGGCCGCTCATCGCGGCATCTCCGATATGAACGTATGGCGATGTCACCGCAGCTTTCCTGCAAGTTGCCACCAGTCGGGTCGCTTGCGGGCAATTGCCCTCGCCGCGTCGTCGCGGGACTCTTCGTCAGCGTAAAGCGCGAAACACGTCGCACCGGACCCAGACATGCGAGCGATGATCGCGTCGGTCGCCGTCAATTGCTCGAGCACATCGCAGATAGGTAGAACAATATCGCAGGCCGGGTTCTCAAGCGAATTGCGGCCAAACAATGCGATATCTCTGGCTGTTCCTTCGGGAAGCGGCCCTTCGTCAAATCCATTCCAGGCCTTGAAGACTGGCCCCGTGGCAAGCGGTATGCGCGGGTTTACCAGTAGGACGGGCGTGCCTGTAAGGTCGCTTTCAATGGGTTCCAGCTCGGTGCCGGTGCCCCGCCCGATCACCGTTTCGCTGCGCACACAGCACGGCACATCTGCGCCAAGCTTTGCCGCGCGCGCCTGCCAGTCATCGGGAAGGCCGTGGAGACGCTCGACCAGCCGGAAGACTGCGCCCGCGTCAGCAGACCCTCCCCCAAGGCCAGCAGCGACGGGAAGGTTCTTTTCAAGGGTGATGCTCATGCCCTTCGGGCGCGGAAGTACAGACAGCGCCTTGGCCACGAGATTGTCGAAAGGATCGTCGATCCCACCTGCAAACTCGCCGATTGTGGTGACTTGGTCTTGCTCTCTAGCCTGCGCGCTCAGCGTGTCACCAGCGTCAACAAAGGCGAACAGCGTCTCAAGCTCATGATAGCCATCCTCGCGCCGCCTTCGGACATGCAGCGCGAGGTTGATCTTGGCGTAGGCGGTTTCAGAGAGTGAAGTCGAAATGATCACACCTTTTTTCGGCGAAACAGGTCAATAGCAATCCAGATCAAAGTGACCACCGCAAACGCTACCAAACCGATCTCGATCCAAACCAAGCCCTCAAAAGCGTAAAAGTTCGGCGCGCCGTCTACCAAGGCTTTGTAAGTCTGCCTGAGCAGGAACAGATAAACCCCGACAAACACAACTAGTGCGATCAGGAAAACACGGAACCAAACTTTGGTGTCCAAGGCTTTCAGCACGCGAGCCAGTTTAAACGCACCAATTGCGCAAAGGATCAGGCTCGCAATCGTAGCCCACACGCCGGGATGACCAAACAGCCACAACACGTGCTGGAACAGGACCGGATCGCCTTGTGTTTGAAGCATATCAGCGCTCAAAGCGGTACCCCCTGATCATATGGCCCGTAGCGCCGTCTGCGGACATGCAGCGCAAGGTTGATCTTGGCGTAAGCGGTTTCCTGCATTTAATCCTCCCCATTCTGGGGAGGGGGACCATCCGGAGGATGGTGGAGGGGCGACCTATCGCGATCATCACAGATTTCAACAAGCCGGGTCACAACCGCTTCAACATCCTCAAGTATTGTCCGCGCCGTAATGCGCGTAGTGGCAATGCCGTGCGCCTGAAGCCAAGCCGAACGCTGCTTGTCCTTCTCAACCCGAGCATCATGCGCCCGACCATCGACTTCAACAGCCAATCGAACTGCGACACAGTAGAAATCCAGCACAAACCGTCCAGCCGGATGTTGGCGCCGGAATTTGTAGCCGCCCGGGCGTTTACGAAGCTCGGTCCACAACTTCACCTCCGGCAAAGTCATCTCGCTGCGAAGCTTTCGGGCGAGTTTTACGGTGCGGCGAGGTCCTGTGATCACTTCATGCCCCTCCACCACTTCGTGGTCCCCCTCCCCGGTCCGGGGAGGATGTGTTTGGCGTAGGCGGTTTCTTTCATCAGTTAACCGCGCGCGAGATAGTGAGACATGTTCTCGTCAACGTGCGCTTCTAAAACCGTCACTAATTCAGTGTCTAACTCCCGATCGAGGCTATCGAAGTCGTCAAGACTATCGGTCCAATGAACATCAAGGATATTCCATCTTTCGTCCTGCGACATAACTGGAAGTTCCACGCCGAGAACATCAAGAATTAGAGAGAATCTTTCAGCACACTTATTCGCACTGAGAGCCTGAAGCGCCCCTAGCACTTCATGCGCATCCCGATCCCACGAGGCGGTGAGGTAACTGTTAACCCCTCCATTATTGGCCATGCCCATGAACTCAGATACGAGCGACGCGGCGCGCCTTTCCGTCCCGAACTCATACGCGTCAGGATCGCAGTTTAGAACGAAGTTGTTCCAAGCTTGAGTTTTGGGATCGGCCAACACAACCCTACATATTCGGATAGTTAGGACCGCCCGCGCCTTCAGGCGTTACCCAGTTGATGTTCTGGTTCGGGTCCTTGATATCACACGTCTTACAGTGGACGCAGTTTTGCGAGTTGATCTGGAACTTGGGCTCTTTGCCCTCTTCCTCGATCCACTCATACACACCCGCAGGGCAATAGCGTGCAGATGGCCCGCCAAAGACGTCGTATTCGCTCGCCTTTTGCAGGTCGAGATCACCCACTTGCAAGTGGACCGGCTGGTCCTCCGCGTGGTTGGTGAAGGAATAGGCCACATTGGTCAGGCGGTCGAAGCTGATCACGCCGTCGGGCTTGGGGTACTCAATCCTGGGATAAAGGTCCGCGCGGCCCGTTTGGGTGTAATCGGCGTGGTGCTTCATGCTGATCGGCAGGCCGATTTTGAGCGTGCGCATCCACATGTCTGCGCCAGCGAGGATCGTGCCGATGTCCTCGCCATACTTCGCAACCGCTGGCTCTGCGTTTTGAACCTTCTTAAGTTCGTCCGCGATCCAGCTTGAACGCACCGCGGGTTCATATCCTTGGAGCTCTGGCTGGCTCTCGTGGCTTCCGATTTCCTCAGCGATCGCCTCGGCACACAGCATCGCGCTCTTCATTGCGGTGTGGCTACCTTTAATGCGCGGCACGTTCACGAAACCAGCCGCACAGCCGATAAGTGCACCGCCGGGGAATGCAAGCTTTGGCACAGACTGCCAGCCACCCTCGTTGATCACGCGCGCGCCGTAAGCGACACGGGTGCCGCCTTCGAGATATTCGCGGATCGCAGGGTGCTGCTTCCAGCGCTGGAATTCCTGATAGGGCGAAACCCATGGGTTTTTGTAATCAAGCGCGGTGACAAAGCCGATTGCGACTTGGTTGTTCGCCTGGTGGTAGAAGAAGCCGCCGCCCCATGTGCCGCTTTCGCTAAGCGGCCAGCCTTGGGTGTGTATCACACGGCCGGGGACGTGCTTTGCAGGGTCAATGTCCCACAGCTCTTTAATGCCAAGTCCGTAAACCTGAGGCTCGCAATTGGCTTCGAGATCGAATTTGGCTTTGATGCCTTTGGTAAGGCTCCCACGCGCGCCTTCTGCAAAGAGCGTGTACTTCGCCTCGATATCCATGCCGGGCTGATAGTCGGGCTTTTTGCTGCCGTCTTCGGCGATGCCCATATCCTGCGTAGCGACGCCTTTGACCGCGCCATTGTCGTCATACAAGACGCCCGATGCCGGGAAACCGGGGAAGACCATCACGCCAAGCGCTTCGGCCTGTTCGCCAAGCCAGCGGGTCAAATTGCCAAGCGATCCGGTGTAGCAGCCTGCATTGCTCATCAGCGGCGGCATGATGATGTGCGGGATGGAGGTCTTGCCGGTCTTTGAGAGCGACCAGTGCCAATTGTCGGTGACCGGTGTTTCCGCCATCGGGCAATCCATATCGCGCCAGTCAGGGAATAGCTCGCTCAACGCCTTGGGATCGACAACCGCGCCTGAGAGAATATGTGCCCCGATTTCTGAGCCTTTTTCAAGGACTACGACTTCGAGTTCCTCATTCAACTGCTTCAAACGGATTGCAGCGGAAAGGCCAGCTGGCCCGCCACCCACAATCACGACGTCGCATGGCATTGATTCCCGTTCGCTCATGAGCTTTTCTATCCCAATCTTTCGTCTTGCGAGTTATCTCGCACTTATGTGTAGCACTGCACTTGCTAAGCGAGGCGGTGACAGTCAAGGGGGGCATTGAACAGTATGAACGCATCCAATCCCACTTTGAGCTACGAATTGCAGGCGGCCCTGGATTGGTGGCGGCTGGCCGGTGTTGACAGCGACTATGCCGATGACGCTACGGACTGGCTGGGCAGCGCTGGCGATCACGGTGCGGGCGAAAAGCCTTCAGGTGCCGATACCGCCAAGGCAACGCCGCAAGGCGCCTATCAAAATCAAGAGCCCGCTCCAGAGCCGGTCAAACCCGCAAGGGTCGATCTTCTAGGACCGAATCCCCCGGGCGACCTTGCTGCATTTCAGGAATGGTGGATGTCGGCCCCCGGGCTCGACACGATTGGCCCGCGCGGAAGAGTGGCACCGCGAGGGGCCGCGAACCCTGAACTGATGGTGCTGGTGATCGATCCGGAACAAGGCGACAAGGACATATTGCTCAGCGGGCCGCAGGGTCGGCTTCTATCGCGAATCATTGCGGCGATGGGGATTGACCAGGAATCGGTCTATTTCGCCTCTGCATTGCCGCGTCACACGCCCATGGCTGACACAGCGTCGCTGGGTGCCTCCGGAATGGATGAAATAACGCAGTTTCACGTTAACCTTGTTAATCCGCAGAAAGTCTTGGCCCTTGGCGCAGGCATCCCGCCGCTTTTGGGCCACGCATTAACGAATGACCTCTCGCTTTTACGCGAAATCAACCAAACAAGCACACCAAGACCGCTGTTCGTAACCGAAGGACTGGACGCCATGATGGCGATGCCCCGTCTGAAGGCAAAATTCTGGCGGAGATGGATCGAATGGTCGATCAAGGGATGACTTTGAAAACTATGCGCGCACTCATTGCCGGTCTTGGTATGATCTCCGCCCTTGCGATGACCCCGGCCGTATCGGCACAAAGCGGCAGTCTGGTCGCGCAATATGATCGGCAGAATAGCTCGGTGCCTGCGCAATTGAGCGCTGATGAGCGTCTCCACTACCAACAATTGTTCGCAGCGATAGACGCGCAAGCGTGGGACGATGTCCGCTCGATGCTCAATCAACGCACTGACAGCGTCCTTCATCAGACTGCGCTTGCCGAATTTTACACCCATGCGAACAGTCCGCGTGTGTCGGCGGAACAGATCTCCGAATGGTTTCGCGCCGGCGTTGAACTGCCCCAATCAGAACAGCTTGGACGGCTTGGCACACGGCGGGGCCTCGAATGGCTTCCCGCTTTCCCGCGCACGCTTAGCCTTACTCGTCAGCCCGGCATCACAAAACGCATGCGTCCGCGCACCATTGATGACGGCACACTGCCTGCACAGACCCGCTCTGCGATTCTTGATGCGATCCGCAATGACGACCCGATCAGCGCGTACAATATTCTGCTCGAAGCCGATCCTTCTCTAAGCCCGCAAGCCCGCGCCGAATGGCGTCAGCGTGTGGCTTGGAGCTTCTACATCGAGAATGACGACCAGAACGCTCTTGCTCTCGCGCAGACCGTTGCCGAAGGGTCAGGAGCCTGGGTCGCAGAAGGTGAATGGGTCGCAGGGCTTGCCGCGTGGCGGCTGGGCTCTTGTCAGGTCGCAGCCGAAGCCTTCGCGCGCGCAGCTGACCGTTCAGAAAATGTCGAACTGACATCGGCGGCACATTACTGGGCGCACCGTTCCTACATCCGCTGTCGTGAGCCGGGGGCTGCACAGGCCCACCTTGAAAACGCCGCGCGCTTTGACGAGACGCTTTATGGTCTGCTTGCCGTCGACCAGCTTGGCATAGAAGTGCCATCGTCTGCGCCGGTTCAGCCACTCTCTAGCGCGGAATGGAGCGCAATATCGGACCGCAGCAATATCCGCGTTGCAAAAGCTCTGGTCGAAATCGGCCGTCCCGCTCTTGCTGATGAAGTCTTGCGCCACGAAGCGCGCATCGGGCGCGCCGAGGATTACTACGCTGTTGCCAAGCTCGCCCGCGAACTCGGGCTGCCTTCGACGCAGCTTTACATGGCGAATTACGCGCCGCGCGGATATCGCGCTGACCCGTCGCTGCGGTTCCCCGTCGCCCACTGGCAGCCGAGCACAGGATGGCGGGTCGATCCGTCTCTCGCCTTTGCTCACGCCCTGCAAGAGAGCAATTTCAGAGCGAGCGCCGTTTCGCCTGCCAATGCACGTGGCCTGATGCAGATCATGCCCGGCACCGCGCGCGATCACAACCGCCGCCTCAACCTCGGTGCAAGCTATGCCGATCTCAACAAGCCAGAGGTGAACCTCGCCTATGGTCAGCAGCACCTTGAGATGCTGCGCGATAGCGGCGCGACGCAAGGGCTCCTGCCAAAGATCATGGCGGCCTATAACGCCGGGCTCACTCCGGTCAGCCGCTGGAACTATGAGATCAACGACCAGGGCGATCCCCTGCTCTGGATGGAATCGATCCCCTATTGGGAAACGCGCGGCTATGTCGCGATCGTGATGCGCAATTACTGGATGTATGAACGTGCCGCAGGGGCCCCATCGCCATCCCGCCGCGCGCTGGCACAGGGGCAGTGGCCACAATTCCCGCTTCCCGCGAGGACACAGACTGCTAGTACGGGGTCTTCAAACCTCAACCAATAGGGACACCAAATGGCGATTGACGAGAGCAGACCTTTCACACCGATCAATATCGCCATTCTCACCGTCTCTGACACGCGAACCCGCGAAACCGACACGTCGGGCGATATCCTCGCCGCTCGGGTTGAAGGCGCAGGGCACCGGATCGCCGAACGCACCATAGTGAAAGATGACGCAGGCGAGCTTGCCGCGCAGTTCAACCAATGGATCGACAATGCCGAAATCGACGCCATCATCTCCACCGGAGGCACCGGTCTCACCGGCCGCGATGTGACACCCGAAGCCTTCGCCCGGATCGAGGGCGCCCGCGATATTCCCGGCTTTGGCGAACTGTTCCGCTGGCTCAGCTATAAAAGCATCGGCACAAGCACGGTCCAGTCACGCGCCTGCGCTATAGTCGCGCGAGGAACCTATCTCTTTGCCCTCCCCGGCTCCAACGGAGCGGTCAAAGACGGCTGGGATGGCATCCTTGCCGAGCAATTGGACAGTCGCAATCGCCCTTGCAATTTTGTCGAATTGATGCCGAGATTGCTAGAGACATAATCCGGGGGCGAGCCGTCCTTAAAGGTATGCACACCAAGTTGACCTATTGAATTTCGGCAAGAATATCTTGCGCGAATATTTGAAGGTAGAGTGCATAGTGCGAAGCGAAACGAAATTCCGCCTTCTCAGATGGCTGGGCTTTCGCTGGGTAACACCGATCAGCACCTTTATGGTGCCGGTTCACCCGTTGCTGGTTCCGCTCATCCTTATCCTGTCGTTAGCCTGGGCTGCCACAGCCTTTGTTGCGCCGGGTGCAGACCTTGGCATTCTTGAAGACCTGGGCGCAGAACCGAGATGGACGGTTTTTCTAATCCCGATCCTGCTGTTGAGCGTAACCCTCTCGATCCCGGTGATCAGCTGGGCCGCATTGGCCATGGGCGGGCGACTTGTTCAGGCCGTGCTGATAATCGTGATGCTGTGTGCAATGGTCGGAGACTCCTTAACGGGCCGGGCGGATGAAAAGTGGTTGATCCTGCCCTCTGCTTACCTCGTTTATTATCTGTACCAGCTAATTGGCGGCCCGTTGCGCGCGCGCAGGCTCGCTCGAAACAATCAAGCGTTCGATCCCGTCGAGCTTGGCAATCTCTGGCTCGAACTTGCGAACAATCGCTTTGAAGATGGTGATCCGATCAAAGCCGGCACCGCAGCGCGTGTCTACTCCCCGCGCAAAAACGGGGAAGGCAGCATCACTTATCGATTGTCAAAAGAAGCGGGAAAACAGCTTGAAGAGACCAGCAATGGCCTTCTTCCCAAGGGCTGGTGGCTGGCCGAGCGCGACGAGTATTTTGTCTTGTCGATGCCAGCCAGCGGGGATGAGTTGAAACTTTCGATTACGACTAAACCCTACCGGGACCCATTCGGCCTTGTTCGCGGTGAGCTCTTTCAGACGCAGATTGATGATGGAACCAGATGCGCTGTCCTCATCACAGGCAAGGCATTTGTGACGCGCTGGCCCCTCTTCAACTTGTTCTATTTCATCTCGATCCACGGCAAAAATCAACGCGTAGCCCATTTTGATCAAAGGGAATTTGGCCCTCTCAAAGAAGGGGTCGACTATGGCAGGATGGTCTTGCGCGATCTTCTGGTAATTCCTGAAGGTCCCCAGTTCGAAACCGAGGCGTTGGGCGAGTTTGAAGAGCAGATCATCGCCATGCAGCCAAGCTTCAAGGAGGCGCGAGAGCGGTTCTGGCAGGCGATGTACGCTGGTGAGCGCTATCTCAACCACAAGGAAGATTATGATCTTCTGCGAGAGAAAGCGGACCAATGCGAACGCATCGATCTTTTGTCGGCGCTCGATTGGTTGCGCCGCTGCCGGAATGAAAGCTTGATTAGCGAAGTCCAGGCCGCAACAAGCCTGATCGAGAAAATGCCTGTCAGCGTCTGGAAGCAGTGCGGCACAGAGATGCTTGAAGCCTTTAACACGCGCGTTTTGGCGATGACTTGGCCCACCAATATGGTCTTGCCCAATGGCAATCCGCCCTATCCGGCCGGAGCCCCGATTTTCGGGCGTATGGCGACTGAAAGGGCAGGTTTTGGCCTTATGCGCGATTTTCCCTATTTCTATATTGGCCTGTTCAAACTCAGTCCAGAATTTGAGCAGGTGATCACCAAGATGATCCATGAGGCGCGGGTTATCGGTATGCCGCTGGCCACGGGATTGGACAATCTCGTGCCCCGCATTGAAGGCGGCAAAGGGTCTTAGACAAACCAGTTTCGATGTAGCCAAACGGCACAATGTTCTTTATATGTTCTACTCATGAGAGCACCAGAACATCCCGATGCACAGTATGGACGCGGCGCGGCTTCTGCCAAGGTTCCCACCCGCTTTGGCCTTGCGGAGCGGGAGACCGATGGCGATTGGCGTGACTATGTGGAGGGTCTTGGCGTCGATGAAGCGCCGCCCATCAAACTGCGCACCCATGTTACGGAAGAACACCCCAAGACGATCCTCTCGTTCAATTCCTCGCCAGACATCCCGTTCGACCGCTCGATCAACGCCTATCGGGGGTGCGAGCATGGCTGCGTCTATTGCTATGCGCGCCCTACCCATGCCTATCACGATTTGTCGCCGGGGCTTGATTTTGAAACGCAGCTGTTCGCCAAGCCCGGTGCAGCAGAGCTTTTGCGCAAGACACTGAACAAGCGCGGATACAAGCCAGCGCCCATTGCGCTTGGCACCAACACCGACCCGTATCAGCCGATTGAAAAACGGTACGAGATCACGCGTGAGATTTTGGAAGTTTGCTTTGATGCGCGCCATCCGGTGACGATCACAACGAAGTCGGATCGCGTTTTGCGCGATGTGGATATTCTGGAGGAGATGGCACAGGCCAATTTGGTCGCGGTGGCTATTTCTGTGACCACCCTTGATGCAAAGCTGTCAGTCAAGCTTGAGCCGCGCTGTGCCGCTCCGGCGAAGCGGATTGCGGCGCTGGGCAAGCTTATAGAGCACGGCGTTCCGGTGCATTGCTCGGTTTCCCCCATCATCCCCGCGATTACGGATGAATTTATGGAAGGGATTATCGAGGCGGCGGCGGGCGTCGGGGTTAAAAGCGCCAATTGGATACCCTTGCGCCTTCCCCATGAAGTTGCCCCGCTTTTCCGCGAATGGCTCGCCGTGCATTATCCCGACCGCGCCAGCAAAGTGATGCGCATTGTCCAGTCAATCAGAGGGGGGAAAGACAACGATCCCGACTTCTTCACCCGCATGAAGCCTACAGGCGTATGGGCAGACATGTTCCGCGCCCGTTTTCGCATAGCATGCAAGCGCAGCGGCGTTGGTCATGGCAAGACTGCGCCAAGATTTGAGCTGGATTGTTCGAAGTTTCGACCACCGGAATTGGGCGGACAGATGCGGTTACTTTGATGCATCTCAATTATTTTGGTCACAAAATGTGGAAATACACTCCTGACAGCGCTCTTCGGGACCGGTTTAACTCTAAATTAACCCCGTTTAAGGACTCGCTAAGTAAATCGACGTATTAACGTCTTGTAACTGGGGGTGCAGACCATGACAGAAGCAACAGATCCAAAGAACGAGCAAGAATTTGATCGTCGCAAAAGCGATCGAAGACAAGGCGACCGCGGCGTCGAGGATCGCCGCAAAGGCGAACGTCGCCAAAGCGATGAGCCTTATTCCGGACCTGAGCGGCGGAAGCATCCGCGGGGCTGACAGCATCACGTGCCAGTGCTGAGCTCGGGTTCTATGAGTTTTGAGCTTAGGTTGGCGATTTGCTGGCGCGCAATTGGTGGAACCTCATGCTTTCGGTGTGCCGCGTTCGTATCGCACACGAAAACACAGTTCGCCCTCGCGCAAGATCGGCGGCCAAACACTATAGACTTCTTGAAAGTTACCATGAGTGGAGCGTTGAGTGGAAGCTGGTTCAATGCCACTCTCTAACTGGAGGCAGTGCTGAAAAAGCTTCTCCATCAACCTCAGATCGCGGTAAACCCAAGTACCGTAGCCCGATCCGTTTCCATATTGTTGAAGCAGCTCTTCGGACGGCCTTCCGTGAAACCACAGAGATTGTTCAGCCGCAACGCTGTACCCATTATTCGCAACAGCGAGATCGTCGTCCTCCCACGCATCGCATTGATTGAAAAACGCTTCCGGATCACAGTCTTCCGCGAGCTGGTATGCTGCGTCAATCATTCGAAGAGCCGCAAGACAGTTTTCCGACCGCTCCATTGGCACAATAACTGTGTCTTCGTAACAATTTCGGATATGCTCATGGACTTCTTCTCCAATAACAGGAGATTTTCCGATCCCAAGTGAATCGCATCCCACCAGAAGAAATGCGGCAAGCAGTCCAAATACCCTCACCCAAAACCCCCGCCGGTCTTCCCCGGTTTAAACCGCATCAAGCGGCTATCGAGCAGAGCTGCCGTCCGGTTCACCACGGCAAGCTGGTAATCTGCATCCTTGATCATCGCAAAGAATGCACCTGAATTGGGGTATTCGGCCACAAAACCATCGTGCCAGACTTTATCATCGGGCTCTGGTCCCGTGACCATCGTCTGGAATGCGCCGCGCCAGACCACTTTGCCGCCGACGCCTGCGAAGATGGCGTGTGAGGTCTTGCCGTATTCTTCATAAGCCCGCCGCCCGGTCCAGCCATTGCCGTGGTGCTCGTGGCCTTGCGGATACTCGGCAAGCTCGCGGTATCGCAGCAGGTTGAGCATATGGATCGGCTCATCACGCGGGAGGTCTTTGAACGCCTGAAAATTGGCAGGACTCGGGTCGATATAGGCTTTAGCCATGCTTTGTATCCTTCTGCGTTGACCGCGCCGTTACGAGGAAGCGGGGCCGTGGGTTGCCCAGACAAGGTGGCGGCCATCGCGCATGATCAACACGACTTGATAACGGTCGACACGGTTGCCCTGCTCCATTCCGGGTGAACCAATCGGCATACCCGGAACGCTGAGCCCAACGGCATCGGGGCGCTCGGCAAGCAGGCGTTTGATGTCTTCAGCGGGCACATGGCCCTCGATCACATAGCCTTCGACCATGGCGGTGTGACACCCGCGCAAGGTTCGAGGCACCCCTGCGGCATCGGCCACCGGATTAAGGTCATCGACATTGCGCACCTGCATGGTGAAGCCCGCCGCTTCCATCCGCTCTACCCAAACCGCACAGCACCCGCACCACGCCGTCTTGGCCACGTCGATCACGCTCGCCGCGGCAGAGGATGTACAAGCCAGCAAAGCAAGAGGCGCCATAAGTGTGGCGAAACGGGAATGCGCGCGTCTCATGGTACTCATCCTTCCAGTTTGTAGTCAGAGAACCGCTCTCGCAGGTCTTTCTTAGAAATCTTGCCGGTTGCGGTGTGCGGAATATCATCCACAAACTCGACCGCATCGGGCAACCACCACTTCGCAATCAGCGGTTTGAGATGCTCGATGATGTCGTCCGCCGTGACGCTCGAACCCTCGTTGCGGACCACGAACAGCACAGGCCGCTCATCCCATTTGGAGTGGTACATGCCCACACACGCCGCCTCGGCAACTTCGGGGTGGCCGACGGCTGCATTCTCAAGCTCGACCGAACTGATCCATTCGCCGCCTGATTTGATCACATCCTTGGTGCGGTCGGTCAGTTGAAGCGTGCCGTCCGGATGGATGATGCCAACGTCGCCTGTGTCGAACCAGCCATCGTTATTGGTCGCATCGGTCTCGGCCTTCAGATAGCGGCGGATGATCCAGGGCCCACGGATTTGCAAGGCGCCAGATGCCACGCCGTCGCGGGGCAATTCGGTGGTCATATCGTCCAGATCAACAATCCGCAGCTCCACGCCGAAGATCGGGCGGCCCTGCATCGCGGTCTTGTCGACCTTTTCCTCGAAGGAAAGCTGATCCCAGTCCCAGGTCGGCCCGCCAACGGTGCCGATGGGCGAGGTTTCGGTCATGCCCCATGCGTGCTGAACCCGTGTGCCGTTTTTCATCAGGCGTTCGATCATAAAACGCGGACAGGCGGAACCACCAATGGTCGCTGCCTTCAAAGGTGGAAGATCAAGCCCTTCTTTGTCGCAATACTGGAAGTGGGCGAGCCATACGGTGGGCACGCCCGCGCTATCGGTCACGCCTTCGCGGATCATCAATTCGTGCAGAACCGCAGGGTCGTTGACGGCGGAGAAGACAAATTTGATCCCCGCCATCGCGCCTGCATAGGGAAGGCCCCAGCTGGCAGCGTGGAACATCGGCACCACAGGCAGCATGCAGGATGCGCTCGAAAAGTTGAAGGTAGAAGGCTGCAAGCCGGAGACCGCGTGAAGCACTGTGGAGCGGTGTTCGTACTGCACACCTTTAGGGTTGCCGGTGGTGCCCGAAGTGTAACAGATCATGCAGGGATCACACTCGTCCCCCTGATACCATTGGTAATCGCCATCCTGCGCGCTAATCCAGTCTTCAAAGGATTGCGAATGCTCTCCTGAATCGAAGCAGATATAGTGCTCAACCGTGGTCCATCGGTCTTTCATCTTGTCGACGATTGGCTGGAATGCAGCATCATACACAAGCACGCGGTCTTCTGCGTGGGTTACGATGTATTCAAGCTGATCCTCGAACAGGCGCGGGTTTACGGTGTGGAGCACCCCTCCCATCCCAGCGACCCCGTACCAGCTGACCAGGTGGCGCGAGTGGTTCATTGCAAGGCTGGCAACGCGTTCGCCCGGCTTGATGCCAAGCGCTTCCAAAGCCTGCGCCATCTTCAAAGCATCGCGGCGGATGCCTGCCCAATCGGTGCGGGTCTCGCTTCCGTCGGCCCAGCGGGTCACAATCTCGCGCGAGCCTGCCTCGCGGGCTGCGTGATCAATCACATGGGTGATACGCATCGACCAATCCTGCATCGCACCAAGAGTTTGTGTGGGCATGGGTTTCTCTCTCCTCAATTGCTTGTCGCACCCGTTTGGATAACGTTTTCGCAAGAGACAATGCCGCGCAAGATTGCCGTTTGCAATCGCGATATGCGATCATTGGTCCGGTTGAGCAGAGGAAACAAAAGCCCAGAGGTAGAACGAAAATTACAGGCGGGGCGGCAAGCAGCGCAAAGTTGAAGGGTCCAGATATGCCGACCCAATATCAATCGAGCACCTTTAAGGCCTCAAAACACTCAACTCACCGCAAATGGAGCAGAATTTTTCACTCTTTTTCAGTATTTTTTGGAATGGTTAGGCTATCGACATTATAGCAGAGGCTGAGTCTTTTCCCCTAAACAGAAACAGAGGGCTTATTGTGAATAGAAAAATATTATTGCTTGCCGGAGCCGCTGCGGTCATCGCCGCGCCTGCCCATGCACGCGAAGGACAGCCATATATCGGCATCGAGGGCGGTTACGTCCTTGGCACCGACATCGATATGGACCTGGAATCACCTGTCAGCGAGGAGCGCGCTGCGCGCGTTGATCGCGAAGGTGGCTTCGAGGTTGGCGCAGTCGCAGGTTACGACTTCGGCAACTTCCGCTTGGAAGCCGACGTCAGCTATCGCGAAAACGATACCGACCAGTTCGAAGTCATCACCCCGGGCTTCAGCAATGCATCGGGCCTCCCGATTGCGCTGAACCAGACCGATCTCGGCAACGCGGATGTTTTCGCAGCCATGGTCAATGGTCTGTTCGAAGTGGGTAAAGATGATGGCTTTACTGTCTTTGCCGGTGGCGGCGTGGGTGTTGCCCATGTCGAGATCAGCACAGGCAACAACACCATCGGCGTTCCGATCAGCGATGGTGACACTGGTCTTGCATATCAGGCGATCGCAGGTGCCCGCGTTGCGGTTACCGACAATATCGATCTTGGCCTGAAGTACCGTTATTTCGTGGCGGACGATGTCGGCATTGATGCAACCAATCTGACGCAGCTTGATGCGGACTTCGAAACACACTCGATTCTGGCAAGCGTGCTCTTCAACTTCGGTGCGCCAACGCCTCCACCACCGCCACCGGCACCAGTAGCACCGCCGCCACCCCCACCCGCGCCACCTGCACCGCCGCCCCCACCGCCACCGCCTGCACCTGCATGCAACACTGGCCCGTACATCGTGTTCTTCGATTTTGACCAATCGAACATCACTGCGGACGCAGCGACCATTCTGGACAGTGCTGTGACAGCCTATTCAAACTGCGGTTCGGCGTCCGTAATGCTCGCAGGCCACACTGACCGTTCCGGCAGCGTGTCCTACAACGAGGCATTGGCACAGCGCCGTAACGCAAGCGTCACCCAATACCTGGCTGGCAAAGGCATTCCAACGGGCCGTATCTCTGCACAAGCCTTCGGTGAAACGCAGAACCGCGTCCCGACCGAAGACGGCGTTCGTGAACTGCAAAACCGCCGCGTGGAAGTCACTTACGGTCCGGGTTCGGGCATGTAAGGCAAGGCTACACAAGCCAAATAAACAAAGGGGCCGGAGTGATCCGGCCCCTTTTTTGTGGGTTCAGGAAACCGCGCTGTTCAGCGGATAAAGAAGCCCGCCACATCGAAGCCATCTTCGGTGCGGATCATGATGACTGTTTCGGTAAGCCCCGCTTCACTGCCTTGAAACGCGGTTGCGAATTGCAGAATTTCATACTCGCCCGCAGGTGCATTCGGAAGGGAGTCTGTCTTCTGAACATTGGTAAGCTCGCGCGATAGAACCGTTCCTAGTGGCTCTCGAACAGGTTTAACTGTCTCTGCCCATTTCTCCTTTGAGACCTGTTGCTGAATAAAGTTGCCTGCAACATCCCAGCTGCCCTCCCAATCGCCTGAGTCCACCTCAGCCAAAAAACGTACCGCCGTCGCGTAGCTTTTCGCATCGCGTTGATCGCTGAGCGTCGACATGACGCTGGCATTTGTGTCTTGCGCCTCGCCAGATGCGGAAGAGATCGAAGCGTCACCCGAAGAGGAAACGGCGGCAAAAATTGCGGCTGCAATGAGTAGTGACATGATAAACATTCCTCCTGCTAGCCAGACCCAGCGATTGGGTGCTTTCTGGCTTCGTTGATCGAGGACTGCAGTATCGCCACGCTCCCCGCCCTCAGCCATCCCGAAAGATGTGTGTGCAGGGTTTTGGGGTGGGTTTTGGGGTGTCTCCCCCTCGGCATCCCGCAAAATTCTTGCGGCCTCGCGGCTGCTCGACACACCCAGTTTTCGGCGTGCATTGCGCAGCCGATCGTTGACCGTATGCACCGAAAGGCCAAGCAGGTTGGCAGACGATTTCGCATCGTGGCCCTCGACAAGCAGGCGAAGGGCTTCTTTCTCCTTGTCGGTTAAAGTCTCGATTGCCGCTGTCATCTCACCTCAACCATTACGCCACCAGTTTCAGGTTCGCCCGCCCGCGCGCAGGCGTAAGGGTGACATTGGCAAGGCCTTCCATCTCGGCCAAACGTTCCGCAAGATCGCCATTGAGGACGAAATCAGTGCCAAGGCGCACGTGCGCGTCCTCGGCCTCGCCAAGGATTAGGCGCAAGAGCACCTCGCCCTGGGCAGCTGGATCTTTCGTTAGCTCAAGCTTCAATTCTGCAACTGCATCAAGGCTGTGCACGTCCGCTTTGAGCAGCATGGGGATTGAGCCAGAGACCGCCGCCAATGGCCGCGCGCCGCGAACGGTAAGCCTTGGGGGTTCGCCCGGATTGGGGCTGTCTAGCTCAACCGTCAAAAGCACGCATTCGCCGCTCGCGGCCCACTCGGGGAATTTCTCGACCAAAGATTCCTCGAAGCACGCGCTGGAGAATTGCCCCGATAAATCGGAGAAATCGGCCCGGATGAATTCCGCGCCGCGCTTGGTGCGCCCCTTGCTCGCACTCTCGACCATAGCGGCGATCATCGCGGTGGAGCGGCCTCCTGCTGGCGCGCCGCCTTCCATCAGGCTTTGATAGGTGCGCGCGCCGTGGGCGCTGGCCGCCTCGCGATATTGCTGGACCGGATGGGCGGAGAAGTAAAAGCCGAAGTTTTCGCGCTCTTTCGCCATTTGTTCGATCCGCGGCCAGGGCTCGCTTGGTTGCAGCCGCAGGTCATCTTGCGGCGCATTGTCGCCTCCGAAAAGCCCGCCCTGCCCGCTGGACCGCTCACGCGCCGCCGCGTCGGCTGTCGCGAGCAGCAAGTCGGCATTGGCAAACAGCTCCCCGCGATTGGGGTGAAGGCCATCCAAAGCGCCTGCACAGATGAGGCCCTCCAACTGACGCCGGTTCATCGAACCTTGCGGGATACGCTCGAAAAAGTCCTTGAGGCTTTCAAACTTCCCATTGGTCTCGCGCTCCGCGACCACGGCGTCCATCGCCTTTTCGCCGACATTGCGAATGCCTGCGAGCGCGTAGCGGACCGCATAACCGTGGTCGGTTTGCTCGGTCGTGTATTTCGCGTGGGAATAGTTCACGTCCGGCGGCAGGACTTCGACACCAGTCCCCCCTTCCCGCTCTGCCGGATATCGGCGCGCATCGTCGACAAAGACGGAAAGCTTGTCCGACTGGTGCATGTCGAAGCACATGGATGCAGCGTAGAATTCTTCCGGGTAATGCGCTTTGAGCCAAGCGGTCTGGAACGCGAGCAAGGCGTAAGCCGCCGCGTGCGATTTGTTGAAGCCGTAGCCTGCGAATTTGTCGATCAAATCGAACAGTTCGTTCGCCTGTTTCGCCTCGATATCAGAGACTTCCTTGCAGCCTTCGACAAAACGACCGCGCTGGACATCCATCTCGGCTTGCACCTTCTTACCCATCGCGCGGCGCAAGAGGTCAGCGTCACCCAGCGAATATCCCGCAAGGATCTGCGCGGCCTGCATCACCTGTTCCTGATAGACGAAAATGCCGTAGGTTTCGGCCAAAATGCCTTCCAGTTTGGGGTGAGGATATTCAATCGGCACCTCGCCCGCCTTACGCTTTCCGAACAGCGGGATGTTGTCCATCGGGCCCGGGCGATAAAGCGAGACGAGCGCGATAATATCGCCAAAATTGGACGGCTTCACCGCTTTCAGCGTGCGGCGCATGCCTTCCGATTCCAGCTGGAACACGCCGACCGTGTTACCGCCTTGCATCAGGTCATAAACGCCTTTGTCATCCAGGGGCAGCGCGCCAAGATCAATGTCGATGCCCCTTTCGGCGAGCAGGTCCACCGCCTTGCGCAAAACCGACAGCGTCTTGAGGCCTAGAAAGTCGAACTTTACAAGGCCGCTGCTCTCGACATTCTTCATGTCGTATTGCGTCACCGGCATATCGGAACGCGGATCGCGGTAGAGCGGCACCAATTGCGCCAATGGCCGGTCGCCAATCACAACGCCCGCCGCGTGGGTGGAGCTGTTTCGTGGCAGGCCCTCGAGCTGCAAAGCCAGATCAACCAGGCGTTTCACCTCATTGTCGTTGTCATATTCCTTCTTGAAATCCGCCGCACCATTCAGCGCGCGTGGCAGCGTCCAAGGATCGGTCGGGTGGTTGGGCACCATCTTGCACAGCCGGTCGACCTGACCGTAGCTCATTTGCAAAATCCGCCCGCAATCGCGCAGCACTGCGCGCGCTTTCATCTTACCAAAGGTGATGATCTGCGCGACGTGATCGGCCCCGTATTTCTCCTGCACATATCGGATGACTTCGCCGCGCCGTGTCTCGCAAAAGTCGATATCGAAGTCGGGCATGGACACACGTTCCGGGTTCAAAAACCGCTCAAAAAGAAGGCCCAACTGAATGGGGTCCAGATCGGTGATCGTCAGCGCCCAGGCGACAATCGAACCCGCACCAGACCCGCGTCCCGGCCCCACCGGAATGCCTTGGTCCTTGGCCCATTGGATAAAGTCCGCAACGATCAGGAAGTAGCCGGGGAACCCCATGCCAACGATGATGCCGATCTCGTAATCAAGCCGCTCGAAATATTTCGCGCGGGCCTCGTCCGAGAGGTCTTCATAGGTCGACAACCGGTCTTCGAGCCCCGCCTTGGAAAGGTCGGCGAGCATCTTGGCCTCGCCTTCAAGGTCGCCGGCGAGACTGGGCAAAATCGGATCACGGTAAGGCGGCGCATAGGCGCAGCGCTGTGCGATCACGAGCGTGTTGGAAATGGCCTCCGGGATATCCGCGAAGAGCTCTTCCATCATGCTCGCAGACTTGACGAAGGCTTGCGGGTTGGTGCGCGGGCGGTCTTCGTTTTCGATATAGGTCGAATTGGCAATGCACAGCATGGCGTCATGGGCCTTGTGCATATGCGGCTCGGCAAAGTTGGCAGGATTGCTCGCCACGAATGGCAGATTGCGGGCATAGGCCATGTCGATAAGCGGTTCTTCCGCGCGTTCGCACGCGGCATCGCCTGACCTTGCCAGTTCGATGTAGAGGCGGTTCGGGAAGAGGTGTTCTAGCCGTTCGATCAACTCGCGCGCCGCGTCATGCTGTCCTTCTGCCAAAAGCCGCGTCAAAGCCCCTTCGCCCGCTCCCGTCAAAGCGATCAGGCCGTCCGAATGCCCCTCAAGGTCAGACATTTGCACATGCGGCTCCAGCTCCAGAGGCCGGTCCAGGTGCGCAGCAGAGACCAGATGGCAAAGGTTGTCATACCCGGCCTCATCCTTGGCAAAGAGCGGCAAGTAATCAACGAGCCTCCCGTCTGACCCTTCCCGCGCCACGCCGAGCAATGTGCCAATGATGGGCTGCACGCCCTCGCCCTTGCAGGCATTGGCGAACATCACCGCGCCATAAAGCCCGTTGCGGTCGCAAATCGCGATAGCGGGATAGCCACGTTCTTTCGCCAGTTTGGCAATCGCCTTGGGATCAATCGCCCCTTCGAGCATCGAATAGGACGACAAAACGCGAAGGGGTATGAACGGGGCAAATGACATGGATGGAAATATGCGCTCTTCGGGCAGCGAGGCCAAGGGCAGCTTCCACAGGATTTTGCCATACTCGACCACGTCATCCTGAACTTGCTTCAGGATAACGCTTTCGGATCAGCGCCAAGCATCATCGGTTATCCTGAAGCAAGTTCAGGATGACGAAATGGGACAGGTTTAAAGCAGCTTCTCGATATCCTTCACGATGGTCTTTGGGGCATCTTGCGGGCCATAACGCTTCACCACATTCCCCTCACGGTCGATCAGGAATTTGGTGAAGTTCCATTTGATCGAGGTCGAACCCATCAGGCCCTTCTTTTCCGACTTCATCCAGTCAAACAATGGCGATGCGTCATCACCGTTAACATCAACCTTCGCCATCAACGGGAAGGTGACGCCGAAATTGACCTTGCAGAATTCAGCGATCTCATCGGCATTGCCCGGCTCCTGAGCGCCGAATTGATTGCAAGGGAAACCCAGAACCTCGAAATCCTGATCCTTGAACTGCTGATACAGAGCCTCAAGCCCATCATATTGCGGGGTAAATCCGCATTTGGACGCCGTGTTCACCACCAGCAGGACTTTGCCCTTCTTGGTCGCAAGATCGAGCGTTTCGCCCCGGTTGGTGGTGACGGTGAAATCAGCGACAGTGGTCATGGTTCTTGAGAATCCTTTGGTCTGTAAATCAAATCAAAGCTCGTCTGCCACGAAAGACCATGGTCCGTCGAGGCCTCACCAAACTGGCGCACAGCTCCATCGTCCATCTTTGAATAGGTCATGCGCACAAGCGCATCCACGCCCGGCCCTGCGATATTGTCCCAATATCCGGTGAGCACCATCTTGGCCCCAGTTTCATCGGCGACAACGCCTCCTTCAAAGTCGACACGTGTGCCGTCGCTGCCAACCCATGTCTGTTCCCAGCGGCCGGTATTGTGATTGACCGAAGACAGGCTGATCCCGCCATTCCCTTGCAAAGGCATCCATTGCTCCCGAATGGTGCACCCGCCCGAGAGCTTCTCGATCCGGCTGCTTGCAACCTGATTGTCTTGGCCGTTGGGATAGACGTCCCATTCCCCGACCCACAAATCGAAGCCTGCATGCACTTCGCTCGCGCAAGGTTCCGGCGGCGGAGGTGGTGTCGGCGTCTGTGCAGGAGCAGTGGCGGCTTGAAGCAGAGCG
This sequence comes from Erythrobacter sp. S227, assembly GCF_057364925.1. Lineage (NCBI taxonomy): Bacteria > Pseudomonadati > Pseudomonadota > Alphaproteobacteria > Sphingomonadales > Erythrobacteraceae > Erythrobacter > Erythrobacter sp. S227. The sequence goes on from NZ_CP200280.1 coordinate 1,085,773, forward strand.
ATCGGATAGAAAACGGTGAGCATGTTAGTCCCTCCCTGACACGCAGGACTGTGCCACCATTCACCCCGAAACGAGAAACAAAAATCTACAAAACGGCAATGTCAGCCGCCAAGTGCCCTATTCGAGCACGCCGTCATGCAGGCGCACCACCCGGTCCATGCGGGCGGCCAAGCGTTCATTGTGTGTCGCGACCAGAGCAGCGCTGCCCTCCCCGCGCACAAGCTCCAGAAACTGGCCAAGAACGGCGTCAGAAGTGGCCTCGTCAAGGTTGCCCGTCGGCTCATCGGCAAGAACAAGCGTGGGACGGTTTGCAAGCGCCCTTGCGACGGCCACACGCTGTTGTTCACCACCGGAAAGCTGGCTTGGCCGGTGGGTCAGGCGGTGACCCAAACCAAGGCTGGTCAGCAGGCTCTCGGCGCGCGCGATTGCCTCTGCTTCGGGCGTGCCCGCCACCATTTGCGGCATCACCACATTCTCTGTCGCGTTAAAGTCGGGCAGCAGATGGTGGAATTGATAGACAAACCCCAAATGCTCGCGCCGCACACGGGTCCGGCCATCTGACGCGAGGTTCTCCGCCGCCTCACCTGCGATATGGATCGACCCTTCAAACCCGCCTTCCAGAAGGCCGACAGCTTGAAGCATAGTCGATTTGCCAGAGCCAGACGGCCCCAAAAGCGCGACAATTTCGCCCGGCATAATGTCGAGATCGACACCGCGCAGGACATCAATGCGCGTGCCCCCTTGTTCAAACGAGCGGCACAGGCTGCGTAAAGAGACAATGGGACTACTCATAGCGCAGCACCTGAACCGGATCAGTATTGGACGCTTTTAGCGCGGGGTAGAGCGTGGCAAGGAAACTCATCCCAATGGCGAGCGCTACAATCCCGGTGATCTCCCACGGATCAACCCGAACCGGCAGAGTGGTGAGAAACCGAACCTGAGGGTCCCAGATTTCAACGCCTGTGACAGCTGCGATACCATTCACAATGCCATTGCGGAAATACAAAAGCACCAGACCAAGCAAAAGGCCCACAAGCGTTCCTAGAGAGCCAATCGTGGTGCCCGTCGTCACGAATATCTTGAGCAATGACCGCCGCGATGCGCCCATGGTGCGCATGATGGCAATATCACGGGTCTTGGCGCGCACCAGCATCACAAGGCTGGAGAGGATGTTGAACGAGGCAACCAGAACCATAAAACTCAGCACGAAGAACATTGCGACCCGTTCAACCTCAAGCGCCTCAAACAAGGTTGAGTTGATCGATTTCCAGTCGGCAATTACGGCGCGGCCCGTCAACTGCTCTTCAATCCCGCCAAGAATATCGCCGACGTTATCGGGGTCCGTCACTGTCACTTCGATCAGGCCGATCTTATCGCCCAGAAGAAGCAGCGTTTGCGCATCGGACATCGGCATAATGACGAAAGTTTCGTCAAAATCATAAAGGCCGATCTCAAAGATCGCGCCCACCTCATAACCGACCTGCCGGATCGAGGTGCCAAAGGGTGTCGCGCGTCCTTGCGGGTTGATAATGGTGATCGTGTCGCCGACCCGGATGCCAAGGTTCGTGGCAAGCTGAACGCCAATTGCGACTTTTCCGCTGCCCGGCACGACATTGGCCATATCGCCCATGATGACCTTATCGCTCATGGAGGCGATATCTTCGTCAGTATTGCCGCGTACAAAGATCACATTGCTTCGGCCATTGAAGGCACCCATCAAAGGCTGTTCAATCAGGGGCGATGCATTGATGACCCCATCGGTCGCCTGAACATCGGCAAGCACACGCTCCCAATCGTCAAGCTCACCGCCATATGCCTGGATCACGGCATGGCCGTTAAGCCCTGCAAATTTGTCCAGCATCTCGCTGCGAAAGCCGCCCATGACGCTCATCACGAGCACCAGCATCGCGACCGACAGCATGACGACGCCCACAGAAATCCCGGCGACCAGCGCGATAAACGCCTCGCCTTTGCCCGGCCATAAATAGCGCTTGGCGATCATTCTTTCGAAGGGGGTGAGCATTTGTATCGGCGTCTTTGAACTGCGATTTGTGAATGTTAGCTGTAGGCGGGCTTTAAGCGGCCATCCGCGCGCGCACAATCCGCAAAGCGGCGCTAACTGTGTGTAATCGAAATGCTGCAGTTTTACTGGCACCGCAGCCATTACGCGAAAATCTCGGGGAGTCGGCAGGAAGAATACTTGTAATTGAACCGTAACACCGTCATTGACGCCCCCATCGGCGGGGACACCATCTCACGGTCACAAAACGTCGGGGCAGCGGGCGAGGAATCGATGGCACTTACCGGGTCAGATCAGTTCGACGGAAATCTCACACATCCTTTCCTTGATGAAGACGGCGATAAGCTGCGCGAGGAATGCGGTGTTTTTGGCGCGATCAACGCCGAGAAAGCATCAGCCGCCACGGCTCTTGGCCTTCATGCTTTACAGCACCGCGGGCAAGAAGCGGCCGGCATTACCAGTTTCGATGGCAAAGATTTCATCTCTCGCCGAGGTCTTGGCCATGTGGCGGAGAACTTCTCCTCTCAAGAGGCGATTGACGAGCTTCCCGGCAATATGGCCGCCGGACATGTGCGGTATTCTACCACCGGAGGCGCAGGTCTTCGCAATGTGCAACCGCTTTATGCAGAGCTAGCGAGCGGCGGTTTTGCAATCGCGCACAATGGCAATATCTCCAACGCTCTGGCGCTGAGAAAAGACCTCGTTGGCAAGGGGTCTATCTTCCAGTCGACCTCTGACACCGAGGTCATCATCCATCTGGTCGCCACATCGCGTTATCCGACGGTCGCTGATCGCCTGATTGATGCGCTGCGTCTGGTAGAGGGTGCCTATGCTCTAATCGTGATGACACCCACAGGCATGATTGCTTGCCGTGATCCCTTGGGCATTCGCCCACTTGTGATGGGCAAGATGACGAACAGCGATGGTTCTGAGTCCGTCCTGTTCGCCAGTGAAAGCGTGGCGTTTGACGTGGTTGGCGCGGAAATGATCCGCGAGGTCGAGCCGGGCGAAATGCTGACCGTTGGCTTTGATGGCCACGTCGAAAGCATGCGCCCCTTTGGCAGCCCTGCGCCGCGCCCGTGCATTTTTGAACACGTCTATTTCAGCCGGCCCGACAGCATTTTCGCCGGTCAAAGCGTTTATGAAGCGCGCAAAGCCATCGGCCGTGAGCTTGCTATCGAAGCGCCCTGCGATGTCGATCTTATCGTGCCCGTTCCCGACAGCGGCGTCCCTGCGGCTATCGGTTATGCGCAAGAATCGGGCGTACCGTTCGAACTTGGTATCATCCGCTCACACTATGTCGGGCGCACATTCATCCAACCGGGCGATGGGGCGCGCGATTCCAGCGTAAAGCGCAAGCACAACGCCAATCGCGGTCTGGTCGAGGGCAAGCGGATCGTCCTGATCGACGATTCCATCGTGCGCGGCACCACCAGCCTTAAAATTGTTCAGATGATGCGCGATGCGGGCGCAAGCGAAGTGCACTTCCGCGTTGCCAGTCCGCCAACGGCGCATTCCTGTTTCTATGGTGTCGATACGCCGGAACGCTCCAAACTGCTGGCGGCGCGCATGGATCTGGAACCGATGCGCGAGTTTATCAAAGCAGACAGCCTTGCTTTCATCTCCATCGACGGCCTTTACCGCGCGGTCGGTTCAAAGGGGCGCGACAGCAAGTGCCCGCAGTTTTGTGATGCCTGTTTCACGGGCGATTATCCGACCTCTCTGACCGATCTTGCAAAGACCAAGGAAGGCAGCGATGAGCTCCCTTTTGCTGATCCCAAAGCTGCCTAAGGCACACCACACATGACAGATACAAAACCCCTCGAAGGTCAAACCGCTCTTGTCACCGGCGCAAGTCGCGGCATTGGCGCTGCGACCGCGATTGCCCTTGCTAAGGCTGGCGCGCATGTGATTATCACGGCGCGTAAAGTTAAAGAGCTTGAGGCGGTTGAAGACCAGATCCACGCCATCGGCGGAACCTCGACCATTGCGCCTGTCGACCTGATGGAACCCGATGCCATCAGCCGCCTGGCTTCTGCTATCGCGGGGCGCTGGGACACGATTGATCTGATGGTGATTTCAGCAGCTTACCTGCCCGAGCTCACACCGCTTAGCCAGATTGATCCCAAGCAGTTCAACACCGCGATCCTGACCAATGTGGTCGCCACGCAGGCGCTTTTGGCAGGGTTTGACCCGCTTTTGCGCCGCGCCAAGGCGGGCAAGATCATTGGCCTCACCAGCAGCGTTGGCGCCGATCCGCGTCCTTATTGGGGCGCTTATGGCTCAACCAAGGCTGCGTTTGACAATCTGCTCGATACATATGGTGCAGAGGTAGAGAAGCTCAGCGAGCTTCGCGTTGCGATCGTTGATCCGGGCGCAACCCGCACAGCTATGCGGGCACGCGCTTACCCAGGGGAAAACCCCGAAACGCTCAAAACTCCGGAAGTTGTGGCCGATCGCATCGTTGCGCTTGCCACCGATGGATTTGAGACCGGGCACCGCGAACGGGTCGACTAAGCGTCAATTTTCGCCATAGCGGGCGAATTATTCATCCCTAACCGGCCATTAACCCTTCGGAGCAACGCTTCGTTAGGCACTCCCGTGGCATGCCACTCGTAATCAGAGACCACCCACTGATTTGAAGAAGGTATGCACGGCTATGCCAACCGGAAGTAGTCATTACCACAAAGCAGCACAGGAAGATCGCTGCTCACCCCGAACGCGCCTCGTAATTCCTGCAACTTTGCGGGCATCAGGCGGCCGCGCGTTTCAAACCAATGTGCAGGATCTGTCGATTTCGGGCTTCTCGGCAAGCTCGATCAACCGCATGCACGACGGGCAAATGTGCTGGCTCACCCTGCCCGGCCTCGAATCGCTTCAAGGCCAGGTCGTATGGTGGGAAAACTGCGTCGTCGGCGTCGCGTTCGAAGAGCTCCTCAGCCCGATCGTGCACGACAACCTTCTGCAGCGTTACAGCAGCACCGGTGTGAGCCGCACGATCATCTGATCGCACCCCGACTTTTTAGTCGAGCGAAGCAAGCTTATCAGCGACATCGCGCCACGCGGCGCGGTGCGCGTTGCTGGTTGCGGTTGACCAGTTGCTGACCACCGTCAGGACAAGCTGTTTTTCAGGGATGATGGTGATCGACTGGCCAAAGATGCCCTGCGCGCCATATCCGCTGGGGTAGGTCCACCATTGGTAGCCATAGCCAAAGCCCGTATCGCCAAAATCGACAAGGCTGTCGCCTGCTTCGGCAAACCAGCCCTCGGGAACGCTATCCCCGCCCCCTTCGAGAGCGAACACGCCCATACGGGTGTAATCGCCGAGCGATAGCGATAGGCAGCATCCGCCAATGCTCCCGCCGCGCGCATCCGCCATCCAGAACAGGCCGTCTTTAAGGCCCGCTGGCTCGACAATCTTCTCTTGCGCATATTCGGCGAGAGAAAGACCGACAGCGTTCTCCACGACAAGGCCGATCAGGTTTGTTTCACCCGTCTTGTAGAGCCATTTTTCCCCCGCAGGTGCCTCTCGCGAAAGGGCGCGCATCTGGGCAACGGTTGCCTCGGCCCCGAATTCGAGGATGAAATTGTTCATCCGGGCAACGTCGCTATTGGGGTCGGTGTAGTCCTCGTTCCAGGTAACGCCGCTGGTCATGGTCGCGATCTGGCGGACGGTGACGCCCTCATAGGCAGACCCCGCAAGGCCCGGAACATAGAGCGTCACAGGATCATCAAGACTGGCGATAAAGCCATCACGCACTGCTGCGCCAAGCAAGGTCGAGGTGAAGCTTTTGGCGACTGAAAAACTCGTCCAACGCTGATCCGGGGCGAAGCCAAGACCGTAACCTTCGAACCGCACCGCTCCCTTGTGATACACCATCACGCCCGCGGCATTGGTCTCGGCCATCACGCGCCTGATTTCTCCTGCAAGGTCAGCAGGCAATGCCTCGCCCTCGGGGAGTTCTCTTGGGTTGGTCGAGGCTGGCACTTCTTTACCAGCGAACCAGTTTTCCATCTCACGAAAACGGGCCGACCGCTCTTCATCGCTCCAGAACAGCACTTGCAGTTCAGACGGATCGCGCGGCGGCGGGGCGGTGTCCTCGACCGCTGCAAGCGGCGCTGGACCGCTGTCAAAGCCTGCCGCCGCGCCATAACCGCATCCGCCAAGCGCAAGGGACGCGGCGCTTACCAGCATCAGTGAAATTCGCGTCATTGTAGTCTTTCTCCCCTTGGCATGCCGCTTATTGTGCGGTTTCGCCTGCTACCTCTGTCACGCCCTCACCGCTCTTCGGCTCAAGCACGCTTTGCACTGTGCGATAGAACCTTAGCCGCTGCTGCGCTTGGTCTTGTGGCACTGCTTCAGGCCAATTGGCGTTCGACGCAATCACCAAATCGCGCGAAGGATCGATAAAGATGCCCTGTCCGAAAATGCCCTGTGCCGCGTATGAACCATCGTCATAGGTCCACCATTGGTAGCCATAGCCCTCACCAGGTGTGCCGATATCGGCCTGACGGGTTGTGGCCGCTTCGATCCAGCCCTCTGGCAAAACCGCCTCCCCGCCAACCTTACCGCCGCCCAGCATAAACATCCCGAAACGCGCCATATCGCGTGTCGCGGCCTGTATGCAGCAACCACTGATTTCATTGCCGGTATTGTTGAGGAGCCAGGTCGCATCCTGCTCCATCCCGAAAGGTGCCCAGATTTTCTCTGAAAGATAGTCAGCAAGCGGTTTGCCGGTCGCCTCGCTTACCAGAATGCCGATGAGATTGGTCTCGCCTGTCTTATAGACCCACTTCTCGCCTGCAGGTGCTTCTCTTGGAAGAGAGCGCATATAGCTGACGGTGGTGTCCATCCCCTCTTCGGGCACGTGGTTGTTGAACCTGGCAACATCAGAATTGGGGTCGCCGTAATCCTCATTCCATTGAACGCCGCTGGTCATAGTGAGCAATTGCGCAACCGATACATCGTCATAGGCCGAGCCTTTGAGGTCGGCGATATACTTGGTCACAGGATCATCAATGGACGCGATAGAGCCGTCGGCAACAGCAGCCCCGACAAGCGTCGATGTGAGGCTTTTCGCAACCGAAAAGCTGGTCCATTTGCCGTCAGCCGAAAAATCTAGGCCATAGTCTTCGAAGACCACCTTGCCCTTGTGGACGATCACCAAGGCCGAGGCGCGTTGATCGGCCATATAGCTTTCGACATCCACGGGCAGGTCGATGGGCTCACCTTTGGATAGAGCAAGCGTCTTATCACCCGCCGCAATCGTGCGCGAACCTGCAAGGAAGGGGAAAGCATCGAGAGTGCGAAATCCCGCATCGCGCTCGTCAATCGACCAGAACAGCACATCTGGGCTCGTCTGCCCTTTTGCCAGAAAAGCGCGCGCATCCTTGTCGAAAGAAAACCAGACAACGCACAGGCAAAGCACCAACAGCGCAGGGACGATTAAAAGTGCTTTCCTCATGGTGCTTTGTGCTCTCCTTTGCTCACACAACCTTCATAGGCACGAGGGAAAAGGACAGGCAATAGCGGCCCACCGGAATTGTCAGCTATTCACCCTTCATCGCCTTGTAAGCGGCCAATGCCCGCTCGCGCGCGGCTTTGTGGCCGATCATTTTGGGCGGGTATGCCTTTGGCAAACGGCCAAACTCTTCGGGGTCATGGATATGGGGCTCACCAAGCTCGGCAAGCTCGGGCACAAATTTGCGGATATAGGCCGCGCAGTCGAATTTCTCCGACTGGGTTAGCGGGGCCATGATGCGCACGAACATGTTGGAATCGACGCCCGTTCCCGCCGTCCATTGCCAATTGGTCGCGTTAGAGGCGTAATCGGCATCAAGCAGCGTGTCCCAGAACCACTTTTCACCCTCGCGCCAATCAATCAGCAAATGCTTGATCAAGAAGCTTGCCGTGATCATTCGCACACGGTTGTGCATCCATCCGGTCTGCCACAACTCGCGCATGCCAGCATCCACGATGGGATAGCCTGTGCGGCCCTGCTGCCATTTCTTGAGGTCTTTTGCCGCTTTTTCATCCTTCGAAGGATCGCGCCATTCGATCTGGTCGAAATCCTCGCGGTAATTGCTGCGCGCATAAAGCGGGAATTGCGCCACGGTGTTCTGCGCATAATCGCGCCAGATCAGCTCGCTCTCATAGGTCTTCCAGCCGACCGAACGCTTGTGTTTAAAGTGGTGCCATATCTGCACCGGCGTAATCTCGCCGAAATGCAGATGCGGGGACAGGCGCGAAACCTTTGTGACAGAGGGGAAATTGCGCCCCTCGTCATAGTCGTCCACATGGTCATCCCACCATTCAAGCCGCCTGTGCGCAGCCTCCTCGCCCACTTCCCATGCGTCCTGAATACCGCCAGACCAATCGGGCCGTGTAGGGAGCAAGTCCCAGTCCGACAGCTGATCCGAAGCGGGAAATGCCTCTGGTGATGACAAGGTCTCCGGCTCTGGCACCAGATCGCGCGGCGGGAATTGCGCGCGCACAGCCCGGCTGAACGGAGTGTAGATTTTGTACTGGCCGCCCGATCCGGTTTTGATCGAACCCATCACGGTCAGGAAGTTGCCCTGATACCGCTTTAGCTCGATCTGTTCGCCCAGCGCCTTTTCCGCATTGCGCCACCATGGTTCGTAATGATGGTTCGCATGGACAGTGGTAGCGCCCACTTCCTTTGCGATTTCCAGCAATTGCTCGACCGCATCCCCTTTGCGAAGGATGATTTTTGCGTGTCGCTTCGCAAAGCTTGTTTGAAGGCTCGCCAGCGAATGATGAAGCCACCACCGCGATGCGCCGCCATAGGCGTGGGTCTTGGCAATATCGTCATCCAGCACATAGACCGCAACAACCGGGCCTCGCTTGGCGGCTTCATAAAGGGCGGGATTGTCGGCCATGCGCAGGTCGCGCCGCAGCCATACGATTTGTGTTTCAGTCATGCGCTACCAACGCCGTCATGCTGAACTTGTTTCAGCATAACCCTCGAAAAATCCACTCGCGAGCTTGATTGCGCCAGTTATCCTGAAACGAGTTCAGGATGACGGTTCGGATAAAGGCTCACATTGCACATCAGGCAGTGCCAGAGAGAAACGGTCGCGCGCACGCGGGTCGTAAAACCTTGCATCGTTGAGGATCACCGAACCATCTTGCGCACGTGTACCAAAGGGCGCCCTTGACCAGAACAGAAACGCATCAAGCTGGCTGTTGTCGTGCCGCTCATCGCTCAAATCGGGAAGTGCGCATTGGGTCGCCTCGGAATGGCGGTAACCGAAGCCTGCCTCTTTTCCTTGCCATGTGTCAGAAACCCAGCGTCCATCTTCAAGCTTTGCAATCCTCTCGCGGCCAAGGGAAAACACTGGCTTGGGCGAGGCGATAAATTCCGACGGATAAGGCTCTGCGACCACGCCTTTGGTCTGGTACGCCATCCATGTGATCGTCCAATTCATCGCAATATAGCCAAGCATAATCGCAATCGCCCCGCGAGCAATCGGGCGCTGGTTACCGCCGGATTTCTCCCGCCGGTAACCCCACCACACCGAGATAATGAGCAGCGCCCAGAGCCACACATCAATGATGAATAGTGTGTCGCCATATGCCCATGTCGGCGCGAAGGGCTCCCAGAACCGAACGCCATAGACATTCATCCAGTCAAGCAGCGGATGGCTGAGCGCGCCAAGGAAACTGAGCGCATAGAGCCAGCCAAAATGGACCGTCACGCGCTTTTCAGGCCGCGTGCCACGCTTGGTTTGCCAGCGATCATAATACCAAAGGATACCCGCCAATATCAGCGGCAGGATAACCAATGCAGGCGGTCCGTGGGTGATCCCGCGCCGGAAACCCAGATGCTCTGTCCCCTCGAGCCAAAAGAAACAGGCCGCATCAACGTCGGGCAGGTTAGCACCAATAATGAGAGCAGGCATCGCAAGCCCGGTTTTCCGCTTAAGCCCCGCTTGGCCCATGACTGCGCCGACGAGGCTGTGCGTTAGGTTATCCATTTGCAACTGATTAGCGATGGTGCATAGCTTGGTCAAAACGAGACTTGCCGGAGAGACGCTGAAAATGACCGATACGCCTTTTATTCGCCCTGATATGCAGGCCTTCCTAGATGGCCTTGCAGCCATGGATGGGCCGACACTGGCCGAAATGACATTGGAAGAGGCGCGCGCATCCTACGTCGCGCTCCATGGCATGGCCGACCGCCCTGCCCGCGATCTTGCTGTGATCCGCGATCTTAGCTGCGCAGGGCCCGCTGGCGACATTCCTTTGCGCCTCTACGATGCACGCGAGACGCGCGAACCTGGCCCTATCATCACCTTCTATCACGGTGGCGGATTTGTGATTGGTGACCTTGATACGCACCATAACCTCTGCACCGAAATTGCCGCATTGATGGATCTGCCGGTGGTCGCAGTTGATTACAGACGTGCGCCTGAACACCCCTTCCCCGCAGCGATTGAAGATTGCGAAGCGGCAACGCGCTGGGTCGCGTCCTCACCCACCGAGCTTGGCCGCGCAGCAACCGGCGTCATCCCCATTGGTGATAGCGCAGGCGGCAATGCGACCATTGTGGTGAGCCAGCAGCTGGGTGCAAAGCCCGCTGATGTTCCGGTTGTCCTGCAAGTGCCGATCTTCCCGCTCGCCAGCGATGCGATGGGCTCTGCAAGTCTCGAAACATTTGCCGAAGGCTATGTTCTCACCAAAGCCGCGATCGAATTCTTTGATGCGGCCTACAAGGCAGATCGCACCGATCCGCGCGGTTTTCCGATCCTTGGAGATCATAGCACAGCGCCCCCTACCGTCCTCACAACTGCCAGCCTTGATCCCATCCGCAATTCAGGGCGCGATTACGGCAAAGCGCTCATCGAAGCTGGCCGCGATGTCGTCTTCCTTGAGATGAAGGGTCTTTGCCACGCTCACACCAACATCCGCGCTGCCGTTCCCAGCGCTCAAGCCGATCTTGAAAAGATGGTCGGTGCGATGAAAATGATGCTTGGAAACGCATAGTGATGAGCGATCTTCCTTACCGTCTTTGCGTTGGCTTTATGCTGGTCAACGCGGAACGCCGCGTTTTTGTGGGCGAACGCATCGACAAGCGCGCGCATGGCTTTTGGCAAATGCCCCAAGGCGGCATTGATCCGGGCGAAGACCCCGAGACCGCCGCATTGAGGGAGTTGGAAGAAGAAACCGGGGTCGGGTCCGACATGGTCGAGATAGTCGCCGCCGGTTCAAAGACCTTCAAATATGACCTCCCGCCAGACCTTTTGGGCCGTATCTGGAAGGGTAAATATCGCGGGCAGGAACAGTATTGGTATCTGGGCCGCTTTACCGGCTCCGATGCCGATATTGACCTCAATGCGCACGATCCGGCCGAATTTCAGACGTTCCGTTGGGTGGAGGTACACGATCTGCCGCAGCTCATCATCCCGTTCAAACGCGCGGTTTATGAAGAGCTGGTCGCGGAGTTTGCGCCGCTGATTTAGAACTTGAAGATAATCCGCTCGCGGTCATCTTTGGCGCGGGCGGATTTAAAGCTGTCGAGCGCTTCGATCCGCGCAAACCACGCAAGGATGTTGGTGCGCCCTTCAAACTGGCCTTTGTCGAGAGCGGCATACATCGGATAGACCAATGTGATGTCAGCCGCGGTCAGATTGTCGCCTCCAAAGAAGGGTTGCTTGACCAAATCCGCTTCCATCAAATCAATCAAAGCGCTGCTGCGCGGACCGAGGAAGATTTTGCGCACCTGTCCGAACACAGCTTTGAGCAAAGACGAAATCGGCCACGGCGAACGCATCTCCAAGAGGCCAAGCACCATCGCGATCCCCTGAAGGCTCATCAATGAGCCGGGTGATGCATGGAACCAGAACAGATGCCGCGCACGGTCCTTGTGCCCTGCGCCAGGGCGAAGGTCACTTTCGGGATAGCTGTCGAGGATGTAGTCGATGATCGCATTGCTTTCACACAGCACCAGATCACCATCGGTCACCACCGGAGCCGTGCCCAAGGGCGACAAGGCCTTATACGCGTCAGGCGCAAGATTATCGTCCGCATTGCGGTTGTAGCACTTAAGCTCATAATCCGCGCCCAATGCTTCGAGCAGCCAGAGAATACGAAAGCTTTGCGAATATTCGAGGTGGTGAAGTGTCAGCATGGCGCTCGCCTTAGCGGGCATTCAGAGCTGAGAACAGGTTCAATTGGTGACCGAGGATTCTTCGCCCGTTTCAACCACTCTCTCAACCGCAAGGCGCGCAGGCGGGCCTGCTGCGATGCGTTGTTGCAAGGCCTGCGTCTCAGGACAAGATGACCCGCACAGGCTTTCAAGCCGCGACAAATTGCGCTGCGCTTTGTCAACCGCGCCGCGTTCGACCAGGGCTTCACCCTCGCCCGAGATCGCTGCGAAATTGTCAGGGTCGCGCTGCAATGCTTCGCGGTAATAGGCGATCGCCTTGCCCTGAAGGCCGTCCTGGCGCGCGGCTTCGGCCAGTTGCAGGAAGATCGGCGTGTAGGCCGGGTCCACCGCAAAGGCTGATTCAAACGCATCAATCGCGCCTTGCGTATCGCCATTTTCAAGTGCCGCTTGCCCGAGCGCGATCAATTGCGCCGCGCGCGGATCAGGGGTTCGGTCACCGGCGCTCGTCACGCTTGCCGTGGTGGCAAACAAAAGCGAGAGGGCAGCAGCAACGGGCGCGAAACGCATGAACAGCTCCTTGAGGTCAGTGGGCCGGGAGTTACCAGACCCGAAAGATGATGGCTCAGCCATGGCTCAAATAGCTATCATCCGAAATGCAGGTTGGCGACAAAAAACCCGTCCGTGCCGTCATGGAACGGTGTGAGCCGCTTTCCTTCACCGCGTTTGCGGCCAAGCGGCATCTCGATAGGGACCGCGCTCCACCCTTCATGGCGGGACAGAAACGCACCGATGCGCGCAGGCCCTTCATCATCGAGAACGGAGCATGTGACGAATGTCATCGTCCCGCCCGGTTTCACAAGGTCTGCTCCAATATCAAGGACATGGTCCTGCAATTTGGTAAGCCGTGTGAGCTCTTTGCGATCAAGCCGCCAGCGTCCCTCGGGACTGCGCCGCCAGGTTCCGCTGCCTGAACACGGCGCATCGACCAGAACGCGGTCGGCTTTCCCGATCCATTGGGCGAGAGCATCGCGCTCTTCGCCCGGATTAAGCAGAACGGTGTGATCCACTTCAGCGCCAGCGCGCGCCGCCCTCGGTGCCAAATTGCCAAGCCGCCGTTTGTCGGTGTCACACGCCACAAGGCTTGCCGCATTGCCCAGCTTTGCCGCCAGAGCGAGCGTTTTACCGCCAGCGCCTGCGCACAGATCGACAATCGTCTCTCCGGCCGCGGCTCCAACGCTCTCGCACACCCATTGGCTGGCGTGGTCCTGTATCTCGATCAGGCCGTCGCGATATTGCGGCCATTGTTCAACCTGTGTGCCGTTAGGAAAACGAAGGCCATTTGGCGCAGCCAGAGCTTCGCCCTGTTCGGGCAATTCAAGGTCCTCGCGCGATGCTTTGAGCGAGTTGACCCGCACATCCAGCGATGCGCGGCCAAGCAGCGCCTTTGCCTCGTTGCCGGTGATGGCCGAATCGGTGAGCTTTTTCTCCAACCATTCCGGCGCCACCCCGATGAAGGCCGCCATTTCGCCGCCGCCAATCTTTGCAGGGCCATGGGCCGAGCCATCGAACAATGGCACAAGGTTTTCATCCTGTGTCGCCACAGCCAACATCGCAGAGCGCCCGTCATGGGGCACTTCGCCGCACAGCCGGATCGCCTGGTACACCAGATCGCGCACCGCCCGCCGGTCTTTCGACCCTGCGTAACGGCGGGTTTTGAAATAGGCCGAGATCAAACGGTCGGCAGGCGCGCCTTTGGATTTTGCGCCTTCAATGATCTGGTCGAGCAGCTCAATCGCTGCCTGGACGCGTGCTGCAGGGGTCACTGAACAGCGTGCCCGTTGTTCTCGAACAGTTCGCGAAACTCCTGATCTGGCGGCAATGTCTGGCAATGATGCGAATAACGCATGCCGGTGCTCTCGCTCGCGGCCACTGTCATGTCGGCAGCCATCTTGGCGCCCGCTTCTTCGCACGCTTCCAACGAACCATACACAACCGGAATCCGTTGCAGTTCGGGTGCCTCCGCATGGTCGGGATGCCAGCCAAGCAAGAACAACATAATGGGAACAATTTCGATCAAGACCAGATCCTAACGGGTTGGGTAATTTGGTGCCTCACGGGTGATTGCAACATCATGGACGTGGCTTTCGGAAAGCCCGGCATTTGTGATGCGAACAAATTGCGCGCGCTTTTGCAGGTCGGCGATTGTTTCGGAGCCAGTGTAGCCCATAGCCGCTTTAACCCCGCCCACCAATTGGTGGATGACGTCTGCTGCTGGACCCTTGAACGGCACCTGACCCTCAATGCCTTCAGGCACCAGTTTAAGCGCCGACACATCTTGCTGGAAATAGCGATCAGCCGAGCCGCGCGCCATTGCGCCGACACTGCCCATGCCGCGATATGCCTTGTAAGAGCGACCTTGATAAAGGAACACTTCGCCCGGGCTTTCGGCGGTGCCGGCCAGCATTGAGCCGACCATCACGCTGGATGCACCAGCGGCAAGAGCCTTGGCCGCATCGCCCGATGTGCGAAGGCCGCCGTCTGCGATTACGGGAACGCCGGATTTGGCCGCTTCTTCCGCGCTTTCCATGACGGCGGTCAATTGCGGTACGCCTACACCAGCAACCACACGGGTGGTGCAGATGGAGCCCGGACCAATACCCACTTTCACCGCATCTGCGCCTGCGTCAATCAAGGCGCGCGTTGCCTCTGCGGTGGCGACATTGCCCGCGATCACCTGAACAGAATTGGAGAGCTTTTTCACACGCTCGACCGCGCGGCCCACATCCTTGTTGTGGCCATGCGCTGTATCGATCACGACAACATCGACTTCGGCGTCGACAAGCGCGGCAGAACGCTCAAAACCCTTGTCCCCAACCGTGCTTGCCGCTGCGACGCGAAGGCGGCCAGCGGAGTCTTTGGTGGCATCGGGATAGGTCACGGCCTTCTCGATGTCCTTGACCGTGATCAGACCGATGCACCTGTAATCATCATCGACGACAAGCAGCTTTTCAATCCGGCGTTGGTGAAGGAGCCTGCGCGCGTCTTCCTGCCCTGTGCCAAGCGGCACGGTTGCCAAATTCTCGGTGGTCATCAACTCACGCACGGGCTGTGCGGGGTTTTCCGCAAAGCGCACATCGCGGTTGGTGAGAATGCCGACCAGCTTGCCTGCATTATCTGTAACCGGAATGCCGCTGATCCGGTGTTGATCCATAAGGGCCTGCGCATCGCCGAGCACCGCATCGGGACTGATCGTGATGGGGTTCACCACCATGCCGCTTTCAAAGCGTTTCACCACGCGAACGGCGGCGACTTGCTCTTCAACGGTCAAATTGCGGTGAAGCACGCCAATGCCGCCCAATTGGGCCATGACAATTCCCATATCGGCCTCTGTCACCGTATCCATCGCGGACGACAGGACGGGGATATTAAGAGCAATATCGCGCGTCAGTTTGGTGTGCGTTTTCGCCATGCTGGGAAGAACATTGCTTTCCGCAGGACGAAGCAGGACATCATCAAAAGTAAGGCCGAGAGGGATTTGGGTGTGCACGTGGGTCAGCTTTCTTTGGCAAGAGCGAATCGTGCAGGTCCCTGTAGGACGGTATGGTGAAGAGCGCCAGAGCGTCAGTGCCTGCGCTTGAGGAAATATCCGATAGCACCAATCGCCGCCGCCCCCAGAATGGGTGCGACTTCGCGAAATTCCTGCGCTTTTTGGGCTGATTTTTTGGGCCGAGATTTCGCTTTTGGCTTCGGCTCACCGAACCTTCGCAACCGCCATGTTTCTTGAGTTTCTGCAAATGTGCCAAATTCTTCGCTGAGGTACCATGGATACCGAAGACGCGCTTCTTTATCCCATGGAACCTCCAGCGTAGAAGCGGGAATGGCCAGCGGATCGGTGTCGGGCAAACTTCTTATCATGTCGAACAGTTCGGCATCCGAGATTCTGGGATTGTCGCCCCTGTGGCCCTCTTCGGCAAAACCTATCGGAACATATCGCCCCTCGCGCAGGCCCTTTGCCGCCTGGAGCTTTAGATCTCGGTCCTCCGGAAAGTAGTAAATGTTCATGTTCCAGTGTTGCTCGAAAAGCTCGCTGGGATGATAGTGCATGGCAATCAGATAGACGTACAGTGCGGTACCAACCGAACATTCACGCTGATCAAGGATCCACGAGACGAGATCGTGCTTCCCCATGTAAAGAGCGCTTTTGACAGTGATGTGGTAAAACTCTGTGTCGCGAACGTTATCCCTCAGCCACTCGATCAGGTCACCCTCGTGACGGAGCGCATCGTAGCTATAGTCTTGTATCATGCTCGCCCCCCAGTCGTGCCCGTCTCTAAGGTCGAGCAACATGACAGGACTGGGTTAATCCGTCGTTGAAAACTCGGAAATTTTTTGCCCTTCTACCTGGTAGCTCAAAGTGTTTGCAACTCGCGTTATCAGTTCCTCATGCAGTAGAAGATCATCAATCGCTCCACCCAGCTCAATCCCGGGAACCTTGTCGCCCGGTTTATGGTACCGCGCCGCAAGATAGGGTCCGAGCACGATCTCTGAAGAGAAAGCCGTCGAGACCAGGACCGAAGGCACGCCTTCTTCAAGCAGGGCCCAGCCGTCGTGGCGTTGCAGGAAAGTGGCCGCAAACTCGCGATTGCCAAGTTGACCGCCGCGTTCGCTCACCACGTCTTTAACCACGCTATCAAGAGGTGTGCGCCCCTCACCCACAAATCCAAACGCCTCTCCGGCCTTGGCCACGGCGACGGTATCGAAATTAAACGAAGCAATTATGCTGTCGAGAGGAATTGCCGGCTCTTCGATAAAGGCCTTTGCACCCAAAAGCCCGGCTTCCTCCGCGCTGGTCGCAAGGAAGTAGACGTCCCGGTCAAGCGGCGGGCCCGACTTTAACCTGCGCGCCAGTTCAAGCATCAGCGCAAGGCCGCTCGCATTATCAACCGCGCCGTTACAGATGGGGTCTGGTGTATCCGGAGCACATTCGCCCAAATGGTCCCAATGCGCCATCAAAAGAACAGCGCCCGAGCCGCGCAATTGACCCGGAATAAGGCCGATCACATTAGAGCTGGTGAATTCACGCCGCACTGAATGCGCATCGATAGCAATCGTCGCTTTGAGAACTTCGTACATAAAGCCGGGCCGCGAAGCTTCTGCCGTCAGCCGGTCCCATTCACCGCGAGGTAACGCGCTTGCAATGGCATCGCGCGTGACAAAGGCGGACAAGCGATCGTTGACTTCGCCAGCAAGAAAAAGGCGTTCATTTTCGAACCGGGCTTTTACCCCGCTCAGGGCAAAATCATCGGGCACCACCGTCAATACCGCAGCCGGATTGGCAGCGAACAGGAGCTCGCGCGCCTCCCTATCCTGATCGGGCCTGTCTTGATCGGGCCTGCCTTGATCGGACCGCGCGAGGATCACGATCCGGCCTGTGATTTCACTCTCCGGCAAAGCGCGTGAGCCCGAACCGACAAAGACGACCTCGACCCCGTCGACCAGCACACGGCTGCTGAGCGAATAGGCAGCGCTGTTTTCAATGGGAAGTTCGCGCACCCCCATCGAAGTTCGCACTGTGACCTTGTGGTCAAGAGGCTTTGCCCCGACCAGTTCGACCGGCGCGCGCCATTCACTTCCCGGGTCATTTGTGCCGGATTCCAAGCCAATCGCTTGCATCCGGTCGATCAGATAGGAGACGGTTTTCTCGCCGCCCGGCGTGCCCGGCTTTCGTCCGCCGAATTCATTACTGGCCAGCACTTCGATATCGGCCATCATCCGTGCAGCGATCGCGTCGCGTTCGATCTGCGGATCGGGTCCAGACGGCACTGTGGCGCAAGCCGAGAGACCCGCGCACACAAGGATCAGTAAATAGAGGCGCCCCCAAGCCGTCATTCGGCGGTCCAGCCTCCGTCGATGCTCCAATTTGCCCCTGTCACATTGCCCGCCTCCTTGCGGCACAAGAACACTGCAAGCGCGCCGATTTCATCAGGCTGAACGAATTTCTTTGTCGGTTGCTTGGCGAGAAGGACATCGTTGATGACTTCCTCGCGGCTAAGCCCGCGCGCGGCCATCGTATCGGGGATCTGACCCTCGATAAGCGGGGTCCAGACATAGCCCGGCGAAATGCAATTGGCGGTCACGCCCGTCTCTGCAAGTTCGAGCGCGATGGTCTTGGTAAAGCCATCGACTGCGTGCTTGCTGGCGTTATAGGCGCTTTTGAAAGGCGAGGCGGTTTTGGAATGCGCGCTGGCGGTATTGATGATCCGGCCCCAGCCCTGTTCCTTCATATAGGGAACGGCAAGGCGCGTGGTGTGAAAAACGGCGCTTAGATTAAGGCCGATGATCTGGTCCCATTTCTGCGTCGGGAAATCCTCAACCGGTGAGACATGCTGCATCCCTGCATTGTTGACGAGGATATCGACCCCGCCGATCTCTTCCATCATCGCCTCTATCGCGCCGGGATCAAGCAGGTTTGCACCCGAGTGGCTCGCGCCCAGCTCTTCGCAAAGCTGCGCGATTTCCGCCTCGTCGCCAAAACCATTGAGAATAACCTCGGCGCCTTCGCTTCGCATGGCGCGGGCAATCGCAAGGCCGATCCCCGAGGTTGAGCCTGTTATGAGCGCGCGTTTACCGCTTAGCATTGCCGAGTTCCTTTTCCCATTACAGCTTGGATTTTAGGCCATTGCGGGGCCCATCAAGACGTGTACCATGTGCAAATATGCTTTTGCTTTGCTGGGCCTCTGTGTCCAGAAAATAGCGAACAATAACGAAATTGAAGCGCGAATTTCGGGTTTCAGGTTTGAGGGGAAACACAGTGCGGCTTGGCCGGTATGACACATCGAAGATCAAGGTCCGCTCTGGCGGTGGCCGCATGGGTGGACGCGCGGGCAAAGCGGGCGGCGTCGGCTGTGGCACAATCGTAATCGCGATCATCGCCGCGCTCGTCTTCGGGGTTGATCCGATGCAAACCATCGGCGTTCTTGGCGGCGGACAAGGCGCAGGACTGGGTAATGCCCCGCAGGTCAGCCAGCAATCGGGCGTAAGCGAAGATCAATTGTGCTCCAGCGGCCCCTATGCCCAGGAAGCCTGTCAGGCGATGACGAGCCTCAATGAAACGTGGTCTCCGGTGTTCCGCCAGGCAGGCGTTCAATTCGAACAGCCGGAATTGGTGCTCTACCCCCCCGGCCCCGTCTCCACACGCGGTTGCGGCAATGCAAGCTCTGCATCTGGCCCTTTCTATTGCCCTGCCGACATGGGCATTTACATCGAAACAGGCTTTTTCGACCAGCTCGCCAGCATGTCTGGCACCAACGGCGACTTTGCACGGCTCTATGTCATGGCGCATGAATATGGTCACCATATCCAGAACCTGACCGGGATTTCCGCGCAAGTGCGCAGCGCGCAGGCGCAAAACCCGCGCCGCGCCAATCAGCTTCTCGTGCGCCTAGAGCTTATGGCTGATTGTTACGCTGGGGTATGGGCAGGCATGAACCGCAATCTGATTGAAGCAGGCGACCTTGAAGAGGGTATGCGCGCCGCAAGCGCGGTTGGCGATGACACGCTGCAACGCGGCGCAGGCCAGCGGATTAATCCGGAAGGCTTCACCCACGGAACAAGCCAGCAGCGGATGGAAGCGCTAAGGCGCGGGCTGCAAAGCGCAGATGCGGGAGCATGTGATGTCTATTTCGAAGCCAGTTAAAACGATGGCATTGGGCGCCGTTCTAGCGCTTTTGATGCCCCTTGATGCTGCCCATGCACAAATGCGTCAGGAAGATCCTGATATGGCGGATGTGGCGCGAACGCCGCTTGAAGATTTCAACATCGATTCAAAAGACATACCCGAAGTCCTGATCAAGGCAGCCGAAAACCCTTATGACGACACCGGCATCACCAATTGCAATGCGGTGGTCCAGGAAATCGCGGTTCTCGACAATGTGCTTGGCCCCGATTTCGATGTTCCGCAGGACGAAGCCAGTCGCATTAGCGCAGGGCGCGTGGCCAAAAGCGTGATCGGCTCATTCGTACCGTTTCGCGGGATCGTAAGGGAGGTATCAGGCGCAAACAAGAAACGCACCGAACGGCGTGTCGCCTACACTGCGGGCATGGTGCGCCGTGCCTACCTTAAAGGCATGGGCGAGGCGCGCGGATGCAATTATCCTGCCCGCCCGAGGGACGAGACAAACGTGGTCGATACCGCCGGAGATTCCTTGGTTCCACCAAACATCGAACGCGGTCCTGCGCAAGACACTGTCCAAGATAACATGCAGGACACTGGTCAGGACCTCGCCCCTATCGAGCAATAAAAAACCGGCGCAAAGGCAAACCCTTTTGCGCCGGTTCTTTTACTTGGTTCGAGGTGACCGCTTCCTAGCGAGCCTCGCTCTCCCAACGGGAAATCACACGGTCAATCTCGCGAATAGCGGTGCTGCGAGCGCTGCCTTCCATGTCCGATTCCTTGATCGAACGGCGTGCTTCGCGAAGCCCGTCCAAAGCCTGAGCCATCACCCGCTTTTGGCAAATGCGGATGACCTTCACACCGTCTGAGTCTTCCCTCTCGGTGACGATCTCGCTGTTTCCGCCTTTGCAGCTCGATTCCACACGGACCACCTGGCGGCCCTGCTGGTCGCGCGCAGCTTCTGCTTCAGCCTGTGCTTTTTCGATGATCTCGGGAAGGTCTTCCATCACCTTGTTTGCTTCTTCAAGGCCCTCGCGCACTTCCTCAAGGATCTCTTCGATCTGCTTCTCGCTCAATTGGCCTTGGGCATCGAGATCCGAGCGGTCGATGAAGCGAACGGAATTGTTGCGGCTGCGCAAAAGCAGTTTGGGGTACTCGGAACGTCCCAGAAAACGCTCCAGCTCTTCCCTGCTCATGCCCCTGCTGCCCGGAAAATCCTTGCCGTCGAAAAAACGCGCCGAATTCTCGCTACTCCGAAGGACGATGCGCGTTTCCTCCCCGCCGTCTTCGGATTTCCAGACAAACACATTCTCGCCGTTGGTATCGACGTTCGACACGTCGCCATCGGGGTCAATCACGATGATCTGCTCTTCGACCAGCGGTGCCTCGGGCGCTTCTGGAGCGGCGGGCGCACCGGGCGCTTCGGGCGCAGCAGGCGGCGCCAATGCCGCACTGGTGGCAACGGGTGGCAGAGGCGCAAGCGGCGCTTCGCTTGCGGCATAGCTGATCGAAGCGGTCATCGGCAGTGCGACAACGGCAGCGCCCAGCAGAACTTTGCCTGCGATACGGCGTTTTGTGTTGGTTTGGTCCATTTTCAGGCTCCTTAAACGGTGAATGATCGATTTCTCACCCAGAACCGGACAAGCCATCGGGGCGGCTAGAGCGACAGTGGGAGAGGCAGCAAAGCTGACAATGAGATTGGCGTAGACTTCGCGATCCCGCGCCTTGGCACTGGCCATGACGCGCGCATCACAGGCCGCCTCCTGGTCACGGCGAAGGGCAAGCCAGCCATACCGGCCAAGCGGGTTCCACCAGTGAATAGCGAACAGGGGCTGGACCAGAACATTGGCTAAAAGATCGCCGCCCTTATGGTGTTGCAGCTCGTGGGAGAGCGCCAGATCGCGCGCCTTTTGGTCAGGATGCGCCATAAAGCCTTCAGGAAGCGCCACGACCTTGTCGATAACGCCAAAGGCCAATGGGGCCTTCGTTCCGGGCGTTTCAACCAAACGGACCGACCCTTCGCGCCCAACCTCGCGGCCCTCTTCCAACAGCTCATCGCGGAGGCGGAAGTAGGCTGAAAAACGCCAGATCAGGAAAATGGCGGCGCCGACAAGCCACAAACTGACCCCTAGATCGACAAGTAGACCAGTATCGAAACTGCTCATGTCGAAACCGGAAGTCTGGGTAAGCGGGGATGTGGTATCGGACGCCGCCATCAAAGAACCATCAGGTTGCGCCACACTCGCGTTTTCAAAACGCGCGGGGGATGGTTCAGAGACGGTAGCGGCAATGGGCTCTAAAGGTTCAGACGACGCAAGCGGGGCTGCAGCTGTTGAGGGCTCGGCAAAGCGCATCCATGCAGGAAGCTCAATCGGAGGCAGCACCAGTCTGATCGCTGGCAATGCCCACAAGGCATACGCGATTTGCGGACCAAAGGCGCGCGAAACCGGGCGGCGGACTATCAGGACAAAGACGATCAGCACCGCTGTCCAGACAAGGGTTTCCATCATCCAATCCGTCATGACTTCAACTCCTTGAGCAAAGCCTCGATTTCGCTGAGGTCGTCTTCGGTCAGTGCCTCGGTCTCGGCCAGATGCGCCACAAGCGATGCGGCCTTGCCACCAAACAGGCGATCAACCAGACGCCGCGATTCCCCGCCGACATAGTCAGAGCGGGCGATCAGAGGTGAGTAGATATAGCGGCGGCCATCAGGGCGCGTTTCAATCGCGCCTTTTTGCACGAGCCGCGAGAGAAGGGTTTTGACGGTAGCGAGACTCCAACCGCGCGCCTCGCACACCGTATCGCAAACATCCGAAGCAGTGGCGGTACCTCGATCCCAAAGGGCCTCCATCACAGCATGCTCGGCTTCACTGATGCGTTCGCGGCTTATTCGCTCTGGCCCATTATTGCCTGACTTACTCAAAACAGCCTCCTCTGCCTCTCGAAGACAAAACGTGATTACGTCTGTAGTCACAACGACTACGCTTGTAAACATTGCTGCCAGATGAACATTTGCCCTCCCCCCTTGTCTCTCGTCAAAACGCCGATATTGCAGGACGAATGACATGGAATGATCTTAGCAAGACACTCGTTGCAGTTGCCTTGGCCGTGGGCCTCACAATTGGGCTGCCCGTGGCAGCATCCGCTCAGGATGAAATCTTCGCCGAGACCGAGCCGGTAACGCTCAATCCACAAGACGCAGCGCAAGACAAGATCGGCGAGCTGATCTATCGCGGCGGTCTGGAGATTGCACCGGGCGAAGAAGAGATCGGCGGTATCTCGGGGCTCACCTGGCACGAAGACCGGCTTTATGCAGTCAGCGACGATGGCCATTGGCTGACGATAGAGCCTGACGAGATCGACGGGCGGCTTATCGATTTGCTGACGGTTGAACGCGGGCGTCTTCTTGATGAACGCGGGCGGCGGCTCAAAGGCAAGGATGACAGCGATGCCGAAGCGATCACCCTAATTCGTGAAAACGGGAAAGACACGTGGCTCATAAGCTTTGAACGCGATCACCGATGGGTAGAGTATGACGATCTCTCGGGGCCTGCTGGCGATGCCTTGATGTTGCTTGATGAGAACTTCCCGATCACTCAGCCCAACAAGGGTGTGGAAGCCTTGGCGACTTATTCGGGCACCATTTTCGCCTGTGTCGAGGATCACATTCCAGACCAAGCCAATTGTTTGCGCAGGGGCCCTGGCGGACAGTTCGAACTCGCCCCCCCGCCCGAACTTGCCGAACACGGCGGCGTTCCCACCGATGCGGCGTGCAAAAAGGACGGCACCTGCTTTGTCCTCTTTCGCAGCTACCGTGAAGGCGAAGGCAACCGTGCCGCCATTCTCAAGCTGCCCACAGAAGGCAAACCGGAAACCCTCGCCGTCTTTACCGCGCCCCTTACCCTCGACAATTTCGAAGGGCTGGCGGTGCGCGAGCAATTTGGCAGGACCTATCTCTACATCGTTTCCGACAACAATTTCTCCGACAATCAACGCACCCTTTTGATGAAGTTCGAAATCAAAGCACCCGAACCGGTCACTATCCCGCCTCCGCCCGAGCCAGAAATCGTCTATGAGACGACTGATGTGGTCCTGCAGACGACCAAGGGCGACATCACAATACGCCTCGAGGTCGAGCGCGCACCGATCACCGCCGCCAACTTCCTCGCTTATGTCGATGAAGGCCGCTTTGACGGAACGAAATTCTACCGCTCTCTCAAATTCAGGCTTGAGCCCAAACCCTATGGCCTTGTCCAGGGGGGCACGCGGTATGAGCGCAAACGCTTGCGGCCCGATATCGCGCATGAGCCAACCACCGTCACCGGCCTTAGCCACACCAATGGCGCGGTATCCATGGCACGGCTTGCGCCGGGCACGGCCAATGGCGATTTCACTATCATGCTGGGCGACCTCACCAACCTTGATGCAAATCCCGACGCCGAAAAGCCGGACGAACGCCCAGGTTATGCAGTGTTCGGCTATGTCATCGACGGGATGGAAGTGGTCGCGGCAATCCATGCAGGCGCGGCTGATCCGAAAGAGAAAGGCTCGCTTGCCGGACAAATCCTTGCTGAGCCCGTGGTGATTACCAAGGCACGCCGAGCCGCGCCCAGGCCGGAATAGCTACTCCCCGACGGCGGGACGCCCAACGGGCGCGCTCGCAACTTGCGGCATGCGCGCCTCCAACTGTGGGAGCCATTGGCTCACCCCTGCCCCAAATGCGCTTTGCGGGAGTGAGGCGAGAAGGCGCTGCTGCGCCTCCCATCCGGCAATCGTCAAAGACGCGGCGCGCGCTGCCTCGTCCAGGCTTTGGGGTTTGCGCAGCTCCCGATTGATCAATGCATCGCCAAAGAATGTCCAGTCGTTTTCAGGCTTGCACCCGAACGAATTGCGCTCCGATGCTGATGCGGTGAGGATTGCCGTATCGCGCGACGACAAAGCGGGCACAAACACACCAGAATGGCACGCGCTGATAATGACAATACGCCGCTCCAGACCAAGCTCTTCGAGCACGCTTTTGAGCCGCGCCGGAGAGAGAATGCCGTAGCCTGTGTCGCCATAATGATATGCGAGCCCCAGCTTGTTTCCGTGGCTGGTGGTGAAGAGCGCAAGCACATCCTGCGATGTATCCATAACCTCGGCCATACGGGCGAGCGAGACAAGCAGGCTATTAATCGACCCTTGGGGAAGATCGTCGCGCGTCCCGTCGGGCCCCGCCAACGTGATTGTTCGCCCTTCCCCCTGATACCGGCGGCTCAGCACATTGGCTGCCTCGCGCGCCTCACGCGCAAACACGGGATCACTGTCCAGCGCGACAGAGAGCACATAGACGTCCGTTACGCCTGCCCGCTCGGGCTGGAGCGCGGCGAGGCTTGCATCAAGGCGGCGACGTTGCTCGACAATTTCACGCACGGGCACTGCGCGCCGAAGCTGGGGGGCGCCTTCCATGCTCGCAGCCAATTCCTCCGGCGATTGGCCGCTCGCGATATTGGGCCAGCTTTGCGTGTGCTCGGGCGGTTGATTGGGATTTTCTTGCGCAATTGCGATTTGCGGCACCCAAAGTGATGCACAACACAGCGCTCCTGCAAATCCGAGGGTAATCCCTTTGACCATAGTCAATCAATCACGAAGCAAGGACGCTGCGTCAAGGTTTGGTAAGAGCAATTGTACCGAAACGACATTCTCAAGACATGTCGCGAGCGTACAATTGTTTCACCCCAAGAGCGCCTACACCGCCCTCAAGCGAGTTGGTGCACCTTCACGCAGCCATGTTAGGGGGCCCCGAGAGGGGGATGGTTTATGAACAGCGATACAAAGACTCGACCAGCAGACAGCCAAGCCAACAAAGACGCGAAAGCGCCTGCGCAAAACCCAAATCAAAATCTGGCATTCGGCCTTTTTGGCCGCCGAGTTTCGGCACCGCCAGAGCCCGCCGCAGAAATGGGCAAGCTGACAGGCGAAGCGGCCTGATTGCAGACGTTACCAATTTCTGGTAACGCTCGACGCATGGGAAAGAACACATCCGTCTCGCTTGGCGACCACTTTGAGGAATACGCTCGAAGCAAGGTTGCAACCGGAGAGTACAGCTCAACCAGCGAAGTCATTCGCGAAGCTTTGCGGCTGCATGAAGAGCGCTCTGTTTTCAAATCCAAACTTCTCGAAGCGATTGATGAAGGACTGGCAAGCCCGATTGATGAGGAGTTTGATATTGACCGCTGGTTTGAGGAAGAGTTCGGGCCCGAGTAATGCGCCTGATTTTCCGCGCGAACGCGTCAGCAGACCTGCGCGGAATTTCCCGCGAAACTCGGGCAGCATGGGGCAAGGAACAAGCGAAACGCTATGTTGCGAAACTGCGCTCCGAGATCAAAGCTCTGAAGGAATTTCCGCTCAGATATGCCGAAGTCGAGGGCCGGACCAACTTAAGGCGCATGAACAGCGGGCGGCACGCCGTGTTCTATATGGTTGGAGAGGAGCGGATTGAAATAGTGCGGATATTGCACGTCTCGAGAGATGCTGGGCGGTGGATTTGATTGAAAAGAAGTTTCGCGGAGTAGCAATGATGAATGACGGAAAGGAGCCCGAGCACCTCACCTCAAACGTGACCCAGATACCTGGCGTGCAAATGGACGAGGCTGGCGTGATCCACACCGAGTACGGGTCATATCAACCCGTGACAGGCGAAGGGCTCCCCATCGATGCGCCATCTGCGCTGATGCAGCAAATCCTCGCGGCGCTCATCAAGGATGGCGAAGAGAGTGGCCCGGCAGAAGGGTTCGATTGGGACGAGTTTATGGCGAGTAGGTTTGGTGAAGGAAACTGACGTAGTCTTTGCTCAATAGCGGCTTCCGTCTGGCCGTTGATGATAGCCACCACCTCCGGCAAAATGACTACTTTGTGGCAGTCGAACTCCAACTTTAAGCCAAGCCCAACGACAGAAATAATTCCACGGTATCAAAGCGACCAAACCAATTGGCATCATCAAAAAAACGCCGACAACGCCGAGAACCGTGCCGACATAGTTACCGCTCGTGAAGGCTTCATAGGCCGCGTTAGCGCTCAGAATGGCCGCTACCGGATAGACCATCAACCAAACTGCATAGATTGCAGTGACCAGTATAACTTGGAAAACCCTTCCAAAAGCGAACTCAGAGAGCCGCTCCCAAGCAAGCCAGCATAGCCAAAGAGCTCCGACGAAGAGTAGGAACTCAAGAAAGTTCAAATCAATAAACCCGCGCTTTCGGCTCGATATAGCTCACATCTTCGGTAAGCGTGTACTCATGCACCGGACGGTAATCGATGCGGATGTTGCTGCCTTGGCCGCCCCAGCCTTCGAACCATGCGACCGTGTGCTTCATCCACTCTTTATCGTTGCGATCCGGGAAATCTTCGTGAGCGTGCGCGCCGCGGCTTTCCTTGCGGTTTGCAGCCGATGCCATGGTGACATTGGCCTGGCTCATGAGGTTATCGAGCTCGAGCGTTTCAATCAGGTCGCTGTTCCAGATCAGCGACTGGTCGGTCACGTGGATGTCTTCCATGCGCTTGTTCTGCTCGGCGAGCAGTTTGACGCCCTCGTCCATCAATTCAGTGTCGCGGAAGACGGCGCAGTGTTTCTGCATCGCTTTTTGCATGTCCGAACGGATTGCGGCGGTGGGTGAGCCACCCTTCGCAAAGCGGAAGTGGTCGAGGCGGGTGAGCGAGAAGTCTGCGCTGTCGGTTGGCAGTTCGGGCTGCGATGCGCCAGCGGTCAGAGTTTCTTTCAAATGCAGACCGGTTGCGCGGCCAAAGACCACAAGGTCGATGAGCGAGTTTGAACCCAGACGGTTTGCGCCGTGGACCGACACACACGCCGCTTCGCCAACGGCATAGAGGCCCGGCACAACCTCATCGGGATTGCCGTCCTTGCCGATGGTCACAACCTGACCGTGATAGTTACACTGGATGCCACCCATATTGTAGTGGACCGTCGGCGTCACGGGCAAAGCTTCGCGCGTCAGGTCGACGCCTGCGAAAATCTTGCCGCTCTCGGTGATGCCGGGAAGACGCTGGGCCAGAACGTCTGGCGCAATGTGGTCAAGGTGCAGGTGGATATGGTCGCCATCTGCGCCAACACCGCGCCCTTCGCGCATTTCGAGAGCCATTGAGCGGCTGACAACATCGCGGGACGCCAAGTCTTTGGCAGAAGGTGCATAGCGCTCCATAAAGCGCTCGCCTTCGGAGTTCGTCAGATAACCGCCCTCACCGCGTGCGCCCTCTGTGATGAGAACGCCAGCGCCGTAAATACCGGTTGGGTGGAACTGAACGAATTCCATATCTTGCAATGGCAAGCCAGCACGCAGCACCATGCCTCCGCCATCGCCGGTGCAGGTGTGTGCAGAGGTCGCGGTGTAGTAGCAACGGCCATAACCGCCGGTTGCCAGCACCACGCTCTGAGCACGGAAACGGTGGATGGTGCCATCATCAAGGCACATCGCCATCACGCCGACGCATTGCTGCTGACCGTCGACATCCGCCATGATGAGGTCGAGCGCAAAATACTCGATAAAGAAGTCCGCGTCATACTTCAGACTTTGTTGGTAAAGCGCGTGAAGCATCGCGTGGCCGGTACGGTCAGCCGCAGCACAGGTGCGCTGCACCGGAGGACCATCGCCCATGTTCTGCATGTGGCCACCGAAAGGACGCTGATAAATCGTGCCATCTTCATTACGCGAAAACGGGACGCCAGCATGCTCAAGCTCGTAAACCGCTTGGGGCGCTTCGCGCACGAGATACTCAATCGCGTCCTGATCGCCCAGCCAGTCTGATCCTTTCACGGTGTCATACATATGCCAGGTCCAGTGATCGGGCGTGTTGTTGCCAAGCGATGCCGCGATCCCGCCTTGCGCTGCAACCGTGTGCGAGCGGGTCGGGAAAACCTTGGAGATGTTTGCGGTGCGAAGGCCGGCTTCAGCAGCGCCCGTAGTCGCGCGAAGGCCAGAACCGCCTGCCCCTACAACCACCACATCATAGGTGTGGTCGATAATCTTATAGGCGTCGTTTGCGGGTGCAGTTGCCATCAGGCAGCTCCTGTAAGGGCTAGACGCGCAATGCTAAACAAAGCGAATGCGCCGCCGCCAAATGCGGCAAGGTTAAGGGCGGTTAGCGTTCCGAACTTCAGGCCCGCTTCGTGGACATAATCCTCGATCAGGACCTGAAGGCCGAGCTTTGCGTGGTAAAACACGCTGATAATCAAAAGCATCATAGGTACGGCAGCAATAGGCTGAGAGATCCAGCCACTGACCGTTTCGTATGAGAAATTCGGGAGAAGGACGAAGCTTACGATAAGCCACGTCATCAAGATGAGATTGCCCACGGCGGTCGTGCGAGCAACCAGCCAGTGATGCGCGCCTTCGTGTGCGGAGCCAAGCCCGCGAACGCGTCCGATTGAAGTGCCGTTGCCCATCGCTTACGCTCCCTTACCCAAGATAATGTAAGCCCAAAGGCACGCCGTAAGGACAATCGCAATGATCGGTGACGCAATCGACCAGAACCGGTTGGTGTCGAGTTCATAGCCTGCACCAATATCGAGGACGAAGTGGCGAAGCCCGCTCATCATGTGAGTAAAGAACGCCCAGGTCAGGCCCACCAGCACAACATATCCGACCGGCGATGACGCAATATCGATGAATGTTTCATAAGCCGCCGGGCCGCTGGCAAGCGCGCCAAGCCACCACACCAGAACGCCAAGGCCGACCAAGGCCATGCCGTCTCCGGTTGCGCGGTGCAGGATCGACACCAGCATATGCGGTCCCCACCGCCATATCTGGAGGTGCGGCGAAAGCGGTCTTTGGCTCATACTCGTCTCATGTTGATTGTTTATCCCCCAACCCACTTAGCGAAGTGGGCCCCACAAGCAAGCCTAGACCCGCTCGACTTTACTTGCAATTTTCCCGATAGGGGGTTGCATGAGTTACATTCTTCTCACCGGATCAAGCCGCGGTATCGGGGCGAGCGCCAAAGAAGCGCTGGAATCGCGCGGGATCACAGTGATCGGGCACAGCACGCGCGGCGAAGAGCCCGATACGATCGCGGCCGATTTTGCCGACCCGATGGCCACACAAATGCTGTGGAATGAAGCACTTGAGAGGAGCGGCGGCGATATAATCGCGCTCGTCAACAATGCCGGATCGTTCGAACACAACTCGCTTGATTCGTCCGATATTGAATGGCTCGACCGGTGGGAAGATACCCTCCGGATCAACCTGACTTCCGCTGCACAACTCAGCCGGTTTGCCGTGCGCCATTGGCAAGGTCGCCTCGCCGGCAAGAACGGCGAACGCGGGCGTCTTGTCCATGTTGCAAGCCGCGCCGCCTATCGGGGCGATTCGCCCGCTCACTGGCATTATGCCGCAGCCAAGGGCGGCATGGTCGCAATGCACAAGACCATCGCAAGGGGCTATGCCGCTGAAGGCATTTTGAGCTTTGCAGTAACGCCCGGCTTTACCGATACGTCGATGGCAGGAGATTACCTGCAGAGCCGCGGCGGTGCAGGGCTTCTCACCGACATCCCGCTTGGCCGGGTGGCAACCCCTCAAGAGATCGCGTCCATCATCGCCTTTTGCGCACTCGATGCGCCAGCCAGCATGACGGGCGCAGTCATAGACGCCAACGGAGCAAGCTTTGTTCGTTAAGTCCCTGCATGCGCTCGCCGCTTCACTTGTCCTCGTCGGCTCATCCCTTTGCGCGCAGGATACAAAGGCGGAGATACCTGCCGACCAGCAAGCCTTTCTCGACACCTGCAAGCCATGGGATGAATGGGACAAACCCGCCCCGCCCTTCCGGATTTACCGCGACACCTATTATGTCGGCACATGCGGTATTGCAGCGATCCTTATCACCGATGACGAAGGCCACGTCCTGATCGACAGCGGGACCGAGGCAGGCGCGGATATTGTCATGGCCAATGTGACTGCTCTGGGCTTTGATCTTCAGGCCGTGCGCTATCTTCTGTACAGCCACGAACACTTTGACCATGTCGGCGGGATGGCAAAGCTTCAGCGCGCAACAGGCGCACTGGTGGTCGCTTCAAAATCCGCAGAGCCCGTGCTGACAACTGGTGAAGATTCGCTGGCGGACCCGCAACACGGGATGCACGAACCGTTCGAAGGCGTTGCCGTGGGACGGATCATGGCCACAGGAGACATCCTCGAGCTGGGCGGCACCACCATTCGCGCGATCGAGACACCCGGCCACTCCCCTGGCGCGATGAGCTGGCGCTGGCAGGAATGCAGGGAACGCTGCGAAAACATCGTCTATGCCGACAGCCTCTCCCCGATCAGCCGCGACGGTTACCTGTTTGGCGATCACCCCGAATATGTCGCCGCATACCGCGCCGGTCTGGTCGCATTGGGACGCGAGGATTGCACCGTGTTGCTAACCCCGCACCCGTCGCACAGCCGCATGATCCGGCGCATGCAGGCGGGAACACTGATCGAAAACGCGCCCGGCGTAAGGCCATGCGCGCGCTATGCAGGGGGTAAATTGCTCGACCTTGAAACGCGACTTTCCAATGAAGCGCTAACCGACGAAGATCGCGCCCGATGAAAAGCTGGAAACTGATCGCCCACGCGCCCAAAGAGACCGTACAGGCGGCTCTCCTCGCGCATGACGAGATTGAGGAATGGGACTACGATCTGGTCATTTCGGGGCGGGAGATCAGCGAAGATCGCCCCCAAGATTGGGTTCTCGAAGGGTGGTTTCCCACCAAGCCAACCGCAACCGAGAAGCGGGCGCTCCAAAGCCTGTTTGAAGGCAAAGCTCCCGCTATTTCAGTGGAAGAGCTGCCCGATACAGATTGGGTGAGCGAAAGCCAGCAAGGCACCCCGCCCATAACCGCTGGCCGATTCTTCGTGCACACGCCGGATTTTGATCCCGAACCCGACCTTATCAATTTCACCATTCCCGCAGCGCAAGCGTTCGGCACCGGCCAGCACGAGACGACCGCAGGATGCCTTGAAGTTTTAAGCGCGATGAAATCCACCGGAATGCGCGCCCGCAGCATCGCTGATATCGGGACCGGCACCGGATTGCTCGCCTTTGCCGCTGCCCGATTGTGGCCTTCTGCCCGTGTCACCGCATCCGACATCGACCCGATCTGTGCCGATGTCGTCCACACCAATGCAGAGCTTAACTCGGTCGCGATTGGCCCCCTGCCCAATCAGGTGACGATGGTGATCGCCGACGGGATGGACGACCCGCTTTTGCGGCTGCGCGGGCCCTATGACCTTTTGATCGCCAATATCCTTGCAGGGCCTCTGGTCGAGCTTGCCCCTGATTTTAGCGGTTCGGTTGCGCCGGGTGGAAACCTGCTTCTGGCGGGCCTTTTGAGCGGGGATCAGGAAAGCTGCGTGCGCCGTGCATACCGCCGTATGGGCTTTCGCTTGGTTGCCAGACTTGAGCGCGGCGATTGGGCGATTTTGTGGTTCCGCAAACGCCGCCTTATCTGATCTGATCAAACACAGCCTAGCGGACTGCATCCTCCAGAAAGTTTAGCGCATTGCGCGTAAAGGCATACATATTGGCGATGCGATCATCGCTAGCCGTCTCCAAAACGGTATGCGCTTCAGACCCGCCGGGTCCCGCGACCGCTACGACGCTAAGCCCCGAAGGCGCGCCGCCGGGATGGGCGGAACCACCGACCGACCCGCTTTCGGCAAGGCCCCAATCGGCCTGCATATTGTCCCTGATCGAACGCGCCTGAAGCGCCGCATATTCCTTGCACGGCCCGCGAATGCCTTTGTACGCCTCGCGCGGTTGATTAAACAGAACATCGCGCGCACGGAAAGAATAGACCACGCCTCCGCCCACAAAGAAATTGAGCGCGCCAGGAACCGTCAAAAGGCTCGCCATAATCAGTCCGCCTGTCGCTCCATCGGCGACCGCGACTTTCTCCCCGCGAGCGCGCAAGCCTTCCGCGATACGAAGCGCTTGGGGATGGAACTCACGCAGAGTATCCATCAATCGCCCTTACCCGCGTTATCATCCACGTCATCGTCGGCGTCCGACTTGCCCGCCCCGGTCATTGAAAGAGCAGCCCCGATCGCAACGCCTACACCGATGCCGAGCGCCAGATTGTCCAAGGCCACACCCAAAGCGACCCCGATTGCAATGGCAACTCCCATACGGGCGCCCTTATTCTCGGCTATGCTCATCCTGCTGCCTCCACAATCGCGGCCCATCCCGCTTCGTCAATCACTTCGATGCCGAGGCTTTCAGCCTTCTTGAGCTTTGAGCCTGCGCCCGGTCCTGCGACGAGTAGATCGGTCTTGGCGCTTACGCTGCCTGCCGCCTTTGCGCCTAACCGTTCGGCCTGCGCCTTGGCTTCATCGCGGCTCATGGTTTCGAGTTTGCCGGTGAAGACAACCGTCTTGCCCGCGACACGGCTTTCCACCGTTTCCACTTCGTAGCGCGGCGGGTTCACAAGGCTCAGCAAATCTTCCCACACCGCGACATTGTGCGGTTCGTGAAAGAAGTCGCCCAGAGCCTCGATTACGCTAGGACCAATGCCATCAATCGCGGTGAGTTCGCTGGCCGCATCCTCGTCGCCCTCGCCGTCTTTAGCCCGCACTTTCTCGGCGATTTCTCGCAAGGCGGGGAGTTCGTGGACGTGTTTCAGCAGATCGCGCGCCGTCACCTCGCCAATGTGGCGAATGCCAAGGCCGAACAGCAGCCGCGCCGCATCGGGTTCGCGCTTGCTATCCACAGCTTCCAACAGCTTATCGACAGACTTATCCTGCCACCCTTCAAGCGCCAGAATATCCTCGCGACGCTGCCGAAGCCGGAAGATATCGGCAGGACTTTCGAGCCAGCCTTTTTCAAAGAATTGCGCGATGGTCTTCGTCCCGAAGCCATCAATGTCGAGCGCCTTGCGACTGACAAAATGTTCAAGCCGCTGTGTGCGCTGTGCCGGACAAATCAGCCCGCCTGTGCAGCGTACATCGACATCATCATCCTGCGCCACCGCCTCGCTGTCGCAGACGGGGCAATGGTCGGGGAAGATGAAAGGCTCACGCGGTTCATCACGGGTCAGGTTCTCGACCACTTGCGGGATAACATCGCCTGCACGCTGGATCACCACCCGGTCACCGGGGCGCACGCCAAGCCGCTCGATCTCGTCGCGGTTGTGGAGCGTTACATTGGTGACCGTCACACCGCCCACCAGCACCGGAGCAAGCCTGCCCACAGGGGTCAGCTTACCCGTGCGCCCGACCTGAATGTCGATGGCTTCAAGAGTGGTTTGCGCACGCTCTGCCGGGAATTTGTGCGCCAGCGCCCAGCGCGGAGCCTTTGCGACAAAGCCGAGGCGTTGTTGGTAATCAAGCCGGTCGACCTTATAGACCACGCCGTCAATTTCATAAGGAAGATCAGGCCTCTGACGCCCGATTTCTTCATAATGCGCGATCATTTGATCGACGGTTTCAGTGCGCGTGAGGAAGGGCGACAAGGGGAAGCCCCAGCTTTCAATTCTGCGCATCATGTCGGATTGCGTATCGCAAGGGACTTCGGACG
Organism: Erythrobacter sp. S227; assembly: GCF_057364925.1. Lineage (NCBI taxonomy): Bacteria > Pseudomonadati > Pseudomonadota > Alphaproteobacteria > Sphingomonadales > Erythrobacteraceae > Erythrobacter > Erythrobacter sp. S227. Next base: position 1,120,139 of record NZ_CP200280.1, read on the forward strand.
CCGCGCCCCAGCCATAGGCCCAGAATTTGAGCGGACGCTTTGCCGTAACACTCGCATCCTTCTGGCGAAATGACCCGGCGGCTGCATTGCGCGGATTGGCAAAAAGCTTTGCGCCCGCCTCCTCCTGAGCCGCGTTCAGTGCAGCAAAATCGGCCCGCGACATATAGACCTCACCGCGAACCTCGAAAACGTCCGGAACGCCTTCTGGCAGCTCTTGCGGAATGTCCGCAATATGCCGCGCATTGGGCGTCACATCCTCGCCCACCTGCCCGTCCCCGCGCGTGGCGGCGCGTACCAGCTTGCCCTTTTCATAGCGAAGCGAGCACGACAGACCGTCAATCTTATCCTCGGCGGTAATGACAACCGGATCGCTTTCGGACAGGTTGAGATAGCGCCGAATACGCTCGACCCATTCTGCTACGTCCTGAGCCTTGAACGCGTTGTCGAGACTAAGCATCCTTACTTCGTGCAAGACCTTTGATAGCGAAGAAGTTGAGGGGGCGCCCACTAGCCGCTGTACGCTCAAGAGGTCGTCCTCTGTTATTACGAGCTTATCTTCAATTTCTTGGGCACGCATTTTTAGCCCATCAAATTCATCATCAGAGATAATCGGATCATCCAAGTCGTCATATCTATGCCTGTGAAAGACAATGCTGTTCTGAAGCTGAGACAGTTCTCGCGCTAACTCCTTGCGTTCTTCGGGTGTCAGTTTTTTGGGCATGTTAGAATTCCGCCCTTATGGCGATTTTTCGCGCAAGCCGCATCAATTCGTTGGCGGCATCGACTTCGGACATGTCTTTGGGAGATGGATTCTTTGAGTCAGGCGACATTGGTGGCATTCAAAAAAATGATAGCAGCGATGATGCTTATCATGGACTGGATCATCCAACGCTTCCACCCGCCGGCAAGAAATTCCCGGGCACGAACAGCCAGGAGGATATTCAGCAGGCCCAGAACCGTGATCGTCGCCATCAGGCCAAAGTTCACAAGCGTTGCGTATGGAAAAAGCGTATCCAGCCATTCAGGCGGCGTGCGCGCGTCCGGCATCATCACTTCAGCCGCGCGAAAGCTCCACATAAGCAGCCCGGCAAAACCGAACAGTGTACCCGCGAGCGAAAGCAAAACCGCAAGACCAACCATGAAATTGGATGGTAAGCCCGGTTTGGACAGCCCTTCGCTCATCGCTTCTTATTGAGCTCCATCGGGGTTTGCGTTTTCGGCCTCAACGCCTTCCGGTAATTCTAGCGGAACGCCTGTATCGCTGTCTCCGATTACGATGCCATCGCCGTTCACATCGATACCGATCCGGAGGTCTTCAAACTCGCCGAAAATTTCGCGCACTCGCGCCTCGGCCTCTTCGTCGGACAGCTCGCCGCGCTCGCTTGCCTCGCCGATTTCGCGCAGCTTGGGCAGCGCCTCGCGCCATTTCTCGCCCGCATCATCCGGCAATTGGACAATACTGCCCAATTCGTCGCGCAAATCACGTTCAAGCGAGCCATCCGCCACCGCGCCGGAAATCGCGAGCCCCAGGAAGACCGGCGCCAGTAGCCCCACACCTGCGGAGATGAGAAACACTTTCCTGAAGTCCAGCTCGGTCAGGAAATAGAGCACCCCCATCAGCGCAAGCGCGACGATGGCCGCAAGCCCGACGCCTGCCAACAGCGCCATCAGCACCAGCCCAGCGAGAATTCCGCCCAGTATTTCCATTACACTTCCTCCAGCAGCCGATCCGCCTGCGCGCGTGCCTCCGAAGTGATCTCTGCACCCGAAAGCATGCGGGCAATCTCTTCCTGCCTGCCTTCAGCGTCGAGCTCAATGACACCGGTCTTAGTGACTGTGCCTTTCGACGATTTCGCGATGAGGTAATGCTGTGACCCGCGTGCGGCCACTTGCGGGCTGTGGGTGACGGCGAGAAGCTGGCCTTCTTCGCTTGCGAGCCGGGCCAATCGTTCGCCAATGGCGCTTGCCACAGCGCCGCCAACGCCGCGGTCAATCTCGTCAAAGATAATGGTCGCTGCCCCGCCTTTCTCGGCCAAAGCGACTTTAAGAGCGAGGATAAAGCGGGAAAGCTCACCGCCCGACGCAATTTTGTTGAGGGGCGCAAAATCCGAACCCGGATTGGTGGAGATCAGGAACTCTGCCCCATCCATGCCTGACGCGCCCCAGCGATCTTCGGGCAGAACATTGATCGAGGTCTGGAACCGCGCTGCATCAAGTTTCAGCGGCGCCAATTCAGCAGCCACCGCTTTGTCGAGCTTTTTCGCCGCTTTGACGCGGGTCTCATGCGCTTTCTCGGCTGTCTTCAGATACGCCTCACGCGCCTCGCGCGCGCCCGCTTCGAGCGCGTCAAGCTGCGCCTCGCCGCCCTCAATTGCATCAAGCCGCACGCGCATATCGCGCATGAGTTCAGGCAAAGCATCCACTTCGCAGCGGTGCTTTCGCGCCAGTGCGCGCAATTCAAAAAGCCGCGTTTCGGCTGCATCCAAGGCTTGCGGATCGTGCACTAGCGCAAGGGCTGCTGCTTCCAGCTTGTCCTCCGCCTCGCCCGCCTCAATGACAGCCCGGTCAAGCGCCTCAAGCGCCTCTTTGAGCAAGGGATGTTCTTCGGCGATCCGGTCAAGCTTGCGCGCGGCCACCCGCAGATTGGCGAGCGGGGAATCCGAACCTTCCCAAAGGTGGCGCAGCTCTTCAAGGTCGCCTGAAAGCCTCTCGCCCTTCTGCATGTCCGCGCGCGACAGAGCGAGACGGCTTTCCTCGCCCGCCTGTGGTTCAAGGGCGGTGAGTTCGGCCAAATGCGCAATCAGCAAATCCTGATCCGCGCGCGCCTGCTCGACCTCATCGCGTGCTTCGGCAAGCTGCGCTTCCGCCTTGGCCCAAGCCTTCCAGCGGCGGCCCAGCGCATCGAGGTCGGTGCCTGCAAACCGGTCGAGCAAAGCCATATGCCCGCGCGGGTTCACAAGGCCGCGATCATCATGCTGTCCATGCAGCTCAACCAGATTTGCGGCAAGCTCACGCAGCAAGCCAACGCTGGTCGGTTGGTCGTTGATAAACGCCTTTGACCCTCCATCCGCCTTGACCTGACGGCGGATAATCAGAGGCTCGCCTGGTTCGATTTCAATATCGGCATCATCCAGAGCCCGGCTTATCGCTGGCGGCATAGTGGCAAATTCAAAGCTTGCGGAAACGCTCGCCTTATCCTCGCCTCCGCGTACCAGAGCGGTCTCCGCCCTGTCGCCAAGCACAAGCCCGAGCGCGTCCAATAAAATCGACTTACCCGCCCCTGTCTCACCCGTGAGCACGCCCAGCCCGCGCCTGAAATCAAGGTCAAGCGCTTCGATCAGAACGATATTACGGATGGAAAGCCGGGTTAGCATTGCAACGCTGGCTTAACGCAATCCTACGCCCTCGTCACGCAGGGTTTGTGCGGAAACGAACAGCTTTAATCAGACGGCATTCTTAAGCAGTCGCAGCGATTAGATCGGCGTCACGTCGCTCGCGTGGTCTTGCACGAGTTCGTAGGCTTTCTCGTACCATTCCGTGCCCGGATAGTTCGCGCCAAGAACGGCGGTGTACTTCACTGCTTCTTCGCGGATACCCAGCGCAAGGCTGCTTTCGGTCAGGCGGTAGAGCGCTTCTGGTGTGTGGCTGGTGGTCTCGAAATCCTCGACCACGTTACGGAAACGCAATTGCGCCGCGAGCCAGCGGCCGGAACGCTGGTAAAAGCGGCCGATTTCCATTTCTTTGCCGGCCAGGTGGTCAGCCACAAGGTCAAGCTTCAGACGCGCATCTGCTGCGTATTCGGTTTGCGGGAAACGGCGGTTTACTTCGCGAAGCGCGGTTTGCGCTTGCTCGGTAATCGACTGGTCGCGGTTCACATCGGAGATTTGCTCGTAATAGCAAAGCGCGATGAGATAATAGGCGTAAGGCGCGTCTTTGTTACCCGGGTGGATCGACAAGAAGCGTTGAGCGTTCTGGATCGACTTGTTGTAATCGCGCGAGATGTAATAGCTGAACGCGCTCATCAACTGGGCGCGGCGGGCCCATGGCGAATAGGGGTGCTGACGCTCTACCTCGTCGAACAGAGCCGCCGCTACCTGTGTATTGCCGCTATCCAGGCGGTTTTGCGCCTCGGCGTAAAGCGTCTCCACATCGCGCGCGACATAGGCGACATCTTCATTGGCAGAGCCGCCTCCGCATGCAGCGGTGGTAGCAATGACGCCTCCAAGGATGGCAGCGCGAGTGATTTTCGAACGAATTGAGCGTGTCATGGGAGCGGGATATAGCCAGCCTCAAGGTGAACGCCAAGTGAAGTTCTTGGGCTTTTGCGCCATCAAAGTCCGGCTACCCGAAAAATACGGGCGATTGGCGGGTCAGATCACCCTTCAAGCTCTGCGATTTTGGCCATAACCTCGGGCACTTCACCAGCTTCGCGCACGAACCTTCGATAGTTATCGAGGGCGAGCGCCCTATTGCCCAGCCCGTCTTCGATCTGGGCAGTGAGCAAAATAAATTCAGGATTGTTGGCAAACGCTCGCTCCGCCTGGTCCTTCGCCTCGCGCGCTCCCTGAAAATTGCCAATCGCCACCCTGTAGCGCGCCAATTGCCATTGCAGGAACGGATAGTCCGGGTGATTGTCCAGCGCGATTTTCAGAGTATCTGCGGCTGCATCAACCTGACCAAGATCAAGCTGCAAGCCGGCTACATTAGCAAGAGGCAAAGGTGCCAATGGGTTGATTGTGTTCGCTTTTTGATAGTGATCTATCGCTTCTTCCAGCCTGCCATCAAAGATCGCTTTGCGTCCGGCGACGAGCCGCGCTTCGAGGTTGTCCTCGCCATTTTTGATCGCCGCGACGGCATAGGGCGCTGCCTCGGTCGGCTTTCTGAGGTCATACAAGCGATTGGCGGCAAGAGCATTGATATGCGCGCTGTTCGGGAAACGCCCGAGAGCGTATTCGAGACGCTGCGTGAATGTCGGCTCATCGTTCAACTGAACCAGCGCCCACAAGAGCATGCGCAAATCCTGCTCGGAATGGTCATCAAGGAGGATGGGATCGTACAGTTCGATCACATTTTGCGCCGACCCTTGCAAAAGGAGCGCGTGGGCAAGAGCCACCCTGCGTTCGTCCTCGCTCAACGCATCTTTCGACAACTGCCCAAGCGCCGCCAATGCGCGGTTTCCGTCGCCAAATTTGAGCATGAGCGCCAGTTGCAGCTTGCGCGCCCGGTCATCGGCCTCCCCGCTTGCAAGGACATCGTTCAAATGCGCATTGGCAATGCGATACTGCCCTTGGTCAAAGGCGCTTTGCGCGTCCTCATAGGTGGACGACGTGCTGAGCATTTCGCATGCTCCAAGCGAGACGGCCATGACCGCTGCCAGAGCGCAAGACCACAATCTTGAACACAGCTTTTCCATGCTCGTCGCCGTAGCGCAAAATGCACTAAGTTTTTGCTAAGCCCTTGGCCGCCGCTCTGGCTTGGTGTCCTGTCCTAGGAAGCGAGTGCAGCCTCTTTGGGCGAAACGCTCACCGCAATGCCATTCAGAACGGCATTTCCGGTGAGCGCATCAAACCGCTGTGTCCCGACCAGATCGTTGAAGGAAACGCCTGCATGATCGGCCGCCGTTTTCCAGCTTAGCCCGCCGCGATTGTGCCCCCACCCGTGCGGCAGAGAGACGACGCCTTGCATCATGTCATCGGTGATTTCGGCAGTGGTTTCGATCACGGTGACATCGGATTGAATGGCGATTGCCTGTCCATCTGTGATCCCGCGCAGCTTTGCGTCCTCTGGGTGCATCATAAGAGTGCAGCGGTCCGGCCCTTTGACGAGGCGGTGCGAATTGTGGAGCCAGCTGTTGTTGGAGCGAACGTGGCGTCTGCCGATAAGGCGCAGCGCGTCTTCGGGAACTTCGTTCATCGTTTGCGCAAATCGCTCGATATCGGCGAGCAATTCTGCGGGCGCTACGTGGATTGTCCTGTCATGGGTTTGCAGTCGGTCCTTGATACAAGGCTCAAGCGGGCCAAGGTCAACGCCGTCCGGCATTGCTTCCACTTCGGCGAGTGTCATTCCGGCAGGCGACGCTTTGAGCAGAGCGTCCAATTGCTCGCGGGGCGTTTGCATATTGGGGGCAGAGCTGCCCTTGGCCGCATGGACCGCAATGGCGAGCTCGCTGACGATTTCCCAATCGGTTTTCGCGCCCTCTTCCATCGGCAGGGTCGGTGCAGAGTAAGCTCCGAAATTGCGGACCGAAAGTGGGCCAAAGAACATGTTGAAATGGTCTTTTTCAAGCGGTCCGCACGGAGGCAAAACGTAATCCGCGTGGCGTGATGTCTCGGTGATATGCGGGTCGAAGGCGACCATCAGGTCAAGTTTCTGCAGGCCCTCTTCGGTCTTGCGGCCATCGGGGGCAGACAGCACAGGATTGCCCGACTGGACGAACAGGACTTTGATGCGCCCATCATCCTCGCGCAGCATCTCGTCGGCGAAGGCCACCATCGGGGTTTCGCCCATGACAGACGGAAGCGTGCCGCGAGCGGTCTCGACCGTGCTGATCCCGCCCGGGCCGTTTAGGCCGACCAGATCGAACAGCGGTTTGGGGAACATGGTCCCGCCAACGCGGTCAAGATTGCCCGAGGCCAGATTGATAAGCTGGACGATCCAATGGTTGAGCGCTCCGAACTCGCAAACAGACACCCCCATCCGGCCATAGATGGCGGCAGGCACATCGCCTGTGAATGGCGCGGCCATCTCGCGGATTTCCGCCTCGCTCACCCCGCAAAAGGCAGACAATTTCGCAATGTCGAACTGCGCCAGAGCATCGCGCACAGGGTCAAGGTTCTGATCGCACACCTCGGCCAAATCGGGGCGCAGGTCCGGCTTCGCCTCAAGCACAATCTTCAAGATCGCAACCAGCAATGCGGTGTCCGTGCCAGGCCTCACCGGCACCCAGTGATCGGCGACCTTGGCCGTCTCGGTCTTGCGCGGATCCACCACCGTCATCGTCCCGCCGCGCGCATGAAGCTCGCGCACTCTCCCGCGAAAATCGGGCACCGTCCACAAGCTGCCATTGGACGCCATCGGATTGCCGCCAAGGATCAACAAATGCATTGTCCGATCAATATCAGGCACCGCGGCCAAGCTCACATGGCCATACATCTGATACTGCACATAATGGTGCGGCATCTGGTCGAGGGTGGAGGCGGAATAGCTGCGCTTTGCCCCAACGGCCCGCTGCAAATGGCGCGATTGCAGCACCAGAGCATAGTCATGCGCGCTCGGGTTCCCGCGGTAAAAGGCCGACGCCGTGCCATCGGGATCAATCGCAGCCACTTTCGCCGCAATCTCGCGGTAGGCCGCGTCCCAATCCATCTCTTCCCAGCTGTCCCCCACCCGCTTCACCGGTTTGCGCAAGCGGTCAGGATCATCCTGAAGATCAGCAATCGCAGTCGCCTTGGGACAGATATACCCCCGGCTGAGCGGGTTGTCGGGATTGCCCTTGATCGAGAGCACGCGGCGCCCCTCAACCTCGACCAAAATCCCGCAATTCGCCTCACAAATGTGGCACGTGCGCTTATGAATGACAGTCATGTGTAGGCCTCTCTCTTGAGCCCCCTTGTGCCGCCCAGCGCGCCCAAGGGCAAGCACTCGCATTTTCCTACTCGGCGCTTTTCTGCTTGGTTAAGCCCCCATGACCCGCCGTACCGATCCCCGCACCACTCGCTTGGCTGTCCCCCCCGGCCAGCTCCCCGCCTTCACTCCCGTCGTCCCCCGGCGCATCCGTAATGACGGCTGGACCCCGACGCGCCAGAAGCAGTTTATCGAAGCGCTCGCCCGGACCGGCAGCGTCCAGTCCGCGTGCAGAGCCGTCGATATGAGCCAGAGGGGCGCGTATGACCTGCGCCGAAAAGAGGGCGCGTCAAGCTTTCGCGAAGCGTGGCAAAAGGCGCTGGACCTCGGTGTAGAGCGCCTCGAAGACGTCGCGATGGAGCGCGCGTTGAACGGCGTGGAGGAGCCCGTCTATTCCTATGGCGAGCTTGTCGGCATGCGCAAAAAGGTCAACGATCAGCTGCTGATGTTCATGCTGAAAAGCCGCGCGCCCGATCGCTTTGGCCAAGGCAAGTCGAGCCTAAAGGGCCTCAACGCGGTCGGCAGAATGGAAAAGCGCCGCCTCAAAAAGAAATGGCGCGCCAAATTCCGTAAAAAATGGGAGGCCGAGCAAGCCGCCTCTCTGGCCAAAGAGGCAAAAAAGCGCGCCGACCCCGCCACCGTGCAGGCCATCCGCGATAACATCGACGCCAAAATCGCCGGGGTCCGCCGCGAGGTTGAGCTCACCCGCCAGCGCGAATGGGAGCAATTCTCCGAAGAAACCCGCAAGGCGTGGAAGGCGTTCGAGACTCTACGCAACGCCGACTTCGAGCGCCTAGCCGCCAACGAAGCCATGCGCCGCAGGCATTACGAGGGGCCGAGGGAGGCGGTGAATGCGGAAGCCTTCGATTGGCGCAAGAAGCCCGAGCCTAAGGTGAGGAAGACGGTGCACTCGCTTAAGGATGATGGGTGGGGAAACACTGACTGATGACCTTGCCAATCCGCCTTTCAAGAGGCACCAAACTAACCAAAGGAAAAGTCATGGATAAACTAAAAATTGAAATCCAGAATTGCTATGGAATTCAGCGCCTTAGCTATGATTTTGATTTCACAAAGGACCGGCAATTTGCAATCTATGCGCCGAATGGCGCGATGAAAAGCTCGCTGGCTCGTTGTTTTCAAGACGTCGAGAAAGGCAAACCCTCAGGTGACCGGATCTTTCCCGAAAGAGAATTGGTTCGTACCATGCTGTCTGATGGCAACGATTTAGCGCAAGAAAACGTATTTGTCGTCGAGCCCTATAATGAAGCATTCAAATCTGAGAGGGTCTCGACCCTCTTGGTAAACCAAGCTCTCCGCCGCGAATACGATGATGTACGACGTCAAATCGATGCAGAAAAAGAGAGCTTGATCAAGGAACTCGGCACGGACGCTGGTCTAAGGCCGGCCGCAAAGGCCGAGGAGATCTTGAGCGAAGATGTGTCTCAAGATCCCAAGCAATTCTTCCGATCGTTACTCAGGCTTCGCGACGAAGTCGCGGAGAAGCCATTCGCACATTTGGCAAGTCTGAAATATAACAAGGTGTTCACGCCCAAGGCTCAAGAGGTCTTGTTTTCACGTGATTTTCAAGAGCAAATTCAACGGTATATGGAAGTATACGATAAGCTTACTAGCGACTCGTTCTTCTTCAAGAGAGGAGTGTTCAACCACAACAACGCGTCCGATGTCGCAAGCAGCCTGAAGAAAAATGGGTTCTTTGAAGCTGAGCATTCTGTCTATGTGAACAATAAGGACGTGCGGGAGGAGATTAAGACCGAAGCTGATCTCGTCAAATACATTGAGATTGAGAAGCAGTCGATCATCGGCAATCCAGAGCTTCAGACCGCGTTCGAGAATATTGACAAAATTCTGACCAAGAATGCTGATCTCAAAGCATTCCGTGATTATATCTCGGAGAATGACGAGATAATTCCAGAACTTGTTCGTCCGGAACGATTGAAACAGCGTTTTTGGATCGCTTATCTTTCAGCGCACGAAGAACGCTTCAATACCGCTCTCGAAACCTATCAAAATGGCAAAGAGAAACTCGATAAAATTATCGAGGCTGCTGGTGAAGAAGCTACGCGTTGGTCGCAGGTACTCGCTGAGTTTAACGAACGGTTTTCGGTACCGTTTATTGTAACGATGGAGAACCAGGAGGATGTAATACTTCGACGTGACGCGCCCAGCATAAATTTCCGGTTCAAAGATCGTGACGGAACCGAGAAGGCAGTTTCCGAGGGGGACCTTATTCGTAGTTTAAGTACCGGTGAGAAACGGGCACTCTACATATTGAATGTGATTTTCGAGGTTATGGCGCGCCTTGACGCCAAAACTGAGACTTTGTTCGTACTCGACGATATCGCTGACTCTTTTGACTACAAGAATAAGTATGCCATCGTGGAGTACCTCCGCGATATCTCTGAGACTGAGTTCTTTTACCAAATTGTCCTCACTCACAACTACGATTTTTACCGGACATTCTCCGGACGAGTTGGGTTGAGTAGGCAACATAAGCTACATGCCATCAAAGATGGAGAGGGCGTCACGCTCAAACAAGAGAAGTATCAGAACAACCCGTTCAAGCATTGGCGCGAACAGATCCCATTGGATCAGAATTACGACTTCTTATTAGCATCAATCCCGCTTTTTCGTAACCTTGCCGAGTATGCTGGAGATGAGAACAGCGAGAATTTGCTCACCCAGTTTTTGCATATTCAATCGGGAACGGCAGCATTGACGATTGGAGATCTCAAATCGATCATTGAGGGCGTCGCGAAGTTTCCCGCTTCTCTGAGTCTTTCACGAGAAAGCGAATCCTATGTGGAAGTCCTTTTCTCCCAAGCGGAGGCCGCCAAGGAGCTTGACGAAGAGGCGATCGAGCTAGAGTCGAAGATTGTACTTTCTATCGCGATCCGTTTGAAAGCCGAGGAGTTTATGATCCAAGAGATCGCAGATGATGAGTTCGTGACGCAAATCTCAAAGAACCAGACTTTTGAACTTACGAAGAAGTATCGAGAGCTGTTTCCAGATAGAACACTGGAAATCAAAGTCCTGAACAAAGTCAATCTGATGACCCCGGAGAATATTCACCTAAATTCGTTCATGTATGAGCCGATCCTCGACATGGCGAACCTTCACCTCAAGCGGCTATTTGAAGAGGTTAGCGCCTTGGGAACTGAAACGATAGGTAAGCTCCAGATTGAGGAGGCGTGACAAGCTATGGACACTGAATTGAAGAAAGCTCTTTCGCACTTGCAGGTCGCATTTTCGCTAGCCAGCAGAGAAGGCGGCCAAGGCAAAGTGATCGTGTCCAAAATACAGAGTGCCGAGGTTCACATTCGTAACGCGATGAAGAATTGACCCTATTTCAAGGTATGGTCAATTGCATTTGCCACACGCCGTTCCACGATTACTAGCGCAATCGCTCCATGCGCCGCGTGACGTCAGACGGGTTCCGCTAGCACGGACCCGCTGGCCGGAGTTAGAGCCGCTAGCATCTAAGCCTGCGGTTGCTGCGCAATCCTCAACTTAGCTGCGGGGCTTCACTCCTCACCCATCCTCAATGCAGCAATAAATGCTTCCTGCGGAATACTCACGTTTCCGTACTCGCGCATCTTGGCCTTGCCCTTTTTCTGCTTCTCCAGCAGCTTCTTCTTTCGCGAAATATCGCCGCCGTAACACTTGGCCGTCACGTCTTTGCGCATCGCAGCGATTGTCTCGCGGGCGATGATTTTGCCGCCGATGGCGGCTTGCACGGGGATTTTGAACAAGTGGCGCGGGATCAGGTCTTTGAGACGCTCGCACATGCCGCGGCCGCGCTCTTCTGCGACGCCGGCGTGCACGATCAGGGACAGCGCATCGACGGGTTCCGCGTTGACGAGGATGTTCATCTTCACAAGGTCGCCTTCGCGAAGGCCGATTTGCTCGTAATCGAAGCTGGCATAGCCGCGCGAAATTGATTTCAACCTATCGTAAAAATCAAACACCACCTCGTTCAAAGGCAGCTCATACGTCACCTGCGCGCGCCCGCCCACATATGTCAGATCGGTCTGGATACCGCGCCGGTCCTGACACAGTTTGAGGATAGAGCCGAGATATTCGTCGGGGGTGTAGATCACCGCCTTGATCCACGGCTCCTCGATCATGGCGATGCGGTTCACATCGGGCCAGTCGGCCGGGTTGTGGAGCATGATTTCCTTCGCATCCTCGGTCTTCGACTTGCTGAGTTGCAGGCGGTAAACAACGGACGGCGCGGTGGTGATGAGGTCGAGGTCGTATTCGCGGCTGAGGCGTTCCTGGATGATTTCGAGGTGCAGGAGGCCAAGGAACCCGCAGCGGAAGCCAAAGCCAAGCGCCGCGCTCGATTCCATCTCGAAGGAGAAAGAGGCATCGTTCAGGCGCAGCTTGCCGATGCTCTCGCGCAGTTTTTCAAAATCGGCGGCGTCCACGGGGAAAAGGCCGCAGAAGACGACGGGCTGGACTTCCTTATAGCCTTTGAGCGGCTCGGTAGCGCCGTTTTTGACGGTGGTGATGGTGTCACCGACGCGGGCCTGTTCGACCTCTTTGATTTGCGCCGTAATAAACCCGATTTCGCCGGGGCCGAGTTCTGGCAGTTGCTCGATCTTGGGGCGCATACAACCGACGCGGTCGACGAGGTGCTGGGTGCCGCCTTGCATGAATTTGATCTGCTGGCCCTTGGTAAGGACGCCTTCGATAACGCGGACAAGGATGACGACGCCGAGGTAGGGGTCGTACCATGAATCGACGAGGGAGGCCTTGAGCGGTGCGTCGCGCTCGCCTTGCGGAGGCGGGATTTTGGCGACGACCGCTTCGAGCACGTCTTCAATGCCGATGCCGGTTTTGGCTGACGTCATGACGGCGTCAGATGCGTCGAGGCCGATGACCTCTTCGATCTCGGCCTGCACGCGCTCTGGCTCTGCGGCGGGGAGGTCGACCTTGTTGATGACGCAGACGATTTCGTGGTCATGCTCGATCGATTGGTAGACATTGGCGAGGGTTTGCGCCTCGACCCCTTGGGCAGCGTCGACGACCAGCAGCGCGCCTTCGCATGCGGCAAGGCTGCGCGAGACCTCATAGGCAAAGTCGACGTGGCCGGGCGTGTCCATCAGGTTGAGCTGATAGGTTTCGCCATCCTTGGCGGTGTAGTTGAGGCGCACGGTCTGCGCCTTGATGGTGATGCCGCGTTCTTTCTCAATGTCCATATTATCAAGGACTTGCTCGGACATTTCACGCGCGGTGAGGCCGCCCGTGAACTGGATCAACCGGTCGGCCAGCGTGGACTTGCCATGGTCAATATGAGCAATAATAGAGAAGTTGCGGATTTTGGAGAGGTCAGTCATTTCCCCCGCCGTTTAGCGAGCATAAAGCCTTATGTCATTCGCGAATATTGCAACAGTCAAATGCCGACTGCTACCAAGCAAGAAGATGCAGTTTATGCTGCTTCGAAACGGGCCTGCGGAGCGTAGGTGAACTTGGGCACGCTACCCTGCCCCAATACGCCGCCTTGCATCTTGTGATAGCTTCCCGGCGAGAGCGCCGCGAGAGGTGCACCTGCGGCAGACAATGCGTATGGCGAAACGCGGTTGCGGGTGCACAAGCCACCCGATCCATCGTCGATCAAATGCTGTTCAAATTCGAGCCCTTGCGTATCGCCGTTCGAGCGGATGACGGTTGCCACTGCTAATTGTCCGCCGCCAAGATCAACCACAAATTGAGTGCCCTTGGGAACATCATCAAGCCCCTAAATCAGAGCGCCGGTCTTAGACAGATTGCGAAGCACGACCTCATAGGAATGATCGTCATGAATGACACTTATCCGGCGATAGACCGTGCGGCGTTTGGAACGCTTGATCCGGTCAGCGGTTGGCGTAATCTTCCAATTGTCGCCAACCAGTTCCTGTTCGACCACATCGCGCCCAACAGGATCGGAGTAGATCGGGCCTTCCATGCGTTTTATGCCGCATTCTTTGAGCCGTTCAAGAAGTTTGGTGCTTTCAATGCCGTTGGCGATGGTGTCCATTTCAAGTGCTCCGGCAAGAGCAACAATAGCGCGAATTAGGCCAAGATCGGGACTATCGTGTTGCTCGGCTTCCTCCACCAGCTTTTCGTCGATCTTGATCGCGTCAAATGGAGCGCGGCGCAGGTAAGCGAGCGAGGAATAGCCACTGCCAAATTCGTCCAGCGTCAGGCTCACGCCAAGCTTGAACAGCTGGCCAAGTGTCCGATCTACCGCGTCGGTGTCACCAAAAAACACTGCCTCGCTCACCTCAAGTTCGAGCCGGTGCGGTGGCAGCTCGGTTTCAGCGAGCGCCTCCGAGACGGATTCGACGAAGCCATCGAAAGCAAACAAGGCAACAGGGACGTTGACCGCCACCTTGATTGTGTCGGGCCAATCAATCGCTTCTGCGCAGGCCTCTTGGATTGCCCAAGTGCCTACTTCGGTCACCTGGCTCGAGCCATCGAGGATCGAGGCAAACTCTTCTTCGTCGATCTCGCCGCGTTGTTCATGCATCCAGCAGATATGCGCCTCTAACGCGCGCACAGTCCCGCTGCTGGCATCGACAATTGGTTCGTATTTCAGGAACAGCTGCTCGCCGCGAACGGCCTCACCCAGATTCTCTTCAAGGCGACGCCGGAAGATCGCTTCATTCTCGAGCTCGCCGGAGAAAAAGCGGTACTGCCCGCGTCCACCATTTTTCGCAGCATACAAGGCTAGGTCGGCAGATCGCACTACCTCGTCCATCGTCACACCGTCATGGGGCGCAACAGCGATCCCGACAGAACATCCGATGACACAACGCCCTTCTTCAAGGGTGTAAGGCTGTTTGAGCATCGTTATGATCTTCAGCGCGATCTCACCAAGCTCTCCGCGGTCGTCGAGATCAGGGATCAGCACCTGAAATTCATCACCACCAAGGCGCCCGATTTCGCACTCGACCTCGATTGAGCGCTGTAACCGGTCTGAAACCTGTTTGAGCAGTTCATCGCCGGCGGCATGACCCAGTGTGTCATTGACGTGTTTGAATTTATCAAGGTCAAGCATCATCAACGCGCAGCTGCGTTTGGCCGCCTTGAATGCGGTAAGCGTTGTGTCGATCAGGCTTTTCATCCGGTGCCGATTGGATAGGCCTGTGAGCGAATCAAACTTCGCCAGCCGCAAAGTTTCTTCTTCGCGGAAAAACTCGTCGGTTATGTCCCATCCGGTACCGCGAAAACCTTCAAATGTGTTGCCGTTGAAGGTGGGTTGGCCCGAAAGTCTCAGAACCGCGCCATTGGGGCGTTTTTCAGCCCTTACGGCGAAACCGGAAAAGGATTTGTGCGCACCCAGCATTAAGGCCAGCGATTTGGTGCGGCCATCCCGCTCGGCAGACACGAACACGCTCGAAAGCGGCTGACCAATGATATCCTGAAGAGGCAGATCAAGCCGTTCAGCGATAGTCGCACTGAGATAGGTCAGATTGCCTTGGCGATCACATGACCAGAACCAGCCGAGCCCGGAGCGTTCAAGATCATCCAACATGGCAAGTTTCTCCCCGTCGGAGAGTTTGCTAACTGCCCCGCGTGAGCTTGCGCCGCTAATTGATGACAAGAAACCCTTAAGGGGCACCTGACGCCTTTCCTTTCCGCATTTGCGATTGTTCAAGAACTCAAATCGCTGTGTTCATTAGGAGTAAACCCGGTTGGTTATTTTTTCGCTAAAGCCGAAAGTTAATCTGCGAAAGGTTGGCCAGGTTACTGGGACGCTGAAAAAGCGCCGCCACGCTGATGGTGCCATGGAATTGTCTTGGGGTTTTGCCACGGAATGGCCACGCAAGATTATCGCCTGATCTGTTTGCTGATGTCGACTTCGACGAAGGCCTTGGGCGCTGATTGCATTGCGCCGGTGTAAGCGGCGACTGCCGAATTGGTAAGCGCGCCCAATGGTCTACCAGCCGCTTCGATCTGATACGGTGAAACACGGTGCCGTGTGCAAAGGCCCTGCGCACCGTCGCTGACAAGTTGCGTTTCAAATTCGACGCCCTGGGTGAACCCTTTAGAACGCCTCACAGTAGCGACTGCCAATTGGCCATCGCCAAGATCGAGAACAAGCTCGGTGCCTATGGGTACATCAAGCAAACCTTCAATTCGGGCACCGGTTTTGGAGATGTTCCGCAGGAATACATCATAACGGCTATCACCGTGAATAAGACCGATACGGCGGAACTCGGTTCGTCGCTCGGCACGATACTTCTCAGGGCCACGCGGCTTGAACTCGAGCTCCTTATTTTCAAACCTCTCGATCAGATCTTCAAAAGAGATTGGAGCAGAGAATAGGTAGCCTTGCAAATGGGTCGCCCCGTGGCCGGTAACCATTGCAAGCTCGTCTTTGGTCTCGATGCCTTCGGCCACAGTCTCCATTTTCAGCGCTTTGGCCATACTGACAATCGCAGACACCAATGCACCGTTATTGTTGTCTTCGACTGTACAACCGCGAACAAAGCTCTGGTCTATCTTGAGCTTGTCAAACGGCGCATCTCGCAGATAGCTGAGCGAGGAATAGCCGGTCCCAAAGTCATCAAGAGAAAGCCGGACGCCTCTGCGTTTCAATTTCTTGAACAGGTGGAGAGTGCGATCAAGGTCACCGACGAAAACGCTTTCAGTGATTTCCAACTCGACCCGAGCAGGATCAACGCCGGTTTTGGTGAGAATGCGGTCGACCGTCGAATAGAAGTCTTCGGAAGCAAACTGGATCGGTGAAACATTGATTGCCGCGCGCACTTCAGGAGGACAGCTTTTAAGCTGAATACACACCTGTTCCAGAACCCATTCACCGATCTGCGTGATGATACCCAATTCTTCGGCAACCGGGATGAATTCTGCTGGAGAAACCCGTCCGCGTTCGGGGTGATCCCACCGCAACAGGGCTTCGAGCGAAGCAACTTTGTGGGTCTTTGCATCAACAATCGGCTGATACTGGATACGCAGCTCACCTTGCGAGAGCGCATCGCGCAAATCGTCCTCAATCCGCTGACGGAATTCTGCGCTATGGCTGAGTTGGCTGGAATAGAAGCGATATGTGCCTCGGCCTGCATCCTTGGCCGCGTAGAGCGCGAGGTCAGCCGCCTTGATCAGTTCGCTAGCGTCGATACCATCGTACGGAGCAACCGCCACACCAATCGAGCAACCGATGATCGCTCGCGCACCGCCAATCGAATATGGCTGAGACAGCATTTGGACAAGCCGCTTTGACAGGTCACCCAAGTCCCCGCGATCATCTTTGTCAGGGAGCATTATCTGAAACTCGTCACCGCCAAGCCGGCCAATTTCGCCCATATCTCCGACGAGCTTTTTGATCCGGGTAGCCACCTGTTTAAGCAGTTCGTCGCCTGCCGGGTGCCCTAGCGTATCATTGACCTTTTTGAAGAGATCCAGATCAAGGAGCATGATCGCGCAGGATCGCTTGGACTGCTTGAAAGTCTTCAATGTTTGTTCAAGCTGCCTTGTCATACGAAACCGGTTGGCGAGGCCTGTCAGCGAGTCATATTGTGCAGCACGCTCTGAATCGCGCGTTCTCGCAAGACTGCTAGTGATATCGCGCGCGGTGCCGTAAAACCCTGCAAAGTCGCCTTGACCATCCAGACGCGGCGTGGCGGAAATTTCCCACCAGATTTCTTTATCTTCAGTACCAAGAACCTTGACATTCAGACAAGAAATAGCGCCGCGCGATGCGAGCCGGAATTTGAGAGGGCGCGAAGTTGTATCACTCTCGTCGACATCGCCTGTCGCAAAGATTTCGGTCAGGTTCGCCCCGAGCACGTCGTCTTTTCCAGAGCCAATGGCAGTGATCGCGGAATCGGTCAGATAGGTAAGCCGGCCGGAGGCATCGCTTTCCCAGAACCAGCCCAGATTCGCAGCCTCGAGGCCTGCGAGCAAAGCTGCGCTGCGTTTGGTGCCATGCGGGATCACTTGTTTCTGCTTTGGCGCAGAAGCAAGTGTTTGTCCCCCAGACAGTTTAGACAGCAGGCCACTCATTGGTGTCTCGAATCCTCGTACAGTCCAAGGCTGCCTATTCAAAATGGGTGAAGGAAGATTAAACCGCGTTCCGGGTCATCACCGTCTATTGCGCACGCCACATATCGGAATGTCGCGAGTGCTGCGCCCCAAGTCGATCTTGCAAAGCTGGTCTGCTACGGTCATCAGTGGAGTATGTCCGATCGAGACATGTCAGCCGATCATGAAGGGAGACATGAATGCCTGAACCGAAAATCACACTTGAAAACGAAGCCGCCCAATCGACCAATGCGCTGGGACCGGTTGTGGGCCTCGCACGCGAAGATTTTGTCGGCGCTGTTGCAGTGCTTTTGCGCGAGACCGCATCGGATCCCAAACGATTGATGAAACACGCACAAAACATGGGCGAAGACATGATCAAGATCGTGACCGGAAAAAGCGACCTTGCACCCGATCCAAAAGACAAACGGTTCCATGATCCCGCATGGCAATTCAACCCTTTCTTCCGCGCAGGTGCACAATATTACCTTGCGATTCAGAAGGGTATGAACAACTGGCTCGAAGACCTCGAACTTGACGAGCTTGAGCGCAATCGCGCAAACTTCATCTCGAATATCATCATTGATAGCCTTGCTCCGACAAACTCATTGGCGGGCAATCCGATTGCGCAAAAACAGGTGATAAACTCGGGCGGGCTCAGCCTGATCAAAGGCCTGCAAAACGCTTATAATGATATCGTCCATAATAAGGGCATGGTTAGCCAGGTCGACAAACGACCATTCAAGCTTGGCGAGAATATCGCGACATCAAAGGGCAATGTCGTGCACCGCACCGAGATGTACGAATTGGTGCATTACGCGCCAACCACAGATGAAGTGTACGAAGTCCCGCAGCTTACTATCCCGCCCCAAATCAACAAGATGTATATCAACGACCTCTCGCCGGAGAAGTCGATCATCAAATGGCAGGTCGATAACGGGATGCAGACCTTTGTCATTTCGTGGCGCAACCCGTCAAAGGAACAGGGCCACTGGGACATGGCCGATTACATCGCGTCCTGCGAGGAAGCGTTACAGGTGGTCTCCGAAATCTCCGGATCGAAGAAAGTAAACGTTTCCGCCGGCTGTTCAGGCGGACAGACCGCTTCTGTGCTCGCCTCCAAGCTGGCGGCGACAGACAATCCTGTCCTGGGCACTTTGACACTGATGGTTTGCGTATTGCATCCCAAGCCCACCGACATCGAGGCGGGCTCTCTGGTCAGTGAAAATGGCATGCAAATCGCCAAGAAGCGTGCTGCCAAGAAGGGCATTATCAAAGCCGATGATCTGGCACGCGGGTTTGCGTGGCTGAGGCCCAACGATCTCATCTGGAACTACGTGATCAATAACTACCTGCTCGGCATGGACCCGCCCGCATTCGATGTTCTTTACTGGAATGCCGATGCAACGAACCTGTCGGCAAGCCTGATGGGTGATTTCCTCACCCTTTATGAAACCCTTGCGTTCTCAACGCCGGGTGAAACCGAGATGGCCGATCACAAGATCGACCTCACCAAAGTGACAGCGGACCTGTTCATCCTTGGCGGCGTCACCGATCACAT
Source organism: Erythrobacter sp. S227 (assembly GCF_057364925.1). Classification (NCBI taxonomy): domain Bacteria; kingdom Pseudomonadati; phylum Pseudomonadota; class Alphaproteobacteria; order Sphingomonadales; family Erythrobacteraceae; genus Erythrobacter; species Erythrobacter sp. S227. Next base: position 1,139,373 of record NZ_CP200280.1, read on the forward strand.
TACGCCGTGGAAAGCGACTTATCGTTCGACCCAGCTGTTTGGTTCGAAAGACGTCACCTACGTCCTTTCGCAAAGCGGCCATATGCAGGCGATCCTCAACCCGCCAACCAATCCCAAAGCCAAATATTTCGTCCAGAAGAAAAAGGGCAAATTGCCTGAAACGGCTGACGAATGGCTGCAAGGCACCGAAGAAGTCAAAGGCAGCTGGTGGCCTTACTGGATGGAGTGGATCCAAAAGCGTTCCGGCAAGAAAGTCCCGGCACCAAAGACTGTGGGCAGCGATGCGTATTCTGCGCAGGAAAGCGCGCCGGGACTCTACGTTGTTGAAGAAGTCTGATAGAGAGCCAATCTAAAGCGCATCCAAAAGAGCTTATGGGAGGCACAGCCCGCAAGGGATCTGCGAGCCGTGTCTCCCACCCTCTTTACCCAACGAGATGCAGGCTGAAGGGTTGGAATGGACGTGAATGAATTTATGAAGGATGCGGTCGTCACCATGAAACAGGTGGCAGGACGGACGCTACGGGTTGCTACGTGGAGGCTCGATCAGCCTTCCGATCATCTGCCGGTTTTGTTCTTCAATGGCATCGGTGCAAATATCGAAGCGGTCGCGCCTCTTGCCGATCATTTGGCCGAGCGGCCTTTCATCATGTTTGACATGCCGGGTGTGGGCGAATCGCCTGATCCGTTGCTGCCTTACAACCCCTTCACCATCAGCTGGACCGCGGCCCAATTGCTTGACCAATTGGGTGTTGGCGATGTGGATGTCATGGGGATTAGCTGGGGCGGCGGGATCGCACAGCATTTCGCCATGCAGCACGCAGAACGCAGCCGCCGCGTCATCCTTATCGCGACAAGCGCTGGCATGTTGATGATGCCGGGAAGCCCCAAGGCGCTTACCAAAATGGCCAATCCGCGCCGCTATGTCGATGCCGATTACATGATCAAAAACTTTGAGACATTGTACGGTGACGGCCTTGGCAAGAGCAAAGGCAAAGGCGGTCATATGTCACGCCTCAAGCCACCTTCCCCGCGCGGCTATATGTATCAGCTCATGTGCATGCTCGGCTGGACCAGCGCGCCTGCTCTGCCATTCTTGCTGAAACAAGAAACGCTCATCATGATGGGCGACGATGATGCGATTGTGCCGCTTGCCAACGGCAAGTTTCTCAACATGCTCATCCCCAATAGCGAATTGGTGGTGATGGAAGGCGGCGGGCACCTGTTCCTGCTAAGCCACGAGGAAGAAAGCATTTCGGCGATCCAGTCTTTTCTTGACCGGCCAGAAGCTTCGGAAAAGACCCAAGCGGCCTAGTCGATTGGGTTAGGCTTCGGGCAGCCACTCTTCCAGAATTGCGTTTACCTCATCAGGCGCATCCTGCTGAACCCAGTGGGATACGCCGGGAAGACGCTTTAGGGTGAAGTCGCTCACCCACTCTTCGGTCCCTCGCGTGCAATGGATATTGAGCGCCACATCCTCCTCTCCCCATATCATCAATGTCGGCACGTCCACGCGCGCGTCGCCTAGATCCATTGTATCGTCATGGCGCAAAAGAGCGCGGTAGTAATTGACCATGGCAGATCGGGCACCGGGCCGTTTGCTTGCATTGCTGTAGATTGCGCGTTCTTCCGGGCCAAAGCGCTCCTGATTGCAAGACGTCTGCGCAATCAGATCGCCGACAGCATTGCCGTCTTTGCGCGCCAGCATCTTCTCTGGCAGCCAAGGAAGTTGAAAGGCAAAGATGTACCAGCTCTTCTTGAACTGCCTCCATTTCCGGATCTCACGCCGCGCCACCATCGGATGAGGCACATTCATGATGACAAGCCTTGTCAGCGGGCGCAGCTTGGTAATTGCAAAGGCCCAAGCGATGATCGCTCCCCAGTCATGGGCAAACAAAGTGACCTTTTTGGCCCCGCTTGCATCAATCAGGTCGGCGACATCCTGCGTCAGCCGGTCGAGCGCATAATCGCGCACACTTTCGGGCCGGTCGGTTGCGCCATAGCCGCGAATATTGGGGGCCCAGACGCGGTATCCCATTTCAGCAAGCAAAGGCATTTGATGCCGCCACGAATAATGCAATTCGGGAAAACCATGCAGCATCAGAGCAAGGTGATCACCCTTTCCCGCTTCTGCGACTTCAAAGGTCAGCCCGCTTGTTTCAACAAAGCGGATCGCGACGCCGCTGTCTTCAGGCGGGTTCCAGCTTGGCGTTGGGTCCATCAGTCTCCGCCGCGTGTGATGCCACAGACGCCTGATGTCGGCAGCCTCTTGGCTGTCGCAAGAGCAGCTGCGGCTGCACGCGGGCGATCGGTCGCGATGATATCGACCCCGCCCTCGCCCAGTTCCGCATAGCGTTCATCGGTGCCAAAACGCGCAAATACCCCGTCAAGCGAGCGATCCGGCCGCCCAAGCGTCCCGAAGATAACCTCTACATCCTGCTCATCAAGCGCCGCATAAAGATCAGGCCGGGCCACCCGTGTTCCAGTAAACGCAACAATATTCCTCAGCGGAATTCCCGCTGCGACGATCTCATCAAGGTCCCCTGGCGCATTGACCGAATAGGAAATCAGCATCTCTGGCGCGAGTTCATACAGCCGAAGAGCTTGGGCCTGTGTGTAAGCGATCAGGATCACGCCTTGCTCCATCCCGGCTTCGCGGATTTCGGAAATCACTGTCGCGAAATCAGCGGTGCGTTTGAAATCCACCTGAAGGACAGTCTTTCCCTTCGCCCATTCCAGCGTCTCAGCAAACGTCGGCACCTTATAGGGCGTTACCCACCCCGCTTCATCCACCAGGTTGAGCCGGGAAACCTCGGCCCATGGCACATCGGTGACAGAGCCTGCGCCTGTGGTAGTGCGATCCAGCGTGCGGTCATGCATCAGGTAATGGACACCATCCGGGCTGGCCGCGACGTCGATTTCCATCATTGCAGGCGCTGCGTGGAGCACTGCATCCATGGTCGGGATCGCATTTTCAGGAAGCCCTGGCGATGGGCCGCCGCGGTGTGCGGATATGATCGTGGCGCCCTCTGCTTCAAGGCAATCGAGCGTGGCGGACAAATCGCCCTCGGTCGGCATTTCCCAGGGGCCCCCTTGAAATTGCCCCATCGCCGGGGCGGATACAGCAAGCACAGCGGTGCTGACCGCCATCAATAACGCTTTCGATTGCACGGATTCGTTCTCCTTTACCCGCCAGATTAGCGCCCTCATCCGTCTCGACAAGCTGGTTGCCAAGACAGTTTTGATGTGAGACTTTCTGAAGGGAGAGACACAGGAGAGAAACCATGCCCGCATTCGACCTAGTCATCAAAGGCGGAACCATCGTCGATGGTACAGGCTCAGAGCGCTTCATCGGAGATGTCGCCGTGAAAGACGGCCTGATTGCGCAAGTCGGAGAGGTGCGCGGCGATGCAGCACGTGAGATTGATGCAAGCGGCAAGATCGTCGCGCCGGGCTTTGTTGACATTCACACTCACTACGACGGCCAGGCAACATGGGATCAGGAAATGGCTCCCTCCAGCTGGCACGGGGTCACGACAGTGGTAATGGGCAATTGCGGCGTTGGCTTTGCCCCTGCCAAACCCGACCGCCACGAATGGCTGATAAGCCTGATGGAGGGGGTTGAGGACATTCCCGGCACGGCTCTCGCCGAGGGGATCACCTGGGATTGGGAGACTTTCCCGGAGTATCTCGACGCTCTCGAAAAGCTCCCTCGCGCGGTTGATGTGGGAACCCATGTGCCTCACGGAGCGGTGCGAGCCTATGTGCTGGGCGACCGTGAACAACCGGGCGCTGTGCCAACGGATGAAGACATCAAGGCGATGTCGGACATCGTCGAAGAAGGCGTTCGCGCCGGTGCTTTGGGTTTCTCCACCTCGCGCACAGTCCTGCATAAATCGGTCGATGGCGAACTAGTCCCCGGCACCACTGCCACCGCCGAAGAGTTGGTCGCGATTGGCCACGCTATGGGCCGCGGCCAGAAAGCAGGCGGTCATGCCGTCTTCGAAATGGCCAGCGACTTGAAGCGCGAATGGAACGAGTTTGAATGGATGGGCAAGCTAAGCCGCGAGGCGGGCGTGCCGGTAACCTTCGCAGCGCTCCAATCCATTGCCAAGGAACTGCCGCTACAAGAGCAGATTGACAAGATGCGCGCTGAGAATGACAATGGTGCCAATATCGTTGCGCAAATCGCGCTTCGCGGAAACGGTATCATCATGGCGTGGCAGGGAACGGTCCACCCCTTCGTCTATCGCCCCAGCTGGATGGCCATCGCAGACCTTCCTTGGGAAGAGCAAAAGGCGAAATTGCTCGACCCTGCATTCAAAGCGCAATTGCTCTCTGAAACCAGCGATTACACCGACGCGCCGCAGGACATTATGGAAGTCGTTGCGGTTATCACCATGGGCTGGGCCCTGCAGTACGAAATGGACGATGATTTCGACTATGAACCCGACGCAACGGCCAGCATCAACGCTCGCGGCCAAGCAGCGGGCGTCGACCCTCAGGAATACGCCTATGACCTGCTTTGCCGCGACGATGCGACAGGCTTCATCTATCTTCCGATCCTCAACTATGCGGATGGCAATCTCGATTTCCTCCACCCCTTGCAGCATTCCGATGATACGGTGAACTCGCTCTCAGACGGCGGCGCGCACTGCGGCACGATTTGCGACGCTGCATCGCCCACTTTCATGCTCGAACACTGGGTTAAAAACCGCAAACGCGGCGAGCGGATCACTCTGGAAAATGCGATCAAGCGCCAGTGCCGCGACACAGCAGTGCTCTACGGCCTTGAAGACCGCGGTGTGATTGCGCCTGGTTATATGGCCGATCTCAATGTGATCGACTTGGAGCGACTGACCCTTGGCAAGCCTTGGCTTGCCTTTGACTTGCCTGCAGGTGGTAAGCGCCTTTTGCAGAAAGCAGAAGGCTATGATTACACCATCAAGAACGGCACGGTGACCTTTGAGGGAGGCAGGTGGACGGGCGAGGCACCGGGCGGTCTTATCCGCGGGCCTCAACGCGCTGAGCTTGCCGAAGCTGCCGAATGAGCGCGTTTGTGCCAAAGGCCGGTGACTGGGCGGTTATCACCGGCGCTGGGCGCGGGATCGGGCGTTGGTTGGCGCAGCACTTTGCGGCCAAGGGAATGCGCATCTGTGCGCTCGATATCGATGCTTACGAAGCAGAAGAAACGGCGAGATTATGCGGCACAGATTCGCGCGCGCACGGATGCGACGTGTCCGACGCGAAGGAAACCGCGCGGGTTGCCGAAAAGCTGATTGCGTTAGGGGTTGAGCCCTCGCTCCTCTGGATCAATGCGGGCGTCGGCACGGCTGATACGGTTAGCGGCGCAAAACCCCGTACCCTCGATTGGTTGATGGGTGTAAACGTGATGGGCCCGATGCATACTGCGAGGGCATGGCTCCCCGTTCTGAAGGCACAAGAGGGGCCCTGCCATGTCGGCATCACCGCAAGCTCGGCATCGGTCACACCAGTCAGCGGTCCCTTTACGCTCTATGCCACCACAAAACAGATGACCGCCGCCATTGGCGAGGCGCTCATGGCGGAACTGGCAGAAGACCACATCGGCGTAACGATCCTTTGCCCCGGCATTCTCAACACGCAGATATGGAATGCGGCTCAGGCTCGGCCCGAGCGGTTCGGGGGCGCGCGCAATGCCCCCGATGAGCTAGGCGACCACTGGCGCGCGCAGCCCGGCCCCGAAGTTCTGGAGCAAGGGCTCGAGGAAACGCTCGCAAAAGGTGGTGGATGGTGCATCGTTCCAACCGAGCATGACACAGCCGAAAAGATCGCCGAGCGCCACGCCGCGCAAGCCGAAGGCTTGTTCGACTATGCCGTGCAATCAGAGGGCAAGTAGCACCCCTCTCCAACGGTTTTTCATCAAGCAGGTTTGGGAACCGTAAACGCTCCTGCGCTTGCATCGATGATGCGGCGTGCGGTTCCGCTCGCAATCGTCATCCAATACGTGCCGCCAGGCCCAAGCTTCATGCGCGCTCCCGACATCGCAAAGACCTTCGCTTCCTCGACAACCAATCCGTCCCACCGAATGAAGATCGGCCTGCTCAAAGGTGCGAAGAGTTTCCAGATGCGCACGCGCAAACCGCTCTTACACACCTCAAACGTCACGCATCCACGATATGAAACGCCAAGCTTTTCCTTGCCGAGATAAAACCCGTTGAAACGCAAGGTCTGGATCGCCGAATCATCGCGGTCAGGATAGTGCTCCTCAAGCACGGCCCAAGCGGTCATTTTGGATAAAAGGACGGTTACGACGAACCAGATCGCGGCCACCAAGACCGGCATTGCGGCGGCGTAGATCCAGACGTCTTGCGATCCGCCGCTCATGGTCTCACCACGATGCCCTTGGCCGGGTCGATCTTCCCACTGATCATCTCAAGATATGTCGCGCGCGCTGCGTCCAGCCCCTCGTGAACCTCAATCGTAACCGTGCCATCCACGGCGTCCAAGAATGCATGCCAGGTCTTGGCGATCATCTGGCCGCCTTCGGCAGCGCCATGCTCTTTGAAGAACGAGACAAAATGGTCGGGCGCAAAGAACAGTGTGGGCTTTGGTCCAGGCAGCGCGCCTGCATCTCCCCCCATCGAGCTGCGCGCTTCAATGTGGGTCGCTCCAACAAGACACGAGTATTTGAGATTGTCGGTGAAGTGATGGTGAAGCTTACCCAAAACGTCTGCATTCCCGGCAAAATCCACCGTCACACACGGACCGATAGGCAAGGTCCCGATCGTATCATATGTGCAAACCTTGTCGTAAAGCCCGGTGCTTTCCGTAAAATCAACATTGCCCGGTGACGTAAGACCAATCCGCTTCACACCCGGCGAGTTTTGCTTGGCAACGCTGGCAAGGCCCATTGCGGTTTTTGACGATGCGCTGGTGAGGATCACAGTCTCTGCGCCAAACCAATCTTCTGAACGCATGAAATAGTCGATCACAAAGCCGGTTTTGAACAACGGGCCGTAGATCATCCGCTCATTCTCGCGGGCCGGATCATGCTCCGGATCAGCAGCCAGGCGATTGTAGTTGTTGTAGACCGGGCTCATTGGCTGGCGATAATCGGTCATGTCAGAGAAGCTCGCGGCAGATATATTGCCCGGCACTGCGTCAAACTGCGTGCCCATTGGAAGGTAGCCGTAGACCCGCTCACCCTCCGCGATATCGACACACTTACTCTCGGTCACAACCGCGTGGCCCCACATCGGGACAATGCCGAGGCCATCTTCGTCAGAGGCCGGCGGAAAGAAGTTCCAATAGCCAAATCCGTCACCCACAACCGCGTAGGTGATGTTGTTCGCTGTGACCGAAAAACTCTCGACTTTCAGGCGGATCGCACCATCTGCCAGCTCACCAACTGGTACCTCGGCAAGGGTTGCATGGGTCAACTCGTTTTTGCGGACATGAACTTGGGATAGCGTCATTGGGTCAAGATCCTTGTGGTTTGGCCACAAGGTTAGCCTATCCCTTTTCGATTTCCCAGCGTGTTGCCGCGATTGAAGGACGATTTTTGAGGGTCTCAAGCCACGCCTTGATGTGATCGCATTGGGCAATTCCGACCTCGCCTTGCGGGGTCAGCTCGAGCGAGCGCAGGATGGGATAGAGAAAGACATCGGCCAATGTGATCCCTCGTTCGGCCGGGATTGCGGTCCACGCGCCATCGTTCTGAATTTCGGCTTCGAGGAAGCCCAATGCACGACTGATCTGCGGAAGCGCGCGATTAATCCTATCAGGATCAATGGGATAGCCAGCAACGCGGTGCATGATCCATGGCATCACCAAGCCATTCTCGAACAACGGAAAGAGGTAATTGTTGGCAATCGCAATCCACTTATCCATCACAGCACGATGTGATGGATCACCCGGCTGCAACGCGCCGGTATTGTGCGCATTGTCCAAATAGTGGGCGATCGAAACACTCTCGACCAACTCAAGGCCATCAACCTCGACAACAGGCACTTTGCCAAAAGGGTGGCGATTTTGCGGTGAATTCGCAGGTGTTGCGATTGTTTCGTGAGTTAGGTCCGCCTCTTCAGAAGTGATCTGAACAATTCGGGTGTAAGTCGATATAACAGTTCCGAAAATACGGACCTGCCCCTTGTCAACGCCGCTCATGGAACGACCCTATGGCGCTTCCGAAGGATCAACATCCGATTGCGCTTCGCTTTCCGCCTCAATCAGCACACGGCCCATATCTTCCATACGGCTTGCAAAGCCGCGCGCACGAAGGCCGCAGATCTGTTCGAGCTGGGTTGAGTCGCTCTCGAGATAGACAGGATAACGCTCTGCCAAAGCAACACTAATTGGTGTTCCGCGCTGCGCTTCATACCGGCCGAGGAAATAGGTCATCGTGCCCACGAGCGCTGTTCGGGCATCCGGTGTCATCACACCGTCATCAGACGCCAGAAGTCCGGCTGTATAGAGTGCACAATCCAGATCATCCTCAGGTGAGAATCCTTGGCCGGTTTTCTGCGTATTTTCTTGTGCTGAAACGGAAAATCCGCTGAGCAACAAGACGCCTGCGATGATCCCACCAAGACCACGCATCAGACGCGCATCGGCATAAGCACGTAAAGCGCCGGGCTTTCATCATCTTCACGGATCAGCGTCGGGGCACCTGCGTCAGCGAGGTGTAGCTCGATCTCTTCTGAATCGAATTGCCCAAGAATGTCTTTCAAGTAATTGGCATTAAAGCCAATTTCAAAGCTATCGCTGCCGTAGCTTGCTGCCAGTTCTTCCGCTGCATTACCGTTGTCAGGCGAGGTCACCGAGAGGGTCACACGGTCCTTATCAAGGCCCATCTTCACCGCGCGGGTTTTCTCCGTTGCGATGGTTGCCACGCGGTCCACGCCCTGGAAGAACAACTTTGGATCAACCTTTAGCAATTTGTCATTTCCGGTTGGAATGACACGGCTGTAGTCAGGGAAAGTCCCATCGATCAGCTTGCTGGTCAGCACCACGCCGCCCTCGCCCGAAAGTGTGAAGCGGACTTTCGACGCTGAAAGATCAATCATCACCGCGCCGTCCAGCGCTTCTTCCAACAGCTTACGCAATTCTGCCACAGCTTTGCGCGGCACAATCACATCAGGCATCCCATCGGCGCCATCAGGCTGCGCGATGGTGAAGCGCGCCAAGCGGTGACCATCGGTCGCAGCCGCCTTCAAAACCGGCCCATCATCGTCGCTGACATGCAGGAAGATGCCGTTCAGATAGTAGCGCGTTTCCTCGGTAGAGATCGCAAAGCGGGTCGCGTCGATCATCTGCGCAAGTGTGCGGGCAGGCAGCTCGAACGAGGTTGGAAGGTCGCCTTCGACAATCACTGGGAAGTCATCACGCGGCAACGTCGGCAGCTTGAACCGGCTGCGGCCTGCCTTGATCACCATCTGGTTATCGGAAGAATCAAGGCTGACTTGGGAACCCTCTGGCAGCTTGCGGGCAATGTCGAAAAGCAAATGCGCCGAAACTGTAATCGCGCCAGGTGCATCCACCGAGGCCGCGCTCATCGTCTCTACCACTTGCAAATCGAGGTCGGTCGCCATGACTTTTACATTTCCGCCCTCGGATGCCTCAATCAGGACATTGGAGAGGATCGGGATGGTGTTGCGGCGTTCAACCACAGATTGAACATGGGAGAGACAACGCAGGAGCGTCGCGCGTTCGATCGTAGCCTTCATCAGCGTAACCTATCGTCTTCGTGTTTCTCGGGCATTGTCAAAGGGCAAGGAATCGCCCCTGAAAAAGCCTCTGGATCGCAAAAACCTTAGCGAGGCTGTCACTAGGGGCAAGATTGCAGCTGCCCTAGGGCGCATTCCTTTGGGGATAAGGCCGCAATCAATGCTCCTTAGCGACCAATTTACCCCTCTAGGGCCAAATCAGAGCATTGCCATGCCCCCATTCACGTGGATGGTTTCACCCGTGATGTAGCCCGCCTCACGGCTTGCGAGGAAAGCACAGGCAGAGCCGATGTCATCACCCTCACCCATTTTGCCCATGGGGATCTTGGCGTTGATCGTCTCGGTTTGTTTCTCGTCGAGCGCCGTTGTCATAGCGGTGCGGATAAAGCCGGGCGCAACACAATTGGCAGTGATCCCGCGGCTCGCGACTTCTTGCGCAAAGCTCTTCGTCATGCCTGTAAGGCCTGCTTTGGCGGCGCAATAGTTCATCTGTCCGGGGTTGCCGGTATGGCCAACAACCGAGGTGATGTTGATGATGCGGCCAAACCGGCCCTTCATCATCGGACGAGCGGAAGCACGCATGAGGCGAAAGGCGGCCTCAAGGTTGACCGAAATCACGCTGTTCCAGTCATCATCCTTCATCCGCATCGCCAAGCCATCGCGCGTGATGCCGGCGTTGTTCACTAGGATGTCGATCCCGCCGAGTGTATCGACAGTTGCCGGAATAAGCTCATCGACCTGCGTGCTATCAGACAAATTGCAGGTGATCTCGACATGGTCGCCCGCCTCGGGAGAGCCCACTTCCGAGATAAGCTGTTCGCGAAAAGCGCGCAGCTTGTCTCCGTTGGAGCCCGAAAGCGCCACACGCGCTCCTTGTTTGGCAAGAGCGATTGCAATCGCCGAACCGATCCCGCCACTCGCGCCGGTCACCAGCGCGTTCATTCCATCCAATCGAAACATTGTCGGCTCCTCACCAATCAAAATAATAGATCACGGCGTCTTCACGCTCGTGCTTGAAACCCCGATAGAGACCATTTGCCGCATCATTATCCGGCTCGGTCCCTAACCAAATCTCTTCAATGCCTTCATCATCGGCTCTGTCAAAAAGAGCCTGCATGAGCAAGCGAGCTATGCCCTTGCGTCGCCATTCGTCCCCTGTGCCAATTTCGTCAAGGAAGAGCTCTGTTGGCTTGTCGGGATGGGTGTGGATGACGGCCATCACCATGCCCACCACCAAGCCGTCATGAACTGCGACACCCATCCAGTTGGCAGGGTTATCGAGATAGGCTTTGAGCCTCGCAGGGTCGATCGCGTGATCGAACGTTCCCTTTGCCACCCGGTCAAGAAGATGTGTGTTCTGCGAAGTAATCCACTGGATCGAGAGGCTTAACGTGCTCAAAGCGAGCTCGCAAAACCTTCCAGATCCTCCATCGTGATGAGACTGGCCGTCTCAGCTTCGCCTGCGATTTTGCGGATCATGGGTGAGAGGACTTTGCCTCCAAGTTCCACGAAGTGCTCCACTCCATCTGCGTGCATTGCCGCCACGCTTTCGCGCCACCTGACGCGGCCCGTGACTTGCTGGACAAGCAGGTCTTGCTCTTCGGCAGGATCGGTGACTTTGGCAGCGGTCACATTGGCATAAAGCGGCAAAGAGAGCGCGCCCGGAGGTGTCTCGGCCAAAGCCTCTTTCATCCGGTCGGCCGCTGGTTGCATCAATGAGCAGTGGAATGGTGCTGATACCGGCAGAAGTACGCCGCGTTTGATCCCGTGTTCTTTGACCAGAGCCACAGCGCGTTCAATCGCGCCCTTGTGGCCGGAAATCACGACCTGGCCCGGATCATTGTCATTGGCGACTTCGCAGACTTCACCCTCGGCAGCAGCTTCGGCGAGCGCATTCGCTTTCGCGATATCTGCTCCAAGCAATGCCGCCATCGCGCCCAGGCCTACTGGAACAGCCGCCTGCATCGCAGAACCACGCAGTTTCAACAGCCGCGCTGTAGTGGAAAGATCAAATGCCCCCACGGCGCACAATGCGGTATACTCGCCCAAGGAGTGGCCCGCGACGCAATACCCCTTGTCGGCTAGCTTGACGCCAAACTCAGCCTCAAGCACCCGCAAGGTCGCAATTGCATTGGCCATGATCGCCGGTTGAGCATTCGCTGTAAGGGTAAGCTGGTCCTCTGGCCCTTCTGCCATAATCGCCGACAGTTTTAGCCCCAACGCATCATCGACCTCCTCGAAGACCTCGCGCGCTGCGCTGCTTGCAGCGGCTAGATCCAGCCCCATGCCCACTTTCTGGCTGCCCTGACCCGGGAAAACAAAAGCCTTCATGCAAAATTCCTCCTGTTGCCGCGAGCCGTTACGAAGCCCCGGCAGGACCTGCAAGCCCGAATGGCACAACCTTGTTGGCAGATGTGTGCCCTATCTCTGCGCGGCCAAGATAGGGGATACCCGCCCTTGCGCACCAGAACTTGGCGATTTCCTCTTCGGTTGAGCCGAAAGGAATATCGTTCTCCGGGATATCCGTAACTGCGCCCAAGCGAATACCAGCAAGACGCGGAAGGCTGCCGGCGAGCGCGAAAAACACGCGGTCGATAGCGTAGAGCTGCTCGCTCACTTCCTCCACCATGACTACGTGCCCTGTTAGGTCAGGCATCAAAGGGGTCTTGGCGAGCATGGCCAGGGTGATGAGGTTGAACGCTGCTGTTGGCGTTGTGCCATCAAGGCTGGGCTCAAGCCCGGAGTTGTCGCCGCTAAACCACCTCAGCACGCGGCGCACCGATTTAGGACCGCTTGAAGAACTCGCACTGATCGGCATGGAGCCATGAGCGCATTGCCCGATTCCGGCCCGGTAAAGCGCGCCCAAAAGGTATCCGCAATCCGAATAGCCGACATAGGTTTTCGACCTAGCCGACGCATTCATCCGCGCAATCGCTGCCTCTGCAATGCGATTGGAGCCATAGCCGCCACGCGCAAACCACACTGCGTCAAACGAAGGGTCATTCGCGCAATCGAGCAAGCCAGTAAGCCGCGTCAGATCATCCCCCGCAAAGTGCCCTACCCGCTCAAAGCATTGATCATGGAATGTTACCGAATGATCGGGAAATTCTGCCTCAACCAAGGCCTCCAAAGCGGCGGCGTGATCGCGGGTAATTGCCCTTGCAGGCGCACAGATGGCGATATTTGTCATTAACTCAGCCTAGGGCGCTTGTAACTCGCGTGGCAAGCCCATAACCATGTGCGCCATGAGTGAAACGGTGGATCAAGCGCCTGAAGAGCGCCCTTTCTTTTTCTGCGGAATTGGCGGTTCAGGCATGCTCCCGCTTGCCCAGCTTGCTCAAGGATTTGGCCATGAAGTCGCAGGATCAGACCGATCCTACGATCAGGGTCGCACTCCTGAGAAATTCGCTTGGCTTGCGGACAATGGCTTCACGCTGTTTCCACAAGATGGGAGCGGGATCACCTCCACGGATCAGGTATTGATTGCATCTGCTGCTGTCGAAGACACTGTCCCCGAAGTTGCGCGCGCGCACGAACTTGGCTGCAAACGAATGACGCGCGCAGAGCTTTTGGCTGAGCTTTTCAACGAGGCGGGCTATTCGGTTGCGGTTGGCGGCACCTCGGGAAAGAGCACGGTTACGGGCATGATCGCCTGGATCATGGCGGACGTTGATCATGATCCCACTGTTATGAACGGCGCGGTGATGAAGAATTTCGCCGATGAGGCCAACCCCTTCGCCAGCGCACGGGTGGGTTCGCCGCGTATCTTTGTCAGCGAAGTGGATGAAAGCGATGGCTCGATCGCCCTCTACAAGCCCACAATCGGTGTGCTTCTGAATGTGAGCCTCGATCACAAGTCCATTGAGGAATTGCGCCAATTGTTTGGCAATTTTCTTGCCGAGGCAGGCTGTGCAATCATCAATATGGACGACGAGGAATCGCGAGAGCTCGCAGGCAGAGCGACGCAAAAAGTAACCTTTGGCATTTGCGATCAATCCGCCGACATCACGGTTGAACCGGAAAGCATTGAAGAAGGGCCATTGAGCATCCGTGCAGTTCTTCTCGACAACCGCACACGCGAAGTTTTCCCGCTGGATTTGCCGATGCCAGGCATCCACAATCTCGCAAACGCGCTGGCTGCGATTGCAGCGATGAGCGCGGCGGGAATTGAAATCACTCGCTCGGTCTACGCGCTCAGCCGTTTTAAGGGGCTTGCGCGGCGGTTTGATGTTGTGGGCACCAGTCCCTCTGGCATCAGCGTGATCGACGATTTTGGCCACAACCCGGAGAAATGCGCGGCGACATTGCGCACCCTGAAGGCAACCGAAGGCCGCGTAATCGCGTTTTTCCAACCGCACGGTTACGGCCCATTGCGCCAGATGGGCGATGAGCTTGCACAGACCTTTGCGCGCGAGCTTGGCGATGGTGACATCACGATTATGTGCGATCCTGTGTACTTTGGCGGAACAGTGGACCGCAGCGAAGGGACAGAGCGGATCATCAAGCTTATCGAGGACAATGGCGGTTCCGCCGAGCACATTGCAACACGCGAGGCTTGCGGCGACCGGATGGTTGAGCTTGCCCGGCCCGGTGACCGCATCGTTATAATGGGTGCGCGCGATGATACTTTGAGTGCGTTTGCAAAGAGTGTGCTAGAGCGATTGGGATGACTTACTATAGTCGCCTATGGCTTATCTGGTTTTTGTGGGTCGGAGCTCCATTAGGCGGGATGATTATCCTGCTAGCTTTTGTACTCACAGCCCACTCTCTTATTGGTGAGCCAATACCATGGGCTGCAGCCTTTCTGGGAGTCTGGCTTTTTGTAGGCCTTTTCAGATTGGCAGATCGTTATTCCTGCACCGAATGCATGACGAGCATTTGGGGAACACCACGCTTGTTTCTCGTCTTGGGAATGCGGTTCGCTTTCCTGCCACCACCAATACGATGCCGCGAATGCGGACACCGCTTTGTGTTGGAACAGCTCACGTGACAATCTACCGCCTTGCCGTGCGCCATGCGCAATTGATGCTGTTCGCAACGCTGGCGGCTTTTATGTTTGTGATCACCATCGACAAATGGTTGGGCCATTCGACTTGGGCCTTTGCTGTCGCGGTGCTGCTCTTGATCGTGGTCAATGTACGGATCAGGCTCTTCAACTGCCCCAAATGCGGCAAAAACCTGTTTTTCCGCGGGCCCCTGATCGTGCCTTGGCCAAACAAAACCTGTGGTCAATGCGGGGCGGAATTGGACCAGCTGGGCTAAGGCGCGACGGCCTTTTCCTTTGCGATAGCAGCCTTGTAAGCGTCCCTTGATGTTAGCCTTTCGCGGTATGCCTTAAGCGGCCCCGGAATCCGTTCGTCCAGCCCGACGGCCTTGGCCAAAATGAGCGCATAGCCCACGCAAATATCCGCCACGGTGAAACGGTTTGCGCATAGATATTCGCGCGTCTTCAACCGTTGCTCGATCTTCACTAATCGCTTTTCAAACCAGTTGGCATAGGCATGTCCGGCCTCCTCCCAGCCCTTGTGCTTCTCGAACAGGGCAAAGCGCATGTAGACCGTCTGCGGAAAGGTTATCGTCGCGTCCGCGTGATAGGTATAATCGAGATACTCGCCATAGTCCGCCTTGCCCTGCGCTATGATAAGGTGATCTGCCCCGCCCTTTACCGCCAAATAGTGCGCAATTGCGCAGCTTTCGGTCATTTGTGTCTCGCCGTCTATCAACATCGGAATCGTGCCCAGCGGATTGGTCTCCAGATACTCCGGTGCTTTATGACGCGGCGGGAATGGAAGGACCCGCAGGTCTAGCTCGACGCCTGCCTCTTCTGCTGCCCACGTGCAGCGCTGACCGCGTGATCCAACGCAGGTGTAGAGAATGGGCGCTCCCTGTTGCTCTTGGGTCATCAATGCGCCCCTTCATAGCCGATGACTTTGTGCAAGACGAAAGCGATCACCGCTCCAAGCGCGAGGCCGATAAGCCCTGAAATCGCGGCATAGGTGACCCAGCCAGCCACACCCGAAAGAGCGCCTGTTGCGCCCGCAACCGCATATTCGGCCCCGTGGGCAATGTCATAAAGGAGGTCGAAGCCAACCTCATGCGTGCCGTGAACGATGATTCCGCCGCCCACCCAAAGCATCGCAATGGTGCCTATAAACGACAGCGCAATGAGAAGCTTCGGCATGGCTCGAAGCAGGAACACCCCGAACCGGCGGACATTGGTGACTTCGCTCTCGCGCAGCAATCGCAGGCCCACATCATCCATCTTTACGATGAGCGCCACAGACCCGTAAACCGCAACCGTCACTACAAACGCAACCAATGCAAGCCCAAGGCCGCGTTCCCACCACGTGGGAAGATCAAGCTCGTTCAAGGTGATCGCCATGATTTCAGCAGACAGGATCAGATCGGTGCGAATGGCGCCTGCGATGCGCTGTGTCTCAAAAGCCGCGGGGTCGGCAATTTCATCCTCGACCGTCTTGCCGTGCTTTGCCCCGCCCAGCTTCTCCATCACCTTTTCCGCGCCTTCGTAACACAGGAAAGCGCCGCCCAGCATCAGGATCCAGATGATTGCTTGCGGCAAAAATTCGGAAAGCAAGATTGCGCCAGGGAGCAGAATAATAAGCTTGTTGAACAAGCTGCCCTTGGTGATCGCCCAGATAATCGGGAGCTCGCGCGCTGGCGAAAGGCCGGTTACATAGCTTGGGGTAACCGCCGCATCGTCGATCACAACGCCTGCGGTCTTTGATCCCGCCTTGCCCGCTGCCACTGCAATATCATCAACCGATGCCGATGCTGCCCGTGCAATCACCGCTACGTCGTCGAACAGCGCTACCAATCCTGATGGCATCTCGATAATTCTCCTTTAAGCGCTCCCAGCCATGCCCGAGTGCATTGCCTGCGCCAAGCGCACAAGGCTTGCATTCCCCACCAAACTCGGTATGTGCGCGAAACCTCTTTCATCGACAGAGGCCAGAAGAAAGCCGGAGGGGCCCTGCAATCCCGCAGACAAGCCAGCGATCGGCATTACAATGTAAGGACGTGGATATGGCTCTTTATGAGCACATCTTCCTCGCGCGTCAGGACCTCTCGCAGGCCCAGGTAGACGCGCTGGCGGCCTCGGCGACCGAAATCGTCGAAGCGAACGAAGGCAAGGTCACCAAGACCGAAACATGGGGCCTTAAATCCCTCGCCTACAAGATCGACCGCAACCGCAAGGCGCATTTCGTCATGCTCAACATCGACGCCCCTGGCTCGGTTGTTGAAGAGCTCGAGCGCCAAACCCGTATCAATGAAGACGTCATCCGTTACATGACCATCCGTGTTGAAGAGCACGAAGAAGGTCCTTCGGTAATGATGCGTAAAAACGAGCGCGATCGTAAGCGCCGTTCAGACCGTGAGGAGCGCGACTGATGGCCCGTCCTTTCTTCCGCCGCCGCAAATCTTGCCCGTTCTCAGGCAAGGAAGCCCCGAAAATCGATTACAAAGACGTGCGTCTGCTGCAGGGCTTTATGTCCGAGCGTGGCAAGATTGTGCCTTCGCGCATCACCGCCGTCTCAGCCAAGAAGCAGCGTGAATTGGCCAAAGCCATCAAGCGCGCACGCCACATCGGCTTGCTTCCTTACATCGTGAAATAGGAGAAGAGCACATGGATATCATTCTTCTCGAACGCGTCGAAAAACTCGGCTCGATTGGCGATGTTGTCACCGTAAAGGATGGCTATGCTCGCAACTTCCTTCTTCCACAAAAGAAGGCCCTGCGCGCAAACGATGCCAACAAGGCCGTGTTTGAAGCCAACCGTGAACGTCTTGAAAAAGAAAACGCTGAAAAGCGGACTGTGGCAGAAGCCGCTGGTGAGAAAGTTGCAGGCGCTGAGGTTATCCTCATCCGTGCAGCATCGAACACCGGTCAGCTTTACGGTTCGGTCAACGTCCGCGACATGGTCGCTGGTCTGACCGAGCAGGGTCACGATGTTGACAAGAAGCAGGTCATCATGGGTGCGCCAATCAAGACGATTGGCATGCACGATGTGACTGTCGCCCTGCACCCAGAAGTGCACGTAACTGTGAAAGCAAACGTTGCCCGCTCTGACGATGAAGCCGAGCTTCAGACCCAAGGCGTCGACGTTCTTGCGCAAATGTTCGAAGAAGAGCAGCGCGAGATCGAAGAAGCAGCTGCTGACACCAAGATCGACAATGCCGGTCTTGAGCCTGGCGAAATCCCCGAGGAGCTCTTCGAAGAAGGCGCAGCGCCTGAAGCAGAAGAAGCTGCCGCAGAAGCCCCAGCAGCCGATGCAGACGCTGCGGCGGAGGAGAGCGAAGGCTAAGCCTCTCGCTTGTCATAAAAGCCAATCAAAAGGGCGCGAGAGTCACAAGACTTTCGCGCCCTTTTTGTAAAAGGCCCTCAAAAGCCCTAAATGATACAGAAATAACAACGGACAAAAATATATGACACCAATCCCCACAATCCTTGAACAACTGCAGCAGCACTACGACCAAGCCGTCCGCGCCTTGCGCGAAGACGTTATCGCTTTCGGGAAGAACGGCACCATACCGCCTGAGCGCAAGCGCCATGACGGCTCTTACGCCTATCCCCAGCTGACCTTGCATTATTCGGGAGTGGGTGACCCTCAGGACCGCAGCCGCGCGTTTGGCCGGTTGGAACTGCAAGGGACCTATACCACGACGATCACGCGGCCTGATCTGTTTGCTGCCTATCTGGAAGAGCAGCTTGGATTGATCGCAGCTGAGTACGAGATTGACGTGACCGTCAGTCGTTCGCGCCAGGAGATCCCCTTCCCGTACGTATTGGATGGCGAGGCTGGTGCTGCGATGCAGGGCATTGCCCCTCAAGATATCGCGCAGCACTTCCCTTCGACTGATCTCTCTTTGATCGGCGACGAGCTGGCAGACGGGATCGAATTCGATGAAAATGCGGACATGCCGCTATCGCTTTTCGATGGCCTTCGCACCGACTACTCGCTGGCTCGCCTCGCCCACTACACTGGCACAAAGGTTGAGGATTTTCAGGATTTTATCCTGTTCACCAACTACCACCGCTATGTCGATGAGTTCGTGAATTGGGGCGCACAGCAAATCGGCAAGGAAAGCTATACCGCTCTCAAAGGCGCCGCTGGGCTCATCATTGAAGAATGCACTGACAATGCGCAGGCCCAATTGAACGACACCGCCTGGCGCAAACACCAGATGCCCGCCTATCACCTGATCCGCGAGGACGGTAAGGGCATCACACTGGTGAACATTGGCGTTGGCCCATCCAATGCGAAGACGATTTGCGACCACTTGGCAGTGCTTCGTCCCCATGCCTGGATGATGATTGGTCACTGCGGCGGTGTGCGCTCAAGCCAGAAGATCGGCGATTTCGTACTCGCTCACGCGTATTTGCGCGATGACCATGTGCTTGATGGCGTGCTGCCTCCAGAAGTGCCGATCCCGCCAATTGCCGAGGTGCAACTTGCCCTCGCCGGTGCGGCAGAATCGGTTTCCGGTGTTCAAGGCGCGAACATCAAACAGCGCATGCGCACGGGCACGGTCGTCACCACCGATGACCGCAACTGGGAGCTGCACTACTCCAGCTCGGCCAAGCGCTTTTCACAAAGCCGGGCGATCGCAGTTGAAATGGAAAGCGCCACGATCGCTGCTCAAGGGTACCGCTTCCGCGTTCCTTACGGCACGCTGCTGTGTGTGTCGGACAAGCCGCTTCACGGTGAGATCAAGCTGCCGGGCCAGGCCAACAAGTTCTACGAAGAGGCCATCGCTGCCCACCTCCAGATTGGTCTCGAGGCATGCAAATATCTCCGGGATGAAGGCGACCGCTTGCACAGCCGCAAGCTGAGAGCGTTCAACGAGCCACCATTTAGGTAGTTTCACAGGCCAATTCGCGCAGCTACCCCCTACGACCAGGGGAAGCTACGCAAGCGGGCGAGGTGATTGTTCTAACCAAACTGTCGCACTAGAGAGCGTATGATCTCCCGCGTCCGATATCGGCATCAACACAGACCTCGCCAGTCAGTTTGTGGAGGCGTGCGATGCTGATGCTTCCGCCTATCGAAGAACTGCGCAGGCGCTCCATGCTCGCTTTGGTTGTAAGCGGATGGGTCATTGTCCTGACCCTAGCCGCTTTGAGCCTTGCCTTTTCCCAATATCAATTTGCCCTTCCTGCAACCGCACTCGCGGCACTGATCAATGCCGTGCCCACTTGGATGGTGCTAACGGGGCGCGTAGACAGCATCGCTCGCCTTTCGTTTGGCGTTCAAGCTGGACTGATACCGGCGCTCTTGTTTTACGCGCTCCAAGGGACGCTTTGGCAGCCGGAATTGTTGCTGTTGCTGGCTGCGGGACTGGTCGCCCTTGTAACGCTTTGCGATCACCGCCCCATCCTGATTGCCTCGACCCTTCTGGCTCTGCAACATGTCGGTTTGGTGAGCTTTGCACCGCAGTGGATTGCCTATGAGCAGATGCACATTGGCCTTTCATCCATAAGGTTGGGAGCCACTATTCTAGGCGGTGCAATTCTGAGCTGGATCACTGCGCTTCTCAGGACAGCAGTCGAAAGATCGAGTGAACTGCAAACCGAGCTTGGAAATTGCCAGCAAACCCTTGGCGCAAAAAACACCGAGTTGGCCGCATTGGAAGCAATTCTCGCGGCCGAGAAGGCCAGCAAGACAAGAGCTCTCGAAGAAGTAATCGAGCAGCGTAAGGCCGAATATGAAGAGGTCGCGGCCGCGTTCGAAAAGTCCATGGCCAGTGTGACAACATCAGTGACCGCAACGGCCCGATTGCTTGAGGAAAGTGCTCACCAACTCAAGCTCAATGCGGATCAGACCGGAAATGAAGCGCTCAGAGTGCTAAACTCCGCTGAAACCGCCAGCAGAGCAGCCAATACAGTCGCAGCAGGTCTGGCAGAGCTTTCGGTCTCTATCGCAGAAGTCGCCGATGATGCCGGCCAGCAGTCTTCCTTGAGTAAGGATGCAAGTCAATGCTCAGGGGATGGCAGTCAGGCAATCGAGAAACTCAGCGCACAATCGCAGACCATTGGTGAGGCAACCCACTCCATCGTGCGAATAGCGGAACGGACCAACCTTCTTTCGCTTAATGCTGCGATCGAAGCCGCTTCTGCGGGCCCTGCAGGACGCGGCTTCAGCATCGTCGCTAATGAAGTCAAACAGCTCGCTGACCAAGCAAGTGATGCGGCAAACCGGATTCAGGAGTTTCTGGGAGGCGTCCAATCGGGCACTCTGGAGGCTGAGCTTAGTTTTCACAAAATCGAAACGGCAATTAGCGAGCTCGATAGCAATGCCAAGGCTATCCGCTATAATGTTGAAAACCATCGGCAATCGGCAGGCACGATTGAGACCTTCGCACGCGGTGCTGCTGATGATGCTGACGAGATGGTCAAACACAGCCGCGCTTTGGCTGAACGCGCCACACGGTCCAAAATGCTATCAGACGAAGTCGACGAGGCAGCCATAAGCCTGGCTGAACATGTCCGGCAGCTTGAAGAATCCAGTCGCCGGTTCCGGTCAAAGCTGGATGTCGCTTAACGCATTCACCGGTAAGCTTTTGATCTAAAACGATCCACCGCAAGCGCGATTATGATCCCGGCGAAGCTCACAATGAATGCTGCGACCTTGATGGGCTGAGCCGTCGCTGCAATGCCCGCC
Source organism: Erythrobacter sp. S227 (assembly GCF_057364925.1). Classification (NCBI taxonomy): domain Bacteria; kingdom Pseudomonadati; phylum Pseudomonadota; class Alphaproteobacteria; order Sphingomonadales; family Erythrobacteraceae; genus Erythrobacter; species Erythrobacter sp. S227. The sequence goes on from NZ_CP200280.1 coordinate 1,160,757, forward strand.
ATAACGTCGTTACCCTTGTCGTTGAACAGTTGAATGAACTGCAAGGTTGTTTCCGTGTAGTCGGTGATCCCGAACACTATCGCCGATGCGCAAATCAGCAGCCCCATTGCACGCAAGGCCCCTTGCCGCCGAGTTGCAAAGCCTCTGCCCGCAAGAAAGCTGCCAAGAGCATAGATCCAAATCCACACAAGGTCGGCGATTACGGCAATTATAGCTAGGTTACGCACGCCGTTTTCACGCCACTGTGTCTGGATTTGATCAACACGCTCGGCGGTTTTTGCCGCTTGATGGTCGATGATCCCAAAGGTCACGTCACCCTGCTCTACCATGTTGGTCACTGCGATAACCGCAAGGAAAACCACAAGACCTATGAGCCACATCTTGATGCTAATCTTGCTGTCCATGCTCCCGCCTCCCTCGACCGTTATCTAGCTACTGAAGAACTCAACCAGTGCATCTCCGAAAGCGCCATCGGCAACGCTGCTCATATGCGTACCGGGTATCTCGCGGTACCGGCCATCTGGAAGCGCGAGTGCCAAGTCTTTGGCAGAACCATTGTCCTGATCCTTGTTCCCACAAATGAGCGCTGTTGGCATGGTGATTTTGGCCAAATCAGCGTCCGCCACGTCATCAACCGCGCCGAGCAATAGGCGTGCCGCCTCCCGGTCGATTCCCATAGTTTTCATGAAACTCTTGGCCATGAAAGCACGGTCACCGCGTTTGATCTCATCAAATCGGTCAATCGCATCGATGAAAAAAGCTGCCCGGTTCTTCCACCCTGAAAGCCCCTGCAATCCCATCCCGCACAGCGCCAATCGGCGGGGAGCTAGACCGTCGATCACACCCTTGGCAGATGTACGTGCGCCTAATGAGAAGCCAGCCAGGTCATAGTCTTCAAGATCAAAATGGTCGACGAGCGCGGCAAGGTCCTTGGTGAGCACTCCAAAAGGGTAGTCGAGGGCATTGTGCGACTTAACGCTTGCCCCATGCGCGCGAAGGTCCGGCATAATGCACCGTAAACCAGCCTCAGCCAGCTTTTGCGCATGCCCGAACTTCACCCAGTTCATTTCAGCTGAGGAAAACAGGCCATGGACTAGTACAAGAGGCCTGCCCTCACCCATGACGGTGACTGCCAAGCGTGCGCCATCGAAACTTGGAACAGACTCAACTCTCATCTTCGAACAATCCCGAGAAGTCTGACCCATTCCTCAGAAGTTCTTGGCGCTTCTTCCATCGTCTTCACATCCTCGGGTAGTTTGATCCAAGGCTGCTTGCTTTTGACCCAGATATGCGCAGTCAGTTCTATTTCGTTGCTTCGGTCAAGAGTGCCGCAGCGCAGACTTGCCATGCCAGCCCGCGAGGGGTTTTCGGCATAAACACGAGTTTTACATACTGGACAACCTGTGATCGATGCTTCCACTCCGCTGGGTTGAACGTAGCGCCCACAATCGAGTTCGCCTTCAATCGAAATATCATTCATCGCAAACAGCATATGTTCACTAAACGCCGAGCCTGTTCGGCTCTGACAGTCGGTGCAGTGGCAAGCATAGGGATTGAGGCGAAAGCCCTCAGCGAGGCGATACCTCACTGCACCGCAGAGGCACCCTCCAGTGAGCTCTCCTTTCACCTCTTGGCCAGCCCTTTTTGCTCCATGCGCCATTTGGCCATGTCCACACGGTCCTGACCAAAGAAGGGTTCGCCATCGACGACCAAGGTGGGGACGCCCCAATGTCCTGCTTCATCGAGCGCTTTGGTATTGCCTTCGATCTCCGCATCCAGCGCGTCCGCACCTGACGCCGCTTCCGCCTCTAGCTCTGCAAAGTCGAGGCCTGCCCGCGTCGCAGCGCCGGCCAAGTGATCGCCCTCGTGCCAATTGTCGGTCGAACCATCCCATATGATGGATGCAACCTCGGCGGCAAATTCCAGGCCCCTGCCCCGGCGCGTGGCAGCCTGACCCAAACGACAGATCCGGAATATGTAGGGCTGGTCTTTGGCAATCTCGCGGGTGGCAATGTCCTGAACAATCGGATCAGGGCGCGGCCAGCGGAAGGGAATTCCCAGCATCTGCGCAGTTCTGAACGAATCCATGAAGATGTAGCGAGGAGCGGCCGGATTGCCTGTGAAAAGCAAATCGGGATCGCGCACCGCAATCGGCAAAACCGTTCGCAGTGTTATGTCGAGATCATACTCCCGCGCCATGTCCCGGTACCGTCCCACAGCAAGATAGGAGTAGGGTGAGCGGAAACTGAAAAAGAGGTCGGCTTTTAGTGTCATGGGTACAGCTTAACGCGCTTTACCGGAAAAAACACATTTACCTGAAAAAGCACTGGGTCCCGGCATAGAGCATGGTGACAGCGCCGCCATCAACAAAGCCGCCCATAGTGTTGCTGAGCGCGAATTCCTCACCCAAGGTGCTGCCTTCGATCGGGGTGTAGCCGGTGGCAGCCGCAAGGTCATCGGCGGCCATCCCAATTGTGACGTCAGCATCGATCTGGATGTTTTCCCCTTCGCCTTCAGGCGCAGAGCCGATGTTCCAGCCCACGAGCGAGCCTGACTGAAAATTCAGCGTCAATTCGCCCGCATAGCTGGTCATGGCCATGGGCCCTGCCCCGCATTCTTCAATCTCGTTGCGGCTAACAGGTTCGCCTAGCACCTTTGTGAGCGCGGTTTCGACCTCATTGCGACCCGCTGCGAAAAAGAAACTCTCAGCGCCGGCAACCACGCCTTCGCCGTGGAGCGCGACAAGACCCTCATCGACGGTATCGACAGGGATATCCCCTGCCATGCGGTCGGCAGGCGAAGGCACCTGGCCATTGTCACACGCAGCAAGCGCCAAAACCATCACACCCAAAGCAAGCCTACGCATAGTTACTCCTCCTGTTTCGAGCGTTCTATTATCCAGATCACAAAAGCGGCGATAAGAGCACCTGCAAACGCCAGTGCCATATCTTTTTGCGCGTCCCAGATGTCGCCTTGCTGACCATTATAGGCCTCAACATTGTCGGGCGCGAGGAGGATGGACAAAAGCCACTCAAAAATTTCATAAATGGCGCTGATGCCCATCACAAATTCAACGCCAACATAGAGTGCAAGCACCTTGGTCACGCCAACGTATCGGCGGAGGATTTCCGCCACCGGGAGCACCATGAGAAGGCCAAAACTGAAATGGACGAGGCGGTCGTAGTGGTTGCGATCCCAGCCCATGATTGTGCTCAGATCGCTTCCAAAAAGCGCCGCGACCCACGCATCATAGGGAGTGTTGGTATAGGTGTATCGCCCGCCCAGCGTGTGCAGTGCAAGGAAGGCAAACAAAGATAACAGCGCTGCATTCGAAAGCGGCCAGCGCCTTAAAAAAGCGGGCGCTGCAAGGATAACCAGCAATGTGGGCACGTGATGCAGTGGGGCCACGTTCGGGAATGGCTGACCGACCTGAGCCAATGCCAGACCAACAAGGCCAAGCCCCAAGAGCCAGCCTTGAAACTTCGTCAAATGCGACAGATAGCCCAAGCCTCGCTTAGCCTTTCTGCAAGTGCCGCCGACCCAAAAGCTCTGCGATTTGCACCGCGTTCAAGGCTGCGCCTTTGCGAAGATTGTCGGAGACACACCACAGCGCAAGGCCGTTCTCAACCGTCGGGTCTTCGCGAACGCGGCTGATGTAGGTGGCGCTGTCACCGGCGCTCTCAACCGGCGTAACGTAGCCTTCATCCTCGCGCTTATCGATCAGCATGATGCCGGGAGCCTCGCGCAGGATTTCCTGTGCCTGCTCAGCTGAAATCTCTTTCTCGAACTCGATGTTCACAGCTTCCGAGTGACCAACGAACACCGGCACGCGAACGCAGGTCGCGGTGAGCTTGATCTTGGGATCGAGAATTTTCTTGGTCTCGACCATCATCTTCCACTCTTCCTTGGTCGAACCATCGTCAAGGAAGACATCGATATGAGGGATCACGTTAAACGCGATCTGCTTGGTGAATTTCGCAGGCTCGACAGGATCGCCCACGAAAATCGCGCGGCTCTGTTCAAAAAGCTCGTCCATGCCCGCTTTGCCAGCGCCTGAAACCGACTGATAGGTCGAGACAACAACGCGCTTGATGGTCGCCGCATCATGGAGCGGTTTTAGGGCCACCATAAGCTGAGCAGTTGAGCAGTTGGGGTTGGCGATAATGTTGCGCTTGGAATAGCCATCAATCGCATCCGGGTTCACCTCTGGCACGATCAGCGGTACGTCGGGGTCCATGCGGTAGAGAGAGGAATTGTCAATTACGACGCAGCCCGCGGCCGCCGCCTTGGGAGCATATTCCTTCGCTGGGCCAGACCCGGCGGCGAAGAGGGCAATATCCCAGCCAGACCAGTCGAAATGCTCGATATTGCGGCATTTGAGCATCTTGCCCGTGTCGCCATATTCGACCTCGGTCCCGTGGCTGCGCGAGCTTGCGACAGCTGCGATCTCATCGGCGGGAAACTCGCGTTCCGCCATGATCTGCATCACTTCGCGGCCCACATTTCCGGTCGCACCGACGACTGCTACACGGTAGCCCATTCTTATCTTCCTTCACGTCAATTTGGGTTGCGCTGCCTAGATGGGTGGCTAGCATCCTCCCTCAAGGGAGATTTCATGGCAGCCGATACACACATTTGGCGCGAAAAGGCACAATATTTCGACTTTCAGGGGCACCAGATTGCCTATTGGACAAGCGAGAATACGTCTGCACGGCCTTTATTGCTCGTCCACGGCTATCCGACGTGCGCGTGGGACTGGACCCACGTGTGGGATCGGCTCGGCGCGGAGCATCATCTGATCGGCTGCGATATGCTGGGATTTGGGCTCTCCGATAAACCCAAGTCGGGGTACTCCATCCACAAACAAACCGACATTCAAGAGGCGCTCTTGGCGCATCTGGGCATTGGCGAGTTTGACGCGTTGGTGCACGATTACGGGGTTTCGGTGGGGCAGGAATTGCTCGCAAGGCAACAGGACGGCGCGGGAGCCCAAGGGCTCGGCAAAATGGTGTTTCTCAATGGCGGTATCTTCCCTGACCAGCACAGGCCCGTTTTGATGCAGAAGATCGGAGTGTCACCTTTAGGCTTTCTGTTGGGCCTGCTCATCAACCGGGAGAGCTTTGGCAAAAGCTTCTCTCAGGTTTTCGGACCCGACACCAAACCTAACGCACAGGAACTCGACCAGTTCTGGGACTTCATCAGCCACAATTCAGGCAACCGCATCATGCACAAACTGCTCCACTACATCGCAGACAGGCGCACGCATAAGGAGCGCTGGGAAACGGCACTGGTGGGGGCGCAAGACAAGATCGGCCTGATCAATGGTGCACTCGACCCGGTATCTGGCAAGCACGCCTATGACAAATGGCGCGAAGTGGTGCCGGACGCGCGGCACCACCTGCTACCAAGCGTTGGTCACTACCCTCAGGTTGAGGCGCCTGATGAGGTTGGAGCCAAAGCGCTGGAGTGGCTCAGCGCTTGATCACTCCGGCGGCGTCACACCGTGCGCCTCTAGGAAGCGGAAGATCGAGTTCCACATATGCGGGCTGATGTTCGGACCCGACACGCGGTGCGTGTAGCCCGGGTAGAGCATCATTTCGAAGGGCACATTGTTCTCTTGCAGAACGCTGATCAGCTCTGAGGAGTTTTCAAACACCACATTGTCATCGGCCATGCCGTGGATGAGGAGCAGCGGATCGCTGATCTTGGTCGCATCGGGAATGGCGCTGGCCTTTTCGTAAGCCTCAGGCACCTCACGCGGGTCGCCCATAAACCGCTCGGTATAGTGGGTGTCGTAAAGCTCCCACTTGGTCACAGGCGCACCGGAAATGCCCGCTGCGTACAGCCCCGGATCGGCCTGCAACTGCTTCAGCGTCATATAGCCGCCATAGGACCAGCCATAGAGCGCGATCTTGTCGCCATCGACAAAGGGAAGCGTCTTCAGGAATTCAGCGCCAGTCTTCTGATCGACCACTTCAACCCCGCCCATCGCGCGGTAGATCGGTTGTTCAAAATCCACGCCGCGATTGGCCGTGCCCCGGTTGTCGAGCGCGAAGTAGATATACCCCTTATCGACCACAGCCTGTGCGAGCGCCCCGCCCCAGCCCTTGTCCACGATCTGCGGACCCGGCCCCGAATAGTGGTAATAGAACACGGGGTATTTCTTCCCCGGCTCCATATCGGGTTTGAGCATCATGTAATGCAGCTCGGTCCCGTCTTCAGCCGCGATCTTCCCGTATTCGGGCATGGTATGGCCAAGCAGGAACGGCGTATAAGGATGATCTTTATCCAGCGCGTTCTCTTCAACCCAGGTGAGGCGCTGACCAAGGTCGCCTGCAAGATAGCTTTGCGTGGGCTGATCGGGCGCGGAACGGCTTACCAGCATAAGGTTGCCGGTTGGGTCCATGCTGGCGGTGTTGGTGTAGTCGGTCTCGGTTAGGCGCTTGGGCTCTGTCGCGGCGGTGAGGCTCGCAGAATAGACCTGCTCGGTCAGCACGCCTTCCACGGCAGTGAAGAACAGCTGATCCTTGTCTTGATTGACCCCGACGAGCTTGGTCACCGGCTCTTTGAGGCTGGTAAGCTGCGTCAATTCGCTGCCGTCGAAGCGGTAGAAATTGCCAAAGCCATCGCGCTCTGACCACCACAAAAGCGAGCCGTCCTTGAGGAAGCGGTAGTTGTCGGAGAGGTTGATCCAATACTCTTCGCGCGCAGCCCTCTCGGTGAACCAGACCTCGCTCTCGCCCGTGGCAGGATCGACCTTGAGCATATCGAGCACGGTCTGCTCGCGGTTCTGACGCTGGACGTAGAGGTAACCGTCTGGCCCCCAGTTGACCCGCGCAATGTAGATGTCGGTTTCTTCACCAAGGTCGACCTTCACACGGTTACCGCCATCGGGGTCCATCACGTAAAGCTCGACAATCGCATTGTTTGAGCCAGCGACCGGATAGCGTTGATCGAACACTTTGGTGCCGGTCGCGCCGATAGCCGCCCGTGTGACGATTCCAACCGGGCTTTCATCAGTGCGCTGGACTGCAAGGCGCGTGTCATCGCCGTTCCACCAATAGCCGGTGAGGCGGCTCATCTCTTCTTGAGCCACAAACTCAGCCTCACCCCAGCGGATGGTGTCGTCTTCTTTGGGTGTTATAGGAACTGCATCACCGCCCACTTCGCCAACCCAAAGCTGACGATCGCGAATGAAAGAGACGTAGCCTGCACGCGGGGAAAGCTTGGGATTAAGCTCGCTCTCCTCCGTATCGGTCAGGCGCTGCACATCTCCATCGAGTTTCGCGAAATAGAGGTCCCCATCAATCGGCACCAGCACGCCAGACGCATCGCTCGCCCACTGATAGGTGATGATGCCTTTAAGGTTCCCCACCCGCGCCCGCTCGCGCTGCATCTTTTCATCTTCGGAAAGCTCGCGGCCGGTGCCAATCGCTTCGCTATCAACCAGCATACGCCATTCGCTGGTCTGGAGATCAAAGCCCCAAAGGTCATAGCGCGCCGCATCATCTGCCCGGTTGCGCAGCAGTGTCAGATACCGGCCATCGGGCGAAAACTGAACGCTGCGCGGCGACGGACCGTTCAAAGAGGGCGAAGCAAAAACGCGCTCAAATGTGAGTTGGGGTGTATCGGTCATGTGATCGTCGGCCAAGGCTGTGGTGGAGAGAAGTGCGGCAGAAGCAGCGGCAAGAAACAGGCGCATCGCGTATTATACCTTTAGTTGTCAGAGCATTGTTTGAACGCTCGGCTACGTGGCGTTGTTCCTTGCAATGGCTGACCCCAAACGCAAGCCCTGGAAACGAAAAAGGGCGGCCCTTGCCGGACCGCCCTTCTGATAATTCGTTCGCCTAAGGTCTTATTTCTTAGGAGCGTTTTCCCGGCGTTCCGCGATACGCGCACGCTTACCGGTGCGGCCACGCAGATAGTAGAGCTTCGCCCGGCGCACAACGCCGCGACGCACGACAGTGATGCTGTCAACGATTGGCGCATAGAGCGGGAACACACGCTCCACACCTTCGCCAAAACTCATTTTGCGCACGGTGAAGTTGGAGCCCATGCCGCGATTTGAACGCGCGATCACGACGCCTTCAAAGTTCTGAATACGCTCGCGTTGGCCCTCTTTCACCTTCACGCCGACACGAACGGTGTCGCCTGCGCGAAATGAGGGAATTTCTTTTGTAACCTTGCTGATTTCTTCAGCTTCGATTTGCTGGATCAGGTTCACTGGTCCGTTTCCTTTTTCTTTCGCCGCGCGCCAGAGGCAGACTGGTCCCGAACACTGTTATAGCGTTCCCAAAGGTCCGGCCTGCGTAACCTAGTATCAGCTTCAGCCCGAGCTTTACGCCAAGCCTCCACCTTCGCATGATCCCCAGATCGCAGCACTTCGGGGATCGTGCGCCCTTCCCATGATTGAGGTCGGGTGTATTGCGGGTACTCAAGTAGGCCGTCCTCAAACGACTCTTCAGTCCCGCTAGAAGCCGCGCCCATTACGCCGGGAAGCAGCCGAATGCAAGCATCAAGTATGGTGATCGCTGCTGTTTCGCCCCCGGAAAGGACGATGTCGGCAAGGCATACCTCTTCGATCTGAGGCCGCGCTTCGAAAAGGCGCTCATCAAAGCCTTCAAAACGGCCGCAAAGAATGGTGACGCCGGGGCCTTCTGCGAGTTCGCGGATACGGGTTTGGGTGATGGGTTTGCCCCGAGGGGTCATGGCGAGGACGGGAATATCCTCCCCAGAATGGGGAGGGGGACCAGACGCAGTCTGGTGGAGGGGCAGGTCGCGCCCATCCGAAAGTTCCCCTCCACCGTCTTCGACGGTCCCCCTCCCCGATCCGGGGAGGATGGAGTCCAAAGCCCGCGCCATCACATCGACCTTGAGCACCATCCCCGCCCCGCCCCCGGCGGGCGTGTCGTCAACGGTACGGTGCTTGTCGGTCGTAAAGTCGCGCGGGTTGACGGTGTCGAGAGTCCAATCCCCGCGCTCAAGCGCCTTACCCGCAAGGCTAGTGCCGAGGGGACCGGGGAACATCTCCGGATAGAGCGTGAGGATGGTGGCAGCGAAGGTCACTCAAAGGCATCCATGTTCTCACGCAACGAAGTGCTTCTCTTGTCGAACCGCTTTGCTGACGCTGCTGCAACAAGGCCTGCACTTGCCATCATCGCAAATAAAACCACGAAACCTTTCAAGGAGAGCGGGAAGACGATGGCGAGGATGTCTGAGAAACTGCGACCTGTCTCGATTGTCCAAAGCCAAGTTAACGCCGCGAAGAAAAAGGACGGGGTGGCAACGACAACAATAAGCGTTCGCACAATCCATGGCATCTTTGCGACGACCCTGTTGAGTACTGCAACCAACCCCCAAGCGGTCGAAGAGACAACAGCACAGACAATGGCTACTCCCGCAAGCCACGGAAATCCCGGCGCTTCTTGAGGCGCAATTTCAATTGGCCCAGCGGCCGCCGCAAAAATTTCAAAAATCGTCAGCCCCAACTTACCCCATCCTTCGCCCGCGTATCCACATTAAGCTCAAACACATCAGGCCGCGAATAATGCCCGTCGGTATCAAGGCTGGTGAGCCCCTGTCCGCGCTCTGACAGGTCGAGCTGCGCGTGCAAAATTTCCTCGCCCTCCCCGGCCTGCGCCAAAACCCGCGCATCGGGCGCGATAATCATCGAGCCACCGCGATTGAGCGCCTCGCCCTCAATTGCCTCGAACAACTCCTTCGCTTGCGGATTACCGCCAACCCGCTCCAACCCATCAAACAGGTCATCGCGGTGCTGCACCAGACCTGCGGCAAGGACGAAGCACCGCCCCTCCATCGCATAGTGCCGTGAGGCAAGCGCATATTCCTCACGCACAGTGGGCCAAGCGGCGACATGCACCGCCTCGCCCAGATTGTGCATCGCCGCGCGCGCTAGCGGCATCCAGTGCTCCCAGCAGATGAGATTGCCCACATTGCCCCACTCGGCCTCATGCACGCCCAAGGTCGAGCCATCGCCGCGCATCCAGATGAGGCGCTCGCCATGGGTTGGCACCAGCTTGCGGTGATCAAGCGGCGGCAGGCCGGGGCGGAAGAGCAATTGGTTGTTGTAAAGGCTCGAGCGCACCCGCTCATGCGCGCCGATGGAGATGCAAGCCCCGCTCTCATCGCAAAGCTCTTGCAATGGCAGCAGCCGCTCATCTCCCGGCCCAATCGCCTGATCGAGCATGATCTGGTGGCACGCCTTGGTCCCCGGATGGTTCCACAGCGCCGCGCCCGGAGCCTCATCCAGCCACAGCGGATAACCGCCCAGAAACGTCTCCCCAAACGCTACAAACCGCGCGCCAGCATCGATCGCCTCTCGGGATAGGCGCGTCGCTTTTTCAATCCCTCCGGTGAAATCCAGCGGGATCGGCGCAGCTTGGCAAATGGCAACGGGCAATTGGGTCATGTGAACGTCTCAATGTCGAATTCGGTTAGCTGGTCGAGGCGGCGTGTCACGAAATGCGCGGGCAACCATGCGACGACCATACAAAAAAACAAAAGCACGGCGATAACGCCAAAAAACTCGCCCCAACCCCCAAAACTCTCATCTGCCAGACCCACAATCATCACAGGTGAGACCATGACGAGACAACCGCTCAAAGCGGCAATCATTGTACGAACCCCGCGTGAAAACCGGCCAAGCCAGAGCTTTGTCAGAAGAACACATCCAAGCGTCGCCGCAACCTGGATAAGAGCACCGGAAACAAGAAGGAGAATGACCATAAGGGCGTCAGAATTCATACCTGCCCCTTAAGGCGCAAAATCAGCCCCCGCAACCGCCACAGCCACCACCACCGCAGCCGCCTCCCCCGCCATCTGAGCCGCCGTCAGAGCCGCCATCGTCGCCGCCGTACACACCGCCTGCGCCCCCGCCTGCACTCGCCGCACGCGCAGCATGCACCGCCTCCCATGGGGTGCCGACCAGGACGCCCGTCCCGAACAGCGCCACGGCAAACCCGGCCTCATTAGCCTGCGGTGCGCGCCTTAGACGACTTTTGCTTTCTTCAAGCTCCATGACCAACTCTTGGCCCGCGATAGTGCGTTTTGTGCCGGTGAAAAACCGGATCAGGCCAAGCACGAAGGTGACAATCAACAGCGCGATCAAAATGCCGGTCGGCTCACCCAAAGCCGCACCTGCCTGTTGGCGATAGAGCCCGATCACAAACAGCACCGCAAATGGCAAGGTGGAGAATAACTTGAGGCGCAGCCGCTCCTGCTCGCTCATCATAAGCCCGCGCTGGATAAGCCGCTGTTCAACCTGCGCTGCTTGCTCGAGCAAAGTCCGTTTGGCATCGGCAAGGCTAAAACCGCCAACCTTGGCCAACACTGCGCGCTCGGCCTCGCTTGCTGCCTGATTTTTATCTGTAGAGAAGAGCTTTTTCGAATTGCCGGATGTGAGCGCCCCCTTCGCAAAAAGCGATGAAAGCACGGCTAAGTTTAATCGGTCCGCCCCGCCATTCAGCACCGCGACTTCCTCCAAGTCCTCAACCTCGCCGCGCTTACCCAATGGACGCAGATTGGCCGGGAACCAAACACCCGCGGCAACACTTGTGGCGAGCATCAGGGCATAAAATCCCAAGAAGCCCGCACCCGAATAAGAGCTGAAAATTTCCATCAGAAAATCACTCCAATCATAACAGCGATCACAATGCCAAGCGCAATCCAGCCCGCTGCACCCAGCAGTGCGAGCCGTTTATCAAGGATCATAACATCATTCGGGTTAACGCGAAGTCCCTGTGGATCAACGCCAAAGCGGCGTCCTGCACCGGGCCAGATGTCAGGGGGAGGCGCTTCGCCAAACGCATCCTCATAGGAGCGAAATGTCTGCGCATACTGGTCGTAATAGCGGGTTCGCTCGACCTGCCCGCCCGCTGTCGGCCCATGGTGAAGCTCTGCGTCCAGAACATTAGGACAAAACACGCCCCAGTAATCGCGACTGTAGGTAAGGTGGAGGTGCCAGACCTGATCGACTGCGTCAGAGGGCGTCACTTCATGGCCAGCAGTGCAAGCGAGGTAACAAAAGCGCTTGTACTCGAGGATCACACGTTCGGTGAATGGCGCAGACCAGCGATTTTCGCGCGCGAGACGGTCCGCAAAAGACAAAGGCGCGTCATTCGGCCCGATTGAATGGGCCAAAAGACGCTCCCAAAGCTCAGTCGTGGTCGCGTTTCCCCTTGCGTTCATGCGCTATTGGTCGGCGAAATCCTCCGAAATGACAAGCCGTGTCTCATCCCATTCGATGACAGCCTGCTTGGTTATGGGGACCATGATAGTCTTCATGCCTTTCGCTGGAACCGGCTCAAGCGCGATTTCGATGATGTCGGTTGCGCCAAAGTTCTGGACTGCTTCGACGCAGCCAATCGGCTTGCCCGTGTCAGTCACGGCAGACAGACCGACAAGGTCAGCATGGTAATACTCGCCATCCTCAAGCGAGGGCAATTCTTCGCGCGGTACTTTCAAAGTGGTCCCGCGCAGCTTTTCGGCCTGGCTGCGACCCGAGACTTCGGCAAAGCGCGCAATCGCGCCGCCTTTGTTGTCGGAACGCACCTTCTTGAGCGTCAACTCGCCCGCGTTGAAGGTTTTATGTTCACGAAGAGCGTCCAGCCCCTCGCCAAGCAATTTGAGGCGAACTTCGCCCGCGACACCGTGCGCACCGGTGACCGCTGCAAGGACAATGGGTTCATCGCCGCTCATACACAAAACTCCGTTCGCCCTAAGCCTGCCTGGCGGCGCGCGATTGCGCACGCCAACCGTGCTTCGACAAGCTCAGCACGAACGGTGTTTTTCATGGAAAGCTTAGCCTTCGTTCTTTTCTTCAGCGGCCGTTTCAGCAGCTGCTTCCTCGGCAGGCGTTTCCTCAACAGGAGCCTCTTCAACCGCAGCTTCTTCAGCAGGGGCTTCTTCTGCTGGTGCTTCGGCTGCCGCTTCTTCAGCTGCTTTTGCTGCTTCTTCGGCTTCTTTCAGCTTTTCAGCCTTCTCTTCAGCACGCTCGACAGCTTTTTCGCCAGGCTTGCCTTTGTTCGGGTTATTACGCGCTTCACGCTCGAGAATGCCAGCAGCATCAAAGAAACGATGAACACGGTCCGAAGGCTTTGCACCAACCGAAAGCCAGTGACGCGCGCGGTCTTCATTGAGCTTTACGCGCTCGGGATTGTCTTTCGCGAGAAGCGGGTTGTAGGTGCCGATCTGCTCGAGATACTTACCATCGCGTGGACTACGCGAGTCAGAGACGACGATGCGGTAGTAAGGACGCTTTTTAGCGCCACCGCGCGAAAGCCGGATTGCAACTGCCATTGTAGATTACCTTTCGAGTTATACTGTCTGTATTCGTTTGAATTTGTGAGTTATTTTTGCGCTATTTCTTCTTGGGACCACCGAGGCCGGGGAGACCGGGCGGAAGGCCGCCCATTCCACCGCCGGGGCCGCCCATTCCGGGCAGACCGCCGGGCATTCCGCCGCCCATACCGGGAGGCATTCCGCCACCCCCACCACTAAACATGGCAGCAAGACTTTTGAGGCCGCCCATCTTCTTGAGTTGTTTCATCGCCTTGGACATCTCCTGATGCATCTTCAGGAGCTTGTTGACCGTCTGTACGTCGGTGCCAGAACCCGCCGCAACGCGCTTTTTGCGCTTGGCGTTCATAAGGTTTGGATTGATCCGTTCCTTGGCCGTCATCGAGCCTATAATCGCATCCATATGGACCAGTACCTTGTCATCCATATTAGACGCCGCCATTGCAGCCTTCGCTTTTTTCATGCCCGGCATCATACCCGCCAGCATGCCGAGACCGCCCATATTCTGCATCTGCTTCAACTGCATCCGCAGATCGTTGAGGTCGAATTTACCCTTCTCGAAGTTTTCAGCGAGCTGTGCCGCTTCCTCTTCTTTGATGGTCGCTGCCGCCTTTTCGACAAGGCTGACAACATCGCCCATGCCAAGGATACGATCGGCAACTGAGGCCGGGCGGAATGTCTCGATCGCATCGAGCTTTTCGCCGGTCCCCGCAAATTTGATCGGCTTGCCTGTGACCGCGCGCATCGAAAGCGCCGCACCGCCGCGCGCATCGCCGTCCATCCGGGTCAGCACCACGCCGGTGAGCGGGACTTCGCCGCTAAAGCTCTGCGCCACATTCACCGCGTCCTGACCTGTCAGCGAGTCGACCACGAGGAGAACTTCGGTAGGCGCAGAGACTTGGCTCACCGCCTTCATTTCGGCCATCAAAGCTTCGTCTACGTGCAGACGGCCTGCGGTATCGAGCAGGAGTACGTCGAAGTTCTGAAGCTTTGCCGATTCCATCGCGCGGCGTGCAATGTCGACAGGTTGCTGGCCCTCGACAATCGGCAGGGTGGCAACATCAACCTGCTCGCCCAGAACCTTGAGCTGCTCTTGCGCCGCAGGACGGTTGACGTCGAGCGAGGCCATCATGGCCTTTTTGCCGTGACGCTCGCGGATCAGCTTCCCGAGCTTTGCGGTTGTGGTTGTCTTACCAGAACCCTGTAAGCCGACCATCATGATGACGACCGGAGGGGTCGCGTTGAAGTTCAGCTCTTCGCCAGCTCCAACTTCGTCGCCCTCACCAGTGAGCATGGCGACAAGTTCATCATGGACGATTTTGACGACTTGCTGGCCCGGAGTGACCGATTTGAGCACATCTTGCCCAACAGCTTTTTCCGTAACCGCATCGATAAACCTGCGCGCCACAGGAAGCGCGACGTCTGCTTCGAGCAGAGCCACGCGGACTTCACGCATCGCGTCGCGCACATCTTGTTCTTTAAGAGCGCCGCGACCTTTGAGCTTGTCAAAGACCCCGCCAAGGCGGTCGGACAGATTGTCAAACATAGTCTTCAACTCCTCTCAAGACTGTTCAAGCCCTGATAAACGCGAAAAACGCCGGCGGACGAAACCTCGTCGGCCAGCGTACGGAAATCTTCGACAGACGTCCGGCTTATGTGTCTTTTTCGATGGTGGAGCCTAGCGGGATCGAACCGCTGACCTCAACACTGCCAGTGTTGCGCTCTCCCAGCTGAGCTAAGGCCCCATGTATCCATCGTATTGGCCTTACCAAAGATAAAGCCTATCCTTGCCTTCACAAGGGAGCGCTCCCTTAAGACCGCCCCTTGCGAAACGCAAGAGCAAAATCAGCTATCGTCGCTGCTGTCGTCGTCTTTGGCGGGCTTCACACCAAGATCATCGTCACCGCCAAGGTCAACGTCGTTGTCTGGCGAATCTTCTTCATCATCGATGTTCTCGATGTCTTTCAGATCATCATCGTCATCCGCAAGATCGCTATCCGCTTCGCCGGTTTTCGCCTTTTCAGGGTCGTCGATCGGAATTGGCTGCTTGGATTTGAGTACGGGCTCTGGATACCACTGGTGGCCATTTGGGCTGGTCACAGGGTTGTCATTGCCAAGATCGTAAAAACGCTCGCCCGTCTGTGGGCAGGTACGCTTGGTTCCCCATTCGGGTTTGGGCATTGATTTAGTCCTTATCTGGTCCTGCATCAAAAAGGCAGGCAGCAAACATGAGAAGGTCAGTTGGGTTCAACTTGCACTGGAATCAAGTGCATTCGAATTAGATCCCTCGGATTGGGCGGGCGCGCCTTGCCATAGCCCTTGGCCGCTGTCAAAGACCTGCTCCGATATGCAAGGCTCTACTTTCACCTCTTCCGCCCCTTTAACCGGCCGCCTGCGCGTGCCTGGCGACAAGTCGATCAGCCACCGTTCGTTGATGTTTGCAGGGCTTGCTGTGGGCGAAAGCCGCATCACTGGTCTTTTGGAAGGCGAGGACGTGCTCGCAACGGCTGCAGCGATGCGGCAATTGGGCGCTCATATAGAGCGCACAGACGACGGGACGTGGCGCGTCTACGGAATTGGCGTTGGCAGCCTTCTGGAGCCCAAACAGGCCCTCGATATGGGCAATTCGGGCACCTCGACGCGGCTCATGATGGGCCTTTTGGCGAGCCACCCGATCAAAGCGACTTTTATCGGCGATGCGAGCCTTTCGGGTCGCCCCATGAACCGGGTGATAAATCCGCTAAGCCAGATGGGCGCAAGTTTCGAAAGCTCCAGCGGAGACACCCTCCCGCTTATGATTCATGGCGCTTTTCCGGCGGTGCCGATCACTTATCGCCTTCCTGTGGCGAGCGCTCAGGTGAAAAGCGCTGTGCTTCTTGCGGGCCTCAACACCCCAGGCATCACCCGTGTGATCGAACCTGTCGCCACACGCGACCATACAGAACGCATGCTAACTGGCTTTGGCGCAAAGCTTGAGGTGGGCGAGGAGAATGGCGAGCGCGCGATTGCGATCCACGGTGAGGCCGATCTGCGCCCGATGGATGTGGTAGTCCCCGGCGACCCATCCTCCGCCGCTTTCTTCCTCGTTGCAGCGAGCATAGTACCGGGAAGCGATCTGGTGATTGAGAACGTCGGCCTTAACCCGACGCGTGCTGGGATCGTAACTGTGCTCAAACAGATGGGCGCAGATATCGAAGAGCTAGACCCGCGCGAGGTTGGCGGCGAACCTGTTGCTGACTTGCGGGTGCGTCATGCGCCGCTCACAGGCATCGATGTCGACCCCGATATCGTGCCCAGCATGGTGGACGAGTTTCCAGTCCTCTTCGTCGCCGCATCTTTTGCGCAAGGGACCACACGATGCACAGGCCTTGAAGAATTGCGCGTCAAGGAAAGCGACCGCATTGCAGTAATGGCCGCTGCCCTCACCGCTGCGGGTGCGCAGGTCGAAGAGCTTGAAGACGGCTTGATCATCGAAGGCACCGGCGGCGAACCCCTTCGCGGGACTTCCAACGCCAGCGTCAAAACCCATCTCGATCACCGGATTGCGATGAGCATGGCGGTTGCAGGTCTGGCGAGCAAAGACGGGGTTGAGGTCGACGACACCGCGCCAATCGCGACAAGCTTCCCCGCGTTTGCGGACATGCTTAAAGAAGCAGCAAACGGGCAATGACCACACCGCTAGACATTTATTCTTTCATCGGCTTCATCGGCACCGCCTGCATTATCGGCGCATATGCATATTTGACCTGGGTCAATGAGCCCAATCCGTTTATCCTGCACGGCACAAATCTGATAGGCGCAGCGCTGCTCACAATTAGCCTTCTGGTGCACACCAATTGGCCAAGCCTCGTGCTTGAGGGATTTTGGGCAGCGATTGCGATATTTGGGCTCGCGAAAGCGCTAAAGAGCAGAAGGTCTAAGGCATGATCATCGCGGTTGACGGACCCACTGCCTCAGGCAAAGGCACCCTTGCAAAACGTCTCGCCGCACATCTGGGCATACCGTGCCTCGATACAGGGCTCCTTTATCGCGCTGTGGGACGGCAGGTCGCGATCAATGAAGGCGACCCTGACAATGCCGCAGATGCTCTTGCGGCTTGCGATTTTCCCGATACCCTTATGGACGATGATATCCTTCGCACCGAAGAAAGCGGAAGCCTTGCAAGCCGAGTCTCTGTCCACCCAGAGGTGCGCGAGGCTTTGTTCAAGCGACAGCGCTCGTTTGCCGAACAACCCGGCGGTGCAGTGCTAGACGGGCGCGATATCGGGACTGTCATTGCGCCGGATGCCGATGTGAAGCTTTTCATCACCGCCAGTGTTCAAGCCCGCGCGCGGCGGCGCTGGCTCGAAATGGTCGAAAAGAAACTCGACCATGAAGAGGAAATCCCACTCTCGGAAATCGAGAAGGATGTCGTTGCGCGTGATGCCCGCGATATCAATCGCAAGGACGCCCCGCTAAAGGCTGCTCCCGATGCTTTGGTCATCGATACCACCTCATTTGACCGCGAGGCGGCGTTTGAGATGGTGCTCGAAGCTGTCGAAGAGGCCCTTGGTCGCCGGTGATTTCGCTTGCATCTGCGCCCCTTTACCGCTAGGCGCGCGCCCGTTCCGAACATCTTTATTGGTGGAAAGAACCTGCGTGGTATGCATCCGGCTCCGCGCAGACGTCGGCCTCTTGCCCTGCTAGCCCTCGCAATGGTGCGTGGGAGGCAGTTTAAGACCCCGGAAAAACCGGTGGCCGGTAGCAAACAAAACCAAGGATTAGCCAAGACTTATGGCAACCTCACCTAACCCAACGCGCGACGATTTCGAAGCGCTCCTTAACGAACAACTCGGCGGTGCCGGCGACGAAGGCTTTGAAGGCCGCGTTGTTATGGGCACGATCACTGCAATCGAAGCAGGTCACGCCGTAATCGACGTGGGTCTCAAAAGCGAAGGCCGCGTCAACCTCAAAGAATTCTCACGCGGTGACGATGATCACGGCCTGTCGGTAGGCGACGAAGTCGAAGTCTATGTCGACCGTGTCGAGAACGCTGACGGCGAAGCCATGCTCAGCCGCGATCGCGCCCGCCGCGAAGCAGCTTGGGACAAGCTCGAAAACGAATTTGGCGAAGGCAAGCGCGTCGAAGGTCGCATCTTTGGCCGTGTCAAAGGCGGCTTCACTGTCGATCTCGACGGCGCTGTTGCGTTCCTTCCGGGCTCACAAGTCGATATCCGCCCTGTGCGCGACGTTACTCCGCTTATGGAAGTGCCTCAGCCTTTCCAGATCCTCAAAATGGACCGTCGCCGCGGCAACATTGTTGTTTCGCGCCGTGCCGTTCTTGAAGAGACCCGCGCCGAACAGCGCAGCGAACTCATCAACGATCTGGCTGAAGGTCAGGTCATCGAGGGCGTGGTCAAGAACATCACCGATTACGGTGCATTTGTTGACCTTGGCGGCATCGACGGCCTCCTCCACGTCACCGACATGAGCTACAAGCGCGTCAATCACCCAAGCGAAGTGATCGCCATCGGCGACACCGTGAAGGTGCAGATTGTCCGCATCAACGCCGATACACAGCGTATCAGCCTCGGCATGAAGCAGCTCGAAAGCGATCCATGGGATGGTGTTGCTGCGAAGTACCCAATCGGTGCCAAACTGACCGGTAACGTCACCAACATCACCGAGTACGGTGCATTTGTTGAACTCGAAGCGGGTATCGAAGGCCTCGTCCACGTCTCTGAAATGAGCTGGACCAAGAAGAACGTTCACCCGGGCAAGATCGTCAGCACTTCACAAGAAGTCGATGTGATGATCCTCGAAGTCGACAGCGACAAGCGCCGCATTTCGCTCGGCCTCAAACAGGCTCAGCGCAATCCTTGGGAAGAGTTTGCAGAAACGCACCCAGTGGGCACCGAAGTTGCTGGTGAAGTAAAGAACGCCACCGAATTTGGTCTCTTCATCGGTCTCGAAGGCGACGTCGACGGCATGGTCCACATGTCAGACATCGCTTGGGGCATCTCGGGCGAAGACGCTCTGGCGCTTCACCGCAAAGGCGAAGAAGTCAAAGCCGTTGTGCTCGACGTTGACGTAGAGAAAGAGCGCATCAGCCTTGGCATGAAGCAGCTTGAAAAAGGCGCACCAACCGAAGCAGGCGCAGCAGCAGCCGGTTCGCTTCGCAAGGGTCAGACCGTCACTGTCAGCGTTCTCGAAGTTCGCGATGGCGGCCTCGAAGTTCAGGTTGGCGACGATGGCGCAACCGGCTTCATCAAGCGCAGCGACCTTGGCCGTGACCGTGACGAGCAGCGTCCGGACCGCTTCCAGGTTGGCAGCAAGGTCGACGCAATGGTCACCGGTTTCGATCGTTCAAAAAAGCCGAACTTCTCGATCAAGGCGCGTCAGATCGCCGAAGAGAAAGAGGCAGTGCAGCAGTTCGGCTCATCCGACTCAGGCGCATCGCTCGGCGACATCCTTGGCGAAGCTCTCAAGGGCAAAGACGACTAAGTCTTTCCGCCAGTTGGCAAATCAAGAAAGGCCCGCTTGCAGCGATGCAGGCGGGCCTTTTCTATTGGGTGCCGCGCGGTTAGAATGGCACTCAAGAGAAGGATCCCCGCGTCATGCTTGAAGTTCATCAATTCCCCTGCCTCTCCGACAATTACGGCTTTCTGCTGCACAATTCAGTGACGGGCGAAACCGCCGCAATCGATACGCCCGATGCAGGCGAGTATCTCGATCAGGCCAAGGCCAAAGGCTGGACCATCACGCATATCTGGAACACCCATTGGCACCCCGATCATGCAGGCGGGAATGTAGAGATTGTGGAGGCCACCGGCGCGCGCGTTCTGGCTCCCAAAGAGGTAGAAAAGCTCTCGCCCATAGACCGTGTGGTGGAGCATGGGGATACGGTGAACCTGGGTGAACATCGCGCCGATGTCATCGACGTATCAGGCCATACCAACGGCCATATCGCGTTTCATGTCGTCGAGGATGGCATTGCCTTTGTCGGCGATAGTGTTTTCGCACTTGGATGCGGCCGGATGTTCGAGGGGGAGCCCGAGCAGTTCTGGCGCAGCCTTGAGCGGATCAAGCGGCTTTCTACTGCCACAGTGCTTTACTGCGCGCACGAATACACTCAGGCCAATGCCAAGTTTGCTTTGCATGCCGATCCGGACAACACCGATCTTCAGGAATACGCTGCCGAGATCGATGCCAAGCGAGCGCGCGGCGAATGGACCGTACCGACCGTCTTGAAGCGCGAGCTTGCGACCAATCCATTCCTGCGGGCCGATGATCCCGCGATGCAGGCGCGGTGGGGCGGCAATGCGCCGCACGAAACTTTTGCAGCGCTGAGAACTGCCAAGGACAGCTTCTAAGCGCCATGCAAGCCTTACGCGTAGAAACGCTCTCGCAAGACCTCTCCGGGGTCCAACTGGTCGATATGCCGGAACCTGAAAGAGGACCGGGCGAAGTCTTGGTGCGCGTGCGCGCCGCCTCGTTGAACTTCCCCGATCTGCTGATGACCAAAGGCGAGTATCAATTCAAGCCGCCCGTCCCCTTTACCAGCGGTCTGGAGATGGCAGGCGAAGTCATCGAGGCCGAGCCCGAAAGCGGCCTTACTGCCGGAGACAAAGTCATCGGTGGCAAGAAGACGGACGCATTTGCCGAGGTGGCAAGCGTGCCTGCGCGCGGGCTCTCCCCCCTCCCCAAAGGCCTCACCTTTGCGCAAGGGGCTGCGATGGGAGCGGCGTATCAAACCGCTTACACCGGATTGGTCGAGCTGTGTGATGTGAAACCCAGGCAATGGGTTCTGGTGCATGGAGCAAGCGGCGGGGTTGGTCTTGCCGCCTGTGATTTGGCCAAAGCCTTGGGAGCGCGGGTTATCGCCGCAACCGGCATTTCAGACAAACATGAAGGCATCAAAGCTGCCGTCGCTCCAGATGCAGTCATCACCGCCTCAGGACGCTTCAGAGAGGCCGTAGCCGACCTGACCGATGGTAATCTGTGCGAGATCGTATTTGACCCCGTTAGCGGCGATGTATTCGACGAATTGACCCGCTGTGTAAGCTTTGCAGGGAAGCTTGTTGTGGTAGGCTTCACGAGCGGACGGATCGCTGGCGTCGCTACCAACATTCCGCTCATAAAAGGCTTCTCCATCGTGGGTCTGCGTGCGGGGGAATACGCGCGTCGCTTTCCAGAGCGTGGAAAGGCTATCAACCAGGCGATCGCCGAACTTGCAGCTTCTGGGCGGATTACGCCTACCATCGACCGGACGTTACCCTTGTCCAAATGGCGAGAGGGCTTTGACGCGATGGCGGCACGCAAGTTGGTGGGCAAAGTGGTGTTCGAGCCAGGCAGCTGAACCGCGCCGAAGACTCTCAAAGGAAAAGGCGGCCCAATCGAGCCGCCTCTTCAAAAAATCGCTATATAGAAAACGCTCTTAGAGCGAACCAATCACCTCATCAGCGAGAGCTTTGTCGGCATCCGCGCTGTGCTTGTCAGCGATAAGGGCACGCGATGCAGAAGACGCTGCATCAACCGCCGTAGCGCGCACGCCAGCGACCGCTTCACGTTCAGCCGCTGCGATCTTGTCTTCGGCCATGCGCTTGCGACGGGCAACCATCGCTTCGCTGTCAGCCTGCGCTTTTTCCAGGATCGCGTCCGCTTCACGCTGCGCGCCCTCCATCATCGCTTCGGCATCTTTTTCAGCGCCAGCAATCTTGGCGGCATATTCATCGCGCAGTTTTTCAGCTTCGGCACGAAGGTTTTTCGCTTCGTCAAGCTGGGCTTTGATCTCGGCGATTTTCTTGTCGAGCCCGCCGGTAATGACCGATGGAACCTTCTTCCAAAGCATCACGGCGATCAGAACCGCCATAGAGAGCGAAACCCACTGGTAGTCCTGCAGACCGAACGCTGATGGAGCGCCCTCGCCAGCGGCGATGGTGAGTGAAATGAGATTAGGCATCTGAAAGCGCCTTCTTCACAGCAGAGCGAACGCTCCGCTTGTCAACTTTAGTCCCGGCAAGCCGCGACACAATGTCTTGAGCAGCGTCAACCGCGACATCTTCAATCTCTGCCATGGCACTGTCACGCGCAGCGGCAATGTCCGCCTCTGCCTTCTCGATCTTGGTATCGAGACGCTTTTGCGCCGCCGCGAGCTTCTTTTCGGAAGTGACGGCTGCTTTGGCCTTCGCCTCAGCAATCAGGCCTTGAGCAGCGGCACGGTTTGCGTTCTCACGCTCGCGCCATGCTTGTTCCTCACTATCCGCTGCATCACGGGCGGCCTGCGCTGCGGCAAGGTCGCTTGCGATTTGATTGTCACGCAACTCAACAGTGCCCATCACCTTGGGCACCATACCGCGACCGATAAGGAAAAAGGTAATGCCAAAGAACACTAACAGCCAGAAAATCTGGCTGGAGTAGGTGTCCATAAGCTGGGCTATCTGAGGCATAGATCAGGGCCTTCGCCGAGAGGGGGTTGATAAAACACTGACGGGGGAGAATCGCCACAAAAGCAATTCACCCCCGTGAGATAGTAGAATTAGGCGACGAAGATCAGGATCATCGCAACAACGAACGCCAGCAGGCCGAGAAGCTCAGCTGCGGCGAAGCCGATGAACAGGCGGCCTTGTTGGCCGTCTGCAGCGCCCGGGTTACGAAGAGCGCTCTCAAGGAACGAACCAAAGACGTTACCCACGCCGATCGCTGCCATACCGGCACCAATTGCTGCGAGACCTGCGCCGACGAGCTTGGCTGCTTCTGCTTCCATTGTAAAAACTCCTTAGAAAATCAGTATGTTGTTTGTTGGATTAGTGAAACTTAGTGAAGGTGTTCTGCATCGTTGATGTAGAGCGAGGTGAGCAGAGCAAAGACGTAAGCCTGAATGCCTGCCACCAGAATTTCGAGAGCCGAAATGCCGATCATCAAGATGAAGCTCGGGGCACTGACCAAAAGGCCAAAGCCGACGCCGGCATTGATGCCATCCATCACGAAACTGGAAAGAACCTTCAAAAGAACGTGCCCTGCCATCATCGCAACGAAAAGACGCAGTGCGAGACTGAACGGACGCACGAGGAACGAGATCAGCTCGATCGGGAAAATGATCGGGATCATCGGCAGCGGCGTACCGTGAGGCACGAACAATGTGAAAAACTTGATGCCGTGCTTGAAGAAACCGACGATCAGCACAATCGAGAAGCTGATCACGGCAAGCACGCCTGTAACGGTAAAGTGACTTGTGAATGTGAATGGGTGCGCCCCAACCAATCCAACCGGCAAAAGGCCAAGAAGGTTGCCGAACAGGATGAACATAAAGAGGCTGAAAATGTAAGGGAGGTATTTGCGACCTTCCTTACCGATGTTTGCATCGAGCATATCGTCGATAAAGCCAGTGAAAGTCTCCACCGCCATCTGCCAGCGACCTGGCACGAGCTCACGCTTCATCCCACCGGCGATAAACACCCAAAGCAGCACTGTGGTGAGAGCCATCCACAAGGCTGAGTTGGTGAACGCGATGTTGTATCCGGCAATTTCCCATACATCCG
Organism: Erythrobacter sp. S227; assembly: GCF_057364925.1. Classification (NCBI taxonomy): domain Bacteria; kingdom Pseudomonadati; phylum Pseudomonadota; class Alphaproteobacteria; order Sphingomonadales; family Erythrobacteraceae; genus Erythrobacter; species Erythrobacter sp. S227. The sequence continues at coordinate 1,184,594 of NZ_CP200280.1, forward strand.
AGCCAAACAATGGCTCGATCTGGAATTGCTTCATCGGATCGACTTTGCCTTCTTCGGCTGCCACGATCGTGTGTATCCTTGGTACCAGTAAAAACGAAAGGCCCTGTTGAAGCGCTCTAATCAGAACCCTTCGAGGCCTTGTTTGCCGCAACGATGATGTTCCTGAAGGCAACACCTATTCCGAGGAACAAGCCTACCAACAGACCCCATGGCGTTGTGTCGAATATGGCGTCTACCGCCCATCCGATCACACAGCCTCCAAGGATCCCGCCGATTAAGTCCGCTAGCACTCGGTTGCCGCTGCGATAGTTCGCATCGGCCCCTTTCACTTGCGACCCAGTGCGTTCCTCTTCGCGCTCTTTCGCAGCCTTAAGCCGCGCTTCGAGCGCATCAATTCGCGCATCCTCAACGATGGGTTCTTGGGCGGGTTTATCCTCGCTCATGCCGACCTCTTTCAAGGGCCTCCTTTAAGGGATGCAGGTGCGCGAGCGAAGACCAGTGCCCGCCAAGGGCGAGTGCCCCCTAGAAGAGGGCGATTCTCAAGTCAATGGTGCGCTGCGATAGTTTCCGCAAACCCGTGGCGATTCTTACACTTTTACGGGCAAATCGCCAAACGCTCTGGAGGCGCGTCCGTGCGGGTCTTCCATGAACCATCGGGGGCCTGGTACTTTTCGCCCGGCACTGTGCGGGCAATCGCCTGACAACCGGCAGTCGTGGCGTATGCCTCAAGTGTGGCGCTATTGCTTTGGGCACGCTCGGTATAAACCGCACGCCTGCGGATATTGATATCATTCACCATGTCGCGAAGAGCAGGCGTAGCCTCACCCACGATGCCAAGATATCCATCGGTCTGCTCACCTACGGTTCCGTTGGCGCGAGCAGCCGCATACGCCGGATCGCGCTGTGCCTGTGCTGGCGCTGCAAAAAGGCTTGCGGCTGAAATTGCGGTTAAAGCCGCCAATCCGAGCTTTTGCATGCTGTTCATCACTCTAATTCCTCCAAAGCCGGCTTGCAGCCTTTTGAAAAATGCCAGTCAAAAAATGTCGGCATTCTCTTCAATCGCATCATTCGCATCCTCGGCCAGTTCGACCAAGAGCCGCGCTTCTATGTTCACATTTAGCTCGATCACAATCGGTTCATCAGGCGCCGCGACATTGATACAGGCCGCCGTACCCAAAAAACCCATAGGTGCGAGCGAAGCCCAACATCGTTTCCAATCCATCTTGCGCCCCTCAAACAACAGGCCTGAGTTTCTGGCATTGGCGCAAAGCTGGGTCAAATTCCGCTCTCTCATGGCATCTCATCGCTTTCTGGAGGTTGAACGGGCGGTTCATTGCGCCGTTGTATTTGGTCAACAATTGTATCGGGGTCGGGACTTTGCCCGGGTTGCGGGTCTGTTTGGTCGGGCTCTTTATTCCCGCGCCCGTTTTGCAGAGCGGGAAGGTTGTCGCCAACAAACCGCTCAACTTCGGCAGCACTGGCAAAAACTGTCGGATCAAACAGCCCGCGCACGATTAGCGCCAAGGTGTAGAAGTTCGAAGACCTGACGTTGATCTTGAAGCGGATTGGCAATTTGGACAATTGCCGGGTCACGAAATTCTGGCTCGCCCCTGCACCCTGGCGCACACCATCAATGTTGAAGTTTGTGATTATCTCGCCTGCAAGATTGCCATTCAGTTCGACGCTCATCTGATTGTAGTCGATCGAGCGAAGCGTCTGAAAAGCGAAATTTCCCATTGCGCCAAGATCTTCGTAAGTGAGCTCTCCGACGTAGGAGACATTTCCTCCCGGTGGCCGCGATATGAGAAGGCCGCCCTGAATGGTGCCGTTACCTTGCGCATCGAAGATGATGGGGATGGTTCCGTCAAATTTGCCAGTGGCACCGATATTGGCAAGCTCCATCTCTGTAACGAATGTCGCTGCATCAAGAGCGACTATCTCGAAGATATAGCTCTGCCCCTGCCCGCCACCGTAGTCGAGGGTAACCGGCCGCAATATCAGCTCGCCGCCCATAAACGGCCAGCGTCCATCCTCGAGCGTGATGAGGGTTCCGTTTTCAATCGCATAAACAACCCGTCCTTCGAACACCTCGATACCGGGATTGACCGATTGAATGGTCGCCACTTGCGAGGGCGCCGTGGTGAGGTTCAGCAGATCGGTGAATTCGATAGTTCCCTTGACACCTTGCACCGGCCCAAAGGCGGCAGCAAAGTCGAACCGATCCGTCGAAAACGAGGCCGAACTCGTCAGTTCGTCCTCATCCCACGCGATTTGGCCGCGACCTGCGATCACGCCGTCGGCAAAGGCAATCAAACCCTTGGTAAGCGGCGTCAGGTCATCCGGCTGGAACCCCTCCTCGAAACGTATGCCCGGGACAAGAAATTCAGCGCTTCCTTTTGCGGTCGTGAGGTCATGCCCAAACGACACCTCCGCGAGTTTCCGCCTGCTCCACGGGTTTTCGACCCCGAATCCCCCCGCGATCGTGCCATCGATCAAATCGAGGTTCGCACCTACGCCGATAACCGGTTCAAAGCGCGCTTCTTCGCCCAAAGCGGGATCGGGACGATCCGTCAAAAGGAACCTACCCTCGCGTATTTGCAAAGCGTCATCGGCATAGCTCCACCGACCCGCGATATCTGAAAGATTGACTGGCACAGTGCCAAGGTCTGCAGATCCACCATCGAAGCGACCTTCGAGCCCCCCGGTTAGGCTGCCATCAAAGCTGGTGGCAGCAAAGCTTATGGCCTCATCACCGGAACCTATTGTCGCGTCGATGCCCAGAACCTCGAACCCGCCCGGATAACGCAGAGTTGCACCTTTTGTAGTCAGAGCGACCGGAGCCTCTCCATATTGTCCTGCAATGGCCAATTCATCGAGCTTGGCAGCCACTTCGAGGCTGTCATTATAGCGGATCATCGAGCGGCCTTGGATCGGGCAAATCGAGAGGCTTTGGTTGCTCAATACAAAGTCATAGGCTTCCAACGCTGCAAACCTTGCATCGAGGCACTTCGATCCGAAAGCGAGGCCCGAAGCTTGTGACCATCCACCTTCGATTGGCAGCGAGAGCCCGCGCACACTTCCGCCTGGAATTGCCCCTTCAGCCTGCACCATGCCGGTGAAGCGAACACGACCTGTGGCATCACGCGTCGCTTCGAGCCTTGGAATGGCTATCGCGTCTCTACCATCCCGGTATTCTGCCATGGTCATCCGCAGGGTCGTTGCATTGCCACTCACCGGCTGCAGCCTTGCGTTGATACGTGGCAGGCCTGCGCCGCCTGTCAGTACATTTCCGGTAAGCCGCTGCGGCTGATCACCCGCTGCGCTCGCGTAGTTAATCCTCGAAAGAGCGAGGAGAGTCTCGCCATCAGAACTGCGCAGCCGCGCCTCTGGTATCACAAGCCGGATGCTGTCCGGATCTGTGCGAACCGAAACATCCCCTGCAAACGCTCCGCCTTTGACAGCGCCTGCGAGCCCGCTTCCAAATCTGCCAAGCAGGGCTTGTGCGAACGTCCCTGCGCTCGCCTCGCGTGCCTGCGCCAATGCAGCGCTGCGGGCGAACGCCTGCGCATCCATCCCGCGGCCAGTTAGCCTTGTGGTCCATTCACTGCGGGTGAACCCTTCGCGGCTTCGCAGGGTGCCATCTGCACCGATAGATTGCGCATTGGCATATGCGGAGGTGAAACCTTCCCCATCAAGGTCATGCCGAACACTTAGCTCACCATCAAAACGCCAGGCGAGATTCGCGCCCCCGCCAAGCTTGGAAAGTGCGGCTCCGGGACCGGCCAAGCGTGTGGCCGAAAGCGCCAGATCGCCCTCGACCGCTGCGAAATCACTCGAAAGCGTAAGCTGCGCGCCAATATCAGCCGCATCGATCCTCGCACCTTCGCAGCTCGCTTCGCGCAGGCGGATTGGCCCATCAAAACTCAGGCGCCCGTCCGAACTGCTCACATCGCCGTAGACGGTAGCCGCTTGGGCCCTGCACCCTTCCGCACCCACGCCGGGCGCTGTCGCCGCTAGCGTGCCAGCAAAGCCATCATTGAGCTGTCCCTCACCTCCAAGCTTTGCCCCGATGTCACCATAATCCGTTTGCAACAGCGCGCGGCCATCAACAACCCGAAGGTTCAGCGCAGGAAGACCGGCGGGCTCTTCGCTCTCGGCAAAAATGAGCGGATCAAGGCTACCAAAACTAAGAACACCTTCTCGGAAAGAACCATAAGCCCGCGCACCCACAAGCTCGATCAGTCCAAGCTCGGGCGGGCCATAAGTATACGATATGTCGAGCGAAACCCGCTCAGCGGTAAAATCGGGCAGAGCCGGATCGCCAATCACAAGGTCGGTGATCACCTGACGCCGTGCCCCGATCTCCTCGATATTGTAAGATGCCTCCAACCCATATTGGGTCAGGGTGTCATCAATCAGGTCTGCTGCAATCTGCTCCCGGTTGTACCATGCAAGCCCGCCAGCCAGCGCAATCAACAAAGCAAGCACCAGACTGATCCGCCAGCGCCAGCGCTGAGGCCACAGCCGAAGCCGCCTTGTGCCTGCCAATTCGGGCAAATCAGGTTCGGGCAAAACTTCAGACATCAATCACATCACTTGCGCGTATCGCCCGCAAAGGCAATGATGGGTTCAAGTAAAACAGTGTGCGAGGCAAGGTTGCCGCAATCTGAAGACGCGTTTGACTTTGGCGATACCGGTGCAGGCTCTCCTGCTCCGGCGGCGACTGGTGAGAAGTCGGACTCGGGAAAGCACGCCGGGCTCGGTCACCGAGAACGGTTGCGAGAACGGCTCTTGAAAGGCGGAGCAGAGGCGCTCGCTGATTACGAAGTGCTTGAATATCTCCTTTTTGCAGCAATCAAGCAGGGCGATACAAAGCCGATTGCCAAGGCGCTCCTTGCCCAATTCGGTTCTCTTTCCGGTGTGCTGAACGCAGATGTGAATGCTCTCCAACGCACCAAAGGTGTTGGCAAGACCAGCGCAGCCGCCCTCAAAAGCGTCGCAATCGCTGCAAGACGCATGGCCCGAAGCGAGGTAAGCGAAAAGCCGCTACTTTCAAGCTGGCAGGCACTGATCGACTATCTCGCGATCGACATGGCGCACTTGACCGTTGAACGGGTGCGGGTGCTTTATCTCGACACAAAGAACCGGCTGATCGACGACCACCACGTGGGCGATGGCTCAATCGATGAGGCGGCGATCCACCCGCGCGAAGTGATACGAAGGGCGATGGATGTGGGCGCAGCGGCGCTAATCCTGGTGCACAACCACCCTTCGGGAAGCCCGGAGCCAAGCAACGCCGATATTCAGATCACAAAGCGCATTGCCGAGGCAGGCCGCCTGCTTGGTGTGACACTGCACGATCACGTGATCGTGGGCCGCGAAGGCCACGTCAGCATGCGCGCCAAAGGTCTAATCTAGCCTCACAGGTCCGATCTGCTTACAGGTCAAAACCCCATTTGCGATATCGTGCAGCGAGATTTGGTGAACGAGAAAGCGCCTCAGTGATATCGGCCTGACCTTGCTTGTCACCAAGCTCTAGTCTGACAAACCCGCGCAGCAAAAGAGATGCGGCAAGGCTAGGATCAATCTCAAGCGCAGCGTTCAAATCACTCAGCGCTTCCTCAAAGCGGCCCAAACGGTAATACGCCATTGCCCGGCTGTCTTGCGCATCGGCAGTGCCGTTAACCTCAACCGCCCGGGTGCAAACTTGTGCTGCTTGATCCAGTTGGACCTGCCAAACCCCCATAAACCAGCACTTATTGTTGAGCACACCATCATTGTTTGGGTCATCAAGCAAAAGCAATTCGTACCGCTCAAGCCCTTGTGCAGCGTTGCCTTCTAGTGCGTCAGCGTCAGCCATCCAGTACGCGAGTCTGCGCCGCACATCCTCATCACCGTCTTCGTATTCAATCGCTTCGCGCGCTGCTTGTGGGTCTTGCATATCAAGCAGGATAGAAGCCAAATCCATCGCCCGGTCTGGTGTAGGATCGAGCGCATATGCTTCCTCAAGGTCCTGTTTTGCCCCTTCGTAATCAAGCAGTTGTTTTTTCACAGAAGCGCGCCCGGAGTAATGGCCGGCCGTTCCCTCGATCTCGATGACCTTGTCCATATCTGCGAGCGACCCGGCGAAGTCGAATGTGTCATACCGGAACCATGATCTCTTCAGATAGGGTGCGGCTTTTTCGGGATCGAATGCAATCAGCTCCGCGTAAGCGCTATCAAGAGCAGCGAGCTCACTGCGATCCTTCTTTTGCGCAAAACGCCACAATCGGGGGGTGTCCTCGGGGGCAAGCAGTTTGAGTTCATTGCGTGCCAAGCCCATAGCCTTGCGGCGTTCGGTCAGCACCTGATCAGCCGCGATCTCACCGCCACGAGCGATAGTCGTGCCTACGACCTTATATTCATTGCCGTCCAGCGAGGAGTTGACCGTGATTTCCTGACCAGCGGCCTCGACCTTGATCTGTGGTCCCCCAACCATCTCATATCCCCCAGAATCGGAGGGTAGAATGATCAGCGACGAAATCTCCGTCGCGGTTGGCCCTTCAATCGCGACAGGAATTTCACGCCAATCGCGGCGCGATCGGTTTGGGGAGAAATCAACTCTCCCAGCGGAGTCACCGCCGCCCAATTCGCCGCGCCCGCTGTCAAAATCGAAGACAGGTTCTGAAATGCCCTTGTATCTCATCACCGCTTCGCTTTTGGTGGCGCCCTTGATGAATTCGACATCGATCAATTCAATCTCGGAAGAATTTTCGCGCGCGATCCGGCGTTTGACATCCGCGGTCATCATATCCGCAATCGCATTCATCTGCGCGGCTGCTGGCCCGAACATCCGCATTTCAAATGTGATCAGCGCAGGGAGATCGGCACCGGCGGAGGCATCAAACCTTGCAAGCAATTTCATTTCCGGGACCCGTGGAAGGACCTGAACGATCGGTTCCAAATCGGCTCCTGCTTCGCGGAGCGGCAGAGCAAACTGAAAACCCGGAACATTCCCGACCAGATCGATATTTGCGCCCGTAGAGGTGCCATCCAGATAGTAAAGCTGACCATCAATTGTCGCGCGCACCAGGACATGGTCAAACGCGCCGGGCATTGGCAGAGATATTTGCGCCGCATCTCCTGCGTCAACATCGACCAGAACAGGCTCGGCCTCGATCCCCAAATGGTCAAGCAATGCAAGCAAGATCAGTGTTTTGGCTTTGCAATCACCATATCTCTTGTCCCAAGTAGTCGCGACATCTTGCGGAATGTAATTCCCGCCATCGAGCCCGTTTAAGAGATAGCGGATATCGCTTTGCACAAGATCTAGAGCGGCCACAGCGCGCTCCAGATCGCTGCTGTTTTCGGACCGGATTGCGTCTGCACGTGCGATCAGATCGTCAAGCCCCTCAAGCGCGCCCTCAACCGTGTAGTGAGGCGCCATGGTCGAGGAAACTTCGCCCCAATTCGCAAATGTCCCAACTTGGAGAATGGAGGACTGGCGAAAACGCATGGGCGCATCACTCGGCATCTCGATGGCTTCGGCTAAAGGCAACTCGACGTTGAGCCAATCATATCCCTTTCGGGTCTCGACCGGTGCCAGCTCTGCTTGCGGCCATGCCTTGTAGCTCACATCCAGCTCTTCAGGCCAAGAGACCAATACACGCGCAAAGTCGGCAGTTCGGTCAGGCTTGCGCCATAAATAGGTCTGGCTCTGAACCTCTTTGCCAAGCGCTTGATCCGAAAGGGTCATGGAATAGCTGACGCGCAATTCGTCCCCGATCTGGAGGCCAGGCACAAACAGCGTTGCAGTCAAGGAGCCGTCTACAATAGCGTCTTCGAGGCGACGTTCGCGGCGAAGAACCTCAAACCTTTCGCCCTGTGCGAGCACGTCGATGACCTCTCCATCGCGTATAATCGCAATGTCATGGACGATAAGGTCGCCTTTATCAGGGTACCAAACAGCCTTGACTGTGCCTGCATTGGTCAGCTGCTGGGATCCGGCAATCCGGATAATTTCGTCGGTATACTGCCAACGCTGGCCCTCCTCGATCCTGATCTGAGTATCGGCGACCAAAGTGGTGTTGGCGGGATCACGTTCCAGCTCGGATAAATCAACCCGTTCAACCCAGTCGGGCACAGGTTGATAGAGCGGGGTTTCACCGGCGAGAACAGCCGACGACCAACCCAAAGCAAGACACGAAATAGCACAGCACGCAGAAGAAAAACGCATTAAGAATCCCTGTTTTTCCTATGCCTATCAAGAAAACACCGCACTGTTCCAGTTGTTTTCTCGGCTCATCAACGATTTCAAGAAATCTATTGGGGCCAGGGCCTACGAGCTCTCTTTGCCCGTGATCAGCCGCACGCCTGAGTGTTTCGCAAAAAAGCTCCACGCCCAGTTCACCGTCACCGTCACGCGGTTGCGTGCACCGGTCAGAAAACCGACATGAACCAGGCCCCAAAGCCACCATGCAAGCGCGCCCGACAATTTGAACACACCAAAATCAGCAACCGCCGATTTGCGGCCGATGGTCGCCAGGCTTCCCTGGTGTCTGTAGACGAAGGGGCCCGGGCACTCCTTATCAAGCAATTCAGCCTCGATGACCTTGCTCACATACGCCCCCGCCTGTTTCGCGGCAGGCGCAAGGCCCGGCACTGCTTTCCCGTCCCAACCATTGCTTCCGGCTGTGTCTCCGATGGCAAAAACGTTCGCGAATGCTTCTCCGTCCGCGCCGATGACGCGGCAGTGATCGGTGACCTGCGCGCGCCCTGCCCGGTCTGATTTGGCACCCAGCCATTTGGCAGCAGGGGAGGCTGCAACACCCGCCGCCCAAAGGACGGTTTCGGTTTCAAGCGTGATATCCTCGCCAATGCATACGTGGCGTTCGGCAATTTCCGTGACGCGGCCCCCTGTTCGGATTTCGACGCCAAGGGACTTCAATGACTGGGCTGCCTTGGCCGATAATTCTTCGGGGAAAGCCGGAAGGATGCGGTCGCCTGATTGCACCAGAATGACGCGCGCAGTCGCTGGATCGATGGTGCGAAATTCGCGCTCGACACTCACCCTGGCAAGCTCTGCAATTGCTCCGGCAAGCTCAACGCCTGTCGGCCCTGCGCCAACGATCACGAATGTCAGCAGGCGCTTGATACGTTCCTCATCTCCCGACGCCTCGGCCTCTTCGAACGCGTTGAGGATGGACGCACGTACTTCCACGCCGTCTTCGATGGTTTTCAGGCCCGGTGCAAAGGCTCCCCATTCATCGCGGCCAAAATAGCTGTGCGTTGCGCCGGTCGCGAGGACCAGACGGTCGTAAGAAAGCTCCGCCCCGTCTCCATAGGTTAGCGTGCCCGCCTCGGCATTGATGCCGGTGACCTCACCTTTCAGCACCCGCACATTGCCATCGCCTTTAAACAATGAGCGGATGGGTGCCGCAATATCGGCAGGGTTCAATGTCGCGGTTGCAATTTGATAGAGCAGGGGTTGGAACAGGTGGTAATTGCGCTTGTCGATCAAGGTAATGCGCACGGGCAGGCGCTTAAGGCGCTCGACGGCGGCCAGCCCGCCAAATCCTGCTCCGACAACCACCACATGGGGCCAACGGTCGGGAATCTCCGAATAGTCGCGGTCGAACAGAATGTTCTTTTCAAGCCAGCTCAGGATTGTGCGGTCGACCGAGAATATGCCTGCTCCCTTGGCTTCGTAGATAGCGAGAAAGAGGAACGGGAACAGCGTCACATTGGGGTGCGCGCCTGCGATCATGAACGCTGCGATCAAGAAGAACAGGCCGTATGACACGATGACCGCGCCAAAGCCTGTGAAGAAGAAAGCGGCGGAAACCAGCGCAAGCCAATCGGGAAATCCTGCGAAGATTGTGACCGGCAGCCATGTCATAACCGCAATCGGCGGTTCGATCACATCGGCATAGGTAAGCAGGCTCACCCCCATCCACAGCCGCAAAATCGCCATGACAATCGGTGCCAGATGCTGACGCGACCATTCTGATGCGATGATAGCAGGCTGCGCCAAGGGAAGTGCAGAGGACTTGAAACCCAAGGCCAGAACCCGGTCGAGCGAGAATGCGCCCGGCCCGTGGAACACATACCAGATTAACATCGCGCTCACGATCAGATTGGTCGTGGTGGGCACGTAAACCGCTTGGCTCACAATTGTCAGCACGGCCATGGCAAGCGCTGCCGGCCGGGTAAAAAGCCCTGCGATGAGAAGGATCGGCCCAATAAGCTCAATCGCAACGCCGGTCATTGCGGCATTGGCGGGGGTCATCCAGCTGACCGGATACTCGACCGTCGCGAGCAAAAGCGCAGTATCCCAGTCGGCCGCTTTCACAAGGCCCGAGCGAAGGAACCACATGCCGATAAGAAAGCGGATGGCGAGATCGCTAAACGGCCAGAACGTCTCGGTCCCCTCCAGATACCATTTGGTCCACCTCCGGAAAGTGACCCGCAAAAACGGCGAATACCTTTCTTCTTGCAGGCGCGTTTGTGCTGGCAGGGTTTCGGGCGGGTCAGCATTCTCGCTTTTCATTGAATTGTCCTCCTGCCCGGCTCATTCGCGCCCAGCCCCCCATGAGTTACAGTTGATAGCGCCCTATTCGCTCTTGCCAAGCCGCGCTCACGCGCATAGCCGCGCCCCAACGACTTTAAACCCATACGAAGGACGCCTGACATGGTCCCCCGTTACGCCCGCCCCGCCATGACTGCTCTTTGGGAGCCGGAAGCCAAGTTTCGCATCTGGTTCGAAATCGAGGCGCATGCGACGCAGAAGCTGGGCGAGCTTGGAGTGGTCCCGGCTTCGGCTGGCAAAGCGCTGTGGGATTGGTGGGCGACGAACCCCAAAATCGACGTCGAGGCCATCGACGCGATTGAAGCGGTGACCAAGCACGATGTGATCGCCTTCCTCACATGGGTGGCCGAGCAAGTGGACGCGGCAGGCTACACCGGCGAAGCGCGGTTTATGCACCAGGGCATGACTAGCTCAGACGTGCTCGACACGACGCTTGCTGTGCAATTGGCCAAGGCAACAGACCTGCTTTTGGAAGACCTCGATGCGCTTCTGGCCGCGATCAAAACCCGCGCCGAGGAACACAAGTTCACCCCCACCATCGGACGCAGCCACGGTATCCACGCAGAGCCCGTCACGTTCGGGTTGAAGCTTGCGCAGGCCTATGCCGAGTTCGACCGCTGCAAGACCCGCCTTATCGCTGCTCGCAAGGAAATCGCGACCTGCGCTGTGTCTGGCGCGGTTGGGACTTTCGCCAATATCGACCCAGAGGTTGAGGCTTATGTTGCGGAGAAATTGGGCCTCGAGATCGAGCCGATCAGTACGCAGGTCATCCCGCGCGACCGGCACGCGGCATACTTCGCGACGCTAGCCGTAATCGCAGGCTCGATCGAACGCCTCGCCGTCGAAGTGCGCCACCTGCAACGCACCGAAGTTCTGGAAGCAGAGGAGTTCTTCTCCAAGGGCCAAAAGGGTTCATCGGCGATGCCGCATAAGCGCAACCCGATCCTCACCGAAAACCTCACCGGCCAAGCGCGCATGATCCGCGCCTATGCCCTTCCCGCGCTCGAAAACGTGGCGCTGTGGCATGAGCGCGATATCTCGCACTCTTCGGTCGAACGCTTTATCGGCCCTGATGCGACGATAACTCTCGATTTCGCCCTCGCCCGCCTGACCGGTGTGGTTGAGAAGCTGCTGGTTTATCCTGACCGCATGATGTCCAACATGGATAGCATGGGCGGCCTTGTGCACTCCCAGCGCGTCCTCCTCGCCCTCACCCAAGCCGGGGTTAGCCGCGAAGACGCCTACCGCCTCGTTCAGCGCAATGCGATGAAGGTGTGGGAATCGGGCGGCTCTTTGATGCTGCTCGACCTGCTGAAGGGCGACGAAGAGGTGACAGCGGCGCTCTCCCATGAGCAATTGGAAGAGAAATTCGACCTTGAGTACCACTTCAAACATGTCGAGACGATTTTCGCCCGCGTCTTTGGCTAAGCCCCAAACACTGGACTCAAGAGCCAAAAGTCCTAGGCTTACGCCCTTCGCGACCATCAGGAAGGATCACGGGACCTTATGCAGATAGTGCGCACCATTTTGTGGGTCATATTGGCCTGCGCAATCATGCTCTTTTCGTTCCTCAACTGGACACCGGTTGAAGTGACCTTGTGGGATGGGCTTCTGGTCGAAACCAAAGTGCCCGCGCTTGTGATCCTCGCGTTTCTGCTCGGCCTGTTTCCGATGTGGCTCTACCACCGCTCGGTCAAATGGGGCCTTGATCGCCGCATCCGCAGCCTTGAAAATTCGATCAAATCCGCAGCGCTCGCGCGGCAACGCGACCATGGCACCCAAGAGCCTGTGGATAAGCCTGTCGAGAAACTAGAGGATAAGTCCGGGGACAGTTTGAACCCGGTTGAAGAGAAGCCTGCATGAGCAACCCCGTTTTTCTGGCGCTGGATGTTCCGCAAATCGACCCTGCCAAAGCGCTCATCGAGAAGGTGAAAGCGCATATTGGCGGAGTGAAGCTCGGCCTTGAGTTCTTTTGCGCGCATGGCGGCCACGGCGTCCACGAAATCGCGCATATGGGCTTGCCGATATTCCTTGATCTCAAATTTCACGACATCCCCAACACCGTCGCATCCGCGATGATGGCGATCCATGTTTACGAACCTAAAATCGTCACCATCCACGCCAGCGGAGGGCGCGCCATGATGGAGGATGCGAAGGCCGCAGCCGCCGAAGGCTGCAAGGTAGTCGCTGTCACCACGCTGACCAGCATGGACGCAAGCGACCTTGCCTCAACCGGCGTCAGCGGTAGCGCCGAGGACCAGGTCATGCGTCTTGCCGAACTCGCCCATGCATCGGGGCTCGACGGGATAGTGTGTTCGGGTCAGGAAGTGGGCAAAGTCCACAAGCAATGGAAAGACGGCTATTTCGTCGTCCCCGGCCTTCGCCCCGCAGGCACCGGAGCCAAAACGTTCGGGGCCGACCAAAAACGCGTCGTCACCCCGCGAAAAGCCCGCGATGATGGGGCAAGCGTCCTGGTAATAGGCCGCCCGATCAGCCGCGCAGATGATCCAGAGACAGCTGCACGGGCGATTGAGGCTACCCTTTAGGGAAGCATCTGATGTCTGATATAGCGACGCCCAACCTTCCCTCGCGAGACTTTGACGCGACGCAGGCTTTCTATGCGCAGTTCGGCTTTGAATGCGGGTATAAGGATGGCGGATGGATGATCCTGCATCGTGGGCCAAAGGGAAACCGCGCGGTCCTCGAATTCTTTCTCCACCCTGATCTCGATCCCAAAAGCAGTTGGTTCAGCGCCTGCCTGCGCCTTGACGACCTGCCCGCAATCATTGAGGAGATCGCGGCAAGCGATGTCTCGCAAAGACACTTGGGAATACCTCGTTTTACCCCTCCTCAAAAAGAAGCGAGCGGCCTTACCATTGCGTATATGGTCGATCCGGACGGGACACTGATACGCCTGATCCAGAACGATGAGCCATGAGCGTCCAGATCAAGATTTGCGGCCTCTCTACGCCTGAGACCATTGGGGCTTGTGCGGACGCTGGTGCGACACATATCGGGTTTAACTTCTACCCGCCTTCGCCGCGTTTCGTCTCCGCGCATCAAGCCGAGAAACTTTCGCAAAACACGCCTGCAAACCTCTTGAAAGTCGGCGTTTTTGTGAACCCGGATGACGAATTTCTCGAAGAGAGCGTCGCTGCAGGGAAGCTCGATGCGATCCAACTGCACGGCAAGGAAGATGCGCTCCAACTCGAAGCGATAAGGTCGCGTTTTGGCCTGCCAGTTTGGAAGGTGCTAAGCGTGGAGACGGCCGAGGACGTTGCGCGGGCAAACGACTTTGCCAATGCCGATTTTCTGCTTTTCGACACCAAGACACCCAAGGGCGCATCGCTCCCTGGCGGCATGGGTCTTGGTTTCGATTGGAGCTTGCTTGAAGCATACGATCGGGCTGTCCCATGGGGACTTGCAGGTGGGCTTAACCCAGACAATGTCGCAGACGCAATCCGGTCGACTGGCGCCGCTCTGGTGGACACCGCATCAGGCGTAGAGCGCGCGCCCGGCATCAAGGCCGTGGACAAGATTGCCGCGTTCTGTAAAGCGGCGTTAAACCCCTAACCACCCTCGTTCGCCCCGAGCTTTTCGAAGGGCGCGCGCAGACAAATTGGCTGGGTTGGAGGCCGAGAAAAGGCTTCAACACGCTCAGCCCGAACGGATTTTTGTTTTGAACGACTTGCCCAACACTTTTAGAAACCAACCTGATGACCGCGGCCATTTTGGCGATTTTGGCGGGCGCTATGTCGCTGAAACGCTGATGCCGCTGATTTTGGACCTGGAGCGCGAGTATCGCGCAGCGCAGCAAGACCCCGCGTTTCAGGCTGAGTTTGACGATCTCATGGAGCACTATGTCGGGCGCCCCTCCCCGATGTATTACGCCGAGCGTCTGACCGAGGAACTGCGCAAAGACGCTAGCGAAGGCATGGGCGCGCAAGTGTGGTTCAAGCGCGATGAGCTCAATCACACCGGCGCGCACAAAATCAACAATTGCATCGGGCAGATCCTGCTTGCCAAGCGCATGGGCAAGACCCGCATCATTGCGGAAACCGGTGCGGGGCAGCACGGGGTGGCGACCGCGACCGTGTGCGCGCGTTTCGGCCTTCCTTGCGTCATCTACATGGGCGCAGAGGACGTTGCGCGGCAGTCTCCCAATGTCTTCCGCATGAAGCTGCTGGGCGCAGAAGTTGTCCCCGTCACCAGCGGCGGCGCGACCCTCAAAGACGCGATGAACGAAGGCCTGCGCGATTGGGTCGCCAATGTGCACGACACCTTCTACATCATCGGCACCGCCGCTGGCCCCCACCCCTACCCAGAACTCGTCCGCAATTTCCAAAGCGTCATCGGCACCGAAGCGCGCGCGCAATTGCTTAGCCGAACTGGCCGCCTTCCTGACCTCCTCATCGCGTGCATCGGTGGCGGTTCCAATGCGCTGGGTCTGTTCCACCCATTCCTGGACGATGCAGACGTTAAAATGCTCGGCGTAGAAGCCGCAGGCCACGGTCTTGACGGCGACGAACATGCGGCAAGCTTGCTCGGAGGCGCTCCCGGCGTACTCCACGGCAATAAAACCTACCTCCTGCAAGACGAAGATGGCCAGATCACCGTAGGCCACTCGATTAGCGCAGGGCTAGACTACCCCGGTATCGGACCCGAGCACGCATGGCTCAAAGACACAGGCCGCGTCGAATACACCGCCGTCACCGATGATGAGGCGCTTGAAGGCTTCCAATTGCTCTGCCGCACTGAGGGAATCATCCCTGCGCTGGAGCCGAGCCATGCGCTGGCAGCCGTCGCCAAACGCGCCCCGCAAATGCGCGAAGACGAGATCATCTGCATGAACCTGTGCGGCCGCGGCGATAAGGACATTTTCACCGTTGCGGAGAAGCTTGGGGTGGAGATGTGAAGCGGTGACCGCCGACTTTCGCCAGAAACTTCTCAATTGGTTTTGTAGCGTTCTTCTGCTGATGGCCACACTTGTGACAGGGTTGTTGGTAGTTTGGATTCTAAAAGTCCCGCTTATAAATCCTTCACCTTACATGGATCGCGGCGCTTGGATTGCCGCAATGATGGGCGAGGCGATTGTAACTTATGCGGTGCTTTTTCCCCCATTGATCACTTGGCATTTGCTTGATTTCTTCGAGAAAACGCAACGCGAGAACTTGAGTTCAATTCTCAAGCTATTCGCAAGCTATACTGTCTTCGCTGCCACCATACTTTTCTCGCAAGTTGGCATGGTACTATCGATGACTGGATGGTTCGATTGGAACTCCTGTGATGATCTACCTCATGATGCGTTTCCGCATTCATGCAGGGTCGGGATCGACGGCTGGATCATGACGCTGATCTTTGTCCCCTTGCTGTTTTCGCTAGTTCTTTGCATTGGCAAAGCCATTGTCACCATCAAATCACGATTGCCCGGAGCCCAATGACCCGCCTCTCAAAAGCCTTTTCCAAATCCCACGCCGCATTCGTTGCCTTCATCACCGCTGGCGATGGCGACACCGCTGCCAACCTCGATGCCCTCGTCGAAGGCGGCGCGGATGTGATCGAATTGGGGATGCCGTTCACCGATCCGATGGCCGATGGCCCTGCGATCCAGAGCGCCAATCTGCGCTCGCTTGGCAAAGGCACCTCCACCGCCGATGTGCTGCAAATCGCCTATGAGTTCCGCGAGCGTCACCCCGATGTGCCGCTGGTCCTTATGGGCTATGCCAACCCGATGATCCGGCGCGGGCCTGAATGGTTCGCCAATGCGGCCAAAGGCGCAGGCGTGGACGGCGTTATCTGCGTCGATATTCCGCCTGAAGAGGATGATGCGCTGGGTCCGGCTTTGCGCGATGCTGGAATTTCGCCCATCCGCCTTGCAACCCCCACCACTGATGCAAAGCGCCTTCCGCAAGTGCTCGAGGGGTCGAGCGGCTTTCTCTACTATGTCTCGGTCGCGGGGGTCACCGGGCTACAGCAAGCCGCAGCAGGCTCCGTCGAAGAGGCTGTCGCAGCCCTCAAAGCTGCCACCGATTTGCCGGTCGCCGTCGGCTTTGGCGTGCGCGAACCCGCTCAAGCCGCGGCAATTGCCAAGCATGCAGACGGGGTTGTCGTAGGGTCAGCCTTTGTTGACTTGGTAGGCGAACATGGCGCAAAGGCTCCGGCAAAGCTAAAAGAGCTGACCGCTGCCATGGTTGACGCCATCAAAGCGGTGTAAAGGCCGAGGCACCAAAGGGATCGTTTTGAAATGAGCTGGTTAAACCGCGTCCGCAATTCTCTGGGCTTTGGCACAGAGAAATCGAGCACTGAAAAAGACCTTTGGATCAAATGTTCCAATTGTCAGGAAATGCTGTTCGTTCAGGAATATGAGCAAAACCTTTCTGTGTGCCCCAAGTGCGGGCACCACGGGCGGATCAATGCCGACGCGCGCCTTGCGCTGCTTTTGGATGACGGGTTTGAGCTTCTCCCCGTGCCGACGGTGACCGAAGATCCGCTCAAATTCAAAGACTCCAAGAAATACACCGACCGGTTGAAAGCAGCGCGCGCCAAGAGCCCGCATGCTGATGCGTTTGTCACAGGTTCGGGCTCGATCAATGGTCAGGCGGCCGTCGTGGGCGTGCAGGATTTCTCGTTTATGGGCGGCTCAATGGGTATGGCCGTGGGCGAGGCGTTTTGTCAGGCCGCGCAAAAGGCTTTGGACCGCAAATGCGCCTTCGTCGTGGTGACAGCAGCGGGCGGTGCGCGCATGCAAGAGGGCATTTTGTCCCTTATGCAGATGCCGCGCGCGACCGTGATGACCCGGCGTTTGAAGGGGGCTGGTCTGCCTTACATCGTAGTGCTCACCGACCCCACCACTGGCGGCGTCACGGCAAGTTATGCGATGCTCGGCGACATCCACATCGCAGAGCCCGGCGCACTGATCGGCTTTGCTGGCCAGCGGGTGATCCAGGACACCATCCGCGAAAGCCTGCCCGAGGGTTTCCAGCGCGCAGAGTATCTTCACAAGCACGGCATGGTCGATATGGTTGTGCCTCGCAGTGAGCTCAAAGAGCGCTTGGCGGCGGTGTTGGGGTTCCTTCAGCCGGCAGATGAAGCTGCCTAAGAATTATGGATTTTGGCCGCTCGGATGACCCGCGCGTCCAGGCGCAACTCGACCGTTTAGGCGCGCTTAGCGTGCCACAAGGGCGCTTGGGGCTGGGGACGATACGCGCTCTGATGGAACGCCTCAGCAACCCGCACCGCAAGCTGCCGCCCGTGTTCCATGTCGCTGGCACCAACGGCAAAGGCTCGGTCTGCGCGTTCCTTCGCGCCATGCTCGAGGCCGATGGCAAGCGCGTCCACGTCACCACCTCGCCCCATCTGGTGCGCTATAACGAGCGGATAAGAATTGCAGGCAAGCTTATCGAAGATGGGCCGCTGGCGAAGTTGCTCGAAGAGGTACTGGACGCAGGCGAGGACCTCGCACCCAGTTTCTTCGAAGTCACCATCGCCGCCGCATTCCTCGCCTTCAGCCGCACGCCAGCAGACGCTTGCGTCGTCGAAGTAGGCCTTGGTGGGCGCTTTGATGCAACCAATGTGCTCGAGCCTGAGGCGCTCGCGGCGTGCGGGATTGCGGCGTTGGGGCTGGACCATGAGCGGTTCTTGCTCGCGCCAGAGGAAGGTGTGCCAACCGAGCCGATAGCGCGGATTGCGTTTGAGAAGGCGGGGATTGCGAAGAAGGGCGTGCCTTTGGTGACGATGGGCAACGAGTACCCTCCAGAAGCGCGCGAGGCGATCAGCAAGCTGACCGATAGATTTGGAGCACTTACGTTCGAATTGGGCAGTGAGTGGTTCGCCGATGGGCTCTTTCAGGGTGAGTACTCTGACAAGAGCAGGCGCATAATTTGGTCCAATGAAAAGATTGGTCTGAAAGGCGATCATCAATACCTAAATGCCGGTCTCGCAATCGCGATGATCGAACATCAAAACCGAGTGCGCTTGAATGAGGGTGCGATTCTTTCTGGCTTGCATAGAGCAGAATGGCCCGCCCGGATGCAAAACCTCTCCCAAGGGCCGCTTACTGCACTGACTTCGGCTCCGGCGGTCTGGCTCGATGGTGGGCACAACCCCAGCGCTGGCGAGGCGATTGCTGCGCATTTCTACGGCCCGATCCACCTCATCCTAGGCATGCTCGACAACAAGAACCCGCGCGCTTTGCTTAATCCGCTAGGCGACCGGGTGCGGACCCTCTCAATCGTGCCGGTCCCCGGTCACGACCACCATCCGGTCGAAGCGTTCGGACCGGAAGCAGTCGCACGCGCCGACCTCGAAGACGCGCTGCTGAATATCCCCGACGATGGCTATCCCATCCTGATCGCAGGCTCGCTCTACCTCGCAGGCGAGGCGCTGCGATTGAATGACGAGCTTCCAGACTAAAGCTGATCCTTACCCGCCGTGCCCAGCGCCTCATCCACCAAACCGCTGCGCATCATCCACCAGAACAGCGCTATTCCCGGCAGTGCGAGCAGGGTGGTGAGCAGGTAGAAATTCACATAGCCGATCCCCTCGATCAGCCCGCCCGCCGTTGTGCCGGTGAGGAGCCTTCCCACAACACTCGCGCCCGCTGAAATCAGCGCATATTGAGCCGCCGTAAACCGCAGGTCACACAGCGCCGAGAAATAGGCGACCACCACCACGCCGCCATATCCGCTGGCGAAATTCTCGAACCCGATCGCTCCTGCCATCGCCCAATTTGAGTGTCCGACTATTGCAAGCCCCGCAAAGCTCACATTGGACACCGCCATAAGGATCAGCGCGAGCATCACTGAGCGTTTCAGGCCCAATTTCGCGTACAATATCCCGCCGAGGAATATCCCCACCATATAGGCCCAAAAGCCCAGCCCCACATCGTAAAGCGCAATCTCGTCATTGGTAAAACCTAGGTCGTCAAACAGCAGGCGGAAGGTGAGGTTCGCGAGTGTGTCGCCGATCTTGTGGACGAGGATAAAGGCGAGCACCAACCACGCACCGTGCCTTCCAAGAAACTCTCGGAAAGGCCCCGCGATGGATTGCCACACATCGGCGACGCCCTTTTTGGCGATGGTGACGGTACGCCTTGCAGGCTCTCCTATGATCAGCGCGGTGAGCATTGCAGGGAGAGCGAAGGCTGCGCAGGCGAGATAGCCCGCCGACCAACCGTAGCGCGCCGCCACAACCAGCGCGAGCGCCCCAGCGCCTGCGGCTCCAATACGCCAGCCATATTGGCTCATGCCCGACCCCGTGCCGAGTTGGTCGGGCCGCAACGTCTCGATCCGGTAGGCGTCGATCACTATATCGAAAGTAGCGCCCGCCACGCCCACTAAAACGGCGGCGATGATGGTTGCCGTAAGGCTTGCCGCTGGGTCCACAAGCGCCAAGTTGACCACCGATGCAATGACCATGGCGCCGGATAAGAGCATCCACGAGACCCTCTGACCCAATCGCCCGATCACTGGCAGGTGCACACCATCGACCACCCATGCCCAGAAGACCTTGAAATTGTAGACGAGGAAGGCAAGCGTAAACGCCGTGACAGTGGCTTTGTCGATCCCGTCTTGCGCAAGCCGTGTGGTCAGCGTTGCGCCGATCATCGCGTACGGAAAGCCGGAAGAGACTCCGACGAAGAAGGCCGCCAAAGCCTCTTTTTCAAGGTAAGGAACGATCGCTCCCCGAACCCCTTGGCTGGCCGAGCTCACTGCGCCGGTTCGACCTTTGGCTCGGGTCCTACATCATCGGTGCCCATGCGCGATTGACGAAACCATTCCGCCAAACACAGCACCACGGCGAACAGCCCGATCAGCGTGGTGAGCACGAAGACATCGAAATAGCCCTGCTCCTCGATCATCTCGCCCAAGGCTCCACGTCCCAGAGTGCCGACCAGAAGGGTGAGCGATGACAGCAGCGCATACTGAACTGCGGCATACTTCTTAGAAACTATAGAGGACAACCATGCGATATAGGCAGCCCCTGCTATGCCGATGGCTAGGTTCTCAAACATGATCGTGAACGTGAGGCGCGGAAGAGCGTCTGAACCAAACGGCGCAAAGGTGCTGATCAGCCAAGTGAAGCCGATCATGTCGCTTGCCGCCTGCATATTGGCCCCGCCCACGGCCATATCGGCGTACAGGAGGTTTGTGAGCGCTGCCAGAAGCGCGCCCAAGGTCAGCGTCAACATCCGCCCCAAAACGGTCAGCATATATCCGCCCAAAGCGAGCCCTGCGATAATCGCGCCCACGCCAAAGAACTTGGAGGCAAAGGCGACCTCGTCATTGGTGTAATTGAGCTCGCCCAAGTAGAACGGATAGGCAAAGGTGCCCCAGATCGCATCGCAAATCCGGTATGTGAGGACGAGCGCGAGGATCAGCACCAGCGACCAGCCAATGCGCCCGACAAACTCCACCAGTGGCGCTAGCAATGCGCGGTAGAGATGGTCGATGGCCCCTGATGCCCTGGCAGTGGTTTCACCTGCCGCGATGACATCGCGCCCATCCAGCTTGCGCCGGTGAAGCATTCCGGCAATCGCTGCCGGAAGGATTATGGTCGCCGCGATAATCAGCGGGCCCATCTTGGCGGTGAATTCGGTTGGGTCGGGCCGCCCGCTTTCGTTCAAGGCAAACATGCCGAGCAGGTAATTCGGATCAAGCGCGAAAAGCCCCAGGTCCAGAACGCCCATCATCGGCACATATCCGCCAAGGGCGCGAACCATGAAAATACCAAGGATCGTCAGCGCCCATGCCCAAAGGCCGACCACCATCCAAAGGTAATGGCGGCGCACACCCGGGCGAACTTCGCCAACGGCGTAAAGCTCTTCGATTTCCTCTTCGCTGGTGCTTACCGCCTTCGTTTGTTCGCGGTCGCTGTCCGGCGCGAAAAGTCCGGCAAATCCGATCAGAAGCACGCTCGCACCGAAGATCATATAAGTCTCGGGCCAACCAATGCGCGCCGCGATTATGAGGCCCAATGCGCCGCCGAACAGCGAGGCGAGACGAAAACCCATCTGATAGATGGTGGAGAGCATATCGAGCGTTGCTTCTTCGTCCGCCACGTCAATCCGCCAAGCGTTGATCGCGATATCCTGCGTGGCGCTGGCGAGCGCTCCGATACCGGCCAGCAGTGAGAACCAGCCAAGCTGTGTCTTGGGCTCAAGCAGCGAAAGCGTCACAAGGATAATCCCGAGGCTCAATTGCATGGGAGCAATCCACTGCTTGCGCTTGCCCAATTTGCGAAGGCCAGGGAAGTTCACCTTGTCCACCAATGGCGACCAGATGAACTGGAAGGCGTAGGCAAGGCCAATCAGCGAGAAGACACCCATCGTCTCCAGATCCACCTCAGCCTCGGACAGCCACGCATAGAGCGTGCCCAGAAACAGCGCGAAGGGCAGCCCGCTGGTGAAGCCGAACAGCGCCATATAGGCGGACTTCTTGTTTCGCAGTGCGCGCAGGACTTCGCGGATGCCGGGCTTTTTGGGTTTGCCCTCTTCAGCGTCATTGGCTGTTGCGGTATTCACAGGCTCGCTCATCCTTTGCTATTTGCTAGGCTGTGTGGGACATAAAGCGCGAGAGGGAAATAGGGACAAGGCGATGAACGCGACCGCAACGGCAGATTTACCCAGTTTACAGCCAACTCCGGGCCAATTGGCGCTTGCTGAGGATATTCGTAAGGGCAAAGCGCGGCCCGTCGACACGATAGGCACCGTCCCGGCCAGCCGCTACACCTGCGCTGATCACTTCGCGAAAGAGCAAGCAGGACTGTTTGACCGCCTGCCCCAAGTGCTTGCCCCCTCTGCCCTCATTCCAGAGCCCGGTATGGTCGTGCCGCATGACGATACAGGGCGCCAACTGCTGATTACCCGAGACAGAGACGGAGAGGTTCACGTCTTCCTCAATGTCTGTCGCCACCGGGGCACCCGTCTTGTTGAGGGCAAGGATGTGCAATGCGCAGCGCGTATGGTTTGCCCCTATCATGCTTGGACATACCGGTTGGATGGCAAGCTCCTTGCCCTCCCCCGGCCAGAGACATTCCCGGGCCTCGAAAAAAGCGAGCATAGCCTGATCGAGCTCCCTTCCCTTGAAACCGGCGGCCTCATTTGGTTCGCGCCAAAGGAACGTGCGGACTTCGGTGATGCAAAAGCGATTAGCGCAGATTTTGATGCATTTGGCATGCGAGGCCTGCACCTGTTCCGGCGCAAAACCCATCAGGTGAATGGCAATTGGAAGCTCATCATGGATGCGTTTCTGGAAAGCTATCATGTGACGCGCCTCCATGCGAATACCATCGGCCCCTTCTTCAAGGACGGCATCACAAGCGGCGATATCGTGGGCCCGCATATGCGCTCCGCCGTTGGCCGATTGGAGGAAATGGAAGGCGTGGACTTCACCGATATGGCTGCCATGCGCCGGGTGATTACCTTTGCGTATCAACTGTTTCCTGCGACCATCATCGTGCCCAGCCCCGATTATGTGAACGTCATGGTGCTGATGCCAACCGCGCATAATCACACCGTGGTCGAGGACTTTATGCTTATCCCCGAAGAGCCCAAGACAGAGAAAGCTTTGAGCCATTGGGAGCGCAGTTGGAAGCTTCTGGATGGCGGCGTTTTTGCTAGCGAAGACTTCCGCGCAGCCGAGCTTGGCCAGCAAGGCCTTGAAAGCGGCGCGATCAAGGAACTGACGCTGGGCACGCTTGAAAGCGGGATCGTTCGCTTCGACGAGATTGTGCAGGAGCACTTAAGCGCCTAAAGGGCCCCAAACCCTAAGGAAGCGCATGCCCACTAATCCGAAAAAGTCAGACGATCGCCCCGAGGGAGACCGGATCGCCAAATTGCTCGCCCGCGCAGGCATTGCCTCGCGCCGCGAGATCGAGCGCATGATTGCTGACAAGCGCATCACACTGAATGGAAAGCCGGTGGAAACGCCTGCCACATTCCTCACCAGCCTCAGGGGTGTCAGCGTCGATGGAAAACCTGTTGCTGCGCCGGAGCCCACACAGCTTTTCGCATTTCATAAACCGGCAGGGCTGATCACTGCAGAAAGCGATCCGGCCGGACGCGCAACGATTTACTCAGCGCTGATCAATGCCCTACCGAAAGGCACACCGCGGGTGATGCCCATTGGCCGGCTTGATTTTAACACCGAAGGGTTGTTGTTGCTTACCAATGATGGCGGCCTCAAACGCACGATGGAGCTTCCATCGAGCGGCATTCCACGCACCTATCGCGCGCGGGCCTTTGGTGAGATTCATCAGGATCAGCTCGAAGCCTTGAGCGAGGGGGTAGAGATTGAAGGTATGCGCTACGGCTCGATCGACGCCAATCTTGAACGTGGCTCCGGTGGCAAAGGGCACAAAAACCACTGGATTGAGATGACGATTACAGAGGGCAAAAACCGCGAAGTACGGCGGGTTCTCGAATTCCTCGGACTTGAAGTGAACCGCCTGATCCGGGTGGGTTACGGGCCGTTCTATCTGGACGAACTGCCCCGTGGCCAGGCTGCGCGCATCAAAAAGGGCGACCTCGATCGTTTTGTGAGCAGCCTGAAAAGTGGTTCCAGAAACGGTTCGAGAGGCAAGCAAGACTAATGCGCATTATTGCAGGCGACTGGCGCGGACGTAAGCTGGTGGCACCCAAGGGCGATGCGACCCGCCCCACTGCCGACCGCACACGCGAAACTCTATTCTCGATGCTGACCAGCAGGCTTGGCAGTTTCGAGGATTTGCGCGTCGCTGACCTTTTCGCAGGGTCCGGCGCTTTAGGGCTGGAGGCACTTTCCAGGGGTGCTGCGCATTGCCTGTTCGTTGAACAAGATCGCGCGGCGGTGGATACAATTCGCGCGAACATATCGACCTTCGATGCCCGCGCCCGCACGACAGTCGAATCCAATTCCGTCATGACCCTCCGGCCTGCGTGCGAGCCCTATGACATCCTCCTTCTCGATCCGCCGTACCATACCGGCGCTGGCGAGGTCGCCCTCGACCGCCTTCAGCGCCTTGGCTGGATCGGTGACGAGACCTGGATTGCGCTTGAAACGGCCTTCAACGAAGAGCCTGAAATCAAAGGCCTGCGGATCGAGAAAAGCCGCAGGGTTGGCAAAGGCAGGCTCACGCTTTTTACACGTGAGCCTGCCGCCACCCCGGTTGCGGACCCGGCCCTGGACTGAAGAGGACGCTGGTCCGCGGGGTGAATGACCCGCCTAACGCGAAGAAGAGGCGCGACCTTCGATTTGCTGCCAAGCTGCGTCGCGTTCAGGACCGGTCATTGCGGTGAGGGCGATCTTCTGCTCATCCGTCAATCGCCAGAACAGCATTTGCTGGCTTGGCGACAGAGACCAGTAATAGCCCTTCGTCTCGGCAGGCCAGCCCATATAGGCTGTCTGCTGTTCGACCGGCCAACTGTCCACCTCGGCCTGTTGTTCGCTCGAAAGATCAGGATCGGACGGCTGTGCGGGCCCTGCATCAGCCACCCCTTCGTCTTGCGGCGCAAAAGCCATAGAAGGCGTCGCGGCAAGAAAGCCGAGCGCTGCTGCTGCAACACCTGAGGCTTGGTACTTGGATTTACGCATTGGGATACTCCTTAATGGTGACACCCAAGCGATGACGAACTGTGTTTTGCCGGGCGAGAATCCCCACTGGTTGCTTCCCGTTTGCCCCGACACCCGCTTGATGGCAGGGTTTTGTGCCTTTGCGAACCGCCCGCAATTGCGTGCATCGCGCTTTCAAACCGCCTTGCCGAGAGCCGTTTCCCAAACGCGGTGAGCCGCTTTTTCGGCCAATTGTGGGGACGATATCGAGATTGCGGCGTCCCCGGGGGTGCACGCCGCAATTGAATATGCGACATTGCATCCGTAACTGATGTTCTCTAGTTGTTCTGGTGCGATGACCCCCAACCTACCCCACACTAGCAGCGGTGCGCCGCTTGATTCTTCGGTGCCGCCCTACGCGCAGATGCTGAACCAGCCTCAGCGCGAGGCCGTCCTTACGACCGAAGGGCCGGTGCTGATGCTGGCGGGTGCTGGCACAGGAAAAACAGCGGCGCTCACGGCGCGAATGGCGCATTTGGTGGCGACACGCCGCGCTTGGCCTAGCCAGATCCTGTGTGTGACTTTCACCAATAAGGCCGCCAAAGAAATGCGTGAGCGGGTAGCAGCCCACTTGGGCGCACCGGGAGAGGGCTTGCCGTGGCTCGGCACCTTCCACTCAATCTGCGCAAAAATGCTACGGCGTCACGCGGAGCTTGCGGGGCTACAGAGCAATTACACCATTATCGACACCGATGATCAGCTGCGTTTGCTAAAACAGATCATCAACGATCATCAGATCGATGAAAAGCGCTGGCCCGCGCGGCAATTGGCGGGGTGCATCGACCGATGGAAGAACCGTGGGCTCAATCCCGCTGATTTGGATGCGGCTGAGAATGAGGCTTATGCGAACGGCAAAGGCGCTCAGATGTATGGCGCGTATCAGGATCGGTTAAAGGCGCTCAATGCCTGTGATTTCGGCGATCTGATGCTGCATATTCTGAATATTTTCCGCAAGCATACCGATGTGCTGGCCGAGTATCAGAGCCGCTTCAAATATATCATGGTGGACGAGTATCAGGACACCAATGCGGTTCAGTACCTGTGGCTAAGACTGCTGGCCCAGTCGCACAAGAACATATGCGTTGTGGGCGATGATGATCAGTCGATCTATTCATGGCGCGGCGCAGAAGTTGCCAATATCCTGCGGTTTGAAAAGGATTTTTCCGGCGCACATGTCGTGCGGCTTGAGCAAAACTATCGCTCGACCCCGCAAATTCTGGGCGCGGCATCTGGCCTCATCCGCGCCAATTCAGAGCGGCATGACAAGACGCTTTGGACGCATGCCAATGGCGGCGACAAGGTCAAGGTCATCGGCGTATGGGACGCCCCCGAAGAGGCGCGGCGTGTCAACGAAGAGATCGAACGGCTGGAGCGCGAAGGCGCACCGCTCGACCAAGTCGCCATCCTTGTTCGCGCGCAATACCAGACCCGCGAATTTGAAGACCGTTTTATACAAGTGGGCATTAACTACCGGATTATCGGCGGTTTTCGCTTCTACGAACGGGCCGAGATCCGCGATGCCCTCGCCTATTTGCGGGTAATCGCACAGCCGCAAGATGATCTGGCTTTCGAGCGTATATATAACCAGCCCAAACGCGGGCTTGGCTCGAAAACGCTGGAGAAAATGCACATTCACGCGCGCCGGGTGAACCTGCCTTTGGCGGCGGCCTCGTTGCAATTGGCGGACAGCGATGAATTGCCCAAGCGCGCGGCGAACACCATCGGCACGCTTATGCGGCAGTTCCTGTCTTGGCGTGAAGCGGCTGAAGTCACATCGCCTGCAGACCTGCTGCGGCTCGTCCTCGATGAGAGCGGCTATAACGACATGCTCGCGAAAGACCGCTCTGCCGAAAGCGCCGGGCGGGCAGAAAACCTTTCCGAACTTGCCCGCGCAATGGAGGAGTATGAGACGCTCGGCGACTTCCTCGAACACGTCAGCCTCGTCATGGACAATGACCGGAACGATGGCGAGGAAACTGTCACAATCATGACGATCCACGCGGCCAAAGGTCTCGAATTCGACCATGTTTTCTGTGTTGGCTGGGAAGAGGGCGTCTTCCCTTCACAGCGCGCAATCGACGAAGGGGGCCTTGCCTCTCTCGAGGAAGAGCGACGCTTGGCCTACGTCGCGATCACACGAGCACGGCGCAAATGCATCATTATGCACGCGGCCAACCGGCGAATTTATGGGCAATGGACAAGCTCCATCCCGTCGCGCTTTATCGAAGAATTGCCAGAGGAATTCATCGATCAGGAAAGCACGATGACAGGCGGCGCATCGCTTTGGCGGGCAAACTGGTCAGAGAACGAAGACCCCTTCGCCCATGTCGCCCAGCAAAATCCGGGCCGCGCCGAAACCCGTGGCCCTGGTTGGAGACGTGCTGTTTCTTCAGGGTACGACACACAGCCCAAACGCCTCGCCGAACCAGGTCGAAGTGCCGCCAGCTTCGCCGCGCAACCCCGCTCGGACATCGCAATTGGCGCGATGGTTGAACATGTGAAGTTCGGGATTGGCTGCGTGATCGATCAGGAAGGCAACAAACTCACCATTCAATTCGAAGAGGCAGGCGAGAAGCGCGTCATCGACAGCTTTGTGAGTGTAGTTAGCTAGAGCGGTCCTCTTCCCCCTTTTGGCAAGGTCTGCAATACGGAGCTCGAGAGGGGATTATCGATGCGTTTTACACTTGGGTTGGCTTTCGCTCTGGCATGCGGCGCCAATGCGCAGGCACAGGATGCGCCTGCCATCACTCTGGGCAATGGCGAGAAAAACTGGATCATGGTGGAAGGGGTCAGCCGCTCCGCCGATACGACCTACACCGAACAACGCATAACTTCTGCCAACAGCGCCGTGCGCAGAGGTGACGGGGCCACCCTCACCTTTGACGAGGTGCATATCGAGGGCGATGGCTGGCTGGTGCTTCACCCGTTTATCGACGGCAAGCCGAATGGTGACTGGGTCGCAGGCTACACATTCGTGGAAAGCGGAACCAGTAAGGACGTCGCCGTCACATTAAACCCTGCGCCAAAGCCGGGGACAATGTTTCTGGTCATGCTGCATTCTGACAGCAATTCAGACGGTGTTTTCGATTTTGTCTTTGTTGAGGACGGTATAAATGTCGAAGACCGCGCAGTCTTCGAAGGCAGCACAATGATCGCGCATGTCTTTGCCGTGCCCTGACGCGTGGCTTGGGTCTAACCCACGAGCGCAATCCCGATACTTGCGCATAGAGACGTACCGCCCAAGGTGCCCCATGAGTGCCAGATCGGGTATCTGAAAGGACGTTCTTTTTGCCGGTAAAACCACGTTCCGACCGTGTAGAAAAGCGCACCCACCCCGATCGCGACGGTGGTTAGCAAGGGCAGCTCGCGCCAGAAGTCCGGCATGGCCAACAAACCCAGTGCGCCAAGACCAAGGTAGGAAACGACCGACCAGCGCGGGTCCATGTTGGACGCCGCCAGCTTGAAAACAAAACCGAACAACGCAAGCGCCCAGATCACTGCGAGGATGAGAAATGCACTCGGCGTTCCCGCCATAATCAGCAGCGGGCTGAAAGTCCCGGCGATCACGACATAAATGGCGGCATGATCCCATCTGCGCAGCACAGCACGCAAATCATGGCGCGGCAACAAGTGATAGGCAAACGAGACCGCAATCGAAAACAGTGCCGTCACAGCATAACCGATGGTCGCAATCAGCAAGAGCGGATCACCGCGCTGCGAGGCCCACTGGATAAAAAGCCCGCTCACCGGCACGATGAGTGCCACGCTTATCGCGTGGATGATAAAGTCAGCCTTGCGCTCTTCGGGTCTTTTGCTGGGATACATTGGAAGGCAGCTGAAGAGATTTCGCGGCTCTAGCCGCTAAATCCGATATCCAGAAACCCTGGCTTTGGCCCGTTCCACTCACCTGCCGCGACGGGTTCATCGTCCTCCTCGCGGCGGCGGGATTTGCGCGCTTTGCGCTGCTTTTCGTCGCTATCGTCGTCACGCAAACGCTTGGCCCGCTTCGGCTTTTCATCAGTAGGTTTCTTGTCTGACGCATCGCGGCGCGATTTGCCACCTCGCGAACGCTTGGGACGCTCCTCGCGTTCTTCGCGCTCTTCACCTTCTTCGGCTTTTGGCTCAGAGCCTGAATCGGCAAGCTCGACGCGAACGTCCTCTTTGCCGAACACCTTGACCGGATGGCCGGTGAGTTTTTCGACATTCGAGATCGCTTCTGCGTCCTCATCAGATACGAGCGTAAACGCCCGGCCCTTTGCGCCTGCACGGCCGGTGCGGCCAATGCGGTGGACATAATCGTCCGGGTGCCACGGCGTATCGAAGTTGAAGACGTGGCTGACGCCTTTGATGTCAAGCCCGCGAGCGGCCACATCGGACGCCACCAGAATGTTCACATCACCCGACTTAAACCGGTCCAGCTCCTTAAGCCGCGACCCTTGGTCCATGTCGCCGTGGATCTCGCTTGAGGCAAAGCCGCGCTTTTGCAAATGCTTGTTGAGGTCGCGAACGGTTGTTTTGCGATTGGCAAAAATGATGGCGGTTTCGACCTGATCGTTCGCCAGCAGCCACTCAAGAGTATCGCGCTTCTGGCGGCTCTTTACTGGCACTTTGAAGGCCGTGATGTCCTTGTTCGTGGTCGCCGCGCGCGCCGTCTCGATCCGCTTGGGATTGTTCAGGAACTTCTTCGCCAGCTTTTCAATCGGCGCAGGCATGGTGGCCGAGAACAGCATGGTTTGACGCGTCTCTGGAAGCTTGTCGCAGATAAACTCGATATCCGGGATAAAGCCCATGTCGAGCATCCGGTCCGCTTCGTCGATCACCAGAAGTTCGCAGCCCGAAAGCAGGATTTTGCCCCGCTCGAACAGGTCCATCATCCGGCCCGGCGTCGCGATCAGGACATCAACGCCCTCGTTCAGAGCCTTAACCTGATCGCCCATCTGCACGCCGCCGATAAGCAGCGCCATCTTAAGGTCATGGTTCTTGCCGTATTTTTCGAAATTCTCGGCAACCTGCGCAGCAAGTTCGCGCGTCGGCTCAAGAATGAGCGAGCGCGGCATTAATGCACGCCTGCGACCAGAGGCCATCACATCGATCATCGGCAGCACGAAACTGGCGGTTTTACCCGTGCCTGTTTGTGCAATCCCGATGAGGTCCTTCATCATTAGGACGGAAGGAATTGCTTCTGCTTGAATAGCGGTCGGCTCGGTATAGCCGGCTTCTTCAACCGCTTTGAGCAATTCAGGAGAGAGGCCGAGATCGGCAAATGTCATAGGCGCAAAAATGTCCGGATAAAAAATGCAAGGATTGCTGTTTCATGAAAGGCAGAACGCATCTGGGCTTAACGCCGTCCAAGAAGGCGTGCTTCGCTTGGCCAAAAAGGCGCTCGGAGTCAAGGAATTGCGCCTCTTCGCCCCCTGAGGTTCCAGAGGCTGCGCCCTTGGTTGCAACAATGTGCAGACGATCAGTTGTCAGCGGCGACAAGACGGCGCATGCGTTCAACTTCGCATTTGGCACCGCTTCGGGACTGAAGTTGATCGCGTTTCACGCAAAGCCGACCATCTTCGCTTCGCTCGACGTAGAAGCCGGAATAAAAGTCACGAGCCTCGCATCCACGTTCAAGGTTGAGGCTAATGATGCGCTGGTCGCGCAGGAACAACAGCAAGCGATTGCCCGTGCCCGTCTGGACGCCCGCGATGCCCGCCACAGGAATGCAGTCATCCATCTTGCGCTCTTCGTACTCGCGGGCAACGCCGCGCCTTGGGAGCTGGGCTAAAAGGCTGTTGCGGTTGCTTTGGCGATAGGGAGCGATCCGAATTGTCACGCGCCGCTCGATCCTCACTTGATTGGCGGTGCGCGTGGCATAAAACGCTTCTAGCGGAGTGGATGCACGCCCTTCAGATGAGATCGGCAATGGCAGTTGCGCAGCTGGTGGCTCGCTATTTTGCGCAGATTGCTTGAGAGGCTCGGCACCGGAAACCGGCCCAGCATTGGTGATCGAGCATTGCGGAGCGGAAGTCACAGCAGAGGATGGAGCCAACGGAGCGGAAGCCGCAGGCGCATCGTTTGCCTGCCCCAAAAACGGCAAGAACAGAGCGGCCGACGCTGCCAAGGCGTATAGGCTAGACATCAGTGTCTTGCGGACCCTCCAAACAACAATTTCAACCTGGCCCCACCTGAGCCGTCTCATAAAAGCGAGCGATTGGCCTAGCATCAGTGATTGAACGCTGCCTTAACCTCGCGGCTCCGTGACGCCAAAGGTCTGGTGCATTCCCGCGCGATTGTGGCATAGGCGCAACAATGACAGCTCCAACTATCGACATCTCAAACTTCACAAAGAAGGCCGCCGAACTGCTTGGTTCCAAAGGGTGGACCACGATTGCTGACGATCTGGAGCCTTGGCTGACAGATTGGCGTGGTCGTTATTCGGGCAAAGCTTTCGGGCTTGCATCACCCGCTTCGACGGCTGAAGTCGCCGCACTGGTGAAGCTGTGCGCGGAGCACTTCATTCCGATTGTGCCCCAAGGCGGCAATAGCGGAATGGCTGGCGGAGCGACCCCGGACGCGAGCGGCAATGCCATTCTGCTGTCACTGCGCCGCATGAACGCGATCCGCGTATTGGACGCAGATGCCGGACTTGCGGTGTGCGATGCGGGCGTGATCCTGCAAACGCTTCACGAAGCAGCTGACGCAGCGGATCTGCGCTTTCCTTTGACCCTTGGCGGCAAGGGTTCTGCGACCATCGGCGGGCTGATCTCTACCAATGCAGGCGGCACACAGGTCCTGCGCCACGGAACCATGCGCGCGCAGGTTCTGGGCGTCGAGGCTGTGCTTGCCGATGGCAGCATCTTCAATGCCCTCACCGCTTTGAAAAAAGACAATCGCGGGTTCGACCTTAAGCAGCTTTTGATCGGATCAGAGGGTACGCTTGGAATTGTCACAGGTGCGACATTGCGCCTCTTGCCTGCACCGCGCGCCCGGGCGACGGCGTGGGTTGGGCTTTCTTCGATCATTGATGCGCGCACGCTCCTTCGACGGGTAGACCGGGCATTGGGCGACACATTGGAAGGGTTCGAGGTTATTCCGGACCATTGCCTGGGCAGCGTCCTTGCACATCTACCTGTCGCGCGTTGTCCGCTAAGCGAGCGCCACGAATGGAATGCGCTGGTCGAATGTGTAGCCGTCGATTGTGACGATACAAGCCTGCGCGAACGGCTTGAGGAAGCGCTTGGGCAAGCCGCTGAAGACAGTCTGTTGAGCGACGCAGTCATCGCCGCGAACGAGCGGCAGGCCGAAGATTTCTGGACCCTTCGCGATTCCATTTCAGCAGCAGAGCGCGCTCTGGGCCCGGCGATGCAGCATGATATTTCCGTGCCCGTCGAAAAAATGCCCGAGTTCATTCTGGACGCCTCCCCTAAAGTCGAAGCAGAATTCGCGGGCACAACGGCGGTTGCTTTTGGCCATCTGGGCGATGGCAATGTCCACTTTCACGTCCTCGCCCCGCAAGGGGCGGTGCCCGGTGAATGGGAAGAAGGCGAAGGCAAACAGGTCAGCGCGCGCGTCTATGATCTTGTCACCCGGTGGGGCGGATCGATCAGCGCAGAACACGGCATCGGACAAATGAAAGTGGGCGAGCTTGGACGCCTGGGCGACCCGGTGGCTTTATCGATGATGCGCAGCGTAAAACAGGCGCTCGACCCGCAAGGATTACTCAATCCGGGCAAGCTTGTACCATTGGTTGACGAGTAGTACGCCTTGCGCGCTTGCCCTTACGTCCCTGAACGCCTAAAGCGCCTCACAATTCTTGGGTGGGGACTAAGCTGAAGCCGCGCGCCGCCCTCAATCAACACTCACTTATGGGATCTAGGAGACTATCCATGGCGACCG
Source organism: Erythrobacter sp. S227 (assembly GCF_057364925.1). Classification (NCBI taxonomy): domain Bacteria; kingdom Pseudomonadati; phylum Pseudomonadota; class Alphaproteobacteria; order Sphingomonadales; family Erythrobacteraceae; genus Erythrobacter; species Erythrobacter sp. S227. Next base: position 1,217,633 of record NZ_CP200280.1, read on the forward strand.
CGCCGCAGCCACAACTACCGCTTTTTTACAAAGACTTGCTTCCGCTCAACAGCAAAGATCACGCTGACTGGTCAGTAAGCAGCTTTGATGATGCATCCTTCATGGCCGATACGCACGCCATCCCGCTTACGGTTGATGAATTTGTCGATGCTCAGCGCCATTATCCGATCGTTTTCACCGCAAACGACGCGCCGCTGCCAATCGCTCTGATGGGCCTCAACGAAGGCGTGAACACCTTCATCGAAGAAAACGGCAAGCTTGAAGCAGGCGTCTATGTACCAGCCTACATCCGCCGCTACCCCTTCATCCTCGCAAAGCTGAATCAGGGCAGCGAGGAAATGTCTCTTTGCTTCGACCCGGAATCCGGCGTTGTAGGCAAAGCCAATGAAGGCAATGCGCTGTTCCAAGCGGATGGTGACGAGCAAAAGCCGACCCAGTACACCAATGATGTCCTGGAGTTCTGCCGCCGCTTTGAAACCTCGGGTCAGCGCACAAAGGCGTTTCTCGAGCAACTCACTGCCCTTGACCTTATGATGGACGGCGAAATTGCGATCACCCGCAACGACATGCCGGACAAGCCATTTGTTTATCGCGGCTTCCGCATGGTGAACGAAGAGAAGCTGCGCGAGCTTCCTGCTGAGAAGGTGGAAGAGCTCAACAAGAGCGGTATGCTTATGCTGATCCATGCGCACCTGTTCTCAATGAACCTGATGCGGATCATCTTCGAACGCCAAAGCGCGCAAGGCAAAGTGCCTATGCCCGAAGACAAAGCCAAATAAACGGCTCAAAGCAAAAGAGCTACCGGACGTAATTTGCGTCCATTTGCGATACAATTGGGGCGGCCCGCAGCTTGAAAGCGGGTCGCCCCAAGCTTATTTAGTAGCATGGAGCGGTTACCCCCTCATGAGCCGCTCCGGATTCGCCATTCATTGGCGTGATCCTCCCTGAACCTGGCCACCTCGTGCTCCCCCCTTTCGCGCGAGGTGGCTTCTTTTTTGGAATTTGGGAAGAGGGCGTTCGTTCGAAGGTGCTATTAAGCGAGCCCTATTCAGCAGCTTGGGGAACACGGCCGCCTGATACAAGACCAGCGGTCTCGGCCCCCAGCACGCGCACTAGTCCAGCAAGCAATTGTGCCAAATTAGAAGCGCCATCGGTCGTCTCTTCATAGGCGGCATCAAGATAGGTGCTTCGGCATATCTCAACCTGAATGGCATGAATTCCGCGCGCTGGCCTTGCATGACGATCAAGCACATAACCACCTGAATACGGGCGATTATGCGCCGTCACACAGCCATGATGTTCCAGATAGTTGAAGGCGTGATTAGCAATGGTGCTGTCACACGAGACTCCGTAACGATCGCCCAACACAATGCGCGGGGCCTGCTTTTCGCCATCACGTCGCCGCAACGGTGGCATGGAGTGCAAATCGATAAGAAGTGCAGCGCCCCAGGCGTCGCGTATCCGGATAAGCTCACGGGCAAGAAAGTCATGATAAGGGCGGTGAATCTGTTCCACCCTGCGCTTTATTTCATCTGCAGAAATCGCGGAGCGCCATATCTCGCCAAATCCCGGCAAACGCCGTGGAACAAGACCCAAACCGCTGCGAGAACGCGCATTAGCGGAACCAACCGTCGGCCCTACGCCGATAAGGCCCTCGGCAAAGGCACCCTGATCAAACCCTCTGGGCTTTTTGACCATGCCCCAGTCAATATCATCGGCGGCACGGTTAAGATCGATCATTGCACGCGGCGCATGAGCAACCAGCAGGCCCGTCCCAGTCGCCCGCGCGACCTCCACCCCGATTGTATCAACAAGCCTGTCCTCAAGGCGAAGCTGGCTATGGCGAACATCGCGCATTTGCGCCTTTATTTCAGATGGATACACCCGCCCGGCATGCGGTACCGCAATAAGCACGGGAAGCGGCATGTGACGCGGAGCGACATGAACAAACGCATGCCCATCCACACTGGGCGATGATCCAGCGACCGAGCCACCTTTGTTGGTCACAAGGTCCCTTCGCACGCTTCCCGGTTGGCTGCGTACGGTTGTGTCTAATCGAGAGGTTTGCCGGTTGTTGGGCGATGATGACATGTTCACTTAGTGCTGCCTGCTTTGACTGTGCGAGTCAAAGGCAAAATCACCCACTTCGCGCCGCATCACGGCTCGATTTCAGTCTCAATGGCGTGTGGTCAGCCGGATATAGTTAATCCACTTCGGATGAAAAATGCCCCAAACAGGCGTTCCAAAGCTGGTCACCTTGGTAAAATGAATAAGATTTATTAAGCGATCGATTGTATCACGCTGCACATGACAACACCGCAAATCCCGCGAATCCTTCTTGCTGAAGACGAAGAAGCCATGCGTGCATACCTTGAGCGCGCGCTAACCAAAGCCGGCTTCGAAGTGGTCAGCGTTGACCGCGGGACAGAGGCTGTGCCGCTGCTTGAGGCGGAGTTCTTTGATCTGCTCTTGTCTGACATCGTTATGCCAGAAATGGACGGTATTGAATTGGCGCAGCGCTGCGCCGAGGTGAGCCCGCGCACTAAAGTCATGTTTATTACAGGCTTTGCTGCCGTTTCGCTGCGCGCAAGCCGCGAACAGCCCCATGCCAAAGTACTGTCAAAACCCTTCCACCTTCGCGATCTTGTCCTTGAGGTGGAGCGCGTGTTCGAAGAACAGCAGGAAGCACGTATCTGAGAAAACTTGGACGCAGCGTCAGCGAATCGCTTGCACTGATCCGCGAGCTTCGCTAACTCGCCGCTTCCCGCTTCGATACGACGCGGGCTTGATGATGGTGCGGGCGTATAGCTCAGGGGTAGAGCACTATGTTGACATCGTAGGGGTCCCAAGTTCAAATCTTGGTACGCCCACCATCATCCGCTAAACAGCACCACTCAAGAGGCGTCGCAAAAGCGGCGCCTTTTTGTGTATTTGGCCCGAATGATTGGCTTGGATTGCTATAGGCTCGTTGCATGACAAATTCTCGACACGCTGACTGGCCCGGCATGGTCCTCAGCTTTTGGTTCGATGAACTGGATGCCAAAGACTGGTTTTACAAGAACGAGGCGCTGGACGATGAAATCCGCGCTCGCTTTTGCGGACTGCACAAAGAGCTCTCGCAAGTGTCGCTCGGTGACTTGATGGGATCGCCCTCCGAGGCCTTTGCCGCAATCATTGTCTTCGATCAGTTTTCCCGAAACCTATACCGCGGCGACCCGCGCAGTTTTGCGAGCGATCCGATAGGCTTGGAAATTGCACGCGAATTAGTAAGCAGAGGTTGGGATCAGGACATTGCAGTTAACCGAAGAGTGTTCGCCTATCTCCCGTTCGAGCACAGCGAGGATTTGGCCGACCAAAACGAAGCGGTTCGGTTGATTGAGGCGCTGGGTGATGACGGATACACGCGTTACGCGCACGCGCACAGGGATGTAATTGAACGGTTTGGCCGGTTCCCTCACAGAAATGCTATTTTGGGCCGAACCTCGACAGCGGCTGAAGAGGCATATCTGCGAGAACCAGGAAGTGGATTTTAGCCCCAAATAGCCTCTCGCCCGTTGCCTGACTTGCGCAACGCCGCTCCTCTGCTAAAGCCCCGTCACAGGGATGGGATCACACATCCGCAAAAGCAAATTTATGACTGTCCCCTGGACGGAAGGAACAGGCGTACGCCCATGCAAAAAATTCAGGTTAAGAACCCGGTCGTCGAGCTCGACGGCGATGAAATGACCAAAATCATCTGGCAGTGGATCCGCGAAAGGCTGATCCTGCCTTATCTCGACGTTGATCTGAAGTATTACGATCTCTCGGTTGAAAAGCGCGACGAGACCGATGACCAGATCACGATCGACGCAGCAAACGCGATCAAAGAGCACGGCGTCGGCGTCAAATGCGCCACCATCACCCCGGATGAGGCGCGCGTTGAAGAGTTTGACCTCAAGAAAATGTGGAAGTCGCCAAACGGCACGATCCGCAACATCCTTGGCGGTGTGGTTTTCCGTGAGCCTATCGTGATCGACAACGTGCCGCGCCTTGTGCCGGGCTGGACTGACCCCATTGTGGTTGGTCGTCACGCATTTGGTGACCAATACCGTGCAACCGACACGCTGATCCCGGGTCCTGGCCGCCTTCGCATGGTTTACGAAGGCGATGATGGCACCCAAATTGATCTCAACGTCTTCGACTTCCCGAGCGCTGGTATCGCTATGTCGATGTACAACCTCGACGACTCGATCCGCGACTTTGCGCGTGCGTCGATGAACTACGGCCTCGACCGCGGCTGGCCGGTCTATCTCTCGACCAAAAACACCATCATGAAAGCTTATGATGGCCGCTTTAAAGACCTGTTCGAAGAAGTGTTCGAAGCTGAGTTCAAAGAGAAATTCGCTGAGGCCGGCATCACTTATGAGCACCGGTTGATCGATGACATGGTTGCCTCCGCCCTCAAGTGGTCGGGCAAGTTTGTTTGGGCATGTAAGAACTACGACGGCGACGTTCAGTCTGACACCGTGGCTCAAGGCTTCGGCTCACTCGGTCTGATGACGTCTGTTCTGATGACGCCCGATGGCAAAACCATCGAAGCAGAAGCCGCACACGGCACCGTTACCCGCCACTATCGCCAGCACCAGCAGGGCAAGGCGACCTCGACCAACCCGATTGCCTCGATCTTCGCATGGACCAGAGGCCTGATGTATCGCGGCAAGTTCGACGACACACCCGATGTGGTTAAATTCGCCGAAACTCTTGAGCGGGTTTGCATCGAAACGGTCGAAAAGGGTCAGATGACCAAAGACTTGGCGCTGCTTATCGGCCCTGGCCAGAACTGGCTCACAACCGAGCAATTCTTCGAGGCGATCGTGCAGAACCTCGAAACAGAGATGAAAAACTGGGCCTAGACGTTCAGTTTGATCGGTTTTTGAGGGGCGGCTGTTGGAACGAACGGCCGCCCCTCTTGGTTGAAATGGTATAGCGCATTGCAATGTCGGCCTGGAGGAGCAATCTGCATCCGGGCAACCCAACACTGAAAGCTCGGCCCAAAGGAACTTATGGCAGGCGAACTGACCCTCTCTCCGGTTATGCAAGACGCTCTGGTGATCCTTGGATCGGCAGGGATCGTTATCCCGGTGTTCGCCCGCTTCCGGATTACGCCAATTATCGGTTTCATCCTGATCGGGGTGGCTGTTGGCCCCTTTGGACTTGGCACCTTGGTCGATGAGGTGCCCTGGCTTCAATATGTGACCATATCCGACCCGGAACGATTGACGCCTTTTGCAGACTTCGGGATAATCCTGCTTCTGTTTGCGATTGGGTTGGAGCTATCGTTCAACCGCTTGTGGCAACTGCGAAAACTTGTCTTTGGTTTGGGTAGCCTGGAGCTTCTCATCATTGGCAGCATTTCGGCCGCTTTCTTCGGACAATACAGCGGGATGAATACAACAGCGGCGCTGGCCCTCGGGTTCGCCCTCGCCTTCTCGTCCACCGCGATTGTGCTGCCGATATCAGGCACGAAAAGCCCGGTCGGGCGCGCCGCGCTGTCGATGCTTCTGTTCGAAGACATCATGATCGTGCCGATCATCTTTATCCTGGGTGCGCTCGCCCCTGCCGCTGCGGGCGGCGGGGTTGAAGGAATCACCGACACGTTGATCTATGGCGGGATTGTTATTTTGGTGCTGCTTGTGGTGGGCCGCTATGCCCTGCCAAGCCTGTTTAGCCAGGCCGCGCGGACGAAAAGCCCTGAGCTTTTCCTTGCAGCAACGATGCTTGTCGTTATTGGCGCCAGCCTCGCCACATCTGCGACCGGCCTCTCGCCAATCGTGGGAGCGCTCATCGCTGGTCTGCTCATCGCTGAGACCGAGTATCACAGCGAGGTAGAATTGATCATCGAGCCGTTCAAAGGTCTTGCGCTCGGCATTTTCCTCATCACCATCGGGATGAGCGTCAACCTGATTGAAATCTGGGCCAATGTCTGGGAGATCATGGCCGCAGTTGTTGGTGTTCTCGTATTCAAGGCCGTGATCACTGGCACCTTGCTTAGGATGATGGGTGCACGGCGCAGCACCGCTGCGGAAACGGGCGTTTTGATGGCAAGCCCGTCAGAAACCAGCCTCATTGTTCTGGCAGCAGCGACCAGCGCACTGGTTATCGATTCCGACACTGCACAATTCTGGCAGATCGTCACCGCGATTGGCCTGACCGTTACCCCGCTTCTGGCAAAACTTGGCCGCGTCATCGCCCGGCGGATCGAAGCCACGCCCGAACTGCCCGATGAAGACGAAGAGGATGCGCGCACGATCATCATTGGCGGTGGCCGTGTTGGCCGATTGATCGCCGATATGCTGACCGAGCACGATCAAGCCTATGTGATCCTCGATTCTGATCCCGACCTCATCGCTGATGCAAAACGCGCAGGGTATCGTGCAACCTTCGGCGATGCGGCGAGAGGCGATGCTCTGACTAGGCTCGGCATTGAAAACGCACCGTCGGTCGTCCTGACCATGGACGAGCCTGTGCTTGCACAGCGCCTCGTTTCAAAACTCCGCCGCGAATACCCGGATCTGCTGATCGTATCGCGCGCAAGAGACACCGACCACGCCGCACAGCTTTACCGTGCAGGGGCAAGTCACGCCGTACCGGAAACGCTAGAGAGTTCTCTGCAGCTATCAGAAGCGGTGCTTGTCGACATCGGAGTTGCCATGGGACCGGTCATCGCCTCGATCCACGAAAAGCGTGACGAATATCGCGAAAAGCTTGAGATCGACGGCGGTTTGAAGTCGCGCCCTAAACTGCGGACGTCAACGATCGACAACTGATCATTGAGGCCATGCGCGCCGCGTCAACTCGACTTCGAGATCACCATCGCCAGAAAGAACCTTGGTCTCGCCTTCAGCGATTTCGACGGGAACGTTCAACCACTCGGTCTCGCTGCGCATCTCCTCGCAAGATGGCAAGCGGTGCTTCCAATACGCTTTCAATCTGAAGCGATAGCCTTCGATCAAATCGACCGGCGAAAGCGATAGAACCAATGCATTATTGCGTGACGAGATGCGGCGATCATCAAATCCGCACGTGGGATTTACGTCCTGAAGGTCCGTTTCAATACGCGCGCCATTGTATTCGGCAAGAAACAAATCGCCTGCCCAAAGGACCCGCCCCCTCCCCTTGACGCTGACAAAGAAAGCAAAGTTCTGCTCTGCTGTATCGCGTCTGGGGGTATCAGTCAGGACGTGATAGTTGGGGATCGCCCGTGGTTTATCATGATCACGCGCACTGCGGTCTTGCGCACCCGAATGGGCAGGCAGCGCAAGCAGGACAGCACTCAGTGCTGTGTGGAAAAGGACTTTCTCCAGCGAGCTACTTGCGACGCGTAAGCTCAACACGAAGACCCCCGTCTGCTTCGATCACGCGCGGTGTTCCCTCTTCAAGTTCAACCTGTACTTCAAAGCCGGTGGCGCGAGAGCCTTGCTCTGCGCAGGAAGCGGTTGGGCGCGTCCAGTTTGCCTCGACGGTGTATCTGGCGTTGTCTCTGCCATATCCGCGACGCACCTGAAGCTCGATCGCATTACGCCGGGAGGCAAAGCGGGCGTTTTCCAAGGGGCATGTGATATCGACATCTTGCACATCGAGGCGAACCTGTGCGCGGTTAGAGCCCCACATAGCCAGATCGCCCGCCCAAAGCTCGCGATCCTGTCCCATAATCCGCACAGAAATCGTGAAGGGTTCGGCCTGACGCTGCGCTTCCGCTGTTCTAACGTTAGCCGGGATTTCCATCACTGGTGGTGGCGGACTGGGATCCTGCGCAACGGCAGGTGTAACCAAAGCAAAACAACTGGCTGCCCAAACCACCGAAAGATGCGCGCTAAATGTGCTCTTCATATTCCCCAATCCTTCAAACTCTCTGAAACAAGAGACGAAGAATTGGGTCAGAAAAGTTGAAAAAGCCTGAAATACTGGCTCTTTAATGCGGCGGATTATGCAAGCACAGCTTTCACGGCCGCAATCGCATCGGACGCTTTCGTCCCGTCGGGGCCGCCGCCTTGCGCCATGTCGGGCCGCCCGCCGCCGCCCTTGCCGCCAAGCGCTGCAACACCTGCTTGCACGAGGTCAACCGCGCTAAACCGGTCAGTAAGGTCGTCCGTAACTGCAGCTGCGATACTCGCTTTGCCGTCATTCACCGCAACGATCGCCGCAATGCCGCTGCCCAAACGCTGCTTGGTCTCATCCAGCAACGGGCGAAGCTCTTTGGGGTTGAGCCCTTCGAGGACTTGTCCGCTGAACGCGACGCCGCCAATATCTTCGTCGCTTGAACCCGACGCCTCACCGCTTGATCCGCCGCCGCCAAGGGCAAGCGCTTTCCTGGCTTCCGCCAGTTCTTTCTCAAGCCGCTTGCGCTCTTCCATCAAGGCAGTGATCCGGCCAGGAACCTCTTCGGGAGTTGCCCGGATGACGCTCGCAGCAGACTTGAGCGCTTCCTCACGCGCAACCAGCCATTGGCGAGCGGCATCACCGGTAAGCGCTTCGATCCGGCGCACGCCTGAGGACACCGCGCTTTCCGAGATGATACGGAACAGGCCAATATCGCCGGTCGCTTTCACGTGGGTGCCACCGCATAATTCAACAGAGTAGCTGCGCCCTGACCCGCCTGTGCGGCCCATCGAAAGAACGCGGACTTCGTCGCCATATTTCTCGCCAAACAGCGCTAACGCACCCGCTTCGACCGCGTCATCGGGGCTCATCAGCCGTGTGCTGACTTCCTGATTAGCAAGGATTTCGGCATTCACCTCGGCTTCGATAGCGTTGATGTCTTCAGGCGAAAGCGCCTTGGGGTGCGAGAAGTCAAAGCGCAGGCGATCATCTGCGACAAGCGAACCTTTTTGCGTTACGTGATCCCCAAGCTGACCGCGCAGGGCCGCGTGGACAAGGTGCGTCGCCGAGTGATTGGCGCGAACCTGATTGCGGCGCTTTACATCGACTTCGAGCTGCACATTGTCGCCGACTTTGACCTCACCAGCGGTAATCTTGGTGTGATGCGCGTGAAGGCGGCCGAGCGGTTTGCTGGTGTCGGTGACCTTTGCGGCGAACCCTTCGGGTGTGCTGATCGCGCCGGTGTCGCCGGTTTGACCACCACTCTCGCCATAGAAAGGGGTCTGATTACACAGAATTACAACCTCATCACCTGCCGAAGCGCTTTGCACTTCTGCGCCATCCTTGACGATGGCAACGACGCTGCCCTCGCCTGAGGTCGCAACGTATCCAGTGAACTCGCTGGAACCTTCGCGGTCGGCGATATCGAACCAGATTTCATCAGAAGCCGCCTCGCCGGAACCTTTCCAGGCTGCGCGCGCTGCCTCTTTCTGCCGGGTCATCGCGGCGTCAAAGCCACCGCGATCCACCGCAATGCCGCGTGCACGAAGGGCGTCTTCGGTCAGATCATAAGGGAAACCGTAAGTGTCGTAGAGTTTGAAGGCGGTCTCGCCGTCAAGCTCTCCGCCCTCGCCCATATCGCCGGTTGCTTCGTCGAGGAGTTTCAGACCCTTATCAAGCGTCCTGCGGAACTGGGTTTCCTCGCGAAGGAGCACTTCTTCGATCAGCGCCTGGCCGCGGCCGAGTTCGGGATAGGCCTGCCCCATTTCAGTGACCAGCGATGGAACAAGGCGGTGCATCAAAGGCTCACTTGCCCCCAGCAAATGGGCATGGCGCATCGCGCGGCGCATAATACGGCGCAGCACATAGCCGCGCCCTTCGTTAGACGGGAGCACACCGTCGGCCATAAGGAAAGAAGTCGAACGCAAGTGGTCTGCAATGACACGGTGAGACGCGGTGGTTTCATCCGTTGCAGCAACGCCGGTGAGACCTTCTGACGCTGCGATCAGCGCCTTGAATGTGTCGGTGTCGTAATTGTCGTGAACACCTTGCATCACGGCTGCGATGCGTTCGAGGCCCATTCCCGTATCGATCGAAGGGCTTGGCAAATCCTTACGCGTGCCGTCTGCCTGTTGGTCGAACTGCATGAAAACGAGGTTCCAGATTTCAATGAAACGGTCACCGTCTTCGTCTGGACTTCCGGGAGGGCCGCCGGGAATGTGTGCGCCGTGATCGTAGAAAATTTCAGAGCACGGTCCGCACGGGCCCGTTTCGCCCATCGACCAGAAATTGTCATTGGTGGCGATGCGGATGATACGATCTTCGGGAAGACCCGCAATCTTGCGCCACAGGTCAAAGGCTTCATCGTCGGTGTGATAGACAGTGACCAACAGCTTGTCCGCCGGAATTCCCCATTCGCGGGTCAACAAATTCCAGGCGTTATGGATCGCTTGTTCTTTGAAATAATCGCCAAACGAGAAGTTGCCCAGCATTTCAAAGAATGTGTGGTGACGCGCGGTGTAACCCACATTGTCGAGGTCATTGTGTTTGCCGCCTGCACGGACACATTTTTGCGACGAGGTGGCGCAAGGGCCCGGAGGTGTTTCGAGCCCCGTAAATACGTTCTTGAACGGCACCATCCCTGCGTTCACGAACATGAGCGTTGGATCGTTGTATGGAACGAGCGGTGCACTTGGCACACAAACGTGGCCTTCACCTGCAAAGAAATCGAGGAAGGAGCGACGAATATCGTTTGTTGAAGTCATGCCTGTAGCCGAACCGCTGAATGTTATGGCGTGCAGGTAATCCATGGACCGGAATGCGACAAGCGAAAGCTCATCACTGATTTTCGATCACAGTGTTCAGCTTGGAGGCCAAGTTCCCCGTGGGCACTTTTTGGGACGGCTTTGACTGCGGCCTTGATCCTGCAGTTAACTGTGGCTGGACCTGCAAACGAAAAACCGGTGCAAATCCGCGGTCCGCCCGTGGGGCAAAAAGCGATCTACACCGGTATTCCATGTTTCCGGGCGGCGAGAATTAGGTCCCGCTCTTCTACTGCTCCCATCCAAATCGGGCCATTGGGCCGATCAGGAACATCAGGAGCGCCCGCTTGAGGATGTGAATTCTCAGTCCGCGTCCGGACCGGTCATCATCTCCTCGGCGACCTCATCGGTTTTACCGCGAATGGCGGCTTCCAATTTGTCGCAAACTTCAGGGTTTTCCTTGAGGTAAAGCTTGGAGTTTTCACGCCCCTGGCCAATTCGCACGCTGTCGTAGGAATACCAGCTACCCGATTTTTCAACCACGCCGGCCTTCACACCAAGGTCGAGTATCTCACCAATCTTGGAGATGCCCTCTCCGTACATGATGTCGAATTCGACCTGCTTGAACGGAGGCGCAACTTTGTTCTTCACCACTTTGACGCGGGTCGAGTTACCGATCACCTCGTCGCGGTCTTTGATCTGGCCCGTGCGGCGAATATCAAGACGAACCGAGGCGTAGAACTTGAGCGCGTTACCGCCTGTCGTTGTCTCCGGGTTACCGTACATCACGCCGATTTTCATGCGCAGCTGGTTGATGAAGATCACCATGCACTTTGATCGGTTGATCGAGCCTGTCAGCTTACGCAGCGATTGCGACATAAGGCGTGCCTGAAGGCCAACATGGCTGTCGCCCATTTCGCCTTCGATCTCAGCGCGCGGAACAAGTGCGGCGACCGAATCGACCACCAGAATATCAACCGCATTAGAGCGAACCAGAGTGTCCGTGATCTCGAGCGCTTGTTCGCCGGTATCGGGCTGCGAGACGATCAGTTCGTCAATGTCCACGCCAAGCTTCTTTGCATAGACAGGGTCAAGCGCGTGTTCCGCATCGACAAATGCTGCCGTACCGCCAGCTTTCTGAGCCTCGGCAATGCAATGCAATGCCAGCGTTGTCTTACCAGAGCTTTCTGGGCCATAGACTTCTACCACGCGACCTTTCGGAAGGCCGCCGATGCCAAGCGCGATATCAAGACCAAGCGAACCGGTTGAAATCGATTCAACCTGCATCGCCTCTTTCGAGCCCAGCTTCATCGCTGAACCTTTACCAAAGGCACGGTCAATTTGTTGAAGAGCAGCGTCCAGCGCTTTTTGACGGTCCACGTCTTTTTCCTTGTCTACCAGCTTAAGTTGCGTAGCCATCGCATGCACTCCTTCGCTTGCATAGGTCCGATTAAGTACTTTTAACCGGCCATCTGGGAAAGCTTGATTGCTGCCCCCCTGTAGGAATGCATGTATCCCATTTGTTCCACTAGAACAAGAGGGGAACAGAAATTTTTCAATTATGTCTGAAACGGGCTATTCCGGACGCCTTACTCTCCACCGGACTGTCTGCGTTTCGTGCGGTGCAAGAACAAGTTTGGCGATAACCTTCCCGTCTTTGATTTTGGTTGAGCTACCCGGCCAGCGAATGCGCCACGAACCGGCGCGGCCCAGAACAAGGCGCGCCATAACGCTGTGATCGTTGGTATTGGTGAGTTCGGCTTCGACCTCTTGCCATTTGCTGTCATCGCGTTTTTCATCATAGGCCGCCATTGGCGCGCAGCTTGCGGTGACATGCTGGCTCTGCCCGACATCAAGCTCGATGTCCTGGCCCACCGCATAATCGCGAAGGGAGTTTTCATTCACCAGAAGAGGGCCATGGGAACTGGGCTCGAACAGATTGAACGCCCCTTGGGGAAGGGCAATGCCCAGGCCTTGCTCGGTCTCATTTTCGGTTTGAAGGAAAACTGTGGCTTGCCGAATACCGGCCGGAGGGTTCGGGCGCATCATCGCCTCGGCGGCACAGCCGAGTTCATAGATATAGCGCGCGCTAACCTCATCGCGGTTCAGGAAGGCAATTTGCTTGATCCCTTGCGCGCTGACCGTGACCCGTTCCGGAACACGGTAAAGCTTGAGATCACCCAACTGCTCTTCTGCCGCCTCCATCACTTCGGAACTGATAGAAGCAACAGCCATTGGCGCTTCCATATCTGCTCTGGAACGTCGCTGAGCCGTGACAACGATCATATCGTTACCCTCATAGTTGGCGGCATTATACTTTGAGAGGCCGAGGGGGCCGGCAAACGTTGGAATGGGCGATCCGGCCGCTGTGCTACCAATGGGATAGCAGGACAGGCTCAACGGCTCACCGCGAGGGGGGCTGGCCAGTCCTTCATAGTCGCTCACAACGCTAAGCTCGCCTGCGACCACCAGAAGCTGTGCATCGGCAAAGCTTTGGGCATTGTCATTGAGCACCGTCAGCCAGCTAAGCATCCCCATCTCGAAATCATCCGAGCCACCCTCCTCCTTCAGAGAAGCGATGTAATTGGCCTGCCAGTCGAAGCCCCACGAAAGATAGGTAAGCGTCACTTCATAGGTGCCGCCATTCTCATCGCGTGTGTCGATCGAGAAGACGGGCTGAGCGGACAAACCTTCGGGCACGCGGTCAAAGCCGAGCGTTTCGGCTATTCCCGCGCATCGCACCGCCTCGAAGCCGTTTCCCGTTTGCAGCACCAGACCGCCGTCGGCACGCGTGCGCACAATCGCTTGTTCGGATATGGCCTTTCCGGTTGCCGGATTGGTCCGGGTAATTGTGACCCGGTTGCCCAATGTGCCGTTTACAAGCGCAGCAGGCGACAAAATCTCGGCATTGCGGTTTTTCTCGATCGTGCCGCCGGGCAGGCCGGTCACAATCGCGCTGACCCCGATCATACCTTCCGCGACCCCTTCAAATCGGATCGTGCTTTCGCCTTGGGGCAAGGTGACCTTGCGGGTCTCGCTGATCATAGCAAAGCCGCGGGGGTTGTCCGCATCCATCGCCTGACCTTCAAACCTGTTTGGATTGCGATAGATCGTGACCGACAGATCGCTTGGCGCATCTGCATAGATGACAGTGCGCTGCACCGGCGCGATATCGGACGCAGATTGATCCTGGGCCAGCACTGCCCGCGCCGGCACGAAAGCCAGCACTGCGCCAAAGGCTGCAGTCAGGAGGGAGGAACGCATCATGCGGTGCCCTTTCCTCAGTATCGTGTCTCGTAGACGACCCTTACGACCCGCTTACCCTCGGCAGGCACAGGGACGATCCATTTACGAAGGTCGGCATTGATCTGCTTGCCTTCGACATCCTCGCTGACAATGCGGAAATCATCCGCCCACCAATATCGCATCAGGCCCGATTGGGTCAGATCAACGTCAACCGCTTGCGATTTGGCATTGGTGAGGGTGTAGCGCATGGTTGTTCGGTAAAAGCGTTTGGGACGCTCGACGTCGTACTGACGCGTTACCTCGCCATCCTCTATCACACGGTATCGCGCGGTGCGCTCCCATTCCCTTGATGTAATTGACTCGCGGGATTCGACCTCCGCTTGAACAGTGATGTCAAAAGCAGCGCCCGTTTGAAGCAAGAGCTCACTACCCATAGGCGTATGACCAAGACCGTTCTCGCCGATAAACTGCGGCGTGCCTTGACTGTCGCGCTGATAAAAACGCACCGTACCCGCGGGCAGAGCATCGCCCAGCCCCTGATCACGCGAGGTGGAAAAGGATATGCCGCTTGCGACGTTGATCGGGTTGCTATCATTGGCGAGCCAACCAACATTGCGCGTATAGACCTTGCGTGCAGGCACGCTTTGCACGTCCAGGAAGCTCACCTGCTTTGTTTGGGCGTTGGCGATCGTTGTGCGTTCGGCAATCGGGTAGAGATAAAAGTCACCCAGCCGCTCCCGGTCAGCAGCCTCTGTACCGGGCGAAAGGGTGCTCATGTTGACAGAGCCGCGCCCGCCGCGCCTGTTGCTGACAGGGTCTCCAGCGACCAGCAATGTGTTAGCACGGTGAAAGGTAGTTCCCGTGTTGTTTGTGAGCGTTACCCAGCCCTGCATATCAATCGTGCTGTTCTCTTCATTGAACAAAGCGACGTAATCCGCGCTCCATCCAAGCCCGCTTGACAAATAGCGGATCGAAACAGGGCGCCGTCCCGATCCCGTGCTTTCCAGATTGACGGAGAGCGTTGGCCGCGCGCGCAGGTTTGGCGGCACTTCGTCAAAGATCACACGCACCGGCAGACCATCATCGCGCAAAACCTCGATCCGGTTGCCAATCTGCACCACGACGCCGCCTGCTGTTGAGAGCACCTTGGCACGCTCGCGCGTTTCACGGCCCGTGGCGGGATTTGTACGCAGCAAGGTGACCGTCTCGCCAATGGCCTTGTCCATCAGCTTGCCCGGAGTGAGGAGATCGAAATCGAAATTCTGTTCGATGATCGTGGTTTGCGGAGCGTAAAAGCTCAAGGTCTGCGGGCTTATGCTGGCGGAAACATCGGGCAATTCCACGCGGCTGCGGCCCCTATCGATGTCGATCTGACGCACATCCTGAATAAGCGCGCGATTGGAATTGTAGATCGTGACCGACACATCACCCTGAGAGGTTTCCTCGCCGCTCGCGTTCGTGGTCTGCGACGCTGCTGCGGAACTCAAAAGCGCGCCCGCGCCCGCAGCCAAGAGCCAATGTACCTGTTTCATGCAAACTCCCCATAAACCGAACACAATGCCTGCGATTCTGAGGCTTTATGCCATATGAACGCCCGCCACTTACGACTAATCGGCCTTTTGTGCCCGTGCCTCAGACATAACCATGGCGACCTTATCGGTGATCGCAGCGACGCTAAAGGGTTTGGGCAAAAAGTGCATGTGGGGCACGTCGATGTCTTTACGCAAAGCCTCTTCTGCATAGCCGGACATGAAGAGCACAGGGATCTCAGGATTCAGCTTGCGGATACCGCGCACCATGGCCGGACCATCCATGCCGGGCATAACAACGTCGCTGACAACAATATCGAAGTCGCTGTCGGCTTCAAAGGCTTCCAGTCCGTCCTCGCCATCGCTGCATGCTGTGATCTGATAACCGGCCCTTACAAGAGCGCGTTCGGCAACGGCGCGCACCATATCTTCGTCTTCGACCAGCAGGACCCTGCCCCCAGCCGACCATTCGGACGAGGTTTCGGGTGCTTCGACCTTGCGCCTTTGAGGCGCTTCGCCTGCGTGCACTGGCAAATAAATGGTGAAGCGCGCGCCCATTGGCCGGCCCGAAGTGTTTGTCACATTGTCAGCAAAGATAAAGCCGCCGGTTTGCTTGACGATCCCGTAAACGGTCGAAAGGCCAAGCCCCGTGCCCTTGCCAAGCTCCTTGGTCGTAAAGAATGGCTCAAACAGTTTTGGCAGGACCTCGGTAGGGATACCGCCGCCATTGTCCTGCACGATCAGGACCGTGTAGTCTGCAGCTGGCAAAATCTCCGAACCGAACTTGACCACCTCGTGCGATTTAACGCTGCGGGTGAGTAGCGAAATGCGCCCCTGGACATTCTCTTTGCTGGTGCGGCCATGAGCGCCATTGGTGTTAATCGCATCTCGCGCGTTCACGGCCAGATTCATAATGACCTGCTCAAGCTGCTGCGGGTCGGCGCGCACTTGGCCAAGGTTGCGGTCATGTTGGACGTGATAGTCGATCTTCTCACCCAGAAGTCGCTTGATAAGAGGACCAACCTCGCTGATCACATCGGGCAATTGCAGGATCTCTGGCCGCAAGGTTTGCTGACGTGAGAAGGCGAGCAATTGGCGGGTCAATGCAGCCGCACGGTTCGAGTTCGCGCGGATTTGCTGAATATCGTCATAGTCGCTGTCGCCTGGCGTATGGCGCAGCAGCATAAGATCGCATGTCCCGATGATCGCAGTCAGGACATTGTTAAAGTCGTGCGCAACGCCGCCTGCCAGTTGACCGACCGCCTGCATTTTCGTGGCCTGTGCAACCTGACGTTTAAGCTGTGTCTCTTCCGAACTGTCAGCAAGGCTGAGCAGAACGGCTGCCTCACCAAGCCCGCGAACGCCTGCAAGCCCCATTGATACAGGCTCATCAGGCTGCGAACTTAGCCGAACAGCCATGTCGCCTCTCGACGCGGGTCCACGGCCATAGCGGCGCACAGCATCGGAAAGCGGGGTTTTGTCTTCGCGCACGACAAGGTCTGTCGGGAAGGCTGGCAATTCACCCTCGCCTCTGCCGACTGATCGCAGGAATGCTTCATTGCCAAACAAGAACCGCCCGTCGCGGTCGGTCATCGCAAGGCCCAGTGGCAATTGCGCCAAAAGCGCCTCAAGCTGGGCAACGCCGGCCTGCGCCGATCCATCCCAACCGCTTCCGACACCAACGCCGCTGTCCACCAACAGCATCAGGGTCGCACCGTCTTCCGGTGATGGAGCAGTGCCAGCAAGCGGAGCCTCCGACAAAGGCACATCAATCAAAGTCTGCGGCGTTCCACTGCGCCCTTCGCGGGCGAAGAAGATGCGTTCGCGCTCATCGGCGCGAAGGAAAGACACAAACGACTGACCCACCAAGGTTGCGGCGGGATCTCCGACCGCCCTTTCGGCAAAGCCTGCACCAACACTGCGGATGGTTCCGTCAGGACCTGTGATAGCTGCCTCAATGCCAGCCCGGCTCAGGATGCCGCTGAGTGGACCGGAAAGATCAACCTGTAATGCTTCGCTAGCGGTCGGAACAATCTTGCGCGTCAGGCGCCAGATGAGGTGATCATCACCGCGCCCGGCCCGCGTCGCGCGAACACCCCAACTGCGCAGGCTGCTGTCGACAAACTCTTCAATCACCGCTTCGCCATCACGCCAGGCAGCTCGGGCGGCACGGTTGATATCTTCCAATGCCGGACGCTCGGCATCAAGCATGGGAGGCGCCGCCTGAGTACCGAAGGCTGCAAGGAAGGTTTTGTTCGCGCACACCAGCCTGTTGGCTCTGTCGGTGATTGCTATCGCTTGGGGAACAGCGTCGTTCCCCGTTTCAATGGCGGCAACTGTGACCGACCAATCGGGCGTCGCGATTTCCGCTTGTTCCGTAACGCCGGTAAATCGTTCAGCCGCAAATGCGCCAAGCAATAATACGATCAGCCCGCCGATATAGACCCCAGCCATTACCGGACTGGACGTGACGGCAAAGATCAGAGCAGCGCTCAACAAAAGTGCGGCCCCAACTGCTGCAAGCAGAAGCCTGTTTGGTTTCTCAGATGGCAGTTGCGTGGGCAGTTGGGTGGAAGGGGCAAGACCTTTCGCAGGTCCAGCGGGGGGACCTGACACGGGATTTTTGTCGATTTGTGCAGATGTGCCGTCCACGCTTTTGCCAGCCACGCCTTTCCCGATCACGCTCTTGATAGTCTCAATCCCGATCAAACCCGCCCACTTGGGGTCGGCGTCTATCTCGTCTGGTCAAGACTATTACTTCGAGCCGTGCTCAGGGTCGAGGCTTGCTGTCTCAAGATTAAGGCGTTTTGCCCGTTTGCGTGCAACTTTCCGGCCCACAATGAAGCGCCAGATCCAGCCAGCCGCCAGATAACCCACCGATGACGTCACAACGGCAAGCACAAAAAAGCCCACCACGGTGACGCCTGCCACCTGAAACGCATCAACGATGTAAACCCACCAACTGCTATCGGCCTGCGTCATCACCATTTCGGTCGCGGTGGCATCAATGCGCAGGATGAAATTGCCGACCCGGTTCGCTACCACTGCCCAAAAAGCAATGGTGAACGGATTTGTCACGAATGTGACCGCAGCAGCGAGAGGCACATTTGCCCGCGCTGGCCACGCAAGAAATGCCGCCAGAAAAATCTGGCCCACAGGGATAATGAACGCTGCGAACAAACCCAAGGCCACACCGCGGGGAACCGACCGGCGGGTAAAGCGCCACAATTCCGGGTTGAGAAAACGGTGACCAATAGGTGCCAAATATCTGTTCTTAGCCATTTCCTCACGGCTTGGCATAGTGCGGCCAAGGCGATGCTTCATCCAAATCCAGGGATTGGGAAAGAAGCCGGGAGATGATGGTGAATGCACGCTCATTTACACAACCGCCTTCCGCAAGCACGCAAGAGCGCTGCAGAGCGATGGCTGTAAAGAGATGTGTGTTCCACCATGATCACTCATATGGGTAGCACAGGTCATCTGACCAATGGGTGAATTAGAATAGCGACAAAATTACTTTGTTTTGCGTCAAGATGATGACCGCTGGCGTGAAAAGCGACCTTAAGACCGCTCTCGCATTAGGCGCGCCTTGTCCCGCTTCCAATCCCGATCTTTGACACTGGCGCGTTTGTCGTGAGCCTGCTTGCCCTTTGCAAGTGCCAACTCCACCTTCGCGCGACCTGTGCGGTTAAAATAGATCGAGAGCGGAACAATCGTCATGCCTTTGCGCTCGACCGCGCCAAAGAGCTTGTTGATCTCTCGCTCGTGAAGGAGCAATTTGCGCGGACGCTTAGGTTCGTGGTTCAACCTGTTGCCGTGGCTGTATTCAGGAAGATTGGCATTCACGAGCCAAACCTCGCCATCGCGAACCTCGGCATAGCTTTCCGCAATCGTCGCCTGACCTGCGCGCAGAGCTTTCACCTCGGTGCCTTGCAGCGCGAGGCCTGCCTCAAACTTGTCCTCGATATGATAATCAAACCGCGCACGGCGATTTTCTGCGACGACTTTGTGCTTGTCGAAAGTTTCGGGTTTAGGACGTGCCATGGTGGGGTGGCAGATAGGCTCACACTTCTCGCTTGCCAAGCTGCGTAATTGAAGCGCAGTGAACGCCAAGCAAAATATCAACGGCATGAAGGCCCTTTGAATTGACCAGTTTTACTATAGGCGGCGAGACGGTTTCGACCGGAAGCGAGGCCGACATCGGCTTGCCGATTACGACCATGGCGACCGGCTATAACTCGCAGCTCGCCGTGCGCGTTCTGCATGGCGCAAAACCGGGGCCAACTGTCTTTATAAGCGGTGCGATCCATGGCGACGAGCTTAACGGCACCGCCATAATCCAGAGACTTGCAGCCCATCTGGACGCAAAAGAGCTAGCGGGCACGCTGATGCTGGTGCCGGTTACCAACATTTTCGGCTTCCTCAATCACAACCGCTATCTGCCCGACCGGCGTGATCTGAATCGCTCTTTTCCCGGCAGTGCAAACGGATCGCTTGCGGGCCAGGTTGCCAATGTCTTTTTCAATGAGGTTGTGAGCCGCGCCTCGCTTGGCATTGATATCCATACCGCTGCAATTCACCGCTACAACCTGCCTCAAATCCGCATCGCCGCAGGAAATCCGCGACTGGCAGAGCTCGCCAAAGCTTTCGCCGCGCCCGTTATAATCGAAAGCCCTCTGCGCGATGGTTCCTTGCGCGCGCTTGCTGCCAAAGAGGGCGTTGATATGCTTTTGATGGAAACCGGCGAAGCGCTGCGGTTTGATCGCTTTTCCATTGAAACGGGCGTCACCGGTATCAAGCGCGTTCTTGCTCACCTCGGGATGATCGAGCTTGATGAAGATGTGCCGCCAGCCACACCCTCTGCGCGCTCCAAGAAAACGCAATGGGTCCGCTCCCCGCGCGGCGGAGTATCCCACAGGGCCTGCAAGTCAGGCGATGCGGTTAGGAAAGGCGACTTGCTGGCGGCTGTGTCCGGCCTTTTCGGTGAGGAGCCAGAGGAGCTTGTGAGCCCGATTGACGGTATCATCATCGGCCACGCCACCCTGCCCGTCGTGCACCAGGGCGACGCGATGTTTCATATCGCGCAGGTCGAAAATCCGGAAAACGTAGGCGCGCAGATCGAAACCTTGAGCGATGCGATCTATTCAGGCGAACCCGAAGGCTTTGCCGAAGCGCTCTTGGACGAGGACGAAGTGCTTTAGTCGCTGCGTCCGGTCAGGAAACGAAAGACCCGTTTCCAAAAGCGCGCCTCAATCAGCAAAAGCTTGACTACAGGCGCGGGTATTCCCTGCTTCACCAACTCTTCTTCTTTGGGCTCTGAACCATACAAATAGCGCATGAGCGCAACGAAGGCGGCGAGCTCGATAAAAATAATGACAGGCAGCACTGTCCATCGGAGCCAATTAAGAAACGGGAGCACTTGGCCAGTGCCCTCTGGCATAAGCCAAGCCGCATAGCTGAATTCCTGCTGCGCCAAGAGCAAGCGAACGCAAAATGGCTGCTCTGGGCGGAACGCGGGAACGCAAAAACACGAAATACAACAGCGGCAATAGAAGGGCGAAGTCGAGCAGGAAAACCCGCTCTGTTATAATCGGATCAGCTGCAGTCTCAGGAGTTAGGGACAATTGCCAAGCTGCAAAAACGCATGGGACCAAGAGCCAATAAAACCACGTATTCGAAAATGCTCTAATCATATCGACCTCAAACCAGCCCAGCATGCTCAAGCGCTGAATCGACCGCTTCGCGCGAGGCGTCTGAAGCCTCGACAATCGGCAAGCGGACGGAAGGCGAGAACCAGTCGTGCACGCGGCTTAGCGCATATTTCACAGGTGCAGGGCTCGCATCAGAGAACATTGCATAGTGCAGGGGAAACAGGCGGTCATTCAGCTCGCGCGCGCGTTTAAGCTCGTTATTGTTGATCGCCTCCTGGAATTCCGCACACAGAGCCGGCGCAACATTGGCGGTCACCGAAATTGCGCCCCTGCCCCCTGCGGCATTGTGCGGCAGCCACAGTTCATCATTGCCTGAAAGCTGGCAGAAATCGCGGCCAATGCCCATGCGGTGATCGGCCACCCGGCTCAAATCGCCGCTGGCATCCTTGATCGCAACAATTTGCTCAGGGTATTTCTTGACGAGTTCTACGACGGTTTCGTCTTCAATGTCCGTCACAGTGCGGCTCGGCACGTTGTATAGAACAATCGGCAGGTCGCAGGTTTCCGCCAAATAGCTGAAATGCGCGATCAGTCCCGCCTGGCTTGGCCGGTTGTAATAAGGCGCCACACACAGTCCCGCCGCCGCGCCCGCTTTCTTGGCAAAGTTCATGTGCAAGGCGGCATTGCGCGTGTCATTCGACCCGCAACCTGCGATCACTGGCACCCGGCCCGCGGCCTGTTCAATGCAAACTTCGATCACTCGGTGATGCTCTGCATTGGAAAGTGTCGACGCCTCGCCCGTGGTCCCGCAAGGCACCAAAGCAGAGCTGCCGTTTTCGATTTGCCAATCGACAAGTTTGCGAAAAGCGCTCTCGTCAAACGATCCGTCGCGAAAAGGAGTCGCTAGAGCGGGAATGGAGCCGCTGAACATTGTAATAATCCTGTATTGAACAATAGTCTTGAAATTGGTTGAAGGGGCGTCAACCACCCTCTCGTTCAGCGCCTACTAAGGAGCCCAGCGGCATTATGTCCAGCATGGTCAGAAATTTGCTTACATCACCCATTGCCTTGGCAGCTCTTGCAGCGTGTTCAATCGGAGCGCTTTCCACCCCGTCTTCGGCCCAAATGGGCGAAGGAAACCAGCGCGGAAATATGGTCGCGGGCCAGCCACAGTTTGCAGGCGCGGCGATTGCGCGGTGGGAACAATTGCAGGGCGACGGCACCTACACTTTCGGAACCTATGCGGGCTTTGCGCTCAAATATCCCGATTTCCCGCGGATGGAGATTATTCGCAGCAAAGCGGAAAGCCGGTTGGATGAAGAAGCGCCCTCACAGGCCGATATCCTCGCCTTTTTCGACATGCATGCGCCGCTCACCAACGCTGGGCGCGCGCGTTACGCTCTTTCGCTTGCAGGTGCTCAGCGTGCTGACGCGTTTGATGTCGCGCGCGAAGCATGGCGCGGCGGCCAAATGTCGGGACCAACAGAGGCGTATCTGACCGGGCTTTATGGATCGCGCTTTACGCCGGAAGATCACGCAGCCCGTATTGACGCTTTGCTTTGGCAGGGCGAGGCAGAGGCGGTTGAGCGCAATTTGATCAATCTTGATCCTGCCATGCGCGATATGGCTTTGGCGCGGCTTGCTCTTGTGCGCGGGTCCACACCGTCGGCGGCAGGTCTTACGATCCCTGCTAGCGCGATGAATGACGCGGGCTATGTTTATAATCTGGCGAGCTATTACCTCAAACGCGGGGACCGCGCGTCTGCGATCAACCTGCTGAAAAATCGCCCACAATTTGCCTCCCCCGCGTTCAATGCGGAGGATTTGGTCGGCGTCATGTTGACCAGCGCCGAAGCGGCAAATGTTGCCGACACGGTACGGATCGCCAGCAAGATCGATGACCTATTTGCGCCAGGAACAGACATATCCAAAGGCTCTTTCCGCCTGCGTGATCGTTACACCGACCTTATGTGGAAGGGCGGCACCAACGCCCTATGGCGCATGGGTAGTGGCGCGACCGCAGCGCCGATGTTCGACCGATATGGCGATGCAGCGCGAACCCCTCTGACGAAATCGAAAGGCTATTTCTGGGCAGGCCGCGCCGCACGCCAGGCCGGACTCACGGCAGATGCGCAGGCCTATTTTGAGAAGGCTGCCGAGTATCCGCACTATTATTACGGACAGCTTGCCCTTGGCGCTTTGGGCCGTCCGATGCCGACCTTTGCCCAGCTTCCAGCAGTCAATTGGGATGAGGCAAAACGCGTCGAATTTGAGGCGCGTCCACTGGTGAAAGCCATCCGCTCCATCGCGAGCAATCGTCAAAAATGGCAAACCGAGCGCCGTTTCTTCCAAGCCATCGGTGCAAGTGCAAAAACACCGGAAGATGTCGCAATGTACGCGCAGCTTGCCGAACAAACGGCTCTGCCTGAAATGGCTGTTGTCCTTGGCATGGAAGCAGGCGCCAGCGGCATTAAGGGCGTTGAGCGTGCAGGTTTCCCCATCGTTCCAACCCCGCGTGTCAACGATTGGACCATGGTTCACGCCATTGCCCGTCAGGAAAGCGAGTTTGATCGCACCCGCAAAAGCCACGCGAACGCGATTGGCATGATGCAACTTCTGCGCAGCACCGCGCGCGAAGAGGCGGGCATTCTCGGCATTCAGTATATGAGCGCTTCGCTGACAGAAGACCCGCTCTACAACATCACTTTGGGCGATGCTCACTTCTCACGGCGGATGGACCTTTATCGGGGCGCATATCCGCTTGCGATTGCGTCTTACAACGCAGGTCCAGGGCGTGTGCGCCAATGGGTGCGTCTCAACGGCGACCCACGCAATGGTGGCATCGATTGGGTCGAATGGATCGAGAAGATCCCGGCGAATTTCGAGACCCGTTATTACGTGATGCGCGTCATCGGCAATGCGGTCACATATTCGCATATGTATCCAGATGAGGCCGGCCTTCCGCGAACTGTCGATCGCTTCCTGCCCTAAGGTCAGCTTCCATGGCGAGTAAGCCGGGCCCGCCCATCACGCCTGAAGGCATGGCGTCCTTAAAGGCGCGCTATGACCATTTGCTGGGCAAGGAACGACCCGAGATCGTAGAGATCGTCAGCTGGGCAGCCGGAAACGGCGACCGCAGCGAGAACGGCGACTATCTCTATGGTCGAAAGCGTATGCGCGAAATTGACCGCGAGCTTGGCTATCTCTCACGCCGGATGAAGGCGTGCCGCGTGGTTGATCCGTCCGAGCAACCCGACAAGGCCCGTGTTTTCTTTGGCGCCCGGGTAGAGCTTGCCGATGAGGACGATGAACGCATGACGGTTCAGATTGTTGGCGATGACGAACAGGACGCTGGCAAGGGGCGCATCGGGTGGTCTTCGCCCATCGCTAAGGCCCTCAAAGGCGCATCGGTTGGGGATTGCCGGACGGTAAAGCTTCCCGGAGGCCTCAAAGAGTGGGAAGTGATGGCGGTTAGCTATGACTAGGCGCGCCTAAAAAAGCGCGGCGGAACCGCGTCCACCAGCCACACGCCATTGGCCGAGAGATAGAACTCAAAACCCGCCTCCACCATGGCTGCCGCGTCGATTGCCAAGATCACTGGCTTGCCCCGCCGCCCGCCAACTGTGTTCGCGGTTTCAAGGTCTGGCGATAGGTGAACGTGATGGCGGTTTCGCTTGGTCAGCCCTTCCGCCTCGATCGCCTCCATAAATTTCTCGACCGTCCCGTGGTACAAGATCGTTGGAGGATCAGCGCGCTCCCATGAGCCTTCGACAGCTATCGAGTGCCCCTGCCGCGCTCTGATCTGAGCTTGGTCGGGTGAGAACTCAAAGCGCTTCTTGTCATTCTCCTCAACCACTCGGGTGAGCAGAGCGAGGTCGGTGGCAAGGCCCTTCTTTTCCAAAGCGCCGAGGACCGCGCCAACATCGGCCCAACCTTCCGCATTAAGCGTAATTCCGCCTTTCTCAGGCGCATGACGCAGCCAATAGGACAGCGCCTTTGATCGTTTCTTCAAAGTATCAGACATAATGGTTTGGCGGTTGCATATTCGTTTAAGAGCGGCAATCTAAGCAGTGTGATGCACACTCGAATTGCGCTTCTATGCTGCCTTCTGGCAACTGCCACGCTCCCTCTGGCTGCCCCCGCCGCTGCACGCGACAGCCTTGGCGTCTATTCCAATTGGGCAGCGTTTCGCGATGACACCCCCTCGCGCTGCTACGCCATTGCAAAGCCGCGTTCCGGGTCAGCTGGTCCCTTCGCAAGTGTCGCCACCTGGCCGGACAAGGGCCTTCGCGGACAGGTCTACTTTCGTCTGTCACGCGAAACGGGGGAGGATGCAAGCGCAACCCTTACCATCGGTGACAAGAAATTCGAGCTGGTCACCCAAGGCCGCAATGCGTGGGCCGCGAATAACAGTGTTGATGCCGGCATCATCGCCGCAATGCGTTCAGCATCGCGCATGACGGTCGCTGCTCGTGGCAGCAATGGTGCGCGTTTTTCCGACCGATACAGTTTGACTGGTGCCGCCACTGCGATGGATGCAAGCGTCGTCGGCTGCGCAAGTAGAAGCTGACAAACCGCGCGCGCACGCTTATATGCGCCACCAACCATGGCAGATACGAACCTAATGACAATTCCCGGACAGGTGGATCCGGTTCCCGTCGCGCGTGATATCACGCCCCGCGAGGATGGTCGTATCGACCTTATGGGCGTCTCCCGTCCCCGCATCCGCGAGATTTTTGCCGAAGCTGGCCTTGATGCGAAGCAGGCGAAGCTGCGTTCCAAACAGGTGTATCACTGGATTTATCACCGCGGCGTCACCGATTTTGACGCGATGACCGATATTTCCAAGGCGATGCGCCCGTGGCTTTCCCAGAGGTTTGTGATCGGTCGTCCAAATGTGGTCGAGGCTCAGCATTCATCTGACGGCACGCGCAAATGGCTGCTGCAAACCGATGATGGCCACGATTTCGAGATGGTTTTTATTCCTGATGCAGATCGCGGAACGCTGTGTGTGTCTTCTCAAGTAGGCTGCACATTGAACTGCACTTTCTGCCACACCGGTACCATGCGTCTTGTGCGCAACCTTACCCCTGGTGAAATCGTGGGTCAGGTTATGCTTGCCCGTGATGCTCTGGGCGAATGGCCCAAAGGCGTGATGGACGGCCTCGATGAGGCGGAGGATGCTGGTGACTACACGTCTGACGGCCGCCTGCTCACCAACATCGTGATGATGGGCATGGGCGAGCCGCTCTATAACTTCGACTATGTGCGCGACGCGTTGAAACTGGTGATGGATGGCGAGGGTCTTGCTCTGTCAAAGCGCCGGATCACTCTGTCCACCAGCGGAGTTATCCCGGCGATGGAGCGCTGCGGTGAGGAGATCGGCGTCAATCTCGCGGTTTCACTCCATGCGGTAAACAAGGAAGTGCGCGACGAGATCGTGCCCTTGAACAAGAAGTACGGGATCGAAGACCTGCTACAGGCATGTGCCGATTATCCCGGAGCCTCCAACGCGCGGCGGATCACGTTTGAATATGTGATGCTCAAAGACAAGAACGACTCAGATGAAGACGCGCATGAGCTTGTCCGTCTTCTCAAAAAGTTCAATTTGCCCGCCAAGGTAAACCTGATCCCGTTCAACCCGTGGCCGGGCGCGGAATATGAATGCTCGACGCCGGAACGGATCAAGGCGTTTAGCGACATCGTCTTCGAAGGCGGCATCAGCGCGCCTGTGCGTACTCCGCGAGGGCGCGATATTGATGCAGCGTGCGGGCAACTCAAGACAGCCGCGCAGAAGAAGTCTCGTGCTGAAAGAGACCGCGAAGAAGCGGCCCTGAGGGAAAACACAACCAGTTAGAAAAGGGCGCAATGATGACCACCCAGATCGACCGAGCAATGGCCATCATAACAAACGCCCAGCGGCGCATTAACGCGCATCTGCTTGAGGAATTTGGCGAGGAAGACGACGAAGGAAACTTCGATCCATCCAGCCTTCCACGCACCGGTTGGTTTATCGACAACGATCATGCGCGGCTGAGTGCGTCTCATCTCGGAGATATGCTGGCGCTCGAATATTACGGGCCCGACTATGCACAAGGCTGGGATGAATTTCTGGCTGTGCTGCGCGAGCGCGACGTGGCCGAAACCTTGGGTAGTCTGCGCATCGGCGGACCCGATCAGGGCGCCAATGGCTCACGGACATACAATTTCGAAGAAGTGCTAGAAAGCGGTGTCACCTTTCCAGTCCTGAGCACTTTGTGGATCAGGACCACGGACCCGGGCGATCACAATTTCTCATCTGTTGAAGAGGGCCAGCTTGAGCGGCTCATTTCAGCCATGCCCAATTTGCAATTGCTCTGCGTGCCTCAACCGCTTGACCTTGAACAGCTTCACGCGCCGCTGGAAAAACTTGAGCACCTGACTTGCGGGTCGGCCTTCCAACATCACAATTTCATTCAGCGTTTGTCGAAGAGTGACCTTTTCCCCGCACTTACGTTTCTTGATTTCGGGGACTCGCTTGAGCCTTGGAATTCCATCAACGCCCCTCAAGAAGGTGATTTTAGCGCCACATCCTCTTCTGCTTATGAGCAGTTAGCCGCCTCGGAAAACGGCGCGCGCATGTGGGGTATGCGGCTGCGAAACGCCCGGCTTAGCAAGGCAGAGTATCAGCGACTGCAAGCGATCAGGCCAGACTGGCAGTTGAGTGTCGTTCTCGCCCCGCCCCATGTCTATGTGTCGCATTGGGATAAGACGGATTTCCCTTACGAGCACCTTCTGGTCGAAAAATAGCATTATCCAATGCCAGAAATAGATCCTGCCACTTATGACTTCTACCAGTCGCAGGCGCCGCATTTTTCTTTGAGCAGCGCCGCCGCGCATTCGCGCCATCTGGACGGGTTTCTTGATCGCCTGCCCAAGCATGCGCGCGTGTTAGAGCTTGGATGTGGCGCAGGCCGTGATGCTGCGCGCATCAAAGAGCGTGGCTTTACCCTAGATGCAACCGACGGCATTCCGGCAATGGTTGCCAAAGCCAATGAACGCCACGACGTCGATGCGCGTTTGTTGCCTTTCGATCAGCTAGAGGCACGCGGCGAATATCATGCGGTGTGGGCCCACGCCTGCCTGCTTCATTGCCCGCGCGCAGAGCTCCCTAATGTTTTGGCGCGCATTCACCGCGCCCTGAGGCCCGGAGGATATCATTATGCGAGCTACAAATTGGGCGATGGAGACGCCAAAAGTGACGGACGCGACTTGCTTGGCCGATTGCACAATTTTCCCTCGTCAGATTGGCTGATCCAGACCTATGATGAAGCCGGGTTTGAGCGCGTTGACAGCGAGGTCTTCGCAGGCGAAGGCAGCGATGGAACACAGCGCGACTGGTTGGCCATCACGGTGAGGAAGATTTGAAACGCACGCTCGAAGCAATCTGCACCGGCACCGCCCGCCCCTTTAACGACGCAGAACTGAGCGCCTTTATAAAACGCCCGCGCGTGGGGCCCGTTCAGATCCTTGAAGAGGGCCTTGCCCCTGATGAACAGGCCGACTGCAAGAACCACGGCGGGCCGGATATGGCGGTGCATCTCTATCCGCTGGCGCACCACGATTTCTGGCGCGAGAAACTCGGCGCGATTGATCTGCTAAATGAGCCGGGCGCATTCGGGTCAAACCTTAGCGTGGATGACCTCATCGAAACACAAGTCCATATTGGCGACCGCTTCCGACTTGGCACGGCGCTGCTGGAAGTCAGCCAGCCGCGCAAACCGTGTTGGAAGATCGAGCACCGCTTTGGCCAGCACTGCAATTCCAAAGGCATGGTGGCGACTATCGTTAAAACCGCCCGCTGCGGATGGTATTTTCGGGTGCTGGAAATGGGTGAGGCCGAGGCGGGCGATATCCTTGAACGTGTAGCCATCGGTCACGAGCACTGGGATATTGCACGCGCGTCTCTGGCCCTGCACGCCGGGAAAGGGACCGCAGAGGATTATGCCGAGCTTGCCGCGATGGAGGCATTGTCGGTTAAGGAGCGGAAGAGGGCAAAGGCCAAACTCTCCTGATTTGGTCGCACCTGAACTTCACGCACACACCATTTGGTCGCAGGCGGCAATCGCTTCGTCTCTTAAACGGAACTCCAACGTGCCGTTCATCTGGCGTTCGCCTTTGATGAACGAAATACCGATTCACGCCCATGAGGGGCTTGAAAGGAAACGCCGATGAAAACTGTTGCTATGATTGCCATGACAGGCTCACTTGCCGCTTTGAGCGTGCCCGCACAGGCCGCCGAGATTGCTCCTGCATCCACCGCTTCACTGATCGATATGAGCCTGACATCTCACTATGCGGATGATGACTGGGACGATGATGATCGCGATTACCGTCGGGGTCGTGGATATTACAACGACCGCATCTATGACCGCCGCGGGCGTTACCGTGAACCGCGCCGCCTTCGCAGCCGTGACCGTGTTTGGAGGGGCCGCGATGGCCGGTATTATTGCGAGCGCGATAATGGAACGACCGGTCTTGTTATCGGCGCAGGCGTTGGAGCGCTTCTTGGCCGCACGATCGACACACGCGGCGACCGCACCGTAGGCACGCTGCTTGGCGGCGCACTGGGAGCGGTCTTGGGCCGGGAACTTGACCGCGGCGATGTTCGCTGCCGCTAATCGCACTCAGCATGACACAATGGGACGTTCGCTCAGGCGTTAAGGCACTCAGGCGAGCGTCCCTTTTTTGCTTACAATATGGCACCGTCCTCCGATCCAGATATCGCCGTTTGCATGCTGCTCGCAAAGCACCAGCCCGTTCGCGCCGATCTTTCGCCCCTGCCCTGCACGGTATGAACCCGCTGCAAGGCCGGTGCCAAACAAATGGATCGCGACGCCCGCATTGAAGCTGCCCGTGACCGGGTCTTCAGTGAGGTGTTCGTGAGTGTCGGCAAAAAATGCTCGCAATTCCCAATCGCGTTCAAATCCGGTCTCATGGGGGCCAGCGATTCCAATATCAGTGCCAAGCGGAGCCTTGGATGCAGGGTTTGCGGCGAGTACATCTGCGGCGGATTTCAAGCGCAAAAGCTGCCATTTGGGGCCATTCACCACATGCACCGCCTCGACCAGTGACGCTTCGTCAATGCCCGTCGTGGCAATCGCAAAGGCACGCTCATCATCGGTTAGCGGTTCGTATTTCAGAAGACTGGGCGCTTTGAAGGCAAGGTTGTCGCCATCCACGCGCACTTCGACAAGGCCAATTCCGCACTGCTGCACCACGGTTCCTTCGCGAGCCGGTTTCCCGCCCGCGGCAAGCCATGAATGGCACGATCCCAAGGTCGGATGCCCCGCAAAAGGAAGCTCACCGCCGGGATAGAAAATGCGCACACGGTAATCCGCCTCGGGCGCTGTGGGTGGCAGCAGAAAAGTTGTCTCCGAAAAGCCGAGCCAATTGGTGTAGGCCTGCATTTCCTCTGTGCTAAGGTTATCCCCTCCTTGCACAACACCAAGCGGGTTGCCCGACAAAGGCCCATCACAAAACACATCGACCAGATCGCAGGTTGGCAACTTTCTCTCCTCTTCTTCGTATTGCCTCATGTGGCACCGGAACGCCGCTAGGCAAGACGAGAATTTTCTGCTCCATGACGATTATGCAAAAGCCAGCCGTTCTGATCACCGGAAGCGCGACGCGCATAGGCGCCGAAATCGCGAAAGGGTTCGCGTTGGCAGGCTGGCATGTGGTGATCCATCACCTCACCTCGCATGATGAGGCAGAGGCTCTGGCCGCCTCCTTGCCCTCTGCTGAAACTGTTTCATGCGATCTCAGCGACGAGACGGCAGCGACCGCGATGATCGAAGACCTCGCCGCGCATCTTCCCAAGTTTCGGTGCCTTGTGAATTCAGCATCGGTTTTTCACTATGACAGTGCAACTAAACCCGACGCCGATACGAACCGGCAAGCAATGCAAGTGAACGCGCTGACCCCTGCCCTGATGACGCGGGCCTTTCTCGACATCGCGAAAGGTGATGCGCCTTTATGCGCGATCCAGGTGACCGATATGAAGATCGAGAATCCTAATCCCGATTTCTTCAGCTACACCATGTCGAAGCACGCGCTTGCTTCAACGATTGAGATGTTTGCGATGGAAGCAGGCGACACGGCGCGCATCTATGGCATTGCTCCGGGAGCGATTTTGGCAAGCCATGACCAGACCGAGGATGAGACCGAAACCTCGCACCGCCTCAATCTGCTGGGCCGAAAAACGGGCGCGGATGAGATTGTGGATGCAGCGCTGTTCCTGAGCACAGGCACCCTTAAGAGCGGCTCCACACTCCTCATCGACAGCGGCCAGCACCTGCTCTCCCAGCCGCGCGATGTGATCTATCTGGCGCGTGAGCGGCAGCAGGCATGAAGCGTCACGCTCTCACGACCCGGCTTTGGCATTGGGTGAATGCAGTGGCTTTCATTGTGCTGTTTATGTCCGGCCTCAATATCTCCAACGCGCACCGGTTCTTGTACTGGGGCGATTATGGCTTTGATCCCGCAGACGCATGGCTAGTGGTTCAACGCTTCCCTGCATGGATGACCATCCCTCAGCGCTATGACCTTGCCGAAAGCCGCGATTGGCATAATTTTTCTGCTTGGGTATTTGCGCTGGGCCTGCTTATCATGTGGGTGATGAGCCTTATCAACCGGCATTTTGCCCGCGATATTGCGACCACGATAAGCGATTGGAGTCCTCGCAATTGGCTCACCGCGATTAAAGAACATGCGCGCCCTGGTGCACATGGTGACCGCTCGTACAATGCGGTTCAGAAGATCGCTTATGGTCTTGTCCTTGGAGTGGGCCTTCCCATGATGATCGCGACCGGCCTTGCGATTAGTCCGGGCTTTGAGGTTGTTGCCCCGTGGCTGGTGGATATTCTGGGCGGCCGTCAAAGCGCGCGGTCACTGCACTTCCTGTTTGCCTGGGGTCTTGCGGGATTTGTAGCTGTCCACTTGGCTATGGTCCTGTGGTCAGGGCCGCTCACACAGATCACCCGAATGATCACCGGCGGGAAACGCTCAGGAGAGACTAATGCCTGATATCAGACGCCGCTCTTTGCTTGCCGGCATTGCTGCTTTGCCTGCTGCTGGCTGCACTCAGCTTGCCGATAGCAAGCCGGTAAGCGACCTGTTCGACGCCGCCGAAGATTGGCACCGCAAAGCCCACCGCACACTTGCCTCTCGCCAGGCACTTGCGCCCGAATATGCGCCCGATGAACGCTCCCCCGACATCAAGGGCAATGGCACGGTGCGGATTGATGATGCGAGTTACCGCGAGCATTTTTCGCAAGGCTTTGCCGATTGGCAGCTTCAGGTGCGCGGATTGGTCGAAAACCCGCTCGCGCTCTCGATGGCCGACCTTAAAGCCCTGCCCCAGCGCACGCAGATCACCCGCCATGACTGCGTCGAAGGATGGAGCGCAATTGCGGAGTGGAAGGGACCGGTGCTCTCCGACCTGCTCGACGCGGCGAAGGTTAGCGGGAAGGCGAACTTCATCGTCTTTCGCTGCGCCGATGTCCTGTATGGCCGCGACTATTACGAGAGCGTCGATATGGTCGATGCCTATCACCCGCAGACAATCATCGCGCATGAGCTTAACGGAGAACCCCTGCCCGAGAAAAACGGTGCGCCGCTGCGTGTGCGGATCGAGCGGCAATTGGGGTACAAACACGCCAAATATCTGACCGCGATTGAGGCGGTAGAGAGCTTTGGTGACATCTACGGCGGCAAAGGCGGCTTTTGGGAAGATATCGGCGATTATCAGTGGTATGCGGGAATCTGAGTGCGCTTACTCGGGATACTTCCGGTTCATCGCCTCCCAACACTCACCGATAATCTCTTCCAGAACGGCCAGATCAATATCGGCGAGCTTGTTCACATAAACACATGACGCCCCAGTTTTGTGCTTACCCATTTTCTTGAGAAGTCCGTCGACCTTCTTGCCTGTCGCCTCATCGCAATACCGGCCCATGAAATAGAGCGAATGCTTCGCCTTGCGCGGTGAAAAGCCTGACCGGCACATATTGCCTTCGCGCCCGCTTTCGTATTTGTAGTGATAACTGCCATAGCCAATGATCGAGGGGCCCCACATCTGTGGTGCCTCGCCCGTCACCTTACGAAATACCGCATCAAGCACCTTGGCATCTTCGCGTTTTGATTGAGGCTCCACCGCCTCGATATACTCCTCGACCGATACCGCTGTAGGCTTTGTCTTTGCGTCTGACATTGCATCCCCTCCCCATCCAACATTCATTCGATGATTGACAGAATAACACATGGCGCGCCACACCGTCACGGGGATTGAGCAGAAGGGGACTGCACAAGATATGTGGCTACTCGATAAATTCTTGGGCAAAGCGATCAAGCACGGGAAGCTGATCGTCACGGATTACGACGGGACAGAGCACTCCTATGGCCCCGGAGGAGAGTACGACCCGCTTGTCGGGGGACGCGCCGGGCCAATCCGGATCACGCTGACGAACAAGAAGGCCGCCAATCACATTGTCCGCTATCCGCAAATGGGCGCAGGCGAAGCGTTCATGTGGGGCTGGCTGGTAGTCGAAGAGCCCCATGACATCCGCGACATGATCCTGTTCGTGACCATGAATGCGAAGCGTTTGGGCGAAAATTCCCTCAAGGCCAAAGGCCCGCTGCGCAAGGCGATGCAGAAGATGAAAGCGGCCGTCGATGGCATAAATTTGCGCGGTTCAGCCAGAGCCAATGCCGAACACACATACAACCTCACCCGCGAATTGTACGAACGCTTCCTCGATGAAGATCGCCAATACACCATGGCCTATTACCGCGAGGATGATCCAACACAAACAAGCCTTGAACAGGCGCAGATGGACAAGAAGGCGCATCTTGCCGCCAAGATGTTCCTGAAACGACCAGAGGACAATGGCGGCAAGCCTATGCGCGTGCTCGATATCGGCTGTGGCTGGGGCGGTTTCGCGCTTTATCTCAATAAGATGTATGATTGCGAAGTGCTCGGCGTGGCGCTTGCTCCTGACCAGATCGCCTTTTCCAATGAGCGAGCCAAAGAGCTTGGCGTTGACGATAAGGTCAAGTTTGAGCTGTGCGATTACCGCGATGTTGAAGGGCAGTTTGACCGGATCTCATCCGTCGGTCTGCTCGAACACGTGGGCACCATCCACTACCCGCAATTCTTTGAGCATACCAACCGATTGCTCAAGAACGATGGCGTGATGATTTCACACTGCTGCGGCCGCAGCGGCGAGCCCGGATACACCGATGCCTGGACCCGCAAATACATCTTCCCGGGCGGCTATATCCCTGCCCTTTCCGAGCTGGTCACCGAGAGCGAGAAGAATGGGTGGCAGGTGATGGATGTCGAAGCCATGCGCTTCCACTACAGCCACACGCTTCAGGAATGGTACAACCGCACGGTCATGCATCGGCAAGAGATCTCCGAGATGTATGACGAAGTCTTCTACCGCATGTGGCTGTTCTATCTTGCAGGCGCAGAGCAATCATTCCGCAACGGCACTATGGTTAATTGGCAGCTGCAATATGTGAAGGATCGCAACGCCATCCCCATGACACGCGAGTATCTCGAGAAGGAAAGCGCCAAACTGCGGGCACGCGGCGACATCCCCAGCTGGCGGTTTGATCCCGAGATTAAGGAAGCCGCAGAGTAACCGCTTGCCGCAAGCCATCTGTCGCTGGTCCGACATAGACTTCGCAAAGCTTGCTTGATGCCTCCAATGTTCTCACGGTAACCTTTCAGAAGAGGGAGCCGAATGGGAGACCATGAGCAAGAGACTTTTCGAAACTTTTCTGAAAAAGGGCGTTAAACAAGGTAGGCTTGGCGTGGTGTTTGCCGATGGCAGCTCTTCTGTGTACGGAGAGCCTGCTAACGGCTTTCCAGAAATCGTTGTGCGAATGGCAGACGATAAGGTGCCGCGCGACATCATCATGGACCCGCGCATTGGTGCCGCAGAAGCCTTCATGGACGGACGCCTTATCATCGAAGAAGGCGATGTGATGGAGCTCGTCACATTGTTGCGGGCGAACAACAAGTGGGAAAAAGGCGGAAACATCTCCCGGCCAAAGCTTTCGCGCAAACTCATAAACAAAGCCGCATTCGCCTTTGAGCAGGTGAACAGTGCGATTGGGTCGAAGGACAATGTCGCGCACCACTATGACATCGGGAACGATCTCTATGCCTTGATGCTGGATGATGAGCATTGGCAGTATTCCTGCGCCTACTGGCCGAATGACGATATGACCCTGGGCGAAGCACAGACGGCGAAGCTGGCTCATATTGCGGCCAAACTGGCGCTTGAACCGGGGCAAAAAGTGCTGGACATCGGTTGTGGCTGGGGCGGCATGGCTATCTTCCTTGCCAAGCACCACGATGTGCATGTGACCGGCATCACCCTGTCAGAGGAACAAGCGACCCTCGCCCGCGAACGGGTTGAGGACGCTGGCGTTGCGGACAAGGTCTCGATCGAACTCGTCGACTACCGCGACTTTGCAAAGGCTGGCCGCAAATTTGACCGCCTCGTCTCTGTCGGCATGTTTGAACACGTCGGCAAAGCGCAGTTTGAAACCTTCTTCCAAGCGTGCGCCAACCTGCTTACCGACCAAGGCGTGATGCTGCTGCACACGATTGGGCGTATGGGCTCACCGGGGATGACCGATGCGTTCACGCGCAAGTACATCTTCCCCGGCGGCTATATCCCTTCGCTTTCCGAGACGATGATGGCGAGCGAGAAATATCGATTGATGGCAAGCGACATCGAGATTTTGCGCGTCCACTATGCCAAGACCATACGCCAATGGTACGCCAACTGCATGACGCACCGCGACGCGATCATCGCGATGTATGATGAGCGCTTCTTCAAAATGTGGACCTTCTATCTTGCAGGCGCCGCGACCGTGTTTGAGTACGGCGGCATGTGCAATTTCCAGATCCAATACACACGTGACCGGCACGCTCTCCCGCTCACACGGGACTATATTGGCGAAACAGAAAAGGCCCTTCTTGGCGGTTGAAGGCGGCCTAGGCCGCTTTCTCCCGCCGCCGCGCGATGAATTCATAGACCGGACCAAACCCCAGCAGCGCTGCTCCCACAAATGGGGCGGCCACCACCCAGATCCTGAGCCCCGTAATCCCCTCAGGGCTCGCGATGGTGATGCCTGCTGTGCAGCCAAGTCCGATGCAGATCAGCAGCACGCCTGCCACCACCCGCGCGCGTGGCACTGTGCGGCCACCTCTGATCGGCCTGAAAGTGCGCTCATGCTTTGCAAAAACGCCGATGAAGGGCAGCAAGGCTGCGATGTAGATACCAAGCCACAAAGGCCTGCTCGTCCACCATTCACCGGTGCCCGGCACGCTGTCCAACCCGATCCCGCCAAGCGCGATCCACACGAATGTCATCACCAGCACAAAGGCGGTGAGGTGCCACAGGAAGACGGTCATAATCATGCCGTTCATCAACACTGTCGCGGTCCAGACACCGACTTTATCCAGCATCCGGCGGCCTGCAGGCTCCAGCGCGAGCACCAGGCCCACCTGCACCACACCCAGCGCCAGAAGCGCAAAAGTCGGGGGCAGCGAGTTGGAGAACCCGTCGGGCGCTGACACCATTGAAACCGGATAAAACCCGTAAACGGTGACAGAAATCAGAACACCAAGACCAATCGCAAACCACGCTATGGCGGACAGGCGGCTATCGAACTTCCCGTCCTTCCACGCAAAACCCAGCTGGTGGATCGCAAGGAACACCCACAGGAAATTGGTGAAGCTGATGTAAGGCACGCCGTGCTCAAACCGCAGCCAATCGACCATCGCCGTGACAGGAATAAGAACCGCAAAACTGAGCCACCCAAAGCGCTTCCACGCCTTCATGGCAAGCGGCGTGCAGGCCGTGACCAACAGGTAAACCGCCAGGAACCACACCGGGATAAGCGCCGCTTCGGTTGCCATGCGGATTTGAACACGGGGAAAGCCCACTTGCGTGAGAACAACCGCGATCACCGCCCAGACCAACAAAACCGGAAAAGTTGGAGCAATCAGCCGCTGTACGCGCGCAGCCAGCCAATCGCGGTAAACGCCTCTCTGTCCGGGCTCAGCCTTTCGCAAAGTCCCCTCCCAGCTCACCGAATTGGAATAGCCGCCAACAAGGAAAAACACGGGCATCACTTGAAAGGCCCATGTAAGCCAATGCGTCCATTGCGATGTTTCGATAAGATCGCCGCGCTGCAACGCTCCGGCGTCATCAACATAGAGCCCCGCCATCAACCAATGGCCGAAAACCACAGCAAGAATGGATACAGCCCGAAGGAAATCGACCCAGCGATTGCGCTCTGGCGGCGTCATTTCCGCCATCTCGCGCGCTTTGTTCCACATCCCAAACACTGTGATCCCTCCTATCGTATCAGCTACAAAATATTGGTGGCCACCTGCCCCCTTGCAAGTTTAAGGGGCAATTCAACTGTGCATTGAGGGCGTGGTTTCCTTTAGAAAGCCGCTCTTGAAGATTGATGAATAAGGGCTCCTAAATGTCGGATATTAAACGCGTTGTGCTTGCATATTCCGGTGGTCTCGACACCTCTGTGATCGCCAAATGGCTGAGCGTAGAGCGCAGGCTTGAGGTGGTCACATTCACCGCTGACCTTGGCCAAGGCGAAGAAATTGAGCCTGCTCGCGATAAAGCACGCGTCATGGGTATTCCTGATAAGCACATCTTCATCGAGGACCTGCGCGAAGAGTTCGTGCGCGATTTCGTCTTCCCGATGATGCGCGCGAATGCCCGCTATGAAGGCGACTATCTGCTCGGCACTTCGATTGCGCGCCCGCTTATTTCCAAGCGTCTGGTCGAAATCGCGCATGAAACAGGCGCTGATGCCATCGCCCACGGTGCGACCGGCAAAGGCAATGACCAGGTTCGCTTTGAACTATCGGCCTATGCGCTTGACCCTTCGATCAACGTTATTGCGCCTTGGCGCGAGTGGGATTTGACCAGCCGCACCGCTCTCATCGCATGGGCTGAGAAGCACCAGATCAAGGTCCCAACCGACAAGCGCGGTGAAAGCCCGTTTTCGACCGATGCGAACCTTCTGCACACCTCGTCCGAGGGTAAAGTGCTCGAAGACCCGTGGAAAGAGACCCCCGATTACGTCTATTCGCGCACCGACCACCCAGAGCACGCGCCCGATACGCCAGAATATATCGAGATCGGTTTTGAGCGCGGCGACGGCGTATCCTTGAACGGCGCGGCGATGTCGCCTGCGACTTTGCTCACCGCTCTCAATGATCTTGGCCGCAAGCATGGTATTGGCCGCTTGGACCTTGTCGAAAACCGCTTTGTCGGGATGAAGTCGCGCGGGATGTATGAGACACCGGGCGGCGAAATCTACGCCGTCGCTCACCGCGGGATTGAACAGATCACCCTCGACCGTGGCGCAGCGCACCTCAAAGACGAGCTGATGCCCAAATACGCAGAGCTGATCTACAACGGCTTCTGGTTCGCGCCTGAGCGTGAGATGTTGCAGGCGGCCATCGACCTTTCCCAAGAGAAAGTGACCGGCACTGTTCGGCTCAAGCTTTACAAGGGCCTTGCCAGCGTCGTTGGCCGCAAATCGCCCAATTCACTCTATTCAGAGGCTCATGTGACCTTTGAGGACGACGCAGGCGCTTACGATCAACACGATGCAGAAGGCTTCATCAAACTGAACGCTCTACGCCTGAAGCTGCTGGCTCAACGCGACCGGTAGGAGCCTATCAGGCATATTCCAGACCGATTCGGAGTAGCCGCTTCGAGTCGGTTTGAACGTATTGCTTGGTTGGGTAACAAACTAAAAGCCTGCCTTTGCGAATAGAACCAACGCAGACTCTCTAATGGGCCAATAGTTCCTGCCCGAACCAAGTAAATGCGACGAACCGTTGAGTTGTCCACCTCAGTCCACAAGTGATCTGGGCAAAAGTGGATAAGTCGCTCTTGCGCACCTTGCGAAAAGGCCATTCGAGGCCCAATTTCAACTTGTCTTCGGGACGAAAACACTTCCGAAAGAGGGACCGCAAGGAAATGATTTCACGAAGGTTTTTCGAAACAAAGATACGGTAGCTGCTGTCCACGCAGCTCTTGAGAGACGCTATGCAAGAGACCTCGGTCAAAGGCAAGGCGGATCGTTTGAAAGAGAAGCGAAGCAAAGCAACCGTTCAAGGCTGTAGTAATGGCTGACAATAGCTGTTGGGTAAGAGCCCTCGGGCAATCACTTACCAGTGTTCGACTTGTCAAACCCAGGATTGCGGCCTCGGCTATGCCAAGCGGCATGCCTTAGCAAAGTGGAGGTTTCGGCCAAAACAGAGCGGAGGCGCCAATGCGAAGCAAAGTCGGATGCCGGCGCGAGCACCGGTGACGAACCGCGAAGCAAGGCGGCGACGAAAGTGGGAAACCTGCAAGGGTAGAACATGAAAGACGCTGCTGGACGCGGGTAAACTCCGGACGCCAAGTGCGCAGCGTAAAACATGGGAGGGAAGGCTTGCCGGACCAACCATGAAAGACGAGGCGCCCACGCGCAGGTGAGAGTGGGGTCGGCAGCAATGCCGGCCCCATTTGCACTTGTGGCTGGGAAAAAGATATTCCGCCGCGCAAGCAAAGTGTCGAAAGCGGGCCCGAACACCCCCAACACGCCAGAACGAGCCGTCCAAAAGGCCAATGGAATGGCCCAGATTGGCCATTTGCGTCATCTTTGTGTAATACGCCCGCGATGGGAGAGAATAGGGACCTCGGGCGAGCCTCGCGCCGCCAATACCGCTCAGCGCGCTCTATTGTACGCCCGCTCCCGGCTGGTGCATTGGTTGCCGGTTTGCTGATGGTTCCGTTTTCCTCTTTGCCTGCGCAAACAAATGAACTTGCCGCACAGTTCCGGTCTGTACCGGGCACAAACCCGACCTCCAATGGGACCGATACGTTCGCCCGTGCCTTTGCCGAGGTTATAGAGCCGATTGACCCGAACCTGGTCGATATCGACCTCGCCTTGCCAGACACAGCCGTGGATCTTGGCACCTTCGAAGCACCGCGCGAGATCGAACCAGAGGTCAGTGTCCTGCGCGATCTGGGGACCGGCGTTGCATCCTACTATGGCCGCCGCTTTCACGGCCGCCTCACCGCCAATGGTGAGCGGTTTAACATGAACGCGATGACGGCTGCCCACAAAACCCTGCCCTTTGGCACAAGGGTGCGGGTCACCAATACGCGCAACGGTCGTTCCGTCACAGTGCGCATCAACGATCGCGGCCCATTCATCCGCGGGCGCACAATCGACCTGTCCCGCGGCGCAGCGCAAGAGCTTGGCATGATTTCGCGTGGCCATGCGCGGGTCAAACTCGACGTCGTCTCCCCTTAGAGAACGCCAACCCGGATCAATTCCCCCAGTCCGAGGAACCGCCACCGGTGCCGCCCCAATCGTCTTCTCCATACGACGAACCATAGCTGCCTTGTGCATTCCAGGCAGCCTCTGCCTCATATGCCGAAACAACGGGTGCCATACACTGGCCATAGAACGCTTCGGCTTCGCTTTCGCTAAGCTCGAACTCACCACGCGCCTCAAGCGCTGCGCGCCCCTGGCGGTACATGCATTTGCACCCCGAACGGCTTTTGTGTGAGGGCAATCCTGCTTTCGCCAGCTCGTTTGTGCAAAAGGAGACGTACTCGCTCTCGCTTTTGAAACGCTGGTCCGGTCCGCCCGCCGCCATAATGCCGACAACGCCCACAACCACCAGCCCGATCGCGCCCCAATACCCGTTCATTTCCATTCCCCTCTTTCCGGTCCGCACAAAGCTACGATCAGGGCATTGAGTTTGCGTTAACTCAGCCGCGTCACCCTGCCCACGCCCCGCACCATCGCTTGACAAGCCACGCGCGGAGAGGAACGCTATTGCCCGTCGCTCGTACATTCAGCGAAAAGGGGCAAAAGCTTGGAAGGCTTCAACTTTCTACTAGAGGCGTTCATCCTCCTCATGGGCCTTGCCATGGCGCAGGTTCTGGGCGGCTTTGCCCGCGTCCTAAAGCTCAGAGCCCGCAGGCGAGCCGGCATCGACGACGCCAATGCCGTTCGCATCGGCCTTCTCACTCCGCTGCTTGGCCTGTTCGTCATCGTCGACCAATCGACCTTTTTCCTCCACATGTTCAGCTTTCGCGAGGTCATGCCCTTCAACGGCGGCACGGTGATGGGCATCCTCCTCACCATCGGCTGGTACTATCTGATCGCGGCCATGACCTTCCCGGACGAGCCCGGCCTCTGGCCCGATTTCGACGAGTGGTTCTGGCAGCAGAAACGCTTTGTCGTGGGCGGCGTTATCGGAGTGAACGTGCTCAGCTCCGCGGCCCAGTTCACTTTCATCACGGCAGAGCAGAACGCCAAGGCCATGGAATCGATGACCCCGCTAGCGGGCGTGGCGCAGCTGTTTGCCCTTGCCGCCCTGCCCATGATGATCTGGCTGTTCTTCAGCAAGAGCGCCCGCGTGTGCCAGTTCCTGCTGATCGGCATATTGCTGTGCACCGGCATTTTTGGCGCTCTCACTTTCACCACACAGCAACCCGGATAAGCTGCTGAAACGCCGCGATTAAACGCAACTTTTGACACACTTGACACACTGTTCAGGGCCAAAAAAGTCGCACCCCCCGCACGCGCGCCCTATTCCGCCGCCAATTCGCCCTGCTCCGGTGCCCATTCACCGCGCTCCGGCGCATCACCCAGCACCTCCAGCTGCCGGTCAAAGCCATAGGTCGCCTCCACCACCCGCCGGTCCTGCTCCAGCCGGTCCAGCCGCCCCAAGTGTGCCAGCAGCAGGCGCAAATCGTAGCGCGTGCGCGTCGCCACCTCTTCGCCGTGGTAAAAGACGGTCTCCTGCGTCCCGTTAAGCGCGCGGTCGGCCAGCACCTCTTCGACCTGCGGGCGCGCGCACAAAAGCGCTGCATCCCACAATTCGGAGAACAACAGGCACTCGCGCCGCATCCGGTACGCGGCCGAGCGCGACACCCCCACCGCCCGAGCCGCCTCCCGCACATTCCCCCACTGCGCCAGCACCCGCAAAAACTGCGCCTGAAGCTTGCGCGGAAAGCCCTTGCTGGTGGGAAGCTGCTCGCGGGGCTGCGCTAGGACGGGGGAGAAGTTTTGTGCGCGGTCGGACGTATGAGGCATGGGGGCGGCTCCGGCTGGGGATTTTGGAGCCGGGGTATTTACGCGCATTGCGCGGTGTAGGAAAACTCGAAGGTCGGGTGCCATTTGCGCGGCCCGCCATGCTACCCCCTCGTCCGTCATGCTACGCCCTCGTCCGTCATCCTGAACTTGTTTCAGGATAACCCCATCAACCGAGCACCAAGGGGACACGGTTATCCTGAAACAAGTTCAGGATGACGAATATATCAGTGCCGAGCCCCGAAGCTCCGTTCGTCCTGAGCCTGTCGAAGGACGCGCGCCCACAGAAGTCACATTGGCCCGAAGGACAGCCACCAAGCCAAGCCCACCCCCAACCTCTCCCGCTTGCGGGAGGGGAGCGAGACTTCGCGAGCCGCTAGGTGAGCGTTAGTCGCAGCGGGTGGACTGCGAAAATCTCACGTGAAACGTAGTTTCCAAACTCCGCCGTGTAGAAAGACACTTGAAGCCGGCGGGGCCTCTTTTAGGCCTTAAGCGACATTGGAGATCAACAATGACCGCTTGCCTTTTGATAACACCTAGCCAAGTTCCGACGCTCTTATCCGATATCGTCGTGACGTATGGCGATAGA
This sequence comes from Erythrobacter sp. S227, assembly GCF_057364925.1. Taxonomy (NCBI): domain Bacteria; kingdom Pseudomonadati; phylum Pseudomonadota; class Alphaproteobacteria; order Sphingomonadales; family Erythrobacteraceae; genus Erythrobacter; species Erythrobacter sp. S227. The sequence goes on from NZ_CP200280.1 coordinate 1,260,468, forward strand.
GAAAAGGTTAAGCGACCCATTCGGTCGAGGCTAGGCGCCTCCACCACCGACGCTTACATGCACGCTAGAAAGCTAGCCATCGTCTCTGAACGAACATGCGTAACCGCAGCTGGCAATGCGTCGGAAATTGCTCGTTTTCTTGACGATTTAAGCGGTAACATCAACGCGTTTGAGATGCAGAAAAGACCTGCCCGTGAAATCTCAAAGCTAGCCAATTCGTATTCCGGCATTCAGGTCCTCGCGTCATTCGCAATGCAAACACCGGGAGGCATCGCTGAGAACCACGCATTTCATGTTGGAGCGAACGTAGGTGAGGGAAGGTCAATACACCACAAAAGCGATACATTTGGGATGGTGAAGGTCGCTGGCTCAGGTGGAAGCGCCCTGCACAAGCTTGTTTCGAATTACGAAGAACCCGCAAAAAGGAACGTCGAAATCACTCGAGCTCAACTGCGACAAAGGGCCCTAGCTGAGTATCCGCATTTGAACGACGCAGAGACTGAATACTTGGTTCAGCTAGAATGCGCGACCAACCTATCCCTAGCTGTTTGCGAAGGCATAACGACGCAGTATCTTGTTAAAGAACTTAATGACCTAGAACGGCCGGGGCATGGCGGGTTCTTTGAGTACGCAATGTTTGACCCATTTCGAGAGCGATGGCGCTTCCGGCCCTCCGCTGTTTATTGCACATTCAAACTTGAGAAAGGAGCTGACGGCGAGCTTGCAACAATCTCACAGATCGGGCCAGTAATCATTTATAAGTCGTCGCCCGAGGTCGGATTTATCAACGTAGTCACAAACACCAATTCTGTGTTTCATATCTGCAAACCACCGAACAAACGACTTCTTGAGACCTCAATCGAGAACCCCTTCGTTGCCCCTTGGAAACCCGAGAGGGTTGTCTTCACGTTCGTAACGGAAAATCAAAATGGGCACCTATCGTTTCTTGCAAGTCGCGTCCTAAATCCGAATGAATTGAAATTCGCGACCTACGTATACGATGAGACAGGCTTTCAATTCGGCGTTGACATGGATTGGCTCAATGCGATGTTCAGAATCACTAATCCTGCGTCACCCTGAACTTGTTTCAGGGTCCATCTCAGGCTCAGAGCTCAGTTTTCGCGATGGATGCTGAAAGAAGTTCAGCATGACGGGGAGGCTCTCCCACCCCCTACTTCCCCCGCTCCAACATCGGCGCCAGATACTGCCCGGTAAAGTTGCGCGGCTCTTTCGCGACCACTTCGGGCGTGCCAGCGGCTACGATCTCGCCGCCGCGCATGCCCGCAGCGGCCGGGCGGCGCCCAGCCCGCTCATCGCGCGCTGGGTGCCTCCATAGCTTTACAAAAAACGCCCTGGTTCAGTCTCCGAGTTGACCGCGGATTGCGCCAGCCGGAATGCTCGCGGTGTGGACGTTGACATAGTAATCGCTCTCGTTCTTGGCGATGTCAGCGAGCAAGTCGCCGTCAACCTCGACGCACAGGTCCTCGTCATCGGGGTTGTCGAGCTGAAGGACCACCACAGGCGGGCCGTTCTTGCCTTTCTTGCCCTTGTGCACATGGGCGGCGGTCACATCGTCGAGACCTTCGATATCGAGGAAATAGCACAATGTGCCAGCATCCGTGTCGATCTCGCCGGTGAAGTCACCGCTTGCATCTTTGCCGGCGCCTTCATGTCCGACTTCATTCTCGCCGAACATGGTCGTGCTGATCATGATCGTCTCGTCCTGCGCGAGCAGCGGCGAGGCTGCCATCGCGGTTATTCCAACGCCAAATACAAGGCCCGCCAACCCGGCGCGCCCTGAGAGACATTTCACGTTATTCATTGTCCTTACTCCAATAAAGGAGCGCTCTAAATACGCCTTCCCGGTGAGTCGCAAAAGCGGATTCTGCGCCGGGATCGGGGGCGCGGTTGAAGGGTTGAGTGCGCGGGGGAATGCGGCGGGTTACTCCGCCGCTTCCTTCCCCCGCTCCAACATTGGCGCCAGATACTGCCCGGTAAAGCTGCGCGGCTCTTTTGCGACCACCTCGGGCGTGCCAGCGGCTACGATCTCGCCGCCGCGCACTCCGCCTTCGGGGCCGAGGTCGAGGATCCAGTCGGCGGTTTTGATCACGTCGAGATTGTGCTCGATCACCACCACGCTATTGCCCTGCTCGACCAGGCGGTGGAGCACCTCTAGGAGCTTGCGCACATCCTCAAAGTGGAGGCCGGTCGTCGGCTCGTCGAGGATATACAAGGTCTTGCCGGTCGAACGCTTGGCCAGTTCCTTGGCGAGCTTCACCCGCTGCGCCTCTCCGCCTGATAGCGTGGTCGCCTGCTGGCCGACCTTCACATAGCCCAGCCCCACCTCGCACAGCATCGCCATCTTGTCGCGGATGGGGGGGACGGCTTTGAAGAATTCGGTCGCGTCCTCAACCGTCATATCGAGCACATCGGCGATGGAGAGGCCTTTGAACTTTACCTCCAAAGTCTCACGATTGTAACGCTTTCCGCCGCATTCCTCGCAGGTGACGTAAACGTCGGGGAGGAAGTGCATCTCGATCTTGCGCACGCCGTCGCCCTGGCACGCCTCGCACCGCCCGCCTTTGACGTTGAAGGAGAAGCGCCCCGGCTTGTACCCGCGCGCTTTGGATTCAGGCAGGCCTGCGAACCAGTCGCGGATCTGGGTGAATGCGCCGGTGTAGGTCGCAGGGTTGGAGCGCGGGGTGCGGCCGATGGGGGATTGGTCGATCTCGATCACCTTGTCGCAGTGGTCGAGGCCGGTGACCTTGTCGTGCTTGCCAGCGATAATGCGCGCGCCGTTGAGGGTCCGTGCAGCAGCCGCGTATAGCGTGTCGATGGTGAAGGACGACTTGCCCGAGCCCGACACGCCGGTGATGCAGGTGAAGGTGCCAAGCGGGATGCTGGCGGTCACGTCTTGCAGATTGTTGGCGCTCGCCCCGTGGACGGTGATGGAGAGGCCGTTGCCCTTGCGACGCGTCGACGGCACCGCAATCTCGCGCCTGCCGGTCAGATAGTCTGCGGTGAGCGACTTTTTGGATTTCATGATTTGTTTGAGCGTGCCTTGCGCAACGATCTCGCCCCCGCGAACCCCTGCGCCCGGGCCAATGTCGACGATATGGTCGGCGGTGCGGATCGCATCCTCGTCATGCTCGACCACGATCACGGTGTTACCGAGGTCACGCAGGCGTTTGAGCGTTTCCAGCAGCCGGTCATTGTCGCGCTGGTGGAGCCCGATGGAGGGCTCGTCGAGGACGTAGAGTACGCCGCTAAGCCCGCTGCCGATTTGACTGGCGAGGCGAATGCGTTGGCTCTCCCCACCCGATAGCGTGCCACTGGTGCGGTCGAGGTTGAGGTAGTCGAGGCCGACGTTGTCGAGGAAGCCCAGCCGCTCGTTGATCTCTTTGAGGATCGGCTTGGCGATCTGGCTTTGTTGATCGGAAAGGTGATTGTCGAGGTCAAGGAACCAAGCCTTGGCATCCGATACGCTCATACGCACAGGTTCGGCGATATCGGTGGGGCCATTCGCACTGGGGATGCGCACGGCGAGCGATTTTTCATTGAGGCGTTTGCCACCGCAAGCCTCACACGGCTGGGATGTCTGGAACTTGGAAAGCTCCTCCTGCATCCATGCGCTTTCGGTCTGGGCCAGCCGGCGGTTGAGATTGCCGATCACGCCTTCGAACGCCTTGTTGACGGTGTATTCCTTGCGCCCGTCCTTGAAGGTCAGCGGGACCGGCATCCCGCCTGTTCCATGAAGGATGATGAGCTTCTGGTCGGGCTCCAGATCGCGCCACGGCGTGGTGATGGTGAAGTCATACGCCTTCGCGAGGCTGGTCAGCACCTGCATATAGTAAGGCGATGGCGGGTTGCTCTTCGCCCACGGAGCCACCGCGCCCTGTTTCAAGGTCAGCCCTTCATTGGGGATCACCAGCTGCGGGTCGAACAGCTGCTTTTCACCGATGCCATCGCAGGTGGGACAGGCCCCTTGAGGCGAGTTGAAGGAGAACAGGCGCGGTTCGATCTCCTCGATGGTGAAACCGCTGACGGGACAGGCGAATTTCTCTGAAAATACGATGCGGTTGGCAGGGATGCCTGCCCCTTTCATCGCTCCCCCAGAGACGTCCTCATCCTCGCGCCCTGGTACCACGCCATCGGCAAGGTCGAAATAGGCAAGGCCATCGGCCAGCTTCAGAGCCGTTTCAAAAGAATCCGCCAGCCGCGTCTGCAAGCTGCCGTCACCCTTGGCCTTCACCGCGATCCGGTCGACCACCACCTCGATGTCATGCTTGAATTTCTTGTCGAGCGCGGGCGCTTCTTCAATTGCATAAAGCTCGCCGTCGATCCGCACACGGGTAAAGCCCGCCTTCTGCCATTCGGCCAGCTCCTTGCGATATTCGCCCTTGCGGCCGCGAACCACCGGCGCAAGCAAATAGGCGCGCGTCCCCTCTGGCAATTCCATCACCCGGTCGACCATCTGGCTGACCGACTGCGCAGAGATCGGCTTTCCCGTGGCAGGCGAGTAAGGCACGCCCACTCTCGCCCACAAAAGCCGCATGTAGTCGTAAATCTCGGTGACCGTCGCGACGGTCGAGCGCGGGTTGCGGCTGGTGGTCTTTTGCTCAATCGAGATCGCTGGCGAGAGCCCGTCGATATGCTCGACATCGGGCTTCTGCATCATCTCAAGGAACTGGCGCGCATAGGCCGACAGGCTTTCGACATAACGCCGCTGCCCCTCGGCATAGATCGTATCGAACGCGAGCGAAGACTTGCCCGAGCCCGACAACCCCGTGACCACGATCAACGCATCGCGCGGCAGGTCAATATCGATACCTTTAAGATTGTGCTCGCGCGCACCGCGAACGGAGATTTTTGTAAGAGACATTGAATATCCAATTGGGGGCGGTTCGCGCCTATGTCCAGTGAGAACGCAAGCGGCAACGCTGGAGTTCCTTGTTCTATCTATGTTCTACGCCACGCGTGCACGTCAAGCCGTCACCTCTCCCAACGCACCGCTTTTACAATCGACGTCAGGTTAAACAGTGGCTTTCCCGAACAAGCCCGGGACAAGTTCTTGAGCCGGAGAGATAAAGCCGCTATTCCCTTGAAAGTCGCAATTGTGAGATCTGAATATGCTCGTGTTTGATGAGGCCGACACACGCGTCGTCAATGAACTAACGCTCGAAGCCGACGTCCATCTGCAAGCCTCTGGTATAGAGTTCGTCAACACTGAGCTTGGGCGCGTGATCGGAACATTCGTTTTCGAAGTGGGTGGATCGACACTTATTAATGAATTGGGCGGCTTTATTGGACCGCCAGGGCAAACCTTTCCGGTTACCTTAGTCGCGGTACAGGGCTCTGAAGGCGATGACACGGTCATCAATTTTGGTGTCATCGACGGGCGAATGGAGTTGAATGGGGGCGATGACGTCGTCATCATCAACTACCCCGAACTCGCACCGGGCGAACTGACGCCAGAAGCGGTGGTTGACCTTGGCAGCGGCGATGACCTTCTCAGGCTCGAAGGCGACCCAGGCCCCGGTTCGAGCTTTTTCTACAATTTGGAAGGCGGCGAAGGGTACGACACGCTGGAACTTGTATCGAGGTCAGGTCCAATTGGATCTGTCACATCCGGTTTTGAGGCATTGGTTCTCAACGAATCCCAGTTTTACACCGGCTTTGACGGCTTCCTCGATATCACAGGAACTACAGACTCTGTCGGGTTCTTCAGCCTGCTTCAAAGTGACAATCCAGACGCGGTGCTAAGACTTGCCGCAAACAACTGGACACTGCGCGATGGCTCGATAGTGGACGTGGTGGTGGGATCGGACGCGGACGAGAGCTTCACAATCTCCGACACATCAAGCGTTGCAACTTCCGTCGAATTGGGAGGGGGCAATGACGAATTCGGCCTTTTCAACGCCAGCTTTGATCTTTCCACCCTTGATGTGATCGACGGCGGTGAGGGCGAAGCCGATGTATTCGAAATCCAGCTCATCGATGATTTTGCTTTGGACTTCGGCAACATCACAGGGTTTGAGGACCTGTTCGTTTTCAACCGAGAGGATATCACGGGCAGCAACCCTATCGACGTGACCTTGTCGGGATTGAGCGGCTTTCGCACCATCGATGCCACTGACAATGTCAATTTGACGCTCAATGGCGGTGATCTGACAAACACCGCTTTATCAGGCGCAGTAGGCGGCTCAATCAGCATCGCCGCCGGGATGACTGTCTCAAGTTACAGCTGGCTTAGCGGTTTGACAGAGCCGAGCTCAAACGAGGTCGCGCCTGATTTTGGCAATTCGATTGATCTGATCAACGAAGGCACCATCACCGGAAGCGTGTTCTTTATTGACGGTGATGATCTTTATGATGGCACTGCGGGGTCCGCAGCTGAGGTCCATGGCAGCGCAGGCAATGACACGCTGCTGGGCGGCGATGGGGGCGATGTCTTTTTTGGAGATGCCGGCGCAGATACGTTGCGCGGCAATGGCGGGGCAGACACACTGACCGGCGGACTTGGCCGCGATACAATTGACGGTGGCTCCAACGTCGACACGGCTGTATTCAGCGGCAACCGCGCCGACTACACCATCACGCAGACCTCTTTGGGCGTGTTCCAAGTGGTTGGCGCTGATGGCACTGACACTTTGACAACAATCGAATTTGCGCAGTTTGACGATCAAACCATCCGCTTGCTTCGCGGAGATGGCGTTGAGGTAAATTTCGAGACCTCAGATCCCAGCGTTTATCAGGATGCGATGAATTCCATCCTCGATTTTGACGGCAACGCCCTTGGTGGCGACGGGAATTGGCTCCGGATCGGGGCTGCCGATGTGAATGGCGATGGCGATATCGACCAGATCCTCGTCAATGATGCGATTGGGCGATTTGCCACCGTGGGCACTGCGCCCGATGGACTTGTGTACTTCAACGACAACAGCTGGGCCGGCGAAACGCGGGTGGCTGGCATTTATATCGATCCGCTGGTGGAGGCAGGAGTTGTGGAACGCTTCAGCCCCTTTGACAGCCAACAGCGCTTCCAGAACGACCTCAGGATCGAGAACATCAACCAAGTCCTTGGCGCGGACGATTATGACGGCGACGGGTTTCAGGACGTCTATTTTGCTCTCACCGATGGCACCGCGTATTTGCGCGCGGTCATGGAGGCGGACGGCAATATCTCTTACGCCAACTATCAAAGCGAGCAGCAAGTGATCGACTTTCTTGAGGCGAACGGTTTCGGCGTGGAGACCTATGGCGACTGGTTCAACAGCGGCTCCCAGGCGCAAAGCGCCAGCAGCCAAAGCAACAGCGGCAAGGCATTCCAGGCGATGGAAGATGTCTGGCAGCAAGAGAGCGCGGCCTTCGGAACAATCCCTGTGCAAAGTGCAAACCACCCGTTCGACACGCCGCATCTGGAGTTCTTCGGATAAACGCGCGCCTTTTTGACGCGGTCAGTTTGGGAGGAGCAGGGTTTTAGAGACCGATCATTTCGTAGAACTTCTCGACGACCCTTTGCGCGGCCTCGATCAAACGCTTGCCTTGCGGGGTGGTACTGATCGACGCGATCGAACCAAGCACGGTGAGCGTTTTGATCGCAAACCCGCCAACGTAGCGAAGGAACCGCTTGCGAGCGATGTCAGGCTTTTCGCCCTGATCTGGTAAACCCGCTTCAAATGCGAACTCTCGTCCTTGTTTGACGAGATCTTTTGCCTGTTGATCATATTCAGGCGAAACTTCGTGCTGTGCCGAAGCGGTTTCGCGAAACTGCTTCAGTCGATCAATAAAATCGTCAATCGCCTCTGATGTGGCGCCGTCCAAGGGCACGTGGGCAAGTTGGCGCTCTTGATACGGCGCTTGCTTACGCGCAGCGAGGCATTGGTTGTGAGCTGCGATAAACTGCTCAAGCGCCTTCTTTTCCTCACGCAATTCATTGCTCGACAAGGAGAGCGAACCTTCCGCAAGCACTGCAACAAGGCGGTCCAGGCCATCCCAACTGGGACGGTCCCCACCCTCGCGCAGGTAACTTTCGTATAGCTCCAACGAGGCTTGCATAATGCCTGTCATGTTCTGCTGGCACCGTTTCACAAGCTCGAGCATCATGCGCAAGCTGACCATTGCTTGAGCAAGCTGTGCCGGGATTTCGGGCGTATTGCGGTCAACCGACGCAGCAACGTGAAGCTTGCCCTCCTGTGATTTCTCAACTCCAGGATCAAGTATGGTCGTGGTCGTCTCGGCCACATTCGCGCGGGTTAAATCCGCCGGTTCCCAGCTCACCCAATTGCGAATGACCTCGGCCCAATCACCTCGTGACACTCCGAAAAGCTGCTCATAGACGATTTGCTCCATAAGCGGCGCAAGGTCCGCCCCGTCTAGCTTAAAACCAACAATTCGGCGTTCGACACCCGAAGGATCAAGCTTGAAAAAATGGTTCCATTCCGCCTTGCAATAATCAGAGGAGACATAGGATTTGGAATAGACGGGAATAAGCTTTTCGGCCCGCTCCATTGCCTCATTCATTGCGTTTACGAAGTTGCTTTGCGGAAAATCGCGAAATTGCACGAGGTAGGATTTTCCCAGCTCATCAAGGACCTTCGCGATGTCACGTGCCGCAGCCTCGTCTTCATTGGCATAGCTGATGAAGAAGTCGACCTTCGGCTTTGTCTTCGGGTCTTTGGGTTTGCGAAGGCTGTCGACCTTGGCCTTGATGTCGGCGTTAACCTCGGCGGGTTCGCGAGACCACCAGTCGTCGTCTTGTTCGACGATCCAGCGGTAGAATGCTTCGTCTGCGGCATCGTCGAAGTCGGCGAAGGCGTGGGGCAAGCCTTCGATGCGACCGTAGTACCATTCGCGCCAAATTTCGAAGCCTTGGTTTGACCCGGAAAGCCACTTGCGTGCCTTATTCCACGAATCAGCCCACCATTCCTTGGGCATTCTCCAAATAGGACCACCTAGAACCAGAGCCGGACTTAATCCTCGGTCAAATGCATCGCAATCTTCGCTAATTGTTTGCCATAGATCGTCATTTGCAAACCCAGCATGGGATACGGCAGCTGCGGCATCGACAACTGCATGTACTGCAGCAACTGGATTGAGAGCAGCTGCGTTTGCAGCCGCATAACCGACAGAGAAGACTATCGACCTGTCACTATTTGCGGTCGCAGTCTTAGCCACAGCATTGGCGGGATTCCTGTCATGCCGTGCCAAAGGGGCGCCGAAACTGGACACGGTAGCCGCACGAAAGACTTGCAGTAGTAATTTGGGTTCGATCGCTCGACCCAGCCAATTCGATGGATCTATCGCCAGTGGGAGGACCCTTTGGACGGCGAGCGCAGCTACGACAATGCCATACCTGCTCGGCTTGTCCTCAAGCCAAGCCTCCAACTCCTCACGCGATGTTATCTGAACTGCCATCGCCAGCGACTATCCGGGCTGCGCTACCTGTTTGCAAGGGTCTATCTTTGCGCATCGCTTGACCGGCTCACGCATCGACTCGAATGGCCAGTCAATCACCTTCGAAACGCTCAATTACAGCCCTTTAATTGGCCTGTGACGCCCCTTTTGCCTAGCACGGGGACAGTACCCTGACACAAAACCCCGCCGGCCAAGTCCCTGATAATACTGCGCTCACCCGCCAATTAGGGGGGGCTACAGGAAATATGAAGTGTCGCGTTTTTGCAAAATGATGAATGCTTGACCCCTCTTTAGCATTATCTTGCCAGACGCCCTTCGGGTCGTAACGCAAAGGCGCCAGGCGAAACTGTTTTAGAGATGCGGCGCTCCTAACCCGCCGCGCCGGGCTGGTGGCTCATTGCTCGTAAGAAGGATCGTCGCTGCACCCGGCGCCCCTTTCTTGCCTTCAAAGCATGACGCTCCAGCCCGGCACTTTCTTGCATCACCCCAAGATCGCCCCCCTCCCCCCGGGCAATCGCACGCCTCTCCCATCACGTGCGGAGTCTTAAGGACTTTTGCCTGGATGTGCGCGGATGGGACACGCCCCCTCATGCCCCTCGCAAATCCATGCCCCCACGGATACGCGCTTGTCGCGCGCTATGAGAAACGATCGTTCCTTTACCTTTGGCCATAAGCCACTCTTCAAGTCAGCCTTCCAGTCAAAGGGCAAGTCGCCACCTGAGGTGATTTACCTCGGCGACGCTAGTCGCGAAGCGGAAACCGGCGATAGGATACAAACGACAAACGCACACGCAGCGGCTGATAAAAGCACTGGTCCAAACACCCGCAAATGGTCGCTCAAACGCCGTGCCGCAGCGCTCCTCGCCGTGATTGCAGTGCCCGCAATGGCCGCACCCAATAGTTTTGGAGGCGATTTTGGTGCGCTTCCCGGCGGTGCTCCGACCGAAGCGGAGATCGTGCGAGAGCGCTTGCAGGAAGAGCTCGCCAAAAACCCCGCGATGCCGTTTGAACGTCCCGGAATGAGCTTTCCGGGCTCGGCCTTCTTTTTCCTAGAAGACCCGCCGTCCGATGCCCTGATCGCATTGCCGACCACTGATGCCTTGGGCGAAGGCGTTGGCGAGGCGGGCCGCGAAGTGGGCGCATTGATTGACGCAGGGCCCGGCGCGTCGCCCTTCTTTGGCACAGGCGGAACCAGCATGGTGCGCGCTCAAGACTGCCTTGCACAAGCGATCTGGTACGAAGCGGCAAGCGAGAGCGAAGCAGGCCAGCGCGCCGTTGCACAGGTCGTGCTGAACCGGGTCAAGCATCCCAGCTGGCCCAGCAGCGTGTGCGGCGTGGTCTATCAAGGGTCGAGCCGCAGGACCGGATGCCAGTTCACCTTCACCTGCGATGGCAGCTTGCGGCGCAAGGCAAGCGGCAGCTCATGGGCGCGCGCGCAAAACATTGCTGCTGATGCGCTTTCAGGCAGCGTTTATGAACCCATCGGGCATGCAACCCACTACCACACTCTCTGGGTAAACCCCTATTGGGCATCGAGCCTCGACCATGTGGGTACAATTGGCGCGCACCGTTTCTATCGCAATCGCGGTGCAGGCGGGCGCAAACAAGCCTTCACGCAAAGCTACGCCGGTGTGGAACCGGGCGCACGGCAACGCGTGACCGCCCCGCCCGTCTTTGAATTGCCTGACCTGCCGAGCGGTGAAACGGCAAGCTCGGGCTATGCCACGGGCGCAGATGCAAGCTCGTCAGGTACGGCGCGGTCGGGAATGCCCCGGTCACAAGCGGTGCAAGCTCCGATCACCGGCCCCGGCGCGGTTCTGGTCCAGCCAAGCGTTTCGGGCGCAGGGCAAGTGCGCGATGATTTTGCGCGCGCCGGTCAGTGGAAAAGCGATGCTGCGAAAACCGCATTGGAAGCGGAACGCCGCCGCCTTGCCGAAGAGGCTTCCGCCCAATCCGGCAGCGGAACCAACGCACCGCGTTGATTTTGCGCCAGAAAGGTTTTGGGGCTACCTGGGGGGGGCCTGTGCCCCGCTTTTTCAGTGGTTAACGCGCTCTAAACCTTAGCTTCACACTAAGCCTTAGCTCGCCTGCGTCTATCTCCTTAATCCGCGATACACCCCTGCCCGCGCCGGTGCCTTGCCTTTGATGACGAAGGTCGGTGCCCGCGAGCCGATCCCGAGATTGGACAAAGACGCCTCATGTCGATCCATTTTGCCGCTGCAAAATCTGCAAACATCACCAGTGCCCGCCCGGGCAATGTCAGAATTCTTGTGGCGCGCGCGCAAAAGCGGGTTGCCAATGACAATGCCGATTTCAGCGAGCGATCTCACAATAACGATCAGGTAATGCGCGCCGCTCTGCGCCATTTCGCAGCCCACGGTCTGGGCGCTGCGAAGGTGGCACGCGCGCAAGCCGAAAAGGCATTTTTCAAAGGCGATCGCGACACTTACGATTGGTGGGTGAACATTACCCGTACCCTCGACCGGCGTTTGGCCGCCAGTGTATCGGGTCAGGACGAAGGCATTCGCGGCACGTCTGGTTGGGCAGGTGGTCCGGCGGGGCGTTAAGCCTTTTTAAAGCATCGTCCTTCCCCAATTGGCTGCCGCCTGATGGTTAACGGGAGTTGACAATCTTTTAACCCTACCCCAGCATTTTATGCATGGGACACGAAGCCAATACCCAGCTCCCAGCCGAGCTGTCGCCTGAGCAATCGACGGGCAAAGTCAAAGCTGCGTCTTCTTTCCTCCTGAATGAAGCGGGCGGTGATGAGGGCGGCACTCTTTCGCCCAATCTGATCACGCGCACGACCGCAAATGGCGTTGAGCAGTTTCCCATTGTTCACCCGGACCGGAAGCCTTCCGAATTTCAATTTGGCAAGGCGTGGCACCATTTTCACGAATTTCGTAAAGACAAAGAGCAAACCGACGAGATCATCGCTGTTCTGGACTCTCTACCCTGGCGCGGAATGGCGGATGCAGCAGCCGAATTCCTGTCGACGCCGCGTGGCCGTCAAATATTCCAGGATGAGCCTTATCTCCCCGATTTTCTTGATGACCATGCCACCTTGCGCAAAACGCCAAAGGGCAGCTTTGCCCATGCCTATTGCGACTTTATGGAGCGTGAGGGCCTATCGGCAGCTGGAATGGTCGAGGCCAGCGATGCCGCGCGCAAAGAGGACGTCGTGCGCTTTGATGACGGGGTCGATTGGTACAATGATCGCCTGCGCGATTTTCACGATATCCTGCACATTGTAACCGGTTATGGCCGCGACCTTTTGGGCGAACAATGTATCTTTGCCTATATGTACCATCAACGGCCCAGCCCCGGGCATTTGCTGACTGCATGGCTCGGCACCCTTATGATGAAATCCAAGATCAAGACCGATGCACCCATCATCGGGGCCTTGCTTGAAGCGCGGCGGCACGGGAAATCCTGCCCGCGGATCGTCGAACAACCCATTCAGGAGCTGTTTGCGCTCCCCCTTGAGGAAGTGAGAGCCCGTTTCAACACGCCGGAGCCGGTTGTGTACCATAAGGTGTTGGAAACTTACGCAAATGAGGGCATCGACCCTCATGCGTTTATGGCTAAGCAAGCAGCTTAAACCGCACCTTTCCCCGATACTTCAAACACTTGGATTGTCCAGCGCGAGATGGAGGATAACGCCAACCCGCTGTTAACCACTCTGTGACCTCTTTGCTCTACCCCTGAGCGTAAGAATAATAGGGAACTCAGTTATCAAACGCGTTCGCGCCCTTTTTACCCGCTCAAAAGCGGTTAATGCAGTCGATGCCCAGATCCGCGGGACTCTGGTTGATTCACTGTATTCAAGCCCGATGAGCTTGGTAATCGGCGCGCTGACCGGCCTGATAATCGCCTTCTACACCTCCTACAGCATCGAAGATAAGGCGCTGCAGACCGTCGCCTATGCGCTCGCAGCTGTGGTTGCGTTCCGCTTTTCGATTGTGGTGGCGCACCGGTTTAGCCAGCGCGAAGACTCCCGCACTCTTGAAATCCTGTTTGAGATCGGTGCCTTTGCCTATGCGATCGCGATTGGCGCGATGGCGACGTTTGCGATTGTTTCCGAAGTATCGCTGCTCGCCCAGATGGTGCTGACGGTTTATGCGGTTGGTTATGCCACCGCGATCGCGCCGCGAAATGCGGGCCGCCCTGTCATCGCACTTGGTCAGATGATGCTTGTAATGGGGCCGATTTCCATTGGTCTTCTGTTGAGCGAAGCCTCGCTCGCGCAGGCCTTGGGGATTATCGCGCTGCTCCATATTCCATCGGTGACGACCATCACCGTAAAGGTTTACCGCTCGCTTAGAAGCTCCATCATTTCCGCGCAGGCCAATGCGAAGCTCGCGGTGGAGATGCAGGAGCTCGCCCGAACCGATGTTGTAACCGGCCTTGCCAACCGCGCAGGTCTTAACCATGCCATGGCTCAGACTATGGCTGATATCAAAGAGGGTGCAAATCTTGCTTTGATCTGGATCGATCTCGACCGCTTTAAAGAGGTGAACGACCTTTTGGGGCACCCGGTCGGGGACAAGGTTCTCAAAGGGATTGCCGAGCGTTTAACCGAGGTTTCGCCCGAAGGCAGCACGGTCGCCCGTTTTGGCGGCGATGAATTCATCGTATTTTGCCCCATCGCCGACATGAAGCACGCCGAGCTTATCGCGAGCGAGATCCACTGCGAGATCATGTGCCCGATGCGTGTCGATGGCGAGCTTCTGGAAATTCGCGCATCGCTTGGCGTTGCTATTCTGCCTGACAATGCGGACGACGCCGACCAATTGATGCAGCGCGCGGATCTGGCGCTGTACCATGCAAAAGTGGGTGGCCGGGGCCAGACATGTTTCTACGATCCGTCGATGAGCCGCGACCTTGTGCGCCGGCGCGAGATCGAGGCTGAACTTCGCATCGCAATTCAGCGTGACGAGCTCTCCATCTTCTTCCAGCCGATTGTCGATCTGGAAACCGGAAAGATCAAATGTTTCGAAGCGCTTGTGCGTTGGTTCCACCCGGAAAAGGGCGAGCTTCGCCCGGATGAATTCATTCCTGTGGCCGAAGAGACCGGCGTGATCGTGACGCTCGGCAACTGGATCACGGTTCAGGCCGCGCGTATTGCGGCAAGCTGGCCCGAGGATGTCCGCGTCGCTGTGAACCTGTCCCCCTTGCAAATTCGCGCACCCGGCGCAGCGCTCGGTATCAAGAATGCTCTGCGCGAGGCAGGGCTTGATCCGCACCGGCTTGAACTTGAGGTTACCGAAAGCGTCTTCCTCGACGACAACCACTCAACCGCCGCCTTTATCGAAGAGCTCTCCGACCTGGGCGTGTGTTTTGCGCTTGATGATTTTGGCACGGGCTACTCCTCGCTCGGCTATATCAACAAGTTCCCCTTCTCGAAGATCAAGGTCGATCGCAGCTTTGTTTCAGGCGCTCAGGCCGGACAAAAGAGCGAGGCCATCATTCAGGCGGTTGCCAAGATGGCCAACACGCTGGGCATGGATATTGTGGCAGAAGGTCTTGAAACCGCCGAGCAGGTGCGGGCCGTGCGCGAGGCGGGCTGTAACCTTGGCCAGGGCTATCACTTCAGCCGCGCTGTGCCCGATTACCTTGCCGCGATGTTGCTTGCACAAGAGCGCGAGCACGAGCCCAAGCAAATCCCGGGCCGCGCAAGCGCCTGAGCTTTCCATTCTGTAACGCAGGGTAACGCAGGGGCAAGGTAGTTTCCCCTAAGCCTTATTGCACTTGCAAACTATTTGCAAAGATAACCGCCGCATAAGACCTTTTGCCGGTTGCAATCACCTCTAACCATGCTTAATCCCACGGCCAAGACGGGAAGATGGCGAGTTGGGACGGTCGCCTTTCACACTTTCCAAGGTTCCAATTCTCCGTCCTGAATGTTCTGGGAAGGATCACCCCTTTATGGCCCGCAAGAAAATCGCGCTCATCGGCTCCGGCATGATCGGCGGCACGCTCGCCCACCTCGCTGCAAAGAAAGAGCTTGGCGATATCGTCCTGTTCGACATCGCTGAGGGCATGCCTCAGGGTAAGGCGCTCGATCTGTCGCAGTGCGGCCCGGTTGAAGGGTTTGACGCGAAGATCACCGGCTCCAACGACTATGCCGATATTGCAGGCGCAGACGTGGTGATCGTCACCGCTGGTGTGCCGCGCAAGCCGGGTATGAGCCGCGATGACCTTCTCGGCATCAACCTTTCCGTGATGAAGTCCGTTGGCGAAGGCATCAAGAACAACTGCCCCGACGCTTTCGTCATCTGCATCACCAACCCGCTGGACGCGATGGTCTGGGCTCTGCGTGAGTTCTCCGGCCTTCCGCACAACAAAGTCGTCGGCATGGCAGGCGTTCTCGACAGCGCGCGCTTTGCGACCTTCCTTGCTTGGGAGTTCGATTGCAGCGTCAAAGACGTCAACGCCTTCGTTCTTGGCGGCCACGGCGACACCATGGTTCCGGTGAAGAGCTACACCACCATCAACGGCATTCCGGTTGATGACTACGCCAAGATCAAGGGCGTGTCAGCGGACCGCATCGACGAAATTGTAGACCGCACCCGCAAAGGCGGCGGCGAGATCGTCGGCCTTCTCGGCAATGGCTCCGCTTACTACGCACCAGCGACTAGCGCGATTGCGATGGCCGAGGCATACATCGGCGACCAGAAGCGCATCCTTCCCTGTGCAAGCTACGTTCAAGGCAAATACGGCCTCGACGGCCTCTACGTCGGCGTCCCCACAGTGATCGGAGCAGACGGCACCGAGGAAGTGGTCGAGATCGAACTCAGCGATGAAGAGAAAGCCAACCTCAAAGTCTCAACCGACGCAGTCGAAGAGCTGCTTGAGGCGTGTAAGGGTCTGGATAGCTCGCTGGCGTGAGCTGAGTAGCCACGATGACCAAAGCCCGCAGCGTTAAGCAAGCCGAACAAGAGGCAAAGAGCTCGCATATCAAAGCGGCGCTTGATGCCGGAGCGGATTTGGCATCAGCAGAGAAATCAGCTGATGAGCTTGTTCGAATGGCGCGGGCGATGGTCAAGACTGACAAGGCTGGGCCATCCGCTGCCGAAATGACCTATCGAGATGAAATCTCCCGTTGGTACGCGGAGAGCAAAGTGTGTGAAAGCGATTTAGCCTCGCAGATCGAGTGGCTCAAGAAAAACCCTGAGCCTCGGACATTTCACACCATCGGCGAAGCTCTCAATATTGGTGATGATCTCGAATTGGCGCGATGGATTTTTGCGCAATCGCGGACAAGCAGATCATCTGCCTGTTTCCAAGTCATCGCTTTCGTGACCTCCGGCTCCGTTGGCTACAGCAGCGAAGCCGAACCGTTGGTTAAAACAATGGCAAAGCGGATTAGGGAAGGCTTCTACAAGGGTACGGCCGGACTAAAGTTTCGGAAGGTCTATGAAAGTGAGCGCGCTGACTACGATCGCGGATTGGAGTGGCTTTCAGACAAGTCTCCATGGGATTTACCCGGGGATGCATTTGGTCCCTTTCCTGTCAGAGAGGATCAAGAAAGCCGATACGTATACGAAGAGGGAGAGCTGCGGCTCTCTTTGAATGAGTGGAAACGAACTCGAGGGTGAAACTCGAATAGGGTTCTTAGAGGAAGTAAGAAATGAGCATCCTGATTAACAAAGACACCAAGGTCATCACCCAAGGGATGACCGGCAACACCGGCACCTTCCACACCCAGCAAGCCATCGATTACGGCTCGCAAATGGTGGCGGGGGTTACTCCCGGCAAAGGCGGAACCGAGCATATCGGTGTGCCGCAATTCAACACCGTGCGCGAAGCCAAGGCGGCGACGGGTGCGACCGCAAGCTGCATCTACGTCCCCCCACCCTTTGCAGCAGACGCGATCTGTGAGGCGATTGACGCGGAGGTTGAGCTTATCATCTGCATCACCGAAGGCATCCCCGTGCTCGACATGGTGCGCGCCAAGGCGGCTCTTAAAGGCTCCAAATCGCGCCTCATCGGCCCGAACTGCCCCGGCGTCCTCACGCCTGATGAGTGCAAAATCGGCATTATGCCAGGTTCGATCTTCAAGAAGGGTTCGGTCGGCGTCGTCTCGCGTTCCGGTACGCTCACTTATGAAGCGGTGCACCAGACCACGATGGTGGGCCTTGGCCAGACCACGGCGGTCGGCATTGGCGGTGACCCTGTCAACGGCACCAACTTTATCGACGTGCTCGACCTCTTCCTTGATGACCCAGAAACCAAGTCGATGATCATGATCGGCGAAATCGGCGGGTCGGCTGAAGAAGAAGCCGCTGAGTTCCTGAAACAGGAAGCTGCGAAAGGCCGCTCCAAACCAACGGTCGGCTTTATCGCAGGCCGCACAGCGCCTCCGGGTCGCCGTATGGGTCACGCAGGCGCAATTGTGTCTGGCGGCAAAGGCGGCGCAGACGACAAGATCGCCGCGATGGAAGATGCCGGCATCCGCGTCTCGCCCTCACCATCAGAGCTCGGCACAACGCTCGACGCCATGCTCAAAGAAATGGCCTAGAATCAAAGGGGCGCTTCGCCGGTAGTGGTTGAGCGCCCCTAAACACCTCGTGTTCTCCTCCTCCCCAGGAAACTTGCCATGAACAAAGAAACCGCCCGTTTCATCCCTGATATGACCGATCAGGAAGGCCCGCAGCCCGGTCCTTCCTGGGGCAATCCCAAATGGATGGCCGAGGTTGCAGATGCAGGCGCTGACCTCAACGCAGCGATGGACCCCACGCAAATGCGCATGGAGGTCGAAAAGGCGGTTAAGTCTGCATCCAAAGCGGCTGGCAAACCCACCGATGAAGACGCTCTGCGCCATGCATCGGATTTGTCGAACAAGGCGATGACCCTTGTGCGGCTTTACCGTGTGCGCGGACATTTGGCGGCAGACCTGGATCCGCTGGGCCTGTCAAGCAAGCAGGGCGATCCGGCCGACCTCACCCTTGCCTTCCATGAGCTCGATGGGAAGGAAGACGAAGAGGTTTATGTCGGCGGTGTTCTGGGCATGGAATGGACCACCGTTGGCGCGCTCTACAACCGCCTTCGCGAAGTGTACTGCGGCAATGTCGGCCTGGAATACATGCACATCGCCGACACGGAAGAGCGGCGCTTTTTGCAGGACAAATTCGAAAGCCCCGGCGACACAATCGAATTTACGCCAGAGGGTAAGAAGGCGATCCTCGCCGCTGTCCTTCGCGGTGAAGGGTATGAGGAATTCCTCGGCAAAAAGTACGTCGGGACCAAGCGTTTCGGCCTTGATGGCGGGGAATCGATGATCCCTGCGCTTGAGGCTGTCATCAAGCATGGCGGCAGCGCGGGCGTTCGCGAGATTATCTACGGCATGGCGCACCGGGGCCGTTTGAACGTCCTCGCCAATGTGATGGCCAAGCCATACAAGGTCATCTTCCACGAATTTTCCGGCGGCACTGCAAACCCCGAAGACGTCGGCGGTTCAGGCGATGTGAAATATCACCTTGGCACCAGCACCGACCGCGAATTTGACGGGATCAGCGTGCACATGTCGCTGACCCCCAACCCTTCTCACCTCGAGACGGTGAACCCGGTCGTTTTGGGCAAGGCGCGCTCGCAACAGGCGATCCGCGATGATCTGGACAAGAAGGAGCAAGTGCTCCCCGTTCTGATCCACGGCGACGCGGCGTTTGCGGGACAAGGCGTTGTTTGGGAAAGCCTCAGCCTGTCTGGCGTCAACGGCTATGACACTGGCGGCTGTATCCACTTTATCATCAACAACCAGATCGGCTTTACCACCTCGCCGAAATTCGCGCGCAATTCGCCTTATCCAAGCGATGTTGCGAAAGGCGTGATGGCACCGATCCTGCACGTCAACGGCGACGATCCAGAGGCCGTGACCTTCGCGTGTAAGCTTGCGATTGAATACCGCCAGAAATTCCACCGCGATGTGGTGATCGACATGTGGTGCTATCGCCGCTTTGGCCACAACGAGGGCGATGAGCCCAAGTTCACCCAGCCGCTCATGTATGACGTCATCAAAACCCACCCCAAGGTCAGCCGCATCTATGAAGAGCGCCTGATCGCAGAGGGCGTCATTGAACCGGGCCACCGCGAGGCAGTTGCGCAGGAGTTCACCGACCTTCTCGAAGAAGAGTTTGAGGCCGCGAAAAGCTACTCCGCCAATGAAGCGGACTGGTTTGGCGGACGCTGGGCGGGTCTCAACAAACCTGCTGATGATGAAACCGCGCGCCGCAATATCGAAACGGCGATCGAGCCAAAAACCTTCGATGCGCTGGGCCGCACGCTCACCGAAGTTCCCGAAGGCGTCAACATTCACAAGACCTTGGGCCGCGTGCTTAAGGCGAAGTCTGAAATGTTCAGCTCTGGCGAGGGCTTTGACTGGGCCACCGCAGAAGCGCTCGCCTTCGGCAGCCTCGTGATGGAAGGCTACAACGTCCGTCTTTCCGGTCAGGATTCTGGACGCGGTACCTTCTCACAGCGGCATTCCGTGTGGGTCGACCAGAAAACCGAAGACAAGTACATCCCGCTCACCACCCTGCCCCACGGCAAGTTCGAGGTGTATGACAGCACGCTGTCGGAATACGGCGTGCTCGGTTTCGAATACGGCTTCGCCATGGCTGACCCGAAAAGCCTCGTGCTTTGGGAAGCGCAATTTGGCGATTTTGCCAATGGCGCGCAGATCATGATCGACCAGTATATCGCGAGCGGCGAGGCCAAATGGCTTCGCGCAAACGGTCTCGTGATGCTGCTCCCCCACGGCTACGAGGGTCAGGGACCGGAGCACTCCTCCGCGCGGCTTGAACGCTTCCTCCAACTGTGTGCGAGCGACAACATTCAAGTTTGCAACATCACGACACCAGCGAACTATTTCCACGTTCTGCGTCGCCAGATGCTGCGTCCATTCCGTAAGCCGCTCATCATTATGACGCCCAAGTCGCTGCTGCGTCACCCGATGGCAAAATCCTCGCGTGAGGAATTCCAGGGCGACTGGCAGTTCAAGCGCATCAAATCGGACCCGTCGATGGAACCGGACAGCCCCGCCGATGAAAAGATCAAGCGCGTCGTCCTGTGTTCGGGCAAGGTTGCATACGACCTTATTGAAAAGCGCGATGCAGAGGGGATCGACGACATTACGATCATCCGCATCGAACAGCTCTACCCCTTCCCAGGCGACCCTCTCGGATTGCGGCTTAGCCGGATGAAGAACCTGAAAGAGGTCATCTGGTGTCAGGAAGAGCCCAAGAACAACGGCGCCTGGTTCTTTGTCGAAAGCCGCATTGAAAAGTCGCTCGAACTGGGCGGGCATTTTGGCATGCGGCCTTTCTATGTCGGGCGCGAGGCTTCCGCTTCGCCTGCCACGGGCCTTGCCAAACGCCACGCCGAGCAACAGGCGACACTCGTCGCCGAAGCGCTTGGTCTTGCTGAATAATTTTACGCCAATTCAAATTTAGGATTACTAGAAATGGCTACAGAAATCACAGTTCCGGTACTCGGAGAATCGGTCACAGAAGGCTCCATCGGTGAATGGCTCAAACAGCCCGGCGACGCGGTCTCAGTGGATGAACCGATCTGTTCGCTTGAGACCGACAAGGTCGCAGTTGATGTGCCCTCGCCCGTTGCTGGCGTATTGAGCGAGCACAGGGCAGCGGAAGGCGACACCGTCGAAGTTGGCGCGGTTATCGCGGTGGTCGAAGAAGGTGCGACCGGCGCTGCGACCAAGGGCGAGGAACCCGCCCGCGAGGCAACGGCGCGCAAGGAGATGGAAGAGGCTCCCAAAAGCACCTCTACCGCTGCGCAAACCCTGTCCCCCGCCGTGCGCCGCGCGGTTCTGGAACACGGCGTTGATCCCAGCACGATCAAGGGCACTGGCAAAGACGGACGCCTGACCAAGGAAGACGTGATTGCAGCTGCCAAAGCCAAAGGCGATCCCGCGCCTGCCGCTGGCAGCGACCCCAAGGCTGTCACCGATGTGGGCAATCCGCCGGACAAACCCGACAAGGCCCGCCGCGAAGAGCGGGTCAAAATGACCCGTATGCGCCAGACTATCGCCAAGCGTTTGAAAGGCGCTCAGGAAGAGGCAGCGCTGCTCACCACCTTCAACGATGTGGACATGAGCGCGGTCATCGAAGCGCGCACCAAATACAAAGACATGTTCGCCAAGAAGCACGATATCCGTCTGGGCTTCATGGGCTTTTTCGCGAAAGCCGCCTGTTTGGCGCTCAAAGACGTGCCGAGCGTCAACGCCTATATCGAGGGCGATGAAATCGTCTATCACGACTATGTCGATATCTCTGTCGCCGTATCGGCCCCGAACGGCCTTGTGGTCCCGGTGATCCGTGATTGTCAGGACAAGGGCTTTGCCCGGATCGAGAAAGACATCGCCGACTTCGGCAAGCGCGCCAAGGAAGGCACGCTGACCATGGCCGACATGACCGGCGGCACCTTCACCATCTCCAACGGCGGTGTGTTCGGATCGCTGATGTCGACCCCGATCATCAACCCGCCGCAGTCCGCCGTGCTGGGTCTTCACCGTATTGAAGATCGCCCGGTTGCTGTGAACGGCGAAGTCGTGATCCGTCCGATGATGTACATTGCGCTGTCCTACGATCACCGCCTGATCGATGGCCGCGAGGCTGTGACTGCATTGAAAATCATCAAGGAAGCAATCGAAGATCCGACCCGGATGCTGATTGATCTCTAAGGTCAGCCCCGTGCGTCCACCATGGGAAGTCGAGCCTGAGAAGTTCTCAGATAAGTTCTGGATAGTCGCCAAAAGCGCGTATCTAGATCGGTGGCGCAATTGGTTCATCAAGCTCAGCGAGCCCGCACAAGAGGAGTACCAAGCCGCACACGCTCCTCCTGCGGCGTGTGGTGACTTGTTTTACCAAACCTTCGGAAGACCGCACTTCGACCCCTATAAAACAGCGGTTACTTTTCGCGACTCAGAAGGCTTGTTCGCTCCTCCATGGGTCGCCTTTCCGTCGATCGGGCGCGGTTCGATCGGGTGGCGCATGGGAGCTGGCGAGGACTACATCCTCCTTTGGCACACTTGGTATGCAGACATATCCGACGCGAAAAGAGCTTTGCTCCGTCAGCGCTATCCCGAACCGGAAGAAGTCTCCGAAGGGTTGCCGTGGAAAGGATTCTACGACGAGATATTGTCCTCCAACCGAGAAAGGCAGCCTTCCCCCAAGGACCAGCGGAACTTCGACGAAAAGCGCTACGATGATGTCTTGCGTGATCGTTATCCTCAGTTCTGGAAACGCTTTGGAGGCGAGCCAGACTTTTCTGACAAACGCGTCATCGACTTTGGCTGCGGACGGGGCGGTATGGTGCAGCGAGTGATGGAAGGGGGCGCATCTTCCGCCGTCGGGGTTGAACTCAACCGCTCCTACTACGACTTCGCCAATCGCAAGGTCGCAAGTCAGTGGAATGGCAAAGCGGAATTCTTCTGCGAAGACATCCGCGATTTGGATATCGAACCCGCCGACATCATCACCTCTTCCAATGTCATGGAGCATGTGATGGCGCTGCCTGAAACGCTTGCGGCCCTCGTCAATCACGCCAAGCCCGGCGGTGAGCTTTTCATTGGGTTCTCGCCCCTGTGGCACTCGCCCTTTGGCCATCACCGCCTGATGGAAACCAAGCTGCCTTGGGCGCACCTGCCGCGAAACAACCGCGCGTTCCTAGACCGGCTTGTCGACGATGAGGGTAATTCGCCTGAGACTATTCAAGAGCTCGGCTTCAACGGCGCCACCCCTGCCGACTTCCGCGCAGCGCTCAAAGGGCTGCCGGTCGAGATCATCTCGGCCCGCCGCAACGTCGCCACCTCGCCCCTCAAACAGATTGCGATGAAAGCGATGCTCATCCCCTCCATCATTCCTTCGCTAGAAAAATATGTCACAATCGGCATTTACTGGCATTTGCGACGCACAAAATGACAAGTCGTAGGGCAAAAGTAGCAATGGCCAACGCGCGCCAAAGTGCCTAAATGAACACCGGATCTTATTTCATGCCATCAAAACGGGATCATGCGAACCATGGCTGACACTGCTTACGACTACGATTGCCTTATCATTGGCGCTGGCCCCGGCGGCTATGTTGCTGCTATTCGCGCGGCGCAATTGGGCCTTAAGACGGCCTGTGTGGAATCCCGCGAGACGCTGGGCGGCACTTGCCTCAATGTGGGCTGTATCCCGTCAAAAGCGCTGCTCCACGCGTCTGAACTTTTCGAAGAGGCAGAGGGTGGTCACTTCGCCACCTGGGGCATTGAGGCCAAGGCAACGTTCGACCTGTCGAAAATGATGGGCGAAAAATCAAACGCCGTGGGTGATCTCACGGGCGGGATCGAATTTCTGTTCAAGAAGAACAAGGTCACATGGCTAAAAGGCCTTGGCTCTTTCGTGGACTCGCACACGGTCAAAGTTGGCGATGAAACCTTCACCGCAAAAGACATCGTGATCGCGACCGGCTCCAGCGTCACCCCCCTCCCCGGTGTCGAGGTCGACAACGCAGGCGGCCGCATTGTGGATTCCACCGGCGCGCTTGAGCTTTCCGAAGTGCCAGAACACCTTGTCGTGATCGGCGGCGGCGTGATCGGCCTTGAGCTTGGCAGCGTATGGCGTCGCCTTGGTGCAAAGGTCACTGTGGTTGAATTCCTGCCGCAAATCCTCCCCGGTATGGACGAGGAAGTGCGCAAGGAAGCAAACAAGATCTTCAAGAAACAGGGCCTCAACTGGATGCTTGGCCACAAGGTCACCGGTGCGCAGGTCAAAGGTAAGAAAGTCGCACTATCCATCGAGAAATCGGATGGAGGCGACGAGCAAACGCTTGAGGCTAGCCATGTGCTGGTTTCCATTGGGCGTCGACCAAACACCGAAGGGCTGGCGCTCGACAAGGCGGGCCTTCAGGTCAACAACCGCGGCCAGATTGAAATCGACCACGAATTCCGCACCGGCGTCGAAGGCATCTGGGCGATTGGCGACGTTGTGCCCGGCCCCATGCTCGCCCACAAGGCCGAGGATGAAGGCATTGCGGTCGCTGAAAACATCGCTGGCGAAACGGGCATTGTGAACCACGATGTGATCCCCAACGTCGTCTACACCACCCCGGAAATCGCAGGCGTTGGCTTGACGCAAGAACAGGCGATCGAGGCAGCAGGTGGCGACAAGTCAAAGGTCAAAATCGGCAAATTCCCGATGATGGCGAACAGCCGCGCCAAGGCCAACCGCGACACAGACGGCTTTGTCAAAGTCATTGCGGACGCAGAAACCGACCGCGTTCTGGGCGTGTGGATGATCAACAGCCTTGCTGGCACGATGATCGCACAGGCCGCGCAAGCGATGGAGTTCGGAGCAACGTCCGAAGACATCGCCTACACCTGCCACGCGCACCCGACCCATGCCGAGGCCTTTAAGGAAGCGGCAATGGCGGTTCAGGGCAAGCCTATTCATATGTAAGGCAGCAAATGGAAACGAGGCAGGATCAGACGGGTATCATCGCAAGATGGCCCGCTGTCCTGCCTCTTTTGCTTCCTGCCCTTGCTGGCATTGCCTATCTAGTCTCGGCGGGTGCTCCCGGCTCCTACGCAATCGTGAACGCAGCCGCTCTTGCGGTCGGGCTTGCTTTGATCGGATTGGTGCCGTTCCCCGCTTCCAGCCGCGCACGGATCGTGGTTCTCTTCGCGCTTTGCTTAATCCTAGCAGTCCCGCTCACCTTCGGGCCATGGATCGACGGCATCTCTCGCTGGATCGCGGTGGGAGGTTTCACGCTCCACACCGGCTTTCTCGCCGCGCCTTTGATGGTACGCATTGCTGCGGGTGAGAGCGGGCCCGGGCCCTGGTTTCTGCCCTGGTTCCTGCTTGCCGCAATCCTGCTGGCATTCGCGCAACCTGATTTTGCGACTTGCCTTGCCCTGTCCTGCGGCGCTCTGACAATCGCGGTTTCTGATCGGAATGGCGGGATGCTGGCTGTCAGCGTACTTGGATTTGCCGCGAGCATTGGTGCAAGTTTCGCCGCGCCCCTTCCACCGCAAGCATTCGTCGAGAGGATATTGCCAGAACTTTGGGCCACATCGCCCCTGGCTGCAGGCGCGCTGGCTTTGTCACTCATCGCTGGCGCAGGCGTGCTCTTGACGACCTCTCGCATCGTCCTGACCCAGCGTTTGGCGCTGCTGGGCTGCATGACAGGCTTCGTGATAGCGGCGCTGCTTGGCGATTATCCCTATCCCTTGATCGGGTATGGAGCGGCATCGCTCTTGGGGTTGGCCATTGCGCTGATCACGCCGCGTCCCGCTGCCAGGAGCTAAAACGTTGACCCGTTCAGTTGCAATCATCGGAGCGGGGCAGATTGGCTATGCGGCGGGCTATGAGTTTGCCTTTCATGGCTGGGATGTGTGCGTGTATTCGCGCACGCATCCCGCATGGAAAATGCGACCGAACGAACGCTTCGTGGATTACACAATTGGCAAAGACCGTGCACCCGAAGCAAACCTTGTGATCGACACAATCGCTTTTGATGAGGACGACATCGTTCGCTACGATCCTGATCGGGTGGGCCGACTTATCTCAGTGTCTTCCGCGAGCGTATACTGCGATGAACGCGGACGCACCTTGGACGAAGCTGCTCAAAACGGATTTCCAGAGTTTCGAGGTCTAGTCACTGAGGAGCAAGCGACGGTTGCACCAGGTCCGCAGACATACTCTACAAAGAAGGTGAGAATGGAGAATAAGGCGCTTGAGCTTTTTGGTCCTCGCGCCACAATTATCCGACCCTGTGCCGTCTATGGTCCCTACAGTAAGCACCCTCGAGAATGGTGGTTCTTAAAGCGACTACTTGATGGACGGAGTACAATTCCTCTCGCCTTTGCCGGACGCAGCCAGTTTGACACCACGTCGGTTCAAGACATCGCAAACTTCTGTATTGAGGCAGATAACTTCGGCTGGGGAGGCATTTTCAATCTAGCCAGTGATCAACACGAAAGCGTGCTAACTCTAGGTCGCCAGATTGCCGGTGCATTTGGAGTTGAGGCAGAATTCATAAACTTCGACGGGCCGCCGATAGGCAACGTAGGTAGGACCCCTTGGTCTGTGCCGAGAGCTTTCCGAATAACTAGCCAAAAAGCCTGTGGCCTAGAGAATGGTCTGGGTGATGTTTTCGGCTTTGGCATGAGGTATGGTGGCCATTGGCTGTCGTCTCAGATTCAGTGGCTCGCCGAACTCAACCCCGCCGACTGGCGCGCAGCATTCCCGCAGCTCGCAGCCTACCCTTGGGACCTGTTCGATTACGAGGCTGAAGACTGTTTTCTTGCCTCGCTTTAATGATGCGTTGCCATTCAACCTCACTACTGTATTGGTATGTTAATACAGTAGTGAGGTTCCTATGAAAATTCGCTTCGCCAGCGCCATCTCGGTCGCTCTGCCCCTTTTGCTCTGTTCAGTACCAGCCGCAGCAAACTCCCCTGAGCAAAGGGCTCCTGAACAAAAGGCACCCGAGCAAGAGGTGCCCGAATCCGTCGATGCCGTTGCTAGAGCAGCCATCGAACAGCCCAATATTGGCGGCATTGGGATAGCGCGCATCGAAGACGGCAAGCTTGTGTGGAGCGGGTATTGGGGTGAGCAATCGCCCGGTGTTCCGGTCTCGGAAACGACAGCGTTCAACACCGCTTCGGTGGCCAAAACCATCATTGCAGAAACTGTGCTGCGGCTCGCGGACAGCGGCCAAATGTCGCTCGATGATCCAATCGCCGACCACTTCGTCGACCCAGATCTTGGCGAGGACCCGCGCTACGCCCTTCTCACACCGCGCATATTGCTGTCGCATCAGGCAGCGTTGAGAAACTGGCCGTGGATGTATGATGACAATCGCCTCGCCTTCCTTGCCGATCCGGGCCAAGGCGAAACCAGCTATTCAGGCGCCGGTATCGAGATCGTGATGCGCTATCTCGAAGCGCGTTTCGAGACGCCCTATCCGCAGCTTGCAAAAGAGGTGGTGTTCGATCCTCTTGGCATCGAAGGGGTAACGGTCGCTCGCGAAGAATGGCTCGATGGACGGGTAAGCGAGCCGCGTGGCCGTGATGGCACCGTGTTTCCTCCCTTCACCCGCAGCGGTGATGAAAACCTGATCGAGCCAGGCGAGTACTCGGCAGCCGACAATCTGTACGCAACCGTGCCTGGTTATGCCCGCCTGCTGGTCAAGCTGATCGAAGGAACGGGGCTATCTCCCGACATGCGTGCCCAGCGAGCAGCGCTGCTCTCAAGCTCCGACACCGAGATGGGCTACTTCTGCATAGCCGATGCATCGCAGTGCCCCGACCCGATTGGCTATGGCGTGGGGTGGAGCCTGTTTGGCGAGCCTGAACGTACGGTCTTGGCGCATGGCGGCAATGATTTTGCCGAACACGCACAGGTCTATTTCATACCCGAAACCAGAGAGGGTCTGGTCATGTTTGTGAACGGCGGCAATGCCTTCCCGACAGGGATCGACATCATTCTAGCGGTTGACCCAGAGCTTCGAATGGCCAAACACTTCGATGCGCTTATCCGCAAGATGCGCGAACAAGGGGGGTAGCTGACCCTCATTCGAGAGGGGAACATTTTGGCCTATCCGAAACTGACCGATAAACCCGGCGCGCTTGAAACCGCCGCCGCGATCCGTGCTGGAAAGCTGTCTGTGGCCGAGGCGGTGGATGCAGCGATCACGCGGATCGAGCAGCTCGATGCAGAGATTGACGCGCTGGCTGTGCCGGATTTTGAGCGGGCGGCAAAGATCGCCAAGGCGATGGATGGGCAAGGCCCGCAAGGCGACCAACCGCTTTTCGGTGTGCCAATGACGGTCAAGGAAAGCTTTGATGTTGCAGGCTTGCAAAGCTGTTGGGGGCACAAGAGCTTGACCGATTATGTGGCCAGCAGCGACAGCGAGCTTGTGCGCCGGATGAAAGCGGCGGGCGCGGTGATCCTTGGCAAGACCAATGTGCCGGTCGACCTCACCGATTGGCAGAGCTTTAATCCCGTTTATGGCCGCACCAACAACCCGCATAACACGGCCCGCTCCCCGGGCGGCTCTTCTGGCGGCAGCGCGGCGGTGGTGGCCTCTGGCATGGTGCCGGTTGAGTTTGGAACAGATATTGGCGGATCGGTCCGTGTGCCCGCCCATTTCTGCGGCGTGTGGGCCCATAAACCGACATGGGGCCTTGTCTCGAAACGCGGGCATGTGCACCCGCAAATGGCCAAACAAGAAGGCTTTGTTGCGGCCCATGATGGCGCGCTTTCGGTTGCAGGGCCCTTTGCCCGCAATCCGCAAGACCTGTCATTGATGATGCAAATTGCGGGGCAATACCCAATCGCCAAACGTGGCAAGCCGCTCAAACAGTGCCGTGTTCTGGCGATTACCGAATATCCCGATGCGCCGGTCGATGCCTCCGTGGCAGCACCGACCGAAGCGGCGATTGCAGCCCTTATCAAGGCAGGCGTCACGGTTGACCGTAAGAGCGCGCTTGTCCCCGACCTCGCCCAGCAGCAGGCCGACTACATGCTGATGCTCAATGTGGCGATGGCGCGCGGGGCCCCATCACCCAATGGATCGCGGGCGAATGCCACCGACTGGTTTGATATGCTTGATGCGCAGGCCGTGAACCAGGCGCAATGGGCGGCGCTGTTTGAGACCTATGACTTTGTGCTTGCGCCCCCTGCCCCCGTGCTGGCCATCCCCCACAGCGACAAACGCGCGTTCGATCAGCCCATGCGCATCAATGGTCAGGACGTCGCGGGCCATTCAGGTCTTGCCTGGTCAGGCATCGCCACCTTCCCCTGCCTCCCTTCAACGGTGCTTCCCATCGGCGCGGGCACGTATGAGGGCGCTGAGCTGCCATGCGGAATGCAGGTGATGGGGCCCTTGATGAGCGATCTCGACTGCATCGAGGCCGCGCGAGAAATCGGGAATATCTTGCACAGTTGAACCGTCCACGTCATGGGCGCTGAGAGATGAACGAAGCGATCCTCACCCCTATCCTCGACTGGCTTGATGTAGCCGGGATTGCGGTTTTTGCTCTATCAGGTGCGCTGGTCGCTGCGCGCGAGCGTCAGACCTTTGTGACGATGGGCTTCTTCGCGCTTGTCACCGGCGTTGGCGGGGGCACGATCCGTGATCTTTTGATCGAAGCGCCTGTGTTCTGGATGCACGACCCATGGGTGGCGGCAGTGTGCCTTGGAACCGCGCTTATGGTGTGGTTTACGCCGGTCAAATGGTGGGACGGGAAGCTGCTCGATTATGCCGATGCGCTTGGCCTTGCCGCCTATGCCGTGTTGGGGAGTGCAAAGGCGCTTGCCTACGGTATCCCGCCTGTTCCTGCCGCCCTTATGGGAGTGATCACCGGCTGTGTCGGGGGCGTGATCCGCGATGTTGTCGCAGGGCGCCCGTCAATCATTATGCAGCCCGAGCTGTATGTCACCGCCGCCGCGTTAAGCGCAGGGATCACCGTCCTTGCGATGCAATTTGCAGACACCACCGGAATTGGCAATTGGGCGATCTGGATCGCGGCCTTCATCGCAGGCTTTGTGCTGCGCGCAGCAGCCATCCGGTTTGAGTGGGGCTTGCCGAGTTACGGGCGGCAAAGCGGTGAGGACCAAAGAAAAGGGGGCCAAAGAGAAAGGGGAGAGCAAGCGCCCTCCCCCGAAACTTCGTCAAGCGATCAATCAAAAGATCACTGATCAGCGGACTCGTCCGGCAGTGGACCGCCAGGATAAGCAGGAAGACGCTGGTCTTCGGGATCAATCGCCAAATCAGGGCGGGTACCGCCACCCACATCAGCGCGCGCATTGGCGTAACGGTCATCTGACCATTGCCCTTCAGCGCGTGCGAAATTCTGTGACGATGGCGCCGCTGAACTTCTCACACCGCGTCCATAGTCGACGCCTGAAATGCGGCCGGAATTGTCAATTTCACACGAGAAACCCGAACCATCGAACAGCGAGCCGGTTACGATCCAGCCAGAGCCCACGCGGCTTGCGCCATCGACGCTGTCGACGCGGATGTTCTGTTCGATTTCATTGAGGCACATGGAAACCGCATTGTCGATGCCAGAGCCGCCCGAGGTCGAGCGGGTTGTCGTCCGGCGATTCTCTGGACGGTAATCATAGTCGCGGTCGCGCACGCGATCACGCTCTACCACCACGACTTCACGGTCACGGCGGCGGTTGTTGTTCGCAGCGCTTGCGATAGCCGCTATCCCGCCAAGGACGAGAACGCCGGCGAGAATATCACCGCCGCGCACACCGCGCCGGTGGCCACGCCAACCACGGCGCCCACGCCATCCGCGACGCCAGCCCCAGCGGCCCCATTCCTGCGCTGTATCAGCGCCGGGAACCGAAGGCGCGCCAAGCGTTCCAAGCGGATTTGCAATGCCGTTATTGGCTGTTGTGCTGGCGATAAAGCCGGTGGCGTATCCCGCCGTCCCGGCCGGTGCAATTTCAGCCGCATGAGCCTGCGCTGGTGCAAATGCGAGGCTGGCGGCGGCGATAACGCCAGAAATGCCTGCCAAGCGTGATTGGGCGATCCGTGAGTGTTGAGCCATGAAGCTCCCTCCTGTTTTTATTCAATTGGAGGGGCACCCACCAACGCCCCTGATGGTCACAATAGCTAGGCGGCCCAGGCTTACGCAAGCCTGAACCGCCCGGTGGTGGAGAGTTAGAAGTTTTTGATTGGCTTCTTCAAAGACCGCGAATGCCTCTGAAGTCGATCTGTGGGCGGTTACCACGCTCGAAGTAGCAGGTGAAACGGCCACGATCGAAGTTCTGACCACGGAAGCCAC
Organism: Erythrobacter sp. S227; assembly: GCF_057364925.1. Classification (NCBI taxonomy): domain Bacteria; kingdom Pseudomonadati; phylum Pseudomonadota; class Alphaproteobacteria; order Sphingomonadales; family Erythrobacteraceae; genus Erythrobacter; species Erythrobacter sp. S227. Next base: position 1,291,693 of record NZ_CP200280.1, read on the forward strand.
GGTTACCCTGCACTTCCATCCGGCCTTTGACACGCCAGCCATAGCGGGTGCGGTCAACATCGCGGATCTGGGTCACATCGGCAAAGCGATAGCCTCCAAAACGGCGGGCCTGACGCTCGGCGACGCGGATGCAGCGTTCAATCGCACGCTCGCCACCGCCCCGACCCCGGAAGTTACCGCGGAAATTGTTGTCAAAGCCGCGATCATAGCCGCGGAAGCGCGTGTCACGGTGGCGGCGATCCCTATCGCCATCAAAGGCCCCGGCAAGGGCGGCAATACCGCCGATAATAACAGCGCCAGCGATCACATCGCCGGCATCAATGCCGCGATCACGGTGGCGATCATTGGCGACAGCTGGAGTTGCGGACGCCAGGGCCATCGCGCCAGCCGCGACAGTCCCGAGCGCGCCCTTGGTGAGAGTCTTTTTAAGATCAGTCATGGGGTTCATCCTCGGGTTTTCAGTGGAAGGGACCATTCCCGTTCACTGTGGAGCCCTTTTAGATGAACAAATCTGAGGTGATTCTGAGCAAGCCTTACAGCCGATGTTCAGATAAGTGCGTACTTACCTGAACATCGCAAATTCACTCCTCAAGCGCTGCCAGCACATCCCGGGTGAAGGCTGCGATATCAAAGCGGGTCCCCACCATATCCTCACCACGCCGGACGATTACGACATCGCGTGAGGGCACGACAACTACATATTGCCCGCGATTGCCACGCGCAGCAAAGGCATCGTCGGGAATGCCCTCGAATGCGTTGCCCTCAGGCCGGCGGAACGTCCACCACCCCGCGCCATAGCCCCACTGGGTGCCCTCCGGCTGCGGGCCGCTGGGGTCAGAGACGTAAGCGCGCCAGTTTTCGGGCAGTATCCGGACGCCTTCTTCGTTCACACCATTGTTCAGGTAGATCTGGCCGAGCTTTGAAAGATCATATGCGGTCGCCCAAACTTGGCTGGAGAGGACGTAGTTCCCTTGCCAATCTGTCTCGGCGACCGTGTTGTGCATTCCAATCGCGCTCAACAAGTCACGCGGCGAGATCTCTTCGAATGTGCCTTCAATCGCCTGAACCGCAGCTAAAGTGTCATTATTAGCATAGCGATAAACGGAACCAGGTGCGTGGATCAGGGGCCAGTTTTGAGCGCGCTCGTCGACCGTCGTACCGCCCCAATAGAGCGGATCAGTGCGATTACCCGGTGTATCCGAATACCGTCCAGAAGCCATCCGGAGGGCATCGTCGATCGTTATGTCCGCGCGTGGATCTTTATAGTTATCGTTTCCTAAACCTGCACTTGCAGTAACATCGGCCTGGCCGCGATACACTGCCGCGCCGACCACTGTGGCGGCAATGCTCTTGGCAACTGACCACGTACGCTGAGGGGTAAAGGGCGAAAATCCTTCCTCCCAAGCCCAATCGAATACCTTTCCATCCTTGCGAACAATGACAACAGTAGTCCGACTGCCAACACCATATGTCCCGTTGAAGGCCATTTCGAGGATGGGACGAGCAATTGTCGCATTGATCGTGTCTGTCCAAGTTCCGATCGTTGGGAAAGAGCGCTCCTCTTCTTCAGCGATGATGTAAGGTGTCGGCGGCACTGTGCCGATGGGCCAGACATGGCATCCATTGATTCCATACTCAGCAATACGCGGAGGCATCTCATCATTCCAAGCAACTTCCACTCGATTGATTGTCTGCCCTTCTCCGTATCGCACTATCTCATAAGGGAGATCGCGTATGATGCTATCAAGCGGTGCTTGAATGCCCGTCAGCTCCCACTCTTCTACACTTTCGGGTGTACGCCGGGTGATCCCTTTCTCGGCATGTCCAATCGCGCCGCACAGCATCATTGCCTTATACCCTGCCGCTAGCGCTCGGTTGTAGCGCTCATCGAGCCGCTCTTGCGCGCTTTGGGCGGATACGGGTGCAGGGATTGTGGCGATTGAGGCCAATGCGGCGGCGGCGAGGATGAGTTTCTTCATGCACCTCACACTAACCCTTAGGGTTCAAAAGAAAAGGGCCCGCGGATCGCTCCGCAGGCCCTTCATTGTCTCTTGCTCGAAGCGCTTATGCAGCGGCTTCTGCTTCTGAGTATTCGTCAACCTGGCTCATGTCCGGACCGGAATCCTGGCCGCGGGCGTCTTCGTCGCGGTCGACCAGTTCGATCACTGCCATTTGCGCGCTGTCGCTGGCACGTGGGCCGGCCTTAATCACGCGGGTGTAGCCACCGTCGCGGTCTTTATAACGCTCGGCCAGAACGTCGAACAGCTTCTTGAGCTGGGTTTCGTCCTGAAGGCGGGTCATCGCGAGACGACGGTTTGAAAGACCACCATGCTTTGCAAGCGTGATGAGTTTCTCGATGTACGGACGCAGTTCTTTCGCCTTTGGCGCAGTCGTGACGATCTGCTCATGCTTGATGAGAGCGGCCGACATATTGCGGAAGAGAGCCTTGCGGTGGCCCGATTTGCGCGAAAGCTTACGCTGTGAAATTCCGTGACGCATTATTCTAGTCCTTTGGTTCGATAAGGGCCCGTATCAGGTAGCCCAAAGCAGGCGGCGCTTTTCCAGAGGGAAGGTGCGCCGCCGATACCTTGATTAACCAAGTAGCTCTTGCTCGAGCTTCTTGGCCATTTCTTCGATGTTCTCGGGCGGCCATCCGGGGATGTCCATTCCGAGGCGCAGACCCATGGATGACAGCACTTCCTTGATCTCGTTCAAGGACTTGCGGCCAAAGTTCGGGGTACGCAGCATCTCGGCTTCGGTCTTTTGAACCAGATCGCCGATGTAGATAATGTTGTCGTTCTTGAGGCAGTTTGCCGAACGCACCGACAGTTCCAGCTCGTCCACCTTCTTGAGAAGGTAGCGGTTGAGTTGGTTGGCATCGTCCTCTTGCGGGGTCGCTGCCTGACCGATCATGGCCGACTGTGGCTGCGGAATGCCGTCTTCGAAGTGTACGAAGAGCGTCAGCTGGTCCTGCAGGATACGGGCAGCATAAGCGACCGCATCTTCAGGAGTGACCGTGCCATCGGTTTCAACAGTGAGGCTGAGCTTGTCATAGTCAAGCTCTTGGCCAACACGTGCGTTCTCGACCTTGTAGCTCACCTGACGCACAGGAGAGTAGAGCGAGTCCACAGGGATGAGGCCAATCGGCGCATCAGCCGGACGGTTCTGAACCGCAGGCGAATAGCCTTTACCCACGTCAGCGGTCAGCTCCATGTTGAGCGTTGCGCCTTCGTCGAGGTGGCAAAGAACAAGGTCCTTGTTCAACACTTCGATATCGCCGGTGACAGCAATATCGCCAGCTTCAACGGTCGCAGGCCCGGTCACGGAAAGCTGGAGACGCTTTGGTCCCTCGCCTTCCATCTTGAGAGCAATCTGCTTCACATTTAGGACCATATCGGTGATGTCCTCGCGCACACCTGCGAGAGACGAGAATTCGTGGAGCACGTTCTCAATCTTGATCGAGGTGATCGCCGCGCCCTGGAGCGACGAAAGAAGGACACGGCGCAAAGCGTTACCAAGCGTCAGACCAAAACCGCGTTCGAGCGGTTCGGCGACGAAGGTGGTTTTGCGCTTTTGGTCGCTGCCTTCTTTAATTTCGAGAGCGTTGGGTTTCTTCAGTTCCTGCCAGTTCTTCGTATTGACGGACATGGATTTCCCCTAATTCGCTTACGTTAGCGGTTCGATTTCAAAATTCGGGTCCAGAGCGCTCGTCAGCAGCATAAGAACCCGTTGGAGAGGTTGGACCGCATCGGACGGTCCGCCCTCCTCAATCGGATCAGCGTCGGATTAGACCCGGCGCCGTTTAGAAGGACGCACACCATTGTGCGGGATCGGCGTCACATCGCGGATGGAAGTGATGTTAAAGCCAACCGCTGCAAGACCGCGAAGTGCGCTCTCACGGCCAGAACCTGGACCTTTGACTTCGACTTCCAGCGTGCGTACGCCGTGTTCAGCAGCCTTCTTGCCTGCATCGTCCGCTGCAACCTGTGCGGCGTACGGGGTGGATTTACGACTGCCTTTAAAGCCCATCATACCTGCCGAAGACCAGCTGATCGCATTGCCTTGTGCATCGGTGATGGTGATCATCGTGTTGTTGAAGCTCGCATTGATGTGAGCAACACCACTGGTGATGTTCTTTCTGTCGCGCTTCCTGACTTTTCCGGGTTCGCGTGCCATTTCATATATTCCTTTAACTCGTCCGAAGGAAAAGCTTTGAGCCTAAGCCCGAAGCTTACTTCTTCTTGCCGGCGATCGGCTTGGCCTTGCCCTTGCGGGTGCGGGCATTGGTGTGAGTGCGCTGACCGCGAACAGGCAGGCCATTACGGTGACGAAGACCACGATAGGAACGCAGGTCCATCAAACGCTTGATGTTCATCGCGGTGTCACGGCGAAGGTCGCCTTCCACCTGATGATCAGCATCAATCGTCTCACGAATGCGAAGAACTTCCTCATCGGTAAGATCTTGCACGCGTGCAGAATGCGCAATGCCAAGCTTGTCAGCGATTTGGACAGCCGTCGTGCGGCCAATCCCGTGAATATAGGTGAGCGCGATAATAACACGCTTGTTGGTGGGGATGTTTACCCCGGCAATACGAGCCACTTAATTCTCCATGCTCCACAAAGGTTTGGGTGAATGGTCACCGACCTTTATCTCGACGCTAAAAATATTCGCGATTTCGAAAACCCGCCAAGACGGCAAAAGTCCGGGTTGCACTACAATGAGGCAGCGCTTGCCAGACAAGAATTGAAATATCGAATAGAGGCGCGCTTACGGACTTTGACAAAGCTCGTCAACCGCAAGACGCACAAATCCGAGCGAGCCGCCTAAATGGACAGCCGCCGGTGGATTGCAAGACCTTGATACACGAACAGTGAGAGCGGGTCAAAACAGGCTGAAACTCAGCCCTGATCCCCGCTCAGATCACCAAACGCCTCGTCGACGCTTGGGCCCTCCAGTTCCATACCCCTGTCACCACCTTCTGGTGCTTCACCATCATCCAAAACCTCTTGCGCTTCGATGGTCACAGCGCCCTCCTCTTCGGAAAGCTCCGCAGCCGCGCCTTCTTCGGCAGGAGCCTCCTCCACCTCTTCCTCGGACCCGGGCAGCTCAACCGGCCCCAGAAGCTCGGCAAGGCGTGTCAGCTGGAGCGTCATCACCCCATCAACCGCATTTGAGATCACCGGCACAGGGTAACGCATCTTACCGCCAACATTGTACTCCCAGACAATCTTGGTCCGGGCCTCGCCATCTTCGCCCGCATCCGCCTCGCTCAACGCAATGGTGAGGATGCCGGCCACCGGCTCGCTTTGCAGCGGGCCAAGCGCGCCGGACATGCGCAAGGCAACCTCGGGATAGGCCTGGATCACCCGCATATGTTCAACACTGCCCTGCAATGTGAAACGGCCAGGCTCGTCAACCTCGGGGATGGTTTCGCAAAAACAGCCGCCCGCTTGCGGGGTGAGCTTCAGATTGGCGGCGTCTGCCGACCATGTGTGCTCGCTCGACCACCATCCTGCAGGGCTGATGAGCGCAAGCCATGTCTCTTTGGCGCTTGCATCGACTACCGCCTCAGTGCGGGTGATGAAGTGGTCGTCACGCGCCTCGACCACTTCGGCCATGGCGGGCGATGCCACAATCGCAACCGTGCCCAAAGTGAGCCCGACAAGTGAACGGTGAAAACGATGCAAAACGGGTCTCCTCCCAGAAGCTGCAGGGTTAGGAGATCGCGCGCGCCCTGAAAAGCCCGCTTGAGGCCAGAGCCGCAAATTACCCGGCGAGGATCGCGTCGATGTCTTTTGCAACAACGTCAATATCGGCCATGCCATCGACACGCTTTACGATACCGCGCGCTTCATAGCCCGGCAGGATCGGCGCGGTCTTTTCGCGGTATTCGTTGTTGCGAGTGCGCACGGTCTCTTCATTGTCGTCAGGGCGACGTTTGAATTCGGTTGATCCGCAATTGTCGCAAACACCCTCTTTCGAAGGGGTGTTGGCCGTATCGTGGTAAAGCGCGCCGCAGTTTGCGCAGGAAAAACGACCGGTGATGCGTTCGACAAGTGCGTCAATATCAACGCCAAGCTCGATCACGTGGTCGAGCTTACGGCCATGCTTTGCCAGAAGCGCATCGAGCTGCTCGCCTTGCGCCGCAGTGCGAGGGTAGCCATCGAAGATCGCGCCTTGATCCGCTGGCATTGAGGCAAGGTTCTCGTCGATCAGGTTCGAGACTATCTCATCTGAAACAAGTTCACCCCGGTCCATCACGGCCTTGGCTTCGAGCCCGACAGGCGTTCCGGCCTTGACCGCTGCACGAAGCATATCGCCGGTCGACAGTTGCTTCATGCCATGACGTTCGACGAGGCCAGCACTTTGCGTACCCTTACCAGCGCCCGGAGGACCAAGAAGAATGATGTTCACGAAACGCCCCTAATTTTCCCCCGCGCAGCTATCCAAAGCGTACGCGGCATATTCGATTATCGTTCCTGCTCAGGTCAGTTGCTTAACGCATCCGGCCTTTGAGCTTCGCCTTCTTGATAAGGTCACCGTATTGGTGCGCCAAGAGGTGCGACTGCACTTGGCTGATCGTATCCACGGTCACGTTCACCACAATCAGCAAGCTCGTACCGCCAAGGAACAGCGGAATTCCGGTTTGCGCGATCATGTATTCGGGCACAACACAGACAAAAGTCAGATAGGCCGCGCCCACAACGGTGATCCGGGTAAGCACATATTCAAGATATTCAGCCGTCCGCTTGCCGGGGCGAATACCCGGAATAAAGCCGCCGTTCTTCTTGAGGTTCTCCGCGTGCTCTTCCGGGTCGAAGACAACAGCGGTGTAGAAGAAGCAGAAGAAGATAATGCCGACCGCATACAGCAGCATATAGATCGGCTCACCATGGGCCAGATATTGGTTGAGCGTCACAATCGCGCTGCCAAAACCGCTCGTGGTGTCAACCGAATTACCGGCAAACGAGCTGATCGTCAGCGGCAGGAGAAGAAGCGAGCTGGCAAAGATCGGCGGGATCACGCCAGCTGTGTTCAGCTTCAATGGCATGTGCGAGCGGTCCGCCTGCATCATGCCGCGCTGTGTCGCACGCTTGGGATATTGGATGAGGAGACGCCGCTGTGCGCGCTCTACCCATGAGATCAGCAGGATCAGGCCCACGACCATCACGATAAACGCGATGATGATGCCAGGCGCAATCGAACCGGTGCGCCCGCCTTCGAACATGTTCATGGCAAACACGGGGAACTGGGCGACAATACCCGCCATAATGATGAGGCTGACGCCGTTGCCGATCCCGCGCGAGGTAATCTGCTCACCCAGCCAAAGGAGGAACATGGTGCCGCCAACAAGGCTGATCACCGCGCCGATACGGAACATATAGCCGGGCTCAACCACAGCTTGAATGCCCTGTTGCCCTGCATAGCTTTCAAGGCCGGTCGCAAGGAAATACCCCTGAATAGCGCAGAGGAAAACCGTGCCGTAACGGGTGTACTGGTTCAGTTTCTGACGCCCGGTCGCGCCTTCTTTCTTCAACGCGGTCAATGTCGGGTGAAGCGCCGATGCCATCTGCACCACGATCGAGGCCGTGATATACGGCATCACGCCAAGAGCAATGAGGCTCATATTCGCCAGAGCGCCGCCTGTGAACATGTTGAACATGTCGAGGATAGTACCCTGGTTCTGCTCGGCCAGAAGGTCCAGGGCCAGCGGGTTAATCCCGGGCAATGGCACAAAGCTCAAGAAGCGGAACACGATCAGCGCACCGATTGTGAACCAGATGCGTTGGCGCAATTCGGTCGCCTGGGCAAAGTTGCCAAGGTTCAGATTGCTGGCGATATTATCGGCGCGTGAAGCCATCTTTGGTGTCGATCCTATGGATTTCCCTCGGGCTATCCCCAATGCGGGGCCGAGTACGTGAGGGCCTAGATAGGAACCACAGGGGCAATTGTCGAACCCTGCGGTGTACTTTTCATCATCCCGAAGCGCTCAAGCGAGGCTTCGGGACGATAAAAGAGGCTTACTCAGCGACAGCTGCCGCTTTGGCAGGCGCGGTCACTTCGACGCTGCCACCCGCTTTTTCAACGGCTGCAATCGCGCCTTTGGTCGCGCCGGTGACGACGAATTTGGCTTTTGCTTTAAGCTCGCCCTTACCAAGAAGACGCACACCGTCTTTGCCACCGCGCACAAGGCCGGTTTCGCGAAGAACGTCTTCGGTGATGTCTTTTTTGGCGTCGATTTTCTTCGCATCGACCCATTTTTGAACCATGCCAATGTTCACTTCGGCAAAGTCTTTGCCAAACGGGTTGTTGAAGCCACGCTTAGGCAGACGCATGTGAAGCGGCATCTGACCACCGCCAAAGCCTTTGATCGCTACGCCAGAGCGGGATTTTTGACCCTTCTGACCGCGGGCTGCGGTTTTGCCTTTGCCTGAACCGATACCACGGCCCACACGCATACGTCCCTTGCGGGCACCATCATTGTCACGGATGTCGTTGAGTTTCATCGTTGCACTCGCTTTCGCTTTCAGTACGGCCCCACCATGGAGCAACGCGCTATGGAAGCGGGCCCACTAGCGAAGAGTGGGAAAAGGTGCAAGCGGAAAGAGGGGTGTGGTATGCCGGTGTGCGGGTCGAACTTCGTGCATCAAAGCGAGGATGCCCTGCCCAGTGCTGTCAGCCAACCTGTCGCGATCAAATGTTGCCGGCTTCAACTTCGGCGGCGGCTTCGGTTGCGGCTTCGGCTTCGGCTTCTGCCTCGCGCCGCTCTGCGCGTTCGCGTTCGGTCTTGGCCCGGTCCAGCGCTGCTTTACGCGATTGTTCGGCAAGCCCACGCCAGGTCCGCTCGGCACGCAAGTTGCGCTCCCGCACATTGTCGAGTGTCGCTTCTTTCGCTGCCGCAGCCGCTTCGTTTGCTCTCGCGTCATAAAACTCGAATGTTGCGCTCACGATAGGCCTCGCGTTGTTGTGGGTGGGGGAGCATTGGCACATCTCCCGCGCACTGTGTGAAACAGGCGCGGGAGACAGCCTTATTGTCGCTTAGTCAGCAGCCGACAGGTTCACGGCGCTTTCCTTGCCGTTTTTGCCGGTTTCAACTTCGTAGTTGAGGCGCTGCTCTTTATCGAGCGAGTGCATGCCTGCGGCTTGCACAGCGCTGATGTGAACGAAGCTGTCGTTTGAACCGTCGTCAGGCTGGATAAAACCATAGCCTTTGTCGGTGTTGAAGAACTTTACTGTTCCGGTCTTGCTCATAATGGTTCCTTTCAAGAACACATGTAAATTGCCACAAGGCGAAATGCCCTGCGGTCGTGCGTCAAATCGTGAATTGAAAGGAAGTCGTCGTCTTCTGCGCCAAGGGTACTGAAACCACGTGGCGGTCGTCAAAAATTCGAAGTCCGTCGCAAATTTCGACGTCAGCAGGGGACCTTATAACAGACCGCGAGTGATACACCTAATGAATAAGCTTGAGAGGGATTTGCATAACCGGCTGACCGCCACCCTCCCTTGTCGCCTGCACCAACCCGCACCTAGGCCGCAGCGCCGAGGAGCTCACGCCGGGGCTGGGCCGGATTAGGCGGCAGACGCATGTTGTTTTCTATCTGCTGACAGCGGAGGAAATCCTGATCGCCCGCGTGCTGCACCACCGCGTGGATTCTGAGCGGTATCTGTGAGGGCTATCCACCTCACCCTCGTAACTACTCGACAGGATTAAGGCGCGCTCAATTTGTCGGTCTATGCTCAGCGATAAATTCCCAACATTCTGCCAGGCAACGGAGTTCAATTTGTTCGACTCCAGCAAATTTCAGCTTTGTCTGGGGCAACTGAGCAGTCTCCATGCTCTCAACGGATATCTCCCTCCATGGAACCAAGATTGGCCTGCTGAATGGTCCTAAGAAACGGTTTTGAGAAACCCCGATCCCATCGACATAAGCGGAAATCGTAAGTACATTTTCAAACTTCACTCCGTTGCCCAGAACTGCCCACGGAAGCTTTCTTGAGGCCAATGGCGCCCCGCTAGGTCGAGAATAAACTTTGCCAAGCTTTGGCCATCCCGAAGCAATCGTCAAACTACCTATGACAATCAGCCAAACGATAAACAAGAATACGAAAATGGCCCACCAAGGAACAACAGCAAGAATTGCTGTTGCGACGTTTGCAGGCCAATCACTAAGGACCAACCAAGCACCCAAGACAGCAAGAGTGGCGAATAGAACGACCCCCAACGCCAGTTGCACCCGCCTCGACCAGTTAATCGCTCCAACTGCACCATTAATCTTGAGGGGCTTGTCAAACAGTTCAGCGCCAACCCACAACCAAAGGATCAGAGCCACTCCCACGCTCCCTAGGAAGACTGCAATCGCTCCAAAGAATGTGAGGAAAACACTGAGAGTTGTTTCAACCATGTACGAAGAAACATAGTTCGAGCCACCCGGAATCGCAATCAATCAAGATCAAGAAAAACTAAGCGTTTCACTTGTTTCGTTGAATAATCACTCCCGATACACCCCAATCCCATAGCGACACGGCTCCGCATCACACCGGATCATCTTCACGCGGAACACCGCGACGCTATCCCCATCAGGCGCGAGTTCAACAATCGGGATGGCATCTTCTTGGCGGTCGCTGGCGATCTCGTTGCCGTTTTCGTCGTAGACGCCAAGGTCAATGTCCTTGCACTGCTTGTCGCACAGGCCAATCGCGATGGTGCGCTCGCCGCCCTTGAGGCGCACGCGAAGCTCTCCCGTTTCACGTTCATCAAGCGCGCCGCTATTGAAGACTTGCGAGCCGGAATAGCCCCGCCCCATAGCAATCGCTCTCGCCTCACGTCCGAGGTCCTTCACGACTTCTGCGGTTGATTTGGGCGCAGCCGCGCTGACACAGCCCGTAAGGCTGGTACTCGCTGCCACACAGGCAAACGCCCCCAAGACCCAAGAATGCCTCAAATTTTCAGTCCCTAACGCGCCAAAACGGCGCTCGCCCAGACTACCGCCCTGCCCCCCAAACGCAAGCGGGCCCGCCATGCGGATTTCGCATGACGGGCCCGTCTTGAATGTCAGTGTCGGCTAAAGCCCAATCGGCCCTATTAGTCGACAACGGTCACCAGATGCGGGATCTTTGCGATCGCGCCGCGCACTTCAGGCGTGTCCTGACGTGTCACGACTTTGTGCATCTTGTTGAGGCCAAGACCGATAAGGATCTTACGCTGGCTCTCCGGGCGACGGATCGGCGAACCGATCTGCTTGATTTTGATGGTAGCCATGATGAATTACTCCACTACCGCCGCGGCGTCGACCGCTGCTTCTGCTTCACTTGCACCGCCACGACCCAAAAGGTCTGCAACCTTTTTACCGCGACGCTGAGCAACTGACTTCGGCGAAGTCTGGTCGCTGAGCGCATCGAAGGTTGCGCGGATCATGTTGTATGGGTTCGACGTACCAACCGATTTGGTCACAACGTCAGCAACGCCAAGGCTTTCGAAGACGGCACGCATTGGACCACCGGCGATGATACCGGTACCCGCAGGCGCTGTACGAAGGGTCACCTTGCCCGCGCCAAAACGACCGTTGCCGTCGTGGTGCAGAGTGCGGCCTTCTTTCAAAGGAACGCGGATCATCTTCTTGCGAGCAGCAGCCGTTGCCTTGGTGATCGCCTCAGGCACTTCGCGTGCTTTACCATGACCAAAGCCGACACGGCCCTGACCATCGCCAACCACTACGAGAGCGGCAAAGCCAAAGCGCTTACCACCCTTAACCGTCTTGGAAACACGGTTGATGTGGACGAGCTTCTCGATGATGCCATCATCTTCTTCTTCGCGCTTGTTATCGCGGCCACGGCCACGACCGCGACCACGACCGCCGCCATCACGGTTGTTACCACCGCGACCACGGCCACCCCGGCCCCGCTGTTCTTGGGGTTGTTCCTCAGCAGGAGCTTCGGTCTTCGGCGCTTCGGCTGGCTGAGCGGAAGGCTCTTGAGCAGCTGACTGATCTTCAGCAGCCTGCGAAGGCGTTTCAGCAACAGCCGGCGTTTCGGTTGCAGCGTTTTGCGTTGCTGCTTCTTCTGGTTTCTTTTCGTCAGCCATCATTAGAACTCCAGCCCGCCTTCACGAGCGGCATCGGCGAGCGCTTTCACGCGGCCATGGAACAGGAACCCGCCGCGATCAAACACGACAGTGGTAACGCCAGCCTTCTTGGCAGCCGCTGCGATGTCTTTACCCACCTGGGTAGCGGCATCGACATTGGCGCCCGACTTCTTCGCACCGAGAGTTGATGCAGCAGCAACGGTCTTGCCGACTGTATCATCAATGACCTGAGCGTAGATGTGGCGACCTGTACGGTGCACCGAAAGGCGAGGCTTGCCACCCGAGCGCGCACGCAAAGCGGTGCGGACACGGCGACGGCGACGTTCAAAGAGAGAAAGTTTTGCCATCTTACTTCTTCTTCCCTTCCTTGCGGAAGATATACTCGCCGCGATACTTGATACCCTTGCCCTTGTAAGGCTCAGGCTTGCGCCACTTGCGGATTTCAGCAGCAAACTGGCCAACGGCCTGCTTGTCGATGCCGGAAACCTCGACAGTGGTTTGATCGGGCGTTTTCACTTCGAGACCTTCTGGCACAGCAAGATCAACATCGTGGCTGAAACCCAGTTCCAACTTCAATGTCTTGCCTTGTGCCTTGGCACGGTAACCAACACCTGAAATCTCCAGAGTTTTGGAGAAACCGTCGGTTACGCCTTCAACCAGGTTCGAGACCAGCGTGCGCTGCATGCCCCAGAAGGAGCGTGCCTGCTTGCTGTCATTCGCCGGGTTGACCTGGATTTCACCGTCTTCAACTTTATAGCTGATGAGGTCAGACATACCCATCGAAAGCGAACCCTTCGGGCCCTTTACGGTGAGTGTGCCGTTATCGATCGTGGCCGTCACCCCACCAGGGATCGGAACAGCCTTTTTACCAATGCGGCTCATCAGAAGACCTCCGCAAGCACTTCGCCGCCGACCTTGTTTTCGCGCGCTTCGTTGTCCGAAAGAACACCGCGAGGGGTCGAGACGATGGTGATGCCAAGGCCATTGCGAACAGTCGGCAGTTCTTGCGAACCCGAATAGACGCGGCGGCCCGGCTTGGATACGCGAGCAACGTGCTTGATCGCAGGCTCGCCTTCGAAATACTTCAGCTCAATACGCAGCTGCGGATGCTTGCCCGAAGTGTCGTCGGAATAGCCACGGATGTAGCCTTCACGGGTCAGCACTTCGAGAACGTTCGCACGCAGCTTGGAAGCAGGAGAGACAACGCTGTCCTTCTTCGCACGCTGGCCGTTGCGGATGCGGGTGAGCATATCACCCAATGGATCGGTCATAGCCATCTATTAATTCCTCACCAGCTCGACTTGGTCAGACCAGGGATCATGCCCCGGTTGCCGAGATTGCGCAGCTCGATCCGGTTGATGCCGAACTTGCGGTAATAGCCGCGCGGGCGGCCGGTGGTGGCGCAGCGGTTGCGTACGCGAGTTGGATTCCCGTTGCGGGGAAGCTCAGCCATTTTCAGGCGGGCCATCAGGCGCTCACCTTCATCAAGGCTCTCGTCATTCGCGATCGCCTTCAGCTTCTCGTACTTTGCTGCATACTTCTGAACGAGCTTCTTACGCTTCTCGTTCTTATTGATCGAACTCAGTTTCGCCATAGGACTTAAGCTCTCTTTGCTAGTGTCTGTGTCATGAGGTGCGCTTACGCCGCCTCTTTTTGAGCGTCCGCGTCACCCTGGAAGGGGAAGCCGAACAAACGGAGAAGCTCGCGGGCTTCTTCGTCGGTCTTCGCGGTCGTCGTTACGATGATGTCCATACCCCGGACCTTGTCGATCTTATCGTAGGAGATCTCTGGGAAGATGATCTGCTCTTTGATACCCATGGCATAGTTGCCACGACCGTCGAACGAGTCAGGGTTGAGACCACGAAAGTCGCGAATACGCGGCATTGCGATGGTCACAAGACGATCAAGAAATTCGTACATACGGGCACGGCGAAGGTTCACCTTGCAACCGATTGGCATGCCATCACGCAGTTTAAACTGAGCGATCGATTTCTTGGCTTTGGTGATAACCGGCTTTTGACCGGCAATCAGGGCCATTTCTTCAGCAGCCGTCTGGATCTTTTTCTTATCCTGGCTTGCTTCGCCAACACCCATGTTGAGAGTGATTTTCTCAATCTGGGGAACCTGAAGACGGTTGGTGTAACCAAACTTCTCGGTCATCGCCTTGACGATTTCGTCCTCAAACTTGGTTTTGAGGCGTGGTGTATAATCAGCCATCGATCACTTCCCCACTCTTAACTGCGACACGCACCTTCTTACCGTCCTTTTCTTCGAAACGAACGCGGGTGGGCTTGCCATCCTTGGGATCAGCCATAGCAACCTTGGAGATGTCCATCGGCGCTGGAAAACGCTCGATGCCACCTTGCGGGTTGACCTGGCTTGGCTTGCGGTGACGGGTTGCAACGTTCACGCCGTCAACGATGACTTTGCCATCTTTCGGCATGACTTGCTGGACAGTGCCCTTGCGGCCCTTGTCCTTGCCCGACAATACGACGACTTCGTCGCCCTTCTTGATCTTAGCAGCACCCATCTTAGAGCACCTCCGGAGCAAGTGAGATAATCTTCATGAAGCCGCGGCCACGAAGTTCGCGAACCACCGGGCCAAAGATACGGGTGCCGATTGGCTCTTCGCTCTTGTTGACCAGAACAGCAGCATTGCTGTCGAAGCGGATCACGCTGCCGTCTTTACGACGAACGTCCTTCTTGGTGCGCACGATGACGGCGCGGTGTACGTCGCCCTTTTTCACCTTTGCGCGCGGCTGGGCCTCTTTAACCGAGACCACGATCACGTCGCCAACGGAGGCAAAACGACGCTTGGAGCCGCCCAGTACTTTAATGCACTGGACGCGCTTAGCGCCGCTATTGTCCGCGACTTCGAGATTGGATTGCATCTGGATCATGGATCCGTTTCCTTCTCTTGGCTTGCCAAGACACCCGATTACCGTCCGGGGCCTGGCAGTTCCTCGTCAAACTAATTAGTTACCGGCTGCCTCGACATCGAGGTCAGCTTCAACCGCTTGAACTCCGCCAGCCACAACACGGTCTTTTACAGCCCATGTCTTGGTCTTGGAGATCGGTTTGGTCTCTTCGATCCGCACAATGTCGCCAATCGTGTACTGATTGGTTTCGTCATGCGCGTGATACTTCTTCGAACGACGGATGATCTTCCCGTAAAGGGGGTGCTTCACCTTACGCTCAACCAGAACGGTCACGGTTTTGTCGGTCTTGTCGGAGGTGACAGTTCCGATGAGAATACGCTTCGGCATTGTCTACTCCTTACGCTTTCGCAGCAGCCGCTGATTTCTCGGATGCACGCTCGTTTTGGAGCGTCTTGATCTGAGCAATCGTGCGGCGCACTTCTTTGATGCGCGATGGTTTCTCAAGCTGGTTAGTCGCAGCCTGGAAACGCAGGTTGTACTGTTCACGCTTGAGTTCGGTCAGTTCAGCGGACAGCTGATCATCGGTCTTAGCGCGCAGGTCTTCTGTAGAAGCCATTACTTGTCACCTCCCAAGTGCGAGGTGTCGCCAAGACGGGCAACGACCTTGGTTTTGATAGGCAGCTTCATCGCAGCACGTTCGAAAGCGAGCGCAGCCACCGGGCCGGGCACACCGTCAAGTTCAAACATGATGCGGCCTGGTTTCACGCGGGCAGCCCAGTATTCGACCGAGCCTTTACCTTTACCCTGACGAACTTCAGCAGGCTTCTTTGAAACCGGCACATCAGGGAACACGCGGATCCACAGGCGACCCTGACGCTTCATCGCACGGGTGATCGCACGGCGAGCCGCTTCGATCTGACGTGCAGTGATACGCTCAGGCTCAAGCGCCTTGAGACCATACGAACCGAAGTTCAAAGTCGTACCGCCTTTGGCGTCGCCCTTGATCTTGCCTTTGAAGGCCTTGCGGTATTTGGTTTTCTTTGGTTGCAGCATTTTTCAATTACCTCAACGAGCAGGACGCACGCCGGAAGTCTGAGCTTCCATCATGAGACGATCCTGCGCAGTTGGATCATGGGCCAAAATCTCGCCCTTGAAGATCCAAACCTTGATGCCGATGATGCCGTAAGCGGTGAGCGCTTCGGTTTCAGCGTAATCAATGTTTGCACGCAGAGTGTGGAGCGGCACGCGACCTTCGCGATACCATTCAACGCGAGCGATTTCAGCACCACCCAGACGGCCACCACAAACGATCTTGATGCCTTCGGCACCCAGACGCAGAGCCGACTGAACAGCGCGTTTCATCGCACGGCGGAAAGCCACACGGCGGATAAGCTGGTCTGCAATGCCCTGAGCAACAAGCTTGGCGTCGATTTCCGGCTTGCGGATTTCAACGATGTTCAGCTTGACCTCGCTCGAAGTCATTGTGGACAGCTTCGTGCGCAGCTTTTCAATGTCTGCGCCCTTCTTGCCGATGATAACACCAGGACGTGCCGCATAGATCGAAACGCGGCAAAGCTTCGCCGGACGCTCGATCACAACCTTGGAGATCGCTGCCTGTGGCAGGTTCTTCAGGATGTACTTGCGGATCGTGATGTCTTCCTTGAGAAGGCTCGCATAGTCACGCCCTTCGGCGTACCAGCGGCTATCCCAAGTGCGGTTGATCTGAAGACGCAGACCAATTGGATTACTCTTCTGACCCATGGTTTATGCCTCTTCCTGTTCGCGAACAACGATGCGCAGCTTGCTGAACGGCTTGAGAATGCGGGTAGACTTACCACGACCGCGCGTATGGAAACGCTTCATCGTGATCGATTTACCAACACTCGCCTCAGCAACGACGAGCGCGTCGACGTCGAGATCGTGGTTGTTTTCAGCGTTAGCGACCGCAGATGCGAGCACCTTGCTAGCGTCGCGTGCCATAGCTTTCTTCGAAAAGCTGAGGATGTTCAGAGCTTCCTCAACTTTCTTGCCGCGGATGAGCTCTGCAACGAGGTTGAGCTTTTGAGCAGAACCGCGAATTTGCGTGCCTACTGCGAGCGCCTCATTGTCAGCTACGCGCCGGGGAGACTTTGCCTTACCCATTATCGCTTGCCCTTCTTGTCGGCCGCGTGACCGGGGAAGCTGCGCGTAGGCGCAAATTCACCGAGCTTGTGACCAACCATTTCTTCCGAAACAGCCACAGGGATAAACTTGTGACCGTTATAGACGTTGAATGTGAGCCCAACGAACTGCGGGAGAATTGTCGAACGACGCGACCAGGTTTTGATCGGCTTCGAGTTTCCAGCGTCCTGTGCTTCTTCTGCTTTCTTAAGCAGGCTGAGCTCGACAAACGGACCTTTCCAGACGGAACGTGCCATCGTGTCTTACCTCTTCTTCTTGGCGTGACGCGAACGGATAATCATCTTGTCCGTCTGCTTGTTCTTACGAGTACGAGCACCCTTGGTAGGCTTGCCCCATGGTGTCACCGGGTGACGACCACCGGAGGTCCGGCCTTCACCACCACCGTGGGGGTGATCAACCGGGTTCTTCGCAACACCACGTGTAAGAGGGCGACGGCCCTTCCAACGGGTGCGGCCAGCTTTACCAAAGTTCTGGTTCTGGTTGTCGGGGTTCGAAACCGCGCCAACCGTGCCCATGCAATCGCTGCGAAGGTAACGTTGCTCGCCCGAGTTCAGGCGAACGATTACCATACCGCGGTCACGACCAACGATCTGGACATAAGTACCGGCAGAACGGGCAATCTGACCGCCCTTGCCTGGCTTCATTTCCACATTGTGGCAGATCGTGCCAACCGGCATTTGACCAAGAAGCATGGCGTTACCAGGCTTGGTATCGACCTTTTCGCCTGCAATCACGCTGTCACCAACGGCGAGGCGTTGGGGGGCGATGATGTAAGCAAGCGTTTCGTCTTCATACTTCAGAAGAGCGATGAAAGCGGTGCGGTTTGGATCGTATTCGATCCGCTCAACCGTTGCTGCCATATCCCACTTGCGACGTTTAAAGTCGATGATGCGATACTTTTGCTTGTGACCACCCGCGATACCGCGCGAGGTGACATGGCCTTTGTTGTTACGGCCACCGGTCTTGCGCTTGCCTTCGCTGAGCGACTTGACCGGACCACCTTTGTGGAGGCCGGTCTTGTCGACCAGAATAAGACCACGGCGCGCCGGGCTTGTTGGGTTGTAATTCTTAAGTGCCATTAGCCGACCTGCTCAGTGATATCGATCATTTCGCCTTCGGCGAGACGGACCACTGCTTTCTTGAAATCGGAACGCTTGTAGGGCTTGCCCTTCCAGCGCTTGGTTTTGCCTTTGGTCAGGATGGTGTTCACTGAAACGACTTTCGTCGAATAGATCGCCTCCACCGCTTCCTTGATTTGCGGCTTGGTCGCGTCGTTTGCCACCTTGAACACCACAGCGTTAGCTTCCGAAGCCATAGTCGACTTCTCGGTGATGTGAGGGGCAACGATCACGTCATAGTGCCGCGCGTCGATGCTGTCTTTTTTAGCCATTGAAGCGCGCCTCCAGCTGAGCAACAGCGTCCTTGGTAAGGACCAGCGTGTCGTGGTTGAGAATGTCGTAGACGTTCGCGCCAGCAGCCGGCATCACATTGATGCCAACCAGGTTGTTTGCCGCTTGAGCAAAGCCTGCATCCACTGCTTCACCGTCGATCACGAGGACCTTGCCGGCAAAACCGTGCTTGTCGAGGTGACCTTTGAGAGCCTGTGTCTTGGCTTCTTTAAGAGCAAGGCTGTCGACAACAACGAGGCCGTCTTTCGCCTTGGTAG
Organism: Erythrobacter sp. S227; assembly: GCF_057364925.1. Taxonomy (NCBI): domain Bacteria; kingdom Pseudomonadati; phylum Pseudomonadota; class Alphaproteobacteria; order Sphingomonadales; family Erythrobacteraceae; genus Erythrobacter; species Erythrobacter sp. S227. The sequence goes on from NZ_CP200280.1 coordinate 1,310,502, forward strand.
AAAGAGCCATCTTCAAACCAAGCGCACGAACTTTCTTGTTGAGCGACTGGTTGAAGTCACGCTTGCGAGCACCGTGCGCTTTACCACCACCGATAAAGATCGGAGCAGAGCGAGCACCGTGACGAGCGCCGCCGGAACCCTTCTGAGCGCCGAACTTCTTACCGGTACGGGCAACATCGGAACGCTCACGCGTCGGACGTGCCGTCGCACGGCGGTTTTCAAGCTGCCACGTTACAACGCGGTGCAGGATATCAGCGCGTGGCTCGACACCGAACACATCATCGTTAAGCTCGATATCGCCGGACGCCTTACCGTCGAGTTTTTGGACCTTCACCTTCATGGTTTAGCCCTCCTTATTTTCGTCAGCTGCAGCAGCGTCAGCGGCGGGCGCTTCGGCTTCTGGAGCAGGTGCGGCAGCTTCAGTGACCGGAGCTTTGGTCTCGACAACTGCGCCCGGGAACGGGAGATCGTCAGAGTGCTTGAGCTTCACGGCGTCACGAACGAGCAACCAGCCATTCTTCGAACCAGGGACAGAACCCTTGATGAAGAGAAGACCACGGTCAGCGTCGGTGCGAACCACTTCGAGGTTCTGCTGTGTGCGCTGACGGTCGCCCATGTGACCAGCCATCTTTTTGCCTTTGAAGACGCGGCCTGGATCCTGACGGTTACCCGTCGAACCGTGCGAACGGTGAGAAAGCGAAACACCGTGGGTTGCGCGAAGACCGCCGAAACCCCAGCGCTTCATCGCACCCGCAAAACCCTTACCCTGGGTGTGCCCGGTAATGTCGACCTTCTGGCCATCCACAAAGTGCTCTGCACTGATGAGAGCGCCGACCGGTACAAGACCGTCTTCGCCTTCAACACGGAACTCAGCCATGCGTGCTTTGAGACCAACGCCGGCTTTCGCGAAATGCTCGCGCTGCGGCTTGTTTACATTCTTTTGTTTTGCTTCGCCTGCACCAAGCTGAACAGCGTAATAGCCGTCCGTATCTTGTGTGCGGTGTGAAACGACCTGGCAATCTTCCAGCGAAAGAACAGTCACAGGCACGTGCTGTCCATCCTCCTGGAAGAGGCGGGTCATCCCAACCTTTTTCGCGATCACGCCAGTGCGCATCGTCTTGTACTCCTTACAGAGGCACCCAGAGGACCATCCCCAAGGTGCGTGCCAACCCAAATTTTTATCTGAGCCCCGTCCGGGCTGATGCTCTCGAGACCAATTGGCCTGTTGAGCGAGACGGAGGACTCAGCCCGGCTAGAATTCCCGATCAACGGGCACCGGCGGTATCCATATGTCTTGCCGAAGTTTCCTTCAGCGGGGCCAATGGCGGCCCAAATTCTCAAGAGTGTTTAGCGTCCCCTTGAAGGACGAAGAGATCGGCTTAAGCCAGTTTGATCTCGACATTTACGCCAGCAGCAAGGTCGAGCTTCATGAGCGCGTCCACCGTCTGGGCGTTCGGCTGAACAATGTCCAGCAAACGTTTGTATGTGCGCACCTCGAACTGCTCGCGCGACTTCTTGTCGATGTGCGGGCCGCGGTTCACGGTGAACTTCTCGATACGCGTCGGCATAGGAATGGGGCCACGAATAAGAGCACCCGTACGACGTGCAGTATCAGCGATTTCGCCAGTTGCCTGGTCGAGTACGCGGTGGTCGAACGCCTTAAGGCGAATACGGATATTCTGTGCTTCCATTACCTATTACCAATGCGAAAGAGCCAAGGAACCGGTCCGGGTATGGACCTGCTCCCAAAAAGTAAAAGGCCCGCCCTGCCCCAGCCCAGAAATTTGACTGCGCCGGAATGGGAGGCCCCATGAATTTCGTTTCAACGGTAACGAGTCACCGTTGGAGTTGGCGCGCGTATATCGGGGGAGTAGGATTCTGGCAAGCCAGAAATTCCCAAGATATCACCCGAAGCACCGCACTTGCCAACAAAGCCCCCTTCCCCGTTGCAAAATCAGCGGCAGAATGGAGCCTACATAATAAGAGGCCCGGCGCACTTTCGTGGGCCGGGCCTCGTTATTTCGTATCAGCCGTTAAGGCTGAAGCCGATTAGGCGGTGATCTTGGCCACAACGCCTGAACCAACGGTACGGCCGCCTTCACGGATAGCGAAACGCAGACCTTCGTCCATAGCGATCGGTGCGATCAGCTTGACGTTGATGGTCACGTTGTCGCCAGGCATAACCATTTCCGTGCCCTCTGGGAGGATCACTTCGCCGGTTACGTCAGTCGTACGGAAGTAGAACTGCGGACGGTAGTTTGCGAAGAATGGCGTGTGACGGCCACCCTCGTCCTTTGAAAGGACGTAAACTTCTGCCGAGAATTCTGTGTGCGGGCTAACCGAACCAGGCTTACAAAGAACCTGACCACGCTCGATTTCGTCACGGGCAACGCCACGAACAAGCGCGCCGATGTTGTCGCCAGCTTCACCGCGATCAAGCAGCTTACGGAACATTTCAACACCGGTAACGGTCGTTTTCGCTGTGTCCTTGATGCCGACGATTTCAACTTCGTCACCAACGTTAACAACACCGGTCTCAACACGGCCGGTAACAACCGTACCACGGCCAGAGATTGAGAACACGTCCTCGATTGGCATGAGGAAGTCTTTGTCAACCGGACGATCGGGCTGCGGGATGTAAGTGTCGACAGCTTCCATCAGAGCGCGAACCGAGTTCTCGCCGATTTCAGGATCACGACCTTCAAGAGCAGCAAGAGCCGAACCCTTAACGATTGGAATCTCGTCGCCGTCAAAGCCGTACTCGCTGAGGAGTTCACGGACTTCGAGTTCAACCAGCTCGAGGATTTCTTCGTCGTCGACCTGGTCAACCTTGTTCATGTAAACAACCAGAGCAGGAACACCAACCTGACGCGCAAGCAGGATGTGCTCACGAGTTTGTGGCATCGGGCCGTCAGCCGCGTTCACAACGAGGATAGCGCCGTCCATCTGAGCCGCGCCGGTGATCATGTTCTTAACATAGTCAGCGTGACCTGGGCAGTCGACGTGTGCGTAGTGACGTGCGTCTGTTTCATACTCAACGTGTGCCGTTGAGATAGTGATGCCGCGCTCACGCTCTTCAGGAGCTTTGTCGATGTTTGCGAAATCGACAGCCGAACCCATAACCTTGGTGATTGCCGCGGTCAGAGTGGTTTTGCCGTGGTCAACGTGACCGATGGTGCCGACGTTTACGTGCGGCTTATTACGCTCAAACTTTTCCTTCGCCATGTCTCTAATAACCTTCTTATTGAAATTGAATTTAGCGGGGAGAATGGGGGCGCCCGCATCAATGTGGCGCCGCCCATAGATTGTGTTGCTCGCTTACGCAAGCTTCTCCTTAACCTCTTGGGCAACACTCGCAGGCACTTCGTCGTAGTGAGAGAACTGCATGGAGTATTGTGCACGGCCTTGGGTGAATGAGCGAAGCTCGTTCACATAACCAAACATGTTGGCCAGTGGGACCATGGCTTCAACGGCCTGGGCGTTGCCCCGGCTGTCTGTGCCCTGGATTTGACCACGGCGGCTGTTGAGGTCGCCGATAACGTCGCCGAGGTAGTCCTCTGGAGTCACAACCTCAACCTTCATGACAGGCTCAAGCAGTTTGATGCCGCCACGTTCAGCCGCCTCGCGCATCGCACCTTTACCACAGATTTCGAACGCCACGGTTGACGAGTTGACGTCGTGGAAGGCGCCGTCTGTGAGGTGGATCGTGAAGTCGATGATCGGGAACCCGATGAGATAGCCGCTGTCGGCTTGCTCACGGATACCTTTTTCGAGGCTCGGGATATATTCCTTCGGAATGTTACCGCCTTTGATGCTGTCTTCAAAGACGATGCCCTGACCACGCTCACCCGGGGTGAAGGTCGCTTTGGCGCGGGCAAACTGACCCGTACCACCCGATTGCTTCTTGTGGGTGTAATCGACGTTGATTTCGCGGCCCAAGCTCTCGCGGTATGCCACCTGAGGCGCACCAACGTTTGCTTCAACCTTGAACTCGCGCTTCATCCGGTCGACGAGAATGTCGAGGTGAAGCTCGCCCATGCCCTTAATGATCGTCTGACCGCTTTCGTGGTCAGTCGTCACGCGGAAGCTGGGGTCTTCAGCAGCCAAGCGGTTGAGGGCAACGCCCATCTTCTCTTGGTCAGCTTTCGTCTTAGGCTCAACCGACAGTTCGATAACGGGATCCGGGAATTCCATCCGCTCGAGAACGATCGGGTGGGCTGGATCACAAAGCGTGTCACCGGTGGTGGTCGCCTTCATCCCTGCAAGAGCAACGATGTCGCCTGCGAATGCTTCTTCGATGTCCTTACGGTCATTGGAGTGCATTTCGAGGATACGGCCGATCTTTTCCTTCTTGCCCTTCACAGAGTTCAAGACGGTGCCCTTGGTCAGTTCACCGGAATAGATGCGGGTAAAGGTAAGCGAGCCCACGAACGGATCGTTCATGACCTTAAATGCAAGCGCCGCGAATGGCACTGCATCATCGGATGCGCGCGAATTTTCTTCGTCGCTGTCAGGCTTGACGCCCTTAATCGCAGGCACATCAAGCGGGCTCGGCATGTAGTCGACAACCGCGTCGAGCAAAGGCTGAACGCCCTTGTTCTTAAACGCAGAACCGCAAAGCACAGGAACGAAGCTCTGGTTGAGCGTACCCTTACGGATAAGCTTCTTGAGTGTTACCGCATCAGGCTCGTTACCCTCAAGGTAGGCTTCCATCACATCGTCGTCTTGCTCAACAGCAAGCTCGATCAGCTTCTCACGATATTCCGCCGCTTCATCAGCCATATCCGCAGGGATATCGCCGTAAACGTACTCAGCACCCAGATCTTCGTTCTTCCAGGTAATCGAACGCTGGTTCACGAGGTCAACAAGACCCGTGAGGCTGCTTTCGATGCCGATCGGAAGATACAGAACAGCAGGCGTTGCACCAAGGCGCTCGATGATCGAGTTGACGCAGTATTTGAAGTCTGCGCCGGTACGGTCGAGCTTGTTGATGAAGCACATCCGCGGGACTTTATACTTGTCCGCCTGACGCCATACGGTTTCGGACTGGGGCTCAACCCCTGCCACACCGTCAAAACATGCAACCGCGCCGTCAAGCACACGAAGCGAACGCTCGACTTCAATGGTGAAGTCAACGTGGCCTGGCGTGTCGATGATGTTGATGCGGTGCTGAGGCGTTTGACGCAGCTCTTTTGGATCGCCCTTTGGATCCATCGTCGGATCTTCGGGGTTCCAGAAACAGGTCGTTGCAGCAGACGTGATCGTGATCCCGCGCTCCTGCTCTTGCTCCATCCAGTCCATAGTCGCAGCACCATCGTGCACTTCGCCGATCTTGTAGGATTTACCGGTGTAATAAAGGATACGCTCGGTCGTGGTGGTTTTACCGGCATCGATGTGCGCCATGATGCCGATATTACGATAACGCTCCAGCGGATATTCGCGGGCCATATCTAATTCCTTGGGTTTAACGAGAGGCGGGTTTGTCCGCGCCCCATATAGTTACAATTGTGACAACCCCAAGACGTCCGCCCGAGGCTGTCCACAATCATTCGATTACCAACGGTAGTGCGAGAACGCGCGGTTGGCGTCTGCCATGCGGTGCGTGTCTTCACGCTTCTTCACAGCATTGCCGCGGTTGTTCGCTGCATCCATCAGCTCGCCCGACAGGCGCGCGCTCATGGTTGTCTCCGGACGCGAACGCGCTGCACCGATCAACCAGCGGATAGCCAGCGCCTGGGCACGCTCTTCACGCACTTCAACCGGCACCTGATAGGTTGCACCACCCACACGGCGCGAGCGAACCTCGACCTGAGGCTTCACATTGCCCAGCGCATCATGGAACAATTGCACCGGATCGGTCTTGGCCTTCGCCTCAACCGCATCAAGAGCCGTGTACACGATACCTTCTGCAACGGCTTTCTTACCGTCGAGCATAAGGTTGTTCATGAATTTCGACAGAACCTGATCACCAAACTTGGGATCCGGCAAGATTACCCGCTTTTCGGGCCTACGACGACGTGACATTGCACTTCTTCCTTATTTCAAAAGCCTCTTTTTCCAAACCGTCATCCTGAATTCATTTCAGGATAACCCTCGCGGTCTTGGTAGAGGCCCTAAATTCTGGCTTTGCTTTGGCCGAACCGGTTGTCCTGAAACAAGTTCAGGATGACGGTGCCCGCCACATGCAACGCCCTTACTTCGGACGCTTGGCGCCGTACTTCGAGCGGGATTGCTTGCGGTCCTTGACCCCTTGCGTATCGAGAACGCCGCGAAGGACGTGGTAACGAACGCCGGGAAGGTCGCGAACACGGCCGCCGCGGATCAGAACAACAGAGTGCTCTTGCAGGTTGTGGCCTTCGCCCGGAATGTAAGAGATGACCTCACGGCTGTTAGTGAGGCGAACCTTGGCCACTTTACGCAAAGCGGAGTTCGGTTTCTTCGGGGTCGTCGTATAGACGCGTGTGCAAACGCCGCGCTTTTGCGGGTTCTGCTCCATAGCAGGGACCTTGGATTTGGCCTTCTGCGGAGTGCGGCCCTTGCGGACCAGCTGGTTGATAGTTGGCATATGTACTCTTCATCTAAATTGGCGCCGATGATTTTCGATGAAGAGAAAAAGGGTCGCAAAGGTGATGCCAGGCCCCGCTGGATCAGCGGGCGGGCAACCTTCGCAAGCCTGAAACGCTCCACCCAAAGCCAAAAGCCCCGGATTACTTTGCCGGTCGCCTTCGCTCCGTCGTCATCCTGAACTTGTTTCAGGATAACACTGGAAGAATGCACAACCGCCAATGTTCAGCTCATTTTTGAGATCGGGGAGCGTCGCGAAACGAGCCCTGCCCTCAGATGTCGGCGCGCTTAGGGGGAATTTGTGATGGGGTCAAGGGGTGACCAATCAAAGTCCAATTGAGCGTGGATTTATTTCAACTAAAGGGGCCCCCAAACGACGCAATTCCGATCTCATACCGCTTACAACTCCCTCTTTACGAGCTTGATCATCGACCAAACAAATACTGAAAAGGCTATGCGGATGAGTACGAGTACCAAAAAATGATCTGATTTCTTCTTCAATCTTCCAATGACAAAAATTGCCTCGGTTGACCACGTTAACCATCTCTAGATAACTGATATCTCTCTCAAAAAAATAGGAAGTGACGTATCTATGAGAGTAATTAGGACGTTCGAAAACAGGGCGGAGGCGAAGATCGATAATTAAATCCACAGAATGGCGGGTAATCGCCGAAAGAAATTCATCTTCCCTATGATCCGATGGATCAACAACTGCCAATCTTGATATACTGTCATTAGCTTGTGGAAACAGCTCTAACTGCCGCTGCTCGATTTGCAATTCGGAGAACTCTATTGGAGCTTTGTGAAGCGGTAAAACGTTGTTTTTTGACACAGCCAGCCCCTTTAGCACTATTCAGATTTCGGCAATAAATCGATTGCAGCGTCCTCCACATTTGCCAGCTCACGAAGACGAACGGCAAAATATGGTTCGCCTTCATCTTGCGGATCAAACCGCCCTCGAATGCCTTTTAATTCCTTCCTTTTCACGAAGAAGTCGTCGTACATCCTTGGACCGACCCCTGTGAAAGGAGTTATGGACATTTTTGTCGAAGCTATGTCCGCCGAATTGCTTTCCGCGATTGCATCGGAATGTAGCTCGTATGCTAGGCTCTTTACATATGGTTCAATAAAATAGACAGCATTGACACCCGCTGCAACCAGATGACGAGCACAATTGTGACACGGAAAAACAGTCACATAGAGCGTTGAACCTTTTGTGGATATTCCTCCGCGTGAAGCAGCCATAAGCGCAGCCATCTCCGCATGAATTGACCGCGAATACTCGATAGCGTCTTTGACACCGGGCATTTGATTTAGCTTTTGTGGCAATTCAAGCAGTGCAGAAGATATCGCATCAGAAAGTGACGACCTTTTACCAGCGTTCTGATCTTCGCCCAGAATTTCATCCTCCGGAACTACCCGGGCCGCAATCTCCGGGGCAATATTGTCTGCAAGCCAACCAGCAATTGCCTTTCGAAGGTCGTCTTTTTTGCGATCATTGTGGCAACCTAGAAAAGTCCCAGTCTCGGCGTCAAATTGCCATTTGAAGCACCTGTGGTCTACTTTAGAGTCCTCATCATAGGTGCCTCCTCCAAACTTTGGTGGATCGTTTTTACCTGTCGCGACCAAACGCCCATCTTGGGAGATCAGAGCTGCGCCTACCTGTCGCGACAGGCAAGCAGACTGAAGTGCAGATGAATGAGCAACGTAGATTGCCTTTTCTCCAGCCGTCGGTCGGACCAGACCATTGCCCAACAGAAGATTTACAAATCTATCTATATCTGCGTTCATACCCGATCCATCTGGCGAACTCGTCGAGTTATCGAGAAAGAAATCTGCGAGATGAAATACATCCCGCACTCGTTGGCCATGCTTATTCTCAGAGTCCTTTCCGTCACGCTCCATGAACGATATTACTTCACTCTCTAAAACACCGCCGTATTTTGCGTTCGAAGTGTCCGCGCCGATGAGCCTTTTCTTGCGCTGATCAAGCCCACAATGAACTGCGACAAGCCGAAAGGTCGAATTGTAGACTCGTCTTAACAAATCGACTTCATCAGGGTGCTTTAGTGAATCCAGAACATACGCAGTCTTATTCGTTTGAGCATCTAAAGAGCCTCGAAAGCCTTTGATCTGGTGAATTGCTGCCGAAGCGAGCGCGTATGCCCCCGATTCCAGACGGATCTTGTCTCCACGATCTTGAAATTCAACTGCCTTGTTGAACTTAGATTGCCCCTTTTCAATCCCCTCCTTTGTTTGGGCGACAGCTTCTCCGTCCAATTTCGCAATTAGCTGGCTAATTTTGATTGGTTGAACGTTGTATCCGGCATGCTGAAGCAACACTCTGATGCGTTCACCCGCAGTCGAAGTACCTGCACCCGCATATCCGACCAATCCAATCACCAGCTCCCGTGATTTAGGTGAGACGGTATGCACCGCTCCACTTTGATCCGCATCGTTTGCAGGTGCAGCAGGCGAAACTCTTTTAGATGCTGTGGGTTTTGCTTTTGAAGCCAAATCGCTAATCCTTCGCTTGTTCTGCTGTTTTAGTTTCGACAGGATATTACTTTCACTTACCTGCCTCCAGTACATGTTTCACGAGCATGAGTATTTATAGAGCAAAAGGTTTTCCTACACCCCCATAATCTGCAATATCCCCCGGTCCTTGCCCGCTCTCGCCAAAGGACCGCCTTATGCCGCGCCCCGAAGACCCATTCGACGAGCCCTTTGACCCCGCCGACCTGCCCGAGCCCTTTGCCGAGTACTTCGAAGAGCACCGAAGGCGCTCCGACCCCGCGCACGGCCCTGCACACGGTCCTTCAGCGGGCGACCCCACCATCTGCACGAGGGCGACAGAGCGGCAGGCGACCTCGGCAGTTGCGCATATTGGCTTGCCGCCAGACCCTGACGATCCGCTGCTTCAGTTCGAGCCCTATCGCCACAAGAGCCCGCGCGCGAACTCGATCACGCCTGATCTTCAGCGCGCTTTTGTTGCGCATTTGGCCGCGACCGGGATTGTCACTTCCGCCGCGCTCGCCATCGGGAAATCAATGGAGGCGCTGTATAAGCTGCGCAAAATGCCGGGGGCTGAAGGGTTTGCCGAGGCCTGGGATGAGGCGGCGCAGTGGGGTATCTTGCGGTTGGAGGATTGCGCGATTGAACGCGCAATGGCGCAAGGGCTTTACAACACGCGCGCCAATTCGATGCTGGCCTTTGTGCTAAGCTATCGCCGCGCCGAATGGGTCGATGCAAGCAACCTTGAGGCGGGGCATCCCGTCTATGAAGCTATCCGGCGTGAGGTTTTGGAAGAGTTGGGGCGAGAGCCTGATCCGGTGTCAGGGGATTAGGGCTGGCTTCAGCTTTCCCCATCATCCTCGAACACCGCAAGCTCATGCGGCTGGAGGTTGCCCATGATGCCGTATCGCGCGGTCTTGATATTGCTTTTGAGGATCTTGCCCGGATTGCCTGCGACAACGCTGCGCGCTGGCACGTCCTGTGTGACCACGGTTCCCGCCGCGATGACGCAGTGGTCTCCGACGGTTACTCCGGGAAGGATGATCGCGCCTGCCCCGACAAAGCAGTTGGAGCCGATATATGTGCTGACATGTTGGCGCTTCACAAAATCGTGGGTGAAGATGTGAACGCCGGGGGTCACGATGGTGTAATCGCCAATGTGGACGCCCTTGGGGTGGGTGTAGTCGAGATGGGCTTTGCGCGAGATGCGAACGCCCTCGCCGATCGTCATCCCCCACACACGGCGTAGCCACGCGCGGGTAAACCCCTGACGGGCGACGTAAAGCTGGGTGCGGATACGAGCGAGCATTGTTGTGTGGTGACCCCTAACGCAGCGCTCAGTCAGAGCGCAGCTTGCCGTACCAATAGACGTCGCACATGCCAATATGGGTGGCGTCATGCTCGCGGAAATGCGCCTCTCTGGTGAAGCCGAGGCTTTCAAGGAGGCGGACAGACGGCGTGTTGCGGGTGTCGACTTCGGCGGTGAGCTTGCGGGCACCCTCGGACCAGAGCTGTTCGATGAGGGCCCCGGTGCACTCGCGGGCGACGCCCTTCCCTTGCGCATGCATTGCGACGATGTAACCGATCTCGAACACGGGGCCGTGTGCGACGTCGGAGCCGTGGCCGGGGGTCGCTACAAAGCGGCCGGCGACCTCGCCATTGGCGTCTTCGGCGATCCAGGTGCGGCCATCCCAATCGGGCGCGGCGAACCAGTCCCACAGCTCCTCTTCACTCTCGAACTTGGGGCGGGTTAAGTATAGCGACTGCTGCTCATCGGCCATGGTGGGGAACATCGCGGTCTCATCCCCGCGCCTCAGCGAACGCATGGTGAAACGCGGCGTGGTAAGGGTGGGAACCTCAATCATGACGTCAGCCATCGGTCAGGAACTTGACCAGCGCCTTCACCTTCTTGGAGCGCCACTGCGGCACCGGCGCAACCAGCCAGTATGCGCGCTTGGCCTCCACCGGCTCATCCAAGGCGATCAAGCGCCCGTCTTCAAGAGCGCGCTCTACCAGAGCCAGCGGGAGAACCGTGCGGCCCATCCCTGCAAGCGCGGAACTCATCGCCTGGCCAGCGCTGCTTGTCTTGACGCAAGCCTTGGTCCCCTCAGGCAAACCCGCCTCAGGCCAATCAATCCAGGCATCACGCGCATCGGGAGCGGCAACGCTCACTTGCAATGCGGGGGCCAATTGCACACCCTCAAGCTCTCCCGGCCCAGAGATAAAGCGAATGGCAAGATCAAGGTTAGCCTCGGTAAAGTCGGAGGCTTCATCTGGGGCAAGAATGTATTGCACGCCCGGCGTGCTCGCCTGGAACGGAGCAATCCGCGGTGCCAGCCATGAGGCATAAAACTCGCGCGGGGCCGCAATGGTGTAACGATCGCTCGCCTGCCCCGCCTGCATCGCCGCGACGCTTTCCTCGAACCGCAAAAACCCTTCGCGCAATGGATCAAGCCCCGCCTCACCCTCAGGTGTCAGCTCCAACCCTTTGGACGTTCGGCGAAAGAGCACCACGCCCAGGTGATCTTCAAGCGCGCGGATTTGCTGACCCACAGCCGCCGGGGTCACGGCAAGCTCATCAGCGGCCCGCGTAAAGGACAAATGCCGGGCTGCAGCGTCATAGACGCGCAGGGCGTTCAAAGGGAGGTGCGTACGTTTCACGAGCGCCGACTTAGGTTGCCGAGCCGCTCACCGCAAGCATGCAAACAATGGTTTAGTGCCGGTCGGCTGTCTCTGGCGCGGCGAGAGGGAAAAACGGAATGCGCACTTCCATCTGCGATCCGTCGGCTTTTGCAAAGGTGTAGAACCCTTCCATCGAGCCATGCGTCGTCGTCAATGGACAGCCCGACACATAATCGTGGCTTTCACCCGGCAACAATAGCGGCTGTTCGCCAACAACCCCTTCGCCATCGACATGGTTCACCATGCCGCGCGCGTCCGTAATGCGCCAATGGCGGGTGAGGAGCTTCACCTCTTCGTGAGAGCCATTTTCGATCCGGATATGATAGACCCAGAACCACTTACCCGCCTCTGGGTGCGATTGTTCGGGCAGAAAATTGACCGCGACGCGCACGGTGATGCCTTCGGTAGTGGCTGCGTGTTGGAAGAGCTCTTTCATATCGGTCCCCAAAGTAGCGAGCGCTTGTTCGCCTCACAAGGGTATCAATGCAGATAATCCCCTTAGTATCCCATGAATGCGAGAATTCGTTATGCTGGAGCACACTGCCGAACTTCAACTCGCTCATGAAAATGCCGTAGGCCTGATCGCCGCGCGCGGGGAGCTGAGCGAAGCGCAGATCACGGCGGAGGACTTGCTAATCGCGGCGCTGCGGATGCGGCCTGACCGGATTATTCTGGGGGAACTGCGCGGGGTGGAGGCCTTCACCTTCCTTCGCGCGGGGCTTCACCGGGCACCCCGGCTCCATGACCACCATCCATGCCGACACGCCTGCGAGAGCCCCATAATTTGGGCCATCGAGCAGCTTGCTCTGCTGGTGCTGCAAGCGGGCTCCAAGCTCAGCCGCGAGGACGTGCGCCACTATGTACGCCAGAGCGTTGATGTGTTTGTGCAATTGGAGCGGCGCGGCGGCAAGCGGCGGGTGGCACAAGTGTTGGCGGCGGGTTGATGGAGAGCGTAATGTCGAAGCTGCTGGCCGTGCAGGCGAGCTTGTTTGAGCCGAGCGGTGCTTCGCCATTGCAGGGTGCTGCGGGGTGGATGACCGAACTTTTGCAAGGGCCGCTGGTGGTGACGCTGTGTGTGATTGCTGTGGCGCTGGTGGGGTTTGCGGCGCTGGGTGGGCGGTTGCCTGTGCGCATGGGCGCAAGAGCGGTGCTAGGGTGCTTTGTCGTGCTGGGCGCGCCGGTTATAGCGTCTTTGCTAATGTGGCAGGGGGAGGAGCCTTCGCCGCAAGTGGTTTACCAAGCCGAGAGTGTGGCGAGCGAGCCCGCAAGGCCCGAGCTTCCGCCTGCGGAGTATGATCCTTACTCCGGGGCTTCACTTAGAAGGGATTGAAAGGGTGATGAGAGTGTCTTCGCGAAGGGTTAGCTTCGGTTTGTGAGACAAGTATGGCACACCGTTCAGGGAGAGAAATCCACTCGAATTATTAGCGGCACTTTGATCGGAGTTGGCGATCGAAGTTTTTTCGCTTGGCATTGACGCAGGCTAGTAATTCACGGCGGCGTAGGAAATCCGGCTCGCCTCAACGCCATAGAGGTGACGCCGGTCGAGTTTGCGGTGATAAGGCTGTTTGCCACGCTGGACGCGCCCATGGTTGCCTCTGGGCTGCTCAGCCACACGCAGGCTCTTTATCTCGGGCCAGTTACAAGCTTTGGGTGCAGTGATCGGATCTTTTAGTCTCGGACCAGCGCTTCCTTGCTTTGAGTTCGACTGCGGTGTTTCACTAGCGAAGGATAATATAGAGTGTAGAGCTTATAGAGCACCGTTATCAGTCGACTCTTCACCCTTCTTTTTCTGGCGCGTGAAGTAAAATCCAATGGATCCGATAACTATTGGAAGCAAATACCAAATATAGAAGTCTCTGTCCGAGATAAGAGGAGCAAAGTTCAGCGAGAGAATTGCAAGGGTATACGGAAAAAGAAAGACCACCGGCAAAATTATCAGCTGCCCAAGAATAACGGTTCTAAAGAAATTCACATCAACAATTCCCGTCATTTACATTACAAATTTCAACTGTCGTTTTTTGCTTCAGACGCGATCCGGTCCTCTGCGTTGACGTTGAAGCAGTAATGCTTCCAGTGTCGGCGTTAAAGCGTAAAGTCGCCCCCGCGCCGCCATACGTAATTGCCTGGCCAAGAGTAGAGTCCGATAACGTACTTGTACTGACACCACCGCTCTCAAGTTGACCAACAAGCCCATTTAGTTGCCTGACAGCCCCCCCTAATGCACCAAGCGAAGCCGTTCCGGCGGATCCCGCGAAACCTGTCCCAGTCACCACTCCAACTCCTGAACTGAATGTACTTCGACCTGCCACATAAGCTTTGTTGTCGAAAACGAACTCCCGTGCAATCTTAGCAGCTTCAGATACATTGTTAGCTACGTAACTCTGGCCTCTCGAAAAAAGTGCATCGACGAGTTTTGCTCGATTCTGTGCGGCAACCCCTCGAAGGCCAATTCGGTTCACATCATGTTCTATTAATGCACCAATATCCTGAGGAACAGCTACAAGTCCTCTAACAAAATCCGCGCATGATCCTGTACAGTCGTAGGTGAGTGCCTCGAAACCTCGTATGTTTCCAGTTCTCAAATCCATAGCTCTTTCGCTTTGGTTTCCGCTCGGATCAATCCCATTAATCGGGTCATTCCCGACATAGGCGTAGAGGTTGTACTGGTCCTCATATCCGATGGGGTCGGTTTGGAGGAAGCGTCCGAGCGTTGGCGAGTAGATGCGGGCTTTGTAGTAATAGCGCAGGCGACGGCAGCGCCGGGGGCGCTGCCCCAAGCCGAGCCCCAGCTCTGGCAGCCACGCCTGCGCTTGCTTCTCGAAGTGCCCCCGGCACTTGCTGCGAGGCGCGCTATACCGAAACCGCCCCCTTGGTCGCGATGTCATTGCCACTGGCGGCGAAGGTGAGAGGCTTGCACCGGGATCACCTACCGGCAAATCCGGGTACGCATCGTTATCCTGAAATGAATTCAGGATGACGAAGGTGTTTGAGGCAATGTCGACACATTGGGTACAGCGCCGTGCCTCCCCTCACCCCTTCGCCAATTCCTCTTCGATCTGTCCCGAGCGTTCCTTGCCAAAGAACATTTCAGTATCGCCGCCCTTCGGTCCTACGAACATCGTGGGGATGCCAAAGCCGCCGCGCTCCACCGCGTGGGAGGTATTAGCAACCAGTCCGTCTTTGACCTCTTGGCTTTGGCTGCGCTCGAACAGGTCCTTTGCATCAAATCCCGCATCAGCGACCGCTGCGCCAAGGCTTTGCGGGTCAAGCACGTCGACGCCCTCTTCCCAGATCGCAGGAAGCATCATGTCGACAAATTGCACCCCGCGCCCGTCTTGATCGGCTGCATAAAGCATGCGCTGCAAGGTGATGGAATTGAACGGAAACTGTGGGTGCATTTTGAACTTTGTCAGGTTGTGGCGGGCGATGAAGCGGCTCATCTCAAGCATGTCGTATTCGACCTTGCCCTTCACATCCTTGTTGCGGATCATCGGGGGCGCATTGCCGGTCAGCTTGTGCATTCCTCCAAGGAAAACCGGCGTTACATCAAGCTCTGCCCCGGTGCGCCGGACCACTTCGCGCAAAGGCCCCCAGATCAGATAGGCATTGGGGCTAACGAAATCGAAAACAAGCTCAACGCGATTGGCCATATGGTCTCTCCTTCTGAGCGCCGACGCGTTACATAGAGCAACCGGTTTGGCAAGCGGTCGCGGCCCTTCGTGCTGGCAACTCTTTTTAAGGCTTGGTCGACTAAGACGTTCTTATGAATGAAGAAGACATCACCCGCCGCCTCAAGATCAGTCCGACTGCTGAATCGGGCTGGCACAACCGCGAGAAGAACTCCTTTCGCGGAATTGCAACGCGCACGAACCTGCGCGCTTTCACCGCTGGCGGGGTCAATCAGGACTTTCTCGACGAGATTTGCGAGCTCACCCGGCTAGAGACACTCAGCCTGCTCTACCCCATGACCGCGACGTCGCTTCATGGGTTGGTCAAGCTGCAGAATATCAAGAATCTGCGCCTCGATTCCCCGCACAAGATCGAGGATTTCTCGCCTATCACCAAGCTCATGAACCTCGAAGTGCTTGAGATCGAAAACGCGAAGCGTCTGTACAATCTGGACTGGCTTGTGCCGCTAAAGGATCGTCTGAGAAGGCTTGGCCTCGACGGTTCGATCAACACCTATCAGAAGCTGGAAAGCCTCGCCCCGCTCGAGGGCTTTGCCTTTGAAGAACTGTCACTGACCACGGTCAGCCTCAAAGACAAAGACCTCTCGCCACTGTTAAACTGCAGCAACCTCAAAAGCCTACGCTGCGCAAAGGCAGTCTCGACCTTCGACGGTTTTATGGCGTTTGCCGAAGCGCGGCCCGATATCGAATGCCGGTGGTTCTCGCTCGATGAATGGCCGGGTCGCAAAAAGCGCTAGGTCGCGAAAGAAGAGCTTTATCGAAGCCAAATCCAGCGCCAAGCCGGTGCAGTCTTTCCGCGCAAGAAGGCAATGTGATGGTGCACCGGGTAACTCTAGTTAAATTCGCATTGAGCGCATTCCTCGCACATTCCTTAGGACAGATGTAAAATAATGTCTCGGTGCTGTCCAAGAGGTGGCACCGGCTGAAGGCCACAAAAGTCGTTCCGACTGTCCCTTAAGAGACCTTCGACAAGGGGCAGATGTGCTTGGGAGCCGGGGTGCTACGCCAATGCGTCGGCCCCGGCTCTTTGCATTTCTTACGCAAAGATCACCGTGACGCGCCCTTAATGAGGGGCGAGACCAAGCTCCAGACCGGTGCGATCTTCCAGTGCAAACTTGTCGAACAGGTCAGCGCTCGCCGAGTTAAGGCCGACAACGCGCGTGTGACGGCCATTGCGGCGCATGCGTTCGACCACTTTTTCAAGCGCGCCGATGGCCGAAATGTCCCAGAAATGCGCTTTGGAGACGTCGATCACGACATTGTGCGCGGCATCCTCAAACTGGCTTTCGGGGCCAAGCATATCCTGAAACTTCTCGACGCTTGCGAAGAATATCTCGCCTGTCACCACATAGACCGCGCTATGGGGGCGGCGCACACGTTCGACGGTGAAGAGGTTTTTGACCTTCTGCGCAAAGAAAATGCCTGAAAGAAGGACACCAACCAGCACGCCCATCGCAAGGTCATGGGTCCAGACGACAACCACAACCGTCGCCAGCATCACAACCGAGCTGCTGGCCGGGTGACGGCGAAGGTTGGGGATCGAGTTCCAGCTGAACGTCCCGATGCTCACCATGATCATGACCGCGACCAATGCGGGCATCGGCACTTGTCCCACATAAGGGCCAAGCACTGTGAGCAAGAACAGGAGAAACGCGCCGGCGGTAAAGGTCGACAAGCGCCCTCGTCCGCCGGAGGCAACGTTGATCACCGACTGGCCAATCATCGCGCAGCCGCCCATGCCGCCAAAGAAAGCCGCAACGATATTGGCAATGCCTTGGCCTGCACCCTCGCGCTGTTTGTTGCTGTCCGTGTGGGTCATGTCGTCCACGATCTGCGCGGTAAGGAAGCTTTCCAGCAGGCCAACCGCCGCCATCGTTGCCGAATAGGGTGCAATGATCGTCAGGGTTTCCCACGTCAGCGGCACGTCCGGGAACGCAAAGGTTGGAAGGCCGCTTGGAAGCTCACCCTCGCCCGCGACATTGTTGACCGGAAGGCCCCAATAGACAGTCGCAGCGGTCAGCAGAACGATCGCTACAAGCGGGCTTGGCACAACTTTGGTGATGCGCGGGAAGCCATAGATGATGGCAAGACCTACCGCGACCATGGCCCATGTCCACGGGCCCACGCCCTCATTACCCGGCATAAGCTGGGGTATCTGAGCCATAAAAATCAGGATCGCGAGCGCGTTGACGAAGCCGGTGATCACGCTGCGAGACACAAATTGCATCAGCAGGTTGAGGCGTAGCACCGCTGCCATCCCCTGGAAAATGCCCATCAGGATGGTCGCGGCGAAGAGATACTCCACGCCGTGATCACGCACCAAGGGTATCACCACCACAGCGACAGCCGCCGTCGCAGCCGAAATCATGCCCGGACGCCCGCCTGTAAACGCAATCACCATCGCAATTGCGACACTGGCATAAAGACCAACGCTCGGATCAACGCCTGCAATCAGGGCAAAGCCGATTGCCTCGGGGATCAGCGCAAGCGCAACAACAATCCCCGCAAGGATATCAGCGCGTGGCTGAGCCAGCCAATCGCGGCGAAAAGTGTCCGCGAACGTAGCGGTTTGGGTCATTGAAGCGGTGTCCTGATGTCTTTTGTGACATCGAAAGAAATGCCACTTTAGGTGATGCGAGCCTCTAGGCGTTTACGCTGCAATGCACAAGAACGGCTATCAGCGCTCGGCCTCATTGTATTTGATGGAGCCTCGGCAGACCGTGCTTTCATTTCGCCCCGTCAAAATCGGGTATCGGGGATCTCTAAGGGCCCGAAGCTTCCATCCCGAGAATATCGCGCGCAGTCTCGGGCGCCGCTTCTTGCGGCGGTTCGCATCCTTTTCCGGCGGCATAACCTTTCAAAAAACTGCGCCTTGCAACGCCCGCATATATCGCCGCCTCCCAGCGTTTCCTTTCTGCCCTTGCGCCAGTAATCCGGCGCACAATGCCGCGAAAGGGGATCATTCCTCCCAAAACATCACCGCCAACCTGAAGTCCGCGATTGATTAGCCCTTTGCCCTCTGCCGCTTCATTGGCATCCGGGCCAAGGACCGCATCAAGCCTTGCTATTTCGCCGAAAACGGCATCGCATCCGGCGACTTCGGTGAGATTATACGGCTCCTCTTGCGCAAGCGCGAGAATCAAAGGGATCTCTTTAGAGCGCAGGTTGAGATCGCTTAGCGGCTGCGTCACAGCATCAACCGCGTCTTCCCCGATGCTATCTTGCTTCGCACCGCTTTGCGCATGAGCGGTGGCGGCAGTTAGCAGGGATAGGGTTAGGCCAATAATTGTCAGCTGGGTGTATCGCATCACGCCGGTTGCCTCTTCTTTTCGGCGTCTTGCACGCTCCCGGCATCGGCCTTCAGCAATTGCAGCTCGCGTTTAAGTTCTGCTTTGTCGGTCAGACGCGCCAGCCCGCTGTTGGTTAGACCTGCCAATGCAATCCCGCCGTGCACTATAAGCGGGATCATCGCGCCTTGCTGAATGAGATTTGCGGCAAGGCCGGACAAGCCGACGAGCATCAGAAACTCTGCTGAAAAGATCGTCAGGACCCGTATTCTGAACAGCCCGCCAATGAAAAGCAGTCCGCCAAACACGGCCCATTGGATGGCAATAATCTGTGTCGCGACCCCACTTTCAAACCCGGTCATCGGATTGACAAGGATGGGAGCGAAGAGCTGCGTCAAACCCAGCCCTGCTACAAACATAGCAGTAACTGCGGCAATATGATCGACCGCGCCACCGTGCTTCACCGGCTTTGACGCTGGTCCGCGGGGGATCGGCGTGGCTTGGGTGTTGTTTACAGACATCTCTTCTCTCCCTTAAAAAAGCGTACGGCCTAAAGGCCAGAACGGCGACGGCTGGCGCGCTCGGCTTCGGCTTTCAGGGCCCGGCCCTCTTCGATTTTCGCCTCGGCCTCTTTGACTGAATCCTGCGCGTCGTTTTGACGGTCTTGTGCCTTTTCAAGATCGCGCGCACCTTTCTGGCTGCGCTCGGAAAACTTGTCCCAATCAGACGCAAGGCGCTCGGCTTGCTTTACCCAGTCACGTGCCTCGTCGGCGTTGCCAACAAACGGGCGCGAGGTGAGGCTTTGAAACGCCGCTTGGGCGTTTTCAGCCCGACTGAGCGAAGTGTCACGCAGGTCTTGTGCGTTCACAACATCGGCGCTGTATTTCACGAGGTCGCGCTGTGCTTTTTGAAGTTCTCCCAGACCCTCCGCTTCGAGCTGATTGCCGCGATCCCAGTTTTTCTGGAATTCGCCCGATACGATGATGCCGGCAGAAGCCTGCTCGTCTTGAGCGAAAGCGACCTGAGACACTGTAAGCGAGGCGAGAACAAGTCCTGCTGCAACTGCAAAAGTTTTCATCGGTAATCTCCTTCAATCTGTTGGAGAACCGTCTAAACCCAGATTTATGTTTTGAAAAACGCGATTGTCTGAATTTTGTTTTCGGTATATCCGAATTGAAATGGACATCACAACCTTTCGAACCTTCCTCGCTGCAGCGGCCACGGGCAGCTTTTCTGGCGCTGCACAGCGCGTGAACGCGAGCCCTTCGAGTGTCACGGAACGGATCAAACAGCTTGAATATCGCCTCGGCACAAAGCTGTTCATTCGCGACAAGCGCGGGTGCGAGCTAACGCCTGCGGGCGAGAAATTCATGGGGCCTGCGCGCCAGGCAGTGCGGGCATGGGAGGTGGCGCGCCACGAGGTTTCCCTGCCTGAAAGCTTCGAACGCTCGCTTTCATTCGGCGGGCAGTATTTCTTATGGGATCGCCTGCTTTTGGGTTGGCTTGACGAGGTGCGCGAGGCGGTGCCGGATTTGGCGCTTCGCGTAACCGCGGGCGCATGGGCAAGGCTCAACCGCGATTTGGCGGAAGGGGTTTTGGATATGATCGTTGTTCACGACCCGGTTTTCCGCCGAGACATCAGCGCTGAGCGTCTGTTCGAGGACCAGCTGATCCTTGTGACGGCGGGCGATCCGACAAGTTGGAAAGAGGATTTTGTGCGGGTCGACTGGGGCCGCTCAATTGGCCTCGAGATTGCCGCCCGCCTTGGAATAAGGCCGCAGTCCGGCCTGGTCCTTGACCTTGGGCAAAGGTCCGCCAAATGGCTCATTGCCAATGGAAAAGCAGGTTACATGCCTAAGTATCTGGTGACGCCGCTTTTGGAAAACGGTGATCTGGCCGCAATCGAAGACGCACCGGGTTTTGATTTTCCCGCCTATGTTTGCTGGCGCGAGGGTGTGGATCCCGACCTTGCGCAAGAGGTGGTCGAGAGCCTTCAAAACAGCTCCCCGACTTCGCAAAGCGCGCATTAGAGACCAGCCACAGCGAGCGCCCCGTCCATATCCTCGATCAGGTCCTGGATATCTTCAAGACCCACATTGATCCGCAAAAGCCCTTCGGCGACGCCCATTTCGGCGCGGCCTTCCTCGCCCATATTGGCGTGGGTGGTGCTGGCCGGGTGGCACATCAGGCTGCGCGCATCGCCGATGTTGTTGGAGATGTCGATTAGCTCAAGCGCATCGAGGATTTGAAACGCGCGCTCACGGGTCCGCACGTCAAAGGCGAAGATCGGGCCGGTTGCGTCCATCTGTTGAATCGCAAGCTCGTGGCGCGGGTGGCTGGGGAGCCCGGGATGCTGCATCACCCCGCCTGCCTTCACAACGCGCGGCTCCAGGAATTCGCCCAATTGAACCGCATTGCGGCTTTGTTGATGGGCGCGCAAGGATAGCGTCTCGAGCCCCTTGTGCACCACCCATGCGTTGAACGGCGAGATGTTGGGGCCGGTGTTGCGCTGGAACGGCAGGAGCGTCTCGTTGATCCACTCTTCGCTCCCACAAACCGCGCCAGCGAGCACGCGGCCTTGTCCGTCCATAAGTTTGGTCGCGCTGTAGGCAACGACGTCTGCGCCAAACTCCATCGGGCGTTGCAGCACTGGCGAGGCAAAGGCGTTGTCTACCACCGTGGTGATCCCGTGCGCCCGCGCCAGATCGCAAACGAATTGCAGGTCAACAATGTCGAGCGTGGGGTTTGCAGGGCTTTCGAAGAAGAAGACCTTGGTATTGGGCCGGATCGCAGCTTCCCACGCGGCATTGTCGGCGCTGTCGATGACGCTAGTTTCAACACCAAAGCGCGGCAGGAGATGGTCAACCAGCCAGCGGCACGAACCAAAGGCCGCGCGCGCGGCGACCACATGGTCTCCGGTCGAAACCTGACACAAAAGCGCCGCAGTCATCGCCGCCATTCCGCTGGCTTGAGCACGGCAGGCCTCTGCGCCCTCCATCAGAGCAATCCGCTCTTCCAGCATCGCGACGGTCGGGTTTTGCAGGCGCGAATAGGTCATGCCTTGCGCCTCGCCTGCAAACCGGTCAGCAACCGTCTGCGCGTCCGGGTAGGTATAGCCAGAGGTGAGGAAGAGCGCCTCGCTCGTCTCACCATGCTCGCTGCGCCAGGTGCCGCCGCGCACCGCCTGCGTTTGCGGTCGCCATTTGCGCGTCGCGGCGCGGTCCATGCCAGTGGTCTTTTTCATATCGAGCGCGGGCTTAGTCAGTCGCAGGGTCGCTCGCAAGCTTGCTTGCACGAAGCCCCTTGCTTGCGGTGTCCCCGTGCCCGACTGTTTGCAGCATCAAAGTGCCCTCCAACAAGGTCAGCAGATAGCGTGCACCGCCTGCGGGATCGGGGTCGCCTTCGGGCATTTGCTTCTCAAAAAACGCAAGTTGATTGGTGATCATCGCTTCGGCTGCTTCTTTGTAGCCCGGTGTCCCGCGCGCAGAGCCTGCAACGATTTCCCACCAAAGCACCATAAAGGGCCGCATCATCGGCTGATTGCCAAGAGCCAGAATACGCTCGAACGCCTCTTGCCGCGTGGCTGGTCGTTCCGCGCCGAGCGCCATATCAAGAGAGTTGGAATAGACCCCGGCGATGTAATCCAACAGGTCCGAAAGAAGCGCTTCCTTATTGCCAAAGTGATAGATCAGCATCCGGTCGCTGGTCCCTGCCGCTTTGGCCAAAGGGCGCAAGGAGGCGCCATCCAGCCCATGCTCGAGCACATGGGCCGCAAGCTTTGGCAGCAGCGTCTCCTTGGTCATCTGGGTTTTGGACGAAGCGTTTTGGGCAGGCATGAATTGGCTCTTGTAGCAGACGCTACATTGCGCTAACACAGCGAATGTAGCAAGTGCTACATAACATGGAGTGACCGAGATGGACTATCTGCAAATTCTATTCTTCCTGATTGTTGGCGGCGCTGCCATTGGAGCGGTTTACATTCTCACGGCCCGTCCAACAAAGGGTATACCGCTGCTCGCCGCTCTGCTGGCTGGATTATTCGGAGGCTACACCGCAATTCAGATCGCGCAAGAAGGCGTGGTCACGTTCTACACCAACCACTCCCAGAACCTGACCGGCATTCAGGTCTGGTGGGACCTTGTGATGTGCGTGGTGATTGCGTTTTTCTTCATCCTGCCGCGCGCGCAAAAACAGAATATGAATATTGTGCCCTGGGCCCTTTTCGTCTGCACGACGGCCAGCATTGGACTTCTGGCTATGTGTGCCCGCTTGTTCTGGCTCGAGAATGCGGCGGATGAAGCGCTCACAAATCAGACAGGCGCTGCACATTCTGCGACATAAATCCAAACACCCACTTGCCCATCGGCGGGAGCTTGCCTTAAGCCTCCGCCGCAATGGTTCGCGAAAACTCCTTTGAAAATCTGGACCTTGAGGGCGAGCCGTTTCAGGGCGCCGTCATTGGCTCTCCTATTCAGCCCAATGATCCCTGGGTATGGAGTTTGGCGATTTGCGCTGTTTTTGCAGGCCTCGCCAGCATCCGGCTGACCATCCCGACCACCCCGCTGTTTGACGAGGTCCACTATCTGCCCGCTGCGCGCGACATGCTGGCGGTTTGGGATGGCGGCGAGGCGATTTATCGCAACAAAGAACATCCTCTCCTTGGCAAGACGCTGATCGCGCTTGGCATGGCGCTGTTCGGTGACAATCCGCTCGGGTGGCGGATCATGTCGCTTATCGCGGGGGTAGTGGCCGTGGGCGCATCCATGCGGGCCATGTGGCACGCAAGCGAAGACCGCTTTGCCACACTCGTCTTCGGGATCCTGCTGGTGACGGGATTTCACGTTTTCATCCATGCTCGAACCGCAATGCTCGACATCTTTATGGTGAGCGCCCTTGCAATCGCCTCCTGGCAGTTTGCCGCCGCTATTCGAAAACCCGAACAAGGGCGATGGCGGCTGGCACTTACCGGTATTGCGATCGGGCTTGCCTTGGGTGCCAAATGGAACGCGTTGCCGCTTGCTCCGGTGTTTGGCCTTGCCTTTTTTGCCCTGCGCCTCTCCGCTGGTCGCCGTCGCCTTTTGTTTAGCCGCAGAGGCGCACCGGTACCGGGCATCAGCCTCGTCGAAGCCTTTGTGTGGCTCGGTGCTCTCCCACTGGCGGTTTACGGGCTGACGTTTGCGCCGGGATATTGGCTTGGCACCCAGAGCGAACCTTCCTTGCTTGCGCAAAATGGCATCATCGCATTCCACAGCGAAATCCTCTCGCTGCAGCGTCAGGTTCTGGACCCTCACCCCTATCAAAGCACATGGGATCAATGGGCGCTCAACACCCGTCCGATCTGGTATCTGTACGAAGACGTCGATGGAGCACGCCGCGGCGTTCTCTTGCTCGGCAATCCGTTGACCATGTTATTGGGGCTTCCAGCGGTCCTTTGGTGCCTTGGTAGAGGGCTTCAAAGCAAAGACCCCGCAAGGCTCGCCGCGGTCGCCGGATATGCGGTAAGCCTTGGCTTCTGGCTGATCGCGCCGAAACCTGTGCAGTTCTACTATCACTACACCATCCCGAGCATGTTCCTCCTCGGGGCCCTGGCTCTTACGCTTAGCGATGTGCGAAGCGCCGGATGGCCCAAGGTAAGCCTTGGTGTTCTGGCCGCGAGTATCGGCCTCTTCGCGTGGTTCTTCCCCATCCTCTCTGGTGCCCCATTGGCAACACCGGACACGTTCAGGGACTGGATGTGGCTCGACAGCTGGGTGTGAGCTAGAACCGCCCCCAGACAAAGCGGCTGGACAGCGCGTAGTTCCAGACAGACCCCACAAGTATCCCGGCAAGCGCCGAGGCGAGCCAGAACAATCCTTGTGCTTCCAGCAGGCTTGCGACAGCCACATTGGCAAGCGCGCCGACCGAGCAGGTGATGCAAAAGCTCACCCACCCTCGGAAAAAATCGCCCCATCGCTTTAGACGCCGGTCGCGGTAGGTTAGCCAATTGTTGAGCCAGAAGTTGAAGCTCATCGCGGCCACCACGGCGATTGTCTGACTGAACGCAAAACCTTCGCCAGCAACGATCAGAAGCGCATAAAGCACCGCCAAGTGGACCACGACGCCCAATGCGCCAACGGTTCCAAACAGGGCAAAGCGGGTGGGGATCACGCGGCCAAGTGTCTTGTCATAAAGCCCTGCGAGAAAATCGAACAGCACCGCCCGGTCAAGCTTGCTCTCCCCTTCGCGGCGCGCAGCGAATTGAAGCGGGAACTCCTTCACTTTCATAGGCGCATCGGCAGTCGCCAACAGGTCGAGGAGTATCTTGAATCCGATCCCTGATAGGCGCGGAGCAAGCGCGCGCGCGGTGGGCGTCGCAAGCATGAAATAGCCGCTCATCGGGTCGCTTAATTGAACCCCGGTGATCCACCGTGCCGCTTTATTGGCGAGCGTGGAAAGGCGTTCGCGTTCGGGCTGCCCCCAGTCAGACGTGCTGGCGCCTTCGACAAAGCGGCTGGCGACACAAATCTGCGCGTCACCTGCTTTGAGCGCAGCGAGCATATCGGACAGAAGCGCGGGGTCATGTTGGTGATCGGCGTCCATCACAGCGACATATGGCGCAGCGGTGGCGCAAAACCCCTCGATGGCTGCACTTGCAAGGCCGCGCCTGCCAATACGTTGGATCACCCGGATACGCGGGTTGTCCAATGCAAGCGCGCGCGCTTCATCCGCCGTGCCATCTTCGCTGTCATCATCGACAATCAGCACTTCCCAGCCCGTACCACCTAAAGCGGCTGCAATCCGTTCCATCAAAGGGGCAAGATTGCCGCGCTCGTTCAGCGTCGGAAGGATGATCGCAAGCTCCAGGGACATAGCTCAGATGCGCGTCAAAGCCGCTCGCGCACTGCCTCGCCAATGGCCTGTGTACCGTGGGTGCCGCCAAGGTCACCGCCGTGGATACCATCCGCCAATGCGCTGGCCACGGCCGCTTCGATACGGGCCGCTTCCGCCTCAAGGCCAAAGGAATGGCGCAGCATCATTGCCGCTGAAAGGATCGTTGCCATGGGGTTGGCCTTGCCCTGCCCCGCGATATCAGGCGCGCTGCCGTGGATGGGTTCGTAAAGGCCAAACAAGCCGTTTGCCGTCTGGCGCTCACCCATGGATGCACTTGCCAGTAGGCCGATAGAGCCCACCGCCGCGCTCGCCAGATCGGACAGGATATCGCCGAACAAATTGCCCGTCAGGATAACGCCAAACGCACCCGGATTGGTGATGATCTGCATTGCGGCATTATCGACATACATATGGTCCAGCGTGATATCAGGATGCGGGGCTGCCGCCTTGATAACCGTGTCGCGCCACACCTGACTGGTTTCCAGAACATTGGCCTTGTCGACGCTGGTCACGCGGTGTTTATCATCGCCTGCACGCGCCGTGCGAAAGGCGACGTGGGCGATGCGGGTCACCTCTTTTTCAGAGTAGGACATCATATCCCACCCCTCCTGGCTGCCATCTGCGCCAATGCGCGTGCCCTTGTCGCCGAAATAGACATCGCCATTAAGCTCGCGCACGAACATCATGTCGATTTGCGCTGCTTTTTCCGGGCTCAGCGGGGAAAGATGCTCAAGGCCGGGAAACACTTTTGCCGGACGCAAATTGGCGAACAGCTCCAACTCCTTGCGAAGGCCCAGGATCGCCTGCTCGGGGCGCAAATGCCTTGCAAGTCCATCGCAGTCGGGATCACCCACCGCCCCAAACAAAACCGCATCGGCTTCGCGCGCCATCGTCAGCGTTTCTTGCGGTAATGGATGGCCGTGACGCTTGTAAGCCATGCCGCCCACATCGGCGTCAAACAGCGTAAGGCCCGGCAGCGACAGCGCTTCGAGCACCTGAACCGCCTCGCGTGTTACCTCAGGACCAATTCCGTCACCTGGCATAACTGCAATTTTCATCGGGGCACCCTCATTCGATCATCCGTTTAAGCCGCTCTCCCAAAGCGGTTCGAGCGGCCATAACATCGCGGGGACTGCCTGCAAGCAAGTAGTCCCGGATTGGCCGGTGAAGCCCTCGAAAAGCTTCAAATTGTTCACCGAAATCTGCAACCATGTCAGGTTTCGCCCCCCCATAACCCAATTCACGCAACAGCATTGCTTCAAAGCCGACCATCCCTGCAAGCCAGCCACGCGCGCTGGGCGCTGCGCAAATCGCGTCAAGCAATGCGTCCAGCGCGGTGTAGAGCGAGGGGTAGGGATTGCGTTCTGGCAGTGTGCTAGCCGTGAGCGCGCAGGCCCAATTGATCGCGGCGGCTGGCAATGGCTCCGTCATCCACGGAGCGCGGCTTTTCGCAAGCTCAAGCCTTGCAAATGGCAATTGCCCTTCGAATTTGGAGCGCAATTCAAACTCGACGCCGTTGCCCGGGATCATAATCGGGCCCATCCGCTTTCCCCGACCGCCCGCGACATAGCCAGCGACGAGCCCATGCTCTTGGGTGAGCATCCGCGCAATGCTCGCATTCTCGCCATGAGGACGGCTGGCGATGAGGATGGCGGGTGCGCTCAGATTCATGCTGGCGCGGTCATTCAGGCGAAGTAAGCCCCAGCTTTTCTTCCAAAAACTCGGCCTGCTTGCGGAAATAAAACAGTTGGTTCGAAAGCTTGCGCCAGCCATGGCCCTCATCGGGAATACGAATGAAGGGCGCTTCCACACCGTTGGCGCGCAGGGTCTTCACCATCACTTCTGTTTCGTAAATGTCGATGCGCGGGTCTTGCACGCCGTGGGAGTAAAGCACGGGAACCGTGATCTGGTCTGCTTTGCGAATGGGTGAATTGACCTTGTAAAACTCGCGCCAGCGTTCCTCGGTAATATCGCCATATTCGATTCTGTCCGACGCTTTTAGAGCAGGCGATGCGATCTCGAGCGCGGTGACCCAATCGGCCACGCCAAACAGCGAAACGCCTGCGATAAACTCGCCCGGATATTCGGCCAGCACCGCGTTCACAGCATAGCCTCCATACGAACCGCCCATAACCGCCGCCCGGTCGCCATCGATCAGGCCATCGGTGGCGAGCGCCTGTTTCAGATCGACCAGATCGCGCACGGAATCGAGCCGCTTTTCGCGGTCATCGAGCGTTGAATAGGTCCGTCCAAGACCCGTTGATCCGCGCACATTGGGCTCAAACACGGCCACCCCGCGCGCCACATGATATTGCGCAACCGGATCGAAATTCGGCTGTGATTGGCCTGACGGACCGCCATGGACCGAAAACACAACCGGCGGTGCGTTTTCGCCCTTCTGCGCGCCTGCGGGCAGATACAAAAGCCCCTGCAACTCCACACCGTCGCGCGCGGTGTAGCGTACAACTTGCGGCCGGATCAGGCGGTCTGCATCAAGTCCGGCAAGATTGGCGGAGAAAATCTTCTCACCCGTACCCGCCAGAGGATCAATCATCCAAAGCTCGCCCGGTGTCTGCCATCCATTGACCCGCACCAGGAGTTTGGGATCACTGGTCCCCTCGCAATCGAGCGAATAAGTACCCTCCGGCAATTCGGGTACGATCCGGTCACTGCCATCGCGGCCATTTCTGATCCGCAAGGTGTCAAAGCCATCACGGTTCTCGGTATAGATGACGAGTTCGTTCTGACCCTCGCCGCACACCTCGAGGTTTTCGATGTCGGCATCGGGCGTAGCGATGGTTTGTAAAGCGCCGTTGTCTGCCGAATAGATCGTGTAGGTAGTCAGCGCGCCAAATTCGCGGCCGACATTGGTGGAAAAGCCAATGCTCTTGGAATCCGCCCGCCACTCAAAACCGGCAAGCGTGTGACTTGCGCGGTCCTCCACCGGCGGCTTGGAAATGGTGTTCATTTCGCGGGTGGTGAGGTCGAGCAGGTATAGATTGTCGCCATCCTCGCCCACTGTTTCGGTCACAATCGCATATTTACCATCAGGCGAGATAGAGCGTGCGGCAAGACCAAGCTCGGACTGGACGATCATTTCACTCTCGCCCGACATGGTGCCGCGGTAAATGTCGAAGACACCCGCCCCGCGGGCCGTGGAGGCATAGATAAAGCTGCCGTCAGCTGCAAAGCCGCCAAAGATGCGAAAATCGCCGCGCTTGGCGGGCAGAATTTCGGTCTCGGTCTTCCCGTCAGGCGACAATAGAAAATAGCCGGGTTGTTCATTCCCGTCCCGGTCGGCCGAATAAAACAATCCCTTGCCATCAGGTGTCCACACAGGCGTAGATACACCCGTCTGGAACGTCAGCTGCTGCGGCACTCCGCCGTTTGCAGGCATAACCCAAAGCTCGGATTGGCCGGTCACATCCCATGAAAAGGCAATCGTCTCACCATCCGGCGAAAGGTTTGCAGCCCCCGGACCGCTGGCAAGCAGATAGCGTGCAATATCTGCTGGATATTCACCCGCCCGGCCAAGCGTCACACTAGAACCATCAGGCTCCATCGCCTCGATGGAAAGGTCAGCGCCCTTCGCCCCGCCAAAGCTCTCTTCCTTGCCTTGGGCATGAACAGGGACAGCCACAGCCGCCAAAGCAGCAGCACCGGTCAGCAGGAATGTACGGGTCATATCGGGGTTTTCCTAGATTGCTTGTATGCGCAACCTAATCAAACCAATCCCCGGCGCAATGCCGATTCTCAACAACAAAAGGTGTGACCGGTTATTTCTTGGCGAGCTTCGCTTCGAGCTCAGCCACCTTGGCTTCGAGCGCATCGGCCTGCTCACGCGCTTTTTGCGCCATGGCTTTGACCGTATCGAATTCCTCGCGGCTCACAAAATCCATCCCGCCAAGTGTCTCACGCATGCGTTCACGCGCATTTTCACGCGCTTCACGCGACATGCCGGCAACCGTGCCAGCAGCGCTGTTAGCAAGTTTGACGAAATCGGCGAGCAGCGGGTTTTGACTTTGCATGATCGCTATTTGGAGATCGCTGGCGAAAAGAGCAAGGGGGTTCCCTAGAACTCGACCCGCTCAACCGCGCCCGCTTCGCCCGCATTCGTTCCGCCATCGGGATTTTCGACCATAAACTGCCAATTGAGCACGCTCGCAAAGGCGACCCATGCAAGATAGGGTAGAAGCAGCAAGGCCGCAGATTTGCGAACCCGCGCAAACAGGACGATGACCACTAACAGCGAGAACGTCGTATACACCAGAACACCAAGGCCTGCGGCCATGTTCTGCATGCCGAAAAAGACAAAGGTCCACGAAAGATTACCGATAAAATGGATCGCAAACGCTATGATTGCAATGCCGCGACCGTGCGCGCCCCATGCGCTGGCAACCAGAGCGACGGACAACCCGACCATCACATAAAGGATCGTCCACACGATGCCGAAAGCGGCCGGAGGCGGGAAGATCGAGGGCTTTGTCAGGCTCTGAAACCACAGCGTATCAGGACTGCCCAATTGCCCGCCAAGAAACCCCAGCAGCACGATCAAAGGAACTGTAAAAAGCGACCAGCGGGCAAAACTTGCGCGCAATTGCGCTTTGGAAGCCAGAAAGTTCATCGCGTCTCCTGAAGGACTTCAAATCCTTATGGGGCTTTGGGCCAATCGATTCGCCCGGCCCTTCTCTTGGCGTCATGCGATACACGAGCCAGTTTTTCGTGCAAATGAACCAATCGCGCTAGCGAAACCCCGGCCGTCCTTAATTGGGCCCTGCCGTCACGGGGGCACGTTTGAACGAATAAGGTCAAGATTTTGCCACATTTCGTAAGAAGACCCCTCGCGCTTTTGTCATATTGTGATAGCGTCGCCACATTCTTGCCGTGATTCGGGGCGCTGCGGCACGGAATTATCCTCGCGCTCCAGGTACCAACTGGGACTGGCCTTTCGGGCCTCATGTCTCACTTGAGGGGAACATTTGATGAAAAAGACCAACTTTGCTTCGCTGCTCGCTGTTTCTGGCGGTCTGGCACTTGCAACTGCTGCTTGCTCGGCTCCTGCTGAAGAAGCTGATACAGCTGCTGACGAAACTTCGGTTGAAGAAGTTGCATGTGAAGGCGCTGCTTGCGGTGCTGCATGTGAAGGCGCTGGCTGTGAAGCTGCGTGCGAAGGCGCTGCATGTGAAGCTGCTTGTGAAGGCGCTGCATGTGAAGCTGCTTGTGAAGGCGCTGCCTGCGAAGCTGCATAAGCTAACGCGCGCCCTAAGTTACTGGGCATAACGCGTTTCAATTCGACCGGTGGCAACATTTGTTGCCGCCGGTCGTTTTGCATCTGGGCCATATTTTTGGGCCCATGTGCCGCCACGAATGCAGATTGTAACTGTAACTTTAGCTCTGGCTTGTTAGTACCTGCCAATATGAACACCGCGACCGTTACCAAACCGCCTCTAAGCGCCAAAGACGCTGCTCTTATCGTGATCGAAACGATTACGCAGATGGCTCAGGAACAAAAGCCACTGATGCTGCGCGTTGTGCCAGAGGATGGCGCGACATTCTGGACGCATTATCCAAAAAACGATGCGCGCGATAAATTCTGCAAGGCGCGTTGGTATTATCACGTGCATGCCCCTGGAAACCGCGACAAGGACGAGCACGGACACTTTCACCTGTTCCTGCACCGCACGCAATTGCCCGAAGGTCTGGAGCCAAAGGTGTGGCCACCCCAGGGCGAGGATGCACGCGCGCACGTCACCCATTTGATCGGGTTATCGATCGACACCAACGGCATCCCGCGCAGCTGGTTCACCGTGAACCGGTTTGTGACTAATGAATTTCTTTATCCCGCCGATGTAATGATCGAACATTTGCCTGATTTTGACGTCGACCACACGAAGGAAGACGATCTCGTCAATCGCTTCGTCACGGCAATGGTAGCGCTTTACCGCGAGGAAATCGCAGATCTCCTGCGCGAACGTGACGCACGCCACGAAGAGCTTGTCGCCGAGTTTGGTGATGATGCCTACACCAAGGAAAGCGGCGTTGAAGTTTTGAGCCAGATCCCGATTGATCTCGACGCAAAGCTGAGCTCGCTTGATCTTGAATGATGCGTCAGCTGCGCGTTGCGGAGATCAGGAATTCCACATTGCCTTGAGGGCCGGTAATCGGGCTTTGCACAATACCTTCAATGTGCCAGTCAAGTCCCTCTAACCAATCGCGAACTTCTCCGCATACGCGTTCGTGTAGCGTGCTGTCTCGTACCACTCCGCCTTTGCCGACCTCGTGCTTTTCCACCTCAAACTGAGGTTTGATAAGCGCCACAAGTCGGCACTGCCGCGCCGCCAGTTCAAGCGGTCGCTCCAGCACTTTGGAAAGTCCGATGAAGCTCGCATCACACACCACCAGATTACAGTCCTGTGTAATGTGATCGCGGGTAAGGATACGCGCGCTGGTTTGTTCGAGAACGGTCACACGCTCATCCTGGCGCAATTTCCAGGCGAGCTGATTGGTGCCCGAATCCACAGCGAAGACGTGCGCCGCCCCGCCCTGCAACATCACATCGGTAAAGCCACCGGTGGAGCTGCCAATATCCATCGCGACCGCGCCTGAGACATCAAGTCCGAAGTGCTCGATCGCGTGCGCCAGTTTGATCCCACCGCGGCTCACCCAAGGATGATCGCGCCCTCTGACATCAAGCTCAGCATCGCTCGCAATCTGCTGCCCCGGCTTTGCAATCTTGGTCTCGCCTGCAAACACAAGGCCCGCCATCACCAGCGCTTGAGCACGCGTCCGGCTTTCGGCAAGGCCGCGTTCAACCAGCAGGTGATCCACGCGCGCCTTCTTAGGGGATTTGGGTGATTTTGTCGCTTTAGTCATAGACGTGAAAGGCGTTAGCGCGCATTTAAGCGGCATGAAAGCTGTCTACTTCAAAGCCGCTGGCGCGCTCGCGCTTACATTTGGTATTATCGCCTGTGTTGGAGGACCCGACCTGCCCCCGCCGATCATTGCGCCTACATCCGCTCCTGCACCTGTAGCCCGGCCCGCTCCACCGCCTGCTCCCACGCCTCCTCCGATCGTTCGTGAACCCGTTTTCGAGAACTATCTCGACGCGCCGCAAACGCCGGGCACGTGGAGTTATGCCAATGACGCAGGCGAAACTCTTGCCCTTTACGGTGTGGGTGATGCGTACCGTTTTATCATCCGCTGCGATAAATCATCCCGTCAAATCGGACTTGGCCGCGTCGGCGAAGAGGCATCGTCACCGCCGCGCGTGATGGAGATAAGCACGGAAACAACAAAGCGCACCCTGACGCTTGAGCCGGTTACGGACACTGGGCGACTGGTTGCTGCATATCTGTCACCCAGCGACCCGCTGCTTGACGCGATGGCGATTACAAAGGGGCGGTTTGCTGTCGGGGTTGAGGGTGAGCGCACGCTCTACCTGCCCGCATGGGCCGAAGTCACACGCGTTATTGAGGATTGCCGTTAAACCGGAATGAAAGCGACGTCCCTCACCCTTGCTGGCGGACTGGTGCTCACCTGCGGCCTCGCTGTCTTTGCAGCGACAAGGGTAGAACCATCGAAGGCCGAAGCGGCCCCCTCACAGCCAAGCTCAGTTAGCAGCGATACCGGCAACCGACCGGATTATGAAAGCTATCTCGATGCCCCACAGACAGTAGGTGACTGGCGTTATGACGGGCCATTTGCTTCGTCCAATTTCTTTGCAGGTGGGGATGATCCGGTCGCCCCGCGTTTCGAGGCGACACAGGCAAGCTTTGGCAATGATCCAGACCGCCGGTCGTTCATGATCGTCTGTGATCTCACCAATCGCGCAGTGCGTCTTATCAGACCCGGCAGGTTTGAACGCTCGCCCACGATGCGAATTGTGACCGAGACGAGGGACGAGAGCTTCGAAACCCTCTCGCACAGCGGGCGATATGCCGCTGTCGAACTACCGGTCGATGCGCCCCTGCTCGACGCCATGGCGATCACAAAGGGCCGCTTTGCCGTAGAGATGGAAGGCCACCAACCACTGCACATGCCCGCATGGCCGGAAATCAGCCGGGTGATCGAGGATTGCCGCTGACCGGTTTTCCCAATTCTATACATTAATATCCACAGGCTTGTGCACGTAGCGTCCACAGGCGCGCGCCGCTTGAGGCCTGAATCAAAAAGCGCCCTCGGAAATCCTTGGGCGCTTTGTACTCTCCCACATGAGCAACGGCGCGTGAGTATGACGTGGGAAAAGATATTTTCAAGTCTTGCGAAGACCGCGCTCGTGATTCACATATAGTGACGAGGCCAGCGGCACACGCGGCTCTCGGCTCCCCCCGGTGATCGGCTGGAGTCTTGGCTTACTAGCGCGAAAGGAGGTGATCCGATGTCTCATGGTTCAGTAGAGAGGTCGGCAAGTTTCCGCACGAGGCATATTCGGTAATTTATTACCTGAGTAAGGCATCGTGAGCGGCGCTTACCGCCGCTGACCATGAAAGGGCCAGACTTCCCCACGTTTTCTTGGCGTGCGAAGTCTGGCTCTTTTCATTTGCCCTTTTCGTTTGATTGCATTGCAAGTGCGCATTATCTGCCGTCACCATGCAATTCACGACAATCCCACACCCCTCGCCCTCGCCTGACGCGGACCGCATTGCCGCTATTCAAGATCCCGGCTTCGGGACAGTCTTCACCGACCACATGGTCGTTATTGACTATGATGCCGCTAAAGGCGGCTGGTATCAGGCGAGCATCGGCCCGCGTGAACCCATCGCGCTCGATCCCGCAGCAAGCGTGCTCCACTACGCGCAGGAAATTTTTGAAGGGATGAAGGCTTTCCCGCACGCAGACGGCGGCCTCTCGATGTTCCGGCCAGAGGCGAATGCCCAGCGTTTTAACGCCAGCGCGCGCCGCATGGCGATGCCGGAGATACCAGAAGAGTTGTTTCTCGATGCGGTCAAATTGCTGGTCCAGAAGGACGCTGCATGGATGCCGCCGGTGGATGGCGGCTCGCTCTACATCCGGCCCTTTATGTTCGCCTCCGAGGCCTTCCTCGGCGTGCGTCCTGCAACCCAGTACAAATTTGTCGTAATCCTCGTGTCCAGCGGCAACTATTTCAAAGGCGGCGTGAACCCGGTCAAAATCTGGGTGAGCCAGGACTACGTGCGCGCGGCTCCGGGAGGCACGGGCGCTGCCAAAACCGGCGGCAATTACGCCGCCTCCCTCGTCCCCCAAGCAGAGGCGATTGCAAACGGCTGCGACCAAGTGGTGTTCCTCGATGCGGTGGAGCATAAATGGGTCGAGGAGCTTGGCGGCATGAACCTGTTCTTCATCCGCCGCGACGGCTCGGTCATCACGCCTCCGCTCACCGGCACGATCCTTCCCGGCATCACCCGCGACAGCCTCATCGCCATGCTGCGCGAAGAGGGCCTAGAGGTGTGCGAAGAACCCTATTCGATCACACAATGGCGCGAGGAAGCGGAGAGCGGAGAGCTCTTGGAGACGCTGGCTTGCGGTACAGCAGCGGTGGTTACCCCGGTTGGCACGGTGGCCTCCCCTTCGGGCGAGTTCACCATCGGCACCGGCGGCATCGGCCAAATGGCCCAGAAAATGCGCGAGCAGCTGGTAGGCGTGCAGAACGGTCGGATCGAAGACCAGCACGGCTGGGTGATGCGGGTTTGAGCTATGGCTGATCCGTTTAAACCCTCAAAGGTCGAGCGGTTCAGGCAAAACTTACCCCTAGTTCTTTTGCTTTTAGGACTGGCTGCAACGGTAATTTGGGGCTTCAGTTTGCATCAATCCTCCGCACGCGAGGAGGGGCAGCGAGAGGTTCATACTGTAACGGGTTTCTTTGTGACCGCAGATTATGGAAGTGGGGCTCCACTGGTTAGAACAGTTGATCAGCAAGGACACGAGTTTACTGGACGAACTACAGCCGAGATTGGAATGAGTTGCAAAGTGGGAGACAAGATTAAGGTCGAGCGAAAAGGTTTGAGCATCAAATTACTGCCGGACCCCTGCAATGAAACCGAGAAACAAGATGCCAACTAGCTCCTACCAAGTCGCAGCCCTTTACTGCTTCACGCCGTTTGAAGACCCGGCGGCGATCCGCGAGCCGTTGCTTGCGATCTGCGAAGAGGCGGGGACCAAGGGCACGCTCCTGCTCGCGCATGAGGGGATCAACGGCACCATCGCAGGCACCGACAATGCAATTGGCGCGGTGCTTGACCATATCCGCTCTATTCCCGGATGCGCTGATACTGAGGTCAAATTCTCCTACGCGTCGGAAGCCCCCTTCGCCCGTATGAAAGTGCGGCTGAAGCGCGAGATCGTCACCATGGGTGAGCCCAGCGTCGACCCGCGCGAGAGTGTTGGCCGCTATGTTGCGCCGGAGGATTGGAACGACCTCATCTCCGACCCCGACACCATCGTGATCGACACACGCAATGACTATGAGGTCGCCGTAGGCACTTTTGAGGGCGCGGTGGACCCTGAGACCACCTCTTTCCGCGAGTTCCCCAAGTGGTTTCGCAACAACCGCGATGAATTGCTCGAAGGCAAGAAAAAAGTCGCGATGTTCTGCACCGGCGGCATCCGCTGTGAGAAATCGACCAGTTTCCTGCGCGGTGAAGGCGTGGACGAGGTTTATCACCTCAAGGGGGGCATCCTCAAATATCTCGAAACCGTACCGGAAGAGGAGAGCAAGTGGCACGGCGACTGCTTCGTTTTCGATGAGCGCGTGACGGTCAAACACGGGCTTGAAGAAGGCGACTATCACCTGTGCCGTGCCTGCCGCCGCCCGATCACCGATGAAGATATGGCGCACGATCATTATGCCGAAGGGGTCTCGTGCCCCTATTGCTACGATGAAAAGAGCGAGGCCCAGCGCGCCCGCTATGCCGAGCGCCAACGCCAACGCGAGCTTGAAAAAGAACGCGCCGCCAAAGCGAAATGAGCCAGCCTCCCATCCTCTACTCCTTCCGCCGCTGCCCCTATGCAATGCGCGCGCGCATGGGACTTTGGATTGCGGGGATTACGGTGGAGCTTCGCGAGGTGAAGCTTGCGAACAAGCCGCCTGAGTTAATCGAAGCGAGCCCCAAGGCGACCGTGCCGGTGCTAGTCCTAGACGATGGTACCGTCATCGACGAAAGCATCGCGGTGGCCCGTTGGGCGCTCTCGCAGAATGACCCCGAAGGTTGGCTTGAAGGCGATGACGCGGACCTGATCGCTGAGGCCGATGGCCCCTTCAAGCATCACCTCGACCGCTACAAATACCCCAATCGCTATGAGCACCAAGAGGGCTTCGGAGACGTCGATCACCAAGCCGAGGGTCTCAAAATTCTGAAAAACTGGGACGCACGCCTCGCCCAGAATGGCCAAATGTGCGGTTCCAGGCGCACCCTCGCCGACATCGCGCTCTTCCCCTTCATCCGCCAATTTGCGAACCACAAGCGCGATTGGTTCGATGCGCAGGAATTGCCGCATCTCCACCCTTGGCTCGAGGCGCATCTGGCCTCTGACCTCTTCAAAAGCATCATGCCCAAGTTCTCTCCGTGGAAAGCAGCAGATGAACCGACCACGTTCGGACGCGAAGGCGTATAATTCATAAGCAATTTACCAGTTTGCATTATGCAGACCTGATGCAAGACCTTGACCCTCATTTTTCAATAGATGCCTATATCGAGCGGGGCGAAGTTCATTTCTGCGTTAGCGGCCTCTGGGATATGGCCACTATGCTGAAATTCCAAAGTGAATTGCTTGCGAAATCAAAGCCGCTCTTCGAGGCAGGTCGTACCATTCATGCGCTAGGCGACATGAGCAAATTCGTGACACAGACGCGCGAAATTTCCGAAGCGATCCATCTCGTCGTCAGCGAAAGCGCCAAACTTGGTACAGAACGCACCGCAATTGTGGGTGGGTCAGCTCTCATGAAGATGCAGTACAAACGTCTCAATCAAGGGATCAATTGCGAATTCTTTGAAAATCGAGCCGACGCACTGCAATGGCTGCGCCGGCCAAGGACACAGGTCGCTTAAACCTGGAATGCATCGCGGAACGCATCGATCAGCCAGCTTGTCGCCGGGCCAAGCAAGGTGTCGCGTCGCCACAAGGCAAACAGAGTGTATTGATCGCCCGGTTTTTCGGGCAGATCGAGCTCAACCAAACGCCCCTCTTCCAAATCACGCGCTACCATCTCGCGCGGCATATTGCCCCAGCCAAGGCCCTGTCTCAGCAACGAATGCTTAGCCGCCAAATCGCCCAGACGCCAGGTCAGCGGGCTCAACACCGAAAACTCCCTCCCTTGCGTGCGAGTAGAGCGATCGGAGAGCACCAATTGTAAGTGTTTTCGGCTTTCGCCCGGAGCAATCGCGTGGCTGCTAAGGGGATGGGCCGGCGCGGCAACGGGGATTAGCTCAATCTCGCCAATGGCCTGGCGTTCCAATTGGGGGTCTTCGCCAACAACGGGCCCGCCAATTGCCAGCTGCGCGCCCTCGTCGAACAGGCATTCGGCAACCGCGCCCAGCCCTTCGACCCGCAGGCGTAGCGCCACGGTCGGATATCGCTCGCGAAAACGGGCAAGCACATCGGCGGTCACCTCGCCCGGCACCATGACGTCAATGACAATCGCAAGATTGCTTTCAAGCCCGGCATGGAGCGACCGCGTTTTGGCAAGCAGCCTGTCCACCCCATCGGCCACATGGCGCGCTTCGGCAAGCAATCCCTCGCCAGCCTTGGTCAGAACCGGTTTTCGAGAGCCTTCGCGGTCGAAAAGCGTCACCGCCAACTGCATCTCCAACTGCGCAATGCCATAGCTGATTGCCGATACCGCACGGTTCATCCGCCGCCCTGCACCGCCAAAGCTGCCTTCTTCCACGACGGCCAGGAAAATGCGCAAATGGTCGAGACTGGGATCGCCGAGCTTCATCGCGAATATGTTCGGATATTCTGAACATTATGGCAAGTTTTATCGCACTAATCCGATTGTTAGAATCCGCCTATCTCTCTTTTCAACAAAGCAAAGACGCCTCGCGAGAACCGCAAGACGCTTTGCCAAGAGCAGGAGAAAGATCATGAGCACGAACGAAACCAAACCAATCATCGAACTGCGCCCTTTTGAAAGCCTCGGCGGTGCAAACCACGGCTGGCTTGACGCGCATCACCACTTTGCATTCGCAGGCTACCATGACCCTGCACGGGTGAATTGGGGCTCTCTTCGGGTCTGGAATGATGACATCATTGCCCCAGGTACGGGCTTTCCAACACATCCCCATTCGGACATGGAAATCATCACCTATGTTCGCAAAGGGGCAATCACCCACCGCGATAGTCAGGGCAATGAAGGCCGCACCGAAGCGGGCGATGTTCAGGTGATGAGCGCTGGCACCGGCATTCAGCACTCCGAATACAACCGCGAGGACGAAGACACCCAGATCTTCCAAATCTGGATCATTCCAGAGACCCGCGGCGGCACACCAAGCTGGGGTGCGCGAGGCTTCCCGAAGGGTGAGCGTGCCGGAGCATTTGTGACCCTCGCAAGTGGTTCTGCAAACGATAACCCTGAAAATGATGGGGGCGCGCTCCCCATCCGCACCGATGCAAAGGTCTTGGGAGCAACCATCAAGGCCGGGACAAGCGTCACCTATGACGTCGCCGATGCCTCCCGCCACCTCTACCTCGTCCCTGCACAAGGCAAGGTTCGCATCGACACTGTCGAAGCAAAAGCACGCGACGGCGTAGCGATCACCGGCCTTGAAACGGTGACCGTCACAGCGCTCGAAGACAGCGAAGTTGTCCTTGTAGACGCAGCCTAAAGCATCCCTCGGGGCCGATCCTTTCCCCCTCTCTCTCCAAGATCGGCCCCACCCCTTTTTTCAAATCCTCAATCAGGAACAATTCCCATGTCCAATATCCTTCACATCACCGCCAGCATCCGCGGCGACGAAAGTGTCTCGAACCAGCTGGGCAATGCGCTCACCGCCGGGCTTAAGGCCAAGTCAGGCGCAACCGTCACCCGGCGCGATCTGGCCGCCAATGATCTGCCATTTCAAAGCGAGGAGCGTTTTAACGCAGGCCTTACTCCGGCGGATGAACGCACCCCAGAACAGACCGAATTGGCCACAATTGCGGACACTCTGATTGCCGAACTGCAAGCAGCCGACACAATCGTCATCAGCTCGCCGATCTACAATTTTGGTGCGCCCGCAAGCGTAAAAGCATGGGCCGACCTTGTGGCGCGCGCCGGGACAACGTTCCAATACACCCCGAATGGCCCCGAAGGTCTGCTTGAAGGCAAGAAAGCCTACATCACCATTGCATCAGGCGGCACGCCGGTGGGTTCGGACATCGACTTTATGTCGAGCTGGCTCAAATTCTTCCTCGGCTTCATTGGCATCACGCAAGTCGAAGTGATCGCTGCCGACGGGATCATGGGCGGCGATGGCGAGGCCAAGATCGCTGCAGCTCACGCAAAAATTGCTGAATTGGTGGCATAAGCTATCACGCGCTCAAGGAGATCAGTCATGAACACGTCCGCAAGTACCGTCGCTGCCACGTCAACCGCTCAAGATGCCCTGGCTCTTGTCGCAAGGCTTCTGCTGGCCACCCTTTTCATTCTTGCCGGGATCAACAAGATCAGCGGTATGGAGGGCACAGTCGGTTACATCAGCTCTGTCGGATTGCCGTTTCCCGAAGTCGTGTACTTTGGCACGGTAGCCTTGGAAATCATCGGTGGCCTTATGCTCGCTGCCGGCTTTAAGGCGCGCCTGGTTGGACTTGCGATGGGTGTCTTTACCCTGCTTACCGCAGTAATCTTCCACAGTGATTTTTCACAGCAGATGGAGGTGACCCTGTTCCTCAAGAACCTCGCGATTGCGGGCGGAATGTTCGCTGTCGCTGCCTTTGGTGCAGGACGTTTCTCGCTTGATCGCGGATAGGGCGCAACCATCAGAAAGGACCGAAGGACACCGGGAGGCTATCGAGCTTCCCGGTTTTTTATTGGCTTTGCTTAAGTCTTCGGGAGGCTGTCGCTCAGCTCTTTCAACCACACATCGGCCACCGCATCGCTTGGAGCGCGCCAGTCACCTCGCGGGCTCAGCGCCCCTGCGGAAGAGACTTTCGGACCATTGGGAATGGCGCTGCGTTTGAATTGCGAGAAGCCGAAGAAGCGTTTCAGGAACAGCTCAAGCCATTTGGCGATTTCGGCAAGGTCATAGTCATTCTTGCGATGTTCCGGGAAACCCTCTGGCCATGCACCAGCCGACGCATCGCGCCATGCGTGCCACGCAAGAAAAGCGATCTTGCCGGGCCGTTGACCGAAACGGATGCAGTGGTGGAGGAAGAAGTCGGTGAGCTCATATGGGCCAACGCTTGCCTCTGTGTCCTGCAACGCGCCGTCTTCGCCCGCAGGAATGAGCTCCGGCGAAATGACGGTATCGTAGACGCTCAGCAATATCTCGCCGCATTCATCGCTGAATTGCCTGGTCTGGGCGGTCCAACGGATGAGGAACCGGATCAGCGTTTTTGGCACCCCTGAATTGACGCCGTAATGGCTCATATGATCGCCCACGCCATAGGTGCACCAGCCAAGCGCGAGTTCGCTGAGGTCTCCGGTCCCGACCACAAAGCCCGAATGCTGGCCCGCAAGACGGAAGAGGTAATCGGTGCGAAGGCCCGCCTGAACATTCTCGAAGGTCACATCATAATGCGGCTCGCCGCTCGCAAAGGGGTGGCCCATATCTTCGAGCATTTTGGTCGCGGCCGGTTTGATGTCGATCTCTTCGGCGGTGATGCCAAAGGCCTCCATCAGCTTCCACGCGTTCGACTTGGTGCCATCGGAGGTGCCGAAACCGGGCATGGTGTAGCCGCGCACAGTGCTGCGGGGCAGACCCAGCCTATCGCACGCCTTACACGCAACGATCAAAGCATGGGTGCTGTCGAGCCCGCCTGAGATGCCGATCACAAGGCTCTTTGCCCTCGTCGCCTGTATCCGGCGCATGAGAGCATCCACCTGGATGTTGAATGCCTCATAGCAATCTTCATCTAGAGTCTTTGCGTTGTTCGGCACGAACGGGAAACGTCGCAAGGCCCGCTCCAGCCCGATATCACCCGCAGTATAGGCATGTTCGAATACCACACGGCGGAAGGTATCTTCAGGGCGGCCATGCGCCTCTGCTGCATCCGAGAACGTCTGATTGCGCATCCGTTCGCCCGCGATGCGGTCAGTGTCCACGTCGACCACGCAAAGTTCGGGATCGAGGTCAAAGCGGGTGCTTTGCGCAAGCAACTCACCCATTTCATAAACAACGCCCTGCCCGTCCCAGGCAAGGTCCGTTGTGCTCTCGCCGTGACCGCTGGCTGAATAGACATAGGCGCAGATTGCGCGGGCAGAGCTTGACCGGCAGTGAAGATGGCGATCGTCCGCACGCCCGATGGTGATCGGCGATGCGGACAGATTGCACAGGATCAAAGCGCCCGCCATCGCCGCCAGAGTGCCGGGCGGATTGGGAGCCCAAAAGTCTTCGCAAATCTCGACCCCGAATGTGAAACCCGGCAGATTGTAAGCCGAGAAGACAAGGTCAGTGCCAAAGGGCACTTCTTCGCCGTTCACGCCAATCCACAAGTCCTGGCAATTGCGGCCAT
The DNA here is from genome assembly GCF_057364925.1 of Erythrobacter sp. S227. Lineage (NCBI taxonomy): Bacteria > Pseudomonadati > Pseudomonadota > Alphaproteobacteria > Sphingomonadales > Erythrobacteraceae > Erythrobacter > Erythrobacter sp. S227. The sequence goes on from NZ_CP200280.1 coordinate 1,352,734, forward strand.
GGGCAAAGTGGCGCTTTTCGTAAAACTCGCGGTAATTGGGGAGATAGCTCTTAGGGATCGCGCCCAGGACCTCTCCGCCAGCGATAACGACGGCACAATTGTAGAGCTTGTTGTTACGCCGCAAGGGCGCGCCCACAACGAGGACAGGCGCCAAGTCCGCACTCGCCTCTGCGATAGTCGCAATCGCTGCCTCGCTTTGATCAAGCAGCGCGTTCTGCAAAAGCAGATCATCAATGGCATAAGACGAGATGCAAAGTTCAGGATAGACGACGAGGTCGACATTTTGCGCCGCAGCTTTCCTGGCCTCAGCCAAAATCCCTTCGACGTTGCAGGCAATATCTGCGGTGCGATGACGCGGGGTTGCGGTGGCCACACGAACCATGCCGTGGGTGTGCATATCGTAAAAGGGGTGCGCGTTTTCAGCCATATGCGCCTCCTAGCGCCTAACCGCCCAAGCTCCAAGCATCTGCACAAGATGCGCTTTACCCGCTGACAGCGAAAGCTTGTAGGGGCCCGCTTGCATCAAGCTCAAGAACACGCCACCTCTTGCGCTATAACCGGCGGCAAGGAACGCGCCTTGCCCCGAGAATAAGGATACGAGAATATGGCTGATCCAACCTACACACCTCCCGCCGTCTGGAGCGCTGACACGGAGAGCGGTGGCCGCTTTGCCAGCATCAATCGCTCCACCGCTGGCGCGCGCGAAGAGAAAGCTCTGCCGCGCGGAGACAATCCGTTTCAGCTCTATTCGCTCGCCACGCCCAACGGGGTGAAGGTCACGATCATGCTCGAGGAGCTGATCGAAAAGGGCCATGCGGGCGCAGAATACGACGCCTACACCATCAATATTGGCGAAGGCGTCCAGTTCACCAGCGGTTTTGTCGATGTGAACCCCAACTCGAAGATCCCGGCTCTCGTCGATGCAAGCGGCGATAAAGACATCCGCGTTTTTGAAAGCGGCGCGATCCTTGTGCATTTGGCGGAAAAGTTCGGCGAGTTCCTCCCCAGCGACCCCGCGGCGCGCGCCGAGACGCTTAGCTGGCTGTTCTGGCAAGTGGGCACCGGCCCCTTCATCGGCGGCGGCTTTGGGCATTTTTACGCTTATGCGCCGGAGAAATACGAGTATCCGATCAACCGTTATGCGATGGAAACCAAGCGTATCTTTGACGTGGCGAACCAGCAGCTTGCCAAGACGCAATTTCTCGCAGGTGATGAATACACCATCGCCGACATGGCAAACTTCCCGTGGCTCGCGCCATTCTTCGCCGGCACGATCTACAACGATGCCAAGACTTTCCTCTCGATCGAGGAAGACTATGAGCACGTCGGGCGCTGGGCGCGCGAGATCGCCAAGCGGCCCGGTGTCCAGCGCGGGCGGCTTGTGAACAAGGTTTGGGGCGACGAGGACCAGCAATTGGCCGAACGCCACTCACCAGCTGACTTCGAAGGCAAGAACCTTGATTTCACATTCTGATTGAAGGTGGCAGACCAAAGCACCCTGTGATCAGACGAATGGGCTGGAAGTTTAACCGCTTCCGGCCCATTGTCGTTTGAGCATTGAGGGACATGTAACTTGGCCGACACGCTGCAACACCAAAAAGACGAGCGCGTAGGCCTTGGCGAAAAGCTGGGATATGGCGTGGGAGACCTTGCCTCTGGCCTGATGCTCAATTTCTTCGGCTTTTATCTTCTTTATTTCTTCGTTGATCTTGGCGGCCTCGCGCCAGCAGCCATTGGCGTCATGTTCCTTGTCACCAAGCTGATCGATGCCTTCACCGATCCGATGATGGGCATGGTCGCCGACCGGACCCGCACGCGCTGGGGGCGGTACCGGCCTTATATCTTGTTCGGATCGATCCCTCTCGGGCTCAGCATGGTCCTCATCTTCAGCGCGCCCGAGGATATGGGCGGAACTGCGCTGCTGATCTGGGCTTATGCGACCTATAGTCTCTGCATGCTCGCTTTCACCGTTGCGAACGTGCCCTATGGCGGATTGCTTGGTGTGATCTCACCTTCATCGGAACAGCGCAACCGCGTCACCGCGTTCCGTATGTTCTTTTCAGCATCAGGCGGCATTCTGGTGGGCGCGCTGGGCACGACGCTGGTGCGCGAGCTTGGCGGCGGGGATGAGAGGCTTGGACTTCTCCTGACTATCTCCTGCATCGCAGCAGTATCGGTCGGGTGCCTACTCACCACCTTTGCCACCACCAAAGAGCGCATTCCACCGGCCCCGCAAAATGGCTCGGTTGCAGGCGACCTGGGCGTACTCTTGCGCACTGGCCCCTGGATAGCCGTCGTGATCGCAGCCGTCCTCGGCGTTACGTCCATCGCCGCACGCGCCGCCACGGCGCCGTTCTTCTTCAAATATGTCGCAGGCGATGACGGGAGCCCTGTATTCCTCTTTTTTGACCGACCTGCCCTGTTCCTGACAGCTTTGGCTCTGGGTCAGGTGTCAGGCGTTGTACTTGGCAATTTCATCATGCGGTGGATCGAAAAATCGCATCTGCTGATCGCGGCGGGCTTTTCGATGGCGGCATTTATCATGATCTTTTACGCCCTGCCTCTGGATGCCGTGTGGCCTCAAACAACGATACAATACGCTATAGGAATTGGCTTTGGTCTCTTGATGGTCCTTTCCTATTCGATGTTCACCGACATTGCCGAATTCATCGACTGGAGAACCAAGCGGCAGATGACTGCTCTAGTGATCGCAGCTTCGGTGTTCGGGGTGAAGGCTGGTATCGGGGTTGGATCATTTATTCCCGGCGTCACCCTCGAGTGGACAGGCTTCACCGTTGACGGTCCAATGAGCGAGACTGCGCTCATGGGCATTCAGATCGCCTTTGCATTCATTCCGGCAGGAATACTTATTCCAGCGGCAGGAGCTTTGTTCTTCTACGGGATAAACCGCCGCGTCATTGCAGAGGCAGAGGCCGAACTTTCGAGGCGGCGCGCGGTGGCGGCGTAATTTCTTGAATTCACCTCTTCCAATCCGCGAAAGACCCGCTATATCGCGCCTTCCTGCTGGGGTGTAGCCAAGTGGTAAGGCACCGGTTTTTGGTACCGGCATTCGCAGGTTCGATCCCTGCCACCCCAGCCACTTACCCTACAATTCGAAAATGTTACCTCCCCGCTCAGGGGCTCTCTTGAATGACGCGCTGTGCAAGCGTCAGGCCCGATACAAACGCGCCTTCAACACGTGGGCTGTGCAAGTAATCGCCCGCTATGCCGATTCTCAAACCTGCGTCATATCTCGCTGGTTCACCTGCAACCGCCGCGGGCATGGCGTATAGCCAGCGGTGAGCCACCAAGTGGTGAGGCTTTATCGAGGATACACGGGTCTGGTCGAAGAAATCGGCGAGCAGGACTTGCGCCGCCTCCTCTTTAGGAAGGTCGATGATTTCCTGGCTGCGCTTTGGGCTCGCATGAAGGACCCAGCACTCTTCACCGGCACGCTCAGGCTTTGCAGAATTGCGCGCTGCCCAAGAGATCGCTGCATCGGGATCGCGCAGGCCGTCTTGTGCAATCGGAAGGCGCTCACCAAAAGCCGCCATCACTGCCCAGCATGGCTCGGAGCGAACCGATGCCGGAATGCCCGCAAGTTCGGGCGAGACTTCTTGGAGCAATTCTGCCGCCTGTTCTGCTGGCACGGCGATCAGGACTGTTTTCGCTCTAAAACTCTCCTCGCCTGCATCAACATGCCATTCGCTCGGCCCACGTTTCAGTGACAAAGCGCGGGTCCCCCAGCGTACATCCACATCGACACCCATCGCGCGAATAGGGCCGTTCATTCCGGGCGTGCCGACAAAGGCCTCGTCGCCAGCGGCCGGCCAGCGGGCGACGACACCTTGTGCTTCCCAATCGGCGACCACCGCCTGAAATTCGGGAGTGCGCGCAGTGAAATATTGTGCGCCATGGTCAAAAGAGACGGTCTCGCCTGCAATCTCGGCACGGCGCGCAGCCATCCGGCCACCGGGTCCGCGTCCTTTATCCAGCACGCATACGCGAAGACCCGCCTTTGCAAGCGCGCCTGCACAAGTGAGACCCGCCATTCCGGCGCCGATGATAAGAATATCGCTTTTGTTTGAAGTCATGACCGCTCAATGCGCAGATCACGCAATGGTTTCAACCATGGCGAGAGGACTTCAAGGAGCGCTGCGATTAGGGCGCGCTTCGGCAAGGATCAAGGAGAAACGCTCCTTGCTGTCAAGCCAACGCGCCTGCGGCTCCCATCCCCCTGCAAGCAGCATCATGGACGATGTGCGGCGATTGAACTTGTGGCTGTTTTCGGTGTGGAAGCTCTCACCCTTGGCAAGCGCAAATGGCTTACCGGCCACAGTGAACTGCAGGTCACGCTTTGCCACCAGATGCATCTCGACCCGGGCGTATTCGTCATTCCAACGCGCCTCATGGACAAGCGCATCAACATCGATATCTCCGTCGAGCTCACGATTGATCCGGCGGATAAGGTTGTAATTGAATTGCGCTGTGACACCCGCTGCATCGTCATAGGCAGCCTCGAGGATTTTGGCGTCTTTGATGAGGTCCATCCCGATAAGAAGCTTTGCCCCCTCGCCCAGTGTCTCCCGCATCGAGCGAAGGAGATCAACAGCGGTGCGCGCAACCATATTGCCGATGGTGGAGCCGGGGAAAAAGCCGAGCTTTGGAAGGCTTGCAACCGCGCTCGGCAATTCGACCTGCCGCATGAAGTCCGCTTCGACCGGATGGATCGGTAGACCGGGAAATTTGCCCGCCAACTCCTCCGCTGAAGCCCGCAGAAAATCGCCCGATATATCGAGCGGTACGTAAGCCGCAGGGTCGATTGCAGAGAGCAACAACGGGGTTTTGACCGAAGACCCCGAACCAAACTCCACCACCGCGCAACCCGGCGCAATCATATCGGCAAAACTTGCCGATTGGTCTTTCAGAATTTGCGTCTCGGCGCGCGTGGGATAATACTCCGGCAGCTGGGTAATATCCTCGAACAATTGCGAGCCTGCATCGTCATAAAGCCAACGCGCAGGGATTGCCTTTTGCTCTTGGGCAAGGCCGCGCAAAACGTCCTCGCGAAAGGCAGTGTCCACGCCGTCTTCGTCGCGCTGAACCAGTTGAAGGCCCTTATGAGTGGTCATCGGAATTCAAAGGTCCTTTGCAAGCCTCAGCCCGGTGAATTGCCAGCGCTGATGCGGGTAGAAGAAATTGCGGTAAGAAGCGCGCGAATGGCCGCGAACTGTCGCGCAGCTTGCCCCTTTGAGGACGCACTGACCGCTCATAAATTTGCCATTGTACTCACCGACTGCCCCCGCGGCAGGCTTGAAGCCGGGATATGGCAGATATGCAGAGCGGGTGAATTGCCAGCAATCGCCGAACAGATCTGTCCCTCCCACTGGCAGAACCGGAGCGGCGCTGTCCAATTGATTGCCGATGCATGCATCATGGGCTGTGGGCGCATCTTCGCCATTCTGCCCCCTTGCAATCGCTTCCCATTCAAATTCTGTCGGAAGCCGCGCGGCCGCCCATGTGGCAAAGGCGTCTGCCTCGAAATATGAGATATGTGTGACGGGCGCGGCCGGGTCACGGGTTTGCCAACCGGCATGAGTATAATGTTCTTCCCCGCGCCAATAGAGCGGCGCTGAAATCGCATTCTCGCGCACCCAGGCAAGGCCATCGGAGAGCCACAAGGCAGGCGTTTCATATCCGCCGTCCGCAATAAAATCCTGCCACTCGCCATTCGTCACAAGTCTGTCGGCAAGCGCAAACGGTTCGAGCAGGACACGGTGACGCGGGCTTTCGTTGTCGAAAGCAAAACCGCTCCCATCTTCGCCAATCAAGGCAATCCCGCCGGGGTGCTCATGCCAGTTCATCGGCTCGGCAATCGACCCGCATTCGGGGTTCTCATCCCACATCGCCGGGCCGAGCGGGTTTTGGAACAATGCGTGCTTAATGTCGGTCAGAAGCAATTCGATATGCTGCTGCTCATGCGCAATGCCCAACGCGATCAGGTCAGCGTGCCTTGGATCATCCAAGAGAGGCGCCATTGCCGCGTTAACGTGGGCGCGCCATTCAAGCACTTCATCCAAGGTCGGCCGCGACAACATCCCTCTTGCAAAGCGGGAGATACGCGCGCCTTCTGCCTCGTAGTAAGAGTTGAAGAGGAAGGGCCAATCCTCATCGTAGAGTTGATAATCGCCCGCGTGTTCGCCCCCATATTCGCGCAGCAGGAATGTTTCCCAGAACCACGTTGTGTGCGCGAGGTGCCATTTTGCCGGACTTGCATCCTCCATCGACTGGATCGTCGCATCCGCATCCGACAATGGCTCGACCAGATTTTCCATCAGCGCCCGCGTCGCAGCGAAGCTTTCGGCAAGCGATTGCCCGGCTTGGCTTTGCGCCGTTGATTGGGCCGTTGACGGCATGAGATCGGGCAAGCTTCGATTTCCCATTGGGTGGTCCTGCCCCAACCATATGCGAGCTTGCCGGCAAAGTCATACCCAATTACGCAACAAAATGTCTCGCTCGCATGACAATCATTTACTGGCCTCGGGGCATTCGCGGTCGACGGGGTCTTGGAGCGGATCAGGGACTTCGCTGATGATCGCGATAGCGCGCTGCACCGCGCCGCTGCCTCCCTGAAAATTGCAGGCCCGAAGTATCATCTGGCGTGGCGGAGCGCCCTCATCCTCAAGCGTGAATGCCGCCTCATAAGGTTGCGTCTGATCGAAATGTTTGCGGGCCAGCTTTGCAAGGTTGATGCCTGCTTGTGCCAAAACCGTCTCGATCTGCTTGTCCGCTGGGAGCTCCTGTCCACCATCGCAGATCAGCGCCCGCATATTGTCGGAATATTGCTGCGCGCCGGTCGCAAAATCATAATGCCACATACCTTGTCTGGCGGTGCTGTACCCTTCCCTCACCGTGTTCAGGAAGCCGTGCACCGCATCGGCCTGTGCGCGGGCCATTCGACTGGCTTTGCCTGCCTTGCGCCGACGAGATGCGACTTTGGCCACAGTGAAAAGAGCGATCAGCGCCATCGCCATACAGCCCCACAGAAGCGTATCATTGCCAAGAAACGTCCGGAGTATATCGGCGCTTGTCTGCCCCGCCTCTGGCTCAGCGAAGCCCGCCTCGCCGTCGGTCCCGACGAAGGCAGCAAGAGGCAAAAAGGACATAATCGCGCAGGCACACATGACCCCTGGGTCATAGCCCAGCTTGCACCATACGCCGCCCTAGGGCGACTACTTAGCCAGCCGCTTGATTAAGCCGCATCCACCGCGCGTTGGTCGTTGACTTCGGCGTTCAGCATCTCTGCCAATGCAAAGGCCAGTTCCACCGATTGTTCGGCATTGAGGCGCGGGTCGCAGTGTGTGTGATAGCGGTCGCCAAGGCGTTCATCAGTGATCGCAACAGCGCCGCCAACGCATTCGGTCACGTCCTGACCGGTCATCTCGATATGGATGCCGCCCGGATGCGTGCCTTCGGCGCGGTGGACGTCGAAGAAGCCCTTCACTTCAGAAAGAATGCGATCGAACGGACGCGTCTTATAACCGCTTTCCGACTTGATCACATTGCCGTGCATCGGGTCGCATGACCACACAACAGGGTGCCCTTCCGCTTTCACAGCGCGCACCAGCTTGGGCAGGCCTTCGAGCACTTTGTCATGACCATAGCGCGCGATCAGCGTGATACGTCCCGCTTCGCGCGAGGGATTAAGCTCATCAAGCAATTGCAAAAGCGCATCCGGTTCAAGCGAGGGACCGCATTTCATGCCCAGCGGGTTTTGAATGCCGCGCGCGAATTCGACATGCGCGCTGCCCGGGAAGCGGGTGCGGTCGCCGATCCAAAGCATGTGTGCAGACGTCGCATACCATTCACCCGTCAGCGAATCCTGACGTGTCATTGCTTGCTCGTAAGGGAGCAATAGCCCTTCGTGGCTGGTGTAGAAGCTGGTGCCCTGCAATTGCGGCACGGTCGCAGGGTCAATCCCGCACGCTTCCATAAAGTCGAGCGCCTCGCCGATACGATCAGCGGTCTCGGCGAACTTTTCTGTCCAAGGCGTGCGGCCCATGAAATCGAGCGTCCATTGGTGCACCTGGCGAAGGTTTGCATAGCCGCCACCTGCAAAGGCGCGCAGCAGGTTCAGCGTTGAAGCGGCCTGCGAATAGGCGCGGACCATGCGGCCCGGATCATTGCGACGCTCAGCTGGATCAAATTCGATGCCGTTGATGTTGTCACCGAAGTAACTTGGCAGGGTCATATCACCGATTGTTTCGGTCGCAGAGGAGCGCGGCTTGGCAAATTGCCCCGCCATACGGCCCACTTTGACCACGGGGCGCTTGCTGCCAAAGGTCATGACAACCGCCATCTGCAACAGCACGCGGAAGGTATCGCGGATGTTGTTCGGGTGGAACTCGGCGAAACTCTCTGCACAATCGCCGCCTTGAAGCAGGAATGCACTGCCATTGGCGACCTGCGCCAATTCCGCCTTCAAAGCGCGCGCTTCGCCGGCAAAGACCAGCGGTGGATAGGCCGCGAGCGTTGCCTCTGCATCAGCCAATTCGGCTGCGTCCTCATAATGAGGTAAGTGCTTTGCTTCGAACTCTTTCCAGCTTTCTGGTTGCCAATTTTGGGCCACGTTTTAACTCGTTTCTTCTGAGACTATTTGGTCGTTATACAATCAAGTGCGGGCGCGCGCCTAAGCGCGTGCGTTCTATATGTAAAGCCAGTTGGAGCTGCGCGACACCTTTATTTCAAGGATTCACTGATCGAAGCACTCGATTGTGCCTCAGCGTCCCTGAATGGCATTAACCGCAGGCGCGGGCCTCGCAGCAGGCGCAGCCGCCACAGGAAGGCCTTGTCCTTCAGGCACTTCTGCCAATTCCTGCCCTTCCGGGATCACCGCCAATTTCAGTGGTTCAGTGCCATTGAAATAGCGGTTGGCCAGAAATTGCATGATCTCTGGTGTTGTCTGCGAATAATCTACGAGCAGCGAGCGCAAAAGCTCGATGCGCTGGGGATCGTTGCTCGCCCCTTCCAGATTATAGAGCCAGAACTGGTTGCCGGTTGAGGCGCGCCGGACGCGTTGTCCCAATGGTTCGGTCACCCGGTTGATCTCATCAAGGCTCGCAGGCGTTGTCGCAAGGTCGTTTGCAATCTTCTGTGCCTCGGCAAAGAAGACCGGCACAAACTCGGGCTTCAACTGAGCGAGCGCCACGATCTTTCCGCCCGCTTCGATATCGGACGGCCAATCGGAGAAGGCTTGCGGAGCATAGCTTGCCCCCACCCGTTCACGCATCGCCTCAAGCAGGCGGTTGCTGAAAAGCTGTACCAGAATTTCAAGCTGGCGACTTTCGCGAATGCGGGTCATGCCCGCGCCGCTTGGCCACACGATTGCAGCTGCCGCCTGATCCGGATCACCGCGGTGATTGAGAACAGCAGGCGATGTATCAGCCACAGGAAACGAGGGAACCCGCGCCGCGACCTCGGGCGAAATGGGCTCTCGCTCGGGCAATGCGCCAAAGGTTGTGCGAAGCTTCTCTACGATTGCGGCCTGATCAAATTCGCCAAAGACCAGCACCTCAATCGGCCCTTGCGAAAGCAGCGGCTCCCACACTTCGCGAAAACCCTCTGGCGTTACGCGTTCAAGCATTTCCGGGGTCGGCGTTGAAAAGCGCGGGTCTTTGCCGGTGGAAAGGAATTCCAGATCACGGTTCAATACGGAAGCAGGGCCTGTGGAATAGGTGTTGTAGGCAAGCTCTGATGCAGCTTTTGCGCGGATAACAGGATCCGCATCCCAGCGCGGCATGCCCAGCTTGGCAGCGAAGAGATAAAGCTGATCCTCGACATCGCTTGATCTGGTTTGCGCGGTGAAGGTGAAGACCGCATCATCGACACCAAAGTCAAAGCCAAGCTTTCGTCCCGTGGCGATCCGGTCCAGTTCGTTCTGACCAAGCTCGCCAATACCCGAACCGACCAGAGCGGACTGACCCAGCGCTGCATAAACGGCGCTCTCCTCGTCAAAGGCACGGTAGCCTGCGCCAAAGCGAACCCTGACGGTTACGCGTCCGGGCTCTGCATCATTGGCCCAAAGGATCGCGTTGACGCCATTGGCAAATTTGACCTTTTGCACGTCGAGAATTCCCAGCGGGCCTTCCTCGACAATTGTGCCCGGTTTGCCAATCGCGGGGAGCTCATCAAACGAGATGCTCTCCGCTGCAAGACGTGCGGAAGTATCGACAGTAACTTCGCGGGCGAGCGCCAATTGAAGCTTTGCCTGATCCGCTTCGCCGATGGATGGCGTCACATAGACTGAGCGCACCACATCGCCTTCAAACAGAGCAATGGTGCGGGCGTGAACCTCTTCCGGGGTGCGCCGGTTCTTCATGCCGCGAAAGACATCAAGGACGACTTTCGGGCTTGCGACGGTTTCGCGGATATCAACGGCATTGACGATGTTGTCGGCGAGATTGCGCCCTGCTTGCACGCTTTCTTGTTCGACCGAATTGACGAAAGCGACTTCGAACTCAGCGGCCTCGCGGTCAATCTCTTCCTGGGTTGGCGGGGTAGCAATGGCATCGGCAATCACACCGCGCACATCTGCCAATGCCGCTTCCCAATCGTCACTAAGCGGCGCGAATGTCACGAAGGTCGCATCGGTTGAACGCGAAACATCGTCCTGATTGACCTGCGCATATAGGTACGACCCCCCGGCCCGCGCACGCGCTTCCAACCGGCGGTTAATGATGGATTGGGCCAGCGCATCCAGCAGCAGGCCTTCATTGTATACGATGGTGTCCTGAACTTTGCGCCATGGACGCATAATTGCATAGGTAAGATTGCGCGGAAGATCAGGTTCAACCGCCACACCAAGATCGCCGATTGGCAGATCGGTGCCGCTGATGACCGGCGCGCCTTCGGGGGCAACGGGGTCACCAAAATCGGGAGCCACACCGGGCTCGCCATTGCCTTCCCAATCACCGAACCATTTCTCGACCAGCCCTGCGAGCACCATCGGATCAGCATCGCCAGAAACCACAATCACCGTCTTTTCAGGGCGATACCAGCGGTCATAGAACGCCTTAACCTTCGAGCCGTTGGCCCCGATCAGCGTTTCATCGATCCCGATCGGATTGCGAACCGAAAGCCGCTGTCCTGCAAAGAATGTACGCCTGGTCAAATTGCTGACGCGCAAAGCTGCCCCGCCCCGCTCGCGCTTTTCAGCAAGGACGATAGGCAGTTCGGCGGCGACATTCTCGTCGCTCAAGACCGGTTCGCGGACCATGCCGGAAAGGAGCTTGAAGCTCTCGTTCAATTTCTCCGGACCGATATCGGGAATGTCGAGCTTGTAGGCCGTATGCGTCGGGCTGGTCTCGGCATTGGCATCCGCGCCAAAGGTCGCGCCAAGACGTTGCCATGCCGCAATCGCCTCTGCCTGACCCAGATACTTGCTCTCCCGAAACAAGAGGTGCTCCAGAAGGTGAGCATAGCCCTGCTCATCGTCGGTTTCATGCAAAGACCCTGCGTCTATTCGCACCCTGATCGACACCTGATTGGGCGGAACACCGTTGCGACGCACCGCATAGCGAAGGCCGTTCTCCATCTCGCCAAAGACCCATTCGCGGTCGACGGGGACATTGCTGTCCTCGTAAAGCCACGGGGTCTCGTCCTCGCCCTGAACCGCTTCGGGAGCGGGGACATCATAGACCGGCCCAAGCGGTGAAATAAGTTCCTGCGAGGCAAGAGGTGCACTCACAGCAAAGGCGGTTGCGGCGATGGAAAGGGCAGCGCTTGCCCGGATCAAAACGTTCATAGATGCAACTATAGGGACGCAAGCCATGAAGGACCAGTGAATGGTGCCCTAAAATGCGCTCGCGAAATCTCATATAGCCCACGCACCATCTTGCCGCGGCAGCGCATCGCACCTATTTAGACGGTTATGTTTATCGAGACAGAAACCACCCCGAACCCTTCGAGCCTCAAATTCCTGCCCGGCCGCACCGTCATGCCCGCAGGGACGCGCGAATTTGCCTCGCCCGAGGCAGCAGAAGCCAGCCCGCTTGCAGAGGCGATCTTCAACACTGGTGAGGTGGTGAATGTCTTTTTCGGCTATGACTTTGTGACCGTGACGGCCGCGCCCGGCTCTGAATGGAGCGCGTTGAAGCCAGAAGTGGTGACGATCCTGCTCGACCATTTCGTTTCGGAAGCGCCGCTGTTTGTGGGTGGAAGCGCCGATGGCATTTCCGTCCCCGGCGAAGAATTGGGATTGATGGTCGAAGACCGCGAAGAAGATGCCGAAATCATCTCTTCGATCCATGAACTTCTCGAAACCCGCGTCCGTCCCGCGGTTGCAAGCGACGGCGGCGATATCGCCTACCGGGGTTTTTCAGAAGGCGTCGTCTATCTTACATTGCAGGGCGCGTGCGCGGGCTGTCCGTCCAGCACGATGACGTTGAAACAAGGCATCGAGAGCCTTCTCAAGCACTACGTCCCCGAAGTAACCGAAGTGCGCGCTGCGTAATTTGCGCCCCAAACCTCTGGACGACTTGCGAATAATGCTTGCCTGAGGCAGGGCGCTGTCATGCAATTTGCGGGGCGCACCCTTGTCATTGAAACGGCCAGCGAGGCCTGCTCTGTCGCTTTGTTCGACGAAGGGCGCTGCATTGCCAGTGAGCACCGCGAACTTGGCCGGGGTCACGCCGAACGCCTTATCCCGATGATCGAGTCACTCCCTGAAAAGGGACGTGCGGACCGCATTCTCACATCGCTTGGCCCGGGCAGCTTTACCGGCGTGCGCATCGGCATTGCCGCTGCCCGTGCACTTGGTGTGGCATGGGGCGTGCCGGTGCTCGGCTACCCGACTTTGGCGCTTGTGGCAGTTCGGTCATGGCAACCCACTCCGCGCCCTGTCACGGTCTGCATGAATGGCGGACATGGCGAATGGTTCGTGCAGGACTTCACCAATGACCGCCCCGATGGCCCCGTCCGCTCGCTCACGCCAGAAGCTGCCGCCCAAGCCGGCGCGAAAGACATGATCGTTGGGAACCGCGCAAAGCAATTTGCCGATCTCCTTAATGGCAATCACATGGCTTTGGAGCTTTTGCCGGATGCACGTGCGGCCCATCTCCTCCACGAAACGCGCCTGAACGACAATCTCTCGCCGATTTATGGCCGCGCCCCGGATGCGAAGCCGCAAAACACCCAGGCGCCCAAGCCGTGATCCCGTCCAAACATCATATCGCGCGGATTATGGCGGTTATGGAGGTGGCTTTTGACCCCGCCTACGGCGAAGCGTGGAACATTCGTCAGATCACCGATGCATTGGCCATGCCCAGCACGCGGGGTGTTGTCATTGATGGACACGGTGAAATCATTGGCGACGATTCGCCAATTGAAAGCTCCGCATCGGCTGCCGGTTTCGTCCTCACACGCCAGGCGGCCGATGAAGAAGAGCTGTTGCTGATCGCAGTTTCGCCCGATTTTCGCCAACGCGGACTAGGAGAAGGTCTGATCCGGACCCTTTTTGCGCAAGCCCGATCCCGAGGTACAACCCGCATTTTCCTAGAAATGCGGCGCGGCAATCCAGCTATCCATCTCTATGAGAAAGTTGGATTTAAACCAATCGGGGAACGCCCCAATTACTATCGCCTAGCCAATGGCGAACGGGTCGATGCAATTACTTTTGGGCGCGCGATCTAGACACTAAATGTATCCAATTATTGGACATGTGCCTCGTTTTTTGGCAGATTAACGACATGCATACTTGTCAAGAACCCTCTTGTCAGCCATGCGAAAAAAATCGGAAAAATCCGAACCAAAAAAATCGAGGAACTCATGCAGAACTTAGAGATAGAGATGAAAGAGACGTTGATAACGCTCACGAGCGATATTGTAGCAGCCCATCTCAGCAACAACAGCGTGGATGTCGACGCTGTACCGGGGCTGATTACCAATGTTTATGGTGCACTTTCAGTTTTGGGCGAAGAGCCTGAAGCGGTTGAAGTTCGCCCTGAACCGGCTGTTTCCATCAGAGCATCGATCAAGCCTGACTACATTGTATGCTTGGAAGACGGTAAAAAACTCAAGATGCTCAAGCGTTATCTGCGCACCAATTACGATATGACTCCAGAGGAATATCGTCAGCGCTGGAACCTGCCGTCCGACTATCCGATGGTAGCACCAAACTACGCTGAAAAACGCCGCGATCTTGCCAAGAAAATTGGCCTTGGCCGCAAGCCAGGCGCATCGCGAGGCCGCCGCAAGGCTGCTTAAAACACAAAACCGGGTCGCATATGGGGCGTTGCCTGCCGATTTGGTGCAGGCGATGCCCTTTTTCTTTTGCAGCTTACCCCGCCAAGCTATCGACAGGAACACCAGCGCACGCAACTTGAGAATTCGGGCAACCATCGGTAAGGATGACGATGACCAAGGCTGGAAGCGTCCGGCCCCTCGTTACCAAGGATGAAATGGCGTGAGCCAGAAAATCGATCTTGAACAATTGTGTGCAGAAAAAGGTTTGCGCATCACCGAACAACGGCGCGTTATTGCGCGCGTCCTTTCGGAAAGCGAAGACCACCCGGACGTTGAGCTGCTGCACGAGCGAGCATCTGCGATCGACAACAAGATTTCGATTGCGACCGTGTACCGCACTGTCAGACTTTTCGAAGAAGCAGGCATCCTTGACCGCCATGACTTTGGCGACGGACGTTCGCGATACGAGCCTGTTCCCGAAGCGCATCACGATCACCTGATTGATGTCGAAACCGGCAACGTCGTCGAATTTGTCGACCCCGAGATTGAGGCCTTGCAAAAACAGATCGCGGAGAAGCTTGGCTATCGCCTCGTTGATCACCGGATGGAACTCTACGGCGTGCGCCTGTCGCGCGACGATTGAAGCCACTTGCAATGAGCCAGGACAAGACCGCTGCCCCTTCACCGGATGCGCGCGCCCAAGCCAACAACACTGACCGTGCGTGGGATTTGCGAGTGGCTGCTGCGCGCGGAGAGACAACGCCAATCTCGATCCGCGGTTGGCTGAGGATCATCACCAGAGCCTCTTTGATGGCAGCACTGATCTTACTTTTCGTGCCGCTGCACTATCTCTACCGCATATTTGCCTATGGCTCGCCGTTTCCCATGTGGTTCCTGCGTTTCACTGCGCGCATTTCCGGCGCGAAGGTCCATGTTCACGGCACGCACCTCAAACGCGATGTGTTCTACATGGCAAACCATGTTTCGTGGCTCGACATTTTGAGCTTGGCGGGCGCTTGCGGGACAGCGTTTGTCGCAAAGGCGGAGCTTGCAAACGCGCCGCTGGTCGGTTGGCTCGCCAAGATGAACCGCACCGTTTTCGTAAAGCGCGAAGCACGCATGAGCGTTGCCAATCAGATCAACGCCTTGAAGGAAGCGCTCGCCGACAATTGGGCCGTGACCGTTTTTCCCGAAGGCACGACGACCGATGGTCAGTCATTGCTGCCGTTTAAAACCAGCATGCTGTCTGTGCTGGAGCCGCCTCCCCCAGGCGTCATGGTTCAGCCTGTTCTGATCGATTATGGAACGGCTGCCGAATGGATCGGTTGGATTGGCGAGGAGGACGGCCTCAACAATGCGAAGCGTATCCTGTCGCGCCGTGGCACCTTCCCCGTCCACATCCACTTCCTCGAACCCTTTAGCCCCGCCGAATATCAGGGCCGCAAGGCGATCAGCGTTGAGGGCCGCCGCCGGATCGAAGAGGCGCTGTGCGAAGCGCTGGGAAAGCCGCTGCGTGACTTTGCGCATGATGTGCCTCCAATCCGCTATTCAGCGCGCGAAGGCAAAACCGTGCATGAGGTAGAGACGCCTTAAAGGCGCATCCAAGTTAAAGGCCGGCTCGCACCAACCAGTCATGGAACAGGCGCACGGGGCGCGATTCCAGTGCCGTTGGCTTGCATACAAACCAATAGCTGTAAGGGCTGTGAACCTCGGGACCTGGCAAATTCGTCAGGCGATTGTCGGCTGCACGGCGCAGGTGGTCATCATGCATAATCGCAATCCCAAGCCCTTGTGCAGCAGCTTCGAGCATCAGTGCACCTAAATCGTAGTGGTCAATCGCGCCCGGCTCAAAGTCCTCAAGATCGTTGGCTTTTTTCCAGGCCACAAAACTTTCAGGCAATTCGTTGTGAATGAGGAAGGTCTGCTTGGCCAGAACCTCCTGGTTCATGTTGTCACCGATCATCCCAGCTGTCGCACGCGAACAAATCGCATGGACAAGGTTGTGATCCAATCGCACCGCATGCAGCCCGCTAGCAGGCCCCCGCGACAAGATGATCGCTGCATCCAGCGTATCGCCCACACGGTCCTCAAGATGGGGCGCGGTATCGATGTCGATGTGCAGGAGCGGATGACGTTTGCGCAGTTCGCCAAGACGAGGGAAAAGGCGCTGACTGCCAAACATCGGGAGCACTCCCAGACGCAGCCGCAGCAGCGCGATATTGTCCGACTGGCTTTCAACAGCGCGGGCGAGCGCTTCCATATGCGGGTTCACCGCCTCATAGAACGCCTGACCCTCGTCGGTGAGCTGCATCGATTGGCGCGCTCTTGTGAAGAGCTTTTTGCCAACAAACTCTTCCAGATTTGTGATCCGGCGTGACAGGGCGGACGGGCTCAAACCTATCTCCTCTGCGGCTGCACGAGCAGAACCCAAACGAACCGTGCGCATAAAGGCTTCGAGCGCTCTTAGAGGGGGAAGACGACGTGACGGCATGAAACTCAGCTCCTTTAAGGGGAGCTACGCTTGAGCTTACGGAAAGGATGCAAAAATGCGAAGAGAAGCGTGAAAAACATCAAGGCCGGTGACATTATTGCAAGTCATTCTCGACTGGCCTGTCTTCGGGTGCATGCAATCGCAGGCGCTTGACGTGGGTTTCGTCCCCTGCAGTAACCTCAATGCGCCAACCGCTTGAGTGTTCCAGAACAGATCCAACCGATGGCACCGCTTCGGCGATAACGAACGCAAGACCGCCCAGCGTATCCACCGCTTCCTCGACCTCGGCGAGGCGCGGATCAACGGTCCTCGCCACGTCCTCAAGCTCGGCGCGCGCGTCGCAATCCCACATGCCCTCACCAATGGGCACAATCAGCTCCTCGGGCAATTCATCGTGCTCATCCTCGATCTCGCCGACGATCTCTTCGACAAGGTCTTCAATAGTGATCAGCCCATCGGTCCCGGAAAACTCGTCCACCACAACCGCCAGATGCACACGGCGAAGGCGCATATCGGCAAGCACATCGAGCGCGCCGCGCGTTTGCGGCACGTAGAGCGGTTGCCGCATCAGAACGGTCCAGTCACTGGGCGGCGCTTTACCTTTTGCAAGATAGGCGAACACGTCCTTGATGTGGATCATCCCGATCACCTCATCCAGAGTGTGGCGGTACACCGGCATGCGCGAGTGGCCATGCTCGCCAAAGGCAGCGACCAGCTCGTCCCAGCTCAGCGCCGCATCGACCGCAACGATCTCTCCGCGAGGGACCGCGACATCATCGGCGTCGTGTTCTGAAAAGTGCAAAAGGTTGCGCAGCATTTGCCGTTCAACCGGCGAGAGGTCGCCATTGTCACCATTGCTGTTGCCGGTCTCGTCGGAGTTGTCGGCGTTCTCGCCTTCGTGCTCGTCGATTTTCTCTTCGAGCGTTTTGCGCAGAGAACGGTTTGCCTCACCGGCGCCAACCACCTTTTTAAGGGCAGTCCATATTCCGCTGCTACTCTCCGCGTCTCCTGCGGGGGTGCTACTGCTGTTATCGGGCATTTTGCTCCTTGGGCCCTTCCGATGTGCCCTCGTTTTGAGGTCTATCCCCATATGGGTCCGCGATCCCCATTTTGGCAAGAGCCGTTATCTCCAATTGCTCCATCGCCTCGGCCTCTTCGTCGCTGTGAACGTGATCAAAGCCGGCAAGATGCAGCAAACCGTGGATGATGAGGTGCGCGGCGTGATGGTCCAGAGCAATGCCTTTCTCCGCCGCCTCGCGCGCACACGTTTCATGGGCAAGCGCAATATCGCCCAGCATCACCGGCGGTCCGTCTGCTGCGATCTCCAACAGCTCTTCGCGCGTCAGCATCGGAAAGCTCAGCACATTGGTCGGCTTGTCGCGTTCTCGCCATTCGCGGTTGAGCGTGTGGACTTCTGCGTCAGAGGTGAACAGCACGCTGGTGTGGAGGCGCTCGTTCGCAAGCTCGGGCGTGACCGTCGCAAGAGCGCCCGCGCAACGCTCCGCCAAAGCCTCCCATTTTTCAGGGGGCCAGCCCCCTTCTGGCCAGTCTTCAAGATCGATATCTAGCTGCAACGGCATCCCACTGATTTAAAGCCATTAAACACAAGTTTTGACACACTTGACACACTGTCCAGAGACCAAAAAACTTTTGCCGCAATTTGCGGGCGAGTTCGCAGCGTCAAATGAGGTGCAAAGGCAGGGTTCATAAAGCGCTGCATAGTCCAACACAGGGCCAGTAGGAAAGCGCGCGTTTCGCCTGCGTCTCCTGATCGTGATGCATTCCAACGACAAACACGCTCGATTGCACTTGCAAATTTAACAGTTGAAGTTGCGAAAATCTCTCTGGGTGCAGCCCAAGTCCTGTGCCATGCATGTGCAGGGGAGAGTATTCATGGCATCAAAACGAACTAGACTTGCGTCCACTCTTGCAGTGAGCCTCGCGTTATGTGTTTCGGCCTACTCCCACGAAGAGCTAGCCGCCAAAGAGCAAGCGGCCGAACTCACTCTCGAGGCGATCGAAAGACAGGCGGAAGCGCAGTATAAAGCCGGAGCACATGCAGCCGCTGGGGCCCTTTACGAGAAAATGGCAAACCGGGAAGATGTCCCGAAATGGAAGCGTCGCTTAGCCGCATATGATGCCGCTTGCGCTTATGCCCTTGCAGGGGGGCAGAGCGGTAAAGCACTGGATTTGCTGGAACTGGCGGCCTCGCTTGGCTTCATCAATACTTACTCGCTGGAACAGGATACAGATCTTGAAAGTCTGAGAGATACGTCTCGTTGGGCTGCCATTGAGGAGACCGTTAAGCAGGCAAGTGCGACCGAGGCAAAACGCTGGGGCACGGTTTCTGCTCGACCAGAGTATAAAGAGAACTTGCCCGTTGAGGAAAAGCTGGCGGGTCTGTCTCTTGTCTGGTCGGAGGCGAAATATAATTTTGCAAACTTTGATCTCGTTCCCGAGCTTGATTGGGACGCGGAGTATCGCGCAATGATCCCGCGCGTCATGGCCAGCGAAAACACCTACGAATATTACCGGCTGCTCCAGGCATTCGTCGCGAAGCTCGAAGATGGTCACGCGAATGTCTATTTCCCGAATGTCTGGGAATTCAACGACGGACGTTCCAATGTCCCCGCCATTAATTACCAATGGATCGAAGGGCGACTTATCCTTGACTACGCCGCGGGCGAGGAATTCGAAGCTGCAGGCGTCACACGCGGCGATGAAATCATTGCGGTTGACGGGATGCCAATCCAAGAGTTCGCAGATAAACTGCACCGCCCCTTCGTCAGCGGCTCGAACAAAGCCTATATCGACAGTGTCGTCTATTCATGGCGCCTTCTTAAAGGGCCAGAAGGCCCGCTCGAACTCAAGATCAAAAAGCAGGCAGGTGATATTGTCACCGTCCAATCCAGCCGACCCGATTGGGACACATGGGAGGCCTTGACCGAAGGCAGAGAGGCTCAGCCATCCAATTTCAGTTGGAAAATGCTGCCGGGGAATATTGCTCATGTGGAACTCAATTCTTTCGGCAGTTCAGACGCCTCGCAAGGCTTTGCCGACAATTTTGAGGCCATATCGAAAGCTGATGGCATCATTCTCGACGTGCGCAAGAATGGCGGAGGCAGCAGCTCCTATGGCTATGATATTCTGTCCAGACTTACCCAAAAGCCATTCGCGGTCAGTTCATGGAAAACGATGAACTATCGCCCCGCCTTTCGTGCATGGGGCTATCAAACGGAAAGCTATGAATCCACGGGTAATATGGAACTCCCAAATCCCGATCAATACTATGCCGGGCCTGTTGCGGTGCTATCCGGGACAGGTACATTTTCGGCTGCAGAGGATTTTCTGGTAGCCTTTGATGTCATGGATCGCGGCCCTATCATCGGACAGGCGAGCGGCGGTAGCACAGGGCAACCCCTTGGGTTCTACTTACCCGGCGGTGGCACTGCCCGCATCACAACGAAACGCGACACCTACCCGGATGGATCGGACTTTGTCGGCGATGGGGTGCAACCCGATACTCTAGCGCCGCCGACCGTAAAAGCTTTCATCGAGCGGCGCGATCTGGCTCTCGAAGCTGCCATCCGATACTTTTCAGAATTGAACTGACTGCGTTTGGTAACTGCCCTCGTCCGCATTGGCTTCTTGTTGGTTTGAAACCGGACCTCACGCTCTTACCCCAACTCTCAACAAATCACTCGCCCTCATACGCCTCGAGGATCCGGCCCACGATCGGGTGGCGGATAGCATCGGTATTGGCATTATTGGAAGCGACTACTGACACAGGGTAAGTCTGTTTTCTTCGCCAAAAAACGACTCAACAATTTCATCTGATATCCGATATCTTCCCTTAAACAACTCTCTCAATTTCATATCAAATTCCTGCAAATCATCCGTGCTGACCTTCTCCCCCAGGTTTGGTGGCGTTGATCCGTCATTGATATTGTTGTGAGTTGGGAACGTACCTACTGCTTGCTCCACTTTCGGGGATACGTTTCGATGCTTAAGCATCCCTCGAGCCCCGATTTCCATTACTAACGGCCCGTAAGCACAATTTATAGTCGGGGCGATGTCTCTGTAATCATCAAATCTTATCTTATCTAATTTGTCGCCATCCATTCTGTACGAGAGCGCTTTTTCTTCATCACGAGGGTTTGAAAACTTCCAGTCATATCGATCGTCGTAGCCAGCATACAATTGCACAATCCGAATGAGATCGGCCAGGGAATATGCCATCGGAAGTATCATCTGAACAGAAACGTTCGTGATGCCATATTTTTCAACAGATATCGTGACCCTTTTGGCGATCAAAAATTTTGACATTATCATCCCTCGGAAGGTTTAGTGTGAGAGCGGTGCGGGGACCTGAGCGGTAGAATGAACACATGTGAATAGACGGTCATGCCAGACTGCGGAATTGATGGCATGCAATACCAGTTCAACGGCAAGCCCGGCGAACATCGAAATTGGGCCTTTTGGTGCCGGTAACGACTGAAACCAGGGTCGTAAATGGCCATCGCGCTACATATTTATGGGCGTCACCTTTCTCGGCCTTCGGGCCCAGAACCAGACTATCCGTTTTCACCCCTACCCTCGACAAATCACTCGCCCTCATACGCCTCGACGATCCGGCCCACGATCGGGTGACGGACCACGTCGGCGGCGGTGAAGCGGATGGTGCCGAAGCCTTCGGTGTGCTCCAGCTTCTCGACTGCATCGGCAAGGCCGCTCATGCGGTCACCGCCGGGGATGTCCACTTGGCGCGGGTCGCCGCAGATCACCATCCGGCTGTTCTGACCAAAGCGGGTGAGGAACATTTTCATCTGCTCGCGCGTGGTGTTCTGCGCCTCGTCAAGGATCACAAAGGCATCGGCCAATGTGCGCCCGCGCATAAACGCAATCGGTGCAATCTCGATCTCGCCCGATGCGATGCGGCGCTCGACCTGCTCTGGCGGCATACAGTCGTTGAGCGCGTCATACAGGGGCCGCAGATAGGGATCGACCTTGTCCTTCATATCGCCGGGAAGAAAGCCCAGCTTCTCGCCCGCCTCAACCGCAGGACGCGACAGGATAAGGCGCTGCACACTACCGCTGATAAGCTGGCTGACGGCCTGGGCTACCGCGATATAGGTTTTGCCGGTTCCTGCGGGGCCCAGAGCAAAGATGATGTCGTCGCGCGTCAGGCTGCGCATATAGGTGATCTGCGTCGCCGAACGCGGCACAATCGTCTTGCGCCGCGTGCGGATCATGATCGGCGGCTCCCGGCTGTCGCCGCTTATGATACCCTCCAGCGTGGGCTCGTTTGACATGGCGATCAGGCTTTCGATCGCGCCTGCATCCAGATCCTGCCCCTTGGCCAGCCGGTCGTACATCGTGGTAAGCGTTTCGCGCGCCCGTGCCACGGCATCTTGCGTCCCCTCGATCAGGACCTTGTCGCCGCGCGCGTGGATATAGACGTTGAGCCGGTTTTCCACCTGCACCAGATTGGCATCGAACTGCCCGAACAAGGCGCCCAATAACGATTGATTTTCAAACGAAAGCTCGGCCTTGGCCCGCTCGCGATTCCCGCCTTCCTCCGCTGCGTCATTGAGGTTGATGGCGTCGGGCACGACTGACGGATCAATCGAGCCTGCGATCTGTTTCGTGGGTTTGCGTCCCATAAGGTCCTTTGCGTGTTCGCTCTTCGCCGAAGAAAAGCTCGGGTCGAGTCGGAAGGGTAGGCTGCTTTGTGAGCTTGGCAAGCTTGCGGCCTCTGCGTTCTTGGGGAAAGTAACGCAGAGTTCATATTTGTGCGTCGATTGTATGCGGCTCGTACCCGGGTAGAAAAGGACATGACCTTGGGGCCTGTGTTTGAACTCTTGCTTGCGGTGGTCGCAGGTGTCGCTGCGCCCACGACCGCTGCGCCTCAAAACACTACCCAAGAAAACGCTGCCCGATCGCAGACGGAGCAATCTGCACCCATAATCGTGACGCCCCCAACCAGTGCGGGAAAGCGGCGCGAGGAATTGCGTGACTTTACCCGGCAGATTGTGCGTCCCCCACGCCGCGGACGGCCTATCGCCAGATTCTTCTATCCGGTCTGTCCAAAAGTCATCGGCCTGCCAGAAGCAGACGCATTGGCGATCGAGGCGCGTATTCGGGCAAATGCAGTTCGGCTCGCAAGCGGCGCAAATGAAGATGCAGACTGCACGCCAACGATCCGCATCGCCTTTATGTCGCCTACCGCCGGTCCTGCCGATAAGTGGCTGTCTGAAAGCTCACCCGAATTGTCGCACTTGCCGATCTATCAGAGGCGCAAGATCCTCGCCGAGGTCGGACCCGCCCGTGCATGGCAAAAAGTCAAATTGCGTGATTTTGACGGGCAACCGCTTCCCTTGGAGAGAAGCAATGCGCGCGTCATCGACTGGCGCAATCCCAAGACAGTAGCGCCCCAAGCCTCGTCCGATCCGATCTACACCAACGAAATCACAGGCGCTGCGCTTCTTATTGAACGCGGTGCTGCTGAAGATTTCACCCACGCACAGCTTGGGGACTATGCGACCATGCGTACCTTCCTGGCTACGGCAGCGCTTGAAACCGAGGCGGACTACGCCGCTTCCACCATCCTTGAATTGTTTCACACAAATACGGCGCCAGACGGCCTCACCCCTTACGATAAGGCATTGCTCAACAGCCTTTACAGCGCTTCTCGCAATTCATCACCGCGAAGGATCATTGCAACCACAGCGTCCCGGACAGTAGAGGCAGAAAGACCAGAAGATCAGTGAGTGTTCATATTATTCTTGAAATACGGAACTCGAATACTTTGTTCTAGTTCTTCGAAAGAGACAAAGGAAAGCGAATGAAAGCCCTTCTTCCATTTCTGCCTTTGGCCTTGTTGGGCACGTCTGCGGCTGTGGCCCAAGAAAACGGCGTAGAGTCGCAAAGCGAGATCATCGTCGAAGAACCCGCGAGCAAGCGCGAACGCCGCAATGAACTGCGCCAATTGGCTCAAGACGTCTTGAACAAGCCGCGCATCTCTCAAACCATCGCCAAATTTGCCGAACCGATGTGCCCCAGAGTTTTCGGCCTTCCCGCAGAAGCGGCGAAGGTGATCGAGGCAAGAATGCGCGAAAATGCGCTAAGCCTGGGGCTGAACCGGCAGGACGTACCCGACGATTGCAGACACAACACATCGGTCATTTTCGTGCCTCAAGAGCAAGGCACAGCCGAGACATGGTTCAACAGCAGATCCGATGTGCTGCGCCATTTGAAAAGCTATGAACGCATAAGGGTGCTTGAGGAAGAGGACCCGGTGCGCGCATGGACCTATCGTCCCGCGCGCCTGCCCGGTCCGGTCGCCGTTCCCACTTCTCAAGGCAGCGCAGGAGATCGCCTCGCCTTTGCCGACGGGCCGAACCAGTCCTACTACGCCTCTCGCCTCAGGAGAAAGCCCAATCCGCTTGCAGGTGCAACCGTCCTGATCGAGCTGGCCAGAGCGGATGGCAAATCGCTGACGCAGCTGGCCGATTATGCCTCGATGCGCACCTTTGGTAACGCGCGCGCCCTCTCGCCCGAGGAAGTGCCCGCCGCCGACACGATCCTGACGCTGTTTCAGGATGAAGATGCGCCAGAGGAGCTGACCGACTTCGATCGCTCGCTTGTGTCGATGCTCTATGAAACTTCGCCAACCGCAAGCCGGTCGCTGTTCTATGGCAATATCGCCCGGCGCGCCGCGCGGCTTGAAGACGAAGGCGAATAGATAGGACAAGGCAATGAGCACGGAGAAGATATTCATGAAATGCTTCGGAAATCCCCTCATCGCCGCAGCGCTCATAAGCACTGCTGTCGCACCTCTGTCCGCCCAGTCATCAGATACCGCATCACAGGAAGTGGAGACTTCCGAAACCGACAGCACGATCATTGTTGAAGGTATCCCTTGGCCGGAGCGGCGCGAGGAAATCGAGCGGCAGAGCGAGGCTGTAATTCTTCCCGGACGCACGCGTGAACCTGTGCCGCGCTATCACGATGAATTTTGCCTCACGACATGGGGGCTGGACGAGGCGTTCGCGGCGGTACTTAAAGAACGCATCAACGCCAATGCGCGCAATGCAGGGGTGCGGGTTAACGACAACCCCGACTGCCGGCCCAATGCACTTGTCTCGATCGTCTCCGATGTGGAGGCAGACTTTGAAACGCTTCGCAAAGAGCAATCCTGGATTTTTGGCGAACTCAAAGACTTTCAGATCGACCGCGCAAAAGAAGGCTCCGGCGCGGTCGTCGCGTGGAATGTCACCGAAAAGCGCGGCAAGGACGGGACGCCCTTTGCAACGGTGGATTTAAGGGATTTTAACCGCGAGCGCCCGCCAGGTCAGCGAGTGGCCTCGAACACCCAGCGCTCCGCCAGCCTTGGACGGGCACAAATCCGGCAAGACATGATCTTTTCGGCCACGATCTTTGATGAAAAAGAAATCGGCGGCCTTTCCATCCGGCAATTGGCCGACTTTGCCACCATGCGCCTTCTGGCCACTTTGAGGGAACCCGAAGCGGAGCCGGGCGCGGGGTCTAATACCATCCTGTCTCTTTTCGCATTTCCAGAAACAGCACCCGGCGGGCTTAGCGATTTCGACAGGGCGCTTCTCAAAGCCTTGTACCAATTGCCGTCGACCGCGCTCGAAGACGCATTGATTGATGCCACTTCGAGAGAATATCGCAGACAGCTTCAGCGCGAGGCGAAGCTGGAAGAATAGGCGCAACGATCCTGCCCTTAAGTAACCTGTCGGGCTCCATTTGCCGCTGGTCGAATGCGCTCCCCGATCGTCGATAGCCGCAAGGGGGTGGTCGATAGTGGGGATACTTTGGCCCGCCCGTTTGTAATGTGCGCATAAGACGTCGTTCACCCGCGCCTCTTCAAACGGAGGGGGCACAAAAAGCGGCGTCAAAGCAATGGGAAACCCAAGACCGATGAGAAAATGGCCCCTCCCCGCACTATGTGCAGCTATGCTGACCGCAGCAGCCGCCCCCGCCGCTGCGCAGGAAACCGCACAGGATGACGACCAGATCATCGTTGAAGGCGATCTTGAGGATGACAGCGGCGAAAGCACGCGCGAGCGTGTTTTGCGCATCGGTCGCCAGATCAATCTGCCCGCCCGCTCAGGCCTTCCCGCGGCCCGTTTCCGCGCGCCGCTGTGCGTTATGGTCTCCGGCCTTCCCGACAACATTGCAGCGGTCGTAAAAGAACGGATCGAAGAGAACGCGCGATCCTTGCGCGGGGTTCGTATTGCAGATGAGGGTTGCAAGGCCAATGCCTTTCTCGGCTTCCTCAACAATGTGAACGACGCGGTCAAAACCCTTGAAGAAGAACAGAAATGGCTGTTCGACGGACTTAAGAGTTATCAGCGCGACCGGATTTATCGCGGGTCGGATGCGGTCCGTTCGTGGCACGCATTCAGCACGCTCAACGAAGACGGCACCGAAGCTGTTGTCGAGGGATCAGGTGACCGCGCCCGCGGAATTGGCAGCCTTGTAAACCAAACCGAACGTGCCTCGCGGATCAATCGTCAGCAATCGGCCATGGTAGGCGCGGTCGTGCTTGTCGAAACGGCGGCGTTGGAGGAGAAAACCCTTCGCCAGATCGCCGACTACGCCAGTGTGCGCATTCTCGCCTCGGTCAGCGATGATGTGAAGAGCGACGCGAACACCCCGCCAACGATCCTGACATTGTTTAACGAAGAATTCGCCCCGCCGTCGATCACCGATTTCGACATGGCCTATCTGACCTCGCTTTACGAATTGCCCAGCACCAGCCGCGACCCGCAGATCATTGCGACCGCGGTGGACCGGTATTTGTCGATCCTGAAAGAGCAGGAAGCGCGGGAAGCAGGCGGTTAAGCAGAGCCCCTGGCTCGTTAGATCAGGCGCCCTTCAACCGAGTTGGGCCCTGCATCGACAAGCTCGACCTGAACGATATCGCCAATATCCACGGCTCCCTCGAACCACACACTGGTCAGCCAGGGCGCTTTGCCCAGCCATTGGCCGGGGAGCTTGCCCTTACGCTCGACGAGGATGTCGCAGGTCTTGCCAACAAGAGCCGCATTAAAGGCGCTTTGATCGCGGTTGAGGCGTTCCTGCAGACGCTGAAGACGATCATCCATCACGTCCTTGGCGATCTGATTGTCCATCGTGGCCGCCGGAGTTCCGGGGCGCGGTGAGTATTTGAAGCTGAACGCTTGGGAATACCGCACCTCGTCCACAAGGTTCAAAGTGTCTTCAAATTCGGCCTCGGTCTCGCCCGGAAAGCCCACGATAAAATCACCTGACAGCGCAATATCGGGCCGCGCTTCGCGGAAACGTTCGAGAAGGCGCAGATAGCTTTCCGCCGTATGCGCGCGGTTCATCGCTTTCAGAACCCGGTCATTGCCCGATTGGACGGGCAGATGCAGATACGGCATCAGTTGATCCACCTCGCCATGGGCAGCGATCAGGTCGTCTTCCATATCGTTGGGGTGGCTGGTGGTGTAACGGATACGCTCCAACCCATTGAGCTTTGCAATCGCGCGGATCAGGCCAGCGAGACCCACAGGCCGTCCTGCATCATCCTCGCCCGCCCATGCGTTGACGTTCTGGCCCAGCAGGGTGATCTCGCGTGCACCCGCTTCAATGAGCTTGCGAGCCTCACCGATCAAATCATTGAACGGTCGCGAAATTTCGGCACCGCGTGTGTATGGCACCACGCAATAGGTGCAGAATTTGTCGCAGCCTTCCTGCACCGTCAAAAACGCGGTCGGAGAACGCCGTTTGCGCGCTGGCAGCGCGCCAAATTTCGCAATCGCGGGCATATCGGTATCGGTCGCACGTCCGCCCGCAACCGCTTTATCCAGCATATCGGGGAGCCGGTGATAGGCCTGCGGGCCAACCACCATGGAAACGGCAGGCGCGCGCGACATGATCTCTTCGCCCTCTGCCTGCGCCACGCATCCGGCAACCGCGATCATCGGCGCTTTCTTCTGCGTCTTGCCTTTGGTCAGGCGGCCAATGTCGGAATAAATCTTCTCCGCCGCCTTCTCGCGAATGTGACAAGTGTTTAGCACGACCAGATCGGCATCCTCGCCCTCTGGCGCGGGCGTCAGGCCCTTTTCGTCGAGAAGCTCGCCCATACGTTCGCCATCATAGACGTTCATCTGACAGCCGAAGCTTTTGACGCGGTAGGTCTTGGGGCTCTCATTCGGAGCAACGCGGGGATCTGTGGTCGGTTTCATGGTGACGGCGCGTCTAGCCGCAGAAGCGCAGCAGTTCAATCACGGCTTCAATCGCTGCATCAATCGTCAGCTTCGTCGGGTTCGTTATCCTTGCCAGGCCGCGACCGGTGTACGCATGGCGTGATTTCGCGGTGGCCAACCCCCGGGTGACCCGGCTCCTCGCGCTTGCACTCCACCATGGGGCGTTCAATGCCTTGCGTTTCAACCATTTGGAACGCGTGCCTGTCTGAATAGGCCGCAATCCACGTCAGGCAATCGACCAGCCGCCGCATCGAATGCTTCTTGATCGCACTTGCGCCCGGCCGGCAATTGATCGTGTAAACCTCGGCAGCAGGCGCGGATTTGAACTTGGCAAAACGGCGCAGGATCTCCCCGCGCTCGTTAAAAAAGGTGCGCCGCACATCGTTTGACATGGCATCCCCCCCGTAGAACGGCGAGGTGTTGAACATGAAGGCACGCACTTCAGGGTTGGCGACCGAGACTTCCGTGGCGAGCGCCCCGCCCAATGAATGGCCCGTCACCACCCACGGCACGCTGTCATCAAAACGCGCGGATTCTGCCGCGAATGCCTCAACCGCCAGATCAATCTGGTCATTGCGAAGTGTGCCGTAGAATATGTCGGTGAACCCGTCGAAATCTGTCCCGCGAAAGGCAAGTATGCGCGCGATAACCTGCGGGTCTTCGGTGTCGGGCGCGCTGTTCGCCGAATATTGCTCGAAAATCTTGTAGCCAAAACCCTTGTCCTTAGCCGCAGGATCAATCGGCAGAGCTTCCAACTGGGCCAGCATCGGGATGGGCGCGGTGTAGAGGTCGTCATCCCCCTCATAAGCTTGCAGCGAAGCGATGGCATAAGGATAAGCCTCCACCGCCCCCTCACGCACAAAAGAACACCATCCGCCCGGCTCCATCCGGCACGGGGATCGCGATTGGGAAATATCAGGGATAGTGGCGCAGGCGGAGAGCGTCAGAAAGAGCAATGCGATTGCAGTGCGAAACGGGATCATCAAAACTTACCCAGACTCAAAGAAAAGCGCCCGCCCTGACCAATATCAGGACGGGCGCTTGTTTGAAATCGACTAGCTGAATGCAGGCTTATGCCACGGTCGCTTTGACAATCTTGCCAGGTGCCTGGGGTGGTTCACCCTTGGGCAGAGCGTGGACATGTTCCATGCCGCTCTCGACCTGGCCCCAAACGGTGTACTGACCGTCAAGAAAGCCTGCGTCTTCAAAGCAGATGAAAAACTGCGAGTTGGCGCTGTCGGGGTTTTGCGCACGCGCCATCGAGCATGTGCCCTCGACGTGTGGCTCTGAATTGAATTCAGCCTTGAGGTCAGGCTTCTCGCTGCCGCCCATGCCGGTGCCGGTCGGGTCGCCGCCTTGCGCCATAAAGCCAGGGATTACGCGGTGGAACACCACGCCATCGTAAAAGCCCTCGCCTGCAAGCTCGGTAATGCGCGCAACGTGGCCGGGGGCCAGATCGGGGCGCAGTTTGATCACAACGTCTTTGCCTGCCCCATCGCCAGTATCGAGCGTGAAAGTGAGTGTATCGGCCATTTTCAATAATCTCCTGAATGTTTGAAGGGCTCTCTAGCAGTTGAGAGCCGTATGTCACCCGCTTGCTTTTCGTGAAGCCCCTTCTAAACCCGCAAATATGGTCGATCCAACCTCCCTTGATGAAATCCGCATGGCGACAGACATTGAGGAAATGGCCAAGGACGCGGTTCGTCCCGATGACCGGATCGATGACGAGCGCCACGATGAGGAAAACCGCCTAAAACGCTCATATATTGCCAAGGTGCGAGACGCGCTGAGGGCCGGGGATACGCAAGGCGTTTACGACCTTGTCGAACCGCTCCACCCGGCGGACACCGCAGACCTTCTTGAGCTGATCGAAGAGGATGATCGCACCGATCTGGCGGCGGCGATCACCGATCTGATGACGCCAGAAGTGGTCGCAGAGCTTAACGATCACGTTCGCGAACTGATGATGGAGCAGCTCGCCCCTGCTGACGTTGCGACCATCACAGAGCAAATGGAGACCGATGATGCGGTCCAGTTGCTCGAAGACCTTGATGAAGACGACCAGAAGGCAATCATTGCCGAACTGGAGCCTGAGACGCAGGCCGCGGTGGAAAGCGCGCTGTCATACCCTGAGGAAACCGCCGGACGCCTGATGAACCGCCACGTAATGGCGGTGCCGGAGCATCTGACGGTCGGCGATCTGATCGACTACCTGCGCGACGAAGGCGATCTGGAGCATGACTTTTACGAGGTCTTCGTGGTCGATGCCTCGCACCATCCGGTGGGCACTTGCGCGCTGAACTGGATTTTGACGACGCCGCGCAGCATCAAATTGACCGATGTGATGAAGCGTGATCAGACCCTGATCCCGGTGACGACCGATCAGGAAGAGGTCGCGCTGATGTTCCAGAAATACGCTCTGATCTCGGCCGCAGTCGTGGATGAAAGCGGGCGTCTGGTGGGTCAGATGACGGTGGACGATGTCGTGCACATCATCTCCGAAGAAGCGGGCGAGGACGCGCTGCTTCTGTCTGGTGCGGGCGATGGCGATATTAACGAGCCGATCAAGGAGGCTTACTCCAGCCGCGTGCGCTGGCTAGTCGCGAACCTTGGAACAGCCGTGGTGGCGTCGGCCATTATCGCATTCTTTGGCGCCGCGATTGAGGAATTGGTCGCCCTCGCCGTGCTCATGCCGATTGTCGCCAGCATCGGCGGGAATGCAGGCACGCAGACCATGGCCGTGGCCGTGCGCGCGATTGCAACCAATCAGCTGACGCGGGCCAACACATGGCGCATCGTCTGGCGCGAACTGCGCGTTGCATTGCTCAACGGGGCGACGGTCGCGGTGCTGATCGGTGTTGCAGCAGGGCTGCTTTTCAGCCCCGAGATGGGCGTCGTCATCGCGATTGCCATGGTGGTCAATATCGCGATCTCGGGCCTTGCCGGCGTGCTGGTGCCGGTGGCTTTTGAACGCATGGGACAAGACCCCGCGGTCGCATCATCGGTGTTTGTCACCATGATCACCGATAGCATGGGCTTTTTCGCCTTCCTTGGCCTGGCGGTCGCGGCGGGGCTGGCCCCGCTATAAACGAGCGCCAATATAAGCGAGCGTCAATATAAGCGAGTAGGCGCGGAACTCTCGAATGTCTCGGGGATTGCTAAGGGTGTTGTCTCGCAATCGAGCGGAAACCTCTTAAGTTGCACCTATGCCCCTACACCTGACGAAAATTGCCTATGGCGCGAAAAGCTATGCCGAGCTGGAAAGCTGGTATGCCGGTGGGCGCGCGCCCTATCTCACCACCAAGAACCGCCCCATTAAATGGGAGGAGTGCATTGGCGGGTCGCTCTATTGGATTCACCAGCACTCCATCGTTGCGCGCTCCGAGATCATCGGCTTTTCGCAGACCGACAGCGGGCGCTGGCTGATCGAAATGAAGCCCGAACTCGTGCGGGTAGAGCCCCGACCCAAGCGCGCGCACCAAGGCTGGCGCTATCTCAAAGGCGATCCCCCGCGCGATCTGGACGCGGGCGAGGATATTGGCGATGCACTGCCGGGCAAGCTCGCCGCCAAGCTGGAGCGGCTGGGTCTGGTCTGAGGCGATCAATCTTTCGGCGGAAGATTGTGCAGGATCAGTGGCTGACCGCTTCGCTTGAGCACTGAAAAAATTATGTGCCGCAGCCGGTAAAAAATTACCGCGCCGCGGCACATGGTTTGGACCGAAGGGATGCGTTTTAGGACTATCAGGGAGAGTCAGGCGACGGCGGTGAACCCCCGCCCGGCCCCATGATCGGAGTTTCCGCGACCATAGCGCTGTCCGCAGTACCGAATGTATCGGCCAGACTGATACCGAGCGAAGACATGGCCTGCACGCCTGCGATAGCGATCATCGCCGCCATCAGGCCATATTCAATGGAAGCGGTGCCGCGCTCATGGCGAAGCACCGTTGCGAGGGCTCTGGTTGTTTTCCCGAGCTTTGTAAGGATGTGATGTTTCATGGGGAGGCTGTTAGCTCCTCATCCCCTGACGAATGCCTGCCCTGATTAGTGAAGGGCAAAGAATTCAAACCTACGGGCAAACCCCTATGCGATTTTTGCAAACTGAAAGACGACCTCAGGTGAGCGGCGGCGCGCCTGTGTAGATCCAAAAGGCAATGCCCGCCGATACGGCCAAAGCGGCCAGCGCCCTGCCCCATTGTGCAGGCGGATTGTCCTCAACGTTGAGCGCCTTTTCACCCTTGCCACCGACCATTGGGCCGATCAGGTTCTGCGCCTGAAGTGCGCCGTAAAGGCCAACGGCGGTGATGTGCAGGCCGATCATGCCGAAAACGACCCAATAGAACCATTCGTGCGTATCGGTCAGAAGGTCGGCTGTTCCCACCCCGACAAGCGGATTGAGCGGTCCTGTCGCACCGTCAAATGGATCGCCTGCGAAAAGGCCCATGCTTACCTGAGCCAGCGTAAAGCCGAGCAGCGCCAGAACCGCCAGCGCGCCAAGGGGATTGTGCCCCTTGTGCTCTTTATGAGGATAGCCGCCGCGCAGATATTTGATGAGGGAAGCCGGCCCTTTCACGAAAGTCGAAAAGCGGGCCGTGTCGGTGCCGATGATCCCCCAAATGACGCGGAATATGATCAGCGCCAGCAGCACATGGCCCAGCCGCATATGCCAGCCCCATTGCGAGTTATCAGCGGTCACATACATAGCGGGCAAAAGCAGGGCGAATGACCAGTGCGTCAAGCGCACCGGCCAATCCCAAATCCTTACCGCATGTGTAGTCATCGAGAGCTAACCGTATGTGCGATCAATCATCATCGACGCGGTATTTGTCGTGGCAGGCCTTGCACCCGTTGCGTCCAAGATTGCCGACCTGCCCGCCGACCGCTTCCGGATCGCCAGTGGCGGCCGCTGCCATCATGTCGGCGCTTGCCGCTACGCCGTTCTCAATCGCCTGAGCAAAGCCATCGGGGTCTTCCCAGATCGTGGCCAATGCCTCGGTGTCGTACCCTGCTTCCATGCTGGTGCCTTCCGGGAAAAGGTCCGGCAAGCGCTGCAAACGCTCATTGATGTCGGCCGCAGCGGGTGTAATCACGGCAAAGTCGGGGCTATCTGTTTCAAGCTGTTCGCGTATCGCTTTGAAGCTGTCGCCGATGGCTTCGAAATTGTTCTGACGCTCAGCAATCATGACCATCTTGATACCACTGGTTTCATCACCGGCAGGTGCAGCAGTTTCTTCTGCACCGTCACCGGCCTCACCACTACACGCGGCAAGCAGTGCGAACGCGGAAACAGCGGCAAAAACGGAAAGGGAAGGTGTGCGGGCCATATGGCTCTCCTTAGTCAATGACGATCCCCGCAGAAGGTGTATCGCAAGGCTTCACAAACTCAAAGGGCGATTTGCCTAAGCAGGCGGTTTGGGGAACAGCGCCGGCGTGTTCTTGCGATAGGCCTGATAGGCCGGATCATCGCCCCAACGCTCTTTCGCCTGCTCGTCCTGCAAGTTGATCCCGCTGATCCGGGTCAGCAGCAGATAAACGAAGATCGGGGAGATCACGACCAGCCATGAAAGGCCCGAAAGGATCGGGATCGCAATCACAAACATGCCGAACCACAAGGTAATCTCGCCAAAATAATTGGGGTGACGCGACCATCGCCAAAGGCCGACATTGATGAATTTGCCGTCGTTTGCGGGGTCTTTCTTGAACGCGCTCTTTTGCGCATCAGCGACCGTTTCAAACACAAATCCAAGAAGCCAGATCGCAGCGCCTGCAAAGAAGAAGACGCCAATTGCCTCGCGCGTTTGCGAGGTGATGATCGCAACCGCTGCCGAAGCTGTCAGGATCACCCAGAGCCCTTGCAAGGTCCAGGCCACGAGGAAGCGCGCAGGGTTCACGCGGATCTTTTCAAAGCGGCTGTCCGTCCCTCCGCCTGCGTGAATGCGGATATAGAGGAATGTGCCGAGGCGAATGCACCAGACCGCGACCATTCCGGCCACGACCATGCTGCGCACATCAAGGCCGCCATGGTGCGCAATCGCTGCATAAACGGCAAAGGCTGTGACCGAAAGATATGTGATCGCGCCGACCGTGTCATAAAACTTGTCGCTCTGCGCGGCGGCAGACGGGATGTAGACGAGCCAGTTAATGGCGAGGGCAAGCCATCCAACCAGATACATCGCAGGATAGCCGAAAACATCGACACTGCCGCTTCCCGCAAAGCCCGAGAACGCTATCGCGATCACTGTGACGAATGCCACAACAGCCAAGCTTTTCACCGATTTCCCCATCGTGTTTTTCCCTAAGTCCTGTTCTTTTCTGCCGCCCTGCGCCGAGCCCTCTCCAAGGTCAAACGAACGTCATATTGCTCGTGATCCTCAATTGGGCTCGCGCCGTTTTTGTAACCAGCGTTTAACTCGTCCATCCGTTCCGTAATGCGAAGAACGCCCCAGCGTTTTACCCCCGCGACTTTTCAGCCACTTTACGCAAAACATTGACGTAAGTCTCCGGCCCTTGCGCGCCAGGGAGCATGAACTTCTCGTTGATAATCATGGCAGGGACGCCGGAGATATTGAGGTCCCATGCCTGCCGTTCTTCGGCAATCACGCGCGCCTCGAGGGCTTCGTCCTCAAGCGCCGCTTTCGCAGCTCCGCGGTGCACGCCCACGCCCGCTGCGATATCGAGCAGGACTTCGTGATCCGACAGGTCGCGGCGATGATTGAAATGCGCCTCGAACAGGGCAAGCTTCAGCTTCGTCTGCGCCTCTGGCCCCATCGCCTCAAGCGTCAGGCCGAGCAATTTGTGACAATCGCGCGTGTTCCACATCATCGCAGGCGGTGCCGGGTCTTCGCCCCCTTCATAGGTGAGCGACACACCCGCATTTTCAGCGATTGAGCGCATCTGCCCGCGCACCTTCGCGCCTTCCTCGGCAGAGCGGCCATATTTGCGAGTGAGATGCGCCTCTTGCTCCTCACCCTCATGTGGCATGTCGGGATTAAGCTCGAACGGTCGCCAGCGGATCTCCGCTTCGATCTCGTCCTCAAGCTGCCCCAAGGCTTGCTGCAATTGGCCATAACCAATCGCGCACCACGGGCACATGACATCGGAGTAGATGTCGATGGTCAGCTTTTGGGGCTCGCTCATGCCTCTTTTTCCAGCCACCACTGCATCAGATTATGCGCAATCGCATGGGGCGGAGGTGCGACAAAGGGCCCCTCGCCTTTAAGCGCGCTCGCCACTTCCTCGCGGGTGTACCAATTGATTTCGGCCATCTCGGTTTCATCGATGACAAGCGCATCGTCATCCGCATGGGAATGGCATGCGATCATCAACTGGCTCGGGAAAGGCCAGGGCTGGCTTGCCACATATTCGACATCACGCACGCGCACGCCGGATTCTTCGAACACTTCGCGCGCCACGGCCTCTTCGATGGTTTCGCCGGGCTCAACAAAGCCTGCAAGGGCAGAAAAGCGCCCCTCGGGCCAGCCAAGCCCACGGCCAAGCATCAGTTTGCCCTCATATTCGGCGAGCATAATGGTCACAGGATCGGTGCGCGGGAAATGCTGCGCGCTGCACGACGGGCAATTCCTCTGCCAGCCGCCTTTGGCGATCTCGGTCGGCGCGCCGCACTGGGCACAAAAACGGTGCCGCGCATGCCAGTCGATGAGGCTGCGCGCGCCTCCATAAAGCGCCAAATCGCCTGCATCGAGGTTCGCCATAAGCGCCCACAAGCGCGGGTTCGCCATACGCGGGGCAGCATCGCCCTGTGCCGGAACAGCGGCAAAGCACGCCTTTTCCCCGCCACCCTCTCGGTCAATACCAAGGAACACAAGGTCCGCATCTTCGGGCGCATCGGCCAGAGTTCCCCATGAAAGGCGTCCGGCATCGTCAAGCAACGGCATCAACTGGTCGAGCAAAAGAAACTTCGCCTTCCAGTTCATCAATCCGCCAAGCGCCTCCTTGTCCGCGCGGATATTGTCCGCCCGGTCAATCGGCGATCCGGCAAAGGCGATGTGCCCCCGATAGCCTTCTGCTCCTCTGGCCATTAAGCCGCTTTCTTGGCGCGCATCGCTGCCGTGTCAGCCTCAATCGCGGCCATATATTCGTCGCGGACGGGCAGAGCATCGGACGGCATATATTGCGTGAACAGACACGCGCGCAGGCCCAGATTGTAATCGACCGCCGCAAGGGTCCCTGCCGCCCCGCCCCAGCCAAATGTGCCATTGACGCTGCGCCCGCCTGCGCCGTGCCCCTGACCTTCCATCCACGTGCCGGAAAGGTCTGTCCCTTTGGGGAAGAGGTTGGAAACGCCCAGCCGCACCGCAGGCTCGCTCATCACGCGGGTGTTGCCGAGCTTTCCGTAACCCAGCAACATGCGCAGGAAGCGGTCGTAATCCTTGGGTGAGGAGACAAGGCCCGCACCCCCCGTCGGGAATGCGCCTTTTTCAAGATAGACCGAGCTTGCCGCCGGATCGATCGGGAAGGCGGTTCCGTTCAAAAGGCCGTAATTGTCTGTGAAGCGATCCACATTTTCGGAAGCGACGAAGAACGCCGTACTGTCCATGCCGCAAGGACCGAAGATCCGCTCTTGCAGGAATTCGTCAAATGGCTGATCTGCGGCGACTTCGATGACACGGCCAAGCAGATCAAGGCCCATCGAATAGCTGAATTTGGTGCCCGGTTGCAGGACAAGCGGGAACTTCGCAAGCTCATCGGCAAAGGCCTCAAGGCTAGGCGCAGGATCACCGCGGAAGATACCCGGGATGGGCAAGCGCGTCACACGCCCTGCGACAACGCCCGCCTCGTTGTAGGCTTGAACAATCGGACCCTTCTGGATGATGCCATAGCCGATGCCCGCCGTGTGGGTGAGCAGATGGCGAACCGTAATCGGCGACTTCGCAGGCTCGAGATTGTCCTCGGTGATGGCGCCGTCATATTCGACCTGTACCATCATATCTTTGTATGCAGGCAGGAATTCATGGATCGGCTGATCAAGGCCCATCACGCCTTCGGAAATGAGGATCATCGCCGCCATGCCGGTCACAGGCTTGGTCATGGAATAGATGCGATAAAGCGTATTTTCATCGACAGCTACGTCGGAATTCAGAGCCAATGTGCCCCCGCCGACATGGTGCGCATGGTCTTCCTGACCCCATCCGAAGGTGAGGTACATCTGCGCAACTTTGCGGCTCTCAAGGTACTTTCGCGCCATGGCGGCGACATTGGGCCAGCTGTCATCAACGCTGTGCGCCAGCAATTCGCGCCCGAACGGCAGCGTCGCCAATGTTGCACCCGCAGCGGCATAGGCAGAGCCGCGCAACAGCGAACGGCGTGAAAGATCAGGATTTGCGAAATTACGGTAGGCCAAAGGTATCTCTCCGAAATGCGTCGATGCGCGTATTGGTGATCTTTTGGGGGAGCGTAGCTTAACCGTCAATTGCGTTGTCAAACAGGACCTGAAGGCGCGCCCTTGAACCGCAAGGGTGTGCTACCCATATAACACACATGGGAAATCTACTCGCTTATCTTTTCGGGCTCATCAGCCTTGTTATCGTCATCCCCTCGACCATCCCCCTTCTTGGCTGGGGCAACTGGCTGGCCATGCCGTTGATTGTGATCGGGATTATCTTTGGCGCGCTGTCGTCCAGCGACGGGGGCCGCAACTTTTGTCTTGTGGTGTTCCTGATCGCATCGGTGCGTTTGGCGCTTGGCGGCGGCTTTATCTAAGCCCTGCTTTTAGGCCATCGCCAGCCGCG
The DNA here is from genome assembly GCF_057364925.1 of Erythrobacter sp. S227. Lineage (NCBI taxonomy): Bacteria > Pseudomonadati > Pseudomonadota > Alphaproteobacteria > Sphingomonadales > Erythrobacteraceae > Erythrobacter > Erythrobacter sp. S227. The sequence goes on from NZ_CP200280.1 coordinate 1,390,473, forward strand.
CGGCCTTGGCAAATAGTGTGGGAAGCCCCGCTGCTTCTATCTCGCTTAAAGGCCACCATTCGCCCTCACCAGAAGGCACAGCAGCGCCGTCAATCCGCACCAGTTCGAGTGTCAAATGCGCATGGGTGAAGGTGTGCCTGACCGCGCCAAGGCTTGTCAGCTCACCCTCAAGCGGCCCCACGCCCGACCCATTGCTCTGCGCGCTCCAGCCGTCGTCGGGAAGGCTCCGCATCCCGCCCAGCATTCCGGTGCCCGGGCGTTTGACCAGCCACACGCGTTCCTCACGCTCAATCCAGAACGCGCGGCCGCGCCTCTCAGGCTTTGCCTTCTTCGCAGGTTTGACGGGCAAGCGCTCAGGCTCGCCTGCGGCCCTTCCCTCACACACATCCGATAATGGACACAGCAAGCATCGCGGCGCTTTGCTGGTGCAGATTTGCGAGCCCAGATCCATCATGCTTTGCGCAAAGTCACCGGCGCGCACCTCAGGCGTAATCGTGTCCGCCTTCTCGCGAATGGCTTTGCGAGAGCCCGGCAAAGGCTCTTCGATATCGAACAGGCGCGAGACCACCCTCTCAACATTGGCGTCCACCACGACGGCACGCTTGCCAAAAGCAATACTGGCAATAGCAGCGGCGGTGTAAGCGCCCAGCCCCGGCAGTTTGAGCAATTCCGCCTCGGTTTCAGGAAAGCCGCCCATCTGCGCCACTACCCGCGCACACTTCACCAGATTGCGCGCGCGGCTATAATATCCAAGCCCTGCCCACGCGGCCATCACGTCCTCATCGCTCGCCTTGGCCAGATCGAAGACGGTCGGCCAAATGCGCGTAAACTTTTCAAAATAGGGCTTTACCGCCGCAACTGTCGTTTGTTGCAGCATGACCTCCGAGAGCCACACGCGGTAAGGCCACGCATCGTCATTGGGCGGCGGCGCGCCCGGCGGATTGCGCCAAGGAAGCGCGCGGGCATGGGCGTCATACCAGTCCAAAAGAGTGTCAGATATGGTGGCGGTCACGGCGCGGCTATGGCATGGGCAATTGCACCATGGGAAGCGACACCGACAAAATGCCCCCAAAAAAGGGGCCGGGCTCAAAAGGACGGCCCAAAAAAGCGGGCAAGCCCTACACCCGACCGCGTGGCCGGGGTGCCAAAGCTATTGGCGATCTGATGCCCGAAATCGGTCGCACCGCCTTTCGCCGCTTCGGCTTTGTACAAAGCAGCGTTGTCACCCGCTGGCCGGAAATCGTTGGTCCGACCCATGCAATGGTGTGCTCTCCCGAAGCGATCCGCTTTCCCCCCGGTGAAAAGTCCGAAGGCATATTGCAACTGGTGGTAAAGCCCGCTCACGCGCCGCTGATTCAGCAAGTGCTGCCCGAGATTATCGAGCGGGTGAACCGCTTTTTTGGTTACAAGGCGGTGGCACGCGCCAAAATCCGGCAAGGCGAGGTTAAGCCTCCCTCTGCCACGGCCCGCCCCAAACCACCGCCCTCGCTCAAACCCATCCCGATGGAACTGGGTGACAGCTTGCGCGATATCGGCGACCCGGAACTTCGCACCGTATTGGAATCGCTGGCGCGCAGTTTCGATGACAAAGACAAGAAAGACGATTGAGAGATGAGACTTTTCAGACGAGCTGCCCTTACCGCGGTAAGTATGCTTGGATTGGGATTGGCGGCAGGCGGTTCGGCAATCGCGCAAGATGCAGACAATGGCAGCAGCGCCACCAACAGCAGCGCCAGAAGCGAGAACCAGCTCAAAGACGTGCCAAGCGCGTTTAGAACGGGTGATCGCCGCGCTGCATGGCACGCCGAAGTGGTCGCGACCGAACGCGGCTATATGATCGGCAATCCCGACGCCAAAGCCTCCCTTATCGAATGGATCAGCTATACGTGTGGAGGCTGTGCGCAATTTGCACGTCAAGGCGAGGCAGCGCTTGATCTGGCTCTTCTTGCCCCTGGCCACATGAATGTCGAAGTGCGGCCCGTTATTCGCAATGCGCTTGATCTGACGGTGTCCATGCTTGTGCAGTGCGGCGGGGCAGAAGGTTTCAAGGACCGCCACCGGATGTATCTGATGCAACAGGGCACCTGGCTGGAAAAAGCGCGCACAGCCCCGCAGGCTCAGACCGCATCGTGGGGCACAGGCAACAAGTCGGCTCGCCTGAGCATGGCAGCAGCACTCGATCTTGACGATATGCTGGCAGAGCGGGGCGCCAGCCGGATGGATATCACCACCTGCCTTAGTGACGATGCAGCCGCGCAAAAGCTAATACAGAACGGTGCAGCAGACCGGTCCGAGTTCACTGTTCCACGAACCCCCAGCTTCGCGCTCGACGGAGAATTCCTTGCCGACGTTCACAGTTGGCCCGCGCTTTACCCGGTGATCGCCGAGCGGTTTAAACCTGAGAAATCGTCTCAATAGGAGCCATTTTCACGCGATTATTCAGGTAAATCCGCGTGAATTCTCATGTGATTTCACCTATCCACTCCCTTTTGCACAGGCTGCCGATAAGATGCTCTTTTCGAGCGGACGGCCTTGCGTATAGTCTTTTTGCTTAAATCAGAGGATTCTTGACTGTCATGACCGCCTTCAAACGCTCATTGAAATTCGCCTTTGCCGCGCCTCTTGCGCTTGTCCTTGCCGCGTGCGGCGGGGATGCTGCCGATGGCGACCTTGAAGGAGATGTCATCGCTCCCATCGAAGCGCCTGATGGCACCAATTGGGGCGATACGGTCACGGTCAGCGAGTTCGACGGCTATGTCCTTGGCAATCCTGATGCACCGCTCAAGCTGGTAGAATATGCTTCGCACACATGCGGCGGCTGCGCAGCCTTCTCGGCTCAGGCGAAACCGGGCATCAAGGAATATGTCGCAACCGGCGTTGTCAGCTTTGAACAGCGCAATCTTGTCCGCGACCCGATCGACTTGACCGTCGCGACCCTCGTTCGCTGCGGCGCGAAAGAGAACATGCAGGTTCTCTCTGACGAGGCATGGGGTTTTCTGCCGCAAATCTTTGACAACGTGAACCGCAATCAGGCTCAATACGAAGCCGCCGGTAACGCACCGATTGATACGCGCCTTGTGATGATTGCAGAGGCTGCCGGCCTAATCGACTTCTTCGCAGCGCGCGGGCTTTCGGCGGATCAACAGCGCACCTGCTTGACCGATACGGACACCATCCAAAGCATTGCCGACAATTCGGCAGAGCAAGGCAAAGAGCTGAACATCACAGCGACACCGACCTTTATCCTCAACGACCGCAAGCTTGATACGCTTGGTTGGGAAGACCTTGAGGCGACCCTGCAACGCGCCGGGGCGCGCCAAGAGTAAGAGGGCAATACCGACACCGCCATGCAGATCAGCCGGCTCAAACTCTCAGGCTTCAAAAGCTTTGTAGAACCGGCTGAATTGCGCATTGAACCGGGCCTTACCGGGGTCGTTGGCCCCAATGGCTGCGGCAAATCCAATGTGCTTGAGGCCATCCGCTGGGTCATGGGGGAAACCTCGGCCAAGTCGATGCGCTCTGGCGGGATGGAAGATGTGATCTTCGCAGGGACCGATACCCGGCCCCAGCGCGCCTTTGCCGAAGTCATCCTGCACGCGACCGACGATCAGGGCGAAGAGCTTGTCGTCACGCGCCGGATTGAGCGGGGTGCGGGTTCAGCCTACCGCGTCAATGGCCGCGATGTGCGCGCAAAAGACGTGGCGCTGACCTTTGCCGATGCGGCAACGGGTGCGCATTCGCCTGCATTGGTGAGCCAGGGCAAAATCGCTCAGGTGATCGCGGCAAAGCCTGCCGAACGGCGCATGATGCTCGAAGAAGCCGCCGGGATTGCGGGCTTGCACGTCCGGCGCAAGGATGCAGAGAGCAAGCTTCGTTCGACCGAGAAGAATTTGGAGCGGCTCGAAGACCTCATGGCGGGGCTGGATTCGCAAATGGCGTCATTGAGGCGTCAGGCCAAGCAGGCCGAGCGCTACACCAAGCTGACCGACCAGATCCAGCACGCAGAGGCCCGCGTTGTCTTTGCCCGCTGGCGCGATGCGGCCTATGCGGCGAAAGAGGCGCGCGCTGCGGCGCAGGGGGCAGAGGACCGGGTTACTCAGGCCCAAGCCGCAGCCACCGAGGCGCAAAAACAGCAGGCAGAGGCGGCCGCGACATTGGCAGAAGCACGCGAAGAGCTGGCCGACCGGCGCGATGATGCAAGCGCGCATGGCCACCGCATGGCGGCTTTGTCGGAGAAACTGGATGCGGCAGAACAGCGCCTCAAGGATTTGGAGCGTCAGCGCACAAGGCTGGAAGAAGACCGCAAGGATGCCGACCGCCTGACCAAGGATGCGGCGGAGGCCCTGACCCGGCTTGAACGCGAGGTTGAGGCCTCGCAGGCGAGCGTCACCAAAGCCGAGGGCGAGCGCCCCGCCCTTGCCAATCGCAGCGAAGACGCCGAACGCGCCAGCCGCACAGCAGAGCTTGCTCTGGCGAAAGCGACCGCTGACCATGCCGGGGTCGAGGCCGAATGGCGGGTGGCAGAGGCGGCGATTGAACAGGCGCAAACACGGCTCAGCCGGTTGGAGCGCGAAGGTGAGCGGATCGCGGCAACGCGCGCCGAGCTTGCCGATGGCGCCGACGTTGAGGCCGATGTTATCGCCGCGCGTGAGGCCGCAGATGAAGCCGCGAACGAAGTGGCCCGCCTGCGCACCCGCCTTGAATATGAGCAATCACGCAAAGGCGAATTGCAAAGCGCGCGCGATGATGCGGCAACCGCGCTTGCCAGCGCCAAGGCGGAACTTGCCGGGATCGAGCGCGAATACACCGCTTTGGTGCGCGACCGCGACGCACGCAGCAAACGCGAAAAAGGCCGCGTTGGCCTTCCCGCAGCATTGGACAAAGTGCGCATTGCCAAAGGGTATGAGCGTGCAATTGCCGCTGTGCTTGGCCGCGATGCGAAGTCGCCTCTGGGCCTACCCCCGGACAATCCCGATGGGCGGTTTTGGACCGGCGGCACCGGTGGCCCCTCGCCCGTGGCGGACAGCCTGCTCGACCACATCACCGATTGCCCAGACGAATTGCGCGCACGTCTGGCTCTGGTCCATGTCGCCGAAAGCGATGACGGGCGCGCGCTGAATCCGGGCGAATGGCTTGTCACCAAGGCCGGTCATTTGCGCCGCTGGGACGGCTTTATCGCACGCGGCGAAGGGTCGGCTGAGGCAGCGCGATTGGAAGCCGCAAACCGGCTAAGCGAGTTGGAGGTCCAGCTTCCCCCATTGCGCGAGGCGGTCGATAAAGCGGCGCTTGAGGAAACATCCGCGCGCGAAGAACTGACCGCATTGCAGACGGGTCTGGTCGCACAGGAACGCGAACTGGCCGGTGCGATTGAGGCCGAACGCAGCGCCCTGCGGCGTCTCGACCAGGCAGAGGCCGCCCGCGAACGCAATGCCGCGCGGCTTGAGGAACTGGCTGCATCCAGCGAGGAGCTTGAAGAGCAACTTTCATCCGCCAAGGCCGAGGTGACCGCCGCCGAGCAAGCGCGCTCTGCCCTGCCCTCGCCCGACACCGGACGCGCCGCACTCGAAGCCGCCCGTGCCAAGCATGAAGCGGCGAAATCCGGCGTGCAGGCGGCGATGGCTGAGCTTGCGGCGCACGATCAAGGGCTCGCGGTTGCTCGCGAAAGGCTGGCAGCGCAACAGGCTGACAAGAACAATTGGCAAGCGCGCTCCGGCGAGGCGACCAAGCGCGTGGCCGATGCCAATTACCGCCTTGAAGAAATCAGTCAGGAGCACGCGGTCTATGCCGCCAAGCCTGCGTCCTTGATGGCCGAGATCGAGCAAGGCGATGTAATCGCCAAGCGCCTGACCGAGGACCTGCAAAAGGCGCAAAGCGAAATGGACCGCTGCCAGGACGCGATTGCAGATGCGGATCGCCAGCTTGCAGCTGCGCAAGAAGCGCTCGCCGTGGCCCGAGAAGGCCGCGCCACTCTGGCTGCGCGCGCGGAAAACGAAGAGGCACGGCAGGCCGAAATGGCGCGGATATCGGGCGAGAAATTCCAGTGCCCGCCCCCGCTTCTCGCCGAACGCTTTGAATTCGACGAAGAGAGCGTTGAACCAGCCTCCACCGAAAGCGCCGAGATGGAGCGCCTCACCGCCAGCCGCGAGCGGATTGGTCCGGTGAATCTTGTAGCCGCGGACGAACTCGCCCGGATCGAGGAAGAGCACGGCACAAGCGCATCTGAGCAAGCCGAACTGGTCGAAGCGGTGGGACGCCTGCGCGCTTCCATCGGAAATCTCAACCGTGAAGGCCGCGAACGCCTTCGCGCGGCATTCGAAGAGGTGGACGGCCATTTCCGCGTCCTGTTTACGCGCCTTTTCCAGGGTGGCAAAGCGCACCTGGCGCTGGTCGATAGCGATGATCCTTTGGAAGCCGGCCTTGAGATTTATGCGCAGCCGCCGGGCAAGAAGTTGCAGAGCCTTTCGCTTCTGTCAGGCGGGGAACAGGCATTGACCGCGACCGCTTTGATCTTCGGCCTGTTCCTCACAAACCCCGCGCCCATCTGCGTACTCGACGAGGTCGATGCGCCGCTGGATGACGCCAATGTCGAGCGCTTCTGCGATCTGCTCGATTCCATGGTGGAGACCACCAAGACGCGCTATCTCATCGTCACCCACAATGCGGTCACGATGAGCCGGATGCACCGGTTGTTCGGTGTCACAATGGCCGAACAAGGCGTCTCGCGCTTGGTTAGCGTGGATCTGGGCGAAGCGGCCCTAATGGCGGCGGAGTAGCCCTCGGCTCACCACTCGGAATAGCGCAGAAGCAGCCATTTCTTGCCCACCAAGGCATCGGAAAGCCTCTGAACAGCATCGCCAGGCGCACCGGAATAGAGTTTCGCGATATCGCAGGCGAGCGCCTTGGCCTCCTCACCTTCCAGCACAAGATCACGGGAAAATCCGAGATTGCTTGCACCCACACCAGACAATTTCAACCCGTGATGCGTCTGAAAATGCAGCGCGACCGCGTAACATTGCATCGGGGTCAGATCAGAAGTGAAATACCCATTCGGCAGCGCCGCCAAAGCGTCAGAGGCCGTGTCGACAGGGACAAATTGGAGGTGGATTTTACGCTTCAGATCGGGCGCAAGTGCAGCTTCCGGATCAAGGATCAACGCATCGGGATAGGCAGGCCCTTCATCATCCCCCGCCTGCCAATCGAGCAGACCGCAAGCATCATCGAAGGACGTCTGTGCAGAACGCGCCTTAAGGTTCGCCAGCCTGATTGGAAGTTCGGCTTCCGTGGTCAGATAACCGATATGCTCCCCGTCCTCGAAGCATTCAGGAGGTAGCGAGGACAAATCATGTCCTTCGATATCGTCGAGCTCATGCTTATCAATGGCATGACCCGAAGTGTAGGCCGCTTGGCCCGGATTATCGAGCGTTGCGAGGATGTACTTGTCAGCATGCTCGGCCTGCAAGGCCGCATAAGTTTCACATAGCGCCTCAAAGCTTCCGAGGTTTTGTGCAATGACGCCATCGCACAGCAGATCGTGCAGGCGCATTTTCCCGCTTTGATCGAAAGGCGTCATCAGCTTTGGTTTGGGCTCAAATGCGGGTTTGGCCGCAGATTTTCCTTTGCCGAAACCAAACAACCCCATGGACCAGCCTAAGCCTCGATCGCGCGGGCAAGCCGGGCGCGGATTTCTTTCAGCTTGGCAATGCTTTCGGCAATCGGTGGGCCATCGTCGGAGGCGGCTCCCGTTTGTGACCTTGCTTGCGGTCTTGCCGGGCCGGCGGTGAATTCCTCGCCATCGCGGCGGTCGAAGTCGCGGCGTTCGCCCTTGCGACGTTCTGCACCCGAGACACCGCTTGAACGAAGGACAGCCTCGGCTCCTTTCAGCGTATAGCCCTCCTGATTGACCAGCCGGTCGATCTCTTCGACCATTTCGATATCGCTGGGACGGTAAAGCCTGCGCCCGCCGCTGCGCTTCATCGGTTTGAGCAGCGAAAACTGCTGCTCCCAATAGCGCAGGACGTGAGGTTTGATGTTCAGCGCCTCGCTGACCTCGCCAATCGTGCGAAAGGCGCTTTTCGCTTTACCGTCGGCGAAGTCTACCATTGCAGCACTTTCTTATATGGAAAAATCGCGAGGGCGTTATGACGCGCCGGCGATTTTCTCTTTCAAAAGCTGGCTTGCGCGGAAGGTCAGAACGCGGCGCGGTGTAATCGGAACCTCGACGCCGGTCTTGGGATTGCGGCCAATCCGTTCGTTCTTGTCGCGCAGGACAAAGCTGCCAAACCCCGAGATTTTGACGTTCTCGCCTTTTTCGAGGGCATCGGACATCTTGTCCAGGATCGCCTCGACCAGATCGAGCGATTCAGCGCGGCTAAAGCCCATCTTGCGATTGATCGTCTCGGCCAGATCAGCCCGGGTAAGAGTACCAACTGAACGCATCATATGCAAAACTCCCTGATCGGCGCGACCCATTTAAGTGATGGTAGCATAAGCTTTTTTCAGGCTACGCGCAAATCAATGTATTGGTACCATACGAACTTGGCGCTTCCTTACAAATGCGCCTCAAATTCGGATGAGACTTGCGCCCCATGTGAAGCCGCCGCCCATCGCCTCCATCAAGACAAGATCGCCTTCCTTTATCCGCCCGTCCTTGCGCGCTGTATCGAAAGCAAGGGGGACGGACGCAGCCGACGTGTTGGCATGGCGATCCACTGTCACCACCACACGTTCCGGCGCAATTTTGAGCTTTCGCGCGGTCGCATCGAGGATGCGTTTGTTCGCCTGATGCGGCACGATCCAGTCGATCTCATCGGCAGAAACACCTGCATCTTCAATGACTTCTTTGAGGACATTGGAAAGGTTCACGACCGCGTGCTTGAACACTTCGGGCCCGCGCATGCGCAATTGGCCAACCGTTTGCGTGCTCGAGGGGCCTCCATCGACATAGAGCAAATCGTGCTGTGCGCCGTCTGCGTGAAGGCTGCTCGATATGATACCGGGCTCGCCTTTGGTCCCGCTTTTCTCAGCCAAATCGGATGAAAGGGCCGATTCCAATACAATAGCGCCCGCCCCATCGCCAAACAGGACGCAGGTGGTGCGGTCCTCCCAATCGAGGATCCGGCTAAAAGTCTCTGCCCCGATGACAAGCGCACGCTTTGCCTTGCCGGTCGAAAGCAGCGAGTCGGCAGTGGTCAGCGCATAGAGAAAGCCGGAGCAAACCGCCGCCACATCAAAAGCGATGCCGCCATTACAGCCCAGCGCATGCTGAACCTTGGTCGCGGTCGCGGGGAAGGTATTATCCGGCGTGGCAGTCGCCAAAACGATAAGGTCGATATCCTGAGCCGTCAGCCCCGCATCATCCAGCGCCGCCTTGGCCGCCTCGATCGCGAGGGTCGATGTTGTCTCCCCCTCGCCGGCAATATAGCGCTGCCGAATTCCGGTGCGCTCGACGATCCACTCATCGGACGTGTCCACCATAGTGGCCATTTCGGCATTGGTGACAATGCGCTTGGGCAGAGCCGAGCCCGACCCCGTGATCCGTGAACTAGGCACTTTTGATCCTGTCAGGAGCAAAGCTCCGATGGTTGACGTTACGTGTCGCTAAAGCCTGCTTTCGGCCCGTTTCCGTTACGTTTCAAGGCCCAGCCCTTAAAAATTCGGGCCCAATTCGCCCAGGTCTTCCGCAATCCGGTCAATCAAACGGTTCTCCAGAAGACGGGCGGCAACGGTCACCGCCTGGGCAACGCCCTTGGCTGTTGCGCTGCCGTGGCTTTTCACCACAACCCCGTTGAGGCCGAGGAAAACCGCGCCGTTGTGGTTGTTGGGGTCAAGGTGATGCTTCAAAAGCTCGGTCGCTGGGCGCGAGACGAGAAAGCCGATCTTGGAACGCAGCGAACTGGTGAAGGCTTGTCGCAAAAGGTCGGTCACAAAGCGGGCAGATCCCTCGATAGCCTTCAGCGCGATGTTTCCGGAAAAGCCGTCGGTCACGACAACATGCGTTTCACCGCGATTGATCTTGTCGCTTTCTACGAAACCGTCAAACTTCATCGCAAGCCCTTTTGCCTCGGTCAGCAAAGCGGCGGCATCGCGCAGCGCGCCTGTGCCCTTGATGTCCTCGGTTCCGATATTGAGAAGGCGCACCGTGGGGCTCTCGAACCCGTTTACGATGCGAGAATAGGCCGCGCCCATGACGGCAAATTGCACCAGATTGCGGGCATCCGCTTCTGTGTTTGCGCCAAGGTCAAGCATGACCACATCATGGGGCTCAAGCGTAGGCATCAATGCGGCAAGCGCTGGCCGGTCGATTCCGGGAAGCGTGCGAAGCGCAATCTTGCTCATCGCCATAAGAGCGCCGGTGTTGCCTGCGCTCACCGCTGCGCCAGCCGCGCCCTCTTTCACCGCGTTGACCGCAAGGCCCATGCTGGTGGTTTTGGCACGGCGAATGGCCTTCGACGGCAATTCATCGCCGCTGATCACATCGTCGCAATGAAGGATTTCAGACGCGCCTGCGATTCCCGGGTGGCTTTCCAGAGCGCGTTCAATTCGCGCCGAATCGCCAACCAACAAGAATTGGAAGCCAGGGTGGTCGCGGCGAGCAAGCGCCGCGCCCTCGACCATTACGCGCACGCCCTCATCACCGCCCATCGCGTCAATGGCGATACGCGGGAGGGTCATGCGCTAAGTCCTTCTTTAATGACGGTTTAAATGCCCTTGGGGGCAAGAACCAGACGGCCGTTGTAGTAACCGCATGCGTTGCACATCATGTGCGGGCGCTTCAATTCACCGCAGTTGGAGCATTCGGTGAACGCTTCCACTTTGAGCGAATCATGCGCACGGCGGTTTCCACGGCGATGCGGGGATACTTTTCTCTTAGGGACTGCCATGGCTCAGCCATTTCCTTAAATATTGCGTGGCAAAGCGCCGGTTTCCTGCGCTTTTCCTATGTTTCGGTGACGCCCTTACGGCAAGGTCGCGGTGCGCACAAGGTCAATAACCAACGCGCATGCGGCTCCTTGCCTGAATTGGCGGGAAGCCGCGCGCTATAGCGAAATTTCCAAAGCTTGCAAGCAATAGCCTCGCGATAGTGTTTCACTTTCGACATTGCTATATCCGCACTCAGCTTCTAATTAGGTTTCAGATAAAAACCAATATATTTTGCGAGGGGATCGCTCGATGGAACTGCTTCCTGTTACACTGTCATGTGCTGCTGCGGCGGCGATTTTGAATATCTGGTTGATGCTGCGCATTGGAGCGGTGCGTCAGGCGGAGAAGATTTCCGTTGGCGATGAAGACAATGAGAACCTGATCCGCCGCATGCGCGCACAGGCCAACTTCGTCGAGAATGCGCCGTTTGTGCTGATCCTGCTGGCTGCAATTGAGCTTTCCGGTCGCGGCGAGCCATGGCTTGCATGGGTGGCCGGCCTCTTCATCATCGGCCGTGTTGCGCACGCCTTTGGCATGGACGGCGGTTCAATGCAGATTGGCCGCATGATCGGCACGCTTGTCTCGATGCTGACGCTGTTGGGGCTGGCCGTGGTGGCGGCGTTAATCGCTGGCGGGGTAATGTAAGGATTTTGCAGCCACATAAGATGTGGCCATTAAAGATGTGACTTTCGGCCTTTACCCGCTTTGGTTTCTAGACAACAGTATGTCGTAGCAAAATGCAGGGGGGAAATTTGCAGACAGAACAGCAAGAGAATGTGCTGGCCTACGATAGCACATGCGATGATGCCATTTGCGACAATCGCGAATTGCCCGAAGTTTTTGATATCTTGGTCGAGTGCGCCCGCGCACCTTATACCGGTAAAAATCTCAACATAAATCCAGCGGCGCCAGGACCGACCGACATCCTTTTCGATGAACCGATCATGAAATGGAAGAGCCTGACACTCTTCGACGACGCTTTCATCCAATGGGATCTGACAAAAGACAATGAAACATATTGTCTGATCGTAGATGAGCTTATCGTAAAGCGGGCTGACCGTACCGTTCCCACTCTGGATTTTCGATGGTTTTTCCGCGACTACGACGCCTATATGCGCTCGCTCAAAGGAGCTAGAGGCGGGAATGCGCCCGCTCCTAATGGCAAAGGTGCCCATGGCCGCACGGGAGGCACCGGCGGAACCGGCAGCACCCGCCATTCGCCCACCTTCTTTGTTTTCATAAAGAAAATGACAGTAGAAAACGGCGATCCAAACGAGGTCAATTTTGAATTCAACCTGCCCGGCCTTCCAGGAGGCAATGGCGGCCAGGGCGGCCAGGGCGGCGATGGCAGTGATGGCAATACCGGCAAGCGCGGCAAAAACGCACGCTCTGACGGACCCTTTTGTCGGCGCAACAATGGCAGAGGCGGCAAAGGCGGCAACGCCGGACGCGGCGGTAAGGGAGGCAATGCCGGATGCAGCGGAGATGGTGCCTCGCTGTTCTTTTACGTTGGTGAGAACGAAATCTGGGACGCGATCGAACGGTCACGCTTTCGTTTAAAGGGAGGCGAGACCAATCCAGAACAGGGCGTAGGCGGTCGTCCGGGGCAAGCGGGACGACCAGGTAAGACGGGGCCTGTCGGCAGCCGCGATGGCAATTGCGGAGAGCCAAGACGATATCTCAACCTCAAGCCTGGCAAGCCCGAATATGGAACACCGGCCTGGTACAATCACAATATGGGCCGCGGCGTAGACGCTGTGGATGGGCAAGACGGCGACTATGATGTCGAACTCCTCGAGCCCATCACCGACATCGTCTTTCAGGAACCTTCTCAGCCGATTGCCGAAGAAATCCTCGCGACGCTGGTAGTCGAAGACAGCTAGCTCAACGCGTAGTCACTCACGAACGCATTGGTTTGGCGCTCGCGCCCGAAGGTGCTCGTCGGGCCGTGGCCGGGGATGAAGGTTATATCTTCGCCCAGTGGCCAGAGGCGCTGTGTTATCGAATCGATCAAATCTTGGTGATTACCGCGCGGAAAATCGGTGCGGCCGATGGAGCCTTGGAACAGGACATCGCCCACAATCGCAAACTTGCTGGGCCCGTGAACGAAAACGACATGACCAGGCGTGTGACCGGGGCAATGGATCACGTCGAGGGTGAGCTCACCCACCGTCACCGTATCGCCCTGCTCTAACCACCGGTCAGGCGTGAAACTCTTGGCTTCCATCCCATATCGCGCGCCGTCGCTGTCGAGTTGCTCGATCCAGAACAGGTCGTCCTTGTGCGGCCCTTCAATCGGCACGCCCAGTTCCTCGGCCAACATCCCTGCCTGACCGCAGTGGTCGAGATGGCCATGGGTGATGAGGATTTTCTCAAGCGTCACGCCTGCTTTTGCAATGCCATCTTTGAGCTTGTGCAGATCGCCGCCCGGATCGGTGAGCGCGGCCTTCATCGTCTTCGTGCACCAGATCAGTGAGCAGTTCTGCTGCAATGGCGTCACTGGGATAATGGCGGCTTTCATGGGGGGCTGTTTTGGCGTGTCAGTCATAGGTCTCGAAATGGCGCGGGCGGGGAGCAAATGCAAGCACTCCCCAACTGAGTGAGAAAAACGAGTTTCAACCAAAGACCCTTTCGCTATGATTATCGAAAACGGGGAGAAACAAAACAATGACACTCGCAAGCGAACTCACACTGCCCTGCGGCGCGGTGATGCCCAATCGGTTGGCGAAAGCGGCGATGACCGAGGGGCTTGCTGACCCGCAAGGCCTCCCCACCCCTGAACTCACACGGCTTTATCGTATCTGGGCCGAGGGTGGTTCGGGGATGCTGCTCTCCGGCAATATCCAGATCGATGCCGACCACCTTGAGCGCCCCGGCAATGTCATTATCGACCGCGAATTGACCGAGCCAGAGCTTGCACGGTTCCGCGAATGGACGAAGGCGGGCACCTCTAATGGCAACCACTTCTGGGCGCAGATCAGCCATGCCGGGCGTCAATGCTTCAAGATCGTGAACCCGCATCCCAAGGCGCCCTCTGCCGTCAAACTCGGCATTCCCGGGGGGCAATTTGGTGAGCCGGTTGCATTGGAGAGCCACGAGATCGAGGCGATCATCGCAGGGTTCGTTCGCGCGGTGCGGACCTGCAAAGAGGTCGGCTTTACCGGCGTGCAAATCCACGGCGCGCATGGCTATCTCATCTCGCAATTCTTATCCCCGCGCACCAATCAGCGGACCGATGAATACGGCGGAAGCCTAGAGAACCGCGCACGGCTCCTTACCGAAGTCATCCGCCAATCGCGCGCGGCGGTCGGCCCCGCGTTTCCCATCAGCGTCAAACTCAACAGCGCCGACTTTCAAAAAGGCGGCTTTGCGTTTGAGGACAGCGTGCAGGTGGTGGGCTGGCTTGAGGAGCTTGGCGTCGACCTCATCGAGATTTCGGGCGGCACCTATGAACAACCCAAGCTGCTCGGCATCGAGGGGATGGAGCCAGCCGAGAACCCCAATGTCAAAGCCTCAACCGCCAAGCGCGAGGCCTATTTCGTCGACTTTGCCAAGGCCATGAAAGAAGCGTGCAAAGTGCCGCTGATGGTCACAGGCGGCTTTCGCACCAAAGCAGCAATGGAACAGGCATTGGAGAGCGGCGCGGCGGATCTGATTGGCCTCGGGCGGCCCTTGTGTGCAGACCCAGACGGGCCAAAGCGCCTGCTCGAAGGCGAGGCCGCCCTCCACCGCTACGAAGACGAATTGTCGCTCTTCCCGCCCGCCTTGCGTTTCCTAACCGGGATCAAGGCCCTACGCGCCGCAGCAAGTTTCGCGGTGCAGTTCTGGTTCTACGGCCAGATTTACGCGCTGGGCCGCACGGGTAAGCCGGATAAGGACCTTTCCGTCTTCGCCGCATGGCGGCAGACCGAGGCGACGCATAAGGATTGGCTCAAACGGCGGCGGGGTTGAGCAACCTAACTCTGCGACCGGTGAAACCATTCGGGACAAAACAAGGCAAACAACAACGCTGTGATGGCTCCGAAAAATACGCCGATTTCGGTGTGGGCGAGTAGCTTTGTAATCACAAACCCAAGCCCCGCACCTCCAGCCACGAATGCTCCCTTGGCTGTCGAGCGAGATACCATTCGTGGTACGACATGGTGACCGACTCCGATAAGCAGAAACAAGCCCGCTCCCGTAAATCCCAATGAGAAGAACTGGACGAAGATAGCCAATCCAACGCGCGGTCGGTAGGCGAGCCAATAGCCAGCCTCAAATGCCCTGCCATCCCAGATCGCATTCCCGTCTCTGAACACAGTCACCATCAGGATGGTGTTCACAATCGAAGCCAAAAGAATTGCTGCGAGAAAGCGCTTCTGAGAAATCATATCCGCCCCCCTTTCCAAACCACCCGGCCAATCACTTCCATCTCTTCCGCCGCCACGTCCACTGGCGGATAGGCCAAGTTCTGGCTGAGCAGCGAAAACCGCCCTGCGCCTGCTTGCGCAACGCGCTTCACCATGAGCGTATCACCAAGGCGCACCACATGGACACCATCGCGGAACGGGCGCTCGCTGGTGTCGATCAGGATTTCATCGCCATCATTCAAAAGCGGCTCCATCGAATCGCCCTCAACCGTGATCGCTTGTAGCTTCGCGCCCTCCAACCCCTGTTCCGCCAACCAGCGGCGCGAGAAACGGAAGGCGTCGAACGCTTCCTCAAACTCCGGCAGAGCGCCCGGCCCTGCCGATGCGCCGATATTGAGCCGGGGCACATCGATATAGCCCGTTTCAGGAGCCAAGCGGCGCGGTGTGTAGGATTTTTCTTTGGGTGGACTTTCCGGCGCGCCAAGCTCGGATTCGTCCACACCAAAAAACTCAGCCAGGGTCCTGCGGTCCCCTTCTTCGAGCTTTCGTGGGCTGCCTTTTTTGATGAATTGCTGAAGGTAAGAGGCGTTTCGCCCAAGCAATTCCGACAGGCTCGCAAGGCTGGCCCCGCGCTCTTTTGACAACTCTGCCAAGCGGTTACGTGCATCTGGCTGGCTCATATTCAAACCCCTTTCGGCGGTGTTTCGGCTAACATCCTTACCAAATCCTTCCTACATGAAAGATTTTTCCTAGACAAGTAGGAATTGAACTGGAACATTATAGGAACATTGGGCGAATCACGGTGCAGGTAGTGAGCTCGGTAACGATGGATCGAACACCGAAAGGGATCTCAAATGTTGATCAGAAAAGTCGAATGCTTCCTGCAAGCTCACAAAATGGCCGCGACCAAATTTGGCCGCCTTGCCGCGCACGATCCGCGGTTTGTCCTGGACCTGCGCATGGGCCGCATCCCGCGCCCCGCAACCGAAGAACGCACGCTCAAATGGATGGCGCAATATGATGCGCAGCATCCCGAGGGCGCGCGCCCGCACTCTTTCCGCCGTATTGCTGCCACCCCGCCGATGATGGCCCCGTCCGCTCTTGAAGTGAAAGGATTTCGCCGTGCTGCTTGATCCGCAAACCCTCGGTCGTTCAACCATTGGGACCGCGCTTGGCGCTCTGCTTCGCCGCCCTGCGCTTGAGACGAAATCCGCTACACCCCAAAGCGAACCAAAGGTCACAAACAGGGGCCACCCGATGCGCGCGCGCCGCACCACTGCGGACCGCGTGCGCGAGGCGCTGCTGAACCTGTCTGGAAGTCGCGCTACCTGTGTCAAACATGAGGAGAAAGCGTGGAGTTCAATCACCTTTGCCGGCACTCGGCACGAGGTCACCTTGCGCTTTGAAGGCGCGGAGGCTGTCGCGATTGGCGAGGAATTGATCGAATGCCTGCCAGAGCACGAGTTCACCATCCCCGGTCAATTGGTCGCCGATGCAACAATCACCGAGGTCGACCACCGTTTCGGCATGCACGAACGGATGATTGTGACGGCGGTCTTGTTGTTGCTGGAGGAGAGTTGATTTGACCAACAATTGCTTCGTGGACCCAAGAATTGACAATAGGTCTTTTCTTTTTGGCTTTACACTATGTCTGATTGTGGTGGGAGTTCCTCTTCTCCTTCAATTGCTGACGCTTCAGGAATCTTCCGAACGTCTTCTTGAAGCTTCTGAATCGCTTCTAGCTGCCGCTTCTCAAGTTCCCCCGTCGATAGCACCGCCCGGTATGATTGAATGCCAATATAGACACTTATTATCAGACCAAGCATCGTGAGAAGCACAGTAATTTGACCGCTGTTGTTGCCCAGCAATCGCCAAGCCTCCGCTACTTCAATACTGAGTTCAGATACTTGCTTATCGGCATCTTCTTTTACGAGATTCCCAGATTGAACCTGGTTGGCGATGCTCTGCAACTTCCGCAGATCATCAGCAGCTTTTTCTAGAGAATTGAAGTTTCCTAAGATACCATTCTTCACGCTGAAGCTGGCTGACATCGTATTGGCAAGCTTCCCACAGCGAGGGCATGATTCCTGATTGCCCATCATAATAACCCCACTGACGTCGGCCTTGCGAGAGATCTGGAATGTTCTCGAAGCGAACGTAAGTTCACAATGCGGGCAATGAGCAGATACGATCATATGTCGACCCTATATTCACATCGCACGAGCGTGAAGGACTTGGCAGATTGAACTGTGGAACTACGCCTTGATCACGATCATCTTCTCGATCGTCATCTCGTGCATCGTGTAGGGGATGCCGCCGGTGCCGTGGCCTGATGTTTTTAAGCCGGCAAAGGGCATCCAGTCCACGCGGAAGGCGGAGTGGTCGTTCACCATGACAGCCGATGCGTTGATGTTGCGATAGGTGTGCATCGCGCCTTTCAGATCATTGGTGAATACCGCCGCCTGGAAGGACACATCGAGCGAGTTGGCCTGCGCAATCGCATCGTCCACGTCATCATAGGAGTAGATGCAAACCACGGGGCCAAAGACCTCATTGGTTGAAACCTTCGCATCCTTTGGCGGGTTTATCAGGACGGTGGGCGCATAGGTCGTATCGGACAGTTTTTCGCCCCCGCAAAGCACCTGTGCCCCGCCCTCGCGCGCTTCGTCTACCCAATCGGCCACACGGTCGGTTTCCGCCGGACGGATAAGCGGACCGCATTCGGTGTCTTCGTTGATCGCATTGCCAACTTTAAGCTCTTTTGCAGCCTCTGCCATGCGCGAGGACAATTCATCGACAATTGAGGAGTGTGCGAAAATCCGCTGGACCGAAACGCACACCTGGCCCGAGTGGTAGAATCCGCCCTTCATCAGGGATGGCACCGCTGTATCAAGGTCAGCGGTCGCATCGACGATCACGGGAGCAACGCCGCCGTGCTCAAGCGCGCACCGCGTGCCAGGAGAAAGCTTGGAGCGAAGCCCCCAGCCAACGCCAGCGGAACCGATGAAGGTAAAGAAGGCAACGCGGGGGTCGGTCACCATCTTTTCCGAAGCCTCACGCGAAGGCGCGACTGCTTTGGCCCATTCTTTGGGAAGTCCCGCCTCGTGCAGAATGTCGATAAACTCAAAGCAGGACAGCGGCGTGTCGCTGGCAGGCTTGACGATCACCGGGCACCCGGTCGCCACGGCTGGCGCAACCTGATGGACGATCAGATTGAGCGGGTGGTTAAATGCTGAAACGGCGACCACCGGCCCGATCGGCTCACGCGAGGTCCACGCAAACCGACCATCACCCGATGCGCTGAGCCCCATCGGAATTTCGGTGCCACGGATATTGCCAAGGTCTTCGATGCAAAGCTCGACGCCTTTGATCGCCCGGTCCGCCTCCACCCGCGCATCGATCAGCGGCTTGCCCCCTTCGTTGGCGATCTGAAATGCAAGGTGGTCACGCCGCTCTTTCATGATCCCCACGACCTTCTCGAGGATCGCGGCGCGTTCGTGCGTTTTCATCCACGTCGAGCGATCTTCCGAAAGCTCATGCGCCCGCGCCAGAAACGCGTCGATCTCGTCCCATTCGGCGGTCGGAACCTGCCCGATTTCGGAAAGGTCGAAGGGGTTGACCACTGTCTTCATCATTGTCTCCTGACGCACTCGCCGAAAAGCTTAGAGCTTCGCGCTCAATTCCTTGATATCGATGTTCAGGATCTGATCGTTCTCGGTGTAGTCCACCGGACAATCGATCAGGTGAACACCCGGCGTATCACGGCAATGGGCAAGCAGTTCGGTGAGGTGCTCGCTGCTTTCCACCCGGTACCCTTTCGCGCCATAACTCTCTGCATATTGGACGAAATCCGGGTTGCCATAGGTCAGACCAAAGTCATTGAAGCCCATATTCGCTTGCTTCCAGCGGATCATGCCGTACGCATCATCGCGAAGGATCAGAACGGTGAGATTGAGGCCAAGGCGAACCGCGGTCTCCATCTCCTGGCTGTTCATCATAAACCCGCCATCGCCGCAAATCGCCATGACGTGGCGGTCGGGATAAAGCATCGCGCTCATCATTGCAGAAGGCAGGCCAGCGCCCATCGTCGCAAGCGCATTGTCGAGCAGAACGGTGTTAGGCAGGTAGGCGGTGTACCCGCGCGCAAACCAGATTTTGTAAACGCCGTTATCAAGGCAGATAATGCCATCGCGCGGCACGCAATCGCGCACCTGCTGAACCAGATGCGGCGGGAAGATCGGGAAGCGCGCATCTGCTGCAAGAGCGTTCGTGTGCTCAAGCTCCGCCTTGTGATAGGCAAGCATGTGCTCAAAATCCCAATCGCGATTGGGAGAGATGTCTTCCTTGATCTGCCAGATGGCGTTGGCGATGTCGCCGATAACCTCGACCTGCGGGAAATAGACCGGGTCTACTTCCGCTGTACGGGTAGAGACGTGGATCACGGTAACGCCGTTGTCCTTCATAAAGAAGGGCGGCTTTTCGATCACGTCGTGACCGACATTGATAATGCAATCGGACGCTTCGACCGCGCGGTGGACGAAGTCACCTGCTGACAAAGCAGCGCAGCCCAGGAATTTTGGATGGCGTTCATCAATCACGCCTTTGCCCATCTGGGTGGTCAGGAAGGGAATGCCGGTCTTCTCGACAAATTGTTCAAGCATCCGCCCGCACAGTTTTCGGTTGGCACCAGCACCAATGACCAGAACCGGGTTCTTGGCTCCCTCGATTGCCTTGACTGCTGCACGAACCGCTTTGGGTTCGGCCGATGGACGGCGCGCAACGCTCTTGGGAAGCGGATGCCAGTCCTCGGTGGGTTCTTCAGCGATATCCTCGGGCAATTCGATCAGGGTTGCGCCGGGCTTTTCCTCCTCGGCGAGGCGATAGGCTTCGCGAACGCGGCTGGGGATGTTGTCGCCCGCTGCAATCTGGATCGAATACTTCGTCACCGGCTCCATCAGGCTGACGATATCGACGATCTGGAAGCGGCCTTGCTTTGATTTCTTGATCGGCTTTTGACCGGTGATCATCAGAACCGGCATACCGCCAAGCTGCGCATAGGCAGCGCTGGTCACAAAGTTCGTTGCCCCCGGGCCAAGCGTCGCCACGCATACGCCGGTCTTGCCGGTGTGGCGGCCATAGGTTGCAGCCATAAAGCCTGCGCCTTGTTCGTGGCGCGTCAGGATCAGCTTGATCTTGTCAGAGCGTCCAAGCGAATCGAGGAAGTCCAAATTTTCCTCGCCCGGCACACCAAAGATGTACTCGCAGCCTTCCGCCTCGAGGCATTCGATGAATACGTCGGACGCTTTTTTGGTATCAGTCATGCTAGCAATTTCCCCCCAGTTGGCGCGCGCAATTCGCAGATCGCACGCGTGCACAAATCCTCGCGCACCTGGAGAGAAAGGTCACCTGCTCCTGCAGATTACACCCAGAACCATGCCCCCCATGGTTCGCCTTTACCGGCTCAAATGAACCGCTTGCAGGACCATGTATTGCAGGAATCCGTCAGAATCCAAGTGCACAATGCACATTTTGCAAGCCGGGCGGCTCAATTAGTAGCCAAGTTCTGGATCAAAGATCGGAGCCAAAGGCTCTCCGCGCTGATATTTGGCGAGGTTTTCAAGGAAGCGCTGTGCGCTGCGGATGAACATCATATTCTGCGCTCGGCCCGACAGATGCATAGAGATATGGGCGTTTTCGAGGGTCCACAGCTCGTGGTCCGATGGAAGCGGTTCAGGGGTCGTCACATCAAGAAACGCGCCTTCGATAGAGCGGGACTTGAGCGCCTCGATCAAAGCAGGCTGATCCACCACTTCGCCGCGCGCGATATTCACAAGGACGCATTCACGTTTCATTGCAGCGAGCTCTTCGGCCCCGATCATATTCTCGGTTTCAGGAGTTGAGGGGACGGCGAGGATCACCCAATCAAATTCGCCCAATTGCCCGCGCCATTGGTCTGGTGTGAGCACGCCTTCTCCGCCCGAACGGCGCACGACGGTCACATCGACATCGAAGGCTTCGAGCCGCGGTTTGATCAGTTTACCAATCGCGCCGTAGCCGAGCAGCAGCGCCTTGGAGCCAGCGAGCTCGCGCTTGCCGGGGCTATCCATGAGCCACTCGCGGCGCTCCTGTGCGCGCATGACTTCGCGATACCCCTTGGCAATGTTGAGCATCCCCATGACGGTGTACTCGGCGATGGTGATGGCGTTAATGCCAACACCATTGGTGACCGTGATCCCTCGCTCGATAAGAACGTCCATTGGAAGGAAATCGAGACCCGCATAGATCGAATTGAGCCATTTGAGGTCGGTCGCCGCGTGAAGCGCTGCCGCCATGGCCTCTTTCTCGTTCATGTCGAACCAGCCGATTTCCGCACCCTTTACCGCTTCAAGGGCTTCCTCATGCGTCATGAACCAGCGGACATCGAGGTCGCCAGAATACTTGGCTTGAAGTTGGGGTTCGAGAAGCGGGCGAATGAGGCCGGATATTGCGAGTTTGGTCATTTTTTCTCTCTTGTCGCCATGCCGGACTTGATCCGGCATCCAGCTTTTTGAGGCTCAGGTTAAAAAGTAAGCTGGACCCCGGATCAAGTCCGGGGCGACGATAAGTGTCAAGCCAGCTTCCACTCCCAACCCAGCGGGTCGCCGTCCATCACGTCCACGCCTTTTGCTGCCAATTCGTCGCGGATCGCGTCAGAGGCAACAAAGTCCTTCTCAGCGCGAGCAGCCTTGCGCCGAGCGAGCGCGTCTTCGATCTCCGCCTCAGTGATCTCGGCAGCAATCGGACGAATACGAAGCTCTTCACGGGTAAGGCCAAACAAGTTGAGCCCAAGGACTGCATCCATATGCTCAATAACCGCGCGCTTGATTTCAGGCGCGACCTTTTTGACTGCCAGCGCGTCTTCCAAAGCGGTTAGCGCGACTGGTGTGCCCAAATCGTCTGAGATCGCCTCGTCGAATTTGGCAAGGGAGGCTGCAAACTTCTGATGCTCTGCCATCGGCTGGCTTTCTGTATCTTTGAGGCGCTCTGCAGCAATCACCATGCGCTTCAATCGCGTGAGCGCCGCCTCCAGCCCCTCCCAAGAGAACTCAAACTCGGAGCGATAATGCGCCTGCAAACACATCAAGCGATAGGCGAGCGGGTGGAAGCCCTTGTCAACGAGCAATTGCAGCCGCAGGAACTCTCCGCTCGACTTCGACATCTTGCCAGAACGCTCAACAAGGAAATTGTTGTGCATCCAGATCTTCGCGCCCGAATTCACCGCCTCGCTTAGACCCTCGCTCCCGCAGCAGGAGAACGCCTGGTTCTGGGCGATTTCATTGGGGTGGTGGATTTCGCGGTGGTCGATCCCGCCTGTGTGAATGTCGAAGGGGAAACCCAAAAGCTTTTCGCCCATGACAGAGCATTCGAGGTGCCAGCCCGGAGCGCCTTTGCCCCATGGGCTGTCCCACTCCATCTGGCGCGTTTCGCCTTCGGGGGTCTTGCGCCAAATCGCAAAGTCGCCCGCATTGCGCTTGCCCTCTAGCTTGTCGATCCGGCCCTCGCCCTCTTCGGTGACAGCGCGCGCGAGTTTGCCATAGTCAGCGACGGTGGAAATGTCGAAATATAGGCCGCTTTCAAGCTCATAGCAGTGCTTGTCCGCCATGCCCTTGCCCCACTCGATCATCTCTTCGACATATTCGGTGGCGCGTGGGTGGTGCTTTTTCTGGATGTTGAGGCGCGCAAGGTCCGCCTCGAAATCGGCTTGGTAAAAAGCGGCAATGTCCCAAGCGCTCTTGCCTTGGGTGGCCGCCATTTTCTCCATCTTGTCCTCACCCTCATCGGCATCGGACGTCAGGTGTCCCACATCGGTGATGTTGATCACATGAGTGAGTTTCAGCCCCTTATACTGAAGCGTGCGGCCAAGCGTATCGGCAAAGACATAAGCGCGCATATTGCCGATGTGCTGATAATTGTAGACCGTCGGCCCACACGAATAGACCCGCGCCTCGCCTTCGTGGACGGGGACAAAGGGCTCGATCTCGCGGGTCAGCGAGTTGAAGAGTTTAAGCTCGGTCATATGGGAGGCGCTTTTATGGGCAAAGCGCGCGGGGTCAATGGCCGATGCGCTTACTCAAACCCGTGGAAGGTGACATGCTCGTCTAACGGCACGCGCTCACGCTCAAAATTATTGAGCGGCGCGTCGGGGTCGCGGTAGCCAATCGCCATTCCGCAAAAGAGCATATAGCGCTCGTGATCGAGGCCAAGGTGATCGCGGATCGTGTTGGCGTAGAGCGCCATGAATTCCTGATAGCAGCTGTCCAGGCCCTCTTCGCGAAGGAGCAGGGCGACGGTTTGCAGCCACATGCCGGTATCAGACCACTGCGGCTCTTTCATAAAGCGCGGGAAGTATGTGAACATGACGACCGGCGCATCAAAGCTCGTCGCATTGCGCGCCATAGCAGCAGCGCGTCCAGCCTTGTCCTCGCGCGCAATCCCCATCGCGCCAAACATACCCGCGCCCACGGCGTGAAGGCGCGAGAGGTAGGCCTCTTCCTGTTCGGGCGCGGTCCAATCGTATTCGGGCTTTTCGGGGCCGTTCTTGGCGATCTTGGCCTGTAGCTCTTTGAGCGAGTCCCCGGTGACGACAGCGGCTTCCCAAGGCTGAAAGTTGCAGCCCGATGCCGCCCAACGTGCGGTGTCGAGCACGCGGCGAAGCTTCTCAAGCTCGACGGGCTGATTGGTGAATTGGCGGATGGAGCGACGCGATTTGACGGCTTCTGATACTTTCATGAAGCGGGTGCTAGCGCCACGCGCAACCAAGAGCAAGACGCTTGCATAGGCTAAGCTTCCAAGCCTATCATCGCCACCAACACGCACATGGGGGGACCGGTGCCAGACGTTTTCATTTCCTATTCGCGCCATGATCAGGAGGCCGTGGCCCGCCTTGCCCGGAAGGTCGAGGCGGCAGGGTATGACGTGTGGTGGGACGCAGAATTGCCGCCCCACAAAAGCTATGGCGATGTGATCACCGAGAAGATCGGCTCCGCCAAGGCAGCGATCGTTGTGTGGTCAGAAACGGCAGCCGCCAGCGAATGGGTCCGCGCCGAGGCAGATGTTGCCCGCAACCAGAAGAAGCTTATCCAGACAGCGCTAGGCGATATCATCCCGCCGCTGCCATTCAACCAGATTCAGTTTGCCGACATTGGAGATTGGCAGGGTGAAGACGACCACACGGGCTGGCGTAAGGTCCTGGCGAGCCTTACTGAATTGTGCGGAGAACGCGATGCAGGCGGTGCAGCTGCGCCCGCTGCTGTCACTGCCACCTCAAAACCGGCGCCACCGCCACCTCCTCCACCGCCGGAGCCGGCTGCACAACCAACTGCGCCGTCGAAATGGCCGCTCTTTACCGGGATTGGCATAGCGGCTCTGGCGATTGTCGGAGTTGGTGCCTTTATGCTGGGCTCCCTTGGCGGCGAGTATGAGGATGATCTTGAGCAGGATTTCGCTGAGCTTGATGTGCCTGAAACCGATTTCGTTCCAGCGCCCGAGCCGGAACCGACCGACGCCGTGCCCGAACCGGAGCCAGCCCCCACCCAAAACCTGTCTGCGGCCCCGCGCACAGGCGCATCGGGCGGACGCAGGGTCGCTTGCTATTTCGGTAATCCCATGGGGGAGTATGACGGGGCCTGCGCATTCCGCGCGCGCTCAGGCGGGGACTTCATCACCACGAGCCTGGAAGGCCCCTATCTGCTAGACATCAATCAGATCGGCCTTGATGTGGTCGGCGACGGTGTTGGCATGCTACAAATCTACAGCGAAGAATTTGGAATGGAGAGCTTTCCCGTCACGCGCAGCGCCCAAGATCGAGCCTGCTGGCAAGGTGAGGATGTAATCTTCTGTGCGCGATGACGTTGAGTTGGATGAGCTGCAGTCGGCCTAGGCTTCGATCAAAATCCAAGGCCGGCATAAATCCCATACAGAGATAGAGGCAATCCGATCATCCCGATTGCTCTCAGAACTATTGGATCTGTATGCCAGGAGGAGCTGTGCGTCGTGGAGCTTTCGGCATCATCTCGAATCATCGATTGCGGAAATGCAACTGCCTTCAAACAGGCGGCGCCCATTAGAACGCTTGCGATGAGCATGTAATAGTTCACAACATTCACCGCCTTCGTCCGCCCTTCTCATCCTCGAACAGTTCCGCAAGCTGCTCCATGATCGTGCCGCCCAATTGCTCGACATCCATGATCGTCACCGCGCGGCGGTAGTAGCGGGTGACATCATGGCCGATGCCGATCGCGACCAATTGCACTGGTGAGACATTCTCGATCCAGTCGATCACGCCGCGAAGGTGGGCTTCGAGGTAGCCAGCTGAGTTCACGCTTAGCGTCGAATCGTCCACCGGTGCACCGTCAGAGATCACCATCAGAATGCGGCGTTCTTCCGGGCGATAGACTAGGCGAGAATGCGCCCACAAAAGCGCCTCGCCATCTATGTTCTCTTTCAGCAGCCCCTCGCGCATCATGAGCCCCAAATTGCGGCGCGCTCTGCGCCATGGTTCGTCGGCTTGCTTGTAGATGATGTGGCGCAGGTCATTGAGACGCCCCGGCCCTTGCGGCTTGCCATCAGCAAGCCACGCCTCGCGGCTCTGCCCGCCTTTCCATGCCTTGGTCGTGAAGCCGAGGATTTCGGTTTTCACCCCGCACCGTTCCAGCGTCCGCGCAAGGATATCGGCGCTGATCGCAGCAATGCTGATCGGCCTCCCGCGCATGGAGCCTGAATTGTCGATCAGCAAGGTCACAATCGTGTCCTTGAAATCAATGTCGCGCTCGACCTTGTAGGACAGCGCCGTTCCGGGCGACACGATCACGCGGGAAAGGCGCGCTGCGTCCAGAACGCCCTCTTCCTGATCGAAGTCCCAGCTGCGGTTCTGCTGTGCCATAAGGCGGCGTTGCAAGCGGTTGGCGAGCCGTGTCACCACGCCCTGAAGCCCCGTCAGCTGGCTGTCGAGATAAGCGCGCAGGCGGTCGAGTTCTTCCGCATCGCACAGTTCAGGCGCCGCGATTTCTTCGTCGAACCGCTCGGTGAAAGCCTTGTAGTCGAGCCCTTCGGGAATGTCTGCCTGCGGGCGGTTAGGACGTGTGGGCGCGTTGGAGGCATCGCCGTCTTCGCCCGGCTCGCCCTCTTCGAAATCCTCATCGCCCTGCATTTCGGCTTCGGTGTCGCCGTCCGCCTCACCCTCTTGCATTTCGCCAGCAACATCGGCGGCATCGGGCTCGGCATCGCCTTCCTGCTGCTCGTCGCCTTGATCTTCGTCGTCCTGACCGTCGTCTTCATCAGAATCGTCTTCGTCGGTCTGGTCCTGATCCTCGGTCGGGCGGGTAAGGTCGAGGTCGCGCAGCATGTCGAGCGCGAGTTTTTGGAACGTTTCCTGATCGCCAAGGCTGTCGGCGAGAGAGGACATATCCCCTCCAACCGCTTTCTCGATAGCTTCACGCACAAGGCTAAGCCCCGTTTGCGCACGGTCGGGAATGGCCTCTCCGGTCAGTTCCTCACGCACCATAAGCGCAAGCGCGGTCTGCAAAGGCACTTCGGAGGCGTTTTGCGCGCGGGTAATCCCGTCAGAGTTGAGCCGCATTTCGGTCGCATCGTCGAGGTTCGACTTGATCCCCTCAAACCGGTTCGCGCCAAGCGCTTCCCAGCGCACCTGTTCGATCGCGTCATAACACGCGCGCGCCACAGGCTCTGGCGGCGCGTTCACCGCATGAAGCCCCGCATCGTGGTGGCGCAGTTTCAGCGCAAAGCTGTCGGCAAAGCCGCGCGCTTCGCTCACTTGCTCTGCGGGTAGATCGCGGCCCGGCAAAGGCACACGGAAACGGTTGCCGGACGCACCGGGCACATCAGCGCTCCACGCAACCTCAACCTCGGGGTCGCGCGCAATCGCACGCGATGCTCCGGTCAAAGCCTGCTTAAATTGATCGAGAGGGGTTTCTTCAGCCATTACCGGTTGCCGTTAGCAACTCGATACGCCTTGCGGCAAGGCGAATAACGTCAAACGCTGCGCATCATACAATAGACTGCCCTGTTGCTTCCCAGTCTTTGAGGAAGCCTTCGATGCCTTTGTCGGTCAGCACATGGTTGAACAGCGCCAGGATAACCTTGGGCGGCGCGGTCATGACGTCTGCGCCAATCTTTGCGCTTTCCAGCACGTGGGTGACGTGGCGCACGGATGCGACAAGGATTTCGGTGTCGAAACCGTAATTGTCGTAAATAAGGCGGATGTCTTCGATAAGGTCCATCCCGTCAAAGCCATTGTCATCGTGGCGGCCCACAAATGGCGAGATGAATGTTGCGCCCGCCTTCGCTGCGAGAAGCGCCTGATTGGCCGAAAAGCACAGCGTCACATTGACCATAGTGCCATCATCGGAAAGCGCTTTGCAGGTTTTGAGACCATCGACCGTCAGCGGCACTTTGATGCACACATTGTCCGCGATTTTGCGCAGGACTTCGGCCTCTTTCATCATGGTCGCGTGGTCGAGCGCGACAACCTCGGCGCTGACGGGACCATCCACGATTGCGCAGATTTCCTTGGTTACTTCCATAAAGTCGCGGCCCGACTTGTGGATCAGCGACGGATTGGTTGTGACACCATCCAAAAGGCCCGTTGCGGCAAGCTCTTTGATCGGTTCGATTTCTGCTGTGTCGGCGAAGAATTTCATGGGGCGCGGCCTTTCAATGCGTGTTCGTCAAAGTGACTGCCAATCTCGGGCAGGATTCGCAACCAGGCGGGGTTTGTGCGCTGGTGAGAACCGGTGGAATTCGCAAATGCTAAAGCGCTGAGCCAAGGCCAAACACGCCGATAAGAAGCGGGTCATTGGTCGCGCGCGGGTTGGAGCGGATAATCGCTTCTTCATTGCCGATCTCGGTCCAGATCGCGTCATCGATATTGCCCGCAAACCCTTGCGCAATCCCGCTAATGTCAGCGCCGCTTACTTCCTGGAGCAACTGGGCCACGGCCGGGTTGGAAGCTATCCGTAAGGCATCGCCCAACTCGGGCACCATTTGATCGATCAATCGCCCGCCTAGCTCTCCGCGTAAAGCTGACGTCGCCGCTTTGGGCCCGCCGCGCACCAACTCCACCGCATTGGCAAAACCGATTGTGCGCACTGCTTCTGTAACGATAGGAGCGGCCTTGAACGATGCATCGACGGCAAAGTCTGCAAAAGCGTCCTCCAACTGGTCTTTCACAATCGTCGAGGTCAAAAGCCGCGTCAGCACATTGCCGCGCGAGCCCAGCATATCGCCAAGACCAAGCTTGGCGACCTCATTGTCCCAAAAGCCGCCCTGTGCGGTCAGGCGGGCAAAGGCGTTGTCGCTCGCGACCAAAAGCAATCGGCGCACCGCTTCGGTAAGGTTCAGGCCGGGAACACTCGCACACGCGGGCAAAGCGAGGGTGGCGGAAAGCGCGAGCCCTCCCCCAAGCACTTGTCGTCGTGGGAGCGAATGACCTTGTGATGAAACAACGGACGATGGGTTAGCGGGTGACTTGTGCATATCTGCCTCTCCTGCGGCTGGTATATCTTTGAGCGCGTGCGTATTTCTAACACAAATGAACCGCGTTCGCCTTCTCGTCCTTAATGCAGCACTCGGGCCGCTTGATTACAAGCTGGCGGACGCAATGTCTGTGGAAGCAGGAAGCGTGGTGGTTGCGCCTTTGGGCCCGCGTACGGTTACGGGCGTCGTCTGGGACGAAGGGCGATTGCCGGGCGCAGAGGTGGATGCATCAAAGCTGCGGGCATTACGCGAAGTGGTCCCTGTGCCGCCGATTTCCGCCCCCTTGCGCCGCCTGATCGAATGGACAGCGGACTATTACTGCGCGCCCTTGGCCAGCGTTGCGCGCATGGTTCTGTCAAGCGGAGGCGCGCTGGGCGGGCCGTCCACAACAACCGAATACCGGCTGGTCGAAGGGGCCGTCCCCGAACGCATGACCCCTCAGCGCGAGGCAGCGATTGACCTGCTTCAGGGCGAGCAGGGTATATTGCGCGAATTGGCCGATATTTCAGGGGTTTCCACCGGGGTTCTGCGCGGCCTTGTCAACCAGGGGGTGATTGAACCTGTCACCGTCGCGATTGACCGGCCATATCCCCCGGCGGCTCCGGATTTTCATCAGCCCACCTTGTCGGACGATCAAATGCGGGTTGCCAAGACTTTGGTGCAAGCGGTTGAAAAACGGGCGTTTGAGCCATTCCTTCTCGACGGGGTCACAGGGTCAGGCAAGACGGAGACATATTTCGAACCCGTGGCGCAGGCTCTGAGGATGGGCCGCCAAGTGCTTGTCCTGCTTCCTGAAATTGCGCTCACCGAAAACTTCCTCACCCGGTTCGAACAACGCTTTGGTGCAGCGCCTGTGCAATGGCACTCCTCCCTCAAATCGACCGAGCGCAGGCGAGCATGGCGGGCGATCAGCGAGGGCAGCGCTCAGGTGATCGTCGGCGCGCGCTCGGCATTGTTCCTGCCCTATGCCAACCTTGGCCTGATCGTGGTCGATGAAGCGCACGAGATCAGTTTCAAACAGGATGACGGCGTGCGGTATAATGCGCGCGATGTGTCCGTCATGCGAGCGCGGTTTGAGGAAATCCCCGTGGTCCTCGCCAGCGCCACCCCTGCATTGGAAAGCCTGCATATGGCGAACAGCGGGACTTACACAAAGCTGCAACTTCCCAGCCGGTTTGGCGGCGCTGAACTCCCAGAAATCAAGCTGATAGACTTGACGCTTCACAAACCGGGTGCAGGCCGCTGGCTGGCTCAGCCCTTGGTCGAAGGGTTGGAGGCGCGGCTTGGTGCTGGCGAACAATCGCTGCTGTTTCTGAATCGGCGCGGATATGCTCCGCTGACGCTGTGCCGCAATTGCGGGCACCGGTTTCAATGCCCCAATTGCAGCGCGTGGCTGGTCGAACACCGCTTGTCCCGCCGCCTCTCCTGCCACCACTGCGGGCTGGAGGGACCAGTGCCCGAGAGCTGCCCTGAATGCGGAGAAGCTGATTGCCTTGTCGCCTGCGGTCCCGGCGTTGAACGCATCGCGGATGAGGTCGCAGAGCTTTTCCCCGATGCCCGCGTCGAAGTGGCCACATCCGACACCCTGGGATCGCCCGAACGCGCCGCCGAATTCATCGCCAAGGCCGAGGCACGCGCGATTGACGTGATCGTGGGCACGCAGCTTGTGACCAAGGGTTTCCACTTCCCCGAGCTTACCCTCGTCGGGGTGGTTGACGCAGACCTTGGCCTTGAAGGCGGGGATTTGCGTGCGGCCGAACGCACGTATCAGCAGGTCGCGCAGGTCGCAGGGCGCGCAGGCCGGGGCTCGAAACCGGGCGAAGTCTTGATCCAGACCCGCCACCCAGAAGCCACCGTTATCGCCGCGTTGGCAGATGGCGACCGCGACGGGTTTTACGAAGCGGAAACCGAGGCCCGACGCGAGGCCGGTGCCCCGCCATTTGGCAGGTGGGCTGCGATCATCCTGTCGAGCGAGGACGAACGCGAAGTGCGCGATGTTGCCACGCGGCTGGGCCATGCGCGACCGCAACTGGACGATGTCATGATATTAGGGCCAGCGCCCGCGCCGATGGCGCTGCTGCGCAACCGCTATCGCTACCGCTTCCTCATCAACGCGCGGCGGACGGCCAATTTGCAAGGCACCCTTCGCGATTGGCTTGACGCACAGGAATTTCCCCCCGGCGTGCGGGTTGGCGTCGATATCGATCCGTACAGCTTTGTATGATGGGCCTTACTCTCAAATACCGCACCCCAAAAAATCCGCTCCCGAATTAAGTCAATCCTCACCCTCTTCTGGCATCCCGCGTGGATGAATGTTCATAACAGCTTGCCAGAGAGATAGGATGATCAAGTTCGCTGCACCCGCAATTGCCCTTTCCCTTGCCGCAACAGGTGCGCCTGCTTTTGCGCAAGCGACGCCGTCTGAAGAGGGTGGCGGATGGACATGGGAAGAGCTGGAAAGCGACAAGCCCAAGACGTGGTATGTGATGATCGCGGTCCATCAGGCCGTGGGTCCGGCAGGCTGCGACACCTATCGTTATAAGGTCAGCACAATTGAACCCATCGTGATCAAAGGTCCGCCAGTGGTGCGCGCAGCGCATGGCGATGAGCTTGCATCATGGTGGATGATGTATGTGCGTGACCGCGCGCCCACACCCTATCGCTGGCTCACCACTTCCGTGGGCCACGAACCGCCCCAGGTGTATTTTCGCGAGACAGCCGAGGAAGCCATGGAAGCCTTCCGCAAAGACGGGCATCTGCGCCAAAGCCGAAGCTGTTCAGGCTCAAAGCTTGTCGGACTTCGCACCAGAAACTTCAAATTCACGCCTCCTCCCGGTTTTGTGAGGACAGAATTCGGCAATGAACCTGCGCCCCAAGGCGTGACGGTCGCGCGCGATCTTCGACCCGCACCCGGAACAACACCCGGCGCGCGCTAATTCCGCGGCACTTTTTGGTCTCTTGCGCGTTAGCGTGCACATGACTTCATGCCGCACTCTTATTCCCGTTCTTGGTGACCAGCTCACCCGCACCCTTCCCTCGTTAATGGGGGCCACAAAGGACGATAGCGTCGTCTTGATGATGGAGGTCTGGGACGAGGCGACTTACGTGCGTCACCACAAGCAGAAGATCACGCTGATCTTCTCCGCGATGCGCCACTTCGCCAACGAATTGCGCGATGCCGGATGGCAGGTCGATTACGTCAAACTTGACGATGCAGACAATGCAGGCAGCTTCACCGGCGAAGTCGCCCGCGCGATCGAGCGCCATGACCCGCAAGCAATCCGCATAGTCGAAGCCAGCGAGTGGCGGGTTCAGCAGCAGATCGAAGAATGGCACGACAAATTCGCCTGTGATGTCGAAATCCTGCCCGACAGCCGCTTCCTCTGCTCGCATCAGGAGTTTCGCGATTGGGCCGAGGGGCGAAAGCACCTGACGATGGAGCATTTTTATCGCGAAATGCGCAAGAAAACCGGCATATTGATGCGCGACGACGGCAAGCCCGAGGGCGGTGATTGGAATTACGACAAGGACAACCGCGAGGCGCCGGACAAACAGCTAAACCCGCCTCCTGTTCCAAAGTTTGAGCCCGACGACATCACCCGCGAAGTGATGGAATTGGTCGAGGACCGCTTTGGCAGCCATTTCGGCAATCTGGACAGTTTTGAATGGCCCGTTACCGCCGATGAAGCCGAAAAGGCCGCAGATGCCTTTTTCGCTGAACGGATCGAGAAATTTGGCCCCTATCAGGACGCCATGGTTCACGGGTCCGACGACCTCTATCACTCGATGCTTTCGACCAGTATCAATTGCGGTCTGCTCGACCCGCTCAAACTGTGCGAGCGCGCCGAGAAGGCTTATGAAGAGGGCCGCGCACCGATCAATTCGGTTGAAGGTTTCATCCGGCAGATTATCGGCTGGCGCGAATATATCCGCGGGTTTTACTGGCTGCATATGCCGGGGCTTGCCGATGATAATGAAATGGATGCCAATCGGCCTTTGCCCAAGTTTTTCTGGACCGGCGAGACCGATATGCGATGCCTGTCCGACTGCATCCGTTCAACCCACAATAACGCGCACGCCCATCATATCCAGCGGCTGATGGTGCTCGGTAACTTCTGCCTGCTTGCTGGCATCAATCCCAAGGATGTGCAGGACTGGTATCTGGCCGTTTATGCCGATGCCTATGAATGGGTGGAGCTTCCCAATGTTTCTGGCATGATCCTTTACGCCGATGGCGGAAACCTTGCGACCAAACCCTATGCGGCGTCGGGCAATTACATCAACAAGATGTCCGATTACTGCAAAGGATGCTCATACAGCGTGAGCAAAAAGACGGGCGAAGGCGCGTGCCCGTTCAACCCGCTTTACTGGCACTTCATGGACCGCCACCGCGACCGCCTTTCCAACAATCACCGGATCGGGCGAATTTATTCAAACTGGGACCGGATGGGCGACGACAAGAAACAGGATTATCTCGACAGTGCCGAGGCATTTCTGGAAAGTCTTGAGCCTGCCAAACCCGGCTGGGCCAGAAATGAAGAAAACGCGCAATAGGCTCAACCGGGGCGCAGCGCCTTCAGCAGGCCAGCCGCAGCGGCGGTATCGACATATTCGCGCAAAGCCGTGATCTTGCCATCCGCGACATCTGCGACAACACACAGCACCAGCTTGAACGTGCTTCCATCAGGCAGCGTGCCGCACACATCGTGCTCTTCGACAAAGCCATTTTCGGTGGCCGTACACACCGTGTTTTCATAGCGGAAATCGGGCACCACCGTGTGAACCGCGCCGGTAAACTGCATCAAGGTGTCGCGGTTCATCGCAGGCCCGCCGTTCTGGCTGCCCGAAAATGTGTCGGCGCAAAGGTCCTTGGCCGTGGCCAAATCGTTTGTTTCAAGAGCGGTGAAAAACCGGCGGCAAAGGGTGATGTTGTCCATGGCCTCAACGCTAACGCGCCACGCTCCGCTTGAAAAGCCTGCCTATTGGATAGGCACGTCCTGGCGCTCGGCATCCTCGCGCTTGACGACTTTATGCTGCGTTTCGGTGAGGCCAAGTTTCCAATAGCTCGAGGTGTAAATATTGCATTTCTCGAGAGCGATCTCTTTGCGGAAGTAATCGCGCACAAGCTTCATCCCCTCAAACTCGCACGCCGCCCAGCCCGCAATCTCGACATCCGGCAGATCAATCTGGCGCAAGGTATCGACCAGCAGCGAAGGGCGAAGGCCCGGCTCCGAGTTCACCACCCAGCGCAGCTCCACACCATCGGGCGCATCAATCGCCACCGCATCTTCCTCATGCTGCACTTCGAGCACAGCCACACCCACCGCATCGCGCGGCATGGCCTCAAGATTGGCGCTGATCGCGGGCAGAGCCGACATGTCTCCTGCGATAAGGTGAAAGTCGCAAGCCTCTGGCGATGGCTTGGCAGAACCGGGGCCGCGAATGGTCATTGGATCGCCCACCTTGGCATCCAAGGCCCAGCTGGTCGCAGGTCCCGCCGCGTGACCCCCGTGCAGCGCAAACAGCACGTCGATCTCTGTCTCGCGCTGACGCCGAATGGTGCAGGTTCGCATGAGCGCTTTTCTGCCCTCACTGCCGGGTTCCAAGATCAGCTTGAAATAGCCTCCGTCCTGCGCTGGCGGAAAATCGCGCAAGGCTTCGCCAGCGAGGGTGATTTGATGC
This sequence comes from Erythrobacter sp. S227, assembly GCF_057364925.1. NCBI lineage: Bacteria > Pseudomonadati > Pseudomonadota > Alphaproteobacteria > Sphingomonadales > Erythrobacteraceae > Erythrobacter > Erythrobacter sp. S227. Next base: position 1,424,957 of record NZ_CP200280.1, read on the forward strand.
ATCGACGGCGAAACGCGCTTTGAGGCGGCGACGGTGAGATCGTAGAAAGCTTGAGCCATGCGCCACACTTAATGCGAATAATTCGCAAATCAATGCGCACAAACAAAAAGGGCGACAATTAGTCTCGACATCAATAGCCCCATCGCGCAAGCAGACGGCCAAATCGTCAAAAGGAAACTCACCCATGCTCACCATCCACCACCTTCGCATTTCGCAATCCGAACGCATTGTCTGGCTGTGTGAGGAGTTGGGCGTCGAGTATGATTTGAAACTGTACAACCGCGATTCGGAAACGCGTCTGGCACCGCCGGAATTAAAAGCACTCCACCCGATGGAAATTGCGCCGGTCATCACCGATGGCGACCTTGTTCTTGGCGAAAGCGGCGCGATTATGGACTACATCGTTGGCAAATATGCACCCGATACCGATCTGGTCCCCGGTCCCGACAGCCCCAATTTTGCGCAGCATCTTTATTGGTATCACTTCGCCAATGCGACGCTCATGACCAATGGGATGATGAGCATTGCGGTGAACGCTGTGGGAGCCGAAATGCCCCCTCCCCTTGCGAAACGCATCACCAATGCATGGGCGCATATCGAGAAGGCTTTGGGCGAAGCGGACTACTTCGGCGGCGCGAATTTTTCCACCGCCGACATCATGCTCGGCTTCTCCCTAACCACAGCGCGCGCGTTCAACGATATGAGCATTGAGCGCATGCCGAATTTGCAAGCCTATTTGCAACGCATCGGCGCACGCCCAGCCTATCAGGCAGCGATGGCCAAAGCAGAACCCGGCTTTCCGCCGAAGCTGGATTAAGGAGCGCGCACAAATGGAACCCTACAAACCCCTCAGCCGCTCTATCGCAGGGCATAAGGCCATCATCACAGGCGCTGCGAGCGGCATGGGCCGGGCGACGGCGCATCTGTTTGCTTCTGAAGGGGCACACGTTGCGGTCACTGACCTTGATCAGGCCAAATGCGACGCGGTGGCGAATGAGATTAACGACGCCGGCTATGCGGGCCGCGCGTTTCCCCTTGCCATTGATGTCAGCGATGAGGCGGCGATCAATTCTGGCGTTTCCGCAATCGCTAATGAGTTCGGCGGGCTGGATATTATCGTCAACAATGCCGGCTTTGCGCGCCACGCGCCGATTGAGGATGAGAGTTACCCCGGTATCTGGGATGCAAGCATAGCCGCTATGCTGACCGCGCATCAGAAGACGATCCGCGCCGCCATGCCGCATCTTCGCAAAAGTGATTGCCCGCGCATCGTCAACATTGCCTCGACCGAGGGACTAGGCGCAACACCCGGCAATTCGCCCTATGTCGCGGCGAAGCACGGGGTGATCGGGCTTACAAGAGGGCTCGCGGTGGATCTTGGAAGAGACGGGATTACCGTCAATTGCATCTGTCCTGGCCCCATCCGCACCGGCATTACCGAAGGCATTCCCGACGAGCACAAGGAAATCTATGCGAAACGCCGCGTGCCGCTTCGCCGATATGGCATTCCTGAAGAGGTCGCGAATATGACGCTATCGCTGGTGCTTCCGGCGGCGAGCTTCCTGACCGGCGTTGCAATTCCGGTCGATGGCGGGCTGACGATCAAGAACGCCTGATTAGCTTTCCGGCTCGTCCGGAACATAGCGCAGAATGTCGCCCGCCTCGCACTCGAGATAGTCGCAAATTTTGGAAAGGGTTTCGAACTTGACCCCTTTGACCTTGCCCGATTTCAAGAGCGACAGGTTCGCATCGGTGATGCCAACGTAAGCGGCAAGGTCTTTCGATTTCACCTTGCGCGTGGCTAGCATGATGTCGAGGGTAACTTCGATAGCCATCAAATATATTGCTTTGTCTCTTCCTTGGCGACTTGCCCTTCCCGCAATGCCTGCCCCAATGCGAGAAGGACCACTCCGACCAGTAGAAACAGGAAATCGAGGTCAAAGAAGGTAAAGGGGATAATGAACTTGTTCTCGGCCCAGAAGCCAGGAATTCCGAGCAGCGGAATAACAAAGGCAACAAAGCGGGTCGTCGAATAGAGCAGGATCATAGCCACCCCGAGCCGTTTTAACGCGTTGCGAGCCGGGTCTATCAGCAACTCACCTTGCTCTGCATATCCGAGGAACCGGTTGAGTGAAAAGAACAGCATTCCAAGCGAGGTGACCGCAAGCATATTGGTCACAATGATCGCGACAATTGTGGGTATGTTCAACTCAAGCGATGAAGCCTCGTCGTCGATAAACTCAATCAACATTCCCGCATCGCCCGTCAATGCCGCGATACAAGCAACGGTTATCAGCAGGCCAGCAACCAACGTCATCGTGCAGGCAAGCACCCTCAACACCCGGTACAACAGGCGGCTTTGCAGGCCCCGTTCGTTTTCCATATCACTTGATCTCACGAAGTTCGGCTTCATCCATACAGTTCGTTTTCCATTTTTGAAATCCACTACCAACATGCCGGATGCAGGTCCTGCTCTGGACCGCTCCGGACATATCGTCCCGTTATCTGCAGTGTGCCGGGTGAGCATTACGCCCACCGGCCGTGTCACATGCTCTAACAACCCAGATAGTCTTGGCGGTCGCGAATGTAATCCTTGGCCGCGCGGTGTTCGTCCTCATCAAGGTTATCGGTAAGCGCATCCAGATCGGATCTGGTCGATGACCCGCCCTTGCTTGAAAGGCTTTCCAGATTGTTCAACAATGCGCTGGTCCCGGCCTCTTGCGCACCCTCTTCTTCATATTCGAAGGCAACGGCAAGCTGGGCGCATGACATGGCATCAAACCGGGCCATTTGCCGGTCACTGAGGCTGACACAGCCAGTAAGGAGCACCGCAATCGGCAGCGCGCTAAGAATTCTCTTCATTGTTCTTCTCCATAGTCCGGATCAGCCGGCAAAACCGCCCGAAGCTGTCCAGATGAATGTTGCGGTGAAGGCGATGAAATTTAGCATCAGGACAATCAGTCCCGCGACGACGAGTTCTCTCATTCAGCGCCTCATTTGTTGCAGTCGGGTTTGCTGCTGAACGGGTCGATATGGGCATGGGGATGACCCGCTCAGCAGCAACTGTTCGGCTAGAAACGCAAGGTCGCGCCAGCCATGACTTGATTGGATTGCAAGGTGCCGTCGAGGTTGTTGCGGCGATACTCGACGCGCAATGCGGCGTTTTCGTTGAACGCGAATTCCGCGCCGCCGCCAAACATCAATCCGTCCGCGTTCTGCGTTGCTGTGGCTATCGGGGTGTCACTGCCATTGGCGAAAGAGCTGACCGAGTAGCGTGTGCGGTTGTATCCCACGCGGCCATAGACAAGCACACGGTCCGCAAGAACCATACCTGCACGGGCAGATGCGTTTGCAGACCATTTGGGGTTCAGTTCTGCTGTTCCGCCGGTTGGAATATCATCGCGGATGGTATTGCCGTTCGGGCTGAAACCTGCCTCGACCCCGACGACGAAATTGCTCATCTGAAGGTCGTAGCCCGCGTATCCGCCATAGATGAAGCCATCCTCTTTTGCATCGAGGGTAACAGCGTTGGCGCCCTCCAGAACGGGTTCATCGATACTTTGGCGTTCGTACCCGCCCTGGATACCGACGCTCACACCCGTGAAAAGGTCATCTGAGCTTTGTGCTGCGGCGACCCCCGGCGATGCGATGGCAACGCACGATGCGAAGGCCAGAAGAAGGGGGCGATTGAAAAGTGTCATTTGTTATTCCTTAAATCTGAATTGAGCGCAAAAATCCGCCGCGCAAATCGATGCGCGTTGAACTCACAAGTTTTGGAGAAAAGTCGGGGTTTGAGCCGAACCGAACCCTCGACGAGGGCACCGTTCAGTCCAGAGCTATTGAGTTATCGCTTCTTATGCCTCCAAGCGTGATTGCAGGGGCAGAACTAGGATCGCCGACATTAATTTACAATGAATTATTATTGTCCGACAATAAAATTATAGTGTGGATTGGTAATTTATCGAAAATTCAAGGCACTAGCATTCGAGACATCTCACCTGGCCCCATCCGCAAAGGGATCAGCGCCAGGATTTTCCAATATGTTGCTACGATAAAGCCATCGCCCGTGCTTCCAGCCGCAAGCCTTCTTACCGCCGCGGCAATTCCCGCTCATGGCGGCCTGACGATCAAGAACGCCTGATAAAGCGGGAAATCAATAAAACGCGATCTGGTTGGATATCGCCAGCAGCTTGCGGGCAGGCGACCAAATGCGGGTTGTCTGGGAGAAGCGGCTGTTGAACACCCGGTCGGCAGTGGCTTCGATCAACAGAAAGTCGCTGCCGACCTTGTCCATATCTTCCTGGGTGCAGAAGATATGCAGATCGTATTGCACCGTCGCGCCAAAGCGCGGGGTGCTGTCGAGGAAAAAGGTACGCGGCATTGGTGTATCCGACACAGCGAGAAGCGCCTTTGCGTCCCAAGGCCGATCCTCCACATCTCTCACCCACAGGGCCGAATGCGGGCGCTCCTGCTTGGAAAAAGGCTTACCTAAAGCAACCCTCTGCTCATAACGGCTCAGGAACCTTGGGCCGGGAGAATTGGGGAGCGCTTCCGAGTTTTCGGGGAGTTTTGCCTCGGGAAAATCGCAGGCATAATCGAGCGCCTTTTCCTTCATGTCAGAGAATACATAGTTCGCGGTGAAGAGCGGCTCTCCTGGAGCGTCCCCGCTCGTGAACTCTGTCCGAAGGAAAGAGGTGCGCTTGCCCGCCCGTAAAGTGCGGACATCAATGTCAATTGCTGCCTCGGGAAGCGGCTTTAGAAACGAGGCCGTGGTGCTTGCCAGCATGCCGGTTTGCGGTGCCGCTTGCTGAATGGCTGAATACCCCAAGGCAAGCGCCCAGCCCCCAAAGGCTGATTGAAAATTCCAGTACATTTCGCCGCCAGCCGAACGCACCCGAGTGTCGCTTACGTTGCTGATCTGCGTCGCTTGATCTAACGCGAATTGGGTCATTGATAAGGCTCACTTTCCAGGCGCTCTGGCTGTATTTAGAATAGTGAACGCATGAGTTCATTTTTGTTCCTGAAAGCGCGCAGAAAGTTGCAGTGTTACAAGGCAAAAGCCTCTCTTGCCGCTGCTTCAACGCCTGCCATGGCTTCGCGCCAACTGCCAGGGCCATAGCTGATGCGGGCGACGCCGAGTTTCGCGAGCTCAGCGTTGCTGACCATGCCCGGCAAGCGCATCACATTGACTGGTAGATCAAGCGCTTCGACAACCTTGCCGATCATCTCGGCATTGCTGAGGCCAGGAATGAAAAAGCATCCTGCCCCTGCCGCGTGATAAGCCCTGCCCCGTTCGATCGCTGCTTCGACAAGGTCGGTTTGGTTCGGGTCCTTGCCTGCCATTAATGGGCCGAGGAAAGTGTCAGTGCGCGCGTTAACGAACAGACCTGCTTGCGCAATCGCGGCAATTCGGGCGGACTGCTCGGTTATCTCGACCAGCCCCTCGCCCCCGATAACGCGATCCTCGAAGTTGCAACCCACAGCGCCCGCGCTTTTGAGAGCAACGGCATTGTCTTTGACGCCTTGCGCAGTGTTGGCAAAGCCAGCCTCGAAATCGACGGACAAGGGCAGTTCGATCGCGCCCGCAATCTGCTGCGTGGTGGTGAGCAGCGCCTCTAGAGGAATATCCTCGCCGTCGTCATACCCTTGCGCTCCTGCAAGAGAGGCGCTGCCTGTAGAGATGGCCTTTGCGCCTGCTTTCGCCACGGCCACAGCACTTCCGGCATCCCATACATTGTACAGGACAAGCGGCGCATCGGCGTGATGAAGCTTACTGAAGTGTTCAAGTGTCATTGGAAAAGCTCCTCTTGCGCCTCTGTGTCAGCCTGCATCTCTCGCTTGAGCAACTCGGCCTTTATCTGCGGCCCGTAGGCATACCCGCCCACGCCGCCGCTTGCGGGGACCACCCTGTGGCACGGGATCAGGACAGCGATGTTGTTCGCGCCATTGGCGCTTCCGACAGCGCGGCTGGCCTTCGGATTGCCCAGCATGGCCGCTTGTTCTCCGTAACTCCTCGTCTCGCCCGCAGGGATTTTGCGCAAGGCATCCCAGCAGCGTTGTTGAAAGGCGGTGCCTTTGACGTCGAGAGGGATGTGCGAGTGATCCGATCCAGGCTCCTCAACCGCCGCAACGACGGAATCAAACAAGGCTTTGAATTCGTCGCCTGCTTCGATGATCTCCGCTTTGGGAAAACGCTCGCGCAATTGCGCTTCGCCTTCGTTGAATGATAGGCAGCACACGCCTTTTTCGGTCGCCGCCACCAACATGGCTCCAAGGGATGTGTCGATCACGCTCCAATGCACACGGCGTCCCTCGCCTCCATTGGTCCAGTCGCTGGCCTGCATTCCCAATCGTCCTTTTGTCCCGGCGTAAAAGCGCGATGGCGCGCTGTACCCTGCATCATAAAGCGCCTGAGTGACGCTTGCCCCGCTTTCCAACGCCCCGCGAACGCGTTCTTCGCGAAGGGCGCGCGCGAATGCCGAAGGCGACAAGCCGACGGTGCGTTTGAAGAGGCGTTGAAAATGGGTTGGCGAATATCCGGTGAGGTCAGAAAGCTGGTCGAGCGTCATCGCGCCCTTGCCATCGGTCACGGCACTGCTGATCGCGGCAATGGCTGCCAGAACACAGGCCTCTTCGGCGCTTTGAGTGTTGGGCGAACACCGTTTGCAGGCGCGAAGACCGGCAGCTTCTGCATCCGCCGCGTTCGCATAGAACTTTACGTTCTTGCGCAGCGGCGCACGCGCCGGACATGATGGGCGGCAATAAATGCCGGTGGAATGCACACCTGTCACAAACGCGCCGTCATAGCGGCGGTCCTTGGCAAGCGCGATTTGCCAGCGTTCATCATCGGTAAGGTCGTTCGTCTTTGTCATGCTGCCTGTCATGCACCTGCCGCCTGGCGGCGGCTTCCCGAAGCTTGCGCCCAATGTTGCCGGGTTCGATCAGACACCTTGTTCGAGCGTTTCCTTGAGTGCGCCCAAGCCCGCCTGAACAATCCCGCGAATAGTGTCCTCTTCGCTATCTGGCAGGACATCGGCGATCCATTGCACCTGGCAGCTTGCGCCATCACCGCCCAGAACTTGCATGGAGGCGTTATGATGGTCCCAGCTTCCCCCTTGCGCGGTCCATGCGATCAGCATCGCTGCGTCGTCATGTGCAATGATGGGCTCGACCAGAGTGACGTCATTTGTAAACGTAACGGTGCGGACATTCTTTACGGGATCATACTCGCAGCGGGCGACCAATTGTGGAACGCTGGTCTCAAGTCCGCCGATATCCCCGACCGCCGCCCACGTGTCATTACGGTTGCGATTGATCTCCACCGTTTCGATAATTCTTGCCATATTTCTCGCCTCTGGCCCATCATTTCATTGTCCGCTAGGGCAGTAGCCTATTCGATCACCTGCTCGCCGCCAAGCGCGTCTTGCCACCAACCCCGAAAGTCCATGAATACAGTGTTCCGATATCTTTGCGCCGCATTTCTTGCGCTTCTTGTCCCGCTTCAATCGGTAAACGCTGATCCCGGTGACATCGATGCCGCCGCGCGCGGTGTGGTGCGCGTTGTTCTCATCGATAACAGCGGCGAGGATGCGGCGCCTGTCACCCATGGCAGCGGTTTTGCGGTGGGTCCGCGCATGATCGTCACCAACGCCCACGTCATCCGCGAGGCGCTGGTCGATGACACTCTGAAGATCGGCATTGTGCCCAGCGAAGGGCCAGGAACAGATGGGGCAGGAACCTTTGCAACCCCTGTGGCGGTGTCACCGCGCAACGATTTGGCGCTGCTTCGGATTACCGATGGCAATCTGCGCTTGCCGCCGCTGACGCTTGCGGGGGGCGTGGATGAAAGCATGAGCATGGGCGAGGTTTCCGCTGTCGGTTACCCGATGAATGTGGACCTCGCGCAAGGACTCGAGATCCGCGATATCTTCCGTGCGCAGCCTCCGGTGAAATCGCGCGGGTTCCTGTCCGGCGAACGGCCCAGCCGGCAGTTCGACACGATCCTGCACACAGCGCCGATTGCGCGCGGCAATTCGGGCGGACCGCTGCTGGACGGGTGTGGCCGCGTTTTGGGCGTAAACAGTTTTGGTGCGGATTCTAACGGATCGGATGCAGAGTTCTATTTCGCTGTATCCTTGCGCGAATTGCTCCCCTTCCTGCGCGAAAACGGGGTGGAGCCTTCGGTCAATGCGCTTCCCTGTACGTCGATTGACGACCTCAACGCAGCAGAGCGTGCCCGGTTTGATCAACAACGCGCAGAAGCCGCAGCACGGGTCGAGGCGCGTGCCGAAGAGCTTCGGGAAAAACGCGCAGCCGCACAATTGCAGGCGCAGATCGAAATCCTCGATGCACGCGACAACGCAATGGCCTTGGCTATGGTGCTTCTGCTTGTCGCGATTGGTGCAGGCTACACAGCGGGCCAATTGCGTGCCTCAATGGCTGAGAAGCCGGAGAACCAACAGCGCGCCATGATCGCGGCAGGCGTCGCTGGCGCGGCAATTATCGGCGCGGCTCTCGTGTGGATTACGCGGCCAAGCTATGGCGATATCGAAGAGCGCGTGGCGGTCCTTATGGGCGAGGTCGAGGACCCTGATACGGGTACAGAAAATTCTGACGGCGATCTTGCGGGCGATGGCACTCTTATCTGCACTCTGGTCCCGGAACGCAGCCGGGTAACCGGTTCGCGAACGGATGATGTCGAGTTTGACTGGGCTGCAAACGGCTGTGTCAACGAGCGCACCCAATATGGCATGATCAATGGGGAATGGACCCGCGTTCTTGTGCCGTCGAGCGAGGCGGCCGTTTCGGTCAGCCGCTACGATCCCGAAACGCGCACCTATCGCACAGACCGCTATCTTTTGAGCCAAAAGGATATGGAAGCCGCCCGTGCCGTGCGCGGTGAGTACACCCCGCCCGCCTGCGGTGTGACCGATGCAGCGCGCGTTCTGGGTGAACAGCAAGCCGCCCTCATTGCGATGCTGCCGGACCGCCCCAATGAACGGCTGGTCTATTCGTGCGAGAGCAAGAAAGCAGGCGGCATCGGCGGCGCGCTGGGTGCTGCCTTCGATGAAGAGTTTGGGACCGGAGAATAGCGGGGCAAAAACGAAAACGGACCGCCGAGGCGGTCCGTCAGTCTCGTCAGATTGCTTGCCGACTACGCCGCCAACGCCTCACCCGACAACGTAATCCGGTGCATCTCGCGGTAGTGACCTTGGTAGTCGTTCATCGCATTGTGCCACGTCGTGCGGTTGTCCCAGATCGCGATTGTTCCCGGCTTCCACTGCAAACGGCACTGGTTTGTCTCGGTTAGTGCTGCATCCAGAAGCTTGTTCAAAAGCGGCAGGCTTTCCTCACGGGTCTGACCAACGAAATGGATCGTGAAGCCGCTATTTACATACAGCATCTTGCGCCCGGTGTGGGGGTGACGGATCACCACAGGGTGAATAGCGCCCGTTTTGAGGTTTTGCCCGCGCAGATGCTCACCCATATCGGTCTGGGCATAAAGGCCGCCTTCTTCATAGACATGGTCGGCGGTGTGATAGGCCTCAAGTCCTTCGATCTGCTCTTTCAGATCATCCGACAGCGAATCGTAGGCCGCACCCATATGCGCCCACATTGTATCGCCGCCTGATGGAGGAAGGTGACGCGCCACCAAAACCGAGCCCATCGCCGGAATCTGGTCATAGGAGTGATCGGTGTGCCATGCCCCGCCGATATTGGTCTGCTGATCGGGCTCTTTTTTGACGATGGCGATTTCATTGAACTCTTCCTGCAGCGGGAAGTAGTTGTTCACGTCGATCCCGCCCCACCGGCGACCAAATTTGATGTGATCTTCAGGCGAAAATTCCTGATCGCGGAACACGGCAACACCATGCTCGTAAATGGCCTGCTTGATCGCATCCATTTCTGCATCGCTGCAACTGGCAAGCGCGACGCCCGAAACCTCGACACCGCATTGCGGCGCCATTGGCGTGAGTCTCATTTTCTCTCTCCCTTAAGGTGTTTTCACCGTTATTTGCACGGCAATCTGACTCAAAGCACTGTGCCTGTCCAGAGAATCCCGTCAACGCCGCTTGCAAGTCGAGACCCCCTTTGCTAGGCGCGCGCCAACTTCGGCAGGAGGGTTTCCCGAACCCTTTTGTAAGCCCGCTAGCCGACACACTTTTTCTCATGCCTCAAAGAGGACAAACGACGCGTGGAAACTTCCGCCGGTATTCAGTCTAGCCTTGCAGGGCGTTACGCCTCGGCTCTCTTCGATCTCGCTAGCGAGAACGGGACCGTGACTGCTGTCGAAACCGACCTCGAAACGCTCAAAGCAGCGCTTGGCGAATCGGACGAATTCACAGCCGCTACGACCAACCCGCAGCTCACCCGGGCCGAACAAGGGGCAGCCGTTGCTGCGATTTCAAAACATTTGAAGCTTTCGGATCTCACCGGCAGCTTTTTGGGTGTGCTTGCCGGCAACCGCCGCCTCGCCAAGCTTCCCGCTATGATCGCAGCGTTCAAGGCCATTGCCGCCGCACAGCGAGGCGAGGTCTCCGCGACTGTCACCAGCGCGCATCCTTTGGACGAGACCCAGATTAAGACGCTTAAAGACAAGCTCACCGCACGTGTGGGCCGCACCGTTATGCTTACAGCCGACACGGACCCCGATCTTCTCGGCGGTCTGGTCGTTACCATTGGATCAGAGCGCATCGACGCCTCGATCCGCACCCGTTTGAATTCACTTTCCCAAGCTATGAAGGCTTAAAGGACTACGCACATGGAAATCCGCGCAGCAGAAATTTCAAAGGTCATCAAGGACCAGATCGCCAATTTCGGTACCGAAGCTGAAGTCAGCGAAGTCGGCACCGTATTGAGCGTTGGTGACGGTATCGCCCGTATCCACGGCCTCGACAAGGTTCAGGCAGGTGAGATGGTCGAGTTTGCCAACGGCGTTCAGGGCATGGCTCTGAACCTTGAAAGCGACAATGTCGGCGTCGTGATCTTCGGCTCTGACGCCGAGATTAAAGAAGGCGACACGGTTAAGCGGACCGAGACCATTGTGGACGTTCCGGTTGGCAAGGGTCTTCTTGGCCGCGTTGTTGACGCGCTTGGCAACCCGATTGACGGCAAAGGCCCGATCACCGACGTCACGCGCCAGCGTGTTGAAGTCAAAGCGCCGGGCATTATTCCGCGCGAATCAGTTTCTGAGCCTGTTCAAACCGGCCTCAAAGCCGTTGACGCTCTGGTCCCTGTTGGCCGTGGTCAGCGCGAGCTTATCATTGGTGACCGTCAAACCGGTAAAACCGCTGTCGCCATCGACACCTTCATCAACCAGAAGGGCGTGAACGCAGGCGATGACGAGAGCAAGAAGCTCTACTGTGTTTACGTAGCCGTCGGTCAAAAGCGTTCGACCGTTGCGCAGATCGTGAAGCAGCTCGAAGAGAACGGCGCGATGGAATATTCCATCGTTGTGGCCGCAACCGCCTCCGAGCCTGCACCGCTGCAATATCTCGCACCGTACACAGGCTGCGCGATGGGTGAGTTCTTCCGCGACAACGGCATGCACGCCGTGATCGTGTATGACGATCTTTCCAAGCAAGCTGTTGCTTACCGTCAGATGTCGCTACTGCTTCGTCGTCCTCCGGGCCGTGAAGCGTATCCGGGCGACGTGTTCTATCTCCACTCACGTCTGCTTGAGCGTGCGGCGAAGATGAACCCTGACAATGGCGGCGGTTCGCTGACCGCTCTGCCGATCATCGAGACGCAGGCAGGCGACGTGTCGGCCTATATTCCAACCAACGTGATTTCGATCACCGACGGTCAGATCTTCCTTGAAACCGACCTCTTCTACCAAGGCATCCGTCCTGCGATTAACGTGGGTCTTTCGGTGTCGCGTGTGGGCGGCGCTGCTCAAACCAAGGCGATGAAGAAGGTTTCGGGCTCGATGAAGCTCGACCTTGCGCAATATCGCGAGATGGCGGCATTCGCTCAGTTCGGTTCGGACCTTGACGCTTCAACGCAAAGGCTCCTCAATCGCGGTGCGCGTTTGACCGAGCTGTTGAAGCAAAAGCAGTTCTCGCCAATGCCGTTTGAAGAGCAGACGATTTCGATCTTCGCTGGCACCAATGGCTACATCGATGCAGTGCCGGTTGAGCGCGTTGGCGAATATGAAGAGCAAATGCTTGCCTTCTTCCGCAGCGAGCACGCTGACGTTCTGAAAACGATCCGCGACAGCGGCAAGTTCGACGACGCCAAGGACGCAACCGTCGCTGCTCTCGAAGCATTCGCCAAGCAATTCGCATAAGGGAGGCCGTCAGTGCCCTCACTTAAGGAACTAAAAGATCGGATCGGGTCGGTTAAATCGACCCAGAAGATCACCAAGGCCAAGCAGATGGTCGCAGCGGCGAAACTTCGCCGTGCGCAGGCCGCTGCTGAGGCTGGCCGGCCTTATGCCGAGCGTTTGAGCGCCGTTATGGCCTCGCTCGCTGGCAAGGTATCCGGCGACAGCGCGCCTAAGCTTCTCGCAGGCACCGGCTCTGACCAGCGCAACCTTCTGGTTGTGGTCAACACCGACAAAGGCCTGTGCGGCGGTTTGAACTCGAACATCGTCAAGGCTGCCAAAGCCAAGGCGCAGGAGCTTCTGGCCCAAGGCAAGCAGGTCGAGTTTTACCTCGTCGGTAAAAAAGGCCGCGCCCCGTTGAAGCGTGAATATGCAAGCGCGATCACAAGCGGCTTTGACACCAGCACGGTGAAAACGCCGGGTTTTGAAGAAGCCGACAATATTGCTGCTGAACTCATCACGATGTTCGATGAAGGCAAGTTTGACGTCGCGCACCTGATCTACCCGACATTCCAGTCGGCTCTGGTGCAAAACCCGACCGTCAATCAGCTGATCCCGGTCCCCTCACCCGAAGTCTCGGATGAAGGCGGCGCTGTGGTTGAATATGAGCCGGGCGAAGAGGAAATCCTCGAAGCTCTTCTGCCGCGCTATGTGAAGACACAAGTTTTCGGCGCGCTGCTTGAGCGTGAGGCGTCAGAGCAAGGCGCTTCGATGACCGCGATGGACAATGCGACCCGCAACGCAGGCGACCTCATCAACAAGCTGACCATCCAGTACAACCGCAGCCGTCAGGCCGCGATTACCACTGAACTTATTGAAATTATTGCTGGCGCAGAAGCGCTGTAAACGAAGGCTAAGGAACCGAAATGGCTACCGCACCCGCACTTAACCAAACGACCAACGGCACTATCAGCCAGGTCATCGGCGCTGTCGTCGACGTGCAGTTCCCTGGTGAACTGCCCGCAATTCTGACCGCGCTCGAAACCAAGAACGACGGCAAGACCCTCGTCCTCGAAGTTGCTCAGCACCTTGGCGAGAACACCGTTCGCACCATCGCTATGGACGCAACCGAAGGCCTCGTTCGCGGCGCTGAAGTTGTGAACACCGGCGCACAGATTTCTGTGCCTGTTGGCCCAAAGACACTCGGCCGCATCATGAACGTTGTTGGCGAAGCCATCGACGAGCGCGGCCCTATCGGCGCAGAGGGCACAGCCCCTATTCACGCCGACGCGCCTGCATTCGTTGACCAGTCAACCGAAGCAGCCATTCTCGTGACCGGCATTAAAGTGATCGACCTTCTCGCCCCATACGCAAAGGGCGGTAAGATTGGCCTGTTCGGCGGTGCTGGCGTGGGCAAGACCGTTCTTATTCAGGAACTCATCAACAACATCGCAAAAGGCCACGGCGGCGTGTCCGTGTTTGCGGGCGTTGGTGAACGGACCCGTGAAGGTAACGATCTCTACCACGAATTCCTCGACGCTGGCGTTATCGCCAAGAACGACGCTGGCGAAGCGATCAGCGAAGGCTCCAAAGTGGCCCTCGTGTTCGGTCAGATGAACGAGCCTCCCGGCGCGCGTGCGCGTGTGGCGCTTTCGGGCCTTACCATGGCGGAATATTTCCGCGACCAAGAAGGCCAAGACGTGCTCTTCTTCGTCGATAACATCTTCCGCTTTACGCAAGCTGGTTCCGAAGTGTCCGCGCTTCTTGGCCGTATTCCGTCAGCTGTGGGCTATCAGCCAACTCTGTCGACCGACATGGGTAACCTGCAAGAGCGCATTACCTCGACCAACAAGGGTTCGATTACTTCGGTTCAGGCTATCTACGTTCCTGCCGATGACTTGACCGACCCTGCGCCTGCAACATCGTTTGCTCACTTGGATGCGACCACCACCTTGAACCGCGCGATTTCAGAGCTTGGTATTTACCCAGCTGTTGACCCGCTCGATTCAACGTCACGCGTTCTTGAACCATCGGTTGTTGGCCAAGAGCACTACGACACCGCCCGCCGCGTTCAGGAAACGCTGCAAAAGTACAAGTCGCTGCAAGACATCATCGCAATTCTGGGCATGGACGAGCTTTCCGAAGAAGATAAGCTCACCGTTGCGCGTGCGCGGAAAATCCAGAAGTTCCTCAGCCAGCCCTTCCACGTGGCGGAAGTTTTCACCGGCATCAAAGGCCTGTTCGTGCAAGTCGAAGACACGGTGAAGTCGTTCAAGGCGGTTGTGGACGGTGAATACGATCACCTGCCAGAACAAGCCTTCTACATGGTTGGCGGCATCGACATGGTGGTTGAGAAAGCCGCCAAGCTCGCTGAGGAAGACTAAGCCTCATGACCGGCACGCTCGACATCAAGGACTGCGTCAACGCGACCTGTCCTTGGTCGGGTGACCCGGTTTCGGCTGATAGCCTGACGATGTACCGCGGCAAGGTTGTGGGGTTCTGCAACACCGGCTGCCGCGACAAATTTGAGAAAGCTGCGTCGGCTTTTGACGCCAGCGTTGACGGATAACAGAAAATGGCACTCCATTTTGAACTCGTAACCCCTGCCAAGCAGGTCCGCTCCGAGGAAGTCCACATGGTTGTGGTTCCTGGCTCAGAGGGCGAATTCGGCGTTCTCGAAGGCCACGCGCCTTTCATGAGCACGATCCGTGACGGCGCGGTTCAAGTGTTCAAGACAGCCGGCGGCGAGCCTGAGCTGATCCAGGTGAAGGGCGGCTTTGCCGAAGTTGGCGAGAACGGCATCACGGTTCTGGCGGAGCACGTCGAGGCCTGATCGGCTACGACAATTCGGGGATCATAGAGGGCGGCCTTCTTGGTCGCCCTTTTGCGTTTCAGCCCACCTGCCCGTGAACCCACTGCGCGATTTCCATAAAGTGTTCGGGCACACCATTCGCGGCAGCCTCTGCATTGATCGCCGCCAGCGTCTTTGCTCGCAAAGCCTCGCGATAAACCGCTTCAGCTTGCGCAAATGCGGAGGCAATGTCGCACGGGGTCTTGCAATCCTTGCGTTTTAATCCGCACGGTCCGTTCTGGCGGATCTCGGTGCAGCGAAATGCCGGCATCGGCCCCTCGATCGCCTGGACAATATCGAGCAGCGTGATCGCATCCACTCCGCGTGCGAGGCGGTATCCTCCGCCCTTACCCCGCACGCTCTCCACTATCCCGGCCCGGCGCAGCAGTTGCATTTGCTTGGCAAGATAGGTCGATGGAACCTCGAAAAAGTCGGCCAAAGCATCCACGCTAAGCCCTTTTCCTTCAGGGACAAGCGCCAGCATCCCGCAGATATGCGTGCACCATTCCACCCCTTTACCTAATTGCATCCTTGACTCCTTAATAGGATATATTTTATCCAGTTAATGATTGTCCGGTTAAGGAGAAGTGCCATGACGCTCACCTCAAGGCAAGCCCGCCAGGCCCATGGCCGCGTCGCAGTCTTTCTGCTGATCTTTATAGCTGTGCACTTCGTCACACATTTCTCCGCGCTTGGCGGGGTGGCGGTGCATACGCGAACCCTGGGGTTGGCTCGCTTGATCTACCAGTGGCCGCTAGTCGAGATTGCGCTTGTCGCTGCTCTGGCTGTTCAAGTCGCGCTGGGCCTCACATTGCTCGGCGCGATCCGGAAACGCAAAACCAAGGATCTCTGGCACTGGGTGCAGTTCATAAGCGCGTGTTACCTTGCCTACTTCATTGTACAGCACACTGCTGCCGCGCTCATTACCCGGCTCTACGCGGGTCTTGAGACGAATTTCTATTGGGCTGCGGGAACGCTCATAATCGAGCCGATCAGATACTATTTCGCACCTTATTACATGATCGCGGTGATTGCGGTTTTAAGCCATTTGATCGCCGCTCTACATTTCAGAGGCGCACGGGGCTGGCATGCCCCTGCCCTGGCGCTTGGCCCGATTATCGGTCTCGCTTTCATGCTTGGCTACGGAGGCGCTCTCCACACATTCGAATTACCACAGGAGTATCGCAACTATTACTCGTTCTTACCGGGCGTAAAGAGCTAGCGTTTCCCCCTTCACAAGCCCCCCTCGAACCGCCACATATCTTCTTAGCAATCCCCCCAAGGAGAGAAGGTTTGAAACTTGTATCCACTCTTGCTCTGGCCGCAGTCATGACGATTGGCGCTGCAACCTCGGCCAATGCCGATGACCACACAGGCAACGGCGTGCCCGGTCCTGAACAGGATCCCTATATCTGGCTCGAAGAAGCGCGCAGCGATGAAGCGCTGGCATGGGTTACTGCCGAAAACGAGCGCACCCTTGGCGTGCTTGAGGCAGACCCGCGGTTCGAAACTCTCAAAGCCGAAGCTCTGGCCATTTTCGACAGCGAAGACCGCATTCCGTTTGTAAGCTTTCGCCCCGATGGCCTCTACAATTTCTGGCAGGATAAAGAGAACCCCAAGGGGCTGCTTCGCCGGACAACCATCGAAAGCTATCAGACGGACGAGCCTGTCTGGGAAACCATTCTTGATGTGGACGCTCTCGCAGCGGCGGAGGGCAAGGAATGGGTCTATAAAGGCTCCACCTGCCTGCCACCTGCGCTCAACAAATGCATGATCGCGCTTAGCGATGGCGGCGAAGACGCGACCATCATGCGCGAATTTGATACCTCTACCAAAAGCTTTGTCGAAGGCGGCTTTGAGCTTCCCGAAAAAAGCCAGGGCGGCATTCAATGGATTGATGAAAACACGCTTCTTGTCGGCCGCGACTTTGGCGAAGGCACGCTGACCGACAGCGAATATCCCTTCACCAGCCGCGTCTGGGTGAGAGGGACCGATATCGCCGATGCGCCAGAGGTGTTCCGCGGCCAATCGGACGACGTTTGGGCAGGCGCGAGCCTGATGCGCGATGCGACCGGCGAAGTGCAGTTGATGACCGCATTCCGCGCCGTCAGTTTCCACGAGAGCGAGTATTTCGTCTCGATCGACAGCGACTGGATCCCGCTCGACATTCCCAAGAAAGCATCGCCATATGGCATCGTGGATGGCCACATGCTGTTTTCAACGGATGTCGATTGGGAAGTGGACGGGCAGACTTTCCCCGCTGATAGCCTTATCGCAGTAGAGCTTGAGGCGTTCAAAGCTGACCCCAATGGCGCGGCAAAGACGCTCGTTTGGGCCCCGCAGGACCGCCAGACCAAGCGCGGCGGCGCAATTACGGCGGGCGCGCTTTATGTGGGCCTTCTCGACAATGTCGTTGGTAAAGTTTTGAAGTTCAACTTTGAAGCCAATGAGACAGGGGGCGCTTGGGAAAGCGAAGAGGTAGCCCTGCCCGACAACGCAACCGTCGGCATTGCGGCCAGCTCGAATGAGAGCGAACAGATCATGTTCACTGTCACCGACTTTCTTAATCCGACAACGCTTTACTACACCGATGGCTCTGGCGATCCCGAGCCGCTTAAAACCTCGCCATCCTATTTCAATGCCGCCGGCATGGAAGTGGAACAGCATGAGGCAACCAGCGCCGATGGCACCAAAATCCCGTATTTCATCGTCAAGCCTGAAGGCATGGAGATGAATGGCGAAACGGCGGTGCTCATGACAGGTTACGGTGGCTTCCAGGTCCCTCGCCTGCCCGGTTACCTCGGTTCCACCGGCAAAATGTGGCTTGAGCGTGGCGGAGCCTATGTGCTTGGCAATATGCGCGGCGGCGGCGAATTTGGTCCCGGCTGGCACCAGACCGCGATCCGCGAAAATAAACAGCGCACCTGGGACGATTTCATTGCCATCGGCGATGATTTGGTGGCCAAAGGCTTCACCTCGCCAGAGCACCTTGGCATTCAGGGTGGCTCACAAGGCGGCCTTCTGGTCGGTACCGCCTTTACACAGCGCCCTGACCTGTTTGGTGCAGCGATTGTGCAAATCCCGCTGTTCGACATGCTGCGCTATCACTTGATCGGCAGAGGCGCATCGTGGATTGGCGAATATGGCGACCCGCGTATCCCTGAACAACGCGCATGGATCGAAGGGTATTCGCCCTATCAGATGATCAAAGAGGGCGTGGATTACCCCACCCCCTTCCTTTGGGCATCGACAGCTGACGACCGGACCCACCCTGCGCACGCGCGCAAAGGCGCCGCACGCCTCAAGGAACAGGGGCACCCCTATTACTACTTTGAGGATATGACCGGCGGCCACTCGGGCGGCGTCGACAATGAACAGCGCGCCAAGCTTCAGGCGCTGCAATATATCTATCTGATGCAGCAATTGATGGACGAATAATCTCGCCGATCAAAGTGCACAAAAGGGCGGTTTTCCAGAGCGGAAGCCGCCCTTTTTTGTGGCCGGTGTAAACAGAACCGACACTTTCGCCTCCGTTCGTCCCAAGGGAAACACAGAAGGCTGGGTCAATGCAAAATTAACCATCCTTGGCAGGTTCGCATTAACTGTTTGAGCCAATTCTGGTTTCAACGGGGCGCAAAGTTGATGAAAGTAAGGAGTTGGAAAAATGGCATATCCCCGCGACATATCCATCGCTCAGGCGATCAAACAGTATGGTCTTCCCAAGAACCACCGCGCGCACTGGTCACCGGCACGCAAAGCAGGCGTTGTTCGCGCTGTGCATGAACGTGCAATCAGCTTCCACGAAGCACGCGACCGGTATCTCTTGAGCCGTAGCGAGTTTGAAGAGTGGGAGCGCAATTACTCTGGCAGAAGCGCCGTAATTGACCGCTCGCAGTTGGAAAGCGTCTGAAGTCTGGTCCGATAAGGTCGTCGCCTCAAGTCTCCTGCTTGCGCTTTTGGTTACCGCTGGCACATCCCCCTAATGCCAGCGACAGCGCTACCGGGCGGCGACCTCGACCATCACTTCATTGCGGCGCATTGGGCCAGGGATCATCGGCGCGTCGTAAAAGGCATATTCGACCGAACCCACCGGCGTTAGGCCCTGTGCCTCAATCCATTGGCCAAGAGCCGCCTCCATCTTGGTTAGATCGCTTGTCGGAGCATTCCCGCTAAAACGAACTGCTGCCATCCGGCGTCCGGGAACTTCGGTCAGCGTAATGTCCGACGGCGGTGTTGGCAGTGTCTCCATCGTGAACTTCGAAGGCATAACAAACCGGGTCCGCCATTCGCCCTCGCCCGTCCTTTCTGACACAACCGGCGAAGTCATGGCGATAGGCTCGTTCTGATCGACCCGCTCTGACATAACGGGCGCAGTCATCGCGATTTCCTCACTCTGTTTTGGCCCGGCACCAGGGCGGTCATTTCCAAAGATGTAGGCGGCCAATCGGCGAAAGCTCTTCCCACTTGTCTCGCGGCGCGTGCCCGTGTGGGTGACCTCGGCGACAATCATTGGTTCGTACTGGCGAAGCTCGAACTCATCGTCCGCAATGACGACCTCGTAAGCGGGTTTTTCAATGTCGCGATATTGTGCATAGGCGACCGCGCCGCCGACTGCGGTCAAACCTGCTCCTGCTGCGACCCATTTGCCGATGCCCATTATGCGTTCCTTTGATAGCGTGTGTCCTATCAGCAGTTACGGGGGTGATTGGTTCCCGGACGTCACCGTTATCGGCGTGTAGGCGCGTGGAAATCGGGCTCTTTGCGGCTCACCCACTTCACAAATTTCTCAATCGCAGGTTTGGCGCGGATAGTGTCCGGATCATCGCCAATGCGCGCAAGTTCGGCGTTGGTGAAGTTGGCGTGAATTGTCTTGTGACAGATCGGGTGCACCGGAACAGTCTCCCGTCCCTTTTTCGATTTGGGCACAGTGTGATGCCACTGGATCAACGTCTCAAAACGGCGGCCACACAGCCAGCATGTCTCGGGATTTGTGCTCAACCGCCCCACTCGGTCAGCGAAAGTGTGTTGCCGTCCGGATCTTGGAACCAGCACACTCTTGCGCCATCGGGAGCGGCCCAGATGTCGCGCTCATCCTGCTCCATGAAGTCAAATTTCAGGAACTGGGCACCACGCTCGGCCAAGCGATCCCGTTCAGCGGCAATATCATCGACCTTCCACCCGATAGCCGTAAATGGGTGTGGGTGGAGCTCCTGAACCTTTTGCACCCGCAACATGGTGCCTGCTGCGTCAAACTCGAGCGAGAATGGGCTGTCGTCGGTAAGCGCGAAACCCATCACCTCAGTATAGAATTTTCGAGCCTTATCAGGCATTTTGGTGGCGGTGAACAGGATTGGGGTCACACTCACTTCTCCTTCTTCGCCGCCGCCTTCTTCTTTTTCATCGTGTCGTGGAAACGGTCGGCCCAGCCTTGTTTGACCAATTGTTCGGCGCGCACCATGCGAAGGTCGCCTGCGCCAACATCACGGCTGACCGCGCTACCAGCTGCGACGATTGCATCATCGCCAATGGTGACAGGCGCGATCAGGGCCGAGTTTGACCCGATAAAGGCGCGCTCGCCGATTACCGTCTGATATTTGAAATACCCATCGTAATTGCAGGTGATTGTGCCTGCGCCGATATTCGCATCTTTTCCGACAGTGGCATCGCCGATGTAGGACAGGTGGCTGGCTTTTGCGCCGGGGCCAAGCGTTGCCTTCTTCATCTCGACGAAATTGCCGACAAAGCTGTTCTCTTCCATCACCGCACCAGGGCGAAGGCGGGCGAAAGGTCCGACTTGCACGCCGGTCGCAAGGGTCGCGCCTTCGAGGTGAGTGTAGGCTTTGATGTGGACGCCGTCCGCGACCGAAACACCGGGGCCAAAGACCACATGCGGGTCGACAGTCACATCGCGGCCAAGCTTTGTGTCATGGCTGAAGAACACGGTGTCAGGAGCTTTGAGCGTCGCGCCATCTGCCATAGCCTCAAACCGGCGCGCCTCCTGCCAGCGCTGTTCTGCCTCGGCCAGCTCTGCGCGGGAGTTGATGCCAGCAACCTCGTCAGGCTCGCATTCGATAACTACCACCTTGTCACCGCGCGCAATCGCTCCGGTTGCGACATCGGGGAGATAGTATTCGCCTTGCGCATTTTCGTTATCGACTGCCTCCAAAAGCGGCCACAGATCGTCCGAATGCGCGATAAGAAGGCCCGAATTGCACAGGCGCGCCTTCTTCTCGCGCTCCGTCGCGTCCTTGAACTCGACCATCTTGCGCACGGTACCATCATCATCGGCAATGATGCGGCCATAGGCGAGGCCATCTTCGGGCTTGAACCCCAGAACAGCGACTTTCGCTCCGCCCTCAAGCGCCGTATTCAACCGCTCGATCGTTTCAGCGCGCACCATGGGTACATCACCAAAGCAAACGAGAATATTGCCGGAAAAACCCTCAAGCGCCGATTTCGCCTGAAGCGCGGCGTGGGCCGTGCCAAGCTGCGGGTCTTGCAAGGCAGTGCTGACTTCGCGTCCTTCGAGCGCTGTATCCAATTGTTCGCGCCGGTCACCGGCCACCACAACAATCCGGTTCATGCCCATCAATGCGACCGTGTCGAGCAAATGCATCAACATCGGCTTACCCGCAATCGGGTGGAGCACCTTGTGCAAATCGCTCTTCATGCGAGTGCCTTTGCCAGCGGCAAGGATAATGGCGGCCAAATCTGTCATTGCGTAAACCTTATAGCACGTTGTGCGGTATTCGGGGGACCGCTTGCCAGCAATTGCTTGCAGATTGAAGTCTGTTCAGCCACGCGGGGGCCCTATATGAGCAATTTTCCTTTTCAGACCATCGGTTTTGACCTTGATGGGACCCTTGTCGACAGCTTTCGCGATCTGGGCGAGGCGGTAAATCACGCGCTGGAGCTTGGCGGATTTGACCGCGTGCCAGTGGACAGCTCGAAAGACCTGATCGGCGGCGGGGCCAAAATCATGCTGAGCAAGGCTGTCGATGCCCAAGGAGGCCTGCCCGCCGACGAGTTCAAGGTTCTCTACAAAAAGATGCTTGGCTTCTATTCAGAGAATAACGCGGTGTACACCCGCCCCTACCCCCATGCGCGCGAAGTGGTGGCAGAGCTCAAGGAGCACGGGGTCAAGGTGATCGTGGTCACCAACAAGTTTGAGGAATTCGCCCGCTCAATCCTCACCCAGATTGATTTTATCGAACCGTTCGAGGGCGTCATCGGCGGTAATTCGCTTGGCAAAGGGCCCGATGGACAATTCCTCGCAAAGCCGCATCCAGAGCCCATTCTAAAGGCGCGCGAGATTTGCGGCGGCGGCGATTTCGCCTTTGTCGGCGACAGCACTTACGATGTGAAGGCCGCAAAGGCAGCAGGCGTCCCGGTTGTGGGCGCGGCCTACGGATATTGCGACAAGCCCCCGCATGAACTCCGCGCAGATGCAGTGATCGATTCGCTCGATGGCCTTATTCCCGCCCTCAAAACGCTGTAATTCTGCCAACTGACGCTACGGCAGCGCGCTCGGGCAAATACCCCTGTTGCAACGCAGCGAAATTCCTGCCACGCAGCGCTCACACTTGAGTTTACGTGGGCGTAAAGCCCGCCCCCCCCTCAACAGCAATAAGAACAAATTTGCACGGAAAGGAACGATCCCATGAGCATCGACTTCAAAGACAAAGTAGCCATCGTCACCGGCGCAGGTGGCGGTCTGGGCCGCGAATACGCGCTTGAGCTTGCCCGCCGCGGCGCAAAAGTCGTCGTCAACGACCTTGGCGGTTCGCGCGATGGCACCGGCCACTCTGACATGGCTCTTGAAGTCGTCAAAGAAATCGAAGCCATGGGCGGCGAAGCCATGTCGAATGGCGGCTCTGTCACCGAATATGACCAGATGGAAAAGATGGTCGCGGACACTAAAGCAAAATGGGGCCGCGTCGACATCCTTATCAACAACGCTGGCGTTCTTCGCGACAAGACTTTCGCCAAAATGACCCCGGATGACTTTGAGTTTGTTCTCAAAGTCCACCTCACCGGTTCCGCTTTCGTCACCAAGGCATGCTGGGAAACCTTCCGCGAGCAAGGTTATGGCCGCATCCTGATGACCGCGTCGTCAACCGGTCTGTTCGGTAACTTTGGTCAAGCCAACTACGGCGCAGCGAAACTCGGCCTTGCTGGTCTTACCAAGACGCTGCAACTCGAAGGCGCGAAATACAACATTCGCGTGAACTCGCTGTCACCGGTTGCCGGCACGCGTATGACCGAAGACCTCTTCCCGGAAGAAGCCTTCAAATTGTTCGATCCAGTAAACGTGGTTCCAGCGGCGCTCTACCTCGTGAGCGAAGACGCCCCAACCAACGCGATCGTTGGCGCCGGCGCTGGCGGTTTCCACTCATCATGGGTTGTGATGAACGACGCCGTATGGCTTCCCGATGGTGAGCGCACAGTCGAAGGCTTTGCTGCACGTTGGGACGACATCAGCGACTTCTCGAACCTGATCGCACCGCAGTCCGGTTCCGAGCAATCAGGCGCAATCCTGAAAGCGATGCAGAAAGTAACCGGCACCGGTCCTTCAAGTGCTCGCGGATAAAACGCCCAAAACTTGCTAAAAATACGGCCTTCGCACAGCAATGTGCGGAGGCCGTTTGCGTTGGGGCCTAATCGTCCACCGCCTTCACAAGACGGCGCTCCATTGGGGCAAGGACGTTGGTGAGGTCTGATCCGCGTTTGAGCACCTGACCATGCTCGCCAAAGAGCGTGTACATGCCTTGCTTGCCCCGAAGGCTTGGTCGCTTCTCCACACGGGCATTGGGCCGCTCTGCTGCGCGGCGAAAGGCAGAGAAGGTCGCGGCATTGCGGTCGAAATCCATTGCATAATCGCGCCATTCACCCGCCGCCACCATGCGGCCATACAGGTCGAGAATGCGTGAAAGCTCGTCGCGGTCAAAGCCGATTTGACCTGCTGTTTTCTTGCCGGGAAATGCGACAATCTGGCCCGTCGCCCCGCCGCCCAGTCCAGAACTCATCAGTCAGCGGTCCCGCTCTTCTTGCCAAGGTCAAACGTGCCTTGCACAGGGGTATCCATATCAGCGTTACTCGCCGCTTTCAGCGCGGCAATCTCGGCCTTCATAGCGCTGAGCTCTGCCTCAAGCTTCTCGATGCAATCGACGGTGTTGCCCTCCTCATCCTCGCACTGCATGCCCAGCGGCGTGCCATAGGGGATGAACTCCTTGATCCATTCTTCGGCTGGTAAAAGGGTTGAGCGAGCCTTTAGCCCAACCATGGTTGCGCCTTCGGGCACATCATCAGTGACAACGGCATTCGCGCCGATGCGGCCTCTCTCACCAACCGTGATGGGTCCGATCACCTGTGCACCCGATCCGATGATGACATTGTCGCAAAGCGTCGGGTGGCGTTTGCCCCCTTTGCCATTGGTGGGGTTGGTCCCGCCAAGGGTCACGCATTGATAGATCGTTACGTTGTCGCCGATCTCAGCGGTTTCGCCGATCACGGTAAAGCCGTGGTCGATGAAGAAATTCTTCCCGATTTTTGCGCCCGGATGAATATCGATCGCGGTGAGCAAACGACTGAAATGGTTTACGAAACGCGCAAGGAAGAACAGTTTTGCGTCAAAGAGCCAGTGGGCGATGCGGTGAAATCCCAGAGCCCAAACGCCTGGATAAAGCAGGACTTCCCAACGCGAACGCGGCGCAGGGTCACGCTCTTTCACCGAGTCCAGATAGGCTTTCAGCTTTATGAACATGAGCGGATTCTCCCACCAAAAGGGCGCAATTGCAAATTTTCCTAGAGCAGTTTTGCTTGGGGCGGCCCATGCAATGCTTCTAATGCTGCGCGCCAGACCGACATGGTGGCAGGTACAGCGCGTTCAAGGCTGATGCGATCAATGGTCGCAACAAGCGTCTCGATATCGGCAAAGCTGCGCCTTGTGCGCGGCACCAGATATTCGGCCGCGCCCTCTGCCAAAGAAAGGCTGCGTGCCTCGGCATGCGCCTCGATCAATTCTGCCGTCATGGCATCATCAGGTTCGCTAATGGCCAGTTGAAGCGATCCTCCAAGGCGTGATTTGAGGTCGGGCAAGGTCACATTCCAAGGCGTTTTATCCGCGATCAGCAAAAGAGGCTGCCCCGCGTTGGAACCGCCGTCCTGCACAGAATTCCAGCGATGGAATACGTCCGCCTCCTCCAGCCTATCTGCCCCATCGACGACTTCTATACCTTGCGCGCTCGCCCAACGTCCCAGCAGCGACTTTCCCGACCTCGGCGGCCCTGTCAAAATTGCTGCGCGAAATGGCCAGCTGTCCGTGTTTTGCAACGCATCAACCACGCCCGCATTGGCATTACCAACGACAATACGCTTCGCATCGGCCCCGCTTGCGATCGTGAGCGGGAGAGCGATTTGGGACGGAGGGTCTGTCGCGGCGGTCATGCAAAACAGGCGCTCTTAACGGCTAATGGCAAGCGCGTTTGCGCCCTCGTTCACAGCGAACCCACGTGAACGAAGCTCTGCCGCAAGAGCCGAAAGCTCGCCAGCATAACTCACCCGCATAACCGAAGTGCCACCCATGGCCGTGCTGGTGACTGCGACGCCGCGAACGCCGGGCACCTGGCGCACGGTCGAAAGGTTTGCATCGAATGCCATCGGATCCGGCGTTGCAAATTGAATGGTATAGCTGTTCAGCGCCGCTGCCGCCGGACCGGGCGTTTGCGTCGTTGGCGCTGCCGTGGTGGGCGACGAGGCAGCAGTAGCGGCCTGCTGCTCAGCCCGGTCACGTGCCCGAATGGCCCGCCCGATTTCAATCAGACGCGCAATCGCAGGGTCCACCTGGCCCGAGCCGCCGACGCGCAATGTGGGGTCAGGCTGGAGCTTCCCATCGACCAGGGCTTGTTCGTAAATGCGGTCGATCCGGTCGACCGCTTCCCCCAGCATTTCAGGCAGTTCGCCAGGTCCGCTTGCAGTGAGAGTAAAGCTTTCGAGAAAGAGGCTATCCGGCCCGTAACGCGCCGTGAATGTGCCGGTGATCGGGCCACCGGGGAATTGATGGTCCAGCTTGGCAATCGGGACAAGGGCGTCGGCTGCGCCATATTGGTCGAGCGTCAATCTCCACCAGGCGCGGCTGCGACGGCCAGCCTGTCCAAAGTTGAGATGCAGCGAATCGCCGCCAGCGCCAGTGGGCCGGACATAATCGATGCGGCTGGTGCCCGGATTGAATTCAGCCCAGGCGCGCTGCCATGGATTGCGCACTTCAAACGCGGTGTAACTGCCCCCGCTCACCACAACCGGCACAAGCAGCATTGGCGCAGACGATCGCCCGGAACGCTCGCCGCCCAAGATGCGTCCTGCCCTTTGCCGGTCAAAGCTGACGCCGAGCGTTGCGACATAGCGTTTCGGGCCGACCCGCTCGCGTTGGATCACGATGGCAGCGACATCAGCCGGCAAGCTGGTCGTCAGAAACCGCCGGACCGCCTGCCTTCGCCCAAGCCTTGCGAGCCGCCTCGCGCCAGCCTTTGCTGCGCGCGTCTGCCGCGCTGCTTCCGGTCACGTCGACTTCGATTCCGCGAACTTCGATATCGGCACTGGACGCGGTGGGCGCGATTCCCCTGTCGCCAGAAACCTGCGCCAAAACAAGCGCATACCCGCCTGCAAGGAAGGCGAGCGCCAAAGCACACGCAATGACCCAGCGGGCGCGGAAAGAGGCTCTCGAAATTGGGCCGGAAGGGTGCGTAATTGCCGTCATCGGGGAAATCTTGTCCGTCTTTGCCCAAACCGGCGTGGAATTCCAAGCCTAAAGGGGTAAAGCCCAAAAAATGGAAGGCAAAAACTCATCTTATACCTACGCCGATGCAGGCGTATCGATCGAAGCGGGCAATGCGCTGGTCAAAGCCATCGCACCCCTCGCCAAAGCCACAGCGCGTCCCGGCGCGACCAGTGAGCTGGGCGGGTTTGGCGGCTTTTTTGACCCCAAAGCGGCGGGGTATAAAGACCCTCTTCTGGTCGCGGCCAATGATGGTGTTGGCACCAAGCTCAAGCTGGCGATTGAATTCGACAAGCACGATTCAGTCGGAATCGATCTGGTCGCAATGTGCGTCAACGATCTGATCGTTCAGGGTGCTGAACCTCTGTTTTTCCTCGATTATTTTGCAACCGGCAAACTGGAAAACGGCATTGCGGAGCGCGTTGTTGCCGGCATTGCGGATGGGTGCAAACAGGCAGGATGCGCGCTTGTCGGCGGCGAAACGGCAGAGATGCCGGGCATGTATGCCGACGGTGATTATGACCTTGCAGGCTTTTGCGTGGGCGCGGTTGAACGCGGCGAGCAATTAACCGGAGACAAGGTCGCAAACGGCGATGTCCTGATCGGTTTGGCCAGCTCTGGCGTGCATTCCAACGGCTATTCATTGGTTCGGCGACTCGCAGAGGACAAGGGGTGGAAACTTGACCGCCCCGCCCTGTTTGATCCCGAGCGTTTGCTGATCGATGCTCTGATCGAACCTACAAAAATTTACGTTGCGAGCCTTCTTCCGCTGATCCGCGAAGGATTGGTGCATGGCCTTGCGCATATCACCGGCGGCGGTCTGCTTGAAAACATCCCTCGCATCCTGCCCAAGGGCGCTCATGCACAGGTAAACGCTGACCTGTGGGAGCAACCACGTTTGATGGCGTTCTTGCAAGCACAAGGCGCAATTGAACCTCAAGAAATGGCGCGCACCTTCAACTGCGGGGTCGGCATGGTGCTGGCCGTGGCGCAGGATCAGGTTGCAAGCGTCACTCAGCGCCTGGAGGAGGCGGGTGAAACCGTCGTAACAGTCGGCCAGATCGAAGCGGGCGACCGGGGCTGCACAGTGCGCGGCAGTCAGGGCACCTGGGGTGGACGCGGGGAGTGGGAGGCCACGCATCTTGCCTGACGGGCCCACACACAAAGCCAGACTTGCGGTTTTTATCTCGGGCACCGGCACCAATATGGCGGGGTTGCTGTATGCCAGCCGCCTCGACAGCGCCCCGTTTGAAATTGTCATTGTTGCCAGCAATGTCGAAGATGCCGAGGGCTTGAAGCTCGCGCGGCTTGAAGGCGTGGCCACCTTTGCCCATTCGCACAAAGGGGTGAGCCGCGAGGAACAAGACGCCGCGATGGAACGCGCCGCGGTGGATGCGGGTGCCGATTACATCGTGCTGGCGGGATATATGCGCATCCTGTCGCAAGGCTTCGTCGAACGGTGGGAAGGCCGGATGCTCAATATCCACCCCTCCCTACTGCCCAAATACAAAGGCCTAGACACTTTCGCGCGCGCAATCGAGGCGGGCGACAGCCATGCAGGTTCAAGCGTCCATCTGGTGACGCATGAACTGGACGCAGGCGAAGTCTTGGCACAGGTCCGCGTGGCGATTGCGCCGGACGATACTCCCGAAACCCTCGCTGCAAGGGTCAAGATTGCAGAGCACCAGCTCTACCCGCGCGCGGTTGCGGACTATGTGGCCAGAGGGACTGATCCCGACTTCCTTTTTGCAAAGCTGCGCGATCTTGCCCTTGCCCTGCCCGAGACTCACGAACGCGCCAGCCACGGGTCGCCCGGTTTCCGGGTCGGCACAGAAAAATCAGGCAAATTCTTCGCCCATTTCAGCCAGCAGCACCACGGGTCGCAGCATATCGCGGCCTTGGTCAAGACCAGCGGCATGGATGAGCTCCTATCCCTCGTCGAGACGCAGCCCGATGTTTACTACAAGCCCGACTATTACGGCGCGAGCGGATGGGTCGGGTTGATCCTCAACCGGCCAAACGTCGATTGGGATCATGTCGGCGAATGGCTGGAGCGCAGTTGGCGCAGTGTTGCCCCTGCCCGTCTCACAAAGCTGCATGACGCAGCGGACATGTTCTGATGGCGGTCCAAGAGCGCGAACACTTATTGTCGCGCGGCAAATGGGCGGACCGTGCGAATGATTTCCTCGCAAAAGCATGGGATCGCGGGTGGTTGCCCCCGCCCGATCTGACGCCTGACGCCTTGTGGTCCATCGCTGCAAAGGGGTTTTCGCAGGCGAGCGAGGCCGAGAATGGCGGGCGAAGCGAAGAAGACGTCGCCGATTTTCGCGCCCGGTTCGAGCGTTTGTGCCAGGCCGTCAGCGCCGAAGCGCAGCTTAATGCGCTGGGCCGGGCGATGGCATGGGGGCAATTGTCACGCGCGGTCAAAAACCGGCTGGCGCTGGGCGCATTGTGGCATTCTCGCCCTGACCTGCTCGAAACACCGATTGCCCCGCCGATTATCGTGATCGGCCATATGAGATCGGGAACGACGCGTATCCACAAGCTGCTTGCCGCAGATCCTGCCCACTCGCATACGCGGTATCAGGATGCCTATCATCCGGTGCCCTCGCGGATGGGCATCAACCGGGTCAAAGGCGCGGTTGAACTTGCGATGCTCGGCGTCCTGAACCCATGGATGCAATCAATCCACCCGATGGCATCGGGCGAGGTTGAAGAGGAACTGGCGTGGCTATCGGCGGCGTTGCATCATTCGATCTACGAATTGCAGTGGCATATCCCGAGCTATTCTGAATGGAGCGAGGCACGCAGGTCCGACCCGGTTTACCGCGAGTTTGCGAGGATGTTCCGAACCGATGCAGCAACGCGGGGTATCGCGGACAAACCGCGCGTTATGAAAGTCCCCGCCTTTGCAGAGGATTTGCCTGCACTGCTTGAGCAGTTTCCCGATGCCCGCCTTGTTCTGGCTCACCGGGACCATGACGCGGTGCTGCGCAGCGCTGTTTCCCTATGTGCAAACCAGATGGCGGTGCAGTCGGATGCGTGCGAATTGGCGCGGATCGAGGCGCTTTGGGAGCACAAGATAATCTTGCGCGATGCTCGGATGGCCAAGGCATTGGACGGCTGGCATGGTCCCATCGCGCGGCTGCATTTCGATGAGCTCAACACGGACTGGGAGGCAGCGATCAAGCGCTGCTATGCCGAGCTGGACCTGCCGCTGAGCGCCGAAGCCCAGGCCGCAATGCGCAAGGCAATGGCGGACAGCTCCAAGAGCGCGCACCATCGGCACTCCGCGCAGCTAAAGCGCTTTGCTTCATTCGATACGAAAACTTCCAGCTGACTCGTCTTGGCTCGCAGCTTCGGAGGATATCTGTTTAACCAATTCGCTGTTAGTTCGAAAAATCACGCCACAAGCAGATTTTGCATAAACCGATTTGATTGCCTTCGGGCTTTGACCCCGAATTTGGCCGATAAAGCGAAAGTCTGCTTGTTCTCTTGGCTCTATTTTGCGAGGGGCCACGGCGCCAAATGCCTCGTTTGGCATTGCCACTATCCGCTCGATATCTCGCGCCCACCAAGGCGACAAAGAAAAGCCGATCTCATTGATGGTGATGGGAAATGAGCTGAGGTTAGTGACCTCGACTGAGTAGCCCACCTGCTTCATTTCAAGCCCACCGTACATCAACAAGAAGCGGACCCTAACGCTTGGTTTTCGGTCCGAAACGGAATTCCAAGTGTTGATAATACCAAGAACTGCACCGACCGCCGCAATGGCAAGTGTCGCTATTTGAAAAGCGGTCGGGGAGTCCATTTAAGTGCCCGATCAACCCACGATTTCGTCGTCACTGAAGAAGAAAGCGATTTCGATCGCTGCGTTTTCTTCGCTGTCCGAACCGTGGACGGTGTTCTCACCGATAGAGAGCGCGAATTCCTTGCGGATCGTGCCTTCGTCGGCTTCTGCCGGGTTGGTTGCGCCCATAACGTCGCGGTTGCGCTTCACAGCGTCTTCGCCTTCGAGGACTTGCACGACCACTGGCTCGCTCATCATGAATTCGACGAGTTCGCCAAAGAAAGGACGCTCTTTATGGACCGCGTAAAAGCCTTCGGCTTGTTCCTGGCTCATGTGGATGCGCTTTGATGCAACAACGCGCAGGCCAGCTTCTTCGAGCTTGGCAGTCACAGCGCCGGTGAGGTTGCGACGGGTGGCATCAGGCTTGATGATCGAAAAGGTGCGGGTAACCGCCATGATATGTATTCCTTGTTTTGCGAGAGGGGCGCACGGGGGGTTACCTGCACGCCAGATTTGCTGGCGCGCCCCTAGCCCCCGCCGCTCACAAGTTCAAGTTTTGTGTTTATCCGCGCGCGGCAGCTCAGCCAGCCTGTTCGCTGATTGTCAGTTGAGTTCTTACTTTCCCGTCTTCGATAGGAGATGCACTTACTGAAAACGTTGTGCCGTTCTCCTCGTTCTCGCCGCCGATCATCTTGCCGCCGTTCATGGAGGTTTCGATCTGGATTGTGATACCGGCGCTCTGCGCCTCGGCGCGGTAATGGGCGACGATTTCGTCCGGGCTCATGTCCGACTGGAATGTGGTGAGGCTACCCTTGGTGCCCCCTTGGTCAACGATTGTATTGCTGACGACTTTTGCCCCGCTCACCAGCGTGAAACCGGCGGGCAGGTCTTCGGCTACATCGGCGCCCGTGCGCATACTCACCGCACCGTCAGGCGTTTCAACCGTCATTGTGGCCGTGCCATCTTCCTGATCGATCGTGTATTCGCCCGTTTCGCCGTCCTTGGTGGTAAAGTCAGCCGAAGTCTCCGACCCGCAGGCGGTGAGCGTAAGCGCGCTTGCTGCCGCCAAGGTGAGTGAAAGTCTCATATTGTGGCCCCCATTAGCTCCTAGGCGACCTTAACCCATTTGCCGCCATCCTGTCGAAAAAATGCGCGCTCAAGGCCGTCAGTGCCATCAAGTCCGCGCCATGTGCTGCGCGCTGCCTCGACGGTGTTGTCATCGAACAGCAAAAAGGTGCGCGCGAAACCCGTCGCCTCGCGATACTCGCCATCGGCATAGATCACATGGCTGGCCGAATTGGTCGCTTCGGCGGCGTCCGATAGCAGGATCGGCTGGTTCTCCGACCCCGCCGCGCTGGCCTCCCCATTGGCAAGGAAACTTTCCGGCCCCGCTTTCCAAAGTTCGCGAGAGATCGCCTGGCGTTGCTCGGGCGATTTGCTCACAACCAGCAAACGCTCACCTGCATCCATGACGCGGCCAGCGATAAGAGCGACGACCTTTTCCACCGGATCGCGCGAGAGTTGCCAGAAATCCACTTTCATCAGGCGCTGTTCTTAGAACGCTTACACCGCTCAGAACAATACTTCACATTGTCCCAGTCGCGCTCCCATTTCTTGCGCCAAGTGAACGGGAGCCCGCAAGCGAGACAGACTTTCGACGGAAGATCGCCTTTCTTGCGCATCTTCGGCATGGATAAAGCCTACTCCGCGTTATCCGCTACAAACTGGTCGATCAGGCGCGCGCCGTATCCGGTTGCGCCCTTTTCGTGGGTTGCGCCCGGCTTGTCCGACCACACCATGCCCGCAATGTCGCAGTGCGCCCAAGGGGTGCCTTTTTTGATGAAACGTTGCAGGAATTGCGCAGCCGTAATCGACCCGGCCCAGCGCCCGCCGATGTTCTTCATGTCCGCAATGGGTGAATTGATCAGCTTGTCGTACGCAGGGCCAATCGGCATGCGCCACAGCTTGTCATCGGTGGTCTTGCCCGCTGCGAGAAGATTGTCAGCCAATGTGTCGTCATTCGCAAACAAACCGCCGTGCTCATTACCAAGCGCGACGATCATCGCTCCGGTCAGCGTTGCAAAATCGACGATGTGGGCAGGATCAAATGTTTCCTGCGCCCAGTGCAGCGCATCGCATAGAACAAGGCGGCCTTCCGCATCGGTGTTGAGCACTTCGACGGTCTGCCCACTCATCGTGGTAAGCACATCGCCGGGGCGGATTGCGTTGCCGTCAGGCATGTTCTCGACAAGGCCCATAACGCCCACAACGTTTGCCTTCGCCTTGCGCGATACAAGCGCGAGCATACCGCCCGCAACCGCGCCAGCGCCGCCCATGTCCCACTTCATGTCTTCCATGCCCGGAGCCGGTTTGATCGAAATGCCACCTGTATCAAAGGTCACGCCCTTGCCGACGAACACGCTAGGCTTGTCGCCTTCCTTGCCGCCATTCCATTTGATCGCGAGCATCTGCGATTCGCGGCGCGAACCCTGACCCACGCCAAGAAGTGCACCCATGCCAAGCTCGGTCATTTCCGCTTCGCCAAGGACGATCAGCTCGGCGCCAGTGCCCGCAAACGCTTCCTTGCAAAGCTCAACAAAGCTTTGCGGGTAAACGATATTGGCAGGCTCCGTGACGAGCTTCTTGGTGAATTCCACCCCGCGAGCGATGGCAGCGCTACGCTCCCAATCGGCGTCGGTGCCCTCTGGCGCGCCCACAACATGGACGGTTTCGAGCGAGATTTTCTTGTCGCTTGCGAGCTTGGTGCGATATTCATCATGCGCCCAGCTGCGCAGCTTTGCACCCAAAAGAACAGCGCCTGCATCCTCGGCAGAAAGGCCCGCTTGGCCCAGGTCCAACACGAGAGATTTTTCGCCCGAGCGAAGGTACTTGGCGACCACCGCGCCGCCCGCCCGCTCCAAATTGTGACGACGATTGTCAGCCCCCGTCTCGCCTGCCCCGGCAATCGCGACCCGCATTGTCTTGCCCTCGACGCTCGAAAAACCTTCGAACATCTGGCCCGCTGTACCCTTGAAGCGGGAGGCCTTTGCGCCTTGTGCCAAAACAGGGTCAAAGCCGTCAGGCATTGCCCCCTGATTGACGATGGTTGCAATTGTGGACGCATTTGAAGGAACGGACTGGGTAAGGACGATTTGCATGGTTGCTCCACCGGCTTGGCTCACCAACTGAGCCTGTAAAATGAACGCTTTAACTGGCGATTATGATCGCATGGGTGTGGGCAAGAGGTTCAAGCCCCGTAAACCCGATTGCGATTAGGCGTGAGCGGTGCAATAGGCAAGCCATGTCGGGAGCTTTCGGGGTCATGTTGGAGCGAATGGGACGCGTTTCGGGCGCTGCGGTCTTTGCAGCCTGTTTCGTGCCATCTGCTCTCGCCGCGCAGGAAAATGCTGTGCCTACTGCTCCCCAGCAAGAAGAAATCGACCCGCTGCCAGATCAGCAGCAGGCAAACACTCCGATTGAATTTGAAGCCGATGCAGTGGCCTATAATGCCGAGGCAAACACCGTCACCGCCAACGGCAATGTCATTTTGCGCAATGATCAGGCATCGGTTCGTGCGGACGAGGTCGTCTGGGACCGCAAATCCGGCATAATCACCGCAATTGGCAACGTGCGCTTTGTCGATAAGGCCGGCAATCAGGTCTTCACTGAAACGGTCGAACTCAATGACGCTTTTGAAGCGGGCGCGATGGACGATCTTTTGCTTGCGCTGCGCACAGGTGGTCGATTGGCCGCTCGTTCGGCTGAGCGCGGCGAAGACGGTATCGTTACGCTGAATAGCGCCGCTTATTCCGCATGCCCCGTCACCGATGAAGACGGCTGCGCACGCGATCCGAGCTGGCGCATTACCGCCGATCGCGTGCAATTTGACCCTGAAGAAAGCCGCATTCGTTTCGACGGCGCGATGCTCGAAATATTCGGAGCACGGCTTTTGCCGCTTCCCGGTCTTGCCCTTCGCACCGATGGCCGCGCGGAAAGCGGGTTTCTTGTCCCGCGCTTCCGCATCGATCAGGTGAACGGGCTGGAGCTTTCGGGTGAATACTACGCCCGCCTTGCCGACAACAAAGACCTCACCTTGGGCACGCGCGTCTTCACCAATGCAGCGCCCCTTGCCGAAGCGCAGTTCCGGCATTTCACCGAGAAAGGCGCGTATCAGATCACAGGATACGCGACCAATAGCCGCCGGGTCGCCAATTTTGGTGTCGCGCCAACAACCACGAACGAACCGCGCGGGCATCTCTTTGCCAATGGCCGCTTTATCTTTTCCCCCGAATGGACCCTGACCGGATCGGTTCGCGTCTCCTCTGACCGCACTTTCCTCCGCCGCTATGACATAAGCCGCGATGATCGCCTGCGCTCGACCATCAATCTGGAGCGGATTGACGACAATTCCTATTTCAGCCTCGCGGGTTGGGCGACGCAGACCTTGCGGATAGCAGCGGACCAGGGCCAGGTGCCTTTGGCTTTGCCAGCGATCGATTATCGCCACATCCTGAGAAATAAGGTGCTGGGCGGAAATTTGCAATTTCAGGCAAACACGCTGAGCCTGATCCGTGACGAGGGGCAGGATACACAGCGCGCATTTGCGGGAGCACAATGGGATTTGCGCACGCTAACCGGAATGGGCCAGTTGGTGACCTTCACGGGGCTCGTGCGCGGCGATGTTTATAATACCAATGATACGCTATCGACCCTGACGGCGGTGTACCGAGGGAACGAAGGATGGACCGGGCGCGGCGTTGCAACCGCGGCGCTTGATATCGAATGGCCGCTGGTCGGCGAAGCATTTGGCGGCACGCAGGTCCTCACCCCGCGTGTGCAATTTGTGGCCAGCCCTCCCATACGAAACCTTGCCGTCCCCAACGAGGATGCGCGCGCGATTGACCTTGAAGATTCAAACCTTTTCGCGCTCAACCGCTTCTCCGGCTATGACCGCGTCGAAGACGGCGCACGCGTTACCTATGGCATGGATTGGGAGCTGAACCGCCCGGGATGGCGGGTCAAAAGCAACATCGGCCAATCCTATCGCCTCACTAACGAGGAAGAGATTTTCCCCGACGGCACAGGTCTTTCCGGCAAATTTTCCGACTTTGTGGGAAGAACCGAGGTGCGCTTTCGCAACTTTGTCTCTTTCACCCACCGCTTCCGGTTGGACAAAGACAATTTCGCCGTGCGCCGCAACGAGATTGACGCAACCGTCGGCTCACAGCGCAACTATGTAGAGCTCGGCTATCTCAGGCTCGACCGCGACATTCAAACGGTCGAAGATCTGGCCGACCGCGAAGAATTGCGCGCAGCGGCTCGCTTTACCGTCGGCCGCAATTGGTCGGTGTTCGGATCGGGTGTCTTTAACCTCACGAACGAGGATGAAGACCCGGTCTTCTCTCCCGATGGCTTTGAACCCATACGCACACGGCTCGGGATTGCATATCGCGACGACTGCATAGAATTTGGCGCAACCTGGCGCCGTGATTTCATCAGTTTCGGTGACGCAGAAGAGGGCAACAGCTTCCAGGTCTTCTTCGCGCTTCGCAATCTGGGTTTCCGTTAACCCCCGTCCCTGGTCTGCGTCTTCACGCCCTATCCAAAAGAGCTCTGAACAAAGCGCGCATTCGCGTTGGCACGAATGGAAAAAGGGGTTAAGGGCGTTCTCAAAATACACTCAGCCTGCGTTAAGCCGGCGGTTGGTAGTTGAGGGGACATGATTGGCATAACGGGATCGCCAATCAGCGTGAGCAACGAAAGCTCAAGCCACACTCACCACCAATTCTAGACACACAAATATTGCGAGAACCGGGATCAAAAACGTGACCTTGAAGGCAATCTCAACCATCCGCACACCTCTTTTGGCGCTGGGCGCTATCGCTTTGGCGGTATCGAGCACGGCCACGGTGCCAGCACTTGCCCAAAGCACAGCGGCTCCTGCTCCGATCACACCATTCGGGCTACCGACTGATGTGAAAGTGTTTGATGATGGCAACCCCAATCAACGCAGCGCCACCGCTGTCGTCAATGGCTATGTCATCACCGGAACCGACATTGAACAGCGCGTGAAGCTGATCACAAACGCGTCGCAAACCGACGTTCCCGAAGAAGAATTGCAGCGGTTGCGCGCCCAGGTGCTGCGCAATCTTATTGACGAAACGCTGAAAATCCAGGCCGCCGAAGCGCAGGAAATCGGTGTTCAAAAAGCCCAGATTGATCAGACCTATAATCAGCTGGCTGCACAAAATTTCGGCCAGAACACAGAAGCGATGGACACTTATCTGGAATCGATCGGATCGTCCGCCAATGCGTTGAAGCGCCAGATCGAAGGCGAACTTGCGTGGGAAAACATCATTCGCCGCAACATCAGCCCGTTTGTAAATGTCTCTGCTGAAGAGGTGAACGGCGTTCTCGAACGGCAGAAAGCCGATCAGGGTACGGAAGAGTACCGTCTTGGCGAGATTTACATGAGCGCAACGGCCGAAAACCGTGAAGCAGTGCTCCAGAACATGAACCGCATTGTTGAACAGCTTCAACAGGGCGGCAGCTTTGTTGCCTATGCGCGTCAATTCTCCGAAGCCACCACCGGTATTCAGGGCGGTGACACCGGGTTCTTGCGCCTTGGCACTTTGCCCGGCCCGATGGCCGAAGCCGTCCGCCAGATGCAGCCGGGACAATTGGTCGGCCCGCTAGCCATTCCCGGCGGCTTCACCATCGTCTATCTGATCGACAAACGTCAGGTTCTGATGGCAGATCCGCGCGATTCAGTGCTCAGCCTCAAACAAATCTCCATCGATCTGGCCCCCGGGATCAGCGATGCCGATGCGAATGCCGCCATCGAACGGTTTGGCGAATACGTGCAAACTTTGAACGGATGCGCAGCCGCCGAAAACGCGACTACTGCCATCGGCGCAACGGTTGTTGCCAACCCGCAGATTCAGGTCCGCCAACTGCCAGAACAGCTTCAGTCCATCTTGCTTGGCATGCAAGTGGGTCAAACCACTCCGCCTTTCGGAACGGCCGAAGATGGTGTGCGCGTCCTTATGCTTTGTGGCCGCGATGATCCCGAGGATGCAGGCGCGCCAACATTTGATTCGGTGATGGCCTCGATCGAGGAAGAACGCATCAACAAACGCGCCCAGCGTTACCTGCGTGATCTGCGCAACGACGCCTATATCGAATATAACTAAGGCGCGTGCGGGGGTGACCGGCTTACCGCTTGCTGTCTCGATAGGTGATCCGGCAGGGATTGGGCCCGAGATAACTCTCGGCGCCTATCAACAGATGAAATCAGCAGGGCAGCCTTTCTTCGTCGTCGGCGGTTTCGATGTCCTTCGTGCCTGCGCCGAGGCATCAGGCGCTGGCCACAAAGTCATCGCGATTGGCGATACGGGCGAAGCCACAGAGGCGTTTGGAGAGGGACTTCCGGTTCTGGTCGGGGCAGACGCGACCTACACCCCAGGCAAGCCAAATGACGAGGGCGCAGCGCTCGCGCTCCATTCGCTTGCAGAAAGCGTTCGCGCTGTTCTTTTGGGCAAGGCAAACGGCGTGGTCACTGCACCCGTCAGCAAATCGCAACTCGCCAAGGTGGGCTTCGATTTCCCCGGGCAAACCGAATTTCTGGCCAGTGTTTGCGGGCTTGCCCCCGAAGACGCTGTGATGATGCTCGCAGGGCCCACTTTGCGCACCGTGCCGCTCACCGTCCATGTCGCCTTGGCGCAGGTACCAAGCCTCATCTCCCAAGAGCTGATCGAGCATAAGGCAACCATTGTGGACACGGCGCTCAAACGCGATTTTGGTCTCGCAAGCCCACGCCTCGCCATTTCGGGTCTGAACCCGCATTCAGGCGAGAACGGCCAGTTTGGCGATGAAGAGGCTCGCCTTATCGAGCCCGCAATTCAAGCGCTAAAGGCGAAGGGCATAGGCGCGTTTGGCCCCGTGCCCGGAGACGCGCTTTTCACACGATTGTTGCGTCCGGAATACGACGCGGCGCTGTGCATGTATCATGATCAGGCGCTTATCCCGATCAAGGCGCTGGAGTTTGACCAAGGTGTCAATGTGACGCTCGGCCTGCCTATCATCCGCACCTCGCCCGATCACGGGACGGCGTTCGACATTGCAGGCAGCGGCAAAGCCGATGCGGGTGCGATGGTGGCGGCGGTTCGGATGGCGGGCGAGATGGCGAGCGCGCGGGCAAACCCGCCCAAGAGCGCGTAAGTGGCCGACCTTCCCCCCATCAGAGAAACCATAGCGAAGCACGGCCTCTCCGCATCGAAGGCGTTGGGACAAAACTTCCTTCTGGATGAGCAATTGCTGGACCGGATCGCCGCCCTTCCCGGAGATCTGACAGGTGCCAATGTGCTAGAAGTGGGCCCCGGGCCCGGCGGCCTCACCCGTGCGCTTTTGAGGGCGGGCGCAAGGGTCACGGCCATCGAGATGGACAGCCGATGTTTGCCAGCGCTCGAGGAATTGAGCGAAGCCTTCCCCGGCCAGCTTACCGTCATCCAGGGCGATGCGATGAAGCTTGATCACAATGACATCATGGGAAACCGGCCGTTCCACGTGCTCTCCA
The DNA here is from genome assembly GCF_057364925.1 of Erythrobacter sp. S227. Taxonomy (NCBI): domain Bacteria; kingdom Pseudomonadati; phylum Pseudomonadota; class Alphaproteobacteria; order Sphingomonadales; family Erythrobacteraceae; genus Erythrobacter; species Erythrobacter sp. S227. Next base: position 1,464,211 of record NZ_CP200280.1, read on the forward strand.
ACCTACCCTATAATGTGGGAACAGCGTTGTTTGTGCGCTGGCTGTCGGGCCAAAAAGACGGGGATGCTTGGCCTCCCTTGTGGCAATCGCTGACCTTGATGTTTCAGCGCGAAGTGGCCGAACGGATCGTCGCGAAATCTGGCACGGGTGCCTATGGCCGCCTCGCAGTGCTGGCGCAGTGGCGCAGCAGCGCGAAGCTCGCCATGAAAGTGCATCGCAGCGCCTTTACCCCTCCCCCCAAAGTGATGAGCGCAATTGTGCACGTAACCGCTGGCGAGGCTCCTGAAGGGGTGAATGCCAAATCTCTTGAGCGCCTGACCGAGGCTGCCTTTGGCCAACGTCGCAAGATGCTCCGGCAGAGCCTGAAGAGTGTGCCCGGTGCCTTGGACGCATTGGAAGCTGTCGGCATTGAGCCCACCCGCCGTGCAGAGACAGTAGGCGTAGACGAGTTTATCGCACTGGCGCGGGCGTTAAAGGATTAGAAAAACCGCCTTTCCTTAAGTCCTTATCAATTTTCGGTGCCTAATCCTGCGCGAAATCCAAGGAGGCACCAATGCTTGAGTCCAACAAGAATTCACCCATGCTTAATGGCCCTATCGAGTTTGATTTCACGGTAGAGATCGAGCGTTCTGCCTCTGAAGTATTCCCCCTCGTCGACGTGTCCGACCCGCGCTTTTCGCAGGTTGCCCTTGGCAATACGGTTAAAAAGCTGGACGAAAAATCCTTCGAGATCGAAATCGCAGAGATGGAAGGCCACGCCTTTCGCTTCCTCGTTGTCGAATACGCCAAGGATGCGCGGCACGCATCGAAAGTCACCATCGAACCGGCTATCGGCAATCTTGTCGAAGCGGTTGAGGATTATCAGCTTACCCCGCTTGGCCATGATCGCTGCGCGCTAACGCTCGTCACCAAAGCGACTTTCTCTGACGATCTCAGCGTAGAAGAGATTGCGCAAGAAGTGGCAATGATGAGCATGGCGGTCGAAGAGGACCTGACCAAGCTGAAAATGCACGCCGAAGAGGGCGTCGAAGCCGTCAAAGCCTACAACGAAGAGCAGGAAGCTGCCTTTGGTATAGAGCTTGATCTGGAAGGTTTCGACATCGACTGGGACGACATCGAACCTGAGCAATAGGGCGGCACCCTACGTCACATGCTGCTGAGCCTGATTTTGCGTTCAGAACCCGAGGGATTGATAGCACAGTCCAACCACGGCAGGCAGCACCACCAGCGTCATCGCGACCGCCAAGCGCGCCCTGCCGCGCTCTGGTTCATCTTTGTCGAAATGCCCCGCAGACAAATAAGATTGCCAAAACGCAGCCATCACCATGATGGCGAGCCAGACCCAGAATATTGTCTCTAGCTGGCCGTCAAATCCGCGTCCCGCCTCAAGCGTTCCTGTAAGGCCAAGAAAGATGCCGATGGGGGCGACCAATGCGGCGGCGACGACAAGGCCGCCAATGCCTGCGAGCGGGCTGATTGCGAACAGTACTAAGGCCAGATGGGCTGCGATCCAGAATTTGAACGTGCCTTTGGCCATGCCTCACGCGCTTTCCAAACCGCGGATGATTTCAGCGCGTTGGAGCATCAGGGAAAGTATCTCTGAGTGCTGCACTGCCCATTCCATAATATTGGAAAACATGACGATTTCGATGCCGTCGACGCCTTCCATCTGAATGCCATATTCATTGCTCAGCATATCCCAAGCGGCGGGCTCCACCGTCATTTTGGAGAAGGGCAAAAACAGATCACGATGGCCAAACTTGAAAGGCTGGACCATTGCGAGGCTCAGCCCCTCTTTGTGCACCCGAACGTGCACCGGGGGGTGGCGATAGGATTTAAGGTCGCCCGACAAATGCCCCCAGCGAGCGCCGGGCTTCGAGATCCTGACCGCACCTGCCATACGTTTCGCCAAAGTCTCTGGCAGCGGCGTCGCAGCGTAGCGGCGCTCAAACTCGCGCCAGCGCGAATAGCTCGCGCTCATGATATAGAAGGCGATGCCGCCAAACACGGCAAGGCTGAGCGCACCGACAAATGCCAGGTAGATTTGCTCGACAATCTCGCCCATTTGCGCGCCTCTTTGTGTCCAATGATCGCATCTCGCGACATTGAACACAATAGTCGCTTATGGTGGAGAAAGCGTTTACCCAGCCTTCTTCAGCGCCTTTTTCACTTGCCGCCACTCGTGCAGGAGCGGTTCGGTGTAACCGCTCGGCTGCTCGACGCCCTTGAAAATCAGGTCCTTGGCCGCTTGGAAGGCGGGCGCATCCTCATTGCCGATAAGCGGCATATAGGTCGGATCGCCCGCGTTTTGCGCGTCCACTTTGGCGGCCATGCGGGTGAGGCTGTCCATGATCTGATCCTCGGTGACAACGCCGTGGAGCAGCCAGTTGGCAAGGTGCTGTGAGGATATGCGAAGCGTTGCGCGGTCTTCCATCAGGCCCACATCATTGATGTCGGGCACCTTGGAACAGCCAACGCCAGCATCAATCCAGCGAACGACGTAGCCGAGCAGGCCTTGGCAGTTGTTGTCGAGTTCTTCGCGAAGCTCCTCGTCCGACCAGTTCGTGCCCTCTGCAAGCGGAATGGAAAGCAGCGCATCAAGGCCAGCGGGCTCGGGTATATCCTTTTGAATGTCGAAAACATTCTCGCGGTGATAGTGGATCGCGTGAAGCGTGGCCGCGGTGGGCGAAGGCACCCATGCGGTGTTGGCCCCTGCGCGAAGGTGGCCGATTTTCTCGACCATCATCTGGCCCATAAGATCGGGCGCGGCCCACATGCCCTTGCCGATTTGCGCCTTGCCTGAAAGCCCATGCTTGAGGCCAATCGCAACATTGCGCGCTTCATAAGCGCGAAGCCAATCCGAACCCTTCATCTCGCCTTTGCGCATCATCGGGCCAGCGCGCATCGAGGTGTGGATTTCATCGCCTGTGCGATCAAGGAAACCTGTGTTGATAAAGACAATCCGGTCCTTCACCGCCTCGATACACGCGCCAAGATTGGCCGATGTGCGGCGCTCTTCGTCCATCACGCCGACCTTGATAGTGTGGCGTTTGAGGCCCAGTAGGTCCTCGACCGCATTGAACAGATCATTGGTAAAGGCGCATTCCTCTGGCCCGTGCATCTTGGGCTTCACGATGTAAATGCTGCCGTGCTTGGAGTTGCCGTATTTGGCGTGGCCTTCGACATCCAAAGTGCTGATTGCGGATGTGAACACCGCGTCCATAATGCCTTCGGGGATCTCGCTTCCATCGGGGAGCAGGATCGCAGGGTTGGTCATCAAATGGCCGACGTTGCGCACAAACATTAGACTGCGGCCCGAGAGCGCGTGCTCAGCGCCCGAGCCGTCCTTGTAGGCTTTATCGCCATTGAGCTGACGGGTGAGCGTGCGCCCGCCTTTCTCGAAACTTTCCTCTAAGTCCCCGCGGATAATGCCGAGCCAGTTTGTGTAGGCGAGCAGCTTGTCCTCACCGTCAACCGCCGCGACCGAATCTTCGCAATCGGCAATCGTGGTGAGCGCAGCTTCGAGGTTGATATCAGCAATGCCAGCTGTGTCAGTCTTGCCGATGGGGCTTTCCCGATCAAACACCACTTCGATGTGGAGGCCGTTGTTCTGGAACAAGAGGCCTTTTTCGGTGTGGCCCACCCACTGGCTTTCATCCTGAAGCTTGCCGTCGTGCTCGTCCTTGAGGTCCGCCCAACTCTGGTCCACCAGTGGCAGTGCTTCGTCCAAGAATTGCCGCCCGCGAGCAATCACCGCTGCGCCGCGTTCTTCGTCATAGCCGCCGGGGCGGGCAGGCGGCGCGTCCAAAGCATCGGTCCCGTAGAACGCATCATAAAGGCTCCCCCAGCGCGCATTGGCTGCATTGAGCAGGAAGCGCGCGTTGAGGATGGGCACCACCAGCTGCGGCCCAGCCATGGTCGCGATTTCGGGATCGACATTCTGCGTGCCGATCTGGAAATCAGCGGGCTCTGGCACGAGATAGCCGATCTCGCGCAGGAACGCCTCGTAATCGGCTGCGTCGTGCGGCTTGCCGCTACGTTCGGTGTGATAGGCATCGATCTTGGACTGGAGGTCCTCACGCTTTGCCAGAAGCTCTTTGTTGCGAGGTGCATAGTTCGTCAAGAGCTCGGCAAAACCCTGCCAAAACGCGTCGGCACTCCGACCAAGCGGGCTCAGGACCTGTGCTTCCAAAAGCTCCGCGAGCCGCGTGTCAACAGATAGGCCGGCGCGGGTGGTGTAATCGTGCATAAAAGTCCTCAGATACCATGCTCAAAAATGGATCCCGGGGAGGAGGACCTGCCCCCTATGGCTAAGCGGCAAGGACAATGCAATCCTGACGTTGCGTCAAGCTAGCCTTGATAGTTCATGACGCGGCGCTAGAGATCGTTTCCTATGAAACCAACCGCAATCGCAGACATTGATGCCGACACCATGCTTGCCCAAGTGCAAGACTGGTGCAGCATCAACACGGGCACTGCCAATCTCGATGGGCTCGCCCGTCAACTGGACGCGCTGGAACAGGCTTTTTCCGTTTTGCCCGGAGAGATCGAGCGGGTTGACCCTGCTCCTGTCACAGCCGTGGATGCCGACGGCAAAGAGTTTGAAAAGGCCCATGGCCAGCATTTCGTCCTGCGCGTGCGGCCACAGGCCAACCGCCGCATCTTGCTGACCGGTCATATGGATACTGTCTTTCCCAAGGACTATTTCTTTCAGGAACTCACGTGGCTCGAAGAAGGAGTGCTCGGGGGGCCTGGCGTTGCCGATATGAAGGGCGGGATTGCAGTGATGCTCCACGCTCTGATGGCGTTTGAACGCGGTGCAGGCGCAGGCTCGCTTGGCTATGACGTGCTGCTCAATTCTGATGAGGAAACAGGGTCGCTGGCGAGTGCCGATCTGATCGCGGAGATGGCGCTGGGTAAGCTCGCCGCTCTTACCTATGAACCAGCCGCCCTGTCCGATGGCACCCTTGCCCATGCGCGCGGAGGGAGCGGGAATTACTCGGTCATCATCACGGGCCAATCCGCCCACGCAGGCCGCAATCCAGATGATGGGCGCAATGCCATCGTTGCAGCGGCCGATCTGGCAGTGCGATTAAAAGCTCTGCATTGCCCCGATATCTCGGTCAATCCGGCCAAGATCGAGGGCGGTTCTGCCAATAATGTGGTGCCCGACCATGCGGTCTTGCGCTTCAACATTCGCCCTCAGGCCACCGAAGCGGCCGAAAAATTCGAGCGTGATCTCAAGGCACTTACCGCTGCAATCGAGGCCGCTCATGAAGTTGCCACCCACACCCATGGCGGCGTCACCCGCCCGCCAAAGCCGGTCGATAAAAAGGCGCAAAAGCTGTTCGACCTTGTGCGCGAATGCGGGGCGGAACTGGGTCAGGATATCAAATGGAAGTCGACAGGCGGCGTGTGCGATGGCAACAATATCGCTGCTTGCGGTATTCCGGTGGTGGACACCATGGGCGTGCGCGGGGGATCGATCCATTCCCCGCAGGAATTTTTGATCACCGAAAGTCTGGCAGAACGCGCCGCGCTTTCGGCTCGCGTGATCCAGCGACTTGATGAGGGGGCCATTTCTTGAGTTTTCGACTGCGGGCCGCGCGCCTATCCGATCTTGAACACCTCTATGAGATGGCAAAGCTGACAGGGGGCGGTTTCACCAATCTGCCTGCCGATCGCAAGGCGCTTACGGGTAAGCTTGAACGGGCGACCGCCGCGTTCGAGAACACCACAGACGAGCTTGTCGATGAGCAATTCGTGCTCGTGCTAGAGGACACCAAATCGGGCGCTGTACGCGGCACTTGCCAGTTGATGACCAAGGTGGGCCAGCAATGGCCGTTCTATTCATACCGTCTCAACACTCTGACGCAGTACAGCCAGGAACTCGACCGCACCGTGCGCACCGAGATGCTCAATCTGGTCACCGATCTCGAAGGGTCAAGCGAAGTGGGAGGATTGTTCCTCCACCCCAATGAGCGTGCTGGTGGCCACGGGCTTTTGCTCGCGCGCAGCCGGTATCTGTTTATCGCCATGCACCGCAAACGCTTCGCCGACCGTATTCTGGCCGAGCTTCGCGGGATCATCGACGAGCGCGGCGACAGCCCGTTCTGGGACAATGTCGCTGGGCGCTTCTTCGGGATGAGCTTTAACGAGGCGGACTATTTCAACGCGATCAACGGCAATCAATTTATCGCCGATCTTATGCCCAAACATCCGGTCTATATCGCAATGCTGGATCAAGAAGCGCGCAAGGTCATAGGCGTCCCCCACCTTTCAGGCCGCGCCGCGATGCGGATGCTGGAGAATGAGGGATTTGCCTATGAAGGATATGTCGACATTTTCGACGGCGGCCCCTCGATGACGGCGCGCACTGACAATGTGGTCAGCGTGAAGGACAGCGTGGAAGCGCGCGTGACAGCGATGAACATCGTCGAAGGCGAGCGCGCTATTCTGGCGACCGGAAAGCTCGCCGATTTCCGTTCCTGTTATGGCGCACGGGTGCTCGATGAAGACGGCGGTATTGCCATCGAACTCAGCAGCTGCCGATACGCTTGACGTTTCCGAGGGCGATACCGTGTGGAGCGTTGCACGCTAATGCTGAAAGAGATCAATTTCGACGGGCTGGTCGGCCCAAGCCACAATTACGCTGGGCTCAGTCTAGGCAATATTGCAAGCGCAAGCCACAAGGGGGATCCATCCTACCCGCGCGCAGCCGCTCTTCAGGGGATGGCAAAGATGCGCCGCAATCTGGGGGCGCTTGGCGTGCAAGGGTTCCTGTTGCCCCTTCCCCGCCCCAATGGCGCCTTGCAGGATGCACTTTGCCTTGATGGGACCGAAGCGGCAGCCTTGCGCGCGGCCCCCTGGTCGGCATCAAGCATGTGGACCGCTAATGCGGCCACAGTATCGCCTGCCCCCGACACAGCCGATGGCAAATGCCATCTGACACCGGCAAACCTCATCACCATGCTCCACCGTGCTCAGGAATGGGAAGACACCAAGGCGCAGCTCGACATTGCTTTTGGCGATAGGGAGCACTTTACCGTTCACGACGCTGTCCCGCCCACTTTTGGTGACGAAGGCGCGGCCAATCACGGGCGCTTTTGCGAAGGTCACGGCGAGGCGGGCGTAGAACTGTTTGTCTACGGCAGACCGGGCGGGAAATTCCCCGCACGCCAGCACGAACAGGCCAGCCGATTGGTCGCGCGCGCCCACGGCCTCGACCCGCAGCGGTGCGTCTTTATCGAACAAAACCCCGCTGCCATCGAAGCAGGCGCATTCCACAATGACGTGGTGAGCGTCGTCAATGAACGCGTGCTCTTCACCCATCAGGAAGCCTTTGCCGACCAGCAAGGCGCATACGAAGCGATCCGCGCAAGATTCCCTGCCTTGGAAGTGGTCGAAGTGCCTTCGAGCGCTGTCACCATGGCCGAGGCAATCCGCACCTATCTTTTCAACGCACAATTGATCACCTTGCCCGACGGTTCCATGAACCTGATCGTACCCGAAGAATGCCGCGAGAGCGCCAGCGTCTGGGCCTATTGCGAGGAAATGATGGCGTCCAACGGACCCATTCGCGAGGTCGTGCCGGTTGATGTGCGCCAGTCGATGGCCAACGGCGGGGGCCCTGCATGCCTGCGCCTTCGCGTGGTATGCGATCCTGCAACCGTCGATCCGCGCTTCCTGCTTAACGAGGCCAAGGCTGACCTCATGGAACAGGTTATTGCCAGGACATGGCCCGAGCAGATCGATCCTGCCGATATCGGGAGCGATGCGCTTGCCAAATCCGTGCTCTCCGCGCGCCATGCCTTACTCGAAGCTCTGGAACTTCAAGAGCTTGCCTAGAACATTCACGAATGAAGGTTAACGCGTTTGCAACCACGTGTCGGGCGCGTTTACAATCGCTCCAACGTTAACTCTCCAGAGCCGCAGGAACCCGTGTTTGGCACGGCGCTTGCTCTGACAGAAACGAACCAGGAGTAACTATGCTGCGCAAAATCGGGCGTCTTTTCGTAATCAAGAACCGCTTTGAAGCGTTCGCGATTATCTACGCCCTTGCGCTTGGTGCGACCAACCGCGGTCTGGTCTATCTCGACACATTTCCACCCTATTGGGGCGAGGCCTTGTTCCTGGCGGCATGCTGCGCCGTGTTGATGGGAGGCGCGGCCATTCTGGACTCGCTCAAGACCAAGAACGAAGTTGAAGAGTTGAAGGCGCAATTGGCCTCTGCCCAGGGCGACAAAACGCCTTAAAGCTTAGTCTTTAAGCGGATCGACAAACACCGCATTCCCGTCATCATCATACTCGGGCAAGAGCGCGATATCTTCCGCATTGTCGATGGTCAGGGTCACTTGCTTGCGCCTTCTGTCAAGGCGTCCGCCCACCCACACTGGGGTCAGGCGCGGTTGCCCCCTTACCACCACACGGCGATTGCGGAAATAGGAGCGAAGGCGCGGCAAGGTGGCCTCGAGGCGCTCTTTCTCGGTATCGCCTTCAACCACGATGCTTGCATCTGACTTGCCATCTTCAGAGCGTTCAATGGACGGTGCAAGCAAGGCGTCCGTGTTCAAGATATCGGCAAAGGTCTGCTTGTCGATCTCGATCACAACCACTTCGGGGCTGCGACCAGCCACGCGGTTACGGGTGCGTCCGCCGACACCGCTGCCAAAGCTTGTGTCGATCCCAGCAGAACCAAGCAATTCCAGCTCGACGAGGGCCGATGAATCAGCTGCGATATTGTGGAGCTCGAACTTGTCGCCCACTGCACGCACTTCGACCACATCCATGATAACCGCCATGTCGTCGTCAGCGTCCGAGCTGCGTTTGCGCGCAGCGATTTGGAACGGGCGCGGCTCAAGACATTCGACCGAACAAATGTCGCGCAGACGCTCCAGGTATTGCTGATAGCTTTCAGCAGACGCAGATGACGGGGTGATGATTGTGAGAGCCGATGCGGCGACCAGAAACGAAAAGGATTTTAGCATGGATCCCTCGGGCAATATGGGTGGGGGTTTCTGTTGCTAGGCCTCCGCGTGCTTTGATTTCGGGGGGAGGACCGTCCCGATTGCGGCACGCTGGCGCTTTCCCGCCAAAAATAAAGTGGGGGGTTCTGTTGCTAGGCCCCCCCGGGCCCCCGGAATCCGCTTCTGTTGCCCGGTGGGTCCAACCGCGCATAGGCTTTGTAAGATCAGGCCGTTAGGCCGTCAGGTTACGCAGCGATTGCGAGTGCTTCGTTATCGTTTGCACTTATGAGTTGTGAACAGTTTTACGGGGTTTTCAGCCCGGGCAAAAACTACGCTTTTCAGTCCACGTCGATCCTAGTTCGGCCCCGTCAAAAATCGCTGAAATCAGCGGTTTATGGTGGAGCCGCCGGGTACTGCCCCCGGGTCCGTTGTACCTATTGCACGCAGCAATTTATCGCCATATCTGGCAAGCCAGCAGCCCCTATATAGGGCGCAAAGTATGAATAGGAAATGGATAATCGGCGCCTAGAGCGCCGCAAGCGTGACTACGCGCCCACAGCGGGGGCAGCTTGCCTGCCCGTCTAGCGAGGACGCGTCTCCGGATGGGGGCGCGCAAAACAAAAACGCCCGCCCCGAGGAAAACTCCGAGGCGGGCGTCCTATCGTGTCTTCAAACCTATTTCTTAAGCGCGTCGCGAATTTCGATCAGCAGGTCGATCTCGCTTGGACCTGCTGGCTCTTCTGCGGCCACTTCGGCTTCCTTCTTCTCGGTCGCCTCTTTGATCTTGTTGGCATAGCGCACCAGCAGGAAGATGATGAAAGCCAGGATGATGAAGTTGATGATCGTCGTAATGAGCGCGCCATAACCGATCATCGCTGCGCCTGCTTCTTTCAAGGCGGCATAGTCCGACATGGACCCTTCATAACCTTCAGGTGCGGAAAGCAGGATGAACTGCGAAGAGAAGTCCGCGCCGCCAAATACGTATCCGACGATTGGCATGATCACATCTTCGGTGAGCGAGGCGACAATTGTGCCAAAAGCGCCTGCGATGATGACCGCAACGGCCAGTTCCATGACATTGCCCTTGGCAATGAATTCCTTGAATTCGTTAAGCATTGTGATCCCCACTTTTGCCGGTTGGATTACGAACCTTTGCATTTTCGCGCGCCTTTGCCAAGCGTCGCCTGTGGACCCATGGGCGTCTTGTATCATTCGGCTGGTGCCCTATATTGGCAACACACGTGAGTTTCGCTGTGACCGCCGATCTCGTGCGCGCAGCCCAAAGGAGGGATATTCATGAACCTACGCAATCTTGGCCGCGGCATCGTAGTCGCTGCCGTTTCATTGACGCTGGCCGCTTGCGGCATCAACTCTGTCCCGGCTGCCGAGGAAGAAGCGAAGGCCAAATGGGCCGATGTAGAGGCACAATTCCAACGCCGCGCCAATTTGATCCCAAACCTTGCCGAAATCGCCAAAGGAGCCGCTGAAAACGAGCAGGCCATCCTCGTCGGCGTAACCGAAGCGCGCGCGAAGGCAACCAGCGTTCAGATCTCCGCCGATGATCTGGGTGATGAGGCCAAGATGGAAGAATTTGCCGCAGCACAAGGTCAATTGGGCCAAGGGATCGGCCGTCTGCTGGCAAGCTTTGAAGCGTACCCGCAGATCCAGTCCAACCAGAACTTCCTCACGCTGCAAAGCCAATTGGAAGGCACGGAAAACCGTATCGCAGTGGCGCTTCGCGACTATAATGAGGCGGTGCGCAAGTATAACACAACGATCCGCACCTTCCCCGATACAATCGGTGCAAACATCATCCACGGCGCAGAGCCGCTGGCTCCCTACAGCGCAGTCACCGAAGGCGCAGAAGAAGCTCCGACGCTCGACATGACGTCGAACTGATCAAGGGGCCGCACATGCGCCTCTTGCGCCAATTATTTCTGATTATCGCTGGTGTGGGGGCGCTCATTGCGTCTCCCGCCATGGCCCAGCCTGAATTCCCCGCGCTTACCGGGCGCGTAGTCGACACTGCCGATATTCTTCCGGCCAATGTCGAGGCCGAGCTAACCGCCAAGCTCGAAGCGCTCGAGACGCGGACGCAGCGGCAGTTGGTTGTGACCACGGTGCCTGATCTTCAGGGCTACGATATCTCCGATTATGGTTATCAATTGGGTCGCAATTGGGGGCTTGGCGATGCGGAAAGGAATGATGGCGCACTGCTGATCGTGGCGCCCAATGACCGCAAGGTGCGTATCGAGGTCGGCTATGGCCTCGAAGGGTATCTGACCGACGCCTATTCCTCCTTCATCATTCAGGACATTATCATTCCGCGCTTTCGCGACGGCGATTTCCCCGGCGGCGTGGTCAACGGGACAGATGCGATCATCAGCCTTTTGGAACTCCCGCCGGAAGAGGCTGAACGCATCAACCGCGAGGCGGCCGAAACCCGGTCCAGCGATGGCGGCTTCCCGTTCGGGTTCCTTATCTGGATCGGCTTCATGTTTTTCTTCTTCGTGCTCCCGATTATTCGCGGGAGCCGCAGGAGACGCAAATACCGCTCCAAAGGCAAAGGGCCGTGGGGCAAGCGCGACAAATATGATGACGATGATGACGATGACGACGGCTTCGGCAGCGCTGTGGGCAATATCATCCTCTGGGAAATCGGTTCGGCCATCGCTCGCGGCGCAATGTCGGGCGGCGGCAGCAGCGGTGGTTCCAGCTGGGGCGGCGGAGGCGGCGGCTTTTCTGGTGGCGGCGGCTCGTTCGGGGGCGGCGGCGCCTCAGGAGGGTGGTGATCCATGAGCTATCTGAACGAAGAGCAGCACAGAATCGTTTCAACCGCCGTGAAAGAGGCAGAACTCACCACATCGGGCGAAATCGTTACCGTTCTGGCGGACCGCTCGGACGGCTACACCGATGTCGCCTTGTGGTGGGCCGCAGGCCTTAGCTTCACTATGATGAGCCTGTTTGCAGCCCTGCCCGAACCGTTCCTGAATTTCTGGGACGCGCTAATCGGCGGGTGGAGCCATGAATGGACCACGGGCGAGCTTGCCAGCATGACCATCGGTCTGGGGTTGCTCACCTTTGTGATCGCATTGGGTGTGCAGCAATGGCAGCCGCTCAAATTCCTGCTCATCCCCAACCCTGTGAAAACCTCGCGCGCGCACGAACAGGCGATCAAGCACTTCAAGGTCGGTGCAGAACGCCGCACAACGGGCGCGACCGGTGTGCTGATCTACCTGTCCATGCGCGAACACCGCGCCGAAATCGTTGCCGATGACAGCATCGCCGAAAAGGTTGACGCAGAAGTTTGGGGCGAGGCGATGGGTGACATGATCGTGCGCATCCGCAAAGGCCAGATTGCCGAAGGCATGGCCGTGGGCGTTCGCGATGTGGGCTTTATTCTATCGCAGCACTTCCCGCGCGGAGATAATGACGAAAACGAGTTGCCCGACCGCCTGATCGAGGTCTAAGTCAGCGCTCACATGAGCCAATCAGAATTTATCCGCGATGCAGACGCAGACCTTCCCGAAGAAACCCGGTGGGAAGGCAAGTTTATCGTCGCCAAAACGCGCGGGCGATGGGAATATGTCGGGCGCTCGCGCGGCATCAGAGCCGCTGCTATCATCGCCATTGATGAAGACGCCGACGGCACCCGCCATGTGATTTTGGTGAGCCAGTACCGCGTGCCCTTGGGCCGTTTCTGCCTTGAGATACCCGCTGGATTGGTAGGCGATGATGACGGGGCAGAGGGTGAGCACGCCTCCGATGCCGCCTCGCGCGAACTCGAAGAGGAAACCGGCTACAAGGCTGGCAAGATGGAAATGCTGGGCGAGTTTTATTCTTCGCCGGGCATGGTCTCCGAATGCTTTACTTTGCTGCGCGCGACGGGCCTTGAAAAGGTCGGCGAAGGCGGCGGGTTGCCGGGAGAAAACATAACCGTACACCGCGTCGCCTTGAGCGGACTGTCCGATTTCGTCGCCAAATGGCGCGAGGCAGGCCACGGCGTGGACGTGCGCATAGCTATGCTGCTTACGGCAGAGTATTTGGGAGAGAAATTGAAATGAGCACTGGCAAACGCTGCGAGGGGAAACTCGCACTCGTCACAGGCGCTGCACAAGGACTTGGCGCGGCGCATGCTACCCTGCTCGCGCGTGAAGGCGCGCGGGTGCTGTGCACCGATATCAACGGCCAGGGGGCCGAGGACACAGCCGCGCGGATCAATTCGGAATGCGGAGTGGGTCACGCCCACGGCATCGCCCATGACGTCACCGATCCCGATCAATGGGAAATGGCAGTCGACGCCGCGCGCGAAGAAATTGGCGGGCTTAATGTGCTGGTCAACAACGCTGGCATCGGCGTTCCGGGCAATATCGAGGATTGCTCTTTCGAAGACTGGCAGCGGTGTTTCTCGATCAATGTCGACAGCATTTTCCACGGCTGTCAAAAGGCACTGCCTCTGATGCGCGAACACGCGCCGGGGTCGATCATCAACATCTCCAGCATCGCAGGCCTGATCGCAAGCGACACCATGCCCGCCTATAACGCCTCCAAAGCGGCGGTGTGGATGCTGTCCAAATCCATTGCGCTGCATTGTGCCAAAAAGAACATGGCTATCCGCTGCAACTCGATCCACCCGACCTTTGTCGATACGCCCATCCTTGATGGCACAGCCAAGGCGGCGCGGCTTGAAAAGGATGTGCTGCTGGAGAAGCTTGCCCGGCAAATCCCGCTGAAGTTCGTAGGCGAGCCTAACGATATCGCCAATGCGGTGGTCTATCTCGCCAGTGATGAAAGCCGCTTTATGACGGGCGCCGAAATCAAGCTGGATGGTGGTATCAGCGCGATGTAGGCAAAACAAAAGGGGCCTGCAAAAGGCCCCTTTACCGGTTCTCTCAAATTTTGCCGGAGACCGCTGGCGATAAGAACCGGCTCAGCGTGCCTCAGTCTGCAATCAGCGCAATCGCGAGGTAGATCAGGATCGGGAAACCGACGCCCAACAATACTGCGGCGACAAATCCGATGCGCCAGATCAAGGCGTCAACACCGGACCAATTGGCAAGGCCTGAGCAGACGCCGAACAGCTTGCCGCTAGTCTTATCAAGGCGAAAGCCTGTGCTTGGCGGACGGCTGTTGTTGTTAGTCAAATTGCTCATGCGAGAACTCCAGTGGTCAAAATTAAGGTATCGGATGAGGCGGGAGTGATGACGGCATTAAGGCTTCCGGCCATCAAGATGACGGTAATAATCAGCGCTCCAGTGGCTGCCATGAAGCGGGCCGCTTTCGTGCTGGAAAGATCAAAAAACGAGTACATATCCTGTCCTGTTAATGGGAATTGCGAAGGGTTAATCGGTCGGCTCAGGCGATGACTGGCGAGCCGGGAATGATTGCGTAGGCGAATACACCGGCGGTCACGACAACTGAGAAAGCAGCTGCGAAGAGGCGGTTGGCGGTTTCATTGGCAAACATGGTATTGGTCCTTTTGAAAATGGGGTCGATCAAGCGCCTGGAATTAGGCGAGGGTTGGGCTTGCAGGAACGATTGCGTAAGCGAACATTGCAGCTGATACGACGAGGCTGAATACTGCTGCTGAAAGGCGGTTTGCGTTGTTAGTGGCGTACATGGTTGGTCTCCTAAGTTTGGTCTCGGTTGGTATTTCCCGGTCTCTTCCGGGGACACCAATGACACTGCAGGAGGCGTGCCAAACTTGAAAAACGGCAGAATTCTGCGGTTTACACGATGTTACAATACTTGCACTTTGTTCATATTTCCGAAAGGTTGGGGTTTTTCACCAACTGTTAGTATCGTGGATTCCGACGCGCAAAGTGATGTGCTTTCAGCGCGCTCCTGCTAACCCGCAAACTCACCATGGCGCTTGCAAAGATCACCCTTCAGAATTTCCGCAATCATGCGGCGAGCGAGCTTGGCGATACGGCGCATTTCAATCTGCTTGTGGGTGAGAACGGCGCGGGCAAGACCAATGTGCTTGAGGCGATTTCGCTGCTTTCCCCCGGCCGTGGCTTAAGACGCGCCAATCTTGCCGACCTGGCGCGCAAAGAGGGCGGCGAGGCAATGCACGGAGCCTTTGCCATAGGTGCAAGCCTGATCGAGCAAGGCCAGACAAGCGCGCGCATTGGCACTTATACAGAAAAAGAGCGCCCTACGAGGCGGCTCGTACGGATCAATGGCGCGGATGCGAATGCGTCGGCATTGAGCGAGTGGCACGCGGTTGGCTGGCTCACCCCGTCAATGGATGGCCTTTTTACCGACAGCGCGGGCGCAAGGCGGCGCTTTGTCGATCGCATGGCGCTTGCGATTGAGCCGGGCCATGCGCGCAGCGTGAACCAGCTCGAAACCGCCCTTCGCGAACGCAACCGCCTGCTTGAAGAGCGCGGCGATGCACGCTGGCTTGATGCGATCGAGGCGCAAGCCGCCCAGCACGGGAGCGTTGTTGCGCAGACCCGCGCGCAATTGGTGGCGCGCCTCTCGGACGAGCTATCTGCCCTTCCCGCAGAGCCCTTTGCCCGCCCCATCCTGACCTATCGCCCCGGCGGTCCGACCACTCCGGAAGAATTGCTCGCAGAATTCGCCCGTGCGCGGCCCCGCGATAGAGCGGCTGGACGCGCCCTCACCGGACCGCACCGGGATGAATTGGAAGTGGTGATGGCTATGAATGACCGTTCGCGTGGTTTGGTTTGGGGGCCACCCGCGGCGTCTTGTTCTACAGGCGAGCAAAAGGCGATGCTGATCGCAATCACCCTCGCGCACGGCGTTCTTGCGGCATCTGGGCGGCCCAGCGTGCTTTTACTGGATGAAGTGGCCGCTCACCTCGACCCTGTGCGCCGAGCAGCCTTGTTCGAGCGCTTACGTGCAGGACAGGCGCAGATATGGATGACGGGTACCGAGCTTGCGCCTTTCGCCGATATCGAAAGCGAAGCGGCGATCTGGCGTGTCAGCGGGGGCGCTCTGGAGCGACTTTAGCCTTCGTCCCCATCGGGCAGAGCCGCCACAACCTCGTCAATGGTGGAAGAGACCAGCGCCTCGATCCCTTCAGCGGTGGGGTGGATACGGTCGGACTGGAACAATTGCGGCTGCTCGTAGATATCTTCAAGCCAAAAGCCGATCAGGTCAGCGCCGTACTTCTTGGCCATATCTCCGTAAATTGCGTCAAATTCTGCGGTGTATTCCGGTCCGTAATTCGGCGGTGAGCGCATTCCCATAATCAGGACCGGCACCTCAGCCTCTTTTAAAGTCGTCAGCATCGCATCAAAATTGGCGCGAGTTTGCTCGGGCGAAATGCCGCGCAAAAGATCATTGCCGCCAAGTTCGAGGATAAACAGGTCCGGCTTCTCCGGCTGCCCCTCAAGCACGAACTCCAACCGGTCACGCCCCGCCTGACTGGTGTCGCCAGAAACGCCAGCGTCGATCACACGCGCATTGGTGCCGCGCGCGCGCAAAGCTGCTTCAAGCTTTTCAGGATATCCGTCCGCCTCCGGCAGGTTATAGCCTGCAAAAAGGCTGTCCCCGAATGCGAGGATGCGCACCTCTTCGCCCATGATCGGAATAGCCTGTTCGCCGTCCGCAAATGCCTCTTCAACAGGCGCACTCGTGGCCTCGTCAACAGGTGCCTCTGCCCCGCAAGCTGCAAGGGCGAGCGAGAGTAAAAGCGCGAGGACGGAACTTGACAGGGCGTTCATTCGTATTGGGTTCATCTGCAAGGGGCGCATACGTTTCTGCAAACCTCATCATTGGTACTTGTTTGAAACCGGCCTGTATCCCATTTGGAGTCCTGTGACAAAGCCCTCTTCTGCCTCCGGCACTTCCGCCCTTACGCCCGCCACTTCTGGCGAACTCGCTATCAGCGCGCGAGGCCTCACACTTACCCTTGGCAGCGCTGATGCGCCGGTCGATATCCTGAAAGGCATCGACCTCGATATTGCGAAAGGCGAAGTTGTCGCGCTGCTTGGGCCTTCGGGTTCAGGCAAAAGCTCGCTTATGGCGGTGCTTTCCGGACTAGAGCGCGCAACCGGCGGATCGCTCAGCGTTGCGGGGCAGGATTTTTCCGCTCTGGACGAAGACGGGCTCGCAGCCGCGCGCCGTGGCCGTATCGGGATTGTGCTTCAGGCCTTCCACCTCCTCCCCACCATGACCGCGGCAGAGAATGTGGCAACACCGATGGAACTCGCGGGAAGCAAGGACGCCAGTCCGCGCGCAGAAGCGGAATTGACCGCCGTTGGCCTTGGCCACCGGATCGGCCACTATCCCACACAGCTTTCGGGCGGTGAACAACAACGCGTTGCCATTGCCCGCGCCACCGCGCCGCGCCCTATCCTCATCTTCGCCGACGAACCCACCGGCAACCTCGATGCCTCAACCGGAGAGGAAATCGTCGAGCTTCTCTTTGCCCGCCGCGCAGAAACGGGCGCAACCTTGCTTATCATCACCCACGATGCTGATCTCGCCGAGAAATGCGAACGGGTGCTGACCATGGCGGATGGCGTCATTGCCTCTGACCGAAAGACCGGCGTCAACGCGCAGGCACAGGCCGCAGAATGAGCGCTACAGCCGCTTCGGGGCCCGCAGGTGGCCTTTCCTGGGGTGACGCATGGCGCATTGCCCGGCGCGACCTCAATGCGCGGTTCAAGGGGCTAAGGCTTCTTCTGGTTTGCATCTTCCTTGGCACGGCTGCGCTGGCCGCAATTGGCACCCTCACCGCTTCGATTGAGCGCGAGCTGGAAGGGTCAGGGCGTGAGCTTCTTGGTGGCGATCTCGAGGTGGAAGTTTGGCAACGCGACCTAAACAATGAAGAACAGGCAAGCCTTGGTGAATATGGCGAGCTTTCAGGCGGATACCGCTTGCAGGCGATGGCCAGCACCGATGATGCGGCTGCTCCCGTTGAACTTAAAGCGGTCGAGACCAATTGGCCGCTGTTCGGCACTTTCACCCTTACCGACGGCAGTCAGCCGGGCGCACCCACCGGTAATGACGCATACCTTGCGCAAGGCGCGCTGGACCGGCTCGACATCCAGGTTGGTGACACTTTCCGCCTTGGCACTTTGGAGCTGCGCGCTGCTGGTGTGATCGGCAATGAACCCGACCGCCTGTCCGAAGGGTTTCAATTGGGCCCGACGGTTCTGGTCGCAAAGCAGGTCCCGATGGATGGCGGACTGCTGCAACCCGGCTCCCTTTTCCAGAGCAAGTACCGTATCGCCTTCAGCGATGAGGCACGCGATCCGGAGGGTGTCGAGGAAGAGCTCACCGCTGCTTTCCCAAACGCAGGCTTTGACTTCAGAAGCCGCGACCGCGCATCACCGGGCGCAGACCGTTTTGTCACGCGGATGAGCGACTTTCTGACTCTGGTAGGCCTTGCCGCTCTTGTGATCGCAGGGATCGGGATTGCCGGGGGCGTATCGTCCTACCTCGACCAACGCCGCGCAAGCATTGCGACTTTCAAGGTTCTTGGCGCATCGTCGCGCGACATCGTGCGTATTTACGCGCTGCAGATCGCGGTCGCCGCACTTATCGGGAGCGCGCTTGGCATTGCGACCGGTGTTCTTGTGACCCCGCTTCTGGGCATGGCTTTGCAAGGGCTTTTGCCGGTTGAAGGCGGCTTTGTGATTGAACCTGCTCCGCTGCTTTTGGCGGGCGCTTACGGTGTGCTTGTGGCCTTTGCATTTGCCTCTGCGCCGCTGCTTCGTGCGCGGGCGTTCCCGGCCATGGCATTGATGCGTAGCCGGATTGTGCCGCTTTCGCGCGATCGCCGCGCTCTGATGGCAACGGCGGCTGGCCTTGTGGCGATCTGTGCGCTTGCGCTGTTCACCTCAAGCCAGCTCTGGCTCACCGCTGGCTTCCTTGTGGGCGCAGGCGTTGCTCTGATAATCCTCGCAGGCCTCGGCCTCGGCCTCCAATATGCAGCGCGCAAATTTCCCCGCCCCTCAAACCCGCTTTTGCGCTCGGCCCTGTCCAACATCCACCGCCCCGGCGCACCGACCAGCGCTCTGGTCACTGCGCTTGGCTTTGGCCTTGCAGCGTTTGTCCTTCTCGCCGCTATCCAAAGCGCGATTGACGGCAATATCCAAAGCCGCGTGCCGCAGGAAGCGCCCGACTATTTTGTGATCGACGTGCCGCCAGAGAGTGAAGAGCGCTTTACCTCGCTCATCACAACGCCTTTCCCCGATGCGGCAGTGCGCGCTGTGCCCACCATGCGCGGCTCCGTTCTCGCATTTGGACCGGAAGGCGAAATGCAGCGCACCGCAGATCTTGAGGAAATCCCGGAAGGGGCATGGGCCCTGCGAGGCGAGCGGGGCATTACTTATGCCGACGAACCGCCGATTGGCAACACCGTCGTCGAAGGCGAATGGTGGACTGCTGAAGAGGCAAGCCAGCCCCTCGTCTCAATCGACAAGCAATTGGCAGACGCTGCTGACCTCGGGATTGGCGACATGCTGACCATCGGTATCCTGGGACAGGAACGCGATGTGCGCATATACAATGTGCGCGAGATCGACTGGGAAAGCATGGGGTTCAACTTCACCATGGTCTTTTCGTCTGGCGCCATCGCTGACGCGCCGCACAAGCTTTCTGCGACCATCGATCTGCCCGACAATGCTGACACCGAAGCGCGGGCACAATTGCTGCGCGCTATGGTGCGCGAATTCCCGTCAAGCTCCGTCGTCGAAGTGGGAGAGGTTCTGGTGCAGGCGCGGACCATCCTTGAACAAGTGGGCCTCGCAACGCTTGCCGCTGCTGCCGTCGCGGTTCTGGCTGGGCTCGCCGTCCTTATGGGAGCGATCGCCGCCGCCCGCGCCGCGCGCACATACGATACAGTAGTCCTGCGCGTGATGGGCGCATCAAGGCGTCAGATTCTGGGCCTGCAGCTGGCCGAATATGGCCTGATCGCAGGCGCGCTTGCGCTTGTTGCGCTGGCGCTTGGATCAGGCTTGGCGTGGGTGATCATCACCCAGCTGTTCGAGTTTGACTGGCTCCCCAATTGGGGCGTGGTCCTTGCCGTGCTTGGCATGGGGCTCGCGATGGTTCTCGCCTTTGCACTGGGCGGCTCGCTTCCATTGCTGAAAGCAAAGCCCGCCCAAGCGCTGCGAGAGCTGTAAAGCTCTACTCGAAAACCTCTGGATCAGCGCCCGTTTCGCCGGGTTTCCCCTGCACAACCAGCGTGCTGCAGATCATGTCGTGCAGCCCTTGCTTGCGCTCGGTAAAGGCGACCATGATGTAGCCGATCAGCAGAATGAGGCTTGACAAGATCTTCGCAAAATAGCGACCCAGTGCGCGGGGCACCGAAATTCTCCGCCCGTCCAGATCTGTCACAACAAGGCCCAAAGCCCGTTTGCCGGGGGTCCCTTGCATGGACGAACTTTCAAAGCCGACAAAATATGCAAGGCCAATTATGGTGAAAACAAGGTTCAACAACGGCGAGTCCGATTGCGCACTGGCGCTGAAACTCATGTCCGCTGTCTCTACGCTTGATGTGCCGAAGATGAAAATCAACGGGAAAAACAGAACCATAAGTATCACAATATCAATGATATAGGCCACGACCCGCATCCAAAAACCGCCGTAATTCATTCTTCATCCCCCTTCGTTTGATAAAAAGTCCAACTGTCAGATCAGTCAAAAACCTCTGCGCCATGCGGGTCTTTGGGGTCTGGACCAAAACGGTTCGGACCATCGGTCCCCGGCAAAAACATGACGACGAGGAAGGCAATGCTCGCAATCAGGCCCACAAGCGGGATGATACTGGCAACAATAAAGCCAAGGTACCACCAACCCGACAAATCTCGGTCGTGCAGTCGGCGCACCGTCACCGCGAGACTTGGGATCAAGATTGCAAGATAGAATATCCCAAAGATCGACAGTCCAATGGTGCCAAAAACACCCATTCCTTCAAAAGGATCGGCTTCCGCAGCAAGAGGGTCCGCCATTGAAGCAGCCATGATGTCCAGGAAAACCGGCCCGATGCACACCAAACCCACGATCATCGTGAAAACGACGAACATCCAATATTCCATCCGGCGCGAACGGCCTGAAAAGTCGAAATATCGTTTCAGCGGCAAAATCATCCAATGCATGAGTTTGATCCCCTCTATCTTTTACAGGCAACCAAGCGACCATATTTGGATTGAGGATACAAGCATTTCATCCTCATAGCCGGGGACAACATTGCTGTGTCCCCATCCGGCCAAAGCGAGGCATTCCAACAAAAAGGCCCCGTGCGAAGGTTCGCACGGGGCCTTTTGTTAAGCGCAAATGCGCGTTTGGCTTAGAACTTGAAGCGTACAACGCCGCCGTAAGTGCGCGGCTGGCTTGGATAGCCTGATACCGAACCGGCTTGCGCAACACTGTCGAACACGGTCAGAATGTACTGATCGTTGAGAAGGTTACGGGCAAACGCGCCCACTTCCAGACCGTTGTTCAGTGCAAGCGTCATCGAGGTGTTCACCAAGTTCACTTCACGGTCGAAGATTTGGGTGTTGCCCAGAGCGGCGTTGAAGGTCGGCAGACCGTTGTTGATCGCGGTGTTGCTCTCATGGTTGTAATCAACGCGCGTGATCAGACGCGTGCCGCTATCCCATTCATGCGTGTATGTCGCGCTGGTTGCGATTGACCATGATGGAATACCAGCAGGGCGAACACCGGACAGGTCACCAAGGACCGAACCGGGGAAGTCATCGAACAGCGGGTCAAGGTGCGTGACCGCAAAGGTCAGAACCAGGCCATCTGTTGGCGTCGCGGTTGCATCAAACTCGAAACCTTTAACCGATTGGCTACCTGCGTTTTGCAGAGCAAAGCCGGTGCCGGTGAAGGCCAGACTTTGGAAGCCGTCGATGGTTTGGTCGAAGACAGCAAGATTAAAGCCAAAGCCGTCAAACTGAGCCTTTACACCCACTTCATAAACTTCGGCTTCTTCCGGACCGGCAAAACGCGAGCCAGCCGACAGGTTTGGCAAGGCCAGACCTGCGTCCAGAATTGGCGACGATGGCGCTGCGAAGGTCGAACCACCCGGGCCTGCGACAAAGTCAGCATTCGACGGACGGCTGTCACGCGACAGGTTGACCGAGCTTGCCTTAAAGCCGGTTGCATAGCTTGCGTAGACGTTCACCTCCGGAATGACTTCGTAAGAAGCACGGAAGAGATAGGTCAGTTCGTCATCGCGGGTCCGGCCATCTTCAACAGCGTTGGGGATGGTCAGGAATGGCGGTTGGAACTGGAAGCCGGCAAGCGGCAGAAGCGCGTTCACGGTTGGATCGGTCGCAGCGGCAAGAAGACCCGCTTGTTGAGCCGCCGGAAGCGCCTGGAACTGGTCACGTGTTGTAACCGCACCCATGGTTGCACCGGTGATGAACGCATCGACAAAGTTGATCTGCGCAAGCGGATCGAAGCTTTGTTGAGAAAGCGCGAAGTCTTTCTTATCGTCGGTGTAGTTAAACCCGGCTGTAAAGACGAGACCATCCATAGGCTCAAAATCGACCGTACCAAAGATCGAGATCGACTGGTTGTCCATCTCGAATGTTTCAGCCGTCAAAAGCGGGCTGGTGAAGATCGATTCCTGTGGCAGGCCAAAGCTTTGCTCAAGCCCGTTGAACAGGGTCGGTTGACCGGTCAACACATCCACCGGGTTTGCGCCGGCAAGGATTTCGAAGAAGTTACGGATTTGGCTACCGTTCTGGATCGCGCTGTCCTGCGAGATCGTTTCGTCGAAATAGTACGCACCCAGAAGGAAGTTGATCGGGCCATCAAAGTCCGACGCAATACGAAGTTCCTGTGTGAACGTATCCACTGCCTGATCGCGGGTTTCCGTCGCGATGTCGGCGCTGGTGTAGTCGATGTCAGAAAGGAAGAAGTTGCGCAGTTCACGATAGGCGGTGATCGACGTCACCGAAATCGGACCAGTGCTCCAATCCATCTGAACCGAGCCGCCGTAGTTCTCGACCTGGTTCGTTGGAACAAAGTTCAAGAAAGCGTCATATTCAAAGAAGTTTGCAGGGTCGCCGATTTGTCCACCAACAGCAGCGATACCAGGGGCCGTTGGGCCGTTGACGAGAGCGCCAACCTGACAGCAGACTTCGTCGATTTCGGAATAGTCTGCGATGGCGCGGATGCGGAAGTCAGATGATGGCTCAATCAAAAGCTGACCACGAACGGCCCAGCGATCACGATCGTTTTGCTCTTCATCAAGGTTGACGATATCGGCATAACCGTCGCGGCTTTGATAGTTACCGTCGATCGAAAAAGCGACATTATCAGTGATAGGACCAGTGATATCGCCCTTGAGGACTACAGTGTTGAAGTTGCCGTAGACCGCCTCGACACTGCCGCCGAATTCAAACTGAGGCTCTCTGGTCACAACCGAGATAACACCGGCCGACGCGTTCTTACCGAAAAGCGTTGACTGCGGACCGTTCAGCACTTCGATGCGCTGAACATTGGGAAGATCGCCCAGTGCCGCCGCAGAACGCGAACGGAAAACGCCGTCGATGAAGACGCCAACCGAAGGTTCGATCCCGAAGTTGTTATCGCCGTTACCAAAACCGCGAATAATGAAAGTTGAAGCTGACGATGTTTGCAGCTGGCTAACCCGCAGCGAAGGCGTCACGGTTTGCAGGTCGAGAACGTCGCGGATTTGCGCATTCTCGAGAACTTCACCGGTGGTCACAGAGACCGAAATCGGCGTTTCCTGAAGCGTTTGCTCACGCTTGGACGCGGTCACGATGATGACATTGCTGCCTGTATCATCGCCCAGAGCCTCTGCCGCAGCATCAGCATCCGTATCTTGTGCAAGCGCCACAGAAGGCGCGGTGATGGCAAAACCGGCCGCACCAGCAAGCAGTGCAAGTCGCAATGAGCCGGCAGTGCCGGAAGTGTTAGAACGCATGGATATCCTTCTCCTCGTATCCCGTCGCGAGCGGTTGGCCCTTATTTTAAGGCGCATCCCCAGATGCCCTTTTATCTTCGTGGGCCTTATCCCGCGCGAACTCCCAATCGTTACGCCAGAGGCACAAGGCCTACAAGCGTTCTAGCGCTCTTGGGCGTTGGGTAAGCGCCACGCTGTTGCCGCGCAGACACACCTATGGAAACCGCAGAAATGTGCGGAATCCGGCACAAATTTAGGTACCGATTAAGAACTGACGTCGCGTCAAGCACAGCTTGCGAGCATGTGTTGCCAAATTAGCCCGCAAAAACCCGGTGTGAATTACGCCCTTGTTGCGGCGCAACACACAGTCTAGGGGGGCGCAGAAATTTCCCGTCCTTTTTCCAAAATGAGAAACCTTATGTCTCGCGACCTGCGTAACATCGCGATTATCGCTCACGTTGACCATGGTAAAACCACTCTGGTTGACCAGCTGTTCCGCCAATCCGGCACTTTCCGCGACAACCAGCGGGTTGAAGAACGCGCAATGGATTCCGGCGATCTGGAAAAAGAGCGCGGGATCACCATCCTTGCGAAATGCACCAGCGTCGAGTGGGAGCACGACGGTGAAACCACGCGCATCAACATCGTCGACACGCCAGGCCACGCCGACTTTGGCGCCGAGGTTGAGCGTATTCTTTCGATGGTCGATGGCGTTATCCTTCTGGTAGACAGCGCCGAGGGCGCGATGCCTCAGACGAAATTCGTGACCGGTAAAGCGCTTGCCCTGGGCCTGCGCCCCATCGTGGTCGTCAACAAGATCGACCGTCCCGATGGCCGTCCACAAGAAGTGCTCGACGAAGTGTTCGACCTGTTTGCATCGCTTGATGCGACCGACGAGCAGCTCGATTTCCCCTCGCTCTTTGCCTCTGGCCGCGATGGCTATGCAAGCGCCGACGAAAGCGCACGCGAAGGCACACTCGATCCGCTGTTCGAGCTTATCACCAAGCACGTGCCCGCGCCCGGCCTCGATACGACCGGCAAGTTCAGCTTCCTCGCGACGCTTCTGGACCGCGACAACTTCATGGGCCGTATCCTGACCGGCCGCGTCCAATCGGGCACCCTCAAGGTCAACGATCCGATCCACGCCATCGACAGCGAAGGCAATGTCGTCGAAGCGGGCCGCGCGACCAAAGTTCTCTCCTTTGACGGGCTCGACCGCGTACCGGTTGAAAGCGCGCAGGCAGGCGACATTATCGCGCTTGCAGGGCTTGAGAAAGCTACCGTTGCCAACACCATTTGCGATCCCAGCGTGAAAGAGCCCATCGCAGCTCAGCCGATTGATCCGCCAACCCTCGCCATGCGCTTTGCCGTCAATGACAGCCCGCTTGCAGGCCGCGAAGGCGATAAAGTCACCAGCCGCATGATCCGCGACCGGCTCCTTCGCGAGGCCGAAACCAATGTCGCCATCCGCGTCACCGAAAGCGCCGACAAGGACAGCTTTGAAGTGGCAGGCCGCGGCGAATTGCAACTCGGCGTGCTCATCGAAACCATGCGCCGCGAAGGTTTCGAGCTCGGCATCAGCCGTCCGAAGGTTCTCCTTCGCGAAGAAGATGGCCAGAAGATGGAGCCATATGAGACCGTCGTCATCGACGTAGATGATGAACACTCAGGCACCGTTGTCGAGAAGATGCAGCGCCGCAAAGCTGATCTCACCGAGATGAAGCCATCGGGCGTCGGCAAAACCCGCATCACCTTCTCTGCACCGTCACGCGGCCTCATCGGTTATCACGGCGAATTCCTTTCCGACACGCGCGGCACCGGCATTATGAACCGCCTATTCGAGAAATACGGCCCCTACAAAGGCCCCATCGAAGGGCGCAATAACGGCGTTCTCATCTCCAACGGCGACGGCGAATCCAATGCCTATGCGCTCAACATGCTGGAAGAGCGCGGCGAATTGTTCGTGGGCGCTTCGATGAAGCTGTATGAAGGCATGATCATCGGCGAAAACGCCAAGAACGATGACCTTGAAGTCAACCCGATGAAAGCGAAGCAGCTCACCAACATCCGCTCATCAGGCAAGGATGATAGCATCCGCCTCACCCCGCCGCGCCGCATGACGCTGGAGCAATCGATTGCTTATATCGACGACGATGAGATGGTCGAAGTGACGCCCAAGTCGATCCGCCTGCGCAAAACCCTCCTGTGCCCGCACGAGCGCAAAAAGGCGAAACGCTCCAAGGCTAGCTAAGCATTCGGATATCCCACAAAAGAAAAGGCTGGCCGGGATAGATATTCCGGCCCGCCTTTTGTGTTCAGAGCAGTGAAGGCACTAATAGCCCGCGTCAGAACCCTGTTCTGTCGAAGCGGCGGTGCGGGTTGCACCCGTCCCTTCACGGATCAGCGTCTGCGCCTTGGCAATCGCCGCATTTGCATCCATTTCGCCTTTGGCAATGTCGGTCCCCATTTGCAGCAAGTCGCCGCTGATCACCGTGCCGGTATTGGCTTCTTCCTCGATCACAATACCGCCGGTTTTGGCAAGCGATGCCTCCCACTCGGCGCGCACTGCGGCCCAATATTGTGACGTCGCTTGCCAATATTCGTCGGCGGCGCTCACAGGGTAATCGTCATACCGGGTGTAAGTGTTAAGCACGCTTTCCTGCACGTAGGGCACCGCTTCGCCATCAACCCATTTCGATTTGGTGTTGTCTTGCCAATGGATCCATCCACCGGGGAATGGCTGGTGCCGATTGATCGAGACATAGTGGTCATAGACGGGGTCGCGGGTCGCATCGCGCCGGGCGAGCGGGCGGATAGTCCAGTTGGAACGCCAGCGACGCACGCCATTGGTCGTCTCCCATTGGCCCCATCCGGCATAACGCGGGCTGTCATCGACCTGATAAACCGTCTGCGACCACCGGCCTTTACGCATTGCTTCGGGCACATCGTCGAGAACCCATCGGCCCGGCGCATTATAGACAAGGATTTGCTGAGGTTCGTATTCCCAGTCCTGACGCCAATGCTTCACGATGAAGGGATTATCCTCTGATCCCACCACAAGCAGATGTTGCAGAACGATCTTGCGGCCGGTGTCTTCGATCACGCGCACGCTTTCAAAGCCGCCAGAAACCTTGGCATCAATCGGTTCGTAATCCGCGCGCCACGGGGTTGTTTCTTTCATATCGAAGGAGACGCGAAAATCGCCTGCCATCGCAAGGATGTCAGCGCGGTCTGCCTCAAACGCCGCCGCTTCCGCTTGCGCCGAACGATCACCGACCGGATCATCGGCAAGAGCGGGGCTTGGGCTGGCAATCATCATCAGAGCGGCAAGGCTGACGCCCGCAAGAGATTTTGAAATCCTGATCATCATATCACTTTTCCCACAGTTGTTATTGCGACTTATACACATTTGCAGTTAAGTCTAAAAGCCCTTTGACCATGAAAGAGCGGCTTTGAAGTTTTGACCCGGCTGGCTGACCCCCGCGCTCACCACCTCGAAATCTGCATCGCCGACATTATCGATGCCAAGGTCGAGCCGGAAATCAGCAAAAGGCCCGCTTTCGGGCTGGAACACGGCGTAAATGTCGCCAACCAAAAAACCGTCGCGCGCCTGATTGGGGTCATTCACCTCGTCAAAATCGGTCGCATAGGTCATGCGGGTACCAACCCGCAGGCCGGTTTCCCCGACCCGGACGCCAATATCGACGAAGAAAATGTCAGGGGTCAGAACCCCTTCGAGAAACTCGCCGTTCTCCTCGTCAATGCCATCAATGCTGGAGAAGTGACCGCGGGCATAGAATATGTCCGAGCTGTAGCTGAACTCTGCCTCGAACCCCGTGATCCCGGCATTGGTGATGTTGACGTTCTGACTGGTGTTGCCAAAGGCCGCCCCCGGTCCGCAGGGCGGCACAAACGGACTTGCGACAAAGCAGCCCGCTGGAATGTTGACATCAAGGCCGATAAGATTGTCGACCTGGCTATCGTAATAGGACGCTTTGACTGTAAATCGGTCGCCATCTTGAACCAGATCAACGAAATCGAGGCCGGCGCCGATCTCCCACGTTTCGGATTCCTCAGATTGCAGATCGGCATTTCCGATAAACAGGTTCTGCACAAAGCTTGGACCAAACGGTCCGGGAGGCGCGGAGAGATTGGGGATGGTAAAGTGGACACCGTCCGCAAATGCCTCGTTAAAGGAAGGCGCACGAAAGCCGAGCGAGTAATTCCCAAAGACAAGCAGTTCGGGAATGGGCTTGTACGACACCCCAAGCTTGGGAGAGAATTCGTCATCGTCGATCTCGAACGTTTCGTCATCGGCGGATGATCGGAACGAATCCCAGCGGATGCCCGGAATAATGCTCAATTCACCGGGAATGCCGTCTGCAACGGTAATTTCCGCCTGAGCAAAGATACCGACAAACTCGGTGTCCGCATCGGGAACGCCGCCGCGTGTTCCATCGGCGGTCGCATTGTCGAGGCCCGTTTGTTCGTCGCGGTAATATTCGCCGCCATAGGTGAATGTGACAGAGGACGCATCGCCAAAGGCTATGCGCGAACGGTTGTCGATCATGAAGCCAAGGGTTTCGACTGCACGGTCGGTGGTGCGGGGGCTTTCCACCTCGTCCTCTTCCACCGAATTGCGGCTGTAATACCCCACGAGGTTCAGGTTGACCGCATCGCTGGCCGGGTCGAATTTGAGCCCGAATTGCGCCGTGTCATTCTTCGCATCGCGAAACACCAGAGCGTTGCCCGGCCCTGCGACATTGCCGCCCTGGGGGTTTTGGGGATCGCTCGAATCTGCCTGATACCGGGCATAGGAAGCGTAAAGCTCGACCGCGTCGCTGGGCCGCGTAGTGACTTTGAAGAGGGCCGAATTGATCTCGTCATCGGATGGCAGAAGATCGCCACTGCCAAGCTCGATGCTGCCGCTGTCGCGATAGGTGTAATGACCAAGCACATCCCAGACCCCGTCGCTCGATTGGCCCGCGCCTGTCACACCGATGCGAAATTCATCGTTCACCGATTGATAGCCAGTGGCAAGGCGCACAGCGAAACGCTCCCCTTCATCCAGCAGGTCGCGCGGGGTCACGGTACGGGTGGCAATCACACCGCCAAGCGCGCCCGAACCATAAAGCGCAGAGCTTGGCCCCCTCACCACTTCAACCGTTTGCACAAGTTCAGGGTCGATGAAAAATCGTCCGTCATGGCCGGAGATAAAGCTTTGCCGCGCACCGTCCTGAAAGATCAAAACGCCATTTCCGCCAATACCGCGGATTGACGGGGCGTCGCCTGTTCGCCGGGGCCCTGAATCGAACTGGGCACCGGGAATGGCGTCAAAAACATCTTGCAAGGTTGAGGGGTTGAAGTCCTCGATAATTGCGCGTTCGACGACGCTGACCTGGCCCGGGAAATCAAAGGCGCGGATCGGGTTTTTCGTCGCGGTCACTGTTATGACGGGCTCGCCCGTTTCGGGATCAACCTGCGTGTTTTCAGCCTGCGCCCGATCTGCACCGCCAACCAAAGCGACGGCGGCAATCACGAGGAGAGATGAGAAATGGAATGATGGTTTCAATGAAAGACCCTCGGAAATGCAGTTTGTGATTCGCTAATGCAAACCAGTTGCAACAAGCCCAAGGACTTTGCAAGACTATTGCGAATAATTATTACTAGCAGAGGCGTACAGCGGGCGAGCAACGACGCCCCGAAATTGCGGCCCAATCCCGAAAAGCCTTTGCTGGAATGTGAAAGTGGGGAACCCCTACCCCGTCAATGACTGCTCACCCCATGAAATTGGGCTGGCCGTTGCTCGCGCTGATCCCGCCGTCGACGGGAAGGTTTACACCGGTGATAAAGCTTGCATCGTCGCTGGCGAGGAAGGCTGTGGCCGCGGCGATGTCTTCGGGCTCGCCCATGCGCTTGATCGCCATACGGTTGAGGACCGCCTTCATCGCCATCTCGTTGCTGGTTATCTCTTCCACCATGTCCGAGCGCGTGATTGATGGATTGATCGCATTGACCCGAACGCCCTTGGCACCAAGCTGCAAGGCGAGCCCGCGCGTCAAGTTCGTCACTGCGCCCTTGGAGGCGTTATAGACCGGCAGCATGCTATCGCCGCCTGTGCCAGACACGCTGGAGATGTTCACAATCGAACCCTTGGTCTCGATCAAATGCGGGATCGCCGCGCGGCTCAAATAGATCACGCCTTTGACGTTGATATCGATGATGCGGTCGATTTCGGCGTCGTCGGTTTTGTGAAGGATGCCCCCTCCGCCAACGCCGGCATTGTTGACCAGGCAATCGAGCCCGCCAAAGCGCTCTACCGTCTTGGCCACGATCTCGTTTGCAAAATCCGATTTCGACACATCGCCTGCGACCACCAGAGTGCGGGCTGGATCAAGGCTATCGGCGACCTTCGCGCATTTCTCGGCATTGCGGGCATTGATGACAACGTTCGCGCCCTCGTCATGAAATCGCCGCGCGATCCCTTCGCCGATGCCGGTTGATGAGCCGGTGATAATGACGGTCTTGCCTGTGAAGCGTTGCTGGTCGGCCATGTGCGTGTCCTTTGATTGAGCGAAGATTTTCTCTGGCTTATCGCAACATGTGGATAGCGCAAGCTTTGCTGTCCTCATTGGCGATGTGGTGGCGAAGCACGCGGTGCACTTTTTTCCGGCGCCCCACATTTTTTACGCGCCAGTGTAACCTCCATAACGGCGCCCGCGAACGACATAGGAAACCCGGCCACTGACATCAGTCACTGCGCCGCCCCAATCCTATGGAGTTTTGAAAAAAATGACCCGCCTTTTCCTCATCATCGCCGCCATCGGTGCGCTCGTCGTTGGTGCCACGCAGCTTACCGCCCAGGCCAGCGCAGCCGGTTGGACCACCTATGACGAGGCCGAGTTCATGATGGCGCAAAAGAAAGGCAAGACCATTGTCGTCGATGTCTATGCCGACTGGTGCCCGACATGCCGTGCGCAGGCCCCCATCCTCGAAGAACTGCGCACCGAAAAACAAAGCGGCGATGTCTTGTTCGTCAAAGTCAATTTTGACGACGAGAAGGCCTTCCTTCGCGCCAATCGCATTCCGCGCCAATCCACCGTTCTGGTGTTCAAAGGCATGGACGAAGTGGCTCGCTCAATCGCTGAAACGAACCGCACACGCCTTCGCGGTGTGGTTCTGGGCGCGCTTTAAGAGCTCACGGTTCAGGACATTCCCATGTTTGGCAGCGCATTTCTGTCCTTTGTTGCAGGGCTGGTGACGATCCTGAACCCATGCGTTTTGCCGCTGGTGCCGATCCTTGTGGCGTCGGCGCTGGGTAAAAGCCGGTTTGGGCCCCTCGCTTTGGCGGGCGGTCTCGTCACAAGCTTTACCCTCTTCGGCTTTACCGTGATCGCCTTTGGCTATTCGCTTGGCATCAATGAACAGTTTGTGCGCCTGTTTGCGGGCGGATTGCTGGCCGTGGCAGGAGTGGTGCTGCTTGTGCCCCAAGCGCAGACTGCGCTCAGCGCCGCGGCTGCGCCCATTGCCAATTTCGGCAATCAACGGTTGTCGATGCTGAGCGGTGATGGCTGGCATGGCCAGTTTGCGATCGGGCTTTTGCTGGGCGTTGTCTGGGCACCGTGTGTGGGCCCGACCTTGGGCGTTGCGATTGCGGCGGCCAGTCAGGGTCAAGACCTTCTTTCCAGCTTTCTGATCTTCCTGATCTTTGGTCTTGGCGTTGCGACAAGTGTGCTCGCCTTTGCCTATGGCTCACGCAAAGCAATGGGAGAGCGGCGCAAAACGCTCACCGTCTTAGCCCGGTACGGAAAACCATTGTTCGGAGCCGCGCTTCTGGTGGTCGGCCTGATGGTGGTGACAGGGTTCGACAAGGTGATTGAAATCGCGCTTCTCGATGCTCTTCCACAATCGGTGATCGAGTTCACCACGTCGTTCTGAGGCGCGGGCTCTTTGCCAGCCCCCTCGCTTTGCGGCATAAGATGAGGCGGGATCGGATCGGGAGGAGCAGTACAATGGGTGAAGCGGCAACAACGGGACCACGCGTGACCGGATTGGGAGGCATCTTCTATGTCGCACCCGATCCCGAAGCGACGCGGGCCTGGTATCGCGAGAAGCTGGGTGTGGACGGCGAATATGGACCGCAATTCGCGTGGAAAGACGAGCCCAAGGAAAACCCCTACTCGCTCATCAGTCACTTCAAAGACGATGAATATATCAAACCTGGCACCGGCGGTTTCATGATCAATCTGCGCGTGGCCGACCTCGACGGTTTTGTCGAAATCCTGAAATCGCGCGACGTCGAAGTGCTTGATACCGCTGACGAAGGATACGGCAAGTTTGCCTGGATTCTTGACCCCAACGGCATCAAGATTGAGCTTTGGGAACAGGTCGCGGACGAAACTCCTTAGTCTTGCGTTAACCATCCTTTGTTACGGTTCATAAGTTATGAACCTGTGGGCACCTTTACGCCTTTTGGCACCTGTTATTGCAGCGCTATCCCTTGCCGGATGCGGCGGGATTATCCCTGGCGGCGATGGGGCGAGCAATACGAACACCTCCCGATCTTATACGCGCGAGCCGTCGCGGCCAGTGGTTGCGGCCATCCCGCGAAACTTCGGACAGCGCAGCGGCGAGGCCAGTTGCATCAGCGATCTGGGGGCCACCGGCTCGCGCTTTACCGCCCTTCCCGACGCATATGCAGCGCCCGGTTGCCACCGGCTTGGTACTGTCCAGCTGATGTCGATCAGCGGCGACCGCGGCACATTCGGGATCAGCAATCTGGGCCCTGTAAAATGCGATGTCGCCAATGCTTTCAGCAGCTGGGCACGCTTTGGCGTTGATCGCGCAGCCCGCCAGATACTGGGCAGCCGCCTTGCCAAAATAGAGACAATGGGAAGCTATGCCTGTCGCAATGTCGCGGGCACTGACAGGCGTTCTGCCCATTCGCGTGCAGAGGCGATTGACGTGTCCGGCTTTGTACTAGCAGACGGACGCCGGATCAGCCTCATCGCAGATTGGGACGGGGGCACAGCAGCAGAGCGCGAATTCCTGAGAGTTGTCAGATCTTCGGCCTGCAAGCGCTTTGGTACGGTGCTGAGCCCGGACTACAATCGCGCCCATACGGACCACTTTCACCTTGAGGGTTTGAGTGGTTCATCAAGCGGCGGAGTGTGCCGATAATCATATTCCCGAAACGGGTACACGGCCCCGACACTTAGGGAATGTCGAGGCCGTGCGGGTACCAACGGCGGGATGGCTTTCGCTGCTCGCTAGAGCGCCCATCACAGGATGCATGCCGGGAGTAGCCCAGCAATTCTTAAGCAGACTTAATAGCTCACTTGGGGTTCAATCTGAGGTTCCAATTTCGCCTCAAGTTTGAGACGGACGGCTTCGGCGGCGTGACGTGCGCCCAGTTTGTGCATCATGTTGGCACGGTGGATTTCAACGGTGCGCGGGCTGATTTCCAGCTCACGCGCGATTACCTTGTTGCTGGACCCTTGAGCGAGCCATTCAAGCACTTCGCGTTCGCGAACCGAAAGGCTGGCGATGCGATCGCGCGCTTCGATCATGCGGCGACGTGCAGCGCCGAAGATTTCAGCCTCTTTCTCGATCCGGGCGAGACAGCGTTCGAACCGATCCGGATCAAGTGGCAAGGAGAGATAATCAAGCGCTCCGGCTTTGATCGCCTCTACAATGCGGCCCGGACGTGGGTCGGTTTCAATCGCGATCAACGGCAACCAGATGCCAAGGCGACTGAGCCGTTCAAGGATCATCGAGACGCCGCCCTGATCAGGCAGATCGCGGGCGACAATGATCCCTTCGCGCGGTGGGTGAATGGATAATTCCGAAATGTCGCCATACACTTCTGAATGGTGGCCTAGGGAAAACCCTATGCGTGCCAATTCAGCGCGGTGCCGACTATTGGAATCGATGAAATGGAGGGTGGCTTTGCGTGACATGCTTAGTCTGGTGCGCCGACCACGCAGTTAATTCACGCCACACTAACCCCGATATGGAGTCATACGGTCAGGATTTCTCCCAAAACGCTGAATCCTACCTAATAAATTCCTCCAGATTGAACCAATTGTTCGTAACAATTCTGGGGTTATATGCGGATTAGGCGCTTGGCTCTACTGCGAATCGAGAGAGTAGTCGGGCAGAGACTCGAAC
Organism: Erythrobacter sp. S227; assembly: GCF_057364925.1. NCBI lineage: Bacteria > Pseudomonadati > Pseudomonadota > Alphaproteobacteria > Sphingomonadales > Erythrobacteraceae > Erythrobacter > Erythrobacter sp. S227. The sequence goes on from NZ_CP200280.1 coordinate 1,498,210, forward strand.
GCAGACCTCAGCGCATCGCCCCAATTGGACGAAATTTTGCTGAAGTATTCGTCATCCGCTTCGATCCGCCGCTCATGAGAGGCGGCAAATTCGTCTTTGCCAATCACCATCAGGTCAAGCGGAAGGCCCACAGACAGGTTCGCCTTCAAGGTGGAATCAAACGATACCATAAGCAGCTTCACCGCATCCTCGATCTTCATATCGGGCTCATAGCCGCGAATGAGGATCGGGCGGCCGTATTTGGTTTCGCCAATCTGGAAGAACGGCGTGTCCGAACTTGCCTCGATAAAATTGCCTTCGGGATAGATCATGAACAAGCGCGGTTCCATTCCGGCAATTTGGCCTGCCAGAATGATGGACGCTGCAAAACGGTTGCTGGTGTTGTTGGCGTCCTGCACCTCGCTGATCGTCTGGCGCAGAAGCTTGCCGATCTCGGTTGCGACGGTGAACATGGTGGGTCCATTCAGCAAAGTCGTTTCACGCTCGTCCGGTTCTTTGGTGCGTTCTTCAAGCTTGCTGACCACTGCCTGTGTTGTCGCAAGATTGCCCGCCGTCATGACCGTAATCATCCGCTCGCCCGGCACGCTCCACGAGAACATTTTGCGAAACACAGAGATATTGTCGACGCCCGAATTGGTGCGGGTATCGCTCATCAGGACAAGGCCCTTATCGAGCACCATGCCAACGCAATAGGTCATGTCATTTTTTCCTTAGTGGTCCCGTTTACATTGTCTTGTTTATTGGGATTGCTGCTCAACTTCGAGATCAACAGTGAGCGATTGGGCGCTTGTCCCGAAACTGATTCCTGTCACGGGCGCCGCATCGCGATAATCGCGCCCCGTTGCAACCCGGACGTATCGCGGATCGGGGCTTATCCCGTTAGAAACATCGAACCCGACCCAGCCAAGCCCGTCGATATGAGCCTCCGCCCATGCGTGGCTCGCCTCTTGCGAGATCCGGTCATTCATCATCAGATAGCCCGAGACATAGCGCGCCGGGATATCGAACAGGCGGGCAAGGCCGATAAAGATATGGGCGTGGTCCTGGCACACCCCCTCGCCTGCTGCGACCGCCTCTTCGGCCTTGGTCGAAACGCCTGTCGTGCCAATTCCATATGTGACGCGCGAGGCGATCTGGGCGGAAAGTTCGTGGAGGAAATCGACGCTTGCCTCATCTGGCTTGCCGATTTCACGCGCCAGATTGTGCATTTGCAATCCTGGCCTTGTCAGATCGGTCTGGCCAAGGAAGCTCCACAAGGGCAAATGGCCCGAATGACGCCCGATCACGCCTGCATGATCGCTCGTCTCGACCTTGCCCTCGCAGGTCACTGTGACTTCGCTTGCCCCCGGTTCAACCGCGATCAGCGCGACCGTGTTGCAGTTCTGGTCTTCATATTCGAGTTCGGGATGCGCATTGTCATAGACCATGTTCCATTCAAGGATGGACTGCCCTTGCGTCTCCTTTGGCGTCAGACGCAGGCGTTGCAACGCATGGATCACCGGCTCTTGAAAGGCATAGCGGGTGGAATGGCGGATCGAGAGTTTCATACCAAATATCTCACGCCAGAAACCTGTATTCATCGGCGATGGCTTTTGCGATCACCGCATTGTTGGCCATATATTCGATCAGAAATTCATGCAGCCCCTGATCAAAGACGGCCTCGACACTCAGACTGGAAATTTCGCTTTGCTGCGCTGCCAGAAGTGCTGCGCAATCGTTATCGCGGTCATGCAGACTGGCAAGCTTTTCCAAATGGCTGCGCTGGGCATTGCGGCAAAACGCAAGGCTTCTGGGAAAACGCTGATCGAGGACAAGGAATTCGACGATAGATTGCGCATCAATATTGCCGCGATTGATCCAGCCAAAGCTGTTGACCCCTGCGACCGAGCGCAGGACCTGTTCCCATTGCCCGGTATCAATGCTTGACCCCACATAGGAAAGCGAGGGAAGCAGCAAATAATATTTCATATCGAGAATGCGCGCCGTGCTCTCGGCCCGCTCGATATAGGTGCCGACCCGCGCAAAATGACGCCCTTCGTTACGAAGGATTGTGCCGTCCATCGCTCCATGAACATGCATCCCAGTACGCCGCAATCGCTCTAGCACATCACCAAGAGCGGACTGGCTGACCGGGCGGGAAAGCTGCTTGTCGAGCTTCATCCAGTTTTCATTGACCGCTTCCCAAACCTCGCTCGACAAACATGTGCGCGCGGTTCTCGCATTGTTGCGAAGCGCGCCCATCATCTCTCTGACATTGCTGGGATTGGCCCTATCGCGCAGGATGAAGTTCCAGACGGCTGTGCCTTCATAGGTATCATTCGCCGCTTCAAATGCGGATTTTAGCCCGAGGGTGGAGATAACAGAACGCCATTCGTCCTGCGCACTTTCCACATCACGGGTCAGTGCCATGCGAAGGCCCGCTTCAAGAAGGCGCGCGGTATTCTCCGCCCGCTCCAGATAGCGGAACATCCAGAAGAGGCCGTTTGCGGTCCGGCCTAGCATGGGAGGGGGCTCCCGATCTCTTGGCTGATGAGTTTCCCTTGTGCCATCAGTCTTTCAGCACCCATGTGTCTTTGGTGCCGCCCCCTTGCGAGGAATTCACCACGAGCGAGCCCTCTTTCAATGCAACACGGGTAAGACCGCCCGGAGTGATGTCGATCCCGTCAGGCGACACCAATACATAGGGCCGCAAATCGACGTGACGCGGTACAAGCCCCTTGTGCTTGTAAACGGGGCATGTCGAGAGCGAGAGCGTGGGCTGCGCGATATAGTTTTCAGGCTTGGCCTCAAGCTTGGCGCGGAACTGTTTGATTTCCTTCTTCGTCGCGGTGGGGCCGATGAGCATGCCATATCCGCCAGAGCCGTGGACTTCCTTCACCACAAGCTCTTCCAGATTATCGAGCACATAGGCAAGGCTGTCGCTGTCGGCGCAGCGCCATGTCTCGACATTGGGAAGCAGCGGCTTTTCGCCGGTATAAAACTTCACGATCTCAGGCATGAAGGAATAGATCGCCTTATCGTCGGAAACCCCGGTCCCCGGCGCATTGGCGATTGTCACGCCGCCCGAACGATAGACATCCATAATGCCAGGAATGCCAAGTACGCTGTCAGGATTGAATGTCAGCGGGTCAAGATAGTCGTCATCGACACGGCGATAAATCACATCAACCGGCTCAAACCCGCGCGTGGTGCGCATCTGAACGCGGCCATCAATGACCCGCAAATCGCTGCCCTCGACCAATTCGGCGCCCATCTGATCGGCCAGAAAGGCGTGCTCGAAATAGGCAGAATTGTAGATCCCCGGCGTCAGCACCGCGACATTGGGTTTGCGCCCGCCGCTTGCGTCAAACTTTGGCGGAGCGCAGGCCGCAAGGCTGCGGGCCAGCCTGCGCGGATAATTGGAGACAGGCTCCACCGCCACCTGACTGAACAGGTCGGGGAAGATTTCCATCATAGTCTCGCGGTTTTCGAGCATGTAGGAAACACCTGAAGGCGTCCTCGCATTATCCTCAAGCACGAACCATTGATCGGGCCCTGTACGAACCAGATCAATGCCAACGATATGGGTGTAAACACCGCCGGGCGGCATTTGTCCGACCATCTGGGGCAACCACGCGTCATTGTTTCGCAGCAAACGCTCAGGCAAAATTCCCGACTTTATAATCTCTTGCTTGTGATAAAGATCGGCGAGGAATGCGTTCAGAGCGCGCACGCGCTGTTCGATACCACGGGTCAATCTACGCCATTCGCCTGCGGCAATAATGCGTGGGACCATGTCAAACGGGATCAGACGCTCTTCGGCCTCATCCTCGCCATAAACGTTGAAAGTAATCCCTGTGCGGCGAAAGCTTTCATCCGCCTCGGCCTTTTTGCGCTTTAGAAAGGAGAGCTCTTGCTGATCGTACCATGCGCCATAGTCGGCATAGGCAGGCCGGACATTGCCAGCCGCATCCCGCATCTCGTCAAAATTGTCCGGTTGCCCCGACACTCCTACCCGCTCACTTTCCCTCGCAACTTTGCCGCAAGTGCGAAGAGGGTAGTCTAACGGGCGATCTTCAAAAAGAAAGCGCTTGTTTGGGCACAAAATTTTGCGCGCGAAGGCTCAAGCAGGCTCCCGATCCAGCTCTTTGATCACAGCAGCAATGGCTTTGGGATCATAGGTAAAGCCTGAATGCGTACAGCGAAGGGCAACCGCGCGGTCGCGTTCGCCCGGCTTGCCGGCTGCGCTGCGCGGACCGATTGCGCCATCAAGCGGGCTCCACAAAGCGATTGTCTCGACGTCGGGTTTAACCGAGGGGTCTGCGTCGATCCCGGGCTCATCCACGCTCTCTCCGGTGACGACCGAGTAGAGACGCCAGATATTGTTGCTGCGCCTAGAACCTGAAAAGGGCGAGCCCATGGTGATGACTTTGGTGATGAGGCCGGGATGCAGCTTTGCAAGTTCGCGCGCGTAAAGCCCGCCAAGGCTCCACCCGACAAGGGCGACCGGCCCGACTGCATCGGCGCTCACCATGGCAAGCCGTGTTTCAAGCGCCTCGAGTGTCGCTTCGGCCACGCCCCAATTGCGCCCCTGGCCCCAGTCTTTGACGGTATGGCCTGCCTCTTCCAGACGATCCGCCATATATTTCATACGCGATGGTCCATGGCCAAAGCCGGGGAACAGGATCACCGTTTGCGGATGCTTTGCCTTGGGCACGGCGAATTGGCGGACCAATCGGCGCGCAGGTTCGATCAGCAAGTCTGCCTCGCCCATGAATTTGAGGAGGCTGGGCTTGCCCTTTTCCTCATCAGCATAATCGCCCGAGGCGAGCTGGATCCGGCGCGCAAGCTCGGTTTCATTCAAGGCCGCTTTGGAAGAGGCGAGGAAGTGTTCAATCCTGGACATTACCCACCCTTATATACGATCGTCGAGTGAACGCCCAATGAAACAGACGTCGCAGTGAACCCGGAGCGAATTGAAGCGGGATCAAACGAAAAAGGCGGCCAAATCGCTCCGGCCGCCTCATCAAGCAATTCATGCAAAAGCTTACTCAGCGCATTCGCCGACGCGCTTGCCTTCGCTTTTCGCCTTGATCTTCATTTGTCCCATTTCAGAGCCTTCCATGGAGATATCCATCTCCATCGAATAGCTGTCCTCATCATAAGAACCGGTGTTCGTTATGTTGGCCGTGCCCGAATTGGGATCGGTGCAGGTCATAGCCATGTCGATAGAGCCGCCCGCAAATTCGAACTTTGAATATTCGCAGTCAGCCGCGTCACTGCCCGAGAACATCTCGGCAGCGGGCTCTTTGGCTTGCTCTTCTGTGACACAAGACTTGGTCGTGTTTTTTTGGCCACGCATCGATTCGAGCATCGGGCCGATCATGCCGCGCGCTTCGGCTGGCAATTGGCTTTCGTCAAATTCGATATCGACAAATTCGACCGTGTTTTCCCATTCGCCAGCCGAAATCACGACATCAGACGCGGCCAGAGCTTTCTCTGCCTCGGCCTGTGTAATTGTGCCATCGCCATCCGCATCCGCTTCGGGCGCTCCGCCGCATGCGGTCAGTGCGAAAGCCGATGCGAGGGCGAGCGTGCCCATTGATTTGCGTGTCATCATTTTAGAAATTCCTCCCTCATTGCGTTGGCGTGAGGGATAGAGCGCTCATCCGCGCTTCACAAGCGGCTTAACGTGTACCATATCTGTTCGCATGTCAGAATTGGTAATCCGAAGAGGCCTTCAAGAGCCCGAAACAGGCGAAGATTTCACTCCCCACCGTCCCGCACGGCCCGAGAAATCGATGCCGGGGAAGCCGTTCAAGCTGGTCTCGGATTACGAGCCTGCTGGCGACCAACCCACGGCTATCGCGGAACTGGTCGCTGGTGCGCGCGAGGGTGAGCAGACGCAAACCCTGCTGGGCGTGACGGGCTCGGGCAAGACCTTTACGATGGCGAGCGTCATCAATGAATTGCAGCGCCCTGCGCTCATCCTTGCGCCGAACAAAATCCTCGCCGCGCAATTGTATGGGGAGATGAAAAGCTTCTTCCCCGAAAACGCGGTCGAGTATTTCGTCTCCTACTACGACTATTATCAGCCCGAAGCCTACGTCCCGCGCTCCGACACTTATATCGAGAAAGAGTCGAGCGTGAACGAGGCCATCGACCGGATGCGCCACTCCGCCACGCGCGCGCTGCTGGAGCGCGATGATGTGGTGATCGTGGCGTCTGTCTCGTGCCTTTACGGTATCGGATCGGTCGAGACTTACTCAGCGATGATCTTCGACATCAAGAAAGATGAGAGCGTCGATCAGCGCGAGCTTATCCGAAAGCTCGTCGCGCTTCAGTATAAACGCAATGATGCAGCCTTTACCCGAGGATGCTTTCGGGTGCGCGGCGATAATCTGGAGCTTTTTCCAAGCCACTATGAAGACATGGCATGGCGCATCAGCTTTTTCGGCGACGAGATCGAAGAGATTGCGGAATTTGACCCTCTGACGGGCAAAACCGGCGCAAAATTGGACCGCGTGCGGGTCTATGCAAACTCGCACTATGTGACGCCGGGGCCGACCATGAAACAGGCCGCCGAAGCTATTAAGTTTGAACTGGCAGAACGTTTGAAGGAGCTGGAGGCTGAAGGGCAATTGTTGGAGCATCAACGGCTTGAACAGCGGACGCATTTCGATCTCGAAATGATTGCCGCGACGGGCTCTTGCAACGGGATTGAGAACTATTCGAGGTTTCTCACCGGACGCCTTCCGGGGGAGCCGCCGCCCACGCTGTTTGAATACTTGCCTGAAAACGCACTGCTGTTCGTGGATGAAAGCCACCAGACCGTGCCGCAAATCGGCGCCATGGCAAAGGGCGACCACCGCCGCAAAATCACTCTGGCAGAATACGGTTTCCGCCTGCCGTCGTGCATCGATAACCGCCCGCTTCGTTTCAACGAATGGGACGCGATGCGCCCGCAGACCTTCTGCGTCTCGGCCACTCCGGGTCCGTGGGAGCTCGAACAGACGGGCGGTGTCTTTGCAGAACAAGTCATCCGCCCCACCGGCCTGATCGATCCGCCGGTCGAGATCCGCCCGGTCGAAGATCAGGTGCAGGACTGCATTCAGGAATGCCTTGCCACCGCCAAGAAGGGCTACCGAACGCTGGTCACCACCCTCACCAAGCGTATGGCCGAAGACCTAACCGAATTCATGCACGAGGCGGGCGTTCGCGTTCGCTACATGCACTCCGACGTCGAGACTCTGGAGCGGATCGAGCTTATCCGCGACCTTCGCATGGGGGTCTATGATGTGCTGATCGGCATCAACCTGCTGCGCGAGGGGCTGGACATCCCCGAATGCGGATTGGTCGCCATTTTGGACGCGGACAAGGAAGGTTTTTTGCGTTCAGAGACAAGCCTCGTCCAAACCATCGGCCGCGCGGCGCGCAATGTCGACGGCCGCGTGATCCTCTACGCTGACCGTATAACCGGCAGCATGGAGCGCGCGATGGCCGAAACCGACCGTCGCCGCGAAAAACAGCGCGCCTATAACGAAGAGCACGGGATCACACCGACCACAATCAAGCGCGACATCGCCGATATCGTCGCCCACACCGCTTCGCAGGACGGCGTCACGGTCGACCTCGAAGACGATGCGACCAACAATCTCGTCGGCCACAATCTTCGCGCCTATATCGAAGACCTCGAAAAACGCATGCGCGATGCCGCCGCCAACCTCGAGTTCGAGGAAGCGGGCCGTTTGCGTGACGAAATCCGGCGGCTTGAAAATGATGAGCTTGGCCTGCCAGACACAGAGAAAAAAGCACCGCGCGTGGGGCGCAGCAACGAAGGCAAGCCGGGAACGCGCAAAACGCGGTATGGCAAGGTGCGGGCAAAACGGATGGGCGGTAAACCGTGAGGCACCTCGCTCTCATACCCTTCCTCGCTCTCGCCGCCTGCAAACCGCCTCCGACGGATGCGGATATGCTGCGCGAAATGCCTGTGGCAGCGCCCACATTTGCCTCTGATCCGCTGCCCTCGCCCGAGACCGAAGGCGCTGTTTGGGCGCTTTCGACACGGTCTGACAAACGGATCATTTATGGCGTCCCGGGCGACCCGGCTCTCCTCGCATTGGCGTGTATCGAGAGCCCCGAGGCAAATGGTCCGCAGGTGGAAATCTCGCGCTTTGCCTCCGCTGACGAAGGCGCTGGTGCGCTTCTGGCGCTTGTGGGCAACGGCCATATCGGGCGCATTGCGGTGGATGCGAGCGAAATGGGCGAGGACATGTTCTGGCAAGGGAGCCTTGATGCGAGCGATGATGCGTGGGCTCCGCTTCTGGGGCCACGCGAACTCACGTCAACCGTGCCGGGCGCTGGAATGGTGACCTTGAACCCGAGCGCTTTGCCCGGCTTTTTGATCAAGGCTTGCGTGGATGGCACCTCAATCGACGAAGCAGCCATTGCCGAAGACGCTCCCCCCGAAGAGGTAGCGGACGAGGAAGCGCAAGATGAAGCATCACCGCTCCCGCGCTAACGATCTTTTTGGGCCCGCTCGCTCAACATTTCGGGGGTGAGAACCTGCGGCAATTGCTCTGCATCCTCGCCCGGTTCATACCAAAGGTAGAGCGGCACGCCCGCTGCGCCCTGTTCTGTCAGGAATTGCGTGATTTCCTCATCGCGCACGGTCCAATCACCCACAATCGCGACAACGCCTGCTTCGGCAAAAGCTTGCGCCGTTGCCTCGCGCTCGATTGCGACGCTTTCGTTGACCTTGCAGGTGACGCACCAATCGGCGGTGAACCAGACGAACACCGGCTGACCTGAATTGCGCGCCTCGGCCAATGCCTCGCGGCTGAAGGCTTGCGGTCCGAGCAAGGAGGCCGAGAGGTCGCGCGACGGGGGTGCATAGGCATAGGGCAGCGCAAAGGCTCCGAAAACAAGGAAGGGAGCAGCCACGAGGCCAAAGGCGGGCCACGCCATTTTTCCAGCCTGCTGCAATCGTCCGACAATGAAGAGCGCGAGGACAATTCCAAACAGCATTACCAGCGCAAACAGGGCAAAGCCGCGCCCACCCAATTGCGCGGTGAGCCAGATAAGCGCCAGCGCGGTCAGCCCCATGGGAATCGCCATCACGCGGCGGAACGTCTCCATCCAGCTTCCGGGCTTTGGCAGCATTTCGCGTAGCGCAGGGACAAAGCCGATCAGAAGGAACGGCAGCGCCAGCCCTAAACCTAGCATCGCAAACAGCAGCAGCGCCAAAGGCGTGGGCAACAACAAAGCCGCACCCAAGGCCGCCGCCATAAAAGGCCCCGTGCACGGCGTCGCGGCGACCGCTGCGAGGAGCCCTGTACCAAATGCGCTGCGCCCCTGACTGTTGCCGGTGTCCACGCTGGGCAGCTCGAAAATGCCGGCAAAGTTCAATGTGATGATCGTGGCGAGCACCAGCAGCGCGATCACAACGCTGGGGCTCTGCAATTGGAAGGCCCAACCGACCTGCTCTCCCGCCGCGCGCAAAGCCAGCATAATGCCGCCCAGCGCCACACAGGCGAGAACCACGCCGGCAGTGTAAGCGAGCCCTTCGGAACGCGCCTCAGCCTCGCTTCCACCGGCGCGCGCAAGGCTTAGCGCCTTGAGGCTGAGGATCGGGAAAACGCAAGGCATGATATTGAGGATGAGCCCGCCCACAAGAGCGCCCAATATCAGCGTCCACAAGGGCGGGGTCGCGCCTTCAGCGCTGTTCATTACAACCAGCCGCTCACCACCGACCGCGACCTCACCGCGCGCCGCGACAAAGCGAACGCCTGTCTGTTCGTCAAAGGCAAGAATGCCCTCGATCCGATCCGCTTCACCGGTGCCAAATTCGCTCAAGGGAATTTCCACCACCAAGCGATCGCCATCGCGCCAGAAGCTTTGGAACGGGGCGTAGTCCACCAATTGGGTGTTGGCGATAAAGACGTGGGGGTCGGGAAGTTCCACGCTCTGCGGTAAAGGGATGCCGAGGCGCAAAACCTCATCTGTCAAAGTAAAGGCCGCGCTCGCATCCAGCATGGGCGCAACCTCAGCACGCCAACGCGCAAAATCGCCGCCCAGAACACCGGCCTGCCCCGCGCTAAACGCCGCGCCCTGCGGCACGCAGATCTCGTCAGTGCAGGCAAGATATTCGACAATGCCGGTGACCTCGGGGATACTCTCGATCACCGCGTCCGCTGGCACCTTAACAGGCACCAGAACCGCATATTCGCCCTCGTAAATGTGGTTCATAAGCTCTGCGATCAGGAGCCTTTTGGGCACGGGATACAATGCCTCGCCCGCTTGCCAGCCTTCTGGCAGGTCAAGCTCCAGCTGCATCCCCAGCCCTGCATCACCCGGATTTGCCCAATAGCCATGCCATTCCGGCGCGCTGGGCGTAAATCGCAGGGCCAGCATCCAAGTCTCGCCCGCACGCGGTGCACCATCAGCGAACAGATCGACCGAAATCCGGTCATCGCCCGCGCGCTCAATACGCGTGAGAGCCCGCTCGCGATCTGCGTCCACCTCTTGCGCCCATGACGCTGTCGGAAACACCAACAGCGCGGCAATCGCCAGCAAAAGCGCCTTAAACCATGCATGGTTTGCAAAAGGAGATGCAGCGAACACGGCTTGCCTCTGGTTGGTGGGTGAACCTATTTAGGCCCTAGCGATATAGTTGGTCTTCGCAAAGAACACTTGAAGGGTTACGAGGCATAAATGAGCAATAACGCAGATTCTGAAACCCGTGACCTTTTGATCCTTGGCGGCGGCCTTGTCGGTATGGCCTTGGCCCTGTCGGCTGCGCGTCAGGGTATTTCCAGCCATGTGATCGACCGCGCTGACCCGGCAGAGCTGACCAAGGAAGGCTTTGACGACCGCGCCACCGCGATCTCCACCGCGAGCTGGAACATGTTCACCAATATCGGGATTGCCGACTATCTGGAACCGTTCGCCTGCGACATCGCGAGCATTGCAGTGACCGATCAGAACAAGCCGGGCCGCCTCGATTTCACCCCTGAACCGCACGAGGGCACACTGGGACGCATGTTCCCCAATCGCCGCCTGCGCTTGGCCCTTTTTGAAGCCGCCGCCAAAGAACCTCTGATCAATTGGGTGCCCAAAGCGGAAATTGTCGAGCGCGAGCGCAGCGAATTTGGCGTTGCAGCTGTCCTCGACGACGATCGCAAACTGAAAGGCCGCTTGATGATCGCCGCCGAAGGGCGTCAGTCGCCCACTCGTGATGAGGCCGGCATCACAATTGCGAAATGGGATTACAAGCACCGCGCGATTATCGCCGGGCTCACCCATTCCAAACCACATGGCAATGTCGCCTGGGAAATCTTCTATCCCGCTGGCCCCTTCGCGCTTCTGCCGATGAAGGATGACGCGGACGGCACGCACCGTTCGTCGCTTGTCTGGACGGTATCGGAAGAGGACGGCAAGGGCGTTACAAAGCTTGGCGACCGGGCCTTTATCGCCGAAATTGAAAAGCGCATGAAAGGCGTGCTTGGCGATGTGACCAGCGTGGGTGCGCGATCAAGTTATCCGTTGGGTTTTCACCACACCGCGAAAATCACCGATGAACGCCTCGCTCTGATCGGCGATGCAGGACATGGTATCCACCCGATTGCCGGACAAGGCCTCAACCTTGGCCTTCGCGATGTGGGCGCTTTGGTGCAGGTTCTGGTCGAAGGTGCGCGCCTTGGGCTTGATCCGGGTGATCCTGAGAATTTGAAACGCTATGAAACGTGGCGCGGGCTCGACAGCTTTATGGTGGCGCTTGCAACCGATGGTCTGACCCGCATTTTCGGCGTACCTACGGGCGCAGCCAGCGCGGTTCGCCGCCTTGGCATGGCAGCGGTTCAGCGAACCCCAATGCTCAAAACCTTCTTCATGGACGAAGCGCGCGGCGTCTCGGGCGATTTGCCTGAGCTGTTGAAAGCCTAGTTTTCGGCGTCAATCGGGCTCGGCTGGTTGACCACATTGCCTGCCCCGTCGCGAAGCCCGCTTTGATCAAGAACCGCTGCTGTTTCAATCACTTCAAGCGCTTCCATTGCCGCTTTGTAGCGTTCTGCATCGGCAATCCATGCCTCGGCTTGTGCGGCGCCCGGCATGCCTTTGATCTCGTCGATCGCGTTCTGATACCGCCCCTGCTCAAGCGCAATTCGCGCCCGTTGAAGTCGCAGCTGCGGTTGAGGCGACGGTGTGCTTTCGCGGCGCACCACGAACAATTCCCCCAGCTCGCGCTGGATACGCGCCCAACTCAGGGCCTCTTCCTGCTCGATCAATTGCGGGCCAAGCCCTTCAAGCCGAGCGGTCAGATTATCGACCCGCAATGGATTGCGTGAAAAGCTGATGATCGTTGCAACGGCGTTTGGCCATTGGTCGGAAAAACGCAGGCGCAATTGGTCTGCTAGATAGCCCAGTTCCGCACCACGCTCGACCGCACGCCGCGTGGCAAATGCGATCAGCAAACCCTCGGCCCGCGCCGCATTGCCAGCGGCGGCCTGCGCCTGAAGATCGAGGCGTGCAAGACGCTGTTCTGCAGCAGCGAGGCGTTGATCAATGCCGCCTTGCTGGTCAACAACGCGCGTGACCACTTCGGCTGCTCCTTCGGCATCGCCCTCTTCAAGCGCGGCGACAGCCTCTGCCAATGGCGTGGGGGATGCGGAAACGGTTGCAGTTGGGCTTGGCGAACTCTCGCCTTCCACCAGCGCTGAGTCAGGCAATTCCGGCGTACCCGCAGCAGCAGCAATTGCCGGCTCATCAGGTTGGAGATTGTACCAGACAATGTAGCCTGCCAATGCGCTGCCAAAGCCGAACGAGGCCAGGGCGGCAAACAAGACACCCTTCATAGAGGATGGCTTTTTCCGGCTGCCAAATTTTGAGTCCATCGTACGTTTACCTTGCGTGCCCGTTCTTTTGATCTCTTCGGTGTGTTTTATCGTGTTTTGCCCGAAGAAATTGCGGGTTTGTGCCTTCTATATGCACCTTGAACGCGCCAATTCCAACATTGCGGCGTCATTTGGGGTGTCACAAACGTGGATATCGGCCCAACCCTTGCCCGCGGCTGAAGCGACACGGGGACCGATTGCGACAAGGGTGATGCGCCCGCGATGAAGCGCCATGCGGCGCGCTTCGGCATCGAATTGACGTGCAGCGGCAGCGGAGTGGAGCAGGACGGTAAGATCCAATTCTTGGATTGCGCGCAAAGGTTCAGGCAGTTCCAGCGGGACCGCTTCGTAAACGATGCGGGTGACCACTTCGACGCCTTGGGGGGCTTCAAGCGGAACGTGTTCGGCCCCCGCCAACCGCAGCAACCGGGTGCCGGGTGGGATAGTGTTCAAGACGTTTTGCAACCCGCCAGAGCCTACCTCGGCGATTCTAAAGCCCGCATCGCGCGCTGCATCTGCGGTGGCATTGCCAACGGCATAGACCGGCTTTTGGGTGAGCTTTTCAAGTGCATCACCGCCGTGGCGAAACGCATTGGCGCTCCCGATCAAAAGCGCATCTACGCTCTCGGGATCAGGACATTGCCAAGCGCAAGGCCGTATCTCGAACAGCGGATAACCAACCACATTGAGCCCCATTTCCTTTGCAGCAGCCAGTGTGGAGCCCAGCCCCGGCTCCGGCCTTACCGCAAGGATCATACCGACCATAAAGCGCCTTAAGCCGCCCCGCCGAAATGCGGCGCAATACCCGGCGTTGCTCTGCCCAAGAGGTCTTTTGCAAGGGCCTTAATAGGCGCAAGGTCGAGCGCGTCAAACACGGTCTCGCCCTCGACCCGCTCTGCTCCATCAGGGCTGAAAAGGGCTGCCCGCATGGTCAAACCCTCGCCTCCTGGCTGACACAGGACCGCAATTGGCGAGTGGCACGTGCCCCCTAGCTCAGCCAGAAGCGCACGCTCAGCCTCAAGCTCAACCCGCGTCCCGTGATCGTCAATCGCAGCGAGCACAGATTTGGTCGCATCATCATCGGCGCGGCATTCGAGAACGATTGCCCCCTGCGCGGCGGCAGGAATCCAGTCATTGACTTCGAGCGGCGCACCAACGGCGCTTTCACCAAGGCGCTCAAGCCCGGCCGCAGCCAAAAACGTCACATCCGCCTCGCCCGCCTGCAACTTGCCAAGCCGGGTGGCGACATTTCCTCTGAAGGTCACAACCTTGCAATCGGGTCTGAGGTTCAAGAGCTGCGACGCACGGCGCGGGGCCGATGTGCCGACGGTCGCGCCTTGAGGGATATCGGCGATGCTGGCCGCACCAACAAGGCAATCGCGCCGGTCAGCCCGTGGCAAAACCGCACCAAATCCGAATTCAGGAGGCCGGATCGTCTCCACATCCTTGGCAGAGTGGACAGAGACATCGATGCGCCCCTCGCCCAGCCAAACGTCGAGTTCCTTGGTCCACAACGCCTTGCCGCCAATTTCAGCCAGCGGCCGGTCGAGAACCTTGTCCCCGCTGGCAAGCACCGGCACCAATTCAACCTGATCTTCGCTCCACCCGTGCGCCGTACAAAGCCGCGTCCGCGTCTCGAAAGCCTGCGCCATTGCAAGGGGGGAATTGCGCGTCCCCAGCCGCAGCTTCACCGCGCCTTCAGTCTGATTACTCACCAATCATGTCTCCCGTCACGCTTGCTCTAGCGGGCACAAGGACTAGATGGAAGCACCATGGGACACGATCCTCACATTGTACCGCATATTGTTTTGGGAATAGAATTGAGCTGCGATGAAACCGCCGTCGCGTTGGTGACTTCGGATCGCCGCATTCTGGCAGAGCGCATTGCAAGTCAGGAAAAAGAGCACGCGCCCTATGGCGGCGTGGTCCCCGAAATCGCCGCGCGCGCGCACGCCGAACGCTTGGCGCCAATGCTCGAGGCGGTGATGGATGATGCGGGACTTTCTTTGGGCGATGTCGATGCAATCGCGGCCACTGCTGGCCCGGGCCTTATCGGCGGCGTGATGGTCGGCCTTGTAAGCGGGAAGGCGCTCGCGATGGCGTCAGGCAAGCCCTTGATCGCAGTCAACCATCTGGAAGGTCACGCCCTTTCCCCGCGTTTGGCGGACGAGAATTTGGCCTTCCCCTATCTCCTTCTCCTCGTCTCTGGCGGGCATTGCCAGATTTTGAGCGTTGAGGGCGTGGGCAAGTACCGTCGACTGGCCACAACAATCGACGATGCTTTGGGCGAAGCCTTCGACAAGACCGCCAAGATTTTGGGGCTTGGCTATCCGGGTGGGCCAAAGGTGGAAAAACTCGCTCGCGAGGGCGATCCAAAGGGTGTGCCCCTCCCCCGTCCATTGAAAGGGTCCAAAGAACCGCATTTCTCTTTCGCAGGGCTCAAAAGCGCGGTTTTGCGGGCCTATGACAGCGGCGAACACACAGATGCAGACATTGCCGCAAGCTTTCAGCAGGCGGCGGTCGATTGCCTGATTGACCGGCTTGAAAAAGCGCTCGGGCTCGCTGGCCCTCACCCCGCTCTGGTTGTTGCAGGCGGTGTTGCCGCAAACCAGACGGTGCGCGGCGCATTGGAAGCTCTTGCCAGCCGTCAACAGATGCAATTCGTGGCCCCGCCGCTTAAATTGTGCACCGATAACGCTGCAATGATCGCTTGGGCGGGTTGTGAGCGGCTTTTGTCGACACCTAACTTTGCAGGCGACCCTTTGGACTTGAAAGCGCGTCCGCGCTGGCCACTTGACCCTGATGCAGACGCCGTTCGCGGCGCGGGAGTAAAGGCATGAGCGCAAAACAGACCATCGGCGTAATTGGCGCTGGCGCATGGGGCACGGCTCTGGCTCAGATGCTTAGCACCGACGGGCGTGATGTATTGCTTTGGGCGTTTGAACCCGAAGTGTTCGAGGCGATCAACAACGACCATCGCAACCCGCAGTATCTACCCGGCGCAAAGCTTTCACCCGGCATCCGCGCAACTGGCAGTCTTGAGGATATGGCCGATCTCGACATCTTGCTTGCCGTGACGCCTGCGCAGGTTTTGGGCCGCGTTCTTGAAGGCCTCACCCGTCCCCCGCGTGACCTTGTGCTTTGCTCCAAGGGGATTGAGGCAGGGACGGGTCGCCTTATGAACGATGTCGCCCGCGCCGCTTCGCCGGGCAGCGCGATTGCGGTTCTTTCAGGCCCCACATTCGCGCATGAGGTTGCAGGCGGCCTGCCCACCGCAGTCACACTGGCCTGCGAAGGCGGCCGCGATCAGTGGGAACGGCTCTCCCCCGCAATCGCGCGGCCTGCATTCCGTCCCTATTACTCAGACGACGTGACCGGCGCAGAAATCGGCGGTTCCATTAAAAACGTGCTCGCAATCGCTTGCGGCGTTGTCGACGGGCTTGGCCTTGGTCAAAATGCGCGGGCGTCTCTAATTGCGCGCGGATATGCTGAAATGCTGAGGTTCGGAGAGGCCTTGGGCGCG
This sequence comes from Erythrobacter sp. S227, assembly GCF_057364925.1. Lineage (NCBI taxonomy): Bacteria > Pseudomonadati > Pseudomonadota > Alphaproteobacteria > Sphingomonadales > Erythrobacteraceae > Erythrobacter > Erythrobacter sp. S227. The sequence goes on from NZ_CP200280.1 coordinate 1,514,602, forward strand.
CAAGCAGAAACACTCGCAGGACTGTGCGGGCTTGGCGATCTGGTGCTTACCTGCTCTTCTACTTCAAGCCGCAACTTCTCGCTTGGCAAGGCCTTGGGCGAAGGCCAATCAGCGCGCGACTTGATGGCTGATCGCACGACCGTCGCAGAAGGTGCACACACTGCGCCCGTTCTTGCCGATATCGTAAGAAACCGCGATTTGCCGATGCCGATTGTGATCGCGGTCAATGAAATCCTTGAGGGCGCACCGCCGCGCGATGTTGTGGCACGCCTCCTTGCCCGCCCTCTCACCGCCGAAACTCCCGGCGACCAATCGGATATTGCGTGAGCCAGCCTCCGATCACGCCTGTTGCCCCTCCCCCGCCCGATAAGGGCGGCGATGATATGGCAACGCTTGCCAAAGGCGGGCGCACCAATACGCTTGGCTTTGTCCTGCGTCTGCTGGGCGGATTGCCGTTTCTGTTCGTCGGTTTTCGCCTCTACGGTGTCGATGAAATGGGTCGTTTTGCAGCCGCCTTCGTTGTCATCGAAATCTTTGCCCTCATCTGCGCGCTTGGTGAAAAGCGCGGCCTTGCACAACGCCTGACCGAAGGCATCCAAGACCATGAGGACACGCCTGCCAATCTCGTTTTTGACGCGATGCTGGTGTCGCTCATCTTCTCGGGGCTTGCATGCCTGCTGTTGATCGCTTTCCCGGTAATCATCTTTCCGAGCGGTACGGGCAGCGAATATGATATGTGGATGATTGCGGCGATCCCGGCATTCGCCCTCACCGAAATCCTGCTCGCGGCCCAGGCTTATAAATACGACATCGCAACCACAGTGCGAGCGCGGGCGGTGGTGGAGCCCTGGGTCAAGTCCATCGGCGTCACTGCGTTCTTTTTCATTCCGGCGCTTGCGGGCGGCGGCATCGCGCTGGCTTTCCTTGCTGCGATCTATGCCGCTCTTTTCACCGCACTTTATTCTTTCTTAAAAACCTATGGCCTTCCCAAATCCTGGCGTCCTCGCCCGCGTTATCTGGGCAAGATGACGTCGCGCGCAGTGCCCCTGATTGGCGCAGATGTGATCGAACGCGGTACGCGGCTCCTCGACGTGTTCCTGCTTGGCCAGTTCACCTCGGCGGGCACGGTCGGCATTTACTGGTTTGCCAAAGAAGTCGTGAGTCTGCCGCAAAAGCTTAAAACCAGTTTTGAGCCGATCCTTGCCCCTGTCATCACAAAGAACCTCAAGACCGGCAATATGGCGGCAATCGCCGATCAGGTACGCCAGGTCGGTTTCTGGATCATCGCGCTGCAATTTGGCATTGCATTGACGCTCGCTATTCCGGGCGAGGCGGTCATGGGACTTGGCGGGCCGGAAATTGTCGGGGGCACGGGCGCGCTGGCGATCCTGCTGGCCGCCGAAGTGATCGCCTCTATGGCTGTCGTTTCGGAAAGCGTGCTGGTCTACATTGCCGGCAAGCGAAACCTTGCGATTTCAGTGGGTGTGATCACGCTGCAAGGCGCACTGACCGTGGGCTTTATCCTCCTTATTCAGCATTGGGGTTATTCTGAGGGCTTCCAGGCAGCGGGCGCTGCCGCCGCTCTGTTCGTTGCGCTTGGGGTTGCGAGCCTCGTTAAATCAATGGTGCTCAAAACACTGCTCAATGCGCCGGTATCAAACTGGCGCTGGGCGCTGGTATGGGCAGCGGGGCCTGCGGTTATTATAGGCTTTCTCTTCACCGAATTTACGCCCGAGTGGGTGGAGATCATTATCGGTGGGCCAGCGATCTTCGCTGCATACTTCTGGGTCATCTGGAAGCGGGGCTTTGACGAATCCGACAAGGTCCTCTTCCGCAAAAACGTGGCCCCCGCCGTCCCCGCTGGCGATCCGCCCGTTTGACCGCAAAACCGACCGCGTCTAGCCTCGGTGACAGATTATCTGGAGGGTCGATATGCGGATTTCAAAGACCATGCGCTGGGCCGCCCCGCTTCTTGTCGCTCTCGCGGCAAGCCCGCTTTCGGCCCCGCTTTCGGCAAAGTTTCCGCCGGTAAGCGAGTTCGCCGATCCCGCTTTTCAAGCGCTCACTAGCGAACAGGCCATCGCAGCCTGCGATCAATATGCATCGCACCCGCTCGATCCCATGAAGCCTGACACTGTCAAAGGCGTTATGAATGATGCGGATATGGATGTGATGAGCGCCTATCTTTACTGCTTCAAGGCCTTTCAAGCCGACAACAAGAACCCGCGCATCAGATTTCAATGGGCGCGCGCCAATCAGATGCACAATCCGCGCAGTTCCAGCCATCCGCGCTATTGGTATGCGCTGGCATATCGGGACGGTTCGGAGATCGCAGGTGCCTATCTTGCCAAACTTCCGCCCGAACAGCGGATGAGCCTCGATGAGATGATCGAAAAAATGGACGCAATGCGGGGCCGCCAAGGCCCTCCTCGGCCGATGACAGGGCAAGAGCGTGACCAGCTTTTGTTTGGAAGCATCTTCGTCATCTACTCCGTCGCCATGCTTCGGGTCCTGACCGGAGAGGCTGAGTGGGGCGGAGGCGATTGCGGGAGCGGCTACAGGCTCAACGCCTATACCCACGAAATCACGTGCGACGGGCTGGTCGTCGGCACCTTCTGACCCGCAGAAATCTGCTAGCTTTTGGCGTTGCTGGGCGCAACTCATGCACCGTTCATCTTGAGCGTGGGAATTTCGTGCGCGGGGCTAACGGGGTTGTGACCTCAGGCATATGGGTCCCGAATGCTGGTGGAATATTGCGGTTTGGCAATGGCTTGGCTGTGTTGCCTGCATTCGGGTTCAAGATGCCAAGGTGGGAACGGAGGACTGAAAAATGCCATTCGAAGGTGTCGGAACACGATTTACGCAAGGTAGATCAAACGGCCGCAAAGCTGCAATTCTGGGCGGTGTGGTGATCGCTCACATTGCATTTTTGGCCGCATGCAGCACCGCACCAGGTGATGTCGCAAGCTCGACGGGTGCACCCGGTGACGTAGCTGTCGCCCCGCCGCCGCCTCCGGCGCCACCCCCAGTCGCGGAAGCCGAGGCTGTGATTGTGACCGGCCAGAGCCGATCACGCACCGGAGCAGTACGCGGCAATGTAGCGGCAGACATGTATTACGCGCCGCCTGTAGTGGTCCCAACCGATCCGAGCCGCGAGCAATATGACGGCGAGGAAGTGTCGCCTGTCAAACTCACCAGCGCAGAACCTGTCAGCACCTTTAGTGTGGATGTCGACACGGGCGCCTATGCCAATACCCGCCGCTTCCTGCGCCAAGGGGCCTTGCCGCCGCGCGACGCGGTGCGGACCGAGGAAATGATCAATTATTTCCGCTACGATTATGATAAGCCGGCGGGCACAGAAACGCCTTTCACCACAAATATCGATGTCGCCAAGACGCCTTGGAATGAGGACACCTACCTCATGCGCGTTGGCCTTCGCGGATATGACATAGCCCGCGATGAACGGCCAGCGTCGAACCTTGTGTTCCTGATGGATGTATCAGGTTCCATGGGAAGCCCCGACAAGCTCCCCCTCGTGAAAACGGCGCTCGCTGGGCTGGCGAGCGAGCTTGGCGAGAATGACCGTGTGTCCATCGTGGTTTATGCAGGGGCCGCCGGCCTTGTGCTGGAACCGACGAACAGCACGGCGCAAATCCGCAGGGCCCTTGGCAAACTCAACGCGGGCGGGTCGACCGCTGGCGGGGCAGGCATCGAGCTTGCCTACAATATTGCCGAAGACAATTTCATCAAAGGCGGTGTGAACCGCGTGATCCTCGCGACGGACGGTGACTTTAACGTCGGCGTCTCGAACCGCGATGCTCTGGTCGAAATGATCGAGAAAAACCGCGACAGGGGCATTACGCTTACCACGCTTGGTTTTGGCACGGGCAATTACAACGAAGCGTTGATGGAGCAGATCGCCAATCACGGTAACGGCAATTACGCCTATATCGACAGCGCTTTGGAAGCGAAAAAGGTGCTTGGCGACGAGATGAGCTCCACTCTTTTCACAATCGCCAAAGATGTGAAAATCCAGGTCGAGTTCAACCCCGCTGTCATCAGCCAGTACCGCCTTGTCGGATACGAAAACCGCGCACTTCGCGAAGAGGACTTCGACAATGATGCGGTGGATGCAGGCGACATTGGTGCAGGCCACCAGGTAACCGCGATTTACGAAGTCGTACCCACCGGCACCAAGGGCTGGATCTCGCCCAGAAGGTATGGGGGCCGTTACGAAGATCAACCCCAGCGCGCGGCCACAAACCGGATCGCGGAAGCGGCCCATGTGAAACTGCGCTACAAATTGCCAAATGGCAGCCGTTCAAAGCTGCTTGAACAGGTGGTGATGAGCGATGCCTTTAGCCGGGCACAGACCCCGCGCGGTGACTTTGCCTTTGCCGCCGCTGTTGCTGCTTACGGTCAGCTGCTTCGCGGCGACGACATGATGATGGACTTCACCCACGAGGATGTCGGAACGCTTGCCGGACGCCAGAGCAATTTCTGGCGGCAGGAATTCCTTGAACTGAACGCGCTTGCAGGGGCTGCAAATCCGGTCCGGCGCGGCGGTGGATAAGCTCCCTCTTTAAATTGGCGCAAGGCCATATGCGGCCAGGTCTTCGAGTGCTTGCCCATTTGAAGACCTGGCCGTTTCCTATTGGGCGGGTGTCTCCCAATTGAAAAAGGACTACGCGCGGCCAATCCTTGCTGCTAAAGGCGCTCCGCAAACGTACAATTGTTCGAAGGATGCGCCATGAACATGCCCGCCAACCTGCAAGAAGCCCTCCCGTTTATCCTGCTTGCCATCGCGCTTCTCGTCGCGCTCTGGATCATCTTCAGATCATCGCGCAAGACCAAGGTTATTGGCGAAAAAGAAGGCGATGTTCTGGACGAAGGTGCGGGCCCTGCTGCCCGCAATCAGGCCCTTATTGATGCGCCGCGATCGGTTGAAATCAACACAGGGGAAACCTCTGCCCTTGCCAATTCGGACAAGCTTGCAGCAGCGCCCGCTATCGCCGATGCAGAGGCCGGTGCTTCGGTCCCACCAAGCAAACCTGTGGTCGAGCCTGCACCTACGCCTGAGCCGACAGCCGCGCCGACACCTGCGCCTACCCCTGCAGCAAGCACACCAGACGATCTGAAGCGCATTAAGGGCCTTGGGCCCAAGCTTGTGGGTCTTCTCAACGAACAAGGCATCACCACCTTTGCGCAAATCGCCGCTTGGACCGATGCCGATGTCGAGCGTGTGGATGCATCGCTTGGCCGGTTCCAGGGGCGTATCACGCGCGACAAATGGGTCGAGCAAGCCAAGCTTCTGGCAGCCGGTGACGAAAGCGGCTTCAGCGCAACATTCGGGAACAACGGTTAGGCTTTGAAATAATATCCGAATCGGAATCGGTTTCCTGGGAAAACTGTGTTACGCTTCTCTCGAGGGATCAAAATGAGAGGAGAAGCGCGCCATGAGCCGCAAAATTTTGATCGCCGAAGACGAAATGATCGTCGCCCATGATCTTTGCGAAACAGTCGAGGAAGTAGGGTTCCAGGTCGAAGGGCCGCATTCAGGAATATCGTCAGCCATGCTGGCCTTCCAAAAGGACAAGCCCGACGCGGCAATCCTTGATGTGGAACTTAAGGACGGGAATGTCTTTGCCTTCGCCAGAACGCTGAAAGCAGAGAATATTCCTGTGATATTCCATTCCGGAAGCTTATCCAGATCAGAAATTACTGAGCGGTTTCCAGAGGCGATTGTGCGCATCAAGCCATGCCCGCCAAGCAGCATGCTTGACGCCGTTGGAACAGCGCTTGCTGATCCCTCCAGCTGCTGACGGCGCGTCTTTTCGCGCCTCCCCTCTTGCTCCCCAGCCGCGCTCCTGCCAAAGCGGCAAGCGAACAAGTTTCATCCGAAACTAGTCTCGTTTTTCTGAGGAGAAGATGTGAAACTCCACGGCTATTTCCGCAGCTCCACCTCCTATCGCTTGCGCATTGCGCTTGAGCTTAAGGGGCTGGATTACGAGAATATTGGAGTCAATCTGCTCCAATCTGAACAAAAAGATGAAGGCTTTACCAGCCGCAATCCGTTTGGAAGCGTTCCCCTGCTCGAGGCCGATGGCCGCGACCGGGCGCAATCGATGGCGATGATCGAGTGGCTGGACGAAGCCTATCCGCAAAAGCCTTTGCTGCCATCTGATATCGAGGACCGATTTACAGCGCGCGAATTGACCTATGCGATCGCAACAGAGCTGCACGCGCCGCTCAATCTGCCAGTGCTCAAATATCTGAAAACCGAATATGGCAAGTCGCAGGACGAAATCGACATTTGGTATCGCCACTGGCTTGCCCGCACGCTGGTGCCGGTGGAGCAGCGATTGGCGCAGCTTGGCACAGGCGACTTCCTGTTTGACACACCCGGCATTTTCGAAGTCGTGCTTTTGCCGCAAATCTACAATGCGCGCCGCTTTGCCTATGACTTTGCCGATGCGCCGCATATGATGCGGATCGAGGCTGCGTGCCTTGCTCTTCCAGAGTTTCAGCGCGCGCATCCAGACAACCAGAACGATAATCCGCAAAAAGGACTGAAACCATGAAGCTTGCAACCCTCAACGATGGCACCCGCGACGGCAAACTGGTGGTGGTTTCAAAGGACCTGACGCGGTGCTGTGCGGCCGGATATATCGCGCCAACGATGCAGGCGGCGCTCGACAATTGGGAGCGTGTAGCGCCCGAGCTTGAGTTGCTGGCAACCGATGTTGAACACGAAGCGGTGCCGTGTGAGCGGTTCCACGAACGCCAGGCGCACTCGCCATTGCCGCGCGCCTATCAATGGGCCGATGGCAGCGCCTATATCAACCACGTCGAACTGGTCCGTAAAGCGCGCAATGCCGAGGTGCCCGATAGCTTCTACCACGATCCGCTAATGTATCAGGGCGGCTCTGACAGCTTCCTTCCCCCGCGCGCCGACATCCCTTTGGGTGACACCGCATGGGGCTGCGATATGGAAGGCGAAGTCGCTGTGATCGTCGACGATGTGCCGATGGGCGTCTCGGTCGAGGATGCCGCGAAACACATCAAGCTCATCATGCTGGTCAACGATGTTTCCTTGCGCGGCCTTATACCTGGCGAACTGGCGAAGGGCTTTGGCTTCTTCCAGTCCAAACCTTCAAGCGCGTTCAGCCCCGTTGCGGTCACTCCCGATGAGCTTAGCGAGGCGTGGAAGGACAACCTCATCCATCTGCCACTCATGGTCGATTACAACGGCGAGCCGTTCGGGCGCGCTGAGGTGGGTGTGGACGCCACCTTCAATATGGCGCAGCTTGTCGCGCACGCCGCCAAGACGCGGCCGCTTTGTGCAGGCTCGATCATCGGCTCGGGCACGATTTCGAACAAGGGCAGCGATGGCGGTCCGGGCAAGCCCGTTTCCGAAGGCGGCCTTGGCTATTCCTGCATCGCCGAAATCCGCATGATAGAGACGATCCGCGATGGAGAGCCTTCAACGCCGTTCATGGCTCCCGGTGACACGGTAAAGGTCGAAATGCGCGACAAGGACAACCACTCGATCTTCGGCGCGATCGAGCAGACGGTTGTGCAGGCTTAAGTCTTCAACCGCTTTGCATGCCACGCGATATGATCGGCCATATAGGTCGAAATGAAGAAATATGAGTGGTCATATCCTTCCTGCATCCGGATGTCGGCGGTTATCCCGGCATTCGTGCAGGCTTCGATCAGGCGGTGCGTTTGCAGCTGATCCTCAAGGAAATTGTCGGCGGTGCCTTGATCGACAAGCAATTCGGGAAGGCGCGCGCCATCTTCGATAAGCGCCACAGCATCATATTCCCGCCACCCGGCACGATCCTCGCCCAGATAGCGTCCAAGCGCCTTTTCGCCCCACGGCACATGTGACGGCGCAACGATGGGAGAAAATGCGCTAACCGACCGGAATGCGTCAGGATTGCGCAAGCCGATGGTGAGCGCGCCGTGGCCGCCCATCGAATGCCCGGTGATCGATTGCCGCGAAGGATCGACCGGGAAATGTTCAGCGATCAGCGCGGGCAGCTCACGCTCGATGTAAGAACGCATACGGTAGTGCTTGCCCCACGGCTCGCAGGTCGCATCGACATAGAACCCGGCCCCCTTGCCAAAATCGTATTCATCGGCGGCGTCGGGCACGTCATCTCCCCGCGGGGAGGTATCGGGCGCAACAAAGATGATGCCATGCTCGGCGCAAGCCGCGCGGTATTCGCCCTTCTCCATCACGTTGGCATGGGTGCAGGTGAGCCCCGAAAGATAGGTCAGAACCGGCAGCTTCGCGTCCGGTGCATGCTCAGGGACAAAGACTGCGAAGGTCATCTCGGTGCCGGTCGCGCTCGAAAAGTGGGAGTAAACTCCTTGCACGCCGCCATGGCTCCGAGTTTCAGATACAGTTTTCAGTTTCACGCTAGACCTCGACCGGCTTGTAAGCAGTTGCCTCATCGCCTGTATTGGGCGTGCCTTCTGCGTCCATAATCAGGAGCTTCACTTCGCCTTTGCGTGCACAAGGGCGGTGCTCGGTGCCCTTGGGCACCACGATCAAATCGCCCGCGCTCATGACTTCGGTGCGGTCCCGAAACTCCATTTGAAGCTCGCCATCTATCACAAGGAACAGCTCGTCTGTGTCCGGGTGAGAATGCCAGTGGAACTCACCCTCCACCTTGGCAAGGCGAACCTCGTTGCCGTTGTAATGCGCCGCCAGACGCGGAGCCCACTGCTCGTCGAAAAGGGCGAATTTGTCAGCGAGCGTGACCTTACCAGCCACTAGAATACCACCACGCTACGAATGCTCTCGCCTGCGTGCATCAGGTCGAAGCCTTTGTTGATTTCGTCGAGGGTCAGGCGGTGAGTAATCATCGGGTCGATCTCGATCTTGCCGTTCATATACCAGTCGACGATCTTGGGCACATCGGTGCGCCCCTTTGCCCCGCCAAAGGCAGTCCCGCGCCAATTGCGTCCGGTGACCAGTTGGAAGGGACGCGTGGATATTTCCTTACCCGCTTCGGCAACTCCAATGATGATCGAGGTGCCCCAGCCCTTGTGGCAACACTCCAGAGCATCGCGCATGACGTCGGTGTTTCCGGTGCAATCGAAAGAATAATCCGCGCCGCCATCAAGCATCTCGACCAGATGCGCGACCACATCAGACGTCTCTTTGGGGTTTACGAAGTCGGTCATGCCAAACTTCTCCCCCCACGGCTGCTTTGCGGGATTGATATCGACGCCCACAATGCGGTTTGCGCCCGCCATCTTCGCGCCCTGAATGACATTAAGGCCAATCCCGCCAAGACCGAACACAACGACGTTGTCGCCCAGTTGGACCTTTGCGGTGTTGGTCACTGCCCCAACCCCTGTGGTGACACCGCAGCCGACGTAACAAGTGGTATCAAACGGCGCGTCATCGCGGATTTTGGCAACCGCAATCTCTGGAAGAACAATGAAGTTGGAGAAGGTCGAACACCCCATATAATGGTAGATGGTCTGACCCTTATAGCTCATCCGCGAAGTGCCATCGGGCATCAGGCCCTGACCTTGCGTCACGCGGATTGCCTGGCACAAATTGGTCTTGCCAGAGAGGCAGAACTTACACTCCCCGCATTCAGGGGTGTAAAGCGGGATGACGTGGTCATCGGGCGCAACCGAAGTGACGCCGGGGCCCACTTCGCGAACCACGCCGCAGCCTTCATGGCCCAAGACACTTGGGAATATGCCTTCGCTGTCGAGGCCATCCAACGTGTAAGCATCCGTGTGGCAAATGCCGGTTGCCATCAGTTCAACCAAAACTTCGCCAGCCTTGGGGCCTTCCAAATCAAGCTCGACGATCTCAAGCGGTTTCTTGGCTTCAAAGGCGACGGCGGCTCTGGTTTTCATTGCAATGTTCTCCTGCTGTCTCAGCACCCTGACAGCAGGAGAGAAATTTGGTCAAGGAGCGATCTTAGGCGCGCTTGGCATCAATCGCTTCGACAAAGCTGTGGTTCACATCGCGGTGCTCTGCCTCATCGGCGCGAACGGCAATGATGACATCGCGAAGGCGCGCATCATGGGGAAGCTGCCAATAGTCGATGGCGATCTGAGGGGCCGGCACATTTTCATGGCGTCCAGCATCCACCTCAGCAAGGTAGCCGGTGTAGCTGATCACCGCCTCCTCTTCGAAATAAGCGACCACGCGGTGGGCGGTGCGCGGCGCAAACAGATAGAGGAAAAAATAGAAATTGTAGAAGACAAGCTGCACCGCCACGATCAAGGCGCGCTCAAAGCGGTTAGGCTGAGCGATCTCGATAAAGGTCATAAGGTGCATCCGCTCGTTCTCCGCCTCGTCGAGTAGAGTGCGGATCCAACCTTCGTCATCGCGCATATATCGCAGCGCTTTAAGGTGCAGCCAAAGCCCGCCAACCATTCCGGGCACCGCAGCGACGGTTTCAAGCACCACGGCACGGTGACCATAACGTTTGGCAAAGAAGGTATCAGCGAAAAAGCGCAAGAGCTTCACAAAGGCAAAGGCCACCTTGTCGCTCAAATTCAGGGGCGCGACATGGCTATCAATCACAGCGTTATGATTGATCTGACGGACCAGCGGGCGGGTATCGATATACTGCATCGGGGGCACCTCTTTTCTGCCACGGGATATAGCGTTCGAGGCGGCGGATTTCCCGCGAATCCTGCTCACTATCTGTTCTGTTTCACGCAACTATCGGGAGGTCGCATCCAAATACTCTGCAAAAATCGCAAGGAATGCCGCCGCCGGAAAATCGCCAACCTTCCCTTCCACAAAGATTGAAAAGCCCGCCCCATCTGCTAGATAGTTTCCTCTGAAACCAATCAGCATCAAGGAACCGCTATGACCACCTATCCCACTGTCAAAATGCTGATCGGAGCCGAATGGGTGGAGAGCGGCGGCGATGGCTCGATGGCGGTCATCAACCCCGCAACCGAAAAGGAAATCGGCCGCGCTCCCAAAGCCTCCAAGGAACAGTTGGATGCCGCTCTTTCGGCGGCGGACGATGCCTTCAAAATCTGGTCGAAAACCCCGGCAATCGAGCGTTTCCGCATCCTGCGTAAAGCGGCTGACCTCTTGCGCGAGCGGACCGAGACCATCGCGCGTGTGATGACGCTTGAGATGGGCAAACCCCATGCACAGGCGAAGGGGGAAACCGCAGGTGCTGCTGATCTGATCGACTTCCTTGCCGAAGAGGCAAAGCGTCAGGGTGGCCGTCTTGTGCCGGTGCGCAGCCACAATCTGCTTGAACAGCGCGTGACACAGGAGCCGGTTGGTCCGGCCATGCTGTTCACGCCTTGGAACTTCCCGATCAATCTGCCAGCCAAGAAAATCGCAGGCGCGCTTGCCGCCGGATGCAGCGCTATTCTGAAGCCGGCCGAAACAACTCCGGGCACAGCGCAAATGCTCGCAGAATGCTTCGTTGACGCAGGGCTTCCATCAGGCGTGCTCAATATCGTTTATGGCGATCCGGCGATGATTTCAGAGCATCTCATCACCGCCGACATCACCCGCAAAGTCAGCTTCACCGGCTCGACCGCAGTAGGCAGGCAATTGGGAGCTTTGGCGGCCAAAGGCCTCAAGCGCTACACCTCGGAGCTTGGCGGCCATGCCCCGGTGGTAATCGGCGAAAGCGCCGATTTTGAACGCACTGTTGCGGCCTGCGCTGCGACAAAGTTCCGCAATGCGGGGCAAGTGTGCGTCTCGCCTACACGGTTCCTTGTCGCGCGCGGGATCTACGACAAATTCGTCGCAGAATTCGCCGCGCGTTCGCAAAAGCTCAAGATTGGCGATGCGAGCGTGGATGACAGCGTGGACATGGGCCCTCTGGCGCATAAAGGCCGCTTGGAAGCGATGCAGCAATTGGTCGCATCAATGGAGGCAGATGAAGGTGAAATCGTCAGCGGCGGGAAGGCGTTGGAAGGGCCAGGGCATTTCTTCACGCCGACGGTCATCGCGGGTCCATCGCTCAAAAGCCAGTTCATGACAGAGGAACCCTTCGGCCCTGTGGCTGGCATCGTGCCGTATGATACGATTGAAGAAGCGGTCGAGATTGCGAACTCTCTTCGCTACGGACTATCCGCTTACGCTTTCACGGCCTCGCTCGATGAAAGCCATTATCTTGGCAATTCGCTTCGTGCTGGCATGGTCGCGATCAACCACTTCGCGGTGGGGTCACCCGAAACACCGTTTGGCGGGGTCGGTGACAGCGGATTTGGCTCTGAAAGCGGGGTTGAGGGTTATCTCGGATACACCGAAACAAAACTGGTCACAGTCGCCAAATCGGCACCGTGAGAGCGGTTTTATTCCATAGGTTCGGATTGGCGGGCGCTGCTTAACGCAAGCGGAAAAGGCCCGAGATCAGTTTCGCAAGCGGCTTTTTCGTCGGCATCGGTTGAATTCGGCCATAGCGCGCGCGGCGCGAGCTTTCGTTGCCGAAGCAGACGGTGCGGCCCATTGCGTCTGGACCAGATGAGATGATCGTTGGTCGTTCCATTCTTGTCGCGTCCCCGAATTGATTTTTATCGTTAACCAAAGGCTAACAGCGTTCCTGTGGAAAACTGAGTCGAAATTCGAGTCCGGTAATAGGGTTTTACAATTAATATCCCGTTTCATCCACATAGGGACGCCGCCCTAGGGGATTGAAACCGTCACACAATTGTGATCACGCTCGGTCCGTCCGTATGGCGCCGGCCTCGCGAACCGCCGCCAGATCGGGATAGCCATTGACAGCCATCAGCAGGTCGGCCTCGGCGAGTATAGAGCGCAAAACCCATGCCGCTCCCTTCGCCCCGCCAATGGCAAGACCGTAGGTATAAGGACGCCCGACACCCACAGCAGTCGCGCCAAGGGCCAAAGCCTTGACAGCATCGCTGCCTGAACGAACGCCGCTGTCAAACAGCACGGGCGTGTCGCCACTTGCTTTCACCACATCGGCAAGCAGGTCGATCGTTGCGATGCCGCCATTGGCCTGACGCCCGCCATGGTTTGAGCAGTAGACCGCATCCGCCCCGTGATCGACCGCGCGGCGCGCATCATCAGGATGACAGATGCCTTTGAGCACGATGGGAAGGTCGGTCACAGACTTGAACCACTCCATATCGTCCCACGTCAGCACTTGGCCAAAAATGCCTGCGAACAGCATGATTGCCGCCTTGGGATCTTCCTCCGGCGGCTTTTCAAGCATCCCCCGGAAGACCGGATCGGTGAAATAGTTTTGCATGACCTTGCCGCGCAGTTGCGGGAAGTTGGAGGCGTTAAGATCGCGCGGACGCCAACCGGTGAGCCATGTGTCGAGAGTGACGACGATCGCCTTTGCCCCTGACGCTTCGGCGCGTTTGATAAGGCTTGTCGCAAGCTCGCGATTGCGCGGAGTGTAGAGTTGAAAGAAAGCTGGCGTATCGCCGCATGCTTCAAACACATCCTCCATCGGATCATTGCCGAGGGTCGAAACGCAAAACGGCACGCCCGTTTCGGCAGAGGCGCGCGCCGCAGCCATATCGCCGTGACGATCCTGCGTTGCCTCTCCGTTAAGGCCAATCGGCGCCATGAAGAGCGGGTTTTTGAGCTTCATTCCGAACAGATCGATAGAAAGGTCACGCTCGGTGCAATCGACCATCATGCGCGGGACCATACCCCAGTGGTGGAAAGCGCCTGAATTGCTGTTCTGGGTATGCTCGTCCCCGCAACCTCCGGCGACATAATTGGTGAGCATCTCGCCCAGGGCTTCCTGCCCGCGCTTTTCCAACGTTGCAAAATCAACCGGGTAATCGGGAAGGAGCCCTTGCAGCCCCGCATTGTAAATCTCGTTCTGCATCCCGCCAAAGTTTTCCATGGGCGTTCTCTCTCCATTATCCTTTGGCTAAGAGATTGACCCCATGCGTGCGAGCGGGGCAAGTCTTTTCGTGAGAAAAAGCGGGAAGGATTAACGCAGCATTTTTTGCAAGCGCGGCCGCACCTTCAGGAACACAAGATACAGCTTTTCCAGCAGCGCGAGAACGACGCGGTTCTTGGCGATCACTCCCAACGGGCGCAGCATGGGGATCGCGCGCCACATGGCGGCAAAAGCCGCTGCACCGCTCAGAACCTTACCGTCTTCCTCAGCATGGAAACGCGCGAGCAATTGCGACTGGTCAATGGGACAGCTGGGGTCACCGCTGCCCGATACATCGACGAAATCAATCGCCCCGCCCCGATCAAGCCGCTTCATCACAGCGATCTCGCGCAGGCAAAGCGGGCAAGCTCCATCGAACCAGACTTTTGTGCGGGAATTGGCGGAGACTTCCATGCGGAACAAGGTGTGGTCTGACCACCCGCTATTCAAGGGGATCCCATGTGTCCCAAAAGCAAAAACGCCAGGTGTGAAACACCCGGCGCTCTTGATTGCTAGGTAGATTGGCTTGTTAGGACGCCTCGGCTTCGGCAATATCGCCGAGCGCTGCGAGCTGTCCCATGCATCCGTTTTCGGCAAGAGCCGCCGCCAGCGCATCAGGCTGACGATAGGTTTCTGTCAAAGCGACGATCTTCACATCGACCGACTCGCTCACTGCTTCCCCGCTCGCGGGACCAGTGATCGTGTATGTCGCACCATCGGCGAGTTTCAATCCTTCAGGATCAAGCGCACGGTCCGGTTCGGTTGTAACGAAGCTGACCTCTACCTGAGCATCAGTTCCTTTTTCCGCGATTGTGTAGGTTGCACGCTCATCGGCGGTGGGACGCCAGAGCTGGACATTTTCCAGATCATAAAGGCAAGTGGTGCCCGATGCGGCCACATTGACGAGCCACAGGTTAGGCATGCCGACAGGGCCTCTTACTCCGCCCCGCACTGCCCCGGTGCGAGCCCGGCTTGATGCACCTTGACGGGTAAGGCGAGCAAATCGTGCGCGCGTCTTGGTCGCGCCCTCTCCGACGCGGAAGGTGCCTGGCCCCTGCATCACTTTCGTGCCGCCATTGACCAGCACAGTGATCTTGTCGCCTGCGCGAAGAGTGATCGTTGATGTGTCCGCGACCTTCTTACCCACGGGATAGGTTCCCGCCGAAGGTCCGGTGGATTTTACCACTACGCCAGCGGCGGCCGCCCCTGACACTGACAAACATGCGCCCGCAAGCGCGAGGCCCAATGCGCGGGCCTTGAATTTAACCGAGAACATATGCTCCCCCATCGTTCAAATTACGAATTCGTGCTGCGTAGTTTTCTAGCGCCGAATCCTCGGGATGACCAGCGACCACTTGATCAATTAGCTCCACTGCTAGTTCATGATTGCTATCTGAAACCTGAACGGCTTCTTCAAGTTTGCGACGGTCTTCTTCAGGAAAACCGGGTTTGGGTTGATAGATATCGACCGGCTGGGCCCGCCCGCGAAGGACAATGCGCCCCATCGGCACCCACCAATCCGGTTTGGCTTTCTCGATGATCTCGCGGCTTGCAGAGACGCTGGATTTTAGCGGCTTGTTCGCCGCCTCAAGCCGTGCTGCGGTGTTCATGGAATCGCCAAGCGCGGTGTATTGGATACGGGTTTCCCCGCCAAAATTCCCCACGACCGCTTCACCAAAGTGTAGCCCAACGCGGGTCTTGCCGATCTTGGGCAGATCGGGGTCCATCGCAGCGACCTCTTCGCGGAAATCCTCGCCCGCCTGCCAGATGGCATGACCTGCCTTAAGAGCGCGCTCCGCATCGTCTTCGCGGGCAATAGGAGCGCCCCAGAACGCGACAACTGCATCGCCGACATATTTATCGATCACCCCGCCATGGTCGAGCACGACCTTGCTAAGCATTTCGAGGTAGCGGTTGAGCAGTTTTGCGACCATTTCCGGTTCGATCGCGTGGCTCATCTTGGTGAAACCCTCAAGGTCGGAGAACATCACGTAAATCTCGCGCTTCTCCCCGCCAAGCGAGAGGAGATCGGGTTCGTCAATAATCGCCTCTGCGATATCGCGCGGGATGTATTTGCCAAGCGCCCCTTGCGCAAAGGACCGCTGCGCTGCGCCTGCCGAACGCGAAGCGGCGGTCACGACGGTGAAGGTGATGATCCAGGCGACCAACCAACCCACGGCGGGCAGCCCGTAGGTGTCCACCTCGTTAAAATGGAGCACGAAGGGCAGGCCGACATAGATCGCCCCCAGTCCCAGCAACAGCGGGACCAGCTTTGGTGCAGACCACTCCAGAAGAGCGACGACAATCGCGCTTCCCACAACGACAAAGGCCATAACCCAGATGGTCCACGCCGGAATTTGCGTAAGTCGCTTCCCGTCGAGCATTTGTGCGATCAGTTCGCCGTGGACTGATAATCCGGACGGTTCAAACCCGGTCCAGGATGTGAACGGCGTGGCCACCCGATCGTAATCAAGGATATCGCCGCCGATGAGGACGTATTTGCCTTCTATTTCCTGTGCCACGAATTCGGCCACTTCAGGGTCTAAATCCAAGAACAATTCGATTGAAGGTGAGAAGAACAAAGGCTCCTCGACCTGCCCCTCCACCGGCGCTTCGGGGTCGACATCATCGGCAAAGTCGGCTCTCAATGCGCGGCGATATTCGATTGCGCCTTCATACCCCTCGAATTCCTCATACGGCCCGCCTGCGTCTTCGAGCATCGCTCGGCCAAGGAGGGGCGGCAGGTCGGGGATGATATCGGGCCAAACCCGCGTCGCGCCAAATTCGTCATCAAGGCGAATGCTGGCGCGCCTTGCGTTGGTGTCGCCGTCCTCGATTGCGGCCATAAATTCATCAAGGAACTCTTGTTGCCGATAGACTATGTCCGCCTCATTCGTCGCAAGCGTCGCATAGGCAACAGACGTCGGCGTTTGCATGCTGCGCAAAGTGTCGACAAGTTCGATGTCTTCGGCCTGAGGTTGGTCGAACAGGATATCGATCCCGATTGCCTTTGCCCCCATCGCGTCGAGATTGCGCAAAGCTTCAGCCAATGCGTCGCGTGGCAATGGCGAACGCTTTTCCAGATTGATCAGCGCCTCATCGTCATAAACGACAAGCACGATACGATCATCCTGTTCGACGAGGTCTGCGGCAAGATAAGCGCGTGTATCGTAAAGAGCGCGTTCTGCGTCATTGGTAAGAGGTGTCGGCTCTCCGCCGCCGGGCAAAGCCCAGCTGAACCGTGCGATGAAGATCGCAAAAGCCACGAAGACCAGCATGCTGATGATCTGCACCGTGCCCGCTTCGCGAAGCCCGCGAACATTGCGCGCGAATGCACCGATGCGTTTCTTCCTGGTGGCGTCATCCGCCATTGCCGATCCCCCTAAGCCCCCGACAGGAAAAGCTCTGCCATGACGGCTTGAAAAGCAGGTTTACCGCGAACGGGCAAGGGCTGAGCCTGCCCAAGATGCAGTTTTGCGCCTCGCTTACGGGAATGCTTATGAGATTAGACGACAGGAACAGAATAGGAAAAAATTCACACTCTGGTGGTTTCATGGTGCGCATAGAAAACCAATCAGGCCGCTTATGAACAATCTTGCGCAAATCGCGCCCATTCTTGGCGCATACGACCGGAACCCGCTTCCGCCCGTCATGGCGACACCGCCAATTGCGGGCAGATCGTTTGGCATCTGCGTTAACTCACGCTATGCAAAGCAAATGTCGGCTGATGTGTTGCAATGGACAAGCAAGGAATTGGGAAGCGCTCTGGTGCTTTCCCCCAGCGGTCGCGTTGATGAAACCAGCGCAGATGCGTTCAAAGAATACCTTGTGGATGCGGTCGGGACTGAGCTGGAAACCGCGATCATCGACTTGTCCGGCATCGAATATATGTCATCGCGCGGTCTGCGCGGCCTGACCCTGGCGCAGCGTGCAGCCAATGAAAGCGGCACCACCATTGTACTGGCCCGCCCGAATGATACGATGCGCGAGATTCTGGCCATTAGCCGTTATGATATGGTCTTCAGGGTGGCTGATACGATTGAGGACGCGACGAAGGCTCAGGGCGAGGATCAGAGCGGGAATTAGCGCAAAAGTTAGGGGGGAATATGCAGGTCCGGTTTTGGGGAACGCGCGGCTCGCTGCCGGTTGCGCCGAAGGCGGCGGCTATTGCTGACAAGGTGGCCGACGCGCTGATCCATGCCAATGGCAGGACCTTTTCCGACAAACAGGCCGCCCTCGATTTTGCCAATAATGAACTCGAATTTGCAGTGGGCCAGGGATATGGCGGCGCGACAAGCTGCGTCGAAATCGACGTGGGCGAAGGCGCGTTTGTTATCTGCGACATGGGATCGGGACTGCGCGAGCTTGGGCTTGATACGCTAAGGCGCTTGTCAGACGGGCACCGCCCCAAGGAATGGCATTTCTTCCTGTCGCACCTCCACTGGGACCACATCATGGGCTTCCCGTTTTTTGTGCCCGCGTTCGTGGAAGGCGCAAAGGTCATTATTCACGCAGGGCATACCGACGCCGAAACGGCATTGCGCCGCCAGCAAGAGGAAATCTCCTTTCCCGTCCCTTTTGACTGGCTCAAAGCCGATATCGAATTCCGCACCTTGGAAACCGGCAAACAATACCAGATCGGTGAGCTGACCGTCGCTTTGACCCGTCAGGAACACAGCCATGACAGCTATGGCTATCGCTTTACCGACGAAAAGGGCCGCAGCGCGGTCTATTCCACCGATGCCGAATACAAGATCGACAAGATGGACGAAGAAGACGACATGGCCGATTTCATGTCGGGCGCGGATCTGGTCATTGCCGACACCATGTATTCCCTCGCCGATAGCGTTTCGATGAAGGAAGACTGGGGCCATTCCTCCAACATTGTCGCAGTCGATCTCTGCCATCAGGCAAAGGCCAAACGCCTTGCCCTGTTCCATCATGAGCCCACCTATTCCGATGCCGATATCAGCCGGATGCACGCGGAAACCGTGCGCTATGAAGAGCTGGTGCGCGAAGGCGAGCCATTGGAAGTATTGTGTTCCTATGACGGGTTTTGCGTTGAGCTTTAAGAGCCAAGCGCGATAGGTTTATGCGACCAAAAACCAAAAGAACGATCACCGCTGCGGTCCTTGCGGGCGCTCTTGTCGGCGTTCTGATAAGCGTGTTTGGCGCAGAGTTTCAGCGCCGCCTTGTGTTTGACAACTGGCAACAATGGGCCCCGCGCGATGCGGCAAGCGACGATGTTGTCGTCGTGATGATCGATGATGCCAGCGTCGAGGCCAAAGGCCAA
Source organism: Erythrobacter sp. S227 (assembly GCF_057364925.1). Taxonomy (NCBI): domain Bacteria; kingdom Pseudomonadati; phylum Pseudomonadota; class Alphaproteobacteria; order Sphingomonadales; family Erythrobacteraceae; genus Erythrobacter; species Erythrobacter sp. S227. Next base: position 1,533,784 of record NZ_CP200280.1, read on the forward strand.
TGGCCGTGGCGACGCACCGATGTGGCGGCCCTCATCGAAAACATCGCCATTGCTCAGCCTGCCGCGATTGGCATCGACATCTTCTTTGTAGAGCCAGACCGGCTGGACCCTGAAAATTTCCTCGCGCTTTACAACGAGGATGCATTGGCGCCTGCAACGCGTGACAGAGTGCTCGAATTGCCGGGCGGTGATCAATATCTCGCCAGTGTTATCGAAGAAGCGCCAACCGTCCTTGCCCGTGTGACCACCACTGATGCGAAACGCGGCCTAGGCGGGCTCACCTTTGAAAGCATCGAAGGCCAGCCGCCAGAAGGTATTGCGAAGGCTGACTATCTGCTCACAAGCATAAAGCTCTTCGACGACGCCGCGCCTGCAAGAGGGGTGATCGATGGCCCGCCCGATGCAGATGGTATAGTTCGCAGAGTTCCCCTCTCGATCATCGCGGGCGAGACGACAATCGCCGGATTTGCCCTGCAGATCGCTGGTATGACAAGCGGGAGCGATACGCCTGAGTGGACCGAAGATGGTCTCAAGCTTGGCGAGACAATCATCCCTTCTGACACATCTGCGAACCTTGAGTTCAAGATGACACCTGAGTGGGACGCAAATGTCATCACCGCGCTCGATGTATTGAACGGCAAGTTCAACGTTGAAGAAATGCAAGGCAAGGCCGTCATCGTCGGCTTTGGCGCAACGGGCACAACGGACATTGTCGCAACGCCCGTCGCGAGCGAAATGCAGGGCACTTTGGTACAGGCACAGGCCGTCGATGCGATTTTGAACGGACACTGGCTGTCGCGTCCTGGCTGGGCTCAGGAGCTGGAATTCGCATTTGCCTTTGCCCTCGTCGCCATGCTTTTGGCCGCGGGGCTTGGCCTTGCAAAATGGCTGTTTGTGCCAGCAGGCGCGCTCGCAGCGGCCCTGCCCGTCGGATCCTTCGTCGCCTATGACAGCGCAGGCTTGCTGATCGACCCTGCGCGTCCGCTTATCATCGCCCTTTGTGCAGGGATTGCTCTGGTGCTGGTGCGCTATGCGCTAACGTTCGCCGAACTGGTCGAGAAACGCATAGTCACCGCCGAGCAGGAGAAAGAAAACGAAAGCGCGCGCAAGCTTCAACTGACCATGGTGCCAAGCGCCGCTAGGCTTGCAAAGCTTGGTACGCGCACAGAAATCGGCGCAGTGCTGGAGCCTGCCAAATCGGTTGGCGGCGATTTTTACGACGCGATGGAATTGGAAGGCAACCGGCTCGCATTTCTCGTGGGTGACGTAAGCGGTAAAGGCCTTCGCGCGGCCTTATTCATGGCGCTGTCGAAATCTGTGTCGAAGAACAACCTCCTGCGATCAAGCGGCGATCTTGAGGCGGCCGTTCGTCAGGTCAACGCCGACCTCATGGCCGAAGAAGACGAAGAGATGGACCTTACCATGTTGGTGGGCGTCATTGATTGTTCGACCGGCCAAATCGAGATGGTCAATGCGGGGCATGAAGACCCCATGCTGGTCAAAACCGATGGCAGTGTCGAAGCCGTCAAAATGCGCGGGGGCCTGCGACTTCGCACCCTTGATGATTTCCCCTACAGCGTCGAGACGATCCAGCTTCAGGCGGGCGAAACTCTGGTGATTATCACCGATGGCGCGACCGATGCCATGAACATCAAAGAAGACCGTTTTGGATTGGCGCGGGTGATGGATGCGCTTGGCTCTGGCAGCGGAAAATCTGCGTCTGACCAGGCCAAGGCAATCGCCAGCAAGGTCCGTGCATTTGAACGCGGCACGGACCCCGCCGATGATCTGACAATTCTCGCCCTGCGTTACTTGGGCAATGACACAGGTGATTAGCGGATAGTCACCACGGCGACGCGGTAATCGCGAGCCACATATTCCTGACCTGAATCGAGGATCGATTGTGCCCACCACAACGATCCGGGAAGCTCTTCAATGTCTTCCTTGCTTACGTCGATCTGGCCAGCATTGATCCTTTCATCGACCTGCGCTCGCACTTCGGCCGCTCGCTTGATCGCCAGTTCAGTGTTCAATGTCTCGCCGCCTGACACATCCGTGTGAGCGGCAATCTCGATCGAAAGCCCGGGGCGGTTTTGAATGTTCTCATTCAGGAACGCCTGCAACCGGTCCAATTCTGACGGGGAAAGTTTGTTTTCACCAAGAGCAAAGTAGAAATACTCGCGCACGGCTTCCTTCGGGAGATCGGTCGCCAGATCAGAGTAATAGGGATCGCCCTCGTCATATTGCCTGACGAGGTAGGGGACCTTTTCACCTCTGAGCTTTGCCTGCTGGCTGTTGAAGCCAAGATAGGCTTCGCGGCCATCATCATATTCGATGACGACGCCGCCGATATCCTTGCCATCTTGTGCAGGAGAAAGCAGCGTCACGCGCTCTTTAGAGACCGAGCACCCCGCCAATGCGAGAGCGCTGGCACATGCGAAAATTGCGAAAGAAGGGCGCATCATTCATCCACCTCGATCACAAAAGTGGTCCCCCGAACACCCAGCGTCGAAGTCGGCGTTCTGAATTTCATCCGGCCAGAACGCGCCAATTCTCCAGAATCAACACCCACAGCGCCGCGATCGATCTGCATCCGGGATTCGCCGGTGCGCCGTGCGCGGTCAAAACGATAGCGCGAGATGATCATCCGGCTCTTCGGCGCGATCACCATGCGCGTATTGTCGACAAAGGTGATACCTGCTCTTTGGCCTGCGCGGGTCACGACAATGTCGCCCTCGCGCAGACGAAATCCCGATGTGCCTTTAAGCTTGCTGCCGTCGCGCACGACTTCGATGCCGCCTTGCGTCACATTCTTGATCCGACCGATCTCTTGCGCAGCCGCAGGGTGCGCGGCAATCGCAAAAATTGCGGTCAGAAGTAAAATTAGATTTCGCATATATCCTCCCCCGTTCAAGCTGTGTTAGCATACAAATATGGGGCAATGGAGACGATTTTCCGCGTTTGTTACAAAAGATAGCAATTGCGCGCCTGCAATCGCGCACTCCCTCCAATTTGCTCGCAATTTTCTGGAAGGGCGCGACTACGAACCGCGCCTGAAAATCAAACTGGTCATTCTGGTTGAGGAGCTTGTCGCAAACGCGCTGCGCCATGGCGGGAAATCGCAAGACCTTGCCCTGCTGCTGGTCCTTGAAGGTGGGGAAGAGGCGATTACCCTTGAGATGGTCGATGATGGCCCGGCATTTGATCCGCTGGCCGCGCCGCCTGTCGCTGGCCCTGATCCAACAACCGGAGGCGGGATCGGGCTTGCCATCGTCAATGCATGGGGCGAAGATGGCGTGCACTCGCGCGAGGCAGGGTTCAACACGCTGAAGCTGACTTTGCGTCAGGGATTGGCGGGCTAATCCCTAGCGCACCCGTTTCAACAAACGCTCACGACAGGCCGGGACTGGCTCAAAGCCCGGGAAACCCGATGACGCAGCCGCGCCTTGCTCACCGCGAATGAGGACGAATTTCACATCCCACTCCTTGAGGAATTGAGCCCGGCCACTCTCGTCCAGACGCCCCTCGGCCATATTGCGCGGCTCCATCATGGTGCGAAGGGACGCAAGCGCGCCTGCTTTGGCCGCAAATGCATCGTCGCCCGTGACCAAGACGCGCGCATCGCTCTTTTCGCCAAGGCATTTCTTCAAAGCGGCAATGTCGCCGGGCGCGTCGAATTCCTCCCACTTGGCCTCGGCCGAAGTCTGCGCTGAAATCGAACCGGTGACTTGCAAGACCACAAACCCTGCGATCCCGAGCGCGGCGATACCGGCAAAGCAATTGGCAAAAAACTGGCGCTGGGCCTCTGTTCGACCAAAGGCAATTTGCCAAGAGGCAAGCCCCAGAAACACTGCCCAGAAAAGCGCGGAGTAATAGCGATATTCCAGATAGCCGGTCACGATCTGCGGCACCATCATGCACACAAGGGCAAGCACGAAGAGGATCAGCAACCGGAATTGCTCCGAGGTCTTTGTGCCTACGCGGGCTTCCCTGGCTGGCGAAACGGGCGCTTTGCTGCACAAGGCCTGTATTGCGCCGACGCTTGCCACCGCGAGACCAAACACCGCACCCAGCGGGGTGAATACGAGCGAGACACCGTTGACCAACCACTGACCCATATGGCCAAGGACTTTGTAGAGCCACGCGGCAGGGTCATCGGACCAATCGGGCTGTGGCTCCGGCCACCAGTCGGTCACAAAAGCCTTGGCATCGAGCGTTGTTGCGACGGATGAATTGTCTGTCGCGAACACCGTACCAAAGGTCGTGAGCGAGTATGCGATCCATGGAGATATGGCGACAATGGACGCTACGAGGGCTGCGAACATTCGTGAAGGACTGCGCGTTGCCCACAGGATCAAAAGAGCCACAAGAACCGGCAAAAGCGCTGCATCAAAGCGGTTCATAAGCGCGAGACCTGCGACAAGCCCGATGCCCGCTGCCCGCAACAGACTCATCTCGTCGCACGCCATCAGGCCCCTCAAGACCAGAGCATACAGCAGAAGCTGAAAAGGTATCGTGCGCCCTGCCTCGATCTCGTCCCAAACCATATTGGGGCCAAGCAAAAGGACCAGAGCCATCGCAAGCCCGATCCAGCGCGCACCGGTCAGTTTTCGGCCGATCTGTTCCGATACCAAAGCGAATGCGAAATAGCTCGCAAAAGCGAGATAGAGCCCCGTGCGCGCGCCTGTCCCCAATGCGCCATCGACCAGTGCGATAAGGCTTGGCCAAAGCGGCGCAAACGCGCTCGAATATTCGGACGCGCTGGTAAAGCTGCGAAAATGGCTGAAGCGGTAGAAGTCGGCAAAAACCGTCTTGCCAAGTTCATACAAAGCCCAACTGTCGGGCGAGTAATCAGGCGCAGCAATCACGCTGAGCAAGAGCGGCAAAAGCACCAGCGCTGCGATCAGTGCGGGCCAGCCGAGCGAGGATACCGGCTTCGATGCGCTATCGGGCGTGTATCCGCCGGTCGCAGCGGTCACCGTCTCGCCAAGCAGCGCCAGTTTGGAGGCAAAGCCGCCGATTTTGGTGGGGACCTTGCCGCTTTCAGGATAGCGGCGGATGACCGGCACATGATCGACCTTCAGGCCCAGCTGCCCCGCCCGCACCGTGAGGTAGAAAAGGAGGTTGTAAACCTCGAATTCGCCGCGAAACGGGCGAACTTGCGGGTGGGTCAAATAGTGTGCGGAATAGGCTCTGAAACCGTTGGTGGTGTCGGTGAAAAAGTGCCTTCCAGCGAGGCTCAAGACAGGCGCATGGATCAACCGGTTGGCGATTGTGCGCTCAAACGGTGTGTTCTCTGCCTCGCCACCGGGAAGATAACGCGATCCCTGAACATAGTCGCAGCCCTGATCGAGCTTGGCGACGAAATCGGCGACCGCCTCCACCCCGTCCTTGCCATTGCCATCAATGGTGACAATACCCTCATACCCTTCGCGCAGGCACCATGCGTAGGCCATGCGAAGTTGCGCGCTGAGCTTGCCCGGCCCGGTCTTGGTCAGGACGCCGCGCACACCAATGGGTCCCACAAAATCCGCGTCGAGTGAACCGTCCGATGAACCGCCATCGGCAATGATTACATCAACCGGAAGGCTGGCGTCTTTGATGCGGCTAAGCTGGCCCCGAATACGCTCACCTTCGTTTATGACGGGGATCACAAGCGCGTATTTGTGCGCCTTTTCGGCATAGGTCGCGGCCTCGTGGGAGGGCACTTCCCAACCTGTGTCGTCAAAGGTGACCGCAGCCGTCATGATGCACCCTCTTGCGATGGCTGCGCTGCGAAGACAAAGAACTTGCTCAAGGTGAAGTTGACGAAGAACGACACCCCCGCCCCGCAGATGAGGATAAGGAGCGCATATCCGCCGCCCGTCCAATTGGCGAGAACCGCGACAACGGCCACACGCGCTGCGAGCGTTATACCTGCGACCCCTGCATATTTGCCCGCCCTTGCGAGAGACAATTGGCGCGTGCCCTCCTGAAAACTCCACAGTTGGTGCAGCACATAATTCGCGCTCGCCGCGCAAACAAAACCGATGACAGCCGCCCACGCCAAGGGCACGCCGCCAAGCTCGTGAAGGCCGTAAGCGATACCAATATCAAGCACCACGCCAAGCACGGTGACAGTGAAAAAGCGCAGCATCTCGCTCATTGCCCCGCCTCCTCGATCAAGCGGTCGATACCGTCTGAAAGGCTTGGCAAAGCTGCATAATCGACAGGCTCGTAAATGCGCACAAAGCACTCGCCCCAGCCGATGGATGATCCGTCCAGCACTTCAAACGAAAGGCGCGTTTCCTCTCCGGTTTCGACGGGGGCGGACACTTCGGTAATGCGCGCGTTGGCGATGCCATAGCGGGGAAAATCGCTCCACTGCGGCTCTTTGACCGAGCGTGTAAATGGCGAATCTTCGGTAACGGTAAGCAGGGCGGTGCGCGCTTGTGCGTCAAAGCCTTCGCGTTCGAAATAGACCGATGCAATACCGGAAACAGGGCTGGTAATGACCATTTCCAGCCGCGCAAAACTCCAATCGGTGATTTCGCAGCGCCCCTCTTGCGGGCGGGATACATCGCCTGAACGCACCCACAAGACATGCTGATCATTGCGGGCAACAGGGCGATAAAGATCGCGCAAGTTTCTAAAGAAGGACCAATTGGCCCTCTCGTTCCATCCCGCCCAGCCGGTGTAGTCAGGCGCGATCGTGGTCGCTGCCACCGCTTTTCCGGTCAGCGCCTCGACATAATTGATGCGGTTTTGCTCACCCAAGGCGTGGATGAGCGAACCGACAGGCGCGGGGCTTTTTGTGCCCGCCGCAATATCGAGCGCCGAGGTGTAAACCGACAAAAGGCGTTCGTTTTCGGGAAAGCCGCGGGCTTCGAGAACATTGGAAAACCGCTCCATCGCGGCCAGGTCTTCGGCCGTTTGCGGCGTGACGTAAAAGCCCAAGTTATCAGCATAAACCGTGCGGTCGGTCTGTTGGGTGGCCTGCACCAAATGGCCTGCATCAAGGGCAAGCATCGCGGTCGCTGCGACGCCGGCGGCCACAGGAACTCCTAGCTTTGGTAGCGCGCGTATCGCAGGCTTCGCGCGGGCAAACAGCGCATCCTGAAACACGATAAGCGGCGCACATATGCCAAGGACAAAGGTGATCGCATTATATTCTGCGCCGATATGACCGCCGATTTGCGGGATCAAAGCGGTGCCAACGATGCTCGCGCCCACATAGATAAAGGCGCTTGTCCGCAAGAGCGACCCGCGTCCCATAATCCGCCTTACGCCTGCGATTATCACGCTGAGGGTGAGAACGATCAGGCTTAGCGTCGAGAGCAATTGCCCTTGCATAAAGATGCCGGGCAGATCGGTGATGCCCAACACCCGCGCCTCGCGGTTCCACGGGGCGAAATACCAATATTGGTCGCTCGGCACATCGACGAAATTGTATTGGAGCCAGCCCGACGGATCTCCATGCGTGACCAGGAAAAGCACCGCACCGGCGGATAAAACTACGCCCACAGCGAAGAGAACAAGCGATTTTGCGAGAAGCCATGCCTCGCGAAAAAGCGCCGCGCAAAGGCCGATACAGCTCGCGATAACCAATGGAATGCCAGCATCGTTTGACCACAACAGGCCAAGCCCTGCTGCAAGCCCGAATGCAAAGACAGCGCGCACGCGCCGTGTCGATTGAATGCTGCGCACAGCCCAGACGAACACCGGCAACACAAAGAACGGCAACGCCCCGCGCAAGGGCCGAAGCGATACGCCCGGATCAAAGGTCGCAGGATAGGGAAGGCCAATCGCCCGCGCCACCATTGTCCCTGCATAATAAAACACAAAAATCAGCAGTATGGCCCAAAGCCACCGCTGCTTTTGCGGGACCGGCCGCAGCATCCAGATGATCGCATAGGCGCCCGCAAAACACCCCGCCATCACCATTGCATAGGCTGAAAAAGTGGAGGCCCACAGCGTTTCACCAAAGGCGATAAACCCCGGCAAAAGCGCCAGGATCATTGTGATCCCGAGATAGGATTGGAACCCCTCCCCCAGCTTTGCCCCGTCGGCAAAATTGTCCGCCGCAAACCATGTTTGCATCGCACCGTCGATGGAATGGAGGCTGTGGTCGAAAAGCAGCGTCGCCCCCCGCAAGGCGACCAGCACGAAACCCAGACCTGCGAGAAACAGCCATCCGCGCCGCTCCTTTGTGAAAGAAGCGAGCGGGCCCCGGAGCCCAGACACCTCAGGCATATTGCGCCCCCAGCACATAGCCCGAATGCAGCTTTCCAAACTCGGGAGCTGTGCTTTTCACCGCCTCGAACAGGTCGTAAATATTGTCGATCTTGCCGCCTAGGATGGAGATTACTCGGCCTGCGCCCGGCGATTGGTGGTAAAGGATCGGGCGACCGTCATCCTGCTCGTTCTTCACCAGAACCGTTTTCACATCGTAGATCGAGCGATGATAGGTCGATTCCCCCAAACACGGCAGATACCGCTGGGCATCGCGGAGCATAAAGGCATAGCGCGTTTCGTACTGCCGCTCTGCGAAATGGCGGTAAGGATCGCTCACGCTTGAATCTCCGGGCCCTGCTTCATCGCTCCAGCTTTCATGCGGCGTGTAACGCACATGGGTGAGCGAATAGAGCGAGGCGGACGGGTATGGCATGGTCGAGAAAAACGGGCCGTCCATAACGGTAATCCCGCGCGTCTGAAGCTCGGCAGGTGGCTCGATCAGGGCAAGCTCTGCGACCTCATATTTCAACCGCGCTTTGGGCAGGTTTGCCGTTTCAAGCACCTTGTTGATCTGAGCATAGGTGATGTTGAAAGCATAGCGGGCGGTGACTTCGCTGCCATCGCCAAGCCCCACGACAACACCATCACGGCGCGCCTCAAGGGCCTCAACCTTGGTCGACAAGCGCAGTTCAATGCCCGCTGCATCAAGCCGCTTTGCCATCTGGCCCGCGAGCACGGAATAGTCGAACGCCGTTTCAAAGCAGGCGAAAACCTGCTCCACCATATCGTCATTGAACAGCGCGCGGTCATTGGGCGAAGCGACCTCAATCGGCGCGCCCATATCGCCAAACATGCGGTGGAATTTCTTGGCCGTTACCTTGGATCGCCGTTTCGCAATGGCGTAAAGCATCTGGAATTCATCGACGATTGCCTCGGGGAAATCTTCGAGGAATTTGCGATGCAAGAGCATGGATTTGACCGCTGTGACTGCCGAGCGCGGATAGTGGAAACCGGTGTGCACGCGCGCCTGATTCACCCGGCTTGCGCGCGTCATCAGTGCGTCCGATGCCTCCACCAGCAATACCTTGTCGGAGATTGAGCGTAGGTACAGCGCAAGGCAGCAGCCATAAAAACCGCCGCCAATAACGACATAATCATATGTGGTAGGCAGCGGCCGGACCATCAGCCATCTTCGCGCTTTTTATGAGGAGCAAAGGGGGCCTTGGTGCGGTCCCAATTCTCGCTCTCAAGCTCGACATTGAGGTCAACCGCCACTTTGCCGAACAGGTCGATGCGGTTCACTTCTTCGGATACGCGCTCGCCCTTGTCACGGGCCTGTACGCGCAACAAATGCTGCAACCCAAGGCTCAGTCCCAAGGTCGATACGCCCATAAAGACCGCGCTCACCGCAAGCATCGTGTTGGTCGTCAGCCACCCGGGCGCGAGGCTATCGACGAGCAGCACAGCGCCAATGATCCAAGCCGCATAGGCAAAGCCGACGAGCGTCAGGATCGTCGAGGAAATCGCCACGACAGAAAGGATGATCGGGGTTAGATAAACCAGCAGCGTTTGCAGCAATTGCATACGCCGCCCGATGTCTTTGAAAGCGCCTCTTGAAGAGACTTCGCTGGGTGCTTTGTAGGCCGATGTAGGCAGGCGCGGATCGCGCGGGGGGTAGCGTAGTGCGAGGCGCGGCTCGTCATGGGCAAGGATGTGGTTGAGCAGCGTTCGCGGCATAGCAATCGACTGGAAATCGCTGGGGTAAACGGCAAAGCCCGCAAGCCTGCCCAGCGCGATAAAGGGCCAGCTTAGAAACGATTTGACCGGTTGACGCTTGCCGCAATTGGCGAGCGCGATGGCGTTTTCGCTTTCCGCGTGATCAAGGAAAGCGCGCACATCCATTTGCGCGATCTCGTCTTCCTGCGCGATGAGGACCAGATCGCCTATCGCCTCTTCCGCTGCGATCACGCGGCGTTCGTAATATTCCGTGCCCTTGCGCACCACGAACAGGCGCACATCGCTGACCTCTTCGACCAGAGGCAGGAAGGCATCGCGCTGATGATCTTCGACCACGAGAATGATCTCGCGGAAACGGTACACTTCATCGAGGGTCGCGGCGATATTGCGGATCGTCTCGAATGTCTTTTCATTCGCAGGAGGCGTTGCAAAACAGACAGATACAACCGTATCTTCGCGTTGTTTAGTGAAGGTCTTTGCTGCGGGTTCATGCATGGGATTTCTCCCCATATACCCCTGCTGCAAGCGCGGCATTGGCGAGCGCTGCGATAGAGGATTTGACCGCGTCCAAGCCGCTTTCATCACGGCGCATCTCGATCGAGACGGCCTTGGAATAGCCGTGCTGTTTTAAGCCAACGAGAACAGGCACCAAGGCCGCTGCATCCGCAGGGGCAGGTGCAAGCTCGGGCTCGCTCACATGCACATGGCCCAGTATCGGGGCGAGAGTTTCAATATGGCGGGGCACCGCATCAAACGTCTCGTTCATATGCATTGCGCCCAGATCAAGGATCATCCTGATCGCCCCATGGTCGACTTTACCAACAAAGTCAGCAGCTTCTTCAAGCGTGTTCAGAAAGTTTGTTCCATAGGCCGCAGGATTGGGTTCCACGGTTATGGTGGTGCCTGCTTGAACCGCCCGATCGCCCAGAACGCGGAAGACTTGCGCAGCATCGCTGATTGCTCGCTCCATCTCCATGCCATCTGGAACGCGGCGCTGTGCGGGCGTGCCGAAGACGAGGTTGGGAATGCCAAAGCGGCCCGCCAGATCAATCGCCCGCTCCATTCCTTTGACGAGTGCCGCGCGCGCGCCATCTCCGTCGAAAAGACCAGCGCCTTGCACGCCGAAAAGAAGCGATTGCATCGAGACCAGCGAAAGCCCGTGATCGTGCATTTCCGCCAAGGCTTCGCGCGCTTGCGGGTCACCGGGCACGAACGGATCATCGGCCCCATGGAAGAAAAGCCCCGGCGCGATCTCGAGGCCGGTAAAGCCAGCCTGTGCCATTGCGGCGTAAGCGTCCAGCCTCTCTTCGGGAGCCCAGGCAATATTCGACATGGACAACCTCATGCCGGCACCTGTTCTTGCCGCGATTTTTCACTTGCGAAGAATGCGCCAAGCCGCTCGAGAGTGGCCTCAGCCCCAAACAGATAGGGCCCTTCCCGCTCCCACAATGCGCCGTGCGCCGAATGCATATCCTCCTTGTGGAGGCGCGCACCGGTTTCGGGCATATCGCGGCCGGTCACATGTTTGTGGATCACCTTGGCTGCGACAGGTTCGGAGGCGAGGTGGAGATGCGAAAGTCCCGCCCGGGTCGCGGTGGCAACATCGCGCCACAGCCGGTCAATCTCGTAATATTGGTACGTCGTCTCACGATTGTGAAACTGGGTCGCGGAGAACCCGAGCTCGTCCACCGCATTCTCCAGCGCACCGCGCCGGGCATCGGCATTCAGAGCATCGCGGTCAAGCTTCACCATGCCCGTTGCCGGGTCTTCGCGATAAAGCTCTCGCACCCAATCATCGAGGCCCCCAGACAGCGCTCCGCAAACAGCCTCCAACCTGTCCCTCGTCAGCATCGACGGCACGGGATTGAGCAAGTCGAAGATGAAATTCTTGCGAAGACCTTTGCCGAACAGAGCCGGAAGCCTGACGATCAGGCTGTTTTCAAAGTGATTTTCCACAAACGCCTCAAGCTCGCGCCGGTGGCGTCCGTAAGCGAGGGTCTCTTGAAAATCCTGCGTGCTTTCAACGTGCTGTCCCGCAAAATCGGAAAGCACTGCAATGGACGAGATCAGCGTAAACCGCTTCGCCTCGATCTTGGAAAGACGCTCCATCAACCCGTGCATTAACGCGCGGTCACGCTCCGGCGCGGTGTTCGCCTCAAGCATCGAGCCTGGCGCTGCGGCGCATACGACATGCGAGAACGCGCGGCCCTCGATATCGGCGATATTGCGGCTGTTGCAGAGCGTATCGAACTGCGTCTGGCGCAGCAATGCCGACCCCACAAACCCGGTCGCGCCGAGCAGGCATGTGCCATCTGTTGCTGATGCTGACCTGGTCATGGAATAGCTTGCGCAAAGGCCCTTGGTTGAGTGAACGGAAAATTCACCACGGGACCTAACCCAGATTGCTATCAATTCTGTTAATCACGCCAGCCAAACTCCGGCCAACGGTGACCCCAACCGGTGAGCCATTTGAATACGAATTCGGCCCTGCCATTTTCGCTCGCGAAAACAGGGGGATTTATCTATACCCGCCAACACATTGCGAGGGACAAAGGGCACACCCAATGAGCGACACACAAAGTTACGATCCAAGCGAAATCGAACGCGTGATGAAAGCCGCGCCCGTGATCCCGGTTCTGGTGGTAAAAGACGTCGGCAAAGCGCGCGAGCAGGCAGAGGCTCTGGTCGAAGGCGGTCTCAAAGTGCTTGAGGTGACGCTTCGCACACCAGACGCATTGGAAGCGATCAAGCGGATGAACCTTGTGCCCGGCGCAATTGTTGGCGCAGGCACCGTAACCAACGCCCGCCAATTGGAAGAAGCGCGCGGTGCCGGAAGCGAGTTTATCGTTTCACCCGGCCTGACCCAAAGCCTTGGCGAAGCGGCCCTTACAAGCGGGCTTCCCTTCCTTCCCGGTATCGCCAATGCAGGCGACATTATGCGCGGGCTGGACCTTGGCCTTAACCATTTCAAATTCTTTCCCGCCATGGCGGCAGGCGGCATTCCTGCGTTGAAAGCGCTCTCAGGCCCATTTGGCCAATGTCTGTTCTGCCCGACCGGCGGTATCTCTGCCAAAACCGCGCCCGAATGGCTGGCATTGAAGAATGTTCTGTGTGTCGGTGGCAGCTGGATCGTGCCGGAGGGCGCTGATCTGGACGAGATCAAAAGCCGCGCAAGCGAAGCGGCCGCCTTCGCCAGATAATCTGCCGCTTAGTCGGCGGCGGACGAACGCAACCGCTCATAAAGCAGGCGCGTTTCAAGCAGATTGGAAATCCTGAGCCCCACTTCGATCACATCGAAGGGTTTGGCGACAAAATCCTTTGCCCCAAGGGAGAGCGCTTTGCGCCGCGCCTGAATGGTGGTGTCAGCGGTCAGCACCAAAACAGGGCGAAATTCATCGGCCGCATCATGGCGCGAAAACGCCTCAAGCAGCTGAAAACCGTCGACTTCGGGCATCATGAGATCAAGCAGAACAAGGTCAGGCTCAAGATCGATGTAGGATGCAAGCGCCTTCGTTGACTGGGTCAGGCAATGGACGTCCTGATACCCCTCTCGCTGCAACAGGTTGCGCAGCAGCAGCACGTTGGCCTCTTCGTCGTCGATCACCAGAATTCGGCGGGCAAGTATTTCCTGCGGGTCGATCAGTTGGGCTGGCATTTATGTGACCTGTTTTGCGGCAATCGGCGCGTCTGATGAAACGGGACCGTGCGAAAGTGTGAACCAGAAACGGGCTCCGGGGTCGAGCGGTGAGTAATCGATTTTTCCGCCCATCGATTCCACCAGGCTTTTTGAAAGCGCAAGACCAAGCCCGGTTCCCTCGCGATGCGATATATTTTGCTGTCCAAGCCGGTCGAATGCGGTGAACAAGCGTGAGGTATTGGCCGGATCGACGCCGGGCCCGTCATCCTCGACAAAAATGGTGACCTCTTCGCCCTTCGCCTGCGCGCCAAGTCGCACGAAGGTTCCTTGCGTGTTGTACTTTGCCGCATTGCTGACAAGGTTGAGGATGACCTGCGTGGTGCGGCGCCTGTCGGCCTGAACAATCGTGTCGCCCGCTGGCAAGTCGATATCGAAGCGCAGCCCCCCCGCCTTTACAATCGGATCGGCAAAGGCGCGCACTTCTTCCAGCAATTGCGCGACATTGACCGGCTCGATCTCGATCTCTTCCGCGCCTGCCTCGATGCTCGAAATGTTGAGAAGGTCATTGATCAGGGCAAGCAGATGTCGCCCGGCTTTGGTGATCTGGTTGATTGCATCACGGTGCGGTTTCGAGAAATCTTCTTCATCAATTTCAAGCAGCTGACCAAAGCCGAGGATGGCATTCAGAGGGGTGCGCAGCTCGTGACTTGTGCGTGAGAGGAACTCGCTTTTTGCAAGGTTTGCTGCCACCGCCTCTTCCTGAGCGAGGCGCAAGTCCTCTTCGCTGCGGCGGCGCTCCGTCATGTCGCGGGTGACTTTGGCGAAACCTTGCAAATTTCCGTTGTCGTCGCGAAGGGCCGTAATCACAACGTTGGCCCAGAACTGTGTTCCATCCTTGCGAATGCGCCAGCCCTCGTCTTCGGCGGTGCCTTCGATGCGCGCACGTTCGAGCATGTCGCTTGGCAGATAGTCGCGTGTCTCGGGCGGATAAAACCGGCTGAAATGTTCCCCAACGATTTCGTCGGTGCGCCACCCCTTGATCCGTTCTGCGCCCATGTTCCAGCTGGTCACGATGCCCTCTTCATTGAGGGCAAAAATGCCGTAATCCCGCACCTGTTCGATCACCAGACGGAACCGCTCTTCACTTGCGCGAAGATCATCCTCGCGCTTGCGCAAAAGGGCGCTTGCCCTGCCAAGCCGCTGAGCCAGGCGGCCTAGCTCGTCTGCCTCTTCGGGCGGCGTCTCCAATCGCTCCCCGCGCGCAAGCAATTCCGCATCGCCTTCAAGCTTGCTGACGCGGCGTACGATCCCCGTCGAGAACAGATAAACCGCTGCCAGACTGCCCAGAAGTCCGACCAATGCACTGACTGCGGTAAGCGTCAGAAAGCGCGTTCGCACATCGTCAACCAGCCCTCGCCTGCGATCTAGGACGATGCCTTCGAGCCGTTGAATATTGTCAATTTCCGCACGCACAGCATCAAGCGCAAGCTTGTTTGCGACCAATGCGCGCTCGATCTCTTGCGCGGTTGGCTGCTGAGACGTTTGCGTCAAAGCGATTGTGGTGCGAAGCCCGTCGCGCTTTGCCTGCGTCACTTGCAACAGCTCAATAAAACGAGGGCGAACCGTTTCATCTTCGATCGCCTCGTCCAGACGGCTCAGCGTTGCGGGCAAATCCTGCTCTGCCGTGTAATAGGGCGCAAGAAACCGGTCCTCGCGCGTCAGCGCATATCCGCGCACCCCTGCTGCCGCTTCGGCCAGGAGAGCGTGGACCTGATAGACATCGCGCTGAATTGCGAAGGCGCGGCGCACATCGTCTTCTGCCCGGGTTTCTGCGCTGGATGCCAGATAGAGCGAGACAAGCGCCCCCAGCAGGACAGCCAGAGGCAAGGCAACAACCACCAACCCCTTGAAGGCAAGCGGACGGTCCGTCCAAATCCGAAGGGAGGTCTTGATCAAAACCCTCTCAAATGCGCAGGTCTTTGGCAGACTTGAGCTTGGTCGCGAGCACCGCCGCCTGTGTCCGGTCAGCGACCCCCAGTTTGGCGATCAGGCGTTCGACATGGACCTTCACCGTCGCAGGGCTGATTTCGAGCTTGCGGGCGATTTCCTTGTTGGTGAGGCCTTCAGCGACAAGTTCAACAACTTCCTGTTCGCGCCCGGTGAGAATGCTTGCAAGATCGCCCGAAACGCTGATTTCCGCATCGCTACTCATCGCAGCGTTTACCAGATCAAGCGGCACAGCTGAGCGGCCATCCATCACCTGAGCGATCGCGCTGCGAAGGTCGCCGATTTCGGTGTCTTTCAGGACATAACCCGCAGCGCCTGCCGAAAGCGCGGTCCGGACATAGCCCGGCATATCGTGCAGCGTGAGCATGATGACCCTGGTCGGCAGTTTGAGTGCAGCAATGCGGCGCGTGGCTTCCAGCCCGTCAATCCCGTCGCCCAAACGCACATCCATCAAGACGATGTCGGGCACTTTCTCGCGCACCACCTCGATCGCTTCCTCACCGGTGCTGGCAAGGTAAATCTCGTCGAAATTGTCGCCGGAAAGCACCGCACGCAGACCCTCTCGCGCCAATTGGTGATCGTCCACGATCAGAATGCTGGGCGGGGTATCGGAAGATGGCATCAGAGGCTCCGGCGAATTAAACGTTAGCGGGGAAACGCGCTTCGACAATTACGCCGCACTCTGGCCCTGCGCCCCATTCAAGCGAGCCACCAATCGCGGCCATACGCTCTTTCATGACTTCAATGCCAACATTGTTCCCGCTAATCCCGCCAGCCGTGCGGGTTGCCTCGGACGGGCCTGCCCCATTGTCGTGAATTTTCAGAACCAGCGGGTCGGCATCAAACAGGGCATGGATTGTCACATCGCATGGTCCGCCTGCGTGCTTGCGGATATTGGTCACAGCTTCCTGAGCCACACGGAACACCGCCGTTTCAATAACGGGCGACAAACGCAGCTGGCCACGGCTGAACACTTGAGAGACCGAGAATCCATCTTTCTCAAGGCTTTCCGCCAGTGCCTGAAGCGCGGGAACAAGCCCCAGATCGTCCAGCAATGTGGGGCGCAAGCCTGCAATCACGCGCCGCAATTCCGAAACGAGCGAACG
This sequence comes from Erythrobacter sp. S227, assembly GCF_057364925.1. NCBI lineage: Bacteria > Pseudomonadati > Pseudomonadota > Alphaproteobacteria > Sphingomonadales > Erythrobacteraceae > Erythrobacter > Erythrobacter sp. S227. Next base: position 1,550,485 of record NZ_CP200280.1, read on the forward strand.
CGCCACTTCGGCAGGCTTGATAGCGTCTTTGCCCTCGCCTTCGCCTCCGGCGCCGGGAGTTTCCAGGATCCGGACCAAAGCGGTCGCCGTTTGCGCAACGCCATCATGCAATTCATGGCTGACCCGGCGGCGCTCTTCTTCTTGCGCTGTGAAAATCTGCTCGAGAAGATAGCCAAGCGTCCTCTCGCGCTCCTGAAGCTTTGCAACCAGCCCGGCGCGCTCGCGCTCTTTTGTGATACGGTCAATCGTTAGACCAATCAGATCAAGTTCCATGCGCAAGACCTCGCGGTCCTCATGATCGCTGATCGCATCCAGCCCCTCGAGCCCGTCAATTGTAAGCCAGGCAATCGCCTCACCGCCGCCGCCCGGTGCCTTGATCGGAATGGCACCTGCATCAACGGCCTGTCCTGGGGCCGCGTCTAACCTTCGCGTAACAGAGCCGCTGCGACACCCGACAAAGAAGGCAAGCCTCTGGGCACAGCGATCCACCGCCGTATCAAGCGAGATGCTGGTTGCCTCGGCCAATTCGCGCGCGGACACGGAAAGCAGCCTTAGACGGGCCGAACGCGATTCCGCCGCGCGGTATAACTCGCGCAGTTCGGCGATGGTTTCGCCATCACTGGGAAGGACAGAAATCGGTTCTTGCATGAACTCCATCATACAGCGGTCAAACAAAAGTGCATAGGCCAGACAGCCTACGCCGGGAAGAGTGCCAACCGGCTGATTTTTGCCTGCAACACTACGGATAGACCGATCAAACCGGCGTTACCCGAAGCACCGGTATAACTGGAGCGGTGCCTCCTTTTTATCCTCCCAACCCTCCCATGAAAGGGGGGCACCGCCTACAGGGAATTCAGATGAACACCACAGTTACACAATCCGATTTTCAAACCCCGTCTTCCAAAACAGCCAGGAAATCATCGCGCCGCCTCAACGGTATGCGCACAGGTACTCTTGCCGCGATTGGCGCGGCCTGCGCGGTGACATTTGCTTCCCCTGCGGCGGCAACCGAAGATGATTTCAACATCTGGACCGGCCAGTTTATCACCATCGACCTTGGCGAAGACAGCGACTGGTTCATCCGCGGCGAGGCGCAGGAACGTTTCACCGACGACGCAGACCGATTGGGACAATTGTTGCTGCGCTCTTTCGTTGGTTATCGCATCACCGATAAGGTCAATTTCGGCGGTGGTTACGCCTATATCCTGACCGATCCCGCTGGCCCGCCAGAGCTGAACGAGCACCGCTTCTATCAAGAACTGAATGTGCGCCTGATCGACCGGGACGGAGTGACACTGGATTCGCGCACCCGCCTTGAACAACGCACTTTTGAAGAGACCAGCGGCACCTCGTGGCGTTTCCGCAACTTCGTACAGCTGAAAGTGCCGATTTCCGAGAGCAACAAATTCGTTGCCTACACCGAGCCGTTTATTGAACTCAACGACACGCAGGTTCAGCGCGGCGGCCTCAGCGTATGGCGTAATTTCGCCGGCGTTTCGGTGCCGATTGCCGATGGCGTGGAAATGGTGCCCGGCTACCTTAACCAGACGGTGTTTCGCGATGGCGAGGACCGGATGGATCACGTCGCCAATGTAAACATCTTTATGAATTTCTAGGCTTTACCCCGAAAGGGCCGGGCGCGGGGGTTACATTAACCCGCGCTCGGCCTTTTCCTCGATGTCTTCGGCATCCCATCCCAAAAGCTCACGCATCACTTCCAGATTGTGCTGACCCGGCGTGACCGGCGCGGTCCTGCGCACCCCGCTTTGCGTTTTGGAAAAACGGGGGAAGGCGTTTTGCATCTTCAGCTTGCCGTGCCCTTCGGTTTCCACCTCGATAATGGCCTCGCGGTCCTGGAAATGCGGGTCTTCGAGCATGTCCTTCGCGGTATAAACGCGGCCTGCGGGGATGGAATGCTTGATCATCAGATTGTCGAGCTCCTCCACTGTCAAAGTCGCAGTCCATTCGTTGATAAGATCATCAAGCTCGGTCTGGTTCTGCCCGCGCGCCAGATGGGTGGCGTAGCGCTCATCGCTCGCCAATTCCGGCCGCTCCATCGCTTCGCACAGACGCGAAAATATCGCGTCATTGTTAGCGCCGATCATGAACGGGCCGTCACTGCATGAATACACATTGCTGGGCGCGATACCGGGCAGGATTGAACCGGAGCGCTCGCGGATAAAGCCGTTATAGTCATATTCGGGGACCAGCCCTTCCATGACTTGCAAGACTGCTTCGTAAAGGGCGGTATCGATCACCTGCCCCTCACCAGTTTTCTCACGGTGATGGAGCGCGGCGAGAACGCCCATTGTGCCATATGTCGCGCACAGCGTATCGCCGATGGAAATGCCCATGCGTGCAGGCGCGCGGTCGGGTTCGCCCACGATGTAGCGCCAACCGCCCATCGCCTCGCCAATGCCGCCAAATCCGGCCCGCGTGGAGTATGGTCCCGTCTGGCCATAACCCGACATGCGCGCGATAATGAGACCGGGGTTGAGTTTGTGCAGTTCCTCTGGCGCAAGGCCCCATTTCTCAAGCGTTCCGGGCTTGAAATTCTCGATCAGAATATCGGCCTTTTCGATCAGCTGGCGGGCAATGTCCTGCCCCTCAGGCACGCGCAAATTGCAGGTGACAGAGCGCTTATTGCGCGCGATCACTTCCCACTGGACCTTTTCCTCGCCCTGCCCCCAGACGCGCATCGGATCGCCTTTTCCCGGCGGCTCCAACTTGATCACGTCTGCGCCCATATCGCCGAGCAATTGGCCGCAGAATGGACCCGCCAAAAGCTGGCCCATCTCGACCACGCGAAGGCCGGCAAGCGCGCCTGCGCCAAGATTGGTGTCGAGCGGCTTACCCATGACGTTGCGCATCCCATGAGGGTTGGATTGGGGCTTTTAGCCCGGTTTCTTCCTCGCAACGTGCGCGAAGGGTTTCGATGCCGGGCCCATAGTCGAAGAGGGAAAGCTCGCCGCGTCCCTCTTTCATCTCGGTGCGCAGGGCGTCGGTTGCGGCGGCGTCCACTGTGTGATCATCCGCGATGACCACGCCATAGTCGCGCGCGCCTTCTGGCGTCACGAGACCTTGGCGGACCTCTAGCGCGACAAGTTCAGGATTACGCTCAAGCGGGTCGCCCCAGCCTCCGCCGCCCCATGTGATGAAGTGCAATTGCTCGCCCGCTTTCACCTCGACATCTTCGACCTTGTTGCCGACGATTTCGGTGGTGCCATCGAGCCGCTCGATCAGCTTGGTCGCGCGTTTGCCCGGATGGCCGCCGTTGACGCCCCATGGGGGCACGAACCAGCGGTCATCGTGGATCGCAATCGCGCCATCGGCGAGAAAGCGATAGGTCATGTGAATGCCATTGCCGCCCCGGTGAAGCCCTGCGCCGCCGCTATCTTTCTCGGTCTCATACCGTTCGATCCGAAGTGGGAAATACCGCTCGAGGAATTCATTAGGTACGTTGGTGAAGCCCGGCCAGAGCGAGTGTCCGTCTGGCCCATCACCCAGAGGTCGTCCCGGAATACCGCCAAAGCCGATCTGGAACAGCTGGAACCAGTCGGCCTTCTTGCCCTCGCGGTTATCCCAGCCCGAATAGAACAGGTGCGGCGAAGAGGAGAAGCCAGCGGCGTTCAGGAATTCCGGCGTGCCTTGGCCGAGCAGGCCCCCAAGAATATCGAAAATCCGGCCCAATGCGTGGGTGCGCCCTGACAATGCTGCGGGGAACTTTGGTTTGAGCAGCGAGCCTTCCGGAATGCGGACCTCGATAAGGTCATAGAACCCGTCGTTGAACAGAATCTGCGGGTCGAAGACCATGATCATGTAGATGCCAAAGAACATCTTGAACATGTTCTCGTTGAGGTAGAAATTGATCGAGGCAGCAGACTGCGGGTCGGTGCCGTCGAAGTCCAAGATCACCTTATCGCCATCGCGCCACATGGTGCATTTGATCTTATAGGGACCATAGCCCTTGCCATCATCGCAGATGAAATCCTCAAAGCTCGCCTTGGCCTCTGGGATCGCCTGACTGATCAGAGCCTTCATCGCGCGGTGGTTGCGCGCCAGCAGTTCCTGCGTAGCGGAGTAGTACACGTCATCACCAAAACGCTCTGCCATTTCTACAAGGCGGTTGGAGGCCACGCGGCAGCTGGCGATAAGAGCATTGAGGTCAGCCTGACACCAATCGGGTTTGCGCGTTTGGTGCATGACGAGCTTCATCAGGTCGTCATTATATTCACCTTTTTTCCAGATCTTAACGGGCGGAATTCGCACGCCTTCCTGGAAAATCGAGGTCGCCTCGATCGGCATGGAGCCGGGCACCATACCGCCAATATCGGACTGGTGACCAAACATGGCGGTGTAGGCGATCAGGCGCCCGTCCTTGAACACCGGCAGCATGACAAGCCAGTCGTTCGAGTGGCTGATCGCGCCTTCGCAACTGTAAGGGTCGGACAGGAAGATCATGTCTCCGTCCTCAATCGTGCCCTCAAAGCTTTTGAGGAAACCCCCGATAAAGCTCCCGAACTGGCCGACGATCATCTTGCCCGATGTGTCAGCGATCAAGGGGAAGGCATCGCCTTGCTCGCGAATACCGGGGCTCATGGCGGTGCGCACAAGCGTCGCATCCATCTCGATCCGGGCGTTCCTCAGAGCATTCTCGATAATGTCGAGCGTCACCGGATCAAGGTCGAGCTTGTTAAAGGGCGTGGTGTTGGTTTCGATGATTTGTGCTGGCATCGTTTAGCCCTCCGCTTTCGTAGGGTTGATGAGGATATTGCCCACCGCATCGATTGAAGCGGTGCAATCGTGTTCGACAAGCGTGGTGGAATCCATCTCGGTAATGATCGCTGGGCCCGGAATGGTGTCGCCTTGGAGCAGTTTCGCGCGGTCGTAGATGACCGCTTGGCGTTCCTGCCCGTCCATCCAGAGAGTGTGATCTTTGATCTTTGCAGCTGATGGATCGCCATTGCCTTTGGGAAGCTCCTGCGCTTCCAACTCCAGCGATTCTCCCAGCGCCACAGCGCGAAGGTTCACGATCTCATGCGGGGTATCCATGTTAAAGGTGAAGAGCCGGTGGTGCTCTTCGTCGAAGCGGGCAAGAATGCCTTCGATACCTTTCTCGCGCAAAGTCGCTTGGTCGATTGTGAGCGGAACTTCAAAGGCTTGCCCAGCATAGCGCACATCGACTTCGAACTCGCTGGTGATACTGTCTGAAGGAATGCCATCGGCTTCCAATTCAGCACGCGTTTGGGCCGCCATCTCGTCGAGCAGCGCGATGAGGTCAGCCACATCGGTCTGATCGGCAAGCTTGCTGAAAGAGCGTGCCGTCTCGGTCCGCATCCGCGTGGTCGCATCGCCAAGCGCGCACAGAACACCGGGCGAAACGGGCGAGACCGCAGGCCAAGAACCCATGAGTTTCGCAACAGCGTTCACATGCAAAGGCCCTGCCCCGCCAAAACCCATCAGGGCAAAGTGGCGCGGGTCATAGCCTTGCTGAACGCTGATCATTCTCAGAGCGCCGAACATGTTTTCATTGACGATATCAATGATCCCGCGCGCCGCATCCATCAGGCTCACGCCAAGCGCATCGGCGATGGTCTGCACCGCCTTTTTCGCGCCCTCACGGTCGAGCTTGAACGATCCGCCCAGCAGGTCTTCGGGCAAGTACCCCAGCACCACATTGGCATCGGTCACCGTCGGCAGTTCGCCGCCCTTGGAATAAGCCACCGGCCCCGGCACAGCGCCTGCGCTTTCGGGACCCACCCGAAGCGCGCCGGTCAATTCCGGCACGTGAGCGATAGAGCCGCCGCCCGCTCCCACGGTCTTCACATCAAGCGCCGATGCGCGCACCGACAAATGGCCCACTTCCGTGGTGCGCACCCGGCGCGGCTCAAGGTTTTCGATTAGCGCAACGTCGGTCGAAGTCCCGCCCACATCGAGGGTGAGAATGTTTTTGAGGCCAGCGTTCTTCGCTACCCAAACCGCGCCCGTCACCCCGCCGGCAGGACCCGACATGAGGATGTTTACGGGATGCTCTTCGGCCTTCTGGCTGCTCATCAAGCCGCCGTCGGAACGCAGCAGCGAAAGCTTGCCCTTCACGCCAGCCTGAACCAGCTTGTCGCGAAGGTTCGATATGTAATTGCCGACAATCGGACGCACTGCCGCATTGGCAACGGTGGAGAGCGTGCGCTCATATTCCTGCATTTCAGGAAGCACTTCATGGGAGAGCGAGATGGGCACCGCGCCGCCAAAAACCTCTTCCGCAATTTCGCCGATGCGCGTCTCATGCGCGCCGTTCACATAGGCGTTTATGAGGCTGACCGTAATTGCCTCAACCCCTTGCGCTTTCAATTGCTCGCACACCGCGCGCGCGCCTGCTTCGTCAACGGGACGCACTTCATTGCCGTCGGCATCCATGCGGCCACCCACGGTGAGCGTATCTTCTAGCGCCGCCAAAGGTTGCGGTTTGGGCCACACGATCCACGCGGCTAGACCTCCGGGCACAAAGCTGCGCGCGATCTGCATGATGTCGCGGTAACCCTCTGTGGTGATCAAACCGACGCGCGCGCCCTTGTTTTGCAGCACCGCATTGGTCGCGACCGTCGTGCCGTGGAGGAAGAACTCGATATCGCCCGGAGCAACATCTGCCTCGGCAGTGATCGCAAGCACTCCGTTCAAAATCCCTTCCGAGCTGTCATGCGGGGTCGATGGCGTTTTGTGCCGCCAGAACGCTCCGGAATCCTGGTCGAACAACAATAGGTCGGTGAACGTGCCACCCACATCCACACCCAGACGATAGCGCATCAGGCGATTTCCTTTTCTTTGGGACCAGCGGCCGGAAAACCGCCAGATTTGGCAACCATCGCAGGAAGCTCCTTGCCCATAATGGGCGCAAGCCAAGCGTTGGTTTCAATGAGTTTTTGAAGATCAAGCCCGGTCTCTATCCCGGCTCGCTCCAGCATATATTGGACGTCCTCGGTGGCGACATTGCCCGCAGCGCCCGGCGCAAAGGGACAACCGCCCAGCCCGCCGATGGAGGCGTCGATGGTCGCAGCCCCCGTTTCGATAGCGGCCCACACATTGGCAAGGCCGGTTCCGCGTGTGTTGTGAAAATGCATGCGGATAGGAAGATCGCCGAGGACCTCTTTCACCCCTTCGATAAGGCGCGTCACATGCGCAGGGTTCCCAACACCAATGGTGTCGGCAAGCGCAATCTCGACCGGTCCTGCTTCGGCAACAGCTTTGGCCATCTCGATCACGCGCTGCTCGGCGACCTCGCCTTCAAAGGGGCAGCCGAAACTTGCCGCAATCGTCGCCTGCGCGGTTTTGCCAGCGGCCTTGGCGCTTTCAATTATCGCCATCGCTGCCTCTACCGAACCATCGCTGGTCTGGCCCTGGTTGCGCATCGCAAAGGTATCGGTGGCCACGCACACCGCGCCCAATTGGTCGATCCGGCCCGTGGCCAAAGCGCGGTCGGCCCCGCGCTGATTCATAACCAGACCAATATACGTCACATCATCACGGTCCGGCAGGCCAGCGCACACTGCGTCTGCATCGGCCATCTGAGGGACCGCGCGCGGATTGACAAAGCTTGTGACTTCAATGCGCCGTGCGCCTGCATCAATCGCGCGGGAAATCAGACGCAATTTGTCTTGCGTTGTGACAGCGGTTTTCTCGTTCTGGAGACCATCGCGCGGGCTCACTTCGACGATCTCGACACTTTTTGTATACACTGTTGCCATTACGCCGCACCCCTCTCGAGCCGCTTCATACCCTTGTGAGCATCGCAATAGGCATGGAACGCCCGCCGGATATGTCCCGCCATAATGCTTTCAGCCCAGGGGCCATCGCGCCGCTCGAACGCAGCGATCAGATCGGCGTGCTCACTGTGAGAACATTCAAACGCTTTGGGGTCGTAATTGTGCGCCGTACGCCAGACGACAGGCTGCTCGATAAGAGCTGTCAAAAGGTTCTTGAGCCGCGGCGACCCGGCCGTATCGAGGATTAGCGCATGAAATTCGCGGTTCTGATCAAGGAAGGCCGCAACATCAGGCTGGGATTTCGAAATGGCAGTAAATATCGCATTATTATAACGCTTTAAATCACAAATCACGTCATCGGTGATCCGCTCTGCAGCTCGCCGTGCCGCGTGTCCTTCTAGCATCGCGCGAAGCTCGAACGCATCGGCCACATCGTCAAGCGACCAATCCGCCACATAGCTTCTTTGCGACTCGGTCCGGCGAACGAGAAGGTCGGCCTCCAGCTGGCGAAGAGCCTCTCGAATAGGCGTTCTTGAAACACCGCAAGCTTGCGCCAAGGCCTCTTCACGCAGCGGATCGCCTGACGATAATTCGCCCGACAATATCATGCCGCGAATGGCATCATAGGCGCGGTCTGACGCTTTGGTCATGGAGGAATTCTCGGCTCACGGACAAGGGACTAAGGAACTTGACTTCGGCCAATTGTATACAATAAAGCCTGTGATACGCAAGGCGGTCTGTTCAAACCGCCTTCGAAAGTGGCGGGATCCGCTTTGGCCATCCCCCGTGCTCGGGGCCCTGATGGCCAGGTGCCAAAAGAACAAACGTGTCACGCGATCGTTCCGGGGAAGCGGGGCGATTGAAGGAGAATATACAAATGCGTCAGTTTCAACTTCTCACCGCAGCCTCGTTCATAAGCCTGGCGATCGCTGCACCGGCGGCCGCACAAAGCACCTCCACTCCCGATACAGCAGCCGAAGAAGACGATGGCGCGATCATCGTGACCGCGCGCCGCCAGAACGAACGCTTGCAAGATGTACCGGCGTCTGTGTCCGTCCTGACCGCAGATGCTCTGGAAAAGACCGGCGCACAAAACGCATCCGACTTCTCGCAGCTCACCCCCGGCGTGACCATCGTTACAGGAACCGCGGAGGCAGGCGACACCCAGATCAACATCCGCGGCATCAACGGCGCGCGCGATGCGGAAAGCTCGGTTGCACTGGTCGTTGACGGCATTCTCAAGACCAACACTGCGCAATTGAACCAGAACCAAGGCACGCTGCGACAGGTTGAAATCCTGAAAGGCCCGCAAGGCGCGCTTTATGGCCGCAACGCGGCGGCTGGCGCGATTGTCCTACAAACCGTGAAGCCCGGTGACTTTGTAGAGGGCGGTGTGCGCGCTTCTTATGCCAATGAAAACACATTCGAAGGCACCGCCTTCATCTCCAGCCCCCTTGGCGAAAACATCGGCATCGTAGCATCAGGCTATTACCGGACCACCGACGGTTTCTTCCGCAACGGCTTTTTGAATGCAGACGTGGTTGACGATCAGGAAGTGTGGTCGGTCGATGGGCGTCTAGTCGCGGACCTTGGGCCATCAACCGAACTTGACGTGAAGGCGCGCTACTCGCAACTGCGCGGAGCGTCGATCAACTTCAATTCCTCTTTCCACATCCCTGCATTCGGAGCCACCAACCCGGCGTTCTTCGAAGACGTGAACGAGCATCCCTTCGTTTACAACGGCAATATCCGCCCGACCAACGAGCAGGACAGCTTCGACATCTCTGCCAAGATCGAGCATGATTTCGGCGACATGACGCTGACCGCCTGGGGCCTGTATTCAGACGTTGACCAGCTTCTGACGGCAGATGGCACCAGCGCTGATTTTGCCCGCTTCATCAATGCAGCAGACCCGGCCGCCCAAGGCGTGGTCGACAGCTGTTTTGCCACCACCGCGCAGCTCACCGGCTTTCCTGTGGCCCAGCCCGGCTTCATCGGGCAAATCCCTGTGCCGTTCATATTTGCGCCCGCCAATGGCTCCACCTTTGGCGCATACAGCCCGACGACGTGCGATGGCACACAGCTGCAAATCCGCGAACAATCCGACATCAGCGCAGAGATCCGCCTCGCCTCCAATGGCGGCGATGCTTTGAGCTGGCAGATCGGTGCCTATTTCCTCAACATCGACCGTGAAACCGGCGTTTCCATCGGCGGCGATACGGGTGCCGGCGTCAGCCGCGAATTGTTCAATGCTCCGGACAGTTCAAACCCGACCAGCCTCCTTTTGAACGATGAATTCGACACCACCGTCTATGCCGTGTTCGGCAATGCGGAATATGCGTGGGATGATCTCACAATCGGCCTGGCTCTCCGGTATGACGTCGAAGATCGTTCTTCGGAAAGCCTTGTCCCTGCTGACGCGCTTGACCCGTTCACCGGCGGCCCGATAAATCCCGGCCTTGCCTTTGGCGCATTCAGCCCCGTGAGCGAGACGTTCAAACAGCTGCAGCCGAAGCTAAGCATCAGCTATCAGCCCAGCCCCGACCTCAACCTTTATGCCAACTGGGGCATCGGGTTTAAGTCCGGCGGCTTTAACAATCAGGGTTCCTCGGCGATTATTGATGCCAACTTTGTCCAGTTCATCGGCGCAGATGTGACCATCAATGACGTTTACGACAAAGAGGTCTCTTCCGCGTTTGAAGCAGGGGTCAAAGGCCAGCTTCTGAACGGGCGGCTCACCTTCGATCTTGCCGGATACTACACCGAAGTCGACGACATGCAGTTCTTCGAGTTTTTCGTTGGTTCCTTCGGCCTCTTACGTGTGGTTTCCAACATCGACGAGGTCGAGGTTTACGGCCTTGAATTCAACTCAAGCGTTGAAATCATCGAAGGCTGGAAATTCTTCGGATCTGTCAATGTGACCGAAAGCGAGATCAAGGCGAACAGCTCGCGTCCTTCGACCATAGGCAATGAAAGCCCGTACACGGCTGATTACACGATCAACCTCGGCACCGAAATCGACACTCCGATGAGCGACACTGTCGACCTTATCGTGCGGGCCGATTATCGCATCACTGGGCCAACCTGGTTCCACTCCTTCCAGGATCAAACCGCGCCAACGCTGTTCTCTGGTCTTCTGCCAGGCTCTGCGCTCGCTCTGCCTGCTTTTGTTGGTGATGCGGATTACAGCGTGGCCCAGCGTGAAGCGTTTGGTGTCCTGAACCTTCGCGCAGGCGTTGAGATCGGAGACTTTTCCGCCGCGATCTTCGCCGAGAATGCCCTCAACCGCGAATATCTGAACGAGGTCATTCCTGCGATTGAGTTTGGCGGTTCGTTCATCTCGCCGGGCGCGCGCCGCCTGATCGGTATGGAAGTCGGTTACAGCTTCTAAAAGCAATAGATAAAGAGCGCTTCGGGCGTCGCTAGAGGGCGGGATGGGCAAAAGCTCGCCCGCCCTTTCTATTGTGAGCCAAACTTTTGAATGGACCTCGTGAATGGGTCTTGTGCATGGCCGATATTTCCTACACCAACGCACTGCGCTAACTCATGTCCGATGCCCAATTGCCCGCTTTTTTGCTCAATCGGTTCGACCGATCAAATCGCCCGAAACGGATCGAGAGGTTTTTTGCCCCTGGACAGTGTGTCAAGTGTGTCAAAAAGCGCCGATTTACGCGATGAATCAATGGCTAAGCGTTGCAACACTACTGCAACACGAACAGGCCAAACACCGGAACGATGCAAGGCCGAATTGGGCCACGCAATGATGACAGGAAACCGATCTTATGACCGATAAGCGATCCCGGCGGATAGAGCTTAGCAGGCGCTTTGCTCTCAAAAGTTTTGGCGCATCGGCGATTGCCGGCCTTTCGCTGGTCACCGCAAGCGGAGCAATCGCGTCCCCTGTTTTCCGGCAATATCCGTTCCAGCTTGGCATCGCGAGCGGGGAGCCTGAACCCGATGGCTTTGTCATATGGACGCGCCTTGCTCCCGATCCGTTCGAAATCGGTTATGGTATGCTGCCTGCTCCGGTCGAGGTGCGCTGGGAAGTCGCCAGCGATGAGCGGATGCAGAACCGGGTCGCCGAAGGGACGGCAATCGCCCGGCCCGAGCTTGGCCATGCAGTGCATGTCGAAGTTGCAGGTCTCGAACCCAATCGCCCCTATTTCTACCGCTTCTATTCAGGGCGCGAACGCAGCGGAGTGGGCCGTGCAAAGACAACGCCTGCCATCGGGCAACCGATTGAGGGTCTGCGTTTTGGTGTTGCGGGCTGCCAGAATTACGAAGAAGGCTATTACACCGCGCACCGCTATCTGGCGGCGGAAGAGGCGGACTTCATCTACTGCTACGGCGATTACATCTACGAATATCGCGGCGATCGCATGCGCGCCAAATGGCACGGCGGGGTTGAAGAGAACGTGCGGCCCCACTTTGGCCAGGAAATCCACACCATCGAGGACTACCGCCGCCGTTATGCGCAGTACAAGATGGATACCGACCTGCAGGCGGCGCACGCCTCTGCCCCATGGTTTGTGACGTGGGACGATCACGAGATCGACAACAACTGGGTTGGCGATATCGATCAGGACGGCACGCCAGCGGCCATCTTTGCCCTGCGTCAGCAGATGGCGATGCAGGCTTATTACGAACATATGCCTTTGCGCGCCTCCTCTATGCCGCTGGGCAACCGGATGCAGATTTACCGTCAACAACGCTTTGGCGATTTGCTCGATCTGAACCTGCTCGACACGCGCCAGTATCGCACCGATCAGCCGTGCGACGACCGCTGGGCGCAGTATTGCGACGGTGTTGACGACCGCGCCGCGCAGGTTCTGGGCAAGCAACAGGAGGACTGGCTTTATGAAAAGCTCGGTTCGTCCAAGGCGCAGTGGCAGGTTCTGGCCCAGCAAATCATGATGATGGACCTCGATCGCCGGATTGGCGATGGCGAAGGCCGCAATCTCGACAGTTGGGGCGGTTATGAGACCCCGCGCGACCGTGTGCTGGCTCAGGTGAAAGAGCTTGGCAAAAATAGCGTGATCGTTCTGACGGGAGACGAGCATCAGAACTATGCAGGCGAACTGCACCTTGACGGTCAGCGTCCTGGCGCAAAGCCGATAGCGACAGAATTTGTCTCCACCTCGATCACGTCGAGCGGAGACGGGGTCGACAAGCGCTCCGATACGGTCGAGATCCAGAAAGAGAACGAGTGCCTCAAATGGCACAATGCCCAGCGCGGCTATGTCATGTGCGAAGTGACCCGCGACCAGTGGACCACCGAATTCAAAACGATGGATTACGTGTCAAAACGCGGCGGGACGATCAAGACTCGCAAACGCATGGCTGTGGCGGCAGGCGCACCGGGGTCACTGGCCGAGGCCTAAACCCCGTCCAGATTGTCCTGCCTTAGATTGCCCTTCCTTATTGCGGGTAGCTGGGAACACCGCTTCCCGGAGTGTACGGCGCGCCAAGGCTCGCAAGCTCGGTTTCGAGCGCATCCACCCGAAGCTCCGCATCGCGAAGCTGGGCAAGCACACCGGCAAAGTCGCTCTTGGCGATCTCAAGCGCGGTCTTGTCAGAGCCGGTCACAGGCGACTGATGGTTCCAGCCCCAGCCCTCGATCTGGCCCACACGCTGGGCGATGGAGAACGGCACAGGCTCATTCCGGCTCGCAACAGAGCGGTCTCCGAAGAGGGCCATGTCGGAAGAATCAAGGATGGCCTCGATCTGCTGGATGGTGGTGCGCTGGGCCTCATTGGGCTGGGTCAAAGCCTCGACTGCAACCTTCATATGAGCCACGCGATTGCGCAGTTCACGCGAGGCTACGCCAGCACCCGAGACGGCGCGCGACAGGTCGGCGGTCTCTTGCTGGAAAGCAAGGACAGCGGCCCGGTCAGTGGCAAGCTCGGGGCTGTTCTCAAGCGGCTTCACGGTGAAGGTTTGAGGCGAACCCAAAGGCGTGACTACGCCATTGATCCGCTTGCCCATGCTGACCGTGTACTCACCTGGCACCACGAACGGTCCGGTTGGAGGACTGCCAAAGATGCTGACCTGGCCCGCCGAAATCCGGGCGGGATCAGGCGCTGGATAGCGCAAATCCCATGCGACACGGTGAAGACCCTTGGACTTGGGCCCGGTCATACGGCGCACGATCTGGCCCTGGCTATCCGTGATGGTGAAGATGATCGCAGGCTCATCCTCGCGGTCCTCTTGGCGAAGCGTCTCCCACGATGGGTACGGCGTATCGCCGCCGGTCTTCTCGACCGCGCGCTCGGACTTGCGGCGGCTTTGGGCGCGCGTCTCAAGTCCGTCGCGAAGCGTGTAGGTAAAGACCGCGCCATAGGGCGGGTTCTCGGCATACCAGAAGTTGTCACCATTCGACGCCTGCGCGCCGCCATAGGTACCCCAAAGGTCGCCTTCGATATACATCCATGGATCGCGGACAGGGAAAAGCGTGGCTTCGCTCGATGCAACGGTAGAGGCGCTTGTGCGAAGGGCCGAATAGTCGTCGAGCACATAAATACCGCGCCCGAAGGTGCCAACGACAAGGTCGTTCTCACGGCGTTGGATCTCGATATCGCGCACGTCGATGGTTGGGAAGTTGGTCTTCAACTGCTGCCAATTGCCCCCGCCATTCTGCGAATAGAAAAGGCCGAACTCCGTACCAACAAACAACAGGTTTGGATCAACGTGATCCTCTGCAATCGTGTGGACAGAGCCACCAACAGGCAGATTGCCAGCGATGGATTGCCATGTCCGGCCACGGTCGCCGGAGCGGTAGACGTAAGGCTTGTGATCGCCGCGCTTGTGGTTGTCGAACACAGCATAGGCAACATCGGCGCTGTGATTGGAGGTGATGATATCCTCCACCAGAGTCATATCAGGAACACCGCGAACACTCTCCAGACGCCGCCAGCTTGCACCGTTGTTTTCAGTAACCGAAATCACACCGTCATCGGTGCCCACGTAAATAAGCCCCTCGACCAGCGGGCTCTCGGACAGAGCAATCGCTGCGCCGTAAATCGACGTGGAATCGTTCTTCGCAATCGCATCAACGCTCCACACACGGCCCATGACTTCCAGAGAATTGCGGTCAATCTGGCGGGTCAAGTCGGGGCTGATCTTCTCCCACGAATTGCCTTGGTCATTGGAGGCAAAGAGGTACTCTGCTGCATAGTAAATCCGGTCAGGATTGTGCGGGCTGATCAAGAGCGGCGTGTTCCAGTTCCACTTGTAAGCGGGCTCGCCCGGCTCTGGTTGCGGGGTCAGGAAAACACGCTCCTGAGTCCGGCGATCGTAGCGCGCGAGGCCGCCATACTGATATTGCGTGTACACAAGGTTAGGGTCGCGCGGGTCGATTTGTGGCTTGTAACCGTCCCCGCCCAGCACAATGTGCCAATCGGAATTGGTGATACCGTGAACCAGCGTCGTGCGCGATGGACCGCATAGCGAATTGTTGTCCTGCGTGCCCCCGCACACGTTGTAAAACGGTGACGCATTGTCGGGCTGGATCCTGTAAAACTGCACAATCGGCAGGTTCGGGAAATGCCGCCATTTCTGCCCGCCGTCCCAGCTTTCATAAACACCGCCATCGCCGCCGATGATCATGTGGTTCGTGTTGTTCTCATCAATCCAAAGCGCATGGTCGTCCACGTGGCGCGTGGCGTTGCTGAGGTCAGAGAATGTCTTGCCGCCATCAGTGGAACGCTTTGAAAAAGTGTCGAGCGAGTAGAGGACGTTGGGGTCCTTGGGATCAACCACAATCTCATTGTAGTACTGCGGGCTCGTCGTCATGTGACTCGAACGCTTTTCCCAACTCTGGCCAAAGTCACTCGAGCGAAAAACACCTTGTTCATCTGGCTGTGCCTCAATGATCGCATAAAGCGTGTTCGGCTCAGAAGGTGCCATCGCAAGGCCAATGCGGCCCAAATCGTCTTTTCCCGGCAGTCCCGCAGAAACCTTGTTCCAACTCTCGCCGCCATCGCTTGAACGGTGAATGGCAGAGCCGGGCCCGCCATTGATCAGAACCCACACATGCCGGCGGCGCTGATAAGAGGACGCCGTGATCAGGTCGTAATTGTCGGGATGGACCACAAATTCGTTGATGCCGGTGTGCTCATCCACTTCAAGGATCAGTTCCCAGCTCTCTCCGCCATCGGTCGTCTTATAAAGCCCGCGATCACCACCCTCGGACCAAAGCGGCCCTTGCGCCGCGACCAAAACGTGGTTTGCATCTTCGGGGTTGATCCAGATCTGGCCGATGTGACCGGAGTCTTTGAGCCCCATGTTCTTCCACGATTTGCCACCATCGGTCGACTTGTAAACGCCGTCACCAAAGGCAACGGAACGCTGCGCATTGTTCTCACCCGTGCCGACCCAGATCGTGTTCTCATCGCTGGGAGCGATTTCGACAACGCCGATGGAATATGTGCCTTCGCGGTCAAAGATAGGGGTCCAGGTCGTGCCCGCATCCTTGGTCACCCAAAGCCCGCCAGAGGCCGTCGCGACGATATAGTGGTGCGACCCGCCTTTGAAGAAAGCGAAATCCGAAATCCGCCCCGAGACATAAGACGGACCAATCAGCCGCAAGGGAAGCGAGGAAAGCGCACTGCCTTCATCGTCTTGCGCCATTGCAGGCGTGCCAAGGCCAAAGCCCATGACAAGCGCAACAAATGCAAGCGTGCGTGCGGCGGATTGGAAAACGTGTCTCATTGCCAAGTGGCCTCCCCTTTGACGACTCTCTTGAGCTCGACATTAGCCAAGAAACGAAACTTCGCAACGCGTTACAATCTGTACGCCAACCCTTTCGAATTGGTCCAGGAAGGCAAGCTTGCCGCTTGACCATGGCCCCGCGCTGGTTGAACGAAGAATTCCTAAGAACAGAGGCGATGCGATGACAGACGGTTTGGATCAAAACTATGCCAAGGCATATGACGGCAAGGCGGGATTTGGGAAATCACCTGCTCTGATCCTCATTGACTTTGTCGAGGGGTATTTTGACAAATCCTGCGATCTGTATGCCAATGTTGATGATGCGCTTGCCTCGGCCCTACGCGTAAGGGAGGCGGCACACAAAGCGGGTATCCCGGTGATCCTGACCAATGTCGTCTACCATCCCAAAGCCATAAATGGCGGCCGCTTCTTCGAAAAAGCCACGCCCTTGCGTTTCTTTCTCGAAGGCAGTCCGATGGGAGATTGGCCCAAAGGATTGGAGCCCACCGAGGACGAGTTGGTTATCTCAAAGCAATACCCGAGCGCCTTTTTCGGGACCTCGCTTGCCTCGACCCTCACAAGCCTTGGCGTCGACAATGTCATCCTGACCGGCCTCACGACCAGCGGGTGCGTGCGCGCATCATGCGTCGATGCGATGAGCCACGGATTTATCACAACCGTCGTGCGCGAAGCCTGCGGCGACCGGCATGATGCCCCGCATGAAGCCAATCTGTTCGACATGCAGGCCAAATATGCCGACGTCGTATCGGAGGATGACATCATCGCCCATCTTGGAACCTTGTCTGCGCGATAGAGCGTAAACCGCCTACTCCAGCGAGACAATTTGCAAGTGTTTACAGGCGCGCCCGTGAAATGGCGCGTATAGGGTCATGCGAGAGTCGTCAGCGGGGGAGCCAAAGGATGGATCACAAGGCAGATAGCCAAACACCCAGCGCAAGCACTTTGTGGCTTGCGATCGGGGTCGGCGGGTTTTCGGTCTTGGCCTCATTTCTTATGGCGATCTATTTTGCGAGTGCCAGCGCGAAGGGTGAAGCCGGTGCGGTGGAAGCGCAAGCCCTCGAAGTGTCAGCCAGTTCGGCTGATTAAGCGACTGAAAAATTAATGATTTGACGTTTGACATGGGCGTTGGGCTGGGCCTTTCGGGTGAAGACAGTCCAATTGCCAAGTCACACGTTTGAGGCGGGCCCCATCCCACCCCCCGGGGCTCGCCTCTTTCTTTTTGCAAAACAGGCAATCTGATCCCCTGAGGCTGTTTCACTTACGTAAAAAGATGTAATATTTGCCTATTCTGCCGCTGCGAAGGCTGGATTGATGGCCCTGCAAATGTAACACGTCTTTCATGTTACAAGTGAGAGTAAGGAGGACCTGGAGATGCGTATAGCGCTGGCAGACGATGACCGTGATATCCGCGACCAGGTTTCGGCCATGGTTAAAAAAGCGGGCCATGTTGTCGACGAATTCACCAATGGACTGGATGTGCAAAAAGCCTTGCAGCGCGACACTTACGATGTCGTTCTGCTCGACTGGAACATGCCTGGCCGCACCGGTTTTCAGGTGCTTGAATGGGCTACGGAGAACATCGAATTTCCCCCGCCCTTCATTCTGCTAACAAGCAGGCAGGAAAAAAGCGACGTGGTCGCAGGGCTTGAGGCAGGCGCTGTTGATTACATCGTCAAGCCGGAGAGTGAAGAAGTCATCCGCGCCCGGATCGAAGCCGCTGGACGGCGCACAGCTGTCAAAGAAGTCCGCGATACCGCCGAATTCGGCCCGTTTACGGTCAATCACAGCGCCCGCAGCATCTCACGCGATGGCGAAGCGATCACGCTTACCGCAAAAGAATATGATCTTGCGGTACTATTGTTCGAAAACATCGACCGCCCTTTGTCGCGGAGCTATTTGTTCTCGCGTGTTTGGGGCGGCAATATCGCGGTCGAAACGCGCACAATCGACATGCATATCTCGCGTCTTCGTTCAAAACTTGGACTTACGCCTGAATCAGGTATTGTGATCAGGACCGTTTTTGGCTTTGGTTACCGCATGGATCGCTTTGAGGTGGATGCTTTGCCCGAGTGATCGCTGTGAAGTGATGCAAACGGGAAAGGAGCCACGAGGCCGCGATGAAACAGGGACAACCCTACGTCATGAAAATGGTGCTCGCGGTGCTGGCATCATTGCTTCTTTCGGCCTGCGCGATTGCCACTCCTGCCACTATCACCTCGGCGCAAGGTAGCTCGCAACGGATCACGAGCGTTCAATTGCTCACCGAAAGCGGTGACGATGGACCAAGGGCAGGCCTTCGGACACGATTTCATGATGAGCTTTCACAGCAGCTTGCCGCGCGCGGTGTGACGCTTGGATCTGACGCTGATTTCGTGGCCGATTTCGCCGTGTCCGAGCGCAGCGCTCAGCTTGGCTTGCAATCGGTGTCACAATCCGAAGAGGCGGCAGCCCAGCCAATTGAACCGGGTTTCAAAGGTCGCTGGTATCACAAGTGCAAACCCAATCGGGTAAGCGCCAGTCTGGTCGTCTATGCGCGGGCCAACGGCGCGGTTGAAGCGAAGTCGTCGGGTGAGTTTCTCGCTTGCCCCGGGGATTTGGCGCAACTGGATGATCTTGCAAAGATTCTGGTGGACCGCATCCTCACCAATTGAGCATTTGGTAAAGGTCAATCGGTGGGAAGAGTGATTACAAATCTGGTCCCGCCACTGGCTACCTTTTCAATCGCAATCTCGCCGTTATGAAGGTCGACCACTTGCTTGACGTAGGCAAGCCCCAGACCCGAGCTTGGCCCTGCACTGGTGTCACGTGCGCCAAATCTGGCGAAGGGGTCTGCGCGCCGCTCTTGCGATAGGCCGGGGCCTTCATCTGCAACGCTGAGCACAAGATCGCGGCCATTTGCGCCAGTTCCCAGACCAAGGCTTACTTGTGAGCCCTCGGGCGAGAATTTGACCGCATTGCTGATCAAATTGTCGAGCATTCGCGCAATCGCAAACGGATCAAGCTTGACGAACATGGGCTCTTCATCGGGTTCAAACACCACTTTGATCCGCTTTTTATGAGCCAACGGAAAGGCACGGTCCGCGGCCTCTTGCAGGACCGAATTCATCTCGGTCTCCTCACGCTCCAGCCCTTCATTGGATATCCGCGCGATCTGCACAAAATCCTCGGTCAGCTTGAGTGTGCGGCGGGCCTGATCCTCGATCCGCCCAAACCGGTCTGGCGCCTCCAATGCGGCATCCTTTTGCTGTGCAAGGCTGATGATCGCGACTTGAGGTGAACGCATATCGTGCGACAGGAACTCGAGCGTCTCGCGCCGTTGCCTTTCCGCCTCTTTGATCTCGGTTACCTCGCGCAAGGACAGCACTTTTGAACCCACATCTGCGTCCAAATCCGCCGATGCGAGCCAAAAGGTGCGCCCATCACCAAGGGCAAGCTCGTCGCGCTTTTCGTTGATCTGCCCGTCGGCTTCATCAAGCAACCGCGTGAGCGCAAACCCCTGTATCTGGCTTATGGGTCCAAACAGGTCCTGGGCTGCGAAATTCCCCATCGAAATCGCTCCCTCACCATCGGTGACCAACATTGCATCAGGCGATGCATTTATGACATCCTGAATAAGAGTAAGATTGCCAGAGACACCTTTGGTAAGCCGTTTGAGCAAGGCCACCTGCTGCGCCACGACGTCAAACCCTTCCGAGTTTTCGGAATTGGGAAGGCTGGCAAGGCCGCGCAGTTCTGCCGCCTCGCTTTCGAGAAAGCGGCTCACAGAAGCCAGCCTTCGCCATCCCCACAAGGGGTAAGAGATCACAATGGCAAGCAGCGCCCCTCCCACCGGCAGCCAGATATTGAGCGCAATGAGCGTAACGAAGAAAACACCGAAAAGCCCCGCAACAAGCGCTATCGCTGCGATCAGGCTTGCGCGCGGTGACAATCGCCAAAAGCTGGCAAATAGCAGGACAATCGCGACAATTTGCACGCCAAGCGTCCAGACAACCGGCGCGCGCTCGATCAAATTGTCCGTCAGGATCGCATTGGCAAGAGCCCCTTGCATCTCTAGTCCGGGGAGAATGCCACCTGCATAGGAAGGCACCGAATAACGGTCTCCCAGCCCTTGCGATGTTGCCCCGACAAGAACGATCGCGTCCCTGAAATATTCGGGCAGAGCGGTGCCATCCAGAACCGTGTTTGCCGATGCCTCGCGTATTTCGCCGCGCGGGCCATAGCGCACAAATGCGGTATTCGGGGGCTGCGCATCCGGCCACGGGCTTGCACCGGCAATCGCGAGAGTTGAAACCATCAAATGGGGAAAGCTCTCATCTTCAATATTGAACATGAGGTCAAACTGCCTTGCCACTCCGTCCTCTTCAGGAGCAAGTGCGACATGACCGAGGTCTCTCGCATTTTCGCGAAGTATTTCAATGGGGTAGAACGGGATCTGGTCACCCGCCGTGTTGGGCTTATTCGTGAAGGTGTGAGGCAAAGCGACCTTGCCACTATCGCTTATAGCTTGCGCAAGCGCGGCGTCGCTGGCTTCATCGCCAGGCTCAACAAACAACACGTCGTACGCAATCGCACGCGGACCGTATGACGTAATCTTCTCGATAAGTTCAGCATGGACCGCGCGGTCCCAAGGCCACGCGCCCACCGCGTCAAGCGAGCGGTCATCAATCTTCAGAAGGATGATCGAGGGATCAGTTTCAGGGGTGTTTACCTGACCTTCAAGGTCGAGAAGAAACAGGTCAAACCGCTCCGTCCACCCACGCTGATGAGCCGCCACAAGCAGCGCCAGCATCGCAAGGAACAGGATCGACCATTCCGCGATCAGCCGTGACTTAAGCAGGTTCGTCCCCCCAAACAAAATGAGGTCTATTCGCTGACCGTAAGGTCGCGCGGCTCGCTCCACACCTTGATTACCTCGCCTTCGTCGATCACGGATGTCGCAACGCGCCAGCTGTATACGCCAGGCATCACATCGCTGATGTAAAGGCCCGGTGCATCAAGGCCGACCTCATCCACGATCAGTGTCTCGGGCGCGTCTTTGCGCCACATCTGGAAGGCGGTGTAAGCGGGGCCGGACCCTGCGGAAACCCAAGCGAATTTGTAAGCATCGGCAAACGGAGCGGGCTCGGCTGCGGCAGATGTCCCCACCCGTTTTCGGCGGAACGATGCATCTTCACTTTGCCAGAAACCTTCCAGCCCGCTTCCCGCAATTGCTCTCGTCCTGACGGAGAAGCGCCCGTCTTCGATGCCGGAAAACTCGATCTCGACATCGGATGAAACAAGCTCGTCCACCACGTCGGTGAAGGTCACATCGCGAGCGATTTGCGTGCGGTATGCAACGGCGCCTTCAACAGGTGTAATCGCAAATTCCAACGCTTCGCCGGTTTGCGTGGCGCTTCTGTCTGTGACCCGCGGCGCTATCAGCAAGTCTTCCGGTTCGCCAAGACCCGCAGGGTTGCTTGCAACTCCAAACCCTTGCGCCGCGGAAACCGCTGCGCTGTCAGTGGAGATTTCAACCAAGCCTTCGGTAACTTCGGTAAGAGCCAACGCGCTTTCGTCGTCATAACCCACCCGGAACTGCGTGCCGCGCACCGCTGTCACTGCCAAAGGCGTGCCGGTCCTGAAACGCTCACCCTCTTTCAATTTGGGAGCTGTAATCTCGCCGCGTCCCCGCAAAACGCGCAAGTCGACGTCGAGCGAATTGTCGATACGGTACCGGCGCGCGCGCCTGATCTGAACCCGAGAATTGGAAGGAAGCGAAACCGCTGTGCGCCCCTCCCCTTGAAGCGAAATAAACGAGCGCGCCCCGGTCGATACGATGGTGTTGCGGCCAATGGCTTGCCCAGCGCGCGGAGCGATGTTGGAGCCGCCACGTTCAATACTGACATCGCCGGCAAATGCGGCGACTTGCAAGGTCACCGGGTCCCATTTGAGCAAGGAGCGAGGCACATTGACCAGCGCGCCAACCGGTATCTTGCGCGCGTTTGAAATGCGGTTGATGCGTTGAACCTGCAAAGCGGCCTGCTCGGACACGAAATACTCGCGCGCGAGGTCGTACAATGTATCGCCAGCCTGCATCCGGTATTGGACCAAGCCGTCCTCTTGCGCCGCGAGGGGAGCTGAAAAAGCAAGCCCGCCCGCAATTGCAGCGACAAAAACTGTGCGGCTTTTCTTACCGAAGATATGAAGCGCCATAAATCCGTTCGCAATTCTATAGAAATCTCAACCGGCCCAGCTTTAGCGCATTCGCGACTAGACGCCAAAAACCTTGAGAACAAAGCCCCGCATTTTACAAGATTTTGCCAGCAAAATGCCCTCGGCAGTCGCCCTAAAAGCTGTATCGCGCCGATGCGACAGCCGAGACCTGATCGGTCTCTACAATCTGCACACCGTCCGATGTGATCCGCGCCTCTTCAGCGTTAAGCCCCAGATTGAGCGAAAACCCGCGCGCAATGTCATAGCCTGCGCCAACGCTTGCCGCATATTCGGGTTGTCCGGCAGCCTGACCATAGTGGAGTTCGGTTGAGAGCCTTAACCCGCCAAACTGCGTTTGCGCGCCGCCTGATACGAACCACCGGTCAAAGTCGGTAATGGGCCCGTCGATGTTCTCGTACCCTGCGCCAAGGTCATAGATCGTGCTGCCGTAAACAAGCTCGCCAACCACGCCTGCACCCAATGTGTCAAAGTCGGTTGTACCATCCGCCGAAGTGAAAGCAGCCCGCCTTACCCGGCCAGAGAAGCGCAAATCGCGCTGCCTGATCGGGCGCTGGAACACTGTTCCCACTTCAAAGTCGCCATTCTCATCGACTGCCACGCCAAGCTGGCTCGGGCCAAAGCGGCCAACATAGGCGCCGCCCCAACGCGACAATTGACCATAGAAATCGTCAAAGGCGAGAAAGCCATTACCAACGCCGCGCTGGCGACGGGTTAGCTCGCGGACTTGCTGGCCGGTGTTGCCGCCAATGAATGTGCCAAAGCTAGTGCGCACAAACCCTGCGACATTATCGTTATAGTCGTACTGACCCATAGGCCCGCCAAGGAAGAGACTGCCGGGGTCTGTCGAATATTGCCCGAAATAGGAAACCCCCACTTCCCAACGATTGGCAAGCTGCGTCTCGGCCGAAACCTGAAAGTTGCCGACAAATTCCACCTCGATTGTGGGTTGATCGCCGCCGGTTACATTGTTGTACTCGGCCAGAACCGGCACGTCCGCCACCCCGCTCACCTCAAAGGTAATGTTGGCCAATTCATAGGCGATCGGCTCTTCCAGCGAAGAAAGGCGATCGTAGTTCAGGTCAACAATTTGAGCCTGCGCCGGGGCAGCATTGAAAATGCCTGCGATCAGGACACCAGCGGAAAAGCCGCTGAAAAATTTGATCTTTCGCATGGTTCAGACCCGCCGCTGGAACATGGTGGCAAAGGCCTGACGCGCGATTTTGTTGCCCGCATCATCGGCCGCATTGTGGTCCGACATCCAGTGAACGCCGCCGTAAATGCGGCTCATGCCGTTTTCAACGCGGGCTTGATCGAGGCTGGTGAAATAGCGCGTTTTGCCTGTCAGAGTTGGCCAAAGCACCTGATCGGGAGATTCATGGGCAAAGTTGACGGCGTCTGTTCCAATCAAAAGCTTTGTCATCTCGATCCCGGCACCACCAAAGGTCGAGTGGCCCGATGTGTAAGCGGGGAAGTTGGGCGTGGGGATATAGCTTTCCCATTTGCGATCCTTCTGGACCCGCGGATCGGTTGTGCCAAGCTGGTCAGCGCGAAGGCAGATCGCGGTTTCGGGCCGAAGGATATCGTGGTGATATTTGCTGTCCCAGCTGCTGATCGAGGCATCGGCCTGCGTTGCCCCGAGCAGAGCGAAATTGCGCGCCATATCAAGGAAATCAAACCCGCGATCCTGCATCACCTGAACCGCGATGTAGAGAAAGTGTCCAGGAGGCGTGATGCCCCAGGGACCATCCTCCCAGAACAGAGCGATCTCGGCCTGATCCTCGCTGCGCGACGTGCTGTCTTTACCGCCAAGAGACCAGACTTGCTCAAACTCATGCGCAAACTCGGGACTGCGAACATCGGGAAAATCGGCAGCCCGGAACTGGTCCGAGCGGGTCATGGTCCAGGGCGTAATCTTGCCATGCCCCGGGAACAATCCGCGTTCGTATGCGCCCACCGCGGGGCCCGGCCTTGCCGCATAGGCTGGTCCTGTTGGTGTCCATTTCAGGGTATCTTTGCGGCGCGGATAGCGGCCATGATAGAAATTGACGCTATGCGGTTCAGAGCCATCGCCCGTTCGCATTTTGTTGATCGCAATGCCTACCTGGCGGCCCCATTGGATGCCTAGCGTCTTGGCCTCGCTATTCGGGAAGCTGTCCACAAAGGCATTGCGTTCCCACAAGAATGGCTGACGAAAAGTTTCCGAGGCAGCGGTTGCGAAAGCAACTCCATAAGCAACCTCCGGATCGGCACCTTGCGGCCCCCAACCCAGCCCATATTGGTCAGCATAGCGACCGATGATACCATTGGCTGCGACGAATCCTGCGACCATGGGCGCTGCAAAATTGTAAGCGGCACGCGGCGGCGCGACACGTTGATCGCGCACCTGTTGCAAAACGATGTCGACCCAGTGGTAAACCGTGTTGTGGTGCTGCGGCTTGACGATGTTCGTAAGGTAGCTCGAGTGCGAGCCGAAAGAGGCAGTGGAACAGCCCGCCAGACCGAGGGCACCTGCACCCACCACGCTGCCGGCAAGAAATTTTCTGCGCGAGATTTGCATCAGTTTTGCCAAAGTTGAAATGACCGTTGCAGGCGGCCTTAAAGGCGCAAGGTGACTTTAGCGTAAACTTGCTAACCGTTAGCCTGAGAGCGCCATCGTGGCGGCGAAGCTTCGATTGCAGTTTTACGGAACAGCAAGCCGATGCATTCGTTCGGTTCAAAAGGTTCTAAAAGAGGTTTCAGAGATGAGTGAACACGCAGGCAAGACCGTTTTTATTACCGGCGGGACAAGCGGGATTAACCTTGGCATTGCCAAAGGGTTCGCACGTGAAGGCGCAAAAGTGGCAGTCATCGGCCGAGACCCGGAGCGCGCCGCTAATGCGCAAGCCGAAATCAAGGCAGAATGCACCCAAGGCGGCGATGCGATGGGCTTTTCCTGCGATGTGCGCAACTATGATGCAGTCGAGGCAGCGCTTGCCAAAGTTGCCGAAGAATTCGGGTTGATCGATGTGCTTGTCGCCGGCGCTGCGGGCAATTTTTACGCGCCGCTCTTGGGCATGTCGCCCAATGCCTTTCGCACCGTTGTCGACATTGACCTGTTTGGAACCTTCAACGCCTTCCGGGCAAGTTATCCCTATCTCAAAAAGCCGGGCGCTTCCCTGATTGCGATCTCTGCAGGCCAAGCTGACCGAGCAAGCGCGATGCAGGCCCACGCCTGCGCGGCAAAGGCCGGGGTCAACCAATTGACGAAAGTGTGTGCGGTCGAATGGGGACCAGCAGGCGTGCGTGCGAACATCATCTCGCCAGGCGGCATCGCCGATACAGTAGGCGTGCAATTCCTGAGCAAAGACCCTGCAAAATTCGATGAAGCGATCAATCGCATCCCTTCAAAGCGCCTTGGAACAGTCGATGAAATCGCCGACATGGCGAAATTCCTGAGCTCGGATGCAGCGCGATATGTGAATGGTCAGGTGGTCTATGTCGATGGCGGGCTTTACGCAGGCGATGCGAGCACCGACTGCCTCAACCCGCCGCAGCGGAAATAGGGCACCGATCTCTGATGCGTCTCGCGCTTTGGCGAGGGTGCCGCACTCTTAAGTGCCGCAATCCTCGCCTTCTGCGCATTCTTCTTCCTCGTCGATCCAGAAATCTTCGTTCCCGGCGCCGGTTACAGGATCATCGATGAGAGGATCATCGCTGAAGCTTGCGTCCGGCGTGAGGTCGATAAGCCCGCCTTGCAGCAGCCCCTCGGCCTGCACATCAGGCGGCGTGAGACCATCATCGATCAGATCACGCGTCTCAATCTCTCCGATCGGGCCGTCGTCCTGTGATGGAGGAGTTGTTGGTGGCGTTGTTGGCGGAGTGGTTGGCGGCGTCGTAGGCGGTGTTGTTGGCGGAGTGGTGACCGTCGCACACGACGCCGGATCAGCAATCAGACAACCATTGATCGTCGAAGCCGCAGCAGGTGTGCTTGTAATGTCGGTCACAGAAATCGCCTCGATCCCGGTCTCGCCCGCAACGATCCCGTTGATAACAATCGGTTGATCAGTCGATCCTCCGGTCGAGATCGTAAGCGAGTTTGCCTCAATCCCGCGCCGTTCATCAAAATCGGTGCCCAAAGACGTATTCTGGACGAATACATCGCTAGCCGTGGTTTCGATGCTCAGATTGTTGGCGCGAATGATCCCGTCGGGGCGGTCCACGCCGTCGCTGTCCTCGAGCCGCAGGTCGATTTCAGCAAGGCTCAGGCCAACAATGTCGATCAACGCCTGATCTGTCAGCGCGAAGAAGACGGTCGAGAGGAAAGAGAGGTTCCCTGCAAGGCCGCCATTGGCATCCAGCACAAAGACCCCGCCGTTCGCCGTATCGATCCGGATTAGGTTCGCCGCATCAAACGACACCGAAGTATCAGCGAGAGAGTCCGACACATTCACATTGCCAATAACTTCGATATCACCTTCAGAAGTGAAGCTGAGCGTGCTGGACTGGCCAAAGTTCTGGTTGGGGCTTCCCTGGCCTCCTCCGGCTGTCACATCGAGCTGATCCAGCGTTAAAAGCGCGTCAAGCCCGCTGCCATTGGCAAATGCAGTGAAGGCCAGGCTTCCGCCAGAAGAGATTCTGGTGAGTTCGGTATTGTCGATCTGATAGGGCAATAGGTCGTTTGCGCCGCCACCAATGTTCATTTCACCGAAGGTCTGGAATTGGATGGAGAACGTGCGCGATGTGTTCCCAATGATGCTGTCGTTGCCGAGCGCTACATCGCCGGAAAGCACGTTTATCGCCTCGCCAAGTGCCGTGCCATTTACCGCATCAAAAAGACCGCCAGCCTCGATATCCAGGAACGTGCCTGCGTCAGCGCTTCCTTCGATTGTGACTGAGCCGGCAGCCGCTATTGTCACATTCGAGCCTTGCGCATCGTTGACAAGAATATCGCCGTTCGCGCTTTCGAGGGTAACATCCCTTGTTGCGCTTGCGATCACTGCCTCAAGATCACCTTGGGTAGAGACCAACACATCACCATCGTTCGCAAGTGCCTCAACAGTAAGGCTGGCGCTCGAGGCGATATCAATCGCGGTCCCTTCGGCTGTGAGGAGGCCATCGATGATGGCATCTGCAACCGTTACCGGGCCACCATTGGCCAGCAGGCTTGCTTCTGGCGCTGTGAGAGTGCCGAGGTCGATCTGACCGTTACCACCGATGGTAACGGGCCCGCCTGTGCCGCCGCCAGTTCCGCCAGCAGAGCCAGCGACCACATCAACAGCACCGCCAGCGGTGAGCGTTGTGCCCTGAACGAAGGTTTCTGCGATCATATCGACCGTGGAACCTGCGACCAATGATACAAACTCGATCGAGAGCGCAGAGATATCGACAAGCCCGCCAGCGCTTGAATTGCCAAGGTCGGCGGCATCCGTGACGTCGATGACAATATCGCCGCCTGTGATGATCGAATTGAGGCCGGTTGTGATGCTGCCATCGCCTGTGGCGGTGAAGTTACCATCAGCTTCGGCGTGATCGACGTCGATGTCACCTGCCGAAGAAATCGTGATGTCTCCGCCAGAAAGTGTGTTGGTAATGCTGACGCCGCCTCCGGTAGAGGTCACATCCACATTACCGCCGGCGTTGATCAAGTCGATTGCCACCAAGCTACCAGTGATCGAGGTATCCCCGCCGCTGATCGCACCCGCCAGAGTTGGCGCGCCGGCTGCGTCGATTGTGATATCGGTCTGGGCATCGACCAAGCCGAAGCTTGCATCACCGACTGTCGCGTTGGCAGTGACAAAGCCGCCAGAAGTCACGTCACCGATCGCAATATCCAGCGCATCCAGTGTCACATCACCATCACTCAGGATGTCGGCATTTCCGCCGTTCGAGGCGATTGAGCCGCTGCTTGCATCAAGGTTGATCGAGTTCGTGGAATCGAGCCGGTCGAAGAAAATATCGGACCCGCTTGAGAAGTCGATTTCGTCGGCGGTCACATCGCGTACCGCAATCGATCCGCCACTGACCGAGGCGACAGTCGCAGAATTGATATTGCCCACATCAACCAATTCGCCATCAATGCTGACGCTTCCGCCGATTGCGTCACCGCCATTGACCGCGCCAAAACCGTTTATCGAGATATCGCTGCCATCCAGGAAGCCGTAGTCGATGTTTGCACCGTCAAGGACGATGCTGCCGCTTACGCTTGCGGAGATAAGAGAAACATCGCCACCAGCGGAGAGGATCACGTCAGACGGCGAGACAGCTTCACCGATCGCGACCGAACCCTCTGCACGTATGTCAATCGGCGCACCGCCTTGGGAGTAGAAACCAACATCAAAGTCGCCTTGCAAGATGTAGGTTTCAGGCGGATTGCCGGTATCAAGCAAAGTGCTGAAAAGCTGTCCATCGGTGACGATAGAGCCCAGAATAATCGAGTCGCCTACGATGACTTGCACATCATTCGAGCTCGTGAGGCTACCTGTACCGACAACACTGCCCGCAGCAGAAACGAAAATCCTGTCAGCACTGATGGACGCATCGTTTAGCTCAACATTTCCAGTCGTGCTTTCAGCAGAGAAACTGCCGGTCGCATTGAGTTCGGTGTTGATCCCGTTTGTGCCCATCACAATGTCATTGCGAGTGACGATAGATATGTCGGTTGCGTCGATCTGAGCCTGTTCAATGAAAAGCTGAATTGCGTCATTGTTGCTGTTGACGCCGATCTGGATGCTTCTGATGACATCCATGTCGCCAAGACAAATGATGCCTTCAAGACATGGGCCGCTCAGCAATCCGTCATCATCGCTCAAGGCAATCCCGGGATCGGGCGCATCGCGCACGTCGGCTTCGACCGATCCGGCAATTAGAGTGCTATCGAGCCCCTCGATCGCGTTGCCATTTAGCAGTATTTCCGCGCTGTTTGCGTTGATCGTACCATCAAGGATGATCGAAGCGATAGGACTTGCAGGAGATGAGGCAAGCAGCCCTGAGATGCCGCCCGCGTTAAGCGATACGTTCGACATAACTCCAGTGGCGGCATTGTTATCGCTGGAAATGGCGGCTCCTGCCTCAAGGATAATGTCGTCACCAGTCTCTACGGTCAAAGCCACATCAGCGGCCGTGTTAGAGCCACTGGCGAAGACTACATTGCGTCCAGCTGTGATCCTGATGTCGTCATAACTTGTGACTGTACCTGTGATCGTTGCATCCGCACCCGGGTTGAAGAACGGTGTGCTGAAGGGGTCAAGATTGCCCGCTTCAATGACGATGCCGCGCAGGTTGCTGACATTTTGAGGGCCCGTCACGCTAGCATCGTTCAGCGTCACATTGCCGCCAGCCTGCAGCAAAATTGCCTCCACTGAGCGCAAGTCATTGGCTGTAATATCGTCGCTAGCGATCAGTGTGGTTTGAACGCCGCTGTTGATGATTGATCCGGCTTCCGAAGTGAACGACCGCGCTACGTTGACGCTGATCACGCTGCCCACGTCTACCGAAATTGTATCGGCGGCATTGTTGGTGTGAGTGACGTTCATATTGCCACTGAGCGCACTGAATGTGGCGGAACCTGCCACCAGCAATTGCTCGGTGCCATCAAATGCCAGTTCTATGTCACCGCCGAGTGCTTCGAGGAACAAGTCGCCGCCCACATCACCGCCATTCAGCGCGATGGCAAGGCCCGCGATGTTGACATTGCTACCGCTGGTAATGCTCTCAAGACTTGGGTTGCCAGACGCAATGATATCAATCGTGGTGCCCGCATCAAGCGCTCCGAAGCTCGCATCACCCGCGCTTGTCGTGGCAGAGATTGCCCCTGCGCTGGTGATGTCGCCCATATCAATCGCTTGCGCAATGAGGTCCACGTCACCGCCGCTGACGATGTCGCCTTCACCCGGAGTGGTCGCGCCAATCGTACCGTTGACCGCCGAAAGCGAGATCGCGGCAGGCGAGATAAGGCCGTTAAAGCGAAGGTCACCGGCGCTGGTCAGCGAAATTGCTCCCGCTTCCAAAGTACCGATTGCGATATTGGCGGCCGAGTCAAAGGTTGCAGCATTGCCGACGAAGATCGAGCCAAGACCCGTGATATCGCCAGTGGTTGATGTGACTGTCAGGCTGTTTGTAACGTTACCGCTGTCAAGATTGACCGATGCGCCTGTCACGGTGGAGCTGACATTGGCGACCAGATCGGCAATCGAAACAGCGCCTGGCGATGCTACCGTTACGCGCTGGTTGGTGGATTCCACCAGACCAACATCGACCGATGCTGCATCAATGGTCACGAGGCTGCCAGCGCCTTGGCCCAGGAAATCACCGCCTGTCAGATCGCCACCAATATTCAGATCAAGAAGACCGTTGGTGCTCGCACCTTGAATGTCCGCGTCGCCGCCGGCTGTGACCTGCAGCCCAGGGCTGGTCGTGCCTGCGAACAGCGCGCCCGCGCTAAGCGCGCCGCCTACATTGACCGTAAGGTTGGTGCCTGCATCCACATCCCCGATGATCAGATCGCTTGCAGTTGTGACAGAGGCGCTCGCCGATGAGACAATCCCTGCGATATCTCCGCCCCCGCCTGCACCGATTGAGACGAGGCCCTGAACGGTGGTGACTTGTCCGGTAACGATATCTCCAACATCGGTTGACAGGATAACATTGCCTGCCCGCGTAGTTGTAAGATCGCCAACATCGATCGAGTTTGCAGCCCCCAGATCGATGGCGTCTGCTGTGACATTATCGCCAAGGATACTGGTCGCCCGAACGTTGACAAGCCGGTTGGAATCGAGCGTGCCAACATCTGCCGTATCGCCTGCGGTGATCCGCAGATCGCCAAACCCGCCGGTTGTCGTAAGGCCTACCGCAGTGAAGTCGGTAGCAGCATTGCCTGTGAAGGCACCCACAACCGCTGTACCCAGATCAATGGCATCAACTGAATTCAGCGCCGCGCTTGTCGAACCAAAGAGGTTATCGACCGAAATAGCTCCCGCTGTCGTCGTCAGATTGATAATGCCATTGGCATCAAGAGTGCCAATGCTCATCGCCCCGCCATCGACGCTCACCTGACCGAGTCCGGTGACAGCCCGCGTTGTATCAATGACGTCAATGTTGATTGTGCCAATCACGTCGGTGTTGACATCAACGATTTCGATCCCGTCGATTACTGCGCCATCAATGTCGCGGCCTGCATTAACGGTGATCCTGCCGTCGTTTTGGCTGAACAGTGTTCCGAATGTGATGTCTTGCGCAGCATCAAGGTCGATCGCATCAATTACGCTGGACCCTGTAATCACACCATCTACCGTGCCCGTGATCGAACCGGTGGTCGCTGTCAGAGAGACCGCGCGCGGGGTTGTGATCGAATTGTAGGCAATATCAGGTGCGGTGATTGTGACATTGGTGCCCGCAACGATATCACCCAGATCGGAGGCATCAAAGGTGCCGCCTGTCGAGGTCGCGATAAAGTCTGATCCCACATCAATCGCGCTGGTTCCTTGAGCAGGGTTCAGGTGACTGATGAGGATATCGCCGCTCGCGTTGAGGGTTGTTTGATTGAGAGCACTGCCGCCCGGATTGACGACCAGTTGCCCGTCATTTTCCATCGCGATGTCGATCGTGCCCGACACATCAAGGTCGAGTGCCTCGTTGACCGTGATCGGGCCACTGTTCGAAGAGATTGAGATAAGCCCCGCAAAGGTGCCCGCATCGCCGGTTGCATCAATGATCAAATCGTCAAAAGTGATCAGCCCTGTAGGAGAGGTCGATACGTCGACAATAGTCACCTGCCCGCCAAGACTTGGGCTTGAGCCAAAACCATCACCGCTATTGCCGGTCGCAATGATCGTCACATCGCCAAGCGAAATGATGCCGGGGCTTCCCTCGATGGCTTCGATCCGCGGACTGCCGCCGATACCGGCGCCTGCCCCCACTGCGATTGTGTCGACAGGATTGCTGATGTCCAGACCGCCTGGCGCGCCGTCGCCGCCCTGACCGGATGCCAGAAGCAAAACGTCGCCTGAGATGATGGTTCCGCCAACCGCGCTGAGCAGAGGCGAACCGCCGACGCCATCGCCACCTGTGCCCGCTCCCCCAGCGTTTGGCCCTGTCGTGGGATTTGTACCGTTGCCATTGCCGCCAGCACCAGCGTCCCCGCCTGTGCCTTCGCTTGAAAGCGCAAAGACACCCGATCCATCAATGATCGTGACTTCGCCGCCAGTTGAAGCTGTAATCCCGACGGTGCCGCCGATCCCGTCACCGCCATTGCCGCCATCGCCTGCGCGAAGGCCCAAAAGCTGTTCCTGGCCATCCGCACCTGCGCCGCCAAAACTGTCAGTGTCGAGGCGGAAGTCAGCTGTATCGATGGTGATAATCGCACCATCTTCGACCGCAATGATCGCTGAACCACCAGCTGCATCGCCGCCATCGCCGCCGCTACCGCTTTCATCATTATCATTGGTGCTAAGGAAACCGGCGCCACCTTGCGCACCTGTTGCCCCTGCCGTGATTGAAATGGAGTTGTTTGCCTGGAAATCGGCATTGCTGCCAGAAACCAGCAGAAGCGCATCGCCGCCTTGGGCATCGCCGCCATCCGCGCCATCAGCGGACTGTTGACCGATGACATCGCCAGCCATTCCGCCAGTCGCTGATGCATCAATGTTGAGCAATTCGAATACGACCGACACATCGTTGATAGCCAGTTCAGCCGCGCCGCCAATACCTGCGCCGCCATTACCGGCAAATGCACCGCTACCACCCGCGGCCCCGATTCCGAGCGAAAGGACCGAGTAAGTCTTGGGCGCTGTGTCGTCCTGACTAAGAGCAACAAGAGCGCTGCCACCGGTACCGCTACCGCCTGCACCGCCTGCCGCTTGCGCTGGAAGCCCAGTAAAACCACCGTTGCTATCACCGCCAAGACCACCGCGCCCGCTTGCGTTCACGGTAAGCGATTCAAAGGTCAGATTGCCCGCGATGTCATTGAATACAGCAGATCCACCGACGCTGTCGCCGCCATCGCCGCCGCCTTGGTCAGGTTCCGCGCTCGATTGTGCCCGGCTGTCGCCGCCATCGCCGCCAAACGCTTGTGTGGTAACTACAACGCCTGTGGCGGTGACCGTGGCTGTGCCGTCCAGATTGAACACAGCGGAACCACCAAATGAGTCCCCGCCGTCGCCACCAATTGATCCGCGCGCATCACCCCCATCGCCGCCAACGTTAATGCCGTTGAATTCGGTGTTACCTGTGGCTTCAACGGTGAGGACATTGACAACTGTCAGGTCTCCGGAAGATGCGTTGAAGATCGCAGAACCGCCTGTCGCGTCACCGCCATCTCCTGCATTGGTTCCGTTCGAGATGTTTCCAAACGCTCCCTGGCCGCCACGACCGTTAGAGGTGACCGACAGATTGGCAATCGTCGCTGACCCGCCATCAAGGTTGAACACAACTTGCCCGCCGACACCGTCCCCACCGTTGCCCGTATTCTGCAGTCCGTTAAGAAGATTGACTGTACCGTTGGCGAACTCGCCGCCGGGTCCACCAATGCCGTCTGCCGAAACGTTGATGTCACCGGCCAAAAGGGTGCCGCCAAGCACATTAAATTCAGTCAGACCACCCGAGCCAAGGCTGCCATTTCCTTCATACCCTGTCGGCTGAGTTTCGCCGTCAAATGCAAATGTGCCATCGGTTCCGGCAAACAGATCTGCAAAACCGAGAAATCCGTCACTGCCCTGAACAGTGATATTCACTGTCCCGCCAATGCCTTCACCCGAAGTATCGCCTGTGCCAGGGCCCTGGGTGGCAAAACCGTTGGCATCAACGAACAAATCGCCATCGAAAAGGAGCGTTCCGTCACTTGCCAGAAGTGTGATCGCACCACCAAGACCAATGCCCGATGCAGGGTTATCCGGGTCGGGAAGACCCGTTCCGTTGGCACTTATTGAGCTAAATCCGAACACTTGAAGGATTGCTCCGTCGCGCGAGACGATATCAATGTTACCGCCCTGAAAACGATCACTCGCCTCGCCAACGTCAATGAAAGAGTTTCCTGCGTCGGCATCAAAAAAGAAGTTGTTGGCGAATAGTTGCGAGCCCGAAACATCAATCAGGATGTCACCCGCCTGCGTAAGACCGCCCGGCGCGCCTTCGCGAGCTCTCGTCTCGATGGAAAGGTCGCCGCCCAGGGTAAGACCCGCGCCCGTGTTGAATCCGGTGTCTTGCACAACCAGGGAGACGGTGGGTCCCGCTGGTGCGCTCACCCCGCCTCTGGTGCTCGTATCAATCGAAATCCCGCGTGCCACATCGACAAGCGTGTCTGGTCCGGAAATGGACATCGACGCAGTACCGCGATCAACGAGCCCGTTGATCGTTTGACCGGAGCTGTCGAATGACTGCGCTGCCTCGGCTTGTGTCTCCATGCTGATGGCACCGAAGAAATGGGCGCCGCCCGCGATATCAAATGAAATCGAACCCCCGCTCGCGTCATTCGACTGAACAATAGAGGCATCTTCGCCTTCTGTCGCCTCAGCCAAAGCGGTGACGAAGAAACCATCCACGTCAACGCCGCCACCGTTTATCTCGATGGAAACATCACCGGCAGCTGAGTTGCTGCCTTCAGCGCTTTCCAATGGCGCGCCGATCTCCGTCCCGGCCTGATTGCCATCAGCGCGGATGAAGGTGTTGCCACCCACGTCGAGGAAACCGTCATTGAGCGTTAAAGAGATTGATCCCGCCTGTGCAGAACCATGTCGGATTTCTCCACTCCCGCCGTTGGCAGACGATTGTATTGTGAGTCCACCGCCGACACTGATCCCGGCAGATTGGCCGATCGTGACGCTGATGTCACCGCCCACTGCGTCACCACCGATACCCTGACCGCCATTATTGCGGAAATTGCCATTATCATCGAGCCCGCGGCCACGCGCATCAATCGTCAGGTTGCCGCCAACGGTGAGTGTCCCGCCGTCTGGCGAACTGAAACCATCGGCAAAATCGACATCAACGTTGATATCACCACCAGTGCCCATCCCGTCGCCGGAGGTAAGCGTAAGCGAGCCGCTGACATCGATCAAAGCCACTTCGCTGACTTCCAGATTGATAGCGCTTCCGGCAGTTATATCGAGGTCAACCAGATTGGTTGCACTACCGGCAATGATGTCAAAATCGCCATCATCCAAAGTGGAAAAAGCCGTCAGATCAACGCTGCTTTCCGC
Source organism: Erythrobacter sp. S227 (assembly GCF_057364925.1). NCBI lineage: Bacteria > Pseudomonadati > Pseudomonadota > Alphaproteobacteria > Sphingomonadales > Erythrobacteraceae > Erythrobacter > Erythrobacter sp. S227. The sequence continues at coordinate 1,586,354 of NZ_CP200280.1, forward strand.
GAACACTTGAGTATCGGATGTGAGCTCAAGGTTCTGGAGTTCGATGCCGCCCGCCGCGCCGCCATCGACCGATGTATCGAGAGTATTGGAAGACACTTCGACGTTCTGGCCGTTAATACGTTCGGTACGTTCATTTCGAACAACCCGGCTACCGGTGCTCAGAATGATGTTGCCATTCTCGATCGTGGCCGATCCTGCTTGCGCATAACCGATATCACCGCCCAGAAGCATGGTCAGAGCATCATTCTTGGGCACGGCCACAAAATAGATGGCCTGTTCGTCAGTCACACCCAATGATGACGGGCCTGTGGTTGTTCCGGTGTGCAAAATGCCTTCGCCATCCTCGCTGCCGACGTTGACAGTGATGTCGAAGAGATTGTTTTGAATGGTCAAAGTGGCTTCTTCAGCAGCCACATAAGCAACCGAACCATTGACGTTCACAGTGCCGTTCTGAACGATCCGGGGGGCGACCATCGCGACATAGGAATCGTTATTGAGCGCATTGATAGATGCGCCGCTCTCAATAGTTACCGTGGATGCGGTGTCCGAAACGCCCAGAAGATTTATCGCAGATGCGCCGCCGACCACATCGTTTGGATCAACCTGACTTGAGGTGAGCAGAAGGCTGCCGATGTTAAAGGTCGCAGTGGATCCGAGAATGATCCCCCCTGCACTGGAAAACCAGATGTTCCCGCCGATGCTCGAACCGCCGTTGCTCAGGGATACCACATTGCCATCAATCCGAATGGCTGTGTCCACGCCAGGCGTGGCGATACGATTCAGGACTGTGTAATCGCTATTGTCGGAGGTGAAGAGGAGGTTCTGTCCTGCACCCAGGAACGTAACGGCAGAACCGCCGCCCGCGTCAAAGGTGGTCCAGTCAAGAATTGCCGATGTACCAAAGACCTCCACGGTGTCGCCAGTCGAAGATGGCGTGAACCTGACCTGCGCATCGTCAAAGGCAGCGCTTGCATTGACCGAAATGCCATTTGCGCTCGTGGCTGCCCTTGGTGTCGGCGGCGTTGGGCCACTGGAAAGAGGACCCGACACCGAAGTCGGAGTCGATCCAGGCGCAGTAGGTCCGTTTGCTGGAGTTGGAACGGGTACCGGAGGCGGCGTGGTTGTTACGTTGGTGGACGGATTGCCCGCCACAGGATTGATCGACATGGGCGCACGAACGGGCGGCGCAACCGGATTTTGTCTCGAGAATGTCAGGTTCGCAGCATCAGGCGCAGCTGGCACAACCCGGGTGTTGACGGTTGGCACATTGACTGTTGGCGCACCTGTCGTGGGAGCATTGATAATGCGAACGGGAGAACGCACCTGCGCTTGCGAAGGTACACGAAGCTCCGAAGCCCCTTTAGGCAAGCGCGAGGCCATGGATGCGGCATTTGGACCTCTTGCACCGGGTCCGGCCTGAGCGTGGGCGGGCATACCGCCTGCGACCATGGCTGACGCCGCTGCAAGGATCGAAGCGCTGCGCATCCACTTCAGACGCAAAGGGCGCTGCTGGATCACATCGGGGCGGGTTGGATTGGTGTTGCTCATGATATTATCCTCCCACCGGCTCAATTGAACCAGGGCTTCAGTTGCACTGTAAGCGTACCCAAGATCCGGGCATCCCCCCGGCTCGCGGCGAAATCAGGTCGATCCAAAGGAACGGCTACGAACAAGTCGAAAAGGGCCTGACGCCCGATCGCCGTGCGGACCCCTCCGCCGACCGAGGTCAGGGTGTCGCTGTCGCCTGCGATGTTGTTCACCGAGACTGTGGCGTAGTCCACGAAAGCGAAAGGCTGAACAGCAATGCCGTCAGGGGTCTCAGGGATTAGAGAACCGGCAAAGGCTTCAAGCTGGAAGCCAACACCTTCGTCACCGATGATAGCGCCGGGATCATACCCGCGCCCGACCGTGAAGTTACCGCCTGAATATTGTTCGTATCCAAGCAAAGCGTCAGGCGACCATTGAAAGCGCGAACGTGCTGTTAGCCCGAAATTGGGCGTGGGTCGGAACGTCGCGCTTATGTCTCCGCGCACAGCAAAGCCTGATGCATCACCGTCAAGCCGGCTTGGCGGGACCACTCCTGGCGCAAGGCACACGGCAAAGCCTGTGCCGCAATCGGGGCTGGCTCCCAGCACATCGAGCCCTTGGCGAACTTCCAAAGACGTCTGGTAAGCAAATCTGGGCTCAAACACAGTGTAACCGCCAAGCCCGTTGATGCTGTTTTTGTCGCTTCCCGACGCGTCCAGCCGAACGAATGCGACACGCAATTCATCCTCGCTGAAATCGAGATTGGTGAAGTCCACGCTCTGATTGATGAAATCACCACCAACCGTAAGGCTCAGGTTTGTCGCCTGCGAACGGATCAATGGATAGCGCGCATAGGCAGAAATGACCAAGGTATCGGTATCGAACACATTGGGGCCGGGCACATCGGGCTCTGACCATGCCTTGGTACCCGAAAGACCAAGTGTCAGACCTTCTGAGCCTACCTTAAACTCGTGATACGCCGATGCGACGATCTGCTCGTCGAAATCATGGGTCGAATAGGCGCTGATCATGGTTTCATCGCCGAGCCCGGTGATGCCGTTAAAGCGCACACGGGCAAGACCGCCAAAGCGCCCGATTTGCTTGGAGCCAAAGTTCTGAAAATTCGCGTCGATGATCATCGGCGTGTTCACAACGTCAAAAACGCCAACGACATCGCCCGGAGCACCGCCCTGCTCTGCGGTCAGCGGCTGCAATGTCAAACGAACATCAAGTCCGGGAATATCGCGCGCCAGAAGCAGATAACGCTCGGCCTCATTGGCATTGAAAACCGGCTTGCTGGCAAGCTTGTCAAGGATAGGCTGCAACGCCTTGCCCGACCTGCCCGCATCGCCGCGCACCTGCACAGAGCGCATCTTGGCCAGCAAAACGTCAAATTTTACGGTACCTTCGCCAATGGTTTGGACAGGAACCTGAACCGCCGCGAGATATCCCCTGGCGCGCAAGATGGTCGCTGCACGGTCGCGGATGTCGCAGATGGTAGCGACCGGGATCTCGCGTCCGACATATTCGGCGTAAGCAGGCCTTAGCACTTCCGGGTCAATACCTTCGAGCCCCGCAAACTGTGGCGCGCTGAATGTGAAGCTGAGATCAGCAAACTGGTCCGACGCAAGGGGGCAAGGTGCACGTTCAATTTCACCTTCGACAGAGACCGGATTGGTCTCCCCGCGAAGTTCTGCTTCAAGTCCGCGCCGGTCGATTTCTTCACGCGTCGGCGCGATCGGCCCTTGCGGTTGCACCTGCGCAGACACAGTGCCAGGAGCAACAGCAGTCATGCCGAGCGCCGCAACGCCAGCGATTTTCCAAACAGAACTGCGCATTATTGGGCTCCTCCACGCGCTTCCAGCATGGCGATATCAAGGCTCCGGTCAGGGCCTGAACCAGAAAGCAAAGGCCGCGCGGCATCCCCGATCACGGCAAAAGCCGACCAGTAAAACGGGTGAGACGTCGCTGCATCATCCATCAACAGGCTGCGCGATTGGCCAAGCGCTTGCCCGATGGTCTGGTTCTGTCCCCTTCGGAACATCTCGGTCATTAATCGCTCGGTCGAATTGAAGTCATCTGGCACCGGCCAATGGCTCGCCATAACCGCACGCGCACCTGCGCCGACAAAGGCACGCACAAGCCCTTCAAGCTCGGAGCCACCGCCCGACTGGATACCAGCGGCAAGCGTTGCCTCAATGCTCGCCGAACCTGCTGTGTCGCAGGCCGAGAGGATGATGAGATCGGCATCAAGGTTGAGCTCGAAAATCTCTTCAAAGCTGAGCAGCCCATCTGACCCTGCACCGCCAAAGGAGGTCACAAGCGCAGGCTTGGCCGGGCAATTGGGATTGGGCGCTGTCACCAGACCGTGAGTAGCAAAATGCAACACGCGGAAATCATCAAGATCGCTGCGCGTTTTGATGCTGTCGTCGGTAAAGCTTTCTTGTGTAACAACCTGCGCGAGGTCCGACCCGATCAGGCCGGCGGCCGTGCGCAATTCATTTGCGCTGATGGGTTCATTCCACTGGCCAGCAGGCCAGAAACAATCGAGCGGCGTTTGTGCCGGGTCAGAGGTAAAGCTTGCAGGGAAACTTGCGCCAACAGGAGCATTCTCGCCAAAGCCGACATATTCGCGTGTCGCCCGCGAATTTTGCGAACGGCGCGATTGGACAAACGCCTCGGCTGAAACAGCAGTGCTGATCGTGCGACCGCGAGCAAGCCAGCTTACACCGCGAAAATCGTATTCGTCGCCCTCGGGTCCGGCGAGCTGGTTTTGATAGCGCTGCACCGATGCATCGTCAGTGACAAGCAAATCAATCGGCAGGCGCAGCAAAGCTCCATCGGGTTCAAAAATGATGTGCTCAGCCCCTTCGAGGTTCTGTGCAATCGGGCCGAAAAGCTTACCGTACAAATCGCGCGCTGTTGTAATCTCGAACGGGAATGTGACGTTTTGTCCGCCATCAAAAAGCGAAATGGATTCGCGGATAATATCCACCTGCGTTTCCAGCTCATCTGCGGTCATATCCACGCGGTACGCAGACGCATTCTGGCGGTCGGCATAAAAGACAAAGACATCATCGCTGACCAGAGCGACGCGGGCATAGACTTCGCCCGGTTTCATAATCGCACGAAATTCGTCGAGCTCCAGCGAGGACTGCGCAACAACACGGTATTGCGGGAAGGCGTTCAGCTGGACCTGTGTTCGAATCTGGGCTGTTTCCAACCGCTCGATCTGCGCCGACAATTCTTGTGCGCGTGCCCTCGTATCTGCCGTTTCAGGCTGCGCACTCAAAGCTTCAAAACGGATACGGGACCGTTCGATCTCGCGGCTAAGATCGGTTGACTGACGGAACAGCCGCGATGCCTCATCAGATTTTGAGCTGAGACGCCGCGCAAGCACCGCCTGCGTCTCCGCAACGCCGGGACGGATCAGAACCTGGCTCGCCTTAAAGAAGGCATTTGCCGCGTCGGGATCGCTCGATACCCGGCTCGCAAGAAGCTCGTAATAAGGGTTCAACTGGTTCGCAAAACCGATGATCGCATTGCGCTTACCCAGCGCGCGATCAATCACCTTGCTGTATAGCTCCAAAGCCTCTGTTTCGCGATTTTGACGAAGGAGGAAAGAGGCAAGACGCGCTTCGGATGCGCTGACTGTGCGGCGTTCGGGAAACTGCGCACGAACCAAAGCGAGGGCGTTGCGCAGATAATCCTCTGCAGCGCCGGAATTGCCTTGCCGCTCAGCGATCAGGGCAAGGTCACCCAGAATTTGCGAACGGAAACGCGTGATCGAAGTTACCCGCCCATCGCGCACTGCCAAAGCCTGGCGGTAGGCGGTAATCAGATCTTCGCGCGCACCCTCGGGGTCACCGCCAAGCCGCTTTGCAGTCCCGCGAATCTGGAGCGCCTGTGCATCCACAATCTGCGCGCGCTCTTCGGCGGTAAGGCTAAGCTCATCGACAATACCGAACAGATATCCACCGCGCTGTTCGCGGTTCAGGCGTTCGGAAATGGGCACTGTAATCGACAGATCACCATCAGCCGTGCTTGCGCCAACCGCGCTCGGCGGAAGGGTCTGCGTCAAACGTTCGATTGCAGCGTCGCCAAACCCCTGGTTGAGGAGATGGATCGCTTCAAAATTGCGCAACAGGCGCGCCGTAAGCGGATCATCACCGCCATATTCGCGCGCCTCTTCGAACAGTTTGTTCGCGATCGCAAATTCGCCAAGATTGCTTTTCTGAAGGGCACGATTGACGAAAAATTCGCCCGGATTGATCGCAGCATCGCGGTCATCCTGAAGTCGCTTTTGCAGCGTTTCAAAATAGGCCGCTGCCTCCGCATATTCTCCAGCCAGATTGCGGCGATACCCTTCGGCCAAAGCCTGCTCCGGCTTTAGGGTTTCCGCTTGCACACGGGCAAAGGAAAGCGGGTCGGACACGCTGGTTGAGGCAACATCAATTGTGCCTTCCGCCACAGCATTGTCGAGCACGGAACGCAGGGCCAGAACGGTTGCGCCATCATAGGCGCTGAACCCTTCGGCGTAATATGTCAGCCCATTTGCATCGCTTGTGAACTGGCTCCATTCAAGCTGCGTCTCGCGAACGGTACATACCTGTTTGCGTGATCCGGCAACCGGGCCCGGTGTTGTTGCAGAGCCTGCAGGGCAATCAACGCCGAAACGGCGCATCGCCTGGACTGCCTGGCGTGCCTCAGCATCGAAGTTTTCAAATGCAAACACCTCGGCGATCGGGCGCGGGCTGTCGCGGCATACAATGGCCCAGCGGCGGTCGAAGATCGATTGCTTGGCCGGATTGTTCACACTGCGATCTTGAACCTGGCACAAGATGCCATCGCTATCGCCGATCGGAAAACTGTCCGCTGTCAGAACCGAGCCTGTTTGCGCCGAGGCACCAGTCATCGATACTGCAAGCACGGCGCAGATAGCTGAAATCTTTGTGGAAAAACGCCCCACATTTACCCCCTTTTTGGGAGCCCCACACCCCACTCCCCGACACTGCCCTAACAGCTGGAAAAGGAAGGCTCCCCCCTCATTGCGTTGTCGCACCTTAGAGATGCTTTGTGCATCTACATTGTAAGAACACGGCAAGCTTCAGACTCGCCAAATTCCCTAACGAACAACCTCTAGCTTGTTTCGCTCCAAGACACCAATCTTGGCCAATCCAATCCTTGATTGGGAGGGCCTTTAATGCGTCTTTAAGGGTAATTCAGTGATGGAAATCACGTTTTGCTCAGATTGTGGATGAGCCAGTTTCCGGGCCGCACAAAGAAAAGCACCGGCAAGCGTCTTAAAGCGCTGCCGGTGCTCGATTTTCAGGAGTTTGCTCGGCTTAGAAACTACCTCGCAAGCTTACGCCATAAATGCGTGGTTGGTTCACAAAGCCTGTGTTGTTGTTGAAGTCGATGGCCCCGATAAGGTTCTCTTCATCGGTGAGGTTCCTCGCAAAAGCGCCCACTTCATACTGCCCATCGCCAAAGATGTAGCCGACCCGGACACCCAGCTCGTGATTGCCCGAGTGATTGAACTCGAGGCTCTCATAAAGGAAGATGTTCGTGCGACCCTGAATGAACCAGTCTGCATTGAAGTACAGCTCGTTATCGCCGATCGGCAATGTGAACTGCGCTTCGATGTTGAAGTTGGTGCGCGGCGCCTGTGGCAATGGATTGCCATCGATCAGGGCAAGGCCGTTGGCGTTCAAATCATCGGTGACGGTACAAGCGAAGCAGACTGCCACGGCAAGGTCGTCGTCCTTGATCTCTGTGTCGACAAAGGCAAAACCTGCGCGCAGGAAGAAGTAGTCGGACGGGTTCCAGTCGAGGTCGATTTCGAAGCCCTTACCTTCTGCGTTTTCAGCATTGATAAGCGAGATGAAGTTACCCGCGCCGCCGACAGCGGTCAGCTGGATATCGTCGACTTCGTAATAGAAGAGCGCACCATTAAGGCGAAGCGTGTCATCCAGAAGCGTCGTCTTGAAGCCGGTCTCATAAGAGATAACCGTTTCAGACTGTGCCTGCGAGGTCGGCACATTAAAGGCGATGCTGCGACCCTGGATCGATGGGCCCCTGAAACCGCGTGCAACACGGGCAAACAGGTTCACATCCGGGTTCACTTCATAAACCGCACTCAAATCCCAGCTGATCTGACCATCATCAATGAAGGTGCGCAGCGATCCATTGTCGAGTGTGAAGTTCGGGTTCGGAAGAACGATAACCTGGAAGGTTTTTTCATCGTCAGTGTAGCGAAGACCGCCGGTGAGGGTGAGCTGATCGCTAACCTCAAAGCCGACCTGACCAAACACTGCCCAGCTTTCTGCTTCAGATTCCCACGTGGTCGCAGGGGTAGGCGCACCGCCAAGGAAAGTGGAATCAAGGAGGCTGTTATCGAAATAGAACGCGCCAACCTGCCAGTTGAACCGGCTTGAGGTGTCACTGGCTACGCGGATTTCCTGCGTGAACTGTTGGCTGTCTGAGCGACCGCCAGTGTCCGATGGGAACGGGATATTGCCAGGGAAGGAGAATGTTCCCCCCGTAAATGCGCTGGTGCCGCCGGAGAATGGTGGCGGTGCGACGCCTCCGAATGTGCCTGCAAAGTCAATCGCGCCGCCGTCAATATCACCTCGGCCCGAACGGTTCAGGTCGCTATAGCTGGTGATCGAGGTGAGCGTCACGCTGTCAGAAAGATCGATGCTGAGACGCAAGGACGAGAGGAAGATGTCCCGCTCGCCCTGGTTGCCGCCACCGCCATCATAGGCGACCACATCGCGGTCAAAGTTGTTGTTCAGCTGATTGCTGCCCGGCGTGAGAACGTTTGCGCGGAAGAAGCTCGTGGTGGAGTCGGAGTCCGCATAACTTGCCATCAAAAGTGCGTCGAAGCCCGGTTGTGTGAACTCAAGCTGGAAACGCGCTGCCGCTTCGTAAAAACCGCCTGCAAAGTCTTCCTCACCGGTGAAGGCGTTGTCGACCCAGTCGTCCTGACGCTGATAAATACCAGACAGACGGAAGTTCAGGATATCTTCGATCAAAGGTCCGCCAATCGCGGCCTCTGCGTTCACCGTATTGAAGTTGCCGTAGTTGACATTGAACGATCCCTCGAACGTGTGAGTAGGCTTTCGCGTATCAAATTTGACGATCCCTGCTGGTGTGTTGCGACCAAACAGAGTGCCTTGCGGACCACGCAGGACTTCGACCTGTTCGATGTCGAACATCGGGAAGCCTTTGAGCGTGACGTTTTCGAGCACGACGTCATCGAGAATCACCGAAACCGGCTGCGATGCAGCGGTATCAAAGTCGGTATTACCAAGGCCGCGAATGTAAAAGCGAGGCGATTGACGACCGTTGGAGCTTTCAACCGCGAGGCCGGGAACGCGGCCGTTCAGGCCGAGCACGTCCTCAACACCCGAGAGTGCGTTTTCCAACGATGCACCGGACAAAACACCGATCGATGCAGGAACGTCTTGCAAGTCCTGCTCGCGGCGCTGCGCGGTAACGATGATGGTGTTGCGGCTGGATTCTTCAGCGCTCTCTGCATCGGCGGTTTGGGCCAGAGCTTGGCCACTAAACATAAATGTGCCGAGCGCAGCAGAACTTAACAATACACTTTTCTTGACCACGGCTAACGAACTCCCGTTAATGGTAAAAACAACACCTAACCCAAGCCTTGGCTCGCACCATCAATCGCATGACCATCTGCGCGCGAACCAGCCCATCCCAAAGTCAGTTTATTTTTATGCTGGTACAGCGGGCAGGAGCTACGGATGTCGATTGAGGGTGTCAAACGGCTGTGAAGCGGTCAGCCGACTCAGGTTTCAAGGGCTGATTTTATGCAACACTTTTGCATGCGGGAGCTCGCCAGAACCGCCAAAGACGTAACCACCATTGAGTGACGAAGCCGGGATGCGTGGCAAACCCGCAAAACAGGGTTAAGCCGTCTTCAATCGGCCAAAACTAGAACCACGCCCAAAGGCGGCAAACGATGAATGCAATAAGCTCAGAACCAATAATCAGATTAAAGGCAGCGCAAGACGACCATACCAGCGATGGCTTTTGCATTGATGGCCAAACGCTGCCAACAACAGATGAATCCTTTGCTCCTACTTCACAAAAGACCAGCTTAGTCAGCAAAGTGTCGAGGTTGTTTGGCATTCCAGCCTATGATCCGCGCTGGGAAAAACTGCAGCGAGAATACCAGAATGACACCGTTGCAACATATGTAAGAGAGGCGGGCTGGTCCGGGGTTCTGGTAATCGCATTAGTCGGCTTTTACGTTGGCGCTGGCGAAAAGACTTGGCTTATCCATCTTGCCCTGATTCTGAACACCCTGTTCCTTGCCGGGAGCTTTGCATTCATGCCTGGTTCGCGGACATGCATCTTAAAGTATAGGAGCGCCAGGACTGGCTCGTATGCCACCTTTGCTGTCATGTTGGGTATAGCGTTCAGCTGGGCGATTTTTGCCTACACAACAATGGTGTACCTTCCAGACGAGTGGCTCGGCCTTTCTGTTGGAACAATAGTGGCTGTCATTGCGATGGGCGCAATCGGTTGCTCAGCCTTCCCGTTTTTGTCGCTGTCTTACATGCTAATCGTGGCAGGAGGAGCAGCGATTGGAAGTCTAGCTCCAGACCAGACCATTAGCGGGTATTACATCGGCTCTTGGGTTTTATTGGTGCTCCTTGTCTATTTGAGGATATTACGCCTGGCTACCAACGCGCTGCAGCAAGTCAGCGGCGCAGCTGAACTTGAGGCAAGCGAAGCGGAGAAGCGCAAAGCAATCGAATCGCGGCATGAAGCCGAACGACAGCTGATAAATGCACAAGAAGAAGAGCGCCTGCGTGATGAGCAGCGACGCATCCGCAAGAACGAGGCTCGCAAGACAGAGCTTCTCGACCTTGCCACACAATTTGAAGAAACCATTGGCGAAGTGTCCGAAACCGTGGCCTCAGCTGCTCGTCAATCCAACCTAACCGCAAAAGCGATGTCGCATAAGGCGTCCGAAGCGCTTGCCCAGATTGAACAAATCGCAGAGGCAATGGAACAGGTAGCGCGAGGCAGCACAGCAGCAGCAGCAGCATCGGACGAGTTTGCGATCTCGATCGACAATGTATCAGGGCAAGCAGAGACAGCGGCCCGGCTTGCACGTTTCACCAATGAAATGGCAACCGCGACTGATGCAACCGTGGCCCATCTGACCGACCGCGCAGAGGGGATTGGCGACATTGCCAATCTTATCAATTCCATTGCGGGTCGCACCCGTCTTCTTGCGATCAACGCCTCTATCGAAGCTGCACGCGGCGGCGAGGCAGGGCGCGGCTTTGCGGTCGTGGCAAGCGAAGTGAAGGAATTGGCAAGCCAGACCAGCAGAGCCACAGGCGATGTCTCGGACAACATCGAAGATATGCAGCGCCGAACACGGGCAAGCGCAAAGGAACTTGCCGAAATTCGCGAGCAGATCGACGCCCTCGAAGCATCCGCGACCAATATTGCCGCAGCGATGAACCAGCAGTCTCAAGCCAGCAGAAGCCTCGCCGAGAGTATCGACCTTGCCGCCACGGGAGCCGCCGATGTCTCTGCAACAACGCAGGGGCTGCGCAGCACCGCAACCACCGTGGGCGAAGTGTCATCAGAACTGATGACCGCCTCGAACCACCTCAATCAGCAGGCGGAACTGCTGAAACGCAAAGTCGCCGATTTTCTTCACCAGATCCGCCAGGATCAGGACTAGGCCCTGACCTCGCACCAGTCTCAATTCAACACATCGGCAACCGGCACGTAGTCATAGCCAAGCTCATCTGCGACCGCTTTATACACCACTGACCCGGCGTGAACGTTAAGCCCCTCTGCCAGATGCGGGTCGCTGCGTAGAGCCTCCTTCCAACCCAGATCAGCAATGCGCAATGCATGGGGCAAGGTCACATTGTTGAGTGCATAGGTGCTCGTGCGAGCCACCGCACCGGGCATGTTCGCAACGCAGTAGTGAACGACATCATCAACCACATAGGTGGGCTGCGCGTGAGTGGTGGCTTTCGAGGTTTCAAAGCACCCCCCCTGGTCAATGGCAACATCGACCAGCACCGCGCCCGGTTGCATCTGCTTGAGGAGATCGCGGGAAACCAGCTTTGGCGCCGCAGCACCGGGGATCAGGACAGCGCCGATCACTAAGTCCGCCTCGCACACCGCCTCTTGAAGGTTCGCAAGGTTGGAGAACCGCGTTTTGGCCCGCGATTTAAAGTGCATGGCAAGCTTTTCGAGCACTTCCGGATTGCGATCAAGGATCGTCACATCTGCGCCAAGGCCAGATGCCATCTGCGCTGCATTAAAGCCAACAACACCGCCGCCAATGACGGTGACTTTCGCAGGCATTACGCCGGGTACACCGCCAAGCAGAACGCCGCGGCCGCCATGCGCCTTTTCAAGAGCTGTCGCGCCTGCTTGCACGCTCATCCGGCCTGCAACCTGGCTCATCGGTTTGAGCAGGGGAAGCGACCCTTCCGCGCCTGTCACAGTTTCATACGCAATCGCGGTGACGTCTGATTTCACGAGGTCGCTCGTCTGCTCGGGATCGGGCGCGAGGTGGAGGTAGGTGTAGAGCACCTGACCTTCACGCAGTTTGGCGCGTTCGACCGCTTGCGGTTCTTTGACCTTCACCACCATTTCGCATTCGGCAAAGATCGGATCAGGCCCGTCGGTGATCTTTGCGCCTGCTTCGATATAGCTTTCATCCGAGGCACCAATGCCAAGGCCGGCGCCGCTTTCGATCCAGACCTCGTGGCCATGTGTGACAAGCTCGCGCGCGCTCTCTGGCGTGAGGCCAACGCGGTATTCATGGTTCTTGATTTCTTTGGGGCAACCGACACGCATTGGAACATCTCCTCTCAAATACAGGGCGGATAATATCACCAAAGCATCGGGAAATTCCCCCTATTGCGCCCTTTCAATATTGTGTAGCGGTACAATCTCCCGAATTATCCCATTTGGAGGGACATTTTGCCAAACCCCGAAACCCGCCTTTTGCGCGAGCTCCAGACCGATTCCAGCCGCTCCATCGCTGAACTTGCCAGCGAGGTTGGCATGTCCAGCTCTGCTGCCCACCGCAAAATGCGCGCCCTTGAGGAAGACGGCACGATCCAGGGCTATGCCGCGAGGCTTGATCCCCGGAAACTGGGCCTCAAAATGCAGGCCTTTGTCGAGATCACCCTTGCCAATCAGGGACAAGAAGCGATGGACCGCTTTGAAGAGGCCGCGCTGGGCTTTGAAGAGATCCTTTCGTGTCACCTCCTGTCGGGCGATGCCGACTATATGCTGCGGATCGCGGCAAAGGACCTTGACCATTTCGACCGCATCCACCGCAAGGCTCTTGCCAAATTGCCCGGTGTTGCGACCATGAAAAGCAGCTTCTCCATCCGCGAGGTCAAGCCGTGGCGGGGCTATCCGGTTTTGGGCGATTAGACCCTGCCCTTGATCCGCACATTCTCGCCGTTGATAGCGGAGGATTTGTCAGAGAGCAGGAACGCCGCAAGCTCGGCAATTTGTGAAGGCGCAACCCAATCGGTAAAGTCCGCATCCGGCATATCGGCGCGGTTTGTGGGCGTATCGACAATCGTGGGCGAGATCACGTTGACCCGCACGCCTTGGCCGCGAAGCTCCTCGTTCAGCGCCTCGGAAAGCTTGATCACGCCCGACTTGGACGCCGCATAAGCGCCCATGCCAAGCCCCGCCTTATCCGCTGCCGCTGCGCCAATGTTGATGACGCTCGCCGGGTTTTCGAGCAGCGGCGCGAACGCGCGGCACGAGTTCAGCGTTGTCATCACATTCATCTGAAACATGCGCGACCACGTGTCCTCAGGGCCAGAGAGCATTTCCTCCCACACGAAGCCGCCTGCGATATTCACAAGGCCCGCCAGCGTGCGCCCTTCTGCTTTGAGAGTATCGGATAGTGTCTGCACCGCCTCCTCGCTGGTCAGGTCTAGACCTCCGCGAAAATCGACGCTGGTGTTCTCGAACGGCAGGCTGTCGGCCAGATCAACGCCGATCACGTGATAGCCTTTGCGAACAAGTGTTTCCCAGACAACCGCGCCTACAATTCCACAAGCGCCTGTGACAAGTACCGATGCCATTGTATTTATTCCTCAAAAAGCCATTTTTGACACACTTGACACACTGTCCAGGGATCAAAAACCGTTCGATCAATAACTGGCCCGATTATCGAAAAATCCGATTGAACTTTCGGGCGGATAAAGGCGGTGTTTGATACCATTTGAAGTGCAATAGCAAACCGGCCCCAAGTAGGAAATCACGTGACCGCCGCGCGCGTCCGGTATTCTGCGCGGTCCCATTCGCGGGATTGGCAAATGGTGCGCAGCCGCTCCACGCCTTCCGCAATGTCGGCAAAGCTCAAATATAGCGGGGTGATGCCAAAACGCATGATGTCAGGCGCGCGAAAATCACCGATTACATCGCGCGCCTTTAACGCCTGCATCATGGCGTAGGCTTGTGGATGGGCAAAGGCGACCTGACTGCCGCGCTCGGCGCTGTTTTCGGGGCAGACGAATTCAAACCCGTACTCGCCGCAGCGTTGATCCATCAGGTCAATAAACAGCTCGGACAGGGCGATGGATTTTTGCCTCAGAGCGCCCATGTCAGCCTCCAGCATCAAATCGACGCCCTCTTCCAATGCGCTCATGCCGAGTACAGGCGGCGTGCCGCATTGGAAGCGATCGATGCCTTGCGCAGGCTCAAACTGCCCGTCGAAATCAAACGGCCGCGCATGGCCGAACCAGCCGGAGAGAACGGGGTCCGCATGATGGTGACGCTTGGCCGCGAACAGGAAGGCCGGCGCGCCGGGGCCACCGTTCAGGAATTTGTAGCCGCAGCCTACCGCGAAATCGGCTTTGCTTGCGTTCAGATCAACCTCGATCGCGCCTGCCGAATGGCTGAGGTCCCAGACGACCAGTACGCCTTTTTCATGCGCTTTGGCAGTGACCTGCGCCATGTCACGGATGCGCGCGGTCTTGTAATGCACCTGTGTGAGGAGCAGCACCGCCACGTCTTCATCGAGCGCATCAATCACAGCGTCAGGCTCCACCTCGCGGCATTCCAGATCGCCAAAGCGCGCAAGGCCCTGCATCATGTAATTATCCGTCGGGAAGTTACCGGTCTCGGTAAGGAGAACGCGCCGCCCTTTTTGCAGGGACAGTGCAGCCGTTAGGGCCTTGAAGATGTTGATAGAGGTGCTTTCGCCCGCGATCACCTCTCCGGCTTGCGCGCCCAAAAGCTTGCCGAGCTTGTCGCCAATGCGGGTGGGAGAATTGACCCAATCCGCGCCCAGCCAGCTGGTGATGAGCCCCTCTGCCCACTCCTGCGTCACGGCGCGGTTCATGCGCGCCACGGTGCGTTTGGGCAGGCAGCCCAGCGAATTGCCGTCAAGGTAGATCAGCCCCTCGCGGATCGCGAATTCATCGCGGAAGTGTGCGAGCGGGTCAGCGGCGTCCATCTCGGCGATATGCTGCGGCGTAATCGTCATCGGGGAAGCTCTCTCAAGATAGCGCGAACCGGGCTCGCATCGGCCCCTTCAAGCGGCAAAGGCAGCGCGATCAGTTCATATTCGCCCGGCGGCACATCATCGAGGACAAGCCCTTCGAGAATGCGCATATCTCCGGCGAGGACTTCGTGATGAGCGTCCATCGTCTTGGAATTTTGCGGGTCAAGCGAGGGGGTATCGACCCCGATCAAGACGGTGCGCCCAACCCTGAGCCGCTCGATCACCTCTGGCGCAATGGCTTTGAAATCCTCGTCCCAGGCATCATGCGGGAATGTCTCATAGGTGCGAAAGAGAACACGCGCCGCGCCTTCCAGCGCCTCCCAATCGCAATCCTCGACTTCGACCCGCTTACCCGCGTGCCGCATGTCAACAACGACGCATGGACCGATATAAGGCTCGAGCGAGGAGCCCGCGCTATCAACGCCCTCGTTCGAGTAATGCAGCGGCGCATCGGCATGGGTGCCTGCGTGCAGGGGCGCGGTGAGTTGACCGATGTTGACCGGACAATCCGGGCCAAGATCGACATTGCGCTGAACCACCAGATCGGGCTCCCCCGGCCACAGGGGCGTGCGCTTGCCGAGGCGCTGAGTGATATCCCAAATCCTAGTGGCCAAGGGGACAGCCCTCCCCGTCATTGGCGTAATTCCCGCCCTCTTTAGGAGCGCTCATCCGCGTGCGCATCGCCCACAATTCGGGGAAGAACGGCAGGTCCAACGCCTTCACCAGATAGTTCACGCCAGATGATCCACCCGTGCCAGTTTTGTGCCCGATCACGCGGCTGACGGTCTTCATGTGCTTGAAGCGCCATTCCTGAAAATAATACTCCACCGCCGTCACCTTTTCGGCGAGGGTGTAGAGGTCCCAGTTGTCCTGTGGGTTGGTGTAGATCGCGAGCCAGGCGTCTTCCACCGCGTCTGACGGCTCATACCGTTGCGAGAAATCGCGCTCCAACGTGTCCGCCGGAATATCAAAGCCGCGCCGCGAAAGGAGCCGCAAAAGCTCATCATAAAGCGACGGCGCATGGAGCACCCGCTCCAGTTCCGCCCGCTTTTCCGCAACATCATTGTGCACCAGCACAAGGTCTGCGCGCTTTAGCCCAAGGCAGAATTCCAGCGCGCGGTATTGGTGCGATTGAAAGCCGGACGCCTTGCGAAGAAACCCGCGAAAGGTGAGAAAATCATGCGGGGAAAGCGTTGCGAGCACCTCCCACGAATGGATCATATGGCGCAAGATCGTCGCAATCCGGTCGAGCGTTTTCTCCGCCTTGCCAAGCTCATCCCCGCGCAAAGCCTCCATCGCTTGATCCGCCTCATGGATACAAAGTTTGATCCACAATTCCATCGTCTGGTGCATGATGATGAAGAGCATCTCGTCCGGCTTGTCCGACACAGGAACCTGGCTGTTTAAGAGCGCCTCTGTTTGCAGGTGCCGCGCGTAAGAAAGCCCGCGATCCCACTGGATCGTCTCGCCATCAATCTCGGCCTCGAACGTCTCCACCCCGTCCACGATTGTCTTCTTGATGCTCATGCGTTTGCGCCAGCCCCCTCGTATGGCCGATCCCCAGGCACGCTCTCGCCAATAGGGATCAGCGGCAAGTCGGCGACCTCGGCATAGACCTGTTTAAGGCTGGTCGTCTCCATCTCTTCAAGCAGAGCGTCGAAGCTTTCGATCACGAAATACGTCGGCTGAAATTCGTCAAACGGCCAATCGGTGCGCATCAAACGGGGCAGATCAAACTGCAGACGGCGCGGCGCATCGCTTTTGAGCGCGTGCACGGTTTCGGCAAAACTCGACATGAGGCCCGCGCCATAGGCCCGCAAGCTCCCGCCGTCCTGAATGAGCCCAAACTCCACCGTGTGCAGATATAGCCGTCCCAGCCAATCGGACATGCCTTGCCTTTCGGCGCGCAAACCGGCGCGGCCATAGGCGGTCATGAATTCGCCAAAAGTCGGGTCCAGAAACATCGGCATATGGCCGTACACATCGTGGAACAGGTCCGGCTCATCGCTGTACTCAAACGAAGGCCCCTGACGAAGGAAATTGGCGACCGGAAACTTGCGCTCGCTTAGCATTTTGAAGAACGGTTCGTTCGGGATCACACCGGGCACCGCGACCACTTCCCAGCCGGTCACATCGCGCAGACGTTCGTTCCAGCGGTCAAACTCCGGCACACCCATTTTATCAAGCTCAAGCGCGCGCACCCCTTCGATAAAGGTGTCAGAGGCAAGCCCTTCGAGCGCCTTGGTCTGCTTTGCGGCAAACTCGCTCCACCGCGCGTGATCGCTCTTGGAGAATTGCTCCCAGTTCTGGGGCATGCTCCAGTCATCGGCCACACCTTCCGGCGGCGTTTCAAAAACGTGGGCGGCACCCATGTTTGCGGCTCCTTCATCGGCAATCGCTGCGCATATGGGGCCTTTAACCTCGCAAGGCAAACCGTGTGTGACGCCAGATCGCCGCAATGTGTGACGCACATCACCGAACGCAAATACCACGTCCCCTAGAAGCGCTCCAGATCAGGCCGGTGCAGTGCACACTAGGGGCCTTAAGGGGGAAATATGATCGGTTTATCAAAGCTCGCTCAGGCAAGGTGGGTTGGCGTCTCGCTGGCCTCTCTTGCCGCCTGCATGTCGCAAGGCGCATTTGCGCAAAGCTATGGCTCTTTCGGCGACAATATCGCTGATCCGGGGAACATTCCTGAGATTATCGAGGCGGGCAATCAGGCGAACGGGACCAATGATGATCCCAACTTCCCGCCCTCACCTCCCGGATTTGGCAACCGTTTTTCCAACGGGCGCACAGCGGCAGAGATCCTGCCCGAGCTGCTTGATTTCAATCTGGCTGACATCAGCAATGAAGCGGTCGGCAATGCGTTTTCAGACAAGCTTCCGGTGAGCCTTGCAGGCGGCATTTTGCTTGGCAATGGCAGCTCTATTCCCGGCCCCATCGGGCGCGGCCTTGCATCACTCAACGACACCGATATTGCGAGCCAGGTCGACAATTACCTCGCCCGCGTTGGCAGCCTTGGCGAAGGCGACGTGATGCTTCTTTATGCCTCGGGCAATGACGCAGCCCTGGCTTTGAACACGGCGGCCCTCACCATGGCGCCCCCTGATCAGGCCGCACAGCTTGCGATTTCAGGGGCTCAGGCAAACGCTGTGAACACTGCCGCCTCGGCGCAAAGATTGCTTGATGCAGGCGCTGGGACAGTGCTTGTCTCAAACCTTCCCAACATCGGGCAGACGCCGGCCGCGCGCGCTGGCGGGCTATCGGGAGTGCAGCTGGCAACGCTGTTCTCAACCACCACCAACCAGGGGCTGGCGACCTCGCTATCGGGGCTCAACACCGGCGATGGCACTTTGCTCCTTGCTGATACATTCACGCTTACCAATGATATCGCAGCCAACCCTGCGAAGTACGGGTTTAGCGACGTGAGCAACCCGTGCTCGCTCGTGCCCACCTGCGTCAATGCCGACCGATCTGTGCAGGATCAGTTCCTGTTCTGGGACGCGTTCTTCCCGACCGCGCGCGGCCATGAGATTTCCGCCGCATTCCTTGCCGATACGATCAACGCGCCGCGCACTTTGCCAGCGCTTACCGAATTCAGCCGCTTTGCCACCGAAGAACAAGCGCGCTCGCTCCTTCGGCTTGAGGGCGATGGTCTGTGGGTCGCAGGACGCGTGGGATACAACCGCATGCGCCGCACCCGCGACACCTATGCGGTGGGGTATGAGGCCGATGGTCCGGGCGCACAAATCGCCCTTGGCTACACCCTGCTCGACAGCTTCACCGTGGGCGTAGCGCTGGGGTATTCCGACACCGATGTGGACTTCGATTTTGTTGGCGGAGGGTTCGACAAACGCTCCTTGCATTTCAGCGGTTTTGCCACGGTCGAAACGCCTTTCGCCGATCTGTCAGCCGCCATCAGCTACGGCTCTGACGATATCGAGAACCTTGCCCGCGTCACCAATGTGGCAGGGCAAACGTCTGTCGGAGAGACCGAAGGTGACAGCATGGCGGTGGTCTTTGAAGCCTCGCGCTCGATCGCGCCGGCTCCTGTGATCACGATCCGCCCGACCTTGCGCGTGGGCTATTCAGAGAGCGATGTGGATGGCTTCACCGAGAGCGGCGCGACGGGCCTTTCGCAAGTGGTCTCAGACCTGACGCTGGACAAGACATTCGCAGAGGTTGGAGCGCGCGCGCAAGCAGAGTTTGCCGGAATTGATGCCCACCTATCAGGTTTTTACCACGTGCGTTTGGGTGGCGGGTCACAGCAAGTGAATTCCGCGCTTGTCACCATCCCCGACTTTACCCGCAGCGCGGTCGCGCGCGCAGGCGACCGCAATTACGGACGGGTCGAAGGCGGCCTTTCCAAGACCTTTGGCAAAGTGCAAATCGGCGTAAACGGAACCGCGACCTTCGCCGACAGCGAGTTCAGCCACATTGGCGGGAATGCCAATGTGACTGTCTCGTTCTAAGCAGATCGACGCGCAGCTTTTGCCCCTCCAGTCTTTTGGTCGAGCTTTTCCAGCTCTTCCAGAAGCAGCGGCGTTACTTCTTTGCTCGCATTGCGGCCGATAAACAGGTCCATATGGCCGTAATCGGGAATAATGGCTTGCGAATAGAAGTCCTTGCCATTGTGCTGGCCCAGCCAGACCCGCGTTCTCTGCCCGCTCTCGGGGTAGAATATCTGGTTGGTCGCCCCTGACAGGAAGGTGATCGGCAAGGCGAGACGGCGCGCCGCATCTTCGGTGGTGTAGACCGCATCGCCTTGGCTGTTCACCGCAAGGCCCTTGCGCATGATATCCTGCAAATGCTCGAACGGTGATAGTGACACGCGGCTGAACATGGAGCCCAGCGCCAGGTATGTGTCATGCCCCAGCTGGCGAATGTCCCAGCTTGGCCCGAACACGCCAAACACACGGCGCACGGTCGGGCTTTTGCATTCCTGCCCCTCGGGCATCGGCACCTGGTACATGACCGCATCGATCTGATTGTCGGCATCAGTGCCTTGGCTGACGAAATCCATATGCCCGTCGAGCAAGGAAACTTCGCCAAGCGCGCCCGCAATGCCGAGGTCCGACTTCATGTAGTTGAGCCAATCGGTCACCGGGTGGAGCGTCAATTGCGAGCTGATGAGCGAGCGCACATCGCTCACCCAACCAGCGCCTATGCCCATCAGAAGGCTCATTGACCCCACACAGTGAGCAAGCGCTTGGACGCTGTCCGCGCCCGAGACACTCCGCACTTTGGCGATGGCCGCTGGCCAGTCGAGCCTCGCGATATCGTCGATGCAGAACTCAGGCGGTTTGACTTGGTCGTTGCCGGAATCCGCACTGGCGCGGTAGTCGAACAGCCACACGTCATAGCCTTCTTCGACAAGGCTTTCGGTAAGGTTCTTCTCGACCGTGGGCGTTGCAAAGCTGGAGGCTTTAACCGAGAAACCGGGAGCCAGCATTATCGGCCCGCGAGTGCCACCACGATAGCGGGTGAGCCCCACATTCACGCCGTCATCGGTGGGAACAGTATAGCGCTCAGCCTTGGGCAGATGTAGCTCACGCAGCACGAGGTTCCCGGCATCCTTGGTGGGAAAATCGTTGAGCGTTGCCAGCATCCCACCATAGGCACGGAACACATTCATCGCGAAAAAGCCTGCATATTTCGCCATGAAATAGGTCTCGATGGCCTTTTTGGCTTTCGGGATCAGGTTCACCACATGCCCCACCAGCGTGTCGCTGTCGTGCACGGTGATGGTGGTTAGCTGGCGCATAAACTCATCAATACCGAGCTTGAGCACGCCGCGCCCGATAAGCTCGCCATCCTCATCGCCATGACGCAGGGCCACAAACAGGGTGGTGAGGTCCGTCCAAGGGTCGGATTTCCCACGCTGCTCCAAGGTTTTGTGACCGTGGAAATGGATCGGACCTTCCGGCCCGTCGAGCACCATGGTGTAATTCATGGTCCAGCTTTCCGCGCGGTCAGGATTGGTGACCAGCAATTTGAATTCACCCTCGCGAACCTTCAGTGGTTCTGGTGAAATGTCAGTGATCAACACCTCACCCGTAATCCGTGAGCGGTGTTGCTTATCCTCGATCATGCGGTGGAGATTGTCGGTCGCAACGGTCAATTTGAAGGAGCACAGGCTCTTTTCCGACTGGCCCCAAGCCGCACCGTTCTCATAGTCATCGCGGATGCGCTCCACATGGCCCCATGGGCGGTGGTGACAGCCGGTGGCGGAGATGTATCCCGCCATCGTTTCCGTGAAGTCCATGCCCGGGCTCATCGCTTCGGGATGCTCTTTCACAAGGTTGCGGATCGCTGCCTTGCCCTCCTCGATTGAGCCCGCTTTGAAATGCTCCGCAGCAGCGGTGATCTTGTCGGCAAAACGGCCAAGCGCGTGCCCCGCCACCCATTTGGCGATGCCGAGTTTGAGGTGTTCCTTGTGCGGGACCTTTTGGGCTTCGACTTCGACTTCCTCTGCCTCAATAGGTTCTGGCAGCGGGCCTTCGCTGCCAAGCGAATAGTCGATCTGCCAACCCTGACGCTGCGCCAGCTTTTCGATCGCGCGTTCTGCAACGGCGGTGATGGTGAGCAGCGGGTTCACACCCACCGCGCCCGGTATTGCCGCGCCATCGCACACATACAGCCCTTCGTGCACGTCAGTGCCCGAGGTGCCAGCGAACACACGGCAGCTGTCATCGACAACGCCGGTTTGCGCATCATCACCCATAGCGCAGCCACCAATCGGGTGCACTGTGATAAGCTTTTGTCCCATTGGCTCTGACCACAAAGGATCAGAAAAGTATTGCGCTTGGATCGCCTCTGCGGCCTCACGCATCTTGTTATCGTCGCGGCGGAAGGTGCGCTGCTCGCCGGCTTGCTTCCACTCGATGGTGAGACGGTCGTCCTCGAGTTTGAGCTGACCACCAGAGTCGTCAACGCTCATCACAAGGTACGTGAGCGTGCGCGCCATGGGGCCTTTGAACGCGAGGTCTGCGATGGAGCCGGGATCGGTCTGCACCGCCTCGCCCATGGCTTTTGCATCCATCAAACGCGGTTTGACCTGGTCAAAGCCAAAGCGGGTAAAACCGTCTGCCAATGCCTCTCCAAAGAAGAACGCCGGGCCAAGTCCAGCGGCGAGAATGCCGGGGGCAACACCCTCTTCGATTACAAGGCCTTTGGTCGGGTCAGCGTTGTCGCGCATGTCGATAACGCCGGTGATGCACGGGCCGGGATAGGCCTCTTTCGCCACGTCATTTGCGCCCACACCGATTGCATAGAAGGGCTCTGCGTGGACCTCATCGTCCTTCTTTTCGGACTTGAAATAGCTGTCATAGGCGAAGCCCAGCGCATCTCCATTGCCAGAGAAACTCGCGCCAAGGCGGTCTGAGAGCGCGAGACCCTTCTCACGTGAGCGCAACAGGATTTCAGTCGAACCCAGGGTTCCAGCGCCCAGCACCACGTGGTCAGCGGTGATGACGACCGGAGCGCGGTTCTCACCGCCATCGTTGTGCTCGACATGGACGTGCCAGACATCGCCAACGCGCTCCACATGGCTCACCCTCGCCTGTGTGAAGATTTCCGCCCCGTGGTTCACCGCATCGGGCAAGTAATTCATAAGCGTGGTGTTTTTCGCGCCCACATTACAGCCCGAGGTGCAATCCCCGCAGTTGTTGCAAGCCGGTTGAGGCACGCCAAACTTGTTGGTCTTGTCCTCAAAATTGACGTTGATCGGGGTCTTGTAGAAGCGCTCCCCCATTGTCTTGGCCGAGTGCTCCAGCGCCTCCAACTTGCCCAATTTAGGGTGCGTATCCGGGTACGCATTGGGGCTCAGCATTTCGCGGGCGCGCTCATAGTAAGCGTCGACCATATGCGGATCATCGCGGAATGCTTGGGGCCAGTGCGCTTGGTCAAGCAGGCGCTTGTCGAGCTCCAGAGAGACGTTTGCGTTGATAAGCGAAGTCCCACCAAGGCCGCAACCGACGAGCGCATATTGATCATCGTTCACATGCACTTCGAACATCGCGTCAGGCGCGCCGATGCGGCCGCCTTTGACGTTGAACTGCATCGCGTCTTGCGCATCGGCTATCTTGTTGGGGTATTCGCCCGGCAACATCTCTTTGCCGCGCTCAAGCACGCAAACATCTTGTCCAGCGCGCGCGAGACGCGAGGCAGCAACGCCCGCGCCATAGCCCGAGCCGACGACGAGAACGGTGTAGTGAGATTTGGCTTCACTCAGAGCCTTAGCGATGCGTTTTTGCCCAAATGGGGTCTGCTGAATGCTCATTCTGCTGCCTCCCGAAGTTCTGCATTGGATGCTTCAAGGAGCTTGGCGACACGCTTGTCGGCCTCCTCAATGATGCGCTGGTGCACGATTGCTGAGAAGTCGGCCCACGCGGCGCTCGCCGCTTCAACGGCTGCCGAAGCCTCATCGACCAACTTGGCTTTGCGCCCGCTGCCCTCGACGCGGACCGGCGCCATCGTGCCATCTGTTGGATCGTTGAAAAGGCGCAAGGACGCCACTTCCAGATCATCGGAAACCAGTATCGCAGCACAGCCTTGCACCGGCATCAGCGTCGGTTCGTCGAGCACCCAACCGCCGGTGTTAAAGATGCCTACAGGCAGATCGAAGCCATCGACCATCAACTCGTCCTGAAACGGTTTGTGCGTGTGGCCGAAAATGAAATTCACCTCACGAGGTATGAAACTCAGTTCCTGCTCCATCTCCAGAGCAACAGGTCCGCCCAGATACCAGCCAAGATCATCGACCTCGTCTGCCCCAAGTACGTGTCCATGGCCGTCACGTTGACGCTCCGCTGCGCGTCCAGCTGTCAAATCCACGCCAGCCTTGATCAAATTGTCGAGGGTAATGCCGTATTTCAGCTCCATCTTTGGATTGATGCCAAGCTTGGAGTGCAGACCACCGGTAATCCTGCGGCCTAGGCTCTCTGCAAAATCGTGGCTGGCACCAGCGCTGAGCATGGTCTCATAAAGCGAGCCCACCTCATTGCCGACTTCGCCAGCAGAGCCGAGGTCTGACCACAGAAAGTCGATCCAAGGCCCGTTCTCTTGCTCCAATTGTTGCATGGTCGCAGGGCGCGGCTCAGTGCCCCCCAGAAACCCGCGCATATTTGACAGAGCGCGGTACATTCCGTCGAGGTAGTGCCCGTGGTGCATGACCACAGCGCGGTTCAGCTCTTCGCTTGCGATGCCCCAGTTCGGATAAGCAATGCGCACGCTTGCATCGGCGAGATGCGGACGGTGACGCAGCAGGCTTTCCATCAAACGACAACGGCGCGATGGAGTCCCGAATATCCGACTTGTGGACGCAAGGTCTCCGGGAATCTCGCCAGTTTCAACTGCGTCCAAGAACCCCTGGTCCTGCGCAATGCGCCACAAATGGTGGTCGTGATTGCCAGCGATATAGATAATCTCACGGGCGAACAGGTCTTCGCCATCCGCTGGGAAAAACGCATCAAGCAGCTGTAAGAAGCTCTTTGAAACATCGCCAAAAGGGGAAAGCCCCAGATCAAGCGCATCGCCGAGGAGCACCAATTGCGGCCGGGTATCGCCCAAAGTCGCGCGCATGCCTTGGGCAAAGGCGCTCATCACTTCGGATGGGCCATCCACGATCTCCTCATGGCCGCCAAGGTGCGTCATAATGCTGTCGCGCGCGCCGAGGTGAATATCGGACAGGATTACATGGGCGATACTCATGAGCGGTTCTCCAGACAGTTGTAGAAGGCATCGCGCACCATTTTTTCGCGGGGGTCGTCCCACTTGCCGGTGCCGAGCTGATTGGTGATCCAGGCATAGGAAACGCCGTCTTCGGGGTCGCAGAACGCGAGGCTTCCGCCGACCGCGAAACTGCCAAAGGCGCTAGGCGTGCGGGCAAATTCCCATTGCTCAAACGGTTTTTCGAAGCCGTAGGAATAGTACATGTCTGCGGTCAGGACTTGGTCTATGATGCCCTTGTGCGGGTAAGGATGCCCAGTTTTGAGGATCGCCATAACCTCGGGGGTGATGCCCAGTTTCTCGCCGCCTTGCGCAAAGGCATTGTAAGCATACGCGAGGCCGCGCGCAGACGCCATGCCGCCAGCGGCCCCCTGCCCGACCTTCCAAAAGTCTTCATTATCGAGAGCCCCCGGCCCTTCGAGCACAAGCGGATTGTTGAGCGTGCGGAATTGCAAAGTGCCCGGCAGGCACATCCTGAACGTCAGCGCCCAGGGCATCGTCGTGTGATGGATGAAAAGATCCTCCATCCCAAAGCCCTTGATCCGCGCGATACGTGACCGGTCAAAGCTCTGCGGCAGTCCGACAAACACATCGAGCCCGAGTGGGCCCGCAATCTCTTCGGCAAAGAATTGCGGCAAGCGCCGGCCATCGGGATCGCGGCGGTGGATCAGCTCGCTTGCAATCCAACCCAGCGTGTAGGCGTGGTTGCCCGAGTGGGCTCCCGGGGTCCAATTGGGCTTTTGCGCGGCAATGGCAGCGCAGATCGCCTCTTCATCGCCAAGGTTCTTGAGGCTGAGTTTAAAGTCGATCGCGGCAAGACCGGCTTGCTCTGACAATGCCTCACCAACGGTCACATCACCTTTGCCATGAGCGGCAAATTCGGGCCAGATGTCGGCGACTTTGTCTTCGTAAGAAAACAGCCCGCGCGACACCGCAACCGCGCCCGCCATACCGGTGAGGCCCTTGGTCAGCGAATAGACGAGGGTGATATCGTCCTCGGCCCACTCTTGCGTGGCGGCCTTGTCTTTCCACCCGCCATAAAGGTCGACCAGAACCTCATCATTATGGATGATCGTGCAAGCCGCGCCCAGCGCCTCGCCTGACAAAACAACTGCTGCAAAAGCGTGAGCGACCGGCTCGAACCCTTTCGCGACAAATCCCCTCGCGCCTTCGCAAGGTCCCGTTTTTGAGGACCCGGCCTGTGACACGCCTTCTTGCAAAGGCAAACTTGAGTGTGATTGCATCGAATAACCCCGCCATCGCATGAGGCGAAGGGCCGCATGGTCGTTCGAAGGGGCTAGGGTAGTTTGGTTAAGACCGGGTTAGGGGCGCCTCCTTAACTTGTACTTCGCAAGTATTCGTTGAACCTTTTGGTGGTCAAAGCACGTACTAGGCGCAATCAGTCTTTCAGAAGAAATGCCCGGGCAAGGTCTTTTTCAATATTTGCGGGAAGCGCATGAAGGCCGGGTCCAAAATCGCAAGACGAACCGGTAAGCCCGGCGATGGAATGCAAGAGTGCGGCGACCTGTAGATCGGCAAATTCTAGTGGCAGACCCGTGCCTGCGCGAGCGTGAATGGCCCTGCCATCGCACACCAGTTTGAAATTGATGCCGCGTGCGAGATCAAACTGTATCACGTGATCACGGATCGTTTTGCCCCGTCCGGACGCCTCCATCTCCGCAAGCGGAAACGCATTTTCATTCCGCGTTGCATTGCACAGGAATGCTCCGTTTGGCAGCTCTGCGATTTGCGGCAAGGTAAGGCTGGGTTCTGCTTGCGAGGCGTGGAACACCACTGCGGAATTGGGAAGGGCGGCGTCGACATCTTGCACATCGTGCCCGTCCAGTTTCGCCCTGACCGCTCTTACAGGATCCTGCTCGCTGATAATGACCCGCGCGCCGAAGCTTCGGGCATATCTCGCGACGCCTTGGCCAGCGCCGCCGTAGCCGATGACAAGCACGTTGCTGCCTGCGATTTGCAGATTGGTGATATCGAGAAAACCGGACACGCAAGCCTGTCCCGTGCCGTGGCTGAAGGCC
This sequence comes from Erythrobacter sp. S227, assembly GCF_057364925.1. Classification (NCBI taxonomy): domain Bacteria; kingdom Pseudomonadati; phylum Pseudomonadota; class Alphaproteobacteria; order Sphingomonadales; family Erythrobacteraceae; genus Erythrobacter; species Erythrobacter sp. S227. The sequence goes on from NZ_CP200280.1 coordinate 1,613,201, forward strand.
ATCTGGAACAAGGGCGATGCGTTGAGGTCGATAACGGGCACAGCCGGTTGCTCTGCGGGATTTGCATTGGTGAGTACCGCTCCTGAAATCCCGTGCGGCAACAGATCGCCCTGATCGCTCAGCACAATATCACAGCCGCAATGCAAAAAGGCGTCGCGGGTCTCGCAAATATGGGCCCCGACCTCGTCAAGCGCGGCGAGCAAATGGGCAGCGTTATCGGCGGGTGAACCGAACAGAATACTGACCTCAAGCCCCGCTTGCATGAGCCATTGGGTGAGGCTTGCAGTCGCTAGATCGAGCGGAAGGGCAATGCCGATATGCGCCCCCTTCCCCGCAGTAATGCTTTTCATGGCCGCAGCGCTCAACGGCATAAAGCGGCGCGCCCAGGCTATCTGTGCTTTGCCTTCTTCGGTGTTGGTGTGGGCGGTGTCGGGGCTCATCAATAGGGCATCCTGTCCACCCAGCCGGTCAGGTCATCCGCCTGCTCTTCGCGCGCCTTGGTAAGGCCGATCCCAAGCGATGTGAGCTTTGCCTCAGCGATAGCATCATCGACGGCCTTGGGCAGGATATGCACGCCCGGCTCCATCGGGGTGTTGATCAAATGATGCGCGCCCAGACCTTGAACCGCGAAGGTCAGATCCATGATCTCAACCGGATGCCCGCTACCGCCAGCGATATTGACGAGCGCCCCGCGTGACAGGACATGGATATCGCGCGCACCAAGGTTAAAGGTGTGAATGCCGGGTCCGGAGACCGTTTCAGCATCGGCCATCTCGCCCAGCCGATCCACATCAATCTCCAGATCGTGGTGCCCCGCATTGGCGAGGATTACATCGTGGGAGAGGTGTGCAAATTCCGGCTCACCAAGAGCGCGCATACCGCCGGTTGCCGTTACAACGAACTGCGCATCGGGGAGCACATCTGCCGCCGTGCCGACCCGCATACCGTCCATATGCGCCTCAAGCGCCCGCACCGGGTCCATCTCGATCACACTGACCGCCGCATTCATGGCATGCGCATATTCGGCAATCCCGCGCCCGACATAGCCGTATCCGACCACGACAACGCGGCTCCCCGCAACTTTGCGCCCCGTGAGCGCCAACAGCGCCTGCATCGTGGTCTGTCCGGTGCCATAACGGTTGTCGAACAGATGTTTGCACCGCGCATCATTGGCGGTGAGCGCCGGAAATGGCAGCTTTCCCGCCCTATGCAAAGCATGGAGGCGCGCGGTGCCGGTGGTGGTCTCCTCCGATACACCTTTGAGGCGTTTGAAAGCTTGCGGCCGGTGCATGGCGATCCGCATGGTAAGCTCTGCGCCATCATCGATGATGTATTCCGGCTCAAGGTCCGCTGCGGCGAGGAGTTCTTGCTCCCAAGAGGCGTGGTCGCCGCCAGCCTCCGACACAACGCGAATGCCACGATCGCGCAGAGCCGCCACCACCGAACCATGCGTGGTCGAAGGATTGCTTCCCGCCGCAATGACCTCTGCGCCCGCCTCCGCCAACAGCAGCGCGAGATAGGCGGTCTTCGCCTCCAGATGGACGACAACCGCAATGCGCTTGCCTTTTAGCGAGCCATCGGAAAGCCGGTCGCGGACCATGCCGCGCATGACGGGGGAGTGCTGCTCCACCCAGTCAATGCGCGAGGCTCCATCGTCAACGATGGATTGGTGATCTGGCCCGTTGTCACCAAAGGTGCTGTCGCCGGGCGCTACCACTAGGCAGCGACGGGCGGGGCGTATTTGGTGAGGTTGATGCCTTCAACGGCAGCAGTGTATTCTTCAATCGTTGGCGTGCGGCCAAGGATCGTTGAAAGCACCACAACCGGCGTCGATGACAGAAGGCTCTCACCTTTCTTGTCGGCGGCATCCTCAACAACGCGGCCTTGGAAAAGACGGGTTGATGTTGCCATCACCGTGTCGCCCTTGGCCGCCTTCTCCTGGTTGCCCATGCACAGGTTACAGCCGGGACGCTCAAGATAGAGCATGTTCTCATAATCGGTGCGCGCGGCGTTCTTTGGATTGGTGTCATCGAACTGGAAACCTGCGTACTTCGCAAGCAAATCCCAATCGCCTTCCGCCTTCAGCTCATCGACGATGTTGTAGGTCGGGGGGGCCACCACGAGAGGCGCCTTGAATTCGACCTTGCCGTTTTGCTTCTCAAGGTTCTGGAGCATTTCGGACAGGATTTTCATATCGCCCTTGTGCACCATGCACGACCCGATGAAGCCCAGATCGACCTTCTTCTCGCCGCCATAGTAGGAGATCGGACGAATGGTGTCGTGAGTGTAACGCTTTGAAATATCGTTATTGTTGACATCCGGATCAGCGATCATGGGTTCATTGATAATGTCGAGGTCCACCACGACTTCAGCAGCATATTTCGCATCGGCATCAGGGCGCAGCGCAGGCACTTCGCCAGAGCGGATTTCGGCAATCCGCTTGTCCGCTTTTGCGATCAGACCAGCCAGAACGCCTTTGGCATTGTCCATGCCCTTGTCGATCATGATCTGGATGCGGCCTTTCGCGATTTCCAGCGATTCAATCAGGGTCTCGTCTTCGGAAATACAGATCGAGGCCTTCGCCTTCATCTCTGCGGTCCAGTCGGTGAAGGTGAAGGCCTGATCGGACAGGAGTGTGCCGATGTGCACTTCGATTACGCGGCCCTGGAAGACGTTGTCTCCGAATTGCTTCAGCATCTGGGCCTGTGTCGCGTGAACCACATCGCGGAAATCCATGTGGTCCTTGAGTGTGCCCTTGAAGGTCACTTTGACGCTTTCGGGGATCGGCATGGTTGCTTCGCCCGTGGCGAGCGCCAGAGCCACAGTGCCGGAGTCCGCACCAAAAGCGACACCTTTGGACATACGAGTGTGGCTGTCGCCGCCGACAATAACCGCGCGGTCGTCGATTGTGAGGTCGTTCAGCACCTTGTGGATCACATCGGTCATCGCCGGATATTGATCGTTCGGGTCGCGCGCGGTGATGAGGCCAAACTTGTTCATGAAGCTCATCAGTTTGGGGATGTTGGTCTGGGCTTTCTTGTCCCAAACCGACGCCGTGTGACAGCCAGACTGATACGCGCCGTCCACCGTTGGCGAGATCACAGTCGCGGCCATCGCTTCCAACTCTTGGCTGGTCATCAGGCCGGTGGTGTCCTGCGAACCCACGATGTTGACGCCTACGCGCACATCAGAGCCAGCGTGGAGTATTTGGCCCTCGGCAACACCCACAGCATTGCGGTTGAAGATTTTCTCGACCGCGGTGAGGCCTTGGCCCTCGTGGCTGATCTCGCGATTGGGCGCGTAAGACGATTTGAGCGGCAAGCCCAAGGTCGTCTGCGCAAAGGTCTGAAGCTTCTTGCCAAAGACCACGGCGTAAGAACCGCCCGCCTTCATAAACTCCATCTTTTGCGCGGTGAAAGCGCTCGATACATCGGCGAGCTCTTCGTCACCTTCATAAAGCTTTTTGGTCTTGGTGTTGATGGTCAGGACCTTGCCGGTTTCGACCGAATAGGCCTGCTCGAGGATCGGGTCGCCATAGCCATCCTTCACAACCTCGCCGTTCTCATCGACCTTTTTGACCCAGTTTTTGAGGTCCAATCCAATGCCGCCGGTCACGCCGACAGTGGTGAGGAAGATTGGCGAAATGCCATTGGTGCCTGCCACAACCGGCGCAATGTTGACGAACGGCACATAAGGGCTCGCCTGCTTACCCGCCCAAAGCGCGACGTTGTTGACGCCGGACATACGGCTGGAGCCCACGCCCATCGTGCCTTTTTCCGCGATCAACATCACGCGCGCATCAGGGTGCTTCTCCTTAAGCGCGGTGATTTCCGCCTGCGCTTCTGGTGAAATCAGGCATTTGCCGTGAAGTTCGCGGTCAGAGCGCGAGTGCGCTTGGTTGCCGGGAGACAAAAGATCGGTCGAGATATCGCCCTCGCCTGCGATATAGGTGACGACTTTGATCTCTTCGTCGATCTCGGGAAGCTTGGTGAAAAACTCTGCCTTGGCATAGCTTTCAAGGATTTCGGTCGCGACCGCGTTTCCGTCTTTATGCGCTGCCGCCAACCGATCGGTGTCCGCGTCGTAAAGGAACACCTGCGTCTTCAAAACGTCCGCTGCTTGCGCCGCAATGGCTGCATCTGCGCCAAGCGCGAGGTCGAGCAAATACTCAACCGATGGGCCGCCTTTCATGTGGGAGAGAAGCTCGAAGGCAAAATCCGGTGTGATCTCAGCCACAACCTCTTTGCCCAAAATGATCTCTTTCAAGAACGCCGCTTTGACGCCCGCCGCGCTAGTCGTGCCGGGAAGCGTGTTGTAGATCAGGTGATTGAGCGAGTCCGCACGGTGCTCGTGGCTCTTGTCCTTGATCTGCGCTATCAGTTCCGCAACCAAAGCGCCGTCGTCAATCGGCTTTGGCGAAAGGCCCTGGATTTTGCGGGTTTCAATCTCGTCGAGGTATGATGCGTAAAGGCTCATGGCAGATCCCAATTCTCTAAAGTGATTGCGCGGCATCGACGGCTGATAAAGCATCGAGCGTGCGCGTGACGTCCAGCGTGAGCGGGTATTCAAGACAGGCAAGTGGCGCAAGCAATTTTGCACTGCGACTGTAAAGGGCGTCCATCAATGACGCAGGTTGACCCTGCGGCACGGCGAGATTTTGGCCCAGTTTCGGGGCCAGTTTCGGGCTGTTTATCGCACCGTTCGGATCAACAGCATCAAAAAGCCCGAGACAAAAGCCGCAATCGCGAAGCCCGCAAACAGGTGAGCAAGCGCGCTTGCTACATCCTCGGCGGACAAAGCCACAAGCGCTATCGAGGGCGCGATAATGGACGGGAGAGTGTTGGACAGGTTCATCACGCCAAGCCACAGCCCGCGCCTTGAACTGGCACCCACAAGTTGGGCGACCATAGCTGTATCGACCGAAAGAAAGGCGGAAAGGCCGATCTGCAAAAGGCCATAAGCGATAAAGAACCAGCCCAGTTGCGGCAAAATGGCCAGCATTGCCATGCCAAGCCCGAACACGCATGCGGACACGAACAAAGGCACCCTTCGCATCGCCTTTAGGTCCGAAATCGCGCCACCAAGAAGCGTCGCAACAATCGCAAGCCCTGCGGCAGGCGCGGTTAGCGCGGCAAGTATCTCGCTTGCCCCCGCTTCTTGCCATGCTCCTTTGCCGATCCCCGTTTCCGTTATGTAGAGGTAGATATAGCCAATGGCGAAAGCTGCGCCCGTCTGCACAAGCAAGCGCGATGTCCAGGCAAGGGTAAAGTCCACTTTCAGCCTTGGTGTGAAAGCCCTGCCTTGCTTGCTTGCAGACGCATCATTTCCGATTGCATCGCCCAATTTCCAGAACAGCAACAAAGGCATCATGCATAAAACGGCAACAGCGCCGATCAGAATAAAGGCGCGAAAATCGTCTTCGGGAAACAACCAGGCGACCGGAGCAACCAGAAGGGTCGCGGTTGGCAAAGCTGCGTTGCTGAGCCCGCTCAACCGCCCCTTCACCTCATCCGGGAAATGGTCAGCCAACAGCACGCCCAAGGGGGCAAAACAGCAATTGAGTGCAGTCTGGAAATAGACAATCGCAGCAAGAAGCGTCTCTTTGCTGTCTGCAAGGGCAAAGCCGATATAGGCCAAAAAGAGCAGCCCTGCGCCGATTGCAATCAGCCCTCTTCGATTGCCGTACCGCCTCATCCATCGGTCGCTCAACGCGCCTGCAACGATATGGGAAAGCCCGGCGACCGCCCCTCCGGTCAGCAAGAGAAGGCTCAGGACAACCGCCGCATCGTCAGGGAAAAGCGCCTCGACCCGCCTTGGCAAAAGCAGCACGAGCAGGGGCATAAAGGCAAGGTGCGCCCCCAGAAACGCAAGCCCGTAGCTCCAGAATGCTGAGCGGGGGAACATCACAGCCAGGCTCGCTCGCCTACTTGAGGCGAGCTGTGCTCTCACGCCGGACAAGCTCAAACGGCAATTCATACCGGCCGCCAGCCGATGAGCCGGAACTTTCTGAAATCAGGCCGCTGCACGCCTTTGCGATCATCGCCGCTGTCGGTTGCCGGATGGCCGTCATTGGCGGCACGCTCAGGCGAACACCGGGGGTGTCTTCGAGGCTCACCAAAGAAAGGTCCTGCGGAATGCCGATCCCAAGGCGGTCTGCCACATGGAGCACCGCAAATGCCATCTGGTCATTATCCGCGATAATCGCTGTAGGGCGCTCTTCTTGTTCCAGCCACGCTTGAACCACAGGGATCGCGGTGTCGAAATTGAACTCGCCTTTGCCGATCCAGTCCTCCTTGTAAGGAAGGCCCCGCTCGCAAAGCAGATCGCGATACCCGTCCACCCGCATCAAGGAGTTTCCGTAATAAGGCGACCCCGCCAGATAAGCGATCCGGGTGTGATCCAGATCGGCCAGATGGCGCGCTGCCTCAAAGCCTGCTCCCGCCTCGTCCATACACACATCGACAAAAGCGCCGCCGTCACGCCGGCCAATGCGCGCACATGCAATGCCAAATTCCTCAAGCAGATCGGTCAGCGTCGCATTGTCGCTGTGGGGAGGTGTAAGGATCACACCATCAGGTCGAAGCTCCGAGATGACTTTGGAAAGCTGTCCTTGCGCTTTTTCTGGCTGAGTGTCGATCAGCTCGAACACAAGGTGATAGCCCTGCCGTTCGCACTCGGTCATCCCACCGAAAAGCATCTGGTCAACCCAGTCATTGCCGCGGCCCGCACGCCAGTTTTCATAGGTGCGCTGTCGATCGTTAATCGCAAGAATAAGGTAAGAGCGCGACCCGCGCATCCGGCGTGCAGAGATGTTGGGAACATAGCCCAATCGCTCGATCAATTCCTCGACCCGCGCACGTACAGCGGGCTTCACGTTCGGCCCCTTATTCAGGACGCGCGAAACCGTCTGGCGCGAAACGCCAACGTCTGCTGCAACGTCCCTGATTGTAACGGGTTGCTTCGTACCCACGTCTAACCGTCCTTTGATCCCGGAGGCATAAGACCGTATTTTGAAACACAATTCAAGGGTTACTGTGACCGGTCACATTTTTCTCTTGTGACCGGTCACAAATCGGGTTAGCGAAAGACTGGGTATCGTTCCGGAAGAGGGCGATTCTGGGATTTGGGAGAGTTCATAAATGCGTCGTTTTACCGCTGCCCTTGCGTTTGGGGCATCCGCTATCGCACTATCCACGCCGGCCATGGCGCAGGATGAAAGTGCCGAACAAGATCAACAAACTGTGGAAGCAAGCGATGATGCCAATACCATCATCGTGACAGCTGATCGCCGGGAACAAACCTTGCAGGATTTTGCCGGAACTGCGTTCGCTTTCACTGGTGACGACCTGAAAGCCCTTGGCGTACAAAACGTAACCGATCTGCAGAACCAGGTTCCGGGCCTCTCGATTGCCAACAATCAGGGCAATGTCGAAGTTTACATTCGCGGTATCGGTTCATCCAACAACACAGAATTGGGCGATCCGGCCGCCGCATTCCACTTTGACGGTGTGAATATCCCTCGCCCTTCGGGCATCGGTTCTGCTTTCCACGATATTCAGCGTGTTGAAGTCAATGTTGGCCCTCAAGGGACGCTTCGTGGGCGTAACGCGACCGCCGGCTCGATCAACGCAATCAGCTTCCGTCCCGGACTTGGTGGTTTCGATGGAATGGTTGAGGCAGAATACGGTAACTTCAACCAACGCGCTTTTCGCGGGGTTCTGAATATCCCGCTGTCTGATACCGTTGCTGTGCGTTTCTCCGGCCTCCATCAGGCGAACGATTCCTATTACAACAACGTCGGGCCGGTTGAGGGCATCGATGTGGCGGAAGCTCAGGACAATTGGTCTGGCCGCGCGCAGGTCCTGTGGGAGCCTACCGACCGTCTGACCATCCTTGTTGCAGGCGACTACATCGCTGAAAACGGCACGGGCTACACCGGTTCCAACTACGCATTGGCTTTGGGTGCGCTTGAAGATGGCGACATCACGCAAGAGCAATTCGACAATATCGACCCACGCGACGTGATCGCACGCGGCATTACACCTCAGTTAAACACCGATCACTGGGGCATTCGCACAACAATTGAATACGAAGGTGACGGCTTTAACGTCGAATACACAGGCAGCTACCGCGATGCAGTGTACGACTATGAGGCCACGACGCCGATTTCGCCTGCCTTCCCCGGCGTGCTGGATCGTTTGTCAGAGCGCGACAATATCTTCACGCCAGAACCCGGCGATGTGATCAATGACCCGATCATCCTTCAAGAGAACCTCGACAATTTCTCTCGCTTCCGGATTATCTCGGACTCGCGTTCGCACTTCCATGAACTGCGTATCTATAACTCGGAAGGGCCGTTCATCTGGAGTCTTGGTGGTCTCTACATCAATGAAGATCAGCGCTCTTTCCTCGGCTCAACGGGTGACCGGGGGACCTTCTTCCAGGGGGTTGAGTTCAACACGCAAACCGAAACCGATTCATACGCAATCTACGGTGATGCGACCTTTGAGGTTGCAGAGAACATCCGCCTGACTGCTGGTCTTCGCTACACCGATGACAGCAAGGAACGCACCGGTGTGGCTGCGCGCTATGGCTTGGCAATTGGTGGCGGTAGCTTTGAGTGCTGTCTGGGTGTTCGCGTCGGTACCGAAGGGTTCGAGTTCGCAGCGTTTGATCGCACGATCATCGATCCTGACACCGATGGCGATGGCGCGATTTCCGAAGCTGAAATTTTCGCCTTCCACCGCAACGGCATCGCTACGCCCGGCGCACGCGATAACCTTGACGACATTCTGGACTTTGGCCCGCTGCCCGGCGATGTGTTTGAGCGCCCCGGTGCGCCAGAGTGTCTCGACACAATCAGCTTTGACGGCCTGTTCTGCGACGGCTTCACCAGAGGTGATCCTTTCTTCAACAGCCAGTTCACTTTCGCTGTGCCGTTCCAGGGGCAAATCTTCCAGCAAGATGGCCAGTTTCAGGATGACTTCATCGACTGGCGCCTTCGCGCTGAGCTCGACGTAACGCCTGACAATCTGCTCTATGCTCTGATTGCCAACGGTCACAAATCGGGCGGGTTCAACGATAACCTTGGTAACAATGGTGTGTCGCCGACCTATGGCACCGAGCAGGTTATCTTGTACGAATTGGGCTCGAAGAACGAGTTCGATATTGGCGGACGCCGCGCATATCTGAACGCGTCGCTCTTCTACAATGACTACACCGATCAGGTGTTCACGGGCCTCCTGAGTGTCGCAACCGCTGCTGAAACGGCGATTGGCATTCTGGGTCAGGATGTTCCTATTCCCGACGGCACCAACACCGATCTGGTTGTTTCGTTCAGCTATAACGCGGCTAACTCTGAGATTTACGGTGCGCAAATCGAAGGCGGGTTTGGCCTTCCGGGCAATATCAACTTTGACTTCTCTGCCCTTTGGCTTGAGGCCCAGATCAAAGACGCCGATCCGATCCCTGATTTCCGTTTCCAGGCGGATGTGAACGGCGGCGTGAGCTTCTTCCGCAATGTTAACGGTTTCCGTTTCCAGCGTACACCACGCTGGCAGCTTAACGGTAAGCTGAGCCAAGCCATTGATCTTCCCACCGGTCAGGTCGATTGGGTGGCATCGCTCGGCTATCGTTCATCGCAATTCCATACGATCTTCAACAGTCAGGAATTCGACGATGTGACAGGTGAGCCGATCGGTGAAGTCACAGACGGTCGTTTGCTCGACCGTATTGGCGGCTACTTCACCCTCGACATTGGCGCAGGCTGGACCATCGATGACGAAGGCAAGTATCGCTTTGAAGTCTATGGTAACAACGTCCTCAACGCACAGGAAGAAGCAGCGATTATCATCACGCAGTTTGATAACACCCGCTTCTTCATCCGCCCACGGACCTATGGTGTGCGCATCCGCGCAAGGTTCTAAAGCGGTCATACAATCGCCGGGAGGCGGAGCCAAATATGGCGCGCCTCCCGCCTCGATTGACAAGATGGGATTGGACAGATGACACGCATCGTTTTCACGAGCTTTGCTGCCGGGATCGGGCTTACCTGCCTTATGGGCATGGCAGGCGTCGCAGCCCAGGAGAGCGGCCCGGCATCCGCAGCGACACAAGCGTCGCAATCTTCCGCTGAACACGTGCCGTCAAGCAGCGTCGAAACCAAGGTGCCCGCAGGCTTCGAACTTGTCTGGTCCGATGAATTTGATCAGCCAGGACTGCCCGATCCAACAAAATGGAAATACGACACCCATCGCAACGAGCAGGGCTGGTACAACAACGAAAAACAGTACTATGCAGCCGGGCGCCTAGAGAACTCGCGTGTCGAGAATGGCAACCTTGTTATCGAGGCGCACAAAGAAGATCTGGCACCTGCCGGTTTGGCTGATTGGGGCGGACAGGAATACAGTTCGGCCCGCCTCATCACCCAGGGTTTGGGCGACTGGACATATGGCTTTTTTGAAATTCGCGCTAAACTGCCGTGTGGCACGGGAACATGGCCTGCGATCTGGACCCTGCCATCAGACCCCGATGTGGTTTGGCCTGCAGGCGGCGAGATCGATATTATGGAGCACGTCGGTTTCGAGCCGGGTGTAATCCATCATTCCATTCACACCACCGCCTTCAACTTCTCTCGCGGCACGCAGAAAACGAGCCAGCATGAAGTGCCCACCGCGTGCGATGCCATGCACAAATACCAATTGTTATGGGCTCCTCAATTGCTGATGTTTGCGGTCGATGATGCGCCCAAGTTCCTTTTCCGCAAAGAGAGCGACAAGCAGACACGCTGGCCTTTCGACAAACCTCAACACCTTCTCCTGAACCTCGCCGTAGGCGGCACTTGGGGCGGCCAAAAAGGTATTGATCCCAACGCGTTCCCGGCGCGAATGGAAGTGGATTATGTCAGGGTCTATCGCCCCTCGAGCCTGATCGAAGCCGAAAGGCAGGGATCAAGCCAATGATCCGGCCACACTTCAAGGCATGTCACAATCGCTTTGAAGCCCCGATTTCCGGAGCGTGAGCCCCGGGATGCACTGCCCACCCTTCTTGATTTAAGATGAGAGAAACAGGACGATGAAACGCTTCGCACTATCGCCGCTTGCTGCGCTTGCTTGTGGCACAATGCTGACGGCCTGTTCGGCGAATGTTTCCGGCGATACCCGACCTGTGGTTTCGGCATCATCGGTGGAGGCTCCCTTGACCGGAGAAGCGCGGATCGCGGATCTCGTCTCGCGCATGAGCGTGGAACGCAAGGTCGCTCAGCTCATCATGCCCGATATCGGTTCGATCACGCCCGAAGACGTGGCGAAATACCGGTTTGGTACCGTGCTGAATGGTGGCAATTCGGGGCCAAACAACAATGATCTGGCGCCTGCGCCCGAATGGCTGGAGTTGGCGGACGCATATTGGGACGCCTCGGTGCAACCTTTGCCTGATGGCGAACCGATTATCCCTGTGCTTTGGGGAACGGACGCGGTGCACGGTCATGCCAATATCATCGGCGCGACGGTCTTTCCGCACAATATCGGCCTTGGCGCAACCGGCGATACCGACCTCATCCGCCGCATCGGCCATGCCACTGCTATCGAGATCGAAGCCACCGGGATCGAGTGGACTTTTGCACCAACCGTCGCGGTTGCCCGCGATGATCGCTGGGGCCGCACTTACGAGAGTTATTCCGAAGACCCCGCTCTGGTCTCGGCCATGGGCGCTGCTATGATCGAAGGGCTTCAAGGACGGCCCGGCGATCCCGATTTCCTTGGCGAAGGACGCGTGGCAGCCACTGCCAAGCACTTCTTTGGTGATGGCGGCACCGAACAAGGCGTCGATCAGGGTGATGTAAACGGCGATCTGGCTGAACTGATGGCTATCCACGCCGCGCCCTACCCCGCTGCGATCGAGGCGGGCGTTGCCAGCGTCATGGCAAGCTTTAACTCGATCAACGGCAGCAAGATGCACGGCAATGGCCCGCTCTTGAACGATGAACTGCGCGGCAACCTTGGCTTTGAAGGCCTCGTTGTCGGCGACTGGAACGGCCACGGGCAAGTCAAAGGGTGCACCAACACCGATTGTCCTCAGGCCCTCCTTGCCGGGCTCGATGTCTATATGGTTCCCGAAGACTGGAAGGGCCTCTACGAAACGCTCCTCGCGCAAGTGAAGGACGGCACTGTCCCGATGGAACGCTTGAACGAGGCGGTTTTGCGGGTTCTTCGTATGAAAGACCAGCTTGGCATGTTCTCGACCGAAGTGCGCCCGTCTGAACGCGCCAATGCCGGGAAATGGGATTTGCTGGGTTCGGACACGCACCGCAACATAGCGCGTGAGGCGGTGGCAAAATCGCTTGTGCTTCTCAAGAATTCGGGTGTTCTTCCGCTCAAGGAAGGGGCCAACATCGTTGTGGCCGGCACCGCTGCTGATAACATTCCGCAGCAAGCAGGCGGCTGGTCGGTCACCTGGCAGGGCGGCGGAGAGCTGACGGCGGAACACTTCCCCGGCGCAACATCCATCTTCGCCGGCATTTCAGAGGCGGCCAAAGCCTCTGGTGGCAATGCGACCCTCTTGGCAGAGGGCGGCGTGCCCACGGCAGGCGCAGCCGATGTTGCAATCGTGGTTTTTGGCGAAAAGCCTTACGCCGAATTTGTCGGTGATCGCAAAGACATGGTCTTCCGCGATGAAGAAGGGCTGAAGCTTCTGCGCTCCTATCGCGAGCAAGGCGTCAAAACGGTCGCTGTTTTCCTTTCGGGTCGCCCCATGTGGATGAACCGCGAAATCAACGCCGCTGACGCTTTTGTCGCAGCATGGCTCCCGGGAAGCGAAGGCGCAGGGGTGGCCGACGTGCTGTTCGGCAGCCGTTCCCCGACTGGACGGCTTTCCTTCAGCTGGCCTATGGCGTGCGACGGCAATCCGGTAAATGGCCCGCAAGGATCCCTCTTCCCGTTGGGGTTCGGCCTCGATTACGGCGCGGCGAGCGAGATTGCCTACCTTGATGAAACCTGCGCTGTCCTGACTGCTGGCGGCAGTTCGCAATGGTTTGCGGCTGGGCGATTGACCGAAAGGGTCAAGGTTTTGTCCAAAGGCAACGAGCTGCCCGATTTTCGCGGCAGCGCGGGCGGCGTTGTCGTTCGCGGGCTTGATCGAAATGCGCAGGAAGACGCACGCACAATCGCGTTCGGTCCCGGCACCGCTCTTGATTTCAGCGGGCCGCAAGGGGGCAACGCCTACCGGATCGAATATCAAGTGGCACAGCGCCCTTCCGGACCAGTTGTTCTGTCGAGCGGGGGAAGCACGCTCGACATCACGCAAAACCTGTCGGTTGCCGAAGGCAAAGGATGGCGGGAAATGTTGCTGACGCGGGATTGCCTTGAGGGGCTAAGTAACGCACTAACGATCGCGTCTGAGGCACCATTTGAAATCCGGATCGCTTCGATCGCATTGGAAGACTCTGAGGGGACACAGTGTTCGTTCTAGGGCTCGCCCTGAAAGCATAAGCACTGCAAAGAAAATAATACGGGGAGAGCGCGTGTGACGCTGGAGACAATCGATATTGTGATCATTGTGGGCTATGCGATTGCATTGCTCGGCATCGCCTTGATGGTCAGCCGGGAGCCTGCGGGTCACGAAAAGAACACTGAGGATTACTTCCTGGCCGGCCGCGCTTTGCCGTGGTGGGCAATCGGGGCCTCATTGATTGCCTCCAACATCTCCGCTGAACAAATCATCGGCCAATCAGGCCAAGGTTTTGCCGTTGGCGTCGCGATTGCGGCCTATGAATGGCAGGCGGCGATTGTCCTGATTATCGTTGCGAAGTTCTTCTTGCCCATCTTCCTCAAACGCAAAATCTACACCATGCCGCAGTTCCTGGAGCAGCGGTATGGCGAAGGCGTCAAGAACCTGATGAGCGTCTTCTGGGTCGCGCTCTACACCGCTGTAAACCTTACCACAGTGCTTTGGCTGGGCGGACTTGCGGTACAATCGCTCACCGGTTGGGGGATCATGTATTGCATGATGGCTCTGGCTGGATTTGCAGCGTTCTATTCGCTTTACGGCGGTCTCAAAGCGGTTGCCCTTACCGATATCATTCAGGTCGTTATTCTGATTATCGGCGGGCTTGCGATCACATGGTTTGCGCTTGACGCACTGCCTGCTGATGGCGCACTTGCAGGCTTTGGTTATCTCATGGGCGAGATGCCGGGTCATTTCGAGATGATCCTTGAACCAGACCACCCTGCCTATAACGATCTGCCGGGTATCTGGACGTTGCTCGGCGGACTGTGGGTACTGCATTTCAGCTATTGGGGTTTCAACCAGTACATCATTCAGCGTGCCCTTGGCGCAGAGAACCTTGGCGAAGCGCAAAAGGGCCTCGCCTTTGCAGCCTTCCTCAAGATCCTTGTACCGTTCATCGTTGTGGTGCCCGGCATCGCGGCTGTGATCCTGGCTCAGCAAGGCATGCTAGATGGCGCGGCTTTGGCTGAGAAATCGGACCGCACCTATGGCGAGTTGATGGCCTTCGCGCCTGCTGGTCTTCGCGGGCTTGTCTTTGCCGCCCTTATCGCGGCGGTGGTTTCATCGCTTGCCTCGATGATGAACTCGATCTCAACGATCTTCACCATGGACCTTTACAAGGCAGCGCGCCCTGAACGCGATGACCAACACTATGTAACCGTAGGCCGGATCGCAGCGTTTAGCGCAATGGCAATCGCCCTTGTGCTCGCGCGCCCATTTATCGGCGGGTTTGAAAGCGGATTCCAAACCGTTCAGGAATACACCGGCTTTATCGCGCCGGGGATCGTCGTGGTGTTCCTACTCGGCTTCTTCGATAAAAAGACCAATGCAGCAGGCGCCTTTACCGCGCTTATCGGCTCGCTGGTGGTCAATATCGCGCTGAAATTCGGTATGCCGGACGTGCCTTTCATCATCCGCATCTGGTTCGTCTTCTTGGGAGCACTGGTCGCAGCAGCGGTAGTGTCGCGCATGACCGCTGCACCGGATGAAGAGCGCACCGTCAAGCTGTCGGATATCGCGTTTGCGACGAGCACCCTATTCAACACGCTGGCCGCGATCACGGTGGCGATGTTGATTGGACTTTATGTCTGGCTGTGGTGACGAACTGCCGGTGATGTATTAGGTTCACACCGATGCAGACCCGGCGCTCCACCTTGAAAACTATCGCTGCGACCGGTGTACTGGCGAGCCTGCCTCAGGGATTGATCGCTAGCCAAGCCGGTGGGCGAATGCTCGAATATTCCGGTGTCAAAGCGCTCGGCCTGCCAGAGCAGCGGCTCTCGATCTGGCTGCCGCCGGGCTATGACACGAACACCAAGCGTTACCGCGTCCTCTACATGCACGATGCGCAGAACCTGTTTGATCCCGCGCTCTCCAATTTCAACAAGGTGTGGGCAGCGGATAGAGCGATGCTTGGCCATGCGGAGGCAACGGGCACAGACCCGTGGATTATTGTTGGCATCTGGTCACCAGGTGCGGACCGGTATCGCCAATATATGCCGCAGCCCGCCTATGACGCGGCGAGCCCGTTTTTGCGCGCAAAGATGGACGAGTTTGGCAATGGCAAGCCCATCGTCTCACGCGCCTACATCAACTGGATCGCTAGCGTGCTGAAGCCATGGGCCGACCGTCATTTGCGGACGAAATCAGGTCCCACTGATACAGCCATCATCGGCTCAAGTATGGGCGGGTTGATCAGTCTTTACGCCTTTCTCGAGTTTCCCAGCATTTTTGGCCGCGCCGGGTGCGTGAGCACACATTGGCCCGCAATTGCGCCGCAGTCGGTCAAAGGAGCTGATGTGGAGATGCGCGATATCTGGAAGAAACTGCTCGTCCGCAAGCTTGGGGCACCATTTGGCCGCAAGCTATGGTTCGACCACGGCACCGCCACTTTGGACGCCTCTTATCCGTCCTATCAACGGGAAGTTGACAGGGTGATGAGGCTAAGCGGCTGGGAACGCGGCACCCACTGGGAAAGCCGCGTTTATCCCGGCGCCGAACACGAGGAAAACGCTTGGGGCTTGCGCCTTCCAGAGGTGCTTGGCTGGGTGCTGACTTAAGTTCTGGGCTAGCTCACTTTTCGATAAAACGAACCGCGATCCCGCCCGATGAAGCGAGCTTGGCTGTCATGTCCTCGCCGCCCGTGACTTCGATCTCTTCGATCACGATGTCATACGGATTGCGATCCCAATGTGCATTGGCGCCGTCGCGGTAAACTTGCGCGGTGTAGCTTTTGCCCGCGTCCAGGAATGTCAGCGGGATGGAAAGCTCGCGTTCCTCGGCATCGGTAACAGCGCCAAGGAACCACTCGCCCCCTGCCCGGCCCTTGCGTGCAATCGCAACATATTCGCCCACTTCGCCCGCGACAGCGACGCTTTCTTCCCAATCGGCCTCGACGTCCTTAATGAACTGGAAGGCGTCCATGCGCGCTTCGTAATTCTCGGGCAGATCGGCCGCCATTTGCAGCGGGGAATAGAGCACAACATAAAGCGCCAATTGCTTGGCGAGCGTCGTCTGGGGGCGGTTTGACGGGTCACCTCGCTGCATATCTTCGCGCAACGGGGGCTTCTCATTGGGCCTCAAATCAAAGATGCCGGGCGTGAAATCCATCGGCCCTGAAAGCATCCGCGTAAAAGCAAGGATCGAGATGTGCTCTGGCGGATTGGGCGGCGTTCCCCAGGCGTTGAACTCCATGCCCCGCGCGCCCTCTCTGGTCATCCAGTTGGGATAGGTGCGGCGCAGGCCAGTGTCCTTCACCGGCTCATGCGCGTTGATCGAGATGCGGTGCTTTGCCGCCTCTTCCAACACGCGCAAATGGTGGCCGACCATAAACTGGCTGTCGTGCCATTCGTACTGCTTCACGCCGTTTTCGTCATAGCGCACAATATCGCCTGCATCGGCGACATAGCCCGTTTTGACCTCGCGAATGCCGTTTGCCTGATAAAGCGCGAAGGCGTCGGTCATTTGCGCTTCGTAATTGGCGACATTGCCGCTTGTCTCGTGGTGGCCGATCAGGCGCACGCCCTTGTCAGCGGCATATTTGCTCAGCATCGGCAGGTCGAAATCGGGGTATGTCTCGGTGAAGCTGAACAAAGCGCCATTGTTGAACCAGTCGCCGTCCCATCCGGTGTTCCAGCCTTCGACGAGAACACCTTTAAAGCCATGCTTTGCGGCAAAGTCGATGTGGCGGATCACATCGGCGTTGTTCGCGCCGTGGATGCCGTCATTGCCCCATGTGCGGTCGCGAATGTGCATTTCCCACCAGACACCAACATATTTGCCCGGCTCTACCCATGACACATCGCCCAGCTTGTTCGGCTCGTTGAGGTTGAGGATGATGTCGGAATTGATGAGGCCCACCGCATCGGGCGCGATTTGAATGGTGCGCCACGGACTTTTGAAAGGCGCCGTGGTGTGCACCTTCACTCCGTCAGAACCGGGGCGTAGAGCCGCCTCGAACGAGCCCGGACGCAGCGCCAATAGCGACATTGCAGAATAGTCCACCAGGGCCGCCTCGTGGATGCTGAGATGAACGCCGTTTTCCTTGCGAAATGTCACAGGGGTGTGCGCATCATCGACCACGCCGGCTTTGCCCGTGCGATAGATGTATTCGTAGCGGTTGAACTGGCGGCTTGGCGTCCACCATGCGTCCGCTTTGTCGCCAATTGAAAACTGGGTTAGCTCGTCGGTGATCGCGATCGGGCCTTGAAAAGCGTCTTGCTCGGCAAGTTCATAGCGGAAACCCACACCTGTATCGAACACGCGGAAGCGCACTGTGATCTGGCGCGCGGGCCCCTCTTCGGCGGCAAAGGTGACAGAAAGCTCTTCATGTTCGTCGCGCACCATGCGGCGCTCGCCCCAAGGTTGCTCCCACATCGCATCGTGGCTCTCGGTGGCAAAGCCCGCAATGGATAGGCCATCCTCAAACCCGTGATGGTCGCGAAAGAGCATGCCAAGGCGCGATGTCGTCACAGCCTCTTTGCCATCATAACTGACCGAATAGCTGGCGTGCCCGCCCTTATCCGAAACGGTCAGAACGATGTTGCCATCGGGTGATGTTGCGGAAATCTCCTCTGCCTGAGCAGGCGAAGCAATCGCAAAGGTAACCGTCAAAGCGGCAACACATTTCATCCAAAGGCCCGGCATCAAACTCTCCCACTGCAAGGCATTTTCGTTCTGCGGTGCAAATTTATGCAAAAACTTGCAAATTTCCGACGATGAAATGCGGTTATCTCGAATTTATGGCTTTTGTCCAAGCAATTTTTATGCAATTTTTTGCATATCCTTGGGGAGAGGATCGGGATGACACACAAGACCAAGCTTCATTTACTGGCCACAGCTGCTCTTGCGGCGGCTCTTTCTGCTTGCGGCGGCGGAGGCGGAAGCTCCGGCTCAAGCAGCACGCCCGGCACAGGAACAGCAACCACACCTCCGCCAACAGGGATCGGGTCCCCGGCAAGCGCGACACTGCCCGCAGGTGAGGCCACAAGCTTCGTCAATCGCGCCGACGCTTTCGGATTTTCCTTCGGCTTCGGGTTTGGTCCCGGCCTCAACCCCATGGTCGCCCAGTTCGCAGGCGGCGCGGCATCGGGCGACATCGACAATGACGGTGATCTTGATGTGTTTGTGACGCGCGGTGACAGCGGGCCAAACCTCCTTTTCATGAATCAGGGCGGGAGCTTTGTTGAAAGCGCGGCGAGCGCTGGCGTTGCCATGACACAGGGCACCACCAATGGCCGCCACTCTGGTCCGACCTTTGGCGATCTGGACGGCGATGGCGATCTTGATCTTGTCATGGGCGGCCTTGAAGGCGGTCCGATCAAGCTGTTTGCCAATGACGGGACGGGCAAGTTCAGCGATGTGAGCGCAGGGTCCGGCTTTGACCTTGCCAGCTCTGACCACACCATTTCCATCGCGCTTGGCGATTATGATGCAGATGGCGATCTTGATGTGTTGATGGCGCATTGGGGCACGCCGCGAAATCCCGATATACCTGGCGAGACCGAGACATTGTGGCGCAATGATAGCGCGGGCGGCGCAATGTCTTTCACCCCTGTCAGCAACACCAGCGGGATATCTGCCCTTCTCGCGTTCGACCTTCCCCAAGGCGTCCTTGGCCCCAATTTCGATTACACCTTTGCGCCCGGCTTTGCCGATATCGACGGCGACCGCGATCTCGACATTTTGATGGTTTCCGATTTTCGCGGGTCCAAAGTGCTTATCAACAATGGAAATGGAACCTTTAGCGCCAGCGCCTTCACCCCCGATGATGAAAACGGCATGGGAGCCGCGATCGGGGATTATGACAATGATGGCGACTTCGACTGGTTCGTGTCCTCCATCAACGGGAACCGCCTATTTCAAAACGCGGGCAATGGCAGCTTCACCCGCCAAGGGGCCTCCGGCGTCGAACCGGGCGGTTGGGGTTGGGGATCGTGCTTTGCCGATTTCAACGCAGACGGATGGCTCGACATTTATCAGACCAACGGCTGGGAAGCGGGCAAGGACCCGTCTGCCTCCAATTACGTCAATGATGTAACGCGGCTTTGGATGAACGGGGGCGATGGCACCTTCGCAGATGCTGCCGATGTTTCTTCCATCGCTGAGACCGATCAAGGCCGCGGCGTGGTCTGCGACGACTTTGACAATGACGGCGATGTCGATGTGCTGTTGCTGACCGCAGAGGCAAGCGGGGCCGCCTATTTCTGGGAAAACCAGATGTCGGGCGCGAATGCGATCAAAGTGCGCCTGCGCGGCAAGGCCCCGAACACTTTTGCCGTTGGCGCGATTGTGGAGCTAAGCGTCTCAGACACCAGGCAGACCCGCATGGTGGCTGCGAACAGCAATTTCACATCGCACAATTCGACCGATCAGATTTTCGGCCTTGGCCCCAACACCAGTGGAGATCTGCGCATTATCTGGCCAGACGGAACCGAGACGATCCGCCCCGATATCGCTGCGGGCGAGACATTGGTGATCGAGCAGCCCTAGTATCACGGCCTAGTTAGCGGTGTAGATGCGGTAGTCCCATGGGCCCAGCGACAGCGTGCTTTGCGCATCGAATACCGCCTCATCATCGCTGATCGCGTCGGTAAACTCACCGTGGTGGCGGGCGAGCTCAAAGCTCACATCCTGCCAGCGCGGTGACAGGTTGAAAGCTGCAAACACGCGGGCTTCCCCTTCGCCGCGAACAAAGCTCAGCACGTCGCTTTGAGCAGAATTCGGAACCTCCACAAAGGGCGCGCCGTGACGCCCGTTATGCAGTGCAGGCTCCCCGGTCTTCAACGCGATCAGACGCTTGAACAGGCGCGCGTATTGGCCATCGCGCCACTCGATCTCGTCCTTCTCGAAAAAGGCAAGCTGGCGGTCGAGATCAGCCTCCTGCCCGTTGTAAATGAGCGGCATGCCGGGCCCGACAAAGCTGAGCGCAATCGCGGTTTCGTAAGCGGGGCCATATATTTGCGAAGCCACACCGTCCCATGAATTCTGATCGTGGTTATCGGTGTAGACCATACGCATCGCGGCATGCGGCCATGTCGTCTTTTGCGACAGGTAATATCCACGCATCGCGCCCGCCCCGCTTCCATCGGCGACAAGCTCTTGCATCGCCTCTTTCCAGCCCCAGCCGTAGGTCGCATCGAACGCGTTGATGTGAAGGTCGCGCTGCTCCCATTCGGCGAGCATGAAGACCGGCTTGATCGCGTCCAATTCCGCACGCGCCGTCTCCCAGAAATCGAGCGGGACAAAACCGGCAACATCGGCGCGGTATCCGTCCACATCAAATTCGCGCACCCAATAGGTAAGGCTTCCGGTCATATATTCGCGCAGATCCGCGTTGGAATAATCGAAGTCGACAACATCAGACCAATCGGTGCCCTCTGGCGGCATCATCTCAGCTTCGGGGTTTCGAGAATACCACTCCGGATGCTCGATGGTCAGCGGATTATCCCACGCCGAATGGTTCGCCACCCAGTCGAGGATCACCTTAAGGCCAGCCTCATGGGCTGCATCGACGAAGGCGCGGAACTCTTCTTCGGTGCCAAGGTCCGGATTGACCGCGCGGTAGTCTTTGACGGCATAGGGGCTGCCCATGCTCCCTTTGCGCTTCTCCTCGCCAATGGGGTGGATCGGCATCAACCAGATGATATCGACGCCCATCTCGGCAAGGCGCGGCAATTGCTTTTGCGCCGCCTTGAATGTCCCCTCGCTCGTGAACTGGCGCGTGTTCATCTGATAGATCACCGCATCGGCAACCCAATCGGCGGATTGGACCTGCACAACATCGCCCGGCTCATAAGAGGTGGTCGTCGCCGCCGTATCACAGCCGACGAGGGCGAGCGCGGCGGCTGCGAAAACAAGGGTTCTCATCATTGTCATGCCGGTGCCGATGCGCCTTTGCGCGCTTCAAGTGCTGCGCTGGTCCCATCGGTCACAAAGAACGTGGCGAGCGCAGCGAGGGTGAATGACGTCGCCGAAATAGCCATCGCGTAAATCGGTTCGCCGTCGAAGAATGTTGTGAGCAAGAAGCCCAGAAGCGTTGCTGCGATCAGCTGAGGCACCACAATGAAGATGTTGAATATCCCCATGTAGATGCCCATCTTTTTCGCCGGAACAGATCCCGCCAAAATGGCGTAAGGAAGCGATACAATCGACGCCCAGGCAATGCCGACAGCCACCATCGGAAGCCACAGAAGATCAGGGTCGCGGATCATCAGCATGCTGGCAAAGCCAGCCGCGCCAATCGCCAAATTGGCCGCGTGAAGGTGCGTGCGATTCATCTTTGCGGCAATTATGATAAAGCCAAGCGCGGCAGCAGCTGCAACGCCGTTCCGCACCGATCCCAGAAGGCTCCACCAGTCAGCTGCATCCTGATACCCCTGGGTCGCAGGATCGGGCGACATGAAATGAAATTCCGCCACGGCGGGCGTCCCGTAAATCCACATGGAGAACATCGCAAACCAGCTGAAAAACTGAACCACCGCCAGCTGGCGCATGGTTTTGGGCATGGCGAACAGATCGTTCACGACTTCCATAAATCCGTTCTGGTCCTTGCCGCCAGAACGCATCATCCCGGCGACCAATTGGATCACGCCAAAGGCAGCGATGAGGCCGGCGAGCACATAAAGCTCTTGCGCGATTTCCAATTCGCCAAGCCATTCAGGCCGCGCATCCCCGCGCCCCGCAAATACCAGACCTGCGAACACCAGCCCCAAGGCCAGCCAGACGAGGCCACCGGTGTTGAACTGACCGCTTGTGCGCTGAACGGTGTCGCCGGCATCGCCCGCAATGCCCAGCGCTTCGTTGCGCGCCGCCTCGAACCCGGCCAGTTCATCGGGTGAATACTCTTTCGTCTTGAATACCGTCCATGCGACCGCAGCAAACAAGGCCGCACCGCCGATGTAGAATGCCCATTGGACCGTTTCGGGAATCTCGCCTTCGGGCGCGACGTTGGACAGCCCCATCCAATTGGTCATGATCCACGGCAGCGCCCCGGCGATCACTGCCCCCACACCGATGAAGAAGCTCTGCATCGCATAGCCCTTGGTCCGCTGCCTATCGGGCAGATTGTCACCAACAAAGGCGCGGAACGGTTCCATCGTGATGTTCAAGGACGCATCCATGATCCACAGCATCCCCGCCGCCACCCAAAGCGTTGGCGAATTGGGCATGATGAAAAGCGCAAGACTCGCAAGGATTGCACCGATTAGGAAGTAAGGACGGCGTCGGCCAAAGTTGCCCCCAAATTTGGCCCAAGTGTTATCGGAAAGGTGACCCACAATCGGCTGGATCAAGAGACCCGTCATGGGCGCTGCGATCCAGAGGATCGCCAGCTCGTTCACTTCGGCGCCAAGCGTCTGGAATATCCGGCTGACATTGCCGTTTTGCAGGTCAAAGCCGATCTGGATGCCCAAGAAGCCGAAGCTCATGTTCCAGATCTGACCTGCATTCATAGCAGGCTTGCGACCCGATCCCTGGGTCTCAATTGTCGCCATTATTGCTCTCCCTTGCACCGCCGCATCTGCTAACACGGACTGCGCTCTGGCCTCAAACTTTGCCCTGCAGCGACAATATCGCCGCAATTGCCAGCCTTGCCTCTCGCAAGCCTGCTCCCGGAAGACAATTTGCCTGCCTTGCAAAATTTTGCAAGTTTCTTTGTGAATTGATCCGGGACAATCACGCAAATTCGGAAATACCTCAGAGTTATATTACTTATTTTCCGATATTTAGCTGAATCTCCTGCACATCAGATTTGCTCACACAAAGATTTGCAAATTTTTTCAGATAGTGGCAATTAGCGCTTGGGAGACATGAGCATGAGACGAATCTGGGTTGCGGGCTTGGCCGCGTTGGCAGTGTTGGGGGCAGTGTTGGGCGGCACCGTATCCGCGATGGATGGTCCGCCCGAAGCGGAAAGCGCTTTGCGCGAACGCCCGCCTGAGGACGAAGTTATCTATTTCGTGCTCCCCGACCGCTTCGCCAATGGTGATCCGTCAAATGATAAAGGCGGGATCGAGGGCGAGGCTCTCGATCATGGGTTCAACCCCGCCCACAAAGGGTTTTACCACGGCGGCGACCTCGCTGGCCTTACCGCAAAGCTCGATTACATTCAGGGCATGGGCGTCACGGCTGTTTGGTTTGCGCCGGTGTTCAAGAATAAGCCCGTTCAAGGTCCTCAGGGGCAAGAAAGCGCAGGCTACCACGGCTATTGGGTGACCGACTTCACCAGCATCGATCCCCATTTTGGCACCAATGAAGAGTTCAAGGCATTCGTCGATGCGGCGCATGCGCGCGGGATGAAGGTCTATATGGACATCATCACCAACCACACCGCCGATGTGATCCGCTATGCCGAAGGGGACGAGACCGGCTATGTCTATCGCAGCAAGGGTGATTTTCCCTATTCGCGCAAGGGCGGAATTGGCGGCGAGCCTATCAATGAAGGGTTTCTGGGTGATGAGGTTCGGACCGAAGAAAACTTCGCGAAGCTAACCGATCCGTCCTACGCCTACACGCCGGTTGTGCCAGAGGACGAGCGCGACGTGAAAGCGCCCGCGTGGCTCAACAATCCGATCTATTACCACAACCGCGGCGACACGACCTTCCGCGAAGAAAGCAGCCGCCACGGCGATTTCGTGGGCCTGGATGACGTGTTTACCGAACACCCGCGCGTGCTCGAAGGGATGATCGACATCTATGCAACCTGGATCAAGGAAACCGGCATCGACGGTTTTCGCATTGATACCGCGCGCCACGTGAACCCTGAGTTTTGGCAGACTTTTATCCCGGCCATGCTGGAAACCGCACGCGAAGAGGGCATTCCCAACTTCCATATCTTCGGCGAGGTTTACCGCGATGGTTCGGACAATGGATATATCGCGCAATACACCCGTCGCGATACGCTTCCCACGGTCCTCGATTTTGCCTTTCAGGCCGCAATGGTCGAAACGATCGCGCAAGGCCAAGGCACTGTGAAAATTGCAGAAATGTTTGACGGCGATGTGCTTTACGAAGGCGGCGAGGAGACAGCCCTGACTATGCCAACCTTCCTTGGCAACCACGATGTCGGGCGTTTCTCTACCTTTGTGCGCGGGGCCAATCCCGGCATCACTCAGCAGGAATTGCTCGACCGGGTTATGCTGGGCCATGTCATGATGATGACGCTCAGGGGGTCTCCCACGATCTATTCCGGATCAGAGCAAGGCTTTGTCGGGGACGGCAACGATCAGGCCGCGCGCGAAGACATGTTCGCGAGCCTGACCGATAGCTACAACGACAATGATCTTATCGGAACAGATGCAACAACGGCGAGCGAAAATTACGACACCGGTCACCCGCTTTATCGCCTGATTGGCGAGATGGCCCGTATCCGCAACAGGAACCCGGCCTTGAGGCGGGGCCTGCAAACCATGCGTGCCTACCGCGATGAGCCTGGCATCTTTGCTCTCACCCGCCATGATCCGGCAAGCGGGCAGAAGGTCCTGCTCGCCTACAACACGTCTTCTGAAGCAATTGAGGTGAACGTGCCGGTTGACTATGCCTCGCGCACACTCAACACGCTTGCCGGAAGCTGCCCTGCCGCTGTCGCAGCACCGGGCTCTGTGACTGTCACTCTCCCGGCTCTGGGCTATGCCGTGTGCGAGTTGGTAGGCGAAACAAGGGCTCAGGTGCAATGAACCGACAGGTCGATATTCTTGCCGCATCCGGCGGCGCGGCAACGCGCGAATGGTGGCGCGGTGCGGTCATCTACCAGATTTATCCGCGCAGTTTTCGCGACACGAATGGCGATGGCGTCGGTGACCTGAAAGGCATCGCCGACAATCTCGATTACGTTGCATCGCTTGGCGTGGACGGCATCTGGATATCGCCTTTCTTCACATCGCCGATGAAAGATTTCGGTTATGATGTCGCCGATTACTGCGGCATCGATCCAAGCTTTGGCACCTTTGACGACTTTGACGCGATCATCGAGCGCGCCCATGCGCTTGGCCTCAAAGTCATTATCGATCAGGTCTATTCCCACACCTCAGACGAACATGCGTGGTTTCAGGAAAG
The DNA here is from genome assembly GCF_057364925.1 of Erythrobacter sp. S227. NCBI lineage: Bacteria > Pseudomonadati > Pseudomonadota > Alphaproteobacteria > Sphingomonadales > Erythrobacteraceae > Erythrobacter > Erythrobacter sp. S227. The sequence goes on from NZ_CP200280.1 coordinate 1,638,758, forward strand.
CCGCAAGGACCGCACCAACGACAAATCGGATTGGTATGTCTGGGCCGATGCGAAACCCGACGGATCGCCGCCATCCAACTGGCAATCGGTCTTTGGCGGTTCGGCGTGGCAGTGGGATGGCCCACGCAAGCAGTATTATTTGCACAACTTCCTGAGCAGTCAGCCTGATCTCAACGTGCATAACCGCGATGTGCAAGACGCAGTGCTGGATGCCGCGCGCTTCTGGCTCGACCGGGGTGTTGACGGGTTCCGGCTGGATGCGTTGAATTTCACAATGCATGACCCGCAGATGCGCGACAATCCGCCATCACACGCGCCGTTGGAACAGATTACGCGCCCCTTTGATATGCAGATCAAGAAGTTCAATCAAAGCCATGATGACATTCCGGCTTTCCTTGAACGTATCCGCGAGGTGATCGAGGAATACCCCGACCGCTTCACCGTCGCAGAAGTCGGTGGCCCTGATCCTCTGGCGGAGATGAAGGCCTTTACAGCGGACGGCAAACGGCTCGATTCCGCGTATAATTTCGACTTTCTGTATGCGCCTGATCTTACTGCAGAGCGGATCAAGGCCTCGCTTGGCAATTGGGACGGGACAGCCGATGAAGGCTGGCCTTCGTGGGCGTTTTCCAACCATGATGCGCCCCGCTCCACCACGCGCTGGTCGCGAGGCGGTGCCAATTATGAACAAATGGCGCGGCTATCGATGATGATCTTGCTGTCCTTGCGCGGCAATCCGATCATCTATCAGGGGGAAGAGCTGGCCTTGCCACAGGGCGAGGTTGCATTCGAGGACCTGCTCGACCCCGAAGCCATCGCCAACTGGCCTCACACTCTGGGCCGTGACGGGGCGCGCACGCCCTTCCCTTGGGCCTCGAAGCAGCCTCAGGCAGGCTTTTCAAACGCGAACCAGACTTGGCTCAAGGTCGATCCGGCGCATGCAGACCGGGCGGTGGACACGCAAGCCGATGACCGTGGGTCGACGCTCAATTACACCCGGCATTTGCTGCGCCTACGCAAGTCACTTCCATCGCTTTTGACAGGTTCAAGCGCGATACTCGATGCCCCTGCCGAAATAGTCGCCTTCGTGCGGCGTTCGGGTGATGAGGCAACCCTTTGTGCATACAATTTGAGCGACCATCCCATCGATTGGTCACCGCCCCCAGAGTTTTGCGATGCAGAGGTTGTCGCAAGCGATGCAATAGGCGATGAGCACGGTAAGGTTTCAGGGGTTATGGCCCCGAGAAGCGGATATTGGGCAGTTCGAAAAGGCGAATAGAGCGATGGCTGGGGGCTCAGGTAAGGCCGGCAAAAATGCCAGATTGGAAGATATTGCGCGTCAGGCCGGCGTATCGATCTCGACCGTATCCAGAGCGCTCAATGACAGCCCTGCCGTCAATCGCCGCACCAAACAGGAAGTCTGGCGCATCGCGCGCGAGCACGATTATGACTTTCGCTCGACCATGCCCAACGGGCCGATTGGCGCGGACGCAACAATTGCCGTCATTGTCCCTGCCCCGCAGGCGCGCGAGACTCGGGTATCAGATCCCTTCTTCCTCGAATTGCTCGCCGGAATTGCGGAGGCTGCGCGCGACCGCAAAGTTGATCTGGTAATCAGCCACATCTTCCCGCGAACGGTCGAAGACCTCGAGTTTGCGATGACCACAAGCCGCGCGAAAGGGATGATCTTCATCGGCCAAAGCTCGCTTCATGACGGTTTCAACGAATTGATCGATCGCGATGATCGCTTTGTGGTGTGGGGCGCCGACTTTGCCGATGCGCTTTATTGCACAGTGGGTTCGGACAATGTTGCAGGCGGCAGGCGGGCGACATCGCACCTTGTACGATTGGGCCGCGAACGCATTCTGTTCCTTGGCGACACCGAAGCGCCAGAAGCAGAACAGCGCTATCGTGGTTATCGCATGGCATTGGAGCAAGCGGGCCGCGATATTGACGATGGCCTCGTGATACCGGCCCATTTCGACGTGCAATCAGGCGAGTCCGCTACCCGATCTGCGATTGAGCGCGGGATAAAGTTCGATGCGATCTTTGCGGCCAGTGACCTTATCGCAATCGGCGCGATGCGCGCCCTTAGCCTGTCCGGACGCACGGTGCCGGACGATGTCGCGGTTGTCGGGTATGACAATATCCCGGCCGCGCGCCTCGTCACCCCGCGCCTTACGACCATTGATCAGGACACCAACCTTGCAGGCCGTATGCTCGTATCTAAACTGATCGACACCCAGGGCGGGAAAGCGATCTCGGAACGGCTCGAGACGAGCCTTCTGATCAGAGAGAGTTGTGGAGGATAAGGTGGTTTCGGATAAGGGTGCTGGCGAGCCCAGGCCGCTTCAAAAAATCGTGATCGTCGGTGGTGGCAGTGCGGGCTGGATGACAGCGGCGGCCATGTCTGATGCGCTGGGCAAATCTTGCGAAATCACCCTTATCGAATCCGAAGCAATCGGCACTGTCGGAGTGGGAGAGGCCACAATCCCGCCGATCCGCACCTTCAATCAACGCATCGGCATCGACGAGGCAACCTTCGTCAAGGAAACCGCTGGTTCCTACAAGCTGGGCATCCAATTCGTTGACTGGTCGCGCAAAGGGCACAGCTATTTCCATCCCTTCGGCCAATATGGCGCGGAGTTCGATAAGGTCCCGTTTTATCACTATTGGATGCGCCAGAAACTGGCCGGGCAGATCGAGGGGCCGATTGACGATTTCTCCATGTGCTGGGCGATGGCGAAGGCGGGCAAATTTTCCCATCCCGTTCCCGACCGCCGCAAAATCCAGTCGACCTTCGATTACGCCTATCACTTTGACGCAGGGCTTTATGCCGCGTTCTTGAGGCGCCTGTCCGAAGCGCGCGGTGTCACCCGGATCGAAGGGCGCGTCACCGATGTGACCCAGCGCAGCGAAGACGGCTTTATCGAGAGCGTAACCCTCGACAATGGCACGATCGTAGACGGCGAACTCTTCATCGATTGCAGTGGTTTTCGCGGGCTTTTGATCGAGGGAACACTCGAAGCGGGTTATGAAAACTGGCAGCAGTACCTGCCTTGCGATCGCGCAGTCGCGGTCCCTTGCGCAAAGCAGGACGAGATCACGCCTTACACCCGCTCAACCGCCAAGGAAGCAGGCTGGCAATGGCGCATCCCGCTCCAACACCGCACCGGCAATGGCTACGTTCATTGCAGCGAGTTTATCAGCGAGGATGAAGCGACCGCGACGCTTTTGGCATCGCTTGATGGCGAGCCGGAGGCAGACCCGCGCACTCTTCGCTTTGTAACAGGTATGCGGCGCAAGTTCTGGGACAAGAACTGTGTTGCAATCGGTCTGTCCGCCGGCTTTATGGAGCCGCTGGAATCGACCAGCCTGCACCTTATCCAATATGGTATTTTGCGGCTGCTGGCATTGCTCCCCGATAGCGCGATGTCGCCCCTGTTGGCGCGCGAATACAACCGCCAGACGGTCAGCGAATATGAACGCATCCGCGACTTCTTGATCCTGCATTACAAAGCCACATCGCGCGACGATACGCAGCTTTGGCGGTATTGCAGCGCGATGGAGATACCCGACAGTCTCCAGTACAAGATGGATCACTTCCGCGAATATGGCATGCTGGTGTCGGACGAGCGTGAGCTCTTCGCCAATCCCAGCTGGATCGCGGTGTATCTGGGGCAGGATATCACCCCCAAACGCGCGCCTGCGATCACTGAAATGCGCGAAGGTGTACCCGTGGCAGAACGTATGGGCATGGTCGCATCTGCCATGCAAAGCGCGGTTGCAGAAATGCCAACACACGCAGAATTTCTGGCCGAGCACTGCCCTTCACCGCTCGCGGTTTAAGCTGGCCACCTTCGCGACCTGGCGCCCACTTCGTATTCCAAACCCAACAAAAAAGGCCCGCTGTCACCAGCGGGCCTTTCTCTTGGGGTTGCGACCCTGTGGAGATCAGAAGTTTTTACGAAGCGTCAGGTTGAACGTGCGCCCGTAGATTTCATGACGGCTCGGGAATGCGCCGATCACATTGGCAGCACCCGTGCCTGTCCCATCAAACAGATCATTCTGCGTCACGAAGGGTTCGTTCGTAAGGTTGAAGACCTCAAACAGAATGCCGAGGTCTTTGAGAGCCCCGCTGTCATTCTGGAAGGTGTAACCGATCTGGGCATCGATGATGGTCTCGCTTTGAGCGTCAGCACCGCTCAGCCCGCCGTCAAAGTTCTGAATCTCTGAACGGAAGCCGCTGCGATGGCGCGCTGCGATCTTCGTGCGGAAGCCATCTTTCTCATAGAAGATGTCGCCCGACCAAGTGTTCTCCGAATATCCGGGGATCGGGCTCACACCGTTGATCTCGTCCTCGATTTCAGCGTCCGCATAGGTGTAGCTGAAGAAAGCACCAAAGCCCTCTAGCGCGTCAGCGAAATCGGCAAAGTCGACACGGACCGTGCCTTCAATACCTGTGATCGAACCGTCCGCAAAGTTAGTCGGGCCGCTCACAATACCGATTGCTGTTTGCGGGTTCGCCTGAAGGAACGAACCATTGCCACCAGCAATAATCGGTTGGCTGATATCCTGGAGCGAACTTGCGTTCACAATCCAGTCGGTCAGCTCTTTGTGGAAGCCTGCAACGATAATGGCCGACCCCGCCGAGAAGTATTTCTCAAACGAGATATCATAAGAAGTTGAGCCATAAGGTTGCAAGAACGGGTTGCCGCCATCTGTCGAGAAGCAGACCAGGCCTGGAGGGTTAAAACCATTCAGCGTATCTACGAATTGATCGCCATCAGTATCTTCACAGCTTGCAGGGTTGGTACCCAACGCCTGGTTCGCGGCAAGCTCGTCCAGACGGGCCCGCGTGATCGATTTGGCAAATGCCAGACGGATGAATGTGTCTGTTGCGACCTCGAAAGAAAGGTTCGCGCTTGGCAGCCAGTCATCATAGCTGAAGTCAACCGAGTTCAGCTGACCACTGGTCAAAGTACCGGTCGAGCTTTGGCTGGTATCAGCATAGCGAAGACCGATATTGCCGCGCACCGGAATGGTACCCAGATCGCCATTGAGATTGACCTGAGCATAGAAGTTGTGAACTTCTTCACCCACGACCCAGCGAACGCCAAAGTTCGCTGGTTCAACCACATAGGTGCCATCGGTCAGGAATGATGATGGGTCATAAGCCAGAATGTTCTGGCCCAGATCGCCTGTGTCAGTCTGGCCGACAATCGCGCTTTGCGGGACAGCCAGAGAGCCTCCCACGAATGCGGGCGATGCGCGAAGGAAAGCTTCGTTTGAATCGAAGTCTTTCTTACGGTCGGTGTAGAGCCAGCCAAACTGGATGTTATCGATGAATCCGCCACCAAACTCGTAAGTCGCCTCTGCGCGGAGCTGGTGAAGTTCGTCGTTGATCATGGGACGCTTGATAAAGCCAACCTGGCCCCAGCCTCCCGGGTCAGTCAACAAAACGTTGGCCGGATCGGTGTAGTCCAGCAGACCGTCAATCGAGTATTCGCCGTTTTGCGGGAAGGTGAAGTTCAAAGTGTCTTGTGCACCCGAACGGCCCGGACCGGTGCCCGCGTAGCTCTCATAATCGATGTCGTCGCGGTCGAGGGTCGAGAAACCATAATCGACCATAAAGCTCAGACTGTCGGTGACCCCGAAGTCGAGGTTTGCGCCAAGCGCGAAGATCTGCGCTTCGTTGCCTTCGGTATCGGTGCGAATGATTGGAACAACCGCGGAATAGCTGGCGCTGTCCGCGAAAGGACCGGCCCCTGTCGCGCCCTCAAACTGGGCCCCGCTCCAGGATGCGAGCGGTGTTTCAGTACCGCGAAAGATACCTGAATCCTGCGTATCGGTATAAAACGCATCAAACATCAACGAAAAGTCATCGGTAGGCTCGAATTGAAGCGAACCGGCAATTGAGGTGCGCTCAAACTCACGGCTGACAGCGCCCTGACGCGGGTTGTCCGACGGGTAAATCAGACCGCTTGCATCGCGTGAAATCTGACCCGACCGTTCGTCCGTCTTAAGCTCACGCGAGATGAAGTGGGTCGGGTTCGATTGAACCGTTGCGCCAAGCGACCAACCGACAGTGCCGGCGGCATTCTGGTCGATGTAGGACGCAAAGAAACGGTAGCCGTTCTCTGAAAAATCAGGGTTGCGCGAGCCGCTGTCGTTGTGAACAAATGTGCCTGAAACGGTCAGCTGGCGGTCATTGAAGTCGAGCGGGCGCACAGTGCGCAGATCGACCGCGCCAGCAATACCGATGGAAGCAAGCTGCGCATCGCCCGTCTTGTAAACGATACCCTGACCGATGAGCTCTGACGGGAATTGGTCAAACTCGATGCCGCGGTTGTTACCAGCTGAAACAACTTCGCGGCCGTTGAGAAGAGCAAGCGAGAAGTCGGGGCCAAGGCCACGGATCGAAATCTGCTGCGAGCGACCACGCACACGCTGCGCGGTAACGCCTGGGAGGCGTGCGAGCGAGTCAGCGATCGAAAGATCGGGGAGCTGCCCGAGATCTTCTGCCGAGATAACCTCAACGATCGAAGTCGCATCGCGCTTTGTCTGGAGCGAATTCTCAATCGCGCCGCGCAGACCTGTTACGACAATTGCATTGCCTTCATCTTCGGCAACTTCTGTAGTGTTACCATCCTGTGCCGCAGCCGGAGCCGCCATAGCGACAAGCGCAAGCCCGGTCGCTGCCCCTGACAGCAAGCGAGCATTAGCGGTGAAACGCTTCAATCCCATTTTTCAGTCCTCTCCAATTCGCATCACGACTTTTTGCGTAATTTGCATTTTTTTTCATAGCGGAGATTCTCTCCGACGTAAAACAGGAATTTTTGCACAATCCACGGAGCAAGACCGCAATTTTTTTCAGTTTTATTACAGATGTTTAGGATATCCACACGGAGGCATGTCAGGCAAATCCATGGTATCTGCCCTATAAGTGTGGCGGGTTAGTCACACTCTTGCGTCCATTGGCCGCGAAAATCGCGATAGTCCGCCACACCGTACCCTGCTTCACTCAACGAGTTTTACTTTTTTCGTCACATTATCAATGCTCTAATAAGTCTCTTTGTCGATCAGTAAAGGATTTGATAGTCTCGGCAAAGCCATGCAGGCCCAACCGGAGTACCTCAGACTTATGGACAATTGGGCAATATCGGTAAGTGATGCAGAGGCTTCGCATTTTTCTCAATTAAATCATGACTATGTTCGGATCGAGCAGTTCATGACCTCGCCTCAGACGGCGATTGATTTTGCATCTTTGCAAAATTTTGCAAGGATCACACCGCAATATCCCGGCGTGCGTGCGCCGCTCCCTGAAGATGTTGCTTTGGCTTGGCTCGAACAACTGTCGCCAATGCTCGATAAAGTGTTCGGCGCGGCTGAAAATGGCTGGGAAATCCAGGCCTGGTTCTCGCTCGTGACAGCAAAGCCGGAAGAGCTCATTCCTATGCAGCGCTTTCCCCATGTTGATGGAACCGAACCCGATCGACTCGCGATGATGCTCTATCTGCACGATACCGATCACGGGGGAACCGGCTTCTTCAGGCATCGCTCAACAGGGTTCGAAACGCTCACCGACGCGAATTTTCCTGCCTACCGCGAGGCGCTGCAAGCCGATGTGCAGGCTTCAGGTCTGCCGGATCCTGCATATGTTACCGACGGTGCGCCGTATTTTGAACGCATCCACAAAAGCGAGGGAGCATTCAATGAAGCGATCTTCTATCGTGGCAATGTCCTGCACTCAGGCATCATCAACAACTCGGCAGAATTATCCGCAGACCCCGCAAAAGGCCGATTGACCATCAACGCATTTTTCCGCCCGGCATCTAAGGTGTAAGAGAGAACAGTGAGCGATACCAAACCATCCAAACTTGTGATTGTCGGCGGGGGCACCGCCGGTTGGATTTGCGCAGCAGCCTTTGCGCGGCTGATGGGAAAGACGATTGAGATCGAACTGGTCGAATCCGATGCCATCGGCACCGTTGGCGTTGGCGAGGCGACCATCCCCCAGATCATTCGCTTGAACACGATCCTTGGCCTTGATGAACGCGATTTCATCCAGAAAACGAACGGGACGTTCAAGCTGGGCATTGAATTTGTAAATTGGGGCAAGCTGGGCTCCAAATACCTTCACACCTTTGGCGATGCCGGAATGAACCTGGCCAGCGTCCCCTTCCACCAATATTGGAGCCGCGCAGCCGCATCAGGTCACGACAAGGACCTTTGGCACTATTCCTTGCATCAGGTCGCCGCCGATCAGGCCAAATTTGGCAAGCTCGACCGCGTGGGCAACACCTCCATGACCGGCCTCGCCTACGCCTATCATTTCGACGCAAGTCTCTATGCGGCTTCCCTCCGTGCATTTTCCGAAGAGCGCGGCGTCACCCGCACCGAAGGGATTGTGAACACCGTCGCGCGCGATGGGCAAAGCGGCGACATCACCTCCATCACTCTAGATAACGGTCAAGAGGTTAGCGGCGACTTCTTTATCGACTGCACCGGATTTCGCGCGCTCTTGCTGGGCCAGGAATTGGGTGTCGGTTATCAGGACTGGTCCAAATGGCTCCCATGCAACAGCGCGCAGGCCCTGCCGAGCGAACGCCTCGACACGATTGTCCCCTACACAAGGGCGACCGCAAAACAGGCGGGCTGGCAATGGCGTATTCCGCTGCAGCATCGCACAGGCAATGGCCACGTCTATTGCAGCGATTTTATCTCCGACGAAGAAGCAGGCGAGGTTCTGCTCGAGGGGCTTGATACGAAGCCTTTGGCGGACCCGCGTCCCATCCGCTTTACCACCGGACGGCGCGAACAGTTCTGGTCTCACAATTGTGTGGCAATCGGGCTTGCAAGCGGATTTCTCGAGCCGCTTGAATCGACCAGTATCCACCTCATCCAATCGCATGTGAGCCGCCTTTTACAGCTCTTCCCGCACGGCAAGGACGCAACAAAGGAACGCGAGGAGTACAACCGCCGCTGTGCCAACGAGTTCGAGCAGATCCGCGACTTCCTGATCCTGCACTATCACCGGACGGACCGTGAGGATTCCGAATTCTGGCGCTATTGCAAGAACATGGATGTGCCAGACAGCCTGACCCACAAGATGGAGCTTTTTGCATCCAGCGGCAGAGTTGGGCGCGATGCGGACGACCTCTTCCGCGAGGCAAGCTGGGTTCAGGTGATGCTTGGCCAGGGGATGATGCCGCGTGGGTATGACCCGATGGCAAACGGTTTGACGGACGAACAGCTCACCGAATTTCTTGGCAATGTGCGTACAGTGGTTGAGCGCGCTGTTGGAACCCTGCCTCAGCACGAGGCATTTCTGGCGCAATAACGCTGCCTAACCGATGATCCTTTCGATGAGCCAAAAGCTGCCGATTGTGCCAATCGCATAGGTGCTTGTCTTAAGGATCAGGCTCTGCGTGCTCAAAGACACACGGGCAAGGCCAGCTAGCACGATCATCGTGAGTGCGACCACCAGAAGCTGCCCTGCTTCAACGCCTACATTGAAGGCGAATAGGGCAGCGGCCAGCTGTGTTTGGGGCAGACCGATATCGGCAAGCGCGCCTGCAAAGCCAAAGCCGTGAATAAGCCCGAAAGCGAACGCGACCGCCCACGGGAAACGCCGTGTCAGTGTTTGCCACTCCGGATCGCGCAGAACCAGTGCCACCTCAACCGCGAGGAACACGATGGAAAGCGCAATTAACGCCTCCACCGGCCTGCCGGGCAAGCCGGAATAGCCAAGGATGGTCGCCACAAGGGTTATCGAATGCGCTATCGTGAAGGCGGTTGCGGCTTTGACCACCGGCCAGGGATTTCGCACCAAGAGCACAAGCGCGATCACGAAAAGCAGATGGTCCCAACCAAAGATGATGTGCTCTGCACCGATCACAAAATAATCGACGAGCACGCTTAAGGCAGATGGCTCTGCAAGGATCGTGGTCACAGGTTCATTAGCGGTCAGGCGATAGCTTTGTGTGGGTGCATCGATCGGGACAAACCGCGCGATTGCATCGGATTTGCCCAAAAGTTCGCTGAGGCCAAATTGCCCCCCTGCCGGATCACCATCGCACATAATGCTGGCCCGGCCCATGAGTGCGGCGGATTGGAGACGCTGCACCATATCCCCCTGAATGGCGCAATTGTCGGGGATCACCGGCTCCAGCCTGCTGGCCAGAACCCCTGCACTGCCCGCGGCAAGCGTGACCTTCCAATCGAAGATGTATTCGCCGGTCTCCACCTCGCGCATTTCCACGACCGACGGGCGCAGTTCATGCGCGCTCAGCGGAAATGCCAACACGATGGCAAAAAGCCCGAGCAGCCAACGGATCATGCCTGTCACCGGTCGATATCGATGCGATATGCGCTTTGCAGAGTTTCATAGGCGCGGGCCTTGCGGGCCTCGATTTCGGCGCTGCGCCAATCGTTCGCAAGAGTGGCGCGCAAGGTCTCGAAATCGGGTTCAGGCACTTCGCGAGCTGTCAGGCGGACAAGATGCCAGCCAAAGCCCGACGCAATGGGCCCTTGCCATTTGTCGCCAGTTTCGAGCGCTCTTACCCCTGCAGCAAACTGCTGGCCAAACCGGGCCTCGATATCGCGCATGGGGGTTGCAGAGAGGTTGCGGGGCAAGCTTGTTGCATCCCCGCTGACCTGCGCGCTGCCTAATGCGGCACGGGCGCTTGCTTCGCTGGAAAACACCGCCTGATCAAGGGTGACACTGGCGTTGGCGGATGCTTCGTTTGCATAAAGCTCGGAATTATCGGCCAGAAACGCGCGCAGGGTTTCTTCTGATGGTTCCGCCGTTTCCGCGGCCAGACTGGCAGACAAATCCATCTTGGAAACGAGTCTTCGCCGGACAATCGCATCGCCTTCATCAAAGCCCAGACGCAAAGCCTCGCGGTAGAGCACTTCTTCACGCACAAAGGCATCGACCGCCAGATCAAGCTCCGCGTCCGTAGGCGCGCGGCCCATGGTGAGCGTCCAGCTTTCAGCGATTCTTTGTTCTTCTGCAGAGCCGACTTTGATCACGCGCGAGGCAGGGTCAGGCGGCGATCCGCCCCATGTAAGCGCCACGTAAAGAACAGCGCCCAAGGCCGTGAAGTGAACGAGCGGCTCGCGCGTCCAATCGGGTAACTTCATTTGTGCAGTGCCCTTAGCTTTTTGGTTTGAGCCAGATCGGTGAAGTGTAAGCGCGTTCCTGAGCCACTGCGTCTGCCATCGCTTCATCCGACAAGGTCACCCCGAAACGCACTGCATCAAACAAGGTCCAGCGCGGGGTCGGGATTTCCAGCACGCGGACATAGTAGAATGCGCGCTGCCCTTCACGGTAATCGGGATCGGTCCAGGTGGTGCGCAGTTCTGCAGCGCCAATATCGTTAGTATAGGTCGCGTCCTCACGGTTCACCGTATCGCCAACAGGCGCCACCTTACCCCCTGTTCTGCGGCGGGTATCCATATCGCTCCACACGACATCATAGACCTGCTCTTGCATCGCGCCTGAGGCATCGAGCCAGCCTTTGATCACCTGCACCCGGTCAAGGTTTGCACCGTCCGGGTCTTTCATCGCGCTGATCAGGAAGCTTGGTGCATCGCCCTGATCGTCAAGCTCGCCTCCCATAGGCACGCCGCTGGTATAGCCCTTGCGAACCCAGTCACCGTCCCAGTCAGCGGCGCTAAAGCCAAAGCCGCCAAAGACACGCACGCTCATGCGCGGACCGGTGGTCGCGTAAACCTCGCGCCGTGCAAAAGCATCGAAAATCTCAGCGCGCGTGTTACCGCGAGCCCATGCCGCGGCATAGCCGCCTGCAAGATAGTGCCAACCAAAGCGCCCTTCGCGTGTGCCAAGGTTTTGGCCCTGCATCGCGCGCTGGGTGTAGGATTGCTCGTTTCCGGTGTGCTTGCCCCAGAAATTGTCCTCATCACCCGTTGCAAGCGAGGTGTGGCTGTCGGTCGCACCGATCATGCCAAAGGCGTACGGATTGACCCCCATCTGTTGTTCCAGCGTAAGGCCCCGCAGCAAAGCGGACCGCGCATAGGAGCCGGCATACATCGAAGGCTCGGTCTTCTCGCTCAAGCTGAGGTTGCCAAAGTCCCAGCCTTGAACCCCGAACCCTGCCATTTCGTCATTGGGTGAGAGATAGGGGTGCGTCTCGCTGTCACCCTTGATCTGGGTCGCCTCGATCACCGGTTCTGCCCAAGCGCGAAGAGCGGCATACTCAGGCGTCATGGGAGAGCCATCCTCCATAGTCATCTGGAACATCAAACCATTGGAAAGGTTAGGATTATGCGGAATGGCCAGCACGCGCCCACCCGTTTCTTTCTCATAATTCTTCATATATTCCCAAAGCTGCGGCGCCGTGGTCTGAAGGCCGGGAAAGGGAACGGTCTGGCGGGTCTTATCAGACCCGTCGCGGTACATGACAACACGGTGCAGATTGTTGCCATTGGGCATGGCAGTCCACTCATACCCCGCAAGCGCGGTGAAGACGCCGGGTTCATTGTAACGATCAAGGATGGAAAGCTGCGTGTTCCAGATGTCCTTGGTCGCCTCTGCCGCCGCTTCCGGATCGGCCATGGCCTCTGGCACGCGGTCTTCTGCCGCTGCTGCGATAAGCTCGCCGATGGCGCGCGTCGATTGCTCGGGGCTTTCGTGCATCATGTCATACCAGCGAAGCACGGTTTCATCGCCGATTACCCAATTCACATACCAGCGCGGGGCATCATACAGGCGGCGCGTCGCGCCAAGTGCATCGGAGTGGTCCGCGATCACCAGAAAATCGAGCGGCCGTGACAGTTGCGTCTCGGCCCCGGTGGTTGCTGTTACCGTTTCCCCGCGCGCAAACCGCAAAGCCGCTTCGGGACCAAGCCGTGTGCCAAAGCCAAAAGCATCGACGGAATTGTCTGTGTGCAGGTGGGTGTCGCCCCAATAAGGCCGGTCGGGGAATTCTGCGAGCTCGATAGTGTTGGTGCCATCGCCCGATGCTTGCGCGCTCGCTTCGGGTTCACTGTCCGAGCATCCCGCTACGCCGACCGCCAGAATGCTCGCACTTGCAAGCGTCGCCCATGTCCTTTTCGCTCCGAATTTGCGCATCGGACCCTCCCCTTATTGTTTTCTCCCAATAAAGAGCATTGCTTTGTATCAATGCCACGTCAAGCGGAGGCGTGGGTCAAAGCCAATTGCAGGGGGGAGGATTGGGATCGTCAGACGCCGAAGCGGGGTTTTCGCTTTTCCACGAAGGCTGTGGTGCCTTCGACAAAGTCTGCGCCTTCGAACCCTTGCGCAAAAATGCGCAGCGTGTCTGCATCATCGGCTTCCTGACCGTCCAGTACACGGCGCACGAACTTCTTGTTTTCGCGGACTGAATGCGGGCTTACCGCCTGCAATTCGCGAATAGTCTGTGTAGGATCGTCGCTGATCAACTCGACCAGACCGATGCGCAAAGCCTCATCTAAATCGAGCAAGCCGCCGGTAAACAAGATACGTTTTGCCTGTCCCGGACCGACAAGATTGGTGAGCAATTTCACGTCGTGGAAGGGATAGACAAGGCCCAGCTTTGCAGGCGTAATCCCGAAGCGCGCAGCAGCCGTCGCCACACGCAAATCACACGCCAACGCAAGACCGCATCCCCCGCCAATGCAATCGCCTTCAACGAAGGCCAAAGTGGGCAGGTCTAGCCGCGCAAGCTTGTATTGAACTTTATTGATGGCCTCCTGATTGGCGCTGCGCCACTGCGCATCATCCTTGTTGGCGAGCAGTTCCTTGATATCGGCGCCAGCACAAAACGCCGACCCTGCCTTGGCAGAGCGGATGACCAGCACGCGCAGGTCCCGATTGCTTTCGGCCTCCTCTAGCAAAGCTGGCATTGCGCTCCACATATCGAGGTTGAACGCATTGCGTTGGTCTAACCGGTCGATCAGCAAATGGCCAACGGCCCCATCGATTTCGAGCCGGAGGGTCATGAGTTATGCTCACCCATTTTGGGAACACGCCCGGGTGTCCATTGCTCCCCTGCAAAGCGGATCGCGGGCGCGATGTGATTGCCGCCGCCCTCGGCTTCGATAAGCAATCCTCGCTCTGCGATATGAGGCTCATCGAACGCCTCGCGAAAGTTCAGGACAGGCGAAAACGCAACGTCCTTATCGGCAAACCACTCCACCCATTGGGCACGCGTTTTGGTCGCGAAGGTTTCCCTCAAGAACGCGATCAGCTCGCCCTGTTCACCCGCAGGCGCCTCGGCAAGTGGCAGCAGGTCCAGCCGGTCAAGCGCCGTGAGCAGGTTCTTCGCAAACTTGATCTCGCGCCCGCCCAAGGCGACGTGCTTCGCGTCTTGCGTGGTGTAAATCTGATAAAATCCCGCCCCGCCAAGCGAGCGTTGCGACTGCGATTGCGGGCTTTCCCCGCCGGCAATCGCGCTGCCGGCGGTATGCGCGCACCATGGCAGGAGGCTGTCAAACATCGCGCAATCGATATAGGCGCCCTCACCTGTCCGGTCCCGCCCGACGAGCGCCATAAGCACCGCTGACAATGCGGTCAGACCCGACGCCAGATCGGCGCTCGCCGCCCCTGGGACAACGGGTGTTCCATCCGGGCCATCATTGACCGCCAGAAAGCCCGCAAGGGCTTGCACCGCCATATCGTGGGCCGGGTGATGGGCAAGCGCGCCCTCTTGGCCAAAGGCAGAGATCGAGCAATAGATGATGTCGGCCTTGATCGCCTTGACGCTGTCGTAATCAAAGCCCAGCCGCTTCATCACGCCCGGCCTGAACCCTTCCACAAATATGTCAGCGTGCACGATAAGTTCGCGAAGCTGCGCCTTGCCCTCGTCCGATTTCAGGTCGAGTGCGACGCTCTTTTTGCCGCGGTTGAGATTGGCGAACCAGACCGAATGTTCTTCACCGCCATAGCTGTCAAACGGGGCCTGTTCGCGTGCCGGATCGCCATGCGGCGGTTCGACCTTGATAACGTCCGCGCCCTGATCGGCCATCATGACGCTCATCATCGGGCCTGGCAGAAACTGCGACAGGTCCACTACGCGAATGCCGGAAAGCTTGCCCATAAATGCGTGTGTTCTTCCGTTAGATATCCGGTTTGATCGACACGCACTAATGAACCAGCATGAACAATAGTCCTAGCCGTAAAATTCGCTCATCAGATCATCGGTCAAAAGCGGCGCTGCAAGCGTGAAATCGTCTCCGATATCGTCCAGCGGAACAGGTTGCGCAATGTCCGGGACTTCGACGCTCGCAAACAGAACTGCAGCGCCACCAGACGCCGCCTCGGACCCATTGTCGAACCAATCGCCATAGGTTTCTTCGCCAAAGCCATTGGCGTTCAGGAACCTGATGACCTGTTCTTCCGACTGATAGTTGGCGTAGCGGATGTTCCCGTCTGCCTCCATAATCGCGCGCAGGTAGGCTGTACCATCGTTGAGCGCGAAATAGACGTCCTGCAGACCGTCGCCATCGTAATCATCTGCGCCCAGCACCTGATTGATGTTCTCAATCCGCAGATCGTTCTGGAAGCGCTGCTGGCTGTCATTGGGGCTGAAGCGTTCGACTATCCCGGCTTGCACCAGTGGATCAATATAGATGCCCGCGACACGGGTTTCTCCGGCCCATGAAAAGTCTTCGAAATAGACGAGGCCTTGCTCATCGGTTCCGACAGTTGCGAAGCGACCGATGGCATCATTGACGAGGATCTGGTCGATATCGCCGTCACCATTGATGTCCGCCGCGCCAATGCGCAGCCAGTTGCCATCGCCGCCAAGCGCGTTGCCACCAAAGTCGCGGATGTTGTTCATCGCCGCCTGATAGACAGACGGGTCGGACGTTTCGAAATTGACACTTACACCAAGGCCTGGACGAAGGCGCAGGGTCTGATCATCAAACTGGGCAAACTCGATCCCGACAAGAAGGTCATTCCCATCAGGGCCCGAGACGCCAAAAGAGCGATCGGTAAACTGGACCACGGTATATTCCGACAAGTCACCCGCGAATATCGCCGTGTCGACGTTAGAACCGCCTGCCAGCTCATCATCACCAAAACCGCCGGTGAAGATATTGACGGCGTTATTACCGATAATGACGTCATCTGAGTTACTGCCAAGCACGCGTTCGATACTGATCAACGTGTCGATCCCGTATGCGCCTGTGTCTTGGGCTGTTTCAATCGTCAGGTCGATGCGAACCGGTCCAAAGGCGTTACGATAATCAACCGTATCATCAGCCGCACCACCGTCGAGCACGTCATTGCCTAAACCACCATCGAGAAAGTCGGCATTGTCACCGCCGCGAAGGATATCATCCCCGCTGTCGCCAAAGAGCGCATCATCGCCCGGGCCACCCTCGAGAACATCGACCTCATCCCCGCCGCGCAAGGTGTCGCGGCCTTGGCCACCAAAGAGGATGTCCCGACCAAAACTTCCATCCAGAAGGTCTGCGCCGTTTCCTCCACGCAAAGTGTCGTTGCCCAAGCCTCCTTGAATAAGGTCATCGCCAGCAAGGCCTGAAAGCTCGTTGTCGCCATCGGTCCCGATGAGCAAATTGTTGAGCCCGTTGCCCGTACCGAACTGGGCATTGTCGCGAAGTTCCAGAGTTTCGATATTGGCGCCAAGCGCGATGTCGACCGAGGAAATCACCCGGTCGTTGCCGCCGCCTGCGCTTTCAACGAGGGTGTGAGTGCCGCTCGTGATGATGTACGTATCATCGCCTGAGCCACCGTTCAGAATGTCAGTGCCTGCGCTGCTGCGCAGGATGTCGTTGCCGGTGCCGCCAAAGATGGTGTCATCGGAAAGCGAGCCCGTGATATCGTCATCACCACCCAAGCCAAAGATGGGTGCCGAACCCTCGATGGTGACAGCGACTTCGGCAAACCCGCCAGACAGGCTGAATTGGTCGTTGAGATCGGTTCCAACGATTTGGAACCCTGCAAAACCGCCGTCCGATACGACCCCGACGCGCTCTACGATCACCACGATTTGGTCAGTGGTGCCCTCTCTTAAATCGGTCCATTGAAGCTGGGTATTGTCGGCCGTTGCCTCGACCCTGGCACCGTCTGCCACGGCAAATCCATCGATACGGTCACGGTTTAGCCCCGCCTCAAGCAGGACAAGAGCCCCTGCACCGCGCAAGAAGATGTTGTCCACACCTGCACCGCCGCGGATAATGTCGCCCGTGCCAAAACTGACAATCGCATCGTTACCAGCGCCACCGAACAGTTCGCCCTCGCCGGACACAAAATCATTGCCTGCGCCACCGTCGAGCAAACCCATGCCGAACAATTGGTCGTCTCCGTCCTCGCCATAAAGCTCGTCGAGATCGGTCCCGTCACTAAAGTCGTTTCCGCGAAGTTCGTCATTGCCCGAACCACCTCTAAGGATGTCTGTGCCAGAGCCTCCGAAGATCACATCATCGCCCGCACCGCCGGTAACGATGTCATTCCCACCATCGGCCCTGACATCAATCGCAGTTGTGAAGGTTTCGCCTAGAATTAGTGTATCGCTAAGAAAGCTGAATACGAAGTCAAATTCTTCAAAATTGACAACCGTCTGATTCCCGCTTCCCAATTCGGCGAAATCAAAATTCAATGCGGTTTCAAAACTGCCGACTTGCAAAATGTCGGTGCCAGCGCCGCCGTCGATCGTCTCACCCGCTTCCAAGGCAGTTATGACAACGCGGTCATCGCCCTCGCCTGCATCAACGATATCGACGCCTGCACCCGGAGTGATCGTATCATTACCATCGCCGCCAAGGATCGTGTCATCGCCCGCGCCTGCGGTAAGTTCGTCGTTACCGTCCCCGCCCTCGAGGCGATTGTCGCCGGACAAATCAGTGATAAAGTCATCGCCGCCAAGGCCAATCAGCGTATCATCGCCGCTTTCACCATTGATGAAGTCGCCTTCAGACGTCCCGGTCAGGAAGTCGTTTCCGCCGCCCCCATTCAAGGTCTGCCCAAAGGTATAGGCCGAACCATAAATCACCGTGTCATCGAAATTGCTCGTATCATTGAAGTAGAACACGTTCTCAATGTCGGTGATGAGCTGGCCGCCGAGCAAAAATGTGCCCTGATCGATGAAATTGGTAAAGTCTATAACGATGGCTTCAGAGAGTGTTCCAAAGACGTTGAAGGAAAGCGTGTCGTTCCCATCGCCGCCGATGTAGGTGTCGTTTGAGCCTGAGAAGGCGATTTCATCATCACCGGCTCCCGCATCGATAATGTCAATCGAACCGTCGCCCAACCCTGCATCGATAGTGTCGTTGCCGTCACCGCCCGATATGTTGTCGGCGCCGGTTCCACCAGTGATGAGGTCATTACCTGCACCACCAGCAAGTGTGTCATTGCCTTGGCCACCGTTGACGGAGTCATCGCCAGGCCCGCCGTCAAGATCGTCATCGCCAGCGCGCCCGTTAAGACGGTCCCTTCCGCCAAGGCCAAGAGCAGCGTCGTTCACATTGGTCCCGGTGAAGTTGTCATCTCCCGCCGTTCCGGTGAAGTCAGCGCCCGGAGCAAGGGGCGCCTGCGGATCAAATTGAAGGTTGAAGGCTGTGAAATCTTCGACCCGCGTATTCTGGAAGATCACAAATTGCGGGCCATCTCCCAGATTGCTGAACGCAAACTCAAGCTGCACATCATCGCCCACTTGCGTGAGGACGGTTTCTCTAATCGCGAACGGATTGAAATTCGGCGTATCGACATTGTCGGTTCGAAGCCGGATAAAAGTATCCCATTCAAGAATGTCACCGCCATCCCCTGTTTGGAAATCGGTGATGATGATGGGCCGCGATGTCAAAAAGCTGCCTTGGCCAAGCGCGTTCATATCGACCACGTCGGACCCTGCGCCAAGCGTAATCTCGTTAAAGATTGGCTGACTATTCAAGACGATCCGATCTTCGCCCGCACCCAGATCAACAATAATCGCATCGCTGGAAGAGCGGAAGAAGTTGACTGTGTCGTTCCCATTCCCGCCAAAAATCTGGTCCGGATCAAGGGAAAAGGAGCTGCCAAAATAACCGGTGATGTTAATGGTGTCATTGCCATCATCACCAAAGATCATGTTGGTGCCAAAGGCTTCATTGATCACGTCATCGCCGTCACCGCCCCGGATGATGTCATCGCCAAAACCGCCGGTGATCGTGTCGTTACCAGCGCCGCCGTCGATGGTGTCACCACCTTCTGCGCCATCAAGCGTGTCATCGCCGCCATTGCCATTGATCGTATCTGCACCGACAGTCCCCGCGTAGTTATCCGCGTTCTCTGTCCCGTTGAACGTGTCACCGGGCTGTCCGGTCGCTGGATTGATGATCCCGCCAAAGTTGAACGAGGTGAAATCATCGACGTTGGTGTTCTGGAACACCGCGAGCGTTGTCACGGTCTGATCGGTGAATTGCGACACGCGATGAAGGACAGTGTCCGCGCCATCCTGAAACAGAAGCAATTCGCCCGTGCCAAATGGGTCACCATTGCTGTCGACGATCGACTGACTGATGTCGAGATCAAAGATGTCGCCGCCATCGCCTGTTTCAAAGTCGAGGATCGTCGCCGTCGCCGTGCTCTCTTGCAGTATCCTGTCAGAGCCAGAGCCAAGCGTAATGGCGGTTGTAAAGCTAGGATCGCGCGACAGAGCGATAAAGTCGTCACCTGCGCCCATATCGATGGTGAAGAACCCGCCAACGCTCGCATCGATAAAGAGCGAATCGTTACCCGCTCCGCCATCGACGGTCACATTGTTGTTGACGCCGGCAAAGCGCTGGATCGTGAACCGATCATCGCCGCCATTGCCAATAAAGGTATCATTGCCGCCACCGCCATCGGTGAATGTGTCGTTGAAGTCAGAGCCGATGAATTCGTCGTTGCCGCTTGTTCCGCGGACGTTTGTTGCTTCTTGAGCCATGCCAAGGTCGCTGTTGGCATCAGGCAGATCGTCAAACTGCAATCCTTCAAGAATGACAACGTCAAAAACCTCTCCGGCGGAAAGGTCGGTGAACCGCAGCGCCATATCATCGCCGATATCCACCCACTCAACAGAATCGCCGCCGTTTGAGAGGAAGTTTTGAGCGAGCGTGCGGATCTCGATTATGTCTCCGCCTTCGCCAAGTTGAAAATCCGTGATGCGCAAGCTGCCAGGACCCAGCCTATCAACCAGATCACCGAAGTCGAAGAAACGCACACGATCAACGCCATCGCCAAGCGTGGCAACGAAGGTTGTCGGGAAATTCGTAATGTCTAGCGCGTCATTGCCAGCCCCGAGATCGACTGTGACGCTGAAAGGGTCGAAGCTTGAATCAAAGAATCCGCCCACCTCTACGATGTCATTTCCAATTCCCGCATCGACAACGACAGTACCCAGATCGAAATCACGGCGCAGGTCGATATAATCATTGCCCGCTCCGCCATCGATCGTGTCAGAGCCAAAAGAACTGCGAATAGAGTCGTCGCCTTCGTCGCCAAACAGCTGGTCGTTGCCAAAGCCGCCAGAGATGTTGTCGGCACCATCGCCGCCTCTGATCGTGTCGTTGCCATCGGCGCCGCCGAGTTGATCATCGCCGGCTCCACCTTCGATCAAATCATCGCCAAAGCCGCCACCGATAAAGTCATCGCCGCCATCGCCGAACAGCTGGTCGTTGCCCTCGCCACCATCGATGGAGTCGCCATCATCACCGCCAATGACGATGTCGTCGCCGCCCCGGCCCTCGATACTATCGGCGCCTGCCCCGCCGTTAATAGTGTCGGCTCCTTCGGTGCCCTCAAGAACGTCGTCACCGTCAGTGCCATTTATCACATTGTTTTCAGGCGTTGGCCCGACCGGACCTGCGAAAAAGCCGGTGCCAAGAAAGCCTTTAAACCCGCCAAGATAGGGGTTAGCCGGACCATCAAACGGTAGAACCGGATCGAGTGGAGATGCACTGAGACGTTCTGGACCATTGAACCGCAGTTCGATGTCAGAAAGGTTTGCAGCACTGTGCAAACGAAAAAATGGACCCAGCATCGAAATTCGCCCCAATCAATCAACCCGATATGGCGAATAGACCTAACGGCGGGAAGAAGAAAATACCAGTCCATTATGGGCGCTCAAACAGAGACGCCTGAGAACAATATACACAATTTAGCGCGTGCGATGCTGCGCACCATAGGCGGGATCAGCCGAAAAATTCGGTCGGGAATTCCGTGTAGCTCCCCTGCCACACGGACGCCTCCTCACGGGAAAAAGCTCCCAGCGCAGGCTGTGGATCGACGCTCACCAAGGGTTCGAAAGCGCTTGCCTGAGACTTTTCGACTTGGCCGCTTTGGCTGCTTGGGAACCAGTCGCCATAGGTTTCTTCGCCAAAACCATTGGCATTCAGAAAGTTGATAACCTGCTGCTCGGATTGATAGTTCGCGTAACGGATGTTGCCATCGCTCTCCATCACGGCGCGAAGATATGCCGTACCATCGGTAAGTGCAAAATAGACGTCCTGCAGACCATCACCATCGTAATCATCGGCGCCCAGAACCTGATTGATGTTTTCAATCCTTAGGTCGTTTTGAAAGCGTCGCTGGCTGTCTTGATCGCTGCCTTGCACAACATCCCCGCTGATCACGAGGGGGTCGATGTAGATGCCTGCGACCCGAGTTTCTCCTGCCCATCCATGATCATCGAAATAGATGAGCCCATCGTCTGCCGTGCCAATGGTTGCAAACCGTCCAATCTCATCATTTACGAGGATCTGGTCGATGTCTCCATCGCCGTTCACATCAGCCGACCCAATGCGGAGCCATGATCCATTGCCGCCAAGTTGATTGCCATCGAAATCGCGAAGGGCAATCAGCGCGTCTTGATAGACACTGGGGTCATCGGTCTCGAAATTCACACTGACGCCGGTTCCGCGCAAAAGGCGGACGGTTTCATCGTCAAACTGGGCAAATTCGATCGTGGACAGGGTGTCGGTTCCGTCCAGCCCTGCCACCTCGAAAACGCCCAAATCGGTTTGTGTGATCATGTAATCCGCGCGGTTACCTGAAAAGACCGCCGTATCCACATTTTCGCCGCCATAGATTGCGTCGTCACCAAGCCCGCCTGCTAACCGGTCACCGCCGCCATTGCCGCGCAATGTGTCATTCCCTGAGCCGCCAAAGAATGTCTCTCCCAACGCTCCCCCGATGATCTCATCATCGCCAGCATTGCCAAAAACTGCACCTAGGACGCATCCCATTTGGCCATCATAGAAATCACCGCCCGCACCAAAAGTGACATCGCCTGTGAATGTCGCATGGTTGGTTACGCTGCGAATGATGTCTGAACCTTCGTCAGCGAAGTCCAATCCATCATACCCTGCAATAGTCAGGCCTTCAGCAAAGAGGATGGTACTGGAACTAAAAATCGTGCGGAAGACGGTCGAAGAATAGTCGCCACTCGACACCGCCAGATCAATGCCGCTTAGCGTGATAGATTGAAAACCCGATGCGTTTGTGAGGGTGGCTTCGACCAGCTCAACGCTTGGGCGCAGCAGGTTTCTGATGTCGAGTGTCTCAAAACCTGCGATCCCTTCTGCGTTCAAGTCGGTTTCAAGGCTCGTGAGATTGAAGAAGAGCTGATCGACATTGCCATCGCCGCCAAAGATCTGGCCCCGTGTTGCCTGATCCTGAAGGCCGCCTTCAAGATGGAGAATGTCGCTTCCACCGCCAAGGTCAATCGTGCCAATGACCTGGCTGTCGTCGCTAAGGCCCAGAAACTCGCCCGCATCGGTGCCGGTAATCGATCCGATTGTGGAACCTCGGGCGAAACTCCAACGGCCCTCATTCAGATTGAGATCGACCTCGGGGTTTTGGCTATCAAGGAAGTTTTGCGAAGCATCAGGGGCGCTCACGATCTGCTCAAAACCGCTTAAGCCAATGTAGTTTCCGCCAAATTCCTGCCATCCAAGAGAGAGAACCTCGAAGCCTGCCAATTCGTTTGCTTCAACCGAAATGGAGCTGATAGACGTGCCTTCGAAAGAACGGATTTCGAGAGTGTCGACACCCTCTCCGCCATCTGTATTCAGGTCAAAGTCCCCTCCTTGAGGACCACGAACGCCGCCGATGCTGAACAGGTCATCGCCTGCACCAAGATCGACGGATCCAACCAACACGCCGTCCGCGATCACGGTATCAACACCAGCCGAGCCGATCACCGCAGGCAGCTGCCCCAGATCAGGGTCAAACGGTGCGTTGATGACTGCACCCGCTTCGTGGATCAATGTCGATCCACCGACCTCGAAGATAAACTGGCCGTTGATGCGCCCCTCAGCGGTATTGGTGAAAGTCACACCCGAGGCACGGATCAAGACATCTTCTTCGATCGTCCCGTCATTAACGAAAGTCTCGTCAGCTTCATCGAAAATTAGCATTGGTACCGCCGATCTGAAGGGGTGATAGGTAAGCAGTTCGCTTGGTTTCCCATAGATCGGTTATGGTTACTGATGCCAACCAGCGCTCTACGCAATCCTACCCAAAGAATTCAGAAGGGAACTCCCGATATTGCCCTTGCCAAAGCGATGCTGCCTCGAGCGTTACGTCGTTAATAGCAAAGGGATCGCTCGGCAGCCCGAAAGGCGCGCTTAGCTCACTTTGCGGTTTTACCTCGTTTGATGTTCCCTGTGCGCTTTGAGCATTTTGATCATTAGGGAACCAATCGCCAAAGGTCTCCTCGCCAAAGCCATTGGCGGTCAAATACTCGCGCACCTGTTCTTCGGATTGGTAATTGGCAAAGCGGATGTTCCCATCTGCGTGCATCAAAGCCTGGAGGTACGCGGTGCCGTCCGTGAGCGCGAGGTACACCTCCCACACCCCATCATTGTTATAGTCGTCAGAACCAAGAACGCGGTTGATATTCTCAATCCTCAAGTCGTTTTGGAAGCGGGCCTGGCTGTCAAATGGGCCTCCCTGTTCAACGCTACCATTGGCGACAAACGGGTCAATATAGATGCCAGCCACACGGGTTTCTCCCGCCCAGCTGTGATCATCGAAATACACAAGGCCGTCCGGCGCGGTGCCCACCGTTGCAAAGCGCCCAATGGCGTCGTTCACAAGGATTTGATCGACATCGCCATCACCGTTCACATCCGCTGCACCAATGCGAAGCCAAGCGCCATCGCCGCCAAGATCATTGCCACCAAAATCACGAAGGCCGCTCAAAGCTTGCTGATACACGGACGGGTCACTTGTCTCGAAGTTGACGCTAACCCCCTCGCCGCTGAGGAGCCGGACTGTTTGATCATCAAACTGCGCGAATTCTACCGTCGTCAGCGTATCCGTCCCGTCTGCTCCGACAACTTCGAACACACCGGTCGAAGTCTGCGTGATCGTATAGTCGGCAAAGTCACCGCTAAACACCGCCGTGTCGACATTGCTGCCGCCAGAGATGTAGTCATCGCCCGTGCTTCCAAGAATAAAGTCTTGTCCACCATTACCTGCCAGCCTGTCGTTAACCGCCGTACCAAGCAATGGCTCCCCTTCATCGCTGCCGAAGACATCCCACGCTGCTATTGGCGCGGCCTGTACGGGGGCATATTCCGAGATTGCGTTATCATCCAGTGGCCGCAGCGAAGTGGGTTCGGGAGCCAACCTCTCAAATGCGTCGCGTAGAGTTGTTCCTCCAAAATCTCGTCCCCTTGTTGGTGACACCGACGGGTCGATGAGGTTTTCGCCTGTCCGCCCCAGATAAAGGAGAAAGTCGTTGTTGACCGGCTGGTCAAAAGTGAGACGGACCTGATTGGCACCCACGATTTCACTTGCGGTAATGCTTGGCAGGTTTCGGCCCGCTAACCCGTCTGGCAAATAGAGGCCAAAGCCAAAATGCTGAGGCGCCGAAAACCCGGCATCGGCACGGTAAATCGAAGGGTCATCGACCAGACCTGTTTCAACTCCGGAAAAGGTGACAAGCAACTCATTGGTTGCAAGTTGATCAACCCTTTCGATCAGAATTGGCAAATTCTCATTGCCGGACAGAACGTCGTAAATCCGGTCACCAAGCAGGCGGCCCGCCCTGTAATAGCCCTCACCGCTTAGATGGGTGTAATCGGCCCCAACTACTGCTGGCTCGAACGCTTGAAAGGCGTATTCAACGATCCCCAAATGCGCAACATCGCGGTCATTGATCACCTCTAGCGCCTGAATCGGAGTCGCTCTGAGGCCGGTCCCGCGAAATTGAGAAATGGATGCGACCAGATTGGCATCGGGCGCTACAACCTCTTGGATCACAGCACTTATCTTGTCGAGCAACAGATTAAGGTGATATTCGTAGTTGAACGTCTCAAGGCGGGCGAGATTGACATCGGATTGGCCCTGTATCCAGTTGAGGACCACGCTCGGCTCTATTTCGTAACCTTGCTCCAACGCAGTTTGCACCGTGAGTTCGAGCTGTGTTACCAGATTGTCGAAATACACCGTCCCGCCAGGGCTACTGCGCGTGAAAACGGCTTCGCCGCCATTATTGATGTAATGGGCCAGAGAACCGTCATCCTGCTCAACCGCGAAATGCATACCATCTTCGACAAGCGCGAGCGCATCTGCGGTCGTGGCATAAATATCAGAGGAGCTCGTGAGCAATTCGACGATTGACCGACCGCCATGACCAGCGTGAAAATGTACGATCGAAGGAGGGGCGAGACCATCCGCAATATAGCGATCAACTATCTGATTGAGCATCCCCGAAGCAGGCGTTTCGCGGTCTGCTTCGACCAGATCAATAAATCCATTGAAATCTTCGGTCCTAACCGCTTCACCGCGAAATCCGCGCGCGTTTATTTGAGCACTGCCGAAGTCTAGGCCCATTACCAAGCCTGAATGTTGCGGAGTCGGGGAAAGATTTTCGAAGTCATTTGAGGTCCCAACCGATAATGACTGTCCAAATGAGAAACTGATTAAAAGTTTTTTCATAAACTGACTTTGAGAGAGCTGCCCTATGATTTAAATTGATTTCAGACGCAATAACTCGATTGCGCGATCATAATATATTTTCCATAGATCTATGAATTCGGCCGATAGCAATAAGTAACAGAATTGCAAATCGGCAATGGCAGAATTTACAACTACGTTCTGTTGACATGAGATTTATTTTAGAGGCGTGCGCTGGTGAGGCTTAAAAAGCTTTGAAAGGATAGAGCGGTGTTGTCCTAGCGGGTTGCGGTGCGGTGCAATTGTTTGAGTTCGTTATGCATTCTCTCAACGCGTTTGCGGTCACGATAACGATGACAATCGGGATTCATATCGACCAACATTTGGAAGAGCGCGTCCCAAACGCCTTGCTCGGCCCATGGCCGGAAGCGGACATAGACCGAGTTTCACTTTCCGTATCGCTCGTGCATGTCCTGCCAAGGGCAAGCGACGCGCGGCACGTGCAGCATACCATTAAGAAAGCGCCTGTTATCCTGTGATGGCCGTGCCCAGCGCCCACGCTCAGATGGCAACAGCGGACCAATCAGCGCGTGCCATTACTACCCTTGCAAAAGGCAGACTTAAATCATTGAATGAGCCTCATGGGAATCCCTGAAGTGCTTTTGCCGACAGGGAGGGGCTAGTACAAGTAAAATGCCGATCTCACCCAAAGAACTCGGTCGGAAACTCGCGATACTGCCCTTGCCACAAGGACGCCGCCTCAAGCGATATGTCGCCACTCGCAAACGGGTCGCTCACAAGTGCAAAGTGTGGGCCGAGCTCAGTGATCGGTTCCAACGCGCTCGCTTTGTCCTGAGCGCTCTGGCCGCTAGGCACACTCGGGAACCAATCGCCGAACGTCTCTTCTCCAAAGCCATTGGCGGTCAGGTAGTCACGCACCTGCTGTTCCGATTGATAATTGGCATACCGAATATTGCCATCCGCGTGCATCAGCGCGCGAAGATAGGCTGTGCCATCGGTTAGAGCGAAGTAGATTTCGGCAAGCCCATCACCGTCATAATCCTGAGAACCAAGAACCGTTGAGATATTGCCGATGAAGAGGTCATTCTGGAACCGGGTCTGGCTGTCGAATGGACCACCTGCTTCAACATCACCGCTTTGCACCAGCGGGTCGATGTAAATGCCAACAACACGCGTGTCGCCGCCCTGGCCGTGGTTATCGAACTGTACCAGACCATCGGCATCCACACCCACTTCGGCAAAACGGCCAATCCGGCGGTTCACAAAAATGTAGTCGACACTGCCATCAAGGTTGGCATCGGCCTCACCAATCCGCACCCAATTCGCAGCCCCGCCAAAATCATTGCCGCCAAAGTCGCGGATGTTGACCATGAAGGTATCGGGATCGTCACTGCCCGGATCAATCGCCAGCCCGTCGCCAAGGTCGAGCAACACGTCGATATCATCGAAACGGAGCACTTCGATATTGGTCACGCTGTCGGCACCTTGCCCGTTAACAGAGTAAAGCCCTTGCGAGGTCTCACGAACGTTGAACTGCTCGAAGTTTCCGGCAAAGACCGCCCGGTCAAGACCGACGCCGCCGTCAATGGTGTCATTGCCAGCGCCGCCAGTGATGATGTTGTTGCCGGTCGAACCGGTGATCGTGTCGTCAAATCTTGTGCCGGTGACATTCTCGAAACCGCTCAAGGTGACGAGCCCAACACCCGTATTCTGCGCGGTCGTCAGCGAAAGATTGACCGAAACGCCGTTATTCGCGCTGTCGAAGCGCAATTGGTCTGTGCCCGCGCCGCCGCGCAGATCATCATTCCCTCCGCCGCCATCAATGACGTCATTGCCGTCAAAGCCTTGAATGACATTGGCCGCCGCATTGCCGATCAATGTGTCGCCCGAATTGGAACCACCAAGGTTTTCAAAGCCGCTGATCGTGATGAAACCGGTGCCCACCTGCTGCTGGCTGAGCCTCAGGTCGACTGTGACCGATACGTTGGCGTGGAGGAAGCGCAGTTCATCAACGCCCGCGCCCCCGTTCAACGTGTTATTGCCAAAGCCGCCATCAATAATGTCATTGCCACCATTGCCGTTCAGGACGTTGTCTAGCACCGAGCCAAGGATGATGTCATCGCCAGAGCCGCCTTCGACATTCTCCACCTCTCCAAGCTGCTCGTTCACGCTGCTTGAGCCAAAAACACTTTGTGGGTTGTCGGACAAAGTGACGGTCAGGCCGGTTGTATTTTGGGTTAGATCGAAAGTGTCGATCCCATCACCACCGAAAAATGAACCCGAGCCCGCATTGTCGGTAACAATGAAGCGGTCATTGCCGCTTTCACCTGCGAAGGTAGCTGCACCGCCGTTATTGGTGAAGACGTCATCGCCGCCCCCACCTTGCACCTGAGTGCGGGACGAAGGAGGGGCACTGCCCGGCCCCACGGTGATATTGTCGGCGAAATCGGTCCCGAAGATACGAGCGACCGCTTCGATATTCTGGATCGTCCCTCCGCCAACAATTGTCGACGAACCGCTGATCAGGTCATCGGTGTTGAGAGTGATGCCGGTGCTTGAACCGCCAAATGACAGTGTAAGTCTGTCAAACCCTTCGCCGCCATCAACATTGTCGCCAATACCTGCGGCCAGTTGGTCACCGCCAAGACCGCCGATTAGCGTGTCCTGCTCAGTCCCGTTGTCAGGCGCAGCGATACGATTGCCATCAAAATCGCCTGAAGAGATAAAGTCGTTGCCGTTGCCGCCGATCAACATATCCGCCCCCGCACCGCCTGCAAGATCGGCCTGTGGTGGGTCACCAAATCGGTCAGAGAGATCAACCGTGATCGTATCGTCCCCGTCGCCCCCAAAGCCGGTCAAAGTTGTCGATGTGACATCACCAGGCTCAAACAGGGTAATCGTATCGTTGCCCGCGCCGCCATCTGCTGAGCCGTAGGTTTCGATGATGTCATCGCCATCACCGCCGCTTGCCGATGACCGGAAACTTTGACCGGTGTAAATTGTGTCGTTTCCACTGCCGCCGAAATAGCTTCCGCCATTAAAGGTGCCGCGCGCATCAATCAGGTCATCGCCGGCACCGCCAGAGACTTGCGGACCAAAACTGCCAACCGACATGCTTATTATGATCTCGTCATCACCGCCATTGCCGTTGATGATCGCATTGCCGATCGGGAAATCCTGATAGATCGCAAGAAAATCGTTGAACTCGCTGCCTTGGATCAATTGAATGTTTTCAATGTTGGAGATGGTCCCGCCCGCAATCGTCACAGGCCCGGTTTCAAGCCCGCGAAAATCTGCGGTCACACCCTCGGTCGCAGAACTGAAGTTGATTTCCAGCCGGTCGGTGCCGCCAAGACCGTCAACGTCCTGCCCTACGACCGCTTCCAGATTGTCGTTACCCTCTGTGCCGAATACCCCTGGGTCGGTTCCAATTGGTTCATCCAGCGAGATGATATTGACGAAACCGCCGAAAGTGCTCGTGACGATGATGGTCCGATCATCGGATGTGACCCGGATCGCATCACCATTATCGCCGCTATCGAATGGCCTGCCAGTGCCAACTCCCGCCAGACTGAAAACCTGTCGGGCAGTCCAGGTTGTTGTGTCAAAAGCTGTCAGAGTTGCCCCTGACAAGGCGAGCAGAAATGATCCGTCATCGCTGAAGCCGAATCCATCATCGAAGAAGCCCCAGAAACGCTCTGCATAGACAAAGTTGAAGTCGAGATCGTAAACCTTCAATCCCTCGCCAGCGATGTACTGAGCGATCAATCCGGCTTCTCGCGAGACTGCGAATACACCATTGCTAGGGCCAATTGGGCCCGGCCCGATAAAGTTGTCGCCCGAAGAAACCACGCGTCCTTGCGAGAGATCGTAAAGCTGGAGGGCTGCGTTGGAGATGTCGATATCTCCGATCAAAACAAACCCGTCGCTTTCGAAGAAAATGGTGTTCGTACCAAAGCCGGGATTGAACGAGGTGGATGCCTGCTGCGTATCCAGATCATAGATATATGTCTGCGGTCCCGAAACGAGCAGCTGGTTGCCGTCAATCGTCTCCACGTCTCTTGCATTCAGGCCAGATGTATTCGGCAAAATCGTTGACGCACCGGTCGCGAGATTCACCTCATATATCGCGGTCGTCCCTCCGCTGGTCTGCGCGCCAATCACATAGGCTATCGAGGCATCGTCCGAGATCGCCATCGTAAAGAGCTCGGCTGCGACATTGATTGTTTGAAGCAATGCGCGTGTCGCGACATCAAACACCAGAATATCGCCGCTGGTGGTCGATACAAAAATCTTTGTTTCATCAGGGCTCAGCTGAGAGCTGTATGCACCAACATCGACCAGATTGAATACGTCGTATCCAGGGCCACTCAAGTCTGGTTCAGACATCTTCTTCCTTTGCTATGAAGTCTGTTTTTCTGTTTGATAGTTATAAGCAAAGTTGACTTTGAGCCAAGGCCGTTTGGATACTTCTCAATAGTACCCGGCTAATCCGACTACTGCTCCTGAAGGCTATCAGAAACCGTTTTCAGGATCGGTTTCGTCAGATAGGCCCAGACGGTTGTTTCTCCGGTTAAAATTTCCGCTGTTGCGATCATGCCGGGTTGCAGGCTGATCAGATCGCGCCCGGGCACTTCGCGCATTGACGCCGTGTCGACTTCCAGATTGACGCGGTAATAAGTCTCGCTTGACCCGTCCTGCGCCTGCTCGGTTAAAGTATCGGGACTGATAAAGACAACCTTGCCGTCTGCCGAGCCATAGATCGCATTGTCATAGGCATCAAAGTTCACCCGCGCTTTTTGGTTGAGCTTCACAAAGGCAATGTCGCGTGGGGGAACGCGGGATTCCACGATCAGCTTCTCGCCCACAGGCACAATCTGGAGCACTTCTTCACCGGCGCGAACAAAGCCGCCAATGGTATTGAACCGCACGTTCTTGACCACTCCGGCAGTGGGCGCGCGCAGGGTCGCAGCTCTGAGGCTATCTTCGGCCCGGGCAAGGATTTCGCGAGAGGCTGCGAGTTCCTCATCCGTTTGCGCAAATTCGTTTTGCAGGTCGCGGCTGTAATCGGACCGGACCATCGAGATACGGCCTCTGGTCTCGACCACCTCTCGCTGCATACGGATTATCTCGGACCTTGCGACATCGCCCGTGTCCAAAAGCGGTGCGCTCAGATCGAGTTCCTGCTGCTGGAGGCTGGCCAGTTCCTGAAGCGTGCGCACCTCTTCGGTGAAGGCTGCACGCCGACGCCTGTACAATTGGCGCTGGTTGGACATGAATTCATCATAGCCCTCAATGGAGCTGGGAAAGGTCAGCGGGCGGTCGTATAGTTCGGCATTGATGCGCGCCATGCGGCTTTCAAGCGCAGCCACTTTGACGCGCGCTTCGCGGACCGCTGCTTCGAGTTGGACCATGTCCAGTGCCACAAGCATTTGTCCAGCGATGACTGTCTCACCCTCGCGCACGGCAATATCCGAAATCGCCCCGTCCTGTTCGCTCTGAACAATCTGAATGCGCGAAAATGGCACCACTTTGCCCGGCGCACGCGTCACCTGGTCAAGCTCCGCCCACTGCGCCCAAGCAATGAAGATGGCGACGGCAAGACCGATCGTGATGATGATCAAAGAGGCCGGACGGATGAGCTTGTTCATTTGGGTTTCTTCATATCCAATCGGGTCGTCACCAAGCCTTCCGGCTTCCTCGCACCGCTCCCGCTACCGCCGACTGGCGGCTTTTTCGGAGCGCCTTTTAGAGGCTGGTCATGAATGACCTTGCCATTCTCCAAAGCGACAAAGCGAGTGCAGCGCGTAAGGAGTTCCTTCTTGTGCGTCGCCATGATGAAGATGCCTTTTGGACCGCATGCATCCATCACCGCGTCGAGAACCGCTTTTTCCGTATTTACATCAAGCGCCGCCGTGGGTTCATCCAGCAACCAAACATTGGGCGATTGGTGAATCAGCCGGTTTAGCCCGATCAAGGAACGTTGGCCGCCTGAAAGACCTGCACCACCCTCTTGAACTACGCCATCAAGACCCGGCTTTTGCTCCCCGAACAGGGCCTTGAGCCCGGTCGCGCATGCTGTCTGGATCAAGGTTTCGTCGGGAACATCGGACAACCCCATGGAGAGGCTATCGCGCAATGTCCCCCGAACCAGCCGCGAGCTTTGCGAGAGATATCCGACATGCCCCCTAACCGCATCTTCAGAGAGAAAGTTGAGGTCATAACCGGCCAGAGAAATCGCGCCTGATTGCGGCGAATACAGGCCCGCCAGCAGTTTGAGCAGAGTGGATTTGCCCGCACCCACTCCGCCGACAAGAGCCACCCTTTCACCCGGCTTGAACTCCAGGCGCTCAATCTCGACGACTGGCGGCCCCTCGCCATAAGCGAAGGAGACATCGCTCACCGTGACAGGTCCGACCATGGACGATGGTTTCAAGCTGGCACTTGCCACAGTGCGTTCAACGGGGTGTTCCAACAAGGCATCTAGCGCTTTGAGCGATGAGCGTGCATAGCCCCATTGAACAATTAAATTGGGCAATTGCGCAATCAACGGGCCATTGATGCGCCCAACAATAATCGAACAAGCCAGAAGTCCGCCGGTCGTAATCTGACCCGTGGCCGCAAGATAGGCGCCATAGCCCATGACCGCGACATAGCTCGTTTGCTGGACCGTCGAGAACAATGACCCCGAGACCGCCGAGGCACGCTTCACCGGCACTTCGTAGTGGTGGATCTGGCGGATGAGCTTGTTCCACTGGCCGATCATTTGCCACGAACCGCGATTGGCTTTGATCGTTTCGGTCGCATCCAACATCTCGACCAACAGGCCGTTTTTCTGATTGCCAGTGACCTGCGCCCGTTCGGCCCCTTTGCGAATAATCCGCGCAAAGAACCAGGCGAGCAGCAGTGCGAACGGAAGGCTGATGATTGGCACCAGGGCGACGCTCCCACCGATCCACCCGATCACGCCGATGAACAGTATAGCAAATGGCAAATCGGCAAAGACGAACAGTGAGCTCGACGACATGACCTGCCGGATCTGCTCTTGCCCCTGAATTTGCGCGGCCATTGTGCCGATCCCTTTGGGCCGGGCGTCAAGGCGAATGGCCTGCGCCCTTGCGAAGAAAAATTCGGAGACTTCCTTGTCGATATTTTGCGCCTCGGCCTCGATCAAAACCGCGCGAAGGCTTCTCAACGCAAGGTCTAGGACCAGCGCAAACAGCACGCCCGCTGTCAGCACAAACAACGTCTCAAAGCTCGCCAGTGGAATGACGCGATCGTAAAGCTGCATGGCATAAAGCGAGGTTGCAAGCGTCAGGATATTGGCAAAAATCGTCGCAAACCCTGCAATCATAAGCACGCGACTGCGGCGTTTTATGGCCTTGGCGAAAATGCCAAACGCAGATGTCGGGTTTTCGCGCAAGGGGTCGGGAATTGTCAGGGCAAAGAACGATTGCCCCTGGTCCCAAATCAACGCCTCAGAACTGGCAATAACTGCCATCTGCTCTTCACCAATCCACTGCCGTGCGACAAGCCAACCGCGCGCCGGATCATGTACAAGAAGCGGGAACTGGTCTGGCTGGGGTCGGCCCTCAATCACTTGCGGCGCATTCCAACCCATCTTGGTCCGCACAGCCTCAAGACTGTCAGCACCTTCGCCAAGGGTGTCCTCGCCAAGCTCTGCTTCCCAACCGGGTGGCAATGAAGCACCGCTTGCCTGCGCAAAGGTTTCAAGCGCCCTTAGAAGATCATGTTTGGCCATCGGTTTGTGCACTATATGCCCTGTGGCCGCCAATAGCACGATAGCGCCAGAATACGCGTTGCGGAGCCAGCCACATTCACCCGCGCATCACGGTAAGAGACACTCGCAAAAGTCTTTTCACGCGCGGCATTCATCACATCGAGCCAACTGCGCCGCCCGGCAACGAATTGGCGCCGATAGCTGGCAAGCAATTCTGTCGCTGCATCGAGCGCCATCTGCCCCGCCTCTTCGCGCCGTTGGCTTGATCGCAGGGCAACATACTCGCTGCTGGCAACGCGCCGCATTTCCTGATCCGCTTGTCCCAATAGTGCAATCGCCCGCTCAACCCGCGCCTCCGCGCTGCGGGTCGCTGAAAGCTGGGATAGCCCGTTGCCGGTTTGCCAACGCAGTGCGAGCGCGGCGCGCGCACCCGTCAGCTCATTCTGGGAAAGCTGGACAAGCAGCTGCGGGAACAGGCCGCTGCGGGTGACCTTTCTTTGCGCATCAGCAAGATCAATCTCGCCGCGCAGACGCTCCAACAGAGGAGAACAGCTCATCGCTTCGCGCAAGCCGATCTCCTGAACAGGAAGGCCAAGGGCTAGGTTGTGCGTTGGAAACACCGGCTTTGGAACGGGGCCGCCCACCAACTCCTCAAGTCGAAGCATGGCATTCTCGCCGATCTCGCGGGCGGAGGTGATCTCCACCTCAAGCTGTGTCAGGCGCGAGCGAGCCAATCTGAGGTCCGCCGCCGGAGACACTTCGCGTGCAACACGCCGCTCAATCGATTCAGCAAGCAGGCGCATTTCTGCAAGGCCGGTCTCCAGCGCTTCGACCCGCTCGAACGCCAGCAGCGCCTCATAATAGGAATTTGTGATAGCAAGCAGGATATCGAAGCGGATTTCGCGCAAGGCCGTGCGACCGATGTTGCGGCTGGTCCGTGCAACCTCAATCGAATTGTTGATCCGGCCCGCTGTCCAGATCGGCTGCTCCAGCGCAAGGTTGACTGCCAAACCATCGACGTCGGCCGCATTGGACCCGCCGGTCGTTGCAAGGATTTCAGCGCTCAAATTGGGGAACCGTTGCCACTTTGCGCCGCGCAAATCGCTGTTGAGCGCTGCTAATTCGGCCAATCCTGCAAGAACCTGCGGGTTCTGGCTAAGGGAGGTTTCGACCGCATCGAGCAATGGTTGCGGAAGGTCCGGCTGATCTATCGGAGCGCGGCTGGAACTTCCGGTGTCTTCTGGCCCATAGGTCTGGGCGGCAGTTGGCACTGATACACCAGCGAGTACGGTAGCAACCACCGCAGCGCCGCCTGTCTTCAAGGCAGCGCGCTTTGCCGAGACCACGAAAGTGGAGCCCCAAAAAACACCGCGCGCCCTAAGCATTTTGATCGTAAGTCCCATAAGTCTCAAAGATGTCTTGCCATCCCGGACGCCAGTTGACCAGTTTATAGTCCCGTGTGTGTCGCAAAGAAGCGAGGTTAGAGGTAGCGGTCGTACACGTCTTTCAAGCGCGCACGGTACTTCTCGGGGCTGTATAGAGCCGCCTGTAGTTTGCCTCGCTCAGCCAAATCTGCCCGTAAATCCGCGTCAGCATCAATCGCCCTGATAGCCTTTGTGATGGCGCTGGTGTCGTATGGGTCAACTGCATAGGCGGCATCGCCGGTCACCTCGGGAAGCGAAGACGTGTTTGAACAAATCACCGGTGTCCCGAGCAGCATGGCTTCGAGCGCTGGTAGGCCAAACCCTTCGTAAAGAGATGGAAAAACCGCAGCCTTTGCACCCCTGATCAGGCTGACCAGAAGCGGGAACGGGGCATAAGGCATTTGCACAATGCGTTTTCTTGCGCCGCGCTGGCGCTCAACCCCGCCGTAATAGGATGATGTATCACCCAAAAGCTTGAGCTCCTGATCGGCCTTCCACGCCTGCGCACCGACGATCACAAGCGGAGTATCGACCTGCGATGAAAGATAGGCCTCGATCATCCTGCCGATGTTCTTTTTTGGCTCTAACGAACCCCAGAACAGGAAATACCCTTTGTAATCCATGCCGGTCAGGCCTTCGACTTCGCGAGCGACCTGATCCTCGGGCTTGTTTGCGTATTTGTCCGGGATGCTGACCGATTGATATGTGTTGGTAATCCGGTCCGGTGAAATGCCGACCAGTTCGACCAAATCGCGTTTCGAATTTTCGGAGACGGTCACAAAATGCTCCGCCTTTTTATCAAGCTTTTGCAGGAGCTTGAGGTAACGGCGTTTGTGATCAAGCGTCGTATAGGGAAGCCGCAAGGGCACAATATCGTGCAATGTGTAGAGGTTTGGCTGCCCCTTTAGCCAAATCGGAATAGGATAAGTCCAGTGCACCAGATCGGGCTTTTCATCGATCCGGATGGCCGAAGGGCGCTGCCAAAGTTTGAACGCGCTTTGGGAACGAATGAACAGATCACGCGAGTTGAACAGGCGATCAAACGCAGGAAGGCGTGATTTGAATGTCTTTGTGACGACCTTGCCCGTGACGGGGATACGCTTGGCCCGAAATGTAAATGGCGCATGGACCGCTTGCTGGGCCTGCTCCAGTATCCGGAAAAACTTGTTTCTCTCATCCTCGCCTAAATCAAAGAAGTGAATCTCGCTCATCAGGTCATTTTTCGACGCGCTCATCCGGTTGCCGTAAAGCACATCAATCTCGTGCCCGAGCGCATGGATTTCATAGCTTAGATTGCGCGCATAGGTTGCAACCCCAGTGCCCTTCTCCAATCCCAAATTGTATCCGTCGATCAAAATTCTGGACAAGACGCTATTCCTTAAAAATGCGGGAGTTGAAAATCGCCGCAACGTCTAGAGGGCGGCGTTGCTCCAATCAAACAGAAGATCATCCAAAAAGAGTATTTGCTCAGTATTGAGGTGAAATGACTTTGCAGAAAGGCCAATTGCGCAAAGAACCTCTATCTGGAGGCACCAAAGTCGCCGATGAACACCACACATCTGCTCGACCCTGTCTAAACTCGCGTAAGGCCTAGCCAGTTGGATAGCTTGCCACTATCCATGTTACAACGTGATCGCCACGGGGGTGCAAATGGCAGACGGCAACAATTTAGAGGCGGCGAACGAGCGACCAAAGCCGCGCCTGTTCTTAAGCTACACCCGTGCCGATATTGACGCTGCTCGCCCGATCATCTCCATTCTGGAAGATGCCGGCTTTGACGTGTGGTGGGATGGCCTTCTTGAAGGCGGGGTAAACTATCTGCCCACAACCGAAGCCGCTCTTGAAAACGCGGACTGCGTGGTGGTGCTCTGGTCAAAGCTTTCGGTTGATTCCAACTGGGTCCGCGACGAAGCGCAAAGCGGGCGTGAGCGCGGCAGACTGGTTCCCGTTTCGCTTGACGGGACGATGTCGCCATTAGGCTTTAGACAGATACAGCTTCTCGACATCAGCAGTTGGAAGGGCGATCCAAAAGCCGCTGAAATGCAGAGCGTTATCACGGCTATCAACGGACTGATCGCCTTGCATGATGGAGACGCTCCACGTGCAGATTCGCCTGCGCACACCAGTGCAAATCGTCCGGCCACCACAGTCGGAACAGACGGCGGGGCGATATCTCGCCGAAACCTTATTCTTGGTGGTGCATCCATCGCGGTGGTCGGGGCTGGCCTTGCTGCATGGCAATTCGACCTTCTACCGTCTGGCACAGCCGGTGATGCCGTGGTCGCGATGGCGGTCTTGCGGTTTTCGAACCTCAACGGGGATGAAGAGCAGGCATGGTTTAGCGACGGGCTCTCGAACGAGCTTCGACAAGTTTTGGCGCGCAATCCGCGGTTGAAGGTCTCGGCCCCGACTTCTTCGACCGCGCTTGAAGGAGAGGACGAATTCGAGATCGGGCGAGCTTTGGGCGTGCCCTACATCTTGCGCGGCAGCGTGCAGCTTGCCGACGGCATTGTGCGCATCAGTGCCGAGCTTATACAGATCGCCGATGGAGTTGTGCGTTGGGCTGAGAGCTATGATCGGGCATTTTCCGATGTGTTTTCAATCCAGACCGAGATCGCACAAACGGTTGCTCTTAGCTTAGTCGCCCAAATCGCAAGCGAGCGTGAGGCCGAAAGGTCTCTCATCGATCAGGAAGATGTCGGCGGAACCAATGACATTCGCGCCTACGAAGCATTTCTGCGGGGCATGGCCTTGGCCGAGCTTTCTTCCGGGGTCGAAAGCGACCGCGCAGCGCTTGCACAATTTGATGCTGCAATCGCTTCGGACCCATCCTACGCAAAAGCATATGCAATGCGCGCCAATCAACTGGCCGGGATTGCAAACGCCACGCCCGATGCAGGCGAGATCACGCGTTTGTTCGACCAAGCTTTAGAAGCAGCCGAGAGGTCAATTGAACTGGAGCCAGCGCTTGCTTCAGGCCATTTGGCGCTCGGCTTTATTCTCAATAACGGCAAACTGGACCGCGCAAGCGCAGCGCCACACTATCAACAGGCAGAACAACTAGCGCCCGGCGATGCAGATGTTCAGCGATCAGTGGCAATCTTCTACGCCTACGGGGACAAGCAGGACCTTGCGACGCAAATGATCGACAAGGTCATCGAGCTTGACCCGCTCAATGCCAGAGCGTTTCGAACCGCGAGCTTCGTCGAATTGCTGGCCCGCAATTATGAAGCAACCATCACCCGTGCAAACGAAGCGCTGGCGATCAATCCCAACTTCGCGAGTGTCAACTACGCAGCGGGCACAGCATGGTTGATGAAAGGCGACCTTCAAGCCGCTGAAAATGCGTTTGCCAAGGAAACTGTGCCGGTGTTCCGTTTAGTTGGGTTGGCGATAGTCAGGCACAAGTTGGGAGATACAAAGCTGGCACGCGAAGAATTTGATGCCTTGGTCGCGCAATACGGCGATGCAAGCCTCTACCAACATGCACAAGTCTACGCTGGATGGGGCGATGTTCCATCCGCGCTCAACGCTTTCGAAAGGGCGGTCGAAGCGAAGGACCCTGGCCTTTTGCTGGCACGCAATGATCCTCTGCTTGATCCGCTGCGGACAAACCCTCGTTTTGAAGCGTTGCTATTGGACTTGACCATATGATAGCTCATACTCGGTCCAAAAATCCTTTAAGGGGGGAACTATGAAATTCATTCCATCGAGCTTTATTCTGGGGTCAGCCGCTCTGGCGCTCGCTGCGTGTGCAGGCGAAGCAGAAGAGGCAACAGAATCGCTTGAAGCCGAAGCAACCGAAGTGGCAGAGACTGCCGAAGTTGAAGCGCCCGAAAGTGGCGCTGAAGAGGCGACAGCAGAAACTGCGAGCGATGCCGCTGGCGACGACGAAGAAGAAGGCACTAGCAACCCGATCGGTCCAATGGCCGCTCCTGGCGAAGAATAATTCGTGATTTGGCCGGTTTGTCCACCGCCAGTCCGCGGATTGGCAAACCGGCTTATTTCCCGACCGTTTGGGTTCGGTCGCAATTACCGACCGCCGATCACTCGATTGATCCAATCAAGCGCCGCGGCAACACGGGTGTAACGGCTCGCCTTCCCGGTCTCACCACAACTGAAACCGGAACTTACCACGCCGATCACCCGCGGCCTGCCATCTGCATCGCCATAGTAGATTAGCGGACCTCCGCTGTCCCCTGTGCATGCCTGCTGTCCGTTCCGACCCGCAGCGCATAGCGCTGAATTGAGGTAAGCACCTCTGTAGTTGGTGGAATCGGTGCACTCATCCAGAGGGTAGACCTGCAGCTTTGCCCCGAGCAATGTATCTGTCGTGGTGCCCGTCCGATACCCTGTAAGACCCCAGCCATAGACATAGGCGGGCATTCCGCGCGGTATCGAACGCCGGCCCACGGGCACATTGTCTAACGCAATGCGGGTCACGGCATTGGTGGGTCCCAGTTGTTCTCCGCGTGATGCATCATACCGGATCAGACCAATATCGAAGCCAAATTTATGGATCGAAGGCTTGTATCTGTTGTGTACATGAACCGACAGGATCGGAAAGCTCATGCCTTCGTCCTCTCGCGGATTGTGAACGCCAAGGCGCACACGGTAACCCCGCCCTTCAATTGATGCGCCCCGGTCTCTTAGACAGTGCGCTGCGGTCAAAATCCATCCGCTCTTGATGATTGAACCACCGCACAAAACGCGCTCATGTGCTTGCAATGGTCGGGGAATGCCGCGAACCCGTTCGGGCCGCCATAACAAGGCCTGCCAAGGGGCCTGACCTGGCCTCAATTTATAGCCATTGCGTACATAACCGGTGGAACCGCAGATGGTGTCGGAATAGACTTCTCCGCGAAACTCAACGGAATTTGTATCGCACAGCGCTTCCTCTTGAGCGGCTTGCTCTGCAAGCAATTGTCTTCGTAACGCCTCCTCTTCTTCTTCGGTGAGCGGCGGCTCATAAACCGCTCCTGCAATAGCAAGGGGTATATCCGCCTCCTGCATCGATGCAGTTTCCAGGATATCGCATGTATCCCGGTCATTACCCTCGTCGCATAGCCTGGCGTAAAGCTCATATGCGCGCGGCGTGTTCTGTGGCATGGTATCGCCTTGCCTCAAACCATCGGCGAGCGAGCGGCATGCATCTTTCTCGCCCTGTTCGCACCCTGTCTCGAGCAAAGGCTGGGCCCTGCCCCACATTTGCGAAGACCCGGCATAAAAGAGCGTATTGGCAGCGACCCCTGCCCGCTGACAGGCATCGGCTTGTCCGTTCTCGCACGCATAGGCGAGGAAATTGAAAGCAGATTGATTGCTTGAGAATACCGTTTTCCCGGTCAGGTAGATTGCCCCAACTTCGGTGCATGAAGCAAAGTCTCCCTCGTTGCAGCGTTCGGTCAGGATCGGCAGGTTTCGAGCGTTTTCCCCTGCCTCACAGTATCTTTCATTGAGGCTGCAGGCCCGGTCATACATCGCCAGAGCGTAGGCCTGATCTTCGACGATGCCTTCGCCCAGCATCGCTTTATTGCCAAGGTCTTCGCAATAGGCAGTCTCCCCTGCCTCGCACCCAAGATAGAGCACACGCGCCGGATGAGGCAGGCCCGGGGGGGCCTCATCCGAATAGGCCAATCGGTTAAGAGATATGCAAGCCTCGGCATCACCGGCCTCGCATTCCCTGATCAACAAGGCGACCGCTTCGCTGATCGCGGGTCCGCCTCGATCGGTGTAAAGCAGAAACCGGGCGAGGCCCAGGCACGCGTCTTGCGCACCGCGTTCGCAAGACAAACGGAACAGTCTTTCTGCTTCTACGGTGTCGCTCTCGATCCCGTTGCCTTCCGCTCTCGCAATTGCGAGTTGCAGGCAACCATCCATCG
Organism: Erythrobacter sp. S227; assembly: GCF_057364925.1. NCBI lineage: Bacteria > Pseudomonadati > Pseudomonadota > Alphaproteobacteria > Sphingomonadales > Erythrobacteraceae > Erythrobacter > Erythrobacter sp. S227. The sequence goes on from NZ_CP200280.1 coordinate 1,679,681, forward strand.
AGCCAAGACTACACGCACGCTCGAAACTGCTCGTGGCCGCGGGACGGTCCTCGACCTCAAAGACGACTCTGTTCAATCTGCCCAGCTGGTAGCACCCGTCGGCGAAATCGTTTTCGCAAGCCTCACTGTAGAGGATGTTCGAGACCGGGCGAACCTGCGCAACGCCACGGCCATATTCATACGCCTCGCCCAGTTTTGTGCAGGCGGATTGATCGCCTTGCGCGCATGCCGTCTCATTCCGGTCAAACTCGGCCTGTTCGCGCGCAATAACATCCGCCGGCTTTTCCTTGCCTGCACGAGTTGTCCCGATTGGGTCGTAGGTTTGATAATCTGCCGCGCCCGAAGAAGTTTCGGCACGCTCCGTTTCCCCCACCTGCGCCAACGCGGCATTGGAGACGACAGCTAAGGCAAACGACAGGGACACCGAAAGGCACAGCGACACGGGCAGGGACAGGCCCATTGCACCTGACAAGTGTGTCGGTCTGCGGCCTCTGAAAATCGCCATTGCACAATCCCCCAAATGCAAGCACACCAAAGCTTTAGCAGGTATCACCGGCAGGCTTGTGTCCTTACCCTTGCGGTGACTATGCTCCAAAAACACCGGAACGCGAAGAGATAGATCATATCACCCATGTCTGAAAAAATCTTCGCCTCTTGGAAACCGCATCTTGCGCTGGGCATAACCGGGCATCGGCCTGACAATCCGATCTTCAGCGCCAATGAGACTAGCATCACCAAAGCTGTGGTGGCGGTCCTGGACACGATTGACACAATTTGCCGTGAAGCATCGGGCGATGAGACGACGGATGGCGCGGATACTGTTCGCTTCCACAGCCTTTTGGCACCGGGAATTGATCAAATCGCAGCGCAGGCGGCCATCGACAAGAATTGGCAATTGGTGGCGCCCCTTCCCTTCGGACTCGGACTGAATCTGGCGATCAATGCCGACGCATCGACCAGTGGCGATGTTGACGCCGTGCGCAATGGACGAGCTGCATCGGACAAGACTGTCGAGAAAAAGGCAGAGCAAATTCGCAGCCTTTATGCAAAGGCTGACACCTTCGCGATTGCAGATCAGGACGAGGAGATCGCAAGTCTTCTCGCCCATTCCCTCGACGACCCGGCCGATACGCACAGCAAGGACCGGTTGCAGGCGTTGATTTCAGACAATGTCGCTCTGACCGGGCAGATCATGATCGAGCGGTCAGATCTGCTGATCGCCGTTTGGGATCGCAAACATTCAAGTCTGGAAGGCGGGACCGGGCACACCATTGCAACCGCGCTGTCTCATGGAATTCCCGTCCTTTTGATCGACATCTCGGCACAGAACACTTGGTCGATCCTGACCCTGCCAGAAGAGTTGGGGCATCAGGCGAGCGCTGACACATCCCCAAAAGACTTGACCAAGCTTCGCACTATCGTCGAACAGGCCGTCACGCCGTCGGCAGACGGGCGCAAGGCTTTGGAAAGAGAGAAGTGGCGGCCCAAAAGCTTTTTTGGCAGCGGTATTTATCGTTTGACAGAAACGGTGTTTGGCGGGCGTACCGTCAGTTCTGGCACATTAAGTTCCGAATACGAACAGCCTGAACAGATCGCACAAGGCAGCGCCGCGGATTTGGTCTATACGGCCACGGATTTGTTGGGTCCGAAGGCTGCAAAGACCCAAACAATTCGTGAAAACCTGTTGCCGACCTTCGCATGGTTCGACGGGGTCTCCAGCCGCCTGTCCGATGCCTATCGCAGCGGCATGGTGATCAATTTCGCTTTGTCTGCCTTCGCGATTATCGCCGGGATCGCCTATCTGCCGTTTGACCTTGCGAGCCATAAATGGATCTTTGCTTCGGTCGAGCTCGGCCTTCTGTTTGCAATCTTGCTTATCACATTTGTGGGTTCGCGCAGAGGATGGCATCGCAGGTGGTTTCAAACCCGGCGGGTGGCCGAATATCTGCGTCACAGCCCCACTTTGTTCATAACCGGTGTCTCACGTCCCGCAGGCCGCTGGCCCAGCGGGGAGGTTACCGACTGGCCCGAGAAATACAGCCGGGATGCCTTGCGCGCTGCCGGACTTCCCAATGTCGAGGTCGACCGCGATTATCTGCGCAAGGCGCTCGCGCAGGTCGTTTTGCCCCAACTTCGCGGACAGCGGCTTTACCACGAAGCAAAATCCAAGCAGCTAAAACGCGCGCATGACCGCATTGACGGATCAGCCGATGCCTGTTTCCTCGCCGCTTTCATTTCAGTGTCGATCTATCTCGCAATCGAGTTGGGCGCGGCAGTGGGTTGGCTACCCGCCGACCTGCCCTATCAGGTTGCCAAGGCCTTCACCTTTCTGGGCGTAGCGCTCCCGACATTAGGCGCAAACCTTGCCGGTATGCGGTATTTCGGAGATTTCGAGCGTTTCTCCTCGATTTCCAACGTGACCGCCAAAAAGCTCGCCAATATCGAAAACCGTGTCGCTCTGCTTCTTTCAGGAGACGGTGAACGGCTCACTTACAGAGCCGCAAGCGACGTGGTAAGACTGGTCGATGAAACAGTGATCGAAGAGATCGCGAGCTGGCAGTCGGTCTTTGGTGCAAAGCACCTGTCGCTCCCAGCCTAAGCGCAGCGTTAGGGGAAAGCGGATGAAAACAGATAGCTGGGATAGCTGGCCATCGCGCGGCTTTCCTCCGTTCCGTCTTAGAGCAGCCTTTTTCCTTGGCATCGCGTCTCTTCTTGCCCTTTTTCAATTCTCAGGAGCGCAGGCCCAAGAGGGAAAGCAGCAAGAGCTGCCCGATGGAAATGGCTCGTTTGTGTTTACCGATTGGCGCGGGCCGGACATGCCCGTCTGGACATTCATCCCCGAAGGCAGTGACCGCAAGCACAGTCCGATTGTGTTTGTCATGCACGGCGCACGTCGCGACCCGCAACGCTACCGCGATCAGTGGGTCGAGCACGCTACACTCGGACAATTCATCGTCATTGCGCCAGAATTTTCGCAAGAAAGCTTTCCGCGATCGCGTAACTACAACCTCGGCGGCGCTTTGGACCTGGACACGGGTGAATGGCGCGAGGAGGAACTTTGGTCTTTTTCAGCAATCGAGCCTTTGTTCGACGATGTCGTAACGAGGCTCGACAGCGATCAGACGCGGTACACAATCTATGGCCACTCGGCCGGATCGCAGTTTGTTCATCGCTACTTGTTCTTTAAACCGGATGCGCGGGTAAAACGCTTTATTGCCGCCAATGCCGGATGGTACACCTTTGCCGATCGTGACATCGATTTTCCGTTCGGGCTTGGCGGGCTTCCTGTGACACAGGAGGCTTTGCGCGCGGCTCTTGAAAAAGATGTTGTGGTGCTTTTGGGAACGCGCGACACGGATCCCAACCACAGATCGCTCAACCGAAGCGAGGGCGCGATGCAGCAAGGCCCCCATCGTTTTGCGCGCGGGCAATCATTTTACAACGCGGCGCGCGAATTTGCGCAGAAAAACGGCTGGGCGTTTGGCTGGTCTTTGGAGACGGTAGAAAGTGTCGCGCATTCGAACGCAGGGATGGCTGCAACAGCTGCGCAATTCGTCGAATAAATCGGCCGCCAATTATCCGAAAACCAGGCCCAACGTTGCACCGCCCAGCAGATAGACAAAGCCTGTAATCAACGCGATCCCGATCAGGTTCAGGACCAATCCCCCGCGAGCCATCTGTGCGATCGTGACCGCACCGGTGCTGAATGCGATCGCATTGGGCGGTGTGCCAACTGGCAGCATGAAGGCGCAGGTCGCAGCAAATGCGGCTGGCACCAACAGCCCCATCGGGTCGACACCGATGCCAATCGCCACCCCGCCGAGCACCGGAATAAACGTCGCAGCGGTTGCTGTGTTGCTTGTGACCTCTGTCAGAAACAGCACAATGGCAACCACACAGGCAATCAAGAACACAGTCGGCAGTGCCGCGAGGCCCGAGACCTGCTGACCGAACCAGTCATCAAGGCCGGTTCCAGCGACAGCGCCTGCAAGGCTCAACCCTCCTCCAAACAGTAAAAGCACGCCCCAAGGCAGCCCCTTTTCTGCATCTTTCCAGTTAAGGACCATCCGGTTACCTTCCCCGGCAGGCAGGATGAAGAGCGCAAGACCGGCGGCAATCGCAATCGCTGTATCGTTAAGACCACCAAGCCAAGGGGCAGCCTCGCTTATCGCAGGGAGTTCAGAAAGCAGTCCCGGCACGATCCAGAAAAAGGCAGCACCGGCAAAGACCAGCGCCACCATCCGCTCGCCGCCGTTCATACTGCCAAGCTTCGCAATCTCGCGCTCGATCAGATCCTTACCGCCGGGGATCTCATCAAGCTCGAAGCGGTAAAGCAGGCGCGTCATAAGCACCCAGGCGATCAGTATGAAAACAAGCGCAATCGGCACTCCGAGCATCATCCAGTCAACAAATCCGATGTCGAATCCCAGCTTATCGCTCGCATAGCCCGCGATGATTGCATTGGGCGGGCTTCCAAGGAGCGTTCCAAGACCGCCCATGCTCGCCGCCCAAGCAATCGCGAGCACAAGGCAAAGTCCGAATGCCTCGACCTGCGGGTCTGACGAAGTATCTGTCTGAGAAGCGCTGCCAGCGCCCGCCATTCCCTTGCCAGAGACAAGCGCAAGCACGGAAAACCCGATAGGCAACATCATCAAGGTCGTCGCTGTGTTCGACACCCACATCGAGAGAAAGCCCGTTGCCAACATCATGCCGAGCACAATCCGGTGAGGAGAGACACCAACCTTGCGAAGCGTTTGGAGCGCAATGCGTTTGTGCAGACCCCATTTTTCCATCGCGATCGCAATCAGGAAACCGCCAAGGAAGAGAAAAACGATAGGGCTTGCATAAGATGCGGTCGTCTCTGCGACAGAACGCTGGGTCAGCGCCGGGATCAGCACAATCGGAAGGAGCGATGTAGCTGCGAGCGGGATCGCCTCTGACATCCACCAGACCGCCATCAGCGTGGCGATTGCGGCCACAATTCGGGCATCACCCGACATTTCCGCACTGCCGAGCAAGACGTAAACCAAGGTGGCCAGAACGACGCCGCCAATGCGGAAGCCCCAGATGAGCGTTGCGGGTCGGATGGTATCGGTATCCGTCACCGTCTTGCCCCTTTGCCCATTGCCGGACTGGAGAGCAGGCTCGCGCAAGCGCCAGTCGCGCGCATCGTTGCGCCGCGTATCGTCAGAAACCTGGAATATCGCCCCATCACTCCATAAACCGCATTTATGGCTGCGGCGTCAATCGTTCATGGCGGATGGACCTCAAACCCCGCACAGTTATGCGTAAGGTTGGCATACGAAAGGCAGGAGGGCCGGATTTGGCACGAACAGTGGGCATTATTGGCTCTGGCGTCATCGGCGTTGCGACGTCCTATGCGCTCGCTCGCAGAGGATGGGACGTTACACTGATCGATGCAGCGGACGGCCCCGCAATGGGGGCAAGCCACGCGAATGGAGCACAGCTGAGCTATTGCTACACCGACGCGCTTGGCAGTCCGTGGACCATGTCCGCCCTGCCCCGGCTCGTCTTCGGCGATGGCGGGGTGAAGTTCGGTCTTGGACTGGACCCGCATTACCTTCAATGGCTCGCTTCATTCGCCCGCAATTGCACTTTCGCCCGCTTCAGGGAGAACACGCTCAGAGTGCTGCAACTTGCACAGGAATCGCGCTGTGCGATGGATGAATTGTGCAGCCGGCACGCGCTTGAATTTCATCACCGTACCGCAGGCAAAATCAACCTGATTTATACCGCCAAGGAACGCGAGCGCGCGATCAGATTGCAAGCAATCAAGGCCGATGCGGGCTGCGATCAGGTCCTTCTCGGGCGCGAAGACCTTTGCGCTCTCGACCCGGGATTACGAACACTCGACCCGGATGTGACGGGTGCGATTTCCACTCCATCAGAGGTCGTTGGCGATGCCTTTCTGTTCTGCCAGAGCCTGCTTCGCATTCTGGTCCGGGATTATGGAGTGAAAGCCGCCTTCGACAGCCCGGTTCGTGCTGTTCGCGATAGTGGTAACGAAAGCGTCATTGCCCTGCGCTCAGGCGAGGAAATGCGCTTTGATTTAGCCGTCGTCGCTGCCGGGAGCGCCAGTAACGCTTTGCTTGCGCCTTTGGGGCACCGCGCACTCATTCAACCGATGAAGGGATATTCCTTTGAAATACCTGCGACTTCGACTTCACCGCGCATATCCGTGACAGACGGTAAACGCCGGATCGTTTTCACCAATCTGGGCAAACAGATACGCGTGGCTGGGATTGCCGAGCTTGGAAACGGTTCGCACGAAATTGACCGGACGCGCATTGACTGGACGCTGAAGGCAGCGATGGAATGCCTGCCCGATGCGGGCGACTATTCCAAAGCGGCAAGTTTCTGGACCGGCCTTCGTCCAACAACTCCGGATACATTTCCGGTGATACAGCGCGCCAGCAAAACACTCGCCATCAACGCCGGGCACGGCGCATTGGGATGGACACTGGCTATGGGCTCTGGCGAACGCCTGGCTCGCCTTTTCGATGCGGCCTAGAAATCGTCTGTGGCCACAGCTCGGTCGAAGTCCAACCCTTTAGCATGGCGTATCCTTTAAAAGGGGGCGCCCGGGAACAGAACCGGTGTATTTTCCGCCGGAAATCACAGCTTCGCCATTTACAAACAGATGAACCACACCGCTCGAAAGCTCGCGCGGCGATGCGTAGGTTGCATTGGGCGCGAATGTGCCGGGATCAAACACCAGAACATCCGCGAAATGCCCCTCCTTCAGGAACCCGCGCCGATCCAGTCCCACAATCCGGGCCGTTTGGCCCGAGCTGCGATGAATGAACCTTGCCAGATCCATTTTCGGCTCGCCTATGACAAGATCGCGGTAAGCCTTGGGGAAGCTCGCGTATTTGCGCGGATGGCCGGTAGAGCCGTCAGACCCTGTCACCACCCAGTCCCGCTGCGCAAAAGCGAGGATGTCGCGCGGGTCCATGTTGAAAGACGCCAATCGCGCATCGCCCTGGTTCAGGATTGCGATTGCAGCTTCAACAGGGGAGAGATCGTTCAAGGCTGCAAAGTCGGCCAACGTCACTCCCACCGGCACCACTGCATCGCCAAGACGGCCCGTTATCAGCAGCCGATCCGCACCCCCGCGCCGCGCCAGACCGGCGGTGATCCCTTCGCGAATTTTCGCGGCGTCGTTCTTGTCCTTCAGCCTCTCTCTCAAAGCACCAAGGCCACCTTCGAGCGCCCAACGCGGGACCAACGCATTGGAGATGCGCGTGCCCGACGCCTCCCAGGGATATTGGTCGGCTGTTACCCGCAGGCCCGATGCACGTGCCTTTTCGACCATGGCGATCATGCGCGTACTGTGGCCCCAGACCTCTGGCCCAAGAGCCTTGATATGCGCGATATGAACCGGGATTTCGGCCTCTTGCCCAATGCGTATTGCCTCTGAAAGTGCACCTTCGACCGTCACATTATAGGTGCTTTCATCGCGCATATGCGTGTCGTAATAACCGCCCAACTGCCCTGCGATCCGGGCAAGCGCGATGACTTCCGATGTCTCGGAATAGCTTTGCGGGACGTAATAGAGACCCGCCGACAGACCCCATGCGCCCTCGCACATGGCTTGCCGGGTGAGCGAACCCATAACCGACAACTCGGCCTCATCAGGAGCACGGTTTTGTGTTCCCAGCACTTGCCTGCGCACCGATCCAAAGCCGACAAGGTATGCGACATTTGTGCCAATTCCCTGCTTGCTTGCCGCGCTGGCCATGCCTGCGATGTCGAAGCTGCCGAAACCGTCATTGCCAGTGACCACGGTGGTCACACCCTGAAAGGCAAACGGGAGGTTGGCTCTTCGGCCAAGGTCGTCAGAGGAGAGGTCGGAGCCGGCATGGGTATGCGGATCAATAAAGCCGGGTGCGACGATTAAGCCGGATACATCGAGAATACGTTCGGCCAAGAGTGCAGACCCCGCATCCTCGCCAACATAGACAATCACATCGTCGCGGATCGCGACATCGAGGTCTTTTCCAGCAGCACCGGTACCATCGAACACCGTGCCACCGCTTAGGATCAGATCCACTTTCTCAAGCGCACGCGATTGGATGGCAGGCGATTGCTGCGAATGCGATTGGCATCCGGTAATGGCCAACAACAACGCTACCGCGACCGGCGGTAACCGGGCCGAAGAATGTCTCATTCCTCTGCCTGAACAGGTGGCGGCGTCTCAAGCATGGTGGTCATCATCGCAATCGCCGACTCCCGGCCAATCCTCTGGATCAGATCGCGGTCGGTGTTATCGCCAATCTCGAATGTGATGCCGGGCACCGCGTAGGTGTCAAAGACGTAGGCTTTCGATATGGGACGCCCCGCCGTGTGACGGGCATCGCGTTCTACCTCATAGCCTTCCATTCGATCCTGATAGAGCGCCAGCCAGTTGCGGGTGAAGAGCACAGGGTCGGTCGGAAGCTCGTCGGGGATTGTGTAGAACACATCACGGTTGGTTGAATGGAAATCGATCAGAACACGCAGATCGCGCGCGGGGTCCTCGTGGAGTGCGTCCAGCAAGCCCTTCATCAAAGCGGTTTCGGGCTGCGTGAACGGCCCCCAGTCGCGGTTGAGGTCAACCCCGCCTGTATTGTATCGCCAATGTCCGTGGACCACACCGTCCGGATTAAGGAGCGGCACGGCCAGGGTCTCAAACCGGGCGCGGTACGCCTTGGCGAGATCGCTATCGCCGAGGATCGTGTCGAGAAACGGGAGCATCGCGAGCGCACCGGTCACCTCGGGCGGATGCTGCCTTCCGACAAGTACAACAGTTTCCTTTTGCCCTGCCTCAGGTTCACCAATTCTGAGCAATTCGATCAATCGCCCTTCAGCCGACTTTCCAAGTAGGCTGCGGCTTGCAAACGGCTTGCCTTCCTGACGGTCGAACCAGGCATCATAGACCGATGGTGGCATTATCTCTTGCGCTGCGACGAAGACGGGTTTGTCCTTGATGCGCAGCGACAGGCGCGCGGTTCGCTCACCGCGTTCGCCCTTTACCTCAACCCGGCGGGGCGACATGGGGGTCCAATTCACGCCGTCTGTGCTGGTCTTGGGCCAATAGCGATGACCGCAGGTCTCATAGTCCAAATCAATTGTGATGCGCGTGCGGCGTGCGGGCGTGACACGAAATGCATACCAGGCGCTGCAGTTGATATCGCCTTCATCCTCTGGCGCGATTGTGAGCGCAAAATGCTTCTCGCCAGAAGTCTCGCAGCTTGAAAACGCGCCGGTAGGAAAGTTCTGATCGATCTGTGCAGCCTCAGTCTCGCATGAAAGATCGTCGCGGGAAACGCGGGGATGGCTGTCGGCCTGTGCGGGGACGTGCAGACCCGCTATCGCAAGCGTAAAAGCAGCCATAAGGGCGCGTTTCAAGGCTGGCAGTGACATCATGTCATGCTCCCTTTTAGACAATATCTTGCCGTCCCGCAGCAAGGCAATCGCCCCGCAGCTGGACGGTCATGATCAGAAATTCTTGCGAATATCGAACGAGAACTGGCGTCCCCGCCCGCTGTGCAAACTGCCGTAATAGCCAAAGCTTTCATCAGCGAGCGGCGGATCTTCGTTGAAGATATTGTTCACACCAAACCGCAAACGGGTTCCGTCAAGACCGGTATCGTTGTCTATCGTGTAGCTGATACCCAGGTTGAGCGTGAACCAGTCATCGACCGGGAAGAACTCGGCAGTGTCATCTTGCTGTGCGCCAGGGTCGAAGACCATGCCGACATAACGTCCAAACAAGTTGACCCGCACTGGCCCGCTTTCAAAGGCCGCCGAGCCGCTGACCCGCCATTTCGGACGGCCATCGATCTCGATCAACTCGCCAAAGCCAAATGGCTGAAGCGCTGCAACATCGCCTGTTGAAAGCTCCGGAATCTGCTGGAGAAGCGGTGTAAGCTCGGTAAAGAGCTGATCCGCAAGCGGTCCAGCCTGCTGTTCAAACCCGATCAACCGCGCCGCGTTCACCTGAAAATCGAACTCACCAAAGCTGGTGTCGAAATTGTACATCACACTGAAATCGACGCCTTCAGAAGTCCGTTGGTCAAGGTTTGTGTACGGGTTCAGGATTTGCTGTAATTCGCCAGCAGGGTTAATCCCAGTGCCGGCATACAGATCAATGTCGTCCTGCGTTGGTGCATCGCGCACGACATTCGGGTTGGAGCTGCCCTGAAGGCGCAGCAAGAGATCAAGCAACAGGTTGTTCTGGTTACCGAAAATGCCGACCAAGCCTTCCTGCTTCACTTCCCAATAATCCGCCGTGATTGTCAGTCCCGGGATAAAGCCCGGGGTCAGAACGACGCCAAAGTTGATGCTTTCGGTGTCCTCCGGTTCAAGCTGTGGTCCGCCTTGACGAAAGTCGATTGTGCCTTGTGTTCCGCAATCAGGAACATCGTCCTCAAGCCCCTGAATGATCTCGGCGACACATTCGACAGCGCGAATAACCGAGTTGGAACGGGTTGTGCCCTGATCGTTGATCTGCACAAGGTTCGGTGCGCGAAAGCCCTGCGACCATGCGCCGCGTAGGAGGATCGGTTCAACCGGCCGCCAGGCCAAAGCAGCACGCGGTACAAAGGCGCTGGTTGAATCAGAAAACTCTTCAAACCGGGCCGCAAGTTGCAGCTCTAGCTCATTGAACAGAGGCACATTCATATCGGGCGAGATAAGCGGAACCAAAGCTTCGGCAAAGGCTGAATAGACCTCGCGATTGCCGCTGGTGTCTGGCGATGGGCTGGACCCCAGAACATCGCTGCCGAAGAAGTCACCATTGACCGCATTGGTGAAGGTGATCGTGCCATCAAGACGCGGATCACGATCATCTTTGAAAGTCTCGCGCCGGTACTCAACGCCAGCGGCAACACCAACGGCGCCCGCTGGCACTTCGAACAGGTCCGGGCGGGACACTTTGAAATCGGCCAGAGCGAGCGTTGTCTCGCCTTTGCGGAACACATCGATTGTGATCGCATCGATTACCGACTGCGGGTTAGGCGTACAATCCCTGCCGGGCCCGGTGGTCACGTCCTCTGGCAGACATCCGCCATTGAACGGGTTGTAAGCGCTCGCATCGGTGCGATTGATCGCTTCCTGCGCAAGCGTGCTCGAAATACGGTTCTCGGTAAGGTCGGTGGTGTTCGCCTTCGCATAGACGAAGCCGGTGTCATAATCCCATCCGCCGAAATCACCGCGCAGGCCGAGCACAAGACGATATTCGTCTTTGGTCACCATTCCGCGACGTGGACCTGCATCGATGAAGCGGTAATCCTCCATCAGCAATGCGCGGCCAGCATCGGTGACGCCTGATCCGATTCCGTTGTCGACGCGGTTCGGATTGGGCGAACCATCGGGAAGAAGCGCCGCCCCGAGCGGGTTGTAGAACGCGGTGGCCTCAATTCCCAATGGCACTGCGCTCAGCATAGTGCTTTGCTCGCGCTCGCGGAAATTCTCGGACCGGTAGTATGACCCCTCGAAATAAAGCTCTGCGCTGTTGCTCAATTCATAACTGAGCAAAGCTTGCGCGTTGTAGCGATCTTTTTGGGAGTAAAGGAAACGGTCTCCTCCGATATTATAGCGAAGAACCCGGTCAATCGTACCACCATTGTCGGCGCAGATCCCATTGCCAAGGTCAATCACACGTCCGTCGCTGTCCGCCGCACCGTTGGGCCCGAACAGCGAACACGGCTGCAGATGGAAATCGTCGTCACGAAGCGCGGTAGTGTTCGATGAGGTCGCCCTCGAACCCTGAATATCAAACGCTCCCCATGGCGAGTTAATCGACCGGTTGTCGAACTGCGTATCGCCTTCAAAAGATGTACCAACGAGAAAATCGCGCAGGTCGCTGGATGCGGAGTAATCGCGCGCTGTGGCTCTGAGGCCATTCTCGTGGAAATAACCGCCATACACGGTGAGGTTGCCCCGACCGTCGGCAAAGTCGAAACCCAGTCCGCCATTCAAGCTGAAATTATAAAGACCCGTCCCATCAGAAAGGCGATAGTTGGCCTGCACAAATCCGCCTTCGCGCCCACCGCGCAGGATCGTATTGACCACGCCTGCAACCGCATCGGCGCCATAGACCGCCGAAGCGCCATCGCGCAAAACCTCCACCCGGCGCACACTGCCCGGAGCAATCGTATTGGTATCGGGAGAAACGACGGGCACAAACAGTTCGGTCTGGAAACCCGGGTTCAGAAGCATTCTGCGACCATTGATCAGCAACAGTGTATTACCGGTACCCAGCCCGCGCAGGTTGATCGAAGCGATATCACCGCGCGCGCCATTGACGCCCCCTGCGGTGCTCTGCTCGTTGAATTCGACTGAGCCTGCTTGCGGGATGGCCCGGAAAAGCTCGTCACCTGATGCAGGATCAATTGCGTCAATCAGATCCTCATCAACAACAGTGACAGGAAGGACGTCATCGACCTGCGCGCCGCGGATCTGCGTCCCTGTGACCACAATAACCGGACCATCATCTTCGGTCTGACCAGCGACCGGATCGGTGTTTGTGTCCTGCGCACTGGCATTGGCGCTTGCCAAGGCGACAATCGATGCGCCGGCAAATGCGGTAATCCGTGATCCGAGTTTCATATGAGCCCCTCCTAGTTTTTTAAACCCTCTCCGTTCCCCAACGGAGTGCATCCCTCGCATTACAAATAAACGCCAATAAGCAAGCTGGCGCAACACAATTGCAAGAACAAGACGCGAATATGCCATAGCCTTGCGTTATGGCAACACCGGCTCGATCAGCGTGCTTTGACAGCGGACGGATGGTCAGCCGAACAAATCCTGCAGCATGGCAAGCGCGTGCTCGACCGGCTTGCTATCCTCTTGTTCGGCAAGCGTCAGAGCGACAAACGGCAGCGTCGGCGCGTCCCTAAGCGCGAAAGATTGCACCTCATCACTGACAAAACGCCGCGCCGTAAATCCATCCACAATCGCAAGACCTACGCCCAGCTTCACCAGCTCGGCAGCAACATAATATGTCTGCGCCGACACCGAAATCAGCGGCTCGACCCCAGCCTGCTCTAGATAGCTTTCTATCCGGTCAGCAACCGGACCGCTGTCGCGCAATCCGACCATCTCGCGCCCGTCGATTGCCTGTGGTTCTACTTCTTGCGTGCCTTCGCCAAACTCGCCGGCTTGTGCGAGCAAGGTGAGACTGACCGAGTTGATCGTCCGGCAACGAATGCGCGCATCGAAATCGTCATCGAAACCGATACACAGGTCAAACCGCTTTTCGAGCAGGTTTGATGTCACTTCATCGCTGTGAAGCGTCGCAAGGTCAAAGCTGAGATCAGGGTCAGCAGCGCGCAACGCAGCAACAAGAGGCGGCACGATTGCAAATCCAAGCGATGGCAAAACCCCGATCCGCAAGTGTCCACCACGGCGGCTGCGAATGTTGCCTGCTGTGCGGTCCAGCGCCCCGACACGGTCGTAAATATGCGAGACTTCGCGAAACAACTCCTTTGCCGCATCGGTCGGGTAAAGCCGACCTTTGCGCCGGTCGAACAAAGCAAAACCAAGCTGGTCTTCGGCGTGTCGCAAAACCTTGCTGACCGAGGGTTGCGAAACGAAGAGATTGCGCGCAGCGGCGCTGATCGAACCCTCGCGATAGACATGATAGAAGACTTCGATATGGCGCAATCGCATCGCGGTACAATACACGCTTTCATACAATTCGCCATCAGAGCCGACCGTGTTGAAGCTGATGAACGTCACGCCTGCCTTTTTCTCAAGCGTCAAGTCGGTCAGCGAGTATCCACCCGGAGGAGAAACTTACCAAAGCACTCAACTATATCAGACATAAATGGCGCCGCTGTCAGACTAACTGCAACTCGTCTCTGATTGGCAGAGCTAAAGCAAGGTCGGGTGGTTCAAGCAGCAAAAAGCTGCCACTTAGCCAAAGCAGCGGAGCGGCTCTCTTTGAAAGATTGACGATCGAAGAGCAGACCTTCCACGTTTCGAAGCGAAAGCGGAAAAACGAACATACAGCAAAACTTCGATGCGGATGACTTCCGGCGAAGACTTGAAATATCGGAATGGGCCGGCCGGTTTCTTGCGTCTGGGCTTAGGCTTTGTCCTACCCGACCAGCGGAGAGCCTCAATCAGGTACGTTTAATCTGACAAGACCTCCGTCTGGTGAATGGTCCATAGATCAGAACCCGAGCGACAATCACACAGCAAAAGGCATATCGCCTCGTTCGCAGCGCGTGTGCTTGCAAGAAGCAGAGCATCGGTGTTTTCACATGGGTGCTCTGTCTCTCGATGCCGGGCAGCTACTTGATCAAAAGCGCCACCCTATGCCTACCCGACCTTGCCTGTCGGTAAGGACACCGCGCCCCATGTCTGAGGAGAATGAAAGCGAAGTTTGGAAGCCCCCGCCGATTGTGAGCTCCAAGCCAGCATTGACCGCAATCCAGCTTGGATCAATCGCGTTCTCAATCGTAAATGGCAGGTCCCTTGCGCCTGCAAATGAGGCTGTGACCACATCGGCGGTGTCGGCAAGCTCCCGGGCAAGGGCGAAAGCGCCGAACGCACGCAATCGGCCCCGGCGGCCAAGTGAAAAGTCAGCGCTTGCGATCGCGCCGGCTTTGGCGCTCAGCGATGTAAAGCTGCGGTCTTCGATCCGAAGACCCAACGCACTTGCGCCAAGCTCGTCATATCCACCAATATCGCTGCGGGCATAATCAAGGCTCACCATCGGGCCAATCTCAAGTGCCTGCGAATTCACTAGGTCATAGCCAACACGAAGCCCGCCGAAGGATTGGCGGCCCGCAGCATCGCTGACCGCATTGTCGAAAAGCGCCTCAAATCCGCCTTGCGCATCGCGGCTAACGCCAAACTCCTGCCATGCTGTACCAGCATAGGCATCCGCGAAGGCCAGGCCCGCTGAATAAGAGGCAAAAACCCCGAGCGATGTGCTTTGGTTTTGCTGTGCGTGGAGGGGCCCGCCCGACAACTGACTGATATGAACGCTTGAGATCGCAACACCGATGTGAAGGCCATCGGCTGCACCCAAGTCGATACTCACGTCAGCACCCACCGTAATCTCCCCCGCCTCTGCGAAAGAGAATGGCTGCGTTTCGCCTAGATTGTTCGCGACAAGATGCCCGGGACCTGCATCATCTGGAGCAAAGCGTGCCGCTTGATGACCGATGAGGTTTGCCGGGCTGTTACTGGCAAGAAACGTGCCTGAGGCCGATCCGAAAAAGGCAAGGCCTGAACCGTCTCTTTGAGCGTTATCAGCCAGACTTTGACCCGCTGGCCCCACAATTGAGAATGTGCTTTGAGGCCGAGAACCACCTCGCAGGGCAAGGCTTCTTTGCGAAAGCTGTCCGACAAAACGCTGGTTGAAGGCGTTCGCTGTAAATGTCTGCGTAAAAGCGTTTAACGGTGCAAGCGATGTGAGCGCTGTACCAAGAGTACTGAGGGTGCTGTTATCGACGATATCGAATATTGGCGCGAACGCAGTGAAACGCGTTGCTCTAATGTCATCCAATGCCACACCGAGCGCCCCAAACTGGCTGTTCTCGCTGAGTATTGATCGAAGCGAGCGGGCGGTGATTTCAACCACAATGTTGTTGCCCTCGACCCGGTGCACAGCATTCAGGGTTGGAGAACGGCTAAGGAATGTGACCTGAGAGAAATCGCCATCAATTGCATCAGCGCTCAGCACCGTAAACTCGGTCCCAAATCGCACCCGCCGGTCATTGTTTGAAACCACAAGGTTGCCATCAAGGACAGCAGCTCCCGTGATATCGTAAAAGTCGGTAGTGACGGCCCCGCGGCGGCCAACTGAGAAGTCAGCCCACAAGGTGCCGCCGCTCGACTGAACATAGTTGCCATCAATGTTGAGCGTCCCAAACCCGGCCCCAAGACCTGCATTCACGAGCCCGTTGATATTGAAGAGGGCATTGGCGCTGAGCGTGCCCCCATCGCCAGTAAGCGCGCCTCTAGCCAGGGTGTAAATCGGTGTGCTCAGCGTGCCATCGATCCGTGCGCGTCCGTCCAATTGTTCAACGCCGATGAGGCTGGTGAAGGTTCTCGCTTCTGGCACAATGATCGCGGCAGCGCGGTTGGCGATAACAAGCTTGTCGATCTCCACATCAATGTCCGCGGTGGTGACGCCCGGCCGGTTCAGATGAACCTCGAAATACTGCGCCGGATTGACAAACAGGGCCCCTGTAACGCCGTCCGTGTTTTGCGGGATAAACCCCGTCGATCCCGGGCCGATCAGAACCGAGCTTTCCGGTATGTTCGATCCAAAATCGGGCGTGTCGCTGGGCGGCAAAATCGGCGATGGAGTGCTGGGGCGATCAGCAAGATCAAAGCCAAGCACTGATCCAAAATTTGACCCTTCGGCAAAAACACCCGGCTCGCTCCCTTGCGGTAAACCATTGACGAGATTGCCGTTCCCGTCATCGATGAAGAAACCCGGATCCAAATCCTGTGTCCAATAATCAGGGTCGGACCACAAACCTCCTCCATCTTTGGCAGAGACATATTTGTACGGTGTGTTTTCGGTGATGAACTCAAAGAAGGGGTAGAGCGGGTTGAACGTGTTCACCAGTGAGAATACGGGACTGTCAAACCCGAAAGCTCCGCCGATCACTCCGGAGGCAACACCAATGACGACATCAAAGTCGTAGAGCTCATCGACGATCAGCGGGGCTCCGCTATCACCGCCGCCAATGGTCACTTCGTTCGGCAGCGCGTCGCCGCCCAGAAAGTCAATCGCGGCGACCGCTTCGGGCGTATCGCAAACAAAATTGCCCGGCTCGCTAAACCGGCAACCTGCGATCTCTTCAGGTGTTCGGTCGGGATTGTCGAAGTCGGTGAAGTAATAGGGCTGCGTCGCCTGCTGGAAGTTCTCAGCGGTCGGGGCGAGTTCCGGAAATACGATATCGAAAAAATCTGCATATGATCCAACCGCGTCCAGCATATTCTCACCAATCCGGCGCAATGTGCTGACCTCGCGTTCTCCAGCGCTGGGGTTTTGATCAAGACCATCAAGCACACCAAACCGGCCAAAGCCGACCTGCACTACATGCGTCGCTTGCGTGATCGGGCTGAGTAGGATCGGCATGGAAGGGACATCAGTGATGGGGGCATCAAGCGCGATCAGCGCAACATCTGCCCAAGGGAAAGGCAGACCGCCCGCGTCTGGATCGGTTGACGGATGGAGGATTAAATCTGTGCTGATCGCGACACCGCCATCGGCATAGCCCGCGCCCGTCTCGATATATTCGTCTAGGCGAACCTCAGAGTCCACTCCGGTCGAAATGAGGATCGAGAAACCCGTATCGCCGGGTTGACCGTAGTTTTCAGTTCCGAAATTATCGACACAGTGCGCGGCTGTGATGACGGTTCGCGGATTGATGAGTGTCCCTGTGCAATTGGGAAAGATGACCGAGCGATCCCCAGTCGAATTATCCTGGATCAGCATCCGAACAACCGATGGCTGCGTGTCGTTCACATCGACCAGGCCCTCTATGCCCACTTCATCAAGACCAATGATGGTGGGTCGATTGATGATTTGGGAGGCGACCAATCCATTTTCAGCGACGGCCAGCCCAGAGGTGAGATCAGCTTCGAGAAACTCGGCCGTCGTGCGTGTCTCAAACGTGTGAAGGCGAGGCCCTACAATTGCTGGATCAAAGGGAGCAAAGGTGGGCTCATCAAGCCTGAACCTTGTTTCGGCCAATAGGGCATAAGCCTGAATGAATGTGCTCAAATCGGCTAAGCGAGGCTCCGGACGATCAATCAGAATTGCCGTGGGCTCCTGCTTGTCAGCGTCCGTTTGAGAGGAAGGCCCTTGCACTGTAACGCGCAAATCCGACGCAGCGCGATCGGCGTTATTCTCATTGGCAAGAACAGGGTTTGCAAGAAGTGCAAAGGTGAGGGCGGCCAAGCCTGAGCTGGCTTTGAAGTGATGGCTCACGGAAAGCTCCAAAATATTGGAGACCCTCACACACCGTCTTACAATGAACAGTCATTTTTGCAAGGACCCTAAGGGGTTCTGGTCACGCCGTGCTTTGGGTACATCCAGCAGACGAAATGGGGCGAGAAAGCATATGCTCTCCCGCCCCCTTTTTTCATCTACTTTGCGGACGGCTATTGCGTAACCGTCGCCGTATTGCCCACACCGGTCTGGGTCACACCTGAGAAGTTTCCGTCGCTTACCTGAGTGACGGTCGCGATGTTGCTCGCGCCGCTCTGCGCAATCACGCTGGTGTTGAGATCACCGGTTTGGAACAACTCTGCAAATTGGCTGTCGCCGCTTTGCGTGAGCTCGGATGAGCCATTGAGGCCATCTTGGTTGATGTCGGCAGAGCTGTTGAGGCTACCCGCAGCCTGTGTGACTATCGAAGTGTTCCCATCGCCGATCTGGTCCACAAAGATACGGTTATCAGTGCCGTCCTGGTTGACCGTGCTGATGCCGCCATTGCTGAGCTGCGAGACAATCGCGCCATTGCGAACTCCGGCTTGCGTGCCGGTGGACGTGTTGTCATCGCCGGTTTGCGTCACGGTAAACTCATTTGTTCCGTCAGCGTTAAAGCCTTGGAATTCATCAGTCCCGCTTTGCGTCAGGTTCGATGTGTTGCGATTGCCGGTTTGGGTGACAAAGTTGGCGGGTGCCGAGCCCGCTCTGAACCCATTGTTGATGTGCACACCGGTTTGCGTGATGTTCGAGATATTGTCGTCCCCGGTCTGCACCACCTGAGCAATGTTTGATTGGCCGCTCTGATTGACCGTCGAGGCGTTGCGATCACCGTCTTGGTCGATGAAAGCTAGCGCGTTATTGCCGGGTTGCGACACAAGCGAGCTGTTGCCGATGCCAGATTGATCAACATCCGCCTCAGGTGCGCCTTCGAAACCAAAAATGCCATCAACTCCGCCAAACGATCCGTCAAAGCCGAGGTCACCGCCGCTTTGATCAATGGTCGAGACATTGTCTGCGCCGGATTGGTCAACGATGGCAGTGCCTAGGAATGGCGCATTGTCGACAAAACCAGCACTGGACTGCGTCACAAACGAGGTTTGGTTGTCGCCTGACTGGTTGATCGTCGCAAAGTTTAGCTCACCGGTCTGGATCACTGTAGACGAGCTATTGTCCGACTGCTGGCTGACGGTTGCAAGGCCTTGCGTGCCGTTCTGGACAATCTCCGAGCTGTTGCCATCGCCTTGCTGGTCGAGGGTTGCCTCGCCATCGGTGCCGTTTTGGAAAATGGCCGATGTGTTGCCCACGCCGGCGGTCAGGACTGTTGCCGTATTGTCGGCGTTGTTCTGAACAATGGTTGACGAGTTTTCATCACCAACCTGCGTCAGCGTCGCGCTTTGCCCAGTGCCCGTTTGCGCAATCGTGCTGGTATCAGTTGCGCCAGAGACATCGAAGTCGAAGCCTTCCTGGCTGACAACAGCAATATTGCCCGTGCCGCCTTGATTTACGGTCGAGCTTGCACCTTCGCCGATTTGATCGACATCAGCGTTCTCGCCTGCGCCCGTTTGTGTGACAAACGAGGTGTTGCCATCCGCGCTTTGCAGCACGTCGGCGACGTTACCGTTTTGGAACTGCGTCACAGTGGAAGCGTTTTCGCTTCCTGATTGATTGACGCTCGCAAAGTTGAAGCTGGTCGCATCGCCTTGCTGGCTGATGATGG
This sequence comes from Erythrobacter sp. S227, assembly GCF_057364925.1. Classification (NCBI taxonomy): domain Bacteria; kingdom Pseudomonadati; phylum Pseudomonadota; class Alphaproteobacteria; order Sphingomonadales; family Erythrobacteraceae; genus Erythrobacter; species Erythrobacter sp. S227. Next base: position 1,699,369 of record NZ_CP200280.1, read on the forward strand.
AGCTGTTCGCATCGCCGCTTTGATTGACGATTGCATCTTCTTCAAAGCCGGTTTGTACAGCGTTTGAGAAGTTGTCGTCACCTGTCTGGTCAAGGTCCACATTGCCGTCGGTGCCGTTTTGGGTGATGAAGCTGGTGTTTCCCGCTCCGCTCTGATCCACATCGGCAAAGTTGCTGTCACCGCTCTGCGTCACTTCGCTGCGCCCGTTGAGGCCGGCTTGCAAGACAACGGCCTGTTGATCGGTGCCGGATTGCGCAACGATTGAGGTGTCCTCATCGCCATTTTGAGTGACGGTCACATCGCTCAAGCTGTCAGCCTGAGTGACAGTCGATGAGTTTGCATCACCATCTTGGGATACGGTCGCGGTTACATCGGTGCCGCTTTGCGTGATGCCAGAGGAGTTGCCAACGCCGCCTGTGATAAGCGAGGCGGTGCTTATTGTGCCGCTTTGCGCGATGAAGGAGCTGTTGTTGTCGCCAACCTGATTGACGTCGGCCGAATTGTCATCGCCAGATTGCAGCACCGTGCTGCTGTTAGCCGCCAAACTGCCATCAAGGTCGAAGCCTTCTTGAGTGACTATCGCGGTGTTGTTCTCACCAGTCTGCTCGATGGACGAGCTATCAAACTCACCCACCTGAAGGATGGTTGCGGTGTTGTCGCCGGGCACATCGCCAAGATCGAACACCCCTTGCGTTGTTGTGCTGGAGTTGTTGTTGCCTGACTGCGTCAACGTGTGCGTGCTGTTCTCGCTGAGCTGGTTGACGCTACCAAAGTTGTCATCGCCGCTTTGAGTGATCGTGCTGGTGTTGAAGTCATCCGAAGGGCCGCTTTCATCAACCCCCTGATTAAGGACGAGCGCCGTGTTGCGGCTGCCATCTTGAAGGATGGTGCTCGTCTGGTTGTCCGAGACATTGCCCTGCGAAACGGTTGCTAAGTTGTCATCGCCGTTCTGAATGATCGTGCTGAAGCTGTCTTCGGATTGTTGTTCCGTGTTTGCAACGTTGCGGTCACCCGTTTGGGTGTGAGTAATCACCGAATCGTCATCGTCCTGGAACGTGGTCGATTGGTTGTCGTCGCCGCTTTGCGTAATGAGAGCTTGGCCCCGGTCGTCATTGTTGTCTTGATCAACGAAGCTCGTATTGCCCGTGCCGGACTGATTGACGTCCGCCAAGCTTTCCTCACCATCCTGAATGATGGTCGAGCTATTGTTCGCTGCGGTCTGAACAAGCAATGCGGTGTTGTCGTTTTGAGACTGTGAAATATCAGAGAAATTGTCGTCACCCGATTGCTGAACCGTAGCGGTCTGACGCTCTTCCTCTTGCGCTATGAAGGATTGGACATTCACCCCGGCGCTTTGCGTGACATTGGCGATGTTGTCTTCGCCGCTCTGATCGACGAGGCTCACTGCGTCTGTGGTCGCGGCTTCCTGAGTGACAACAACGCTGCCGTTGGTGCCCGATTGGTCAATGAATGAGCCGGTGCCCGAACCAAAACCAGAGCCGATACCGTCCTGCGTAACGGTGGCTGAGTTGCTGATGCCGCCGCCTGCGTTCACTTGCACAACTTCGGAGTTCATCCCATCGCTGAGCGCGCCCTGCGTCACGGTCAGCTGGTTGTCGCCGGTCTGCGTTGCTTCCGAAACGCCGCCTGAGCCTTCCTGCAAAATAGTCGCTTCATTGGCGATGCCATCGGTACCGGTGGCTGTGCCGTCCTGTGTAAGAACAGATTCATTGTCAGTGCCCGGCTGCGTTATCACCGCCTCGTTGCCTGACCCTGTTTGAGAAACTGTGCTTTGGTTTTGAGCCACGGCCGAAGCAGCCGTAGTCAAGGCGAGAATGCTCACACCGAGCATCGCAGTCTTTTTCATTGGGGTTACCCCTATGTGTGTAGACCCACGCCAAAATCTGGCGTCCTTGTGGCTTAAGTATTACCCCCTAGGAAGCGATTCGCAAGGGGAATCAGGCATCATCTTACGCGTTATTTAGGCAGTGCAAATTTGGTACTGGTTTTAGAGCTGGTGAGGCCAAATCACCTATCGGGAATTGGCGCCACCAGCACGTTGAACAGTCCGCACATCAGAACTTAAGCGATACGCCGACCTTGGCGCCAAAGCTCTCGTACTCGCTCGACAAATCGCCTTGCGCTTCCACGAAACCGGAGAGCGGCCCGCCATTGTCGATCGATACACCGGCCTGCACATTGGCGAAGGTCCCGATTGGGTTGTTCTGGAACTGGGCCAGCGCATTTCCAACCCGGAAGCTTACATCGGCCTCGCCGTCGAATTCATGCACTGCGTTTGCTTCGAGGTAATAGCCAATTGTGGCCTCGCCCGTGGTCGTTGCCGCGCCGCCAATACGAAGGCCTGCGTGTCCACGCGCGCCTTTGATATTGTCGAATGCAAAGACTTGGCCCTCAACCGCTAGGTCATCAAGATCGGTATTTTGCAGGTCAAATCCGGCGCGCGGTTCGACAAAGAAGGCATCGCTGCCAATGCGGAAACCTGCAATGGCGCTGACACCGTAAGCCGTGCCATCGAGCGATCCGCTAAAGCCATTGCCTGCAGGGTCGGTCAGATTGCCCGAAATGGTGTCCACCTTCGCCAGCACATCGGCAAAGAAGCCACCTGCTTCAAAACTTGCCGACACACCGATGTTCAGTACGTCAAAGTTCACACCCTGACCGCTTACATCCTGACGCGCGTTGGAGTTCAGATAACCACCTGTGATCCCGATGCTCAAAGCCTCGCTGAGTGCAAAGTCAGTCCCAACCTGAATGCCAAAGAAATCCTGCGAATAATCGAGCACTGCTGGCCCGTCGCGGGTAATTCCTGCGGTATCATTGAAGGTTTCATCGCGGCTTGCAGACTTGCCGTAAGCGACCGCCCATACTGGCGAGCTCTCACCTGAATTCGTCCGCGCGAAGCTTCGCGCATCGGCCCAGACATCGCTGCTTTGATACCAGAGCGCTTGTGCGCTCTCTACCAGTTTTGCCCCTTCAAACACGCGGTCATTAAAGCCCAGCTCAAAGAAGAAGCTGTTGTTTGCCGCATCGAACCCAAGCTCGGCATCGACAAACGCCGTGATCGCCTGATTGCCGCCGTCAAGGACAAAGGCCGTTGCCTCAGTGCCAGCGCCCGCCTGAACCAGAGTGAAGGGTTGATCGAAGACCATCCCCGCGCCCAGTCGGTTGAGCACGATGGTGGATGAGCCCGTGGCCGCACCGCCGATATTGAGTTGGTCGAGGAGGCCGTTTGCAAAGTTCACATCGAGGACGACTGTGCCGCCATCTCCGACAAAGTCGCCGGACGTGGTGAAAGTGTCGCCTGCACTCTCATTGGCCAACGACAAGAGGCCGCCGGACTGGAAGGTCTCCAAGCGGTCAAACTGAACAGCACCGACCGCCGACAATGTGCCGGTGTTGAGGAAGGTATCGCTGCCCTCTCCAAAATCGCTGGCCCCAAGGGCGTCGAAGGTGCCGGAGTTTGTGAAGCTGTCATCTGACCCGCCAAGCTGAACTGCGCTGGCGATTGTGCCTTCATTGGCAAGTGTGATGGGCCCAGTCGCATCGCTCAATGCGAACACCGCGAACTCGCCGCCGGTGAGAGCACCAGTGTTGGTGATAGCAACCGCGCCGCCCGCTGATGAGACCTCTACGCCGTTCACATCGCCCGAAGTTGCCGCATCAAGCGCAATGGAAATCGTACCATCGCCAGTCGTCGTGGCGGTTACGCCTGAGCCAGTACCAGTGATGTCACCATTGCCGGAAATCGCGATATTGCCGCCACCTGCATCGGCTCGAATGCCGCTGCCGCTAGAGCCTGTGATGCTCTCGATTGACGCGACGGTGATGTCACCGCCAGCAGAGCTCACACTGATCGCATCGCTTGCGCCTGTGACTGTGCCGGACGAGCCCTGGATAGTGATATCGCCTCCGGTTGAGCTTGCCTCGACACCAAAGCTTCCCGTGCCATTGACCACCGCCGTTGAGGAGAGCGTGATCGTCGTCGCGCCGCTCGTCGCCTGCGTATCGACACCAATCGCGCCGGTCACTTGATTGACGACTACATCAAGGGTTTCACCAGACTGCTGACCGGCTAAGATGCCAGCGGTGTTGCCGGTTACAGAGCCCGCGGTGCTATCAATTGAGAGCGCGCCGTTTGTGCTCGTCGCCGCAATGCCAGCGCTGGTCTCACCAGTCACATCGGCAGTGGTGATCTGCGCAACGCCTGAACCGCGATGAGTAACAAAGATGCCTTGGGCAGAGCCGGTGATAGCGCCCGCACTCGTATCAATCGCCAGATCGGTTGAGCTTGCTTGCGTCAAGACAGAGACAGCATCGCCGTCCTGTGCCACCACATCCCCCGTTGTGATCGTGCTGGACCCGGTTCCTTCATTGACCGCGCGGATCGCATCGGTCGCCCCTGTGATCGTGCCAGAGGTTGTATCAACGATAAGGTCGCTGCCCCCGCCAAAGGCGCGGATTGCTCGGTCGCTTGCGCTCGTCACATCGGCTGTTGTCACAGCAAGAATGCCAGAGCCATTGTTGCGTGCGCGCACACCATTGCGTCCGCCTTCGACCGTGCCTGCGGTGGTGTCGACGGTAAGGTCTGTGGCATTCGCGCCAAAGGTCTCAGCATCAATACCGTAAAGCATTGCGCCCGTCACATCAGCCGTAGTGATCGCGGCGCTGCCTGAGCCATTGTGGCGTAGATAGACGCCGTTCGCGCCGCCGCTGACCGTGCCTGCCACAGCATCAATAGCGACTTCGCCTGCCGCATTACCGGTGGTGGCTTCGATGCCGTTGAGGGTAGCGCCAGACACATCGCCGGTCACAAGATCAAGGGCACCTGTTCCAAGGCTCTCGACCGCAATCCCTCCGGTGACGCCGGAGACCGTGCCCGCTGTGGTATCAACGCTCACATCGCCGCCCGACGCGCTCGCCAGAATGCCAAGACCGCCAGAGCCGGTGACATCAGCGGTGGTGATGTTCACATCGCCGTCGCCAGAATTGACCGCGCTGATACCTACGGCCGCGTTCACGCCGTAGTTGACGGTGTTTATCGTGATGTCGCCGGTGTTTCCAAGTTCACCATTGACGCCGTAAGTCTCACCCGAGACATCGCCAGAGGTGCCGATGGTGATCGTGCCGCCATTGTCAGCATAGGCTGCAATGCCCACACCGCCGGTAGCCGTGATCCCGCCAATAAGCCCGACGTTATCAATCGTGATATTACCGCTGTCGGCATTAGCGAAGATGCCATTGCCGCCAAGCCCTGTGATGGTGCCGATATCGCTCACCGCAATATTGCCGCCGTTCGAGACAAGGTTCAGCGCATCACCTGCCTGGCCCGTCACACTGTCGAGGCCGCTGACGGTAATGTCCCCGCCTCCAGTGCTCAAAGCGATACCAGTCGTCGCGCCGACTACATTGCTTTCAACGCCAGCGCCTCCGGTGAGGATAATGTTGGCGCTGCCCTGTGTGGTTGAAGCAAGGATACCTTCCGCGCCTTGACCCGTGACATTGCCAACCGTGATGGTCAGATTACCCGAGCCACCATGGTTTGCATATATCCCTCGATTGGCGCCAACGGTCGCGCCGTCGCTGGTGTCGATGTCGAGCGCACCGGAGTCGGCACCCGTCACAAAGTCCACACCATCGCCGGTCAAACCCGTCACATTGGCGGTTGTGACACTCGCCGCGCCTCGGCCGTCATGGTTTGCTTCGATGCCCGAAGTGTCGCCGGTCACGGTGCCAGCGCTGCTGTCGATGGTCAGGTTACCCGTGGCTCCAAAGTTCGAGACAAAGATACCCGCGCCGCCTTCGCCTGAGCCATCGCCGGAAGTGACGTCGGCGGTGATGATGCTGGTATCTTCAAGACCCACGTTCACAACGCGAATACCATGGGAATAGGAATAAGGCCCGGCGACAACCGATCCCGCACTGGTATCGATTTCAACACCGCCGCCGCCTTCGCCGACCGCAACGTCAATGCCATATCCAGTCTCGCTCACGACATCGCCAGCCGTGATCGACACGCCTGCGCCACCATAAATGCTGGCTTGGATACCGTCTTGCTGGCCGCGAACGGCACCTGCTGATGTATCAATACTGACATCAGCGCTGCCGGACTGGACAAGGTTGATCGCGTCAGCGTTTAGACTTTCGACATCACCACTGGTGATCGAGACCTCGCCAGAGCCGAGGCTTCGAACAAGAATGCCAGCTCGCGATCCGGTCACACTGCCTGCACTGCTATCGATGGTAATCGACTCAGCGCCGCTCTGGTTTTCAGCCCGGATGCCATAGTCCGTTTGACCGGTAACATTGGCTGCAATGACTGAGATTGAACCAGAGATGCCGTTGCCCGTCGCCAGAATGCCGGACTCTTGGCCGGTCACGTCACCGGCGTTGCTGTCCACAGCGATGTTTTGCCCCGCTTGGGCCAACGCGTTGATCCCGGAACTATCCGTGCTGGTCACATCAGCGGTGGTTATGCTGAGATCGCCGCTGCCATTCTGGAAGCCGGAGACGCCATAGCCCTGACCCCGGACGGAACCGGCTGACGTATTGATGGTGAGGTTTCCGGAATCCTCTCCTCCAGAAACGCTAACACCGCTGCCGATCGCACCCAAGACATCGCCCGTCACAACCGTCGCGTCGCCGGTGCCGTCATTACGCGCCAAGATGCCATCTTCATCGGCAATCACAGCGCCCGCCGACGTATCAATCAAAAGGTCGGTGCCTTCATTGCGAGCGTTGATGGCGACGTTGGTGAGACCTGTGACATCGCCCGTAGTCACAGACAGCGCGCCTGATCCATAGTTGGTGGCGACGATCCCAGCAGCACCCATGACAGAGCCCGCGCTGGAATCTATGGTGAGGTCATTAGCTGTCGCTTCGTTCGTTGCAACAATACCCGTAGCGGACATCGAGGTGACATCTGCGGTTCTGACAATGGTCTCGCCCGTCCCTTCATTGACAGCCACCACACCGTCATCATCGCTGGTCACGGGGCCCAGAGTGGTGTCGATAATGATGTCCGTAGCGGAGGCGGAGTTTTGGGCTCTGATCCCGGCATCCCCGGACGTTATTCCGGCTGCAACGATATTGATGACACCGCTGCCATCATTGTTAGCTCTTATGCCTGCACTGGAGAGACCTTCAGTTGAGCTATTGATGAGGCCACCGCTTGCATCAATGAAGATGTCAGTCCCATCATTGATGGCTCTGATCCCGTCTACGCCCGCAACAATATCGCCAGTCGTTATGCGAATCGCGCCGCTTCCGTCGTTACGCGCGGAGACACCGGTGCCTCCAGCATCGATCGCCCCAACAGATGTATCGATGGTTATGTCCTGAGCGGTCTCTTCATTGACCGCAGTAAGGCCATTGAAAAATGTCGTAAGAATAGTACCGTTATCAAACTCCTGAGCGACCACCGCGCTTGACAGGTCACCGGTCGTGACAGTGGTGCTGCCAGTTCCCTCGTTAGTAGCAAAAATTGCGGCCCCCGCCGTTCCGGTGATTGCGCCAGCGCTGGTGTCGATTGTGAGGTCGCCGGTGCCCAGCCCGTTATTGGTAGCCGCAATGCCAGTGCCCGTTTCACTTACGACATCTGCGGTTGTGATCGAGAGGTCGCCAGTGCCAAAGTTCGCGGCATAGATGCCATTGCGACCACCTGTGACGGTGCCCTGAGCGGTGTCGATGGTGACGTCAACGCCAGCGCCTTCCTCACCACTGTCGTTAACATTGACGGCGTCGCCGTCCGTGGCTGACACATCAGCTGTAATGACCGAGATGTCTCCGGTACCATAATGATCGACCGAGATCCCCCGATAGCTCCCGCTCACAATCCCAGCCGAGCTGTCTATGGCTAGGTTGCCTGAATTCGCGTTGGAGTTGCTGTTTACGACAACGACACCGACGCTGCCGCCGCTAACATTGGCGGTCCGGATCATCGTATCACCCGTGCCATTGTTGGTGGCCCGGATGCCTTCGTTTTCACCCGCCACATCGCCGGAGGTACTGTCGATGGTAAGGTCGCCAGAGGTTGCCTGATTTGTGGCATTGATCCCTTGAGCGTAGCCAGGCGCAGGGCCATCAATGTCTCCACCCGATACATCGCCGGTGGTGATGATAGTGTTGCCACTGCCAGAATTCGTGACAACGATACCGGCTGAATTTCGCCCGCCAGCAGTGACCGAACCGGCGGTGGTGTTGACCGCTACATCGCTGCCTGAGTGGCTGACGCGGATCGCGGTGCCGCCTGTTTGAGAATAGACCTCGCCTGTGGTGATGGTGGTGATGCCAGTGCCAGTGTTGGTCGCCAAAATCCCTGTAGCATCATAGGCGTACACCCGGCCTGCCGTTGTATCGAGGACAAGGTTTTCACCTTCGTTCACCATTTCAATCGCAGCGCCGCCTTCGCCATAGGAACTGACATCGGCTGTGGTTATAGTGGTGCTGCCGGGGCCTTCATTGATTGCGCGGATGCCGGAAGTGGCACCGGTCACACTGCCGGCGCTGCTGTCGATGGTTAGATCACCAGTGCCCAGCCCAACGTTGGTCGCGTAGATCCCATCGCCAGCTTCACCATCGACATTGGCAGTTGTGATCGAAAGATCCCCGGTGTCGAAGTTAAATGCATCAATACCGTCCTGCGCGCCGATCACATCGCCAAGTGTGCTATCAATTGAGATGTCTGCGCCGTTGCCGAGCTCACCATCATCGCGCACGTTGATGCCGTCGGCGCCCAAACCTATGACATCAGCGGTCGTGATGGTCGCGTTCTGATCATCGCCATAATTGCGTGCGCGAATGCCGTTTTGAGCGCCCTCTACAGGGCCAGCGCTGGTGTCGAGGACAAGCTCTCCGCCAATGATATCGTTGATGATATCAACGCCATTGCCAGTTTGCCCGGTAACTGATGCTGTAACGATGGTGACCGAACCGGTGCCATTGTTGCGTGCGAAGATACCGTTGGTGCCGCCTGTGACATCTCCAGCGCTGCTATCGATTGAAAGATCGCCAGCGTCGATGCGGTTTTCAGCATTGATGCCATCGTCATCTACAGCCTCGACATCACCGGTCGTGATGGTCGTGTCGCCGGTGCCGCGATTGCTCGAATCAATTCCACTGCCACCTCCGGAAACGGTACCGGCGGTGCTGTTGATGATCAGATCAGTGCCATAGTGGCGCACAGAAATCCCGAAATCGGCGATGCCTGTAACATTGGCGCTTGTGATCGAGGTGATGCCCGAGCCAAAGTTATCAATTTCGAGCCCGAATTCTTCGGCCAGGACCGCGCCAGCGGTGGTATCAACTATAAAGTCGGTACCAGAATTGTTCCCTCCAACTCCAGCGCTATAGCCCGTAACATCTGCAGTCGTGATTGAAATCGCGCCTGAACCCGCATTGTTCACAAATATGCCGTTGTCCGAAGGGCCGTTACTCGTCACGGTCCCGAGGGTGGTGTCGATTGTGAGATTGCCCGTGCCACTGGCGTTAGAAGCATTGATACCTTCGCTTGAAAGCCCGGTGACATCGCCCGTAATGATCGTCAGATCGCCGGTATCGAAATTGCGGGCATGAATCCCTTTTTCGCCGCCCGTTACCGAACCGGCCGAGCTGTCGATGGTGATATCCGTGCCATCAAGGCCAGCGCCGTTTTCTCCGTCATCGTCGACATCGATCCCGTCGCGATTGGTGGCATAGACATCGCCGGTAATCACGGTGGTGGCTCCATAGCCAAAGTTATTGACGACGACCCCATATTGCGCGCCGCTGACCGCGCCGGCGCTGGTGTCGACCAGGATTGCGCTCACATTGGCATTGCCGCCAACCCGAACACCATCGCCATCCTGGCCAGTGACATTGCCTGTCACCACACTTACTATGCCGCTGCCCTGGTTGAGAGCGTCGATACCCTCATCCTGTCCTGCGACCGAGCCTGCGGAACTATCGATAGTTAGATCGCTCGCGCTACGGCCGTTTCGCACGTCGATCCCGACGCCGAGCTCGCCATACCCATCGACATCGGCGGTCGTGATCGAGGTGTTTCCCGTCCCCTGATTGGAGGCACTGATCCCGCCGAATCTTCCGACGACAGCGCCCGCGCTGGTGTCGATCGTCAGGTCGCCCGAGCCTGCCGAGTTCACGCCCTCGATGCCATATCCGCGACTGCTGTTCACCGCGCCTGTCGTGATAATCGTATCGCCGGTGCCGCGATTGCGCACTTCGATGCCGCCAGCCGCTCCATTCACTGCGCCCGCAGTTGTATCTACCGAGACGTTCCCACCATTTTGCGAGACATAGATCGCGTCGGTATCGTAAGAGGTGCTCACCACATCCGCTGTGGAGACGGAGATGTTCCCCGTTGCAGCGTAGTTTGCCACGATGATGCTGCCTTGTCCTCCATCAACGGTTCCAGCGGTGCTATCGACAGCGATATTGCCACCATCGCCGGTAGCACGGATGCCGGCAGAATATTGAGAGGTAACGTCGCCGGTGGTGATCGAAATGTCGCCATTGCCGTCATGGCTAACGTCAATGCCGTAATTGAAGGAGGCCACGGCGCCAGCGATCGTATCGACCACCACATCGCCGGCAGCAGCACCTTTGTCGACGTTGATCCCGTCGCCGCCTTCACCATCGACATCGCCGGTGATGATGGTGACATCACCCGCTCCCGACGTGCGGACATCGACACCGTTCTCGCCACCGATGACATCGCCAGCAGTGGTATCAAGCGCGACGCCTCCGCCTCGCGACGCGGTGTTGAGAATGGAGACTCCATCGCCGTTTACGCCGGTAACATTGCCAAGAACCGCATTGATCGCGCCGTCATCCTCGTTGTCGAGGCGGACGCCATCGGTGTCGCCAATGATCGTGCTGCTTGCGCCATCGGCCAGCGTAATCGTGATGCCCTCAGCGTTGATGATCTCGACGCCCCGCGTGCCTGTGCCAGTGGTATCGACATCAAAGCCGTCTTCGATCTCGCCTTCAACCAACGTCCGGTCGAGGCCTCCCAGCACCTGTGTAGTTGTCGCTGGATCACCATTATCCTCGCAGACAAACTCGCCGCCCTCGCCCTGAACGCATTCATCCTGTGCTTGCGCATGAACAGGCGCGAAAGCTGGCGTCATCGACACAAGCAGGGCTATGGGCGCCACCGACCAACGCAGCAGACGGCGAACTGTGCCGAGGGTCTGGAAGGCCAGCCCACCGCCTGCTGCGAGGCCAAGCCCTGCTCCATCAGTTTCGAGCCCAAGTTCAGGTGAGTAGCTTGCCGCCACCCCCTTGAACTTGGTGACCCGGCCACCGCGAAGCATGGCAGAACGGCTCCATCGCAAGAAATTGTCTGCCCCGCGCGTCTGCGCTGTGAGGGAAACAGATTGGGACTGCGATTGAATGTACTTAGCCATTTGAGCTCTCATCTAACTGTCTGTTTTATAGTGGTTTCGCTCGGCCCACCCCAGCAAGGGGAAGGAGGTACTGGGGCAGGCCAAGCGTTCATCCGCTAGGGGGTATCAAGCGGATTGATCGGGTTCGGGTTGGACGAAAGTGATCAGGGTCGAGGCGTCCACCGAGGTGGGCGAAACCGTCATCGGACAGCGGAAACCCTCGATCAGCTGGACATCGAACAGCTCGCCGATTTCGCCATCGATGCGCAGCCAGTCGACGCATGCGCCGGTCTCAGTGTCGATCACCTGTACGCCGCACCACGGCTCGCTGTCGGTGTCCTTGAGCCGCTGATCGAGGGCGAGCCCCTCAAAGCGTTTGTAGCGCGGGCGCGAGAGGCCAACGAAAGCGAACTTTCCATGAAACGAAAGGCCGCGCACAAAGCCGGGGCAAAAGGCGATGGGCTTGAACTTGCCCTTCTTTGTCGCCTTGTCCTTCGCGTTTCTACCCTTTGGAGCCTCTGGGAATTCGACAAAGCCAACCTCACCCGTGCCAGAATTGAGCAGCCATAGCTTGCCATCGTGCCAGCGTGGCGAATGCGGCATCGAAAGACCGTCGCACACGATGGTGTTTGCGGCGATGTCGATCACAACGCCGCCATCTGCACGCCGATCGCGCCAGCCGTCGATCGTGTCCGAACGCGAGACGGCCGTGGCATAAGCTGGCACCCCGTCTTTCATCGCCATGCCGTTTAAGTGGCAGCGGTCTTCATCAACAATGTCGCTGATAAAATCGGGCTTCCACACGAAGTCAAAAGAGTGGCGATTACTGGTGGTTGCTAGACAATTGTAGCGGGTGTTGACGAAGACAAGCTCGCCATCGGCTGCCTCACCGATGTCATGCGCATCCACTTGACCCGTGAGATGCGTTGTGCGCGGCATAAAGCACGCGTCATAGGTTTGATTGATCCGCTGATCGGGCTCCAGCACATTGGCAAAGCGGATGATCTGCGCGCCTGCTGCGAGGACTAAACCGCCCAGCGCATCGCGGCTTAGGCCCATCGGCTTTGGCATGCCCGATTGATGGAGTTGCGCTTTGCCTTGGGCATTGCTGCCCAGCATGTAGAGAAATCCAGACTGATAGGATGTGAAGGCCAGCGAGGCGTTCATTTCCGACAAGCGCCGGATAAGCCCGCCGGACATAGAGTATTCCGCGCGGCCTGTAGTAGCAGACGCTTGGCTCGCGGCCACTTTCTGTTGAGCGTTGGCCATTGCTTTGGTTGGCTGTGATGATTTGGATGCGCTCGAGGCAGCTGTTTCAGCGGCCTGCTGCGCGACGTCTTGCGCCGTTGGCATAGTGAAGACCCTCAATTTTGAGGATGCGTGGGTGCATCCCCTTCCAGACGATCTGAGTCTTGCCAAAGGAGCGTTTGAGCCAGCGTTGTAGGGTGCGTTGTAATTGCGCTGGAATTGCGATGAAACTGCGCAAAATTGCGCAGCTTGTGCCTATTTGTCCAAAAACTCACGAACGAGGGTCAAGAACTCGTCCGAGGCTTGCTCACGCCCAAGCAAAAGGTGATTTGAGCTCCCAACCCCCGCAAACCGGGCGTTGGGAATACGCGCTGCAATGCCTCGCGCAACGGAAAGCGGAATGCGCATATCGCCGCGAGAATGCACCACCAGAGTCGGACATTGCACCTGCACCAACCGGTCCCGCACATCAATGCTCGAAAAGGCTTCGAGAAAGCGCACAGCGTTTTCAGAGGACGTGGTTTGCCGCTGGAAATCGTCAAACCATTCGAGCTCCTCAGCATTCGCCTCAGGCATGAAGGTGCGTGAGAAAAGGTGGCGGTACGCAGGGTTGTCGCTGCCCCAGCCGGTTTCTGTCAGAACCATAACGGCCTCGCGCTCGCGCGCCTCTTTCTGACTTGCCGTGAGACGCCACCCAGCGTCATAGGCCCCGAATAGGATGAGTTTTGAAACGCGTTCTGGATGGCGAGAGGCGTATTCAATCGACACCGCTGCGCCTTGACTGATGCCAAGCAAGGGGAAACGCTCCACCCCACTCGCCTCTACGACCTGCTCTAAATCCTCAACAAAATCGTTGAATGTGATGTGATCAACGTCCCAGTCAGAAAGACCGCATCCCCGCTCATCATAGCGGATCACCCTGTGCCCACTCGACAGCTCGCGAAACAAGGGGCTCCAAATGGGGGAATCCCAATCGAGCTCTAAATGGCTGAGCCAATTGGCGGCTTTCACCAATGGCGGCGCTGACGGCTCGCCGACACTTGCCCAGGCAATCGAAACCCCGTCCTTGGCCGCAACAAAGCGGATTTCTTGGGCGACTGGCGGTGGAGACACGTCCTTCTTGGGCTCTTGTTCAAGCTGCATCTCAGGCACAGCTATACCAGCTTTCTCAAACACTTGCCGTATTTCATCAGTAAGGGTGGACGCCGCTTCCTGACCAAAGGCATTGTGCGCTGTGCGAACGGCTGTCTTTGCTGCTTCGCGCGAGAACGGTTCAACACTTCTCCAACGCCTTGCCCAATTTGCGCGGGCGGTCCAGCTGAGTTGGCGATCAAGCGCAAAGCGCCGTGCCAACCGGGCGCGCTGCATAGCCAGATCATTCCTCTGCCCTTCAAGCCACGCCATAAACGGTTTGACGTTGGGAAGCTCGCAGTCGCTCAGGAGAACACCCGATGTCTGATGCCACACGGTGTCTGCCTGCACCTCAGTGACGCCTTCCCCGCTCACACAGTGGCTGAGTTGAGAGGCGTCAATCTCAGTAGCACCAGGTTCAAATTTGATGAGCTTGCGGTCAGATTTTAGTCTCTCGGTGCCTCCGATATTGGCGAGCGGCCTCAATTTCGAAAGCGACCAACGAAGCCCAGCGAGAGGATCATCGACATTCTCCCAGAGCAAATCGCATAGGGACTGACGGGTATGGGGATCATCGCAAAGCACCAAATAAGCAAGAAGCGCGCGCGTCTTCAGCGAAGAAGGCAGCTCCAGCTCTTCCCCATCGAAATGCAACGACAATGGACCGATGGTTCTAATCCTGAGAAGGGGCGCGGTCACCGCGCTCATGGCATGCTCCACATACGCGTCAGATTGGCGATGGTCTTATCAAGCCGAAGCAAGACAGCCGGGTCACAATTGTTTAGCTGGCGAAGGTCACTGCGCGCATGGTCCAGATCAAACAGAACCCCGCGTTTTTCACCGTCGACGATCATGCTCTCAATCCAGCCGACACAAACAAGCCTCTCCCCTTTTGTAACCGGCTTTACCTCGTGGATGCTCGAGGAAGGGTAGAGGACAAGCTGGCCGGCGCGCGCCTTGATCGAATGCGAAACCGATGGGCCATGCACGATCAATTCGCCGCCTTCGTACTCGTCTGGCTCACTCAGGAACAAGGTGAAGGAGAGGTCCGACCGCATCCGCGCCCCGCCTTCGCCCATCAAGGCGTTGTCGACATGGGGACCATAAAACCCGCCACCCCCGGTCTTGCTGAGCATGATGTTGGAAAAGCGCCTTGGTCTTGCCGCCATCTTCAAGAGCGCATTTTCGATGATGTAAGGCACGATCGCCTCGCGCACTGCCGGTCCCTCTCCTTTGTCAAGCGCTGCTTGGAGATTACGTTTAACGGCTTTGGCGGTTTTTCCAGCGGTTTCAGAGCCATCGCGCCATTCGAGACTAGCGATCTGTGTGCGCAATGCGGCAAGGGCGCCCGCGTTATCGATCGACTTGACCTCTATGATCATTCGATTTGAACTTTCTGTTTGGAACCTAAATTCCTGAAACCCTCGTACCAGTTATCGCCAATTGTCCGCATGAGCACAAGGCTTTGCTAAGAATTGCGCAACATACACACGCCTAATCATGTGCCATAACGACTGCATGTCCTCACAGGCATTGCGAGAAGTGTGGTTGGTGCAGCGTTCGAAACCGAGACATGAGCGCAGTGTCGGCTTCTTGGTAATATAAGGTGAAAAGTGGACGGTCCGCTTACGGCCCAAAAACAGAATTACTCCAGCCTTCTATTACCAACGATCGCCTCGAAATGCTGCGAACGATGGACAGGTCGAGATCGTCACAAGAGCCTCCTCATACCGGCCAATTGGCGGGTGTAGAACCAGCCGATGCCAATAAGGCTGAGGCCAAGCGCGATGAACGAGGCGACCCGCATCAAGCCATCAAGCCCGCTCGCGTCAAAGACGAAGACTTTGAGCACGGCAGCCAACATCAGCACAAGTGACCCCACGCGCCAGCTGCGGCTGCCCATGCGCGCGCCCCACATCAGGAAGCCGATCGCAAGCAGGATACCCAGGACTGATCGCAGCAAGTCTTCTGTCGAGCCAACCATGCCGTCCGAAAGGATCGTGCCCGCAAAAACTTGGCGCAATTCTGAAAAGGCCAAGAGCGAAATGAGGCCCATGATCACCGCGTCAAACGGCCAGCTGGGAAGCTCATAATAAGACGTCAGCGAGCGCTTGAGCAGTACAGTCGCACCAACGGCTACGCCATACGCAGGCAAGAGCAAGTTCAAGAGCGGGATGCTCCCCACTGCCTGATTAGCCCATAGCGGGTTGTGCCAGAACAGAGTGAAGAGCCCGAAGTGCGCAAGCGCTGCTCCGCAGAGCGCCATGCTGACGGTTCTCGACCAATTCTTGTCTACGAGCAGCCTAGCAACGCCCAGCCCGGCTCCGAATAGCAGCGCCTGCCAGAGCGTGCGTTCCGCCATGCCGAGTGCCACAAATTGCTCGGCCGTCTCGATCGCAAAGATGTGCTTGAATCCGATATGCGCAGCGATTGCGGCGATCAGTCCTGCAGGCACGGCGATTGCCGCTGGCACGTCTCGCAAGGCCGCGGCCGGTCGCAGAAGCAATGACAAAGCGACCGCAAGCACTGGGAGTATCCGCAGACCAATTTCGCCAAGGTCGATCGCATTCGCAATCATCATCGGCTGCGCTGCGCCAGCAGCGGCAAGCCCATTGACACTCCAGATCAGGAGTGGCTTCAGCGACCAAGCGAAGGCAACAAGGCCAAGTGTCAGCCGAGCGCTTATGGCGTTGAATTTGATGAAACAGGCGATGATCGAAAGACCAGCGGCGGTCCAAGCGAGTGCATCGGCTGGCACGAATTGCGCAAAGGCACCGTAGATCAGCAGCGCCGCGATTGCCTGCGAGCCCTTCCTCTCCTGCGAACCCTCATTCTTAAGCGCCAAAGCGATGAATGGCAGCGAAATCGCGGTCCAGCGCAGCAAGGCCCTGGCGATATCGATGTCACCCTCAATGCCAAACAAAAGGCCAAACTCTGCGATAGAAGCCCTGGTTGCTGCCATGGACAAGACAGCGATGATAGAGGTCCCCCATAAGAGGGCCGTCAAATCTCGCTCTTCCCGGTGCCAGCCAAGGGCAATCAATCCCAACGCGACGGACCCTATGACCAGAGGCGCTGCCCAAATCGGTGCCGCGATCAGACCCGCAAGCGTGATCCCGATTGCTGCGGCTGTCACCGTGACCATTGTTTCGGTTGGAAGAGGGTTTTGACGCGCTGGCCACTGTTTCCAGCTAGCCAAAGCGGGCAAGCCAGATATCGCCAAGACCATGCCTGCCAGCACCAAATCGGACACGTCCCAATACAGCGTCTCAATCGAAACTGCGATCAATCCAAGCGCGAATCCGGTCAACTGATAGGTGTCGATCTTGCGATGCATGCCCCGCCAGATGTTGGCGAGCGGGACGACGCCAAAGATCGCGATAAGAGCGCAGCCAACAATCAGGAATTCTTGGATCGATGGGTCGGGCCAGATGCCGAGCATCACCAGCCCAAGCGTCGCTGCAAATGCGGTTGCTTCGCGCAGGCGAGGTTCGCGCCATGTAAAGAATGCCAGCGCTGCTGCAAGCAGGGCATAAAGACCCCAAGCGAGCAGGCTGAAACCGACCTGCCCAATCATAACGCCCATCTGGATCGCAGCAAGCGCCGCCGCGACAAGGCGTAGGACAATCGAGGACTCGAGGCCTTCGTCAGTATCGACCTTTGCAAAAACAGGCAGGATCGCGCCCAGCACTACGATGTAAGCGCCGAAGGCAAGGATGCTGGCATATCCGGTGACGCCCGAGAGCAGCATCAGAACGCCCCAGCCGAGGCCTCCGGCGAGTGCGCCGAGCGCAAGCCAACTGCGGCCTTGACGATTGCCCGCATAGGTCAGCCCGCTCGTCACAAGCGCGAGGTAGAGCGCGAGGAGTGGCAAGTTGGGGCTATCGCTTGTGACCAGCAAAGGTGCGGCAAAACCGCCAACAAGCCCAAGGATTGCGCTGGGCAATCCGAAGCGGAATGACAGCGTGATCGCAGCGCATGTGACACCGGCAAGGCCAAGAAAGGCAACGGCGCTTGCGATCAGCCCATATTGGCTGCCCGCGAAATAGAAACTGGCATAAAGTGTGGCGAGCCCTGCCCCTGACAGCGCCTGCCGCACGCGCGGATCCGAGATTCGGTGTTCCTGTCGATAGGCAATTTCTGCGCCGCCCAACAGAGCGGTGCCGAAGAGAAAGCCGAGTGCAACGCGAACCTGCGGACCAAGAAAGCCCTGCTCAATCGAATAGCGCACAAGGAAAAAACCCGCGACGGCAAGCGCAATGCCGCCGGCCCAGATCGGGAGCAGACGGCCAAAGAAATCTTCGAAGTCGAATGAGAACCCGGATGGCTCAGGCTCTTCGTCGTACACTTCGGGCTCGTCTGATTCCAACTCAGCGGGTTTAGCTTCGACCGGCTCAGACTCAACTGGCTCAGAGTCCAGCGTTTCAGCAGGATCGAGCCGCCTCGCGGGAATCGCTTTGGGCGCTGGTGCGACCTCAACTTCCACATCGGGTTCTTCCTGGGCTTGTAGAGGTTCATCGACAGGTTCGGTCAGCTGCGGCGGCGCTGGTTCGGCTGGAAGCGCTTGCTCAGGCGCGGTCTTCGCATCGCGAGCGGGCGCGGGCGTAGGTGAGGGCGCGGAAGCCGGCTTAACCTCTCGGGAGAGTTGAAACTGCACACCATCCAAGGCTTGATCCAAGTACTGCATCTTCGCCTCAAGCGCATCAAACTTGCGCCACAAGTAGATAAGCGCACCGGCAAAAATGATCGTCAGCAGGAAACTCACCAGACATCCCTCCAATTTCAATGGAGAAGGCCTCTAATGCGTAATTGAACACTGTTCAATATAAAAATTAGACAGCGTTCAATTTATTTGTCAAAGAGGTCAGCGATGGGCAGGCGATCAGATCATACCCCCGAGCAGTTGCGCGAACTCTTGGTTCACAAGGGCCACGAATTGATGGCTGAGGTCGGCTATGCGCAGTTTTCTGGGCGTGAGGCTGCGCGGCGCGCGGGCTATTCGGTTGGCACAATCTACAATGTCTTCGGCTCGCTCGAAGGCTTGCTCGCAGCGATCAACACGCGGACATTCATCCTCTGGGCGGCAGAATTGCAGCGCCGGCTCGACCAGAGCGGTGAGGATCGCATCGCGTGCCTTGTTGAGGGGTATTTCGCCTTCGCATTGGACAATCCCCTCACCTGGTCCGCGATCTATGAACACAGGGTGCCCGAAGGCCAAGGCCTCTCAGAGGCTGATCTTGAGGGCCGAGGTGTCTTGACCCAGATCGTCGAGCGAGAGGTGAGGACGGCGTTGCCAGACAACACTCAGCTTGATGTGCCGCGCTATGCGCGATCGCTGATTGCGACGGTGCATGGTCATTGCAGCTATGTGGTGAGCGGGACCTTTGCTCTGCTCCATGAAACAGACCCGGTCGGAAGCGCGCTGGACCGGGTGCGCGAATCAATCAGGCTGCACAAGTTGGACGCTTGAGCAATTGGATCACGGGTGCGAGCAGATTGATTTCTAACCACATCCCGAGCTTAGAACCTGAAGCTTTCAAGCGGGTTTTTTTAAAACACTGCAACCCCCGAAGCGGACAGTCAGTTTCTGCCCAATTCCTTCCGCAGAGCACTAGCTGCAATTTCTCCTGCTAAATCCGCAACTCGACGGTGGTCATATGCTGGAATTGGCAAGGGTAGCCCAGTCTTGTCGCTTCATCCGTTGGCTTCGGAGAGATCACTACGCGGATTGGTGAGTGCGCCGCGCGCCGGACCCAAAGTAAATTCCGGCGCAAAGGCTCCTGTAAAGTCAAGCACTGCCTCTATCGGGGAGCGGTTATGGTAACTAAAAGAAGAAGATCAGAAACTTCTAATATTTTCAGACATAAATGGCGGAGACGGTGGGATTCGAACCCACGATACGGGGTTACCGTATACACACTTTCCAGGCGTGCGCCTTCGACCACTCGGCCACGTCTCCGTTGGGAAAGCCCCCTAAACGCAGCGGGCTTGAGGTGCAAGCGCTGTAATGTCATGAAAGTCCCGATGAAACACACTCTTGCCCCAGCCGCCGCTTTGATCGCTCTTGCATCGCCCGTTTCTGCACCGCTTTCAGCGCAAGAAGAGGCAGCAACTGCCCCTTCCCCCAATGAGATCGTGGACGCTGCGCCGGATAGCGAATGGGTCGCGATACCGGCTGAAGATTTGCTGGTGATGACGCTGGCACCCCCGGATCGGGGTCCGGGGCAGGCTTCCCGCGACGGGAAGCCCCGCCAAGTCGTGATCCAACTGATGCCAGCGCCTTTTAGCCAGGGTTGGGTGGAGAACATCCGCACTCTTGCCCGCGCCAAATGGTATGACGGGATCTCGGTTAACCGCGTGCAGGACAATTACGTCGTCCAATGGGGCGATCCGGGACATGATAATCCTGAGAGCGATGATGTGGAGACCAAGCCTCTGCCTGATGGGCTGAATGTGATGGGAGAGGATAAGTACGCCAGTTCGATCAAGGACGCATTTCCGATTGCTGAGCAGTTCAAATGGGCCTTTTACAACGGAGCAATTGCGGGAGGACTTGATCCAAACAATTTCCCCGATGGCTCTGTTGATGTCGACGACTTGTATATGAAAGACCGATATACCCCCGCAGCTATGATCGGGCGTGGTTGGCCTTTGGGACTGTCACTCGAAGAAGGAGTCTGGCCCGTCCACTGCTACGGCATGGTCGGTGTGGGGCGAAACTACTCACCCGACACAGGCTCTGACGCAGAGCTTTACACCGTCATTGGCCATGCACCGCGCCACCTTGATCGCAATATCGCGCTCGCAGGCCGGATAATCAGCGGGACGGAGCATCTCTCTTCCCTTCCCCGTGGCTCGGGCGTCTTGGGTTTCTACACGGAGGAAGAGGCCGACAAACGCACGCCAATTGTCTCAATCCGGGTCGCCTCAGACTTACCCGAGGCGGAGCGCCCAGTATTCGAATATCTCTCGACCGAAACCGAAACCTTCGCCAGCTACGCCGAGGCACGCGCCAATCGACGCGATCCGTTCTTCATCGTGCCAGCAGGCGGCGCGGATATCTGCAATATCCCTGTACCGGTTCGGGCGGTCAGCCGTGGATGAAACCTTGCGTCATACCGGCACCATATGGGTGTGGCGCGCGCAGGAAAAAGGCAGCTGGCACTTTATCACAATCGACGGCGAAGCGGGCGAAGCGCTGAAGGAATGTGCTTTGATGCGCAGGCTCGAATTTGGTCGAAGGGCAGGCTTTGGCTCGCTGAAAGTGCGTGTCCAGATCGGTGAAAGCAGCTGGGACACAAGCGTCTTTCCCGACAAAACGCGCGGTTGGCTGCTGCCGGTCAAGGCTGCGATCCGGAAAGCGGAAAACCTGGTTGAAGGCGATGAAATCGCACTCGTTTTGACGCCGCATTAAAACACCATATCTAGGCAGCTTTTTCATCCGCTTCGAGTTCGCGAGCAGAACGGCGCACATCGGCAATAAACCGGCCCGCTTTCTCGCGCAGATCATTGGCGTGATTGCCAAGCGCATTGGCACTTGCCACCACATCGCTCGCCGCGATGCCGGTTTCCTCGCTCGCCTCGCGAAGCGCGACTAGACGCTCGCCAACCTGACGTGACCCTTCGGCGACGGTGTCGATATTGCGCGCAAGCTCTTCGCCAGAGACGGACTGTTGATCGACAGCCGTCGCAATCACAACCGCCACTTTCTCAAGCTCGCCAATCTGGTCGTAGATCGATGTGAGATCGCTGGCGCTGGACCGGGTGGAGTCCTGCATTGCCGTAATCTTTTCAGCCACAGAACTGGTCGCAGCCGATGTTTGCATGGCGAGCTCTTTGACCTCGCTTGCCACCACCGCAAAGCCGCGCCCTGCCTCGCCTCCGCGGGCCGCTTCGATAGAGGCATTCAGGGCAAGCAGATTGGTACGCTTGGCAATCGTCTGGATAAGCCCTGCAATCTCGCCAACTTCCTCGGCAGCGGTCGACAGGTCGTCCATGCGCGTATTGGCGCTCGCGACAAGGCTCGTTGCATCTCGCGCCAGAGTGGCAGAGGCGGTTGCCTGCTGGCTAATTTCATGGATCGACAAAGCGAATTCGTCGGTCGCAGCCGCAGCCGCGGTCACATTGGAAGAGGCCTTGTGCATGGCAGCGCTTGCACCGTCGGCCTGATCGTTTGAGCCTTCAGCCACTTTGACCATTTGCGCAGACGTCGCCTTCAACTGTTCGGACGCGGCAGAGACAGAAGTGATGAGTTCTCCCACGGAAACCTCAAAACCGTCCGCCAGATTTTCCAACATGCGGCTTTTTTCAAGCTTGAGAACGCGCATCTCTTCAGACGAGATTTTTTGCTGTTCCAGCCGCATTTCGGCGTCTTTTGCGCGCTGATCATTGACTGCGCCGAGTTCCAGTGCGTTCTGACGGAAAACCGTCAAAGCGCGGGCCATATCGCCAATTTCGTCACCGCGTTCAGCCCCCGGAATTGGAGCATCGTGCTCGCCATTCGCCACTTTTTCCATGGCTTTGGTAACGCCGCGGAGTTTTCCGACGATTTCGCGCACCACACTTCTTGAACCGACAAGAACACCAATCATGATGAGGGCAGCCAAGAGGCAGAACCCGATCAAGAACGTGCTAATTGTGTTGTACAATTCTCCCGCTTTTCGAGAAATGTAGGGATGGATTTCGACAGCAAACTGGCCAAGGTCATTGGACAGGTTTTCGGTTTCCAGCGCAAGGTTCACGCGGCGCTCACTTTCTAGCTGACCTGAAGCCACCTCGGCACGCAAAGCGACCGCACGATTACGGAAAGCGATCACAGGCGATCCCAGGTCAGTGGGCAAATCTTCGCCGGCAAAATCAATGGGATCATTAAGCGCCTCGATAGCGGCATCAAAATGGGTCAATACTGAAGTCTGATACCCTGCATTGGCGGTAGCATTCGCGCTGGCAAGCACTTCGGACGCATCATCAAGCGCGATTGCCGCATTGTTCGTGCGAACCTCGATTGAGGCCAGAATGATCTGATCGCGGCCCGAACCGCTGAGTGATGCTGCGCCTATAATTGTGACCAGAGCAAGCACAAAAAGGCAAATTGTGTTGGCAAATACAGCAAGGCTGAGCTTGCGCATGATCGACAGGCCTCTCGGCACTGTTTGCATCCTCGAGGGGTAGGCGGAAAAAGGTGATTGGGTCGACGCAATTTCGCCTTCCATTTCCAAGTCCCCTGTCAACGGGCCTTCAGCATTTCCTGCTTTGACGAAGTCGTGATTTAGCGAAGTCACTGCGCCTTTTCCCTTTCCTGCGGCGCCCGTGGAGGACAACCGGATGGGAAGAGACTTACGGAGGAAGACTTAAGGTATCGTAAACCCAAATTTAACCATGATAACGAGCGTGCTCAGGTCTTTTGCATTATCTCGATGCGATTGCCAAAAGGGTCATTGGTGAAAAACCGAACATAACCGGCGATGGGTTTGTCTGCCACGACCGGATAACCCGCTTTATCAATGGCGGCTTTGAGCCGAACAAGGTCGTCAACTAGTAGTGCCGGGTGCGCCTTTGAGGCTGGCTGGAAGTTTGGATCAACGCCGATGTGTAAGTTGAGCGAGCCTGACGCAAACCAACAACCTTTGCGGGAGAGGCTGGAGGGCTTTGCAACCTCTCGCATGCCGAGCAGATCGCCATAAAATTCCCGGGCCTTTTCTTCACCACCTTCAGGAATGGCCAATTGAATATGATCAAGCCCGATAACGGTCATCAAATCCGGTCAGCCTGTGCCACTGCATCACTGGCGCGCAAGGCGGAGAGAATGCGCGACAAATGCGCGACATCGTTGACCTCGGCATCAATCTCGTAAGTGACAAATGGCATATCCAGATGGGTCTGCGTGAGATTGGTCACATTGATTTTGTTTTGAGCGAAAACGCCCGCCATCTCTGCCAGAGTTCCCGGACGATCATAGAGCGTGACCGCAAACCGCCCTACCGCCCCATGCGAGCGTTTACCCCAGTTCAGGTCGAGCCAGTCGCTATCGACCCCGTTGGCAAGTTCAAGGCAGTCAATCGTGTGAACGATCACCCGTTCCCCTTTGCGCCTCAGCCCGACAATCCGGTCTCCGGGCACGGGGTGACAGCAATCAGCCAGTTCAAATGCGACACCGGGGGTCAGGCCGCGAATAGAAATCTGACGGTCGCGCGTCTTCCATTCCTCTTCCTCAAATTCGGATGTGCAGCCCGGAACAAGCGCTTCCATCACTTCGCGGTCGCTAATCTTGCCTGCACCTATCGCGAACATAAGGTCATCGGGCTCTTCCATACCGAGCCGCTCGATCGCGGCCCGGATTGCTTTTTTGCCGATCTTGGCAGGGACTCGCGCTGCAATTTCGTCAAACAGCTTGGCACCAATTTCGGCAACCTCGTCGCGCTCTTTCAGGCGCACTGCCCGCCGGATCGAAGCGCGCGCTTTTCCGGTCACGACAAAGCCCAGCCACGACAATTGCGGACCAGCATCGCCGCCTTTGATGATCTCAACAACGTCGCCATTAGAAAGCTGGGTGCGCAGCGGCATGTGCCGCCCGTTGATCTTCACCCCGACTGTTGACAGGCCAAGATCGGTGTGGACGGCAAAGGCAAAATCGACCGCCGTTGATCCCTTTGGCAACTGGAACAGCGCGCCCTTGGGGGTGAAGGCAAAGATGCGGTCCTGATAAATCGCCAACCGCGTGTGCTCTAACAACTCCTCGGCGTCATGGCTCGCATCGACAATCTCGATAAGATCGCGCAGCCAGCCCACTTGCCCGTCGGATTTGTCATGCTGTTTATAGGCCCAATGCGCCGCGAGGCCGAATTCATTGCGGTGATGCATTTCGCGGGTACGAATTTGCACCTCTACCCGCATCGAGTTTTCATACATCAAACTGGTGTGGATCGATCGATAGCCATTGGTTTTCGGTGTCGAGATGTAGTCTTTGAACTTACCTGGCAAAAACTGCCAGGTGGTATGGAGCACGCCCATAGCGGCATAGCTGTCAGCGACATTGTCCGTAATCACCCGGAACGCCATGATGTCGGTGACTTGTTCAAAGCTCACATGGCGCTCTGACATCTTTTGCCAGATCGAATAAGGGTGCTTTTCGCGGCCCGTCACCTCGACCGAAAGGCCCGCCTCAGCCAGGGCCTGTTTGATAGTAAGCGCGATTGCATCGACTTGACCGCTGTCTTGCCCGCGCAAGGCTTCGAGGCGGTCATTGATTGTGGCGTAGGCTTCCGGCTCGAGCTGCTGAAAGGCAAGCGCCTGCATTTCGCGCATATATTCGTACATGCCCACACGCTCGGCCAGCGGCGCGTAGATATCCATCGTCTCGCGCGCGATGCGTTGCCGCTTTTCCGGCTTCTTGATGAAATGAAGCGTGCGCATATTGTGCAGACGGTCCGCAAGCTTGACCAACAGCACGCGAATGTCCTCTGACATCGCAAGCAGGAATTTGCGCAAATTTTCGGCCGCCCGTTCGTTTTCGGGCATGGTCTCGATCTTGGAGAGCTTGGTCACCCCATCGACGAGCCTCGCAACATCGGAGCCGAAATTGGCTTCGATGTCCTCGATCGTTGCCAGAGTGTCTTCGACGGTATCGTGCAAGAGCGCCGTGATAATGGTCTCTTGATCAAGCTGCAGGTCGGTCATGAGCCCGGCCACTTCGACCGGATGCGAAAAATACGGATCCCCGCTCGCGCGCTTTTGGGTCCCGTGCTTTTGCACGGTGTAGACATAGGCACGGTTAAGCAGCGCCTCATCGGCTTCAGGGTCATACTCCAGGACCCGTTCCACAAGTTCGTATTGGCGCAGCATTGACGTCAATGTGCGTGGCGATGGGGAAAGCTGCAAGTCAAAATACGCTGTTCAAGGCAACGGGAGTGGCAAACCGCAAGGTGTGCGCCGTTTTTACCTCAATGCTTCTACTAGCCACAAGATGCCAGGGCGCCTGTCACCGCGACCAATGCAGACCTGCGCGCGTATAGCGCGTTGCTCTGGAAGATACTGGTCTCCCCTCAATCCATCGTAATCGCAGCACACTTGCCTCTACCTGCCCAATGCCATGAACAGATAAAAGACTAGAGATTGAATATGAGTTCGTGACAAACAATAGTGAAAATGCCTATCGGGAGATGGCATTTCAAATAACGGAGAAGTCTCAATGAAAAATCTTAAGAAAAAGATCGCCGTTCCAGCAGCAGGTATTGCTGCACTTGTTGCAAGTAGTGCGGCACATGCAGAAGGAAACTCGTATTCTTACTACGAATGCAACTTAGGTGTTTGCACCCTGATCACTTGTATCGTTGTCGACAATGAGCTCAGTAACACCACTCAAGAAATCTGTTTTGCAGATGATCTTGGCGGCGGCTTGGGCTTTTAATCCTATCGCAAACTGGCAGGCTGACAGGGGCCGCCTGCCAGTTCCGGCTTTACGCGCCTTGCATCAACTCCAAGTTGCCCTTGGCGGCAGGCTCATCAAAATTGCATCGATGTTACCGCCGGTCTTCAACCCGAAAATCGTCCCACGGTCATAGACCAGGTTAAACTCCGCATAGCGCCCGCGATACTCAAGCTGCTGCGCCACATCCGCATCGTTGAAATCGCTTTCCATCCGCTTGCGCACGAGCTTGGGATAGATATCGAGAAACGCCTTGCCCACATCCTGTGTGAAGGCGAAATTGCGGTCGAAACTGGGATCATCATCGCACGCCAAATGGTCATAGAAAATTCCGCCGACGCCGCGGTGCACTTCGCGGTGGGGGATGTAGAAATAGTCATCCGCCCACTTTTTGTATTTTTCGTAATAGGTCGGGTTATGCGCCATGCAGGCAGCCCGCATTGAGGCGTGAAACTCTTGCGTGTCCTCTTCATACGGGATCGGCGGGTTAAGATCGGCCCCTCCCCCGAACCAAGCCGATTGCGTGGTCAGGAACCGGGTGTTCATATGAACCGCTGGCACATGCGGGTTGTGCATATGCGCGACCAGACTGATGCCGGTCGCGGTGAACCCCGGATGCTCCGCGCTGGCCCCATTTACCTGATCAGCGAAGGCTTCTGAAAAACTCCCTCGCACGGTCGAGACATTGACGCCGACCTTTTCGAACACTCTGCCCTTCATCAGGCCCTGGACACCTCCGCCCGGGTCTTCATTTCCCTCTTCTTCGCGCGTCCAGGGGGTGTATTCAAAACTGGCGTTAGAGCCCGCATCGCGTTCAATGCTTTCGAACGCTGCACAAATCTGATCGCGAAGACTTTCAAACCAAGTCTTTGCTTTTGCAGTGCGGCCAGCCCAATCGCTCATAAATTTCCCTCGTCCATAGTCTGCCTCACATGTGCCCCATGACATGAAAAGTGTCCACCCGTTTTGACACTTGCCAATTAGAGGCAAGCAGGCCAGAAGGCCGTATGGTTCCCGTTTCGTTCCCTCCCAATTCGGATAAGCGCGATTCTGGCGCTCCGCTTGGTTTCGCGGGCGAGGAATTGGTGCTGACCAAATCACACGCGCTTTACTGGCCTAGAGAGCGCACGCTTTTGGTCGCTGACCTGCATTTGGAAAAAGGCAGCTGGTATGCAGCGCGCGGGCAAATGCTCCCGCCTTATGACAGCCGCGAAACGCTTGAACGATTGGCCGACACGATCAAGGCGTTCGGCGCACGCCGGGTGATCACTCTTGGAGACAACTTCCACGATGATGCGGGCACCTGCCGGTTGGAACCTTACGCGGCCGGAATGCTCGAGGGTCTGATCCGGAGCCTTGATTGGGTCTGGGTGAAGGGCAATCATGACGAAGAAATGCCCCGTACTTTTGGGGCAGAGAGCTTCGGCGAGCTTGAGGTGTCCGGCGTAATCCTGCGCCATGAGGCACAGTCGGGAGAGACACGTCCAGAGCTATCGGGCCACTACCACCCCAAAATGCGCGTCGCTGTAAGAACCCGCCATATCGCAAGGCCTTGTGCCGTCATCAGCCGCTCGGCAGCAGGAGCGGATCGCATGATCGCGCCTGCATTCGGAGCATATACCGGCGGTATGGACGCAGGCTCGCCAGAGATACTCGAAGCGCTGAGCCCCGCGCGTCAAATCGACGCCATCCTGCCCGCAAAGGGCAAATTGGTCACATTCCCCCTTTATCGACGCGCAGCTTGACGCACGCGCCTAGTATCTTAAGGGCTTTGCGCCTATATCGACGACTCACAGTATGGCTACAACAGGAGAACCCACATAGCCCGTCCACCTCGGCGTCAGATGGCCCCGCCAACGAAAAGCGGCCCTCGATATGATCAGTTTATTCAGGTACCCAAGGTCCGCGTCATTGATGACGAAGGCGAAAACCTTGGTGTGATGTTTACACGCGAAGCGATGGAGCAAGCGAATGACAAGGGCCTGAACCTTGTCGAAGTGTCCCCCAATGCGGACCCGCCCGTGTGCAAATTCCTCGATGTCGGCAAATACCGTTTTGAGGCCCAGAAAAAGGCCAACGCTGCGCGCAAGACGCAGAAAACGCAGGACATCAAAGAAGTCAAAATGCGTCCCAACATCGACACGCACGATTATGACGTGAAGATGCGCAACGTGAACAAATTCATCAACAATGGCGACAAGGTGAAAGTCACCCTTCGTTTCCGAGGCCGCGAAATGGCGCACCAGCATCTGGGCATGGATCTGCTCAAGCGCGTGCAGGAAGACGTAGAAGAGACCGCCAAGGTCGAAGCATTCCCCCGCCTCGAAGGCCGGCAGATGCTGATGGTTCTGGCGCCGAAATAGGAATGGCTTTGCCAATCAAACATTTCGGGGCGGGAGCGTTAAGCGCTCTCGCCCTTTTGTTTGGTGGAAACGCAAAGGCAGGCGAGCCAATCGAATGGGATGAAGACGCAACAGCGGTTTACACAGCTCGCGTTGCGGCTATGGCCTTTGTCGGTAGCCCCCCTTGCCCGCCAGAGCACATCTGCATGAACTCGGTTTTCGATTTGACACTCGATCCGATCCAGCCGCTTGGCAATTCTCCCAATATCGGCCGGCAGACCTTCCGGGTAATCCAACATGGTCCATACATCGAAGGTATCGTCATCGTGGTGTCGGCGCAGCGCGACCTAACCGGGAAATGGCATCTCATAGACCGAACTTTGATGGAACGCCGCGCGTGTTTTTACGATCCCCGAAAGGAGCTGTGGGACAACTTTGAAGACCCGAATGGCGATTGGGACGCTGATCACGACGAGGAAGCAGAGCAAACCTGCGTGACGAGTGTTGCCAGGCCTTGACGCTCAGTCGCACTCGCGCACCATCGTCCAAAACTTGGGACCACCCGGCACCTTCCACTCTTCAATAATCTCAAAACCAAGCCGCGTGTAAATCGCAACGTTATCTGGCGTCGCGGTCTCTAGCAGCACGCCCTGCCCCTGCTCCGCCGCCCTTGCGATACCTGCTCGCACAATCGCCCCGCCCCAACCCTTGCCTTGGGCCTGCGGGGCAACACCGACGTAGCGCAGGTAGGAATAGGGTTGCGGGGATGGATGGCGCTTGTACATCTCCTCGGCAACCTTGAGGCCTCTGGGAAGGGTAAGCCCGAAACCGGCGAGCATTCGAAGATTGTCATAGATAGAGACAATCACGCTATCCCGCACTTCGCCCGGCGGATACCACAGGCTCGCAGCTTCTGCGTCAGGGGATGCCAATATCTCGCCATGACGCCGCGATTGCTGGGCCATCACCTTGAAAAAGCCCGGAAGCATCTTCGCCCGCTTGACTTGGTCCTGCACAATCCAGCTGAGCGCCGGATCGTCCTGAAAGGCATTTGCCAAAGTGCGCGTCAGCTCTCGAAGGGGCGCGCTGAGCGAGACAAGGTCGATGGGGCGGTCTGTGTCCATGAAAGAAGAGCCTAGCCCCATTCTCACGCTCAAGCCAATCGTTCCACAAGCCAGCTCCGGTCCGCCTTGCGCTCAGCCGATAAGCTGGCAGTCTAGGGGAAACTTCGTAAGGCGAGGAACCGCAACATCCCATGACCGCGCAACGGATTGGTCTTCTTCTTGGCCCCCTCGCCTTTGCCATCACGGCCCTTGTCCCTGCTCCGCAAGGGATGAGCGGCGAGGCGTGGCTCGTTGCAGGGCTTGTGATCTGGATGGCAGCATGGTGGATGACCGAAGCCGTGCCGCTTGCGGTGACCGCTTTGCTGCCCTTTGTCTGCCTGCCGCTTTCAGGTGTGATGACCGCGCGCGAGACGGCCAGCGCGTATTATGCGCCGATCCTGTTCCTCCTGCTGGGCGGCGCATTCATTGCCCTTGCGATTGAGCGAACAGGACTGCATCGGCGGTTGAGCCTTGCGATATTAAAGGCGATTGGCAGCCAGGGGGGACAAGTGCGCTTGCTGCTTGCCTTTATGGTCAGTGCAGCGATCTTGTCCGGGCTTATATCCAACACATCTACCGCACTGATTATGATGCCGATGGCTCTGGCGGTGCTCGCCGGCGGGGCTTCTTTGCAAACAGCGGAGGGCGAAGCACCTCAGACCAGCGGTATCTATGGCGCGCTGCCGATGGGGATTGCCTTTGCCGCATCGATCGGTGGGCTTGGAACGATTGTCGGCTCTCCCACCAACGGGATCGCGGTTCAACTGCTTGACGATATGATCGGGCTGCAAATCTCGTTTGCCCAGTGGATGGTGTTTGGTCTTCCTATTGTTCTTGTCAGCGTGCCTATCGCCTGTCTGATTATCGCTAAAGTGCAAAGGGTGGACGCGCATCCATTTGATGTGAGGGCTGCACGCACGGCGATTGACGATCATGCGCCGTGGTCCTCTGCGGAAAAGCGTCTGGTGCCAATTGTCGCGGTCACCTTCCTTCTTTGGATGAGCAAACGCTGGGTCGCGCCCTATCTGCCAGAGGGTAGCTGGACCGACGGCACTATCGCTGTGATCGCGGCGCTGTCGCTTTTCCTATTGCCTGATGGGACACGCGAGAATGGCAAGACCCGTGCATTGCTCAATTGGCAGGAGGCCGACCGCGCGCCCTGGGGCGTCATCTTGATGTTTGGCGGCGGCCTTGCACTTGCGGCAGGGATGCAGGCATCGGGGCTTGCCGACTGGCTCGGTCAATCGCTGCTGCCGTTAGAAGTATTCCCGCTCATCGTCATTGCTCTGGCTGTGGTTGCGATGGTCGTTCTGGTCACGGAATTTGCCAGCAATGTCGCAACCGCAAGCGCAATTATCCCTGTCGTCGCCAGCCTTGCCGCAGGGCTTGGCCTTGGAGAAGCGGCGATCCTGATCGCGATGCCAGCCGCGCTCGCTGCAAGCTGGGGCTTCATCCTGCCCGCTGGCACCGGACCCAATGCGATTGCATGGGGCACAGGCCGGTTGCGGATCGAGAAACTGGTTCAGGCAGGTCTGATCCTCGATCTTATTGGGATTTTCATGATCGTAGGCATGGTCTGGGGCATCGCCGCGCTCGTTTGAGCCAACAGGGACAAGCCCTAACGGTTCTCCCTGAGGACCTGCCCCGATGCAGTTTATCTGTAGATCGGATTTCAACCTAGGCCCTTTGGGGATTGCACGGATGAAACCGGTTGCACATGAAACCAGATCACAATATTGCAGGCCAAAGCATATGGCCGCTGGGGAGAGGCGTTTCTGCGGAGGTTAGAAACGGGGGCTCCATCGGTTCTTCCAAACCATAAGTCCCTGCCTTCCTAGGGACATATAGCTGGAAGGAGATCGGCATCATGACCGATGCAATCGACGCAACCGAGAACCCAACACCGCGCCGCAAGCCGAAACCGGAGCGCACCGAAATCGCTGGCCGCCCGTTGAAACCATCAACCTTGATGATGGGGCACGGCTATGATCCGACCCTGTCGGAAGGCTCGCTCAAAGCACCGATCTTCCTCACCTCTACCTTTGCCTTCCCAAGCGCAGCAGACGGCAAGCGCCATTTTGAAGGCATCACCGGAAAACGCGAAGGCGGGGCAGAAGGCCTTGTCTATTCGCGCTTCAATGGGCCGAACCAGGAAATCCTCGAAGACCGACTTGCGATCTGGGATGGGGCCGAAGACGCGCTCACCTTTTCAAGCGGCATGACCGCAATCTGCATCCTGATGATGGCCTATGTCAGCCAAGGCGACGTGATCGTCCATTCCGGCCCGCTTTATGCGGCGTCGGAAGGGTTCGTTGCCAAGGTTCTCTCAAAATTCGGCGTCACCTACATCGACTTTCCAGCAGGCGCGAGCCGCGAGGAATTGGATGAGGTTCTGAAGCGCGCCAAGAAGCAAGCTGGCGAGAACGGCGGCAAGGTCGCAATGATCTACCTCGAAAGCCCCGGTAACCCGACCAATGCTCTGGTCGATATCGAAGCGGTGAAAGAGGCGCGCGACGCCAATCTCAAATGGGATTGCCCGATTGCGATCGACAACACGTTCCTTGGGCCATTGTGGCAGCGCCCACTCGATCACGGCGCGGATATCGTCGCTTATTCGCTTACGAAGTACGTGGGCGGCCATTCTGACCTTGTGGCGGGTAGCATCGCGGGCGCGAAGAAATGGATGGACCCGGTCCGCGCTCTCAGAAACACCATGGGCGGGATTGTCGACCCCAACACTGCGTGGATGCTCCTTCGCAGCCTTGAGACAGTCGAATTGCGGATGCAACGCGCGGGCGAAAATGCGGCCAAGGTCTGCGCTTTCCTGAAAGATCACCCGAAGGTCACCGGCCTCGGCTATCTCGGCATGATCGACGATGCGAGACAAAAGGATATCTACGACCGCCACTGCCTCGGCGCAGGTTCCACCTTCAGCGTGTTCATCAAGGGCGGCGAGGCGGAATGCTTCCGCTTCCTCGATAATCTGCAAATCGCCAAACTCGCAGTGAGCCTTGGCGGTACCGAGACGCTGGCAAGCCACCCGGCATCCATGACGCACCTGTCGGTCCCCGAAGAACGCCGCGCCGCGCTCGGCATTTCGGACAGCCTCGTGCGGATCAGCATCGGGATCGAGGACCCGGATGATCTGATTGCAGACTTTGAACAGGCGCTAGACCACGTCTGATTTCCAGCCTAGCCTCTCTTCCGGACCCATTGGGAGAGAGGAAGTCTGGATGGATGATAGTCGCAAACCGGTGGTTTTGATCCTTGGTGCGGGCGCTGGGATTGGCGGCAACACAGCAAAACGCTTTGCCAAAGGCGGCTATCATGCAGTGCTGGCAAGGCGTTCTGACGAAGACGGCCTCAACCATTTAGTATCACAGATTGAAGCGGAAGGCGGCAGCGCCACCGGAGTGCTCATCAATGCGGCCGAAGACGGCACAATCGAAGAGTTGGTAGAGCGGACCGAACGCAACATTGGCCCGATCGAGGTTTGCCTGTTCAATCTTGGCGCGCAGATCGGCAACCGGAAGTTCTTCGACACACCGCACAAGGCGTTCGAACTGGGCTGGCGCATGACCTCTTTCGCGCTTTTCCGTTTGGGGCAAGCGATGCTTCCAGCGATGGTGGAACGCGGGCACGGGGTCTTGCTTGTCACATCGGCAACCTCGGCAATGCGCGGCAATGCCGGACAGCACAGCCACGCAGCGGCTATCGGGGGTCGGCGTATGCTGTGCCAGACGCTCAACGCCGAATTTGCGCCCCAAGGCATCCACATCAGCCATATTATGGTCGACGGACCGGTTGATGCGCCTGACACGCTCGGGCGGCTGCTGGGCGACAAGTTCGAGGCCTACAAGGCGTCCAAGGGCGAGGACGGGGTGGTGGACCCCGCAGCCCTCGCCGAGACTTATTGGCACCTTGCCCATCAGCATCGCAGCTGTTGGAGCTTCGAGGTTGATGTGCGTCCGTGGACCGACGCTCCTTGGTGGAATGACAATCCCCCGCCTGCGATAAATACCAGTTCCCGCAAGCCGGAATAGCGCATCATCCAGTACCGAAACCCTGGTAAAACTACGCAAACCATAGCCTTAGCGGGGAATTGCGTTAACCAGGAATTGACCAACTTTTACTAGGTGCAAACAGACTAATAGCCCGGTTCGGGTCCTTCGCGCCCGTGCGCAGGGTCATTTTTGGGTGATCTCAATGGAGATGCTGTAATGCGCTTTGACCTTTTGCTCGCCACGTCCAACCCGGGACTATACGCAGCTTTGGCGCTCATGATTGGCGGATTTGTACTTGCTGTTGGAGGGCTCACTGTTCTGCTTTGGCGCCGCAAAAAGCTCTCAAAGCCCGCACCAAGCCCAACTGTGGTCGATCAAGAGGCACTCGATAACCCGACTGCAGAAGTCGTTGATGCTCCCGCTTCAACTCCAGCTCCCGCAGTCCCCGAGGGCAGACGGCGCAGATCCTTGGTCGGCGGCGCAGAACGCGACAACGGCACCCCGGCAGGCGTTTCAGTGAGCGCGGACGATGCAGCGGACGAAGAGCCGGATGGTCAGGAACCTCTCGACGATTACGATCAGGTGGAAGACGCTGCTGAGGGCGAACAAGGCGATAGTGACGGAGCGTCTGAGGCAGAGTTCTCCGAGATCGAGCCGCAAGAAGACCTTGGCGAAGCATACGATGCCGAATCTGAACACGAGTTCGAGCCAGAGTTCGAGCCAGAGTTCGAGCCAGAGTTCGAGGAAGCCGCACTGCCCGAAACTGCGGAGGCCTCGGTTGCTGCGGCGGCAATAGAAGACTCAAAAGTCCCTCAATTCCCGGTTGAGGAGCACACCGAACCTTCCGAACCAGACACATCTTTGCCTGCCGAAATCGCTCTTGCGAGGGCAAACCCGATTGTATTTCGGCAATTTATGCCGCATTCACCTGCCGAAGATGGGCTCTCGTTCTATGGTGGCCAGCCAATAGGCCCTGCAGATTTTGAATGGCCTCGCCAAGGAGGAGTTCCACTCACTTTTATGATGCAGTGGGACTGCACGCAGCTATCCATCCAGGATGCTTCCGGCCTTCTTCCAGATGATGGAGTGCTCTATTGCTTCATCAATCTAAACTGGGGGGCCGAGGGCGGCTCTGAGCACGCTCATGCATTTGTCCACCATTCCGGCCCGACCGATGACTGGTCGCCGGTCACGCCCCCGTCTGATGCACCGCCAGTTTTCGGGTCACAAGGTCCATGGGGGGTCACCGGATGCACTCCGGAGGTCGAGAACGCAAAAGACTATGTCCCGCGCCTGATGCCGCGCTTTCCGTTTGAGCCGATTGCCTTTGAGTATCCGATGGCCGGACCAGATCAAGACGCGGACGCTGACCGTTTCTGGTCCGACGCGGAACAAACCGCAGAAGCGCTTCTGGCTGTTCAACAAAGCGGCAAAGACGCATTGGGCGATATTTCCGATATCGAAACGCCTCACCAACCATTTGCCCGACCATTCGACGCCTTCCCTCACGATTTTGGAGCTATTCGCGTTCTTGCAGCGACGATGCTGAAAGCATTGCAGCGGCCACCGAAGTACAAGCTGGACAGGGTCTTCCCTGACCATTCCAAAGAGGAGTTGGACGCCCTTTTCGAGACATGGAAAGGCGAAGCGAGGGAGCTCTATCTTCTCGGGACACAGCGGCCATTGGGTCACCCGGTCGAGCAGCAGATCGCAGATGACATCTGGCAATGGGTCGAAGGTCGCAAGGACATGATCGACCTCATGTTCAACGGCAAAACCGTTCCTCAATCCATCGAGCTAAGCCTTGGTGTCGGGAGTGAAGCGCTTGGCGCAATCCCCGCTGATCTTATCGAAAAAGCGATGAGCAATCACGTTGTTGCACGCGAATATATGTCCAATGAGGATTTCGATCCTGACAAGCATGGCAGCCGCGAGGACTATCTCAAGCTTTCAGAAGAGGGCAAACTTGACCGCGTTCGCAAGGTTTCTGCAGGAACCCCTGCCCGCATATTCGGCCCGCCAAGCTTTGTGCAAGGCTATGTGGACGAGTTGATCGACGACCATGTCCTGTTGCTAGAGCTGCACGGCGGGGCAGAACCGGGGCACAATTTCGGTGAGGGTGTGTTGCAGTATCTGATTACGCCACAAGACCTTGCCGCTGGTCGTTTCGATCAGGTGAAGTCCGTAATCAGCGCC
Organism: Erythrobacter sp. S227; assembly: GCF_057364925.1. Classification (NCBI taxonomy): domain Bacteria; kingdom Pseudomonadati; phylum Pseudomonadota; class Alphaproteobacteria; order Sphingomonadales; family Erythrobacteraceae; genus Erythrobacter; species Erythrobacter sp. S227. Next base: position 1,735,219 of record NZ_CP200280.1, read on the forward strand.
TATTGACCCAAGGCTTGGCGCAATCAGGCGGTCACAAGCTTGCCGACGAGTTCGCGCAATTCAGCGTCAAGCTCGTCATTGGTAAGACGTCCGGCATCGCTGTCGAAATTCTCACCGAAGCTTGGAACAGACAGACTGCCAACCACATTTGCGCCAAAGCGCGGAGCAGAATTGACAGCAAACTCCAGCACGCTTTGGGCGCCGCGTTTTCCAGGTGATGTCGCCAGCAAAAGCATGGGCTTGTCCTGCCAAACTTCGCCATCTACCCGGCTGCACCAGTCAAACAGGTTCTTGAACGCAGCACTATAAGTGCTGTTGTGTTCTGCGAAGGAGATAATCAGCGCATCGGCCTCCCCGATCCGAGCGAGGAAATCGTGGGCTAGCTCGGGGATGCCGTTCTCTTCTTCGCGGTCGTGGCGATAGATCGGCATTTCGTAGTCATGGATATCGAGAGTTTCGACCTCAGCGGCTTCGGCTAGGCTGGCTGCATATTGCGCCAATTGCTGGTTGATGGACACGCTCGAATTACTGGCGGCAAAAGCCAAGATACGCATTGAAACTAACCTTTCCATTCGCGGCGTTCTTCCGCAATTCGCAGCACGTCATAGGCGACCTGTAACTTTTGAAATTCTTGCGCCGCTTCCTCGTCACCCGGCTTCACATCGGGATGGACCAGCTTTGCTTTGGCACGGTAGGCCTTTTTGATTGCGGCAAAATCGGCATCGACTTCAAGCTCAAGCAGTTCGAGCGCGCGCATCTCATCCGCGCTTCGTGATCCATCGCCGGACCCCGTCCAGCCATAATGCGAAGCCTCGGCATAACCCTCCGACTCTTGCCGCTCCGCCTTGGCCCGCGCGGCCTTTTCGGCTTTGTCGAGGCCTTCGAAATAATCCCATTTGGAATTGTATTCGGCCGCATGCTTTTGACAAAAATACCAACGGTCAGGACTGTTAGGAGCCTTGGGAGCAGGACAATCGCCCGGTTCATCACAACCGTGCCGATCGCAAATGCGCACATTCGTCGCCTCGCGCGATGCGGAATAACCACGCCAGCGGGGGAACCCCCAGTCGTTTGAGCGCGTCGCCTTAGGCATGAGGCTTCCCGCAAGGGTCAACCAAGTCGTTCGTCGGATCAGTCACGCGGGCTATCTAGGGGTTCTGGCGGATAAAGGGAAGATATGTGAGTCGCCTTGGGAACAAGTTGCGAAACGAAATGTTGCATTGCAATAACTCGTTCACCTATGCTCGTTAGAGAGCTTCGCTCGATCAAAGGGATATCAGGCCAGTTTCATGAGCCAGCAATTGCAAATCTCCAGCCTGTTTAGCGTATTTGCGCTCGTCTGCCTGTGCCTGTTCGCGCGCGTGAGCAGCGAACGCGAATTGCACATTGGCAGCGGCGAAGGCTCGATTTTGCAAGTCCTCTCCCAAATCGAAGACGTGCGCTAAGCCGCAAAACAAACGCGCCCGCCCCCACAAGAGAGCGAGCGCGCCAAATTTTCAACACCAATGACTAGTTGATGATGACGCTCGCCGCGCGGCGGTTTTGCGCCCAAGCGGCCGCATTCGATGCGAGCGCTACCGGGCGTTCTTTGCCATAGCTGACAGTGCGAATGCGGTTTGCGTCGACACCAAGGCTGACAAGATAGTTCTTCGCCGAATTGGCGCGCCGTTCACCCAAAGCCACGTTGTATTCGCGTGTCCCACGCTCGTCGGTGTGTCCTTCGATGGTGAAGGTTACTTGCGGGAATTGCGCGAAATACTGTGCCTGCGCCTGCAAAGCGGCGGCATCGGTGCTGTCAATGTTAAAGCGGTCGGTGTCGAAGAAGATCGTCGTTGACGATCCCACTGCCTGTTCGAAATGTCCTTGAGTGCCAACGGTTGGGCCAACAGGTCCGGTCGGCCCCGTTTGCGTTGGAGCTGGAGTTGGAACTGTTACAGGTGCCGGAGGCAACTCTTCAGGCGCCTTCTTTGCACAGGCCCCAAGAGCGAGCGCAGAGGTCATCAATACAATAGTGGCGGTTTTGCTTGCAGAGAAGGTCATAGGTTTACTCTCCGGTTATTGGCCTGCGCAATGATGAGCGGGCAAGGGTAAGTGATCACAAGGATACAGGGTCAACGGTATAAGCAAAGCGTATATTTATGTGAGGTTTATGGACGAATAGGCCCCCACGCAGGGTCGGATGCATCAACAGGGGTCGGCAAGCGCCGTTCATTGCGGCCCGTCAGATCAACCTGCCACAGCGAAGAACGCCCTGAATTGCGCGTAGTCCGGAAGAATTGGATGATGCGACCATTGGGAGCCCAGGTCGGTGCCTCGTCCTGCCATCCGTTGGTCAGGACGCGCAGTGAACCACCAGAAGGTGTCATTACAGCCACATTGAAATCACCGGCAATCCGCGTGAAGGCAATCTGGTCCCCGCGCGGGCTCCACTCCGGTGTTGCGCACCGGCCGCCGAAGAAGCTGATGCGGCGCTGGTTGGAACCGTCGGCGTTCATAACATAGCATTGCTGTGTGCCGGAACGGTCGCTTTCAAACACGATCTGGCGGCCATCGGGTGAATAGGACCCGCCAATGTCGATCCCAGGCGTATCGGTCAGGCGCGTCGCCCGCCCTCCGTTGACGGACACGCGGTAAATGTCGGTGTTGCCTGCAACAGCCATGGAATACAGGATGCTCTCCCCATCAGGCGCCCATCGCGGCGCGAGTGTAGGGTTGCGGTTTTCTGTCACCAGTGTCTGCTTGCCGCTATCAATATCATAGACATAGATGCGCGGGTTCCCATCTACGTAGGACAGATACATGATCTTGGAATAATCAGGCGAATATCGTGGGGTTAGCGCGGTTGCGCTGCCCAATGTCAGGAACCGGTGGTTTGCCCCGTCTGAATCCATAACAGCCAGACGCTTTACCCGGTTATCCTTGGGACCCGTTTCAGCGATGTAAGCGATTCGGCTGTCGAAGAACGGGCTTTCCCCGGTCAGGCGCGCATAGATGAGGTCGGAGCATTTGTGCGCAGCGCGGCGCCAATCGGAAGGGACAACGACGTATCCTTCGCGGATCAACTCTTCCTGAAGCGCCACGTCGAACAGATAACAGCCGACCACGAGCTTTCCGTCATCGCGAGCCTGTACATAGCCCTGGACCAGCATTTCGCTATCGCGGCGCGTCCAAACGCCCCAACTGGGCGCGCGGATTTGCCCGAATTCAGGGCGCGGAAGAGCATCCGGACCCGTTGGCCGAAACAGGCCATTATTGCGCAAGTTTGCGGTGATAACACGGGCCAATTCCACACCCAGAGCGCGGGTCCCGTTCGCATTGGCAGGAGTCGCCACATCGCGGTCAGGCGCAAAAGCGGCAATCGCAATCTCCAAGTCATCCCCGTCAAGCGAACCGACAACGGTTTCCGTGCCGATGGGCTCTTGATCGTCACTTTGCGCATCGGCGACATCGCTTGCCGGGAACGGTGTCCCCTCGTCCTGTGCATGCAAAGCCGGTGCAGCGCCAAGCGCTACGAGTGCGGAAATGGTAAGAAGAATTCTCATGTTCTGCCGTTTCAACCTATTTCTTCACAAATCTGAATTGGTAATTGCGCCACAAATCGTAATGCTCGGGCGGAAGCCCGCGGAAAGTTCCGACCAGTTTTAGCGCACGCTCGGCACATTCCCCAAATCGCCCGGCTTGCGCAGAATTGCTGGGGTTGGTGCCACTCACGCGGGGCTCACCGATATTTGTGATCTTGCCGCTGCGATCCATGCTGAAGGAGACTGTGGCGCTAAGCTTGTCGATGTCCAGCCCTGTTACACGGCAGCGGTTCCATTGCGGGGAAACCTGCTGGCCGATGCTGACCTTGATGTCTGCCTTGACCGCCTCTGCGCTGCCTGTTCCTTCACCTTCGCCAAAAGCGTCGGAAAAGCCTGTATCACCGTTGCTGTCGCGTTGGCCCGTTTGTTGCCCGCGAGAAGTTTGAGAGGGATTTCTCTCGGCCCGCTGGGTTGGCTGCGGACGCGGCGCGGGATCTGCGCGGGTTGGCGCTTCATCAGGCAAAGGCTCTTCGGCCACTTCGGGCGTTTCTGGTGTGGGTTCCTCAAACGTATCAAGCGCATCGGGAATACCAAGCGAGGTTGAGCTGCCCGCTTCGTCGAAGCCATCTTCGATCGTGACCGCAATCGCGCCGTCTCCGCCGAAGGTTACCGGTTTGGATTGTTGAAATTGCATGACAAGGACCGCCGCGAGAGCAGCATGCAGGATGATAGCGACACCAAGGCCGGCTCCATCCTCTTTGTGATAGGTCCTTTGGGTCATTGCTCCTGTTCGCTATGGCGCTGCGTCTGAACCGTCGGTGACCAACGATATGGATTTGAACCCTGCACGGTTCAGCTCGCCCATCACAGCCATCACTCTGCCGTAATCTAGAGCCGTATCACCGCGAAGAACGATCACGGGCTGCTCGCCATCATCGCGGCGGATCGATGCCAGAGCATCGGCAAAACCGCCTGCCACCACAGGCTCATCCTCGACATAGATACGCCCTGCATTGTCGACCGAGATGTTCACCTGATCGGGCAATTCCTCAACCGGATTGGCGCGGCTTTCGGGAAGCTCGATCGGAACGCCGACCGCTGGCAGAGTCACGGTCACCATAAAGATGATGAGCAGCACCAGCATCACATCGACCAGAGGCGTGACATTGATCTCGGCCATAGCGTCGCGCCGGGTGCGTTTGCCCCGCCTGCGACCGGAAGAGGCAACGCCCATCCCCATTACGCTTTATCCAGTTCGCGGCTCAGCCCTGCGTGAACCTTGTCGGCAAAGCGTTGGAGCTTTGCCTCATACTGGTTCACCGAATTTGAAAAGCGATTGTAGAAAATGACCGCCGGGATCGCTGCAAAAAGGCCGATTGCGGTCGCAAAAAGCGCCTCGGCAATGCCAGGCGCAACGACTGCAAGTGATGCGGATTGCGTTTCACCGATTTGGAAGAAGCTGTTCATGATCCCCCACACGGTTCCAAACAGGCCAACGAAGGGCGCGACCGAACCCGTGGTTGCAAGGAAGGTGAGCTTGCCTGCAAGTTCATCTGCCTCCTCGGCAACCTGGCTTTCCATGGCTTGGCCGATGCGTTCGCGCGCCGCACCCCGGTCAGGGGAGCCATTCTTGGTCGAGCGCTTCCATTCATCCAGCCCGGCCCCTGCCACACGGGCGGAAGGGATAGAGGCGCGCTTGCTTTTGGACAAAGCGCCCTCGCGGTCATTGGTCGACCAGAAATCGCCTTCATATTCGCGCGATGCGCTGTTCAGTTTGCCGAGCCTCAGGAAGAAGGCGACAATAATTGCCCAGCTCCAGATGCTGGCGAGGATCAGGCCGATCATCACGGCCTGCACTACGATGTCGGCGTCAAGAAACAGCTCCACCGGATCGAGCCGGGTCGCACCCGCCACATTGCCTGCGGTCTCGGCTGCAACAGCGCTTAGTTGGTTCAAATCCACGCTATGAATTGTCCTTCTGGTCCATGAAATTCTGAAATGCCGCGCGCCATCCGGCTGGCTGTCGTTTGGGGCGGCCATCGAGAGAGATAAAGCCGACGCGAAGGTTTGCCTCGCAAAGCGCCTCGCCATTGCGCCGCGCGATCTGGTGCATCCGGCACGACGCTGCGCCAAGCTCAGTGCAGGTGGTTTCGATCACAACATCGTCATCAAGCCGTGCAGGACGCAGATATTTGAGATTCACCTCGGATAGAGCCCATGCGCCTTCCCCCGCTTCAATCGCGGCGCGCTGATCAATGTCCAGCATCCGCAGCAAGTCCGAACGCGCCCGCTCAAACCAGCGCAAGTAGTTGGCGTGATAGGTTATTCCGGACAAATCTGTGTCCTCGTAATAGACGCGCACCGCATAAAGGTGTCGCGGTCCATCGAGGATACCTCCCGGAAGAGTTGGTTTAACCATAAGACGAGTGAGTTAGCGCGTGTGGTTCCAGCATTCCAGCCGCAACTGCATGGACTGACATGAATGTCGACAGAATGAATCGCCCATACGGTAAGGCGAGCGCTCGATCAGGCGATCATGCGCCGATCATCCTCCCCAGGGGCTGCCCGCCAAAGATGTGGACGTGCAGATGCGGGACTTCTTGCCCACTATGTACGCCGATATTGGCAAGCAGGCGATAACCTGGCTCCACCAAGCCTTTAGCCCGGGCAACGGCGCCCACGGCACGCACAAATCCGCCGATTTCCGCATCGGATGCTTTGGTGCTGAAATCGTCCCAGCTCACATATTCGCCTTTGGGGATGACCAGTGTGTGCACTTCGGCCTGAGGGTTGATGTCCTCAAACGCATAGGCCCACTCGTCCTCATAGACTTTATTCGAAGGGATTTCCCCGCGCAGGATTTTGGCGAAAATGTTGTTCGGATCATAGGGAAGCGTTGGGTCGATGGGCATCTTAGTCGCTCCGCGTCATTGAGTTCTTTGAGCTTTTTCGTCGAGCCCTGACAGGCCTTCTCGACGGTCAAGTTCTGCGCACACTTCGTCCAGCCCCACGCCTTTGGCCTTGAGCAGCACGAGGAGGTGGAAGAGGAGGTCTGCGCTTTCGCTGACCAGTTCCTGGCTCGAGCCGGAAACCGCCGCGATCACTGTTTCGGTCGCCTCTTCGCCGACCTTCTGGGCGATCTTGCTCACGCCCTTGGCGTTCAGTTTCGCCACGTAAGAGCTGTCCGGTGAGGCGCCCATGCGCTCCGCAATCGTGGCTTCAAGGCGTTTGAGTGTGTCCATATCCGCCCTCTTTCCTCAAGTGCTGCGCGCAGGCAAGCCTGCTTGTCGCAAAGCGTCGTGCGCCTCTGCGATGGAATGCGTGCCGAAGTGGAAGATGGAGGCAGCAAGAACCGCGCTCGCCCCGCCTTTGGTCACGCCGTCCACAAGGTGTTGCAGATTGCCGACGCCCCCACTGGCGACAACGGGGATGGAGACAGCGTCCGCAATTGTTCGGGTAAGCTCCAAGTCATAACCTGCCTGCGTCCCGTCGCCGTCCATGGAGGTGACAAGCAATTCGCCTGCGCCCAATTCTGCGACCCTCTTGGCGTATTCTACCGCGTCAATCCCGGTGGGTTTGCGCCCGCCGTGAGTGAAGATTTCCCAGCGAGGGCCCGCCTCGGGCTTTTCGCCCATCATGGGAACCTTTGGCGCAACCCGCCGCGCATCAACACTCGCGACCACGCACTGGCTGCCGAATTTCTCGGCGATCTCGCTCACCAGCTCTGGCCGAGCGACCGCCGCCGAATTGATCGCAACCTTATCTGCCCCCGCCAGCAAAAGCGCGCGCGCATCCTCGACGCTGCGCACCCCGCCGCCCACGGTCAGCGGCATAAAGCACACTTCTGCCGTGCGCTTGACGATATCGAGCAGTGTACCGCGTCCCTCGTGGCTGGCAGAGATATCGAGGAAGCACAGCTCATCTGCGCCTGCCGCATCATAGGCGCGCGCTTGTTCAACAGGATCGCCAGCGTCTTTGAGATCGACGAAGTTGACGCCTTTGACAACGCGCCCATCGGCGACGTCGAGGCAAGGGATGACGCGGATACGGACGGTCACGGCGCTGGTGCTCCTGATGTTGCTGACATCACGTCATTTTCTGAACAGCCCTCGCCTGCGCAGGCTGGACCCACAATCACAGGCATAAACGCCATTGGCCAGATTAGGCTGACGAAAAAGGCGCCACCCATTCCGTAAACGACTCCATTTTGGCCAAACCTGGGAGCGAGAAAGCGCTCTACACATAAGGCCAGCACCAGAAAGATAACGGCATTAATCAGCGCCACCTCAAAATAACCGCCGGAAACGGTATAGCCACCCAGGGCGCTAAAAATGAGAAAAAGGAAGCCGATCAAGCGCATGGGTCAGGCCCGCGCGCCCATCTGGATTGCGGCGGCCAGATCAAGCTTGCCCTCATAGAGCGCTCGCCCCGTGATCACGCCTTCAATCCCAAGGTGCGCTTGGATTGAGAGGATGTGGATGTCGGAAATGCCCTTCACCCCGCCGCTGGCAATCACGGGAATGTCGACGCGCTGGGCAAGCTCCACTGTCGCATCAATGTTGACGCCTTTGAGCAAGCCATCGCGGCCAATATCGGTAAAGAGAAGCGAGGCAACGCCTGCATCCTCAAACCGGCGCGCAAGGTCCACCACCGGCACATCGGACACCTCAGCCCAGCCTTCGGTTGCGACCATGCCGTCTTTCGCGTCCACGGCAACGACAATACCGCCTTCCCATTCGCGGGCCATTTCTTTCACGAATTCAGGGTCTTTGAGCGCCGCTGAGCCCATAACAATGCGGGCAACGCCAAGGTTGAACCAACCTTCCACTGCGCTCGCATCGCGGATGCCTCCGCCAAGCTGCACATAGCCGGGGAATTGCTCGATAATGGCTTTGACCGCTTCGACATTGCGCGCCTCGCCCGCGAACGAACCGTCGAGGTCAACCACATGCAGGTGCTCTGCCCCGCTTTCTGCAAAGATCATCGCTTGGGCCGCCGGGTCATCGCCATAGATTGTGGCGCGGTCCATATCGCCCTCGGCAAGCCGCACGACTTCACCGCCTTTTAAGTCGATGGCCGGGAATATGATCATGGTTTCCACTCCAGAAAACGTGCGAGGGTCGCCAGCCCGAAATCTTGGCTTTTCTCAGGATGGTATTGCACCCCGCAAATATTGCCGCGCGTTACCGCCGCGACAAGCCCTTCTCCGTGATCGGTCAGAGCCGTTACATGATAGGGGTCTTCGGCGACAAAATGATAGGAATGGAGGAAATAGGCCTCGCCCGCCTCCACAACCTCATGGTGTTTTGCATGGGGCATCAGCGCGACATCATTCCAGCCCATATGCGGGATTTTGATCGCCGGATCGTGCGGAGTAATGAGCTTGACCTCACCGGGAATCCAGCCGAGCCCTTTGTGGCTGCCATGTTCAAGCCCACGGTCCGCAAGCAGTTGCATGCCGACACAAATTCCAAGGAAAGGCGCGCCGCCGTTCTTGACCCGCTCTTCAAGCGCCTCAACCATGCCAGGCACAGCGCGAAGACCATCCGCGCACGCCTTGAACGCGCCAACACCGGGAAGCACAATGCGATCGGCTTTGCGTACCAAATCGGCATCCGCTGTGACGCGCACATTCGCGCCCACCGCTTTGAGTGCGTTGTGCACCGAATGGAGGTTGCCTGCCCCGTAGTCGATCAGGGCAACCGTGTTACCCACCAAGCTGCCCTTTGGTGCTAGGGATTGCCTCGCCCTTCCTTGGGTCGCGCTCAACCGCAATTCTCATCGCGCGCGCAAAGCCCTTGTAAAGGCTTTCACAAATGTGGTGGTTGTTGGTGCCGTAGAGTAGCTCCAGATGCAGCGTCAGGCCCGCTGATTGCGCAACGCTTTCAAACCAGTGCTGGATCAGCTCAGTGTCCCATTCGCCCAGTTTCTCCTGAGAAAACTTGGCGTTCCACACGCAATAGGGCCGGCCGGAAATGTCGAGCGCCACGCGGCTCAATGTCTCGTCCATCGGCGAATAGGCACTGCCATAACGGCCAATACCTGCCTTATCGCCAAGCGCCTGCGTCAAAGCTTGCCCCAAAGCAATCGCCGAATCTTCGGTCGTGTGATGCTGATCGACATGCAAATCGCCTTCGACCTTCATCGTCACATCAATGAGAGAATGCTTGGAAAACTGCTCAACCATATGATCCAGAAAGCCAATCCCGGTGGAAACATCATATTTCCCGGTCCCGTCCAGATCGACATTGATCAGAATCGACGTCTCAGCGGTTTTCCGCTCGACTTTGCCTGTGCGCGGTGCATTGCTCATAGTGAGAGCCTATAAACCCGCTGCACTCGCATGCAAGCGCTCACACCCGGAGAATTGGTCGCGCATTTGCTTGGCTTATGAAATGTGACGGCCATTCTTGCACGAAGTGCTTGACCAAGGGCGCGCCTCTCGTCACGAATAAATCCTGTAATGACTGATGAAACACCCGACAGCCTCATCCCCTATGATGAGATCGTACAAGAAGCGCTTCGCGCCGTTGTTGGGCGTGTGCTCGGCGAAATTGTCGCCAGCGGGAGCGAGCTTCCGGGCAATCACCACTTCTACATCACTTTCAAGACAGGAGCGGCAGGCGTATCGATCCCCGACCACCTGCGCGAACGCTTCCCCGATGAAATGACCATCGTGCTCCAGAATAAATTCTGGGAGCTTGAAGTGCGCGATGATGGATTTGGTGTTGGTCTTTCCTTCAACCAAATCCCGGCAAAGCTCGACATTCCCTTTGCCGCAATCACGGCATTTGTGGACCCGGCGGTCGATTTCGGCCTGCAATTCCAAGCCTCCGGTGACGAGCTTCAACCCGAAGAGCATGACCTTGCCGAAAACGATGGGGAGACCGCCGCTGCAACGGCCAAGGTCAGCCCGCAAGTTGGCGGCGAAGAGGGCTCCGGCGAGGACGGCGGCTCGAATGTTGTGACCGTCGATTTCGGGCGTAAGAAATAGGGTCGGTGAACCCATGAGCAAATCTGCCAAGCCCGCTAAAACACCCAAGAAAAGCAAGCTTCCCCCTGCGCCCACCACAGGGACAGCGGTCAACCTTGCCATTGCCGAGATCGTGCTGCGCGGGCTCGCCGACCGGATGCGCGGGCGCGTTAATGCCGACCTTTTGGCAGTCGACAAACAAAAGCGCGAGACGGGAGTACGCGATGCGGTCGATGGCCGATCATTGCTGACATCGGTGGGTCTTTATGGCGCTTCACGCCTCGCTACGAAGTCGCGCGCAGGGCTTGGCCTTGTTGCTGGCGGGCTTCTGGCAAAATCGCTCTATGAAAGAGGCAAGGCGGTGCGTGAAAGACGCGCGAAACGCGGGCGATAGAGGCTGGCAACCTTTGCGTGGCACTTGATTTAAATCTCAGCCGCGCGCAAGGGCACAGCCGATGAGCGATATCAAGAGCACCGATAAACTCGCCCGCCGTGGGCTACTCTTCATCCTTTCCTCGCCCTCTGGCGCGGGCAAAACCACCTTGTCGCGCGAATTGCTTGCCCAGGATGAAGACATCCAGTTGTCGGTTTCCGCCACCACCCGTCCTCCACGTCCCGGAGAGGTCGATGGCAAGGACTACTACTTCGTCTCCGATGCAGAATTTGATCGCATGATCGAAGAAGACGACTTTTACGAATGGGCGCCCGTATTCGATCACCGGTATGGCACGCCAAAGGGTGCGATCCGTGAGGGCCTGAAACGCGGACAGGATTATCTGTTCGACATTGACTGGCAGGGCACGCAGCAATTGAAGCAGAAGGACGACCAAGACGTCGTCACAGTCTTTGTTCTTCCCCCCAGCCTCACCGAGTTGCGCCGCCGTCTTGAAAGCCGCGGACAGGACACCGCCGAAGTGATCGATGGCCGAATGCAGCGCGCGCGCGATGAAATCAGCCACTGGGCAGAGTATGACTATGTCGTCGTTAATGACGATATGGGGGACTGCTTTGCCCAGGTGCGCAAGATACTCGACGCAGAACGCATGCGCCGCACGCGCCAAACGGGGCTTATCCCGTTTGTGCGCGAATTGATGGGGTGAACCCTTTTATGGCTCACGCCACCATAGTGCTTGAAGCGCTGGAGCTCCCGCTTGATCTTGGCACCTATGCCCCCGGCGACGTAGTGCCAGAGGCGCATTTACTGGATGCGACGCTTACAATCGACCCGGCTCTTGTGCTGGTTGATAAAGACGCGATGGAGCGGATTTACGACTACGACCCGCTGATCGCTGCAATTGAGGCGCTGGCACGCGATGGCCATTACGAGACGCAGGAATATCTGCTCTCGCGCATTGCGAAGGCGTGCGCACTCGAGCCTGCGATCCAGGCCATTTGGCTTAAGCTTTACAAACGCCCGGTGCGCATTGGACCCGAAGGCCGCAAGACCGGTACTCTTGGCGTGACGCTTTCGCTTGACCGCGCGGAGTTGGACAGCCTCAACTAGAGCGTCCGCCCCTATCTCCACACCAAAAAGCCCCGCTGGTTAGGCGGGGCTTTTGTGTTTTAATGCGGTGGCGGAATTACTCGCCCGATGGGTCGACAAAATTGCCAGCCCCCACATTGGCGTTCACCACGCCGCCGTCGATGGCAAGGGTCGTGCCCACCACATAATCGCCTGCGCGGCTGAGCAGGTAAATCGCGCCGCCTGCCATATCCATCGTATCGCCCACGCGCTTTGACGGAATGCCGCGTTCGACCATATCTTGGTTGTCGCGCGCTGCCTTGTTCATTTCGCTTGGGAAGGCGCCCGGGCCAATGCCGTTGACAATGATATTATCATTTACAAGCTCGGCTGCCATGCGGCGAGTAAGATGGATAAGGCCGGCTTTCGACGCCTGATAAGGGTAGGTCGGCCAAGGGTTGGTTTTCATACCGTCAATCGAAGCGATCATAAGCACTTTTGCTGGGCGCTCAACCGTACCAGCCGCTTTGAGAAGCCCGTGTAGTTTCTGGGTCAGGAAGAACGGGGTTTTGACGTTCAGATCCATCGTGCGGTGCCAGCCCGCTTCGCTGAACTTGGTGAAGGGTTCACCCCATGCAGCGCCGGCATTGTTCACGAGAATGTCGAGCTTGTCCTCGCGCGAAGCAATCTCGTCGGCGAGCGCTTGAATGCCGTCCATCTGGCTAAGGTCGGCAACAAGTCCGATGACTTTGTCACCAAGCTCGGCGGTGGTCGCGTCGACTTGTTCTTTTTTCCGTGCGCAGATGTAAACGCGCTCCGCACCTGCTGCGAGGAGGCCTTCGACAATCATTTTGCCAATGCCGCGCGAACCGCCTGTGACAAGGGCAACGCGTCCCTCAAGGCTGAAAAGTGAATTGATATCCATGTGTTATTCTCTCTCTTAGTAGCCGCTAAGCTCAGCCACGCGATTGGCATGGAAGTACGCATCGCCGAGGAACTCCTGCAGTGCCCGGTCGCGTTTCATGTAGAGGCCAATGTCGTATTCGTCGGTCATGCCGATCCCGCCGTGCATCTGGACGCCTTCCTTGACCGCAAGGCCAGCGGCTTTGGAAACCTTTGCCTTGGCAACGGATGTCATAAGATCAGCAGATGGGGCGCCTTCGTCGAGCAATTGCTGAGCCTTGATCGTTGCAGCGCGAGCGATTTCAACCTCGGAATAGAGGTGGGCTGCACGGTGCTGTAGCGCCTGGAACTCACCGATCATCTTGCCAAACTGCTTGCGCTGCTTGAGGTAATCGACGGTCATATCCATCGCCCCTTGGGCAACGCCAACGCCTTCGGCAGCAGCGCCCACACGGCCCGCGGCGAGCATGGCGTTCAAGACTTCACGTCCGCCATCGACCTCGCCGATGACAGCATCACCATCAAGCTCTACGCCGTCGAAGGCGATGTGGCTGGCCATGGAACTGTCGACAAGACGAACCGGGTTTTGGCTCATGCCGTTCGCGTCCTTCGGAACGGCGAAGAGGGTGATCCCGTGCTCGTCTTCATCCGAGCCGCTGGTGCGAGCAGCGACAACGATCATGTCCGAGCTTGCGCCTTGGATGACGAAGCTTTTGGAGCCGGTGAGCTTGAAGCCATTGCCAGACTTTTCCGCCTTTGTCGCAATGCGGCTTGGCCGGTGTTTGGCAGTTTCATCGATGGCAACCGCAAAGACGCTGTCCCCTTCAATGAGCCCTGGAAGGTAGCGACCTTTGAGGTCGGATGATGCATGGCCAAGCGCGGTTGCGGCAAGAACAGACGAGGTCAGGAACGGCGAAGGCGTCAGATTGCGACCGATCTCTTCGAGCACGATCCCCGCTTCGACATGGCCCATGCCAAGCCCGCCGTCGTCTTCGGCAACCAGCATTCCGGTAAAGCCCATTTCGGCCATTTGCTTCCACAGCCCGTGGCCAAAACCGTCTTTGCAATCGCGGTCACGCCAATGGCGCAATTGTTTGTTGATGTTGCCTTCTTCGGCCATGAAGCCGGAGGCGCTGTCGGCGAGCATCGCCTGATCTTCGTCAAGGAACAGAGGCATTGTTTGTTCTCCCAAACCGCCGCCCCGCTCGTGAGCAGCGAAGCGCGCGGCAGTACATTTTTTATCGTCGTTCAGCCGCGTATTTTATCCGCCTGGCAGCTCAAGAATACGCTTCGAAATGACGTTGAGCATCACTTCCGAAGTGCCGCCCTCAATCGAGTTTGCCTTGGTGCGAAGCCACTCACGCGAAGGCTTACCGCCGCGCGTTTCTTCGCTTTCCCATTCAAGGCTGCGCGAACCGCCAGCGCTCATCATTAGCTCATGGCGGCGCTTGTTGATCTCGGTGCCGGCGTATTTCATCATGTTGGGCTGTGCCGGGTGGCCCTTGCCCGCTTTCATCTCGTCCATGAACTTTTCCGCCATCGCGGTGAAGGCGAGCGCGTCCACATCAAACAGAGCCATTTCGCTGCGCAGGATCGGATCGAGTTCATCGCCGTTCTTGCCAGCGTGACGCTTCATCGCGGTGCCGATAGCGGTGGTGCGATCACCGCCACCCATGCCAGAAATCATCTCGCGCTCGTGACCAAGAAGGTACTTCGCCACATCCCAACCGCGATTGATTTCCCCGACGTAGCCGGGGCAGTCTTCGCCGTAAGACTTGGGCACTTTCACATTGTCAAAGAAGGTCTCGCAAAACGGGCTGTTGCCGCTGATCAGCAGGATCGGCTTGGTGGTCACACCCTCACCCGCCATGTCGAAGAGCATGAAGGTGATGCCCTTGTATTTGTCGTCTTTGTTGGTGCGTACAAGGCAGAAAATCCAGTCGGCCTTGTCGGCATAAGAAGTCCAGATTTTCTGGCCGTTCACCACCCAGTGATCGCCCTGATCTTCGCCGTATGTCTGCATCGAGACAAGGTCGGAGCCTGAGCCGGGCTCGGAATAGCCCTGACACCAGCGAATTTCGCCGCGTGCGATTTCGTTGAGAAAACGCTTCTTCTGGCCCTCGGTGCCAAATTTGAGAAGCGCCGGGCCGAGCATCCAGATGCCGAAAGAGCTGAGCGGAGGACGCGCGCCAATCGCGGCCATTTCCTGGCGCAGGATTTTGGCTTCAGCGGGCGAGAGTCCAGCGCCGCCATATTCCTTGGGCCATGATGGCACGGTGTAACCCTTGTCGCGGGCAGCCTCGAACCATGCCTTTTGCGCGTCGTTTTTGAAAGTGGCGTTACGACCACCCCAGTAAACGTCGCTATCATCGCGAACAGGCTTGCGCATTTCTTCGGGGCAGTTGGCTTCAAGCCAGCGCTTCGTCTCTTCGCGGAAGTTCTCAAGATCGGACATGTTGGCCGACTCCTCTCTCATTTGATCCCTAGTTGACGCTTACGTTATGGTCATTTGCGCGTCGCCTGCAAGCTTCCAAACGCGCGAATTTTGCAAACATCGGCATTCCGTAACGTCACTTGCATGAGCGTTGACGGCCCTGTGCTTCCCGTTAGGTTGCAAATCGAGATTGAGAGAGGAAATGGGATTATGCGATTCTCAGGGAGAACCGTAGTCGTCACTGGCGCTGCGTCAGGAATTGGCGCTGAAAGTGCGCGGCTCTTTGCCCGTGAAGGCGCAGTGGTTTTCGCCAGTGATGTTGATGAAGAAGGCGGGAAGACACTTGCCGCCGAAACGCAAGGCGATGTCCGTTTCGTTCATTGTGATGTGACCGACCCCCAATCGATCAAAGCGCTGATGGATCACGCTGCTGCTGAAACTGGCGGGATTGATGTGGTGTTCAACAATGCAGCCGCAGGCGGCGCACGCCCCTCGATTGATGAGATCGAGCCTGAGGAATGGGATATGACGATGGACCTGGTCCTTCGCTCTGTCGCCTTTGGCATCCGTTATGCGGCCCCGCACATGAAGGGGCGCAAAGGCGCCTCTATCGTCAATGTTTCGAGCGTTGCGGCGGTTGGTCCGGGATATTCGCCCACCGCATATGCCGTGGCAAAAGCCGGCGTTCTGCACCTCACCAAATGCGCAGCAGCCGACCTTGCGCGGTACAATATCCGCGTGAATGCTGTGCAACCCGGTTTCATCAACACCAACATCTTTACTGCCTCGATCGAAGTGCCCGAAGAGATGAAAACGGCTGCCAAAGGCATGATCGCGCAGATGTCTTCCAACGCGCAGCCGGTAAAGCGCGGCGGTCAGCCCAGCGATATCGCAGAGGCTGTCGCCTATTTGGCCAGCGATGCGGCAGGCTTTGTGACCGGCACCTCGCTTATCGTAGATGGCGGCATCACCATCGGACCGCGCCATTGCTGGGACGAAGAGGAAGAGACTTTGTTTGCGGGCCTTAAGAAGATGGAAGAGGAAGCCAAGGCTGCCGCGCAGGCGAGCGAAGCGGCAGCCAGCTGATGCAAAGCGCAATTCAGGGGCCCATTCCTACAAAATTCAAGCTGATCCACGGCTTCGGCGCTGTCGCCTTTGGCGTGAAAGACATAGGGTTCCAGTTCTTCCTGCTGTTCTATTACAGCCAGGTCATGGGCATGGATGCCTCTCTCGTCAGTCTGGCGCTGCTTTGCGCCCTACTGATTGACGCGGTGGTTGATCCCATCCTCGGCAATTTATCCGACCGCACTTACACCAAATGGGGCAGACGATTGCCGTGGCTTTACGCAGCGCCCGTCCCGCTCGCCTTTGCCTGGGTGGTGTTATGGTCAGCGCCGGGCGGCAGCGTGCCAACGTTTTGGGAATTGCTCGGGATTGCTGTGGTCGTCCGTGTGCTGTTGTCTTGCTGCGAAGTGCCCTCTGCCTCGCTCATCCCGGAAATCACCGCCGATTATGACGAGCGCACAACGCTCTTCCGCTTCCGCTATATCGAAGGATGGCTGGGCGGAATTTTGATGCTGACATTGTCGTATACGATCTTTCTTGCGGGCGAGAACGGACAGCTCAACCGCGAGGGCTATCAGGATTTCGCCATTTTCGGCGGCATCTTAATGGTTGTCTCGGTCATCGGATCGGCTTTGGGACAGCACAAGGTGCTTGCCCGTTTGCCCGAGGTAAAACCAGAGCCTTTCACACTAAAAGCCTGTTTCAGCGAAATCACCGAAGCGTTCAAAGAACGCGCCTTCCTCATTTTTGCGGCAGGCGCGCTCACCGCTTATGTGAATCAAGGGATCAGCTTCTCGCTCACCCCTTACGTGACCGCATATATCTGGCGGCTGGACACGGTGGTCATTCCCGGTCTGCCTGAAAGCATCACCGCGCTCAGCCTGTATCCTTTGATCCTTGCGATATCGGCCTTTGCGATGTTCTTCCTCGTGGGGCCGATGCACGCACGGTATGGCAAACCGGTGAGCGCGGCTTTGGCCGCCCTTGGGACGGCCATCTTTACGCTGCTTCCCTACATGGCGCTGTATTTCGGATTTTGGCCACCACTCGACACACTGGTGTCAGCCGCGATCCTTTATGCAATGCTGCTTGTCGGCAATACGCTTTCCATTGTGACCCTGATTTCGGCGTCATCCATGTTGGCCGAAATTGTCGAAGCCTATCTGGAGCGCACCGGTCGCCGCGCAGAGGGTGCATTTTACTCGGGTAACTGGCTTGTCCAAAAGTGCGCAACGGGTCTTGGCATTTTCATCACCGGACAGTTTTTGACCGCCATCCAATTTGCAACAGATGCAAAACCGGGCGAAGTGCCGGAAGCCGTCATCGGCAATCTTGTGCTGTTCTATGCCCTTGGGACGGCGGCTCTGCTGGCCAATTCGGCCTATTGGCTGTGGCGTTTCCCCATCACCCGCCAAGAACACGAGGCGCGTGTTCAACGGCTGAGCAAGAGTGCTGCATAAATTACACCAAAAGAGCCCTTGGCGCAGGCGCAAAGCCATGCCACGGTAAATTCAAATTTCTACAAACCGATTGAGGCAAGAGAGGTAACCCCGAAATGGATTTTGAACCCACAGAACGCCAGGTCTATTGGCGCGACCGCGTACGCAATTTCATCGAAAAGCACGTGCGCCCGAACATGGATGTCTACAAAGCGCAGGACGCCGAAGGTGACCGTTGGAAAGTCATCCAGATTATCGAAGACAAGAAGGCTATCGCCAAGGAAGAGGGTATTTGGAACCTCTTTATGCCTCCGCGCAATGACGGCCACCATCACGTCGAAGAAACGTTCGAGTTCGAAGGTCCCGGCCTCACCAACCTCGAATATGCTCTTTGTGCCGAAGAAATGGGCCGCATTGGCTGGGCTTCGGAAGTGTTCAACTGCTCTGCACCCGATACCGGTAATATGGAAGTATTCCACCGCTACGGTACGCTTGAGCAAAAGGAACAGTGGCTGCGTCCGATCATGAACGGCGAAATCCGTTCTGCCTTCCTTATGACGGAGCCCTTCACCGCTTCATCCGACGCGACTAACATCGAAACACGCATTGAGCGCGATGGCGACGAATACGTCATCAATGGCCGCAAATGGTGGTCTTCAGGCCTCGGCGATCCGCGCTGCAAAGTGTCAATCGTGATGGGTAAGACCGACCCGACCGCTGGTCGCCATGCTCAGCAATCCATGCTGCTCATGCCAAATGATGCGCCGGGTGTGAACATCATCCGTCACCTGCCGGTCTTTGGCTATGACGATGCCCCGCACGGCCACATGGAAGTGGAAATGAAGGACGTTCGCGTTCCTGTCACCAATATGCTTCTTGGCGAAGGTCGCGGGTTCGAGATCGCTCAAGGGCGCCTTGGTCCAGGCCGTATCCACCACTGCATGCGCACGATCGGCGTTGCTGAAGAGGCGCTGGAGAAGATGTGCAAGCGCCTGCAAGAGCGGGAAGCGTTTGGCAAGCCGATCTACAAGCACTCGGTTTGGGAAGAGCGCGTTGCGCGTGCCCGCATCGACATCGACATGACCCGTCTCCTGTGCCTGAAAGCCGCGGACATGATGGACAAGGTCGGCAACAAAGCGGCCAAGCAAGAGATCGCCATGATCAAGGTTCAAGCGCCGAACATGGCCCTGAAGATCATTGATGACGCGATCCAGGCCCACGGCGGCGGCGGTGTGTCAAACGACTACGGCCTCGCCAACGCTTACGCGCATCAGCGCACACTGCGCCTCGCGGATGGTCCTGATGAAGTGCACGCGCGTTCCATCGCTCGGATGGAATTTGGCAAGCACGCGCCCAATGAAGGGCCAACTGCCAACGCTCTTCGCGGCGGCGCAAAGGCTGCCAATGATGGAAGCAGCTTTAGCTCAGGCGACATGGGCGTAGCACGCTGATTGGATGAGGCGTCGCCATTCGTGGCGACGCCTCCCACTCAAGCGGTAATGAAAAACAGCAGGGACGTCTGATGGAAATCGATTTCGACAAGGAAATGGTCGGCACCGTTGAGGTGACTGACAAGGACAAGCTCGACCTTGAGGCTCTTACCGCTTGGTTTGAGGCCAATGTCGAAGGGTTCGAAGGTCCGATCAGCTACACCAAGTTCAAGGGTGGCCAATCGAACCCGACCTATAAGATCGAAACTCCCTCGACCAACTACGTCCTTCGCCGCCAACCCTTTGGCAAATTGCTGCCTTCTGCGCACGCCGTGGACCGCGAATATGCCGCGATGACGGGGCTTCACCCCACCGGCTTCCCCGTGCCCAAAACCTATGGCCTTTGCGAGGACACAGACGTCATTGGCTCCAAATTCTTCGTTATGAGCATGGCGGATGGACGCTCGCTTTGGAATGGCTCGCTTCCGGGCATGGAGCCAGAGCAGCGGCGCGAGCTTTACAACGCTCTGATCGATACAATGGCCGATCTGCACCTCAACAAGCCCGAGGAAATCGGTCTTGGCGACTATGGCAAACCAACCGACTATTGCGCGCGGCAAATTGCGCGCTGGTCAAAGCAATATAAGCTCTCTGAAACAGAGCATATGCCCAAGATGGAGCGGCTGATCGAATGGCTGCCTCAGACGATTCCACCGCAGCACGAAAGCAGCGTTGTTCACGGTGATTACCGTCTCGACAACGTGATCTTCCACAAGACCGAGCCGCGCATCATCGCTGTGCTCGATTGGGAGTTGTCGACATTGGGCGATCCAATTGCCGATTTCTCCTACCTCATGCTCAACTGGTTCCAGCCCGGTGACGGGCGTGCGGGGCTCTTGGGTCTTGATCTTGAGGCACTAGGCATCCCTTCGGTGAAAGAAGCGGTTGACCGCTATGTCGCGCGCACGGGTTATCCGGTGCCGCCGATGGAGTGGTATTTTGCGTACAACCTCTTCCGGCTTGCAGGCATTATTCAGGGCATCAAGAAGCGCGTCATTGACGGAACCGCATCCTCCGCCCACGCCAAGTCTATGAGCGACCGCGTCGCGCCGCTGGTGGACCGGGCGTATCAATTCGCCCTTGAAGCCGGAATGCCCAAATAGATCATCGCCGCTTCGTCGTCTTCAGAAGTATGAGCTAACCGATACAAGCGCGCCAATATCACTTGGCGCGTCGCGGAAGTGGCCGGGTTGATTGCGGTAATAGATGCTGGTCGAAACCGTACCTACAGGCAGACGCCCGCTCCAGCCAAGCTCGCCAATGATCTCGCGGCCAGATGGGGTCAAAGACAATGCCTGTCGCCCGAGAACAGCGCTTTCAGTGGCGTAATCGTAGTCCACCGGAAGCTCCAATTGCAGCGCGCCGCCGCTCACCCGCAAAGGCTGGCTCAAGCGAAGACCAAGGCCGTCGGACTTCGAGAACACCCCGAAGCGGGTCACGTCGAATGACCATCCTGCCGTATTGATTTGAGAACCTGCGCCGATCACTGCGCCGCCTCGTGGGCGGGTAAAGCCGGACCTGTAGCTTGCTCCTACCCGCCAATGCTCGCTCAGAACCTTTGATACTCTTCCGTCGAGAAACACGCTTTGGGCGCCTTGAAGACCCAGAAACGGGTTGAAGTGCGCACCAAGCAGCGTGTCTTCTTCGAGCAAGATCGTCGCGCCAGCGTTAAGGTCAAATCCTGCCCATTGACGATCCGCTGCGAGCGCGACTTGTGTTGTTGGCCTGCGGTCTGTTCGGCCATTTATGGCGTCGCTTGCACCCCTGAAATCGGAAAGCCACGCACGACCGCGCTGCGCCGATAGTGTTACGCCCCAATTTCCAATTTCTCGCCTTGTGGCAATGGCGATCTCGCTATCGCCTGAAAAGCCGCTGTCATGGCCAGCCTCGGGCGCGATTTGAAACGCACCACGGCTTGCGCCTTGAAGCTGTGCCACCAGACCAGAAGCGTTTTGGGATATCGCAAAACCAACCTGCATTTCCGGCGCAATGCGCGCCAACACCTGACCAACAAGAACGCGCGCACCAAAGGCCTCTTCGCTGGAGAGCTGCAGGTCTTGAGCCCAACCAATCCCAGCAGCTCTCCGCCCTTCCCCAACGGTAACAGCAACCGATAGCTGATCGCTCCCGCCGACACGCGTACGGGAGCCCTGCCCCACCGCGGCGCGAAGGCGTTGCAGTTGGGGTGCGTTGCGCGTGTTACGGCCCAGTTGTGCAGTAAAGGCGCGATCATATCGGTCGGTCACAATCGTGGTGAGTGACGCGCTGTTCAATGCATCGCCCATAGCCGCAGAGCCAATGGCGAAATTATCAGCCAGCGCGAGCACCCGGTCTGTTCCTGCGATACTTGTTGTTCCAATCGGCCTGAATGCCGCGCCAATGTCCAAAATGCCCGTGCCAAACACATTGTCCGTACCAACCGCGCCCGCATCGCGCGCGGTATCCAGCAGGATTTCCGCGATCTCCTGTCCCGTTAGATTGGGGAAGGCTTGCGCCAACAAGGCGACCGCCCCCGCTACTTGAGGTGCTGCAAAGCTGGTGCCCCCAAACAGGGTCACAAACTCCTGCCCATCGATGTTTTCGACGAACAGTTCGCCGTCGTCATAGACGCAGCAAATTCGCTCTCCGCGCGCAGCGATATAGTTTTCGGCAAACTGGCCTGCGCGGTTGCTGAAACCGGACATGTCACCGTTTTCGTTGACCGACCCCACGATGATGACATTGTCACCGCCAGCGTTAATGATGGTGCGCGAGAACTCGTCCACCTCATCAGCCGACAGTCCATCATTTCCAGCTGCCGCCACGATAACCAAGCCTGCGTTAGAAGCCCGGCGCACCGCGTCTTGCAATTCGGGTGAGGCCGCACTTCCGCCAAGGCTCAGGTTCACGACCGCCGCACCCGCCGCAACCGCCACATCAATGCCGCGCGCAATATCGCTGTCGGCAAAGACACACCCAAGGCTGGCGTCCTGCGGGGTATCAGTGCCGCAAGATCCGGGTCGATCCGCCCTGAGCGCCAAAACCTGCGCGTCAAAGGCAATGCCAAGCACACCGACATCGTTACGGGCAGCTGCTGCGATAAGTGCCACATTGGTGCCGTGGTCATCTTCGGGATCAACCCCGCGTCCGGAACCGGTTACATCTTGAGAATCCGGGTGCAAACGCCCCGCAAACTCGGGGCTGTCTGTGTCGAGGCCGGTGTCGACAATGGCGATGATCTCGCCTGTGCCCGTACTTCCACCAAGCCAGGCGACTTCTGCGCTGTGGAAGCCAGGTCCGTCTGAGCGCCTAACCTCGGCCGTATCAAAAGACGTGACTGGCGGAGGTGGGGGCGGCGGCGGAGTTGGTATGGGGGAAACCGGCGGAGGAGGCGGCAGATTGCTAATGCCTTGCCCGCCTCCGCCACCGCCGCACGCCGACAGCGCCGCGCAAGCAGCCGCAACGCCAACGGTTTTCCGGACGATCGGTGATAAGACGCGATGCTCGGTCTCAATTCCCGCGAAGGCGAATTCAGACCGCCCTTGACGCTTTGCTCGCTCACAAAAAACCGAGACCCGTTTTGAGGCACCGGCAAGCAGCCAAGAGGTAACAGACATCCGAGTTTTCCTTTGCGTTCACCCAGCCGGGCTCCTGCAAATTTTGCTATCACCGCAACCTTGCCGGGCTGCTCATCACGGGCTAGCAGCAACTGCGTATCGGACGCTTGCTGCTTTCATGCCGCCCCCTTTCTTCGCCAAACGCGCCTCTATTCTGGAGTATTTATGACTGACACCCTCATCAATGACATCGAACAAGCATGGGAAGCGCGCGATACAATAACCCCGCAAAGCGAGGTGCGCGGCGCGGTTGAGCAGGCGCTTGAGCTTCTCGACAGCGGCGAGGCAAGGGTCGCAGAGCCAACATCTGATGGCGGGTGGCAGGTCAATCAATGGCTTAAGAAAGCAGTACTTTTGTCGTTCCGCCTCAATGACAACCGCATCATGGATGGCGGCTCTGCGGGAGCGCCAGCTTACGATAAAGTCCCGAGCAAGTTCGAAGGCTGGGACGAGGCCCGCTATGCTGAGGCTGGTATCCGCGTGGTTCCAGGTGCGATTGCCCGTCATGCCTCCTTCATCGCGCCGGGCTGCGTTCTGATGCCAAGCTTTGTGAACATCGGAGCCTATGTCGGTGAAGGCACGATGGTCGACACATGGGGTTCCATCGGGTCCTGCGCTCAAATCGGTAAAAACTGCCACATATCAGCAGGTACAGGGATCGGCGGGGTGCTCGAGCCTATGCAGGCAAACCCAACAATCATCGGTGACAATTGCTTTATCGGCGCGCGTTCAGAGATCGTCGAGGGCGTCATCGTTGGCGAGGGATGCGTTGTGGCGATGGGCGTTTTCATCACGCAGTCGACCAAGATCGTTTACCGCGACACAGGCGAAATCATCAAAGGGCAAATTCCTCCCTACTCTGTCGTTGTGCCCGGAACACTGCCAGATCCAAACGGTGGTCCATCGCTTGCCTGCGCGGTGATTGTGAAGACCGTGGATGCACAGACCCGTTCCAAAACCGGCATTAACGAGCTTTTGCGGGACTAAGCCGGAACTATGGGCCGGTTCACCCATTAGTTTGTATTAGAGAACAAAACGAGGGACACATGGCCGACGATAAAGACGCAATCCACATTGAAGATGACGATGCCCGTGCAGCAAGCACTCCGGGTGTGCTTCGCTATGTTCTGGCCTTCAGCCTGCTGTTTGCCGTCATAGCGATGAGCCTCATCTGGATTATTCCAGCTCTCTACGGCTGACTTAATCGCTTACAGGGATCAGCGTCTCAATCGGGCGCTGGTCCCTTACACTCGCAGCGTAACGTTCTCCTTCACGCAAGACGCGAAGGATATTGCGGTTTGCGATAAGTTCGAGCTCGACCTGGCTGTAACCGCGCCTGACCAATTCGGCGAAAAGCTGCGGGTAGTCACTGACATCCTCAAAGCCGACAGGACCGTTAGGAATGCCGTCAAAATCTCCTCCGATTCCGATGTATTCGACGCCGATCAGGTCGCGGATATGATCAATGTGGTCGGCCATATGTCCGATTGTGGTCTCCGGCTCCGGATTTTGCGAATCCCATTCCGCCATTGCCATCTCGATCAATTCGGGCTGGCCTGGAAAAAGTGACTTTTGCCGCGCCTCGACAGCAACACGCTCGGCAAACCAAACGCGCCGCTCTTCATTGAGATAGCCGGGCACCGCATCCACCATCACAATACCGCCGTTCTCGGGCAAGCGCGTGAGCACCGTGTCAGGCACATTGCGCGAATGACCGTTGACCGCGCGCGCGCCAGAATGGCTGAAAATCACCGGAGCACGCGCCACATTGAGCGCGTCCATCATCGTCTTTTCGCTGACATGGCTGAGATCGACCAGCATGCCGAGCCGGTTCATCTCGCGCACCACATCCTTGCCAAAATCGGTGAGCCCATTGTGCTCGGGATTATCGGTCGCGCTATCGGCCCAAGGCGTGTTCTGGAAGTGGGTGAGCGTCATATAGCGCGCGCCCAGATCATACATCTGGCGAAGCACCGCGAGGCTTGAACCGATGGAGTGACCGCCCTCCATCCCGATGATGGAGGCGATCCTCCCGTTGGCCATCGCGAACTCGATCGCATCGGCTGTATCGGTGTATGCCAATTGCGCAGGATATTGGTCGATCAGACGTTTCATCACATCGATCTGTTCGAGCGTCTGGCGCACCGCCTCTGCCTCGGTCTGGTTCACCGAGACAAACACCGACCAGAATTGTGCTCCCACGCGGCCTTCTGCCAAGCGGTTCAGATCGGTGTGCATCATGCGGCCATCCGGGTGATCCTCGCCCGTGCCGGTTGTGTCGGTAAAGTCAAAGCCGCCTAACTGGTTGTCGTTCCTGATCCGCAATTGGTAGGGGACGTCATTGTGCCCATCAAAAACAGGGGCCACTTCCAGCGCAATCAACGCCTCTTCAAGTGCGGGATCAAGGGGTGGGGCAGGTTCCGGAGCCGAGGCTTCCTGACCATCCACATCGGGTGTTGGCGCTGCATCTTGCGCGGATAGAGGCGAACTCAAAACCGCAGCGATCGCGGTAAGGGGCCAGGCAATAGGTTGCATAATTAGGGGCTCTCCCGGTAAACTCGGCTCGTCATACAATGTGTAACCGATCATAAGGTAGCGCGCGCGAATTAATCCAACAATCGGGCATTAGCGCCCATCTGAACTGACAAATGCATTTCGATGCCGCGTCCAGGCATCAAGCGGGGCATGACACAATGGCAAAAACAGTTCTTCGCATCATCTTGAGCCTGTTTTACGGCTTTGCAGGATACATGCATCTGGCAAAGCCTGAGCCGTTCCTGTCGATCATGCCCGGGGCCATTCCCTTTCCGGAACAGGTCGTTTTCTGGACTGGCATTGCCGAATTGCTCGGCGCGATTGCCCTCGCCCAGCCATTTCATAAGCGGTTGAGACAGGCAGGCGGGATTGGCCTTGCGCTTTATGCGCTGTGTGTTTGGCCTGCCAATATCAATCATTTCATCATCGACATGGCACGCGAAGATGGCGGTCTGGGTTTGGCCTATCACGTGCCCCGCATGATTGCGCAGCCGGTGATCATCTGGCTTGCTCTTTGGGTGAGCGACACACCCATGCCGTGGTCTATGCGGTCCAGAACCAATTGACCAAAAAGCAAAGCCGGCGGCGCGGTACTTCTCGCATCGCGCCGCCGGCCTGGCCGTGTTTATTTTCAGATCTTAGCTAAGGTGCTTTGAAACCGCAGCCGTCATCTTGAACATAGAGATCTGGTCTTTGCCGATCACTGCGCCAAGCTTGCCGTCTGGATTGATCTGACGCTTGTCTTTGGAATCCTGAAGGCTGTTTGCCTTGATATACTCCCAAACCTTTGAGGTTACCTGAGCGCGGGTCATCGGGCCTTTGCCGATTACCGCTTCAAGATCGCCTGAAAGTGTTACGGGCTTCTGAAGTGCGTTTGTCTTGCCAGCCATGGTTAGTCTCCCTTGTATTTATGGCAGTTCAGTCAAAATCAAAATTAGTCGAAATCAAAATCATCTTCAAAATCAGCATCCGCCGCCTCAACACCTGTAAAAGGCGCATACAGCATTGCGCAGCCGGTCACGAAACCTTGTATTGCTTTCTTGACTTCCTCCACGCTAGCCCCCGGCATGATTGTCAGCGGCAAGTCTGTGGAGAAAATCTGAAAAACGTAATGGCGTGTCTCGCCAATGGGCGGATCAGGCAAGAGCCAGTCGGAGTTGCCGACCGCGTTTTTGCCAGCCCGGGGCGGCACTTCGCCCTCAAGCAATTCTCCTTTTTGGCCAGGCAGTCCCCAGACCACCCATTGGCAAGCTGGCGTGTCGCCCTCGCTTGAAGCTTCCTCGACGATGATTACCATCTCTTGCGAGCCGGGCGGAGGTGCGCTCCATTCCAGCGGCGGGGCCACAGCGTCTTCTTCGACAGCGGTAAAGCAAGGATCAAGCTCTTCCCCGCCTTCAAAAGCAGGGCTCCAAAGCTTGAACCCGCCTTTGCCAAGCGTCTTTGCATCGCCAAGGGTCGCAATCGCGAGCCCAGGGTGACGCGCCGCTTCGGGCAGGCCCATTCCAGATTGGGCGTTGGTGAGCCAGTCAGGCAAATCAGGCATGATTCTGTCTTTCCATCCCTATGGTGCTAGTCCGAACACGGGGGCAAAACGAGAGAGAGAGGCGCGATTTGCCCCGCTTTCTGAGGAAAACTCAATAAAATTTACACCGAAAATCCTCCAATCCCGAACAACAGGCATGATAGGGAGGTGCAAAGACAAACCTTGCCCGCATTCCAGATGTATGCATGAATGCTCGGCGCTAGGGGTATTGACGACACTAAAAGATGCGGGAGCACACCCTTTTATCATGAAATTCGATCTCAATGTAGCTGGTCGCACAGCTCTCACTGGAACATTGGCATTGGCACTGGCAGCATGTGGCGGCGGCGGGGGCAGTGCTCCTCCGACAGCCGGACCATCGCCAGCCCCGGTCCCTCCAACATCGAGCGCCTGTTCGGTCAGCAACCAAATCGTGTTCGCCAACGATGTGCTGAACGACTGGTATCTGTTTCCGGACCTTCTGGACAATACGGTCAACCAGGCCGATTTCACCACTGTCCAATCCTTTCTTGATGCACGCGTTGCGCCTGCTCGCGCACAATCGCGCGACGTTGGTTTTACCTTTGCGACCTCGATCGCTGATGAGAACGCCTTGATCAATTCCGGCTCAAGCGCCGGTTTCGGCGTTCGCTTGAGCTTTGATCAGGTCAACAACCGCCTGTTCATTCTCGAAGCCTTCGAAAATGCGCCCGGTTTTGCCGCCGGCATTGATCGCGGAACGGAAATCCTCGCGATCGGCACCGATGCATCGAACCTTCAAACCGTCAGCAGCCTGCTCGCCAGCGGTGGCCCGGGCGCAGTTGTCGATGCGCTTGGCCCGACAGAAGCGGGCATCACCCGCGTCCTTCGCTTTGCACAGGCCGATGGCACTGTTCTCGAACGCAGCGTTGCCAAAGCGGACTTCTCGCTTGATCCGGTGTCTGACCGTTATGGCGCGGTCATTATCCAGGATGGCGGGCGCAACGTCGGCTATCTCAATCTGCGGACCTTTATCGTGGGTTCCGCAGCCGATGAGCTGCGCGGTGCATTTCAACTGTTTGCCGCCAACAATGTTGACGAGCTGATTATGGACTTCCGCTATAATGGCGGCGGGCTTGTCAGCGTAGCGGAGACGCTGGGCGATTTGATGGGCCGTGACCAGATCGGATCACTGTTCAGCAGCACCGTGCTTCGGCCAGAGCGTTCGGACAACAATACGACGCGTCTGTTCCAGAACGAACTCAACGCGCTTCAGCCAGAGGGCCTCGTCCTTATCGGCACCGGCAGCACCGCCTCGGCAAGTGAACTGGTGACCAACGCCATGCTTCCTTATGTTGCCTCCAATCGCATTGCTCTGGTGGGTTCGGACACTTCGGGTAAGCCTGTGGGCCAGTTTGCCTTCGACCTCGACGAATGTGACCTGCGGGTTCGCGCTGTCACTTTCCAGACATTGAACGCCAATAACGAAGGCGAATATTTCACCGGCCTTGCCAGCGTCATGCCCAACACCTGCCGCGCCAATGATGACTTTACCCGGCCCCTTGGCGATCCGAACGAGGCGTCAATCGCAACCGCGCTCGACTTTCTTGCAGGACGCAGCTGTACAGCGATCAGCGGCGACAAAGGCCAGATCGCACAGCGCGCTCCAGCGATGGAAATGATGAAGCCGGAAGCGCCGACCGCTGCGCAGTACCAGGTGCCCGGACTTTTCTAGGCGGCTTTCTTAAGGGCATCCGGTAACGGGGCCATTTGCTGCGATTATCAGGGAATAGTCTCGCCATCGGTAAATGGCTGCGCATCGGTGTGTGCACAACCAAACAATGTCACCTCGTCCAATTGCAATGTCGCGGTGTAGGGATAGGTCCGATCGCTCATCCCATCGCTGCAATCACCCGGTGTCAGCGCGAGGGTCACCGGTGCCCCTGCCCAATCGCCAGAGAAACCAAGACCGTTATTGCCCGCAAAACGCGTGAGAGAAAAAGTCTCCCCGTCGATTAGCTCAGGCGTTGAATATTTGGCTTGATAGCCGTCGCCGTAAGGGATGATGGTAAGTGCCCAGAACGGCTCTGTTCCGCCTACGTCGATGACTTCGGCTTCACCGATGCCATCGAAGGGCTGACTATCGCGGGAGATTTCGCCGGGGGTTTCGCTGCATCCGGCAAGCAAGGCTGGCGCAAGAGCCAAAAGGCAAAGGCGATAAGGGTGTTCGAGCCGTTTCATGCCCGCCCCCTTAACATTGTCTGCGGGCAGTAGGAAACCGCCCGCAGAGCAACGAATGATTTAGCCGGGCATCAAAACCGTGTCGATCACGTGGATCAGGCCGTTTGATGCTTCGACATCGGTCGCAGTGACGGTTGCGGTCGCACCGGTTGCATCGGTGAGGACAACTGCGCCATCAACCACGGTCGCGGTGAATGTGCCGCCACCAACGGTGGTCACTGTGTAGCCTGCATCACCTGCTTCGGTGATCGCGGCGGTCAGCGTCTCTGCATTAATCGCGCCGGGAACGACGTGATATGTGAGGATGCTGGTCAGCGTCTCGGTGTCGGTGGTGGTGAGCGTTTCAACCGTGCCTTCTGGCAGCTTGCCAAATGCATCATTGGTCGGCGCGAAGACTGTGAACGGGCCTTCGCCGCTCAAGGTTTCACCCAATTCAGCTGCGGTCACCGCTGCGACGAGGGTCGAGAAGCTCTCATCGCCTGCTGCAACTTCGGGGATCGTGCCAGCGGCGGGTGCTTCTTCAGCCATCATGCTGTCATCAGCCATCGCGTCGTCGCCGCCTGCTTCTGCACCGCATGCGGTGAGAGCCAGAGCGCTTACCGCTGCAAAGCCGGTGGTGAGAGTTTTCTTCAGCATATTCATTTCGGGGGATTTTCCTTCAATTGTTCGGCCCCCTGGGGACCGACTGG
Organism: Erythrobacter sp. S227; assembly: GCF_057364925.1. Taxonomy (NCBI): domain Bacteria; kingdom Pseudomonadati; phylum Pseudomonadota; class Alphaproteobacteria; order Sphingomonadales; family Erythrobacteraceae; genus Erythrobacter; species Erythrobacter sp. S227. Next base: position 1,765,068 of record NZ_CP200280.1, read on the forward strand.
GAACTTCGAGAAGCCGCAGGGGTTCTGACGACTTCACTATGTAGTACGCACGAGACTTGGTGATGGATCCATTTACCTTTGCAGGACTTTCGCATGACCTTCATCCCTACCCGCCAAGCGGGCCTTGACCGGCTGCAAGAATTCACGCCTCATGCGGGCACTGCCTATGCGCGCTCGCGCAATTTTGATGATGGCACGCCCGGGAACGCGATGCGCGGCAATGTCTCGCAATTGTCGCCCTGGTTGCATGCCGGATTGCTGAGCGAAAGCGAAGTGATTGCGGCGGCCCTGGCTGAACATGGTCCCGAAAAGGCAGAAAGTTTTGTCTCCGAAGTATTCTGGCGGGTCTATTTCAAGGGGTACCTCGAACAGCGTCCCACCGTTTGGGCAAGCTTTGTCGAAGGGCGCAATGCGGCGCTCGCACGCGTGGACGGCAATGCCGGGCTCGCCAAAGCTTACGCCGAGGCGACGCAGGGGCGCACCGGCATCGAAGCGTTTGATCATTGGGCACGCGAACTTGTTCAAACAGGCTACCTTCACAACCATGCCCGCATGTGGTTTGCGAGCATCTGGATTTTCACACTCAAGCTCGACTGGCAGCTTGGGGCCGATTTCTTTTTGCGCCACCTCGTTGATGGCGATGCGGCCTCGAACACGCTGTCGTGGCGCTGGGTCGCGGGGCTTCATACCAAGGGCAAGACCTATCTGGCGCGCGCCGACAATATTGAGCGCTACACCCAAAGACATCCGCAAGGCCCGCTCGCCGCACAAGGCCTCGCCGAGGAGGCAGAGCCGCTTGAAGAGGCGCAAGAACACTATCGCGCCATGCCGGATCTGCCCATCTCGGAGCTGGGCGATGAACCCTTTGCGCTTCTCCTTCACGATGAAGGGGCAAGCCACGTCCCGCTTGACCTCAGCCATTCGCCGGCACTTGTCATTGCCGCTGCGCGTCCCGGCGACCGATCACCCGAGGCGGTGGGCGAACATGCCGCAACATTTGCTCTCCAGTCTGTCACCAATGGCGCAAAAGCAGCCGCCGAAGCGTTTGGCTGCGACATTGCCGAGTGGGGCACAGATCAGAGCCTTTCCGATATCCTTGCCAAGGCAGGGATCGAAAATGTGGTCACGCCCTATCTGCCCGCAGGCTGGACCCGCGATGCCTTGTCGGGCGAGCTGTCCGTGCTCGAAAGTCACGGCGAGCTCGCCCAGTTGGTCAGCGAACTCGACAGGGCAACCTGGCCCCACGCAAGGGCCGGTTTCTTCCGCGTCAAAAAAGCCATTCCCGACATTCTGGGAGAGCTAGGCATCACGGGCGGTTAGGCCCCAAGCCACGGGTTGATCACATTACCTTGTCGGGGCGAGGTTCGTGCTTGCGGCTCTCTTCCTTGCCGAACAAGCGCTCTAACCGCTGGGCCAGAGTGTTGGCAGCCTTGCGCGCCGCATCATCGACCTTGTCCGCTTTACCGGTGACGCCAATCGGGCGGCCACCGCGCGGACGCGCTTCGATCGTGCAGTGCTTGTCATCTGCGCCATGTTTGGAGCCGTTGACGTCGCTCACATGCACCTCAACGCGGGTAAGGCGTTCCTCGAAGCGGGAGAGCTTCTCTCGCACCATCTCTTCAATTCGCTCTGCCACATTGGCGGTGCCCATGACGGAACTGTCGGAATTGAATTGAAATTGCATATTTGCATCTCCTCTTTTGATAGCACCTTTTGTGCACTTCAAATGTGGTGATTAAGGGGCGGGATTTGAAGTCTTGTAAGCTAGACAATCCTACTTATGCGATAGGCTGATTGGCGTAAGCTTTGGACCGGGCCATCCGATGGTTTGTGAGGGGCGATCATACCCCGCTATGAGACACTGGTGTCTCATAGCCTACATCCGTAGTCGCCATAAAATGCTGAAATTGCTAAATTTCCCTTGTTAACCCTATGAGACACATTGGCGTGAGAGCCGGAAACTTGGCCTTTTCACCCATGCTGTTTCATCAATCCAGGGGCCATTCATCACTCCACCGCTCCAGACCGAGCTCGATCCGCCGCAAAAGGCTCTCGAATTCGCTGCGGGTGCCATCAGGCTGGTAGGCCGATGCGGGATGGGATTGCGGAATGTAACTCGGCCGCGCCTGCTCGCGCAAAGCCAGCAGCGCAATCGTCAGCCGCTCATCATATTTGCGCGATGTATGGATCAGCTCGCCTTGATAAAAATGCGGAACCTCGACCCCGTTCAATGCCCGGTCCAAAGCCGCATCGGCAAGCGCATCCATCCCGCATGAAATCGCCGCCTCCCACGCCAGATCAAACGCCTCGCCCTTAAGGTCGGCGCGCAAGCGATAAGCCGAGGACCGCCCAACCCCCACCATCCGCGCCGCCTCGGCGACACAATGCGTGCTCGCCAAGGCACGCAGAAACGCGCATTGCATATCGGTGGTCCAGCGCCTGCGCTCGGGTTCGACAATCGCCTGCGCCGGGTTTCGGGCAAGGTCGGTGGATTTTGAAGGTTTGTCTGCCATCGGGCAGGATAAGACAGATTTTGGCGAAGTAGGAAAGTTTGGGCGCTTCACAAACGGGCGGCCAGTGCCCCGGTCCTGCGCCTCAGCCCGCTGCCCCGCTTCCACCCTTCAGCCCAAATGCTGCGTGATCAATAACATCCAGTCGCTCAAGCTGCCCGGCTGCCATATCGACCATGATCGAAGGCTGCCCCCCGGCCTGTCTGGCGAATTTGTGGACCGAGGCATCGATTGCCTCTGACACGGGCGATGGCACGCGCACGGTTGCCAGAATGTTGTTGATCTCGGTGCTGCTGAGCCCCGCGACCTCGTTCAAGGTCGAACGCATTTCGATCAGCGGGTTTATGAGATCGCGCGAACATTCATCCGGATCGATGCGGTGATGGTCAAAACCCTTGCCGAACGCCGCGTTGATGTCCCTAAGCGCGCGGGCAAGCTCGCCGGTGAAATGCTGCTTGGCGTTTTGCACATGGTACAAATCGCGCAGATGCAATTCGGTCCAGCTTTTGTCATTCGCCTTTGCCGCCGCGCGCGCATGGTCGATGATATCGGTTTCGGCGGTCGATAGCCGCTCGATCTCGGTAGCTGCCTGCATGAAGCCTGAAACGGGCGCGGGAAGATCTCCGGGAAGCGCGAGTTTGCGGGTGGGCACGGCTGGTACGTGCTTTTTATAATCGCTGATCGCAGGATCGATCCCGCCGATCATCGTCGCAAGGCCAGCGCCGATGAGCACACTGCCACCCGCCGCAAGGATCGCGCCGATGGTCGAGGTGGAGACATTGGCCGCGGTGCCAGCCGCCGTCGCCGGCAAATTGGCCGCCACCGCAACCGCCCCGACAATTCCGGCGGCGATGACAGTGACGCCGGATGTGACCATGGAATGGCCGACACCGATCTTCTTCCAGTCGATCGCAATCGCGCCTTCTTTCGGAAAGGCAAAATCGGGAAGCTCGGGCTGGTCCGCACCGGCCAAGGCAGGACGCGCGTTCCCCGCAGCGTTGCACGAAAGCCAAGGGTTAGCGGGCCCGGGCAAGGTCTCTAAGGGATCACCGCCAAGCGGTCCTCTCCAGGGCATGTTCACTCCTCAAGCGCGGGGGCATTGGTTCACTCGAGCGTAAAAGGGGCGCTCAAAGATCAGGCAAAAATCAAGCAAAAGCATTAAAACACAAAAGCTTGTGTGTTCCTGCTCGCAATGCATATTTTTTAGTGAACACAGCCCAACTGTACTGTGCAGTTGGTCACATCCATTTGTATCGCTTTGTAAAGAAAGCTCTACTCTTCTGCCGCCTCATCCTCTTCGCTTTTTAGCTTGCCTTCATCATTGAGTTCTCGAAAGACGCGGGCATGGCGGGCGAGCGTTGTCTGCGACCGCAAGTCGGCAAGCTCGGCTGTGGCCTCGGCAAGATCGGTCTTCGCCTCTGCCAGCTGTTCTTGGGCTTCTTGCAGTTTCTGCTGCCGGTTGCGCATTGACGTGCGCCGCTCGGCCAGCTTGCGCGCCCTGCTCTTGCTGTTCGGCTTTTCGTCAGCCTTTGCCTGCGCCTCTTCAAACTTTGCCACATCGCGTTCGTAGCGCTTTGTCCGGCTCGCAACGCGCTTTTCGAGGCTTTCCACCTGAGCCGTCAGACCATCGACGCGGCGTTCATCAAGGTCACCGGGCTCAGAGCAATAATGCATGATCGGTGCGACTTTTTGGTCTGCAGTGAAAACTTCCAGCTTGTGAAGCCGCCATTCGCCCTTCTCCCGCTCGAATTGCCCGTTGTAGACGCCCACATCCTCGCCTGCCGCATTGCGGACCAGCCATTGCCCTTGGGCTGTCTGGTGGGTGCCAGCGCGAAAGAAACGCACGGTTTCCATGTCGAGCGTGTTGCCCGCTGCCGCCAACGGATCGGCCAGCGCATTGAGCTCTTCGGCGCCAAAATCGGTCTCGCCATGCGTCCATTTGGTCTTGCCGTTAAGCTTGAAATGCGCGCTGATCCGCCCGCCTGATTGTGCAGCGTTGAAATACCCTTGCATGATCCCCGGCGCAGGCAGGCGCGCCTCGTCGATTTCTTTCTCAGGCATGGGCCCGCAAGTACCCGGCCCCTGCATCCCTGCGATAACATTGGCGTAAAGCGACGGGTCGAGATGCGGCATATATTGCGCATTGGTCGAAGTTGCGCTCAGCCCCAGTAAAGGCAGGCTGATTATAGATAGGCGTAAGGCTTTGACGCAGTTCATAGAATTGGGCCCCTCCCAAGGCCTGCCGAAACCTATCGCGCCCCGCCGGAATTGCAAATGGGCAAAATGGGCCCATAAGGATTGAAGAGATATGACCGCCCATCACCTTCGCACCCTACCTACCGCATTCTGGCTCGCGCTCGCCGCGCCCTTTGCGCTTGGCGCATGTGTCGGCTCGCCCGGCCCGGTTGGCAATGTGGCCGTGCCAGAGCCTGCAAAGCCGGTGGAGCTTAACGCCTACCTTGGCAAATGGTACGAATACGCCCGTTATGAGGCCCCTTTCCAAGAGGGCTGCGAAGGGGTGACGGCGGACTATTCGCTTAAAGAGACAGATGGGCGCGACACCTCGTCTGCCTCCAACATCCGCGTGGTCAATTCGTGTTACAAAGGCGGGCTCGATGGAGAGTTTGAACAATCCACCGGCCGCGCTAAAATCGTCGAGGGATCGGACGGTGCAAAGCTTAAGGTGAGCTTCTTCGGCCCCTTCTTTGGCGATTATTGGGTGCTCGACCGCAGCGAGCCGGGCGCGGATGGCCAATATGAATGGTCCATCGTTGGTGAGCCGAGCGGGCGATACCTCTGGATGCTCACCCGCGAGGCTGTGCCCAGCGAAGAACGCCGAGCCATGCTAGAGACCCGCGTGCGCGAGCTTGGCTATGACTGGGATCTGGTGCGCATGACCAAACAGCCTGTTCCATGAGTTCAATCACCGTACTGATTGACGCCGACGCTTGCCCTGTAAAGGACGAGGTTTACCGCGTCGCCGCCCGGTTTAAATCAGAGGTGCGCGTCGTCAGCAACTCCCCCTTTCGCATCCCTGACAGCCCGCGAGTAAAGCGCGTTGTGGTGGACGACAGCTTCGATGCCGCTGATGACTGGATCGCGGAGAATGCGGATGCGCGCAGCGTGGTCATCACCGGCGACATTCCGCTTGCCGACCGCTGCCTGAAAGCAGGCGCGCGCGTCCTCAAACACAATGGCGATGAATTCACCCCCGCCAGCATCGGCAGCGCTCTTGCCACCCGCGCAATCATGGAAGATTTGCGCGCAGGAATGGACGGAATTGGAGGGGGCCCTCCCCCGTTTAGCAAGGCGGACAGGTCAAAGTTTCTGCAAAGCCTCGACCGGGTGATGATGGCCCTATCTCGGGGTTAAGAGGTCTCGGGGTGAGCGCGCATGACCCACCCTATTCGCCTGTATCCACCACTGCTTCAGCCGGGGACGAACACTCACCCAGCGCCTCGAAGTACTGGCGAAACGCCTGCCCATCCCCGCCAAGAACCTTGCGCAGCCGCGCCTCGGCCTCCTGCCCCGCGCTTTGCATGATGGCGCGGTCCATATCATCGAGCCGGAACAGATCGGCCGAAGCGATCGCTTCCTGCAATTGCAAGGGCCGCGTAAAGGCATCGAGAGCAGGCTTTGGAAACGCGCCGTCATCTATCGCATCAGCGTGCAGCCTCCACCGGCCCACACAAACGCTCGCTTCCTCAGCCGTGTAGACATTGGATGCCTTCGCCTCGCCCGCATAAAGATAGGTGACCGCCATATCCCAATCCACGGCGCGCACCGGCGCCTCTTTCGGATTGTGCGCGATACACTCGATCTCGATCTTGGCACCAGCGACTAGGGTCTTCACCGCCATGGTAGAGCGCACCGGATAGCGGCCCTGTTTGAAATAGGTCTGATAGACCGAATTGAACGCCGCAAAGTCCTCAATATCAGCGAGCCAAACGGTGCATTTGAACAGAGCATCGTGGGTGAGGCCATATTCGCCCAAAGTCTCCCCAATCCGATCCATAGCCCGCCGCGTCTCGGCCTCGATGCCGGTGTCCTCGGTCTCGGTAATCCGCCGCGGAAGGCCAAGTTGCCCCGCGAGATAGAGCGTATCGCCCACCTGCACTGCGCGGGAGAAGGGCGTTTCGGGATTGGCGTGGGAAAGAAACTCCGACTCAGCAGGCGCATCTTGCGCAAGCGCTGGCGCGGCGGCGAGCGCTAGGGTGAGGGTTGCGGTTAGGGTGGTGGTTGGGTGGGGCATGAGAAGGCCATACACTAGAGAAACGTCATCCTGAACCCCGCCCCGTCATCCTGAACTCGTTTCAGGATAACCCCATCGGTCACACGCCAAGCTTCGAGGGTTATCCCGAAGCAAGTTCGGGATGACGAATTGGGTGGAGGGCGCTATCCTCGTCCCATGGCGAAACACCCCTGCGTCTACATCCTGGCCAGCGGAAAACGTGGCTATATCTACATCGGAGTTACTTCCGAGATGGCCGCGCGGTACCACCAACACCAAGAAGGCACCTTCGAAGGCTTCGCCAAGCGCCGCAATTGCAAACGGCTGGTGCATGTCGAGATGTTTGCAACGATGGACGATGCCATCACCCGCGAGAAACAACTCAAGAACTGGCACCGCGATTGGAAGATCAGTTTGGTTGAGGGGGATAACCCGGAATGGCGCGATTTGGGGCTGGAGATGGGATTGCGGTGAGGGACCTTAATCACCCGCAATCGTCCGCCCCATTCGTCATCCTGAACCCACCACCGTCATCCTGAACTTGTTTCAGGATAACCCCATCAACCACGCGCAAAACTTAGAGGGTTATCCCGGATCAAGTCCGGGATGACGAAAAGAGGAAACGTCCCCCATAGTCGTCACCCCCATTTGTCATCCTGAATTCATTTCAGGATAACCATCAAGGACAACACCACCACCGTCATTCCGAACTCGTTTCGGAATAACCCTCGATGTGAGCACAAACCCGCTGTTATCCTGAAACAAGTTCAGGATGACGGAAAATAGGACTGCCCTCCTAAACACGTCATCCCGGACCTGATCCGGGATAACAAGAACGCTTGCCTACCAAGAGAGGGCATTACGCTTTTTAAAGCGCCGCAGGAACAGCCACCTGGTCCACCAGCGCTTCATCTTTCGAAGTCCTCGATAATGACTCCACCGGCCACCAACACGAAGCTCTCGCTTGACATCTTCAACTTCTATCGGATGTAAACGCCCAAAGCTATCTTCAAGCGCGAACAAACGCCACGGATCGAAGTGGACTTTCTCATCTTCGGGGTCGGTTTGGTTCCTTTCGAGGGCATCCACACCAAGTGGATGGATTGTCACGCACTGACCCGGATCGATTTTGGCAGGGAACTTCCGGTCCTCTAGCCCAACTACATCAGCGGGTTCGTCATGGATTCCCATCGAAAACCAACTTCGCTCGCCGATAGCTCTGAAGCCTAACAATATGATCGGAGTAAAACCGACGTTACAGATCAAAATCCGAATTTGCCGCATCTCTCCGAGGTGGGGTACATTTTGGAATGTAATCGCTGAGACATAGAAGCGTAACCTAGGGCGATCTCGCCATGTACGCCACACCTCTCGGCCAAATGCGAGGGTGGCTAAAACAGTGGCTATGATCGAAAGATAGAGTTCCATCTTAGCTCAACAAGTGCGTCGCGCCCTATGCCCTTACTCCGCCGCGTCCTCCGGCAAGTACAGCTCGCGGCCTTTCTCATCATAGAGTTTGGACATCTCCTCCATCCCCTTGATCGCGGCCTGCCTGCTGGCCTCGGCGGTTTCTGCGCCCAGTTTCTCGGCTGCAAGGAAGCTTTCGGGGCTTTCGTTTTGCTTGGCGGCGAAGTCGCGGACCTCTTGGCTGATCTGCATCGAGCAGAACTTGGGCCCGCACATGGAGCAGAAGTGGGCGGTTTTGGCGCCCTCTGCGGGGAGCGTTTGGTCGTGGAATTCTTCCGCCGTTTCGGGGTCGAGGGAGAGGTTGAACTGGTCACGCCAGCGGAATTCGAAACGCGCTTTTGACAGGGCATCATCGCGCACCTTTGCCGCCGGGTGGCCCTTGGCGATGTCGGCTGCGTGGGCGGCGAGTTTGTAGGTGACTACGCCAACCTTCACATCGTCGCGGTCGGGGAGGCCCAAGTGCTCCTTGGGCGTCACGTAACAAAGCATGGCGGTGCCGTACCAACCGATTTGGGCTGCCCCAATGCCGCTGGTGATGTGGTCGTATCCGGGCGCAATGTCGGTGACGAGCGGGCCCAAGGTGTAGAAAGGCGCCTCGCCGCAGACCTGCAGCTGCTTTTCCATATTCTCTTTGATCTTGTGCATGGGCACGTGGCCCGGCCCCTCGATCATGACCTGAACGTCCTGTTCCCACGCGCGGTGGGTGAGCTCTCCCAATGTGTAGAGTTCGGAGAATTGCGCCTCGTCATTGGCATCTGCGATGGAGCCCGGACGCAGGCCATCGCCCAGCGAATAGGCGATGTCATAGGCTTTCATGATCTCGGTGATGTCGTCGAAATGCTCGTAGAGGAAGCTTTCCTTGTGGTGCGCGAGGCACCATTTCGCCATGATCGATCCGCCGCGTGATACGATGCCGGTGACGCGCTTTGCGGCCATGGGCACATAGGCGAGGCGAACGCCCGCGTGGATAGTGAAATAGTCGACGCCTTGCTCAGCCTGTTCGATCAAAGTGTCGCGGAAGATGTCCCAGGTGAGGTCTTCGGCAACCCCGCCCACTTTCTCGAGCGCTTGGTAGATCGGCACGGTGCCAACCGGCACGGCAGAGTTGCGGATGATCCATTCGCGGGTGTCGTGGATGTTGCGCCCCGTGGAGAGGTCCATGATCGTATCCGCGCCCCAGCGGGTGGCCCAGACCATCTTGTCGACTTCGGTCGCGACATCAGAGGCAACGGCGGAATTGCCGATATTGGCGTTGATCTTAACAAGGAAATTGCGCCCGATTGCCATGGGCTCTGATTCCGGGTGGTTGATGTTGTTGGGGATGATCGCGCGGCCACGGGCAACCTCATCGCGGACAAACTCCGGCGTGATCACATCGGGGATTTGCGCGCCCCAGCTCTCGCCATCACGCCTGAAATCAGCGGCAAGCTCGCGGCCAAGGTTCTCGCGCTCGGCGACATATTCCATCTCCGGCGTGATGATGCCTTTGCGCGCGTAGTGCATTTGGCTGACGTTGTGGCCGGCTTTGGCGCGTAGGGGACGCTTCACCACATTGGGGAATTGCGGGACGCCGCCTGAACGGTCCGGGCCAAGCTGGCCGTTGTCCTCGGGCTTTACTTCGCGCCCGTCATATTCCTCGACATCGCCGCGTGCGTTGATCCAGTCGGAGCGAAGGCCGGGAAGCCCTGCGTTAATGTCGATATTGGCGTCAGCGTCGGTGTAGGGACCGGAGGTGTCGTAGACGCGTACCGATGGCTCATCCCCCTCAAGGTCGATTTCACGCATGGCGACGCGAATGCCAGAACCCGTGCGCGCGCCGACATAAACCTTGCGGCTGCCCCGAATGGGTCCGGTGGTGACTCCGATTTCGACGGGTGAGTTGATGTCGGCCATGTTTGCTCGCTCCTAAAGGCGGAATGCGAGCGTGTGGTCAAAGCCATGCCCGCTCCCTCCGCCTGTGTTAACAGGTTCAGGTTCAACGGGTCGGACGGTGCTTACTCGTCCCTCTCAGCGCATAAAGCTACGCTCCCCGGGGATGGGGACGTCATAGGCCTAGTGACCGGATGAGTCCATCACTCTTCAGCCGGAAGAGTGAACAAACACACCGCCAGCAGCACCGTCGCCAGAACGCCGCTTGCGCCCGATGGCATCAAGCCGCCGCCGCTCGTGGACATAGACAGGCCAAAACCCATCACCACCGCATTGGAGAACAATGCAATGGCTCCGGCAAGAAAGGTCAGACCGCCGAGCACTTTGGAGCCCTGATTGAGTTTCGCCATGCCGAACACCAGTGCGGCAAGGCCGAGCAAGACCTTGGCCGCGTTATAGCCGAAGAAGGAATAGGCCACGACCGATCCGGCCAGCGGGGCCACATCAGGCGCAGCCTCGGCGACCTCGCGAAACGGGCCAAACTGGGTAAGGCCAATGCCGACTTGCACCACGTTCAGCACAGCAGCGGCGGTGATTGCCGACCAGGCCAGATGGTGACGTTTGGCCTGTACCAGAGCGGATCCGGCGAGAGCCGCCATTAGGACGAACAAAAGCGACTCAAACGACCAGATCGGGCTGCGATTAACCTCGGGGGCAGCGACATAAAGCACGGTGTAGACGCCTTGCGAAATGGCTGCGAGCAAGAGCAGCACGCCTGTGAGTTTGACCGTCCGGTCGAATGTCATTTCCATGGATTGATAGTCCCCTGTTTGAAAGCCTTCTCGCGGCTATTCGATCCGCGATCAAGCACGGTTACACTTCGTTCTTGAGAACGGCACCTTTGGGAGCGGCGAAACGTTCGAATGGGGATGACACGGCGCGCCATGCCGTGCACATGAACAAACGAGAGAGACAAGAGAGGACAAACACACCATGGCTACGATTTCGCCTGCCGAAAGAGCCATAGCCCCCTTCGATGTAAGCGATGAAACGCTCTATGTGGAAGATTCATGGCGGGACAAATTTGCAAAGCTTCGCGATGAAATGCCGGTCAGCTATTGCCCCGAAAGCCCCTTTGGCCCCTATTGGTCGGTGGTCACGCATGATATGGTGAGCGCGGTTGAGCTGGATTGGGAAACCTACTCAAGCTCTTATAAAAACGGTAATATTGTCATTGCGGACCCGCCACCCGAAAGCAATCTGCCCAATTTCATCGCCGCTGATCCGCCCACGCATACAGAGCAGCGCAAGGTTATCACCCCCGCTTTCTCCCCCAGCCAGATGCGCACCCGCGAGCAGCAGGTGGTGGACCTTTGCACGAGAGTATTCGATGAGCTGCCGCAAGGCGAAACCTTTGATTGGGTGGACCGCGTCTCTATCCCGCTCACTATGGGGATGCTGTGCATTTTGTTTGATATCCCGCTCGAAGAACGCCCGCAGATGAAGCTGTGGTCGGATTATGCGGGCGGGGTTTCCTCGGACAATCTCAATGACGAATGGCGCGCCGAATGGATGCAGCATATGCAGGCGATGCTTGCCCGGTTTGACCAATTGTTTGACGCACGGCGCGGAGAAGAGCCCGCCGATGATCTGATCAGTCGCATGGTGCATTCCGATGCCATGGGGAATATGAACCCGTTTGAGCGGTTGGCGAATATCGCGCTGCTGATCGTGGGCGGCAATGACACGACGCGCAATTCGATGAGCGGGCTCGTCGCGGCCTTAAACGATTTTCCGGGCGAGCTGGACAAGCTCCACGGTGACCCCGAGCTGATCCCCAATGCCGCGCAAGAGATCATCCGCTGGCAATCCCCTGTGCTCCACATGCGGCGCACGGCCATGGCTGATACCGAGCTTGGCGGGCAGCACATCGCCAAGGGGGACAAGGTCGTCATGTGGTATATCTCTGCCAACCGGGATGAAGCGGTTTTCGAGAGCGCGGACCGCTTTGATGTGGCGCGAAAGAATGCGCGGCGGCATCTGGCCTTTGGACACGGCGTCCACCGCTGTGTCGGTGCTCGGCTGGCAGAAATCCAGATTGGTACGGTGATCACCCAGATTGTTGAGCGCAGCTGGCGCATTGTGCAAGACGGGCCCGTGGAACGCGTCAAAAGCCCGTTCCTGCGCGCCTTTAACACAATGCCCGTGCGGATTGAGAAACGAAGCTAAACAGGACCCGATATGCCGTTCAAAATGACCGAGATGGTGGGATGCGAATTCCCGCTTTTTGCCTTTAGCCATTGCCGCGATGTTGTTGCCGCTGCGTCGCGCGCGGGTGGTTTTGGCGTGCTGGGCGCGGTTTCTTACACGCCTGAACAGTTGGAGCATGAGCTCAGATGGATTGACGATCATGTCGAGGGCAAACCTTACGGCGTCGATGTTCTGATCCCCGAAGTGCAGGCGGTCGACAAATCCATCACCGCCGATGCCATCATCGCACAAATCCCCGGCGAATATCGCGATTTCGCGCGCCAAATCCTGCGCGATGCGGGGGTGAGCGAGGAGGCCGGGAGCCCTCAAGGTGGCAATCAGGCACCCAACACATCACTGGGGCAGGAACTGCTTGAGGTCAGCTTCAATCACCCGGTGCGCCTGATCGCCAATGCGCTTGGCACGGCTCCCCCTGAGATGATTGCGGCTGGCAAAAAACACGGCATTCCCGTGGCGGCTTTGGTGGGGGCAAAGGAACACGCTCTCAAGCAGGTTGAGGCGGGCGTCGATATCATCGTTGCCCAAGGCGGCGAAGGCGGCGGGCATTGCGGCGATGTGTCTACGGTTGTGCTGATCCCCGAAGTGGTGCGCGCGATCAAAGAGGCCGGTGCAGATATTCCCGTGCTGGCAGCGGGCGGGATTATGACCGGCGAACAGATGGCCGGCATGATGGCTATGGGCGCAGCGGGTGCATGGTGCGGAAGCGTGTGGCTCGCCTCACCAGAAGCGGAGACAACCCAAGTCTTCCGCGAGAAGATGATTGCCGCAGGGTCACGTGACACCATCCGCTCCAAACACCGCACCGGCAAATTCTCGCGCCAGTTGAAAAGCGAATGGCACGAACGCTGGGAAAGCGCAGGCCTGCCTGCCCTGCCCATGCCATTGATGAGCCTGCTTGCAGAGCCCGTACTGCGCGCGATTGATCAGGCCGCTGTTGGCGGCAACCCTCAGGCACAAGCGCTCTCCAGCTATTGGGTCGGCCAAGGGCTAGGCCTTGTGCAAGACAGCCGCGGTGTCGGCACCATCGTGCAGGACTTCAAAGCAGGCTTTGCCCGCGGGTTTGAAGGGCTTGCCGAAGCGGTGGAGTAGCGGCAATAAGATGACCATGCGTAATTCGATCAAGACCTTAATCCTTGCAGCCCTTGCCCTTTTTCACGGAGCTCTGCTTGCGCAAGATACCACCGATGAGGATCCTCACAGGGCCCTCGCGCTTGCTTACTCTTCAGATGAAATTGCAGTCCTTCGGTTCGAGCAGGACATGAAGATTAGTCTCTTTGCTGGCCTCAAGCAGATTCCCGAAATCGCTCAGCTGGAAAAGGATTGCCCCGGCTATTTAGTCGGCATTGGCAAAGCCATGAGGCCGGCGCTTTTTGAAGGGCATATGGAAAGCAATGCCTGGTTCCAAAATCAGTTGGAATCACTATTCCGCGCAAATCTCAGCAAAGAGGATGCAGCCCAGGGAGCACTTTTTTACGGTTCCCAGCAGGGGCAAAACCTGCTCGCCCACGCAATCGCCAGCATGTCCGGTGAAAACACAGTCGCAGAGATGGTGGAAGAGATAGAGGCCGAAAAGCCAATATCGGCCGAGGCTTTCAATGCAGATCAAGATGCCGCGGCGCGCCGAATGCTGGAAACGATGACCCCTGAACAGATGGCCGCGCTCAACGCGGAGTTGAGCGGCGCAGAATGGTTTCCGCGCTTCTTCGCCATCATTCCCGAAGTGCGGACGTTAGGGCTTCAAATGCTGAACCGTGAGTTCTCACCTGAAATCGAGGCGAAATTGGATGCGGTCGCAGAGGGTTTCAGCAACTCGCATGTGAATGCCTGTGAGGCCTACCAATAAGAGTCTTCCGTAGAAATCTCGCTATTCAATAACCCGCCCGCGCACCATCACGAAGTCCACGTCTTCCAGCACGGTCACATCGGCCAGCGGATTGCCATCGACTGCGATAATGTCGGCAGAAAAGCCTGCTTTGATCTGACCGATCTCGTCTTCAAGGCCTAGCACGCCTGCGGCCACGGTTGTGGCGCTCGCCAAAGCCTGCTGGTTGCTCATTCCGCCCTTCACCATCAGGGCAAATTCGCCTGCGTTCTCGCCGTGGGGAAAGACGCCTGCATCGGTGCCAAAGGCAATCGGTACATCGTATTCAATCGCGCGCTCGATAATGCTGTCGGCATAGGCCGCCACCACGCGGATTTTTTCCTCGACGATCGGAGTGTAAACACCATTGCCAAGTCCGCCTTTGATACCTTCAAACGCCATCAATGTCGGCACCAGATAGGTGCCGCTTTCCTTCATTGCGCGCGCTGCGTCTTCGTCGATATAGGTGCCATGTTCGATGGTCTGAACGCCTGCTCGTGCGGCATCTTCGATCCCGCGTGCACCGTGGGCGTGGGCTGCGACATTGAGGCCAAGGCTTTGCGCGGTTTCAACGATAGAGACCATTTCCGCATTGCTGAAATGCGCCTCAAGCCCGCGCCCTTGTTGTGACAGAACGCCGCCGGTTGCGGTGATCTTGATGAGGTCAGCACCATATTGCGAGGCCTGCCGCACTTTCTGAGCGCATTCGACAGGGCCGGTGCAAGCAAAGCCGCTGGCCAATTGTTCGTTCACATTGCGGGTAAAGCCAGAGACATCGCCATGCCCGCCCACGATAGAGATTGTGCGCCCAGCAGCGACAACCCGTGGGCCAGGCACAATCCCTTCGGCCGTTGCGCGGCGAAGGGACTGTGTGGCTTGATCGGTGCGGCTGCCAAGATCGCGCACGGTGGTAAAGCCTGCGAGCGCGGTGATGCGCGCGTTTTTGGCCGCGATCAGGGTCGAATACTCAGGCGGCGTGGTGGCTGCGCGCCAGAACTCGCCCGATGGATCACCCGACAAATGGACGTGAAGGTCAATCAGGCCGGGAAGGACGGTCTTGTCTGACAGGTCGATCTGTTCGGTGCCCCGCGCCTCCCACTCGGCCACGGGTGCCGCGCCGGGCTCGTAAATCGACTGGATTTTGCCATCAACCACCACGATCACTTTGGGGCCTGTGGGCTCGCTGTCTGCGTCGGTGATGACGCTGCCTGCATAGATCAGCGTGTCAGCTGCCGCCGGCGTTGCCATCAATGCCAAGGCGGAGACGGCGCTCGCGCACAAGCTACGCAGCGGGTTGAATTTTTTCATGGTTGAGGCCCCTTTGTCGTTCTCTCTCGCGCCAGTGATGGAACGCAAGGGACCGTCTGGCAAGGGGTCAGGCTTTAGAAAGTATAGGCAACCCCGATGCCGCCAAACAATTGGTTGGGCGTGCCGCGAACCGCTGTGAAAGGCGTGTCGGCTGCATCACCCACAAGGCGCGAATAACCGACAATTCCATAGACGCCAAAACCGCCGTTCAAGGCGTTACCGTCCAGATCATAAGTGCCAATTGCGGTGAGACCGAGCGATTCAATCCCCCCGTCTGCGGCAAATTGCGCGAGCCCTGTCGCCGCGCTTTGCGCAGGCGTCACCGTGTAATAATAGTCGGCATAGCTATCATCAACGATTGCAGCGCTTGCGCTCAGTTGCAGACTGGCTGCGCGGCCGATGGGCGTGAAATAGCCGACGCTTGGGCTAATAATCATCCCGCTATGCGCGCCCAGCACATCCCACGTAACTTGGCCCGAGACACTGATCCGGTCGCCCTTGTTGAACACTTCGGGAAAGCTCACTCCTGCATTCGCGCCCACTTCCAATGCGGTGTCGAGCGGTTCGGCGAGTTCGACCACGTCATCCTGAATCTGGTTGGCGCGGTCATTGCGGAAACGGAAGGAGGGGCCAAAGGAAAAAGAGGGTCTCTTCGAGCCTGTCGGAGGGCCAGCGGGCGGATCTTCGGAAAGGAGATTGAGCGAAAAGCCGGGGCCATTGGGGCTGATCCCGATACCGCCCACGCGCCCGACCACCAGTGGAAGCGGGAACAGGCGATAATCGTCTGAGCCCGAATAACTGGGCACTAGCCCCACGCCAATGCCAACAGTTGCCCATGTTTCGTCGAACACGGGTTTTTCAAAGGGCGGTCGTTCCCCGCCAGCTCCCGTTGCAACTCCGGGCGGTGGGCCAGCCTGCCCTTGCGGCGCCTCACTATCTAAGGCCGCGCTTTCTGAAGGCTCCCCTTCATTCGCGGCAAGCGGGCTTGCGATCGTGCCAACCAATGCAATTGCTGCAAATTTTCGATATGTTTGACCTGATCGCATGGGTAAGCTCCGTTTCTGCCCACACAACAGCTTGGGTGTGATGGGGTTCCCCGGATACAGCGAGCGGCCTTTACCTATGATTTACCCGGGGCTGTACTTAAGCGCCGCCCGCGCCCGCTGCCTGCCACTGCGCAATGGCATCAATCGGGAACAGCAGCATGATAACCGTCAGCGTCAACCCGTCGCGCACCACATATGCCGCCAGCACCTCAAGCACGATTGCACCAACAATCGTCACTTTCACCGGCAATCGCATGGCAAGGTAAAAGCCAAAAGCCATCCAGCCGATATCGGCAAAGGAATTGAGCACACTATCACCCGAATACCCCCAATTGGCGGTGACAGAGCGGAAACGGTCGATCACCATCGGTGTGTTTTCCAGAACTTCCCAAGCGGCCTCAAGGAACACGGCCAGCGGCAGACCCCAGCGAACCGCATTCTCGCCGCCAATCTTCCATTTGGCGAACAACAGCCACCCAAACGCATAGAATAGCGGCCCGTGGATGATGTGGCTGGGGGTGTACCAATCGGCGATATGCTGGCTGTTGCCCATCGAATTGATGTCGCCATGCCACAGCTTCACATATCCGCATTCACAGATCGGCGGGCGGTTCATGCCAAGCAGAATGCCAACGGTCGCAAGAGCGATAACGATGGAGACGATAATAGTCATGCGGGTCGGTTTGAGTAATGCCATGCGCAAAATCCTGAATCAAAAGCGGTAAACGCGCAAGAGTATTCGCGGAATACCCACTGTAACGTTGCCCCCACACGGCGTGTGTCCTAGGGCCTTTACGCAGATGAGCGACTCACAAATGGATTGCGTCATAGTTGGCGGCGGACTTGCAGGCGGATTGATTGCGCTTGCGCTTCAGCGTGCGCGGCCCGAATTTCGCATCCGCGTGATCGAGGCAGGGCGCACCATCGGCGGCAATCATCGCTGGAGCTGGTTTGACAGCGATTTGTCCGAAGATGGTCGCTCGCTCCTGGCCGCCTTTCGCCAGACCGATTGGGAAGGGGGATACGAGGTCCGCTTTCCCAAATACCGCCGCAAGCTGAAGACCGCCTATCGCTCCATGGCGTCGACCGATTTTCACGAAGGGCTTTTGCGCGCTCTGCCCGAAGGATCGGTGATCCTGGGGCGCAAAGCGGTGAGTTTGGACGCGCGCGGCGTCGACTTGGCGCCGTCGCAATATGGCCCCGCGAGCCGCATCAACGCGCGCAGTGTCATCGACTGCCGCAGCTTCAAACCAAGCGCGCACCTTAAAGGCGGCTGGCAGGTGTTTCTTGGCCGACATATGCGGCTGCAAGAACCGCACGGGGTGGAAGATCCGGTCATCATGGACGCAACAGTCGATCAGCTTGCGCCCCACGGCAATGGCGGTTCATACCGGTTCGTCTATGTCCTTCCTTTGGGAAGCCACGATGTCTTTATCGAAGACACTTATTATGCCGATGACCCGTTGCTTGACCGCAATGCCTTGTCGGGCCGGATTGACCAATATGCCCGCGCCAACGGTTGGGAGAACGGCACACCCGTTCATCACGAAGCAGGCGTTTTGCCGGTCCTGACGGGCGGCGATTTTGCCGCCTATCAAAGCGAAGTGCGCATTCCCGGCGTTGCCATTGCGGGCGCGCGCGGCGGGTTCACTCACCCGCTGACCAGCTACACCATGTGCGTCGCGGTCGAAAACGCCCTTGCCATTGCCGAGCAACCTGACCTTTCGGGCGAGCAATTGGCGGCCTTTTTTGATGCACGCGCGCGGCGACATTGGGCAAAGACGGGATACTACCGGCTGCTTGCGCGTTTCTTGTTCTTCGCGGCCAAGCCGGAGAAGCGCGTAAAGGTGTTCCAACGCTTTTACGGACTTCGCGAAGGATTGATCGAGCGGTTTTATGCCGCGCGGTCCAACACTTTCGACAAGGTCCGCGTCCTGTGGGGTGAGCCCCCCGTAGCTATACACTCGGCCATCATGGCCATGTTCAAGTCAGGCCCAGCGCTCAAATCGGAGAAGTCTGATCGGGGTACAAAGCAGGCCGCGCTTGACGATGAATTACAAACGGAGAAATAGGCCATGAACGCCGATCCCACTCTCGATTTCTCACCTGCCGCAACCGGTGAGCGCGGCATCAATCCGGTCATTGCCGAAAAATATGCCGGCAAAACCGCCTGTGTGATCGGTTCAGGCTTTGGCGGCATGGCCTTGGCTTTGCGCCTGCAATCGCATGGAATCGCCACCACCGTGGTCGAAGCGCGCGACAAGCCGGGTGGCCGGGCGTACTTTTGGGAAAAGGACGGCTTCACCTTTGACGCTGGCCCCACGGTCATCACCGACCCTCCGTGTTTGAAAGAACTGTGGGAGCTGACCGGCCACGACATTTCCGAAGATGTCGAGCTGATGAAGGTCCACCCCTTCTACCGCCTCAACTGGCCCGACGGCACCAACTTCGATTATTCGAACGTTGACGATGAACTGAACGCCGAAATTGCCAAGCTGAACCCCGACGATGTGATCGGCTATCAGCGTTTCCTCGAATATTCGGCCCGCGTACACGAAGAAGGCTATGTGAAGCTGGGCACCGTGCCCTTCCTCGATTTCAAGAGCATGCTCAAAGCCGCCCCCGCCCTCGTCAAAGAGCGCGCATGGCGCAGCGTTTACGACATGGTTTCAAGCTACATCAAGGATGAGCGGCTGCGCGAAGCGTTCAGCTTCCACACGCTGCTTGTCGGTGGCTCGCCGATGAAGACCAGCGCGATTTATGCGCTGATCCACAAGCTTGAAAAAGACGGCGGTGTTTGGTGGGCGCGCGGCGGGACAAACCGTCTCATCGCCGGAATGGTGCGCCATTTTGAACGCCTCGGCGGCACAATGCGCGTGGGCGATCCCGTGGTGCAGGTCCACACTCAAGGCACCAAGGCAACAGAAGTCGAGACCAAGTCAGGCTGGAAACAGCGCTTTGACGCGGTCTGCTCGAATGCTGACATTATGCATTCCTACAAGGAACTGCTTGGCAATTCCGACCGGGGCAAAAAACAGGCAAAGTCACTCGCTCGCAAAAGCTACAGCCCGTCGCTCTTCGTCGTGCACTTCGGGCTTGAGGGCACTTGGCCGGGCATCGCCCACCACATGATCCTCTTCGGCCCGCGCTACAAAGGGCTGGTTGACGACATCTATAAACACGGCGTTCTGCCGCAGGATTTCTCGATCTATCTCCACCACCCGACCGTCACCGACCCAAGCATGGCGCCCAAGGGCATGAGCACTTTCTACGCGCTCGTCCCCGTCGCTCATATGGGCAAGATGCCGATCGACTGGGAGGTCGAAGGACCCAAGTTTGAAAAGGCGATCTTGGACGAGATCGGCCGCCGCCTGATCCCGGACATCCACGACCGGATCGTGACCAAATTCTCCTACGCCCCCACTGACTTTCAAAGCGACCTCAACGCCCATATGGGCAGCGCGTTCAGCCTAGAGCCCGTGCTGTGGCAAAGCGCCTATATGCGCGGCCACAACCGCGACGATGTGATCGACAACTTCTATCTCGTGGGCGCTGGTACGCACCCGGGCGCTGGCATTCCGGGCGTTGTCGGAAGTGCAAAGGCAACCGCCGGGCTGATGCTTGAAGATTTGGCGGTGAAAGCGGGCGCGTGATTGCATTTCTCGCTCCGCTTTTTCTCAGCCTTGTTACAGCGCCTCTTCCCCCATCCAAGTTGGTGGGCGAAGAGCATGCCCACGATTGGGTGCTGATCGAACACGAGGAAAAGCGGCGCGAGGAAGCCATCTGGCTCGACCGCAGCGCGACCCCTGACTACCAAGCGGGTGACACCACCTTCCCAACTGTGCTTATGCGCGGCGCGGAAAAGGGTCTTGTCGGCGAAATCTTTTATGCCGACATCCTTGTGGCGGTCGATTGTGATACGCCTGCGATCGCAATGGTCGCAGTCAACACCCCTGACCTTGAAGGATTTCCTGCTGATGAAGAAAATCCAAGGCTAGGCAAATTCGAGCCACCAAGCCAAAACGAACGCGATAAAAGAACGCAGACCGCAGTTTTTCAGCATGTTTGCGGCCCGCAATGGAGCTATGAATACCAACAATGAAACGCCTCGCTGTCTACTGCGGCTCGGCCACGCCCGAAGACCCGCGCTATATGGAACTCGCCACGCAAGTGGGCAAAGCCCTCGCCGAACGGGGCATCGGCACCGTTTATGGCGGCGGGCGGCTGGGCCTTATGGGCGCGGTTGCCAAGGGCGCGCTTGATGCGGGCGGCGAGGTGATCGGGGTGATCCCCGAAGCGCTCGCCAATTCCGAAGTTGCCAATCACGATTGCAATGAACTCATCACCGTTTCGGGCATGCATGAACGCAAACAGCGCTTCACCGACCTCTCCGATGGGTTCGTAACCCTGCCCGGCGGCGTTGGCACCATGGACGAATTGTGGGAGGCGATGAGCTGGGCTCAGCTTGGCTATCACTCAGACCCCGTTGGCCTCCTCAACGCTTTTGGCTTTTATGATGAGCTCATCGCTTTCAATCAAAAAATGTCCGATGTCGGCTTTGTACGACCGGTGCACTCCGGCATCCTTGTGCACGCGCAAACAATCGATGATCTGATCGAAAAAATGAAAGCTTACGAACCCCACACTCCGATCTTTCGGATGAAGGCCGACGACCTCTAGGGCGCGCAAAGAATGTCAGTCGACCCTGAAAGACGCGCTGAATTGGTCGCCCATGCAAGGGCAACGATCAAACACGGCTCGCAAAGCTTCTCTGCCGCATCGCAATTGTTCGACAGCAAAACGCGAGAGCGCGCGTGGCTGCTCTATGCCTGGTGCCGCCAATGCGATGATATTGCCGACAATCAAGTGCTTGGCGGGGAACTGGGCGACCAATCCGATTTGAACGAGCGGCTTGCCCACATCCGCCGCCTCACCGCTTTGGCGTTTGAGGGCAAGCCCACCGGCGACCCGGCGTTCGACGCGCTGGGCGTGGTGGCCGAGGAATGCGGGCTCACCCCCGCCATGGCCGAGGACGTGATCGCCGGTTTCGCGCTCGATGCCGATGATTGGAGGCCACGTTCAGAGGCCGATATGATGCGCTATTGCTACCACGTAGCGGGCGCCGTCGGCGTGATGATGGCGGTGGTAATGGGTGTTGACCCCGAGGATCAGGACACGCTCGACCGCGCCAACGATCTGGGGCTAGCCTTTCAGCTGTCCAACATCGCCCGCGATATCGTTGAGGATGATGCCGCTGGCCGCTGTTATCTCCCCATCAACTGGCTGGTCGAACAGGATATTGAGCCGGGCCAACACACCAAACCCCACCACCGCGAGGAGCTAGCCGAAATGGCCGCGCGCCTTGTGGAACTGGTTGAGAAACACGAAGCTGCCGCCCGAGTGGGCGCAGAACGCCTCCCCTTCCGCAGCCGCTGGGCCGTGCTTGCCGCCGCGCGCATCTATGGTGCGATTGGCCGTAAGGTGCGCGACCGCGGCACCGAGGCATGGAACAGCCGCACCTTTGTGCCGCGCTGGGAAAAAGCGCTCTACGGCATGCGCGCCTTCCTCTCCGCTGCGATCAACCGCGAGAAGCATCCCGACGGGGAGATCACCTGGGGCATCAAGGATTTTCGGCCCGTGTGATCGCACCGCCGTCAAAGACACAAAAACGTCATCCTGAACTCGTTTCAGGATAACCCTTTCAGACTTGTGCCACGCCTCAATGGTTATCCCGGATCAAGTCCGGGATGACGAGCAAAGGGACCTGTTCCCATTGTAATAAAGTTGCGCTAGTCCTTTCGCCCATGAGAGGACTTCTGACATTCGCCGCCGCGCCGTTCCTATTGGGGGCCACACCCGCCCTTGCCGACGATCACCAATCTGAAGCGGAAAACGCGGTAAAGCTGGCTGTAAACGGCTTTATGAACGCAATCTCCAGCGACGATAAAACCGACATTGCCGACCATATGATCCCGCAAGCGATGATTTTCGTCCACAACAGGATGGACCCTGACAACCCGCGCGTCGATCACCTGCCGGTTGCCACTCACCTCGAAAACTGGGCCAAGCGCGATGCGCGCTATATCGAGGACATGGGGTTTACCAGTGTGCTTGTTGACGGCGATATGGCGCACGCATGGGGCCCTTATTCCTTTTGGGTGAATTACGGGCTTTCCCATTGCGGGATCAATTCGCTCAGCCTTGTGCGCACTGGCGAGGGCTGGAAGATTGCCAACACGAGCTTCACGATGGAGCGCCCGAGCGAGTGCGAAAGGCTTGGCGTTCCGGGCTTTCCCGTGGAAGAAATCAGAGACGACCAGTAATGATCAAAAAACTCCTTATCGCCAACCGGGGCGAGATTGCCTGCCGGATTATGCGCACCTGCCGCGAGATGGGCATTGCGACGGTTGCGGTCTATTCCGACGCCGACGCCAAGGCGCTGCATACGCGCACGGCCGACGAGGCGGTGCATATTGGCCCCTCGCCAGCCGCTGAAAGCTACCTTGTGGGCGCAAAGATCATCTTTGCCGCCAAGGAGACCGGCGCTGAGGCGATCCATCCGGGCTATGGCTTCCTTTCAGAGAATGCAGACTTTGCGAGGAGCGTGATTGAGGCGGGGCTCATCTGGGTTGGGCCGAAGCCTGAGAGCATTGAGGCAATGGGCCTCAAGGACGCCGCCAAAGAGCGCATGATTGCCGCCGGCGTGCCGGTGACGCCCGGATATCTCGGCGAGGACCAATCGCTTGAGCGCCTCTCTGCAGAAGCAGAGAAAATCGGCTACCCCGTACTGATCAAGGCCGTTGCAGGCGGCGGTGGTAAGGGGATGCGCAAGGTTGATGACCCTGCCGATTTCGCGGCCTCCCTCGAAAGCTGCCAGCGCGAAGCCAAGGCGAGCTTTAGCAATGATGAGGTGCTGCTGGAGAAGTGGATCACCTCCCCCCGCCATATTGAGGTGCAGGTCTTCGGCGACAGCCACGGCAATGTCGTCCACCTGTTCGAGCGCGACTGCTCGCTCCAACGCCGCCACCAAAAGGTGATCGAAGAGGCCCCTGCTCCCGGCATGGACGAGGCCACCCGCGCGGAAATCTGCGCCGCCGCCGTGCGCGCTGCCAAAGCGGTGGACTATGAGGGCGCGGGCACCATCGAATTCATCGCCGACGCGTCTGAGGGCCTGCGGGCCGACCGCATCTTCTTTATGGAGATGAACACCAGGCTTCAGGTTGAACACCCCGTCACCGAAGAGATCACCGGCGTGGACTTGGTCGAGTGGCAACTGCGCGTGGCAAGCGGTGAGCCAATCCCGCTGAAGCAGGATGAGCTCTCCATCAACGGGTGGGCGATTGAGGCGCGGCTCTATGCGGAAGACCCCGCGAAGGGCTTTTTGCCGAGCACGGGGCGATTGGAGCATCTCATAATTCCGCAGCCAACGGGCGTAAACGCACGTGTTGATTTCGGAATTACCGACCAATCTGAAATCTCTCCGTTTTATGATCCAATGATCGCCAAACTCATTGCTCATGCAGATGAGCGCGAAACGGCCATTGCTGACTTGGCGGACATGTGTGCGGGGACTGAGGTTTGGCCTATCAAAACCAATGCAGGTTTTTTGATGCGGGCGCTCGATCATCAGGGTTTCATCAATGGTGAATTAACCACCGCATTTATCGAGAAGTACGAAGAGCAGTTGCTCGATAACTCCAGAGTGATGAGCTCGCTTAAGCTCGAAGCAGCAGCCGCGCTTATTGCTTCGCAAATGACGGCCACTGGAACCATCTATGGTTCTATCGCAAATGAGCGGCGTTTCGCTCAATCGGTCTGGAGAGCAAAGCCGGGAATTAGATTAAATGCGGAACCGAAAACATCGGTAGCCTTCTCGTTCAATGGACAGCCCCATGAGATTGTCGAACAGGCGCATGATTGGGAAACCCGCTACGTTTCAAGCGAAATAACGCAAGATGGCCTCGTCGTTTTTGATTACGGCGAGGCTGCGTTGGCCAAGGTTCGTGTGGACGGGGGAGCGACCGCTTCAGCCGCCGACGGTGCTATCCTCGCGCCCATGCCGGGCAAGGTCATCGCTGTCGACGTGGCCGAGGGGGACCAAGTCACCGCTGGGCAGCGGCTGATGGTCTTGGAGGCGATGAAGATGGAGCACGCGCTCACCGCGCCCTTTGATGGGACTGTGACGGGCCTCACGGCCTCGACAGGCGGGCAGGTGCAGGTCGAGGCGGTGCTTTGTGTGGTGGAGCCGTCGAAAGCGGATGAGGGCTCATGATCCTCCCCGATCCGGGGAGGTCGCAGCGCGAAGCGCTGACGGAGGGGTACTACCTGCACGTGCCGACGTCGCGCTTGCGGTACGTACCCCTCCACCACCCTGCGGGCGGTCCCCCTCCCCATGCTGGGGAGGACTGATGACCTGGGAAAAAGAACTCGAAGAATTGCGCCACCGCCAGCGCCACGCCGAGGAAATGGGCGGAGCAGACAAAGTCGCGCGCCAGCATTCTCGCGGCAAGATGGATGCGCGCGCTCGGCTTGATGCGATCTGCGACCCCGGTTCCTTCCGCGAGATCGGCAAGATCGCGGGCAAGGGCCATTATGACGAGAATGGCGACCTACAAGGCGTCACCCCCGCCCCCTTCCTCTTCGGCAAGGCGACGGTAAACGGCCGGCCCGTAGTCGCCACCGCAGACGACTTCACCATTCGCGGGGGCGCGGCGGACGCTGGCATCAAGCGCAAGATGGTGCAGGCCGAGCAGATGGCGCATGAGCTAAAGCTCCCCATCATCAAGATGATCGACGGCACCGGCGGCGGGGGCTCCGTCAAAACGCTTGAGCAAATCGGCGCCACTTACATTCCCGCGGTTCCGGGATGGGGCGATACGGTCAAGAACTTGGACACGGTGCCCGTGGTCGCTCTGGCGCTTGGCCCAACCGCTGGCCTTGGCGCGGCGCGGATTGCGGCAAGCCATTATTCGATCATGGTGCGCGGGCTCTCTCAATTGTTCGCAGCGGGCCCTGCGGTGGTCGATGGTTTGGGCGAGGCTTACAAAAGCGCCGAAGATCACCAACAGGCCAAGGAAGAGCTTGGCGGTGTCGACATCCATACCCGCAACGGCGTGGTCGATGATGAGGTGGCGAGCGAAGCGGAAGCCTTTGCAAGGGCGCGCTATTTCCTCTCCTTTATGCCGGAGCATGTAGGCCAGCACGCCCGCCGCACCGCGCCCACCGACCCCATTGACCGGCGCGAGGAAGCGCTGCTCAGCCTCGTCCCGCGCGATCCCAAACAAGTCTATTCCATGCGCCGCGCGATGGACTTGATCCTCGATACAGGCACTGTGTTCGAGATCGGCAAGAATTGGGGCCGCGCGGCAATCACGGCACTCGCGCGCCTCGATGGCTGGCCCGTTGCCGTTGTGGCGAGCGACCCCAGCTACCTTGGCGGATCATGGGAGGCGAAAACGAGCGAAAAGGTCGAGCGCTTCGTCAAACTCGCCGATCAATTCCGCCTGCCGATAGTGCATCTGGTCGACAACCCCGGCTTCATGATCGGGCGCGAGGCGGAGATGGCGGGGACGATCCGATATGGCGTCCAAGCGATGAACGCGATCTACCGCGCCACCGTGCCGCTGGCGAGCGTGGTCATGCGCCGCGCCTATGGCATTGCGGGCAGCGCGATGAGCAATGCGGATCTGTATCAATATCGCTATTGCTGGCCGTCGGGCGATTGGGGGAGCCTGCCCATCGCCGGCGGTTTGGAAGTCGCCTATAAGTCGGAAATCGCCGCGTCCGATGACCCAGAAGCCGAGCTTGAGAAGATCAAAGAGCGCCTAAACAAAGTCACCAGCCCTTTCCGCTCGGCAGAACTCTTCAACGTCGAGGATATCATCGACCCGCGCGACACGCGGCCACTGCTGTGCGAATTTGCGGATCTGGCTTGGCGAAGGCTTAAAGCTGACGGCTAAGCGTTAGGCCTCAAGCGTTAGGGCGTGTGAACAGCTTGCCCTTCTCGCTGAAGAGAACAAAGCAAACCGTCGTTAACGAGCACACGACCATCGCGGTAGCGAGCGGGAAAGCGGTGCCGTCATAATATGCGCCGATCACTGCGCCCAAAGCGCCGCCTGCGGTCATGCGCAAAGCGGTGTGGATCGAGCTTGCCGCCCCTGCGATATGGTAGAACGGCTGCATTGCGATGGAGCCGAAATTCGCGCCGACGAAACCCAGCATCGCCATGTTGACGCTCAAAAGCGGAAGGAATTCCCACAAGGTCTGTTGCCCGTCGCTCGCTGACCACATCTGAAGGCTGGCCGATATGATGAAGGCGAAAAGCGCAGTCTGGCTCACCCGCCGCGCGCCGAACCGTTCAACGATGCGCGAATTGAGGAAGTTGGCGAGCACCATGCCCAGCACACAGCCGCCAAAGATGATGGCAAAGTAATCGCCCATGCCAAAGCTCTCGGCGATCAATTGCTGCGAGGAATTGAGGAAGCCGAACAGCGATCCGAACACAAGGGCAGAGCCGATCACATATCCGATAGCACTACGGTTGGAGAGCGCCTCAGCCATGTTGCGTGCGATAGTGCCCGGACGGATGGTTTGCGCGTTTTCAGGGGCCAATGTCTCGGGCATGCGGAAATAGGCCCAGGCCCCGACGCCAATGCCCATGAATGCCATAAAGCCGAAAATCGCCTTCCACCCGGCCACCATTTGGATCAATTGCCCGATTGCAGGCGCGATAAGGGGCACGACCAGAAAGGTCATCATGATAAGGCTCATCAGCTTTGCCATCTGGTCGCCGCCCACGCGGTCCCGCACGATGGCTGCGGGAAGCACGCTGAGGCCCGCAGTGCACAGCCCTTGGGTAAAACGCATCACCAAAAGGCTCTGAAAATCAGGCACAAACATGCAGGCAAGCGAGAAGCCGATATAGGTCGCAAGCGAGATAAACAGGATGGGCCGGCGTCCAAACCGGTCTGCCAATGCGCCCGGGAAAAGCGCCCCGATCCCTGCGCCAAGGAAATAGATCCCGATCACAAGCTGGCGGTCATTGCCTTGCGCTGACAGATCGCGCGCAATATCGCCAAGCGCTGGCAACATCGCGTCAATGCCAAACGCCTGAAGGCTCATCAGCATCGCCATAAGCACGATCAATTCGCGCTGTCCCAGCGGCTTTTGCTCAGGATTTAGAGGAATGGACGCAGACATCATGCGGCTTTGCACGTTAGCGTTAAGATTGGCCACAAATTGTTGCGCATGCGAACAAAATGGGTGGGCCTGCGCATGGTTCCAGCGCGGCATTGCCCTCGCACTTTCTTCGGGCGCGGAAAGTCACTAGTTTGACGCCGATGGCTGACGATGCGCGAAACGAAGACGAATTGCCCGATGAGACAGCTGGTCTGCGCAAGATTATCCATGTCGATATGGACGCGTTTTTTGCGAGCGTAGAGCAGCGGGACAATCCGGAATTGCGCGGCAAACCTGTCGCAGTGGGCGGCTCTGGCGGGCGCGGCGTTGTGGCGGCGGCGAGCTATGAGGCGAGGCGGTTCGGTGTGCGCAGCGCGATGCCATCGGTGACGGCCAAGCGGCTGTGCCCGGACCTCATTTTCGTGCGCCACCGGTTCGACGCGTATAAAGAGGCCAGCCGGACCATCCGTGCAATCTTTGAGCATCACACGCCGCATGTGGAGCCGCTTAGCCTTGATGAGGCGTATCTGGATGTGACCGAGGATAGGCTTGGCATTGGGTCTGCCACCCGCATTGCGGAACTCATCCGGCAAGAGATCCGGGCGAAGACCAGACTCACCGCGAGCGCTGGTATCTCCTACAACAAATTTCTCGCCAAGATTGCGAGCGATCAGAACAAGCCCGATGGCATGTGTGTGATCCGGCCTGGTGAAGGTGCGGACTTTGTCGCGGGCCTTCCCATTCGCCGCTTTCACGGCGTCGGGCCAAAGGCCGAGGAGAAGATGAAGCGGCTCGGGATTGAAACGGGCGGAGATTTGGCGACCAAGGATATCGCGTTTTTGCGCGCAAACTTCGGGAGCTTTGCCGACTATCTCTACCGCGCGGCACGGGGCATCGACCTGCGCCCGGTTCGCGCGCATCGGGTCCGCAAATCCGTTGGCGGGGAACGCACCTTTAGCGAAGACATCTCCAGCGGCAGCATGCTTCGCGAGACGCTGGAAAATACGATCGACTATGTCTGGGAGAGTATTGAGCGCACCAAAGCGCGCGGGCGCACTGTGACGCTCAAAGTCAAGTTCAACGACTTCAAAAACATGACGCGCTCCAAATCCGTCACCCACTGGATCGAGACCAAAGAGGAATGGGCAAGGCTCGCCCGCGAGCTTTTGGAAGAGGCGCTTCCCCTCCCCATGCCGATCCGCTTGATGGGATTGACGCTTTCAAACCTCGATCACGGCGAGGATGAGAGCCCCAAGGAAGACAGCGCTCAGCTTTCCTTGTTGTGAGACGCCTTGTAATCGCGCCAGATCGCCAAGCGCTTCGGCACGTTGCGGGTGAGCAATTCTGGCAGAGCATCGGCTGCAAAAAATCGCGCCTCCAGAATTTCCCGTCCGTCAGGCTTGGGGTCTTGCGACACCTGAACTGTGAAGATGTGCGAGCTGTGCGGAGAGCCTGAAAGCGTCTCTTTCAAGACACCCAGCGGCTTCAAGTCCTTCACCTCAAGGCCGACTTCTTCGCGAAGCTCGCGCCGCGCACAGTCAGCTGCATCCTCGCCCGCCGCCATACCGCCACCGGGAAGTCCCCAGGCTTTCGGGCCATAGGAGTGCTTTAAAAGCATCACCTCACCCGCCTCATTGGTGACGATCACACTGATCCCGGAAATCGGAGTTTTGCGCCATTTGCGCCAGCGATGGCGGACCTTGTGCGCGGCTTGCAAAGCCGAACGGTGCAGCTTTGGCGGCAATACCGCCCCAGCGGCCTTCTCCATCAGGTGAAGCATGTGACCTGCTGGTTCGCCGCCCCTAACAGGCGTGCAATGGGCAGGTCGTGCTCGCCTGCCATAGCCGCGTTAATTACGCTCAGTTTATCGTCGCCTCTGATCACAAACATAATTGCCTCGCTGTTCAACAACGCGGGGATCGTTAAAGTGATCCGGTCAAAGGGCGCTTCGGGTGGCAGCGGGTCCGGCGTGAGGCGGCGCATGACCTTTGCGTCATCCACTTGCGGATCAGTGTTCGGGAAAAGCGAGGCTATATGCCCATCGCCGCCCATACCCATCCAGCACAGCGTGAAATGCGGTGGTACAGCGTCCTCGCTAAGCGTTGCTACACTCGCTCCGACAGGCTCGAAAAGCTTGCGGATTTTGCCTGTGTTGGACGCTTCGTGGTCCTCTGGCACAATCCGGTCATCACCCGGCCACACCGCGATGCGCGACCAATCAAGAGGCGCCTTTACCAACTCTTCGAATATCGGAAACGGGGTCGAGCCGCCTGGCACGCTAATCGCGATCTCGCCGTCTGATGCGGCTAGAGCAGCGCTCAGCCTAACCGCAATCCACTGCGCGATATCGCTGGCGCTTTGGCCGCCAAGTAAGGTCACATTGTCCATAGCTTCCATGCATAGCAAACCGGCCGTATTGGGCCAGTGCAATGCGACCAGAATACGTTTGCGGACGTTTAGAGAAACTGGAGCCGCGCGTTCAGGCCGATTACAGCGCCCGCAATTCCCATGCAGAAGGCAAACACCAGACGAATGGTTCTGAGCGGCATCTTGCGCAAAGTCTCTGCGCCAAGCGACCACCCCAGAACCACCGCTGCGACACCGGCCAATGCGCCTCCCAAAAGCGCGGTTGTCGGGAACACCGCCCAGGCGGCGAGCGCGAATATGGCGAAGCGCGCGGCATCCTGCATCTGGCGGAAGATCAGCACCGCGCCGATTGCCACATAAGAGCGGGTGGGCTCTTTCATCGGCTTGATTTTGACCGGCCACGCAAGTTCCACCGCACCTGCAATGAGGGCAAAGGCCACAAGCATTTCCGCTGCGCGCCGGGGCAGGATTTCGGCCATTGTAGAGCCCGCATAAGCCATCACCACAGCGGTCGCGATGGCACAGGCGACACCGATAATAAGCAGCGGCACATTGCGATCCGTTGCGGAGGAAAACTGCGCGACAATCATCTGTTCGCGCCCACCAAGCGCGATCAGAAATGTCAGGATCAAGGCGAGCAAAAACGCGTCCATATGCGCCCTCTAGCATGGGCATGGCCGCTGACTAGTGGGGCGGCGTGAAACAATTGCGATTTGAAACCTAGCGTGAGAGCAAAATACGCGTTACGCCTGTGCCAGAGAGGATAGGAGAGGCAATGAAACTCGAAGCTGGAATGGCCGCGGTTGTAACCGGCGGCGCATCAGGACTTGGCCGGGCGAGCGCTGCGGCGCTGGCGGATAAAGGCCTGAAAGTCGCAATTTTCGATATCAATGACGAGGATGGCGAGGCTCATGCCAAGGCGATTGGCGGCACCTTCCACCATGTCGATATTATGGACGAGGAAAGCGTCGAGGCAGGCTTTGCCGCCGCGCGCGCCGCCAATGGTCAGGAGCGCGTCACCGTCCACTGCGCCATGGCGAGTAAACGCGGCAAGACCATCGGCTTTGACAAGACCACAGGCGGGTTCAAGCGCCTTCCGACAGTAGATTATGCCTTTGGAGCAGAGGGCATTCTGGTCGCGAGTTACCGCGTCGCCAGTATCTCGGCGCTTGGCATGGCGAACAGCGATCCCGTCAATGACGATGGCGAGCGCGGCTCGATCACCTTGACCGCCAGTGTCGCGGCACAAGACGGCCAGATTGGTCAGGTGATTTACGGTTCGTGCAAGTCGGGGGTGAACGGGCTGGTGCTACCAATGGCGCGCGATTTGATGGACCTTGGCATCCGCGTGAACAGCGTGATGCCGGGTATATTTGCGACGCCGCTAATGCTGGGGATGAAGGATCGCAATCCGCAAATGTGGGACCAGCTGAATGCCAGTGTCCCCTTCCCCAAGCGCTTGGGCGAGCCCGAAGAATTCGCCTCGCTCATCTGCGAGATTGCGGGCAATAGCTATATCAACGGCCACCAGTTCCGTTTGGACGGTGCAATCAGGATGCCCCCTAAATGAACGTTGAATTTTCACCCGAGCTCGAAGCCTTTCGCGCTGAAGTCGCCGAATTCTTCGCCACCGCTCCAACGCCTGCCATCCGTGAGGCAGGGCGCAAGACAACGAGCGTGTTCGCACCGTTTGACCAGTGTATGGAATGGCACCAGATCCTCGCCAGAAAGGGGTGGTCTGCACCGCATTGGCCAGTCGAGTATGGCGGCACAGGGTGGAGCGTGGAGCAGCGCTTCATCTTCGCCGAAGAATACCGCAAGGCCGACCTCCCCCCGCTTCTGCCGCAAAGCCTTGGCATGGTCGGGCCGCTGCTGATCGACATTGGAACTGAGGAACAGAAGGCAAAGTATCTGCCGCCGATCCTCGCTGGCCATGACTTCTGGGCGCAAGGGTATTCAGAGCCGGGCTCCGGTTCTGACCTTGCCTCGCTCCAATGCCGCGCCGAGCCGGATGGCGATGATTACATCATCAACGGCTCCAAAATCTGGACCACTTACGCTCACCACGCCAACCGCATGTTCATGCTGGTGCGCACCGACAATTCGGGCAAGAAACAGCAGGGAATCACATTCCTTCTGCTCGACCGGGTCGACTATCCCGGCATGGAAATCCGCCCCATCGTCGGGCTCGATGGAATGCCCGAACAATGCGAGGTGTTCTTCGACAATTGCCGCGTTCCCCAATCGGGCTGCGTGGGCGCAGAAAACGACGGGTGGAGCGTTGCGAAGCACCTTCTCAAACACGAACGCGGCGGTTCTGCCGCCTCGCCGACCCTCGTGCGCTATCTTGAAAAGGCCAAGGAGGCCGCGGCGGTGACGCCCTCGCCCTTTGGCGGAATGCTGGCCGATGATCCCGTATTCCAAAGCGAATTTGGCGAACTTCACGCCGATGTTGCAAGCCTTGGCCATATGGAAAAGCTTGCGATCAGCGGGCATCCGATTGCCGATGACCCCGCTTACCCATCGCTCAACAAGACGATCAATTCAGAGCTTCTCCAGCGCGCCTCGACCTTGATGAGCAAGGTCTCAGGCGTCGGCGGTCTGGCGCGGCAATTGGAAGCCTTGCGGGTGGGCTCGAACGTCGAACCGCAGGGAAGCGAGTTCGATCTCATCTCCATGCCGCTCTATTTGAACAGCCGCGCGGCCTCGATTTACGCTGGCTCGAACGAGGTCCAGCGCGATCTCATCTCGCGCAGCTTGGCGGCGGGAGCTTAAACCCCATGGATTTCAGCTTCTCACAAGAACAAGACATGCTGCGCGAGAGTGTCGCGAAACTGTTGGAACGCAATTACGATTTCGACACACGCCAAGCGCTTGTGGCGTCCGACGCGCCTTGGTCGGCGGAAGTTTGGGCACAGTTCGCAGAGCTTGGCCTGACCATGCTGCCTTTTAGCGAGGAGCAAGGCGGGCTTGGCGGATCAGTCGCCGATTGTGTCGCCTTTGCAGGGGTATTCGGTGAGCATCTGGTGGTGGAGCCTTATGTGGCCTCCATAATCCTTGCAGGCGGCGCGCTGGCCGCTAGCGGTACGCCGCTGGCCCTCGAATGGATCGAAAAGCTGGGCGGCGGCGAGGTCACCCTCGCTTTCGCCTATGAGGAAGGGAACGGCACCGCCACTCCTGAGCAAATTGCGATGACGGCGGGCACGGCGGGCGACGTCGTCACTCTAACCGGCGAGAAACGCCTTGTGATCGCAGGCGATGCGGCAGATGCGCTGGTCGTTGTCGCGAGGGATGCGGACAAAGGAAAGCTGGGTTTCTGCCTCGTTGAAAAGGACGCGAGCGGGCTCACCACCCGCCCCTACAAAACCATCGACGGGCGCGCCGCAGCGACAATCTCCTTCAACAATGTGCGCGCTTCAATCCTTCTCAAAGACGCAGGCGAAGCGCTGGACGCGATCCTTGCTAAGGCGATTATTGTCGCGTCCGCTGAGGCCTTGGGCGCGATGAAGGCGCTGCTAGCCCTCACGTCCGAATATGCCATGACCCGAAAGCAATTCGGCCAGCCCATCGGCATGTTTCAAGTGGTTGCGCACCGACTGGCGGACATGAAAATCGCTTACACCAAGGCGCTTTCAACGCTCACCTATACCACCGCGCTTGCCAATTCTGGCGCGGCCACCCCCCGCGATATTGCGACGCTAAAGGGGCAGATGGGTAAGCTTGGCCGTGAAATCGGGGAAGCGGCGATCCAGACGCATGGCGGGGTTGGCATGACCGACGAGCTTAGCGTCAGCCATTTCCACAAACGCATCCTCACCTTTGACGCCAGCCTTGGCGGGTACGCCTTTCACTTGCGCAGAGTCGGGCAGATGGCCTGACCACCGCGCCTGATCAATTGTTGTTCGTCGAAAGCGCGTTGGTGATGCCAATGACGGAGAAGGCCGCGCTGGATATGGTTGAGACGAACCGCTGAAGATCGGCGCCAGGCGCAGTGGAAACATAGAGGACATCATCGTCCTGAACGGCGAAATCCTGCATCGCAAAAAGGCTGGCGGGGTCTGACAGGTCGAGGCGATAAATCACCGGCACGCGGCCATCGGCAAGCGTTCGCACATCGCCATCAAGCCCCTCTCCCAGTGCCTCACGGTCTTCGAGGCGGAAGACAAAGACGCCCTTCACATCCGCGCGGTTGTCATTGAGCCCGCCGACCCGGCCCAGAGCCTCTGCGAGGGTCACACCCGCGCCATCAAAGGGCACCTCGGTGCTGTTGCGGACCGCGCCAAGGGCGACAAAGCTGAAGGGTTGCTGCAACACGGTGACAACATCATCAGGGTGAAGCTGCACATTTTGAGCAGGGTCTTTTACCACACGTTGTAGCGGCATTGCGGCGACGGTTTCCCCGCGGGTGATCTGCACAATCGACCGGTCAGCCGGACCGCGCGTGCCCCCTGCTGTGGCCACCGCGTCGAGCAGGCGCTCTCCGCGCGCCGTCAAAGTCATGCGCGTGCTGTTTGCAACTTCGCCAAGCACTGTGACCGCGCGGTTGTCATTTTGAACCAGCCGCACAATCACTTGCGGGTTATGCGCCCGGCCCGAAAGCTTTGAGACGATTTCCCGTTCAACCGCAGAAACCTTGCGGCCCACCACATTCACAGCGCCGACGAAGGGCACATTTACGGTGCCATCATCGTTCACCATCTGCTGGGGAATGCTTGCCTGCTGGGCAACATCGGGCACACCTGCGGCTGCGCTAGAGCTTAGCGCTCCTGCCCCGAACAAGACCGCAGGCGGCGCTTCCCAAATGGCAATATCGAGCACATCGCCAAATCCGATGAGTTCGATAGAAGGCGCAGGCTGGGTGAACACTTCGGCAAACTGGGATGACCGCCCATATTGTTGAAGCCGGGAGAGCGCTCTGCCGTCCAGCTCGACGATTTCAATGCCTTCGCCTTGATAGCTTTGCTCGGCCGCCTCACGCACATTGCCGCCGGTCGGACCGCTTGCGCCTAGGGTGGAGCAGCCCGCGAGCGCCGCTGTCATCGCCAGAAGGGCAACGCCTGAGACCATTTTGCCTGAGACCATATTCGGTTTCCTTGAGGGCTTAACATTCATTTCAATCGTCCAGTCTCGTATTGTCGCGGGGCCCCAAATTCCATGTGATCTTGTTTGATGGCGCATTGTCGCATGTTCCCTTGCCTCACGATAGGGTCCGGCGCTCAATCGCGGCCTGTGTGAGGGGCCAACCGGCAAAGCCATCAACCTGCATCAATTGCGGCCACGCATCCTGGGGTAACGAGATACGGCTCGCAATCGACAGGGCATCCTCGGACGCGCTGCTTGGCCGGGCGATCACCACAAGGTTTTTCGCCCATGCTTCAGGAGTAGAAGTGTCCTGCGCTTCGCTGCTGGCTGAAGGCTCCCCCGTATCGGCACTTGCGGCAAATCGTGCATCATCAATCATCGCTGCCAAAAGCGCATCGCATGTCTGATGGGTGCGCAAGAGGCCCAGCACATCCTCGTCGGAAATCTCTTCGCTTAACCAGACGGCGCGCGCGAACAATTCGATGTCGGGAATACCGGGTGGCTGGTTCTTTGCAGCCGTTTTCTCGCCCGTCCCGCCGGAATAGGCCGGCACGGGGTAGGTTTCAGGAGAGACTTTCTGTTTCTTCATCGTAAAATTGAGGTGCGGCTGCACATCAAGATACGGCTCTCCCAATGCGCAGGCCGTGCGGTAGGCTGCTTCTGCGCGAAGATATGCGCCTGCCTCCTTGGCGCAATGGCCCTTTTGCACCCAATAGGAGCGTTGATAGGGGTAGAGCGCGAGCGCCGCGGCATAGTCCGCCTCGGCCTCTTCCCAGCGTTTCTGATCGCGTTTCCAATCCGCGTCCTGCACCAGAACCATAAACGCATCATCGCGCACGGCCACCAAGTGGGTGCTCTCGACCAGTTGTTTGCGATCGGCAGCCAATTCTTCGCGTTTCGATTGCTTTTTCTCGCTGATCCCAATCTTCTCGCGAAAGTCGGCATAGGCGAGCTCAAAATCGTCGAACTCGACAAATTGCCCTTCGTTCAAGACCGCAAAGCGGGTGCAATGGTCGCGCACATAGGAGGCATCGTGCGAGATGATAACCATCGCCCGGTCGCCGCGATTGCCGAACAATTCTTGGTTGCAGCGCTGGTGAAAGCGCGCATCGCCAACTGCGCCCACCTCGTCGATGAGGAAGCAATCAAACTCAATGATCATCGAAATCGCAAAGGCCAGCCTTGCCCGCATACCCGATGAATAGGTCCGCACTTCTTCGCGCAAATAGGCGCCAAGCTCGGAAAAATCCTCAACAAAGGCGAGATTCTTTTCAAAGTCCTGATTGTAGATGCGGCTGATGAAACGGACATTGTCAACGCCGGTCAGCGTGTCCTGAAACGCCCCGCCAAAGGCAAGCGGCCATGAAACGCTCATGCTGGTGTCGATACGGCCTTTCGTGGGAAGCTCTGCCCCGCTGATAAGGCGCACAAGGGTCGATTTGCCCGCGCCATTGCGGCCCAGAACGCCCAGTTTCTCACCGCGATCCAGATTAAAGCTGATGTTATCGAGAACCAGCTTTTCCCCGAAGCGCGTCGGGTAAATCTTGGAGACGTTCTGAACCTGGATCATCCGGGCACCAGTCGTTTGGAGACATAGCGCGTCAGCAGAAGGGCAACAGTGATGATCACCATGTTCACCGGAATGACGTAAGACAGGTCATAAATTGCCCGTGCCTGGCTGCCGAAATATCCGTCACGGACCATCTCGATCCCGTGAACCATGGGCACCCACAGCACAATTTCCTGAGCGAATTCCGGCAGTGCTGCAACGATAAAACCTGCACCCGAAAGCGGGAACATGAGGTAGGATGCGGGGTGCCAGAACTTGTCGACAAGCTCGTTAAGGTAAGACAGCGCGCCAAGCGTGATAGCAAGTCCTGCCCCGAACCATGCGATGATGAGCCACCCTGCCGCCACAGTGAGGAAATCCTCCGGCGGCTCAAGCCAGCCGATGCTGATAAAGACGACCGCCAATGTGAAAAAGGATATGGTCGCACCGCCAAATTCAAGCAAAACACGCGCCGCATAAATGTCCAGCGCCTTGATATTGCGGTGATACAAAAGGTTGGAATTAGCCATCAATGCGCCGATGCAGCGCCCTGGCATATTCCGCCACAAAAGCACGCTCGAATATCCGGTAAGCGCAAAAGCAACGATAGGCAGGTCGCTGCCGTGCACAGATTTTATCGCTGTCCAAAGCGCCGTCACACCCAGTGTGAACAGCATCGGCTCCACAAACAGCCATAAAAAGCCGATATTGTGCCGGCCATAGCGGGTCAGCGTTTCGCGGATAAGCAAGGCACCGATTACCCGGCCCTGGACTTTCAGGCTTTCGCGTAAAGGAGGTCTGTCGAGAGGCCGGGAAGCCATTAGTCGCGGTGCTCCCTCACACCAATCATAAGCATCGACAAAACGCCCCACGCAAGAAGACCCATTACGAGCGTTGCAAGGATGCTGCGAATGCGGCGCGGTTCTTCGGCATAATCGGGCAGGCTGGGGTCCGAAATACGCTCGACATAGGCGCGCTTACGGCGGGCTTCGGCTTGCGCTTCTTGAAGCGAGGCCAGCGCGATGCCCAATTGCTGCTCTGCAAATTCGGCGTTCACCGCTAATTCCTGATAACGCACCATGGCAGAAGAAAGCGAGGAAGAGCCCCCGCCTGCAAGCGCCTCTCGCGTCTTTTCGATCTCTTGTTCAATCGCGCGCACCTGCGTCCGCAAAAACGGAATCTGCGAGGCTTGCGGCGTGTAGGTTTGCAATTGGCGCAGCTGCGTTTTCGATGCGATCAGTTCATCCTGGAGCTTGCCGATCATCTGAAGACCAGCAAGAGATTGCGCCTCCGGATCGACAATCCCTTTGGCGCCGCGAAATTCGGCCAGCTCCAGCCGCGCGGAACGCGCTTTTTCGGTGGCTTCGTCCACTTGCTCTTGCGCAACGCCGAGGGAATCAGCGCGGGCGCGTTCGGACAGGCTGTTCACCAGGGCCTCTGACTGGGTCAAAAGGCGGGTGTTGATCTCTTTGGCTTCCACAGGATCAAACGCGCTCACCCGCAAGCTCATCACCTGACTGGTAACACCTTGTTCTATCAGGACCTTGCCAGTGAAATATTCGTACAATTGCTCTTTGCTGGTGCCGAACAGTGCCCCGAACCGGTCAAGGAAGAACACATCATCACCGGTGTAGGCGCTGCGGACATATCCGTCCTCATTTGCCTCTTCCAGAGCGCCGCGCGAGAGGACATATTGCTCGACAGAATCGGTGCTTTCGACATCGCCGCCTGCGTTAATGCCCGCCTGACCCAGTACAGCAGTGAAAGGCGATACAGAGCTTTTTGACGGAGACCGCACGACAAAGCGGCTTTCCGAAATATACACATCGCTCGCCAGGAAACCGAAATACACGACAGCCAAAAGGGTCGGCACAATGACCGTTACGATGAAAAGCGGATTGATGAACTTCAGACGATCTAACACTCGGCTTGCATTCTCTCGATTGCCACCTGTTCGACACTAGCCAGATTTTCAAGCCAAGGGTCTATAATCGCAAAATGATTTTGCCAGGTAGGAGGAACGAAACGTCCCATCATGTTGATTTGTCGATCACGCTCGTGATCTGTGAAAGCAAAGCGGCCAATCGCCCGCTTCCATGCGCCTTCATTCTCGACATCTAGCAGCATCGGGATGCCTTGCCCAATTTCTTGAAAACTTGGGATGTTGTTGGCGATTACAGGGGTGCCATGCTGCAAGGCTTCAACAACAGGCAGGCCGTATCCTTCAGCGTGGGTGGGCATCAACAAGGCACGCGCCCCCTTTAGCAGCGCCCCGACATCACCGTCCTTTGCGCCCGTTTCAAACTTTACCAGTTTCGACAGCGCAGGTTTGGCGCGGTAGGTTTCGAAGATCGGCGCGCTTTGCGGGCCCTCTTGCCCGACGATAACCAGTCTAGGACATGACGCCCCGAATTCGCGGGCCATTTCTTCCCATATCCGCAAAAGCATCCCATAATTCTTCCGGCGCTCGATTGTGCCAATGCACAAGAAGTAAGGGTCATTTTCGGCTGTGGGGGTGGTCATGTTCTGATGCCGATCGCGATTGGCGGCCCGCGGATCGTCCAAATGCGCCCCTGCAAGCGGGGCAACAGTGACCGGCGGCAATTCAAGTCGCCGCTTGCCTGCAAATTTTGCCAGCTCAACCATTGTCGCGCGCGTGTTCACAATCGCGCCATAGCCGTGTCGAAGCAGTCCGCGAACCCTTCCCAGATGCCGCTTGACCGCATGGGCGCTCGTCAACCTCGGGTGGGTTAGCGGGATCAGATCGTGCAGGAAATACACCGAGCGAAGATCGCTTTTCCCGACCCATTCATGGTGCGTTGGCAAGTCGAAATCGGTGTGGCTGGGATTGATATACAGCATACCGTTGCCCGCAATTCGGGACGGCGAACGGGCAAGTGCCAAAGGTGCAAACCGCAGCAATTTCGAACGGAAACGCTCACCCGGCTGCAAAAGCATTTCGAACAATTTGTCAGAGTCGCGGCGGCTCAGCACCTTTACCACCCCGCGATGTTGGACCACCGCACGCGCACGCTCGCGAAAGTGTCTGGCGTATGCATCGCATACGCGGTCGATGCCGGTTGAACTGCGATTGGTCCAACTGCGCGAGACAAGCCGCGTCACATCCAGAAGCATTTCGGTGCTCATGATAGTGCGTCTGCCTTCACACCTTGACCCCAAGCCATATTGCCAAGGAGGGAAAACCGCTCGTCGAGCAACTTTTCTGCCATGTGGTGGGCCTTGGGATCGTCAACGTCCATCCACCATGCATCACCAATATCGAGTGTGGCCGCGCGCCCCTGATTCGCCAGCATTTGCATACCGTCAGACAAAGAGCCCTGCTTGCCCTGATCGATGGCCTTGAGGATCGCCTTAGCCAATGCCGGCGTTGCGAGGAACGCCCCGCAATCAACGGCGTCGTAGGTCTGAAGGTCTTTGCCGATCCGCGCGATCCGACCGTCTTCGCCCGTTTGCACCCAGGTCGCATCGTCGGGATCGATCAGCGGGCTGACGGTTTGCCGATCAATCGCAAGGGTGACGCCGTGATCTTTATCGCCGTACCCTCTATGACCCTGCCTCGCCAAGCCACGCAGGATAGCGCTCGACAAAATATGGTCGCACATCACCAAAAGGTAATTCGCTGGCAAAAGCGCAGCGCCCGCGACGACCGAATATCCGTTGGGCTTTTCCCAATCATCGACCCGTGTTGTGACGATATCCAGGCCAAGCCGGGACCGCAGGTCAGCCGCCGCCGCCTCGACCAAATCCGCCTGATAGCCGGTCACAACGACAATTCGCGTCACGCCAGCGCTCGCAAGCTGGCGGACAGCGATTTCAAGCAGGGTAACGCCGTTCACCTTGGCCAGAGGCTTTGAGGCGAACAGATCGCGCAGCCGGCTTCCAAAACCCGCAGCAAGAATGAGACCGTCCATAGTCGATCCTCTTTTGTTGCTTTCCTCGCGCCAGGCGCCCGAATTACTCGGCCGCTTCTGGCAATGCGGTTTGATATTGGTCGAGCAGGCTGTTCGCCACGTCTTCGGGGATCTGCTCTGGCGGGTGCTTGCAATAATAGGCGGAAGGAAGGGTCAGTGCCCCGCTCTCGCCGCGGTCAAGCGCTTGCTTGCAAAAACGGATTGCATCGACGACGCAGGCCGCCGCATTCGGGCTGTCTTCAACCGACAGGCGCAGCTCAAGGTTCATCGGGACATCGCCCCACTGCGTTCCCTCGACGCGCAGGAAACAGACCTTATTGTCTTTTTGCCACGCGACATATTCGGACGGGCCGATAAGGATATTCTCATCTGCAAGACGCGTTGCCAGCGCTGCCTGCACCGCCATGGTCTTGGATTCTTTCTTGTCGCTCAACCGGTCACGGTCGAGCATGTTCATGAAGTCCGTATTGCCGCCGGTGTTAAGCTGGTAGGTGCGCTCAATATTGGCGCCGCGCGCTGCAAACAGGCTCGACAAAGCGCGGTGAACGATGGTCGCTCCGACCTGCGCTTTGATATCGTCTCCGACAATTGGCAGACCTTTCGCCTTGAAGCGCGCCTCCCATGCCTCATCGCTGGCGATGAAAACAGGGATGCAATTGACCACTGCGCAGCCTGCTTCAAGCGCGCATTCCATGTAGAATTCGGTCGCCTTCTGAGAGCCGACAGGCAGGAAGTTGACCAGAATATCAGCCTTCGCCTCGCGCAGAGCAGAGACGATTTCGTCTTTGGAAACGGGGATTTCGCTGTCGGAGAGCATAAAGCCGCGGTCGCCCGCTTTGGTCATGTGCTCCGCAACACCATCAAGCGAGGGCCCGCGAATAACCTTCGCGCCGTTTGAGGCGACATCTGCATGAAAAACGGTTGTGTTGTTGGGTTGGGCAAAAATGGCCTCGGACAGGTCCTTGCCAACTTTGCGATCGTCCACGTCGATACCAAGGACGAACTGGATGTCGGACACGGAATAACCGCCGACAATCTCTCGTATCAAACCGCTGGTCGAATTGTTCGCTCTGTAAAAGTCAATTCCCTGAACAAGTGAGCTTGCACAATTGCCAATACCAACGATAGCGACTCTAATCGAATGCATCATATTTCCTAGTACACCCATGATACCGCGCTCTAGAAAACGCGGCTACTTTGCCCCCTCCCCTTGGTATTTGCTGATATATACAGCCTGAACACACACCGCTTCAAACTGCAGCAATGAGTGGCCATCCCCATCGGCCACGCTATTTTGCAAAACGCCAGTATTACCTGAATGCTGCGTCCCACAATTTTATCGTGCATACAACCTTAAAAACATCGGTTTGGATGAAACTCTGGTAACCTTGGCAGGT
The DNA here is from genome assembly GCF_057364925.1 of Erythrobacter sp. S227. Classification (NCBI taxonomy): domain Bacteria; kingdom Pseudomonadati; phylum Pseudomonadota; class Alphaproteobacteria; order Sphingomonadales; family Erythrobacteraceae; genus Erythrobacter; species Erythrobacter sp. S227. Next base: position 1,807,136 of record NZ_CP200280.1, read on the forward strand.
GCGCCACATCTCCAGAACCGCTATTCAAGAAGACATAAAGCACCGGAAATATTACGCTATCGAGAAACGTCGCATGAATTTGGATCGCAGAACCGGTGCACAATCGTCAACAGGGATAGAGCCAAAGTGACACTTGTTTGCGTCGATTGCAGGTATATCGGCAACAATCCCAGCGGGATTGGCGAGGTCACCTGGGGCCTGTTGCGGCATTTGCCCGCGCTTGCCCCAGATTTACGCTTTCTTTTCCTCAAAAACCCGCAGTACCAAGGCCGCCTTAGCGATGCTTCCAATGTGGCGGAAACCATCGTCAAAAGCCCCGCCAACAGCCCTGCGACCATGTGGTGGCTGCCCCGGATTGCTGATTTGAGCGCGGTGGACCTGTTCCATGCCCCGTTCAATATCCTGCCCGCCGGCCTCACCATGAAGACCGTCACGACGATCCATGACGTCATGTGGCTGACGCATCCAAAATGGTGCAATCCTTCGCTCTACGGCCTGATCGAGCGCCACTTTTACGCCAACGGGATCAACCGCGCGCTAAACCGCTCGGACGCGATCGCCACGGTTAGCGATTCTACACGGCAGGAGATCGCCAGACTTCGCCCTGATGCAGGAGCGAAACTTGCGGTCACACTCTCGGGTGTGTCAGACGAATTTCACCCGGTGGAAGTGCGCGAGGAGACGCTGTCATCGATTGGCATACAACCGGGCCAGAAATTCATCCTCACCGCAGGGCAATTTGCACCCTTCAAAAACCACGATGGCGCGATCAGGGCATTTGCACGCGCGTTTGGATCACGCAGCGACATAAGCCTTGTGATGGTTCAACGCCGCAATTCAGGCGCAGGCGAGCTTGCCTCGCTGGCGCGCAAGCTTGGCATTGCAAACAGGGTTCATTTTACCGGCACGGTCAGCTTCCCCACCCTGCTTGAGCTGTATTCGGGTGCGTTGGCGCTGCTCCACCCGTCCTTGTGCGAAGGGTTTGGCAATCCGGTCGCAGAAGCGATGGCGTGCGGATGTCCGGTCATCACCAGCAATCTGAGCGCTATGCCCGAGGTGGCAGGGGGCGCGGCCTTGCTTATAAACCCGGATGACACCGAAAATATCGCAGCCGCGCTCATGCGAATCGCCTCTGACGAATCGCTCGTCTGTGACCTCAGTGCAAAAGGGCTCGCGCGGGCAAAGGAGCTTTCATGGGAGAGCTTTGCGAAAGCCAACCTCGATCTTTATCGCAAGGTTTTGGCCTGATCGCATATCCGGCGGGTCGCGCGCGCGGCGGTGATGATTGAGGCGATCAGCACAAGGGTCAGACCAATGGCCTCGAATGCGAAGAAATAGAGCGGCGTGCCCGCAAACATGGACGCACCCAGCGCAAGCGTGCGGTAATTCGCGCTCAGCAGATAAGTCGACCTTAAGACAGGGATCGTCTCTTTGCGAATGATCGCACGCAAGGCAGGGCGCTGTTCCTCACCTGCTTCAGCCATAAGCGCATCCACCTCGCGCCCACCAGGGGCAAGAAGCTTTGCCAGGTTCACATAATAGCTTGCGAAAAAGCTGATGATCCCGCCTGGCTGATCCGGATTTTTGGCAGAAACACGAAGCCAGTCCGTGCCGTAGATCCAGTGCTGATACTGGCGGCGCTGCACCTCGTAATGGGCCGCCTGAACAATACGTCCCGCGCCTGCACCAATGGCAAATGCCCATGCAATGCCTGCGCCGATTTCGGCGGCGAGCATCGTCCCCAGCGTGACGTATAGAATGATGTGTCCGACATAATCGCAAATGCCGTCGACAACCTCGCCCGTGCTGCTGGTCCTTCCGGTGATGCGGGCCAAGTCCCCGTCAGCGCCGTCAAAAACATGCCAGCCCATATGCAGCACAAGGCCCAGCATGATCGCAGGCCAGGTGCTCCCCAGCGCATAGGCAAAGGTCGCAAGGACAATCATCGCGCCGCCTGCAACCGACACCATGTTAGGCGTAACCGGCGTTGGCACCAAAGCCCTGGCAAGGCGCATGGAAAGCGGGTGATAGATCCGGCCGTTCAGCCAGTCTTCCAACTCGGCGGGGCGGCCCTGCGCCGTCTTGGCGCCGGGTTCCTCGTGTCCAGGTTTCTCTTGCTCGACCATTGGCGCAGGTTGCCGCCCTTCTTTTGGCTCACGCTTGTATAGGTTTCTATTACTGCTTAGGCTCAAACCTGTGCTGGTCTTAGCCCAAGTCCAGAAGTTTCACAGTTACGTTATTGTCCTGAAAGCCCCGATGTAATGGCAAGAGCAATTCTGCTTTTTTCCAGTAGCGCTCATGCCAATCACCTGATCGCAGGCATTCCCGCTGCTGTACGCGCTGCTGTCATCGTGCACCAGAGCGAGGAATTGGGAAGCAGCGACATCGTGGTTGTTGCGATCCCGGGAGGATGGGACGCATCGGCCTGGGCAAAGTCGGAATTTGCGCGGCTATTGCCCGAGGTGCGCATTGCAATGGGCGATCCGCAGGCCAACAATTTGCCAGTCCAAAGCCCGGTTATGGACGGTGTTTCCGTGCTTTGCGGCGAGCCTGTTGTGCTGGCGAACAGCGATGCTGTGGCGCAGTGGCTTGAGGATAGCGACAAGAATCAAGACGATATCCGCCTGCTCAATCGCATCGGCTCCGACATCATTCGGGCGACCGGCAAGCGGTCCGATGGTCTTGTCTCGCGCTATTTGAACAGGCCTATTTCGCGTTCCATCTCGAAACTGCTGCTCAAATTTCCGGGCGTCACACCGATGCATGCAACCGCATTGGCCGCCTTTACCGGAGTGTTGATGGCGCTCGCCCTGATCTTTGGCGGTGCTGGTGGATTGATCGCCGGTGCGCTGCTGTTTCACGCTGCTTCTGTCATCGACGGAGTAGATGGGGAGATCGCGCGCGCGACAAGGCGGTCGTCCGAATTTGGCGCAAAGCTGGATACGATCATCGACGGGATCACCAATCTGGCCTTCCTCAGCCTCGCCTCACTTAATCTGTGGTTGCAAGGCGAGGTCGAGGCAGCGACCTATGGCGCGGTGGGCCTCGGGATTCTTGCGGTTGGCCTCGCGGCGCTTGGGCTAAGGTCCATAGCGATGGGCGGTCCTTTCACATTTGATGCAGTGAAGAACAATTTCCACGCGCGCCCTTCCAAAATCACGAGTTTTCTAGCCGCGATCACCTCGCGCGACGTCTATGCCGCCGTCTTTGCCCTCACTTTTGCGCTAGGATTTGCTGAGTGGATGTTGCTCATTTTTGCGAGTGCGGCGGCGATCTGGCTTGTCACCGTGCTGATCGTCCTGGTCAGGACAAAAGCAACATAATGCTAACCAAGACAGACTATTAGGGCCGCCATGTCAGAGCAAAAGCGCATCCTCACCGTATTCGGCACAAGGCCAGAAGCGATCAAGCTGTTCCCTTTGCTGCACGCATTGGAGGCAGACAGCCGGTTTGAAAGCCGCATTTGCGTCTCGGCACAGCACCGCTCGATGCTCGACAGCGTGCTGGAGATCGCGGGGGTAACGCCGCACCATGATCTTGACCTGATGAAGCCTAACCAGTCTTTGGACGCGCTTACTGCAGCGGCTCTCACCGGGCTTGGCAAGGTCATGGACGAAGAGAAACCCGATTGGGTGGTCGTGCAAGGCGACACGACCACAGTCATGGCAGGCGCAATCGCCGCTTACTATCGCCAAATCCCTGTCTGCCACGTCGAGGCAGGGCTTCGCAGCGGGGACATCTACCGCCCTTGGCCAGAGGAAGTGAACCGCAAGGTCGTGGGCAGCTTTGCCAAACTGCACTGTGCACCCACTGAAACCGCCGCCAATGCTCTGCGCGCCGAGAACGTTGACCCGGCGACCATCCACGTGACCGGAAATACGGTGATCGACGCCCTTCACTGGGTGACCAAAAAGGTCGCCGCCAAGCCCGCGCTTGCATCGGGCCTTGCCGAGATTGAGGCGCGCTTTGCAGGCAAGCGCATCATAGGCATGACCAGCCACCGGCGCGAGAATTTCGGCGACGGGATGGAGGCCATTGCCAAGGCTGTGCGCGAAATCGCGAGCCGCAAAGACGTGGCGATCATCTTTCCCGTCCACCTCAACCCCAATGTGCGCTCCGTCATGAACGAAGCGCTTGCCGGGTTAGACAACGTCGCCTTGATCGAGCCGCTCGACTACCCGCATTTTGCGCGTCTCCTCGATATCGCTCACATTATGCTGACCGATAGCGGCGGGGTGCAGGAAGAAGCGCCCGCTCTTGGCAAGCCTGTTCTCGTCATGCGCGAGACGACCGAGAGACCCGAAGGGGTTGAGGCTGGAACAGCCAAGCTTGTGGGCACCGATGCAGGCACAATTGTGCGCGAAATCAATCTCTTACTCGACGACGCCCAGGCTTACGAAGCTATGGCGCGCGCGCACAATCCGTTTGGCGATGGCAAAGCCGCGCTGCGGATATGCGACCTATTGGCAGGCTAGGCTAAAACACACTTACCATATCTTATCTTCTTGTCGTTAACGCACACCCATGCGGGCGTGAAACCCGCGAGCGACGGAGTGCGATTTTGCTTAAGAAGACGACCCTCAATGCCAGCGTAATTGGCCTTGGCTACATCGGTCTGCCAACCTCCGCCGTCATGGCGCGCGCGGGGTGCAAGGTTCAGGGCGTAGATGTGAGCCAGAATGTGGTCGACACAATCAACCGCGGCGAAGTGCACATTGAAGAGGTCGATCTCGACGGCCTTGTTCAGGCGGTCGTCAATGACGGGCTCCTGACTGCCAGCCTCGAGGTTGAACCCTCAGACGTCTTCGTCATCGCGGTCCCCACCCCGTTCAGCCACGATGGCAAGCATACACCCGACATTTCCTACATCCTGCAGGCCGCAGAAAAGGTCGCGGGCGTTCTCAAGAAAGGCGACTGCGTGATCCTTGAGTCCACTTCGCCCGTGGGCACGACCGAGAAAATGCGCGATGTGTTTGCGGAAAAACGCCCCGATCTGGCGATGCCCGGCCTGTGCGAGGGCACACCCGACATCTCCATCGCTTATTGCCCGGAGCGGGTGCTTCCGGGCCGCATTCTCGAAGAATTGATCCACAATGACCGCTCCATCGGCGGGATAACGCCGCGCTGCGCGAGGAAAGCGCTCGCCTTCTACAAACGCTTTGTAAAAGGCGAATGCGTTGTCACCGATGCGCGTTCCGCCGAAATGACCAAACTTGTCGAAAACGCCTTTCGCGATGTGAACATTGCCTTTGCCAATGAGCTGTCGATGATCGCAGACAAACAGGGTTTGGACGTATGGGAGGTCATCCGCCTTGCCAACCGTCACCCGCGCGTCAACGTCCTGCAACCCGGTCCCGGCGTGGGCGGCCACTGTATCGCGGTTGACCCGTGGTTTATCGTCCACGGCGCGCCTGACCAGGCCAAAATCATCCGCCAGGCCCGCGAGACCAATGACGCGAAAATGCACCATGTTCTGGAGCGTGCGAAAGTGCTGGCCGAAGAAAATCCGCAAGCCAAAATCGGCTGCCTTGGGCTCGCTTTTAAAGCAAACATCGACGACTTTCGCGAAAGCCCCGCGCTTGAAATCGCCGCCAACTTGGCGCGCGATTACAACGAGCGTGTTCAGATCGTTGAGCCTTATGCAAACGAGCTTCCCGATGAATTTCTAGGCACCGGTGCGCAATTGATCGACATCGACGAAGCCTTGGAGGATTGCGACATTCTGCTGCTGCTTGTCGATCACGATGTGTTTAAGGCGATCCCGCCCGAAGAACGCAGCGACAAGATCGTTTACGACACACGCGGTGTGTGGAGCTGACCGGCTCACCGCCTTCAAATTGACATGAGCGCACCCCTTGGCTAGCCCGTCCTTAGATGGTGCGGACCGTGCGGTATTGCCTAGGCGACTTGCATGGAAAGCTAAGAGGGAAGCCGGTGAGATACCGGCGCTGTGCCCGCAACTGTAAGCTGGGAGCCCTGAACCACTAAGTCACTGGCGCGTGCCCAATGGGCGCGTACTGGGAAGACGGTTCAGGCGTGATGATCGGCAAGCCAGGAGACCTGCCATCGCGTCGTTCGTCCGGGGCCGGGTCCAGCCCAATGGGACAGGAAAGTTTTTTCCAAAGTAGCGACAGCGTAACGGCTCGTTTTTCCGCTGTAAGTGCATGTTGGTGCGCTGCGGCAGGGCCACTGTCATTTGCGCTGTATGGGGGTGGGAAAAGCCTCCCTTGCGGCAATACTCTGGATTTTAACTCAATGAAATATCGCATTTATCTTGCAGGCATATCTTCCCTTGCGCTGCTACCTTCATCTCTCAATGCGCAAACCACCGACCGGCAAGGGGCGCAAAACACCGGATCTGAGCAAATCGTTGTCACCGCTAACCGCACTGCGCGTCCGCTTTCTGAAGTGGGTTCATCGGTAAGTATCATTCCCGAAGAGGAAATCGTGACCCGCCAGGCAAGCGATGTGATCGACATCCTGCGCACCGTCCCCGGCGTCACATTCAACCGCAATGGCGGAATTGGTACCTTGGCGGGCGTCTCCATCCGCGGTGCGCAAAGCGATCAGACAGTCGTTTTGATCGACGGGATCAAATTGAACGACCCTTCCTCCATCGGCGGCGGGTTTGACTTCGGCCCGCTCCTCACCGGCAATATCGCCCGTATCGAAGTGGTGCGCGGCTCGCAGTCGGTGCTCTATGGCAGCCAGGCGATTGGCGGCGTCGTCAACATGCTGACCCGCGAACCGACTGAAGAACTTGGCGTCTTTGCACGGGCCGAATACGGGAGCCGCGATACAGCGGAACTCGTCGGCAACGTCTCGGGCAAAATTGGCCCCGTCGCGGCAAGCTTTGGCGGCACATATCTCACCACCGACGGCATCTCCACCTTCAACGAAGCGCGCGGCGGGACCGAAGCGGATGGGTTTGAAAGCATCGGCGTAAACGGCAAGGTCGATGTGGCTTTGTCCGACAATATCTCACTCGATTTGCGTGCATTTTATGCCGATGGCGAGACCGGGATTGACGGCTTCCTTCCCGATTTTTCCTTCGGCGACACCAATGAGGTTTCCAACCGCAAGGATTTCGTCGGCTATGCCGGTATCAACGCCGCATTCCTTGATGGCCGTTTTCGCAATCGCTTGGGCTTTGCCTACACCGATATCACCCGCGAGAACGTCAACTTGGACACTGATTTTGTGACCTTTGACGGCAGCGGAGAGAACCGGCGCTTTGAGTATCAAGGCGTGTTCGATGCAAGCGACAATGCACAGATCGTCTTTGGCGCAGAACGCGAGGAATCGCAGTTCGCCTCCACCAGCTTTGGCACTGTTACCCCCACACAAGATGCCTCAATCAACTCGCTCTATGCGCAAGTTAATGTGACGCCTTTAGGCGGACTCTCGCTCACAGGCGGCCTTCGCTATGACGACACCGACACATTCGGCAGCGCGACCATCTTTTCGGCGAGCGGCGCCTATTCGCCCAATGAAGGCTCCAGCATCATCCGCGCAAGCTATGGCGAGGGGTTCAAAGCGCCCTCTTTGTTCCAACGCTTCAGCAGCTTTGGCAATCCGGACCTTGTGGCCGAGCAATCGGAAAGCTGGGACGTAGGGTTAACCCAGAATTTCCTCGATGACCGCGCGCAAGTGGGTGTCACCTATTTCAAGCGCGACGGAACCAATGAAATCGACTTTGTCGGATGCAGCGCCGACATCCCGATCTGCAACGATCCTGCAAACCCGCGCCCCTTTGGCACCTATAACAACATCGACGCCGTATCCGCCGATGGCTGGGAGTTTGGCGTTGCCTTGCAGCCGGTCGACGGGTTTGACGTATCGCTCAATTATTCGATCATCGACGCCTTTGACGACACGACCGGCAATCGCCTGGCCCGCCGTGCCGAAGAAACCGCGAGCCTTGTTGCGGATTACCGCACGGGCGGCGGCTTTGGCATCGGTGCAACGGTCTTGCTGGTCGGGGACAGCTTCGACGATGTGGCCAACACCCGCCAGAACGATGGCTATTTCGTCGCTGACCTGCGGGTAAGCTATGGCATCACCAAGGCGCTCGAACTGTTTGGCCGGATCGAGAATGTCACCGACGAGGAATATGAGACCATCTTCCAGTTCGGACAACCGGGCCGGGCCGTCTTTGGCGGCGTGCGTTATCGGATGTAATGCGCGGGCTAGCGATCTTCGCGGCGCTTTTCAGCCTTATGCTCCTTGCTTGTTCACCGGGCGAGGAGACGGGGCAAAGCGCGCCGTCACGACCCGATGGCCCTCAACGTATCGTCAGCCTCGATTATTGCGCGGACCAATATGTGCTCGAGTTCGCTAATCGAGAGGATATTCTTGCGCTGTCTATCGATGCGGACAAACGTTTTTCTTACCTTCGCGAAGAGGCAAAGGGCTTTCGCAAAGTGCGCCCGCGCACCGCAGATGTCCTCGCGCTTGAGCCCGATTTGATCGTGCGCTCCTATGGCGGCGGCCCCAATGTCACGAACTTTATGGAACGCGCCGGTGTGCCTGTGGTGCAAGTGGGTTTCCCCAGCAATATTGACGAGGTCCGCCAGGAGGTTGTGCGCCTTGGCGAGCAGCTTGGCCAAGGGGACAAGGCGCGCAAAGCGATTGCGGACATGGATGCACGATTGGCTGCTCTCAAAGCGGATCAGGAGCGCGCGCCCGATGCGCTTTACATGACACCGGGGGGCGTCACGGCGGGTGAAGGCACTCTTATCAATGAATTGATGCAGGTCGCTGGCCTTGGCAATTTTCAGACGCGGGCCGGTTGGCATTCCATCCCGTTGGAACGGCTGGCCTATGAACGCCCCGAACTGGTCGTTGCCGCCTTCTTCCAGAACGAACACAGCGCGATCCACAATTGGAGCGCGACCCGTCATCCAGTCTCGCAAGCACAGCTTAACGAGCTACCGGTGGCCGCAATCGACGGCGCATGGACATCGTGCGGAGGCTGGTTCCTGATCGAAGCGGTTGAGGCCATGGCTGAAACGGCGAAAGGCGCGCGCGGTGAGTAAAATCAACGCAATCCTCTCCCTCGGATTGGCCGCAGCGATTGTCCTCTCGCTCCTGCTCGGCTCCGTGCCGCTTCCCTTGGACAGGGTTTTGAGCGCGCTCGTATTTCAGGCAAGCGCCGGGGACCAGCTGGTCGTTTGGGACATTCGCCTCCCCCGCAGTCTAGCCGCCGCCCTTGTCGGGGGTGCGCTCGGCATGAGCGGGGCGGGTTTGCAGGGGCTGTTGCGCAATCCATTGGCAGAACCCGGTATCCTAGGCGTGTCGGCAACCGCGGCCTTGTTCGCAAGCTTCGTGCTCTATTTCGGGCTCGCGGCTGTGTCGCCCGTCATTTTGCCACTGGCCGCTGTCGCAGGAGCCTTGATCGCAACGCTGATCGTGGCGGCCGCCGCCATGCGCAGTGTGTCGGTCGTGACGCTTATCCTCATCGGTGTGGGGCTCTCCAGCTTTTCGGGCGCGCTCATGGCCCTGTTGATGAACCTCGCGCCCAACCCGTTCAGCCTTGCCGATATGGTCAACTGGATGCTCGGCTCGGTCGCCAACCGCAGCTATGACGATCTTGCGGTCGCGGCGCCTATGATTGCGCTGGGCATAGCGGTGCTATTCGCGTCACGGCGCGGGCTTGCCGCGCTTGGCCTTGGCGAGGAGGCGGCGGCGGGCCTTGGCGTCAACCTCAAGAAACAGCGGCTGGCGGTCATCGTCGGCGCGGGGCTTTCCACTGGAGCTGCGGTCGCAATTGCTGGCGCGATCGGCTTTGTTGGCATAGTCGCGCCGCATTTGGTGCGGCCATTCGCGCGCTATGATGCCTCGCGGCTTCTGGTTCCTTCTGCATTGCTGGGGGCGCTGCTTCTGGTCCTTGCCGACATTGGCGTGCGCGTTATCCCGACCGATTTCGAGCTTAAACTGGGCGTGGTCGCATCACTGATCGGCGCGCCCGTCTTCATCTGGATCGCATCGCGCAGGAGGCTTGCATGAACCTGTTTAGCGCGCGCGGCCTCTCCTATTCAGCGCAAGGAAACGCGCTTGTTTCAAACGCAAGCTTCACACTGGAAGCGGGCACGCTCACCGCTTTAATCGGCCCCAATGGTGCAGGCAAAAGCACGCTGCTGCGCCTTGCTCTGGGGCTGTTGAAGCCTGACGCTGGCACGGCAGACATAGCGGGGCAGGACATTGCGGGTTTGAATCCCATAGAGCGCGCCCGACAAGTCGCCTATCTGCCGCAAGCCCGCGAGCTCGCCTGGCCACAGCCGGTGCGCGATATCGTTGCCCTTGGCCGCTTTGCCTATGGCGCGGTGCCTTCGCGGCTCTCTCCTGAAGATGCGGCGGCTATCGCGGGCGCCATTGCAGCATGTGACCTCGAAGGCTTTGAAGAGCGCGCGGCGGACACGTTGTCAGGCGGTGAGCTTTCACGGGTGCATCTGGCAAGGGCGCTTGCGGCGCAAACGCGCGTCCTTATCGCCGATGAACCCGTCGCAGCGCTTGACCCTCGCCATGCCCATGAGGTGTTGCAGCTGTTCAAACGCGCTGCGGGCGAAGGTCGGGCATTGCTGACAGTGGTTCACGATCTATCGCTGGCCGCGCGTTATGCGGATCGGCTCATCTGGATGAATCAGGGGCGTATTGTCGCCCAAGGGACACCGCAGGAAACCATCACGCAAGATCGGCTGCGCGATGTCTTTGGCATTAAGGCCGAGGTGGAATTCAAGGGTGAAGGCGGCGTTTCCCTTGAAATTCTGGGGCCTGCCTGACCCTGACCTTGCACCCGTCACGGGCGGGCGAGCGCATTGGTTCAATTCGGCTCGATTGAATCGCTGGAAAACTATTGCGCTCACCTTTGCGCCTGCGCAGCGCGTGCCTAGACTTGGGCAGTGAGCACTCAGATCAACATTGGCAAAGATTCGCACGGGCAAAGCATCGATATCGATCTTGAAGAGCTGCTTGCAACGCGGCTCTTGGTGCAGGGCAATTCGGGATCGGGCAAATCGCATTTGTTGCGCCGCCTGCTCGAAGAATGCGCAGGTTTGGTCCAGCAGGTCGTGATTGATCCCGAGGGTGATTTTGCCTCGCTTAGCGATCATTTCGGCCATGTCGTGATCGATGGCGCTGCCTACACCGCGCGCGAGATTGAGGCGCTGGGGGCCCGCGTGCGCCAGCACCGTGCATCGGTGGTTCTGGCGCTTGACGAGCTGGAGGTGGAACAGCAAATCCGCTGCGCCTCGCTGTTTCTGACGGCCCTGTTCGATGCCCCGCGCGAACACTGGTATCCTGCCCTTGTCGTAGTCGACGAAGCGCAGATGTTTGCGCCTTCTGCAGCAGGCGAGATGAGCGACGAGACGCGACGCATGACGCTCGCAGCGATGACCAATCTTATGTGCCGTGGACGCAAGCGCGGACTTGCCGGTATCGTTGCGACCCAGCGCCTTGCAAAGCTGGCCAAGAATGTGGCGGCCGAGGCATCGAATTTCCTGATGGGGCGCACATTCCTTGATATCGATATGCAGCGTGCAGCCGACCTGCTTGGTATGGACCGCCGTCAGGCCGATCGCATCCGTGACCTTCAGCGCGGTCAGTTTCTGGGGCTTGGCCCTGCGGTCAGCCGCCGCCCGGTGGCCGTGAATGTGGGATCGGTTCGCACAGGGGGCAAAAACGCATCGCACGGGCTTTTGCCATTGCCCGATGAACCCGGCGAAGGGATGGAAACGCTCCTCACCAACAGGCTGGATGAAGCGGTCGCAGAGCCTGAAACTGCGCGTCCATTGCCAACCCCTCGCCCAGCGGCTGATCTTGAAAGCGCTTTATCGGCGGCGGTCCCGGCCCCTATGCCAGCAACCGCCCCGAAGACTGACGATGAGGCAGCGAAATCCGAAAGCGAGCCGGATCACTCCGAAGCCAAGCCGGTCGAAGCCAAACCAGTCGAGGCAAGCAGCGCATCACCAAAGGTGGTAGCGACCAACGATACAGACGGCGTGTTTGAAGTTGGCGGTGTGGTGCGCGAATTGGCGAAGAGTGACGGCGCAACCTTCAGGCCAGCGGCCTCCCTCTTCCGGGACTTTGCAATCCTCTGTCGCCAGCGCGGTGTGCCAAGCGCCCATGTCGATCTCGGCCAATTCCGGCGCCTGTTCGCATGCGAAATCGGCGGTCTTGACAGGTTGGAAGGACCTGCCCGCGCGATTGTTCAGGACATGATCGAGGGCGTCGATGAAGACGTGCTCGCGCCTTATCTGGCGATGATCGTCGCATCCGCCCTTGGCGAACCCATCCCTGATGAGGAGACGTTGGCGCTCCTTTACGGAAGTTCATCACCCAGCCGCGTTCGCCGATTGCTCGACCATCTGGAACGCAGCGGGCTGATCGTGATCCGCGAGGAATTCGGCGGGGAACGCAGCATTATTGTGCCCGGCGTCGCCGAGCGCATTAGCGCAAGCGAAGCGGCTTAAGCCACCAAGCCTCAGGTATTATCCGTAGAATTCGAGCGGGTTGTCTTCGATGGTTGGCAGGCCGCCCCCCATATAAAGCTGCGCGAAGTTCAATCCGGGTAGATCGGCGTCAGGGGTGTCGACAGGTTGGCCCGGGTTGAGCGCGAATGCGTCAAGCGGCTCATTTACGAGCGCAAGGCCCGTGCCCGATTGCGCGCTTTGCGAGTTGCCGCTTGTGAACCAGTCGCCATAGGTCTCTTCACCAAATCCGTTGGCGTTGAGGAAATCGATCACCTGTTGCTCGGATTGATAGTTGGCATAGCGAATGTTGCCATCGGCCTCCATCACGGCGCGCAAGTAAGCGGTTCCGTCAGTCAGCGCGAAATAGACATCCTGCAGGCCATCGCCGTCATAGTCATCAGCGCCCAGCACACGGTTGATATTCTCGATCGCGAGATCGTTCTGGAAACGTTGCTGGCTATCATTGGGGCTGAACCGCTCAACATCGCCAGATTGCACAAGCGGGTCGATATAGATGCCAGCCACGCGCGTTTCGCCCGCCCAGCTGTTGTCGTCGAAATAGACCAGCCCGTCAGGCGCAGTGCCAACGGTCGCAAAGCGGGCGATGGAATCGTTGACAAGGATCTGGTCAATATCGCCATCGCCGTTGACGTCAGCCGCCCCGATGCGCAGCCAATTGCCATTTCCACCAAGCGAGTTACCGCCAAAATCGAGAATGTTGTTCATCGCGTCCTGATAGACGGATGGATCAGAGGTCTCGAAATTGACCGAAACACCTGTTCCGCGCAGCAAACGCATCGTCTGGTCGTCGAATTGCAGGAACTCGACATTGGTCAAAGTGTCCGTGCCATCCGCGCCAACCACCCGGAAAACGCCGAGCGATGTCTGTGTGACGGTGTAGTTCGCCATATTGCCCGACACGATCGCCACATCGATGTTGCTTCCGCCGTCGAGACTGTCATTGCCGCGGCCACCGGTAAGCCTGTTTGCCACATTATTTCCGATCAGCGTGTCATTGCCGCTGCCCGAAATCGCGTTTTCGATCACGGTCCCGCGCGCGATGCTCATATTGCCGGTGCTGCCACCCACGCTCGAGAAAGCTTCTGCGTTGAGGTTGATCTCTTGCGCGCTGCTAAAGGTGGAATAATTGACCGTATCATTGCCGCCATTGTCGACAATGACGAAGGCCAGAAGATTGCCTGAGCTGTTGGTAGCAGCATCGCCGACACCGAATGTCGCCCGCCCGCTGTTATTGCCAACACCATAGGTCGTGTTGCCGGTGCGCGTGTCGGTCGAGGCGCCATACGCAACCTGCGCGGCGACAATATCAGCCGACATCGGGGTCACTGCAAAGCGCCGGTCGAACGACTGATCGGCGAAGAATGTGTTCTCGGTCTGGCTGAAATACGACATCACCGTCGTGGCCCAGGAATCGTTCAGATAGGCGGCATCTTGCGAGTAAGTGGCATCGCCATTGTAACTGCCCGGGTGCCGAAGCCCCAATGCGTGCCCAACCTCGTGGATGTAGGTCTGGAAGGAATAGCTATCGAGCGTCGTGCCTTGCGTCTCCAACCAGTTGGTCGAGACATTGACTGTCGCTGCCGTAATGGTGTTGCCTGAAAGGGTGCTTCGCGCAAATGCACCGTCTTCGGTGTCCTGAAAATTGATCTGCGCGCCTGACGACACTTCTGCAAAATTGATGCCGGTAACGTCTGTCCAAAGCTTTAGGGCTTCACGGGCAAGCAATTGGCCCACAGCACTCAAAGAGGTCAGGTTGACGGTCAACGTATCGCCTTGCGTGACGTCCCAGCGCCGGATGTTGTTCTCGTTGAGAGACGAGCCGTACAACAGCCATTCGGCGATCTCGTCATTGGTGAACTCGCGCAAGGGCGGCGCGATAATTGCGCTGACCTGATAGTCGCCTTGCTCACCATCGGCCCAGCCGCCAACATCAAGATAGAATGTCCCGCTTTGCGTCGCGGTGAAGCGGATCCTGGAATAGGTGCCATTGCTGTCGTCATTATAGGCAAGCACATCGCCCGATGCGTTGCGCAGCGACAATGTGGTATCGACGTCGTTTGAGCCGCCGGTTTGGAAGGTTTCGAAGAAATAGGTTTCGCCCGCTTCCAATGTGACGGCGTACCAGTCGCGGTCACCGGTTTGATCAAGCACGCCGTCCGTGGCTGCCGCATCGATTTCCAAGGAACCGCTGGTCCTCTCCTCTGCACCGATTGCGTCGTTCAGCGGGCGCGAGCTAGACAGTACATAGCCTCCGGTGGCGCTCCCGAACCCGCGGACATCGAGGTAATAGTTGCCCGCCGAGGTCGCGGTAAATGTAATCTCGGAATAGAGCAGGTTCTGGTTCACATTGGCATCGTCATTCGTCGTAATGATGGTGCCCAATTCATCGCGCAGGTTCAAAACGCTGTCACGAAGTCCGCCCGGCAGCAGATACACCGTAAATGTGTACGTCTGACCGGCGAGAAGAAAAATCTCGAACCAGTCGCTGTCGCCTGCCGTGTTGATCTCATCGATAACAAAGGAACCAGGGGATAATTCGCCCTGAGTGGATGTGCTGCTGCCTGTATCTTCTGCGGTGACAGGAACAGGCCCGGCCTGAATGCCGGTGAAGTCATCCTCTTTCTGATGACAGGCAAGACAGCCGCAATGTCCGTTGTGGGGGCCAGCCTTTACAAACTCGCCAATGGGCACGTCCGCGCCAGAAGAACCGAATGGATTTTCGGTAAAGACGGGGCGGTTGCTTTCGATGTTTTGGTGAATCATAACCTGTACTCAATGCCCAAATGCGTTTCCGGAAGTGTTAGGACTTCTGGTTAAGCAGCGCGTGACCAATCGACGTGGCGAGGCTGCGAATATCTGTCAAATTTAGCGGCCGGTCCAGGACTTCGACTGCCATTGGCGGTAAAACTACCGAGTCTTCATCAGAAGCCTTGGTGATGGTTGCTTCGACGTAATGCGCGTTATCCATCTTTAATACAACGCGGATTTGGGACAAATCTGTTTGCGAACCAACGTCTTTCGACATCTGGTCCTCAAAGGACTGGCACATCTCCGATCGCGACATCGCGGTCTTGATCCTATCAGCATTCTCGACATGGCACGCTGGTCCATTGGCCGCCATCACAGCTTCTCCAGAAGCAAGGGAAAGCGCAAATAGCGCAGTAAAGAGGATCGCATGTCGAATAATCAGCCCCTTGCTCAAACCGGTCAGTGTTGACCATTACCACACCTGAACTGAACGAGGTACGGTCCAAGGTAAATCGGGTTTAGGCCGCACGGGCTTTATTGGAGATGAATTGGGCGAGCGCGCCTTTGGATTTGTCGCTGACGGGGCGGGCTACTTGCCGGCGCCTATCCCGTCCACAAGCAAGCGGTTTACGGTGCTGGCCAGCTTTCCAAGATCGTGGCCGCCCTCGTCCCATACCGCATATTTGAGCCCGACGAACACGTTCATTCCCATGAGGGCCCAGGCTTCGACCTCGCCAATGCCTTCGCGAAGCTCCCCGTTGTTCGCACCTTCGACAAGCCGCTTTTCAATAAGGTCAGCAATGCCCTGATAGTGCTCGCGGTAGCTTTGTGCGTCGACGAACTCGGCCTCGTCGATGATGCGGTAAACTTCCTTGTGCTCGCGCACGAATTCCAAAAACGCGTGGAGCGCTGCACGCTCGACTTCTTGCGCGTCCATCCGGTCAGACAGCGCCGAACGGGCACTGGTTTTGATATTGCTGCTCATGTCGCGGACAAGAGCGCTGAACAGCGCATCCTTGCTGTCGAAATAGGTGTAGAACGTGCCCAGCGCGACCCCGGCCCGGCGGGTGATCGAACTCACCGAAGCTTCGTGAAAACCCTTTTCGCCAAACTCGATTGCGGAGGCGTCCAAAAGCTTGCGCAGGGTCTTTCGCCCGCGTTCGGTGCGCGGCGTTTTGGCGTTGGTTTCGGCCTGCGCCGCAGTGCTGTTTGCTACATCCATCAAAGTCCCCGTCCCGCCCTTCACTAGGCGGGCAGAGAACAATTCACAAGTCACAACTTGAAAGTTGGTTCAACTTTCAATATTGAGGTCCCCAACGATAAGGTACGGGAGAGGTCCTCATGAATAGAAATGCCATCTGCGCGCGCGCACTGCTGCTTTCAGGCTGCGCGGCTATTGCGACTTTTGCGGCGCCTGCCGTAGCTCAGGACACAAGCGGTCCGGCACAGGACGATGCGGTCGAAACGACCGAGGGCAACGGCATCATCGTGACCGCACGGCGGCGCGAGGAGCGGTTGCAGGATGTGCCGCTGTCAATCACCGCGATCAGCGGCGATACGCTCGAACAGCAAGGTGTGCTTGAGCTCACACAAGTTGCACAGACCGTCCCCAACATCACACTAGAGGTCAGCCGCGGCACCAACACGACGCTAACGGCCTTTATCCGCGGCGTGGGTCAGCAGGACCCTGTTGCAGGTTTCGAGGCGGGCGTCGGCGTCTATGTCGACGACGTCTATCTCAACCGCCCGCAAGCAGCCGTGCTCGACGTCTACGATGTCGAGCGGATCGAGGTTTTGCGCGGACCACAAGGCACGCTTTACGGTCGCAACACAATCGGCGGCGCGATTAAATATGTGACCGCCAAATTGCCCGATGACCCCGCCCTCAGCATTCGCGGCACTTTGGGTAATTATGATCAGGCTGATCTGATTGTCACCGGTTCAACCCCGATTACAGACACGCTCAAGATCGGAGCAAGCGGTGCAAGGCTTTCTCGCGGCGGCTTTGGTGACAACCTCAATCTGGGGACCGAAAACTACAACAAGGACGTCTGGGCTGCGCGCGGGACGATCGAATTCGACAATGGCCCCGTGTTCGTCCGCCTGTCTGGCGACTATGTGAAAGACAATAGCGAGGCACGTCAGGGCACGCGCTTGATCCCCGGACTTCTCACCGGAGCGCCCGTTCTCGACGATGTGTTCGACACCCGTGCCGGTCTCAATATCGTCGATCAGGAAGTCGAAGCCTATGGCGGCGCGCTCAACATCGCGATCGAGCTTACCGATACGCTGACGCTCAAATCGATCACCGGTTACCGCGAAGACCAATCGACCACGCCGATTGACTTCGACAGCCTGCCTGCGGCCGATCTTGATGTTCCTGCAATCTATGAGAACGACCAGTTCAGCCAGGAATTGCAGCTGCTTTACGAAGGGGACCGTTTGTCGGGTGTGGCAGGGTTCTACTACCTTGATGCCAATGCCTTTACCGCGTTCGATGTGGCGCTGTTCACGACGGGCGATCTTATCGGCCTGCCGGGCCTGAACGCGCAAACGCTGGGCGATGTCGACACCAAAACCTACAGCTTCTTCGCCGATTTTACCTATGAGCTGACCGACACGATCTCGGTCTCGCTTGGCGGGCGTTACACAAATGACAAACGCACCAGCCGCGTTTTGCGCACGACCTTTATTCGAGGGTTCTCGGATCTGTTCGTGCCAGGCAGCCCTGCGATCCCGATTGCGGTCACAAGTGATTTCGAGGGAAGCGAAACCTTCTCGGATTTCAATCCGCGCGCCTCGATCAGCTGGCAACCCAATTCGAACCACAACATCTACTTCACTTACAGTCAGGGCTTCAAAGGCGGCGGTTTCGACCCGCGCGGACAAACGACCGCTGCGCCTGATCTCGATGGTGATGGCGATATCGATTTTGACGATCAGTTCGAATTCCTGCGCTTTGCACCGGAAACAGTCGACAGCTTTGAACTGGGCTGGAAAGCCTCGCTGCTCGATAACCGCCTCAACATCTCCCTCGCCGCTTTCCTTGGCCAATATGACGACGTCCAGATTCCGGGCAGCGTCGGGCTCGATTCCAATGGTGACGGTGTAAATGACAGCTTCATCGGCATCACTTCCAACGCAGCGAGCGCCGATATCAATGGCATCGAATTTGAAGGCAGAGCGCTGGTCGGGCGCGATTTTGCAGGCGAAGGCAGCCGCTTTAGCGTCAATTGGTCGCTGGGCTATCTTGATGCCGGGTTCAACACCTTCATCGACGCTTTCGGAAACGACGTCGCTGACCAGCGGGTGTTCCAGAACACACCGGACATCACCGCGCATATGGGCTTCAATCTCGGCCTTCCGGTGGCCGAAGGCATGCTCGACTTCATCGGTCTTGCCTCGCTGCGTTCGGACGCAAGCCAGTTTGAAACGCCCAATCCGTTCCTTGATCAGGACGGTTTTGTACTGGTCGATGCAAGCATCGTGTATACCGACGATGAAGGCCGTTTCTCAATCGGCGCGCACGCAAAGAACCTGCTCGACAAAGAGTATATCGTTGCAGGCTACAACTTTGTCGCAGGCGGTACGGGCGGAGCACCATTCACCCCGACGCTCGGGCTGGAAGGCACTTTGACCGGTTTCTACGGCGACCCTCGCCGCTTCTACGTCACCGCGCAGGTCAATTTCTAAGCCTCGGCGGGCGGATCATATGGATCGGGCCCGCACCACCGCGTGCCCCTCTCCAGATAACTAAGGCCCGCCGGTTTATAGCCGGCGGGCCATTTGTTTTATGGCGATTGTGCGGGCATGGTTTTGCCCGGTTCGACCAGAGCTATCGTTGCACGCGGCCCGAGCCATCGCCGCTCATAAGCTTTTCGACCTCGGGCACGGTGACCCGGTTAAAGTCGCCCATGATCGTGTGCTTGAGCGCCGAAGCTGCCACGGCAAATTCCAAGGACTGCTGCCTGTCTTCATAGGCGTTGAGGCCATAGATCAGCGCCGAAGCAAAGCTGTCCCCGCCGCCCACACGGTCGACAATGTCGGTGAGCTCGTATTTACGGCTCAGCATAAATCCATCGTCGCGGGTGCGCAGACACGCCGACCAATTGTTGCGGTCCGCACTGAGGCTTTCGCGCAAGGTGATCGCGATGGTGTGCATGTCGGGATAGATGTCGAGCACCTTTTGTCCCAGCGCTTCGTACTTCTTCGTATCAAGCTCGCCGCTCTCCACATCAACATCAACCGTAATGTCGAGCGATTTTTGACAGTCCTCTTCATTGGCAATGCCCACATCGACATACTTTACCAGCTCGCGCATGACCTCGGGCGCCGTCTTGCCGTATTTCCAGAGCTTGCCTCTGAAGTTGAAATCACATGAGACGGTGAGGCCCGCCTCCTTGGCTGCTTTGACGCAGGCCATCGAGAGGTCCGCTGCCGATTGGCTCAGCGCCGGGGTGATGCCAGTAATGTGGAGCCACTTTGCGCCCTTGAAGATCGTGGGCCAGTCGAACTCGTCCATCCCCGCATTGCAGATCGAGGAATTGGCGCGGTCATAGACCACTTTTGACGGACGCTGGTTGGACCCTGTTTCAAGGAAGTAAATCCCGACCCGGTCGCCCGAACGGCTCACATGAGCAGTCTCGACGCCGAACTTACGTAATTCCATGATCGCATTGTCGCCGATGTCATTGTCGGGCAGCGCGCTCACAAAGCCCGCATCGAGGCCGTAATTGGACAAGGCAACAGCGACATTCGCCTCGCCCCCGCCAAAGGTTGCTTCAAACTCGGGTGACTGGAAGAAACGTTCATGACCGGGCGTTTTCAGCCTCAGCATGATTTCACCAAAAGACAAAAATTCAGCCATGGGGAGGAGCTTTCGTTGAGCGAGCGGTCTGCGCGATGGCAACGGCCTCGCTCGCAAGGTTGGTTATTCGGGAATAGTCGCCAATTGCGACAGCTTCCTTGGGTGTAAGCCAGCTGCCGCCACAGGCAAGCACGCTGGGAAGGGACAGAAAATCGGACAGGTTTTCAGCGGAAACGCCGCCTGTCGGCATAAAGCGCATTTCGCGAAACACCGATGACAACGCCTTGAGCATGGGAACGCCGCCAGCAAGGCTTGCGGGGAAGAACTTCACGTCGCGAAGGCCCAAAGCATAGGCGCGCTGGACCTCGCCTGCGGTCATGGTGCCGGGGAAGAAGGGGATGCCTTCTTCAAGGCAGTAGACAGCGATCTCGTCCACCAAACCCGGCGACACGATAAACTGCGCCCCGCTTGCCACAACCGATTTTGCCTGATCGAGCGTAAGGACTGTCCCTGCCCCTACGATCAAGCCGTCGGTCTGGGCAAGTATCGCTTCCATGCCCTTTTGCGCATCGGCGCTGCGCATGACCACTTCGATGACACAAAGCCCGCCAGCGGCGAGAGCTTCGGCTGTCTTCACGGCACGCGCTGCGTCATTCTCGCCAATAAGCGGGACAACCGGAGCTGCGTCCAGGCGCTCGGATAAAGTTTTGCTCATCGTCTTTCCCCGCCGGCTTGCGCCTTATGAAAAGGCCAGTCCGCCATTGATGTCGACATTGGTGCCGGTGATGAAAGACGCTTCATCCGACGCAAGATATGCGACAAGATCGGCGGTCTCTTCCGCTTTGCCCTGGCGGCGCAGCGGCGTGGAGTTCGCCACATTCTCACGGGCAGCATCCGGCGTGAATTTGTCGTGGAATGAGGTGGCGATCATGCCCGGAGCGAGCGCGTTGACGCGGATGCCCTTTGGACCCAGCTCTTTCGCAAGGCCGCGGGTCATGGTCATCACGGCGCCTTTTGCGGTTGCGTAAGCAATCGCCCCGCCACCGCCGCCATCACGGCCAGCCAAGGAGGAGAGGTTCACAATCGCAGCGCCTTCTTTCATGAACGGCACAGCGGCCTTACTGGCAAGGAACGTCGATGTGACATTGAGCTGCATCACGAAGTTGAAGAACTCTTCGTCCATCTCCTGCAGCGTCTTGCGAGCAACCAGTCCACCGGCATTGTTGACCAGCACGTGAATCTCGTCGCCAAACGCCTCGCGCGTTGCAGCAATGAGTGCATCGACATCGGCGGTTTTGGTCACATCCGCCTTTACCGCGATCGCTTTACCACCTGCGGCTTCAACGGCTGCAACGGTGGCATCGGCATCGGCCTGATTGCTGTTGTAGTTGACGACAACGCTTGCCCCTTCGGAGCCCAGCTTGACGCAAACTGCGCGGCCAATGTCTCGGCTACCGCCGGTCACTACGGCCACTTTGCCTGCAAATTTCATTTTCGTTTCCCCTTATTAGGAATGTTATTGGCCAATGGCCGATTTCGGTTTCAATGGTTTGATGTCCGGGCACAGGATCAGGATTGACAGGACTGTCATGATCGCGAGCCCTGCACCGACCAGGAAGGCCGGCACGTAGCTGTTCACGGTGATGATCGGAATGAGGAAGTTCAGCAGAACCACCGCAAGCTTGGCAGCTGTTCCGGCGAACCCTGC
The DNA here is from genome assembly GCF_057364925.1 of Erythrobacter sp. S227. NCBI lineage: Bacteria > Pseudomonadati > Pseudomonadota > Alphaproteobacteria > Sphingomonadales > Erythrobacteraceae > Erythrobacter > Erythrobacter sp. S227. The sequence goes on from NZ_CP200280.1 coordinate 1,828,890, forward strand.
AAGCGAACCGACCGATTGGCCGCTGTAAAAATCGCTTGGCAGTGTCTGGATGTTCCCGATCGCGGTTTGGAAGCCGAACAGGATGACACCCATGATAAGCACGGCGACCAGAGGCGTTGATGCCTGAGTTGTCGCAAGCAGCGAGACCAGCATGATTACGCCGCCAAGCGTGATCACCGACTTGCGCGTCCGGTTGACTGTCCAGCCCGCTTTCAAACGGTTGCCAGCAAGCAGTCCGCCGAACCATGCACCAAACATGGCACCGACATAAGGAATCCACGCGTAAACCGCGATTTCCTCCACGCCAAAGCCGTAAGTGTTCAGCAAATAAATCGGCAACCAACCGACAAACAGCCACCAGATCGGGTCGATAAAGAAGCTTGCAGCGATAACACCCCAGCTTTCCTTGCGCGAAAGGATTTCCTTTGAAGTCGGCGCATATTCGGCAACTTCATTGGTTTCGGCATTGCGTTGACCGGTCAGGATAAACTCGCGCTCTTCAGCGCTGATCCAGGGGTGCGCGTCTGGGCCGCTTTTGTAGACGATCAGCCATGGGATCAGCCACAAGAAGCCTAGCGCACCCACAGCGACGAAAGTCGCCTGCCAGCTGCCAAGAAATACGAAGAGCAGGCCGATGATGGGTGCAGAGACGATCCCGCCAATGGCGGCGCCTGAATTGAAGATGCCTTGAGCAAGAGCACGCTCGTTAATCGGGAACCATTCGGCATTGGCTTTGGTTGCGCCAGGCCAGTTTCCCGCTTCCGACACGCCAAGAACCGCGCGGAAAATCGCAAAGCTCAAAAGGCCCTGAGCCGCGGCATGCAGCATGGTCGCCGCCGACCAGACAACGATGGAAAGGACAAAGCCGAGCCGCGTACCAATCCAGTCGAAAATCTTGCCAAAAATGCTCTGACCAAAGGCATAGGCCAAGGTGAACACATTGAGGATGATCGCATAATCAAACTCGGTCAGCTCAAGGTCTTTGGAAATTTCAGGCCAAAGAAAGCCAAGCGCGCCGCGATCAATGTAGTTGATGACCGTCGCCACAGCGACGAGCAACACGATCCAATAGCGAAGCTTGTTTCGGAACATGTTCAGCCCTCCAAGCCAAGAAAGTCTTCGCACAGCGGGCTGAAGCTGTCTGCGGCGCCAGTGTCGTCTTTTGGCGTTTCCTTCGCGACCACGAAGGGCAAGCTTTGCGCCTCTAATGCCGTTACCATTCTTAGCTATCCTCCCGTGAAAGTGCGACCACGCCCGCAAATCCAGACCAGGCGATTTCCTCACCATCGAGCGTGGCGGAATGCGCCATGTCACTATCGGGATTGTGCGAAACAGCGATCACAAACCGCGGCCCTGATTTCAGGGTCACGCGAACGAAATCCATGTCCTCGATCCTGTAGTGATCAAGGTCGGAGACCAAACTGCGGCTGTCGAGCGTTTGTTCAGCCGCGCCATCATAGCTGCCATGCGCCTCCAACAGGCTGGCATAGCTCACTTCGCTGTCACGGCGGGCGCGCAGCATCAACAAGGGCTCGCGCCGTAGGTTAAACTCGGGATCATTCGCGCCGCTTTCGCCAAGGATGGCGGTCACGGGGCCATTGCTGGCAAAGCGGTAGGTGTAAAAACGCCCGTCGAGTATCCACGTCAGCGCGCCCTTGCCAGCATCAATCGCTGCCTTGGCATCAACCCAGATGTGCTGATAGCCATTGGCACTGCCCAGAACCGGGCGCTCGGCAATATTGCCTTGAGCCTCAAAGCCCAATTCCATGATGTGACCCGAATAATGAAGCGGCAGATCATACTGGTGCGCCTCGTCGCTCGCCGCATGGACCAGGTCCACAACCAGCGGAGCCTCAAGGCCCTGAATTCTCGGCATCAGCAGCGTCCGGCGCATTGTGACGCCGGGATAGGCGCTGTCGATGACGCCGCTCGTGACCTGAAGATCAGGTGCATCAGAGAAATAGAGCTGCTCTGGCCATTTTGTGTCTGCAAACTTCGCATCACCGTCAAAATGGCTGGTTTCATCCACGACAAGCGTGTTGTGCGCGACCGAGCTTTTCGCCCAGGTTTCATTCTCAGGCAGGTATCGCCCGCCGCGCTTCGCCTCGATATTGAGGAAACGCGCAGCGCCGTAGTCGCGAATAATCTCGTTGCCATTGTCGTAAAGCTGCCAGGCAAGCTTGTCGAAATGGCCGTGACCCATCCCTTGCGAGCTGTTCTTTGCGATCAATGCGGTCTCCGGTTCACCTTCGGCATTGGCATCGCCTTGCCGCAGGACCGCAACCGCGCCTTTGTCACCATCCGGACCGTCGGTGAACAGTATCGAACGGAACGCAAACGGCTCTGCCAATCCATTCTCCAGATCGCGCGCGACCAGTTCGCCATTGGGCGTCAGAACTGTGCGCCCCTGGAACCGGGCTACTGAAAGTAGCGCCGGATCGCGGGTCTGCCCGTACGCAATGGCAACCCCTTCATAAAGCTCGGCTGTGCGCAGGCTCTTGTCACGGATCGCATCGTTGAAGGGGAAGAAATAGCCGCGATAGCTCAGCTGAACCGTTGTCCGCAGAGCCTTGAGCAGAATACCGTCACGGTGCTGAAAGATGCCCCGCTCGGGTTCGTTTTGTTCGATAGCGTTCGCGAAAACCAGAAACGGTAGAAGCGCAAAGCGTTGATAATAGGGCCCTTCGGTATAATAACCATCGGGTGAGAACAGCAGCTCTGTCTGGCGGATGAAGCCCGCCGAACCGCTTTTGCCCGATCCCATCAAGGCCCGCTCGACCATGTCTTCGTCGCCGAGCAGATATCCGGTCATACCAACCCCGGCGGTGGCCCAAGTGGCATGGTTGTGGATGCGATCAAAGGTTTCGACCGATTCCACAGAAAGGAAATGCGCAGCTTGGCGGAACACCTGATCATCAATACGCTTTCGATCTGCATCGTTCAGCGTATCGCGGATGTCGCCATACCCTTGCACCGCATGGACCAGCCACATCGCATCGTTGAGAACCTGCCAGAAGATCCGGCCGGAGTACTGGTTCGCCTTGGCCGGATGCTCGCCAAGCGTTGGATAAAGCTCGGCATATTCAAGCAGCGTGTCGCGAACATAGTCACGGTAGCGTTCATCGCCTGTGATCCGGTAGAGCTGACCGCCCTGATAGATCGCGCGGAAGTTGCGCTTGTGCTGCTCGTGTGTGTAGCCGCCGCCCGGGTCCATCGGGACGGGCACAACCGGCCCATCCGCCATCATCATGTCGACGAATTCGCGGGCGCGCTCCAGCTCTTGCGCATAGAGTGCGGGAAAATTCGAGGTCGCTGCGCTGTTGTCTTGCGAAGCGACCTCTTGGGATACAGCAGCGCCAACGGAGTGCGGGATGGTGCACGCGGTGAGTGCTGCTGCGAGAAGATATGCGCGCTTCATTCGCTGTCCCCTTGGCCGGAACCGTCGTCAAAAGCGTTGTCGATAAGCCGGGCCCGGTGCTCGCCGTCATAGTTGAGCTCTTCAAGGATTGGCGCGCCTGTTTGAGCGAACGCGTTCTCGATGACGGCCGTCTTGGGCGTGCCGACCGTGTGCACCACTTTGAGCGGAGCGGAACCGGTGAAGGCATTGTTGCTGATCTCGGCGATCTGGACACCGTGGAGATGGATCGATCCGCCAGTCCCATTGGACGTGGCAAGGCCGACATTGCTCACCGCGTTGCGGGCAATCGTGACGTTAGGACCAAAGGTGCTCTCATCGCGCCCGCCGCGGTAAATGTCGGCAATCGGCCCGCCGATATTGGCGAAAATATTCTCTTCGATGTCGAGATATTCAGTGTTGTACTGACCGTAATCCTCGGTCTCTGCCGCTGCGGAAACGACAGTGCCCGTAATGTCTGCAAAGCTGCTTCTGGTGATCGTAACGCGGTCGGCGAGCGTGCTTTTGCCGAGGGTTAGCACATTGAATGACCGGTTCACATTGAGGTTGCGCACCGCAATCCGGTCCAGTTCCACCTGCAGGTTCGACTGGATCGGGAAGACCCCTGTGCGGATCATCGAGTTGCCGACAGAGTCGGGCGCGCGCTCGCCATCTATTGCAAGATCTTGGATGCGCAGATTACCACCTTCGCGCAGTTCAACCAGCGAAGGACGCGTGAAGAAAATCGTCGTTTTATCGGGACCTGCACCCGCAATCGTTAGCGTCGCCTCAAGCGGAATGGACCGGTCGACAATATACTCGCCCGGAGCAAGCGATAGCACATCGCCAGGTCCCGCCTTCATAGCCGCTTCTGCAAGCGTGCCCTGGCCCGGCGAAACTTCGATCACCTGCCGCGAAGAACCAAAATCAACCGGGTCGCCCGGCTTGGAGTACCAAGGCGCCCCGACCTCATCGAGCGACACCACCCGCAGGTCGCGCGGCGCGCCGACCGCTGCAAGTGCAGGATCGACCGGATAAAGGAGCCCGTTCTGCGCGCGCTCCATTTCGACAGGCGCGTTGCTGAAGCTAGCGAGTTCGCCCGCTACGCCGCCTTGTGCGACGCGGTTGCCTTTAAAGGCAAAGCCGGAGACATCGCCATACACTTCGAGGAAAGATTCACCCTCAAGCCCGCTCAAAAGGTTGTTTTCGAACATGCTTTCACTTGGCGCAGCAGAACGCTCTTCATCAGCGCCCACATTGAAAGCGACCCGGCGGCTGTCGACAATGGTGTTGTTTGCGATCCGCGCATTGGCCACTTCGACGTAGCGATTGACCGGCGAATTGGGCACACCGTTCATAATCGCGAACGCGCTTGAAAAGGCCTCACCACGAAGGCCCTCCATGTAATTGTTCCGCACCGTTTGACCGCGATTGATGACGCGTATGCCGCCGGTGTAATCCGCGCCGCCGCCAAGGAAGACATTGCCCTCGACCACATTGTTATCGCCATGGCGCAAAGTGAGGGTACCGCGCGCGCCAAGAAATACATTGCCGCGAAAGACGTTGCCGCCCGACTTGGACGAGATAATCTCAACCTCGCCGCCGGTGCGATCAAAGATATTGTGAGCAACCAGCGTGTTCGAGTTGAAAATCGAATTGTGGCTGGTGCCGACCCGCAACGTTTCCCCACCATTTGAGCCCAGCACAGCGCGCGGACCAAAATAGTTGTATTCGATACGGTGAGAGTTTTCGCGGCTTTCCTCGGTGTCGAGGCGCACCGCGAGCGTCACACCCTTATTCGTCTTCCCCATAAGGTTATTGTGATCGAAGCGGTTGTTCTTGCCGTAGATACCAACCCAATAATCGCTTTCATAGCGGTCGGGCTTGCTAAAGCCGTCGATCACCACCTCGGTAACGCGGCTGTGCCTGGCCTGATCTGTCTTCGAGACACGGAACGAGACGACCTCTCCGCGTGGGCTGTATCCATCGCGGAAAACAAGGCCGCTGACGGTGACGTATTGACCGCCAATGCGCAGGCTCGATTGCCCCGTCAGGAAAACCTGTCCGGGATTTTCAGCCTTTAATGTGATGGGTTCTTGCTCGCTGCCCTCACCGGTGATGACGAGATCGAAATCGCGCCATTCGCCATTGGCAAGCTCGATAACATCGCCAGCCTCGATCTCGCCGAGAACCTGCGAGTATTCTTCCTGCGTATGAACAAGGAAACGCTCCGCAAGCGCCGGGGTCGTCGCAACACACACGGCCACGGTCACAAGGCATAGCCTTGTCAGCATACAAAACGCCCCTCGTCCAAACTCTCTTGGCCCGACTATAGACCAGGGGTAACCGGTGTCAATCAATCTGGCATATTATTCCGGGGTTTTTTGTCACACCAATTTTGTTAGCCAATCTTGGTGGCAGCAGCAAAGCGCTCGCGGCTCTTGGAGGCCTTCGCCTGAAGTTCTTCCAATGCCATTCGCTCTGTTGCATCAAGCATTGATTCGATCAGCCGCTGGAAGTGCTCTCGCATGGCATTACGTGCAGCAGACGGATCTCTGTCGCGCAACGCAAAGAAGATCGCCTCGTGCTCAGCGGTTAGCTTGGCTGAATCTTCAAAGCACACCGCTGCGTGGGTCTTCTTCACCTCGGGGATCTCTTCACGCATCCGCCACAAGGTTTTGACCGTGTGGATCATGGCTGCGTTGTTGGAAGCTTCTGCGATCGTGCGGTGAAATTCTTCATCAGCCTGGTTCGCCTCGTCTTGGTCACCGTGGCGCATCCGTTCAATAAGGCCGGACAAATGCTCGATCGCCTCATCGGTAATATTATGCGCAGCCAGAGCGGCCGTTTCGGCTTCGACCAACAGCCTTGCTTCTGTAACTTCAAAAGCGCTGGCATTGGGTAAAGCCGCAGAGCCTTCCGGCCGCGCCTCGCTGACATAGACGCCCGATCCGGTCTTTATCTCCAACCGGCCAATGGCCTGAAGCGCGATTTCAGCTTCGCGGATTGTTACACGGCTGACGTTGAGCCGTTCTGCCAACTCGCGCTCACCTGGGAGGCGAGTTCCCGGAGGAAACGCACCCGCCTCAATCAGCTCCGAGATTTGCTCAGCCACAGATTGGAAAAGTCGCTTACCGCTCATGCAATTACTCCGATGAAACTATCACGCAATGCTATACCAATTTGATCCCATAGTTTCGAAAGGCATTCCGGTCAAAAGGACGGGCCGCCGCCCCTCACTAGGCGGCGGCCCTAAACACATCAGAAGCGCGCCCGTACACCGGCGAAGAAGCGCGGCCCATAGACGAGCACCTGTCCCAGATCATCCGGCGCGCCGCGGAAATCGGTGCGCGCATCGTTGAACAGGTTCAGCCCTTCGAGGCTGAAACGGATGTTGTTGTTCAGCGAATAGGTGATGCGGGCTTCGAACACGCCCACATCATCAACATAGCGGATCCGGCCCGGAGTCGCGATGAATTGCTGGAAGTAATTGCTGCGATACTTGTAGATGCCCTGGAAGTCGAAATCACCGATTTCGTAATAGGCTTGGGCCGACAAAACATGCTTTGAAAAGCCAAACAAGTTTGATGGCGGGATAAGACCATTGACCGTGGTCGAAGTCCGGTCGTCAATAGGTGTCGAGATCGCGCCCAAAACATCGTCTTCAAATTCAAAGTTTGAATCTGCGTAATTGTAGCTCAGCTTGAAGCCCAGCCCATCCAATGGTGCCGGCAGATAACTCAACCGGTGCGCAGCAGTAACCTCAAGACCGTAGATTCTGCTGGTCTCTTCGGTCGTGTTGATCGAGGTGACAAGCAGATCAGCTGCTGTCCCGCCGACGCTGAAGGTTTCGAAGACGCCTGTGGTTTCAAACCCGCCATCAAAGCTTTTATAATACGCATTGAAAGCAAGAATGGTATCGGCATTCGGATACCATTCAAGACCGGCATCAATATTCCAGGACAGCAATGGATCGGTCGCAGGATTGCCAGTGGCCGACACATTGTTGACGCCGCTAACGAGAGCTTCTTCCGGTGTTGCGAAATCGTCTTCGTCATTAATGTTCAAGATACGGCCATCACCGAGGCTCGCCGGGTCAGGCCTTGAAAGCGCGCGATAGACCGCAAGCCTGCCAAGCAAATCAGGCTGGAATTCAGCTACAAAATTGAAGCTTGGCAGAAACTCTGTGTAAGATGCGGTGCTATTTACAACGGTAAAGTCATTGGCATCCTCGACAAGCGCGAAGCCTTCGGTGCCGTCGCCGTTCTGATCAATCAGTTCGATAGAAAGCGCCGTGCGGAAAGCTCGCGAGCGCACCGAAGTGTTCACGACGCGCAGTCCGACATTACCCCGGACCGGCATATCGCCCATCATACTGTCAAAATCAGCCTGGACATAGCCAGCCCACGTACGTTCAGTCACATCTGTGTTCTGGATGGAGGCGAAGTCGCCTGTCGGATAGATCGGCACGCCATCCTCATCGAAGGTCAGGCCTTGTGGATCCTCGCGTTCAAGAACCTGCGCTACACAAAGAGCATCGAACGAGGCGAAACCGTTGGCTGTCCCGATCGTCGCTCCTCCCGCATCGATATTGGTGACCAGCGGATTGCCGCCTGAAATCGATGACAAGAAACCGCTTTCCGCAAAGTCAAACCGGCATTCCTGGTTCGCTGTTGCAAGCGCGTCATCGCTGTAGTTGGCCTCGAAACGGCTCGTCGGATTGGATGCACCCGGCACGTCGCGATACTCGAGCTGTTGATATCGGGTGCCAGCCTGGAACAGATTGAAAAATCCGTCCATTTCGTAGGCAGCATCCCCGCGCAATGCCCAAACCCTGTTAAACCGGTCCTGCTCAAGGTCCGCCCGCAAACGCGCTGCATCGCTGAACAAATCGGGGTTCGTTACATCGAAGTCGCGAACGATGAAGTTCAGGCCTTCAGAACCGTTTTGGAAAATCTGGATCACCGATTCCGGGCGATCAGGGCGCGTCGAACCATCATTCTCCTGCCCGCCGGTAAATGCGCCATCGTTACCAAAGATGTCTTCTTCATCATTGCTGCGAAAACGGATCTGCACCGCCTCTTCGATACGCTGCGTTTGCGAATATGACGCGTCGAGCGAAACCGTCAGCCGGTCCATCGGGCGAAAGTCGACCGAAAGGCCGCCGCCATAGTACTTTTCATCGCGCTCGATATACTCGCTCACCGCCTCAATTCGCTGCTCGCTGGTAAATTGGCGAAGAGCGCCTGTCTCAGTGAAGATGAGATCAAAGCCCTCGATCCGGTTCGGCGCACCCTGCGCGTCAATCCGGCGCCCTTCGGCAAAGTTCAGATCCGAACGCCGCTCCCTTGTGGCACGGCTCGAATATTGGAAGTCAGCGTTGATATCGACATCCGGGCTTGGCTGATATTGAACCGCACCGAAAAACGCGTTGCGCACATCTGCTGTACTGTTTTGACGAAACGCATAGCTGTTGCGGGCAATGACGAATGGCAGATCAATGCTTCCATCGCGCAGGCCGTTGATCGTACTTGTGTTGGTGTCGCAGTTGCCATCATCATTCAAGCCATCGGAGGTGTTGCCGATAGGCAATGATGGATCAACCACACAGGCGCGGATCGTGTTGGAAACCCGCGCTTCTTGCTCTGGATTGTTGGAATCCCGGCGCTCAAAGCCTAGCGAGATACCAAACTCACCGTCGCCAACATCGAATTGGTCAATATAACTCAGCGAACCGCGATAACCGAGGTCATTGAGGCGCTGGTCTGATGCGATGTCAAAGTTGTCGGGGTTGTATTCCGCCTTAAGCTCACCCTGAACCCGGCGCTTCCCGTAATCGACCGGACGCGTTGTCTCGAGCACGATCTGACCCGCGACACCGCCCTCGATGTAGCTAGCGGCCTGAGTTTTGTAGATACCGATCTTGGTGAAAAGCTCGGAAGGAAATTGGCTGAAGTTGACAGAGCGATCGCCGCTTCCGTTGGTGGCAATCCTGCCATTGATCACAGTCGAGCTTAGGAACGGGCCGAGACCACGGATCGAGATTTCCGTAGCGCCGCCGTTTTCGCGGTGCGAGCCTGCGCCGGTCAGGGTTTCCAATGCCTCGCCAATTGAAAGCGCCGGGATATCACCGATCTCGTCAGCGGAAAGCGCATCGAACACCTCTGTTGAGTTGCGCTTCTCATTGATCGAATTCTGGACAACGGCCCGGAAACCCTCGACGATGATCCCATCACCCTCACCGTCAGTGACGTCGACCGGATCATCTTGCGCCTGATCATCTTGCGCCAGCGCTGGAGTGGCGGCGAAAGCGACGCCTGCCATAAGTGCAGCAGAAAAAGAAATGCGCGCGTTTGCGCCGTAACGGGTTACGCGAAGTGCCATAGTGCCCCTCCCTAAAGGCTATTTGTTTGCCGCGAGCTTACGCCGAAGCGAGCACGAGTCAACCTCTACGTCATACCAAAACGCAATATCTTGCCTTACCAATTTTCCGGATCAGGTGTAGAGGCCTTTTACGACCCATAAAGGCCTCCAACTCTCCTTGCTTTCCGTCGATTTTTCAGCCCGTTACCCTATCCGTCGAGAGCGACCGACAGGCGGGAACTCCCGCATCAGCGGTCCGCGCAATATGATGCAATTATGTAACTGAGGCGAGCAAAACTGTCCCTCTCAGAAGCAGCACTTCGACATGGTAAACCCGCTGGGCCCAGCCAAAAATCGCTTGCTTTCAATATATTGATATAATTGGTATGACGAACTATTGATTTGTGCCTGTCAAACTGGCTGTCGTTCAGCTTGGGTTTCGGAACCAGTTGCTATAGGCAAAGAGAAGGTAGGCAGAGGGATATCATGAAGAATTTCAAGCAGATGAAACTTACTCACGGTGCGGTGGCCGCCGCCGCTTTGGCTTTGTGTGTCCCGTTTGGTGTGACAGCATCAGATTCCGGCGAACGCGCGCCCAGCGATGCTTTTGATCTCAGCTATTGGAAGATCACTCTGCCCAGTGATGATAACAATGACGGCAAGCCTGACGAGGTCAGCGTGCGCGCGATACAAGGATATACGCATTCGGACTTTTTCTATCTTAGCGATGATGGGCGGATGGTCTTTGCAGCGCCCAACAACGCTGTGACAACTGCCAATACCACCAACACCCGCAGCGAATTGCGCCAGATGCTTCGCGGCAGCAACACCCGCATCGGAACCCATGATCCAGGCAACAATTTTGCCGTTGAAGCGCGCAAGAGTTCTGACAAATTTGCCTCGATCGGCGGCAAGATGGAGGCGACACTGCGGGTCGATCACGTTTCACGGAACGCTGGTGATCCGACAAAGCGCCCCGCATATTCAGCAGTCGTGGGACAGATCCATGCCGTGAAGTATGACAGCACGCGCAGCGGCTTTGGCTACGGCAATGAACCGATTAAAATCTACTATAAGAAGTTTCCCGACCATGAGACCGGATCAGTGTTCTGGAATTACGAGCGCAACCTTGCAAAGGACGATCCTGATCGCACCGACCTTTCGGTGCCGGTCTTTGGGGTTGGCTGGGACAGCACTGAGGACCCTGGCGAGAGCGGCATCGCTCTGGGTGAGGATTTCAGCTACACGATCAACGTCCATCGCAACACGATGTATCTGACATTCCACAACGAGCGGCTTGGCACAGTGCGCCACACGCGTAGCCTTGTTCGGGGAGCGGATGCGAAGGACAATCCTTATGCCTACGGCGGGGACTCGCTCTATTTCAAAGCGGGCATATATAACCAGTGCAGTACGCGTACGGGCGCATCCATGTGGTATGCAGGGTGCCCTGGAACAGGTGACTGGGAACAGGACAAGGCCGATGGCAATTATGCGCAGGCGAGCTTCTCGCGCCTTGTTATAGGCCCCTCAACGCCGCCTGAATAATCTCTCGTTCAAACCCAAAAATGAAGGCCCCGGTCTCGTCTGAGACCGGGGCCTTTTTACATTGTTTGGGGCGAAGGCTCAGAACCCGATGGTGATGCGCGCGAACCCTGCGTGTGATTGCGATTCATCACCGTAGAAGCCGTCATAGGCTATGCTGATTTCGCTATGCTCGGAAAGCTGGAAACCGGCTTCGATCTGAGCGAACAGCGAGTGCTGCGATTGCAGTGCGCCTGCCACGGTGAATGCGTCACCGCTTGCAAAGCGCGCCGTTGCCACTGGCTCCTGATCACCCAGGCCATATTGATATCCGGCATTGCCGCGAAGCTGGAACGAGCTTTCATCGGAGTTTGCAAACCGCATACCCAGGATCGCTGCTCCGGAGTTTTCACCGCCATCATCAAAGTTGAGAGCTGCATCGCCGCCAGCTTCAGAGAAGGCGTCGGTGTTGGCCTCGCCAAAGTTGAAACCGACATATGGCTCCGCCTGTCCGCCGCCCAGCTCAATCGGGTACCCCGCTTCGATGAAGCCGAAGGTCACCGAACCGTCGTAGTCTGCGGAAAGCGTATCAGCGAACGTGCCGAACGCGACAGCACGATCGGTTGAGACTTCGCTTGTGCCATAACCACCGCCCGCGCGAATTCTGAGACCCAATGCATCGACACCGATATAGGCCATAAGCGACAAGGTCTCTGCCGAGCCTACCCCGCGTGTGGCTGCATCAAGGTCAAAGTCGGTGTCCTGGTAGCTGATCGCAACACCAAGGCTGGCGTTCTCGCCAAGGCCGACGTCTGCGCCAACCAGCATGCCAAAGCCATCGCGGTCTACGCCGCTGGCATTGCCATCGCTGTCATTGCTGCCGGTGAAGCCCCAAGCCTGACCCCAGATGTGGCCACCTGACTGGTTGCTTGCAAGATGGCTTAGAACAGCATTGCGCACAAAGCGTTGATCTTCGGTCAGAACGCTGCGCGCAGTTGCGTGCACTTCGCCTGACAGCTGATCGAATGCCGAGAGCGCGGTGGCTGCATCCAGATTGAGCACGCTGTTCGCAAGAATGCCGCCTTGACTATCAAGCGAAGCACCAACGGCGATCTGGTTCGCTGTCACACCAATCGCAGAGAAGTCGACATCATTGCGCCTCAGGTTCAGCATCACAGTTGTGTCGTCATAGCTGAGCGTCGGCGTAAGGAAGGCAAGGTTGCTGGTTACACCGTCAAACACGCCAGTTACACCGCCATCAGCGGTCAGGATCGTGTAATCGGTCGAGAGACTGTAATCCGCGCCGCCTGCAAGAACGCTGACTGTGCCGCCATTGATCGCCGCTTCGCCTGTGGCCGCGAGCAAGTCGCTCGAACCGTCCGGCAGAACTTCAACTTCAAAGGTCGAACCAGCCGCAAAGGTAACATCGCCGGCGACATTGAGTGTGCCGATGCTGTTGCCCGGTGCCAAAATGCCTGTGACCGTGATGCCGCCAAGCTGCCCGTCACCGCCAAGGCGTGCGCCGTCGTTTACGGTCACAGCAGAAGCCACGCTGCCATTCACGATCAGCAGACCGCCATCGACCACTGTGTCACCCGAATAGGTGTGATCGCCGTCAAGAACGAGCGTGCCGTCATCAAGCTTGTTAAGCCCGCCAGTGCCGCCAATTGGAGCCGAGATCGTCGCGGTAAGACCCGGATCAACCCGAAACGCAGTGAGAGCCTCGGTGATGGTCAAAGCGCCGCTTCCAGCAGCGATGGTGTAGCCATCCGTTACAAACTGAAGACCCGTGAACGTGATCGCATCATCGACCGTCACGGTTCCGCCAGCTGCACCGCCGAACACTGCAAAGTTGTTGTTCCAGGCCGCGTTGAATGCGCCATTGGCATCGGTGAAATTGGTGTCCGTAAGGTTCCAGCTGCCGCTGCCACCATCGATAGTGCCATTGCCGTCTACATCGGAGCCGTCCCAGAATTGAATGCCGGGAACTGCGCGATCGAGGATGAGATTGACCTGTCCCGCCTCGGTGACCTGAATGGTGCCTTGTGAAAGATCGAAGCCCTCTGGCAGGACGTTCACAATCAAGCCGTTATCGGTAAGCGTGCCGGTGTAATTGATTAGGCGATAAACACCGATACCAAACCCGCCTGCATCGCTTGCATTGAGAAGTCCATCGAGAGTGAGGTCGCCGTTCACCTCGATAAGGTCGCTCCCCATCGCGCTGTCTGGTGCGCCAAGGTCAAAAGCAAGGTTCGTGTTGGCTGACAGTGCAAGGTTGCCCGTAGTGAGGGTGCCCACTGTCCCGTCCGTGCCAGGCGCAATGGTCGCTCCATCAGCGGCGTCCACGCCTGCGGCTGTACCGGCCCCGGCAAGCGTTGCACCTGCGCTAACCGCGGTGTCGCTCACAATTGTACCGTCAAGCTGAAGGGTGCCGCCTGATACGCTGGTTGCGCCGGTGTAAGTGTTGTCGCCCGTCAGAACGAGAGTGCCGCCCTCAACCTTTTGAAGCCCGCCATCGCCCGTGACAGGGGCGGAAATCTCGGCGGAGATGCCACCGCCAACGCGGACAACGCTGACATCATCGGTCAGTATCAGGGAAGCAGGTCCGTTTGCCCCCGCAGCGCCCGCCTCAATCGAATATCCGTTGACGAGGAATTGCAGGCCAATCGTCTCAACCGCATCCTGGACAGTGACAAGGCCGCCTGCATCACCGCCGAACACAGCGAAACTACCATTCCAGATCGAGTTTTCGCTGCCATCGGTATTGGTGAAGTTGGTTGTGGCATTATCCCAAATGCCTGCGCCGCCGCCAATCGCGTTATCGGCAACAGTATCGGCACCATCATAGAACAGCACCAGATCATCAGACACATTCACAAGTGCACTGACAACGAAGTTGACCTGTCCGCCAACGGCCGTTTGGATCTCGCCTTGCGATGCCTCAAAACCCATCGGCAGGCTGCCGACATCAAGTCCGTTATCGGTGAGAGTGCCGGAGTAGTTGATGAGATTATACACACCCAGACCAAACCCGCCTGCATCGGTGACGTTGAGCGTCCCATCGAGGGTCAGATCGCCCCCGACGGTCAGAACATCGCTTTCAGAAGCAACGCCCGGCGTGCCAAGGTCGAAGTTCAAGAATGCCCCATCAGAAAGCACAAGTGAGCCCAGACTCAGCGTATCGGCATCCCCCGCATTCCCCGGATTGATCGCGCCGCCGCTTCCAACAATGGTGTCGCCAGCGCTGCCGTTACCCCCCAGAATGCCGCCGTCACCCACGGTCACCGCGCCAACGCCGCCCGCATTTACGAACAAAGTGCCCGAATTGAGCGCAACCGCGCCAATATCGGTCGAAAGCGATGACAGGTTGAAAACACCGCCGTCGACATTGACCTGAGCAAAATCAAACGCCTGAACAAAGCTGCTGTCATCGCCCGTGCCACTCAGGTTCAGGACGTTGGTTGCCGCGGCATCCTCGCTACCCTGAAGATCGCCGGTGATTAGCGCGCCTGCGATGATATTGAGCGTGTTTGTGCCCGTTCCTTCGAACTGGACCGCCTGGCTGGTGCCGCTGGTCGTGCTGGTCGCACCAAGGGTAACGGTCGCGTCCTGGCTGCCTGACATACGAATGCCGTCACCATCAAGGCCCGTGATCGTCCCGTTGCTTGTGACCATACCGCCTGTGGCAGACTGAATGCCGTCATTCCCTGTGATGGTACCGGTCGCATTGTTGGTGATGATCGCACCAATTGCATCGTCGTTGACGAGGAGACCGTCCGCGCCGCCCTGGATCGTGCCAGAGTTCGTGATGACAGTATCGGTCGGCGTTGTGTCCTCGCTAATGTCGGTTCCACCAAGAAGGCGAACCGAGATGGTGTCCCCATCCAGACGGATGCCTTCGTCATCACCGATGATCATGCCGCCTTCTTCGTTGTTGACGGTGACGCCGCTGCCGCCGATCAGAATACCGGCTTCCGCCTCACCTTCGATGGTGCCGGCGTTGGAGATCGTGACGCTGTGATCCGCGTGCGCGCCATTGATGCGGATCGCATTGCTGGCACCTGTGATCATGCCGCCGGCTTCGTTTGTGATCGTCCCGCGCAAAACCGCATCGCTTTCGGACCGGATTGCTGCGTTTGAAGAGTTGTTGCGGGCAGCAGAGATCGTGCCGCTGTTGGTGACGTCAACTTCGATGACGCAGTTGATCCGGTCGGCCTCGCGGCAACCACGGTCTTCACCGCCGCTTGAACCGGGATCACCGTTGAAGTGCAACGCATCGGCGTCGCTGTCAGAACCAGTGTTGGAAATGATCCCGGTGTTTATCAACCTGAACCGGGCAATCCCTTCTTCATCACCCACCGTACCCGACGATGGATCAGTACCCAGAAGCGAATCCACGCCAATTGTTGCCCCGCCGACGCTCGTGATGGTGCCATTATTTGTCAGCGAGTTAAGCTCGCCATCGGCATCGCGATCAAAATAGACGACTGCTTCGGTTGCCTCACCGGTGCCTTCGATCAGGCCATCATTGGTGATAACCGCCGCGTCACCTTCATAAAAGATGACCCCGTCAACGCCCTGAAGCACGCCGGTTGAAGCGATATTGATGATGACATCATCTTCCGAGTTATCGACGATGATGACAACATCCTCATCATCACCATCATTGTTGATGTGTGTGCCCGCAAGGTTGATGACCGTGTCATCATTGGTGTTGTCTTCAAGCTCTATATTGTCGCCGCTATTGACTGTTTGCGTGACGCCCGCCGCTGAGGTTACGGTTTGACCGCCAGGATTGTCGACCGGTGTGTCGTCGGTGATGACAATCTGAGCATGAGCCGGACTGGCGAATGCGCTGGCAAGCGCGATGCTGGAAATGGATGCCCCTACAAGAAGCCCCGCCAAAGATTGACGCGGTGTTTTTGCTTCGCTGCCTTGCCGTACAATTTTGCTCGAAAGCTGCTCGCCCGCACGCGTTGCCTTGTTAGCCATCACTTTTCCCCTCTCGTCCGGCCTGCCTTCTTGCATGTGCCGGTGTCCTCAGACTTAAATCAGTGCACGCGCCAAACGCGCAGCGCCCACGAAGGTGTTATGCAGTTTGTGCAGACCAATTCAACTACAATCGTCATACCTGTTGGTAAATGACGTGAGCCAGATCGGGCTTTGGCCTCTGCCTGACCTCAATCGTGCGTATTCTCCAGCCGGTAGAATGTGGCCTGGTCAAAGTCAGCAGGATCGCCGGTGTTGTTCTGGGTGTAGACCCCGGCCTTGAAATAATTCCATTCATCGATGGTATCGTATCCGCTGTTCTCGGCGACCATGTCGACGAAGTTGTGGCCGATGATCTCTCCGTCCTGATCGCCGCGCCGGATTATGACGTCGATCCGCGAGCCGGCATTGGTGATTTCGTAAGAGAACACCTCATCCAGAGCGATCCCGTTAAAGGGGTCATCGCGGTCTTCGGGTTGGCTGTCGCGATCATCAAACTCGGGCCCGACCACCATAAAATATATGTCGTCGCCTCCGCGAATTTCATGAGCGAAATAGATATAGCCGCGATCGTTCTCAGGATATTTGCGATAATAAAGCCGGATAGGCTCATCGCTCGACGCATGGATTTGTCCAAACACCATCCGGCCAATATGAAAATCGGTGCCGGATGTGCTGACATTATTGATCGCTAGCGTACCCTTCAGAACGCCTCCACGCCCGCCAACCGGAACGCCCGGATCGGGTTGATAGCCCAGCACCCAATTGTTCCGGTTCACCCCTTGCGTGCTGATACTGCGGTCCCCGTTGCGAAGCATTTCGCGCAGCTCAGAACGGGTGAAGCGCGAATTGGCCGACGTCGTCGCCCCTCCGATTGTGGAGCGGAAAGTCATCCCTCCATCGGGGGCGGCAAAGAAGAATTCATCGGCAAAACCCTCCAGATCGCGGTCCTGTGTCCGCTGGGCAAAGCCGTCATTGGGGTCTGTCGCAGGCGTATCGAGCGCCCAATCAAGAAGCGTGAAATTGCGCCCGGGTGTGACCGAGGGGTCGAGCCCGAATACGCTGGTATCAAACGGCTGCGCCACGACCGGTGTCGCAGTGCTATCAGTGCATCCGAACACAGCCGCCTCTACAACGCCAAACGGGCTACCATCCGAGGTGCTTTCAGCAGAAATCCGCACAAATCGCGCAGCGGTGTCGCTGACATCAAACCGCTCGAAATTGAGCGTGCTGCCAGATGACTGGAGACTTCCCCCAAGCGAGGTGAAATTGCTCCCGTCACTCGACACATCAAGCGAGAAAGTGGAAGTTCTTTGATCGCCCAGATGAAGCGCAAGACCGACTTCCCGCACGAGAAACTCGGCTCCCAGATCAAGTGTCAGGGTCGCCGGAAGGCCAGGCGCGCTCCACCGCGATGCTGCGTCAAGACCATCGTCGATCGCATTGCCCGCTTCAAATCCGGCCGTGGCCGCTTGACTGGACTGGGCACCGACAATGTCGAGAAAGTTCATGCCACTGCACGATGTGACAGGCGTCGGTGACGTGGTGGGAGAGGGATTGGGATTAGGCGAGGCGATAGGCGTTGGCGCAGGAGATCCACCACCGCCGCCGCATCCAGCACAAAGCGCCGCCGATAAAAGAGCCACTACCGCAGGTGAAATGGTGCGTTTGAATTTCAATTTCTAATCCCTGCCCAATGACGCTCGAGACGGTAATTGGTAAGCCAAATGGCCAGGAAAGCAAGAATTCTGTCATATGAATTGGTATGACAGAGTTTGGATAGGCTAATTGCAACAAGATCACTTCACGCCCGGCTAGAAGGCGCACAAACAGCGAGGGCACAGCTCAACCAAGCAACGTCATGAAACTGGACAGCGCAATCCTCTGCCCGCGCTCGGCACCGGAAGGACACCGGACCCGAAGAGCCAGAATACGGTGCGTTAGCCAAATGGCAGAAAGATCATGCCCTTGAGCTTGGCCGTGTATTTTGTCGCAAATCGCTGCGTAAAACAGCTCGCCCAGCCGCTCATCATCACGGTTTGGTCGATATTGAGGTGCTCCAATAAAGCATCAGATCATCGGCACCGTTTTCAATTGCAGTCTCGACGTCACTGGTGGGATTAGGATCCGAATTGCCAAAGCCGCCGCGGATGGGGGTGATGAAACGAAGGCCCGCCAGCACCGCTTTACGCGTTGCAGAACGCGATAGCCCTAGAGCTGTTATCAGCGAATGGACGAGGATGACCGGCTGGCCGTTTGGGTGGGCCTGCTCGAGAAATTCCATCTTTCGCCCATCAGGGAGAGTCATGCTGCCATATCTCAGCATCGATTGGCCCGGCCCATGATCGATCAAGCTTGAGACCCCTGTCTCTGACACAGCAATGCGGGTTGAGATATTTGAGAGTTTTCGCACCATGTCAGGAATGCTTCGGGAATCGGTCTTCTTCAGCAGGCTCTTGATCTGGGTTCTGACTGTATGGATAGACGCCCCTCGCGCCTCGGCGGTCTCAGCAGGAGATTTCCCATCAGCCAACTTCGCTGCGACATCTGCCTCTGAACCGCTCAATTCATAGGTCGATTGGAAGACTGAAACGGCTTCAGGTGTAAAGGAGCTGTCGATACTAGAGACGAGAAAGTGGTGGTTGGCGGACTCATCCATCACCACGGGCGCGAAGAAGAAACACTGCTTCCGGTCGCTTGCTGCGATATAAGCGTGAAGGAAAAGCGGACTGTGCTTTCCGCTCGCTCGCTGGGCGCCAATCCACTCGCGAACGCGCTCAATCGCTATTGGCCACGAAGCTTTGGTTGAGACCGACCAGGCCATCGCATTGGGTGACCGACCGCACAGCCCTTGGATTGGGCGGTGTCGCACTTGGCGGACTTGCTGCTTCGGAAGAGGCAATTTCGGTGGCTGTTGGCTCGTCGGCGCAAGCGGGCGGCATTGCATCAACCGCGCTTGGTCGAAGCGCGGAGACCTTGTCGTCGGCTCTTGGCGGAATCGCGATTGGTGACCTTGCAAGAGCCGAAGCAAGTGGTGCGATCGCTCTTGGTCAAGAATCCGTTGCTGACGCAGCTGATACGGTCTCAGTGGGGAACGACACGCTCCAACGCCGCATCGTCAATGTCGCTGAAGGATCAGACGATAATGACGCGGTAACCGTTGGTCAGTTGAACGCTGCCCTTGTGGGTGTTCCAAGCGGCGGGAATCCATTCTTTGTCTCCAATTCCTCAGGTGCCCTTCCCATTGCAAGTGGTGCGAACTCGGTTGCCATTGGTGGTAATGCTTAGGCGAGCGGCGCTTCGTCGGACGCCGTTGGCGCAGGCTCGATTGCGGCGCGCGACAATACAATCTCAGTCGGTGCATTGGGAAGCGAGCGCCAGATTACCAATGTGGCAGCCGGAACCAGCGGGACTGACGCTGTCAATGTGTCGCAGCTCAACGCGGCGATTGCTGGCGTTTCAGGCGGCGGCGGTGGTGGTGGTGCAGGAGGGGGCAAAGCCAACCCCTATGTCGCGATCAATTCGACGGGAAACCTGCCGGTGGCCACTGTTGATGACGCGGTCGCGGTGGGCCAGAGCGCGGTTGCCAGCGGCGCGGCCGGCGTGGCCATTGGTGAACGCGCTACAGCCAATGGTAACAACGCCACAGCCGTGGGTGAACGCGCGGTTGCGAATGCCGACAATGCCGTTGCAGTGGGCTCTGGCTCTATCGCTAATGAAGCGAACACGTTTTCGGTGGGCGCTTCGGGAGCTGAGCGAAGGGTGACCAATGTCGCCAACGGCACAGCGGATACTGATGCAGTCACTGTAGCTCAGCTCAGCGTCGTCGGAGGGGCTGCAGGCGCGGCTCAGGCTTCTGCTGATACAGCGAACGCCGACAATGCCGTGCAAGACGCAGCCATTGCTGCGAACTCTGCTCTTGGGGCTGATGCGCTTTTTGCGGCGAACGCTGCGCAATGCACCGCTGACACCGCCCGTATGGAAGCAGCTGCTGCGCAATCCCGCGCAGATGAAGCCTTTTCCAATGCCGCCAACGCACAAACCACAGCCGATCTTGCGCGCGCAGAAGCACAGCAAGCCTTGATGGCATTGGCTGAGGCGGACAGCGGCATGGAAGAGATGGCTGCACAGGCTGAAATGGCGTTTGAGCAAGCCGTTGAAGCGCAGGCCGAAGCCGACATGGCTCGCGAAGAGGCGGTTGCTGCGCAAATGACGGCCAACGATGCTATGGCTGTGGCTGAGGCGAACGAGGCGGAGTTGGAGTTCTTTGCCGTCAATTCAAACGGGATGACCGGGGCAAGCGCAACAGGAGAAAACTCCGTTGCACTCGGCATTGAAAGCGAAGCATCCGGCTTCCAATCAGTCGCCATCGGTTATCAGGCGAGCGCGCAGGACGGTATGGCGGTCTCAATCGGAACCGGAAATGTCGCAAGCGGTGACGGCGCGGTGGCGATTGGTGACCCGAACTTTGCCACCGGGCGCGGCGCCGTTGCGATGGGGGCGGATAGTGTCGCCACCGGCACTGGCGCAGTCGCCATCGGCAATCTCAACGTCGCGACGGGCGATGGTGCTGTCGCGCTCGGCAATGGCGCTATGGCGACAGCCGACGGGGCGGTGGCCATTGGGCCACAAGCGGTTGCAGACAAGGTGAATTTGATCGCGCTTGGGATCTCGCAAGGCTGGGTGACAGAAAACCTCTACATCTCGGGCGGCATCACGGGTTCTACCGTTGGTGGCACCACATCAGGGCGTGTCGGCTTTGCTTTCGGGTTCTGAATATTGTTAGCCGGTCATGCGCGAGGAGCTGATTGCGAATTCGTCTCAGCCAGCTCCCTTTTACCCCATGCTCGAAAGTGAGTGGTGAGGTGACCAGCCGCTTTCGGCTGGCATCGCGCCAAAGCCGTCTGTCAGCTCACGTGATACCCACTTATGCCGCGCGAGGTCCACTGCTGGGGATGAAAGCAGACAATTAGTTGCGGTAGACACAGTTCTCAGAAGGAAGCCGCCGCCTTGTGATATCATTGCCTCTGGCATCGTTCGAAGCCAGCACCCTGAACGATCCCCCCCCCTAACGATTGCCCCTGAACGATTGCCCCTGAACGATTGCCCCTGAACGATTGCATAGTCTGGGTTTGGATGTAGTCTAGGCCGTAGGGGGAGTATTCTTGGATCAGATGCAGCTCAAAGAACAATGCCTGATTAAGGCCACATTGTTCGGAGAGTTCCGGATTGAAGCGTCCGATGGCGAAGCGATTGCGCTGACCAATCGCCGCGCGATCCTGCTCCTCGCAATACTCTGCATTGAACCTGGCCATTCAATGGACCGTGAAGCTCTGGCGCGGCTGCTTTGGCCGGACCGGTTCATTCCACAAGCCAAAGCGAGCCTGCGCCAGTGTCTGCTGAAGCTCAGACACGAGCTTGGCAAGTATTGCATTGACGCGCTTGTTGTCTCGCGCTCTGAAGTTGCGCTGGACCCTCGCCGTTTCCGCTCCGAGCTTGGCGCACTCGAGACAGCTTTGTCTGCGGTTGAAAACGACCTTGTAGTGGGTCAATTGCTTGCCATCGGCAATCGTCCTTTGCTTCAAGGGGTATCGCTCAATCCAGCCTTTGATGCATGGCTTGCCGAACGCCGGACCCATGTTGATGCGCGCCTGCGTTCAGGGCTGTCGGAGTGTATCCGCTCAGCCGACCAAGCGACCGGCGAACGCCTTATTGAAGCGGCGCGGGCGAGATTTCCGTCCTATCGCATAGTAAGCCAGGCGGATCCCGAGGTCACAATTGCGCTATTGCCTTTTGCGCAAAGCGACACCGTTGGCGGTAACTTCTTTCTTGCTGATGCGGTCGTCGATGAGCTCTCGACACGGCTTGCAGGGGTTGATGGCATTGCGCTGGCAGGCCGGACCTCGGTGGCTGTTGTCGCTGGAGAAGGTCGGACGCTTACCGATATTTCGACCACCCTGGGCGTATCTCATCTGATCGAAGGCGA
This sequence comes from Erythrobacter sp. S227, assembly GCF_057364925.1. Lineage (NCBI taxonomy): Bacteria > Pseudomonadati > Pseudomonadota > Alphaproteobacteria > Sphingomonadales > Erythrobacteraceae > Erythrobacter > Erythrobacter sp. S227. Next base: position 1,851,146 of record NZ_CP200280.1, read on the forward strand.
GGTGCGGCGCACTGAACACAATATTGAGGTGCGTATCGCGCTCATCAGTGGGCAGACGGGGACCGAGCTTTGGTCTGACCGCATAAGCGGTTCGATCGAGCATTTTTTTGACGGACGCCAAGTGATCGGAGCTAACATTATTGCTGCAATGTGCGGCGCTCTTGGCCTTGCAGCGTCTCCTGCCCCGTCGCGCAGGATGACACGGGACCGCGAGGCCTATGCGCTCTACCTGCAAGGGCGCGCAATGATCCAGCGGATCGGCGGCGCGGACGGTATGGCAAAGGGCAAAGAATTTTACGAACAAGCACTGAAGCTCGACCCCGACTTCGCCGAATGCTGGACCGCACTGGCAGACGCACATGTAATGACCGCTGCCGCGACGCCCAGTCTTGAACGGCTTGAGCAGTCCGCCGAGGGTGCGCAATGCGCCCGGCGCGCGCTTGAACTTGACCCGGGGCAGGGCCATGCTTTTTCGATCCTCGGTATCCATGAATGGACGCGGTTCAAGCCAGCGGCTGGTCTTGAGATGGCGTTTGAAGCTTATGCGCGCGATCCAAACGACGCTGATGTGTGTTCGCGGCTCGGCTCGTGCCTTCTTTATCTTGGCAAATCCAAAGAAGCGCTTCCCTATATCGAGGCTGCAGTGGATCGCGATCCGGTCTATGCGCGAAACTACGCTATGCTGGCCTCAGTATGGCTTGCGCTTGGCGAATTCGAGAAAGCCATCGCGGCGGGCAAACGCATGGCCGACCTAGGTGCCCCTGCGATGTGGCTCCCCTTAGCGCAGATGGCGAATGGCGATTTCGAGGGCGCGGTGAAGTCCCATTACGACCTTCGCGTCCACCTTGGCACATCCATCATGCGGCCGCCGGGTATGCCCCCGATGGATGACGCAGCGCGCGATGCGTATTTCCATATGGCCGCGCATGGGTTGTACAGCGGAAAGGACGAGGCGCGCGCGGTTTACTGCCAAGTCATTGATGGCCTGCACGCCGCGATGCCCGACCCTTACGACAGCTCGATTGCATGGCCAGCGATCTGGATGGGGCACAGCGAGCTGGCCATGAAAGTGTATTCTGAGTGCATCCATCCGGCCAACATGGTTGGCCTGATGAACCTTTGGATCGATATTGATCCGATCAATCGCACAATCCGCCATCCCGGCTTCATAGAATTCGCCGAACGCATCGGCATGGTTGAGGCGTGGGAACGCTTTGGTTGGCCCGATCTGATCCCTTCGGACCCTCGAACCCGCTCACCCTGTCGGTTTTAACGCTTTTTTGACGGTCGCCCCCATTGCCGCCCTTGGCGATTGGAGGCATCACTCCCAACAGAAATTCACATGACATTTCAACGGGTGAAGGCCCCGGCTTGCAGGACGTGTGTGTCCCGCGGACCGCGGCGAAGCTTTGCCTTGCGAACGCATCGTCATGCGATTTTTCGACGCAAAGGTTATTTGGGGGAATCCATAATGAAATCTATCAAGACAACACTCGCCGCCGCCACGCTTGCGCTGGTCGCTAGCGTCTCAACGCCTGCGATCGCTCAGGACTTTCCGCTAAAGGCCGGTGAGTATGTGCAGATGACAGGCATTGATGTCGAAGACGGCCAAGGCACGCTCAAATACGCCGAATTTCTGGCGGGCGAATGGACCCGGTTTCAGGAATACGCAAAGTCGCAAGGGTGGATCACCAATTACGCCATCTACGCGAATGTCCACGCGCGTCCGGGCGAAGCCGATATCTTCCTCGTAACAACCTTCGCCAGCCTGCCCGAAGCGGCCGAGCAGGAACGCCGCGACAAGGCCTTCGATGAATGGTCGCGCACCAATGTGCAGGAACAAATCGCAGCCAGCGGAAACCGCGCTGAATACCGCACCGTGATCAGCTCGATGATGCTGCAGAGATACACCAAGCGCTAAGGGGGGCACCGGGGGGCCGGCAGGTGACAATGCGACCCGGTCACCTGCCGGAACACTCCGCTCCAAAGCAATCGAAAAACGAAAGTTGGAACTCGTCATCGCGCCCGGCGCCGATGGCGCTCGTCTTGTGCAATCGAAGAGGACAGATACATGCAACAGGCAATAGCGCCCGGCGCGCAATCGCAACCGGCCACGCTTCCGGCGCTTTCCGAGAACCGCACTGCGCGTTTCGCTGCGATCATCGTTCTCTATTTCCTTCAAGGCGTGCCGCTAGGCTTGTCTCTGATTGCTCTGCCCGCTTGGCTGGCTGAAGCGGGCGCATCGCCGCTTGCAGTGGGCGCGTTTGTTGGTGTTGCCCTGCTGCCTTGGTCGACCAAGCTCTTCAACGGCCTGGTCATGGACCGCTATGCCTACAAACCGATGGGGCGCAGGCGAGGGTGGATTTTGCTGGCGCAGTCGCTCATGGTGGCAGTGTTGGTTGCGATGGCGCTTCTGGCACCTTCCGCTAGCGACGTCGCGCTTCTTACCGCGCTTTGCTTCGCTCTCAATCTGTGTGCGACCTTCAACGATGTGGCGGTCGACGGGATGGCGGTGGACATAGTGCCTGAGAATGAGCGCACTGCCATCAACAGCGTAATGTTCGCCAGCCAAACAGCCGGTGTCGCGGCGTGCAGCGTTCTTGCCGGGCAGACGCTTGCCTCCAGCGGAACTGCAACGACTGCTCTGATCCTAATGGTGTTTGTCGCCTTTGCGTCGTTGTTCGTAAGTGTGTTCCGGGAGCGTCCGGGTGAACGGTTGCTGCCGTGGTCACAAGGTCAGGCGTCGCGCGAATGTGAAGAGCGCCAGCACGATGCGTGGTGGCCGATCGTGTCGGGCGTTTTCAAATCAATCCTTGAGCCTCGCACCTTGATGTTTCTGCTCGCGGCTGGGTGCTCGGGTGGCTATTTGGCGTTTGCCGATGCGGTCAATCCGACACTCGCCGTTCAACAGCTTGGCTGGTCGAGCGAGCGCTATTCGAGTTTTGGCGCGATGATTAACATCGTCGCTGCAGGTTTTGGGCTTATTGTTCCGTTCGTGCTTGAGCGACTACTCGGACTGCGTTGGTCGATCCTGAGCCAGATTGCACTGGTTGCGCTCTTGGCGGTGATTGCGGGGTTGAGCTTTCCCACTTGGCAAAGTGACGTACCCTTTATGGTTCTGTCAGCCGCCATGTATATCCTTTCGATCACACTCGTGATCAGCGCTATCGTGTGGGCGATGCGGATATGCAATCCGGCGATCGCGGCGAGTCAGTTCGCGCTGTTCATGGCGATCCCCAATCTTTCTCGAGGAATTATGGGAGGCAATTCCGGCTGGCTGGTCGAAGGTCCCGGCTACGGTGCGACCTATCTGGCTGTGGCCGCTGTGGCACTCCTTGGCTTCATTTTTGCATGGTTCGCCCGCATCGGGGATGACAGTCAACTGCCGGGTGCAGCGCAATGACATCGGCCAACACGGCGGTGCGGGAGGGGTACGAGGCAAACCACGCAGCCAAGCAGCAATGGGGCTCGCGGGCCGGCTTTGTCATGGCCGCGGTTGGCTCTGCGGTTGGGCTTGGCAATTTGTGGCGATTTCCCTTTCAAGCGGGCGAGAATGGCGGGGGCGCATTTGTCCTGATCTACATTGCGTTTGTCGTCCTGATCGGTCTGCCTGTGTTGATCGCCGAATTGGCGATTGGCCGCCATAAAGGTCTCTCACCTGTCGGGTCGACCCGCGAGATTGCTGTTGAAGCAGGCCGTTCGCCAAACTGGCAAATCGCAGGCTGGATCGGACTTGTCGGCGGCGTGATCGTCTTGCCCAACTACACGATGCTTTCCGGCCAGATCATGGCGTATTGCGTCATGGGTTTCATGGGAGACCTGAGCAATCCGAATGAAACGCCGCTCTACGGCGGTGCTGTCTCTTCCTTGCTATGGTTCACCGCGTTCCTGGCGATCACAACCGGAATTGTCCTGCGCGGATTGAAGGGCGGTATCGAAGCAGCCTCAGTGTTCTTGATGCCCGCGTTTTTTGTCATTCTCTTAAGTCTTGCCGCCTTTGCCTTGTACAGTGGTGCTGCGGGCGATGCGCTCAGCTATTTGTTTGCGCCGCGCTTTGACCAACTGACACCGGCGACTGTTCTGGCTGCTCTTGGCCAGGCGTTGTTCTCGCTTGGCGTTGGCGCAGGCCTGATGATTACCTTCGGCGCATTCTTGTCGAAAGATGAGAGCATCGGTTCGAATAGCGCGGTCATTGCAGGGACAGATACGTTGGTTGCAATCGTAGCCGGATTGATGATCTTCCCCATAGTGTTCGCCTTCGGGATGGATCCGGCAGCCGGAATGGGGCTCATTTTCGGAACCCTACCCGCCTTTTTCGCAGGAATGCCGTTTGGCAATCTGGTCGGCGGACTGTTCTTCTTTCTGGCGTTTATCGCGGCTTTGACGTCGTCGATTGCGATTCTGATGGTGGCGCGCACCATCGGCATCGAGCAGTTCGGTCTTAGCGAGCGAAACGCAACACTGCTCTTCGCGCTAACGACTTGGGCCGGCGGTGTCGGGATCGTGTTTATTGATGGCTTTGGGAGCTGGCTTGATTGGCTACTAGGCAGCGTAACGATGCCGCTTGGCGCACTGACCCTTGCGCTGATCGCTGGTTGGGTCGCTCCGCGTTCGGTGATGAGAGCAGAGCTGGCGCAAACAGGCGATGCATTCTTTGCCTTCTGGCGAGGCTCGATCCGGTATGCGGTGCCCTTGGCTATCGTCGCCATTCTCATCGCTGGGCTGTGGGGGTGACAGGCCAAGCCATCGATGACACATCGGCACATATCTGAACGGGAAACGCAATGTGACAGACCAGCAAATCGCCTCTTACTTTTCGGCCAACTACTTCGAAGCGCGTCGAAAGCTTCTGGATGCCTGCGCTGCCCGGTCGTTAAGTGTCGACAGCCGCCAAAACCCCAACGCCAAGGGCCCCGGAGGCGAAGACCTCTTCACTGACGTGGTCCGCATCGGCCCCGCCAATCCGCAAAAAGCTCTGCTGCTCATCAGTGGCACTCACGGGGTGGAGGGGTATTGCGGCTCTGGCCCGCAGGTTGGCTTGCTTCAAACCGGTGCATTGGACGCGCTGCCGCCGGAAGTAGGCGTCGTTATGATCCACGCGATCAACCCTTACGGCTTCGCGCATGATCGGCGTGTCAACGAAGACAACATCGACCTCAACCGCAACTTCGTCGACTGGGACACCGGCCCGCAAATGCCCGCTACCGATTACAGCGCGATCCACGATCACGTGTTGCCAGCGGGCTGGGATGGACCGGCCAAAGATGCCGCCGACGCTGCAATCGCAAACTATATCGCCACTCATGGAATGCCAGCTTTCCAAGCGGCGATATCAAGCGGTCAGTACGATTATCCGGACGGCGTGTTCTACGGTGGCAAAGGCACCGCGTGGTCGAACACAACTTTGTGCGCGGTCCTTTCGGACTATCTGAAGGAGACACAGGCTCTTGGCGTGATCGACTTTCACACCGGCCTTGGTCCTTATGGCTATGCAGAGCTGATCTCCGCCGGGCCGCCAGCGCACAAAGCGTTGGCTAAGGAGTGGTATGGCGAACCGGTGACTGATCCCGAGGCTGGAACCTCGGCGTCGGCTGCTCTCAACGGGGTCAACGCCAATGGTATTGCGAGGACGCTTCCCGACACGGCAATCGCGTTCATTGCCGCCGAGTTTGGCACACGCGATCTTGATACCGTCTTGAACGCGGTGCGCGCCGACAATTGGCTCTATCACCGGGGCGAAGTCGCCAGCACCCAAGGCCAAGCGATAAAGGCGCAAATCCGGGATGCTTTCTACCCGGACTATGACGACTGGAAGCGGATGATCTGGAACCGCTCTTGCCATCTGGTCGATCAAGCCATGGCAGGCTTAGCGAAGATTTGACGGGCGAACTCTGCCGCAATTGTCGAGGCACAGTTTTGGAGGCAGCGTGGAACGCTTTTAGTCGCTAAGAGGAAGCGGGTGTTTGTGCGTTTGTAATTCTCGGACAGCGGCGGCAGTAGGCCTTTTACGGGACTTGACGCCTCAAACGCAGCCCTCACTACCATAATTCCCAGTCGGCGGGAAACAGCTCGTGGGCTGAAGATCTGAAATTGGCTGACCACCATTGGAATGCAGACATTCGGCTATTGACCCCAAGTCTGCCAGTCAGCAACGCGCCCCAATCCAAGACGTAACCATCCGAATATTCAGTGCCTGAATGCAGACATTCGCAACTGCGCAGGCGTTCGTCCGAATGAGTTGATGTAGAAGCTACTGAAACCTAAAAAGCGACATGGATTGGAACTTATTCGCACAACTAATGGTCACTGTCTTGGTTGCTATTGCCGGAGGTTGGCTGGGCCATCGTATGGCGGCCCGCCGCGATTTATTGAACGAGCGACGCAAGATGCGAGTGGCATACCTGCTTGAGGCCTATCGCAAGCTCGAAGGTGCTGGTCATCGGGGTGACCCGGAAACAGTTTGGCCTCTGCTCGAAAGCGCCATCGCTGACATTCAACTGCTTGGCTCACCCCAGCAAGCGGACTTAGCAAGACAGTTCGCTGTTGATATGGCGCAAAATCATACGGCGCCTTTGGATCCGCTAGTGAATGATCTTCGCAACTCTCTTCGGGAGGAACTAGAGCTTAGCGCGGTGCGCGAGAGTGTTACTTATCTGCGTTTCGGCGGAAGTGAGCCAGTAACTTTTGATGAAACATTGCAAGCGACCATTCAAAGCGTAAGCCGAACAAGAATAACGCAGGCGGCATTGGCGTCCCCGAGCGCAAGGCTCGAGCTAGAGCGCGAAGCGAATGATAATGGCCATGCCGCCGAGATCATAGAAGCGTGGCGCGACATTGAAGTACTAGTCCAAGGCAAGCTCAGGCGATCGGGCCAGAACGATGTTACAAAATTGGGAGCAGCAACTCTCTTGGAGACGGCACTCAATGTCGGCGCGCTAACTTTAGACCAGCATCGATCTTTGCGAGGTCTAAACACTATGCGAAACCTTGCGGTCCACGGCCCAATATCTGAGCTGGACGACAAACGCGTTTCCGAGTTTCTCGAACTGGCGGACGCAATGAAGGTCGTTCTTGAAATCACTTAGTTGCATCGTGGGCAGGTGCTTGAATTGAAGGCGAACTACTTAACGTTCGCATCCGACTTTTCCTTTGGCCATTCCGGCCAAGGAGAAAGCAAATGACATACTCACAATTTGACCCAGCTGCTCAGCATCGAGTGCCTTGGAACTTTGGAGCGAAGATCGGTCCCAAGCGACCCTTCAACCAAAAGCAGATCTGGGCGATCCGGTTCTTCCTCGATCGTGAGCAACGCGTTCGTGATCGAGCGCTCTTCGATCTGGCGATCGATAGCAAGTTGCGAGGCTGTGATCTGGTCGAACTGAAAATCGGCGATTTGGTGAGCGGTCCAGAAATCAGGACGCGAGCGACAATTACTCAGCGCAAGACAGGTCGGCCCGTTCAGTTCGAGATTGCAGCTGACGCGCGAGCAAGTCTGTTCGCATGGCTGGAGCTTAGAGGTGGTGGCGTCGAGGACTTCATCTTCCCCAGCCGTGTCGATCACACTCGCCACTTGAGCACACGACAATATGCACGGCTTGTTGATGAGTGGGTCGTCGCTATTGGCTTGCGGCCCGAGGAGTACGGCACTCACTCGCTGCGCCGGACGAAAGCTTCCATCATTTACAAAGCCACAGGCAACATCCGCGCAATCCAAATATTGCTCGGTCATTCCAAGATCGAAAACACCGTGCGGTATCTTGGGGTCGACATAGAAGACGCTCTCACGCTGGCTGAGAAGACTGAGATCTGACTGAAGTTGGGCGCTGGCCTTATCTGGGCTGGCGTCCGCTTGTGGGGTGAAGGGCGACTGGCTTCTATTGCCGCTTAGCGCTGAGGAGCCGATCTCCAGCCCTCAGCTAAGTTTTTTCGCTAGATTAGCTTAAAGTCATTCGCAAACTCCACGGCCCGATGGCACGACGAAGAACATTCGAGAGCTTTGTCATGTCCAACAACAACCGACATCTATCATGCGCTAAAACGGATCAGGCATCGGCAACGCTATCCACGCGTGGACAAGCTGTGCAAGCGGTCCAAAGTAAAACACAACCCGATTGCCTCGTTCACACAAAATACAACAACTTGGCGGGTTGACTTTGGATAGTTTGTGTTTCGCTATCACTTCAGTAGTATTCGGTTCCGCTGCCAGCCAGCGCAAGAGAACCTAAGGTAGACTGCTCATGGCAACTCACACATATCGATTGCCTGCACTTCCTCGAGGTTTTGCAACATATCCCCCTCGAGCATTTCCAAAGCGAACGTGTTCATTTCATAAAACACTCAATGAAAAGACATCGCTGAAGATCCTATTATATCTGAACTCTAAGGTTGCCCTGAGGCGTGGTACGTCGTGCAAGCAAATTCTGGAGTATTGTCGACTCCGATTATCAAAGGTTCGAACTTCTATTTTGCGGCTTGAATTTGAAGGTCTGATACGAAAAAAGCAGCAACCACATGTTTTAGGATCGACGCGCTATGTGGTGTCGTACAAGGGGCAAAAATTCTTAGCCCATATGATGGCGACTTCGGCGCTCCCGCACGAAAGGCAGGTGAACCTAATCTTAGCACGTTGCAGACAAACGCTTCACCACAGAAACAGGCCTAAAAAGACCAACCTAGCATGGTTGGGGCGAGTTAATTATCAGAGCGGAGCGCGTACTCCAGCCATTATACCGAATGCGAAAAATTCAATCCGAAATGGAGCCACTATCGGTTAGCGACTCATATTGGAGTTGGTAGAATTCCTCCAAAGTCAAATGCTCCCAGGATATCGACGGTTGATTAGGCATGAAAACACGGAGGGTCCAGACCAGGTTGGATATTGCCCACACTGTGGCTGCAAAATTGCCGACTTCGATGAATTTTCATACGGGAATATCGTATTGCAAGATATTGACGAGATATTATTCGAAGGCGAGAGGATCGAATTGACTTTGAATCAGTACATTATCGTCGACGCCTTAGTTAGGGCCAAGGGCAGGTTGGTCACACTATCTGTGTTAGCGCTGGCCATGGGTGGAGATGTCTTTGATAATACGGTGATTGCCAATATCAGACGAACGAGGATTAAGTTTCGCTTGATCAACCCTGAATTTGATCAGCTACAAAATGTAAGAGGCTTCGGAGCATACCGTTGGGCCTTTCGCGACACTGCTATTGCTTGATGAGCGAAAGCGTAAAGCCCTCGTCACACCACAACGGCTTTTCCAGAACTTCGCGCGTGACTGATTTCCAAATCGGCGACCGGTCCCATCTTACGCTGTAGTGGCAACCAAAGAGGTCGACCAGCCGCAAGGAATTTTTGTGTCATCCTGGGTGGATAATGCCAAGCTCCATCATCACAACAGACTATCACTCTCCTAGGATTTAAAGAGCGCGCTCGGAATACTGTTGGCCACAAGGTGAAAGGTGCTCAGCCCAAAGGCTTACGAATTTGGCTAATTCCGTCTCGACAGCCCTCTTACCATATGCAGTGAGCGTGAGAAAGGTGCGACGCTGGTCGCTTGGGTCGGGGGACCTTTCGATCAGGCCCTCATTCTCCATAGCGACCACCCATCTCAGAGCAGTGGTTGGGGGTACACCGCTAGTTACCGTAAGCGACGTCACTGAGACCTTCTGATCGCGTGCTTCGGAAACTAACAGATCAAGCAGCATTATCCACACAGGGTCTGCCATAAATTCGGTTCCCAACCGTTTCGTTAAAGATTGGCGATGATCAAGTAGAGTCTGAGCAGCATGTAAATGGATGACGGACTCGCTGTTGGCCACCGCATCATGCCAATCATCTTCAGCATGGTGCCTGACGCTGGGGAAAAACACGCCCCTTTTGGCAATCGCGGCGCGACTAGCTGGTTCAGTTGTTTCAAATATCATCGAAGTCGCAAGCGAACGCAACGACTTCGCCTGTTCTTCGATTAAATCAATTTTTCTCAAAATAAGATGATGTGCATTTTCCATAGTCCACTAGTTAGTTTAACTAACAGCTCTACGTCATGTCCCCTAGTTGAGGGAACCATTTGTAAACTCATGTAATACGCCGTTAAGCGAGACTGAATGAACTTTTCAAGAACGGAGCAAACCGAACTTCATCGCCTTGACCACGAGGCTAACCCTGTCCGCGACGTCAAACTTCTCATACAGTCTCTTCGAGTAGGTTTTTACGGTCTCAGATGAGATATCTAGGATCGTTGCGATAGATGAAACCGACTTGCCGCGACCGACCCAAATCAAGACTTCTTTCTCACGCCTAGAAAGGCGAGGCACTTCGTAGGTTCGGTCAAAAAGGACGCAAATTCGCTGATGCGCCGCTGAAGCAACATACCTGAGGTCCGCAACCAGTTGGGGGTCAACCATCTCCAACGGTTTGTCAAAGTCCATCGACACGTATGTCTCACGGCCATGCGATCCGTAGAGCGGAACTCCGAAGCCATAAATCAGGCCAAACCGTTCCATAGCTGAAAAGAACTCCTGATGGTCTTTTGTATTCGGCTCAAAGGTCATAGCGTCCGCCCATTTGAGAAGAGTACCGTGTTTAAGTGTCCGTTGTGGTATCGGGTCCTTTGTACGAAAGTCAGCTTTGTCGTATAGCTCCAGCCACTCAGCACTAAATCCCTCAGATCTAACTCTGATCTTAGGGCTGTTAAGTTCACACGACCTCGGGGTCATGTGGCAAGATTCTCTTACAAGCCCAGCTTCCCTTCCAAAGGTGAAAGCGAATTTGTAGACCTCTACTGGATCATTCATCCGATCTATTTTGGACAAGATTCTTTGCATTGCGCCCCCTTAATTAACTTTTTCAGAAGTAAGCAAAAACTCTTACTTCGTGAAACAATTAGAAAAGAACATACAGCTTGAGGCATCTAAAGTTTAGTCGATTAAGAGGTTTTAACGGCACAAGTGGAGTCTTCTTCTAAGAATCCTACTTCTCGAATTTGATCCGTTCTGGATTATTAACCACGCATCCGCGTTGCATCTAATCGACTTCGCGGCTCATAAAATCGACATCTCGTCCCACACCTTGATATTAAAGGAAAGTGAGACGTGCGCGAACAAGTCTTTGAACTCAACGAGCTCGCCGAAACCGAAGTCACCTTTAAGGAATCTTCCGGTCGACAACGACAAACGAGCCTCGCGACGATCACTGTAAGCGCTGCTGGGGTATCTGCGTGCGGCGGTGGTGGAGGCTCTCAGGCACCGGGTTCGGTCGGTTCCACCGCAAGCGCACCATCGCCAGCACCGACACCCGCCCCGCCGCCTGCACCTGCTGATCCTGGCCTTGGGGCTATGTCATCTCAGGAAAGAGCAGCTGCGAGGGCCGCCCTACATAGCAGCTTGTCCGTCAGCAAATCCGATACCTCATTCATCAATGACGAAGGCCTAAAAACTTGGCTGGCCCGCGAGATGAGTCGTCGTAGCGATGGAACGGCAAAAGAGTTCTTTGAAGCGCGCGGGTACGACAAGATCGACGCCAACGCCTATTGGCAGCGCCCCTTTTTCTTCGATCACATGATGTGGTCCCACCTAATGAGCGGAGGAAGCGGTGTCCGCATGAGGATGGCGCTCGCTCTCTCTGAAATCTTTGTGGTTTCTATCAACCGCTTGGATATATCATGGTCCGCTCAGGCTGTGGGCGAATATTGGGACGGGCTTAACAATCTCGCGTTTGGAAATTTCCGTGATCTTCTAGAGTTTGTGGCACTCAGCCCGGCGATGGGTGTGTTTCTCGATCATGCTGGAAACATGAAAGCCGACCCTGCTATTGGTCGGTTGCCCGATGAGAATTTTGCTCGCGAACTCATGCAACTGTTCACCATCGGCTTGTTCGAACTCAATATCGACGGGAGCCTAAAGAGCAATTCGGGCTCGCCGATCGAAACCTATACGAACAACGATGTTCAAGGCCTTGCCAAGGTTTTCACTGGGTTCGATCTGGACTTTTCCGGAACGGTTCTCACCCCTGATCCACGCCCTGGAGGTCGTCCGGTTCCAGACGTCCGAACCGCTAGGCGTCCCATGACCTCTGACCCCGCGAAGTGGCGCGATCCGCGAGGCGGGTCCAAGCATTCGCCGGACTCAAAGCGCTTTTTGGGGTTCACCATTCCTTCAGGCACTGGCCCGGAACAGTCGGTAAAGCTGGCTTTGGATCATCTCTTTTCGCATCCCAATGTAGCGCCCTTCTTTGCGACACAATTGATCCAACGTCTCGTCACGAGCAACCCTTCCCGCGCATATGTCGAACGGGTTGCGAGAGCCTTCGAGAACAACGGGTCAGGAGTGAGAGGCGACTTAGGGGCGACCTTCAAGGCGGTTATCACTGATCCAGAGGCCCTGTCCAATGCTGGTGTCGAGAGCCCTACCTTCGGCAAACTGCGTGAACCGATGTTGAGATATGCCCAATGGGGTCGAACCTTCGGCGCGCGCTCGGCCTCGAATACGTGGCAAATCAGAAACCTCGCTGTCGACGGATTGCTGAAGCAAGCACCGTTCCGAGCACCATCGGTGTTCAATTTCTTTCGACCTCAATACGTTCCACCGCGATCACAAGCCGCAGCAAATGGCCTTGTCGCCCCAGAATTTCAGTTGGTCGATGAAGGTTCAGTCCCTGGCTACGTGAATTTCATGCGCCGAACGATAGATGGCACCGGGTTTTGGACCGATGACATTGCATCCGCATACAAAGTCGAGACCGAGATCGCCGATGCACCTGATGCACTGCTTGATCATCTCGACCTGCTACTTACTGCCGGTCAGCTTAGACCGGCAACACGCGACCTAATCCGAAATGCCGTCGAAGAAATACCAATCGACATGACAGATGAAGCCGAGGGCAGACTTAAACGCGTTCACATCGCGGTGATGTTGGTCATGTGCAGCAACGATTATCTCATTCAAAAATAGGAGCCTGCTCATGCATATCTCAAAAGCAGATGAAATGTGTCGGCGTACTTTCATGCGGCGAGCAAGTGCGCTTTCAGCGGTTGGAGCAGGCAGTGCTTATGCGCTCGGGCTCGCAGGTCTTGGTGAGCTTGCAGCGGAATCGGGCGCAACCGACTACAAGGCACTTGTGTGTGTGTTTCTTGCAGGCGGAAATGATCACGCGAATACGCTCATTCCTTATGACAACTTGAATTACAGCCGATACTCCGCGCTTCGTGGCGGCGTTGAAGGCGTTGCTCTACGTCAAGCTGATCTTCGTTCGACGGTCCTTCAGCCGAGAGAGAAGCAAACCCTAACCGATGATCAAGTGCTCGCATTGGCTCCTTCGATGCCTCGGCTCAAGGCACGTTTTGACGAAGGCGTAATGGCGCCCGTGATGAATGTTGGGCCTCTCTTGGCGCCACTCACCCGCTCTCAATATGACAATCCTAATACGAACGCCTATCCGCGACCAGCCAAACTCTTCTCGCACAATGATCAACAGTCGACATGGCAAGCTTTTCGTCCTGAAGGAGCTGTTACTGGTTGGGGTGGATTGCTCGGCGACATCGGCATGTCATCGAACCAGAACGCAATGTTCACTGCGATCAACACGAGTGGGAACGCTGTCTTCCTTAGCGGACAAGAAACAGGTGCCTACAAGGTGGGCTCGAGTGGTGCGACCAAGGTAGGCGGCCTGAGCCGACTGTATGGGAGCGCGGTGGCTGGCAATGCGCTCGATACGCTTTTGCGTTATCAAGGCGGACACGTATTCGAGACGGATCAGGCCACTGTAAACGCGCGATCAATCGATTACTCCGGTTTTGTGAATGACGCGCTCGAGAATGCGCCAGAGTTTACCAGGTATGCGGACGATAGTGGGTTGGCTGGACAACTCTCATTGGTCTCTCAAGTCATGGCGGCGAGACAACAACTCGGAGTGACGAGGCAGGTCTTCTTTGTGACGATGGGCGGCTTCGACAATCACACTGATCTGAGAGACAAGCATCAAGGCCTCTTGGCGGAGGTCGATGCGGCGTTGGATCAATTCTACTCGGTAATCGTTCGCCTTGGGTTGCAAAACAACATGACCGCATTCACTGCTTCTGATTTCGGCAGAACCCTCACATTCAATGGCCGAGGCAGTGACCACGGATGGGGCGGCCACCACTTCGTCTTGGGTGGAGGTGTAAAGGGAGGACAAATCTACGGCACAGCCCCGCATGTCTCAGTGAGCGCTGACGACCAAGTCGGGCAAGGGCGCTTACTACCCACCATCGCCGTGGATCAGTACGCCTCAACAATGGCTCGATGGTTCGGTGTACGCACCTCGGACCTCCACTATGTAGCGCCAAACATTGGGCGATTTTCAACTCCAGATATTGGGTTTATGCGAGCATAGTACCAAATTAATTCACCAGACCACGCGATAAAAAGCCACAGAACGTGAGGTGTTCCGGGTTTCTTTAGAAAATTATTTTGCATGTCTTATTCGGTGGGTAGCGTTGCGCGAAATGAGGATGATCTTGTCGTTCAATGAGGTGCTTCTCTGATTGCTATCGCAGTTAAGCGGAATGCCTGAAGTTTTCGGTCCTACCAAACAGTCGCCCTAACAACACTTGCCGATTTTTTGATTTGCATTGAGCGGCCAATCGCACAATCCAGAAGCTCTATGGGCATAAGGCATAGGCGCGAATGACTTATGAACTGCCTCGTCAAGAATTGGCTCAAATCGCACTAATCAAAATCTTCGCGTATGCTGAAGCCTTTTTTTCTTATTTGGTGAAGACATGAATTCAATGAACCAACTTGATGGGTGGTCCTACTCGCAATCACCACACCCCCGGTGGCGTTCAACCGCTCTTGACGCAAGACCGATGCGCCTCAATGTCCGTAAGTGGGTCGGGAACAGACTGTCAGCTTTTCCGAGTGAAACAGCTAGGAGCCGACGGTTAGGAAACGGCCCAATTCCTGTCACAGAGCACTAGCCGGAATTTATCCTTCTAAATCAGTAACTCGACGATGATCATATGCTGGAGTTGGCAGGGGTAGCCCAGTCTTGTCGCTTCATTCGTTGGCTTCGGAGAGATCACTACGCGGAGTGGTGAGTGCGCCGCGCGCCGGACCCAAAGTAAATTCCGGCACAAAGGCTCCTGTAGAGTCGAGCGCCACCCCTATCGGGGAGCGGTTATGGTAACCTTTGGTAAGATCGCTAAATCACCAAAATATATCAGCGCAAAATGGCGGAGAGACAGGGATTCGAACCCTGGGTACTCGTGAGAGCACAACGGTTTTCGAGACCGCCCCGTTCGACCACTCCGGCATCTCTCCGCATGTCCTTGCCACAATGCAGAAGGTCAATCCTGCTCAAAGGACCGCGCCCGTTACCCCACGTGTCGGCAATTGCCAAGCCCCCCAAACTCACATTCGCCCTAAAGCGCTTCACAAAATGCGGGCATATCTGGGACACAGCGGTGCAAATCGCTTGTTTTGCAGCTGCGAGGGTCCATATTAATGCGACGATGGAACGATCACATTTCTTCTCCAGTCAAGCAGGGCGCAACATCAATGCGCCGCGCCTGACCAAAAGCCGCTTCGGCATTGGCGAAGTGGTGCGGCACCGCCTGCTCGATTTTCGCGGCGTGGTATTCGACATCGACCCGGTCTTTGCAAACAGCGAAGAATGGTATCAGTCGATCCCTGAGGACATGCGCCCGCCGCGTGAGCAACCGTTTTATCACCTGCTCGCCGAAAACGAGGAAACGAGCTACGTCGCTTATGTTAGCCAGGGCAATCTGGTCGACGACAGTTCAGGTGGTCCGGTTGATCATCCGACCGTGCCCCAACTGTTCGAGCAGTTTAAGAACGGCCGCTACCGTATGCGGCGCTCGCTCACTCACTAAGCCATGTGTGGCTTGGGATTTCAGCTTTTCAGGCGCCAGCCCGAGCGAAGCACCCAGTAAACAGCCAAAGCCACAGCCAGGTTGAATAGCGCAAGGCCGGCCGCTGCAACCATCACTGCATCGCTGGTGCCGATATCGCTTTGTCCCAGGAAGCCATAGCGGAAGCCCGAAATCACGTAAAAGAACGGGTTTGCTCGGCTCACCGCCTGAAAGGCAGGGGCAAGGTTGTCGATCACATAAAACGTGCCCGAAAGCAGAGAAAGCGGTGCGACAATGAAATTGCTGATGGCGGCGTTATGATCGAATTTCTCCGCCCAGATCGAAGTCGCCAAACCAATCAGCCCAAGCATAACGGCGCCCATCAGGCCGAACCAGATTACCGCCCAAACGTGTTCCACTGCGAGCGAAACGCCGGGCCAAAGCAGCATCGCAAGCGCAACCGCCCCACCCACCATAATCGCGCGCGTGACGGCCGCGCCCACAATCGCTGCCATAAGCTCGCCGGGGGAAAGCGGCGGCATCAGATAATCGATGATTGTCCCCTGGATCTTGCCCCCCAAGAGCGAGAAGGAGGAATTGGCAAAGGCATTTTGCATCATTCCCATCACAATCAGGCCCGGTGCAACAAAGCTGGCAAAGTCCACGCCCAGCACTTCGCGCCCGCCACGCCCCAATGCGACAGTGAAAATCACCAAAAACAGCAGGGTTGTGACCGCCGGAGCCCAAATCGTCTGCGTCTGGACCTTGAGAAACCTGCGGACCTCCTTCATATAGAGCGCCAAGAGCCCCACGCGATTGATTCCGGTGATCATCGGTACGCCGCGAGGGGGAAACCGGGTGCTCCCGGCTGCAGTGTTCTGAGTGGGAGCTGTTGCACCTTCGGGTGTGGCTGAAAGGTCTCTTTCCATGAGCTAAGCGCCTAGTGCCTCTGGCGAGATGTGACAAGCTGCCTATCTATGGGCGGTAGAGAAAGAACGCCAAAGTAGAATGGACGTTATATGAGTTGGACTGACGAGCGGATCGATACGCTCAAAAAGATGTGGGAAGGCGGTTCTACCGCTAGCCAGATCGCTGAAGAATTGGGCGGGGTTAGCCGCAATGCCGTTATCGGCAAGGCGCACCGGCTCGGGCTGAAATCCCGGCCGTCTCCTGTTAAATCGGGCGACAAGAAGAAGAAAGCCGCGGCGAAAAAGCCTGTGACCAAGGCAGCAGCGCCTCCCAAAAAGGCAGCGCCCAAGCCCGTAGCCAAGCCTGCGCCGGCGGCTACGCCCGCTCCGGCAACAAAGGCTGGCGCGCCGGTCAACAGCCAGCCTGTCCCCAATCCGACACCCGATCTTCCCAAGATCGTATCGGTTGGTCCGGGCGGCTTCCTGCGTCAGGGTCCGGGTGATCAGCAACCGCCGATCCCCCCTGCTCCGCCGCGCCGCCTTGTTCCGGCAAAGCCTGATCCCTCGATCAAAGACAAGACAAGCCTTCTGGACTTGTCCGACAAGGTCTGCCGTTGGCCCATGGGTCACCCGGGAGAGCCCGATTTCCACTTTTGCGGCAATGCCGTGAACCCGGGCTTCCCTTATTGCGTCGAGCACTGCGGCCGGGCCTATCAGGCACAGCTTCCGCGTGGTGCCCGCAGACCCCCGCCACCGCTCCCGTTTGGCGGTCCACGGGTCCGCTAAAATCGCATTCGGTGATGGCTCTGCGCTAAACCAATCAATTACTAAAGGCCCGGTCGCTTTCCTAAGCCGCCGGGCCTTTCCACCTATAGGGAGAAACCCACTATGCCCCTTTCGCTCCACGCCGCCTTCGTTCCCAGCGCGCTTCAAATGCTTGGGACCGCGTCCCATCTGCTCAACACAACGGAAAGTTGGTGCGAAGAGCAGGGCTGTGATCATGGCACAATCATTGGCGCACGGCTGATCGATGATATGCTCCCATTTAGTTATCAGATCAAAAGCGTTGCCGAGCACACAGCTGGTGCAATCGAATCCCTTGCCGCAGGCGTTTACAGCCCCGACCTCAACCCGCCCCCCAGCACATTCGAAGGTCTTCGCGAAAAGCTCGACCAAGCGAAGGGCGTGATGAAGGGCCTGGATGAAGCTGAGATGGAAAGCTGGATCGGGCGCGATATGCGCTTTGAGTTCAAGTCGAGCACTATGGATTTCACGCTCGAGGATTTCCTGCTGAGCTTTAGCCAGCCCAATTTCTACTTCCATTGCAGCGCCGCCTATTCAATTGCCCGATATCTGGGTGTGCCTGTTGGCAAAACCGACTTTCTTGGCCGCGTGCGGATCAAGAGCACGTAAAATCATGACTCTTCGAACGACAGCCTTTGCTGTTCTCCTTCTCGTTCCAACCGCAGCACAGGCCGAGTTGCCAGAACCTGTGCGCGCCATGATCGATGCCGCCATCGCGACCGGTGACGAGGCCAAAGTGCGCACCGTCATCGACATCGCGCGCACCACCAACCCAGATGACGGCGCAGAGCTGGACACGATCCTTGCCGGGTTTGAGACCCGGCTTGCCGCGAACGAAGCCGCAGAGGCCGCCGCCGAAGAAGCCGAGATCCGCTCCGCCGGCATCTTCGAGAACTGGTCGGGCCAAGGCGAGCTTGGTGCGTTCATGTCCTCTGGCAATGCCGACAACACCGGTGCCACGGCCAGCCTCGCGCTTACCAAGGACGGCATCAACTGGCGTCACAAGCTCGCAGGACGGGCCGATTACCAGCGCTCCGAAGGGGTCACCACCCGCGAGCAATTCCTCGCTGCCTACGAGCTCAACTACAAGATCAGCGACCGCCTCTACGCCTATGGCCTTACCCAATATGAGCGCGACCTGTTCCAGGGCTTCTCTGCACGCTATGCCGCATCAGGCGGCCTTGGATACGACGTCCTCACCGCTGGCCCGACACTCTCTGTCAAAGCAGGTCCCGCATGGAGGCGCACCGAACTGATCGGCGGCGCGACCACCAGCAATATCGCCGGGCTTGCCGCTCTCGATTTCGACTGGGAGCTTTCCGACAAACTCTCCTTCACACAAGATGCCAGCGCCTTCATCCAGAGCGGGTCGAGCACTTTCATTTCCGATACCGGCGTGCAGGCGTCCATTTCGGATGCCGTATCAGTGCGCCTGTCCTACACGGTTGAACACGACACCGATCCACCCGCCGGAGCGGTCAAGACCGATACGCTGAGCCGGATCACGGTAATCTACGGCTTTTGATGGCTACGGCGCGAGCGTTAGCGAGCATGACCCGTCCTGCCAAACCAGATCACATGATGCGCGCCCTTGTTGTTCGGGCGTGAGCGCACACGGCGTTCCTCGACATCCAGGCGCGCCTCTTGCATGCGCCGCCTGAACCCGTGATCGGGCGCAGCGGACCAGACCGAGACGATGCCGCCCGGCTTCAACGCATCGCGCGCTTTACCAAGGCCAGTGCGCGAATAGATGCGGTTGTTGTCCGCGCGCACCATGCCATCGGGGCCATTGTCCAAGTCGAGCAGGATCGCATCAAACTTTGCGCAGGTTCCGTCATTGGCGTCATCGATAAGCGCCGCCACATCGCAGATTTTGAGGTCAAGACGCGGGTCTTCGAGGCAATCTCCCGTCAGCTCTGCCATAGGCCCCTTGGCCCACTCGATGATCTTCTCTGAAATCTCCGCAACCACGACTTCGGCATTGTCGGGCAGCCTTGCAAGCGCGGCTCGCAAGGTGAAGCCCATGCCATAACCACCAATCAGGATGCGCGGACGCGGCGTGCCCAGCCGGTCCAGTGTCAGTTCCGCCAGCTGCTCTTCGGAAAAGCGCATCCGCGTACTCATCAGCTCGTTATAGCCCAGCACAATCATGAAATCGCGGCCGTGGCTGAACAACTCCAGCGTCTCGCCCTCATCGATTTGGACTGTGTCCAGAAGCTCGCGTTTTAGCATTTAGGATCGTCCTTTGGGGTATTGCGCTAAGGCATTGCAATTCTTGAATTTAACGGAAGTTTTGACACACTTGACACACTGTCCAGGGCCAAAACTCGTTGGGGTGAGCAGACCGGCCCTTTTGATGGTTGAATAAAAGGTCATCGCCGTTCGGATCATCGCACGGCTTTAGCCGATTTGGCGAATGTAGGAAATTGCCAGTCTCGTCTCGGTCCCACCAAAACAAAACCCCGCCAAGACTGCTCTTGGCGGGGTTTAGTATGTCTTTTGCGAAAGGGCTTAGTCTTTCAGGAAATCAGGCATTGCTGCTGGGCCGTCATTACCGCCCTTGTCGCCGCCACCGCCGTCACGGCGACCACCACGGTCACCGCCGCGTGAACGATTACCACGTGGGCCACGGCGATCACCGCCACGGCCACCGCCGCCTTCACGCTTTTCACGAGGTGGGCGGGTGTCTTCCAACTCTTCGCCGGTTTCCTGGTCAACAACGCGCATCGAGAGACGCACCTTTCCGCGGTTGTCGATCTCGAGAACCTTGACCTTCACCTCTTGGCCTTCCGACACAACATCGGTTGGCTTTTCAACGCGCTCGTTCTTCATTTCGGAGACGTGGACGAGACCGTCCTTGCCACCCATGAAGTTCACGAAAGCGCCAAAGTCGACGATGTTGACGACCTTGCCGGTGTAGATTTTGCCGACTTCGGCCTCTTCCACGATGCCTTCGATCCATGCGCGTGCCGCTGCGATTTCATCGGCGTTGGAAGAGCTGATCTTGATCGTGCCTTCATCGTCGATATCAACCTTCGCGCCGGTTTCGGCAACGATTTCGCGGATGACTTTACCGCCTGTACCGATGATGTCGCGGATCTTCGATTTGTCGATCTGCATGGTCTCGATACGCGGGGCGTGCTTGCTGACTTCGTTGCGGGCACCGGTGAGAGCTTTCGCCATTTCACCAAGGATGTGCGCGCGGCCTGCTTTCGCCTGCTCCAGTGCTTTGGTCATGATTTCCTGCGTAATGCCGGCAACCTTGATGTCCATCTGAAGCGAGGTGATGCCTTCTTCAGAGCCTGCCACCTTGAAGTCCATGTCGCCAAGGTGATCTTCATCACCAAGGATGTCTGAAAGGACCGCAAAGTCCTCGCCTTCAAGGATAAGGCCCATGGCGATGCCCGATACCGGACGTGCCAATGGAACACCTGCATCCATCATCGACAATGCGCCGCCGCAAACGGTGGCCATCGAAGATGAACCGTTGGACTCGGTGATGTCAGACAGAACGCGGATGGTGTAAGGGAAGTCCTCGACCGTTGGCAGAACCGGACGAAGCGCGCGGAATGCAAGCTTGCCGTGGCCGGTTTCGCGGCGGCTGGTGAAGCCGAAACGACCAACCTCACCCACCGAATAGGGCGGGAAGTTATAGTGCAGCATGAAGTTGCTATAGCTGAGGCCTTCAAGACCATCGATCATCTGCTCGGCGTCTTTGGTGCCAAGCGTGGTGGTGCAGATTGCCTGCGTTTCACCGCGCGTGAACAGAGCCGAACCGTGGGTGCGTGGAAGCAGACCGACCATGGCTTCGATCGGGCGAACCTGATCAAGCTTGCGGCCGTCGATGCGCGTGCCGTCCTTGAGGATCGAACCGCGAACGATTTCGCTTTCGAGCTTTTTGACGAGCTTGAGAGTGCCAAGGTATTCTGCCGGATCGCTTTCCGCGAGGTCAGCGAATGCTTCGCGGGCCTTTTCGCGCGCTGCGTTCACGGCATCCTGACGAGCGGACTTGTCAGTGATCTTGTAAGCGGCTTCGAGATCGGCACCGATGGCACCGCGAAGGCGTTCCATCTTGGCGGTCTTGTCTTCGACCGGATCAAGATCCCATGGGTCTTTCGCTGCCTGTTCAGCAAGCTCGATGATCGCGCCGATAACCTTGCGGCTCTCTTCGTGGGCGAACATCACAGCGCCGAGCATTTCTTCTTCGGTAAGCTCTTTTGCTTCCGATTCCACCATCATTACCGCGTCTTGTGTCGCGGCCACAACAAGGTCAAGACGGCCATCTTCGCCAAGCGCATCTTCAACCTTCGGGTTGAGGATGTATTCGCCGTCATTGTTAAAGCCAACGCGCGCTGCACCGATCGGGCCCATGAATGGAACGCCCGAAATGGTGAGAGCAGCAGAGGATGCGATCATCGCAAGAATGTCTGGCTCAGTCTCGCCATCGTATGACAGGACCTGACAGATCACGTTGATTTCGTTGTAGAAACCTTCCGGGAAGAGTGGGCGGCAAGGACGGTCGATAAGACGCGATGTGAGCGTTTCTTTTTCCGTCGCGCGGCCTTCGCGCTTGAAGAAGCCACCCGGGATACGGCCAGCTGCTGAGAATTTTTCCTGGTAGTGTACGGTCAGCGGGAAGAAGTCCTGGCCTTCCTTGACTGACTTGGCGGCGGTCACGGCGCACAGCACCACGGTTTCGCCATAAGTGGCCAGAACAGCGCCGTCGGCTTGACGGGCAATACGGCCTGTTTCCAGAGTGAGGGTTTTTCCGCCCCACTCCAGCGATACGGTTTTCGTGTCGAACATGGATTTTCCTTAAATGACCCGCTTGGCCCTATTGCTCAGGCGGGGCCTACAGTTTTTCCGGGTTTAACCGCCCGGATGGCGGTGTGTGGGGCTTTTGAAACATATGCCCCAAGGCGTAGCTTTGCCGAATTGCAAAGCGCTGCCCCCATTCAAATCGCCACCCTGACTTTTACAGGGATGACGCCTTAATAGCAAAACGGCCCCCGTTTGGGAGCCGTTCGCTTGAATTATTTACGCAGACCCAATTTCGCGATCAATGCGTTGTAACGCTCGACGTCTTTCTTCTTGAGATAGGCGAGGAGGTTGCGGCGCTTGTTCACCATCATAAGGAGGCCACGACGCGAGTGGTTGTCCTTGTGGTTGGCTTTGAAGTGCTCGGTGAGGTTTTTGATACGCTCGGTAAGGATCGCGACCTGTACTTCTGGCGAACCGGTGTCGCCTTTGGCTTGCGCGTTGTCCTTGATGATCTCTGTTTTACGCTCGGGTGCTACTGACATGTTTGTTCTTTCTACTCAGCGACATCGGGAAGGTTAAAACCCCTGACCACTTTGGTCGCGCCATCCGAAATCTGAACCAGCGCCACCGGAACATTGTCCAGCATCGCACAGTACAGCCCGGATGGTTGGGGCAATCCAGACACGACCCGGCCCTGCTGGACCGCCTGCGCGTCTGTCTGGGTGAGGTGAAGGGCCGGGATGTCGTCCAGCCCTGCCTCTAACGGCAGGGTTAAGTCAGATAGGTGCGCGCCATTAGCGATTTCGTTCAACTTGTCCAGCGAAATCGCGTTGGTTTCGAGGAACGGACCCGCTTTTGTTCGGCGCAGATAGGTAGCGTGGCCGCAAGTGCCAAGGGCGCGGGCGATATCGCGGGCAAGGCTACGGATATAGGTGCCTTTGGAAACATGGGCGGTGAGGGTGATGTCGTCCCCGCCATCGCGTCCGGTGATGGTCAATTCATGGATCGTAACGCTGCGGGTCTTAAGCTCCACTTGCTCCCCTGCCCGCGCAAGATCATAGGCGCGTTTGCCGTCCACTTTGAGCGCGGAGTATGCAGGGGGCACTTGTTCGATAGGCCCGGTAAACTGGGGCAGAACCGCTTCGATTTCGGCAAGGCTGGGGCGCACATCGGACCGGTCAACAACCTCACCTTCCGTATCAAGCGTGTCGGTTTCTTCCCCAAATTTCACGGTAAACTCATAGATCTTGCTCGCATCCAGCATCCGCCCCGCAAGCTTCGTCGCCTCGCCCAGAGCAATCGGCAAAACACCCTCCGCCAGCGGATCAAGCGTGCCTCCGTGACCGACCTTGGTTTTAGAATATCCTCCCTCACGAAGGTTCCGCTTCACCGCCGCCACTGCTTGCGTCGAGCCAAGCCCGCGCGGCTTGTCGAGGATGATCCAGCCGTTAGGTGCCGGAAGCTTGGGGGGCGTCGGATCACCCATGCCATTCGTCCTTGAGGAGACCAAACACCGCCGTGTCGCGGCGATATCCGGTCCATGTCACCATATTCTGGCGCATCACACCCTCTTGCCGCGCGCCCAGTTTGAGCACGGCTGCTTGCGAGCGCTTATTGCGAGTGTCCACGCGGAACTCGATCTTCTGAAAGCCGCATTCAAACGCATGTTCGATCATCAGCTTTTTCATCGCCCGGTTGAAAATACCACCGCGAACCTCGGGCACAAGATAGGTCCCGCCGATTTCGACCACGCCAAACTGCGTTGGCCGGATAAAATTGGTGAGCCCCGCCAATTCGCCAGAACGTGCGTCGATCACCGCGAAATTCACCCACTCAGGCGAGCTGCGAAACATCGCCAGCGCGTCATCAAACCCGTCACCGCCAAGGTTCACAGGATAAATGTCCCAGATATCCTGATCCAGGCGGCAGGCGGCGCGCAAAGGCTCGATATGCTCATCGGCCAGCGGCTCCAGCCGCACAGGCGCGTACTCCAAAGTGGTCGACAATGCCGTCATCGGCGCAGCCTTTACGGCAGCCCTTACGCAAGCGCCACCCAATTGGCGACACCTTCGTAAAAGCTCATCACCGCCGCCACGAGGGGCAGCACCGTGACTTCGAGCCATCCGGTTCCGAACACCCAGCTAAAGCCGATCACGCCAAGGATCAGCACCATGCCAAAGCGTTGCAGCTTCTCCCATTGATCGCGCAATGCCTTTGGCAAAAGCCCACCCAATATATGGGAGCCATCAAACGGCGGGATGGGAAGCAGGTTGAACATACCAAGGAACACATTGATGAGCATGAACAGATAAAGCCCCGTTGCCACCGGCAATGTCGTCCCGTCTGGTGCGATCAACATGGGAAAGCCCGCGCCGCCCTCTGCCCAGCCTGCGCCCGGTGTGCCGATGATGCCGAACGCAACCGCCCCAACAAATGCGAGCGCGAAATTCATCGCTGGCCCCGCCGCTGCAACCGCCATCATGCCAAAACGCGGGTTGGATAGCCGCCATTTGTTGACCGGCACAGGCTTTGCCCAGCCGAACGCTGGCGCTCCCATCAAGAGCAATCCGCCGGGCACCAGAAGCGTGCCAATCGGGTCAACATGGCGAATGGGGTTAAGCGTCAGCCTTCCGCGCTCGCTTGCCGTGGGATCGCCCAAGGCTTTGGCCGCAAGCCCGTGCGCCACTTCGTGAAACACGATGGCGATAACGAGGCACGGGATAAAGACGGCTGCAAAGCTGAGAGTATCGAACATTGGCATTCATGTAGGAACGAGGGCCGTCCAGTACCAGCCAACCGCTAGCCCTGCGACCCTTTGACCAGCAAACGACCGCGATACCACTCCAACGCCGCACGCTCGGTTTCAACCACGAAGGATGCCTTGCGTTCGATATAATCGTCGATCCCACGCCAATCGGCAAGAACGCGTTCCTTCACCTGCGAATAGGCGCGCGCAACCTCAGGATGGGCGAGCAGGTAATCGCGAAAAGCCAGATGCCGTCCGATGTGAGGCGAGCCTTTCTCAAAGGCGTGAATATGGTGGCTGCGTACCCCTTCTTCATTGTCTTTCATGAAGTAACGGCGCCCTTCGATGCCTTTCTCACCTTTCCCGATGAACCCGGCATCGCGAAACGCGGCAGCTTTGCGATCCAGCGCTTCAAAATTGGTGGCTTCGATCAGGATGTCAATGACTGGCTTGGCGAGAATGCCCGGTATTGCAGTGCTGCCCACATGGTGGATGCCAACCGCGTGCTCGCCCAGAATGTTCGACACTGTCTCACGCACTGTGAGAAAGGCATCCGCCCACGCGGGATCGTGGGGAACAGGCGGCTTCTTCGTCCGCTTCATCCTAGCCCAGCGCGCCCGCTTCGCTGCGCAAGGCTGCGCTGAAATGCTTGCGGCACAGCGCCACATAACGGTCATTGCCGCCGATTTCGGTCTGCTCGCCCTCTTTTACAGGCGCGCCGCTCGCATCGACGCGCAAGTTCATCGACGCCTTGCGCCCGCACCAGCACACCGCCTTCATCTCAACGAGAGCATCGGCAATACCCAAAAGCACCGCAGAACCGGGGAAAAGCTCCCCCTGAAAATCGGTGCGAAGGCCATAGCACAGCACCGGGATGCCGTGTTCATCGGCTAATGCTGCCAATTGCCACACCTGATCCGGCGTCAGGAATTGCGCCTCATCGACCATCACACAATCGAGTTTGGTGCGCCCATGCTGGTCAAGAATGGCGGATTTCAGATCGGTGTCTGTTTCATACAGATGCGCACCCGCTTCCAATCCGATGCGGCTTTTCACCTGCCCCGCAGAGCGCGTATCGAGCTTTGCAGTCCACACCATCGTCGCCTGCCCGCGTTCACGGTAGTTGAAGTCCGCCTGTAGCAGCGAGGAGCTTTTGCCCGCATTCATGCTGGCATAGTAGAAATAGAGCTTGGCCATGCCATTTGCCTAACGGGGGCTCGCATATCTCGCCAGAGGGCGAAGTTGATTATTCCCGTCATTCATCGCGTCACTGATGAAAGGCCTATTAATCGGTGTGACAGGAGGGATGCGCAATGCTAGCCAGAGCGCAAATCGAATTACGGCATCGAATTACAAACGGGG
This sequence comes from Erythrobacter sp. S227, assembly GCF_057364925.1. Classification (NCBI taxonomy): domain Bacteria; kingdom Pseudomonadati; phylum Pseudomonadota; class Alphaproteobacteria; order Sphingomonadales; family Erythrobacteraceae; genus Erythrobacter; species Erythrobacter sp. S227. The sequence goes on from NZ_CP200280.1 coordinate 1,877,581, forward strand.
ATCACACACATGGCATCGGCTGCCGAGGCGAACACTCATCAAAGCATGACCGGCTTTCTCGGCTGGGTTGAACGCTCAGGCAACAAATTGCCCGACCCCGTATTCCTGTTCTTCTATTTGATCTTCGCACTGGTTGCGATTTCGGTTCTGCTCGCGGCCCTCGGCGTTTCCGCTCTGCACCCGACGCAAGTTGACGAGGCCGGAAACCCGGCTGTGATAAGCGCGGTGAGCCTGCTCTCGCCCGATAATATCCAGAAACTCTGGGTCGAAATGCCTAAGACTTTCACCCACTTCCACCCGCTGGGGTATGTCCTTGTGGTGATGCTGGGCGCTGGCGTGGCGGAGCGTTCGGGCTTCTTTGCTGCCGGCATGTCGAGCGCAGTTAAATCTGCGCCGACCAGCCTTTTGACCCCTGTGGTGGCTCTCGTCGCGATGATCGGCAACCACGCGGCGGACGCGGGTTACGTTGTGCTGATCCCGCTCGCAGGCATTCTGTTCGCGGCCGCTGGCCGTCACCCGCTTGCAGGGATCGCGGCAGCATTTGCGGGTGTATCGGGCGGGTTCTCGGCCAATATCTCCCCGGGCCAACTTGACGCGCTGCTCTTTGGCATCACCGAGGAAGCCGTGGGCGCAAGCGCGCTTGATCCGGCATGGACGGCAAACCTGGCGGGCAACTGGTATTTCATCGCCGCGATGACGTTCCTCTACCTGCCAATCATCTGGTACGTGACCGACAAGGTGATCGAACCCAAGCTTGGCCCATGGACCGGCGGTGCGAAGGCCGGAGCGGGCGAAGACGACTCTATCGCTGAGGCCAATCCCGAAAACGCTGGCAAGGGCCTTCGCAATGCAGGGCTCGCGGCACTGGCCGTTGTGGCACTTTGGGCGGTTATGGTGTTTGCCCCCGGCACGCCTCTCATTGACGAAGCGGCCTGTTTGACGGAGGCAGGCGAGCGCATTCCGGATTGCTCCATCCACGGCGAGCTTCGTCCACTCTACCAATCTTTGGTGGCGGCCTTCTTCATCCTCTTCCTCGCGTGCGGCTGGGCCTATGGCAAGGCGGTCGGGACGATCAACAATCACCGCGACCTCGTAAACATGATGGCCGAGGCGATGAAGGATATGGGTTATTACCTCGTCCTCGCCTTTGCAGCGGCGCACTTTGTGGCGATGTTCGAGTGGTCGAACCTTGGCCTTATCTCCGCCGTTCACGGCGCGGCCGCGATCCAGTCGACCGGTCTGCCGCTGCCGATTGTGATTGGCCTGATGGTGATCTTTGCAGGGGTTTTGAACCTGTTCGTCGGTTCGGCCAGCGCCAAGTGGGCTCTGCTCGCTCCGATCCTTGTGCCGATGCTGATGCTGCTCGGGATCAGCCCGGAAGGCGCGACCGCAGCTTACCGTGTGGGCGATAGCGCGACCAATATCATCACGCCGTTGATGGTGTATTTCCCGCTGATCCTGATCTTTGCGCAGCGCTGGGTGCCGAGTTTCGGGCTCGGTAGCCTGACGGCGACGATGCTGCCCTATTCGATCTGGCTCCTCATTTCGGGCACGCTGCTGATCGTGATCTGGTTCTATCTCGGCATTCCGCTGGGGCCGGATTCGCCGGTTTCCTATACGCTGCCCGAGGCGTTGCCCGCCGCGCTGCCCAGCACAGGTTAATCTGCGGCATGTGAAACCAATCGGGTGAAACAGGCGTATTACGCGTTAGGAGATCACAAAATGACGACCTTGCTTAAACGCCTTTTCCTGCTGCCCGTGTTCGCAGCACTATTGGCAGCGAACAGCAGCGCGCCGGTGCAATACCGGCTCGATCAAAGCAATTCCCTGCTCAGCGCAAAGGTCCCCTTCTTCGGCCTGTCGAGCAAAACCGCGACCTTCCCCAAGATGAGCGGTACCGCGACGATTGTCGGCAATGACCCGTCCAAGGCAAAGATCGACGTGACCTTCGATGCGACCGCTTTGACTGCGCCTGATACAGTCACTCTGAACCGCCTCAAGGGAGAGAAATTCTTCTGGGTGGAGCAGCACCCGAGCATCCGTTTCAAAGGCCGCGGGCTTTCGATGACGAGCGCGACCAAGGGCACGATCACCGGCCAGCTCACCGCGCGCGGCGTGACCCGCAATCAATCCTTGAGCGTGACCTTTGATCAGGACCCGTTGAAGGCAGGCGCCAATGCTCCGATTGCCTTTACTGCCAAGACCAAGATTGACCGGCGCGAATTTGGAATGCGTAGCTTTCAGCTGATCGTTGGCAACAAGGTCGACATCACCTTCGATGCGCGGATTGTGCCCCAGTAAGGGTTAGGCCCCAGAAGGCCTAGTCTTCGTCGCCCAAATCGTCGCCCAGATCGTCGCCTAGGTCTCTGGCCACCTTTGGATCGCGCAGCAGTTGCTCGATCCGGTCAGCCTCGGCAAAGCTTTCATCTTTCCGAAATTTGAGCTTGGGCGCGAATTTCAGGCCTAGCCGCTTGGCGACCTCGCGCTGGAGGAATGCTGTGTTCTGGCGCAGCGCCTTCACCACATCATCCTCTGCATTGCCCAAAAGCGGCTTCACATAAGCGGTCGCATTGCGAAGGTCGGGTGTCATGCGCACTTCGGTCACCGCGATGTTGGACGCGCTCACCACGTCATCGTGCACTTCCTGCCGGGCGAGAAGCTCGGACAGGATATGGCGCACGCGCTCGCCTACTTTGAGGACGCGGACGGATTGCTGCTCGGCGGTGTGATCTAGTCGTTTAGCCATGCGCGCCCCCTTAGCGAACTGGCCCCGGGCATGCGAGCGATTCCTTGGACGCATGACATTGGTCGAGATCTAAGGGGGTGACCTACGCCGCCCGGCCTATTGAGAACCCCTCGTATATTCTCATATCGCGGGCACACAAAACGATAACCACCGCAGGAGACACACATGAAGACACTGACTTCGATCATCGTCACAGCGGCACTTATTGCCCCCGCCGCTGTCCCCGCCGCCGCGTCTGCCGGCCACCGGATCAACACGCCGGGTACAGAAAGCCGCCATGAAGCGAACCTTGCCGAGGCGAAGGCGCAAGGCGCTCCCCGCTATGACGCGCAAGGCCGCCCGTCCGCATCAGAGCAAAGCGCAGAAGAGCCGACCACCAAACGCCGCCCTCGCGCAGCATTGGCTGGCAAGGTGAATGTCGCAGCGCGTTCAAGAACCCAGTGATTTAAACGAGAGCATCCAACCCCGATGCTTGCTGGACGGGCGGATGAGAGGGATCGTCATCCGCCCATTTTGCCAAGAATATTCTTGAGGCTGTTCATATTGCGCGCGGTGCCTTTGACCTTGATGCGCCGTTCAAGAAATTTGTTCGACAGGTCCGACACCCCCACGCCGTAAACGTAGTCGAGGAACAATACGCGGTCGCCAAGGGCAAGCCGCTCGCTCCCCTTTGAGCGGTGCTCTTCGATCAGCGCATCGACAGCGGTTTGCTCGGGCTGCTGGCTGAGGAAGATGGAGTGCACCATCTTGTCGCTGCCATGCTCTGGCCCGGTGCCATGAAAGGGATTTTCCTCAATAGCAGCGCGCACTTCATCGCGCGTGCGCACCATGACGCAGGAAGTGAACCCGAAGCGGGTTTTTATGAGGTCCTCAATCGCGATTTCGAGCATGGCGGGGTCTGCCTCGCTGTCCAGCACCACATTCCCGCTGGCCGCGATGGTGGTCACCTCTCCATATCCCGCATCGGCAAAAGCCGCCTTCACATCGACCATTTTGACGCGGTTGCCGCCGATGTTGATCGAGCCAAGCAGGGCGAGGTAGCGCTGGGAACAGGTAGAGCTCAAATGTCGAGCCCGGTGTTGGTAGAGCTTGGCCGCGATGTAGGCAGCGCCGTCGAGGTTGCGCGTGCCATCAATTTGCCGTCTTCGGAGTAAAGCTCGCCTTCGAGGATCACGACCTTGCGACCACCTTTTACCACGCGCCCCTTACCGATCAGCGGGCCTTCGGGGATGAGGCGGATAAGGCTCATCGAAATCTCAAGATTGAGCGGCGCCATTTCGCCGCCCGTGGCCGCAACATAGGCATAACCCATCACATCATCGAGATAGCCAGCGACAAGCCCGCCTTGGACACCGCCACGCCAAGTGGTCATTTCTTTGCGCACCGTGAAGCGCATGGTCGCGGTTTGGGTTTCCGCGTCATAGGAGACGAACTGCGAGCCAAGAAGCGCGGTGTGCGGGGATGTGTCCGCGTCTTCGGGGTGGATGTATTCGCCAGTTGCCATTATCAGCTTAACCCAGAGCAGGCTCGGCCTTGCAAATGTCAGTAGCCTTCTTGAGTTTCAAATGCACTGGCTCGTCATCGTCATCGAATGACGCATCAGCCCCAAGGACTAGCTCATCAGGAAGAGACAAGCGACGGTAACGAGAGTCTCGTCCCTCCTCGTTCCACTCACCCAAGTCCATCGTGTATACACCGTTATCATCACACCAAGCGGTGAACGGCCAAACCGCCTCCGACCTGGCCTTCCCCCACCAACCATTAACTGGTGGTCCAGGAACAACCTTCATCTGCTCATCAGCGAGCAGGTCAATGAAGAGAGTATCCCATTCGTCTTTCGGGTCGCTGAACTCTACACGAAGAAAACGCTTTTCCGGCATTTATTACCCAACCTCCAGCGTCCGCTCGCGAAGCTCGACTTCAAAGACTTCAAGCTGGTCGCCCGGCTGGATGTCGTTCGTGTCCTCCAGAACCACGCCGCATTCGAGGCCTGAGCGCACTTCGTCCACGTCGTCCTTGAAGCGTCGCAATGATGCGATGGTGGTTGCGGAGACGATAACGTCGTCGCGGGTGAGACGCGCGAACAGGCCTTTGCGGATAACGCCCTCTTCGACGAGAAGACCCGCCGCCTTGTCGCGTTTGCCCGAACGGAACACCTCTTTGACGTGTGCACGGCCAACAACGGTCTCGATCCGCTCTGGACCAAGCTCTCCTGCCATTTCCTTCGCAACGTCGGCGGTGAGGTGATAGATCACATCGTAATACATCATCCGCACGCCGTCGCGTTTCACAAGCTCACGCGCTTTCGCATTGGGACGAACGCCAAAGCCGATGATCGGCGCATTGGATGCCGCGGCCAGTGTCACATCGCTTTCCGTGATCGCGCCAACGCCTGCGTGCAGGACGCGTGCCTTGATGTCATCGGTAGAGATGTTGTGGAGCGCATTGACGATTGCCTCAACGCTGCCTTGCACGTCCGCTTTGACCAGAACGGGCCATTCAATGACGTTGGAGGCGAGGTTGTTGAACATCGTATCGAAAGAGGTAGGCGCAAGCGCGGTGCGCTTCTCGGTTGCCTTCTCCTGACGATATTGCGCCACTTCGCGGGCGCGCTGTTCGTTTTCAACCACGGTCAGGCGGTCGCCTGCTGATGGCACACCGCCAAGACCAAGGACCTCGACCGGCATGGATGGTCCGGCTTCCTTGATCTGCTTGCCCGCATCATTGACGATTGCGCGCACACGGCCGCTCTGGGTGCCGACAACAAAGGTGTCGCCCCGCTTCAAAGTGCCGCGTGTGACCAGCACAGTCGCAACAGGACCACGGCCCTTGTCGAGCTGCGCTTCGATCACGGTTGCATCCGCCTCGCGGTCAGGACGCGCTTTCAATTCAAGCAGTTCGGCCTGAACATTGATCGCCTCAAGCAGGTCATCTAGACCGGTTTTCTTGATCGCGGAGATTTCAACATCCTGCACATCACCCGAAAGCTTCTCCACGATAACCTCGTGTTCAAGCAGGCGGTTGCGCACATTGTCCGCGTTCGCCTCCGGCTTATCCATCTTGTTGATCGCAACGATCATCGGGACGCCCGCGGCCTTGGTGTGCTTAATCGCCTCGATCGTTTGCGGCATGATGCCATCATCGGCGGCCACCACCAGAACAACGATATCGGTCACATTTGCACCGCGCTGACGCATCTCGGTAAAGGCTGCGTGGCCCGGCGTATCAAGGAAAGTGATCTTCTGCTTGTCCTTGGTCGTGATCTGGTAGCTGCCGATGTGCTGCGTAATGCCGCCCGCTTCGCCCTTGGTGACATTGGCACCGCGAAGGGCATCAAGCAGCGAGGTTTTCCCGTGGTCGACGTGGCCCATAATGGTCACAACCGGCGGACGCGGTTTCAGCGTCTCTTCAGGATCACTATCCTGTTCGTCCTGAATATCGACATCGGCCTCGGAGACCTTCTCGATATTGTGGCCGAATTGTTCGACGAGCAGTTCGGCTGTGTCCTGATCGATGGTCTGGTTGACCGTGACCATCATATCGAGGTTGAACAGCTCTTTGACGAGGTCAGCGCCTTTTTCGCCCATACGCTTGGCAAGTTCGCCAACCGTGATAGCTTCGGGCACAATGACGTCGCGCACTTGTTTCTCGCGCGGCTTGGATGAACCGCCGCCTTGCATGCGGCGCTCTTTTTCACGCGCGCGTTTGAGCGCAGCGAGCGAGCGTGCACGCCGGCCTTCGTCCTCGTTCAAGGCCTTTGTAACGGTCAGCTTGCCAGAACGGCGCTTGTCCTTGCCGCCGCCTGTATCCTTGGCTGCGCCTTTGTCGTCTTTCTTCTTCGCAGCCTTTTTCTCGGGCCGCTTGGGTTCGGGACGCGACACAGGCGTGAATTTGCGTGCTGCCGGTGCAGGCGTGCCCGGTTTTGCTGCCGGCTCGCCAACATCCGCAGGCGCAGCAGTCTCTTCCTCGGCTTGCACGCTCGCTTCGGCCTCTTGCTTGGCCTGCTCTTCGGCTTGCGCCTTGGCTTTGCGGTTTTCTTCTTCGCGCTTTTTGGCTTCTTCGGCGTTCTGCTTTGCCTTCTGCTCGTCGCGCTTGCGGTTTTCTTCCGCCATACGCAGCCGCTCTTCCTCGACCTCACGCTGGAGGCGTGCCACGCGCTCTTGAGGGGTCTCGGCAGCAGCCGCCGGTTTCTTGGGCGCAGGCGCTTTGGCTGCCGGAGCCGGGGTCGGCTCGGGCGCTGGCGCAGGCGTTGGCTCTGGCGCAGGGGCTGGCGTCTCGCCGGGCTTCAGGAGCTTGCGGCGGCGCTTGACCTCGACCGCCACCTTATTGGTGCGGCCGTGGCTAAAGGTCTGCTTGACCTCGCCAGCTTCCACCGCCTTTTTGAGGCCAAGTGGTTTTCGTGCTGGTTTTTTCTCTTCGTCGCTCATCTAGCTCATTAGTCCTTCAAGAATAACATTTTCGGGATGCTTGCAGCGCCCCATAAGTCGTGTCGTATCGCCGCTCTAGCCGGGGGGATCGTTCCCCGAGACGCCAGGCCCCAAAGTGGGCCCCAAAAACCGCGAGAGGCGCATCACAGCCTGGCCGACCCTGGCCGAAGCCGTCTTGGAGCCACCGGGTCGACCGGAAACCCCCAAATGCACGACATTTTCACGGCCCAATGCCACAGACAACGCATCGCGGTCCAGTGGCAAGACTAACCCGCGCACACCTGTGCCTTCCTGGTCGGTGCCCACGCGCCACGCCTGATCCAGTTTCTTGCGGCCATCCTCGCTGCTGTCGCTTGCGTGGAGTAAAAGGGCGACCCGGCCCGAACGGGCGTGTTCTTCGATCTTGGCAGAGCCAAGCACGATGTTGCCACCGCGAAGCTCCAATCCAAGCCGGTCAAGCAGAGTGCGTTTGAGCGCATCTGCAATCTGTTGTGGCAAATTGTCGCTGTAGGAAAGCGTCACGCGCTCTCCGTTGTCTTTGGCTGGACCACCTTTGAACGCTCGCATCAGCGCTCTCTTGAGGTGGCCATCACCCATAGCAGTTTCAAGCGCTTCCTTGTCGGGCGCAATCCAGGCACCCCTTCCAGGAGCCTTCGCCTGCGGGTCGGGCAGCACTTCGCCGGTCGGCGATATGGCGAGCCGGATCAGTTCCTCGCGCGGGAAACTCTCCCCGCAAAGAACACACCGGCGCTCGGAACTGGAGGGCGCGCAGGGCTTGGCGCTCCCGGAATTACTCCCGGGAGTTTCGCCTTCAACGATGTCGGAGCTTACGCACTCATTGTGGGGAGTCCGCATCGGCGGCCTCCTGACTTGCGGAGTCAGCTTCAGCAGCCGGCTCTTCATCTTCAAACCAGTGTGCACGTGCAGCCATGATGATTTCGTTGCCCTGCTCTTCGGTCAGGCCAAACTCACCCAGAACGCCGCCCTTGTCAGCCTCGCGTTGTGGGGGCTTGCGCATAGGCGGACCATCCGGGTTGTTGTTGCGGCGACGCGGCGCCTCGCGTTTCTTGGCGATCAGCTCGTCGGTCGCAAGGTCGGCAACATCGTCAAGCGTCTTGAGCCCCGCCTTGCCCAGCACCACCAGCATCGCTTCGGTCAGGTGCGGCAATTCGGCAATCGCATCTTCAACGCCGAGTTCACGGCGAGTGGTGCGATGGCCTTCTTCGGCACGCTCGATCGCTTCGAGAGCGCGGCTTTGGAGTTCCTCTGCGAGTTCCTCGTCAAAGCCTTCGATGCTGGCGAGTTCAGCCAGTTCAACGTAAGCGACTTCTTCAAGCTCGGCGAAGCCTTCAGCCACGAGAAGCTGTGACAGCGTTTCATCAACGTCGAGCTCTTCTTCGAACATTTTCGAACGCTCGGCAAACTCCTTGGAGCGTTTTTCGGAAGCCTCTTCCTCGGTCATGATGTCGATCTGTTGACCGGTCAGCTGGCTTGCGAGACGCACGTTTTGGCCGCGGCGACCAATAGCAAGGCTGAGTTGATCATCAGGCACAACCACTTCGATGCGGCCATCGTCTTCGTCTAGAACCACGCGGGCAACCGTTGCAGGCTGAAGCGCGTTCACGATGAAGGTCGCGGTGTCATCGGACCATGGAATGATGTCGATCTTCTCGCCCTGGAGCTCTTGCACCACGGCTTGAACGCGCGAACCCTTCATACCCACACAGGCACCGACGGGATCGATGCTGCTGTCGTGGCTGATCACACCAATCTTGGCGCGGCTGCCGGGGTCACGGGCAGCGGCTTTGATCTCGATGATGCCGTCGTAAATCTCGGGCACTTCCTGCGCGAACAGCTTGCGCATGAAATCAGGCGCGGCGCGGGAAAGGAAGATTTGCGGGCCGCGATTGTTACGCTCAACCTTGGTGATGAGCGCGCGAACACGCTCGCCCACACGCGCGGCTTCACGCGGAATTTGCTGATCGCGGCGAATGACGCCTTCTGCACGGCCAAGGTTGACGATCACATGGCCGAATTCGACCGATTTGATGACGCCGGTGATGACTTCGCCAGCACGGTCCTTGAATTCTTCGAACTGACGCTCACGCTCTGCATCGCGGACCTTTTGGAAGATCACCTGCTTTGCAGACTGCGCATCAATGCGGCCAAGATCAACCGGAGGCAGCGGATCGACAATAAAGTCGCCAATGGCCGCGCCCTCTTGCAGTTTCTGACCCTGTTTCAGGTCCACCTGCTTGAAGTAGTCCTCGACCTCTTCAACCACCTCGACCACACGCCACAGCGTCAGGTCACCGGTGACCGGATCAAGCTTTGCGCGAATGTCGTTTTCCGCGCCATAACGATTGCGCGCACTCTTCTGGATCGCTTCTTCCATCGCTTCGATCACGATGGATTTGTCGATCATCTTTTCCGATGCAACGGCGTTCGCAATTGCAAGCAGTTCAGCCTTATTGGCGGAAATGGCACTGGCCATCAGTCGTCTGCCTTCTCTTTGGTTTCTTCTTCGATTTCGTCAGCACCGCTTGTATCAAGCGGCTTGGTCGCAGCGATCAGCGCGTCTGTCAGGACAAGCTTTGCACTGTGAATTTGGTCGCGGGGGAGGGCAACCTCGCCCGTCTTGGAGTCGTTGAGCGCCACCATACCAGCTTCGATGCCGGTAAGCTCGCCTTTAAACACGCGTTTGCCCGTCTCATCGCCGGACCAACCTTTGGTCATGACAATGCGCGCCTCGTGCCCTGCCCAGGTCGCAAAGTCCTTTTCGCGGGTCAGCGGGCGGTCGATACCGGGCGATGACACCTCAAGGTGATACGCGCCCTCGATCAAAACTTCGCCTGCCTCTTCGCGGGCGTCCATCATCTCGGACACACGGCGCGAGAGCGCGGCGCATTGCTCGATAATGAGCTGCCCGGTCGCAGGGTCTTCGGCCATAATCTGCAAAGCTTCACCGCCGTCGCCTGCCTCGGACGGCATCATCGCCACGCGCACCAGCTCAAAGCCCAGAGCTTGTGCTTCGGGTTCAATGAGAGAGGTAAGGCGGACAAGATCGGTCATATTGGCGGCGTCGATACTCGATGAGTGTTACAATTCAAACAGACATGGCCGGTTGGTGCCGGCCCCTGTTGGCGCCAGCCCCTTGTTGTGTTCGACAATGTCGGGATGGCGCTCATCTAGGCGCAAAGCGTTAGCTTGGCAAGGCCTGCTGTCAACAAGAGCTTCGGGGGCAGGTTGACAGTTGAAAGAAAACCGGGGCCAGGCCCTTAGATCGAGCCATCCACCCAGGCCCTGACCTCGGACCGGATCGCCTTGAGCTCGTCTTCTCTATAGGTTTCAGAAAAACGTCGCACATCGAGGACTTCTTCGTCCTTTAATGGCGGGTCAAACATGATGCCATTGGTTCCCCCGTACCGGCCCCTCGTAGTCCGCACGATGTCGCAAAAAAGCTCTTTTCCGGCGATTTCGAGGATGGCCGTTTCGCCGGTATCCAGCGGGCTTTCCAACCCCAGTTGCGCGCCGGTGCTCGACAGGTCGATCAAAATGCAGCGGTGACTGCCATAAAGAGTGATCAGCCTTGCAGGGATGGCCAGTCTCAAGCGCGGAGCAGATCTGCGCCCGACCGGAATACCGTCTTGTGTTGTGAACCCGGCGTTCGAGGAATCGGCGTGCCCCGACCCATGCCCGCGTGCACTTTTGCCGGGGAAACCGTTACGCCTTCTACCGGTGGCGTCCGAACCGAGATTGGGGAGGCGGTTTGCCGAGCTCATGGTTGAGCAAGGCTAAACACAGGTTGTCAAACCTGACTAAAGCGCATCTACGGGGAAACTACGTAAGTATCGGCGGCCAGAGCCCTGACATGGCACTTGGATTTCGTGGGCCCCGATTACCGGGAACCTGTTGTTGCTACTCGTCGCCCCAACCATCACCGGCAGAGCCACCCTGGCTCGAGCCGCCATTATCTGCGCTGCCATAGCCCCAGCCATCCTTTGCCAGATCGCGCTCGCGTTGGGCGCTGCGCGCTTCTTCCATGGCCAGTTCACCAAATTTTGCCGCGCGCTCGGTCGCGCCTTCAGCCACTTTCGGGGCGACGTATGACACGCCAGCGGTCAACATGAGACCGATGGCAAGGCCCACAAGCATAATCGCTACAATGATAAACCGCACCATCCCGGTGAAACTGTCAACCAGATCGACAAGCACGCGCATTCTTGCTTTCCTCACAAACGCCGGCGCTTCGGTCATGCCGGCCCAATACGAGAAGGCTTGTAGCGATCACGCGTAAACGACCTGTAAAGGTGCGGGATTTTTTAGGGCAAAGCGGGTTCTGCCGGTCGGCGGCGGACTATTCCTGACCTTCCATAAGCCCATGCTTCTTGATCGCATGGCGCAGCTGGTCATAGCTAAGGCCAAGCGCTTTTGCGGTCTGGCGCTGGTTCCAGCGGTGCTTGCCAAGGCAATGCTCGAGTATGGCTCGCTCATGCTGATCGACAGCGGCCCGAAGGTCATCGACCTTTTCGAGCTGATCGCTTGGCGCTCCTTTCGTCGCGGATACAGCTCCTTCATCAGTCGCAATGGCAGCAGCAGCGCTGCCCGAACGCCGATGCGATGGCGCTACCGGTTTCCACGGGCTTTCAAACGGGTCAAACTGGACATGGGCGATCGGCGTTTCGGGGTTGTCCCAGCGATAAACCGCGCGCTCGACCACGTTTCTGAGCTCGCGCACATTGCCTGGCCAAGCGTAATTTTCGAATTGCTCCATCACATGGGTCGCAAATCCGGGCCAGCTGAACCATTCAAGCTCGGTCGCCATGCGCCGCGCAAAATACTCGGCCAGAACCGCAACATCGCCCTCACGCACCCTCAATGGGGGCAAGGTTATGACTTCAAAGCTCAGCCGGTCGAGAAGGTCAGCGCGAAATTCGCCGCTTTCGGCCAGCGCAGGCAAGTCATCATTGGTCGCCGCCACAATGCGGACATCGACCCTGACCGGGCGCGAGGACCCGATGCGGGTGACCTCGCCATACTCGACCGCCCGCAATAGCCTTTCTTGCGCGCCCATGGAAAGCGTGCCCAGTTCATCAAGAAAAAGCGTGCCTTTGTCCGCCTCCTCAAACCGGCCGACGCGAGCCTTCGTTGCGCCGGTAAATGCGCCTGCTTCATGGCCGAAAAGCTCTGCCTCGATCAGAGTTTCGGGAAGAGCGGCGCAGTTCATCGTGACCAGCGGCTCATCCCAGCGGTTGGACAGGCGGTGAAGACGTTCGGCGATCAGCTCTTTACCGGTTCCGCGCTCGCCGATCACAAGGACCGGGCGGCTCATGGGCGCTGCGCGGCTGGCCCGCTCGACCGCGTCGAGGAAGGCGCCTGATTGGCCGATAAACTGGTTGTCGCGCTCCACTTGCTTCCTCTTGCAAAAGCAGCCCCTTGGGCCAATCGCCCAACATATAGGAATTTTTCCCAATGCTTGGCAACACGCACCATGTGTAGAATCGTGGAATTTTCAAAAACCCCATATTTTTCATTGCGTTACAAAGTTTGGCACGCTGCCTGCAGAGTAGCTGGCAACACTGAAACACACCTACGGGGATAGACAAATGTACAACAAAGCCTTCTTCCGCACCAAACTTGGTCAAGCCTCTCTTGCCAGCATTGTCGCAATGACTGCGATGGTTGCTTTGACCACCCAGATGAACATTGTCACAGGCGATGCGAACTTCGCCCAACCCTCTGCAACCTCTGCTGCATTCATCGAGATGGCCTGAGGCCAGCTTAGTGACCAAGCGAGATAATCTTCCTTTTGGACCGGAGCGCGCCGCTTCCCCAACCGGTACTGACGGTAAGCCCACGCCTCCCCAAGCGATGGCCGCCGATATGAGCCTTGATGACGTATTGTCCCCTGAATGCGCCAACACACTTGGTTCTGACAAAAGCGCTCCGGTCCGCCCCAAGGAAGAGCCAAAGGAAGAGGACGCCGAGTTCATCCCGATCCTTGGAAAGAAGCTTTCTCGCCTGGACGCCGAAATCGAAGCCTTGCGTCAAAGCCCCACTCCGACGCAAAGTCAGCGCGAGAGGCATGACGAATACGACTCGGACATGCAGAGCAGAGCAAACACATTCCTTGATGGAGCAGCCTTTATGGGCATTTTCAGCCGCACCCGCGATATTATCGCTGCGAACTTCACCGACATGCTGGACAAGGCGGACGACCCGCAAAAAATGATCCGCATGATCATCCTCGAAATGGAGGAGACGCTGGTTGAAGTCCGCGCGAGTGCAGCGCGTACAATCGCAGACCAGAAAGAAATGCACCGCCATGTGGTAAAACTCGACCGGCTCCAGGCCGATTGGGCGGACAAGGCCCAGCTTGCGCTGTCGAAAGATCGCGAAGATCTGGCGCGCGCGGCTCTTGTCGAGAAAAAGAAGGCGGTCAGCACTGCCGACCAGCTTAAAGAAGAGATCGCGGTGCTCGACGATGCGCTGCGGGCGTATGAACAGGATATTCAAAAGCTGCAGCATCGCCTTCGCGAAGCGCGCAGCCGCCAGACACAAATCGCAGCGCGCCTCGAAAGCGCCGAGAACCGTGTGAAGCTGCGCAGCTTGATGAGCACCGAGCGCACGGACGAAGCTTTGAGCAAGTTCGACCAGCTCGAACGCCGCGTCGATTACGCCGAAGGGCGCGCCGATGCGATTGCGATTGGCAATGAAGGTCCGCCTTCGCTGTCAGACGAGATTGCCGCTCTCGAAGGCCAGGACGCCATCGACGATGAGCTTGCAGAAATGAAGAAACTGCTCGGCAAGCCCGACGCAAAAGATTGATAGAGACGAAAGGGAACGACAATGCCTGGTGAAGTAGTCATGCTGCTCCTTGTTCTGTTTGTAGGCCTGCCATGGCTGATCCTGCATTACACGACCAAGTGGAAAACCGCCGCGACCATCACTTCGGATGACGAAGTGCTTCTGGAAGAGCTCTATAACCTCGCCAAGCGGCTTGATGAGCGGATGGACACCGTTGAGCGCCTGGTGGCGCACGACGACCCTTCCTTCAATCCGGTCAAGCGCCTTCAGGCCGACCAGGAAACCGACAACCAGCAATTGCGCGAGCTTGAACAGCTTATCGCAGAGAAAAAAGGAACAGGCGCATGAACAGCCGCACCACGCTTTACCGCGACAAGCACAACGCGAAGATACTTGGCGTCTGCTCCGGGATAGCCGACTACACGGGCGTCAATGTCTTCTGGGTGCGTCTGGCCGCCTTCTTTTCGATCTTCCTGACACAGGGTTTGTCGCTTCTTGGCTATTTCGTCGCTGGCTTTGCGCTTCAGAAAAAGCCGCCGCATCTCTACACTGACAGCCAGGAAGAGAAGTACTGGCAGCGCGTTCGTCAGAGCCCGCAGCGCACGGCCCGCGAAATCCGTTCACGCTTTCGCGATATCGACCGCCGCCTGGCCGATGTGGAAACCTACTACGTCAGCAACAATCCGCGGCTAACCGCCGAAATCGAAGAGCTGCGCTAAGCCAGGCTTTCATAAGAGGGACCGATACGTCATGCCTTTAGAGGAAATGTTCCTGAACGCGCTGCTGGTGGTGCTGGCCTTTTCGGGGATCATGGGATTGACCAGCATGTTTCTTTCCCATCGCCGAAGCATGGCCGAAATCAAATATGGAAAGTCCGACCGCGAGGTGGCTTTGACCGAAGAAAATGGCGAGCTGCGCGAAACGGTCAGCCTGATGCAGGACCGCCTCGCCGTGCTTGAACAAATCGCAACCGACCCTGCCCGCCGCACTGCGGACGAGATCGAGAAACTACGCTGAGCCGCCAACCGGCGACAATTAAGAGGGACGACGACAGATGGAACCGGGACAACTTGCTTTATTGATACCTATCATCGGCGTGATGATCCCGATCGTCGCCATTTGGGCAAAGCACCAACAGAAAATGGCGGAAATCCAGTCCGAGACGACGGCTGATGCAACCGCTGAAAAAGCGGCGCAATATGCAGCGCAAGTCGCCAAGCTCGAAGACCGCGTCCAGGTGCTTGAACGCATTGTGACAGATCGCGGCTACGACATTGCGACCCAGATCGAGGCCCTGCGTGATACCCGCGAAGTCGAGAACGACAGCGCCATTACAAGTGATTTGGGCGTCCCCCTCAACATTGGAAACAAGGAAAAAGCATAATGGATTGGGGCGGCCCTTCTTTTGTGATTGCCATCATAGCGGTGAGCTATGGCGCCTGGATCATCAACAACTGGATCCGCGCAAAGCACGGCTATGAGCTCGAAGACGAGTGGGGCGGGAAATCCATGCCCACGAACGCTTCCAAAGCCAACGAAGCGGAGACCGCTCGGCTGAAGGCTGAAAACCGCGAGCTCAATGACAAGCTTGATACGATGCAGGATCGCATGATCGTGCTGGAAAAAATCGTGACCGATCGCGGTTATTCATTGTCGGAAGAGATCGAGGCGCTGAGAGACAAGCCGGTGCGTGATGTGCCTTCGCCAAAATCTGACGCCGGCGTTCCGCTTAACCTTGGCCAGAAGGAAAAAGGCTGATGGAAGACTTCCTCGAAGCGATGGTCGTGATCGTCCCGCTGCTTACACTGATCGGTCTTCCGACCTATCTGGTACGGCGCAAAATCAACGCTCTTAAGCAAGAGCTCGCCGAAGAGCGCGGCCAGAATACGACCGCCCAGATCGCGACTGAAAAATCCGCATTGGAAGAACGTGTCCGCGTCCTTGAACGCATCGTCACCTCGCGCGGCTACACCATCGCAGAAGAGATCGAAGAACTTCGCCAGGCGCCAGATCACTCTGACGCCGGCATCCCCCTGAACCTCAAATCGAAGGAAGCCCACTCATGAGCGTCGATGCTGCCGCTGTTATTGTCCCCAATCTGCCATGGATTATTGGCGGGGGTCTGGCTCTGGGTGCAGCCGGTATCGCTGGCTGGATCCACACGACCCGCCTGCGGATCAAGCATGGCTACCCGCTTGAGGGTGCTTGGGGTCAATCCTTAAAGCCTGCGACCGATCACGAAGCGAAGCAGCGCGTGACCTTGCTGACGCAGGAAAACGCCGAACTTCGTGCAGAGCTTGGCGCGGTGAAAGACCGGCTCGCCAATATCGAACGGATCGTGACCGACGGCAGCTATCAGCTTTCAAGCGAAATCGATGGATTGCGCGCGCTGGAAAATCAGAAAGATGCTGGAACCGCCTAATGGATAGCGATTTTCTCATAATTGCCATCATGGTGGTTACGATCATTGCGACCGTCGGCCTGACCGTGAACGGCATAATCTCCAAGGCCACCGCCTATTATCTTGAAAAAGATGCGCGGGCCCGGGGGTCTGATGCCAGCAATTCCAATTCGCAGCAGCTTGCAGAGCGCACAGAGATGATCGAGGAACGCCTCGCTGTGCTCGAAAGGCTTGCGACAGATCGCGGCACGCTGCTGTCCGACGAGATTGAGGCATTGCGTCTGGATGTAAGCGCCCGCCGCGAGAAGGAGAACGGCTGATGTTTGGAGCCGACACCGCTCTTGTTTTTGATGCATTGCAAATGTCGGCTGTGATCGCTGCGGTAACGGGCGGCGCGGTTTATGCCGCGATGCGTTTGCGCCGCAAATCGAAGAACCGGCGCGCAGTCGATCAAGTGGCCGGTTCGGACCTTGAAGAGCGCGTGCGCGTGCTTGAACGGATCGCAACCGATCGCTCCATTGATCTGGCCGAAGAGATCGAGGCGCTGCGCGGACCACAATCGCCAGACCGGATGAAGGCCGGGGAGGCTGCACAATGAGCGGTTGGGCTATTGTTGCGATTATAGCGATCGTTGTCTGGGGCATCGTTCAGATGGCCAAAGCCAAGGCAGGCATCATCTCCGATGAAGACGGCAACGAGACATTCATCGGGCGCGACGACGCGGTTTCCAAAGCGGAAAACGAAGAGATGCGCCGCGAAATGAAGCAATTGCGCGAACGGCTCCAGGTGCTCGAGCGGATTGCAACCGATAACAATTCTATGGACGCGCGCGAGCGGGCCCGTATCTCGGCCGAGATCGAGGCTCTTCGCGGATCAGAAGATACCACTTCGGACAACGGGATCCCCCTCCCGAAGCCCGCAAGTAAGAAGGAGCAGAGTCAATGATTATGGACCCCACTCTTGTTATCACCGCTGCTTGTCTTGTCGGGATTTGCGTGGTCGCCTTTGCCCTTTTGCGCGCGTGGCAGGGCTGGCTCGAACTGAAGCGCCAGGAGCTTGAACGCGCCTCGCACACAATCACATCCGCGCCAGAGATCGAAGGCGGCGCATCGGCGGGTGCTGCCCGGATCGAGCTTGCCGATATGAAAGAGCGGATCAAGAAACTCGAAGCTATTGCAAGCGGTGTCGAGCTTTAAGGCAGGACCTTCGCTTTAATCGCTTTCCCTTCGCACTTCGCATCCCTAAATGCGCGTACATGCGAACTCTTGATGACATTTATGAAGAATATGACTTTCTCGAAGGGGATGAGCGTTACTCATTGCTGATCGAGCTCGGCCGTGAGCTTGAAGCCATGCCCGATGCCCTCAAAACCGATGCGACATTGGTGCGCGGGTGCTCGGCAGCGGTTTGGGTCTATCCCACCGATACGGCTGGAAAAGGCGCGCTCCATTTCCTCGCAGACAGCAACGCAGCGATCACCAAAGGCATTGTCGCTCTTGTCATTGCCGCTGTTCAGGACAAACCCGCCGAAGAAGTCGCGAAGATGGATGTGATGGCGGCGCTCGGCCCCTTTGACCTCAAAAACCAGTTGTCGAGCAATCGCACACAAGGCGTCCCCAATATGATCGCTCTGGTGAAAGAGCACGCCGCCCGGCTTGCTGCTGCAGGATAGGGCGCTTGCGGGGGTTCTACCTCGCTTGCGGGATCGCCTGCGTCATATTGGGCGCGGTTGGCGCTGTCCTTCCGCTTTTGCCCACTGTCCCGTTCCTCCTGCTCGCAGCCTATTGTTTTGCGCGCAGCAATGAAGAATGGGAGCGCAAGATCATCGAGCACCCCAGATGGGGGCCGCAAATCATGGATTGGCGTGAACGACGCGCGATCTCGCGAAAAGCCAAGATCAGCGCAATCGCGACGTTAATCGCAGGCGTTGCCTTCACCTATTTCACAATTGGCGAGCCATGGGTTTGGTTTTCGCTAGGCGCTCTGGTCATCATCGGCGGCTGGATCTCAACGCGCGCTGAGTAGGTGAGAGGCTAAAGCTCCGCTTCAACGCTGACCTTTTGTTCCACCACTTCGGCGGCTCCTTGAGTACGGGTCATCTCGAAGACGCCTGACCACGTCCCAATATTCCATACCCCGCTGATGACTTGACCATCGCCGCTCATCGTCCCGCGATATTGCACCGTTGACTGGTAAGAATGGTCGACTGCCTCGTAATCCTTTGAGAAACTGACGCGATACCCCTGTCTTGATCCGTGAATGATCGCCTGCATAGTCCTGTTTCCGATCCGGTGAGGCTCGATCACTGTTCCCGAAAATAGGCCGCTGGTCTCATTAATCGTTGCCAGAAACGGTGTCTTGGGTCCGCCGCGAACTTCTGTGTAGGAAAACGTCCCATCCCAAGTGCCAGTCAGGTCCAGAGTATCATCGGTCATTGGCGGGAAAGGGCTGTCCGGGGGTCAATTCAGGGTTGTAATCCGGTTGGCCGCATCCTCGCGCGCGCTGGCGCTATCGCGCACCACCGCAACGCCTGCCTTGGCCTGCTTTTTCAGTTCCGCCTTAAGCTTGGCCGGATCGCGGGCAATGACGAAGCCGAAGCTCACGCCGCCCTCTTTACCGATGGTCGCATGGTGGAGCTTGTGGGCCTGCACCAAACGCTTGGCATAGCCTTTCTTGGGTACCCATTTGAAAAAGCGTTGGTGGACAAGGCCATCGTGCACAATCGCATAGATGACACCATACAGGTTCACGCCAAGCGCCGCCCACCACAGCCACTCCCAATAGAGCGAGCCGAAGATGTACATGCACGCGTTGATCGTGCCGAAAACGGTGGCGTAAAGGTCGTTCTTTTCAAAGGTGTTGGTGTGCGGTTCGTGATGGTCGCGGTGCCATCCCCAGCCCCATCCGTGCATGATATATTTGTGCGCCCACCACGCGAAAAACTCCATAAAGACGAGCGCGCCAAGCGTTACTGCGATGGCTTCGAGCCAAGTCATGCTGAGGCTTGCTCCTTTACAGCCTTGTTGTCGGGCATATTTCCAATCCCGGCCTTGCGCGCCGCCGGAAGCGCCCACCACGGCACATCGGGCCTGCGGTGATGTTCCAGATGATAGCCGAAATGAAAACAGGTGGCGAGGCTTGCCAGAGTGCCAAAACCATCACTTCGCGCATTGTGATCGTCGGCGAAGGATTTCCCGTCAATTTGGGCGTGCGGCCGATAGGTGCCAAAGTAGAACAGCTGCAAGGATGAAAGCAGCGCTGGCACCCCGTAAAGCAGCACGATCTGAACCATCGGAATGCCGATCACGAGCCAGTAAATCCCCACAACCGTGTGCACGAACAAGAGCGACTGCCAGCCGAAATAGCGCTTGAAGAAAGTCCAATACCATTTCGCAAAGTGCGCAGGGTTGTCTTCGTCAAAATCGGGATCACCCGCATGACCCGCAAGCCGGTGGTGCGTGTGATGCGCATCGCGCAAATTTGTCCACCCGAACCCTGCGTAAAGGAACAGGAGCACCGTCGCGATTGCTCCGCCAAGCTTGGGGCGCGAGGGCACAAGCGTTCCGTGCATCGCGTCATGGCATACGATAAAGACACCGACCGACAGCCAGCATTGGATAATCGCCATACCAATCGCAAAGGGCAGGTTTTGCCAGCTTAGCTCAAACACGAACATCGCATAGGCGTGGAGACCCAGCCATCCGCCTGCGATCAGCGCGGCAAGCGCCAATCCCACAAAACCTTGGACGGTCTGCGAGGGCAGAGAAAGGGATGCGGGCGTCATGCCGGAAGGTACGCTGGGCGAGAGCATTTGGCTTCGTATAGGCGCATGGGCCCGTCCGCGCAAAGCCGAAGATCAATCAATCTTCGGCGAAAAAGAACTCGCGCAGATGTTCGCCGATGCGCGCGGGGCGCAGTGTTTCGGCATCGATACAGCACCAGCTCGATTGCACTTCGGCCAGCACATCTTCGCCCCGGCTGATCACCGTGCGGTAAAATGCCCGAGCGCCGTTGTAACGTTCCAGCACCGTTTGCGCGATGACGGCATCGTCAAGGAACGCCGGTTTGCGGTAGGTAATCTCATGCTTCAACGCGACCCAGGCCTTGGCAGCGACCTCTTCAGCAGGCGCAACTTTTTGCCAATGCGCCAGCACCGCATCCTGCACCCAATTGAGGTAACGCGCATTGTTCACATGCCCCATGAAGTCGATGTCTTCGGGAAGAACTTTGATCGGAAACTGGAACGGGGTTGCTGACATTATTGTCAGTTAGCACAGCCTTGTGAAATTTCCAGCGCAATTGTGCTCGCAACTGCACCTAATCTTGCAAGTGTGGTCTTATGGCGGCTATCGGCTGGGACAAAGAGAAACAAGAGATCCCCTTCGATGTCCAGCACCCCTCGCACTCTGTATCAGAAAATCTGGGACGACCATGTGGTCGAAACCCGCGATGATGGCACAGCGATCATCTATATCGAC
The DNA here is from genome assembly GCF_057364925.1 of Erythrobacter sp. S227. NCBI lineage: Bacteria > Pseudomonadati > Pseudomonadota > Alphaproteobacteria > Sphingomonadales > Erythrobacteraceae > Erythrobacter > Erythrobacter sp. S227. Next base: position 1,898,440 of record NZ_CP200280.1, read on the forward strand.
CGGCATCTGGTCCATGAAGTGACCAGCCCGCAGGCGTTCGAGGCGCTGCGTCTGGCAGGACGCCCGGTGCGCCGTCCAGAACTGACTTTGGCGGTGCCTGACCACAATTTGCCAACTACCGCGCGCCGCGATGCGTCTGGGGGCAAAATTCCGATTGCCGACCCGCAAAGCGCCGCGCAACTGGCCGCGCTCGAAAAGAACGCGCCCGAATTTAGTATCCGCTACATTGGTGATGCGGATGCGGAACAAGGCATTGTCCATGTGGTCGGCCCAGAGCAAGGCTTCTCGCTTCCGGGCACCACCATTGTCTGCGGCGATTCCCACACCGCCTCGCACGGCGGCCTGGGTGCGCTGGCATTCGGCATTGGGACAAGCGAAGTTGAGCACGTGCTCGCCACGCAAACGCTGCTCCTCCAGCAATCCAAGTCGATGGAAGTGCGGGTCACAGGCAATGTCGGCCCGGGCGTCACGGCCAAGGACGTCGTCATGCACATCATCGGTGTAATTGGAGCGGCTGGCGGCACAGGCCATGTCATCGAATATCGCGGCGACGTGTTCGAAGCGATGACCGTCGAAGAGCGGCTGACCGTCTGCAATATGAGCATCGAAGGCGGCGCGCGCGCTGGGCTGATTGCGCCTGATGAAACCACCTTTGCGTACCTCAAAGGCCGCCCGATGGCGCCCAAGGGTGAGGCGTGGGATGCAGCGCTTGCCTATTGGAAGACATTGCACACAGATGAAGGCGCTGTGTTCGACAAATCGGTCGAGATCAACGCTGCCGACATCGCGCCAAGCGTCACCTGGGGCACCAGCCCCGAGGACGTTTTGCCCATCACTGGCGTGGTGCCAGCGCCGGACAGTTTTGCTGACGCAAACAAACAGGCAGCGGCGGCCAAAAGCCTTGAGTACATGGGGCTAACCCCCGGCACGCCTCTCACCGACATTCCGGTTGAGAACATCTTTATCGGGTCATGCACCAACAGCCGGATCGAAGACCTTCGCGCCGCTGCTGAAGTGCTTAAAGGCAAGCGCAAGGCCGACAATGTGCGCTGGGCGATTGTGGTCCCCGGCTCTGGCCTTGTGAAAGCCATGGCGGAGGATGAAGGGCTCGATAAGATCTTCATCGAAGCAGGCTTTGAATGGCGCGAGCCGGGCTGCTCGGCGTGTCTCGGCATGAATCCCGACAAAGTACCCGCCGGCGAGCGCTGCGCCTCGACCAGCAACCGCAACTTCGTAGGCCGCCAAGGCCCGGGAGCACGCACCCACCTCCTCTCCCCCGCGATGGCCGCAGCAGCAGCGGTCAAAGGACGGCTAGCGGATGTGAGGGAGATATAGGCATGACCGGGACATGCCACTGCGGCGCTGTCCGCGTGACTGTGCCCCAACGGCCTCCTTATGTGAACTTTTGCGACTGCTCTTTATGCGCCAAATCCGGCGGCGTTTGGGGCTATTACCAGGAGAGTGAACTAAGCCTCGAGGGCGAGACCGAAAGCTACCGCCGCGCCGATTATGAAAAGCCCGCGGTCGAAATGCACTTCTGCCCAAGTTGCGGGACGACAACCCACTGGGTGACGACCGAGCATTTTGATGGGAAACATGCAGGCGTAAACATGCGCATTTTCGAACCAGCTCAAATCGAAGGTGTGGAAGCTCGCTTCCCGGATGGCCGCAATTGGTTTGGCGAAACAACGCCCGCACAGCGCCGTCCATCTGGGAAACTGGGCTTAGACGCATTTCTCTAACCGATGCTCTCTTGCAAACGACTCAAGGGCGGCTCATGTGAGTATTATGACAGACAAAACCCCACACCCCGAAAACACCGATGCGAAGCCCGAAGAGGGTAAATCCTCAAACGGTCGCAAAGCCGCTATCGGCGCTGCTGCCACTATCGGTTCTGCTGCGATTGCGGCGGCGCTGCTTTACGCTGGCAAGCGGTTTATGAATAAGCCCAAGGATAGTGCGATTGGCGATGGCCAAGCCGACACCGCGCCTTCCGGCGAGCCGCCCGAAACCGACTGACCGGCGCAAAGGACTATGCCCATGCAGCCCCTCTCGAAGGTCGAAGGCCGCGCCATCCCTTTTGGCGCGAAGAATGTCGATACCGACATCATCATCCCTGCCAAATGGCTTAAAACCATCACCCGCGAAGGGCTCGGCCAAGGGGCTTTCGAGACCATCCGTCAGGACCCCGACAACGTTTTCGACGCAGCTGAGAACAAGGGTGCGCCCATCCTTATCGCAGGCGATAACTTCGGCTGCGGGTCAAGCCGCGAGCACGCCGCCTGGGCCATTGGCGACCTTGGCATTCGCGCGGTGATTGCGCCCAGCTATTCCGACATCTTCTCTGGCAATGCGGTCAAAAACGGCATCCTGCCCGTGGTCCTGCCTCAAGAAGCCGTGGACCGCCTGATGGAAGTCGCTCGTGGCGGGGATGAGATCCATATCGACCTCGAAGCGCAGACTGTGACAACCCAGTTCCAAGACCGCTTCACCTTTGAAATCGATCCGTTCCGCAAACACTGCCTGCTTGGCGGGCTGGACGAGGTTTCGCTGACGCTTGAAAGCAGTGCATCCATCGGCACCTATGAAGAGCGACGCACCAACACACAAAACTGGGTCATGGCGGGTACCAACGCCGCCTGAACCGACACGCATCAGGGAGAGAACACCAAATGAAAGCCATCCAGACCCATGAAGTGGGCGGACCGGAAACGCTGAAGCTCGACGAAATCGACGCACCCACCCCGGGCAAAGGCGAAGTGCTGGTCGATGTGAAGGCCTGCGCGATCAACTATCCCGACACTTTGATGATCCGCGACCTTTATCAGTTTAAGCCCGAGCGCCCCTATTCCCCCGGCGGCGAAATCGCTGGCGTGGTGGAAAGCGTTGGCGAAGGCGTGACCAGCTGCAAGCCGGGCGACCGCGTGATCGGAATGCTCGGCAATGGGGGCCTTCGCGAAAAAGCGATTGTGCCCGATGGCCGCTTCTTCCCCATCCCCGACGGCGTGCCATTTGAGAAAGCCGCATCGCTGCTCATGACCTACGGCACGACCATCCACGGTTTCAAAGACCGCGGTCACATCAAGGAAGGCGACGTTGTCCTCATCCTTGGTGCAGCAGGCGGCGTTGGTCTTTCTGCTGTCGAGCTTGCCAAAGCCTATGGCGCACGGGTTGTCGCCGCTGTGTCGTCCGAGGCGAAAGCTGAAGTCGCGCGCAATGCTGGCGCTGACGAGGTAGTGATCTATCCGCGCGATGAAATGGACAAGGCCGCGTCCAAAGAGCTTGCCAATGCGTTCAAGGCAGCCTGTGGCCCAACCGGCGCGAACATCGTATATGACATTGTCGGCGGCCAATATTCTGAACCAGCGCTGCGTTCTATCGCATGGGAGGGCAAGTTCTTAGTGGTCGGCTTCCCGGCTGGCATTCCCAAGCTGCCCTTGAACCTCACGCTGCTCAAATCCTGCGATGTATGCGGAGTCTTCTGGGGCGCTTTCACCGCGCGCGAGCCCGCAAAATTCGTCGAGCAGGTGAAAGAGCTTTTTGCCCTTATGAAAGAAGGCAAGATCGACCCGCTTGTCTCCGAAACCTTCCCACTTGAGCGTGCAGGCGACGCAATTGCCAAGCTTGAGGCGCGCGAGGCCGTGGGTAAGGTCGTTGTGACTATGGATTGATAGTCGGAGAGGCGCTTGCGACTAGCGCCCCTCCCCTCTATCTGGCTCAAGATTACATTTTTTCCAAAGGGACCTGCCCAATGACCGATTTTAAAGACCGTGAACGCGCCGAAGAAGCCAAATTCGCGATGGACGAAGAAACCGCCTTCAAAATCGCCGCACGCCGCAATCGGCTCCTTGGCGAATGGGCCGCTGGTGAAATGAAGCTGACCGCGGAAGAAACCGAAGCCTACAAAAAGGCAGTGGTCCAGGCAGACTTTGAAGAAGCAGGCGATGAAGATGTCATCCGCAAGCTTTTAGGCGACCTCACCGCTGCTGAAACCGACATCAGCGAGGCGGACATCCGCGCAAAGCTTGAAGAAATGGCGATCGAGGCCAAGCGCCAATATATGAGCCAGAGCTAAATCACATGCCCATGCCCGGACATGAAATCGAGGCGGCGATCAAAGCTGCCCTCCCTGGCGCTATCGTCGAGCTCACCGATCTGGCAGGCGACGATGACCATTGGGCGGCCAAGGTCACCGCGCCGCAGTTCGCTGGTAAAAACCGCGTTCAGCAGCACAAGATGGTCTATGCCGCATTCGGTGACAAAATGGGCGGCGAGCTGCACGCCTTGCAAGTCACTACCGTGGTTCCCAAATAACCAAGCGTAACACGAGATTTTTTGAAGGTTCTTTGTAATGTCTGATGCTGACAAACGTATCGCTTCTGTCGTTGGTGAGAACGATGTGGTTCTCTTCATGAAGGGAACGCCCTTGTTCCCGCAATGCGGCTTTTCCAGCCGCGCGGTCGCGATCCTCGATCATTGCGGTGTCCAGTATGAAAGCGTCGATGTGCTTCAGGACATGGAAATCCGCCAGGGCATCAAAACCTATTCGGAGTGGCCCACCATCCCGCAGCTTTACGTCAAAGGCGAGTTTGTCGGCGGCAGCGACATCATGATGGAAATGTTTGAAGCGGGCGAGCTTCAACAGATGATGGACGAAAGCGGCGTCGCAAAAATCGAAGAGTAAGATTCCTTGTTTTTACGAAAGCGGGTCCGCGCTTTCGTCCTCGGTGCTATTCCCTACAGTCGCTGCGCTCCTTGCGGGGCACCTGCGTGCGGGCGGTCGCCCTTGCGACACCTTCGGCGCCGAATTGGTAACCTCTCGCTAGGCCGCGCTCGCGGATGCGAGTGCGGAAAACAAACACCCACAAACAAAAAGCCGCCTCGCAACGGGTAAGTGCGAGGCGGCTTTTTTAAAACGGGGAGGCAACGCCCAGAGACCAGGAAGGGCTTGCCTCAATTCGAAGACCACATTCTTCACATGTAACTATGCATTCCCCGTGCCAAAAACGCAGTTTCCAGCTTTTGTGCGCATCACGATGGTTAGCCAGAAGTTAAGGCGTTCGGCACTGTAAATTTTTTCGACAGATCGCCCCCGCTCCTCCACTGCCGGATCATTGCGCTATGGGTCTTGGCAAGAGGGTGCCGAGCCTGCATCATCGCGGCGCAATGACTGACGAATCCAAATCGAACCAACCCAACACAGACGGGGCCATCCCGGCTGCCACCATCATAATCTATCGCGATTGCCCGGAAGGGGGCGAGCCGCAGGTGCTTATGACCGTGCGCTCGCGCAATATGACCTTTGCAAGCGGGATGGCTGTGTTCCCGGGAGGCCGGGTGGATGAGGCCGATTTCCAGCTGGCAGAGCAAATCCCGTTGGCGACCAGGGGGCATTTAACTCTGGACGAGGCAGCCCACCAGATTGCAGCCGTGCGTGAAACCCTTGAAGAGACGGGCCTTGCGCTTGGTCTCAAAGGTGACATCGACGCGGGCAAAGCGGCAGCGGCGCGAACCCTGCTCGACGAAAGGAAAACGCTGGCACCTGTGCTGGACGCGTTCAACTGGACGCTGGACCTTGATCAGATCGTGCCTTTTGCCAGGTGGTATCCCAAGAACGAGAATATCCCGCGGGTGTATGACACGCGCTTCTACCTTGCCAATCTGGGCACGGGGGATGTGGATGTTTCCACCGATCAGGCGGAAAACACGCGCCTGTTCTGGGTCAGCGCAAAAGGCGCGCTGGAGATGGCGGAACGCGGGGAGATCAAGCTGATCTTTCCTACCCGGCGCAATCTTGAACGGCTTGCCCTGTTTGCGAGCTTTGCAGAAGCGCGCGCACAGGCCGAGGCTATCCCTGTCAAGACAATCATCCCGCAGATCGACACCACGGGCGAGAAACCCATGCTGACAATCATGCAGGACGCAGGATACCCCGTGACAGCCGAGCTTCTAGAGACGGTGGCCCGCGCGTAAACCGGCCATGTTGTCCCAGCGTCACCTTCAGGATTTCGCCAAGCAAGGCTACCTCGTGCTTGAGAATTTCAAGCCGCGCAAAGAACTTGAAGAATTAAGGCAAGCGGCGGCCGGCATCATCGATGACTTCGATGCAGAAGGGCAAAGGTCGATCTTCACCACCAATGAAGAGACGCGCCCGCGCGATGACTATTTCCTCACCTCTGGCGATAAAGTCCGGTGCTTTTTTGAAGAAGAGGCCTTTGATGAAAATGGCCAGCTTGCTCAGGCAAAAGCGCTCTCGATCAATAAGATCGGTCATGGAATGCATGACCTTCATCCGGTGTTCGAGAGGTTCTCCCGCGATCCCAAATGCGGCGACGTTGCACGCGCATTGGGGCAGCAGGACCCGCAAATCTGGCAATCCATGTATATCTTCAAACAACCGCGTATCGGCGGCGAAGTGCATTGGCACCAGGACGCGACCTTCTTTTACACCACGCCGATTTCCGTCCTGACTTTCTGGTTCGCGATTGATGATGCAACGGTGGAGAATGGCTGTCTCTGGGTGAGCAAGGACGGCATTGATACGCCCCTTCGCCAAAGGTTCTGCCTAAGAAACGGCGAGACCGAAATGGACACCTTGTCCGATGCCCCGTGGCCCGATGATGCCTCGGCGATGCCGCTTGAGGTGAAGGCGGGCACATTGGTCCTCTTCCACGGCCTCTTGCCGCATTACAGCCCGCCCAACCGCTCCGACAGACCGCGCCACGCCTATACGCTGCATGTGACGGATGGTGCGTGCGAGTATTCGGAACTGAACTGGATCCAGCGCGGGAAAGAGCTTCCCGTGAGAGGCTTTGCCTAGCGCCTGCGCTAAGGATCAGTTGCCAGCGCCCGCCGACCATACGACCGCCGATAGTGCGAGCCAAATCGTAAACATAATCGCATAGGTCCATCGACGCGGCCACATATAGGTCACGAACATGGTGGCCGCTGCCGTCCCCACCAAGGCTGCGATCGATGCCAGCGCCTGTGCTGAAACGCCTCCGGAAAATGCAGATTGAAGCGCGATATTGGCCCATTGCGCGGGCAGCAAGGCAAGAAGCCAGTCAGGCAAGGTACCGGGCTCGAACAGGGCGGTGAGCACAATGGCGGCCTCGCCCGCAACCACACCAACTGCGACCAGCCATCCCCTCGGGGCTGCACTCAGTGCAAACAGGCTCCCGCGCGCGGCAAAGCTGATGCTGGCGGCCAGCACGGCCACCGCGAGAAAGGGCGGAAGCGCTGGTGAAAGCAAGCCGGATGCGGCGCAGACCGAGCCAAGGAAGGCCGCATTGATGCCAGCCAGAACCACACCGACCCATAAACGACCCGTCACCGCCGATCCGATCATGGCGACACCCATCATCCCCACGGCCAAGACCGGCGCGGCCGCCCCCGATAACGGCCCTGTCAGATCGGCGCGGGCCATAGTGATAATCGCGGCCAGCGGCCCTGCCACCGATATGACGAATGCCGTGAGCCAGGCAGCCACAGGCCAGACGGGAGGTTCGGGGGAGATTTCAGACTTCATCGCGCAATGACTGGCCTAAACTGGTCCCAAAGTCGAATACTCACCGCAGCCCGCATTGCGCCCACACCACGCCCACCCGCGCTTGCGTTCTACTTTAGTGGCATAGCCTCTTGAATGTTTGTGCCGTAGGTATTGTCACATGACAGCCGAGATCGCCGAAATCGCAAAGTTTCTGAAAGGCACCACCGCTTTTCAGATGTTGAGCGACGAAGAGCGCGCTGATCTCTCGCGCGAGGTTGAAATCCGCTATGTTCGCAAGGGCGAGGCGGTTCTTACTGCGGGCGGTCATAACGAACACTTGTTTCTGGTGCGGTCCGGCTCGGTCGAATTGCGTCTGGCGGGCGAGGAATTGACTGCGCGGCTGGGTACAGGCTCTGCCTTTGCCTACCCTTCCCTGCTGCGCGGCGGAGAGGTTTACAATACCACCACCGCTATCGAAGATACGCTTCTTTATGCCATTTCCGCCCAGCGGTTTCATGAACTTCGCAGCCGCGCCCAGGCGTTCAAGGAATTCTTTGCCCGCGATGAAACAGCGCGGCTCAGCTACGCATTGAAGAAACGGCAGGAAAGCTCGCGGTTTCAGTTTGACCAGTTTGAAGCGGGCAAGCTTATCGGCCGGAGCGAGCCAGTTGAGTGCGCGCCGGATTTGCCCATTCGCGAAGCGGTGGCGCTGATGCATCAAAGCGATGTCAGCACTCTTGCGATCTGTGCCGGGGGCAGGCTGCAAGGCATTTTCACCGACAAGGACCTGCGCAATCGTGTGGTCGCGCGCTCGCATCCGCTTGATCAGCCGATTGCCTCTGTCATGACCCAATCGCCTCAAACCCTGTCTATTCATGCCAGCGCGTCAGAAGCGATGGCTTTGATGGCGAGCGGCGGGTTTCGCCATATCCCTTTGACGGATGGCGACGGGGCTCTTGCCGGAATTTTGAGCGCAACCGATATCCTTTCGGCCATCGGCAACAACGCAATCGATGCAGGCATGAGGATCGCCAAGGCCCGCAACGCTGACGAGCTTATCGAGGCGGCCAGCCACATCCCGGAAAACTATGTGAGCATGGTCAATTCCGGGCTTCATGCAGCACAGGCCATGCGGTTTACCTCGGCGCTTGGCGAGGCGACCCATCGCCGCGCCGCAGAGCTTGCCATGGAAGAGCTTGGCGCTGCGCCTTGCGGGTTTGCCTTCGTTGTCTTTGGTTCGCTCGCACGCGAAGAGCAATTGGTCGGGTCGGATCAGGACAACGGTTTTATCATCAATGACGAGGCAAGCGATGCTGACCTTGCCTATTTCGAGGCGCTGGGGACATCGATTTGCGACCTCTTGAACGAGTGCGGATTTGTGCATTGCAAGGGCGGGATCATGGCGAAAAACGCCGATCAGCGCCGCACATTATCTGGCTGGCAGGCCCGTTATGACAATTGGATAGACCGGCCTGATGAAGACCGGATACTTCGCGCAACCATCTTTTTCGACATGCGGCATATTTGCGGCGATGCGCAGCTCACGCGGCGATTGCATGACCATACGATCGACCGGCTCAAAGACAGTTCGCTCTTCATCAGCTATCTTGCGCGCGATGCCTTAAGATCGAAAGTGCCGCTTGGCATTTTCCGCAATCTGGTGCTCGAAACGGCAGAGGATGGGCAGAAAGTCTTCAACGCCAAGGCCCAGGCGATCATGCCAGTCGTCGATATTGCCCGTACCCATGCCCTTGCCGCAGGGATTCGCGCTATTGGCACGATTGAGCGTCTGAGAGCGCTCGCCAAGGCAGGCAAGATGAACGATGGCGATGCACAAAGCCTTGAAGATGCGATGATACTCGTCAACGAAATGCGCATTGCCCACCAGACGCGGCAAGTGTCGGCAGGCAAGGCACCCGACAATCTGATTGCGCCTGATGACTTGTCGCCGCTGGAGCGTGATCATCTCAAAGACGCCTTTGCCATCGTGCGACAAGCGCTGGACGCCTTGCGCCGCAATTTTGCAGGGGGAATCGCCTGAGTGTTTGCCAAGTGGCGATTTGATCGTGCGCTGAACGCACTTAAGAGCAGCGAACACGGTGTCTTGAGAGATTATGCAAACGCGCCGTGGCCGAAGCGAACCTTGCCCGCGACCGACGCGCCCTTTCTTGGCCTGGACTTTGAACTCGATGGCCTTCGCAAAGACGCCGACCTGCTTCAGGCAGGGTGGCTTCCCTTTGAAGGGGCATCGATTACGCTCAGGAACGCGCAATCCTGCGACATCAGGAGCAAGGCCTCGCTCGACGACGAAGCGGTCACGATCCACGGCATTGGTGAGGAACGCGCGGCACGGGGGCGGAAAATCTCCGAGATACTGCCCGAGCTGATCCGCGCACTGTCCGGGCGGGTGCTTGTCGCCCATGCGGCAAGGATCGAAGTCAGCGCCCTCAAACGGGCAACTCATGCGGTTTTCGGGGCGGATTTGCCTGTTCGCAGCATCTGCACCCTTACCCTCGAGCAACGCCTGAAGCCCAATCTCCACGTCAAAGGCGCATATCGTCTGGGCGAGGCGAGGAAGCGATACGGCCTTCCCGACTATTCAGCGCATGACGCATTGACCGACACGATTGCTGCAGCAGAGCTGATGCAGGCGCAGATCAGCCATATGCGCCCGGCCGTGACGTTGGGTGAGCTTGAAGGATAGCGCAGTCCCTCCACACGCTTTGCCTGTGTAAGACTAAAGTCTCTCTCCCTTCTCCTCCCCCTCCCCTCTAGCCTGTCCGGGAAAGCTGGCGGAATCTCTACGCTGGCCCAAAGGATAAAGGGGAGAGAAATGGACGATCCAGTTTCAACGGCTGATCCGGGCGATATGGGAGAGGAGCACAGCGATAGCTATGATGCTTCGTGTTCATCTGCGCCTGATGACAGCAACGACAGCGGCGAAACCGCTGCCAATGAAGGAGCATACTGGCGCGAGAATATCCGCCTTTTGTGCAGCCTGATGGCGGTCTGGTTCGTGGCCAGTTTTGGCTGTGGCATCCTGCTGCGCGACTTTTTGGACCAGTTCATGCTCGGCGGTTATCCGCTCGGTTTCTGGTTTGCCCAGCAAGGCGCAATCTACACCTTCATCGCCCTCATCGCTTTCTACGTCGTTCGTATGAAGCAGATCGAGCGCAAATATGATCTTGACGATTGAGGGGGGCTGAAAAATGGAAACGCAAACCCTGATTTACATCTTCGTGGGGCTCAGCTTTGCGCTCTACATCGGCATTGCGATCTGGTCGCGTGCGGGGTCCACGAAAGAGTTCTATGTCGCCGGCGGCGGGGTGAACCCGGTCGTTAATGGCATGGCAACGGCAGCGGACTGGATGAGCGCTGCGAGCTTCCTTTCAATGGCAGGTATTCTGGCGTTTGCCGGATATGACGGATCGGTTTACCTGATGGGGTGGACCGGCGGTTATGTGCTTCTGGCACTGCTGCTTGCCCCTTACCTGCGCAAATTTGGCCAGTTCACCGTGCCCGACTTTATCGGGACGCGGTACTATTCCAAGACTGCGCGGGTTGTGGCGGTGATCTGCCTTATCTTCATCAGCTTCACCTATATCGCCGGGCAAATGCGCGGCGTGGGGATCGTCTTCTCGCAATTCCTGCAAGTTGACATCACCATGGGCGTCATCATCGGAATGGGCATCGTTTTCATCTACGCAGTGATGGGCGGGATGAAAGGCATCACCTACACGCAGGTCGCGCAATATTGCGTCCTGATCTTTGCCTACACCGTGCCCGCCTTCTTCCTGAGCTTCTATCTGACCGACAACCCCATTCCGCAATTGGGTCTGGGGTCGGAATTGAACGATGGATCAGGGACTTATGTGTTGGAGAAACTCGACAATGTGCTCGTTCAGCTGGGTTTTAACGCCTACACGGACGGTTCAAAGAGCACGATCGACATCTTCTGCATCACCATGGCTTTGATGGTCGGCACTGCTGGTCTGCCTCACGTGATTGTGCGCTTCTTCACCGTGCCAAAGGCATCGGATGCACGCAAATCGGCAGGCTGGGCGCTTGTCTTCATCGCAGCGCTTTACACCGTTGCCCCAGCCGTGGGCGCGTTCGGCATGTATAACCTCATCAACAAAGTCGATGATGTGGAATACGCACAGGTCGAAGGCTTCTTCACCGAGTGGGAAGATGCAGGGCTCTATGCCTGGCAGGACAAGAACGGCGACGGCGTGATGCAATATCGCCCCGGTGCCGCTTTTGAAGGCAAGCCTGAATTCACAGGCGAACGCGGGCCTTCGGGCGAGCGTGTGATTGCTAATGCGCCGAACGCTGAGAGCGCAAACGAGGTCTATGTTGACCGCGATACGCTGGTGCTGGCCAACCCGCAGATTGCCAATCTGCCGGATTGGGTTATTGCCTTGATGGCAGCAGGCGGCCTTGCCGCAGCTCTATCGACCGCAGCGGGCCTTCTGCTGGTGATCTCTGCATCGGTCAGCCACGATTTGCTGAAACAAACCTTCACGCCGAATATCTCGGGGCGAGGCGAGCTTTTGGCAGCGCGTCTCGCGGCAACGGCGGCGATCCTTGTGGCAGGTTACCTCGGCATCTATCCTCCAGGGTGGGTTGCTCAGGTTGTGGCCTTCGCCTTTGGTCTTGCCGCAGCGAGCCTCTTCCCTGGGATCTTCATGGGCATCTTCTTCAAGGGGATGAACAAGGAAGGCGCGATTGCAGGGATGGTCAGTGGCCTCGTTTTCACCTTCAGCTACATCGCCTACTTCAAGCTGGTGAACCCGGCTGCGAATACGGCGGACAGCTGGCTGTTTGGCATCTCGCCAGAGGGCATCGGGGTGATCGGTATGGTGATCAACTTTGCAGTCGCCATCGGCGTTGCAAGCATGACCGCCAAGACCCCGCTCGAAGTGCGCAAACTTGTGGACTCGATCCGTGTCCCACGCGGGGCAGGAGATGCACACGCTCACTAAGTCGTAATTGACGGCCTGACCTCTCCAGGGTCGCACAAGAAGGGGCGGTGTCTTGATGGCATCGCCCCTTTTTCGTGGTCGTGACCGCTTTTGCATCCACGGTCTTTTCTTGCAGAATCCCCAAATTTGCGTAGCTTCTTTGCCGGAGAGGGATTTGGGATCATGATGTTCGGCGCAGCCATTGCCGCTGTGACAGCATACCTCATCGCACTGTTCTGGCTGGCTTCGTGGCAGGACCGTGCAAGGCAAGAGAACGCTGTTGCTTCAAAAACAGCCAGTTGGCTGTCGCGCAATCAGAGCCTTGTTTATGGGCTGAGCATCGGTGTCTATTGCACCAGTTGGACCTTCTTTGGCGGGGTGGGAACCGCTGTCAGGGACGGGCTCGATTTTCTCCCGATCTACCTTGGTCCAATCCTTGTTTTCACTCTCGGTTTCGGCCTTGTGCGCAAAGTGCTTGCCCAATCCAAGGCGCAGCACTCGACCTCGATCGCCGACTTTCTTTCCGCGCGCTATGGCAAATCGGCAAGTGTCGCAGCGCTTGTGGCCATCATCGCAACCGTCGGATCGCTGCCCTATATGGCGCTGCAATTGCAGTCAGTCGGGACCTCGCTCCTTATGCTGAGCCCCGAGCTTGAAGCGCAGGTTGCAGCAGACGAGCTGGTGCTGATGGTCGCAGGGCTGATGGCGCTGTTTGCGATCCTTTTTGGCGCAAGGCGCGCGGACAGGGCCGGTGACAATGCCGGGATGGTGCTGACCATTGCGGTGGAATCGGCGGTAAAACTGGTCGCTTTGCTGGCGCTGGCCGGATTTGCATTGGCGCTTGTCTGGAATGCGCCTGAGCCTGTTGTCGAGGCAAGAACAATCTTCGCGCCTGACCAGATCGATGCGCGCTTTATGACGCTCACATTGATCGCAGCATGCGCCGCGCTGTGCCTGCCGCGCCAGTTCCACATGACCTTCATCGAAGCGGGCAAGAACCGGTCTGACGCCGCGATGCGTTGGACGTTTCCGACGTATTTGCTGCTCACTTCGATAGCGATTGTTCCGATTGTGCTGGCCGGGCTTAGCGTTCTGCCAGCGGACACCAATGCGGATATGATCGTCCTCGCCCTGCCCCTGTCGCAAGGGAACGAGGCGCTCGCACTGCTTGTCTTTATCGGGGGCTTTTCCGCGTCCGCCGGGATGATCGTGGTCGCAAGTGTCGCGCTTTCAACGATGATCACCAACGACCTTATTGCGCCGCTTGTGTTCCGCGAGGCTTTGCGCGGCAAAGGCGACCGCAGCGCCATTGCCGGGCGTTTGCTGATGACCCGCAGGCTGGTGATCGCTGCTCTGCTTTTGTTCGGCTACATGTTCTATCTCGGCTTTGGAACGCTTGAGACTTTGGCGGGCCTTGGCATCCTTGCATTTGCAGCGCTGGCACAATTCGCGCCAGGGCTCGTGCTAGGCGTAGTGAGCGAAACCGGCAATAAAGCCGGTATGATCGCAGGGCTGTGCACCGGCTTTTTCCTGTGGCTGATCCTCCTGATCGGGCCGCTTTTTACAGGGCAGGCGCCGATATTGTCCGTGCATCCCGACCCTCTGGTGTCAGGCGTCATCCTTAGCCTTGGTGCCAACACGCTTGTCTATTGGATTGCCTCGCTCCTCGTCGCGCCAACGCTTGTCGATGCAGCGCAAGCAGCGGCTTTTGCAGGGAAAAACAGCAGCGGTGCGCCTGCACGTTTCACCACCAGAAAACGCGTTGCCGATGTGCGCCTGCTCCTTTCCCAATTTGTCGGGAAAGAACGCGCCGATGCCAGTATCGCGGCCCTGTCCGGCGATTACCGCGACAATCACGAGGCCGATGCAGCCGTCACTGACATGGCCGAGCGGACCATTTCGGGTGTTATCGGCACCTCTTCGGCCCGCATGCTCGTCGGGTCATGGGCGGACGGTGATCCGGTACCACTCGCCGAAGTCGTTGCCATGTTCGACGAGACCAACAAGCGCCTGTCGTTTAGCGGCGAGCTTTTGCAGATCGCTATCGAGAACATCGACCAGGGCGTGGCGCTTGTTGATGCGGAAATGCATCTGGTCGCGTGGAATTCGCGGTATCAGGAACTGTTCGACCTGCCGGACGAGCTTGTCAGCGTCGGAACCCCGATTGCCGATCTGATCCGCTTCAACCTTGCACGCACCGATATGAGCGAGGCCGAGATCGAGGCCAATGTCGCGCGCAGGCTTGACCATATGCGAGCAGGACGAGAGCACCGCGTCGAGAGCGAGCAGCACGACGGGCGCGTGATGCGGATTGTCGGCTCGCCAACGCCGGGCGGAGGTTACACCACCTCTTACACCGACATCACAGCCGATCGCCGCGCCGAACAAGCGCTGGAGGATGAGGTTTCCCAGCGCACTGCCCAGCTCAGCGAGGCGAACGAGGCTCTCAAAGAAGCGACCCGGTCAAAAACGCGTTTTCTGGCAGCTGCGAGCCATGATCTGATCCAGCCGCTGAATGCCGCGCGCCTTTTTGCGTCAGCCTTGGGCGAAGAAGTCGCAGGCAAGAAAGCTTTGGAGCGGTTGGTCAGGGACCTCGACGGTTCGATCCTTTCGGCCGACCGTCTGATCCGCGCACTTCTCGACATTTCCAAGCTCGATTCCGGCGGGGTGGAGGCGAACATCGAGGAAATCCCGGTCCAGCGGATTTTTGACGAACTCGTGCGCGAGTTTGCCGTTCAGGCCAAAGCAAAATCGCTCGACCTGCGCAGTGTGCGTACGAGCGCATGGGTTGCAACCGACAGGGTCTGGCTCACAAGCGCGCTGCGCAATCTGGTGAGCAACGCCGTTCGCTACACCGAAAAGGGCGGCGTTCTGCTGGGCGTAAGACGCGCAGGCGACGAGGTTCGCCTGTGTGTGCTCGACACGGGCCGCGGTATTGCAGAGGACGATAAAGAGACAATCTTCGACGAATTTGATCGCGGCCAATCGCAAGATCGCGAAGGATTGGGTCTGGGCCTTGCGATTGTCCGGCGCGCCGCGCGCCTTTTGGACGTGCATGTCGAAACCACCAGCGAGCTTGGAAAAGGCACGCAGTTTGCTCTCCACATGACTGTTTCGCGTTGGCAATCATCCGAGCAGGCGAGCAAGGCGAAAGGCAAAGTCCAAGGCCTGAAAGCGGCGCGTATCCTAATCGTTGATAACGAACCTGCTGCGCTCAACGCCACCTCTGCGCTGCTCGAAAAATGGGGGCTGACGGCGATGTGTGCCGATAGCCTGGCGCAGGCATCAAGCCTTGCGAGCGAAGCTCCTGACCTTGTGATCATGGACTACCGGCTCGATCGCGAGGAACGCGGCGACGGCGTTTATCAATCGCTGTGTCATAATTGGGGGGTGCGCCCGCCTGCGATTTTACTGACCGCTGAGTCTTCGGAGGAGACCGAGAAAGCAGCGCAGATGATGGGGGCAAACCGCCTGCTTAAACCGGCGGCGCCTGCTGCTTTGCGCGCGCTTATCTCGGGCGGATTGGCGCGAGGCCCGAGCGAAGCGGTGGAGTTTGCGGAGTAAGCTTATCCGGTGGCTGCATCGGCCTGGGGTTGATCGACATCCAGCTTGGCAGCGAGCAATACAGCCTGTGTGCGATTGTTGACCCCGAGCTTTCGGAAGATCGCCGTGATATGTGCCTTCACGGTCGCCTCGCTGATATCGAGGTCATAGGCGATCTGCTTGTTCAAAAGCCCCTCTCGCATCGAAGAGAGGATTCGCCTTTGCGCAGGCGTAAGGCTCGCGATCTGGGTAAGATCCTGATCATCGTCAGCCGTTGTTTCGGGAAACCACCCATCCCCTTCGCGCACCGCTGAAAGAGCATCGCGCATTATGTCGAGGCTGGATGATTTCGGGATGAAGGCAGCGGCGCCTAATTGCCGTGCTGCTGCGATGACGCGGGGCTCTTCGCTTGCAGATACTATTGTGACGGGAAGCGCAGGATAATCCTGGCGCAGGTCCATCAGCACCGAAAGCCCGTTGGAATCCTCCATATGCAAGTCGAGCAGCAAAGCCTCTACCGGTCCTGTCGCCAATGCCTCGCGGGCAATCGCCGCGCTGCTTGCCTCAACGATACCGGCCTCGGGCCAGACCTTGCTGACCGCATGGCTTAGCGCCGTACGGAAAAGCGGATGATCATCGGCGATGACAACTTGCATATCGGGCCTTTCCAATCGTCCTTTACCGGTTTTGGCGTCCCTCAATCAGGCGGTCAACCAGCGAGGGATCGGCCAGCGTCGAAGTGTCACCCAATGAGCCATAATCGTTTTCAGCCACCTTCCTGAGAATACGCCGCATGATCTTGCCTGAGCGGGTCTTGGGAAGACCGTCGGTAAATTGCAGGTGATCAGGCGTTGCGATGGGGCCGATTTCCTTGCGGACATGGGCACGAAGTTCCGCGTAAAGCTCGTCCGAGCCCTCTAGCCCTGCGTTCAACGTGACATAGCAATAGATGCCCTGCCCTTTGACGTCATGGGGATATCCGACCACGGCAGCTTCTGCGACCGTATCATGCAGCACCAGCGCGCTTTCGACTTCGGCTGTACCCATGCGGTGACCCGATACGTTGATGACATCATCCACGCGCCCCGTGATGCGGTAATACCCGTCCTCGTCGCGCTTGCATCCGTCACCGGTGAAGTATTTGCCTTTGTAGGTGCTAAAATAGGTTTGGATGAAGCGTTCATGGTCGCCGTAAACGCTGCGCGCCTGGCCGGGCCATGAATGGGTCACACAAAGGTTGCCCTCATTGGGACCTTCCAAAGTGGCGCCGTCATTGTCGACCAGCTCCAGCTGAACACCGAAGAAGGGAAGACCCGCAGACCCCGGTTTCATATCATGCGCGCCGGGAAGCGTCGTCAGCATGCAGCCGCCCGTTTCGGTCTGCCACCATGTGTCAACGATGGGGCAACGCCCGTCGCCAACAACATCGAAATACCAGCGCCATGCCTCGGGATTGATCGGCTCACCCACACTGCCCAGCAGGCGCAGTGACGAACGATCCCGGCTCGTCACGAATTGATCACCTTCGCGCATAAGAGCGCGGATCGCGGTCGGCGCGGTGTAGAGGATATTGACCTTGTGCTTGTCCACCACATCCCAGAACCGGCCATGGTCGGGATAGTTGGGCACACCTTCGAACACGACCTGCGTCGCCCCGTTCATAAGCGGGCCGTATACAATGTAGCTGTGGCCCGTGACCCAGCCGATATCGGCGGTGCACCAGAACACTTCGTCCGGCTGGTAGTCGAATACGTAATGGAAGGTTGTCGCGGTCCAGACACCGTATCCGCCGGTTGTATGGAGCACGCCCTTTGGCTTCCCGGTCGAACCCGAGGTGTAGAGGATGAACAGCGGATCTTCGGCATCCATAACCTCGCAAGGCACAGGAGCATCAGAGGCAACATCGGCAAAACGGTGGTCGCGGCCCTCTTGAATAGGAACATCCGCGCCAGTGTGGGCGACGACCAGGACAGCTTCGACGCCTTGTGTGCCGGCAAGCTTCAACGCCGCATCGACATTGGTTTTGAGCGGCACACGTTTGGAACCGCGCAGACCTTCATCAGCGGTCACAACAAAGCGCGAGCCGCAGTCTTCGATGCGGCCTGCAAGAGCCTCTGGCGAGAAGCCGCCAAACACCACCGAATGGATCGCTCCAAGGCGCGCACATGCCAGCATGGCTGTCACACCTTCGATCACCATCGGCATATAGATCGTAACGCGCTCGCCTTTGGTCACGCCGATTGCTTTAAGCGCGTTCGCCATGGCGACGACTTCTTGCTGCAACTGCGCATATGTAAGAGTTCGCCCTTCCGATGCAGGATCATCGGGTTCGAAAATGAGCGCCGTTGTATCGCCGCGCCCCGCCTCGACATGGCGGTCCACCGCATTGTGGCACAGGTTAAGCTGGCCATCCTCGAACCACTTGATACGGGCCGGATCGAAGGACCAATCGCCGCCTTTGGTGGGCTTGACCGCCCAATCAAGGCGCTCTGCCTGCTCAAGCCAGAATGCGTCCGGATCAGTGACCGAACGCGCGTACATCGTGTCATATTGCTCGCCCGCGCAATGCGGGGCGTGGGCGGCTTTTGGTCTCGCAACAGCTTCCAGCATGCCTATTCTCCTTTGATCGGGACCATTCATACATAGTGATGCGTCACCTGTTTCTCAGACAAAGGTCGTACGACTAAGGACTAGCTAGCAGCGCCGTGTTCTCCCCTGCAAAAAGAAAAGCAGAAAAGATATTGTGAGGGGAGATCACAAGATGACATCACGCAACACTCGCCGCGGGCTACGCCTCGTTCTGCTAGGCGCAACGTGCCTGACTGCCAGCCCGGTATTGGCCCAGGAACAGTCGGTTGATGAGCGCCTCGATCGTTTGGAAGCGTTAGTCGAAGGATTGATCGAGCGGCTGGATACGCAGCAAAGCTCGACCACCGCACAGCAAGAGGAAATGCGCGCCCAAAGCGCCCAGCTCCTGGCCGCGACACAGGCGCTGCAATCACAGCAAGAGGACTTGAGCGAGCAGGTTGCGTCCAACACTGCACAATCGGGCGACGGGTTTAGCGTGGGCAAGACGCGGATCACCTATGACGGATATGTCAAACTCGACGCGATCAGCCAGCGCACAAGTGGCGGGCAATTGCCCAACAACTCTATCCTGCGCGATTTCCTGATACCGGTCGCCATCCCTGTTGGCGGAGAAGCATCCGGCTTCGATACCGATTTCAGCGCTCGCCAAACGCGCTTCTTGTTCAAGACAGAGACCGATGTCGGGGCCGAGCATAAGCTTACCGGCCTGATCGAGCTTGATTTTAACGTCACCGAAGGCGGCAATGAGCGGATTTCCAACAGCTTCGTGCCCAGAATTCGTCAGGCCGTCATCTCATATGATAATTGGACCTTTGGGCAGACATGGTCGACCTTCCAGAACGTTGGCGCGCTTCCCGACAGTCTTGATTTTATCGGTGTGACCCCGGGGACCGTCTTCGATCGCCAACCCCTTATCCGCTACACCAAGGGCGGGCTCCAGATCGCGCTCGAGCAACCCGAAACCGCTGTCACATCGCCAACAGGTGCGCGGATGCTCGCAGGGGATGATCAGCTTCCCGATGTTGTCGGGCGCTACAATTGGAGCGGGGATTGGGGATCGTTCACGGCCGCAGGTATTGTCCGGCAGCTCCATACATCGACCGATGATATCAATGCCAAGGACGATTCCGCTTTCGCCTATGGCCTGAGCTTGTCGGGCAAGCTTAAAGTCGGCGAGAAGGATGATTTCCGCTTCATGGCCACCGCCGGTGACGGGCTTGGCCGGTATATCGGTTTGAACATCGTGAACGATGCCGCGATTGATGCCAGTGGCAACCTCGATCCCATTTTCACCTATTCCGGCTTTGGCGCTTTTCGCCATGTCTGGAGCGACGATGTGCGCTCGAGCATTGGCGGGGCCTATTTCAAGGCCGACAATCCGATACTCCTGACCACCGACCAGGTGACAGATGAAAGCTGGAACGCTTTTGCAAACGTCATCTGGAGCCCGGTCCCGCCGCTCGATATCGGGATTGAGCTGATGTATGCCGAACGAAGCCTCGAAGACGGACGCAGCGGCAATCTGCAACGCGTTCAATTCTCGACAAAATACAACTTCTAGCCGGTCGCAATCTCCATAAACGGCTTTGCATTGACGCCATTGTTGTGTTCGCACTACTTGTGCCAAAACATGACCGGCGCCATTTGGCTGGAAAGGCTGCACTTTGACCTACACGCTCTATGGAATGGCGGGATCACTCTACACGGCGCGCGTGCGATCCTACATGCGGATGAACGCCGTCCCCTTTACCGAGGTGAAGGCTGGCAGCGAAGAGTTTACCGGCACTATTGTCCCGCAGATCGGGCGCTGGATCATCCCGGTTATCAAAACGCCGGAAGGGGCGATTGTCCAGGACGGCGCAGACATTATCGACCATCTTGATACGGCAGGTTTCAGCAAGAACCCGATCTATCCGGGCGACCCCAAAGTCCTAGTGATCGCGCATCTGTTCGAGCTGTTTGGTTCGCACGGTCTTCTGCGCCCCGCGATGCATTACCGCTGGAACTTCGACGAGGTGAACTTGCCGTTTATACGGCAGACATTTCGCGACGTCCTTCCCGATGGTTTGCCCGAGGAAGCCGAAGATGCGGCCTTTCTCCATGCAAGCGGGCGCATGCGCAAAGCCGCCGAAGTGTTCGGCGTCAATCCTGACACCTACGCATTGGTAGAGGAAAGCTATGGCGAATTCCTGGCTTTGATGGATCGGCATTTGCGCGCGCATCCTTTCATGCTTGGCGGCCATGCCACAATTGCGGACTATGGGCTGATCGGGGCGATGTATGCCCACCTTGGCCGTGATCCGGCCCCGCTTCACCTGATGCAAAAAACCGCGCCCAATGTTTTTCGCTGGGTCGAACGGTTGAACATGGCAGAGACCTTCATGGACGAGGCCACGGCCAAATCCGAAGGCAAGCTGTTTGCAGGCGACACACTACCAGACACACTCACCGCGATCATGAAATTCATCGCGGCCGACTACCTTCCCGAGATCATCGCTCACGTAGAGCGCGCGAACAGCTGGCTTGCCGACCATCCCGAGATCGAAACCGGTGCGCCCACGAACAACAAGTCGATGAAAAGCGGTATGGGGCTCGCTCCCTTTACCTGGCGCGGCACGCAAATCGCCTCGGTCGTGATCCCTTATCGGTTCTATCTGCTGCAAAGAATGCAGGATGCCTTTGATCGGCAGGCCGGTGATGATCAAACCGATATTCGCGGTTCTCTCGAAGCTACCGGCCTTTCGCCGCTGCTCGACTTGCGCACCAGCCGCAGGATTGAGCGGGCAGATAATCAGGAAGTCTGGGGCGAAATCCAGAGCTGAACCTGTTTAGCGGCACTTATTGCGCCATAAATGAGTCCAAGGGAATACTGCCCGGATTGGCCTGCACAGCTTCTTCCAGGGTTCGTTCGCCATGACCGATTAGCGGATGGCGGTGATGCCGATGACCGGAGCAACCTCAAGAGCTGCTCCGGCCACCATTGCAAGTTCAAAACCGGGCGTTCACCCTGACCCAGCCGCCCATGCCTGCGCCAGGCAGGCGCTCACCCACAGCCACATCAGACGCCCCGACGCGGCTTCGTCCGGCAAGATGCGGTTGGTATTGCGTATCGAACAGGTTCTCGACGCCTGCCTCAATCGCGATACCATCGGAAACCTCATAACGCCCGAACAGGCCAACGATCGCATAACCGTCGCCGGGTTCTTCATCGTTCGAGACGGAAACCCTGTCCTGATCGGCAGCTGCGAAAAGCTCTGCGCCAAACGAGTAGCCATTACCCAGCCAGACCGCAGAAAGACGCAAGTTGGCAGGAGCGATCCGGTACAGGTCATCGTCAATGTCGCGCCGCTTTGCGCGCACGTAACTTGCCGTGCCCGACACCTCGAAGCGCTCTATCGGACGAAGGCTGAAATCCAGATCCGCGCCGTAGAGTTCAGCATCAACATTGCCAAAACGCAGCGGGGTCGTATCGCCATTCATCGCGGTAATCATCTCGACCGGGCTATCGATCACGCCGATAGTCGCGTCGAAAGGAACGCCCTGGATAAAGTCGTCCACCCTCCGATAAAACAGCGTTGGGCGCAGCGAGAACACGTCATTTTCAAGGTCGAAACCGACCTCTGCGATCCACGCTGTTTCGGGGGCAAGATCGAGATTGCCGACATAAATGTTGCCATCGGCAAGACCAAAACTCGCCTCCGTCGGGAGCCAGCCGAAGCGTTCGAGCAGGCTTGGCACGCGTTCCTTGCGGGCAAAGATCATGCGCGGAGTAATGTCCCCAAGTGGCAGCCAGGCGCGCAGCACGGTGTCCACTGTCGTCTCCGAACGGCCGCGGTCTGCCGCGCTGAACGCCGCTGCAAGCACGCGCGGTCCCAGCGGAACAGCGGCCCCCAATTGCGGAGTTCCCGCTGATTGACTGGTGCGATCAAGGCGCGCGCCAAGCTCGAATTCCGCCGCTCCCAACGCGCCGCGCCATTGCGCAAAAGCACCGAGCCGTTCGGATTGCACATTGGGCTGTGAATCGATGAAAAAGGCGGTGTTGGTGGGATTGGTAATCGTCACGAATTTATCGGTAAGCTCCGCATCCGCACCGATCTGCAGATAGGCGCGGCCCGACCCGAAGCGCAGCGATGCCTCTGCGGTGCTTGTATCGGCATCGGCAAAGGTTGCCCTAGCACGCATTGGTCCAGCGGCGGGTTGGCGTGTCGTCTGGTTATCCATCAAATGGCGGATTGCGACGTGGCCCATACGCAGGTCGAGATGGACATCAGAAGCGATCTCGCCGCGAAAACCGCCTTGAATGAAGTCGGTATCGAAATAGACGATATCGAGAGCAAAAGGCGGGTTGCCAGTGGGGTCAGTTTCGCTGCGGCGATATTCGACATAAAGCTCGCCAGGGCCCGTCTGAAAGCCCGCATGTACGCCGTAGAGATTTCGCTGGAACGATGTTCCCACTGCCGTTCCGCCGGGAAATTCATAGTCGTCGCCCTCTTCGCGGCTGGCGATTACCCCGAAACGCAATGTCTCATTGGCAATTGCGGCAAGGCCACCCACTGCATAACTGTCATCAACGCTGCGATACTGGCTGGTGAACCGGACTTGCGGTGCAAAGTCGCTGGTGTCGGTGAACTGCGCTTCGACCAGTTGTGCATTCACAGCGCCCGCCAAAGAGGGACCCTGCGGCACGGGAGCAACACCGCGAGCGATATCAATCCGCTCGACAAGGATAGAGGGCGCGTAATGCAATGGCGGGTCCATCGCATTGGGTCCGCCGGTTGAAAAGCGCTGCCCATTGACGCGCCCTAGCACTCGCTGACCGGCAAGGCCGCGGTAGGACAGCTGGCCAGACAGCGCGCCATTCCCAACAAGTGCGCCGCCCGGCGTGCGCGCGGCAATGGCAACGGCATCTGCCGGAAGGGCAATTTGTTCGGGCGGAGCAATTCCATCTCTCGAAATGCTTTGGGAGCGCGCCGCGGTGACGACGATTGTGTCGGTCAGCACACTTTGCGCATCTGCTTCGTCTGTGCTGTCTTGGGCAAGCACAGGCTGGGCGGCGAAAATCGGGCAGGATGCCAGAAGGGCAACCCTGCAAATAGCTTTGGGGTTCATAATTGTCTCGTATCTTTGAACTGCACGCGGGCGCGCGCACCGGCCTCAGGCCGCGCGGCGCAACGGGTTTTGTGTCGGGATCAGCCGCGTGAGGGCGGACCGCGCAGCGGTGGTCGCAGTTTGCTTTCGCGCGTGATGACGAGTGCCGGCAGCGGTATTGCAGACGCCAGCGAGGCCTCGATCAAAGAGAAAATGAATTGCGGCTGTTCCGGGATGTCCCCTGCAGCAGCCAGCGCCGAGAACGCGCAATCAACATCCGCACGGCCCGCAGCCGGTGTATCGTCATCTGGCGCAGATACATGATGCCCCATCGCCGCGTGGACAGAGGCCATGTCGCCCACTTGCGCAGAGCCTTCTGTATGCGCGACGGCGCGGGCCAGAGGGTTCGTCTGCGGACACATCGTCACCGCAAAAAGGTGAGATGACGATGGCGCGACCATGTAACCTGCAGGGATGAAGGCGTTCATCCCAAGCGCCATCATAGCCAGCGTCAGCAGCAGGCGGCCCTTAAACAGGCGGGTCACTAGGCGCGTGGTCCCAAGGCGTGTCATCGAGGGCTCAAATACCGTCTGTTCGAGAGACAATGCAACACGGTTCGTACGCGCCAACGGCAATCATGCGCCAAAACGGACGGACACAGCCTGGCCATTGGAAAATTCAGGAAAGCCGCGCAAAATTGGCGACGCCGGGTGCCGGGGTTCGGGCCGAGTTCTGGGCCGCGTTCCGGGCCGTCACGCTTGCGGTAATCGCACGTGCATCCAGCCCGCCAATCAAAGCGCCCAATTCGGCCAGCCGATCATCATTCAACTTGTAATACACAAGCTTTGCATCCTTGCGGGTTTCAACCAGCCCGGCTTTTCGCAGGATACCCAGCTGCTGGGAAAGCGCAGGTTGCCCTATGCCGGAAGCCTGTTCGATCTCGCCCACATTCAGCTCACCACCTCTAAGCAGCTGGACGATCTGAAACCGCAGCGGGTGCGCGATCGCTTTCAATTCCTCGATTGGGGCATCTTCGATCATTTGCCTTTCCCCTTGCCGGTTTCGCGCCCTTTACCGGTCTGGCGCAGGAACCACCCGGTCTCGTCACCCGCCTTGAACACTTCATCCAAATCCTGCGTAGGTGGCTTTAGCAAGGGGTCCCCTTGCTGCCAGTTTGCAGGGGCCAGAGCATCTTGAGCGTCAATCGCCTGCAACGCATCGAGCATTCGCAGCATTTCAGGGATCGAGCGGCCCATATTGGCAGGATAGCAGGTCATCGCCCGAATAATGCCCGATGGGTCGATGAAGAATGTCGTTCGCACCGTGGCGCTGTCATTGTCCTGCGGCGCGACCATGCCAAACGCACGGCCAATGACCAATGTCGGGTCCTCGACAATCGGGAAGCGGACTTCGATATCGAACCGGTCCCGGATCAGGCGCAGCCAGGCAAAGTGCGAGAACAGACTGTCCACCGATAGCGCCATGAGCGCGCAATCGCGCTGTTCAAACTCATCCGCCTGCCGCGCCAATTCGACGAATTCGGTCGTGCAAACCGGCGTGAAATCCGCCGGATGCGAAAACAGGATGAGCCAGCGCTCCCTATAGTTCGACAGCTTGACCGGGCCGACTGTGCTTCTGGCCTCAAAGTCTGGCGCCGCATCGCCAATGCGAAGGTTGCGAGAACCCCCTGTTCGATTGTCATCTGTGTCCATGACAAACGTCTTAGCACTTGACTCGCAGAAAGCAATACATATACACAATTTATGTAATCAAAGGATTTTGGGATGTCCAATGCAGGTATGGCCCTTCAGGCCGCAACCAACCAAATCGCCAGCGCACAGTCGGAAAAATCGCTTCGCCCCTCGATTGCGGGCTTTTTCGACGAAGCGACATTTACTGTAAGTTACGTCGTTCACGATCCAGAGACGCGTGAGGCTGCGATCATCGATTCGGTGCTCGACTATGAAACAGCCGCAGGTCGCACGTCCTTCGGCTCGGCGGATCGTATCATCGAATATGTGAATTCGAATAATCTGAAAGTGACCTGGTTGATCGAGACGCATGCGCACGCTGATCACATCTCGGCCGCGCCCTATCTACAGGACAAGCTGGGCGGGAAACTTGCGATTGGCTCGGACATCATCCGGGTGCAGGAAGTGTTCGGCAAATTGTTCAACGCGGGAACCGACTTTGAGCGGGACGGGTCACAGTTCGACCACCTGTTTAACGATGGCGAGACATTCCGCCTTGGCAAAATCGAAGGCATCGCGCTGCATGTCCCCGGTCATACCCCTGCCGATATGGCCTTCATTATCGGCGATGCGGCCTTTGTCGGTGACACGATATTCATGCCAGATTTCGGCACAGCGCGCGCGGATTTTCCCGGCGGGGATGCGGGTCAGCTGTTCCGGTCGATCCGTCGCCTGCTTTCGCTTCCAGACGAAACCCGGCTTTTCCTATGCCACGATTACAAGGCACCTGGCCGTGACGAATATGCATGGGAGACCACCGTTGGTCAGCAACGGCGCGAGAATGTCCATGTCAAAGACGGTGTAAGCGAGGACGAATTCGTCAAGATGCGCACCTCGCGCGATGCGACACTCGCCATGCCCAACCTCATCATGCCTTCGGTGCAGGTGAACATCCGCGGCGGTCGCCTGCCGGAGCCGGAGGACAATGGCGTCAGCTACATCAAGATACCGGTTAACGCGGTATGATGCTGCCGGGCTTTCCTGACGCAGCTCCGCTGGCCGGGCTTGGTGGGGGCATTCTGATCGGCCTTGCTGCGGCATTGATGTTGCTTGGCGCTGGCCGGATTGCCGGTGTGTCCGGTATCACAGCGCGCGCCACCGGCATCAGCGATAGCAGTATGTCGAGATCGAGCGCCTGGATGTTTCTGCTGGGCCTTCCGCTTGGCGCGGCTATCGTCGCCCTCGCTTCGGGAGGACTGGAAGCGAGTTTCGCCAGCCCGGTATTCCTGGTCATCGCCGGCCTATTCGTTGGTATCGGCACGCGCCTGGGCAGCGGGTGCACCAGCGGTCATGGCGTCTGCGGTGTCAGCCGGTTGTCGCAGCGTTCGATTGTGGCGACTTTGACCTTTATAGCAGCCGGGATCGCAACCGTTGCGATTATGAATACCGCCGGCCTCGAGGTGCTGCGATGATGCGGCGCCTCTTGCCCCCCTTGGCCTCGGGAACGCTGTTTGGTGCAGGCCTCGCACTGGGCGGTATGACCAACCCGGCACGCGTTCGCGGCTTCCTTGATGTGTTCGGCAATTGGGACCCGACGCTCGCTTTTGTCATGGGCGGCGCGGTGATTGTCATGGCGGTCGCATGGCGCTTTCGCGAGCGGATGGCGCATCCTGTCTTCGCCGAGAATTTCTCGCTTCCTGACCGGTCCGACCTGACGGTCAAGCTTATCGGCGGATCAGCACTGTTCGGTATTGGCTGGGGCATTGCCGGATTGTGCCCGGGGCCGGGCATCGCTGCTCTGGTGATCGAGCCGCTGTCTGCTGCGATTTTCGTCGTCGCAATGCTCGCCGGCATGGGTGTCATGCGCATTATCGAAGGAGGCAGCTGATGGATATCAGGAAAGTCTCGGAGGATTTTGCGGTCGCACCGCAGCTTCGTCTGGAGGACATGGGCGCGCTTGCAAAACAAGGCTTCGTCGCCGTCATCTGCAATCGTCCGGATAGCGAAGAACCCGGACAGCCTACCGCTTCGCAAATGCGCGATGCAGCGCAAGCGGCGGGCCTCGCCTACCACCATATTCCCGTAACCGGAGGCGAATTCCCCGATCCCGCCGTGGCCGCCTTCAAGGCCATTCGCCTTGGCACACCCGGCCATGTGCTTGCCTACTGCCGGACAGGCACTCGCTCCATCACACTCGAAACCCTCGCCAATCCGCATGACCTTGACGTTCAAGAGCGGATCGAAGCGGCGCGTGACGCCGGATACGATCTTTCCGCCTTGGCCAGTCGGCTCGGCGGCTAACAAAACTCATCTGGAGAACAGTGCGTGGCACAATCAGTAAAACATCAGGTCGTCGTTGTCGGCGGCGGCGCGGCTGGCATTGCCACGGCAGCCTCGCTGCTCAAACGCCGCGCAAGCCTCGATATCGCGATCATAGACCCCGCCGACACACATGCCTATCAACCCGGCTGGACCATGGTTGGCGGAGGTATCTTCAAGCCCGAAGTCACCCGGCGCTCCATGGCAAGCGTGATGCCAAAGGCAGCAACCTGGATCAAACAGGCAGCAAAATCCTTTGAGCCAGAAAACAACCAAGTGACCCTCGAAGACGGGTCGGCCATCCAATACGATGTGCTGGTCGTTGCCCCGGGCATCCGCCTTGCATGGGAAAAGATCGACGGGCTGGAGGAAACACTGGGCAAAAACGGTGTCACGTCCAATTATCGCTATGACCTTGCGCCCTACACGTGGGAACTGGTCCAGAAGATCAAAAGCGGACGGGCAATTTTTACACAGCCCCCCCATGCCGATCAAATGCGCCGGCGCCCCGCAAAAGGCGATGTATCTTTCCTGTGACCAATGGCGCCATTCGGGTGTTCTGGATCAGATTGATGTCGAGTTTTGCAATGCGGGCGGAGTGCTTTTCGGCGTCGCCGATTACGTGCCTGCGCTTATGAGTTATGTCGAGAAATACGGCATTGGCCTGAAGCTTGGCCACACTCTCATATCGGTCGATGGGGCATCGAAAAGCGCGGTGTTCCAGACCGGGGCGGGCGAGGTCACAAGGGAGTTTGACATGCTCCATGTGGTGCCCCCGCAAGTCGCACCGCAATTCCTTGCCAATAGCCCTCTGGCAGCTGAAAGCGGCTTTACCGATGTGGATCAACACACGCTTCAGCATGTTCGTTTTCCCAACGTGTTCGGGCTTGGCGATGCCGGATCAATGCCGAACGCCAAGACGGCGGCTGCGGCGCGCAAACAGGCCCCCGTGGTTGCCGTCAACGCGCTTCGCCAACTTGATAAAAAAGGTCCAACTGCCGGATATGATGGCTACGGCTCGTGCCCGCTGACGGTCGAGCGCGGCAAAATCGTGCTGGCTGAGTTCGCTTATGGTGGCAAACTGGCCCCGAGTTTTCCGACATGGCTGATTGATGGTACCAAGCCTCAACGCCTGTCCTGGATGCTAAAAGCAGATGCGCTTCCATGGATCTACTGGAACGGTATGCTAAAAGGGCGGGAATGGCTCGCGGGGCCTGGCGGTCTCATCGCACAATAACCGGAGATCGTACCGATGCTCGCCCGCTATTTGCCGATCCTTGATTGGGGCCGAACCTATAACAGGTCAATCCTGACCGACGACCTGATGGCGGCGATGATCGTCACTATCATGCTTATCCCGCAAAGCCTTGCTTACGCATTGCTTGCCGGATTGCCGCCGGTTGTGGGGCTCTACGCCTCTATTCTCCCGCTGGTGCTTTACGCGATCTTCGGGACCAGCCGCACGCTTGCCGTTGGACCGGTTGCGGTCATTTCGTTGATGACAGCAAGCGCTGCTGGCGCGGTCGCTTCTCAAGGTACGCCAGAGTATCTGGAGGCAGCGATCACGCTCGCAATGCTATCAGGCATCATGCTCGCGGTTCTTGGCTTCTTGCGAGCGGGCTTCCTTGCCAACCTCCTGTCTCACCCCGTCATCAGCGGCTTCATCACCGCCTCTGGCATCCTGATCGCCACCAGCCAGATCAAACATATCCTCGGTGTGAAGGCGAGCGGTGACAATTGGCCCGAAATGCTGGGTTCTCTCGGCAGTGCGATCGGCGACACCAATGTCTGGACGCTTACCATCGGGGTCCTCGCAACCCTGTTCCTGTTCTGGGTCCGAACAGGGGCAAAACCTGCCTTGCAGCGTATCAGATTGCCAGAACGGGCCGCTGATATGACGGCAAAAGCAGGTCCCGTCGCAGCCGTGGCTCTCACAATCCTTGCGGTCGTCATGCTGGATCTGGGTGAAAAGGGCGTCAATCTTGTCGGGGCGATCCCGCAGGGCCTGCCTCCCTTTGCATTGCCCAGCACCGATGTCTCCCTGATTGAAAAGCTTTGGGTGCCAGCCTTGCTGATCTCGGTCATCGGCTTCGTCGAGAGCGTATCGGTTGCACAAACGCTTGCTGCCAAACGCCGTCAGCGAATTGCGCCGGATCAGGAGTTGATCGGACTTGGCGCGGCCAATATCGCGAGCGCGTTTTCTGGCGGTTATCCGGTGACGGGGGGCTTCGCGCGTTCCGCTGTCAATTTTGATGCAGGCGCTCAAACGCCTGCGGCGGGTGCATACACCGCCGTGGGGATTGCGCTTGCGACGCTGTTCCTGACACCGCTGCTTTTCAGCCTGCCTATCGCGACACTTGCCGCAACGATCATCGTGGCAGTGCTAAGCCTCGTCGATTTGAAAACGCCGGGTCAGTTGTGGCGGTATTCCAAGGCAGACTTTGCCGCTCATGCTTCCACCATCGGGATCACTTTGATTGCCGGCGTAGAGATGGGCGTGATCACCGGTGTTGCCGTTGGCCTGTTGCTGTATCTGTGGCGCGCCAGCCGTCCGCACGCAGCCATTGTCGGGCGCGTCCCGGAGACCGAGCATTTCCGCAATATCGAACGCCACAATGTCTTCACCGTTCCGCATATCCTGTCGATCCGTATCGATGAGGCCCTGACCTATCTCAATGCGCGTTGGCTGGAGGAATATGTGCTCGAACGGGTCGCCGAACGCCCCGAACTGCGCCACGTCATCCTGATGTGCAGCGCGGTGAACGAGATCGACGCGTCAGGGCTCGAAAGTCTCGAAGCGATCAATCACCGGCTAGCAGACGGCAAGATCGGGCTGCACCTGTCCGAGATCAAAGGACCGGTTATGGACCGGCTCAAACGGTCGCATTTCATCGACGATCTGAGCGGAGAGGTTTTCCTCTCACAGTCCAAAGCTTTCGATAAGCTTGTAAGCGATGATGGCGCGCCGCCTGAACCAACTGATCACTTCCTTGCGCGCGGGATGATCTGATGGCCGGCACAGCCAAGGGCCACGAACAGGTGGCCAAGCCCGCGCGCGATGTTTTGCGGGTGGCTTAGGAAATCGGCGATGAGGCGACGCTGGACGTGGTCGCGCCAAGGCGCGCCTTGCACGAAAAAACCGCGTGGATGCTGCGCGCTACGGCAAACTGAGCAGATTTTACTAAAAGAAATATTGTAATTGATTGCGCATTTCCATCAAGGAATTTCCAATTTTACACCCCTATCGCCTGCCTTATCGCTTGTTCGCAAAACTCGATTAATGTAAGTGCGTAATTGAATTGGACGACTCGTCGTGCTGCGCGTAGGTCGCAATCGTCCAACCAAGGAGCACAAGTGATGAGTTTACACATCGGCGACACCGCCCCCAATTTTACAGTTCCCACCACCAAAGGTGAGATCAATCTCCACGATTGGTCGGGCGATAATTGGGTTTTCTTTTTCAGCCATCCGGCAGATTTCACCCCCGTTTGCACCACCGAAATGGGCATGACAGCCAAGCTCGCCGCCGAGTTTGAAGCGCGCGGTGTCAAGCCGCTTGGCCTTTCAACCGATACGGTTGAAGAGCATCTGGAGTGGGTTAAGGATGTCGACGAAACCCAAGGCGTCACCCTTGATTTTCCCATCGTCGCAGATCCCGATCTTGAGATCGCGAAACTCTACGACATGATCCACCCGGATCAGAGCGAAACGGCAGCGGTGCGTTCTGTCTTTATCATTGATCCGTCGAACAAAATCCGCCTCGTGATGACCTATCCGATGAGCGTGGGGCGCAATTTTGACGAGATCCTGCGGGTGATCGACAGTCTTCAAATCAGTGATCGCGCTGGCATTGCGACGCCGGCGAACTGGTTGCCGGGCGATGACGTGATCATCCCGCCATCGCTCAGCGACGAAAAAGCGCGCGAAAAATTCCCGCAAGGTTTCGAGACCATCAAGCCTTACCTACGCACCACTCAGGTAGCCTGAGGGTGCAGGATGTGCCCGCCCACCCCCCCGGCGCGGGCGCATCCACTCTGAACATCTGAACGTCAAATCTTCGATAAGGCACGAACATGCTTGAATATTTCGACGCACTGTTGCTTGCGCGCATCCAGTTCGCGTTCACGGTGAGCTTTCATTTCTTCTTCCCCGCCTTTTCCATCGGGCTGGCGAGCTATCTCATGGTGCTCGAAGGGTTGTGGTTGAAGACCGGCAAGCAGGTCTATCTCGATCTGTTCAAGTACTGGCTGAAGATCTTCGCCATCGCGTTTGCGATGGGCGTCGTCTCCGGTATCGTCATGAGTTATCAGTTTGGCACCAATTGGTCGGTATTCT
This sequence comes from Erythrobacter sp. S227, assembly GCF_057364925.1. Classification (NCBI taxonomy): domain Bacteria; kingdom Pseudomonadati; phylum Pseudomonadota; class Alphaproteobacteria; order Sphingomonadales; family Erythrobacteraceae; genus Erythrobacter; species Erythrobacter sp. S227. Next base: position 1,930,458 of record NZ_CP200280.1, read on the forward strand.
CCGATGTCGCGGGTCCGGTGATCGGGCCGCTCATGGCTTACGAAGTTCTGACCGCCTTCTTCCTCGAAGCCGGTTTCCTTGGCGTCATGTTGTTCGGGATGAACAAGGTCGGCAAGAAACTGCACTTTGCTGCGACCTGTATGGTGGCGCTGGGAACGTTCATATCTGCCTTCTGGATATTATCGGTCAACAGCTGGATGCAGACGCCCGTTGGCTATGAAATCGCAGCCAACGGCCAGTATCTTCCAGGCGACAGCTGGTGGGACATCGTTTTCAATCCAAGCTTCCCCTACCGGCTCGTCCACACCGTGATGGCGGCATATCTGACGACCGCATTCGTTGTGGGCGGGGTTGGTGCCTGGCACTTGCTCAAGGACAGGACCAACGCCCATGCGCGCAAGATGTTCTCCATGGCAATGTGGATGGCAGCCATCGTAACCCCGGCGCAGATTTTCGCAGGCGACTTGCATGGGCTCAACACGCTTGAGCATCAGCCACAAAAGGTCATGGCGATGGAAGGGCATTTCCAAAGCCATCCCGACGGCGCGCCGCTGATCTTGTTCGGCATTCCGGACAGCGACGAAAAAACCGTCAAATATGCCATCGAAATCCCCAAGGCATCCTCGCTTATCCTGAAGCATGACCTCAATGCTCCGATGGATGGCCTTGATACGATCCCCGACGACGAAGAACCCCCTGTCGGCATGGTTTTCTGGTCCTTCCGCATCATGGTCGGCATCGGCTTCGCCATGCTGGGTATCGGTCTGTGGAGCCTGATCGCGCGGTGGCGCAGACGGCTCTACGAATGGTCGCTACTGCACAAGGCAGCGCTGGTCAGGGCCCCTTCCGGGTTTGCCGCCGTTCTGGCAGGCTGGATCACGACAGAGGTCGGCCGCCAGCCATACGTCATTTACGGCTTGTTGCGGACCGCAGACGCTGCCAGCCCACTTGATGCGCCTGCGGTTGCGGCGTCCCTTCTGGCCTTCATTGTCGTCTATTTCACGGTTTTCGGGATCGGCGTCTGGTATATCCTGCGCCTGATGGGCAAGCCGCCGCATACCGGAGAGCTTGGAGCCAAACGCGGCGATACCGGACCGATCCGCACGGCTGGCATCACACCGGGACCAACGCAGAACCCGGGAAACAGCACTCCAGCTTCGACCAATAAGGAGAATGCGTGATGGATCTCACTGTCATCTGGGCCTTCATCATTGCCTTTGCAGTTTTCGCCTACGTCGTGATGGACGGCTTTGATCTGGGCATTGGCATCCTGTTTCCGACCCTGCGCGTTGGCCAGGGACGCGACCGTGCGATGAACTCTATCGCGCCGGTCTGGGACGGAAATGAGACGTGGCTGGTGCTTGGAGGCGGAGGGCTGTTCGCCGCCTTCCCCCTAGCCTATGGCGTTGTTCTGCCAGCGACCTATCCTTTGATTATCGCCATGCTGCTCGGCCTCGTTTTTCGCGGGGTGGCGTTTGAGTATCGCTGGCGTGACCCAAACCACCGCGCCTTTTGGGATGCGGCATTCTTTGGCGGATCACTTGTCGCGGCAATGGCGCAAGGCATGACGCTGGGTGCGCTGTTGCAAGGCATCGAGGTCGTGGATCGCAATTATGCCGGGAGCTGGTTTGACTGGCTTACCCCTTACACCTTGTTGTGCGGTGCAGGTGTGGTGGCGGGCTATGCGTTGCTGGGCAGCACCTGGCTTGTCTGGAAACTCGATGGAGGCGCACAAAAACACGCGCGCTACCTCGCCCTCAGAGCCGCGATTGCGACGATTGTGTTGATGGGAGCGGTCAGCCTCTACAACATCTTCCTCAACGTGGAATATGCGCAACGCTGGCTTACCGCACCCGAAATTTACTTCGCAGCGCCAGTACCAATCCTGACCGGGCTTATCGCCTTGTCGATGATCCAGGCCATTCGCAAAGAACGCAACAGCAAGCCGTTCTGGCTGGCTATCGCATTGTTTTTTTTTCGGGATGGCGGGTCTGGGTGTCACCATGTGGCCGTATGTTGCGCCACCGGGCCTGACAATCTGGGATGCAGCAGCACCTGCGCGAAGCCAGATATTCATGCTTGTTGGTGTGGCCATCACCATGCCGCTGATCATCGGCTACACCGCTTGGGCTTACTGGGTGTTCAGAGGCAAGGTGGGTGACGAGGGGTACCATTGATGCTGGCCCCTCCCGATCCCACCCCGCCCCTCTGGAAGAGGCTCGCCTGGATGGCTGGCATATGGCTGGCAAGCGTCACATTCTTAGGGGCCATCGCGATGATCATTCGCTTCTGGCTCAGAGCATAGGAGGACAATTTGTCACTTGCCCAAACCGCTCAAGGTTTCACAACCGCGTTCGCATTGATCGCGGTGATCGCCTCATCTGGTTGTTCGCAAGATCAAACCGAGGCACCACCGGTCGATGACGCCTTCGTCAAAGATGCAGCCCAACTCGCTGATCGGCTTCAGTCAGAATTGAAAGCCGAGCTTTCGACAGCGCTATCGGCAACCGGCCCCGTCGGCGCAATCGGAGTATGCCAATCGGCCGCCCCTGCCATTGCCCAAAGCCTTTCGGACGAAAGCGGTTTGAAAGTCGGCAGGATCGCGCGCAAAACGAGAAACCCCGGCAACGACTTTGATAGCGATCTTGCCGCACTTTACGAAGAGCTTGAGCAGGCCCCGCTTAAGAATGGCGGGCCAGCGGCGATCCACGCGAATGTCGGGAATCGTTCAATCTATATGCGCGCCATCCCGATGCAGGAACAACCGTGCGCGGTGTGCCACGGCACAGATATCGCGTCCGAAGTGCAGGCAGCCATCACCGCAAGCTACCCCGACGACCGCGCGACCGGTTTTAAGCCGGGCGAACTTCGCGGCGCAATTGTGGTGCAAACCGGACCGGCGGCGCTTTCAAAATAATTCGGCAAAGAGCGAAAGCCGATAGCGGTTTTCCGATGAGCTTGGCGAAAGGAAAACTATGAAAAACCTTTCGACTCTTATTCTTATCGGGACGCATTTCTCGATGCCAAGGCCGCAGCGGGCTGCCTTGCCAGATGGGGTTTTGAAAAGCTGGACAGTTACCATGGCTCAACGGGCGCTTGGACTGCCGCGCATAGATGAGCGGGTCGTTGGGCTTACGCACGGGTCAACTTATGGCCGTGACCGCTACGCCTTCATCAGCTCCCGTAAGTTATCAGGCAATCATGCTTGCGAGCGTTCCTTCACAGTATCGAAATCTTCGCGAACAAGCATTTCGCCATTGCGCCAAGCAGGCACCAACTGATCGTCTGCCGGATCAATCGCGTCCAACCGGGCCGCGACCAAATTGCCCTTATCCAGTACAACAGCCTGACGCCCTGCCTTGCTGCCCTTTGTAGGATCGGTCGCAGGCGTCTTGGACACATCGCGCCAGTTGCCATCGGCATCCTTCAGCGCGTTGGCCTTCATCGCAAAGCGCAGCGTATCGCGGTTGACCTGCTGAAGCAGGCCGCCGCCCATGCCAAAAGCGATGTTGTCGATGGCAAAACCTTCCTCGATCATGCGGTCGACCAGGCGCGCAATGCTGTCGATGTTCATGCCGTCACCCTGGATCACCCGAACATGGGGGTCGAGCACACGATAGCCTTTGCTGTTGGTGGTGCCGCCAAACTTCTCCCACAAGGCTTTGACCGTACGCAGCGGGGTTTCGATCGGATCGCCGCTATCGGGCCGCACCACAAGAGTGCCCTTGCGGGTCAGCACCTTTTCACGAAGGGTCCCGCCCCAGATATCAGCCACGGCAGCATCGAGGTCATAGCTGTCGGAGACGACCGCCACGATCCGTCCCTCACCGTCGAAGGCGTCGAGCATATTCTCATACGCAGCCTCTTCGCGCGTCCGGCCCCAGCTGGTCATAGTGCTGTGCTCGGCGGCAGGGATCGAAAATCCTGCCATATCCGCGCCGTAATAACGCCGTGCGGCCATGATCCCTTCGAGCGTGTCGGACCCCATGAAATTGACAAGGTGTGCCATCCCGCCCAGCGCTGCGCTTTCACCGCTGGAAACACCGCGCGCGCCAAAGTCGTGCAGCTTGAAGGGCAGTTGCCCTTCGACATCGTCCGAGCTTTTTTCAAGCCCTGCGCGGATGATAGCCTTGCATTTCCAGCTCAGAGTGGCGACCGTGGTGGGATACCAGATTGCGCGAAGCAGAGCGGTTTCGATGAAAGTCGGCAGCCATGGCATGCGCTCATCGGTGTTCTCCACCTGCAACAATGGCACACCGGCAGGTGCGATTATGCCCTCGGGCAAGGCCTTGATCTCGATCGGCAAATAGCCTCCGTGATCAGCGACAATCGCATCCCAGCCCTCGCGGTTGAAGGGCACGCCGTGCGCCGTGCAGATGGCTTCGGCCTCATCGACATCGGCAGTGGTCACCGGCTTACCGAGATAGTCGATCAGGAACGGTTGCAGGCCAAGAAACAGAACGTCGTCCGAAAATTCGTTTAAACGGGCCTCGGCATAGGCGCTGATGACGCGCGCCTCGGGCGGGTATTGAAGAAAGTGGCTTTGTTTGTAGCTGTCGGTTGCCAAAATCAGATTGGTCATGATGTGAACTCCTCACATGTTTTCTTGGAATTGGCGGGACTCCCCCGCCGGTTGTCACAGGTCGGCCATCTGCTCGATAATCGACCAGTGATCTTCGAAGAGCATTTCCGGGGTCAGGTCACCGATGCGATACCAGCTGGCATGGGCCGCATCGTCCGCCCCCTTCACCTTGAACAGCTTGCGCCGCTCGGGCAGGCGAAAGAGGAATGCATGGGTAATGATCCGCCCACGCAAGGACCGGTTCGGCGCGTCGAACACCCTGGTGCGACTGTCCTCGATAAAGCTGGCGAGCATGGCGGGCGGGATCTGGCCTTTGCTGTCGGCAATGCCGGTTTCCTCGCGCAATTCGCGGATCGCACCGTCGCGGATACGCTCGCCTGCCTCGACGAAGCCGCCGGGCAGAGCCAGCAAGCCTTTGCCCGGCGTTTGGCCGCGCTCGATCAACAGGATATGGCCGGACTGTATCACGACGGCGTCGGCGGTGACGAAAGGCCCCGTGCCCCATCGTTTCGGATAGTCCGCCAGATATTCGACCTCTTCCAGAAGGGCGCGAAATTCGGCGCTGCTTTTGAACTCTTCGAGCTGCGCTGCCACGCCTTTCGATACAGCGGAGGCGGGAACTTCCGGAATGCGCTGAAAATAGCGCGCGCGAATGTCGGTCGCGTGGAACGTGGCATAAGCGCTGTCGACCTGAATGTTATCCCATTCGGGGAACATCTTGAGATAATAGGACGTGTCGTCGCTTCCGAACCCGGTTAACGCGATGCGGAAATCCGCTGTTCCCGCCGCACGAAACCCGCCGCTGTTTCCAGCGTCCAGGACAATGGCGTTCACCCGCCGCTGTACCTCGGCAACCCAGGCGGTGTCGGAATAAAGATGGTCGTCGAGCCGCTCAACGATCACGCGCCCCTCTGCCATTTCATAAGCGAAAGCAGAACGGATCATCGCCGCCCGCTCGTCATATGTGAACGGATTGCGCGGATCGCGCGCCACATTGGCCGATCCGACCATAACGATCAGGCACTTTACCTGATCCAGCGCGTGGCGGATGGTGTGCTCATGACCAAGATGGAGTGGTTGGAAGCGTCCGATAAAGACGCCAAAATCGGCCTTGCCTGATGCGTTGTTTGCCATTGTTCGAGACTCCCTCGATTGTATTGCCGCCCCGGACTCCCCGTGGGCTTTGAAAGTGATAGCAGTTTGTCGCGTCTAATTAAATACTTTTTGTATGTTATTATCTGAAAAAGTGTTAACGCGAGAGGAAAATTCGACTTCGATCGGCAATCCGGTGGCACAGCCGAGGGCGTCGATGAAACCATCTTGCTCCCCTTCCACGACATTCCCGTCCTCCAGCCACGCATAAAGGCCAGATGCCTGATCGAGACAGGTGACTGCCAGCGAGGCGGTTCCGGGATAAGCTGCAAGTTCGATATCACTGCGGATACGCTCACCCAGCCTTTGCGGGTCAATCAGGCCAAAACGCAGATCTTCCTGCCATGGATTGGGCCGATTTGTGGGATCATCGACGGTGAACCAGCGCGCAATGTCGCGCTCGTCTTCCATCGGGCCACGCCCGTGGCGAGTGAGGTAACACCGCGTGACATAGAGCGGATCGACCTCGGCGATCCCTGCCTCTGCCGCGATCGCTGCGATGTTCTCCATGCCGGTGTTGGACCGGGTAAGGAACGGGAAGCCCGCAGCATTCTGGTCGAGCAACAGGCCTTGCGCCCCCTCGAAGATTAGCGCTTCTTCATGGCCGATCCCGGCATCCGCCCGCAGGGTAACTTGCTGTGCAAACGCATTGCATTGATCGATGAAATTCTTGATCAGCATGTTGGACCTTGCAAATTCCAGCGGTCCGGTTTCGGGCTCAAGCTCCAGCTCGGCCAGCCGTGCAGGCAGCCACTCGTCGCGTATTGCGAGCAGTTTGTTTGCCAAGGCCGGGCTGTGCAGATCAGCAATAGAAAGCGGGGAATCCCCGGCTTCGCAGCGGCCCACCGTCTCGCCAAAGCCGAGGCCACAGCTGCCGTGCCGTTGGCCGCCGCGTGCCACCTCGATAGCCTGATTGACCATCATGTCCCACGGTGTGGTCACAAAGCCGCGCGGGTCGGCTGTCACGACCGGTACGGTTCCATGTTCGCGCAATTGCTCCAATTCTTGCGAAAACACGATTGGATGGGAAACCATGAAGCGCGACAGATGCGTTCGTGCACCATGAAATGCCGCCGATCCGATATGGTGGAAGACATGGCGCGCGCCATCCGGACGCACAACAGTATGCGCCGCCTGCGCGCCGCCATTGCTGCGCACAACCAATGCGGTGGGTCCGTGCGGGGTGGACAGCCAGTCGACCGTCCGCCCCTTGCCCTCATCGCCATAGCTGGCCCCGATGACTGCTCGCGCGCGCACGTTCAAACCCTCGCCCAGGGGAGCGCGCGCAAGGGTTCGGGCAGCAATTTGGCAAGACCTGATGCTGGCGGACGAGAGTAGCCACTCGCCGCCTCGATTGTCGCAACGATGGTTTCCGCCAGTTTCGCCGGATCGGGCAGATAAATTACACGTTGCGGCAGGATCGCTTCCCAAGATCTGCGGACCTCGCGCATGTTGCGGCGGGCATAGGACCCATCGACGATGATATGGAACACTTCATATGCCTCGCTCGCCAGTCGGACTGCCTCACGGCCGCTTACGCCGCGGCGCGCTTCGACCCCGAGGACCCGGGCCAGCTGGTCACGCTCAACACCATCCAGAACGGGCTCATCTCCGACCGTGAACAGGAAGCCGCGCTTGCCGCGCTTTTCCTTCGCATCGTGGATGGTTTTCAATGCGGCAAAGACATGGGCAAGGCAGTAACTCTCGCCCCGGTTCCCGCCTCCACCGCCTTCAAGCCACAACTCGCGCAATTGTTCGACAATGCGAAGATCTGCCTCGAACTGCGTCGCCTGCAAGGGCGCGCGGTCGCAAAAGGCATCGCCAATCGCCATCGCCATGACATGTGGATCGCTGACCGGCTTGCGGTCGATGAGCGCCGTGAAGGTCTCGTTTAATCCGCGCACGACGAGTTCTTCCGCAAGCACACCCATCGAGCCGGTCACATCAACCCCGATAATGATCGGCGTGGCCTCGGGGTTTTCCGCGCTGTCACGCGATTCCCTGACATTGATCCGCGCCGGGTCGTATTCATCCTTCATCCCGCGCGCGCCGAACAATTCGGAACGGCTGCGTCCGTGGACCGAGCTGGCCGCATAGCGGCTCCAATCTGTCCGGCTCCAGTTTCCGTGGCCCATAACAATTCTCCTTACCGATGCGGTTCGCAGCCAATCTGCAACTCGCTCAATAAAATGTATTTTGCATGTTATGCCTTAAGATGCAATATGCAGTTTATGTCAAAGCCTTTCGAGAAGCCGATCCTGACTGTGGATATTGTGCCGCTTACTCTGCGCGATGAGCGGCTCTGTGTGCTGCAAGCGATCAGGGACAAGGAGCCGTTTGCCGGGCAGGCTGCTTTGATTGGCGGCTATGTTCACGTCGATGAAGACGATCATCTGGGCGAAACCGCAAGGCGCGTTCTGGCCAGCAAAGCCAGCTTAACCGATCTTTACGTCGAACAGCTCTCGACCTTTTCAGGCGTAATGCGCGACCCGCGCGGGTGGTCCGCAAGCGTGGCCTATTTCTCACTATCGCCAATAGACACATTGGCTCCCGCGCTTGAGCGCGAGGAACTGCGACTTGTTCCGGTCAAACAGGCTTTGGGGATGCCATTCGATCACGACCGGATTCTGGCCGCTGCGCTTGAGCGTTTACGCGGCAAGGGTGCCTATTCAGACCTACCGGCGCGCTTTCTTCCCGATGAGTTCACGCTTTCCGAATTGCACGACGTCTATCAAATTGCGCTGGGTGAAAGACTCAATGTGGACGCCTTCCGCCGAAAGGTGATGGAGCGGGATTTTCTCGAAGAAACAGGCAGGAAGCGTCGCATGCCGGGCGCAAATCGACCGTCAGCCCTCTACCGGCTCAAATTCGAATATGCGCTGTTTGACCGGCGATTGTGAAGGTGCTGCTGCACTAAACAGCCGGTTTTCTCGGCTCCAGCTCGAAAAGCGGGCCGACCGCAACCCGGACCATCGATCCGATTGCGGCCACCCACTTTCATTCTTGCGATTCAGCCCTCAGTAAGAGTGGCTGTCTCCATCGCCGTCGCCGTGATTGTGGCCGCCGCCTGCGTGGGTCGCGCGTTCAGAACCGCCTGCGTTGCCGCCCATGCCAGCTTCCCACCAGTAGGCGCGGCGTCCACCGTCACCTGTGACGACTTCCTGCATCGTCTTGGCGTCATACATCCGCCCGCCGATCATCACGCTTTCGATCTTGTCGCTGTCGCGCACATTAATGGTGGGATCAGCGGTGAGGACCAGAAGATCAGCGAGCTTGCCGACTTCAAGACTGCCCACGTCCTTCTCCATGCCCAACGATTGCGCGGGGTAGATCGTCGCGGTCTTCAGCGCTTCTACGGCGCTAAAGCCGCCACGCGCAAAGCTCCAGATTTCCCAATGCGCGCCAAGGCCCGGCTGCTGACCGTGCGCGCCGATCGACACCTTCACCCCGCGGTCGGAAAGCTTCTTGGCCTCGCGTGCGGCATTGTCATCAACGAAGGCCCATTCGGGTGCCTTTGTTCGCCGCGCGTTATTCGCCAAAAGCACTTTGGGCGGTGAGTGGATCATCAGCGGGTGTTCGAACACATCGGTCGCCTGACGCCAGTACGGATCGCCCGCAAGGCCACCGTATGTGACCGCCAGAGTGGGCGTATAATTGGTATTGGATTGACCAAAGAATTGCAGCACGTCTTCGTAAAAGACATCGCCGGGCACGTTGTGCTCCATGGTCGAATTGCCATCTGCGATGAGGTTCATATCCATCCCGAACAGCGAGCCCCCCTCGGCCACGACCAGCATGTTCTCCTCAGCGGACGCGCGCGCAACCATCTGGCGCTGTTCGCGGCGCGGCTGGTTGTAATTCTTGATCGAGATACCGCCCTGCGCCTTGATCCGGCGAACATGGGCGAGCGCTTCTTCGTAAGTGTCAATCCGCGCATAGACGGATGGAGCCTTTGCGCCGTAGACGATCTCTCCGGTTGAGAAGATGCGCGGTGCAAGAAGCTTGCCTGCCATCTGCCGCTCGGCCGAGGCGAAGATCAGGCTCGCATCGCTGGACGGGTTGTGCGTGGTTGTGGTGCCCAAAGCCAGATCCTGAACGAGGCTCCAGTTCTGCTGCGGGATGAGCTCGTCCGTGCCATGCGGCCCGTGGTGGTGCGCGTCCACGAAACCGGGCATGACCACCTTGCCGCTTGCATCGACCATGGTGGCTCCTGCCGGCACGTTCACCTCTCCCGCAGCACCAATCGCCGCGATCCGGTCCCCTTCGATGATGATAACGCCGTTCTCGATGACGCCAGCATCTTCGGCACCAAGGCCAGCGGCCATAGTGAGGATTTTTGCGCCCGTGATCGCAACGGTCACCGATGGCACAGGCTTGCTGACCGTGACCGCCATTGAAATCGCGCTGTCCGGTGTTTCATAGCCAGCGTCCTCGTCGTCCTCGCCTTTGGGCTTGGAAGCGAAGAAATCGCTGACCTGCGCCTGCTTGAGTTCTGGGCCAATCGACCAGAACAAGGTCTCACCCCCGCGCGCCCAGCCCATGAAGTCTGCGCCGCCCTTGGAGACCATAGTGATCGGCACTGGCCCCTTGGTCTCGTTCACATCGACCGGCTTGCCGCCGGGGATCACCGGCATGGCGAACACTTCGTAATTCTGACGGAAAGCAATTGTCTCACCATCGGGCGCAATGCGGAAGTCGTTGACCAGGCTTCCGGTCGCGTGGGTGCGCACCTTCTCACCGTCTAAGTCAGACGACATGAGAGCGAGCTTGTCCCCTTCGCGTCCGACCATGAAAAGCCGCTCGTTTGATGCGCCGAATTGCGGGGTGGAGCCGGTGCGCGTGACGAACATGGGATCGCCGCCGCTCGCCGCTTGCAGATAGATGCCCGGATTTTCCGATTGCTCTGGCGCAGTAAGATAGCCGCCGCGGCGTTTTTCGTAAGCGATCGTCCGCCCATCGGGTGACCAGGCAAGGTTCGCGTAATGGCCGGGCGCAGGCGATACAACGCGCGCGTTCGCACCATTTGCGTTCGCCACCACAATCTCGCCAAGCCCTTCATCGGTCCAGCGCACAAAGGCGAGCTTTGAGCCGTCACGGCTAAAGGCAGGATAAGCCTCAACCGCATCGCTGGTATCGCCCGTCATCGGGCGAGCACCATCGCGCCCGCGCGCGGATTTGGTGTGCAATTTGCCGAGCGTTTCAAACACGACGCGGCTGCCATCAGGTGAGAGCATGCCGAATTTGGCCATTCTGGTGGTGAAGCGATCAGGTGCGACTTCGATAACCGGATGCGGCGCATCGGCAATGCCGCGCGTGTCATTCACGCTGAAGGGGATCACCGCATGGTTCGCCCCGTCGCGGTCCACCCGGTTGAGTTTGCCGCCAGCCCAAAAGACGATTGAGCCGCCATCCGGCGTCCAGTCCATATTGGGATAGACGCCTGTGACCGCCCAGGTTTCCTGCACATCGAGGTCAAGCGCATCGTAAATCATCCGCTCGCGCCCGCTTGCGATGTCTTTCACCCAAAGCTGAGAGGTGTCCTTATAGCGGCGGACAAAGGCGATCTCCTTGCCATCAGGCGAAGGCGCCGGGCGCACTGCGCCGCCATAGCCATCAACCACGGTAGAAACCTCGCCGGTCTCAAGGTCGTGTTTTTCAATCGCAAACACGCCAGCATTGGAATCCTGCGCGTAGATGAATGTGTTCCCGCCGGTCGTATTGCGGGTGTAGTAAATCGCCTTGCCATCGGGCGCAAAGATCGGTTCGCCCAGCTCCTTTTGCAGCTCTTCATCGCGCCGCTCAACCACCTGGACGCCGCCACCGCCAGAGACATGGTACATCCAGATCTCGCCTGTGCCGAGTGAACGCTGGGTCGTGAAATGCTTCTTGGCTGCAATAAAGCGCCCGTCGGGTGACCAGGTGGGCTGGTTCAAGAGGCGAAAGTCTTCCTTGGTCAGTTGGCGCTTGTCCGAACCGTCCGCGTTCATGATCCAGATATTGTCGCCGCCGCCACGATCAGACGTGAAGGCGATCAGCGATCCGTCAGGTGAAAAGCGCGGGTGCACCTCCCACGCGAGACCATCAGCAATCCGCCTCGCCGCGCCGCCAGTGATCGGAACGGTGTAGATATCGCCCAGCATGGTGAAAGCGATGGTTCTCCCATCCGGCGACACATCGACGTCCATCCACGTACCTTCATCGGTCTGGATAGGAACTTCGCGGATAGTCGCGCCGGGGGGAGCCTGAATATCCCATTTGGCGTCATCCTCACCCTCATGATCATCCGCAAGTGCGACACTGGCGCTCGCCAGAACGGTCCCTGAAAGCATCGCGGTCACAAAACGGCGAACGGTAAAACGGCGCATATTCAAAAACTCCAATGTCAGACACCTATGACTGGTAGTCTGGCTCTAATCCAATGTCACGAGGCCCGCATCTGCGCGGCCGTTATTCAGCCTTTGGCCGCGTCGATGTAGCGCGACACGTTCTTGGCGAGCACATCCATCGGCACATTCCCGCCCAGGATGACGGCATCGTTGAACGCCTTCAAATCGTAAGCATCGCCAAGCTCGCTTTGCGCTTTGGTGCGCAAATCGGCAATCCTGCTATGGCCCAATTTGTAGCCCGTCGCCTGCCCTGGCCAGCTGCAATAGCGGTCGACCTCGCTTGCGACTTCCTGCTCTTTGGAACCATTGCGCTCGACAAAGAATTTGACGGCGCGCTCCCTGCTCCAGCCCTTGGAGTGGAGGCCAGTGTCGACCACCATCCGGCAGGCACGGAAGGCAAGGCTTTGCAAATAGCCCAGCCGCCCGACCTTGAAGTCATCATAGGCGCCCAGTTCGTCCGCCAATTGTTCGGCATAAAGCGCCCAACCTTCCGAAAACGGATTAAAAGCAAGGATCGAGCGGATCAGCGGCAGGCGGTTGGCATATTCGCCCTCCCAAACATGGCCCGGAATGGTCTCGTGATAGGTGAGGTCGGCAAGGTCATACTTGCGGTGCAGATCGGTCGTGCGAAGGTTGATCCACATGCGCCCCGGAATGGTGCCATCCTTGCTGCCAGCCCCGCCATAGGCCCCCGGCGCACCGGGTTCTTCGGAGAGCGGCAGGCGGCGCACCTCAAGATTAGGATCGACCAGCGTGTTGAACGCGCGCGGCATCTCGCCTTTGATCCATTCAATACGATCTTTGATGAAGGCCATGATCTCGGCGCGTCCGGGATCGCCTTCTGCAAATTTGTAGCGAGGGTCTTGGCTGAGCCCCTGCATCCGCTCACCCACAGTTCCCTTGGTAAACCCGATTTCGCGCAGAATCGGATCCATCCTGGCATGTAGTTGTTCGAGTTCTTCCAGACCCTGATTGTGAATCTCATCGGCGGTCATATTGGTGGTGGTGCTGGAGCGCAGGGCCCATGCGTACCATTCTTCCCCCTTGGGACGCTCGCGCATTCCGGGGTCATCTGTCGCAAGGCCGCGTTGCCGTTTTAGCTCTGCAAGCTGGCGCTTGAGGGCTGCGACAACTTGCTCACTTTCGACCTTGGCGGCTTCTTCAACCGGAGGGTTCTTGAGCTCCGCCTCTGCGGATCGCTCAGACAGCGAGGAAGTGAACAATTCTGCCCGCTCGGCGGTGGCGATCGTGCTCTCCATTTGGGCGATCGCTTTGTCGATGAGGAAGCCGGGCGGGACCACACCCATATCGGCTGCCGCCGTCATCCGCTCCAACTCGCCATCGAAAACGGCAGGCATCTGCTTCATGCGCTCAAGGTAGAAGTCCGCGTCATCCTCGTCGGCAATCGGGTGGCTGGAATCCATAAAGCGCGGCAAGTCGAGATAAGAGCCAACGTTCTGGATCACCACATAAGGCGCGGTCCGCCAGCTGCCGACAGGGATGTCGCCATAAGGCAGGGCGAGCCCGTCCAGCGCGACTTGATAGCCGCTTTCAACCGCCTCAAAGCTGGTGAGCTGCTCTGGGCTTAAATCATCTCGCGGATAGGATTTGGTCATCTCCAGATCGCGGCGTAGGGTCGCGGCAAGAGCATCCTGCCCCGCCTGGGATTGGTCTTCGAGCTTGCCACGCAGGTCAGCAAATTCACCGACATCCACGCCAAGGCTCGTTGCGCGTTCGGGTTCATGACGAAGCAGATTGAAGCCGACTTGTTCGAGCCAATCGTCAGGGCTCAGCGATGTCACCGGGCCGTCATCGCCGATCATTTTGCATCCGGTGAGGCTGAGCGCGGTGGTTGCGCCAAGGCCGGCGAGGATCTGGCGGCGGGTTACGTCAAAGTGTCTTTGGTTCATGGCATCAGGGTTTGGCGCGCGAGTTTGATCAAGTCAAACTGCGGCTGCCAGACCGCACTGCGTTCGCTCTGAGGTGCGGTTTCCCGGTCTCCAAGAGGACCGGGCAAAGACACAATGGGTAATCTCAACCCGGCATACAGGGTGCAGCTTTGCCAAGACTATAGCGTTATTCCACCTAACCCTGCGTCAGCGCCGACCTTACGCTGGCAATGTTGCGCCTACTGACTGGTACGGTGCTGCCGTCGGACATCTCCAGATTTCCTGTGCCTGCACTCTCGCGGGTTAACGATTTGACGAACGACGCGTTGACTATGTGCGAGCGGTGCACCCGGATAAAGCCGTCCGATAGCTCGCGTTCCAACGCCGCAAGGCTCGCGCTGTAGAGGGCGCTGCGCCCATTGCTCAGAAACACTTCCACATAATCGCCCGCCCCGCTGAAACGCACAATGTCACTGGCTTCGACAAATTCGACCTTGCCATTGCTGGTGAGCTCAATGCGTTTTGGAGCGCTGTCCTCGGCCACCGGGCTCGCAGTCAATCCGCCGCCGCGCGCTTGCCCGAAAAACAGCCAAAGCAGGCCCGCCGAAACCAACAGAAAGAGGATAGTGTCGAGAAAGAACCCGCCAAGCCAATAGATCACAACTGCAAGTACCGAGCTGATAAGCGCCAACCACGCCCCGCTGCGATTGCCTTGCCCAAAGTACGCGGTCACCCCGGCTATCCCTGTTGCGAGCATGGCGGTGACAAAGACGAGGCCGGTTTTCAGGTCAAAGCCGGGCTGAAACGCGCTGATTGCGAGCATTACGGCAAGCACGGCTGACAAGGCTATCAAACGTCGCCGCGGGTAGGCCCTGAAAAGGAGCAGCAACACATAGGCGACAAAGCTTAGGCTCAAAAAAATCGCGAAAGTGAGGATCAGCGACAATCGCAAGTCGTGCAATGGATAGGGGTATGGCATTATGTCGCGCGCGGCTTCCGCTGCGAGCTGCAAGGCGGCAGCCAGCGATAGCGCAGCGATCAGCGCTGAACCTGCACGATCATCGCCGCGAAATGACCGCACGCCAAAAAACACAAAGCCTGCGACAAACAGCCCCAGGGTGACGAGTGCAAACCAAGTCGCTGGCCCTGGCTGGCGCGGGTCACGATAGGGCTCTAGAGCCATGTTGTGGATCGGCGAGTTGAGCGTGATACCGCCGTTCATCGAAGACAGGCGCATCACAAGACGGTTTTCTCCCGGCTTTAGCGTTCCTTCCGGTACGAAGAACACCGCATCCATATCGCCGGGATCTTCGCTGCTATGCGATGCGCCCGGTTTGCCGTTCGTACCAATCGGCACTCCATTCAGGCTAGCCTCGCTTGAAGCCTTCGCGCTTACGAAAAGGCCGAGCGGTTTACCCAGCGCAAGCAGAGTGGGTTCTGCATCGAAGACTATCTCGACCCATAGCATCCGGTCTTGTGGGTCAGCCTGATAGAATGGGACTGAGCGGCAATTCGCGTCCGCAAAATCGGGGAGCACTTCAGAGGTCAAATCCGCATCACAAACGAGCGCTGGATGATCAATGAGGCTCTGATAATCCTGCGCCTTCGCTGCGACAGAGACTGTCAGGAATGACAAGAAGAGGATGGCGAAGCGAAACACTGCGACATGTATAGCTTCCGATAAACGGGAAGTCCCCCCGCTCACCGATTAGAACCCCCCGTTTACAGATCGCCCCCTGTTCAAAGCCAGCACATCGGCCAGTTTCAGGCTCAATCCACGATCAACCATTCGGAAAGAGCCGTTATGAAAAAACCACAAATTGTCAGTGCCCTTGCACTTTTGATGGCTGCCAGTTCCCTCACCTTCTCGCCTGGCTCTGCGCACGCTGCGCCCAATGAAGAAGCGATCACTTTTGAGGCTGCCACTGGCGAAAGCGTGGAGGCCTATCGCGGAACGCTAACCGTGCCGATGAACCGCAGCGATCCGAACAGCGGGACGACCAAGCTCGCCTATGTACGCTTTCCGGCAACGACAGACTCGCCCGGCAGTCCGATTGTTTATCTCTCAGGCGGGCCCGGTGGCTCTGGAATTGGCACGGCCAGAGGCGAGCGTTTCCCCCTTTTCATGGCGATGCGCCAGCACGGCGATGTCATCGCATTCGACCAACGCGGCACTGGCCAGTCTGAGAAGCCAGAACGCTGCGTTTCCAGCGTCACGATTGGCGACATGGAGCGGATCAGCGACGATGAGCATAACAAGCGTTACCGCCAAGCCGCGCGCGAATGCGCGGCGCGCTGGCAGGACGCGGGCGTTGACCTGCGCGGCTTTAACACCATTGAAAGCGCACGGGACCTTTCTGATCTTCGCAAACACCTGGGCGCGGATCAAATTTCGCTGTGGTCGATTTCTTATGGGAGCCATCTGGCTTTGGCGGCCCTTTCCGCAATCCCTGATGAACTGGACCGCGTGATCATGGCGGCGACTGAGGGGCTCGACCAAACGGTCAAATTGCCTGCGCGCACCCTTGGCTACTTTGAACGCTTGCAGGCTGCCGTTGATGCACAGCCAGAAGCCGCGCAACTTTATCCCGATATTCTGGACCTGATGAACCGCGTCCATGCAAAGCTCGACGCCGAACCGATGACTGTCACCGTGCCAAAGCGTGACGGGACCAGTTATGACCTGCTTTTACAAAAGCGTCATTTGCAGCAATTCCTGGGTGGTTTGATTGCTGATCCCCAATATGCGGCAGTCGCTCTGATGATGTACCGCCAGATTGATGAGGGCGACCCGACTTTGATCACCTTTATTCTACAACGTTTCTGGACCCCGGACGAGCCGATCACATTGTCTGCGATGTCGCTGTTAATGGACCGGGCGTCGGGCATCACGCCTGCTCGCCTCAAGGCATTTCAACAGCAGGCGGAGAGTTCTCCTGTTGGCGAATACTTGAATTTCCCGATGCCGCAGGTTCTTGATGAACTGCAGTCAGTCGATTTGGGGCCGGATTTTCGTGACGGGCCGTTTGGGGATACGCCGGTCCTTATGTTGACCGGGACGCTGGACGGGCGGACCTATCCCGAAGCGCATCTTGAAGCGACGGCTGGCCTCACCAATGTCCAGCATATCGTGGTCGAGAACACCGGCCATAACCTGTTTATGACGACGCCAAAGGTTGGCGAGGCGATGCACTCTTTTATGCGCGGCGAAACGGCTAAGTCTGATCGTATATTCGTCGAAGCGCCGGACTTTTCCAAACTGCCCAATTTGGGGGGCTGACCGCTCCTTGATCGGCACTAGAGTCCTGACAATCATCGGACGATCATTCCCTCGCCTAAGATAGCGGCCGGGTTGCTTTGCGTCTGACACTGTGCCCGGAGCGCAGTTCTGGCTTTTAAACTGTCTCAAACAAAGGGGCAGTTCTTCACTTCCCGACCCCATAGCGACCAAATCCAAATTGATGAATTTGCGGATGTTCGAATAGACCCACGTTGGGTCGGTCAGAGCGTCAGATTTTTCGAACTCTTCGCATCCTCCAAAAACTCATTGGCCCAGTCATAATCCTGTTTTCCAGTAGGCGAGCGCTGGACCTGATCTGCTATTATGATGCTTTTCGGGCATTTATACCCGGCCAATCGTTCGCGCAGGATAGCGGAGATTTTAATCTGCTGACCAAGATCCTCCAAAGCTGCGATATGAAAGAGGGGTTAGAAGCCTTTATTGAAAAGCGGAAACCGGTTTGGTGAGGTTCCTGATATTGCATCCACTGGGATTGGTTTGAGGGTTCAACGACAAAAGCCCCACTGGTGACAGCGGGGCTTTTTGTAGCAGGTTTTCAGTGTGATGCTGGTTGCGGGAGTTGGATTTGAACCAACGACCTTCAGGTTATGAGCCTGACGAGCTACCGGACTGCTCCATCCCGCGCTACCTAGCTTGAGCGTCGGAGCCGCGAGGGCTCCGGAAACGCCAAAAGGGCCAGCCCGTGAGGCAAGCCCTTTGACAGTGAATGGGTTATTTCCAGCACACCCTGCATAAGGGCTTCCACAAGCTACAATGCCTGGCGGCGACCTACTCTTCCATGCCTTAAGACATAGTACCATCGGCGCTAACTGGTTTCACGGCCGAGTTCGAGATGGGATCGGGTGGGTCACAGTCGCTAAGACCACCAAGCAATGAAGCTTGTGGATGTGCGGGTTTTAAATCGATGTAGTTTAGTGATTGAGCGTCTGGCCGGAGTATTTCTCCACCACAAGACGGGCACTGCGCAAGCAGGCCTGTCATTGACAGTGCGAATTCTCAAGCACGAATAAATCATTAGTACCAGTTAGCTCCACACATTACTGCGCTTCCACACCTGGCCTATCAACGTCATGGTCTCTGACGGATCTAAAATACCTTATCTTAAGGGAGGCTTCCCGCTTAGATGCTTTCAGCGGTTATCCCGTCCATACATAGCTACTCTGCGGCACTCCTGGCGGAATGACAGATACACCAGAGGTATGTTCACCCCGGTCCTCTCGTACTAGGGGCAACTCCTTTCAAGTATCGACGCCCACGGCAGATAGGGACCAAACTGTCTCGCGACGTTCTGAACCCAGCTCACGTACCACTTTAATTGGCGAACAGCCAAACCCTTGGGACCTGCTCCAGCCCCAGGATGTGATGAGCCGACATCGAGGTGCCAAACACTGCCGTCGATATGAGCTCTTGGGCAGTATCAGCCTGTTATCCCCGGCGTACCTTTTATCCGTTGAGCGATGGCCCTTCCACGAGGGACCACCGGATCACTATGACCGACTTTCGTCTCTGCTCGACCTGTCGGTCTCGCAGTCAGGCATGCTTATGCCATTGCACTCTTGCAGCCGGTTTCCAACCGGCCTGAGCATACCATCGCGCGCCTCCGTTACTCTTTAGGAGGCGACCGCCCCAGTCAAACTACCCGCCATAGAGGGTCCCTGGTCCGGATAACGGACCTAGGTTAGACATCAGAAAACAACAGGGTGGTATTTCACAGGTTGGCTCCACTCGGACTGGCGCCCAAGTTTCAAAGCCTCCCACCTATTCTACACAGTTCTTTCCTAATGCCACTCTAAAGCTGCAGTAAAGGTGCACGGGGTCTTTCCGTCTAACCGCGGGTACTCCGCATCTTCACGGAGAATTCAATTTCGCTGAGCATATCCTGGAGACAGTGGGGAAGTCGTTACGCCATTCGTGCAGGTCGGAACTTACCCGACAAGGAATTTCGCTACCTTAGGACCGTTATAGTTACGGCCGCCGTTTACTTGGGCTTCAATTCGGAGCTTGCACTCCTCCTCTTAACCTTCAAGCACCGGGCAGGCGTCAGACCCTATACGTCGTCTTGAAGCCGACTTAGCAGAGTCCTGTGTTTTTGATAAACAGTCGCTACCCCCTGGCCTGTGCCCCCTCCACACTGGTTGCCCAGTGAGAGGGCCTCCTTCTTCCGAAGGTACGGAGGCAATTTGCCGAGTTCCTTCAGGATACTTCTCTCAAGCGCCTTGGTATACTCTACCTGACCACCTGTGTCGGTTTCGGGTACGGTCTATATGAAGAGGCTATTTCCTGGAACATCTTGGCAGCATGCCCAATCCAATAAGGACACACTACTTCCGACATCCGTCACACATCTTCAGGCCCACGAATATTAACGTGGTTCCCATCGACTACCCCCTTCGGGCTCGTCTTAGGGGCCGGCTTACCCTGCTCCGATTAGCGTTGAGCAGGAACCCTTGGTCTTTCGGCGAGAGGGCATCTCACCCTCTTTATCGCTACTCATGTCAGCATTCGCACTTCCGATATGTCCACCATCGGTTACCCTTTGGCTTCAACCACTTACGGAACGCTCCGCTACCGCTCATAGTAAACTATGAACCCTAAGCTTCGGTGCATATCTTTAGCCCCGTTACATCTTCGCCGCAGGAACCCTTATTTAGACCAGTGAGCTGTTACGCTTTCTTTAAAGGATGGCTGCTTCTAAGCCAACCTCCTGGTTGTTTTGGGATTCCCACATGCTTTCCCACTTAGATATGACTTGGGGACCTTAGCTGTAGGTTAGGGCTGTTTCCCTTTTGACGACGGACCTTAGCACCCGCCGTCTGTCTGCCAGACTAGACTCATTGGTATTCGGAGTTTGGTTAGAATTGGTACCGCTCGCGCAGCCCGCGTCCATCCAGTGCTCTACCCCCAATGGCAAAAATCTGACGCTCTACCTCAATAGATTTCGCGGAGAACCAGCTATTTCCCGGCTTGATTGGCCTTTCACCCCTAAACACAAGTCATCCGAGCATTTTTCAACATGCAACGGTTCGGTCCTCCAGTGCGTGTTACCGCACCTTCAACCTGCTCATGCCTAGATCGCCGGGGTTCGGGTCTAATCCAACATACTCAGTCGCCCTATTCAGACTCGCTTTCGCTTCGCCTACACCTAACGGCTTAAGCTTGCATGCTAGATTAAGTCACTGACCCATTATGCAAGAGGTACGCTGTCACCCCCTATGGGGCTCCAACTGCTTGTAAGCATCCGGTTTCAGGTACTGTTTCACTCCCCTAATCGGGGTGCTTTTCACCTTTCCCTCACGGTACTGTGTTCGCTATCGGTCATGTACGAGTATTTAGGCTTGGAGGGTGGTCCCCCCATATTCAGACAGAATTTCACGTGTTCCGCCCTACTCAAGTCCTTTTCTAGTCTTTTCGCATACGGGACTATCACCCACTATGGTCTCACTTTCCAGAGAGTTTTGCTAATAATAGAAAAGGCACTGGCCTGGTCCCGGTTCGCTCGCCACTACTACGGGAATCTCGGTTGATGTCTTTTCCTCCGGGTACTGAGATGTTTCAGTTCCCCGGGTTTGCTTCACCAAAGCTATATATTCACTAAGGTGATACCTTATCCACCTCTCTCGTTACCCACACCAATCCGAAGACTGGAGCGCATAATGAAAGAAATGGTGAAGGTGGGTTTCCCCATTCGGAAATCGCCGGATCAAAGATTGCTCACATCTCCCCGACGCTTATCGCAGCGTGCCACGTCCTTCTTCGCCTGTACATGCCAAGGCATCCACCAAATGCTCTTACCTCACGCTTGAGAATCCACACTATCAACGACAGGCCTGCATAAAGTCCTGTGCGTCTTCACGATAGTGAGGAGAAATTATCTCAGCCAGATAATCAATTTGATTAATGTTGTGATGCATAGAATATACGTTTGGCGGGTCGGCTAGACCTTCCAAACAATCTATGCGCCACGGCATCGATTTAAAAACCCATTCACAATGTCAAATGCTCGGCGCCAATGCGCCTACTCGCGTATCCAGCAAAAGCCGGATGCGAGATCTCTTTCGTTTCATCTATCAGATATAAATGCCTGGTGGAGCCTATCGGGATCGAACCGATGACCCCCTGCTTGCAAAGCAGGTGCTCTCCCAGCTGAGCTAAGGCCCCTAGTAGTTAAGGCATCACCTAAAATAGGTGGTGGGCCTGAGAAGATTTGAACTTCTGACCTCACCCTTATCAGGGGTGCGCTCTAACCAACTGAGCTACAGGCCCACATCTACCGATACCGACTGCCTCTAAGAATAGAGGCTGCCGCAACGGGCGTGAGCCGGCTCAGGCAAACAGCAAACAACCAACCTTACGGTCAGCGCGCTTGCTGTATCTGATTGATGAAAGGACATGAGGACGACGGCAATGTTCTTTGGAACTTGCGAAGCACTTCCGAACACTAGGCCCGGCGCTTTCGCTTGTATCCTTAGAAAGGAGGTGATCCAGCCGCAGGTTCCCCTACGGCTACCTTGTTACGACTTCACCCCAGTCGCTGATCCCACCGTGGCTAGCTGCCTCCTAAAAGGTTAGCGCACTATCTTCGGGTGAAACCAACTCCCATGGTGTGACGGGCGGTGTGTACAAGGCCTGGGAACGTATTCACCGCGGCATGCTGATCCGCGATTACTAGCGATTCCGCCTTCATGCTCTCGAGTTGCAGAGAACAATCCGAACTGAGATATCTTTTGGAGATT
>NZ_CP200280.1:1955000-3195340 GCF_057364925.1 Erythrobacter sp. S227
AGTTTCGAAAGCAAGGCCAGGCCAATATGGCGAGCGCACTTGTCGGCGCGATGACCGCTCTTGCCCTTGCCTGGGCGGGATGGGGCGTATGGGCCCTTATATATGCAGGGCTTTCCATATTCGTGAGCCGCGCGGTTGGACTTATGTGGGCAGCGCGATTCTGGGTGATGCCGGTCTTCAACCCCAAGGGGGCATGGGACCTCTTCACATACGGCGGCACGCTTACACTGTGTCAGCTGTTCTGGATAATCCAGAGCCAATCCGATGTGGCGATTGCGGGCCGCCTTCTCGAGACGCACGATCTGGGGCTTTACACTCAGGCCTTGTTCCTGGCGCTCATTGTAACGGGTCGTTTCATTCCGCCCATTAACGAAGTGGCTCTCGCTGCCTATTCCGAGCTTTACCGGGCGGACAAGCCGCTTGGCCCTTATTTCCTGAAGACGGTTCGTCTAGTGATGATGGTTAGCGCGCCTGTATATATAGGCCTCGCCTTGACCGCGCAGCACGTGATCCCGGTACTGATGGGTGACAAGTGGACAGGATTGATCCCGATCGTGGCGGGGCTGGCGGCTGCGATGCCTGCATTTGCGCTCCACCTGATCTGTTCACCGGTCACTAACGCGATGGGCAGGCCAAAGGTCTATCTGTTTACCTCGATTGCTGGCGCGGTGATCTTTCCGGCGATGTTCTTGTGGCATATCAGCGACGGCGCGCTGGGTCTGGTTCATGCGTGGTGGATGTCGGCCCCGCTTCTTTGTGCGATCACCCTTACGGTGACTTTGCCGCGCGTCGGTGTAACACCGTTCGAGCTGATCCGGGCCGTGCTACCCATAATCGTAGCATGCGCGGCTCTGATTATTGCGGTGCTTGGCGTTCAAGCGGTCTTGCCCATTGAGAGCCCATTCTTTGCCCTCCTTTTAAGCGCAAGCGTTGGCGCCGCGGTGTACGCCGCGACATTCTGGTTCGCGTACCGTGAGATTGTTCGCGAGACTTGGGCGCTTTTGAGAAACCGGGATCCGAAAAAGGCTTCAGCGCAGATCGCTTAAGTCCGAGGCTCGGCTCTCGTTCGCCTGATTGATTTGGGCCCTGCTCACATC
The DNA here is from genome assembly GCF_057364925.1 of Erythrobacter sp. S227. NCBI lineage: Bacteria > Pseudomonadati > Pseudomonadota > Alphaproteobacteria > Sphingomonadales > Erythrobacteraceae > Erythrobacter > Erythrobacter sp. S227. Next base: position 1,956,098 of record NZ_CP200280.1, read on the forward strand.
TCTGATACTCTGCACTGAGCATTATGCATCAGCCCACAAGAAGGGCACAACCGAAGAGACGTTTGATGAGCCTCCTTTGCGCCCTCCCCGCCATCGCCTCAAGCTTGCTCGCGTCAAGCGCAGCGGCCGTTGCAGTCGAACCGCCTGCTACCGGCCAAGGACTGGAGACGCAGGCTGTCGCCCCAGATTTTACCGATCCCGCAACCGAAATCCTTGATCTGGATGAAGATCGCTCGCGGCGATATACGGTGCCTGTGATGATCGAAGGCGCAGGCCCGTTCGATTTCATGATCGATACCGGCAGCCAGGCAACCGCTGTCACGCATCAGATCAACCGCAGCCTTGCTCTTACCCCATCGGGCACAGCGACTCTGGTGGGTATGGCCAGCCGCCGCTCGGTTGATTTGGTCGAGGTTGAAACGATGACCTTTGGCCAGCACACGGTGACCGACCTCATATCTCCTGTTCTCGACGCACGAAATGTTGGCGCGATGGGCATTCTCGGGCTCGACAGTCTGCAGGATTTCCGTGTGCTCATTGATTTTCGCGAAGAGACCATCGCTGTGCAAGACGTCTCGAAGCTCGACAACTATCGCTCGGGCTTTGAAATCGTGGTTCGCGCCAATCAGCAGTTCGGACAATTGCTCATCACCGATGCGATTGTCGAAGGCGTCCGTGCCACCGTCATTATCGACACCGGAGCGCAGGCGAGCATTGGCAGCCTTGCCTTACGAGAAAAAATCCGTCGCAAGCGCTCGGAAGAAGTTATCACCACGGACGTAAACGGCGTGCAATTGGCCGGTGAGATGCAAATGGTGCGCTCCCTGAAAATTGGTGGCCTTGCACTTAACAATGTCGGTTTGACCTTTGCTGACACGCCGGCGTTCGAAGCGCTTGGTCTGGGCGACAAGCCGGTGCTTGCATTAGGGATGCAGCACCTGCGTATCTTTGACCGGGTAGCGATTGATTTTGCCGAAAGCCGGGTCCTGTTCGATGTGCCGCGCGATGTAGCGCGCGCTATGCGCCGGGCTCGAACCAGAGGAGCAGGCAGCACTCTTCGTCCCTGACCTTATAGACTAAACGAGGGGCGATAAGCCTTGCGGTTGCACGGCTCGCTCTCCACATGGACGGGCAATGCCGCCCGACACCGCCACTTCTGATCGCCCCACCAAGCCCGTCGATGCCGAAGGTTGGACAACGCTAAAGCGTTTCCTTCCTTATCTTTGGCCTGCCGACAACCCGGGCCTGCGGACGCGGATTGTGGTTTCGATGGGGTTGGTCCTCATGGCCAAAGCCGTCATTTTGTCGCTGCCGTTTGCCTACAAAGGCGCGGTCAATGCGATGGAGGGAGCAGGCGCGCTTGAGGATATGTCAGGCGCAGCCCAGGTCGCGATGGCATTGGTTGCTGCCTATGTGCTTGGCCGGTTCACCTCGCTCCTGTTCGATAATTTGCGCAATGTCGTGTTCGAGCGTGTCGGGCAAATGGCAACGCTCAGCCTTGCTGAAGACGTCTTTCACCGGCTCCACCGCTTGTCGCTTCGCTTCCACCTGACAAGGCGTACGGGCGAAGTCACCAAGATCATTGAGCGCGGAACGAAAAGCATCGACATGATGCTGTACTTCCTGCTGTTCAACATCGCCCCAACCGCCATCGAACTGATCGCGGTGGGCGTCATCTTCTACCTCAATTTCGGGTGGGAGTTGGTTGCGGCAACCGCGCTGTGCGTGCTCGCTTACATCTTCACCACGCGGTGGATCACCGAATGGCGCACCAAGCTGCGCCGCGAGATGAACGATCTGGACGGGCAGGCACTTCACCGCGCAGTGGATTCGCTCCTGAACTTCGAGACGGTCAAATATTTCGGAGCCGAGGAGCGCGAGCAGAAGCGCTATTCCAGCGCAGCTTGCGCTTACGCCAATGCGGCACTGAAATCGGAAAACTCGCTTGCGTTGTTGAACGTCGTGCAGTCCGGGATCACCAACTCTTTGATGGCAGGCGCGATGATGTACAGCGTCTGGGGATGGAGCAAGGGCGAGCTGACGGTTGGCGACCTTGTGTTTGTGAACACCTACCTCATGCAGCTTTTCCGGCCACTTGATCTGCTCGGTTGGGTCTATCGCACCATTAGGCAGGGGCTTGTCGATATGGCTCAGATGTTCAGCCTGATCGATACCGAGGTTGAGGTCGAGGATAAGCCCGGTGCACCAGCACTCAAAGTCAATCAGCCCAGCCTTGTATTCGACAACGTGACCTTCGGTTACGATGATGATCGCACAATTCTGAACGGGCTGAGCTTTGAAGTGCCCGCCGGATCAACGCTTGCGGTGGTGGGGCCGTCGGGCGCTGGCAAGAGCACCATCGGAAGGCTTCTTTTCCGCTTTTACGATCCGGGTAGCGGGCGCATTCTCATCGATGGTCAGGACATTGCAGAATGCCAGCAGGACAGCGTGCGCGCGGCAATCGGGATCGTGCCGCAGGACAGCGTGCTCTTTAACGATACGCTGGCCTACAATATCGCTTACGGTGCAGAAGACGCGGACGAGCAGACTGTCGAGCAAGCCGCGCGCGATGCAGCGCTCATGCCGCTGATCGAACGGCTGGGTGACAGGTTTGAAACGATGGTGGGCGAGCGCGGCCTCAAGCTTTCAGGCGGCGAAAAACAGCGCGTTGCGATTGCGCGCACCCTTGTGAAAAATCCGCCGATCCTGCTTCTCGATGAAGCGACCAGCGCGCTCGACACGCGCACCGAGCAGGAAATCCTCGGCACGCTCAAACGCCTTGCCCAAGGTCGCACCACCATCGCGATTGCGCACCGGCTCTCAACCGTTGCGGATGCGGACCGCATCATCGTGCTCGATCACGGCACTTTGCGCGAAAGCGGAACACATGCCGAGCTTTTGGCCCAGGGTGGCCTTTACGCCGATATGTGGGCCCAACAGGCGCAGGAAAACCGCGAAACCGAGAAAGCGGATTAGAAAGCGTTATTCCTCGACCACTTTGCGCAAATCCGGGTTGGAAAGGTCCAGATCATCCAGCCCGATCACCTCGATATTGTCCCTGATCGTCTGAAGATCATCGAGGAACTGAGCCGCCTCACCAACAACCACCAATGTGGCCTCTTTTGCGTCAATCACGCCGCGCGCGGCTTCATTGGCAGCGGATGCGTCAACCTGTGCCAGGCGCTCAGCCATTCGGGTAGCATCTGATGCCGGAAGGCCATGCAAAAGAAGTCCGGAAACAATGGCGTTGAAGCCAGAGCTTGTTTCCATCACCCGGTCATAGCTTCCTTGCAAATACAGGCGGCGGCGGTCGAGCAGCTCCTCATCGAGGTCCTCGGCACTAAGTTTCGCGATTTCGCCCAACATGATTGCAGCGACCTCGTGAGCTGATTCATTGCGGGTCTGCGCCCTTGCGGTAAGGAGCGAGCCATCCTTGCGGCCCTCAATGCGCGAATAGGCCCCGTAGGAAAGCGAGCGCTTGGTGCGAATTTCTTCGAACAATCGCCCGCTAGATCCGCCGCCCAATACGGCGTTGGCAATTTGCAATGCATCAAAGTGCTCTGCATCGCGAGCAGGCGCACGCAGCGCCACAAACACCGCTGCCTGTCCTGCGCCGGGCATATCGACCACGATTGTACGAGGCGCCGCCGCCTCTCCCGCGGCATTGTCTACAATCCGGCCTACAGCGTTGGGCGTTTCCCAATCCCCGAACATTGCCTCAGCTGCGGCGATGGCATCATCGCTCGTCAGCCCGCCTGAAATGACGATCTGCATCCGGTCAGGGTGGAAGAAATGCTGGCGGTGGTAGAGAAGATCGCTGCGGTTGATATTGGCAAGGCTTTCTGGCGTCCCCTCGGGGTGGTTGCCGTATGGAGCATCGCCATAAAGCGCGGTTCGAGCAGCACGGCGCGAAACGCCGCTGGGGTCTGTCATCGTTACGCGCAAAGTTTCAATCCGGCGGGCCCTCTCGCGCAGGAATTCCTCATCCGGATAAAGCGCGCCCTTGATGATCCGCGCGGCCAGGTCACCCGCTTCCGCAAGATTCGCCGTGGGCGCGGTTAGAGAGAAGGTCGTACCGTCGCTATCCGCCTCTCCGCGAAAACTTGCGCCAAGGCTCTCGAACCGCGCGGCAATAGTCTGCGCATCGGTTTCATAAAACCCGCTGACCGCAAGAGAGGCCGCAAGCTCGGCAATCCCTTCATGCCCCTCCGGATCAGTCTTGCTCCCGCCTGGAAACACCATTGAAACGGTGGCGATCGGCACGGTGCCAGTTTGAGCAGCGATCACCGGAATGCCGTTGGATAGCGTCGCCTCGACCATTTCAGGCGCGACAATCTCAGGCGCGGACGAAGGTCCGGGCGGTTGCTCGCGCTCGCCCTCGGGTTTGACCGAGCGAATGGGCGCAGAGGCAGCTTTCAACGTGCCAAAGTCAGGCATTGGCACAGGGTTCGCATAAGAAGCCGCATCTTCAGGGCCATTGCGATAGGCGATCGTAACGCGGCGTTCCGGATCGAGATAACGCTGTGCCACCCGCAGCACATCGCTCGGTGTGACCATGGTGATCAACGCGAGGCCACGGTCAGCATAATCAGGATCGCCGCTTGCCATCAATGCTTCGCCCAGCTCAAACGCGCGGCCCCGCGCTGTCTCGCGGCGTCGAAGCGAGCTTGCCATTATCTCGCTTTTGGCCTCGGCGAGCTCCTCCGGGCTCACCAATTCAGCGCGCAATCTCGCGATCTCTGCGTTGAGCGCCTCACCAGCCGCCTCAAGCTTGTCGGACCGCGCGAGTGCATAGACGCTCATATGGCCCGCATCGCGGAACATGGGCGCGCGGCCTGACGCCTCGACCGCCAGTCCCTTTCGGACCAAGGCATTGGTGAGCCTGTTATTCTCGCCCCCGCTAAGGATCGTCATCAAGACGCGGATTGCCGGCGCATCCGGATGAGTGATCGCCTGACCTTTCCAAACGCCCCCGATCACCGGCAAGGGCACATTGGGTGCGGTTGCATTGATCGTTCGCGGCGCGTCCAACTCTGGCTCAAATTCAGCGACAAGTGTCGAAACCGGATCTTCGCGCGCCGGAATATCAGCAAAATACTCGTCAACGAGCGTGCGAAGCGCATCGAGCTCAAAGTTCCCCGCTACAATAAGGGTTGCTGTATCGGGCCCGTAATAGGCTTCGTAAAAGGCGCGCGCATCTTCGAAACTTGCCGCATCAAGATCGGCAATCGAGCCGATCCCGGCACGCCTGTGGGGCATTACATCATAGGCGTTTTCAGGAATAATGAACCGTTGCAGACGACCATAAGGCGGCGCAAGGACGCGTTGGCGCAGTTCCTCTTTCACAACGCCGCGCTCGGTTTCAAAGACCTCTTCGTCCACGACCAGATTGGCCATCCGCTCACGGTGGGTCCAAAGCATGGTTTCAAGATATTGCGCAGGCACTTGTTCGTAATAATTGGTCCGGTCGACCCAATTCGACGCATTGCGCGTGCCCCCCACATCCGCGGTGAGCGAATAGATGAGATTGTAAGGCATATTCTCGGTCTTGCGGCTGCTGATATGCTCGAACAGATGCGAGAAACCGGAGCGCCCGTCCGGGTCATGCTTTGAACCGATTTCGTACCAGAGCGATGTTGTGACCGTGCTGGTCCCGTCATCCTGTACAGCAATCACACGAAGGCCATTGTCCAGCGTCCACATGGTGTAGTCGATCGGAGGGGCCGTAAGCTGCGAGGCATGCTCACCCGTATTGTCATCTGCATGACCATTTTCATGGGCAAAGGCAGGAGCGCTCGCAACAAGGCCCAATGCAGCCGTGCCTGCGAGAAGAATGTTACGAAGCATGAAGGGAGCCTTTTCGGGAGAAATCATCTGGCTCACACTTAAAGCGCGTGCGCTCTACAGTTTCAACCTCGCCTGCGTGCTTCTTCGCTTAAACTGTCAAGAACGGTCATAGCCTCCATGCGTCGTTCCCAAGGCACGAACAGGTGGTCATGGTGAAAAGCCGCGATCACATTGCAGGCGATGCCAGCTTTCGCGAGTGCGGTTGAGACGACGGCGGTGAGCCCGACCCCTTCGAGCGCAGAGTGGACCTGGAGCGTGAGCCGGGCGAAGTGCCCGTTTTGGCCCGCCTCCGTCGCAGGCGCGACAAGCGTTTTGCCTTCGTCTTCCTCGATCAAAGCAAAAGCGCCGGGCGGTAATACCGCGCCTTCCCTAGAGACATGCATAAAGACGAAAGGCCGGTCATCGAGCTTTGGCGACATGCCCGAAAGCATGTCCCCCAATGCCGAGACGGGTCCTGCGCTCACAGGATATATTTCGACAGATCGCTGTCACCGGCAAGCTCGCCCAGCCGCTCATGCACGTAAGCTGCATCAACCTTGACCGTCTCGCCTGCGTGCTCTTCCGCTTCGAAGCTAATTTCTTCGAGCAGTCTTTCCATCACCGTTTGCAAACGCCGCGCGCCGATGTTCTCGACGCTTTCGTTCACTTGTGCTGCGATGGTCGCCACCGCCTGAACTGCGTCTTCGGTGATGTCGAGTTCGACCTTTTCGGTGCCCAGAAGCGCGCTGTATTGCTCCACCAAGTTCGCACGTGTTTCGGAAAGAATGCGTACAAAGTCCTCTTGTGTCAAAGCGCGCAGGTTCACACGGATGGGCAAACGGCCTTGAAGCTCTGGCAGCATGTCAGAAGGCTTGGCAACGTGGAATGCGCCTGATGCGATAAACAGCACATGGTCGGTTTTCATCGGACCGTATTTGGTCGCAACCGTCGTCCCCTCGATAAGCGGGAGAAGATCGCGCTGTACGCCCTCGCGGCTGACACTGCCGCCGCGCACATCAGAAACGGCGATCTTGTCGATCTCGTCCAGGAACACGATGCCATTGGTCTCTGCATTTTGCAGCGCGGTGCGGCTTACGTCTTCATCATCAAGGCGCTTGTCCGCTTCTTCATCGACGAGCTTATCCCACGCCTCTGGCACGCGCATTTTCTGTTTCTTGGTTTTGCCCTTGCCGAACGCCTTGCCCATCATATCGGACAGGTCGATCATCTGCATATTGCCGCCCATATTGCCCATGTCGAAGGGCATGCCGTTGCCAGTATCGGCAATGTCGATCTCAACCTCGACCTCGTTCATGGCGTTTTGAACGATGCGCTGGCGAAAGCTTTCGCGGGTGGCCTCCGATGCATTATCGCCTACTAGCGCGGTGAGCAGCCGCTCCATCGCAGCCTCGCTTGCGGCCTCGCGCACGCTTTCACGGCGGCGCTCTTTTTCAAGGCGGATCGCCTCTTCGACAAGGTCGCGCGCTATCTGTTCAACGTCGCGTCCGACATAGCCGACTTCGGTGAACTTGGTCGCCTCGACCTTTACGAAAGGAGCCTCGGCAAGTTTCGCCAAGCGGCGACTGATCTCGGTCTTACCGCAGCCGGTTGGACCGATCATAAGGATGTTCTTTGGCGTCACCTCATTCTTGAGTTCCGGCCCCAAGCGCTGACGCCGCCAACGGTTGCGTAGCGCGACCGCGACCGCTCGCTTGGCCTCCTTTTGGCCGATGATGTGTTCGTCCAATGCGGCGACGATCGCCTTGGGGGTGAGATTATCCATGTCAGGGAGTTCCTAAACCGTTTCTACGGTCAAATTGCCATTGGTGAAGACGCAGATGTCCGCTGCAACAGCCATGGCCTTGCGCGCGATTTGCTCTGCATCTTCTTCATAATCGGAAAGCGCGCGGGCCGCAGCCAAAGCGTAGTTTCCGCCAGAGCCAATCGCGGCGATCCCGCCTTCGGGTTCGAGCACATCGCCATTGCCGGTGAGCACCAGAAGGCTCTCTTCATCGGCGACGATCATCAACGCTTCGAGATTGCGCAAGTATTTGTCGGTGCGCCAATCCTTGGCAAGCTCGACGCTCGCGCGCAAAAGCTGTCCGGAATACTGCTCGAGCTTTTTCTCGAGCCGTTCAAACAGGGTGAAGGCGTCAGCCGTGGCACCTGCAAAGCCAGCGACGACTTTACCGCCCTCGCCGATCCGGCGCACTTTGCGCGCATTAGGCTTCATCACGGTGTTGCCCATGGAAACCTGGCCATCGCCAGCGATAACGACCTTGTCGCCTCGTTTAACGCCAATGATGGTGGTGCCGTGCCACTGGATCAGGCCGTGGCTTGCCGCTTTATCGTTCATAGCCCACGATATGGGGATGCGGGTTAAACCGTCAAGATTGGCAGGCCTTAAGGGCCACCTGCACCCGGAACACCAGCGCCGCCAACCTGTCCGATATTGCCGAACAGATCTTCGAGGAAGCCGCGTTCACGGCCAAGGGTCGGCGTCTTGTCACCATCAGGCTGGAGGTAGACAACCTCATCCAAACCCTTCGTTTCGACAGATGCAACATTGCCAGCATCGTCGAAACGAACAGTCAGCACGGCGTGTTCGTTGATGCGCGGGCGTACGAATGGGCGGCGGCCCGTGACACTGGAGATGTAATACCAGGTCTTTTCGCCATACTGGCTTTCATAAGTGGGCCGACCGAGCGTGCCTTCGACCGAGCGACGATTGTCGATCCCGGGCTGAACTGTGCTCACCAGCAAAGGGTCGTTCACAAAACCGCGCGATTCGCGGATAGAGGAACAACCTGCAACGGCCAGCACAGCCATACTGATCGCTGATACCTTGATCACTTTGCTCTTCGACAATGCTCTTCCTTGGGAAGCTTTACGCATATGCTAAGTTAAATCCCGTCTTGTCCTGCCACTTGCCGCTGTGGACAAGGGGCCTATATCGCCCAGAAGGCTTAAGCCTAACGCCTTAATCGGTGTAGCGGGCGCTGGCAATGTGCGTTCAAGCGAAAGTGCTGGAGTTTGCGCGGTGAATTGCGGCTGAATGCGTAAAAGCCCCGTAGCTTGGACGCGGCAAGGAACCGCATTTGTGCCCCGACCGTTCAGAGAGGCATAGAAACGCACCGGGCGCTTTAACCCGGCGCTGATGAAAGGAAGTCATGTCATTTCTCTCCCGCCTTTTGGGCACTGGCCCTGACCCGCGCGAAGCTGTGCGCCCCTTATGGCACCGGGTGGTGGAGCTCGCCCGCAAACCGCAATTCTACACCGACTACATGGTCGCCGACACGGTCGCAGGCCGGTTTGACATGATCACGGCGATCCTGTGCGCGGTAATGGTCCGGGTCGAAGCAAGCGAGATGCGTTCAGAAAGCGCGCTTTTGGCGGAGCTTTTTGTCGAAGATATGGACGGTCAACTGCGCCAGTTTGGCGTCAACGATGTCGTGATCGGCAAGCGGGTTGGCAAATTGATGAGCGTGCTGGGCGGAAGGCTTGGCGCGTATCGCGGGGCCTTTATGAATAAAGACCACGCGAAACTGACCGATGCGATTTCCCGCAATGTGACTTTCAGCGAAGGCGCGGACGAAGGCGAATGCAGCGCGAAAATCGCGGCCGAGCTTCTGGCACTGTCGCAGCGCCTTGCCGAATTTGACGACAAGCAGATCCTTAAGGCAAACCAGATCGCATGAAGCCAGATAGCGATAAGACCTTACCAACCAGCGAATTGGAAAGGCTCGTCAAGGTCAAAGGCCTGCCAGCCGAACCGATCGTGATCGAAGCGGATGCTGGCGAACGCGCGGCATTGGCAAAACGTTTCAGCCTTGCAGGGATCGACCATCTTCGCGCCCAGATCGATGTCGAACAGCGCGGATCAGCAATCCGGGCAACCGGCTCGCTCAAAGCGGCCATCCGTCAACTTTGCGCAATTTCGGGTGAGGATTTCCCCGCCCATGTCGAAGAGGCACTCGACCTGCGTTTTGTCGAAGAGGGCACTCTTGACCCGGCTGTCCATGAAGACGGCGAGATTGAAGTCGAGCTTGATGCCGAGGATTGCGACGAGATCGAATATTCGGGCGATGCCTTTGATCTGGGCGAAGCGGTCGCGCAAACCCTCGGCCTTGCGATTGACCCATACGCCGAAGGGCCAAACGCCGACGAAGCGCGCAAGAAAGCTGGGATAGCTAAAGAAGGCGAGGCTGAAGGCCCGCTCGCCGATATGCTGCGGGGGCTGGCTAAGGATTAGGCCGGTGTCTCGCGCCACGGGTTGAAGAAAATATCCTCAACCGGCAGATCGAAATAGGCCGCAAGCTGGTACGCAATTGGCAGCGAGGGGTCATATTTGTCAGCCTCAATCCCGATCACCGTCTGGCGAGAAATCCCAAGCGCATCGGCAAGGTCCGCCTGATTAAGACTGCGCTCTTTACGCAGGTCGCGAAGGCAGTTTCTCACTCCGAAGACCCTTGCCCAAAAGCACTGCCGCGCAGTCTCCAAACTCCGTACAGTACAAGACCAAGCGCCAACTGTGCCACAAACATATGAAACGCGCCTTCGCTATAGGATGTGTGGTGGTCGTTGTTCGCGATAATCCAAAGCAGAAACGCAAAGCCGCCAAAGAGGCTCCCCCAATACCAACTCGTCATCTGACCGTGGCGATGCACGTCGTCAAGGCTGCGCCACCACAGGATCGTTACCGCCCATACCCCAGCCCCCAGCGCCAGAAACACGCCATATGTGAGCCAGACATTATCGCCCAAAAGGTTGGTGCGCGAGGCATAGCCGACGAACAATCCGAACGGGATTGTGAGCGCCAAAGCCGCGAGAGTTAGGCCCCAATGGCGCCGGTTGTATTTGGACAAAAGCATGATCAACTCCTCAAATATGTAAAAACCTTTGTACATATTCCGAGGAATGTCAAAACATTTTAACATGACCAATTCAAAAAGGCCCCGCAATACAATCGCGAGGCCCCGTGAAATCTGCCTTTTTTGAGCACATCAAAACGGAATATCGTCGTCCAGATCATCATAGCCGCCGCCAGCACCGCCGCTACCAGCACCGCCCCCGGAGCCGCCGCCAGAACCACCGCCGCCTTGGTTCCAGCCGCCGCCGCCTTGGCCTCCGCCGCCGCCAGCACCGCCGCCGTAGCCGCCACCCTGGCCGCCACCGCCCATTCCGCCGCCGCCGCCACTTGCACCATCAAGCATGGTAAGAGTGCCGCCGAGGCCCTGGATCACCACTTCAGTCGAGTAGCGGTCCTGGCCGTTTTGGTCCTGCCATTTGCGGGTTTGAAGCTTGCCTTCGACGAAGACTTTCGAGCCCTTTTTAAGGTAACGCTCAACCACATTGACAAGGCCATCAGAAAAAATTGCAACGGTGTGCCATTCGGTCTTTTCGCGGCGCTCGCCGGTGTTTTTGTCTTTCCAGTTTTCAGAGGTCGCAATGCGCAAGTTTGCAACGCGTCCACCATTCTGGAAGGAGCGAATTTCCGGGTCCGCCCCCAGATTGCCGATCAGCATTACTTTATTGAGCGAGCCCGCCATTTGCGCATTCCTTCCTATGAAAACTGTACCCCAAGACTTGGGCACGGCCTGTAAAGACCGCGAATCTCTTGAGTCTTCATAGGACAAGGCGCGAAGAGTGGCGAGGCTGCGTGCCACGTTTTCCCGACCTAGAATTCAATCCGCGAATTAGCGGCTGGGGTAACGCAATCGGCCCAGAAAGCGGGTGAGGCTGGGAAGTTCGCGGTCATTGTTCAAAAACTGCGCTTTTGCTTTTTCGAACTTCATTACGCCATCAATCCGGCGGCCCAGAAACTCATGGGTCTTCGCCTTGCCTTCGCTTTCATCATTCACAAAGACAGCAAGCGTTGCCGAGTAGATCCCGGCGAGGATCGCTCGCTTGGTGTAGTGATTGTAATCGGTCGCAGTGTCACCGGCCAGACGCCACATTATGTCCGCTGAGCGCCAGCCCAATTGCAAAGAGCGCGGCGCATTGTGCGGCATTGCCATGACCGAAAGCGCGCGGCGAACCGCCTCATCCACATGCTCCACCGCCTCCAGTCGGAAAGCGACCAGAGTGCGGATACGTTCGCGGATTTTGAGCTCTGCAAGGCGGTCTTGAGGCCATGCCTCTTCCATCGCCTGATCGACATGGGAGACCCATGCCTCAATCATATCCATCGATTGTGACATGCCGCCGGGAAAGGCGAGCTTTGCCACGTCGACATCCGCGCCCGCCATTTCAGCAGCTGCCACAAGGGCGGTTTCGTTCCACCCATCAAACACAGCCGACGCAGCGATTTCCGGGGCCAATGCCACGCGAAGTTCGTCCAAGGTCATATCGGCAAAATCAGGGGAGGATATCATGGGATCAGTTGTCCTAGAAAGAGGGGCCGTATTGCTTGGGCCGGGCCTTGCCTTCGCGTTTCTTGTCCGCTTCTTCAAATTCGCGCGCGATCAGTGTGTTGGATGTCAGACGCATCATATGATCGCGTGCAGAGCGCCCAGTGTTGTCGTTTACGTCCGGGTCCGCCCCATCTTCGAGCAATTGGCGCACCAAAGCGACATTGCGTTGGTGCACGGCGGTCATAAGAGGAGTTTCGCCCTGGCTATCGGCAATATCGACATCCGCACCCGCTTTGATCAGCTCCTCGACCCCTTCAACATAATTGAGGCGCACTGCGATTTGCAGCGGTGTGACACCGTTGCGATCGCGCACATTAGGGTTGCATCCCTTACCGGCCAAAAACCTGATCCACAGGGTATCACGGCGCGCCGTCACGATGTGGAGGCCGTTTTCGCCCGTGGTAATATCGCGCGAGTTCACAATCTGTGTGCCCGGCTCGCTCAACATTTCGGTTGCCACATCACCGTCGCGGTCTTTCACCGCTTTGAGAAACTTGTAGCCATCTGATTGAAACTGCGCATAGGCGGGCTGAAGCGCGCTCACAGCGAGAAGGCTGGCAACAAGCACCATAGCAATTCGCAATTTAGACCCTAATTTGCGCAAAACAGAGAAACCCACGCTTTGAACCTTTCGCTTTTCCTGTCAGGTAAACGGATGATGGGAGAAAAATAGTTACGTTTCCTCTCATGTCACGGATGAGCAATTAGCAGACGATGAACATTCAAGCCAATCCCTCCCGTTCTTTTCCCAAACGCGCCCTGCTTGCTCTCGCAGTAGGCACAGCGCTTGGCGTGTCAGCCTGCAGTAACGCGGTCGATCACGGGGAGCCACCTTTGACCGGCGCAGACATCGGCGGCGATTTTGAGCTTACCAATAAAGACGGCGAAACCGTCCGGTGGAGCGATTTCGACGGCAAGTATCGCATCGTCTATTTCGGCTTTGCATACTGCCCCGATATCTGTCCCACCGACATGCAGCGCACGGCCCAAGGGCTCGCCACATTTGCAAAAGAAGAGCCCGGGCTAGCCGCCAACATCCAGCCGATTTTCATCACCATCGACCCGGAGCGCGATACGCCCGAAGTCGTTGGCGAGTTTGCGAGCGCTTTTTCCGATGACCTGATGGGGCTCACCGGTACGCCCGAGCAGATCGCCGATGCAGCCTCGAAATTCCGTGTCTTTTATGCGCGCGGGGAAGAAAGCGATGGGGGCGGATATCTGATGGACCATTCGCGCATCGTCTATCTGTTTGGCCCTGCAGGAGAGCCGCTTGCCACCCTGCCCGCCGATGAAGGAGCCGATGCCGTGGCCCGGGAACTGGCGAAATGGGTGAATTGAGAGACAATTTCTGGCAGCTGCCGCTCGCCGATCTCTCGCGGCCTGAATGGGAAGCGCTTTGCGACGGGTGCGGGCGGTGTTGTCTACACAAGATCGAAGATGCGGATACGGGCGAAATTGAAGACACCAATGTCGCGTGCAAACTTCTCGATTGTTCAACCGCACAGTGCAGCGACTATCGCAATCGCAAGGCCTTCGTGCCCGATTGCATGCGGTTGACGCTCTCGATTGTCGAAGACGTGCCCTGGCTTCCTTCCACTTGTGCATACCGTGTGCGGGCGGAAGGGCGGCCTTTGCCCGAATGGCATTATCTGATCACCGGCGACCGGGAAGATGTGGTTCGCGCCGGGGTTTCAGTTGCTGGACGGGTGATAAGCGAGAACGACGCGGGGCCGCTGGAACATCACATTGTCGATTGGGACCGTCCCTTGAACGCTGTGCCTTTTGAAGCAGATGAAACATGATCGACTGGCTCAAACGATCTCATCTTGAACCCGAGCTCGAGCTGAACGGTAAGACAGTGCCGATCGTTTTGAAACGGCATCGCACAGCCAAACGCCTGACAATGCGCCTTGCCCCCGACGGGAGCGAGATCCGCATTACCTTGCCAAAATGGGCGCGTTCGGCCGAAGCGATTGCGTTTGCGCAATTGCGCGAAGAATGGCTGGCCGTGCAGCACGCTAAAGTTCCACGCAAAATGGAAGTGGGGAACGGAAGCCATATCCGGTTTCGCGGGTCCGAATTGCAGGTCGCATGGAACGAGACTCACCCAAGGAAGCCTACTCTTGGCCGCAGCACCATAAAAATAGGTGGCCCAAAGACGGGGCTTGAGGGACGCCTTAGACGCTGGCTCGAGAAAGAAGCACTTGGCCTTTTTGTAGAAGACATTGCCCATTACACCAGACGGGCTGAGCTTGAGCCTGTTCCGGTAGGATTGTCGCGCGCGCAACGACGGTGGGGCAGTTGTTCAGATGGCGGCGCATCAGGCACAAAGCGCATCCGTCTCAACTGGCGGCTAGTGCAAGCCCCCGATCATGTGCGCCGCTCTGTTGCCGCGCATGAAGTGGCTCACCTTGTCCATTTTGATCACAGTCCCGCCTTTCATGCGCTCCTTGGCAGCATTTACGAAGGGGACATTTCCCATGCGGATCAATGGCTGAAAACGAATGGGCGCACGCTGTATTCGGCCTTCGGCTAAGGTAAAGATCGTCCGCATTCTGCCTCACGCGCGACTACGTAGTTTTTCGTTAACCTTGTAAAATTAGAATGCAGTCATGTTTTGGACAGGCTTCATTCGGGTTTTACACGTCAGCACGCGCCTCCTCGCGCCTCTGCTCGCGGTGATAAGCCTTTGTGTGCCTGCAGCAAATTCGCCGGCTTTCGCTCAGGGAAACTGCCCGAATTGTGACTTGCCGCCCGGCTGCCGTGGTAATGGCAACAACAAGGACAAGGGCAATAATGGCAATGGAAACGGCAATGGCAGACCCAATTGCGAACGGCTTTCCATCACCATCGAAAGCGACATCGACTTTGGCCGCGTCGTCCTTTTGGGCGATGGTGAAGGCAGAGTGATCCTTGACCTTAGTACAGGCGAGAAGACCCTGATCGGTGACGTCGATGACCTGGGCGGAATGCCGTTCACAGGCCGTGCGATGATTACCGGCGCTCCTTTCGAACAAGTCATGATCAGCCTTCCCAGTGAAGTCAGCATGCGCGATAATCAGGGGGGGAACGCAATTATTCGGGACTTTGTCTCCGACGTAGATACATTCGCCGTTCTCGACAGCTTCGGGCAATTGGAGTTCAGCTTCTCGGGCACGCTGGTACTTGGTGCAGACCAAAAGGCCGCAGGCAATTTGCGCGGGCGCGTACCGATAAGCGTAGAGTATCCTTAGCCCCGATCATTGCGCCCACCTCGCTCGGCCCGTATTGCTTTGCCCTCTGGCGCTGTTCCAAGACACGCCCTATATCCCTGAATGTTATGCGCAGCCGCCTTGCTAATTCTCGATTCAATCCGGCCCCCGGGGTCGCCGACTTCTGGAATGAATTCCGAAAACCCAATCCCTTACGCGTGCCGATATTGCTCGCATCTATGGTGCCATTCGGGATGATCTTCTGGTGGCTTTCGGGCGAAACGCTTTACAAAGACCCGGAGCGTCCATCGATCACCTATATTACAACCTTCGATCCAACCCGGACCGACAACGAGATTATGGCTTCAAACGAGGCCAACCAAGAGATCAAGGACATGCGCGAGGCTAACGCGCAAGCCTTGGCTGATCGCAAGCGCGAACTCTACAAAGCCCTTGGCGCTGCAGCGGGCATGGATGTCGAAGAAATCGATCGACGCGCAAGAGAAGCACGGGCAGCCGAGGAAGCAGCAGAACGGGCAGAGCGAGAGGCCGCATTCGGGCCTGCAGCGGGTACGACAGGTTCGGGGGAACAAGCCTCCGACAGTCAGGCCTCCGACAGTCAGGCCTCCGAAAATCAGTCCGATGACGGCGCTGAGCCTACCTCAGAAAGCCCCGCGCCATAACCGACCAAGGCCCCAGCGATGCCGATTGGATAGCAGCGACCGCGCAGTTCGCCGCAAGAGCCTATCCGCTGTGTCGCCCCAACCCCGGTGTCGCCGCTATTCTTGTCAAAGACGGGCGCGTGATCTCGCGCGGGATTACCCAGGCTGGCGGGCGACCACATGCAGAAGCGCAGGCATTGGAAGGCTTTGCCAACGGCGGAGCGAAGGGCGCCGTATTGTACGTCACACTTGAACCTTGCGCGCATAAATCGGACCGAGGTCCGGCATGCAGCGATCTGGTGGTCGAAGCAAAACCGGACCGGGTCGTTATCGGCCAGTGGGACCCCGATAAGCGCACCAAGGGTATCGGGGCCGACCGGATCGAGAAGGCCGGCATCAAGGTCGACGTATTGGAGGACGAGGCTTCGCGCCAAAGCCTCAAGACTTACCTGGCCAAGATGACATTGGGCCGCCCATACGTGACGCTCAAACTCGCGATGAGCCTCGATGGGCGCATTGCCCTTACCGATGGGTCGAGCCAATGGATTACGGGTGAAGCGGCACGGGCCCATGTCCATGCGCACCGTGCCCGTCAGGATGCGATCCTTGTAGGGGGCGGCACATGGCGAGCCGATAAACCGCGCCTTGATGTGCGCCTCCCTGGCCTTGAAAACCGCAGTCCTGACCGCGTTCTGCTCACCCGCGGAGTGATCCCGAAAGACACGCAAGTCATCAACTCGCCCGCGCAGATTGCGGACCTTGAAGACACCCAATCGCTCTATGTTGAAGGGGGCGCCGTCGCGGCAGCGAGCTTTCTCGCAGAAGACCTCATCGACGAGCTGCACCTCTACCGCGCACCGATCCTTGTCGGCGACGGGCAAAGCGCACTTACCGACATCGGTCTTGAAAGCCTCTCGGATGCGCATGGCCGCTGGTGCCTTGCCGAAACGCGGCAGCTTGGCAGCGACACCTTCACCTCTTATGTGCGGGTGCGATAAAGAGGATACGAGACCGACATGTTTACTGGAATAGTCACTGCAATCGGCACTGTTGCCAAGGCCGAGCAGCGCGGCGATCTGCGCCTGCGGATTACTGCGCCGTTTGATCCCGCGCGCATCGACATCGGTGCCTCGATTGCCTGTTCAGGCGTATGTCTGACCGTGGTTGCTCGCGGAGGAGAGGCGGGTGATGCCTGGTTCGACGTTGATGTGTCAGGCGAAACCGTTAGTCGCACGCATGCAGGCATGTGGGAAGAAGGCGCGAAGCTTAATCTGGAGCCATCCTTGCGCCTTGGTGATGAGCTTGGCGGACATATTGTGACCGGCCATGTCGATTGTGTGGGCGAGGTTGTCGAGGCCGAGGCAACCGGCGACAGCTGGAAGATCATTATCCGCGCGCCGCAAGAGATGGCGCCTTATATTGCGGGCAAAGGCTCTATCACGGTCAACGGTGTTTCTCTCACCGTGAACGAGGTTCAGGACCAAGCCGATGGCGCATGCGATTTCATGCTCAACATCATCCCGCACACTGCCGAGGTCACAACCTTGGGCGAGCTGAAAGCGGGCGATACTGTCAATCTCGAGATCGACGTGCTGGCCCGCTATCTGAAGCGGATGCAAGGGCTCGCTGCACAGGGTTAGGCGACTTGGGGCTAAGTTCACTCAGCAATCCGAATGCAAAAGGGGGCGGGAAAGCATATGCTCTCCCGCCCCCTTTTTATGGGTCTTTGCTGCCAGAGTTACTGGGTAACTGTTGCCGAGTTACCCGTACCGTTTTGGCTGACCGAAGAGAAGTTACCGTCGGTCGCTTGCGTCACGGTCGCGGTGTTGGTCGCACCGGCTTGGGAAATCAGGCTGGTGTTCAGATCGCCCGACTGGAACAATTCAGCGAACTGATCTGTGCCTGACTGGGTAAGCTCGGAAATGCCATCATCACCTGTTTGGTTGATGTCGCCCTCGTTGCTGATACCGCCAGCAAGCTGGTTCACCGTCGACATGTTGCCATCGCCAATCTGGTCGACGAATACGAGATCATCAGTGCCCGACTGGGTGGTGGTCACGCTGTTGCCGTTACCGATTTGCGCTGACTGAGCCCGGGTCGTGAAGAAACCGGTGACGGTTCCATCCTGCACGACTGTCGCAGAGTTACCGTCGCCCACCTGGTTCGGGTCAGCAAAGGCGATGCCACCCGGAGGTGCGGTGAGCGCCTGAGTTACATTAGCCGTATTGTTGTTACCGGTCTGAGCGAAGCTGGAGTCCGAATCCTGCCCAGTCTGACCAATCGTCGCGCTGTTGTCATCGCCATTCTGCTCGAAGCGACCGATGTTGGACGTCCCCGATTGCGTGACGGTACCGGTGTTGCCGGAACCATTCTGGCGGATCTCAGCAATCTGACCTGACGAAAGGCCAGTACCAGTAAGCACATTGAAAAAGGCGGAGAAGCCGCCAGACTGGGTGATGTTGGCGGTGTTGCCATCACCTTGTTGGTCGATCAACGCGCCGTTGTTGAGATCAACACCGCCGGTTGGGCCAGCGGAAAGCTGTACCACCGAGGCATTCTGGTTGTCGCCGGTCTGTGTTACAAGCGCCAGCACATCGTCACCCGCCTGGTTCACGTTCGAACTGCTGGAATTGGACTGCTGGCTCACATCAGCGGTAGCGTTGGCACCGCCCTGCGCAACGACCGACGAGTTACCATCGCCCTGCTGGTCGACCGTAGCAAGACCTGTGAGGCCAGTCTGTGTCACGAAGCTTGAGTTGCCGATGCCAGCGGTCAGCACGTTTGCGGTATTGTCCGCATTGTCCTGGAAAACGTCTGACAAGTTGCCATCCCCGACCTGTTGGACATCCGCCTCCTGGCCTGTACCACCTTGCGTGACAAAGCTTGTATCAGTGGCGCCGGATGCGTCGAGGTCGATACCTTCCTGGTTTACAGTCGCAAAATTGCCCGCGCCAACCTGAACGATGTTCGACGTCGCGCCTTCGCCAATCTGATCGACATCAGCGGTTTCTCCAGTGCCAGTTTGCGTTGCGAAAGAGGTGTTGTTGTCCCCGCTTTGCAAAATATTGGCGTTGTTGCTGTTGTTGAACTGAACAGCTTCAGACGTGTTGCCATTGCCCGATTGATCGATGGTTGCAAAGTTGAAGCCTGTGGCGTCACCTTGCTGATTAACGATCGAGCTGTTGTCGCTGCCGCTCTGATTGACGAGAATATCACCCTCAAAACCAGCCTGGATGGCGTTCGAGAAGTTCTCATCGCCGGTCTGATCAAGATCGACATTGCCGTCGGTCCCGCTCTGCGTGATGAACGAGGTGTTCTCAGCGCCGCGCTGGAAGACGTCAGCAAAGTTGCTGTCACCGCTCTGTGTGACTTCGCTGACGCCTGTTTCACCAGCCTGATCGACGTTGGCTTGCTCATCGATGCCCGTTTGCGCGACAACCGAAGTGTCGAAGTCGCCCGTTTGGGAAACCACAGCATCGCTCAAGGCATTGGCCTGCGTGACCGTCGATGAGTTGCCATCGCCGTCCTGGTTCACAGTTGCCGTCACATCGGTGCCACTTTGTGTGACGCCCGATGAGTTACCAACGCCGCCTTGGACCACTGACGCGGTACTGACCGAACCGCTTTGCGCGATGAACGAGCTTTGGTTGTCGCCAACCTGATCGACGGTTGCTGTACCGTCAGTGCCTGACTGCAGGATCGTGCTCGAGTTGGCGGCGAGGCTAAGATCGAGGTCGAAACCTTCCTGCGTCACGGTTGCAGCGTTGCCAGAGCCGGACTGCTCAACAATCGAACTGTCGAACTCGCCATTCTGGGTAACAGACGCTGTGTCGTTGCTGCCTGATTGCAGGCCGATGGACGAGCTGTCGAAACCGTTTTGGACAACTGTAAAAGTGCCGTCTTCACCAGGCTGGTTGATAGAGGCAAAGTTGTCATCGCCGAACTGGTCGATGTCGGCAATATTGTCCTCATTGCCACCACCCGCAACGCCGGTGCCCTGGCTCTCGACGCGGGCTTCGTTGCGGTCGCCTTCCTGAAGGATGTCGGCAAGGTTTCGCTCGTTGATCTGACGAACGACTGCGGTGTTGTCATCGCCGTTTTGCGTGACGAACGTGACATTGTCATCGTCTAGCGGGCCGGAGATATCAAAGCCCTGCTGCACATCAGAGGTGTTGCGATCACCGGTCTGCAGGATGGTCGCTTCCTGATTGTCAGAAATATTGCCTTGCAGAACAGTTGACGTGTTTTCGGCGCCGCTTTGCGTCACGAACACGTCGCTGTTTGAAGCCCTTTGTGTAATGGTCGATGTGTTGTCCGCATTGGTTTGAAGAACCACTGCGTTCTGATCGTTGTCATCTTGTTGAGATATGGTGCTGGTCAAGCGCTCGCCCAGTTGGTCGACATCCACTGTACCGTCTTCATCGGACTGCGTGACATTCGAGATGTTGTCATCACCGTCCTGAATAACGTCGGCGAAGTTGTTCGTGTCAGACTGGCTGATAGTCGAAGAGTTGCCCGTGCCGCCTTGGATGAGCAACGCTTCCATATCGACACCACTTTGGATGACCGATGATGTCTGATTGTCGCCGACTTGCGTGGACTGAACATCCTGATTGTCGCCCGCTTGGGTAACCGAACTGGTGTTCGTTGCGCCGCTCAGGTCGTCGTCAAAACCTTCCTGATTGATTGTGACATTACTGTCATTGGCCGATTGATCGACGGTCGAGTCGTTGCCGCCGTCAGGTCCGCCTTGCGTCACATCGACTGCGCTGTTGTTGCCGGTTTGCGTAACCGTGCTCTGGTTCTGCCCAAAGGCAGGCGCAGCGGCCGACAATGCGATAATGCTCACACCAAGCAGTGCTGTCTTCTTCATCAGATTTTCCCCCAAATACACCCACGCCCAAAAGGCGCTTTGCTTAATGAAAGGTAAACGCATGTAAAATCATACGCAAGTGTACTTAGTCACCACCGGAGAGAATGTCGTTTCTGTCCCATAATGAAAAAAGGCGGCCCGCATCTACGCGGCCCGCCCTTTTTCAATGAATTTAGCGGCTTGCCCGTCAGCGGCGTGCCGTGCGGTCAGTTTGGTTTTCGTAGCCATCGACACTTTTCGAAACCAGCACGTTCACCGCAACACGGCGATTTTGCGCCTTTCCTTGTGCTGTTGAGTTGTCCGCAACCGGATTCGACTCGGACATGCCCGTTGGCGTCAGCATCCGATAAGGAGCCCAGCCACACTGCTGTTGGAGGAAGTTGACAACGCTACCGGCACGCTTTTCTGAAAGGCGCTGGTTCAGTTCCTGACTGCCTGTGGAATCGGTATAACCCACAACCAGAAGCAGCGCATTGTCGATCGCGTTAGCCTCAGCTGCTGCATTGCAAAGCTCGGCCCGCGCATCAGGTGAAAGGCTGGAGCGGCCCGTGTCGAAATAGACATTGGTGGTCGATTTGACATTGTATTGGTCGATATCGCCAAAACGTCCACGCAACTGTTCTGCAGCCTGAGCGTTGGCTTCGATCTGTGCCTCGTTGCGAACAAAGCGACCATTGGTGCCTTGTGCAATCATAAGCGCGGTTTCGTAGTCACTGCCCGAGAAGCGGACGCGTTCGGCGGCAAGACCGCCGGTCCATTCGCGGGTCGTGACTTTCACCGGTAGGCCGTCAAGCAGTGCGTCTGAAGCCAGGTCTTTGCTACCAAGGCCAAGAAAACCGCCACGAGCCAAAATCCGCGTTTCCGGCGTAATCGCAATTACAACGGCCGAACCGTCGGGCGTAGTCACTTCAACCCGGTCACCGCGGCGACCGGAGATAAATCCCTCGACTTCTGGACCAACGGCAAGCTCGTCTAACGAACCTGGCATTGGTGCAGTTACGGTTGTCAGCACCTCTGCCGGGCCGCTGGTGGTGGGCACAGGCTGAACGTCTTGTGCAGACGCGCCCGTTGAAAATGTGCCAACAGCCAAGGGCAGTGCCAAAGCTGCTGCCATCGTCAGGGCGTTTGGAGATTTCCCAAGTCGTTTCTCTGGGGTCAATTTCATTATCTTTGCTCCTTCAAGCATGGCCACCAGCCAAATAAGGATGTCGCAGCGGGGAACAGAATTCCTTGTAACCCATTTGACAGCTTCATCAATCCACGGCTGGCTTGCCTTCCCCCCATTCAAAAAACGGTTAATCTGCAATGGTATTTGCATTGTTCATGCACACTGCAAACCTGCAATGAGGCCCGAATGATGGCCCAAACCTTGCAGCCAGATGAACAAGCAGCCTCATCCAGTGCAATGCGCGGATATCCAGTGTCAGCCATGCGATGAGCGGATTGGCGAAAAGACTGACGCCTGCCTCATGGCAGGTTCCTATTGGCAGATTCGCGAAATGGGGCGCGCAGCCTTCGCTGTGCACCCCATGCGCTCCTATCTTTGTTGAGGAAACGAACCGGTTAGATCTGCGTGATCTCGTTGATCATACCGCTGCCTTCTTGATCGATGGTCAATTCAAACCCGTCGCCGATCTGATTGATCACCGCCCTGTTGCCCGAACCCGAAGTGGTTGCGTTCTGGTTGATCGTGAGCGTGTTGTTGTTGCCGGTCTGGACACCCTCGGCATAATTGCCATCGCCGCCAAGGCCGGTGCCATTGTTGAACCCCTGGTCGATAAACAGGGAGTTATTGTTGCCGGTTTGGGTCGCGACCGCTTCATTTCCGGTACCGTTCTGGCCAATGGCGATAAGGTTGCCTGAACCCACCTGCGAGGCGGTCGCAACATTCATTCCAGCTCCTGCCAGGTCGCCCTGTACGATGAACACCGTGTTGTTCGAGTCCTCCTGATCAACAGTCACCTCGTTGTTGTCATTGACCTGGAAGATATCAACGTCATTGCTGCCACCAATGGTATCGAAGTTCTGCCGGATGGTTGCGGTGTTGTTATCGCCGTCCATGCGGATCAGCGTGTTGTTCCCGACACCATCAGCGCCTGCCCCATTGGCAAAGCCTTGATCGATACTCAGCACGTTGCCACCGCCATCCTGGGTTACAAGCGCAATGTTGGTCGTGCTGTTCTGGGTGACACTGACAATGTTGTCAGAACCGGTTTGACGAATCTCGGTCGAATTTGCGCCGATGCCGCCAGTGACACCCTGGCTCACAACCGTGCTGTTATTGCCGCCGGGCAGGGTTTGGCGGACCTGCGCGTTTTGCTCGCTCCCGGCCTGGGTGATCGTAATTGAATTGAGGACATCCTCAACTTGCAGAATAGAGACGGTGTGATCGAGCCCGGTCTGATTGATCGTCACGTCAGCCTGAGCGAAAGCAGCAGACGACGTGGCCAAGGCAAGCGCGGAGGCGGAAGCAAAGGTAAAGCGGTGCATAATGGAGAACCCTTTTGTTGAGAAATTGCGTTTCTCCTAGGTCCACCAAATGGGTTACCAGCCAGCCTTGCGCACCCCCTCGGATTATCCCTCAATACGGACAATCAAGGCCGCTAACCATGAATGAAGTGCGATGGGAAACTGGACGGTCTATTGGACCAAGTCCGGCGCTGCTCGCAAAAGCGTTCATCCCGTTACGTCAGCAATCGCACCGATAAATTTGTCGATATTGTCCATGGTAAGCCCCGCAATGTTGATGCGGCCTGATCCTGCCATATAAATCCCGTGCTCTTCGCGCAGTTGAACGACTTGATCTTTGCTCACCGGAAGCGTTGAGAAAAGGCCGTTCTGTTTTGCCAGGGGCGCCAGATCAACGCTGCCCGTTTGCCCGGCGTCGCCAAGGTACTCGCGAACCTGCCGCATTCGGGCGCGCATCTGCTCTAACTCGTCGAGCCATGCTTGCGTCAGTTCCGGATCGCGCAGGATGACACGAACGGCCGCTGCACCGTGATCAGGTGGCATCGACCAGCTGGCACGGGCCAGGGCGTTGGCATTGGAGAAGGCTTTGACAAGAGTTTCGGCACCTTCACTTCCGCCTTGCGCCAGAATGTAGAACGCGCCTACGCGGTCACGGTACATGCCAAAGTTCTTGTCACACGAATAAGCGATGAAGGCTTCGGGCACTTTGGCAAGGACGCTACGCATACCCGCCGCATCCTCTTCCAACCCAAAGCCAAGGCCCTGGTAAGCGGTGTCGATGATCGGGAAAGTTCCGCTTGCAACCAAGGCATCGCCGATCGCTTCCCAGTCTTCGAGCGAGTAATCAATGCCAGTGGGGTTATGGCAGCATCCATGGATCAGCACGGCCTCGCCTGGCCCTGCTCCATTGATCGCAGCAAGGACCGCATCGACATTCGCGGTGCCGTCAGGGTTGGCGTGATCAAATGGCTGCCAATCGAGCGCGACATCCTTGATAATCTGCGCATGGTTGGGCCAGCTTGGTGTCCCCATATGCAGCTTTGTGATGCCCATCTGCTTGGCAAGAGCGATCGCAAGACGAACCGCGCCTGTTCCGCCCGGCGTCTGCATTCCTTCTAGCCGCCCCCCCATCGTGGCGTCAGAACCGAAGATGTACGGCATAAGCGCATGGACAAAGCCCATGTCGCCCTCAGGCCCGAGATAGGATTTGCTGTCCTGATTATCGACCAGCCACTTTTCCGCGCCTTTGATAGCCGCGAAAACGGGCGTGTCGCCCTGCCCTGTGCGATAAACACCGACACCAAGGTCGATCTTATCGGGGCGCGTGTCCGCCGCGTAGAGTTTGATCAGCGCAAGCAGCGCGTCGGGGGCCTGTTCTTTGAGTTTGTCGAGCATGGCCAAGCGTCATACCCACCAAGCGCGGCACTGCAACCGTCTTTGCGCTGTTGGAACGTCAAGCGGTGCCTAAAAAGGCAGCCACCGGTGCTTTTTGGAAAAGCGCATATAGCCTGCGTTCACGCCAAGCCTTAGCCCCGCGCCCACCCGGATCGGGATAAGCACCACATCGCCGCGGCGCATGTAGCTCGCGTGCAAACCGCCAACCAGATAGGCCTGACCCTCGCCCGCAGGATAGCGTTTGAAGATGTCCTCGCTGTCGAACAGATTGTAGACAAGAACGAAGGTATTTCCGGCATTGGCCCCTGCATCAAAGCCAAGGGAGGGACCGGTCCAATAGACTTGGCGCTGGCCCTCGACCTTATGGTGCAAAGTGCCAGAACCGTATCGCGCGCCGAAAATGAACGCGCCGCCCGCCTCACGGCCAACGATGTAACCATTGGGTTCGCCCTGTTTGCGAAGCAGATCTTCGATGAGACCGGCAAGCCCCTTGGCTCCTTTGCCAAAGACACCTTCGGCAGCGCCAATCAGGTCGTCTTCGCCATAGGTTGCCGACTGTTCAGCCGCATTCGCCACTACAGGCTCGCCCGACGGAGTGCTCCATTGGGGAACTGGCTGAACAGAAGTTACAGGCGCAGAAGTTACGGGCGCAGCAGTTGCGGGTACCTGAGTGCCCCAATTCTCTGTCTGAACAGGACCATCCCAGTCGCTCTCTCCATCGGTGAAACCGGGCTGAGAGGGCGTTCCGTTACGCGAATCAAGAGCGGGCGCAGTCCTGAACGCAGAGCCTTCGATATCTGCATCGATCGCGCCAGCTTGTGCGGCGACATCTGCTGCCTCATTGCGGGCTGCGGCCTGATCATCTGTCGGCGCAACCGTTTCAAAAGCGGCATCCGGATCAAATGTCTCCATTTCCTGCGCATGAGCGGGAAGCGTAAGGCTTGCGAGCGCGGCTGCGCACGCGCCGATCGTCACTTTTGTGCAAGCCCCGCGCAGGTTGCGCGCTTTCATCAGAATGGATCCAAGCATCGTAAAAAACCTCTCGACTGCCACGCGTTTCCTGCGCTGGCCACATGGCCCCGGAACTAATCAGAGTCCCAATGGCCGAAAGCGGCAAATGCTGATCGGTCAAGCGAATCGGAAACGCGACGAAGTGAAGGTGGATGATGAGGAATAAACTCGCGCTGAATGTGCTCTGGGCAGTCCCACGAAGTGATTATGTGATCCGTTCGCCAAGCAAACTGGCAAATGATGCACATTGGCCCCTTGCCGCGTGTGAAACCCTTGACTATACGCCGCCGCTTACAGCCAAACGCAAGCACATGCGTCAGCGGAGACGTGGGTGAGTGGCTGAAACCAGTTCCCTGCTAAGGAACCATACCTACTACGGGTATCGAGGGTTCGAATCCCTCCGTCTCCGCCACACACTCTCAGCACCGCTATTATAGCCCTCCCTGCGTTGCTTGGACTACGCAACGCAACCTAGCACGCGTGCCAGAAGTCAAATCGCCGAGCTGAAGCGATTGGGCGATTTTTGGCGGTAACCGTCAAATATCGCGGCGATTACTCTCGCGTAGGGAAGCCCATCGGGCGTGATCGTCAGCGTGCCAGCCTCAAGAGTAGCAAGGCCACGTTCCACGAAAGAGGAAAGGTGCATGCGCGCTTGGGAAAGGAGGCAGGGCGAAAGCTCAACCCTGCTGCGGCATAACAGGTCTTCGATGACGCCTGCCCGCAGCCGGTCATTTGCATCGCGCCTTATTCCAATGCTTGCCGTTAGTTTGCCATCTGTCGCCATCATTCGGTAGCGGCCATTGTTCTTTTCGTTCTGAGCGATGAGCTCGGGAAATCCGCTGATCGCGCTTGCTCCAAGGCCGATCAAAACCTCGCTTTGATCCTCGGTAAACCCCTGAAAGTTGCGACGCAAAGTGCCATCGGCTGTGGCGATGGCCATTGGGTCATTTGGAAGCGCAAAATGGTCGAAGCCGACGGCTTTGTAACCCTCACTCGTCAGATAGTCATACGCTTGGCCTGCCATTGCAAACCGCGTGTCGCGGTCGGGTAAAGCGCTCACATCGATCATCTTTTGCCGGGGCACCATATGGGGTACATGGGCATAACCAAACACCGCAATCCGGTCTGCGCCGAGCAGGCTGGTGTATTCAAGGCTATCGGCCAGATCCTCCTGCGATTGGAAGGGCAGGCCATACATCAAATCGAAGTTCATCGACGTAACGCCCGCTGAACGCAGCCAGTCAATACTGCGGCAGATCAGGCTGTCATCCTGTTCGCGCCCGATGGCCTTTTGGCATTTGGCGGAGAAAGTCTGCACACCCATGCTGGCACGGGTGATCCCCGCTTCCGCAATCGCTTCTCCCCAAACGCTGGTCATGGAACGTGGGTCGAGTTCAATCGACCATTCGGTGTCTGCCAGCCAGAAGTGGCGATTGAGCGCATCGACAAGATCGATGAACTCGCGCGGTTCGATTGCATTGGGGCTTCCCCCGCCAAAGGCGATCCTGCGCACCGGCGTGTCGCGCGGCAAAAGGGCGGCGACAGTTTCAATCTCGCTGTGCAAAGCGGCGAGGTAACTCTCGACCCTTTGGCGCCTGTTCGCAGCGCCCGTATTGCACCCGCAATAATGACAGATTTTCTCACAAAACGGGATATGCAGATAAAGCGATATATCGCCTTTCACCTGCTCGATCTGTTCGTTCAGAGCGTTTGCGGGAATAGCGCCGAAATCGGCTGCTGTCGGATAGCTCGTGTAACGCGGCACAGCCGTTTCGAGCAGGTCAGGATGATAAGGCCACATGAAGACCCATAAAGAGGACGCAGGAAGCTGGGTCTTTGTTCTAAATCAAATCGGGTTTGGGAGAGCGCTTGTTTTTCTCCCGGCAGGTCGTGGCATGGCACGCGTTAGACTGGCAATCGCGGGGGTCGTCCCCCTCTCCATCGCCAAGAGGAATGGTGATCTCCCCTCCGTTGCAAAGGCTCATGGTGAGAGTGCCGGCAGGTTCATTTCCGCCCGGAAGGATAGGACCTGCCGCAATAGAACCAATCGCCAGAATGCTGAGCAGTTTCATCATGCGCTGTCTTCTTCGTCATCAATCAGGATGCGGTGTGCGGCGCCGTCCATGTCGTCATATTGGCCGCTACGCATGGACCACATGAAGGCGGCCAGTCCGGCAAGCCCCATGAACAGAGCGATGGGGATGAGGAAAGCTAGACTGGTCATTGTATTGGCTCCTTGGCGCTTGAGGCGAGCCGCAGCGAATTGGCGACCACAACGAGGCTGCTAAGCGACATTGCAATGGCCGCAATCAGGGGGGTGACATAGCCGAACAGAGCAAGCGGGATTGCGAGCACGTTGTAGACAATCGCAAAGCCAAAGTTCTGGCGGACAACCTGCATCGTGCGGCGCGCAACACGCACGGCGAGCGCCACAGGCATGAGCTTTTCGCCGACAAAGACTGCATCTGCCGCCTGTTGGCTGGCGTCGCTGGCGGTGCCGGGCGCAATTGAAGCATGGGCCGCGGCTAGCGCTGGACCATCATTCAGCCCATCGCCGATCATCAGCGGCCTGTGGCCATCGTTGGTGAGCTTCTCGAGGATGGCGAGTTTGCCTTGCGGCGTGACTTCGGCATTTGCCGGGATACTCAATTGCCGGGACACCGCTTCGACCGAGCGCGTTCCATCGCCCGATATGATGCTCGCCTTGATCCCTTGGCTGTTCAGAGCCTCAATCGTCTCGAAGCAATCGGCGCGCAGCAGATCGTTGAAGGTGACCGTCGTTATCGTATCCCCCACACGCAAACGGGTGGCCAGAACTCCGGGATCCCCCTCTGGCCGCTCAAGCGCCACAGGTTCGCCATTCCACATCCCGAAAACGCCTTTGCCGCTTTCTTCCGTAGCGTTTGTGAGCTGTGCTGGCTCTACTGCGTCGAACCGCAGTGCCTTGACCAATCCTTGGCTAAGCGGATGGCGGCTGAGTTGCGCAAGAGCCAAAGCGACGCTGCGCTGTGTATCATTGAGCTCGGAAATATCGGCTCGCGGCTCACCCAAAGTGAGCGTACCAGTCTTGTCGAACATGGCGACATCGACTTCGGCTAAACGTTCCAATGCGCTGCCGTCTTTGACCAACAGTCCGCGCTTAAGAAGAGCGCCGGACGCCACAACCTGCGCGGTGGGCACGGCCAATCCCATGGCACAGGGGCAAGTAATGATGAGCACGGCAATCGCAATGACCAGCGATTGATACCAGCCCGCGCCTGCGATCATCCAACCCGCAAACGCCAAGAGTGCAAGAGTATGGACGACGGGCGCGTAAGCCCGGGAGGCGCGATCTGCGATACGAACATAGTGGCTGCGCGATTGACCCGCCTCATCCATGAGCCGCGCGATTTCCGCCAGCGCCGTATCATCAGCGGTACGGGTGAGGCGCATTCGGAAGGGATCACCCAGATTGATCGCGCCTGCATGGACGATTGATCCTTCGGTTATTGCCTCTGGCGTGCTTTCGCCTGTCAGCATGGCGTTGTCGATCGTGCTGATTCCGCTTTCAACTTCGCCATCGGCTGCGAGCGTTTCTCCGACCGCCACCTGCACCAGCATACCGGGCTCCAACGCATTCGCAGCAACCCTTCGAGTACTGCCTTCAGCATCGATAACGCTTGCCGATTTGCCCATCCGGCCAAGCAAAGCGCCGATCCCAGCGCGCGTGCGGGTGCGCATTTCGGCATCAAGTGCACGCCCTGCCAGCAGGAAGAACAGCAGCATGACTGCGCTCTCGAAATAGGCGTGTTCGCCGCCCGTGACGGTTTCATAAATGCTCAAAGCTGTCGCCAGGAGCACGCCGATAGAAATCGGTACGTCCATGTTGGTGCGCCGGTATTTGAGCGCCATCCAGGCGCTGGCAAAAAACGGACGGCCCGAATAGGCGATCACCGGCAGAGCGATCAGCGCGGACAGCCAATGGAACAGTTCGCGCGTGGCACCTTCTGCGCCTGACCAGATGCTGACCGACAAGAGCATGACATTCATCATGCCAAAGCCTGCAACGCCAAGCGCGCGCATCAATTGCTTGCGTTCTGCCGCCTCTACCCCAAGCGGATTGTCGCTGACTGCCTGTGCTTCGAAGCCAAGTTCTTGGAGCGCTTTGGCGAGCGCCTCTTCATCTACGCTTTCATCGTGTTCGACCGCGACGCGCTTAGCCGAGAAATTGACCCGCGCGGCGATCACTCCGTCTACCTTGGGAAGCTCGCGCTCAATCTTTGCGATGCACCCTGCACAGCGCATCCCCGGCACGGTAAACCGTGTGCCGCGAGGCGTGCCCTTATCTAGAGCAAGAGAAGGTGCAGGTGCGTTCACCTACAGCTCGCTTTCCTCGGCCCATTTTTGCGCGCCACTTTCAATAAAAAGCCGGACTGTCCAACGCCCATCTGAAACCGGCTTGGTAGAACGGAAGGTGCCGTCACCCTGAGATGTGAAGCCGAGATTTGCATATTCATGTTCGCCAATGGGGCGGCGCAATTCTGCCGTGATCTGCGCCCCTTCAGGCACACCATTTGTGGTCACAACCACGAAGCCGGCCTCATCGCGCATCATCTCGGCTTCCCAGCCAAGCGCCTCAGAGGCCTCGGCTTGAGCGAGCCAGTCGTTATACTTCTGGCTAGCGACATAGGAGTTTTCGACCACCACGCCGTGAAATCCACCAGTGGCAAAGCTAGCCATGGTGAAATTGACCGCCGCCACAATGCCAAAGCCAACCACAAGAACAGCGGCCATATGGCGCCCGGTAAAGCGGTTGCGGGGTTTGCTCGCCATCATAGGTCTCCTGGCATTGTGAATTTGGTATCAGCGCTGTCTTGTTCGCCCTGGCCATCAAGCGCGGTCAGTTCGAATGCGAACTCGCCCGCTTCCGCCCCAGTGGGGATGACCACATATGCACGCACAATGCGGGTTTCATCGGCGTTGACCGGGATAGTCTGGCTATCCGCAGCCCCTTCGCGGCCAATTTGATCGGTCCACATAACGCTTCCCTCAGGCAACCCTACCAGCGACAGCCGCATGTCGCGGGGACGCCCTTCCATATTGCGCAGGCGCACGGTGAAGGAGTTTCGAACCGATCCATCCTTCATCAGCATAAAGGGCGGATTGCGATCAGGTGAGACTGTGATGTCGGTGTGCGACCGTGTGCCAAGCGCAAACAGCAGGGCAGCACCAATTGCAGCCCAGACGCCGAAATAGATGAAGATACGCGGCCGCAGCAGCGCTTTCCATGCAGGTGTCGCTGGCGCGCCGGCAGCTTCTGCTTCGCATTGGTCAAGCGTTGCATAATCAATGAGGCCGCGTGGGCGTCCGATGTCTTTCATCACCTTGTCGCACGCATCAATGCAGAGCCCGCAGGTTATGCAGCCGATCTGCTGGCCCTCGCGAATGTCGATACCGGTGGGGCACACCGCAACGCATTGGAGACAATCGACACAATCGCCATAGGCATCAGGGTTCTTGGCCGCTTTCTTGACGCTGCCTCGCTTTTCCCCGCGCCAATCCTTGTACGTGACGATCAGCGATTTTTCGTCGAGCATCGCGCCCTGAATGCGCGGCCATGGGCACATGTAGATGCACACCTGCTCGCGCATAAATCCGCCGAGCCAGAAAGTGGTGAAAGTAAGGATGGCAACGGTCGCATAGGCCACCATCGCCGCCTCACCGCGCCAAAACTCGTAAGTGAGGGTGGGCGCGTCGGCAAAATACATGATCCACGCGCCGCCAGTCCAGAAACTGATCAGGAGATAAACGCCCCATTTGCCAAGTCTGCGCGCCGTTTTGGAGGCACCCCATGGAGCCTTATCCAGCTTGATCCGGGCGTTGCGATCGCCATCGAAAAAGCGGTCCACATGCTGGAAGAGGTCGGTCCACACCGTTTGCGGACAGGCATAACCACACCAAGCCCGGCCAACCGCGGTCGTGACCAGAAACAGGCCAATGCCTGCCATGATGAGAAGGCCTGCTACAAAGTAGAACTCGTGCGGCCATATCTCGATATCGAACATATAGAACCGGCGGTTCGCAAGATCGATAAGAACCGCCTGATCGGGCGCATATGGGCCCCGGTCCCAGCGTATCCATGGCGTTGCGTAATAGATCATAAGCGTGATCAGCATCACCAGCCATTTGAAACGGCGAAACGGCCCGTCAATCCGCTTGTTGTGCACCGCCTTGCGCTCTTCATAGAGCTTTACCGGCGGCGGGGGCCCGGGCGAAGTGCGACGGGAGGCAGCGATGGCATCGGTTTCGACCGATCCCAAAGCTACACCCCAATCGCGCTTTGTATCCGCGCCCCTTTCGGGCGTGTCGAGGCCGTCAGCCGCGCTCATCGGCTCCGCTCGCTTCTGTAGCGGCAACATCATCTGCCACTTCGCCCTCAGCTTCGGCTGGCGCTTCGACCGCTTGGGCTTCACCGCCACCGCGTGAATGGACGTATGCTGCGAGCATGCGGATCGTCACTGGATCGAGCTTGTCGCTCCAGCCCGGCATCACACCGTGACGCGGCGCGCGGATTTGCTGGGCAATGGCCGCTTTGTCCTTGCCATAAAGCCAGATTGCATCGTTCAATGCCGGAGCACCCTGAGTACGGTCTCCTGCGCCGTCCGAACCATGGCACGCGGCGCAGTTCGTCTCGAACAAGGCCGCACCCGAGGCGCTGCCCGCACCTTCACCGCTTAGCGATAGAACGTGAGAGACCATCGCGTCGATTTCGCTCTTCTGAAAAATCTCGCCAAAGGCCGGCATGTAAGTCAGGCGAGTTTCATCAGAACCCTCCCAGCGCACACCATGCACAAGCGTGTATTCGATATCGGAAAGCGTACCACCCCAAAGCCAATCGTCGTCATTGAGGTTGGGGTACCCATATTCCTCATAACCAGCGGCGCCCGCGCCGTGGCATTGGACGCAGTGCTGCTTGAACGCAGAAGCTCCGCCTGCAATCGCTTGATTGAGCAGGGCCGGGTCGTTTGCCAGATCTTCAAGATCGGTTGCAGCGATCCGTTGGAAAACAGCTGCGCGCGCTTGCTCCGCGTCAACCATTTCCGCTTGCAGATCGCCTCGGCTAGACCAGCCGAACACCCCTTCGGTTGCTTGCGAAACCATCGGCCATGCCGGGTATAGGACAACATAGACAATCGACCAGGCAATCGTCGCATAGAAAGTCCAGAGCCACCAGCGTGGCAGCGGGGTATTCAGTTCTTCAATGCCATCCCATTCGTGGCCAACAAATTCGGTACCGGTGGGTTCATCAATGCGCTTTTTATCAGGCATGATCGTCCTCCTGAAAAATTGAATGTTTAGCCTGCTCCACGCCTTCACGTGAGCGGGGGAGGAAGTGCCAACCGCAAAGCAGCAGATAGAGACCAAAAATCACCACAAGCCCGTAGCTGTCAGCAAAGTGGCGCAGCGTTTCGTAAAAGCTCATCGGCCGCGCTCCTCTGCCAATTCGGCTTGGGCAGCAGCACTGTTCACATCGACCAGCGTGCCAAGCATTTGAAGGTAGGCGACCAGCGCATCCATCTCTGTAATCCGCGAAGGATCACCGTCGTAGTCGCGGATTTTGACCTTGGGATAGCGTTCCTCAAGATCGCCTGCGTCCGCATCCGGATTGGCCTGCGCCTCCAAGTCAGCCTCAGCCATTTCCACATCGGTTTCACTATAAGGCACGCCAACGCGCTGTAGCGCGGTCAGCTTTGCGGCCGTAGTCGACGTATCAAGCGTGGTTTCAGCCAGAAAGCTATAGCTTGGCATGATGCTTTGCGGGACCAGGCTGCGCGGGTCTTTCAAATGCTGGACATGCCAGTCATCGGTGTAACGCCCGCCAACGCGCGCCAAATCGGGCCCGGTGCGTTTCGATCCCCATTGGAACGGGTGATCGAACATGCTTTCAGCTGCCAGCGAATAGTGACCATAACGCTCCACTTCATCGCGGAACGGGCGGATCATCTGGCTGTGGCACGTGTAACAGCCTTCGCGGATGTAGATATCGCGCCCGGCCTGCTCAAGCGGGGTGTAAGGACGCATGCCTTCAACCTGCTCGATCGTGTTGTCGATCCAGAACAATGGCGCGATCTCGACAATCCCGCCGATTGCGACTGTTACCAAAGTGGCCGCTGCGAGCAGGGTGACATTCTTCTCGATCTTCTTGTGGCCTTCAAAAACGCCCTGAGAAGGAGGAGTATCGGGTGAGGTGGTGCTCATCGTATGGGCTCCTTATTCCGCAGGTTGAGCTTGAGGGTTTGAAACGAGCGGACGGTCCGCCTCTTCGTCGTATTCCATGTCCGACATCGGCGCTTCGTCACGCTGGTATCCGGCAATGGTCATCCAGATGTTGTAGGTCATGATGATTGCGCCCGAGAGATACAGAAGGCCGCCAAAGGCACGCATCAGATACATCGGGTGAAGGGCAGCAACGGTGTCGATGAAGCTGTTCACCAGATAACCGTCAGACCCGTATTCGCGCCACATCAGGCCCTGGGTGATTCCGGCAACCCACATGCTGGCAGCGTAGAAAACGATGCCGAGGGTCGCGAGCCAGAAGTGCCAGTTGATCATGCGAAGTGAGTAGAGCCGCTCCTTGTTCCAAAGCTTGGGCACAAGAAAATAGACACACGCGAATGTAATCATTCCATTCCAACCAAGTGCGCCAGAGTGCACGTGGCCAATTGTCCAGTCGGTGTAGTGCGAGAGGCTGTTCACCGCCTTGATCGACAGCATCGGGCCTTCAAAGGTACTCATCCCGTAGAAAGCGAGCGCCATAACCATCATGCGGATGATCGGATCGGTGCGAACCTTGTCCCATGCGCCGTTCAGCGTCATCAGACCATTGATCATCCCGCCCCAGCTTGGCATCCAAAGCATGATCGAGAACACCATCCCGAGCGTCTGAGCCCAGTCAGGCAAAGCGGTGTAGTGAAGGTGGTGCGGACCTGCCCAGATATAGAGGAAGATCAGCGACCAGAAGTGGATGATCGACAGCCGGTAGGAATAGACCGGACGGTTCGCCTGCTTGGGGACGAAGTAATACATCATCGCGAGGAAGCCTGCAGTGAGGAAGAACCCGACCGCATTGTGGCCATACCACCACTGCGTCAGAGCGTCTTGCACACCTGCAAAGGCTGAATAGCTGCGTGATCCCAGAAGGCTCACCGGCATGGCAAGGTTGTTCACCACATGCAGCATCGCCACAGTGATGATGAAAGCGAGGAAGAACCAGTTGGCCACATAAATGTGCGGCTCGCGGCGCTTCAGGATCGTTGCAACAAACACTGCAAGATAGGCAAGCCAAACAACGGTCAACCAAAGGTCAACATACCATTCAGGTTCGGCATATTCCTTCGACTGGGTGACACCAAGAAGGTAGCCGGTCGCCGCAAGAACGATGAAAAGCTGGTAACCCCAGAACACAAACCGCGCCATGCCCGGCAGAGCGAGCGTCGTGCGGCAGGTGCGCTGGACAACATAGAAGCTTGTCGCGATCAACGCATTTCCACCAAAGGCGAAGATCACCGCGCTGGTGTGGAGCGGACGGACCCGGCCAAACGTGAACCAAGGCTCTAGGTTCAAAATCGGGAATGCCAATTGCAGAGCGATAAAGAGCCCGGCAAGCAATCCTGCAAGCCCCCAGAACATCGTTGCAATAACACCCCAGCGGACCACGTCGTCATCGTAACGTCCTGGCCCCGGGGGCATTTTGAAGATGCTCTGCGCCTTAGCGAGCGGATCAAACTGAACCGCGGTGAAAACCGCCAGTCCAAATGCCACCAGGCCGATGATCAATGAATGCACCGCGAAGCCCGCATCCTGCGCACCCACCATTGCGGCAAGCGCGCCCAATGCGAGCAAAAACCAAAGGCCAGCACGGCCAACCACAGCTTCCATAATTTCGATCCCTTCAATGTGCGAACCCCACCTAGCAATTCGCGCAACCCATTTGTTTGACCCAGATCAATTCACCGGTTGTCGGAGAGATTTCCTAGTCTCCAGGCAATCCAATGTGTCCAATCTGATTGTCGGGCTAAACGTCCATTTTCAGCCCTGAACCCGAATACTTCCTAACATCAACTGACTTTGTGTCCAAGTTGGTTGACACTTTTAAAGCATTCCACGCTTCTATTTCTTGAGGACAGTCAAATTGGAGTGACCTACTCGGCAGGCACAAGATGCCCTGCCCGCATTGCCAGCCCTTCCAAATCGAGAAGGTGCACCTGCGAGCGCCCCTTCGTTGTTAGCAGACCCGCATCGCGTAATTCGCTTAGCTGGCGGCTTACTGTTTCAATTGTCAGGCCAAGGCTGTCGGCGATGTCGCCGCGTGACATGGGCAAATGCATCACCCAGCCCTCTTCGTGCTTCGAACCGATGCGTTCAGCCATGTTGAGAAAGAAACTTGCGAGGCGTTCCTGGGCCGACTTTCGACCAAGGGAAATCGCTTTCTCGCGGCTACGGGCAAGCGCGAGCATTGCCCGCTCGAGCGCCTTGTCAATCATTCCGGTTTCGTATCTTGCGAGTTTGAAGAACTCGTCAGCCGGGAAGAAAATCAGCTCGCAATCATCGAGCGCATACAGTGTATAGGCATGAGCGCCGCGCGCAGGCACGGAGACCAAATCGCCAACGAAGTGAAAGGCGACCACCTGCTCGCGCCTTTGCGAGGCTTCGGCCACCAATTTGCAACTTCCTTTGGCGATGAAGACGATTTGATCCTGATCAGCGACGGTGAACGGTGCATCGCCAGACCGCGCGCTCGCATATCGAGCGATCGCCTGAAACCGCAAATGGGTGGCATCCGCACTGCCGAGCGGCAAAATCTCCGCAGAGAAACGCTCAAACAAATCGGGAAATGTCATTTCTCGGGTGTCTTTCTCGTATCCATGCACACCCATTTCCCTGAAAACTCGCGCAGACACATTGATCCAGATCAATGCGCGATAGTCTGACCCCAGCCATTTGACCGTCAGCAGCAAACATCCTGGGCCGCAATGGGCGGCCACTGTTGCTCATGGGAACAAAGCCAAGACCGATAGGGGTGGGAAGAATCCGGCTTAGGCCAGACGGCAACCCATCCGGCTGACGACAAGCGTTTGTGATGCTGTTGTTATGCTGGGCGGAACCACCACCAATTATTCAGGCTAAATCAGGGATTTGATTAATGAAGAAGACACTATTTTGCGCCGCAACTGCTGCAATGGCGATTGTAAGCTCACCTGCTATGGCCCAAGAGGCCGGCGATATTCAGCTCAAGGTTGTGGGTACGCTCGTCTCGCCAGATGGTGGAATTGAGGAAGTCGTCGTTGACGCAGTGGGCCTTCCGGCTGGCACGGACACGGCGGCCAATGACAACTTCGTGCCAACGATCGCGATCGAGTATTTTTTATCTGAGAACTTCTCGATCGAAACCATCGCAGGCACTACGCAGCACGACGTTGACGCGGTTTCAGGACTTCCGGCTGGCACCGAAGTTGTCTCCAACGCCCTTCTGTTGCCTGCGACCTTCACCGCGAAGGCCCACTTCGACCTTGGCGGGGTCAAGCCATATGTCGGTGCCGGCGGTGCTTACTTCATCTGGCTCAAAGACAGTGCGGGGGCAGGTATTGTCCCATTGGGCGCGACCGACGCGGATCTTTCGAACGAGCTAGGCTTCGTGTTACAAGCTGGTGTCGATATTCCAGTGAACGATAGCGGATTTGGCGTGACACTTGATGCCAAGCGCTATTTTATCGATACAACGCTTCAGGTGAGCGCTGGCGACACTCTTGTGCTTGAAACCGACCACGAGCTCGATCCGTGGGTGCTCAGCGCCGGAGTCAGCTATAGGTTCTAGTATGCAATAGGGGGAAAGGAATGAGCCAAGGCGATTACGCAAATGAATTGCAAACGCCGCGCGATCAGGAGCATGCGGGCGATCTTCAAATAGGAGATTTGCGCATTGCCCTGATTGCTGGCTGGAAGGACTTTGTGGCTGCGCCGCGATATGGCTTGTTCTTCGGAGCGATCTATGCGCTTGCAGGTCTTGCTCTAAGTTACCTTCTGATTGCGCGCGGAGAGGTCTCATGGCTGATCCCTGCAACGGCAGGTTTCCCGCTCCTCGCCCCCTTTACCGCCGTCGGTCTATACGAAGTCAGCCGGCGACGCGAGCTCGACCTCCCTATGACTTGGCCCGCAATCCTGGGAGCAGTCAGAGGACGAGGCGACGAACAAATCTTGTCTATGGGCGTCATCATCTTTGTCGCTTTCGGGTTTTGGGTGATTATCGCGCATTTGGTCTTCTCCATATTCCTGGTCGAGGCCGGAGCAGGCTCTGAATCGCTGGCATTTTTGTTCACATCCCTTGGCATCACAATGCTGCTCGTGGGGAGTGCGATTGGAGCGGTGATCGCTTTGGTCTTTTTCGCGATCACCGTCTTCAGTCTCCCGATGCTGGTCGACAAACAGACCGATTTCCTCACTGCTATTTTTACGAGCCTGAGTGTGTTCCGTGACAACTTTTGGGTGCTGATAACTTGGGCAGCGTTGATTGCAGTAATGTTGGGAGCGGCGATGACGCTTGCCTTCTTCGGCTTGCTGATCGTCTTGCCCGTTTTGGGACATGCAACCTGGCACCTTTATCGACGTGCACTGCCATAATTGATAGGCGGACTTTGCGCTCAAAAGCGCAATCTCGTTTTGCATGTACCGGACAAAATGTGCATCCCTAGGTGAATTCATTTTTGCAAAGAGAGCGGATGCTATGTTCGAAGTGCCCAAGGACATCCAAGAATACCTGACAGTGCTCGATGACTTTATCGAGCGCGAGATCAAACCGCTTGAGGCACGCGAAGACAATATCCGCTTTTTCGATCACAGGCGTGAACATGCGCGTACCGATTGGGACAATGACGGGCTCCCTCGCGAAGAATGGGAGGAGCTGCTGAAAGAGGCGAAAACCCTGGCAGATAAAGCCGGCCACTATCGCTATCAGCTACCCAAAGAGTTCGGGGGACAGGACGGAACAAACCTTGGCATGGCAGTCATCCGCCATCACCTCGCCAAAAAGGGTCTGGGCCTCCACAATGACCTCCAAAACGAACACTCGATAGTCGGCAACCTTGTCCAGCCGCTTATGATGCGCGACTTTGGAACGCCTGAGCAAAAAGAGCGGTTCATGGAAGGGATGCTTCAAGGCAAGCATCGCTGGGCCTTCGGCTTGACCGAAGAGGCACACGGTTCAGACGCCACCCACATGGAAACGACGGCTGTGCGTCACACCAAGGAGGGTGTTGAAGGCTGGCTTATCAATGGGGAGAAGATGTGGACCACTGGCCTGCACACCGCGACCCATGTCATGACCTTTGCACGCCATTCAGGCGAAGCGGGCGCCCCCAAAGGGCTTGGCTGTTTTGTTGTCGACACATCGGCTGAAGGGTTTGAGGTTGGCGAATATCTGTGGACCTTCAACATGCCCACAGACCACCCCAAATGCAGCTTCACCGACGTTTTCGTCCCTGACGACATGGTATTGGGCGAT
The DNA here is from genome assembly GCF_057364925.1 of Erythrobacter sp. S227. Lineage (NCBI taxonomy): Bacteria > Pseudomonadati > Pseudomonadota > Alphaproteobacteria > Sphingomonadales > Erythrobacteraceae > Erythrobacter > Erythrobacter sp. S227. The sequence goes on from NZ_CP200280.1 coordinate 1,995,475, forward strand.
CTTGACTGGGGGCTCGCCGCCGCTCAACATTTTGTCCATGAGAACCGCATCAGACAAGCCGCAAGCTCGCTTGGCGCTGCGGAATACTGCGTCGCGGAGTCGATTACCTATGCCCAAGAACGCAAGCCGTTTGGCAAGCCATTGTGGCTTAATCAGGCGATCCAGTTCCCGATCGTGGAGCTATCGACCCAGTGCGAAATGCTCCGGTTGCTGATCTTTAAGACCGCGTGGGAAATGGATCAGATGACTAAACCTGAGGTCGCTAAAAGGCTCTCTCACAAGGTGTCCATGTGCAATTACTGGGCAAACCGCTTGGTATGTGATGCCGCAGACCGCGCTATGCAGGTTCATGGCGGGATCGGGTATTCACGGCACAAACCGTTCGAACACATTTACCGCCATCATCGCCGCTATCGTATCACGGAAGGTTCGGAAGAGATCCAGATGCGCAAAGTTGCCGGCGTATTGTTCGGCAAAATCAAAACGTAACGGCTTATTCGATAATCACGAACGGCGCCCAAAGAGCAGGCGATGCTGCGCCGTTCAAAGAACCATCTGCGATCAATGCCAATTGAGCCTGGCGCAGCGCTTCACTGCGTTCGACACCGCTGCTTGAAGCCTTAACCGTGGCGATGCTTAGCCGTGTCGCGACATCGTCACGCACGGGCCAATGGGAAAGCAACAACGACCGGGCTCCGGCCAATTGGAACGCGCGGGCAAGGCCTGAGTATGTGGGTGATGCCCGGCCCTCACCAGCAGCCGTATTGCACGCAGAGAGGACCACCCAGTCGGCGGCAAGTTTGAGCCGACCGATTTCGCTGGCGGTGAGGAGCCCGTCATTGTCAGGGCTTGGGCTTGCATTGGAATCGTCCGGTGTCAGGACCAAAGCGGGCTCGCCAAGCCCTGCGATCTGTCCACTGACCAAGCCATGGGTGGCAAAGGCAAGCACCTGAAACTCTTCTAACGGCGCGGCGCGGACCGCTTTTTCGGTCGCGTCTGTCCCGGAAAGGATAAGCGTGCTTTCGCTCGCAAATGCAGCCTCAAGCGCGGCTAATTCTTCGCTCGCTCCCGGTAGGGAAGGCAATGCGCTTATGCTCTCGACATCCACAACAGTACCCCTCAGTGCAGCCCTGTCAGCAGGAGGCGCAGCGAGCCTCGGCGCGCCAATCCCGGCGAAGCGTTTGGGCGCGGCAGCGCGTTCGCGTTGGCGTGCACCAAGGCCCGGCGTAATGGCAATGGCATGGGCTTCGATCAGAAACTTTGGCCGCGATTGGCCGCTTTGTTGCGTGACAAGAACGGATGGCGGAATGGTTGCAAGAGGCCCGCCAGCCGGGAAGATCAATTTGTCGACGCCCGCAATCGCTGCTCTAGTTTCGGCTGGAAAGATAAAGCGATAAAGCTCATGCGCCGCCTCGGCATCGAAATTGTCCTCGCCTCCAAGACTTGCATCGAGGCTGTCGCGAACGCGGGCAATAAGTTCTCTCGCTGCAAACAGCGGCGTCCTCGATTGTCCCCATGCAAATCCATCTACAGTGATAGCGATGGTCACGACGCGGTCAGAGTAGACCATTGGCAAAATATAAGCTTCATTCTCGGCAAGAAGCGCCTGCGCACCGGAAATTGAAAGCGGCTGAGGCCGCAGATATTCGGCAAAATCCGGATAGCTCTCCCGCAGCGCAGCCTCACTGGCTTCACGCGCTGCTACTGCGACAGACAGATCGTCCGAACTGCCATCTCCTTGCGCGAACTTTGCGCGTGCCTCCTTCTCCGAATTACGCGCCAGTCGCACATCATCGAGCGCCTTTGCAAAACCGTCTGCATCGCCGGGATATGTGAACGCCGAGGCACTAAGGGCAAGGTCGCTAATCACAGAAAGCTGCGCACTGCGCCAAGCGCGCTCAAGGTCACTGTTCAGGAGAGAGACCAGCATGGAATCGCGAAACAACTCCGTCCCGTCTGATGCAATCGCGCGGCGATCTTGGTCTTGGGCATAAACATCGAGCAGGATGTTTTCATTGAACTCAAGCACAGGAGCCATCATCTCAGCGGCTTTGCCCGTCTGGCCTGTCCTTGCATAGATGACTGCAGAAATGGTTTGACGCTCGCGCCACTCTGGATTGGTCTGATCAAGCTTGGCATATTCTGCCATTGCTTCCTCGTTCAGCGCCAGAGCCTCATCATGGTTGCCTTCAATACTCAGCAAATTCGCCAGATCGGACTGTGCGCGGGCAAGGTCTTTGTCCTGCACTCCGGCGCTCTCAAAGATGCCTAGAGCCGTGCGGAAATATTCGGTCGCTTCATCAGGGCGGGCCGCTTCGAACAACAGACGGGCAACCAAAGCCTGTTGATAGGCCAATTCCTTCTTATCGGAATAGGCTTGATTGTCCTCAGCCCGTAACGCGACTTCAACGGCTTGCTGATTGCGGCCCAACCGCGAGAGCAAAACCGCAGTGTTTTGATAGATCGAGAGGAGTTGCGGGTTGTCAGGTCCCCATTCCTTGACGCCAATATCGGCTATACGTCCAAACAAGTCCGCAGCCTCTGCCGTACGCCCTTTATCGAGGGCGATCAGAGCATTGGCAAGAAACACGTAAAGCCAGCCAAGATGATCATCTCGCGGCAATAATTCAAACGCGAGCCTCTCTGTAAACCGAACCGCCTCGGCGCTCGCCTGAAGGTCCTGATTGCGCAAATAGGCTGCATATTGATAGGCGAAATTGACCCGGGCCGGATCGTTTGGTGCAAGGTCCTCAAGCGCAATATCCAGCGCCTTTTTGTGCCACTGGATTGATTTCGCAAGATCATCTTCTCTCAAGAAGAAGTAGCGCGCCAAATGGTGGGCGGCAAATGTTCGGGCATAGCAAGGCGCACAGCTTTCGCTTTCCACCATCTGCGTAAGCTTGGCGATGTATCGCGATTGAACCGCCTCGTCTGGGGCAAAAGCCACGAGCCCGTGTCCAACCGCTCCCATTCGCGCATCCGCGTGCAAATCGAGGTCGGCATTTTGCAGATAAAGCTCATAAGCCTCTTTGTACTTTGCCTTTCCGATCAGCCCCATGATGAGGTCGGATGTGAGTGCACTGCGCTGTGACTTTGAGGCAGTGTCATCCATCGCATCGAAGGCTGCCTGGGCCGCAGGAAGCGTCCGGTTGGCCTCGCCATAGACATCGAAATACTGGGCCGCTGCAGGGGCAGTGTAAGTGATCAGAGAGGCGGCAAGAAACGCCTTAATCAAAGACGAGAAAATAGACTGCACGTTCGGGCCCCTCGTTGACCAATTCGATTGAATAGCGCTGGGTGTAAAGGGGGGTGAAACGGCAGGCTGGCGTGGCTTGGCTGCCGATATTGCACACGCTGCGCGATCTTTGATCACTGACGCTGATGCTTACGGGCCCCGATCCTTTGTGAGAGACCGCGAGCGTGCTCGGCTCGCCAGATTTGAAAGTCTGAGCACTTTTCCAGCGCTGGCCCGGCGCAAGTTCGCCGCGGACATAGGCAGGCCCAAGCAACCGGCCACGGAAGGCGGTGGCCTTCCCCCCGGAAGCCACCGCCCATTTTGCAAGCACATCGGCTTGCTGTTCGCCGCGCGGGCTAAGTCCGCTTGCATAAAGGGCGCTTACAAGCTCCCCCAGCCGCGCTCCTTCCCCCCGGTCATGCGCCATTTCAGCATCAGCAAGATTTTGCGCAAGCCGCGCGGCGCGCAAGGACGGTTCAGCCCGGCCGGTTGTGTCGGCAACCGGCACATTTGCCAAAGCAACCGACTGCTCACCTGCGACAGGAGAGCATCCCGTCGCAGTCAAAAGCCCCCCGGTGAGCGCCGCCAGTAAAGCAAGACTCGTCCGTCCCATGGGAAACAAGCTAACGCGGTTAGCTCGCAAAACCTTGTAAGAACCCGACCAATCGGAAACGCAGAACTTTTGCATGGGCTATCTCCCCAATCGAAAACTTGAGCCCGAAGTCCGTTCTTCGAGCGTAAGTTGCAAACCATGGCGCTCCGCAATCGCCTTTGCCAAAGCTAGGCCGAGGCCACTTCCACGGGCATCCTCGCAATTCCCTCGCCCCCGGTAGAAACGGTCGAATATTCTTTCCTTGTCAGCCGGAGAGATCCCCGGTCCGTTATCGGAAACCATCAATTCGGGGCCCGGCTTCAGCGTGACTTCTATTTCGCCACCGGGAGGCACATATTTGAGCGCATTGTCGAGCAGATTGGTCACCAATCGGCTTAGGTGCCGCTCTTCCCCTTCTAAAATCACGCCCGGCGAAATCGTCCAGCCAAGCGAATGCCCGGTCTCCTCGGCGCTGCCTGAATAAAGCTCGCAAAGATCCGTCACCATCGCGCTCAAATCGACCGGTGAAAGCCCCGCCTTATCCCCGCGCCGGCTCTTGCTTGACGCAATATCCAGTAGCGATTCCAGCGTTTGAACCAATCGTTTGATTTCGGCGCGCGCTTCAACAAGTCTTTCCGCAATACGCGGCGCAGGCGCAGCTTCAAGCGCTTTAAGCAGACGATTGTCCAAATGGGACAATGGTGTGCGCATCTCGTGGGCCAATTGCTCGGATGTTTCCTTGTAAGCCTCCATCAACCCGCGCTGACGGGCAAGAGCCTGTGCGCTGCGTCCGGCAAGCTCGTCAATCTCATCGCCATTTTTGACCTCGACAAGTTCGCTCTGTTCTCCCGGTTCGCGAAAGGCCAGATTGATGCGGCCAATTCTGCGCTGAAGCCCAAGGGCTGCCAACCGGCCGAGCAATGCAACCAAGAGGACAAAGAGACTGCCCCCTACGGCGAAGGCGATCGCGATATTGCGCAGAACGGTATCGTTGCCATCAGTCCGGCGCGCGACCAGCAAACGCAGGTCTGGCCCCAGTTGCACTGCTCTGGCGAACCCTTGCGAGCTGTCACCGATAGGTATGACGCCGGTCTCTGACACCATAGGGTCAAGCGCCGGCCACCCGGTAATATCACCTACCAGTGCCGTTCCTGTATCATTGGCAAGCAGATAGTGCGGTGTACTGCCTTCAGAAGGGGTCAGCGCAATGCGGTCCGCGATCCTCTCGCGCAGTTCATCAAGCCCGCTTGTCGCATAAATGTCGACCAGACCTGCGATGTCCACGTCCACTTCTTTCGCGGCGCCCTCATTCAAAGTCGCAACGACAGTTTGATGGGTTACGAACCAGAGCGCCAAGACCAAGGCAAGCGAAAGCCCGATGGCCGCAAGCACTAGCCGCGAAAAGATGGAGCGACGGGCTTCCAACGTCATTTTCCTTGAAGAATGCGGTAGCCAGAGCCCCAGATGGTTTCAAGCGCAGGGGCCTCAAAACCCTCTTCCAGCTTACGCCGCAGCCGCCCGATATTGACATCAACCACATTGGTTTGGGGGTCAAAATCGATATTCCATACATCGCGAAGCAGCATTTCGCGCGTCACTGTTCCACCTGCATTCTCCATGAAATAACGGAACAGGTCGAACTCTTTGGGACTAAGCGGTAGATGCTGATTGTCGCGAAATGCCGTGCGTGCCTTCAAGTGACATTCAAACGCCCCGTAGATGATGACCGCCTGGTGTCCTTGCCCTGCCGAACGCCGGTGAAGCGCACGCAGGCGAGCCATAAGCTCACCTGGTTCGTAAGGCTTTGCCATATAATCATCCGCGCCCGCATCAAGGCCTTCGGCGCGGTCACTGCTTCGGCCTAACGCGCTCAGCATCAGGATCGGCGTTCCGATCCCGCTTTCGCGCAGGCGCCGAGTGATCGTGAGGCCGTCGATGTCACCAAGCATCCGGTCGAGAATGATGATGTCAAAAGCCTCCATCCCCGCTCTCAACAGAGCAGCGCTGCCGTTCTCTTCCCAGATCAGCACGTCACCGCTCGCCTGAGCCAGCTCGCTGACTGCAGCCGCAGTGCGTAAATCATCCTCGACATAGAGAATTCTGAGCGGTGTCTTTGCCATTCCCCCGTCCCGGTCACCCTTCGTGCCCGTATGACTTGTTGCTGGGTCAAGAGTTGCCATTGCTTAGCCTTCCCTGCAAGCGAACCATTGATAAGTTCAAAAGGCGGACGCCGCATAGCTCTGATTGCGCCAGCGCCGTCCGCCCCCTCGGGTCGCTCAGTTAAGCGCTTCTACCGACACCCATCCTTTGGTGCCGAAATTGTCTTCGACCTCGACAAAATGGCCCTCGCGCCGACCAGTTGGGTTAAGCGTGGTGCCAGGCTGCAACCCGCGCACAGTCTCTGCATCAGCCATGGGCATTGCCATCAAGGAGGTCGCAACATTGACAGTTGCAACATCGGCACGTTGAGACGCTGCACCAGAAGCCGGGACGGAAGCGATGACAGCTTCTTGAGCAACGACTTCGTTAAAGGCGATTACGAAGGCTTCGACCAGCTGCTTGCCTTTGCGGCTGTCGCGATAGCCAACTTCATCAGCACGCGCGCTCCAGGGCGACGAGCCACGGAAACTCAGCGAGCTGCGTTTGACAGTGCCCGAGCCCGTGACAATCGTTTGACCCGTAGCTGGAGAAAGCAATTTGATGCCCGCAGCGACACGCTTTTTCTTGCCGCCAAACATATTGAACATACCCATGACCGCGCCTGCGCCCGGAACGCGGCCAAGCACTTGGCCAGCTGCGCCAGAACGCACCAGTCCTTCAACCGCCGCCGATTTGGCAAGCTCGATCGACTGGTCAACTTCTTCGCTGCTGCCAGCAATCACATTCATAAGAAAGTCAGCCGGAGCGCCGCTGGCTGTCGAATGCGGCGTGAAGCAACCGGAATCGATTGCGAGCGAGTTGATCAGCTGACGCGGTGAACCAAGGTCAAACTCTGCCCACCCCTGCGTATCACCATCGACAATCGCAATTGTGCCAAGACTCTCTTCGCATGAGACAAGCTGGAGATCATCATCTGCCATGGCAGCAGTCGGTGCGATCAAAGCGGCGATAATGGCGACACTCGCCAATCCGGTTTTAAGGTTCTTCATTGCTTCATTCCCCTTGCATTTTTGTCTCAAGGGTTGTGGACCGAGCAGGTTGGAGGGACCACACACAGCTCTTGTCACGTGCGTGACAATCGCTGTTAGAAATGCGGTTCCTTCACCAATCAGCGGGCCTGGTAGTGTTCACTCCACGTTATCGTACCGCCCATGATGCTTTGGATTTCAGCAATCGCTGCGGCTCTGTCTGCCGGTGCAATTGCGCCGTTAGCTACAGGAAGTGACGGGTCGATCGGTGCAGTGGGAACGCCGTTCGAATTGCCGGCACCTGGCAATGGTCCGGGAACCCAACGGCTCCAGTCGGTCGCACCTGCCAAGGTATCAACACTCGCCGGTTGCATAGATGAAGGACCTGCCCCTTCCTGCCCAAAAATGGCCAATCCCGATGCAGCCACAAGACCGGTAGAATTGGTGTCAGTCACATTCATGGCCAAAGCAGCATAGGCGGCATTGTCGCCATAAAGCGTACCGCTCACGTTGACGAAGCAGCTTGGTGCACATGTGTCCCCGGTGGACGTCACTGTCCCCGCTGAATTGGTGAAAGCACCGCCAAAGATGAAGCCTGCACTTCCTGATACAAGGTTGACCTCACTTGCTCCCGGGTTGGCGGCGCCGCCGCTGGTCGACACCGACCAACTGCGCCCACCAAGGGCCATCGTTAGGTCATAACCGACCCGGTTGACCGATCCAAAAGCGATAGCCAGATCGCCAGTGACCGACCCAGGGGCAGAGCCTGCATTATCGGTCGCTGAAGTGCCGCCGATAAGCTGGTAAGCAATGGTCCCGCCCGGCAAATTTGTGGTCACTTCACCAGTCATCACATGATAGCCTCCATTTGGGCCAATCACACTGTCGATGTTGCCAAGCAAGCCAGCTGACTGGACCGTTCCGTCGCTCCAGCGTGCCCATGCAATTTCGCCAAGATCAGTCGCCTCGACGATGTGGGCATCATTGCTCGAAACCGTGCCAATCGCGGATGTGAAGCCTGTGATCTCGCCATTTACAAAGTCTGCTGATCCACCGAAAGCAGAGGCGAGCGAGCCGTCGAGGAAGGTGTAATAGACTTGGCCCTCGCGGGTGCCGGTAAAGCCGCTTGTTGGATTGCCGCTACCACCATCTCCACCGCCATCTACGTCTCGAGCGCCGAAGATCGCTGCACCGATGATCGCAATCTGGTCGGAAGAATCGCTCAGGTTGAAATCACTCGCGGCGTATTGGACGCCGAACCGAGAAGCTTCGGCATCGGGAATTTGAACCTGGAAGGTAATCTGCCCTGAGAACCCGTCCCCGCGCGATCCTGGCGCTGTGACATTGAAATAGCCAAGATTGCCGTTGCCTTCATTGGGAAGGAATATGGCCCCGCCATCTCCATCGACGCCTCCGCTTGTGGCAAAGTCGTAAGCAAAATCGGCAAATGTGATTGAACCATCAATCGCAAACGCCGGATTGCTTCCGAAGATGATCGCCGCGTCGGCTTCAAAAACTCCCGGAGCCTGCGATCCGTCGATCAGTGTCGGAGCGGTTGCTGCCAGAAGATCGTAGCGCACGCGTCCAGTCGGATAATTGGCTGGCCCGGAGAAGCCATTGGCGAGCAGATAATGAAAGCCCTGATTGGAAGTCAGAGTATATCCGAAAAGCTCGCCTCTTCCGTTTGCGCGTTGGTAGGTTCCATTAGTCCAACGGCCTATGAGAAGGTTCTCATCGCCGCTGATATCAACTGTTTGCGCCGTCCCTCTGTCGGCGTAGATGAAATTGCTCGGTGCAAAAACATAACGCTCAAGACCGCCATTTTCGTCAAGTATGGCATCATTGGATCCCGGACCCAGTTGGCGCAGATCACGCGTGTAGGCGTCTGCGATGGGATCCCGGCCCTCGTCTGACCATGATCCCGCAGCGATGATGCCGGTTCCTTGAGGGGTAAATCCGCCTGTGTAGACAAGCGTCGGATTGTTCCCTTGGCCAGGTTCATTGCCGCCACCTCCCCCTTGTCCAGGCAGATTGTCGAACAGGTCCGGGTCATTTCCTGCCAGCAAGAAGTCATAGTAATTTGCAAAGAACGCATTGAGATCGCCAATCCCTGCAAGACCGCCTTGCAAGGCGGCAAGTGCGGCGAGGTAGGCTTCAATTGTTGCCGCATCGAGGACCGTATACTCGCTCGGGAGATTGCCCGCGGCGAGGAAGTCGAAATAGGCGTTCAGAGCCGCGACATAGTCGAGATAGATCGGTAGCCCCGCAAAACCATCTGCGGTCCCTCCGCCATTAAGGAAGGCGAAATAGGCTGTGAGCAGATCGGCATTGGCGCCAAGCAAATCATTGACCTGCCCGGATTGCTGCACCGCGTTAAAGAACTCCTGCAATGCGGCCAAGTCGGTGTCGGTAAAGTCTGAAGGCAGACCATTGGCAGCAAGAAACGCGGCATATGCATTCAAAGCAGCTGCAAACGCCGGAAAGTCAGGCGGCACGGGAAGCTGTGCAAAGTTATCCGGATTTCCTCCACCAGAGACGAATGCGAAATATGCCTGATAAAAGTCAGCCAGATCGCCGAGGAAGAACTGGGTCGCCCCTGCCCCTTCGAGCGCTGCAATATACTGCGCGATCACCTCTTGCGAAAGCGGCGTGTATGCAGATGGAATTCCGCCATTTTCAAGGAACGCAAAGTAGGAGTTCAGGTCGGCTTGATATCCTGCAAAAACATTTGCGGGCAGCCCTGCAAAAGCGTCGACATCACCGCCGCCGCGCAGGAATGCGAGGTAATCGGCAAAGAACTGCGCCTGATCGCCTTGTAAATTGGCAAGAAGCCCCGTGCTTGAAAGCGTCTCAAGATATGCGCGCAAGGTCGCTTGATCGACCTCGGTGTATCCGCTCGGCCTTTGTCCGCTTGCGAGGAATGCAAAATAGTCCGCAAGCGCAGTCTGAAACTCGCTCGCAAAGCCAATCCCGCCATTGCTCAGAAACGCTGCGACCAATGCCTGGTCGGCTGAGCTCAATTGAGCGAGGAGCCCGCTCTGTTGAAGAAATGCGATGGATTGGGCGAGCGCTTCCTGGCTTGCCCCTGTAAACTCGCTCGGCACTCCGCCTGACCGCAGGAAAGCAAAGTAGGCAGCGGTCAGGTCGGTAAAGGACGCCGCGAACGCGTCACGATTTTGCCCGTTGGCAATAAAGGCCAGATAAGCATCTGCCAGTGCCCGATCATGCGCGCTCAGCGTTGAAATCGCGCCGGTCCGGTTGATGAATGCAAGATAGGCATCAATGTCGGCTGCGCTTGCGCTGCCGCTAGAAAAACCACTCGGGACCCCGCCTGCACGCAGAAGCTCCAGATAGCCAAGAGTGAAGCTGCTATATGCGGTCAAGAAATCCGCGCCTGATGCGCCGCTTGCCAGAAATGCGAGATAGGTCCGAATGATATCGGCCTGCGCCCCGTTGAACGGGATGCCACCATAGGCGCGCTCGAGGTCCGCAGCTGCGGCGACCAACAGCGACAGGTCTCCCACAGGGAAGCGGTCGATCGATGGATTTGCAACAGCCGCCTCGACCCGGCGGCCAGCGTCGATGATATCCGATGACGCGCCCGCAGCTGCCAGTCCATCACCAAGCGTGACCGGAATGCCATTGAGAGCAGCATTGACGGGGCCTGCATCTCCGCCGATTGCAAGCACTTGCGATGGTTCATTGTTAGGTTGGTCAACTGCACCGTTTGCCAAAGTGCGCTTGGGTCCATCCCCTGACTTCGCGCTCCACATCTGGCCTTCGCGATAGGACCTGTATCGGTTGCCATCAGCGCTCACCCGCACCACGCCCGTCAAAGTGTGGCCAGAAACCCTCCCGTCATAAGCAACCGAGAAGCTCGACGATGAAGAGGTGCCGATAACCCGCCCCTCTATCCCGTCTGGCATCCGGACCTCGACAGGCACTCGAGCAGCCCCGGTTACGGTGATTGAGCCCTTGTAAAGATCAATCGAGCCGTCCTCATTGAGGGTGTACTCAGTCCCTTGCGTGATCGACACCATGCCGCCCGAAGCAAGTCTGATTTGTGTCACCCCGGCGCTCTGCATAGTGCGTTTGCCGGGCACGATTTGTGCGCCAGACGAGGTAAAGATCACGTCGTTCGCAGCCACAGGCATTGCCAGGGCAAGGCTTGAACAACCAACCAAGAGGAAGCGCAATTTGCGCGATGTAGTCATCGAAAACGAAGTCATGTCATAATCTCCCGATGGCGATCAGAATTCAAAGCGAGCGCCGACCGAAAGGGTCCAGCGTTCAAAATCGAACAGAGCAATATTGCTCCAATTGCGGGTGTAAGAGGCGGTAGGCTGAAGGAAGATCCGGTTTGCGACTGCCACCTTGAGGCCAGCACGCAGATCAAGGCGTTCGTCCTCGCGTTCTGTCAAAAACAGCGGATCAGCAGCATCGTATCTGCGCAGATCAAAGGCTGCTCCACCAACCACTGCCACGCGTTTGGACACAGGTACTTCGGCCCCTACATTGGCAGTCACAAAGCCGAAGCTTTGCGCATCGCCTGCCCGTCGACGCGTTTCTTCTTTGCCGCCGGTCAGGTTGAGCGCGAAGACTTTGCCCACATAGCCGACGCCCGCTGCAAAGCGGTCCGCATCACGAAGCGGGTCATTGTCAAAGTCGAGCCTGTTCCACTGCGCCGAAATGCTGAGCGCACGGCCTTTCGCCAGCGGTTTTGTGTATTGAGCGATCACTCCATAGCTCGTCCGGAAAGCGGCATCATCAAGCCAGAACTTCTGCACCTGACCCGAGAGCGACAACACATCGCGATTGGCAAAAGTGCGCGCATATCCCGCCGTTCCGGTGAGCGCGGCCTGATCGAAAGCACTGCTATCGAAATTGTCGCGCCAGCTGCCGAGAGCGGAGGCAAAAAGACGATCTTGCCGACCAATCGCGGTCACTCCTGACACACCGGCGGTAACTTCGTAAAACTCGTCTTCCTGTGCGATCGCATTGGCACCAAGCTGTCCTGCGCCAAGGAAGCTGAACAGCGGGATCACAATGGTATCGAGCTCGGTGGCGGTGTTGATATTGCTATCAAAGCCCAACCTCGTATCGACGAAACCGCTCACATCCGATCCGCCGCCTGCAATCTGGCGATCAAATTGACGGACAAATCCGGTGAAGCGCTGACGCACCGGATCTGGCAGCGTCGGGTCTTCAACGACGGTCGCAAATTGCTCTCGCGCTGTATCGATATCGCCTGCAAGGGCATAGGCACGCGCAAGCTCCGCTCTTGCCGCTGCATTGCCTGGTTGAACCGCAAGCACGCGCTGAAACGCGATAATGGCATCGCCAAAACGTCCTGCATCCAGCGCGGCAATACCAAGCTGATAATCGAACGAAGGATCGCCCGCCCGCTCGCTTACTTGAGCATTGAGCGCTTCAAATGCGCCTTGCGCAGCCGTCTCTTCTGATTGCGTGGCTTCTTCATTTTGTGCGTGCGCTGATATTGGTATCAACATACCGAATGAAGCGGCGCCCAGCATCGCTGCTTTGATCACCAATCTACAAAGTCTGTTCATCGTGTGCTTGCCCCCGGCTTGCCATCAATTGCCTCCGCAAAGGAGGCTGAGGCCGAGCAATGGGGCAGTCACGCGGCTACGTCCGCTGACAAGCTTGGTTACGCTTATGACAATCGCTGTTAGGTGGCAGGAAAGTGTAAGGACCCCGGCGAAAATGCCGTCCTATTCGGTGCGCAATGCCTCAATCGGTGACAGGCGCGAGGCTCGGATCGCGGGGTAACTCCCGAACACCAAACCAAGCACCGCCGAAAAGGCCAAGGAGCCAAGAGCAACACCGATGCCAATGGGTACAGGAAAATCAGCATAGGCGGTCAAGGCCGAACCAGCGAGCCACGCCAAGACAAGGCCAACTGCACCACCAAGCACACACAAAACCGCTGCTTCGACAAGGAATTGGTTGCGAATATCGCTACCCTTGGCGCCCAATGCCATGCGAAGACCGATTTCACGCGTGCGCTCTGTGACGCTCACCAGCATGATGTTCATAATCCCGATCCCGCCCACAAGGAGCGAGATCGAAGCAATCGCAACCAGAACAGCTTGCAGGATGCCCGTTATGAACTGGCTTTCCTCCATGAATTCTTGCGTGGTACGGACCCGGAACGGGTTAATCTCGCCATCCCGGACCCGGTAGCGGTCCTTCATCAGATTGGTGATGTCGATCTTGCCTTGGACAAGCGATGCACCTTCTTCAAACCCGGCAAATGCGAGTTGCAAATCGTCAGGGCCCGGCAAAGTGTCACCGACAAAACGCTGACGCATTGTGGAGATCGGGAGGACAATCGTATCGTCATTGTCTGTCCCAAAGGTAGAGCCTTTTTCTTCCAACAGACCAATCACCTGAAATGGCACGCCGTCCACGCGTACCGTCTCTCCGACCGGATCAAATTCGCCAAACAGAGTTTCGGCGGTGGTTCGGCCCAACACCAGAACACGGGCTGCGGAACGTACATCGGCTTCGCTGATGTAGCGCCCTCGATCCGCTGGATGATTGGTGATGAGACCAAAGCCAGGAGTGGTTCCCACCGCGCTAGACGAAGTGTTGGCGCCTGCTGTTACAAGATCAAGGGTCGAGCGCAACTGCGGCGCGGTGGCGATGACGCCGGGCACCTCGCGCTCGATTGCGCGCAGATCGCGGCTTGTCAGGCGGCCCCGGTCAAAAGATCGCCGTCCCCCTTCATTGTCAGGCTCGGGCACAATTATGGCCATGTTAGAGCCAAAACTGTTGATCGATTGCATCACGGATTCTTGCGCGCCATTGCCCACAGCAACTGCCAAGGTCACTGCAAAAACGCCGATCAGTACGCCTAGCATCGTCAGAATCGAACGCATCAAATTGGTGCGCAGGGCGGTGAGCGCGATGGCGATATTGACGCCCCAGCTCGAAAGGAAATTTTGCCCTTTGCGCTTTGCAGGAACGCTAGCCATTATGCTTCCTCCACCACAGGAGGGTTTGCAGCCACTATACGTTTCTGGATGAGACGGTCTTCGATCACCTTGCCATCGCGAAACTCGATCCGGCGTTTGGCATGGTCTGCGATTTCGTCTTCATGGGTCACGACGATCACGGTGATACCAGCCGCATTGAGACCTTCGAAAATCGCCATGATCTCTTCACTGGTGCGCGTGTCGAGCGCGCCGGTTGGCTCATCTGCGAGCAAAACAAGCGGCTCTGTCACCAGGGCCCGTGCGATGGCAACACGCTGCTGCTGACCGCCGGAAAGCTTGGCCGGCGTATTGAGGAGTCTGTCGCCCAATCCCATGTCGATCAGCTTCTCGGTTGCGAGCTGATGGCGCTCGGCTTTATCGACCCCGGCATAGATCAAGGGCACCGCTACATTGTCGATCGAAGACGTCCGGGCAAGCAGGTTAAACTGCTGAAAGACAAACCCGATCTTCTCATTGCGAAGAACCGCCAGATCATCACTCGACATCGACGCTGTTGGTATTCCGTCGATCAAAACCTGTCCTGATGAGGGCACATCAAGGCAACCGATCATATTCATGAACGTCGATTTGCCAGAGCCGCTGGTACCCATGATCGCCACATACTCGCCCCGTTCAATGACGAGCGAAACTCCATTGACCGCATGGATCACTTCCCCGCCAAGATTGTAGGTCTTAACGAGGTCGCGGGTTTCGATCAGCGGTTGGTCCGAAGAGTGGTCCATGATGCGATCTACGAGCCTTCATCCGAACCATCACCGCGCAGGCTCTTAGACCTGACCAGCACAGGCTGACCCGCTTCGAGCCCATCGGTGATCTCAATGAAGTCCTCGCCCTGGAGGCCCGTCGTCACAGGCACCCGGCGAGGCAGATATGGATCTTCGCCCGGCACCCAGACATAGGCTTGCTTGTCTCCGCTACCCTCATCCTGTTCGTCAGGTTGCTCCCCGCGATCCTCTTCGCGAGGCAGGAAACGAGTGGAGGCCACAGGCACCCGCAGGACGTCTTTCTTCGAACCAGTGATAATCTCGACATTGGCGGTCATCCCGGTCAGCAAGAGGCCGTCCGAATTGTCGACGTCGAGAATGACGAGATAGCTCACCGCATTGCCATTTTGCGAAGCGGATTGGCGGATTTGTTGGACCAGCGCTTCGAACTCGGCGTCGGGGTAAGAGTCCACGGTAAAGCGCACCTCTTGACCCTCGCGCACCTGACCGATGTCGGCCTCATCCACCGATGCTTCGACCTGCATGCGGCTCGTATCGGCAGCGATAGTAAAGAGGTTTGGGGTCTGGAAATTGGCCGCAACCGTGGTGCCAGGTTCCACAAGCTTATCGATTACAACGCCGCTGGTTGGCGCGATGATACGCGTGCGGGACAGATCGAGGCGCGCCGATTCCAACTCGGCCATACTTTGGGCAATTTGAGCGCGCGCACTTTGGGCCTGCGCCTGTGCCGAACTCAAGTTAGCCTTTGCCGCGACCAAAGCGTTTTCAGCCTGATCGAGCCCGGCGGTCGAAACAAAGCCTTTCTCGGCTAGCTCTTTACGCCGCGCAAATTCGCGCGTTTGCACTTCAACGTCGGTCGTTGAGCGAATGATCGAAGCCTGGGCTTGCGCAAGGCTTGCCCTTGCAAGATCAACCTGAGCACGCGCCTGCGTCACCCGTGCTCGCGGCCGCGTTGCATCAATCTCTGCGAGCAATTGTCCGGCCGCAACAGGCGAGTTGAAATCAACATAGACTGCTGTGATCTGGCCAGACACTTCTGCGCCGACATTGATGGTATTGAGCGCCCTTAGGGTACCGCTGGCGGAAACAACCCGCGCGACTTCGCCTTTGGATGCATCTTGCGAGACATATTCATAGTCGCGCCCGCCCGATGAGAGCAGGCCCCAAAGGACCAGAATGACAAAGAGCGCGATCACACCCGTGACGACCGGGTGACGTTTGATCCAATCCACAATTCGCTTCACAACTTGTTCGCCCCGTTTTCAAAGAACGAGGTATACAAGCAATCGCGCGGCAATCGAGTGCAAATGACGTTGTTTGACGGATGAGGTTGTGGGGCGAACGATAGGTTCAGCTAGGTCGGCTCTACCAGATTGTCGTCCGAATTGCGGTCGACATATTTGTTATAAGGATCAATGCCGAGCCAAGTTGGCCGCTTTTGAGAAACAATTCTGATTGTTTGCTTGCCAGACTTGATCGGACGACGCTCCATCAAAAGCACGTTTGCGCTTTCAAAAACGCCGGCGCCGGGACGCTCGGTAAAGGCGCCGATTTCGATTTGGTCGCGTAGCGCCGCTTCGGTTTCATTGCCTTCACCATCGGCATAATACTTGGCAGCAGCGATGGTGAGCGTTGTCTCGAATGTGCCATCGCCAAGCTCTTTCACCACAGCTTCCTCGGCTTTGAGGTCGTACACCGTGATCTTCTGAAGCAAATCGCGAACAAGAGCGCGCTCTTCCTCGTTGCGGGCAAGCGAGAAGAAGCCTTCGACCAGATCCTTTGAGCTGGCATAAGGTTGGCTCTTGAAACGGAAGCGATCGAGCAGGCCTGCGAGCATCGCATTGACGCGGTCCTCACCCAAGCGGTCCTGGAGCAAATACATCACCACCGAACCTTTGCGGTAATGGATATAGCCTTGGTTCTCGACGCGTTCCAAAGGCAGTTCTTCAAGTGCTTCCGCGCCGCGGGATGTGAGATAATTATCGAGCTCGAATTTCAGGAACCGGCGCATATCGTCTTCGCCGTAAAGCTCCTTCATCACCATCAGCGCCGAGTATTGCGCCAAGGTTTCCACCAACATCGTGCCGCCCTGTTGGTTGGCAGAGATGAGCTGGTGCGCCCAATATTGGTGCGCTGCCTCATGCGCCGTGATGTAGGTAACGTAGTCGATTTCACCCGGATCAGCGAGGTTGGCAAGGAAGCCGATGTCTTCGGAATAAGGCATCGTACCTGCAAACGCTTGAGCAAAGCTCGCATAACCCGGGAACTCGATGATCCGCGCATAGTCGAATTGATAAGGGCCAAAATTGGCGCGGTAATATTTGAACGATGCGTCCATCGCATCAATCATCCGCTCCGCATTATAGGGGTGCTGCGCATCGTAGTAGACTTGCAAATTTACCCCGTCCGCATCGCGGTCCATGATTTCATAGCGCGCCGATTGGATCGAGAAAAAGCCAAGGATTGGATTGGTGGATTGGAACCGGGCGATCCGGCGATCACCCTGAACCACATCCGAGACGCGTTTGCCCGGTGCAATCGGCACCTGATCGGCTGAGGTGGTCAAAGTTATGTCCGAGTTCACCCAATCGACATCCCCGACATAGTTCTCTTCAAGAGCGCTGTCGTCTTCAAGCTTTGGAAGGCGCAGCTCGGATTCGAGCCCATAGCTGCGACGCGTTGCGCGATCTGTCAGCAAGCCTTGCTGGTTCATTCCAATTTGCGGCGTGAACTCGGCATTGTTGAGGAAGGTGCCATTTTCGACCAAACGCGTGCCGTATCCGGTCGAACTCAATGCCTTGTGCCAACGCTGGCTTTTGAACGTCAGGGTCGCCGTCTCTTCGGGTGCAAGCGGTGTGTCGAAGCGATAGATGCGGTGCTGATAGGTCTCGTCATTTTTCTCCAGCGTCGCGCCGGGAATTTCGACTTCGAGCAATTTGGTGTCAGCATCGAACAACCGCACATGGAGCGTCTCGACCGGCGCGCCGGTGTCGTTGACCATCGCGTAAGTGCCAGACGCTTCCATCCGGCGCTCTTCTGGATAAAGGTCGACAGCTAGGGTTACATCGGTGAGCGAAGGTTGTTTGAGACTGGCGTATTGGAGATATTCCTTCTCATAATCCGCAAGCAGCTTCTCTTGCGCGTCACTGTTTCGATAGGTGTTCTCGACATTCATCTGATTGTAGAGAAACGCGCCTGTTCCAACAGATGTGAGGACGCCAACAAGGCCCAAGGCACCAGCCGCTGACACAGCGCGGCGCGGAAGCGCTTTGATACGCGGCATCAACCGTGTTTCGGTGCCTCTGCGCCACATAAGGTGCGCAAGCACTGCCATCACCAGAGCCATGCCGCCAAAGTAGAGCCGCATCCACCACCCCAGAGCGCCTGCAACAGCGTCTCCGTTCATGTCCGAAACAGGGTTAGCGATACCGCCACCATAAAGCAGGAGCGGATGATCGAGCCCGATCCCGGCGAAGGTGATCGTAGCCACGATATAAAGGACCATAAGGCCCCAGCCGACGTATTTGTTTGGGCTCAGCGCCTGCACAAACACCGACAGGATTGCGAGCAACAGCAAGTCTGCGGTATACGGCAGAACGTACCACATAACGTATTTATCGAGCTCGAAATCGAAGTACCCGCGGCTTGCCTGAACCGCCATTGCGGCGACAACAGAAACCATCAATGTCGCAAACAGGACAAGCGTTACTGCGATCGTTTTGGGGACCATATAGGCCCAACCGGGCAGCGAGGTGCTGTCAATAATCTCGTGGAACTTGCGATCCCGGTCACGCCAGACAAGCTCGCCCCCGTAATAGATCGCGATAATCAACGGGATGATGCTAAAAGTGCCTGCAACCAGCTCAATCAAAGAGAAAGTCGCAGGGATACGAGGCGTACCATAAGTCTCTGTGCCGAAGATCAGCGCAGCAAGGCAATTGACCAGACCAAGAAGCAAAAGGACCGCAAAAGCGGGACTGCGCAAGACCTGCGAGATCTCGAACCTTGTGGTCGCAACTAGCCTCGCAAACCCGGCTTTCTCTGGCTGAGCTGCCGGCAGCGCTGCAACGGTCTGCGGTTTTGCACGAGCCAGTTTCTCTGCCCTTTTCGCAAGCTTATTCGCTTTGCGGGCCGAAACTCCGCGCTCGGCAAAACTGAATTTCCAAAGTGCAAAGATTAGCGCACCAAACGCAATCACGACGGCAAACAAGCGGTTGAAGAGCATCGAACCGGAAAGCGCGGGAAGCTGTGTGTTTAACTCCGAGACGGTCCAATACCGGGTTTCATTGGCAACCGCCGCAAGGCCCAAAGGCTCGAACATGGCAGCGATATCGCGGTATTCCGGCTCACCGCCGACAACACCCATGAAACCGAAATAGAGCACCAGAAAAGCAACGACTGCGACATAGGTGTACATCATCGACCGGGTGACGGTCGCAACTGCGAAAAATATTGCGCTCAGCATAAAGACGCTGGGCAAAGCAAAGAAAAGGAAGCTGTTCACATAGAAATAGGCATGGTTTGGCCCGACTGTCTCGGCATCAAGCCAAGGCGCCAAAGAACCAAGAAATATGGCTATGGGTATAGCCGCAAACGCGATGAATGCAGCGATCACGGCTCCTGTAAAGCGGCCCATAAGATAGGCGAACTTCGTCACCTGGGTGGATCGCACCATGGGGCCAAAGCCGCTATCGTCATCGCGAACGACAACATTCGAGACGAAAGCGGTGGTCACAAACATGAAGAAGAGGGTCAGAACCTGCTGCGTCTGAAGGATCGCAGAGGGGCTGTTGATGTTGACATTGCCCCCGCCACCAATCTGGATTTGATCCCACACCGTTGCCCCGAAGGTCAGCAGAAAGAAGATAACAAGCGCCACCCAGAAAACCGGGTTTCGCAATTGGTAACGCAGCTCAAATAGCGCGATTGAACCGAACATGGGTCTTCTCCCGCTTAAGCTGCTTGCGTGGCTTCAGATGCCCCGCGGCGCGATGCGGCAAGGGTCGAGAAATAGACATCCTCAAGCCCGCCATCGACAGATTGGAAGCCGTCGCCCGGATCATGATCGCACAGAATGTGAATGATAGTCTCGCCCGCAAAAAGCCGGGTGGAGATAACCTCATACATCGAGCGATAACCATCAAGCTCACCGCGCTCGATCGTCTTGGCCCAGATCGTACCTTGAGCATTGGTCATCAGCTCTTTGGGCGCGCCCTCAAGCTTGATCGAGCCGTTCACCAGGACGGCCATTGAAGGGCACAAATCGGCCACATCCTCAACGATGTGGGTGGACAGGATCACAACCACATTCTCGCCGATTTCTGCAAGCAGGTTAAGGAAACGATTGCGCTCTTCCGGGTCAAGACCGGCAGTCGGTTCGTCAACGATGATGAGGTCAGGATTGCCGATAAGAGCCTGCGCGATGCCAAAACGTTGACGCATACCGCCCGAAAAACCTGCAATCGCTTTCTTGCGCACGTCCCACAAGTTCACCTGATTGAGCAGTGTCTCAACGGTATCTTTGCGCGCACCTCTTGCCGAAATGCCTTTGAGAACCGCCATATGATCGAGCATGTCGTAAGCGGAAACGCGCGGATAAACGCCGAAGTCCTGCGGCAGATAGCCAAGGCGTTTTCGCAATGCCTCAGGTTCGGCCAAGATATCGAGACCGTCAAAGGTGATCTGCCCCGAGCTTGGTGTCTGGAGTGTCGCCACAGTGCGCATCAAGGTCGACTTGCCCGCACCGTTGGGACCAAGAAGCCCGAACATGCCCTTCGGGATCGTCAAACTCACATCATCGAGTGCCCTGACGCCGTTCGAATAGACATGGCTGACATTTTTAAGCTCGAGCATGAAACACATCCCTCTTGTTTGCCGTGAGGCTAAAGAGGTGTATTGCCAGTGTAAAGCACCAGTTTTAAACAGCCTCCATCAACGACCGATGGCGCTCGACCAATGGCAATCCGCTTGCCGGATGCGCGCGCCTAACGGATGCGTGAGGGTGCGATCAAGACGGCATTGGCAATCAAAAGGTCCAGACCATCAAGATATGCGCGCGTCGATGGATCGTGTGCAAAACCGATTGTCAGGCCGCGCCCGGTCCCTTGCGCCATCATGTAGGGTTTAAATGCCATCTGACGCCGGTTCTCATCCCAGACATATCCGCTCTCGATCAATGCTTCACGCGCGGCAAAACGCATGACATTGCTGCCATCCGACCGGTCGAGCGGGGTATAGACCAAGGATCCACTGGCGAGCACAACAGCGCCATCATCATATCCGGCCGACAGGAAATGCTCTGTATCAGCAACCGTATTCAAGAGAGCGCCGGGCAATGTGTCCGGGAGCGCTTCCTGATTGGCGATCGCCTCGCGGTATTCCTCTTCGCTGGTGATTTCCGTCGCTTGGGTAAGCGAGCCTGCCTCGTCGTTGTCGTCATTGGCGGACAGCCCAAGTGCGGCTTCGCGCTGAACAGCAAGGAGCGGATCGTCACCCGATGCAAATGCGCCAAGAGAATTGCCCACGGCAACAAGAACCCCACCCCCTTGGACAAAGCTGCGCAGGTTGCGGACGCCGCCAGCTCCCATCGCGCTGCGCGGGGAACCATTGGGCACCAGAACAACGTCATAATCGGACAAATCCGCGCGGCCAAAACGATTGGTGCGAATGGGGACAATCGGAAGGCCCAATCGCTGCTCGATTACGAAACGAAGGCTGCCAGCGCTGAGCTGCGAGACGCCTTCGTCCCATGCAATTGCAACCTTGGGCAGCGTCAGGCGAACGAAAGACGAGCTACCAAGGTTGGGACCATCTTCGACCCAGCTGTCAGCGATACCAATTGTTTCAGCGCCCACTTCATCAGCAAGCTCGCGCAGGCGAGCCATCTTTTCCGGAGTGTTCATCGCTGTGGGGAAAAGCACTGTACCGCGCGGGAACGTGCGTCCGTTTTTGGTGAAGGCTTCATCGCTGGAGCGTGCTTCAATCCCTTCGCGAATAGCTAGGGTCACAAGACGCGCTTGCCCGCTATCGGTCCACGGGACCGCCACCGCATAGGCGCCCGAACGATCACCGATGGCAGCGATAGGTTCTTTGCCAGTCATCGGCTGGCCGCCAACTTCGCGGTTACAAACATTGACCGCGACACCGGACATCGCGCCCACGGCCCAAGCGGTCACATCGTAAAGCTCATGTGCAAGGTCCTGGGAACGGCGTTTCTCCTGCTCGAGGATAAACTCTCGAGGCAACTCGGTGTCTTTATCGAGCAAGCTGCGCACCAGTTTTCCGGCCGGCTGCGCCTGAGGAATTGCGATATAGCCATTGGGATAGGATCTGCCGCAAGCGGTTACAGGACCATCACGGCGGACCACTTCGATCCCTTGTGCGGCAAGTCTGCGGCCAAGCCCCTCTGCATTCCAGCGGCGGCTTGAAAGGTCGATCAGATAGGAACCGGAACCCGTCGCCCCGTTTGCATTGGCGCGGCGATAATTGGCGTAGTCCCTAAGAAAACGATCTGAGTTCAAGGCTACCGCTTCTGCGGTGGAGAGGCTTGCGACAAAGTGGTTTCTCACTGTTGTTGCGTAGGGCAGCACCGTTCCATCGCTCCGATCCCAAATAAGCCCGCGCGCTGACCCCTGCTCATAGGTCATGCCGATCGCGCCCTGGTGCGCATTCCACGTATCGCCATAGCCCGGGTAAAAAAGGTCGAAGATTTCCCTCGTAAAGTAAGGCTCGCCAATATTGTCAAAGTTACGCGCGTTATTGCGCCCGATAACCTCATAGAGGCTGAGCTGCTCTGGCGTAATGTTGGGGTTTACGGGGTCTGCCGCAGGGGCAAAGAAATAGGTCTGGTCACCGCCCATTTCATGGATGTCAGCCACAACAACCGGGTTCCATTGGCGAAGTGCCGCCACTTTGCCGCGCGTTTCAGGCTGGCTCAGAGTGAACCAGTCACGGTTGAGATCAAACATGTAGTGATTGACCCGGCCGCTGGGCCAGGTTTCATCGTGCTCTGCCGCCTGACGGTCGCCAATTGGCGTCATGCCAAGGGCGTTGCGGAAGTGGCTGACAAAACGAGCCCGCCCGTCCGGATTCTGGATCGGGTCAAGCACAACAATCGTGTCAGACATGATCCGCCGAACCCGTGGATCATTGGACGCGGCAAGCAGGTGATAGGCCATCATTATGGCAGCATCAGTGGATGCGATCTCATTACCGTGAACAGAATAGGCAAGCCATGTGACAGGGAGCGCTAAACCATTGCTTGGGCGGCCAGCTGCGATACTGGCCATATCCGCCTGAATGGCGCCCAGCCGTGCCATATTCTCAGGCGAGGTCAGCACCAGATAGTTGAGCGGACGCCCCTGCCAACTTGTCGCATATTCGACCATCTTGACCCGGTCAGGCGCAGCTTTCGCCAGCGCTTTCAGGTACTCGACAGTCTCTGCAGGATTGGTGATCCGCTCACCGGGCTTATGACCAATCACATCGGTCAGTGTCGGTATTGCCGGGTCGAACTCGGCTTCAACAAAAGACTGAGCGAGGGCGGCTGTGGGCGCTGTCAAACAAGCGAATGCAACTGCGAGATAAGCGGCGCAGAGCCGGAGAGGTCGTATGATCATGGCCACGGTCTTACTCTTTACATTGCAGAGCGCAAGAGAACGCGTTGGAGACATCCTGTCGGCCTAAGAGGATAGGGGAACAATGGAATAACCCCGTTCACTGTGCCCATAGAGCAACAATATTTCGACCTGAGCGACAGAATTGGTCTTTTCTAGCCGCGCTTCCTTGACAGCATTTGCGAAGCGATTGAGCATAACGGCAGAACAAAAAAGGACGTACCGATGAAACCTCTCCAACTTTCGGCGCAAGCATTGCTGCTTGCGGCGGCCAGCACTGTTCCGTTTTCCGCTCTCGCTCAGGATGTTACCACCGCTTCGGGTGAGCAAGAGGAGGAGCAAAGCAATCAGATTGTCGTAACCGGTTCGCGCATCGCGACAGATTCGACCACTTCTCTGCCCAGCCCTGTTCAAGTCATCACGGCCGAAAACCTTCGGGCAGCCGGTGAAATCGACATCTCGCAAACGCTGCGCGAGCTGCCCGCACTTCAAGGTTCAGACCCAGCGACACTTTCAGACGCGCAAGGCCTTGCTCTGACTGGTGCCAGCACGCTCAACCTGCGCCAACTGGGCACGAACCGGACGCTGGTGCTTCAGGATGGACGCCGCCACGTGCCGGGCATCGAAGGTACCGCGACGGTTGATGTCGGCTCAATTCCATCGGCGCTTATCGCCAATGTCGAAGTCTTAACCGGCGGCGCTTCTGGCGTTTACGGCGCAGACGCTGTTTCGGGCGTTGTGAACTATATCATGCGCGACGGCCGTGATTTCGACGGTATTGAATACCGTCTCCAAGGCGGGATCAGCGACGAAGGCGATGCAGAGGAATTCTTCGGCTCGGTAGCAGGGGGCGGGACCTTCAACGATGGACGCGGCAGCGCGGTCTTCGCAGTTGAATACTCGCACTCCACATCGATCCTCAACCGCGACCGCCCTGATTTTGCAGGGCCCGGTTTCTCCTCGTTCAACCCGAGCAACGCATTCTTGAACGGTATCTTGGGCCTCGATCCCGATGCAGAGAACGCCTTTGTCCCTAACCGCACGCTTCCGGTGTCTAGTGCTGGTTCTACCATCGCGCTTGACCCAACCCCGTTTGCGTTCCCGTTTGGCCAGTTGCTGTCGTTCGTTTCCAACTTTAACCCGGAGACAGACACTGTCCCCAACATACCGGGCACCTCTATTCCTGTGCTTCAGATTATCGACGCCAGTGGAAACCTGCGGGCGTTTAATCCCGGCATTTCAACCGGGGCATTCAACGCGAGCGGCGGCGATGGCATCGCTATTGGTGAAACGGCGCCGGGTCTCACGCTTATTCCAGAGCTGACACGGTTCAACGCGGCCGCGGGCGTGGATTATGAGATTGCGCCAAATCTCACATTCTTTGCAGATGCGAAATTCTCCTATGTCGAAACCAGCAATATCGCTGGCATTCCATTCTCGGACGATATTCCAATCGCACTCGACAACCCGTTCTTGCCACAAGCATTGGTCGACCAGATTGCGGTTGTGGATGCGCTGGGTCCGGACACGCCCAGCATCTTTGTTGCCCGCGACAATCTCGGCTCTGAGATCGGTTCGGGCACCGATATTGAACGCTCGACCATCCGCGCATCGGGTGGCCTTCGTTGGGAGTCGCCGGACAACAATATCGCGCTTGAAGCGACATACACATGGGGCCGCACCGAGGTGGACGACACCTTCCGCAGCGCCCGTGTAAACGACCGCTATTTCGCGGCGATTGACGCCGTCGCGCTGACCGCTGGCAACCTTGATGGAACCGACCCGATTGCCGCATTTGGCGGTAACGGTCCGGGCACCTTGAACGCCATCCGCAACGGTGAGAATATCGCTATCGATGCTGGCACTGCGCAGGTCGGTGATATTGTTTGCCGTTCTGAAGTAACCGGCAACCCGTCGCCTGGCGCTCTTTTCGTTGGTGGCCCGCCGCTGTTCGCAGATGGCACGATCATCAATGGCGTGGACGTCAGCGGTTTGACGAGGCCTGTCACCTATCAAATTCTTGATGGACAGTGTGCACCGATCAACATTCTGGGACCAAACTCGATCAGCGGTGATGGCGCAGCGTTCGCCTTCCCCAACCTGCTCGACACGACAACCATCGAACAGCAACAGTTCCTCGCGGTTCTCTCTGGCGACACCGGGCACTTCTTTGAGCTTCCCGGTGGTCCTATCGGCTTTGCGGCAGGCTTTGAATATCGCAAAGACACCTCGCAGTTCGTACCCGATGCCTTCTTCCAAATCGAAGGCGATGTGATCACCAACAACAGCGTTGTGATTAACCCATCGCCCACTGATGGTCAGGGCATCACGGTCTATGAGGGTTTTGGCGAAATCAGGCTTCCGCTGCTGGCAGACATGCCGTTTGTTGAGCTTCTCGAAATCTCGGCAACGGGTCGCTATTCCGATTACAACACGATCGGAAGCACAGAGACCTATTCGTTCGGTGCAATCTACAGCCCGGTCGAATGGCTGACCCTTCGCGGTACCTACTCGCGGGCCATCCGTGCGCCTAACATTGGTGAGCTTTTCGGCCCACAAACCGCAGCTTTCATCGGTGTGGACGCTGACCCTTGTGATGATGGCAACATCAACAACGGAAGTGCGAACCGTCCGGCAAACTGCGCCGAGTTTGTCGCAGCAGGCTTCGACAGCTCCGACTTCCTTACCGCGTTTGTCACCGGCACAACCGGCGGCAACCCCAACCTGATCGAGGAAACCTCGGACAGCTTCACGATAGGCGGTATCTTTGAACCAAGGGGTGCGCTTGATGGTCTGGTGGTTATTGCCGACTATTACGACATCGAAATCACGGACGCTGTCGGCAGCCTGACGGGTCAGGCGATTGCCAACGCATGTGTTGATTTGCCATCGACCGACAACCAGTTCTGCGACGCAATTCAGCGTAACCCGAACAATGGCGGTGCGATTTCCGGCTTTACATCAGGCAACATCAACCTAGCGTTCTTGCGGGCTCGCGGAATCGACTTTGAAGTACGGTATGAATTCGATGCGCCGTTTGGCAATGGTGACTTGGGTGTATTCCAGCTGACAGCTGCGGGTTCGCACTTCCTCGAACGCTTCACCGAAAGCGACCCGGTCATTGGCGAAACCATCGCGAATGAAACGGATCCGCTTCAACAGGAATTGCTGATCACAGACCAAGCGACCGTGAGCGACCTTCTGGGCGTCATCGGCAACCCGGACTGGATCGTGAACTTCGGTCTCAACTGGCGCAATGACAATTGGAGCGTTGGTTGGAGAACCCGTTTCGAAGACAACACGCTGCAACGCTCCAACGCGGCCAGCACCGATGTCGAAATCGTCAGCGGCGAAGTCGTGGTGTCTGAAAACACCGGCCTGCTCGATCCATCGCAGTTCCGCACCGGAAACGCGTTCGAGCATGACTTCAACTTCACTTATGACGTGAAGGATAACGTGCAGGTGTTTGGCGGAGTGAACAACGTGTTCGACCGCACACCATTCCTCGGGAGCCTCGCGCGCCCCGTTGGTCCACGCGGACGGTTCTTCTTCCTGGGTATCTCAGGCGGCTTCTAAGCCCGGCCTTCCAGGCTCATCATGCAAGAAAGGGGCGCGAAGATAAAACCTTCGCGCCCCTTTTTCATTGAAATGACAAGTGGCCGTATTCAGGCGTTGCCGTGTTCTTGTCTGGCAATCTCATGCAGCCAATCGGCATGGCGCGGTGCCGTTTTGGTCTTGCTCCATTCGTCAAGCATTGTGGGTGCAACGCGTTTAAGCTCGGCGTATTGCTCGTGTGTGCCAATGTCGGCAGCAAGCTCTACGCGGTGGCCGTTGGGGTCGAAGAAATAGATCGACTTGAAGATGCCGTGGTGCGTGGGGCCGAGCACGTCGATGCCTTCAGCTTCGATATGCGCTTTGGCCGCGAGGAGTTCTTCCTCTGACCCGACTTTGAATGCGAAGTGCTGCACCCAAGCAGGCGTGTTCTCATCGCGGCCCATGTCGGGCTGGTTGGGTAGTTCAAAGAAGGCAAGGATGTTGCCATTCCCTGCATCGAGGAAGACGTGCATGTATGGATCATACTCGCCCGTTGAGGGCACATGATCCTCGGCAAAGGCGGTGGTGTACTCCATGCCTAGCACTCGGGAATACCACTCGACCGTTTCCTTGGCGTCCTTGCAGCGAAGCGCTGTGTGGTGGACGCCGCCTAGTTTGACGGGGTGTGTCATTCGGCAGGCTCCTCTTGAGCGTTCAGCACACCGCGCGCGATTTGGTCGCGTTCGATGCTCTCGAAAAGGGCTTTGAAGTTGCCTTCACCAAAGCCGTCTTTGTAGTCACCCACGCGCTGGATGAACTCGAAGAACACAGGGCCAATGCGCGGTTCTGCGAAGATTTGCAGCAGCAGGCGCGGTGCGCCGCCTTCGGTTGTGCCATCGAGGAGGATACCGCGTGATTTGAGTTCGCTCTCGTCCTGACCGTGACCGGGGAGGCGCTCGGACAGCATTGCATAATATGTCTCGGGCGGCGCTGTCATGAACGGCACGTCTAGCTTCTTAAGGCGGTCCCATGCCGCCACGATATCGTCGCAGATGAGCGCAATGTGCTGGATGCCCTCGCCGTTATATTCGCGCAGGTATTCCTCGATCTGGCCCTTGCCGTTCTCGCCCTCTTCGTTGAGCGGGATGCGGATCTTGCCGTCAGGCGCGGTCAGTGCTTTCGAAGTGAGGCCGGTGTATTCGCCCTTGATGTCGAAATAGCGGATTTCCTGGAAGTTGAAGAGCTTCTCATAAAAGTCGGCCCAATAGGCCATGCGCCCGCCATAAACGTTGTGGGTGAGGTGGTCGATCAGCTTGAAGCCGCAGCCTTCCGGATGCTTGTCGACGCCGGGAAGATACTCAAAGTCGATGTCATAGATCGAGAGGCCCTCGCCGCCTTCATCAGCATAGCGGTCAACGAAGTAGAGGATCGAGCCGCCGATGCCGCGGATGGCGGGGATGCTAAGCTCCATGGGGCCGGGAGCATTAGCAACGGGCTCTGCGCCTTGCTCGATCACGTGAGCATAAGCCTTGGCCGCATCACGCACGCGGAAGGCCATGCCGCAGGCACCGGGGCCGTGTTCGCGCGCGAAATACCATGCGGCGGACTTGGGCTCATAATTGACCACAAGGTTGATCCCGCCCTGACGCCACAAAGCCACATCCTTCGAGCGGTGGTTGGCGATGTGGGTGAAGCCCATGCTCTCGAACACAGGCTCCAGCATACCCTTCTCAGGCGCGGAGAATTCGACGAACTCAAAGCCGTCAAGACCAGCGGGGTTTTCGAAGAGATCGCCGGGGTGAAGGGTCATATGTGATGCCTTAATTTGATGAACGCTGCCGTAGCGGGGAATCAACGAAATATAGTTTCTTTTGAAACTATTTAATCTCAGAGCGCGCTTTTGTCAATTGAACCGCATCGCCTTTGCGGGCAGGATTGCCCCCGAGAGGTGAGGCCAAATGATCAAAACCAAGGGAATCAATCACATCGCTCTGGTGTGCCGCGATATGGAAGAAACGGTGCAATTCTACGAGCAGGTGCTCAATATGCCGCTGTTCAAGACGGTCGAGCTTCCGGGCGGGGGTCAGCACTTCTTCTTCGATTGCGGAGGCGGGAATGCAGTGGCGTTCTTCTGGTGGGCCGATGGACCGCCAGCGGCACCCGGCATCGCCTCAGTCAAAGCCTTTCCCTACGACGCGAAAACAGCCGTGGGCTCGATGAACCACTTGGCCTTCGACATGGAGGAAAGCGAGCTTGAGGCAGCGCTCGACCGCCTGCAAGAAGCGGGTGTCGAGCACACGCACGCAGTCATCAACCACGATGATAGCAAGATAGGCATGACGCAGGAAATGCACGAGGGTGTCTTTGTGCGCAGCGTCTATTTCACCGATCCCAATGGCATCATGCTGGAGTTTGCCGCGACCACCAAGAGCTTTGGCCCTGAGGACATCGCGCACAAACCCGCAACCGCCAATGACCGAGTGGAGCCCGCCTGATGCCGCGCCTCAAACAAGTCCCCAAGGCCGAAGCCGACGCAAGCGTTCTCCCTCTTTACAAGCTACTGTTCGGAGATCGCGATCCGGTCGCTGAACCCGGCACCGCCACCGGCACACCCGGGGATTGGTGGACCGTGTTCGCCAATTCTCCAGAGGCGTTAGCACACGCAGCACAAGGCTTTGCCTATTACCGCTCGCCCAAAAGGAAGCTCGACCCCGTGCTTCGCGAGCTTGGCCAGACTTGGGCGGGTTGGGCGACTGGAAGCCAGTTTGTGTTTTCGCAGCACTGCAAGTCCTTGCGCGGTCTCGCTTACCCGGAAGAGAGGATTGAGGCCCTGCCCACTTGGCAAACCGCGACTTGTTACAGTGCCAAAGAGCGCCTCGTGCTTGCTTATGCCGACCGCCTCGTGATGCACCAAGGGCGGGTGCCTGATAGCCTGTTCGATGCGCTCAAAGCTGAGTTTTCTGACGAAGAGATCATGGAGCTCACTTACGTCACCAGCCTCTATATGATGCACGCGGTGATGAGCCGGGCGCTGCGCACGGAGTTTGACGACCGCGATGATCCGATTGTCGAGGTGCCTGCGCCAGAGGGCTTTGATGCGCTCGACTTCCTTGGCGGGAATAGGGAGGAGAAGGGCTAAACCGCCCGCCCGACGAAACGCCCTTTGTCTTCGCGCGTCACCGAAAGCTTCGCGCCAAACGGCATACCGCCTTCGAACAGCGCAGCAGTTGCCTCATGGCTCAGATCCGCATTGCCCGCGACCCGCTCTCCATCAGCATTGCGCCCGATAAAAACAGCCACATCACCCTTTTTGTTGCGGTTGATCGTGTAGGTTTCGACCACAGCCTCGGCATAGTCGCCCTTGCAAACGGGCACCGCATTGGTGGCCTTTTCAAGCTTTGCGACGCGCGCAGATGCGTCCGACCAATCGGCAGGTGCCGTCGAATAAATGCCGGTTGAATATTTGCTCATCCACCCGCCATTGGCGCCGACTAATGCGGTTTTGCCGGGGGCTGCACGGACCCGCGCCACCGCTTCGCAAATGGCGTGGGCTGAATAATTGTTTCCGGCGCCGCCGAAGAACGGCAATCCGCCTGTCAGCGTCAGCCCTCGGCTGTCATCCACGGCGAGGCCAAAATGGTCGCATTGGTTGAACACGGGGATCGCAAAGCAGGAATAGAAATCGATGATATCGATTGCATCAAAGCTTTTACCCGCCATCGAAAGCGCCGCCTCGACACTGGCGATCGAGGCAGGATTACCCTCAAGCTCAGGCCGTTTGATAAGCTTTAGCTCGGTTGACGAAGTAATGGAGTGGATGTGCACCCATTTGTCTTCGGGAACGCCAAGCTCGCGCGCCTTTGCCGCGCTGGCGACGATAATCGCAGCGGCCTGGTTTACCTGATCGCGCGCCACCGTCATGCGGGTGTAGGGTTCAGCGACGATGCGGTTGCGTGTCGTGACGGTTGCCAGTTCCTCAGCGGTGCGTTCAACAGGCGCTGCGGAATGCGGATTATTTGCTGCTACTCGCGTGAATGGTTCAAACAGCTCACCGATCTTGAGGCGATATTCCTCAAGCGACAGGCCAAGCTTTGCCCGCCGCGCATTTTCGGCCAGCGCATAAAGCGGGATGGCACCGGTCGCGCCGTGGGCGAACAATTCCATCTCCATCAAATCTTCAACGCCAAGCCCGCGGTCTTCATGGGTCCCGCCGTGGGTTTCCGACCAATCCGGTGTTTCGCCTTTGGCCGCCAGAGCAAGCGCAGTTGAGATCGCCTCTGACCCGACAATCGCAGCGCATTGGTTGTGCCCTTCGGCAATATCGACGGCAAATTCGCCCAGCATTTGCTGATTGGTTTGCCCGCCTGTGGAGGAGAGGATCAGCCGCTCAGGCGTTGCCCCCACGCGCGAGGCAAAGGCCGCCGGTATGTTATCGGGCGCGCCAAAAGGCGGCTTTCGATCAGCGCGCGACATTTCAAATGCGCGGATGACCGAAAGTGTATCAATTGCGCCTGCAACCTGCCCATCGGTGTTGGCAGCGCCGCAATCGGCAATTGCATCGGCCAAGGCCCGGCCGCCCAAATCAGCATAGGAAAGGGGCGTGTAATCCGGGTCGGTCACTTTGTGCGAAAACTGGCCGACGCCAATGATGACCGGCGTGTTGTCAGCTATCATCAGTCTACGAAGTCTTCGATACGCTCGACGATGATCGCAGGGGCCATGCCGCCCGCTGCACACATGGTGACAAGACCATAGCGACCCTCGCGGCGCTCAAGCTCGTCGACAATGGTGCCGATCAGGATCGAGCCGGTCGCACCGATAGGGTGGCCAAGTGCGATAGAGCCGCCGTTCACATTCACGCGGTCCCAATCGAGATCCAGGTCCTTCATGAACTTAGCCGTCACAACGGCAAACGCTTCGTTGATTTCGAACAGGTCGATATCGTCGGTCGTAAGCCCTGCTTTTTCGAGCACTTTCTTAGCTGCGGGAACCGGCGCGTTGAGCATCAGCGTTGGGCAATCGCCCATATTGGCCGTGGCAACAACGCGGGCGCGTGGTTTGAGGCCATTGGCTTCGCAATACTCTTTAGAGCAAACCAGCACGGCCGCTGCGCCGTCCACAACGCCCGATGAGTTGCCCGGACCATGGAAGTGCTTGACCTCAAGGTCAGGGTATTTCTGATTGATCATACCCACAAAGGTCGGCTTGCCTTCGCCCATGGACATGCCAGCCATTTTCTCAAATGACGCAGGCAGTTGGCCGAGGATTTCCATGGTGGTGCCAGGCTTTGGAAACTCTTCCTTGTCGAGCACGACGTTGCCGTCGTCGTCGATCACCGGGACGAGTGACTTGTCAAAGCGGCCTTCTTCGATCGCGCGCGCGGCGTTCTCCTGGCTTTTGAACGCAACCATATCGAGCTCTTCGCGGGTGAAGCCTTCGATGGTGGCAATCGCATCGCCGCAAATGCCTTGCTGGGTTTGCGGATGGGTTTTGGCGAGGCGTTCATTGCCACTGCCCATGCCAAGCGGCATGATGCCTGCCTGCATTTTTTCCTGCATCATCGACGAGGTAAGGCTCATCATCTCTGTGCCGCCTGCCACAACGCAATCTTCCATGCCGCTCATGATAAGCGCAGCTGCAAGGTTCACCGAAGTGATGCCGCCCCCGCAGAAACGGTCAAGCGTCATGCCCGAAGAGGTCACATCATAGCCCGCATCAAGCGCCGCCATGCGGCCCATGTCGCCGCCTTGCTTGCCTTCTTGTGAAGAGGTTGACCAAACCACATCGCCGACGGTTGAGGTGTCGAGATTGTTGCGCTCTGCAATCGCTTTGAGACAAGTTGCAGCCAAATGCTGTGGGTGTTGACCCGCGAGCGCGCCTTTGCCCACTTTGCCAATTCCGCGCGGGGTGCGCACTGCGTCGACGATATATGCTTCAGCCATGGTATCTCTCTTCCCTAGAACTCGTTTTTATCGAAAATGCGGTTGACGGGTGCGTAAAGCCTCTGCACTCCATACACAAGAATTGAGTTTCAATTTGAAATGTCAAAAGTGATAGGGAGAGCCACAGGTGAGTGAAGAAGTTCTAACACAGGTCGAAGACGGCGTACTGATCGTCACTATCAACCGTCCCGAGGCGAAGAATGCCATGACCAAGGCGGCAGCCGAAGGCATTGCGGCAGCCATGGACCGCCTCGACGCCGAAGACGATTTGCGCGTTGGCATTCTGACCGGTGCTGGCGGCACGTTCTGTTCTGGCATGGACCTCAAAGGCTTTCTTCGCGGCGAAACGCCGAGCGTCGAAGGACGCGGATTTGGCGGCGTTGTGCAGGCCCCTCCTTCAAAGCCTCTGATCGCCGCAGTTGAAGGCTATGCGCTTGCTGGCGGTCTTGAGCTGATGATTGCATGTGACCTTGTGGTCGCCAATTCAGGCGCAAAATTCGGCATCCCCGAAGTGAAGCGTGGCCTTGTGGCGGCAGCTGGCGGGGTGATGATGTTGCCTGACCAAATCCCTGAGCGGATTGCGATGGAACTCTCGCTCACCGGCGATTTTATTGATGCTGAGCGCGCTTATGAACTCGGCCTCATCAACACCGTTACCGATGGCTCTGCATTGGAAGGCGCAAAAGCGCTGGCGGCCAAGATTGCTGCCAATGGTCCATTGGCCGTGCGTGTGTCAAAGCAGATTATCAAGGAATCGCGCGGCTGGGCGATGGAAGATCGCTACACCAACCAGGGTAAGCTCATCGCGCCTGTCTTCGTGTCAGAAGATGCCCGTGAAGGTGCGGCTGCATTTGCTGAAAAACGCGCGCCCAATTGGAAGGGTAAATAATGTGACGAGGGGGCGTCTTTCGAGGGTGCCCCTCCGTATGTAGACAAGGGATTCAAGGAGAGAGAAATGCCCGTCATTGACGTAGCGCAGCCCGAGTTCATGGAAGACGAAGAGATTGCGATCTTCGCAGACGCGGTTGGCAAATTTTATCAGCAACACGCCCCTGAAAAGCGCGTTCAGAAATGGCGCGATGAGGGGCAAGTAGAACGCGAGTTTTGGAACGAGGCGGGAGCCGCTGGCCTTCTAGGCGTTTCGGTTCCGGAGCAATATGGCGGCCACGGCGGCGACTTTCGCCACGATATGGTCGTGATCGACCAACAGGCGAAGCATGAAGTCGATGGCTTTGCGGCCAGCTTGCACAATACCATCATCCTCCCATACCTCGTGCGCCACGGCACCGAAGAGCAAAAGCAGAAATATCTGCCAAAGCTTGTAACAGGTGAACTCGTCAGCGCGATTGCGATGACTGAGCCGGGCGTTGGTTCCGATCTTCAGTCTATTACCACCACCGCTCTCAAAGACGGTAATGGCTACCGCATCAACGGCGCGAAAACCTACATCTCGAACGGCCAGACCGCTGACTTCATCGTAGTCGTCGCCAAGACCGACCCGAATGAGCGCGCCAAAGGCATCTCCTTGATGCTGCTCGAAACAGAAGGCGCAGAAGGGTTCCAGCGCGGCAAGAAACTTGACAAGATCGGGCTTGATGCAGCGGACACTTCGGAACTGTTCTTCGATAATGTCTTCGTGCCAGCTGAAAACGTGCTTGGCGGCGTTGAAGGCAAAGGCTTTTATCAGTTGATGGGCGAGCTTCCTCAGGAACGCCTGGTGATCGCCATGGGCGCCTGCACTGGCATCGAAAAAGCGCTCGACACCACCGTTGACTATGTGAAGAGCCGCAAGGCGTTTGGTCAAACAATCTGGGACTTCCAGAACACGCAATTCGTGCTCGCCGACCTCAAAGCGCGCGGCACAGCTGCGCGGGTGTTCGTCAACGATTGCATCGCAAAGCTGCTTAAAGGCGAGCTTGATGTTGCGACCGCTTCGATGGCCAAATACTGGTGCACCGAGCTGCAGGGCGAAGTCGTCGACAAATGCCTCCAGCTTCATGGCGGCGCCGGCTACATCAACGAATACCCCATCGCCAAAATGTACCGCGACAGCCGCATCACGCGGATCTTTGGCGGTTCAAACGAAGTGATGAAAATGCTGATCGCGCGCAGCATGTAAGCTGATTGATCAGAGACATTTAAAGAGGCCGCTCGGGAAACCGGGCGGCCTTTTTTAGGGCCAAAAAAAGGGGGTCACCCGGTTGCCCGGATCACCCCCTTTCGTGTTTGGCTTAGAACGCTTAGAACTTCGTCCGGATCGTCGCGCCATAGGTGCGAGGTTCGAGGGTGAAGCTCGAGCGGGCGTTGATCGCCCCGGTCCCACGAAGCACGTTGTTGAAGGTCACGCCCCGTGTGATCTCATTCGTGAGGTTGAGGACGTAGAATTCAAGCGATACGCGTTCATCGAAGGTGCGAATACCAGCGCGCAGATTGATCTTGATGTTCGAATCCTGAACATCGGCAACAATCAGCGGCGCTGCATCAATCGCAGCCTGCGTTTCAGCGATAGTCGCTCCTTGTGCAGGCGGAACGATCGCCTGGGTAGAAGTCCGCTCATCTGACACTATCCGGATTTGCCCTGCGGCGAAGAATTCAAGCGTGTCGCTGAGCTCAGTTTCGTACAGAGCCCCGGCGATAGCCGTGACTTCTGCCGCATTGGTGAGGTCATTGCCGCATAGCGACAGAACCGTCACGCTGGTCAGGTCGCCTGCGCAATCATCGGGATAACGCGCATCCAGGATCGTCGCGCCAAGGTTGAAAGTCCAATTGTCACTCGGGCGAATGACGCTTTCAATCTCGACACCGGTCGTCAGCGCTTCGGGCACGTTGAACGATTCAAAGGCAGCGCCTGTAAATTCCAGAACCTGGAAGTTCGAAAACTCCTGGTGGAAACCAGCGACGTTCAGGGTGACCGCATCATCAAGCAAACGCGCTTTCAGACCGACCTCATAGGCATCGACTTCTTCCGAAAGGAAGGTCGGGTCTGCGCCCAAAACGCCTGCGGTTGTATCGAGGTTGATACCACCCGCCTTAATGCCGTGAGTGAAGCTGGCATAGGTGCTGATGTCCGGAGTGATTTCGTAGCCCAATTTGACTGTGTAGATGAGTTCATCATCATTAAAATCGGCCTGGAAAGTCTGCGGCAGCGGAAGAACCGCCGACGCTGGAAGGTCGGCCGGGGCCGTGAAGCCAAAACACCCGGTTCCCAATGCGAGCGGTGCTAGCGGTCCTAATGCGCCTGGAATTGACCCATCAAGAAAGCCAGGGACAAGAGCGTTGCACACATCATTGGAGTTCGCGACCTGCGCAAATCCGCCCGACTTGCTTTCATCGGTGTACCGAAGACCAACGGTAAACTCGAGGCCATCGGTTATTTCAAAGCTGTTATGCGTGAAGATCGACCAGCTCTCAGCCTCCTGGGTAAACCGGTTTGTGCTGAACGAGCCTGCCGGATCAAAGCCCGTCAACGCGGTCAGCGGATTGGCTCCCAGCGTTCCGAGTGTTGCCCCGCCTGAAAGACCTGCGAACAAAGCGCCGATGTATTCACCATAGTCTTCCTCGAGGAAAAACGAGTTGTTCGCCTCGATTTGTTCGTCGGAATAGTACCCACCAACGAGCCAGTTTAGGCGGCCATCAAACGCTTCCCCCTGAAAACGCAGTTCGGCAGTGAAGGTCTCAATCTCTGTAAGCAGTTCGACGTTGAAAACATCGACCGCAGAGAAGTCCGAATCGTAAAACTCTTCCGCGTCAAATTTGCGGTAGGACGCGATGAAGATCGCCTCCGCATTGTCTCCAATCGGATGCTCGAATTCTCCAAGAACGCCCCAATTGTCGACATCTGCCCTCGGAGCAAAGGTTGCTGCGACCGCACGGTCCTGTGCCGCTTCGTCAAATCCTGCCTGATCGAAAGGATTGGTCGCAAAGTTGCCCAGAGGCTGACCACCATTCCCCGGAAGGCCGACCGCCGCATAAAACGGGGCAATCGGTGTTTCGAAAACCGATGTTGCAACACCGGCACTCGACTGGTTGTTTGAATAGTCACCAATAATGCGGCCTCTGAAGCCGCTATCGGTTTCCCAACCGATTTGGCCGCGAACAAGATAGCGGTCAGTGTCATTGGTGTCGTCGAACTGGGTGCCGGTCGCATCAACAACTGCAATCGCACCGTCGCGTTTACGATAGGCACCGGTAAGGCGCAGCGCCAGTGTGTCTTCCACAATCGGGAGGTTGACCGCGCCTTGGAGGCTCATCTCGTCAAACCGGCCGTAGGTTGCGTTTGCGAAGCCGCCAAACTCTCCCAAGTCCGGGCGGACAGTTGTAATGTTCAACGCGCCTGCCGAGGTGTTACGGCCAAACAGTGTGCCTTGCGGCCCGCGTAGAACCTCGACCCGCTCGATATCGACAAATTCGCCGAGGGCAACGCCGGGACGTGACTGATAAGCGCCATCGATAAAGATACCGACCGCGGACTCAAATCCGATGTTGTTGGAAGTCGTACCAACACCGCGGACACGAAGCACCACCGAACCGGCGGCGGTTTGCGCGGTCGTGCTCGAGAAGCTTGGCGCCACCGCAGTGACGTCTCTGATCTCGTTTACGCCTTGGCGTTCAAGCTGGGCAGGGCCAACCGCTGTCACAGCCAGCGGAATATCCTGAACGTCCTGCGCACGGCGCGTCGCCGTCACGATAATGACGTTATCATCCGCCTCGGGCGTGGCAGCCGCCTCTCCGTCCTGTGCGAATGCTGGTGCTGTGAATGAACTACAGGCCATAAGGCCAGCCGCATAGGCGGCAAGCTTGCGTGTCATATTTTCTCTCTCCACATCCATCTGGTGTATGCCAGAATGGTTTCCAAAGAAGAGACTATCAGCGGTGTCCCACTTGCCAAGGGACCTCAGTTAGTTATCGCGCTGATGATGCAAAAATGCCACAATTTACGCTGCAGCGCAGCATATGTGCGACACTTTCGTTCGGTAGGGAATTTTGTTTCAGCCCAGCGCCAGGATTTGCGTGAAAGTTAGAGCCCCACACTGACACCAAACCACACGGTTCTTGGCACACCAAGATCAATTGCCCCACTCGCATTGCGGGTCACAATCGTTTCATCAAATACGTTCTCTGCTCGCGCTATAAGCGAGATTGCATCGCTCAAGGGCAATTGCGCAAACAGGTTGAGCGTTGTTGAAGCAGGCAGGACATCGGCTTCCTGATCATCCTCGAACTGCGAGCCAACATGTCGCAGAGTGCCCGCAAGCCGGACGCCTTCAGATGGCTCCCAAGCCAAAGTCGCTGATGCGGCAAACTCGGGTGTTTGTGGCGGACGATTGTCATTCAGCGCGATTGAAGCGCCTTCGCCATCAATCGTCGCATCGGTGTAGGCAAGCGATGTATCAAGACTTACCGAGCCAAATTGTAGCGCAAGCGTTCCTTCAATCCCGGTCGCATCAATAGCTGGCAGATTCTGGCGTTGTCGCAGGTTTGGTTCCAGCGTGACATTCGCGATGGCATTCTTAACGCGGTTGTCGAAAGCGGTGAGCGATACAACAGCGTTGCGCGATGGCTGCCAGTCAAAGCCAAGTTCAAAGCCTTCAAGCCGCTCGTTCTCCAGCTCTGCATTGGCCTGTGTGACAACAGGAAAGACCACAAAGGGGCGGTAGAGTTCGTTCAATGTGGGCAAGCGAAGACCGGTGTAGGCGGCTGCACGAAGGCTAAGTCCGCGGCTCACATTGACACTACCGCCTGCACGCCAGCTTACTGCCCAGTCTGAGCGGTCAGGGGCGATGGTCTCGCTCACCAAAGCGCCGGTTGCATTGACCGCGCGAAAAAAGCCGTCTTCGATGAGCGTGTGGTCAGCACGAAGGCCTCCCGTTAGAACTATGGGACCGATGGACCAATCATCTTCTACGAAGAAACCCAGATTGCTGTTCACTCCGCCAGCACGACGGCTTTCGCGCAAGTTTCCGGTGAAAGCGCTGAACGCATCCTCTTGAAGCTCGCCATCGCTGCGGCGGTAGTCGGCACCAATACGCACATCATGACCTTCGGCCACGGGCGGGCGCAATTCAATCTTGCCACCGAGCCCGGTCGAAGGCGTATTGCGTTGGTCCAGCACTTTTACAAAACGGGTCGAGCTGATGATCACATTGTCGAAATTGCGCGCCTGCACATAGGCGAGCGCATCAAACTGCCAATCGCCGCGCCCGACGATTCGAAGGCTGGCATCTTGTCCGCGATGGTTTGAATCAGCACCTTCAAAACGAAGGGTGCGTCCGTCATCAAAAGCGCTCGCCCGGGCCTGCAGTTCCACATCGGGTGAAAGCGGAGCAACGGCGCGAAGACCCACCTGCCAGCTAT
The DNA here is from genome assembly GCF_057364925.1 of Erythrobacter sp. S227. NCBI lineage: Bacteria > Pseudomonadati > Pseudomonadota > Alphaproteobacteria > Sphingomonadales > Erythrobacteraceae > Erythrobacter > Erythrobacter sp. S227. The sequence continues at coordinate 2,034,619 of NZ_CP200280.1, forward strand.
CAAACGCAGCGCGCGCGCTTGCCGGAACGCGTTGTTCGTCTGGCGCGGTGAAAAACCCCTGCCCGCGGTCCCATCGTCCGCTTATGACTGCAAAGCCACCGCCAAGGTCTTGAGCCACAGCGCCCGTAAGCTCCGTCTCTTCGCGGTTATTAACCAGTAGGCTTGCCGTAGCATTGCCCAATGCCGCGGGCCCAGCGCTCTCCAACTCGATTGTGCCAGCCAAAGCGCCTGCCCCAAACGGCCCCGAACCGCCCCCGCGCGTCACGCGGATGTTGGAAAGCGTATCGGGCGAAATCGACGAAAGCGGGATGTAGCCAAAGAACGGTTCAGCAATCGGCACCCCGTCCAGCAATACCAGAGCGCGGCTCGTGGCATTTCCACCCAGCGCCCGCAATGTGACACCTTGGGCTGTGGGATTGGAAGAACGGCTGTCGGAGCGGCGAAACTGCTGAAAACCGGCCACATTGGAAAGCACATCTTCAAGCCTGCCCGAACCGGTCGAGACGATCGCCTCGCGGTCGATTTCTACGGTCGAATAAACAATGTTCGACAGCGCGGGTTCAAGCCCTTCACCGGTTACGACGATTTCCGGGGTGTTGTCCTCCTCCTGCGCACTGGCAGAAAAAGGAATACAAAGGGCAAGAATGGAGGAGGCTGACAGCCATAAGGGGGTCTTCATAGCTGCCGCGCGTAGCGCCATCATTGGCCCCAAAGCAACCAAAAGTAAGTTGCTTTTTGCAATCATGACTCGCTTTTGACGGTCCCTTGTGCTTACCTTCACGTCAACTGGAGAGAGAAAACACATGTTAGCGACACCACCCGACTTTGACGTCCTGATTGTTGGCGCAGGCATTTCCGGCATCGGCATGGCAGCACACATGCAGATGAAGGCGCCAGATCATACCTTTACGATTGTCGAGCGGCGCGAAAATCTGGGCGGCACATGGGACCTGTTCCGCTATCCCGGCATCCGTTCAGACAGCGACATGCACACGCTTGGCTTTGATTTCGAGCCATGGCGTCACGAGAAGAGCATCGCGGATGCGCCTGCGATCCTCGACTATCTCAACAAGATCGTGGATGACCGCAAAATCCGTGAGCGCATCCGCTTTGGCCACAAGGTCATCAGTGCCAATTTCCGCGAAGACGAAGCGCGATGGCATGTCGAAATGGAGCTTAACGATGGATCGCGCACCCATCTCACCGCTAACTTCCTGTATCTTGGCTCGGGCTATTACGACTATGATGAGCCTTACGATGCAGGTTTTGAGCTTGGCGACTTTGAAGGCCAGGTGATCCACCCGCAATTCTGGCCTGAAGACCTGGATTACACTGGCAAGAGAGTCGTGGTGATTGGCTCTGGCGCAACGGCCGTGACTATTGTCCCGTCGATGTCGGACAAGGCTGAAAAGGTCACGATGCTCCAACGCACGCCGACCTGGATGTTTGCAAGGCCTGCCAAAGACGGCGTTGCCAACTTCTTGCGCAAGGTCCTGCCCGAACGCGTCGCCTATGCCATCACCCGCTTCAAGAACATCCGCTTTCAGGATTTTGCTTTCAAACGCGCCCGCGAGAAGCCGGAGAAAGTCAAAGAGGCACTTTATAAAGGTATCGAGAAAGCGCTTGGCCCCGGCTTCGACAAAGATGCTTTCACACCGCCTTACAATCCTTGGGAACAGCGCCTGTGCCTTGTGCCAGACGACGATTTGTTCGAGGCGATGAAAGCGGGCAAGGCCGAGGTCGTTACCGACCACATTGCAGGCTTTGAAAAGAATGGCATCCGTTTGAAGTCGGGCGACCTTCTTGAAGCAGACATTATCGTCACCGCAACCGGCCTCAAGCTTGCGATCGCAGGCAAGATCAAAGTGAGCGTGAACGACCAACCCGTCGATTTCTCTCAGCGCTATTACTACAAAGGTTGCATGTACTCCGACCTTCCCAACCTGGCGGTCGTGTTCGGTTACATCAACGCAAGCTGGACCCTGCGCGCAGACATCAACTCCGACTTTGTCTGCCGTGTGCTCAACAAAATGCGCGCCAAGGGATCAGATATTGTCAATCCGGTGATGACCCCGGCGATCAGGGCGAATATCGTCGATGAAGATATCTTTGGCGATTTTTCGAGCGGATATCTGAACCGCGCGAAGGATATCAATCCGAAGAATGCGACCGAGTATCCTTGGCGGCTTAATCAGGAATATGTCCTTGATAAGAAGCGCATGGCAAGCGATCCGGTCGATGACGGTATTCTCACTTTCTCACGTGCCGGAGCCAATGCGCAAAGCCCGGACGAGCAGCTTGAGGCGGCTGAGTAAAAGCCTCCCAACCGAGTTGGGTGTTTGGAATGGATTTCATGAGGCACTTCGCTTAAGCGATGTCTCATGACCTCCCCCGACCCCAAGCACGCAAAAATCTGGACCGCAGGCCTCGTCATCATCGGTGATGAGATCCTTTCGGGCCGTACACACGATAAGAACATCGGACAAATCGCAACCTGGCTTCAGGTGCAAGGCATTCGTCTGGCCGAAGTGCGCGTGGTGGCCGATGATGAAGACAAAATCGTAGAGGCCGTAAACGCCCTTCGCGCGGACAATGACTATCTCTTCACCACGGGCGGCATCGGGCCGACCCATGATGACATCACGGTTGATGCTGTCGCGAAAGCCCTCGGCGTGGACGTCGTGATCCACCCGGAGGCGCGCTCCATTCTCGAGGGCTATTATGAGGGTCGCGGCGGGCTCAATGAAGGCCGCCTTCGCATGGCGCGTGTACCTGACGGCGCAGAGCTTATCCGCAACAAGAAGTCGGGCGCTCCCGGCATTCGTCATGGCAATATCTTTGTCATGGCAGGCGTCCCGCATATCGCGGCCGGCATGCTTGATGCGCTCACCGGGCAGCTGGAGGGCGGTGCGCCTTTGCTGTCAGAGACCATCGGCTGCTGGACCGCTGAAAGCGAGATTGCCGACCTTTTGCGCGAAGTCGAAGAAGCGCACGAAGGGTGTCAAATCGGTTCCTACCCTTTCTTTCGCGAGGGGCGCGTTGGCGCAAACTTTGTCATCCGCTCCACCGATGCAGAAACCGTAAAAAGCGCGGTCGACAGCCTGACCGATGGGCTCGCGACCAACGGCCTCGATTTCACGCCAGGCGGAATTTAAGAGCAAAGCTGTTACGACAGCGCCAGCAGTCACAATAAGTTTCGAGGGGTCATATGACGAACAACACAGGGGCCCTTGCCCACTTTACCGATTTGCCAAGCATCTTGCTCAAACACCGCATTTGGGTTGGGCTTCTTGCTATCCTCATTTGCGCAGGCACCTGGTCGGTGGACCTGATGGAGCTGGTCTACAACTGCCCCTATTGCCGGGCGCAGCGAACGATCATTGGCCTGCTCGGCCTGCTGCTTCTGATGCCCGATCTCAAGTTCTGGCTGGTGCGATATATGTCGGCTGTGTTTGCCATCTTCGGGCTTGGCGTTGCTGTGCGTCAGCACTTTGGCGGTTGGGCCCGAATGAACCGCGGCGAGTTTGAATGGGGTGAGCAGTGGTTCATAAATCCATGGCTTTTGTCCGGAATTGCGATCTTCATCATCACTGCGCTGTTACTGCTGATCTGGTCAGACAAAGCCAGCGACTAGGCCCCAAAAAGGCAGCAACGGAAAAGGGGCCGGAAGCATTACGCTTCCAGCCCCTTTCATATTCACTTGAAGTAGGAAAGGCGCGCGTCTTTACGCTAACGCCTCGCTAATCGAGCGCGATTTACGCGCCTTCTACCTCGCCAAGGTCGACCTTGAGGCCTGGGCCCATGGTTGAGGTCAGTGAGACCTTCTGGACGTATTTGCCTTTGGCGCCCGATGGCTTGGCCTTCACAACCGCTTGGGTGAGCGCTTCGAAGTTGGCCTTCAGCGCTGCATCGTCAAACGAGAGCTTGCCGATGCCGGTGTGGATGATGCCCTGCTTCTCAACGCGGAACTCAACCTGGCCGCCCTTGGCGTCCTTGACGGCTTGCTCAACATTAGGAGTGACCGTGCCGAGCTTCGGGTTTGGCATGAGGCCTTTTGGACCAAGCACTTTACCCAGACGACCCACAACGCCCATCATGTCAGGGGTTGCGATCACGCGGTCGTAATCGAGGTTGCCGTTTTGCATGTCTTCCATGAGGTCTTCAGCACCAACCTTGTCAGCGCCAGCAGCCGTGGCTTTCTCAGCGTTGTCACCGCGCGCAAACACAGCAACCTTCACGTCTTTACCGGTGCCCGATGGCAGCGAGACCATGCCGCGAACCATTTGGTCAGCGTGACGTGGGTCAACGCCAAGGTTCATTGCCAGCTCAACGGTTTCGTCAAACTTCGCCTTGTGCTCGCGCAGTGTCGCGATGGCTTCGTCAACGGTGTAGAGCTTTTCTAAATCGAGCTCTGCACGAACTTTTTGCTTTTTCGTCAGTTTCGCCATGGTCCTAGCCCTCCACCTCGAGGCCCATCGCGCGTGCGGAGCCTTCGATAATCTTGACAGCAGCGTCGATGTCATTTGCGTTGAGGTCTTTCATTTTGACCTCTGCAATTTCAGCGAGCTGAGCGCGGGAGATTTTGCCGACCTTGTTCTTGTTCGGCTCACCAGAACCCGATTTGATCTTCGCAGCCTTCTTGAGAAGGAAAGAAGCGGGCGGGCTCTTCGTGGTGAAGGTGAACGAGCGGTCTGCGTAAACCGTGATCGTAGTGGGGATCGGCGCGTTTTTCTCAAGGTCCTGTGTGGCAGCGTTAAACGCCTTGCAGAATTCCATGATGTTGACGCCGCGCTGACCCAGAGCCGGGCCGATTGGCGGTGACGGGTTAGCGGTGCCAGCAGGCACCTGGAGCTTGATATAGCCCTCGATTTTCTTGGCCATGAGAGGCCTCCTTTTCTCACTGTTGCCCGCTTCGTGTCGAGGCGGGCTCATGTTAAGCGGTCAAACAGTTCTCGAAATTGAGAGCCTCCCGCACGGAATCGCACCGTAAATGCGAATAGGCGCACATAGCGATTTGTGCGGCTGGCGCAAGACAATTCACCCCTAAAGGGCAGGCGACCAGAAAACTGCGACAAGGTTTGTTAACACAGACCAGCTATGCCCTCGAAGAAAGTATAACCGTGCCAATCACTGTGCCATCCCAAGGGGGTCTTTTTCCGATGCTCAACGCTGCAATCAAACTCAAAGATATCGTCTCCAGCAATGTCACCGCACTGGTCGATTCCGCCGCAAACCCGGCCAAATTGCTGCACAATCTCCAACGCGAGATTGAGGGCTCCATCGTTGCACTTGAAGGGGACAAGGCGAAGGCTAAGGCGCGGTTGAAGGAGCTTGAGGCGAAATACGTCCAGAACGAGATGCGCGAAGCCGACTGGGGCGATAAAGCGAAGACCGCCATGGAGAACGGTGACGAGGCACTTGCCCGTCAGGCTCTCATGGCGCGCGAGGATTGCCGCGAGATTATGGAATCGGTGAAACGCGAAGGAGCCATCGTAAAGGCCGAACTGGATGCGATTGAAGAGGCTATTGGCGATCTGGAAGTGAAGCGCGAAGACGCCCGCCAGCGTGCGCAGGATCAGGCCGCAGGTGCAACCACTTCCTCGGGCACCGCAAAGGGTTCGAGAACCGACAAGCGCATCGCCAAAATCAACAAGCTGCAAAAACGCGCCGAATTCGCGACCGACGAGATGTCACCCAGCGTTTCCGAGGCAGCGGTCAGCCGCGACATCGAGGAACTGCGCCGCAAGGAGATGATCGAGAAAGAACTCGAGGCGCTTCGCGGCGGAAGTACACCTGCCAAAAGCGCGCGCCGAAAATCGAAGTAAGGTGATCAGCGTGTCCGCCTAGCCAGCTCAAAAGCCGGGGTTTTCATGCCCTTGGTCCGGCTGGTGAGGTGGTATTGGTGGCACAGCTCGCATTTGTATGCGCGCAAGGTCACGTCCGCGCGGGCTGCGACCTCTTCGGCCGCTGCACGCGTCGCAAACCGTTTCTTGCGATTGCAGATGCGGGGGCTGGTCTTCACCGTATGCCCACAAACAGCGCTTACTTGACCAGTTCGACCTGTTCAAAGTCCAGTTCAACAGGCGTTGCGCGGCCAAAGATCGAAACGCTGACCTTGACCTTGGCTTTATCAAAGTCGAGCTCTTCGACCACACCGTTGAAGCTTGCAAACGGCCCGTCGAGCACTTTGACTGAGTCGCCGATTTCATAATCGACGCTGATATCCTGCTTGGGCGCAGCTTTCGCTTCTTCAACGCCGCCAAAGTAGCGCGCAGCCTCGCGCTCGCTGATCGGTTGTGGCTTGTTGTTGTTGCCAAGGAAGCCCGTCACCTTCGGCGTGTTCTTGACGAGGTGATAGATGTCATCGTTCATGCGCAGTTTGGCAAGCACGTAGCCCGGCATAAACTTGCGCTCGACTTGAACCTTTTTACCGCGTTTCACTTCGGTCACGGTTTCGGTTGGAACTTCGATTTCCTCGACACCCTCGGTCAGGCCAAGACGCTCGGCTTCCGCGATAATCGCTTCTTTGACCTTGTTTTCAAAACCGGAATAGGCGTGGATGATATACCAACGAGACATGGAAAATTGTCCTTGAAAAAAGCGCTAATGCGCCTGCGTTATGCAAGCGTGAGAAGAAAATTCACAACGGCGTTGAACAGGCTGTCGACACCAAAGAAGAACAGGGCGAGCACCACCATGAAGATGAAGACAAAGATCGCAGTGCGCACTGTCTCTTCGCGGGTGGGCCACACAACCTTGCTCGTCTCGGTGCGCACCTGATTTACAAACTCGGGGACCGAGGTCTTGCGCTTCTTTTGCGCTGCCTTTGCTGCTCCCTTCGCTTCAGGGGCCTTTGGTTCCTCAGCCATGTACTTAATCTCTCAGCTACGCGTGAATGTCGTTTTTTCCGGCTTTCAGGTAGGGCTCATCGCCGCCGGGAACAAGGTCTCGGGCTGGCTCTAATCTCTACCAATGTCGGAATTCGGGCCCAATTAGGGCGTTTCCGCGTCGATGGCAAGGGTGTGTAGCCTATTGACGCCAATTCGCAGTGGCACGCTCATTTCCCCTAGCCAGCCGCGCCTCGCGGCGATAGCGTATGGCTCATACAGCCTGACGATTGGCCACCTTACACAACAGGTCGACGCGGCATAGAGAGAAGCAAACGGGGATTTCACACACAATGGCCGCAGCAGATAACGGGTCGATGAGCCTGATCGATCACGTCACTAACATCTCTGACTTCATCTGGGGAGGGACCTGGAATGGCGAGACGCTTTCCTGGTTGTCGATTGCTGGCAATCCCATCCCGCCGATGGTGATCATCCTGCTTGGCGCAGGGCTTTACATCATGTTCGGCCTCAAATTTTACCCTATCCGCCAATTGGGCAGCGCCTTTGCGGGCCTGTTCAAGGGCCGCAAAAGCGAAGGCGACGGGGAGATCTCACCCTTTGCCGCGCTTTCAACCGCGCTCTCGGGACAGGTGGGCACAGGTAACCTTGCAGGCGTTGCCACCGCGATTGCGCTGGGTGGGCCTGGCGCGATTTTCTGGATGTGGATCACCGCCCTAATCGGCATGGCGCTTGCCTTTGCCGAAGGTTCGCTTGCGATCCGATACCGCGAGAAAACCTCTGACGGGGTCTATCGCGGCGGCCCGATGAGCTACATCATGATTGGCCTTGGCCCCAAATTCACCTGGCTTGCGATCGTATTCTGCCTTGGCACATTGTTCTCAGCGATGGTGACCGGTAACTCCATTCAGGCAAACGCCGTGGCGGACGGCCTCAATGAATTGTTCGGTATCGAAGAATGGCTGGGCGGATTGATCGTAGCGGTCGCCGTTTTCGTCGTCATCATCGGCGGCATCAAGTCCATCGGCGGCGTTGCGGAGAAAGTTATTCCCTTCATGGCCGCAGCGTACATCGTCATGGCTGTCATCGCTCTTATTCTGAACATTCAGGATATCCCCGCGACCTTCAGTCTGATCTTCCGCGGCGCGTTTGGCTTTGATGCAGCAGCGGGCGGATTTACCGGCGCGATGATTGCTTTGGCGATCCGAGCCGGTGTTGCGCGCGGGCTGTTCTCTAATGAAAGCGGACAGGGCTCCACCCCAATCGCGCACGCTGTGGCACAGACCAACGATCCGGAACAGCAAGGTCGCATGGCGATGCTTGGCTGTTTCATTGATACGATCGTGATCTGCACCATGACGGCGCTGGTGATCCTCACCGTACAGGGCGATTTCAGCAATGGCGGCGCAGCTGTGGCACACGCCTATGAAAGCGACCTTCAAGGCTTCGCGATGACAAGCGGCGCTTTTGCAGCAGCCTTCCCGTTCGAGATCGCTGCGATCCCTCTGGGCACGCTTATCGCATCGACGGCTCTGATCCTGTTCGTGTTCACCACTTTGCTCACCTGGAGCTATTACGGCGAGCGGGCGATCACGTTCATCTATGACCGCATCCCGGGCTCGACCCGCGGCGGTGAGAAGGTCTTGCACATGATCTGGCGCGTGTTGTGGTGCGTGGTGATTTATGTCGGCTCGACCCAGGACCTCACCCTGGTTTGGCGCCTTGGCGACATTTCCAACGCGGCGATGGCCTTGCCCAACCTTGTGGCGCTGCTGCTGCTTTCAGGTGTGGTGTTCAAACTGGCGCAAGGGATGCGTGATGCAGGGCCGACACATACGGCAGACACGCCCGAAGAGCCTGAGGAATACTAGGCTCCAGACAACTCCTAAACCGGAAAAGGGAGCGTTCTACTCGCAAGAACGCTCCCAACACCCGGATACAGGTCCCCCCAATAAGTTGCGGCCTTCATTAAGAGCCCGCGGGAGGCTCATGCACCCTTGATCAGCTTCGCCACAAGTCATTGCCCTTGTGGCAGTGAGCCTCACAAGCTGGACGCTCCAAAGATTGCTCTCAAGCGTCAGGCCGCGAGCAGCGATCCGAAAGGTTGGCACGCAAGCGATCTTACCCCCCAGTGAGATCAATCGCATGATATCATCATCAGGCCATTTCGAGAGAGATCGTGCCTGACACCAAGTCCTTCGAATCGCTGAACTCGGGGCGGAAAATGCAGGGTGGCAGCGTGTCGCGATGTGCAAATTGCCACATCCGGAAAATTGCGTAACGGCGCACGCAAGTGTCAAGCCATTGCAGGTTTGCCCGGAGTGCCCAGAACCTTTGCAAAAATCCATCCGCCGATGCCGCCTGCAATTATCTGGCTGGTAAAGCCAAACGCCGAACGCGCGCCGCTGATGGGGACAGTTTGGAACTGCAAATACATGAGACCCAAAACCATGCCTAGAGCGGCAGCACCCGCTACCGGATAGGCAACACTGGAAAGACCCGGCAGGATGCGTTTGACCAAGGCGGCGATTGCAAAACCCAGCAGAAACGCGGCGGCAATAACCGCAAGGTAAAGCCACATGTTGGAGATATCGAAGGCGGTCATATTAAGCCTGTCGGTGAAGGTGACCGGCACATTATGCGCGCCAATCACGAACTGCGCATTGGCGATCACGGCCAGCACATAGGTGCCTATGCTTGCAACGATCAAGGCGGCAATCCACCGTCCAAAACGCTTCATTTCTCTCTCCAAAAGCTTTGCGCAAACTAGATGCTTTGCGTGTGTGATCAAGTGATATGCATGCCAGTGGACAAATGCTCCATGCCATCTGATAAGCGTCGCAAAACGACCGGGGCTTCGAGGACTACGAACATGCGCGCGATTTTTACCACTCTGGCCTTGGGCGCAGCGGCCCTCGCGTTGGCAGCATGCGAGGACCAGGGCGCATCGCCAACCGGTGACAAGACCAGCGTTTCTGCAGGGCGCGTGGATGCGGGACCGGTCAATTACGAGGTCCAGACGGTGGCCGAGGGGCTCGATCATCCGTGGTCGCTTGCCTTCCTGCCTGATGGAAACATGCTGGTGACAGAGCGGACTGGTGCGCTTTTGTTGATTAAGCCCGATGGATCACAAGAGACGGTTCAAGAGTTCACCGGAAGCTGGAAACTTCCCCCGGTCCACTTTGGCAATGGGATACAGGCGGGGCTGTTCGATGTGGTCTTGCATCCGCAGTTTGAAGACAATGATCTCATCTACATCTCTTATGCGGGTCTTCTCGAAAATGGCGAGAACACGCTTATTCTGGCGCGCTTCGTTTATGCAGACGGGAAGCTGTTGGATGGGGAAGAGATTTTCCGCGCCTCGCCTAGCCGCATTCAAGGCAACCATTATGGCGCACGGATCGCCTTCCTTCCCGATGGCACTTTGTTGATGCCCATAGGCGATGCCTTTCACTTCCGCGAGGAAGCGCAGAGCCTCGACAACCATTTTGGCAAGATTGTGCGGCTCAATGACGATGGGTCGGTTCCCGATGACAATCCCTTCGTGGACCAAGAGGGTGCTCTGCCCGAGATCTGGTCCTACGGCCACCGCAACCCTCAAGGCATTCTTGTGGCTGCCGACTTCCGCGTGCTCTCAAACGAACATGGCCCAGCAGGCGGCGATGAAGTCAACCATATCAAAAAAGGTGCCAATTACGGCTGGCCCACGGTCACCTATGCGCTCGATTATTCGGGCGGGCGGGTATCACCATTCGAAGCGCTGGAGGGAACCGAGCAATCGCTGGTCCATTTCACCCCTTCGATCGCGCCTTCGGGATTTGCGCAATATGCAGGAGAGGCTTTCCCCGAATGGCAAGGCGACCTCTTCCTCTCCGCTCTTGCGCTCCGCCATGTGCGCCATATCGAACTGGAAGCGGATGGGACACTGGGCAAGCAGCAAGAGCTTTTCGGTGAGCTCGACGTGCGTTTCCGCGATGTGCGTAGTGGACCTGATGGAATGCTCTATCTCCTAACCGAGGAAGAGGGCGAAACCAGCCGCATCCTGCGCATCACACCCAAAGGGTGACGCAGGGTGATCTGCAATCAATCCGGCGATGTAGAGAGAATGGCAGGGGCACAGAGACTCGAACTCTGGACCTTCGGTTTTGGAGACCGACGCTCTACCAACTGAGCTACGCCCCTACGCAAGACAGCGCCTTTAGAACGTGCATTTGCAATAGGCAAGCGCACTCTTTTGTTAGTTTGCAGGTCAATTGCATACTGACGCGTGGCAAGCGCGGTGGTAGGCGTTCAAACGCTATGCACGCGCCGAAACGCCCTCAGACGCCGACGCCTATCCCGGTGGAGACCTTGCTGCTTGCCTATCGCAGCGGGATTTTCCCGATGGCGGACAATCGCGAGGATGACGAGATATTCTGGGTCGAGCCGCGCGAACGGGCGATCATTCCGCTGGAAGGCCTCTACGTCTCGAAATCCTTACGCAAAGTGCTGCGATCTGACCGGTTTGCGGTGACGATCGATCAGGATTTCGAAGGCGTCATGCACGCCTGCGCTGCGCCCCGTCCGGGCCACCCGGAAAGCTGGATCAGTGGGCGCATCGTGGAAAGCTACAAAGGATTGCATGCAGCAGGGCACGCCCATTCCATCGAGTGTTGGGAGAAGGAAGAGAGCGGCGAGCGGCGTCTGGTCGGTGGACTTTATGGCGTTTCCTTCGATTCGGTATTTTGCGGGGAGAGCATGTTCAGCCTTGCCGACAATGCCAGCAAGGTTGCGCTGTGCTGGCTGGTCGCGTGTCTGAAGCTTGCAAATTTCAAACTGCTCGATTGCCAGTTTATGACCGATCACCTTGCGAGCATGGGTGCAGTGGAGATGCCGCAAAAGGCATATCTCAAACTTGTAGCAATGGCGCGGAATGCCCCCGATATGGGCCTGATGGACGCGTTTGAAAGCTGCTCAAACAATTCCCAAGGCGATCACTCTTCGCCCGGAAAGCTCATCGCGCAGTCTTTGATCCAAACATCATAGACCGGGTGCTCAACCACATTCAGGCTGGGATTTTCCTTGAACAGCCAGCCAGAAAACACGCGGGAGTGGTTGTCCTGCCCACGCTCCAGCACGTCCAACTGCACAAAGGCGCCGGTTTCCTGAGGAAATTCATAAGGTGCCGTGCGCTCACACGCATCCAGCCGGACAATCACCGCACCCTCTTCGACGCTTTCACCGGGGCGAAGTTCGAAATCCTGGCTCACATTGTTGCGCTTGTTGAGAAGACCAATGGTGGCAACACGCTCTGCCATAGGGGTGGCACCATCTTGGGCATCAGCGGCTGCCAATGCAGCGGCTGTCGCTTCTGACGGGGCTGAGATTTGCGGCTCGTCCGTCTCGACGTCGCCATCCTCTGCCTCTGATCCGAGAATAGAGCTGGCCGCGTCGCATCCTGCCAACGCAAAAGCGGCGACAAGCGGAAAGGTCAGAGAAAGTCTGCGGCTCAAAATCGCTCGGCCCTCAGCCTTCAGGCGCCCACGCTTCGTAGTCGCCATCGGCCTTGGCGCGCTTGCCACCGCGCTCGATCATACCCTGGGGCAGATAAGCGTTCGGTGTTCCGGTCGCGTTAGGCGTGTAATCGGCTTCCCACACTTTGGCTGGGGGAAGGTGGCTTTCCGGCACGTCATCGAACGCTCCGTGCAGCCAGCCGTGCCATTCGCTCGGCACGCGGCTTGCGTCGTTAACGCCGTTGTAGATTACCCAGCGGCGCTCTTTCTGCGTGTAAGAGCCAGTATTGGGACCGCCGGTCCCTTTGGAGCGGTAGTATTTGTTGCCTTCGGCGTCCGTGCCAACATGCTCGCCGCCGACGCGTTTGGCCCACCAATGCGTACCAAGCGTCGCACCGTCCCACCAAGTGAATATCTTACCTAGGATTCCCATAAGCCAAGCCGTTAGCGGAATTGACACGGCACGCCAAGCCAGAGGTTTTACGTTGGAGCGAAAAACTAGAGGCTAGCGTCCGTCGGCAGCTCAAACTCGACCATATCACCCGGCCCAATACCGAGTTCCTCGGACAATCCGCCCCTGATCTCGAAAACCGCGATCGACATTCCGCGCGAGGTTACGCTGTCGAGCGAGTAAGGCACACCGGCCTCGATATTGGTAATCCGCTTGTTTGGCCCGATAAAGATGATGTCGAGCGGAAGCGGTGTGTTCTTCATCCAGAAACTGCGAAATTGCGGAGTGTATGAGGGGAAAAGCATCCCTTCATCATCTCCCATTTGCGTGCGGAACATCATGCCCTTGGCTTGCTCTTCCTGAGATGCTGCGAGCTCGGTCTTAAAGCTGTGGCGGGTGTCGCCGCTCACGACAGTGACATCAATGAGACGCAGACCCGCTTCGGAAACTCCGCCGATTTGCGCCGCAGGTGCGGGTGCAGGCGCGGTTTCTTGTGCCGATGTTCCGTTCGGAGAGCACGCCACCAGCGCCAAACCTGCCAATGCTACAGCAATTCTCACCATGAATTTGGACCCTTTTCGTTTTCGGCTTCATCTTCGGCTTCGATAAGCCACTCGTCTATGTCGCCTTCTTCGCGTGCATCAAGGATGAATGCGATGTGTTCGAACCTGTGGCCTGCCCTTAGCATGGCGGCAACCTGTTTATCGCGGCGCTTGCGCAAGGCATCTGCGGGTTCATCTTCGTCCAAGTGCCGGGCAAAGGGCCCAAACCTGCGCTTCTTCGCCAGAAGTATCACCGCGCGCCGCGTTTCCGCCTCGTTCGGAGCAGTTTTTTCGCGCGTGTTCTCATCAACGCCTGCCGCCCAAAGCGCTTGCTCCACCCTCCGGGCTCCATAGCCCCGCGCCGTCAGATCACGGGTTTTCGAGCGCGCATAAGCCTTATCATCGACATAGCCAAGCTCGATAAGTCGCGTGACAAGAGCATGTACATCAGGTGTCTGAACCCTGCCGTCCGCATCCTCTGCAACACCACGCTCGCGCAGTTTGCGTGCCAGATATCCTTCCAGCTTGGAGCCCGTCGTAGCGAAGCGCGCGACATAGGATAATGCAAGGTCGCGCAAGGTCGTTTCGTCGAGAGGGCGCGCCTTTTTGCGTTTACGCACATCTTTTCGGCCCTCGCGCCCAGACCCGTTTTCGTCCGAAAACCGGGCATTTTTGCGCTTCCCAAGCGACCTTTTGCTTCCATCAAGGGCCATTTCGCCTTATTCGTGCCACAGTCCTTATCAAATGGAAAAGACAAAACCCCCGGTCTGTATGTAAAATCGCTGGGGGTGTGGGATCGAAAGGGTGCGTTCGACGACCAAACAGGTTGAAAGGCGCACAGGAAATGACGGGTACTGCAAACACTATGACCGACGCCGCTTTGACGCCCCCGTTAACACCGACGCCGAATGACTGTGAATTGCCAAGGATCCGCGCTCAGTTCGCGACCTTCAATGACGCCATCGACTATGCCGCCAAGAGCCAGAAGGGTTTAAACTTCCACGATATGCGTGGAAATCTGGAGCGGGTGTATCCTTATTCAGAGATGCGCGATGACGCCATTCAAATGGCTTACCGCATGATCGCTGCGGGAATTAAGCGCGAAGATCGCGTCGCCCTGATCGCAGAGACCGGCCCTGATTTCGCAGCGCTCTTTTGTGCGTGTGTCTATGTCGGTGCATGGCCGGTTCCGCTGCCCCTGCCCACCAGTTTTGGCGGCAAGGAAAGCTATATCGACCAGCTGTCGGTGCAGCTCGATAGCTCTGACCCGGTCGTCCTGATCTATCCTGAAGAAATCGCTGACATGGCCAGCCAGGCTGCCGAGCGGCAAGGATGTTCTGGAATCAGCTGGCAGGAATTTGGCAAGTACGACGCGCCCGAAGTCGAGCTCCCAAAGGCGTCGCCGGATGACATTTGCTATCTGCAATATTCCTCTGGCTCGACCCGTTTCCCGACCGGTGTCGCGGTCACGCATGAGGCATTGCTGCACAATCTTTATGGTCACGCGGTTTCGATGAACCTGGGGGAAAACGACCGCTGTATCAGCTGGCTCCCGTGGTATCACGACATGGGCCTCGTCGGCTGTTTCCTTTCGCTAATCGCCAATCAGTTTTCGGCCGACCTCCTGAAACCCGATGCCTTCGCGCGCCGTCCGCTTGCCTGGCTCGACATGATCAGCCGCAATCCGGGCAACACTGCGAGTTATTCACCGACCTTTGGCTACGACATTTGCGCGCGCCGGATTTCAAGCCAGACAAATGTGGCCGAACGGTTCGACCTCTCGCGCTGGCGGATTGCCGGAAACGGTGCGGATATGATCCGTCCTGACGTTATGCAAAGCTTCGTCAACGCCTTTAGCGATGCAGGATTCAAAGCGTCCGCCTTCACCCCGTCATATGGCCTTGCCGAGGCGGTTCTTGCCGTCACCGTCATGCCGCCAGGCGAAGGGATCAAGGTTGAGCTGGTCGAGGAAGAGCGCTTGTCGGGTACGCCGCGCGATCTTAGCCGTCCTGCCCGCTACCGAGCGATCGTCAATTGCGGCAAGCCACTGCCCGACATGGAAGTGCTAATCACCGGCGAAAGCGGAGAGGCGCGCGAAGACCACCAGATCGGCAAAGTTTGGTGCCGTGGCCCATCCGTGATGCACTCCTACTTCCGCAACGAGGAAGCGACAAAAGACTGCCTCGTTGATGGCTGGCTGGATACTGGCGACATGGGCTACACCGCCGATGGATATCTCTTCATCGTTGGCCGCGCCAAAGACATGATCATCATCAATGGCAAGAACCATTGGCCGCAGGATATTGAATGGGCCGTGGAACAACTCCCCGGCTTTAACCACGGCGATATCGCGGCCTTTTCGCTTGAAACCGAGAACGGTGAAGAGGCCCCGGCTGTACTTGTCCATTGCCGCGTCTCTGATCCGGTCGAGCGTGTAAAACTGCGCGAACAGATCTCGGACAAAGTCCGCTCTGTCACCGGGATGAGCTGCGTGGTCGAATTGGTCCCGCCAAGGACGCTGCCGCGCACAAGCTCGGGCAAACTCAGCCGCGCCAAGGCGAAGAAGCTGTATCTGGCAGGCGAAATCGTACCGCTTGAATTGGCCGCTTAATTCGGGCCCCACCTGGCTCTTACCGGGCCAAGACCGCCTTCAACCGTCACATTCACTCCGCGCCGGCCAAGCAATTCGGCCGCGCGCGAGGCATCTTCTTCGCGTCCCTCGAGCACGATTGGCAGGCTGGTGCGCTTTGCCGCCCATTCGATCACGCCAAGCGCCTGAGAGCCCTCGAACGTAGGGCCATCCTCGCCAAACCCGATTTCATCAGGCAGATCGCCCGGAGGCGGAAGCAGTTCGATAACCCACTCAGGCTCATCCTTGGCAATTCGCAGCTCCAGAGCGCGGTAGGCTGCAAGCGTTGCGCCTTCCAATTCCCTTGCGCGAACAGTCGCGCGTCGACGCGTTCGATCGACCGTGACATCATCTTCATCGACGCCGGCCACGAGAGCGAGCCGCGAAGCCAAGGTCTGTGCGCGCTGTTGAGCTGCGGCTTCCTCGCTCGCCCGGGCCGCAGAGAGCGCAGCCTGCTGCGCCGCGCTAGCGCCAGAATCGACGCCAAACTCGCGTAAATTGAATTCGATTGGTCGCCCTAGTCGTTCAATCAGTGCCGCTTCAATGTCGGTTTCGGCGCTGACTTTGGGCGAAGGAGTATAGACCGTCGCGGTCGCAAGAACGGGGTCGGCGCGAAAATCCACATCAAGCTGAGCGATATCGACACTGCCGGCGTATGCGACTTCGATCTCGGCGCGGATGATCCGCTGCGAATTGGTCTGAAAGGCGATTTGCTGCAACGATAGGGCAAGCGGTACAGCAAGCGCCACAAACACAGTCGCCACCGCAATATTTTGAAACAGGCTGTTGCGCGCACTTAGCGAGGATTCAAACCCGTACAGGCGCGCCATCGCGAGCGCTGTGAGTGCGATGGTGATAAGGTTGGTGATGTAAAGAAGAAGCGCGCCCGAAAAGACCGTCCAGTTCCATGTCGCAAGGCCAAAACCAACCGTTGCCAAAGGCGGCATCAACGCGGTCGCAATCGCCACACCTACGATCGTGCCCTCGCGCCCGCGGATCATCGCATAAGCGCCGGCAAGCGCAGAAAAGAGCGCCACAAACAGGTCAAACAGATTGGGCTGCGTCCTTGCAGCGATCTCTGGCGTGATCGTTTGGATCGGAGAGAGATACACCAGCGTCGCCGTCAAACCGACTGCGATGATAGTGCCCCAAAAAAGGCTGCGCGCCGATTTCTTGAGCCATTGGTAGTCGCCAATCGCAAGCGCAAATCCCAGCCCCATAATCGGATCCATCAACGGCGAGAGCAACATGGCCCCGATCACAACCGCAGGCGAGGAAAGCAAAAGGCCAAGCACCGCAATCCCGGCACTCATCGCTGTCATGAACAAATATCGGCTGGAAAGATCGCATTCAGCGCGACGTTTTTCGATTACAGCTGACTGCTCAATCGTATCCACAACCTCATCGCGCCACCAGCCGCGCAAGGTCGCAAGAACACGCTTAAAGCCATAGCGGCTTTGTGTGGCCGCCCTTACCGCTTCGCCCGCGCTATCGACTTTTCCAAAGACTGCATTGGGATCACGCTCGGTAGAAGTCGTTTCTTCAGGAGTTGCGGCAGAAGAATCGTCGGTCTTGCCAGAATTTTTGACGTTGTCAGCCAAGTTCGTTCCCTTCAGCATCGCCCTTTAATGGCAATCGAATTCAAACAAAAGCGCGAAACACAAGTCTGCGCATCGCAAAACCATGGACGAGCGCACCGGAAAAGGGCAGTCTTGAACAACGTGTTTTAGATACCTAATACAGTAGAGTAAGCAAGGCGGTCTTTTCGACGGCCAATAAGGGAGCGACGATTTTTTCGCCATGAGCACCGAAACGACACCTGATCTGAATGTTTCAGCACCGACCAAAACGGCCACCGATTTTGAGCTGACCCCGCCCACACCTGTGCCCCATGTGGCGCCTGAGAAAGCGGCGGGCCTCGTGCCGGTGCCAACCGAACAGCAAACCAAGCTTGAGTCGAAAGCCGACGCCTTTGTGAATGACCTCATTTCAATCGACGCCAATTCGCCCGAATTTGGCGCGAAGGTCGATCAGATCACCCGCATGGGTCAGGAGCAAATCCGAGCGGCCGCTGCTCATTCCAACAGGTTCCTTGACCGCCCCGTTCGCGCAATGGACGCAGACAGCGGCGTCGGAAGCGACCTGGCAGAGCTTCGCCGTACGGTCGAAGACCTTGATCCGGGCAAAAAGGGTAAGCTGTTGGAGCCGCGCCGCCTGTTCGGGATCATTCCGTTTGGAAACAAGCTCAAGAACTACTTCGACAGCTACACCAGCAGCCAGGGCCACATTCAGGCAATCCTTGAGCGGCTCGAGAACGGCAAAAAAGAGCTCCACATGGACAATGCTGCGATCGATACAGAGCGCGCCAAGCTGTGGGATGCGATGGGCGAATTGGAACAGATGATCCACATCGCCAAAACGCTGGACGCAAAGCTCGAGGCCAAAGCCTTGGAACTCGATGCAAGTGATCCGGAAAAGGCGAAAGCGCTTCGCGAAAGCGCGCTTTTCTACGTGCGTCAACGCACCCAAGACCTTCTCACCCAAATGGCGGTGAGCGTTCAAGGCTATCTTGCGCTCGATCTTGTTAAAAAGAACAACGTCGAGCTGGTGAAAGGCGTCGACCGCGCTGGCACCACGACTGTTGGCGCACTTCGCACCGCGGTGACCGTCGCGCAGGCGATGACCAATCAGCGTCTTGTGCTCGGCCAAATCACCGCACTCAACCAGACGACGAGCGATATCATCGATTCAACCAGCACTTTGCTGCGCGAACAAACAGGGCAAATCCACGAGCAGGCCGCTTCCAGCACCATACCGCTCGAAACGCTGCAACGCGCGTTCCAGAACATCTACGACACTATGGATGAGGTCGACGACTTCAAGGTGCGCGCGCTCGACAGCATGAAGCAGACGGTTGATGTGCTCACTGACGAGGTTGAGAAATCAAAGGGCTATATCGCCCGGGCAGAAGGTCAGGCGCAGGCACAAGCCAAGGTCGCTTCTTCCGAACCGTCGCTGCTTTCGCTGGATAAATAATGGCCGACAGCACGCGGGAATCCGATCAGATATTGGGCGCAGCGAAACAGTCGCTTACCGCCAATCGCACAGGCGGCGTGCACCGACGTGCGGCCTCGATTGGTGTGGGCTCTGCCATGGCCAAGCGTAAGAACTGGCTGATCCGGCTTCGCAATCTCGCCATCGCCATCGCGACCATCTGGGTCGGCGCAGGCATCGCGGGTGCATTTGTAAATGGGATCGGTTTCTGGGGCGTGATGGCGGTTGTACTTGCGACCGCGATTGCCGTCGGCATCTTCTCAAGCTTCCCCAAGGTCAAAATCCCCAAGCGGTCCGAGCTCAAACAGGGCAATCCCAAGCAGATGGTGACGCGTGTCGAGCTTTGGCTTGAAAGCCAGCGCGCCGGGCTTCCTCCGAAGGCTGCGGCTCTGGTTGAGAAAATGGGCGGGCAGTTGGACGCGCTTGGCGCCCAGCTTGAGACCATGGACCAATCCCATCCCGCGATGTCCGAAGTGCGAGAACTGGTGGGCGACTACATCCCCGAGACGATCGACAATTATCGCAAAATCCCGGAGCATTTGCGCTCTGAAGAGCATGCAGGAAGCACAGCAGACGAACGTCTGGTCGAGAGCCTCACCAAAATCTCGGGCGAGATTGATCGGGTAACGCGCCGCCTCGCCGAAGGTGTCATGGATGATCTGGCGGTGAAATCGCGTTATCTCGACTACCGCTTTGGCGGGGACGACATTCTCGAAGACGCCTCTGGCATGCCTGACACCGGCGTCCCGCTCCCTGATTTTGACGTTGCTCCTGCGACGAAGAAAGAGGCGGGTTAGGAATGCGCATAGCGCTTCCCCACCAGCTGGGCCGCGAGGAGGTGCGCCGCCGGATGCACAAACATGCAGGCGATATCGGCAGCTATTTCCCACCCGGCATGGCGACGGTTGAAACCGAGTGGCCAAATGAAGACCGGATGGACCTGTTCATCACTGCTGCCGGGCAGCAGATCGATGGCGGGATCGATATCACCGATGATCAGGTGGTGATTGACCTCGATCTGCCAGGTATTCTGGGCTTCCTTGGTGGCACACTTGAACGCGCGGTGCGCAAACATGGTGGCAAGCTGCTCGAATAGATCGCGGCACCTGCCAAAACGCCGGTCCCGATGAAGCCCTTGCCTCCCATCAAATAGCACTGACATTAACAAGTGTCAGGTTGCATTGACGCTGATTTAGGCTACCTTGTCTGACACTTTAGACTCAGATCGAGAAAGCGCCATCGGATCCCTGCGCACAGACACACAAGCACGAACGCTGCGCGAACATTTGCGCAGGGCGACAGCGCATTCCCATGACATGCTCGACACATCCATGCGTCCGGCGTCTGACTGGCGCTCGCCCGCGGATTATGCCCGTTTCCTGAATGCGCAATATGCCGCGCGCGCATCGGTTGAACTGTGGCTTTCAATGTTTGCAACGCCCGGCCTGAAGCCGCCCGAACAAACCCCTTTCATTGCCCGTGATCTTGCACAGCTTGGTGAGCCTCTCCCTGCCGAGCGACCAAGATTTGATTTGGGCTTTACAGGGGATGCAACAACGATGGGCGTTGCCTGGGTCCTGGCAGGTTCGTCTCTTGGCAATCGCGCCATGCTTCACGATATGCGGCTCAATCTTCCTGAAGGCACGCACTGGCCCCACGAGTTTTTGGGCAGCCGGGCAATGACCCGGTTTTGGAAGGAATTGCGCTCCCGCGTCGAAGTGCCAGTTTCCCAAGACAAGGCCGACGAGGCTACGCGCGCTGCACGGTGTGTCTTTGAACACTTCTTGGGCGTCGCGCGCTCTGATGCTTCGTCGCCTGTATTGGAAGCCGCGCTTTGAACTTCCATTCCGTCTCGCAAGAGCTGACCGAATGCGATCGGGAAGCGATCCATCACATTGCGGCTGTGCAGGCTTTTGGTGCTCTTATCGCGCTTGATGCAAATTGGGTGATCACCCATAGATCGGCCAATTGTGCGCAAATGTTGGGGAGCAAGGAACCCGTTGATACCGGTCGCCCGCTTGCAGAATATGTCTCGCTATCGGCAGTCTCTGCGTTGAAAACGGCGCTTGGCAAAATCAATGAAGACGACGCTGTAGAGCGCCTTTTTGGCCTTGATCTGGCCAGCACAGGCTCCCTTTTCGACTGCGCGGTCCACGCATCGGGTCACACCATCATTGTGGAATTCGAGCCCCATGCGGCTGATGAATTTCGCGACCACCTCGGGGCGGTCCCACCGCTTATCGCCAAGCTTTCTGCAGCGACCAGCACCGATGCGCTATGCGATTTGGCTGCGCGGCATGTGCGCGAAATGCTCGGCTATGACCGGGTGATGATCTATCGTTTCCACCGCGATGACAGCGGTGAAGTGGTCGCTGAAGACAAGCGGGACGATTTGGAGCCCTATCTGGGCCTTCGTTATCCCAAAACGGATATCCCCCAACAAGCGCGCCAGCTCTTCTTGCGCAACCGCTTCCGCATCATTGCGGACATGGACATGCAGCCTGTCCCCATCGAGCCGCCACCCGGTGATGAGACCGAACCGCTCGATCTGTCGATGAGCGTGCTGCGGGCCCATTCGCAAGTTCATGTCCAATATATGAAAAACATGGGCGTAGAGGCCTCTCTTGCGATCTCCATCGTCCGGCAAGGCAAATTGTGGGGCATGATTTCGTGCCACCATACAAGCCCCAAAGTGGTGCCCTATTCGCTGCGCAGCGTTGCCGAGATGATGAGCCACATGTTCTCCATGACGCTTGACCGGTTGTTGATTGAGCGGTCGGAGACTTTGCGCGCTCGTTCTCAGGACCTCCATGACATGCTCATGCGAAGGCTCGCAGAAGGCGCATCTTTTGTTGACGATCTTGACATGTTTGCCCCTGCGCTTGGCGACTTGATCGTGCATGACGGATTGTCGGTGTTCATCCGTGATGAATACCGCTCTTTTGGGACAAGCCCCGGGCGCGATGAATTCCTCGCTCTTTTGCCCGGGCTAAGCGCAGTTCCCGAGAATCAGTTTCTGGCGACAAGCTCGCTTTCCGAGCACGTTCGAGAAGCTGATCGTTTCTCGAATCAAGTGACGGGCGCGCTTGTTCTTCAGGTTTCAAGGTCGCCGCGCGACTACCTCGTGCTGTGGCGCAAACCTCTTACCCAAACGGTGCGTTGGGCCGGCGATCCGGCAAAAGCCATGGCCGACGGTGAAGGACGCCTTGAACCACGAAGCAGTTTTGCCGCGTGGGAGGAAACGATCAAGGGGTGTAGCGAGGAGTGGGATGATCGCGATCTGACTATCGCCGACAATCTGCGAACCACATTGCTTGAGGTCATTTTGCGGATGACCGACGAAGTCGCGAATGAACGCAAACGGGCCCGTGAGCAGCAAGATTTGCTCATTGCGGAGCTCAATCACCGTGTTCGCAACATCTTGAACCTGATCCGCTCGCTGGTTTCGCAATCGACAAAGGACGCGGTCAACATTGCGGATTTCACCACCAATATCGACGGCAGGATCGCAGCACTTGCAACGGCGCATGACAACATTACCCGCCGGAACTGGTCGGCGGCTCCGCTTGCGTCATTGTTTGAAAGCGAGATTGAAGCCTATCTCAGCAGCAAGAAGGGTCGGCTGAATATTACGGGTGAGCCGGTGATGATCAAGCCGGAAGCCTACACCGTGCTCGCTTTGGTCGTGCACGAACTCGTCACCAATTCTGCCAAATACGGAAGCCTTTGCGACAGTCGGGGCACGATTGATATCGAGGTTGCGCGTGCAGGTAATGGCGACTTGCTTGTCTACTGGCGCGAACGCGGAGGCCCTCCGGTCAAACAGCCGACACGGCGCGGATTTGGCACTACAATCATCACGCGCATCATCCCGCACGATTTGCGCGGCGAGGCGGAATTGAATTTCAAACTCTCGGGGCTTGAAGCAGAGTTTCGCATTCCGGCGCGGCACATATCGGTGGAAACCGAGACGGAGGCAACCGCCAGCGGTGAAGACATCATCGATGCGCAAGGCAACAAACCAGATCGCGGTTGGTCAGCTCCAGAGCATGTCCTTTTGGTCGAGGACAATATGATCATCGCGCTCGATACCGAAGACTGCCTGCGCGATGCCGGGGTAAAGTCAGTCAGCGTCGAGAGCACAGTCAGCGGAGCCCTAGCTGCAATCGAGAAACGCGAACCGGATTTTGCGGTGGTCGATTTCAATCTGGGATCGGAGTCAAGCGCCAAGATCGCAGAGGAACTGTCTCGGCGCGGCGTGCGATTTGTCTTGGCGAGCGGCTATTCAGAGCTGGGCAAGGATCTGGAAGGCTTGGGCGCGGACGGGTTGATCCGCAAACCATATGGCAAGGAAGAGATCGAACGCGCGCTCGCCGGAGAGCCGGTGAGCTAGCGGGTCAAATGCTGCGGGTTAGCAAGGTCACTTTTGCATAGCTGAAATCGAGCGCCTTGAGACTAGAGGCGAGGAGGCATTCGCCCTCTTGTGCCATTACCTCTCCAGCACCCTTTCCCGCCTCCATGCCAGCAGCGCTTTTGAGCATGCCTTCCAGCGGCAAGGCCAATAAGGCACCGGGGTATACTCTCTCGATATCGGGTCCGGGTGCGCCCTCGATCCGGTCAAGCCGAAAGTGCTTACCATCAATGAGCGTCTCGCCGCGGGCTTTTAGCGAACCCTTCAATTCATCAGGGAACGGAGCGCCGCTTGCTACGGCCAACGCTCGGTCCAGGTGCAATTCTCTTGGTCGGCCATAATCATAAAGGCGAAAAGTGGTGTCGCTGTTCTGTTGCACTTCGACCAGAGACAGGCCGGGACCGATTGCGTGCACCGTGCCAGGTGTAAGATGATAGATATCGCCTGCCTTTACATCATGCCATGTGAGCAGGTCCTCAATCGTTCCATCTGACGCGGCCTTGCCAATCGCTTCCGCGCTGATTTCCTCATCGAAACCGATCGCCAATTGCGCGCCGGGCTGCGCGTCGAGGACGAGCCAGCACTCTTCCTTCCCCTGCTCGCCTTCCAGAGCGTTCTCATCACCCGGATGGACCTGCACGGAGAGCTTTTCACTCGTGAACAGATATTTGACCAAAAGGTCATCAAGCTCAGGGGGAGGTTCGAACCAGATTTCCCCTATCCGCTGCCCCTCAGGCGTCTTGAAAGGGGCCGGCAACGCATCACGACCCCATACTTTTTCGACCATGCGTTTGGGCAGCTTGCGTACAAACGGGTCCATATTGGCGGTTGTTTCAGCAGCGCGGTTCATTGATTGGCCGCGCCCGGCAGCTTGCCGACTTTCTGTGCGCCGTCACGCGTGGTCACCAGAACCTCGCCATTGGCGACAATGATGCATACGTCTTCCAAACCTACCGCGGAAACGCGCATCCCGTCGGTAATGGCAGCCACGTTCTGGCAATCAACAAGGTCGACGTTCCCCTTGGAAACGTTCCTCTGCTCCAAATCACTGCCCTGTTCGACCAGAGCGTCCTGAAGCGAGGCCCAGCTGCCGATATCGGACCACCCCATATCGGCAGGCACCATGGCCGCACGCCGGGAGTTTTCCATCACAGCATAATCAACAGATTCGCCCTCGATCTCCGCAAAACTCGTCGCACCGGGATGGACCATTGAACCATCAATCAAAGCGCCATCGACCGAGGCTTTCACTGCCTTAGCCATAGCGGGACGATGTTCCGCCAAGGTGTCTAGAAATGCGCCGGCGCGAAATGCGAAAATCCCGCCGTTCCAGCTGTACTGGCCGCTTGCAAGATAGGCTTCAGCGCGGGCCAGATCGGGCTTTTCGACAAATTCGCCAATCGCAAATCCGGTGCCCAAAGCCTCGCCCTGACGGATATAACCATAGCCTGTTTCGGGGCGATCAGGCGTAATCCCAAAGGCCGTGAGGTAATCTTGCCCGGCAAGCTCTCCGGCCGCAATCGCAGCCTCGCGAAAGCTGCGCGGATCGGCGATGTAATGGTCGCTTGGGCACACGAGCATGATGTCGTCTGGCTCAAGCGTTGCTGCTGCCAAAGCAATCGCAGGAGCGGTGTTCTTTGCCCCCGGTTCAACGATCAAGCGATGGGACGTATCGCCCAACTGTTTCTTGATCAAATCGATATGTGCGGTGCCCGCCACAATGATGGGCGGCGCAAAACGATCATCGCCAGCGACCCGGTCGATCGCCTGTTCAAACAGGCTGGTGTCACCAACAAGCGGGAGAAAGGGTTTGGGGCGCTTTTTCAAGCTCAAAGGCCAAAGCCTCGTGCCGCTGCCTCCGCATAGTATAACCGGGTGGATCACGTGTATTCCTGTCCTTGCCTCAAGTGCCGCCCCGCCTCTCTGCAATGCATCCTATTACAAGGCAGAACAATGCCTGAATGCAACTGAATTATCGCTCGCGAAAATCAACGCGGTAGCCATAGCGGGATGAAACATAGTCGCCATTGCTTGTTTGCGCAGGATTGAACCTAATCTTTTGAATAACCAACCCGCAGACCAAAGCGGTGGTTTCTGCATCCGCGGTTGAACGCGCAACTGAACACCGGGTGGCGCGTCCATCGGGAAGAACGGTAAAAACCACCGTTACCGAGGTGCCAAAGCGTGAGGCGCGCCCTCCCTCTGGCACAGGAAAATCGCGGCGCGGGTCAAGCGATCCGGAACGCACGCTTGGCTTGACGACAACGCCATTGCCTTGCCCGCCGCCGCCATTGCCGCTTCCGGTCCCGTCTCCCTCGCCCTGATTGCCGGTGCCGTCTCCTGCGTCGGTTGCACCCGATACACTTGCCGTACCGGTCGAGGAGGCGCGAGGGCGCGGTTCGGGCCGTTTTGGGATTTTCGCAGGACTTGGCGCGGTCACTGGTTGGGGCACAGCTTCTTTGCCAGCCTCGCCTTGCGCCCCTTCATCGGGCTCGGGCGGTGTTTCGGGTTCTTGGGGCGTGGTGATCGTCACCGTCAGGGCGCTGACCACTTCACGCTCGATCGAAGCGGTGAACTCCGGCGCAAGAAGGCGCGAGAGACCGTAAAGCGCCGCGACATGAAACACGACAATCCCCGCAAGCAAGGGCCAGCGCGGTGATCGCGGTTTTCCCTGATAGCGCGGTTTGGTCTTGATCATCGATTCTCTGCGAGTGTGACAGTGGAATTTTGTGACTTCGAACGATGTTAGCCGCCCACAAGCAAGGATCTCACAATCCAGTACTCGGCTTGCACTTTCGACCACCTCGGGTGAATTTCTATGGAGCCTACAATTAGAAGCGAAGTGCAAACTTGTCCAACGCCGACCGGCTCCTTGCGCCCGGAGGATACGGACTCAGATCAGTCCGCTGAGGGGAGGCACCCCGGCTTTGACAGCCCATTCTCACGAGTGAGCTGGCAAGGCCTCTTTGCCCCTCATACGGGATTGCGCGAATGGGGTTTTAGCCTCGGGCTTGGCGTCACCTTCTTCTTTTCCGGCATATTGTGCCTGTCGATCGCGCGCTTTGACGCCACTTTGGCCAGTGTCTGGATACCCAATGCGATTGCGATCGCAGCGCTTTTCCTTGGCCGCCTGCGCAACGAACTACCCGCTTTTCTCACTATGGCGGTTGCCAGTCTGGCTGCCAATATGTTCTCGGGAACCGCCTTCGGGATGGCTTTGGCATTCACAGGCGGCAATATCGTCGGCATTTTTCTGGTTACTTGGCTAACCAGACGACGCTGCGGGGAAGTACCCGATCTTTCGGACCTTACGCATCTGGGGCATTTTCTTCGATATGGCGGCGTGGTGGGCCCGATCGCAGGAGCCTTAATCGCAGCCCCGGTCATGGGCCCCGAACTTAGCGCAATCTGGAAAGGAGCATCGACCTGGTTTCTGGTGGAAAGCCTTGGCATCATTCTGGTCGTCCCCGCCATTCTGCTCGTTGCACAGCTCAGAAACTCGCCTCTGTCCGATCTTCGACAACGCTTTCGCGAGGCCCTCCTGATCTCGTCTATGACACTCAGCCTTGTCTATCTGGTCTTCAACCAGGGCTCCTATCCGCTTCTCTTCCTTATTCCCCCTGTCACGCTTCTGGTCGCTTTCCGATTAGGTGCGCTTGGCACTGCATTGTTTGTACCAGGCATCGCCATCGTAACACTACTTGCAAGCTTTGCCGGGCTCGGTCCAATCGCAGAAGGTGGGTTCAGCCAGGTTGCTCAAGTCAACCTGATCCAGACCTTTATCGCTGCCAATTTCCTTACCGGCCTGCCAATTGCCGCAATCTTGGCAGGGCGGCGACGACTGACGGATGAACTCGACAAAGGCCAGCGCGAACTCGCACTGCTCACAGAAGGTATCACTGACGCGGTTTTGATGATCGGATTTGACGGCGTGTGCACTTACGCCTCGCCATCCGTCGCGGTCGTATTAGGTCGCCCGCCACTCGAATTCGTGGGCCATAACATCATCGAACGCACCCATGAGGATGCTAATGAACCCATAAACGAAGTGTTCGAAAAACTCGTCAGCGGGCAAAGCGAGAAAGAGCGGCTGACGTATCGCCGCCTTCTGGATGACGACAAAGGCAACCCGGTCTTTATCGAGGCCGATTGCGCGGTGGTGACCGACAAATCGAGCGGCAAGCGCACCGGCATTGTCATGTCAGCACGCGATGTGACCGACAGAGTAGAACTTGAGTTGCTTTTGACCCGAGCGCGCCGCTCAGCGGAAAAAGCAGCGAGCGCGAAAAGCGAGTTTCTTGCCAATATGAGCCACGAAATCAGAACTCCGATGAACGGAGTGCTGGGATTTGCAGAGCTCATGCGGGAGAGCGATTTGAGCGAGGAGAACCGTCGCCACGTGGATATGATCGTCCAGTCGGGCCGGTCCATGATGATGCTTTTGAATGATATTCTCGACCTTTCGAAAATCGAAGCCGGGCAAGTGGGGATCACAGATGAGCCGGTCGACCTTATGGCCACTATCTCCGAATGTGCGGCACTTTACCGCCCAAGCGCGGAGAAGAAGGGGCTTTCACTCGATGTTTCCATGGCAGTTGCCTGCCCGGACCTTGAGGGGAGCGAAGATGCCTCAGCGAACAACCCCTGGATCAAGACCGATGGCCTTCGCCTCCGCCAAATCATTCTCAACCTGCTTGGCAATGCCTTAAAATTCACCGAAGCTGGCTGGGTCGAGATCGTGGTCTCTTGCGACGTCGAGGAGCTCTATGTCGATATCAAGGACACAGGGATTGGAATTAGCGAAAAGCGGCTGCAGTCGATCTTTGCTCCTTTCACGCAAGGTGAGAATGACACCGCAAGACGCTTTGGCGGCACCGGTCTTGGCCTGTCGATCAGTCGCCAACTGGCAGAGCTTCTCGGCGGCACGATCAATGTTGAAAGCAAGGCAGGAGTAGGATCTACCTTCCGCCTTACCTTGCCTGCAAATTATACCCAGCCTGTGGTCCCGGAACCGGCACCAGACGAGCCATTTGAGCCCTATATGCTCCCCCAATCAGCCAGCATCCTTTTGGTCGAAGACCATGACGTCAACCGGCTGCTGGTGTCGGAAATGCTGGAGCGCTGCGGACAGAGCGTCGCCACCGCCTATGACGGGAACGAGGCAATCGCGATGGTCATCGATTCTGTCATGCGCGGCAAACCTTATGACCTTGTGCTGATGGATATACAGATGCCCGGTTGCGACGGCTACGCCGCCACACGGGCCATTCGCATGGAAGGGATCACGCCGGACGAGCTTCCGATCATTGCTCTTACAGCCAATGCCTTCCCCGAAGATCTGGCCGCTGCGCGCGATGCGGGGATGCAAACGCATCTGGCCAAACCACTCGTTTTTGCGGACCTGGCGCGGGCCCTGCAACGCTGGCTGCCCACACGGATTGTTCCAGTCGAGGAAAATCGTCTCAATTTCAGAGACGAGGACGAAACCAGGCCTGCTGAGGCGGAACCCTCGGGCGAATATAGCGGGAAAGCGCAGGAGGATGCAGAGCCCGAACTCACCGCCGAAATCGTCGACATTTCACGCGATCGCTCAGCGCGCCCTCCTAAAATCGGTGAGATCGCTCTTCCCGAAACGCAGATCAAGAACAGGCTCGGTTCGAGCCTTTCACAATTCCATTCGCCTAACCTTATCAAGCGCTGGACCAAGCGCCGAAGCGAAGCGGTAGAAGCAGTGCGGCTTGCACTGGAAAAAGGGACATTGAGCGAAGAACGCGGTTCGCCCGAGAATTGGGATGAGATCGCCGGACTGGTGCACAAGCTTGCCGGCACTGCGGCGATTTTTGGCGAGGCCGAGCTTGGCGATCAGGCCGCGGCTCTCGAGAATGCTCTACGCATGGGGCTTCCCGGCGATGTTCGTGAGGCGCTGGCCTTTGAGCTGCTCACCGTTGCCGATGACCCGGAAGACACGCTGACGAAAATCGATGCGTAAAGCCAAGCCGGAAACACTCCGGAAAGAAGCGGCACAATAAAAAACGGCGGGACCCGAAGGCCCCGCCGCTCTTTTTTGTATCAAGTGCAGGCTCGAATTAGAATTCGTAGCGAGCACCGATTTGAATGCGCCATGCAGATGGGTTGATGGCGATGAAGTTTTGATCGTCTGGGTTAAAGTCATCGATATCGAAGACATAACGACCTTCATCATCAATCTCACCATCAATCACGTCAACGAGGCCGTTAAAACCACCTCGTGAACGCAGCAGGTTCGCACCGCTGTCAAGCAGGTTCAGGAAGTTTGCAAAGTCGGCAAACAGCTCGATGCGGTCATCCTTGATACCCGTGAGACTACCGATGAACGGCAGTTCTTGGCTGAAGCGCAGGTCCATGTCGTAGTGCCAATCGTTACGGCAGGTGTTGCGACGGATGCTCTCACCAGGTGTGAAAGCACAACCCGATGCATTCACGTAGTCTATCACAGCCGCCACGGCTTCTGGATCAGAAAGCGGTGATACGTTCGGATCACTCATGCCTGATGGAACATAAAGCAGCGCATTATCATTACCCGAAGAACGATCAGCGAAGACACCGCCACCATCAAAGGTCAGGCTGTATGGACGACCTTCACGGGCACGGAAGAAAATACCGATGTTGGTATCGTAGCCATCGAAGAACTCTTCGCGGAAGTTAACCGCCGCTGTGAAGTTGTGACGGGTCTCCGTGGTTGCAGTCGACAGTGCCGGATCTTGACGATCAAAGGCTGCGGTTGCGTCAAACGACGAAGTAGCCGTCGATGACTGGTTGTTACGAGCGTTGTTGCTGTCCGTGAATGCATAACCAAACTGAACACGTGTCGAACCGCCTTGCGTGAGAAGACCGCTCTGGAACTGCTTGCTGATTACAGCCGAGATCGAGTGCGCATCGCCGTCACGGCCATTGGTCAACTGGATGTTGTCATCGCGGCTGGTGTTGAAGCACTCTGGCGTTACGCCGGTGTAAACCGGAGGCGTTCCTCCAGTGCCCTGAAGCACCGCATTACAATCAGCATTGGCAACATTATCAATCGCTGCAAGAATTGGACGACCATCAGTGGTGAAGCCATTGACGCCCGTACGAATGTCAGGTGTCTGCGACAGATCTACGAAGTTCAGCGAGTTGTTGAACTTTGAGTAGATGTAGTCGAGCTGCAGGTTCCAGTCGCTGAAGAAGCCGGTGTCGGTTCCGAAAGTGGTTTGGAACGCAAGGCTGGCACGCGTCACCGTTGGGACATCAAAGTCCGGATTGGTTGATTGAACGTCAGCCAAGCCCGCTTCTGCATCGGCCGCTGCGCCGTCGATCGCACATTGAGGGAAGCCGCTGAAGCTGCCGCCAGCAAGTACGTTGAACTGGCCGGTCACAGGATCGACAGGAATGTCGCCAGGGCCACAGTCAAAGCGGGTTGTACCCAATGCGCTCGAGAAACCGTTGTTCGAGAACGCGTTGGAGTAATACACAACCGGATCACCGCCCGAGAAGATGCCTACACCACCTGTCACGCGGCTATCAGAGATGAACCCTTCGTTGAAGAACTCATAAGTCGCTGAGAGACGTGGGAGAATGACAGGATCGAGCGAGCTGAACGGTACAGCGTTGCTGAAGCCATAACGGTCGACGAAGTTCTGGTTGAACTGCGGTGCGTCACCGTCATAGATCTGTACGCGAACACCAGCGTTGATCGACAGTTGATCGGTCGCTTGCCACTCATCTTGAGCGTAGAACGAATAGATCGTACGGCCGAAGGTTGCTGCTGCATTGTTGATGTCGCCGCCTGAAGCTGCGTTGATATCGCCGCCAAGAGCTGCACCAGTAGCGATTTCTTCTGCGTTCGGGAACAGTTCGGTGCCTGGCGACAAAAGACCTGCTTCGAAGTCAGCGAAGTTCTGGAAGTAGAGCGAACCGGTTGCGTTGATCGCGAACAGGTTGAACACCTGCAAATCGTTCACCTCGGCGCCGAGCTTAACAAAGTGACCGCCGCCCGCATCAATGTTCATCTGGAAGCGGGCTTGATCGATACGCGTGTCAAGCTGGTTAGCCGAACGGAAGATACCCGGGCCAGTGCTCAGGATGCCTTCTTGATCGGTGACACCACCATCCGAACGCGCGGTGCCGTCAGGCAGGACGCCTACGACAAGACGCGGGGTTGGGTTGTCAGATTGCGCTTCGCCAAAGCCGACCGGGCCTTGGACGTCGCCGACTTCGGCACGGCTCACACGAAGCTCGGTCGAGATCGTATCTGTCCAGTCTGAGTAGAGACGGACGGAGTAGTAGTCAGAAGTCGTGCCTTCATCTTCAAACGAGTTGAAGCCGGTGATGTTCTGACCACCGAAATCGCTTTCGATGTTGGTTTCTTCAAGGCGCTGGTAGGTTGCCTCGATACGGTGATCGTCATTGATGATACCGTCGAGACGCGCAAAGTAACGCTTGTTGCCTTCTGGAAGAGCCGTCGGATAACCGCCAATGTCCTGACCGTAGACGTCGCGCGCGATACGAGCGAATTCGTCAAACTGTGCCTGGCTTACAAAGTCAGCTTCGTTTGTGAAGCCGCCGCCAGCAGGACCAAAGTTGTTACCGCCGGTGAGATCAGCTTCTTCGTAGCCGACCGAGAAGAACAGGCGATCTTTGATGATTGGGCCAGAAAGGGTCGCGCCGTAACGCTTCTCTTCGTTGGCGTTCAATGGTGCACCATCGAGATTGTCAGCGAACAGGCCGCCGTCAAAATAGGTGATGAACGCAGAACCGCTAAACTCGTTCGAGCCAGCTTTGGTCACAACGTTGATGAGACAGCCGGTGAACTCGGAGTACTCAACGTCGAATGGTGCGAACTCAACCGAAAGCTGATCGACGATGTCGAACGGAAGCGGGAGCGAGTTACGTGCAGCAAACGGCGTACCGTTGAGACCAAACACGTCTGACTGCACAATGCCGTCAACGGTGAAGGTGTTGGTGCGGTCGTTCCCGCCAAGGCAGGAAATACGATCAACGTCGTTGTTCTGCTCGAGGCTGACGCGCGGGTCGATGCGGATGATGTCGCGAATGTCGCGGGTGATCGAAGGGAATGCTTCGAGCGTTTGGGTGTCGAATGCCGAACCCGGGCCCACAGCAACCTGGCTGACCTGAGCGCGAACGCCGGTAACAACGATCGTGTTGCCTGCGTTTTGCGAGCTCAGCGAGAAGTTGAAGCTGGTGTTACCTGAGATGTTCAGGAACACGTCTTCAACGGTTTGGCCTTCGAAACCGTCAGCGGTCACCGTAACAGTGTACGGGCCGCCTGGCTGGAGCGACTGAACGCGGAAATTACCGTCAGAACCAGCAGAAAGCGTGCTGGCCTGGTTTGTACGAGTGTCGGTGACGACGATGGTTGCACCATTCAGCGCATTGCCTGCTTCGTCAGTGACATTGCCTTCCACGCCAGATGTAATCTGCTGTGCGTGAACAGGTGTAGCGATAGTCGCTGCTGCCGAAAGGCTGACAACGCTTGCTGCTAGGAGATATTTTAACTTCATGAGAGAGGGGCCCCTTACCACTTTAAGGATCGGATAACTGGACACGGGCCTGCGCCCGCTGAGGTGCCCATGAGGGGGTTTTTGTGACAGGTCCATGACGGCCGCCTTGCCCTGACTGGAAAACTAACCATTCAGCCTAGACCAATCGCCAAAATCCCTAGGGATTCTGCGCCATACAGCGCGGTGTTGCGCCGATGCCACGCAGGAATCCTTTTTGATTTTGGCCTAATCAACGCCCGCAAAAACGCGGATTTGGCGAATCAGATGGTTCAGGCGAGGTTGATTTCGCGCAGCCGCTGCAGAAGAAAATCATGCGAGCTTATCGGTGCTTGCGGGACTGCGCCTTCTTTTTTGATGCAGCTTTCCAAGGGATCGATCATGTAATCAGGGCGGAAGTGGAGAAAGAACGGCATAGAATAGCGAGACCGCTTTGCCCCTGCCCCTTTCGGATTGACCACACGGTGCGTGGTCGAACGCAAAACGCCCGCTGTCAGTCGCTCCAACATATCGCCCACATTGATGACAATTGAGCCTTCCTCGGCAAAGACCGGGTGCCATTCACCGGATTTCGTCAGCAGTTGAAGTCCGGCTTCTTCCGCGCCAAGCAAAAGGGTGATCGTGTTGATATCGCCATGCGCTGCTGCGCGAATGGCCCCTTCCGGCGCATCGTCTCCAAGCGGCGGGTAGTGAAGCAGGCGCATCACAGAATTGCCGTCCTTAACCGTTGAGGCGAAGAAATCCTGTGGAAGCTCAAGATGCAGCGCAATCGCTTCGAGCACGCGTAGGCCGGTGCTCTCGAAAGCGGCGTAGAGCGCACTGAATGTCTCTTCGAATTGGGCGATCTCTTTGGGCCACACATTGGGCGCCATGTACTCGGCCAGTTCATGACCTTCCGGCAATTCGCGGCCAACGTGCCAGAACTCTTTGAGATCAAAAACCTCAGCGTCCTTGGCCTTTTCTGTGCCAAACGGCGTGTAGCCGCGCGCGCCGCCTCCGCCCTCAAGCTTGTAGCTGCGCTTCACCTCATCGGGCAGGGCAAAGAACGCTTTAGATGTTTCTTCAGCGCGCTCGATCAACTCTTGCGGAATGCCATGATCGCGCACCACCGCAAAGCCATATTCGGCAAAGCTGCGCCCCAATTCCTCCGCAATATCCTGAGGAGGCTGGGCCAGGGAAACGGAGGCGATGCCGGCGGTTGCCAGAGCGGTTTCTCGTGTGTCGGTCATTGCGCCCACTTAATGGAGTGAGCCGCCCCATTCCAGAGTGTTTGCTCTAAAAAGGCAAAAATAGGCTCGCCAATGCCGCGCTCATCAGATTGGCGAGGCTGCCAGCAGCAAGCGCTTTAAGGCCAAGGCGCGCAATCACTGGCCGCTGGTTCGGAGCAAGTCCGCCGGTCACCGCCATTTGGATGGCGATGGAGGAAAAATTGGCAAAACCGCACAGCGCGAAAGTGACGATAGAGCGGCTACGCTCGCTCAACCCTTCGACTGCGCCAAGCTCGATGAAGGCCACAAATTCGTTGAGCACGATTTTTGTGCCGAACAGTCCGCCGGCGATCTGCGCCTGGTCCCAATCCGAAATACCGATCAGGAACATGACAGGCGCGAAGACATAACCAAGCAGCTGCTGGAAGGTCACATCAGGATAGCCGAACCATCCACCAACACCGCCTAAAAGGCCATTGGCAAGTGCAACCAGCGCCACAAACACCATAACCATCGCACCAACAGCCACTGCGAGCTTAACGCCGGTAGTGGTCCCTTGCGCGGCCGCTTCGATAATATTGGCAGGCGCCTCGCCCTCTTCGAAGGTTTCGGAGACAGCAACGGTCTCCATAAGCTTGTCGTGTTCGGCGGCTTCTTCGGGATCGTCAGGCATAATGATTTTAGCCATCAAAATGCCTCCGGGTGCTGACATAAAGGCCGCTGCCAAAAGATAGGGCACTGCGTCAGACCCGAGGAAAGAGGCATATGCAGCAAGGATAGTGCCGGCCACACCCGCCATGCCAACACACATCAAAGTGAACAGACGCGAGGGAGGTAGGGCGGCCAGATAGGGGCGCACGACAAGCGGGCTTTCGGATTGGCCGACGAAGATATTGGCAGCGCTGCCCAATGCCTCGACCTTGCTGATCCCGGTGAGCCAACCAATCGCCCCGCCAAGCCAGCGCACCAACCGCTGCATAACACCGAGATAATAGAGGATTGATACAAGCGCTGCGAAGAACACGATCACCGGCAGGGCGGCGATGAGGAAGGTGTTGGCGAAGGGATTGTCACCCATCGGACCGAACAGTGTCTCAATCCCGACGACCGAGAACCCGAGCAGGGCGATGACCCCGTCGGACAAAAACTGGATTGCGACCACGCCAAAATCGGTGCGCAGGACCAGCAGAGCCATGAGCGCCTGCAACGCAAAAGCCGCCCCCACAACCCGCAGTTTTATGCGCCGTTTTCCCGATGAAAGCAGGAATGCGATTGCCAGAATTGCGATAATACCAAAGACGCTGAACAGCATCGAAGTTGCAGTTTCACTCACGTAAGCACTCAGCCGCAGGTCACGCGCTTATGGGCGATCCCTGCCCCCTTTTCCCGATTTGAATGCACAGCGGCGTGGCAGTTTGCGTCAAAGTTCGCAAGTGGGCGCGCGCAAGGGCCCGTTGACAGCTTGCCGGGCGACGCTTTCCTTTTGGCAAGCCCTCGCCTAGCCATTGGCGTCATGAGCGAAGATATAAAAACGGACACCTTGGCCACAACCTCACGTCCAGCGACCATTTCCATGCCCTTGGGATTGTTCGTTTTCACCCTGCTATATGGCGGGATGACAGTCCTTGCAGGCGTTCTTGCCTATAAGCAGGTGCAATTGGTCCCGACCGATCTGGCCGTGGAATCGGGCATATTTGCCTTCCTCCTGCTGGTCGTAATTTCCAGCACTCTGGCACAGCTCTACGGCAAACAGATGGCAACAAGGATTGTCTGGTGGGGATTTTTACCGCTGCTTATCGCCTCATTGCTGATGCAACTGGTCCTGAACCTTCCCGCTTCTCCAGAAATGCTGGGTGGCCGCGCCGATGATCTGGCCGCGTTCGAGCGCGTGCACTCCACCGTGTGGCGCGTGTGGGCAGCGGGCCCTGCGGCCTATATTGTCTCGCTGCTCCTCAACATCTGGATTTTCGACAAGCTTAAAGGTTCAGGCGAAGCGACCACCCTTGGGCTTATGGCGCGCGGCGCATTGGCGTCCGCGCTTAGCCAAGCGCTCGATTCGGTGATCTTCATCACGCTTGCCTTCTACGGCCTGTTCCCGATCATGAACCTGCTGATCGGACAGGTGATCGCAAAGGTGGCGCTTAGCATCGTTCTGGTGCCGTTCCTTATCACTTTCGGGGTGAAAACCGCGCAGTGGCTGGATACAAGAAAGACCACCGCGCAGCAGGCCGACGAATTCGCCTGACAGTCCGCAACTGGCTCACTCCCTCGTCAAACGGTATTCGTTGCGGTTGGGGATCACCTTAGAGACCGTGTCACCGTTTCCGGCAAGGCACCACGCATTTCCTTTACGATGGCAATGCGCTGGCGGTGGAGATTGGTGCATCGGGCCAGGTGCTGCGGCGCGTCGCCTGTGCTGAACTGGTTTCAGTATCCATGGCTCCAATGTAGAAGCAGACGATCCGTTGGTTTGGTATGAAGGAGCACAAGGTTCCGGCACGGGCCGCCGCTTTGTGCATTCCGATCCTCGCGGTAGCATTGTTGCGGTCACCGATTACCAAGGCAATTCCATCGCGACCAACTCCTACGATGAGTACGGCATTCCGGACACCGCTACCAGCGGCAATGACATCGCGACCAAGGGGCGGTTTCGGTATAGCGCGCCTCGCAGCAAGTGCCGGGGGCACTTCGAGAAGCAAGCGCAGGCGTGGCTGCCAGAGCTGGGCATGTATTACTACAAAGCCCGCATATACTCGCCGACGCTGGGCAGGTTCCTCCAAACCGATCCCATCGGGTATGAGGGAGGAATCAATATTTATGCCTATGCGGATAATGACCCGATAAACTTAATTGACTTTCTGGGACTTAAACCAGGTGACCGATTTGAAGACCCCGAAGATGCTGGAAGGGATGCAGTCGACTACATTAATTCCAAATCGATCGAAGAAAATGTTGAATACGGCGGGAGTATTGAGCGTGAGGTTACGACAACAGAAAAGGTTGATCCAGAAACTGGAGAGACAACAACCGTCGAAACTGTGAAATATTTTGCAACCGAACCGATCAAGGGACGAGAAAATGGTAGAAACGTGGACATACCAATCGACTCTGATACTACTGTTGGCGACTATCATACACACGGTGATTATTCTCGTGAGGGACGTAATGGTGACGCGATTCGAACGAACAAGAGACGCGATGAATTCAATTCCGACCGTACTAACCCGGGCGATCTTAGAAAGACACGGGAAGCTGCAAAACATACAAGAACAGCCCGACGGGCGAGAGGTGAAAGATATGTAAGCGTGACCGGGACACCGAGTGGTAGAACGATAGTGAGGAGTCGAAGATAAAATGCAATTTACCAAGATCGCAGCGATGTGCGCCGTCAGTCTTTCGAGTTGCGCTTGTCTGCCTCAAGATCTCACCCCGATTGAATCAATCGAGGCTGCAAACGTCCCCCTAGCAGGTATGACATCTCACAAATGCATGATAGCAGCGGACAATGGATGTTTAGATCACCTGAAAGTATCTAGATCTTGGTCTCTTGCAATGATCGATTTCTTGTCGAGATTGGAAGCCAAATACCACAACGAGCAATGTTACGAAATTGTGTTTGATCAGTCTGAGAACAGAATGTTGTTTTCGGCTCTCGTCATCCAGGACGAAATTCGAGAGAGGCGTACTTTGCGGTTACGTGAGCGTGATTGCGAAAGAGGAATCACATATGAATACGACCGAAATGGTCGACACGAGAACACTTACTTGATTAGGTAGCTCTAGTTCGTACGGAGAGAAGTTGTTGTAAGCCTATGGTGTTCCCATTGAACGAGGGTGCTACTTGCTGAGATACTCTTCCATGATTGTTCACTGACCCAACAGTCTTTTCGAAAAGTAGGTCCAGATTGGAGAATATATTCCGCAGACCGCAAGGCAGTCCTGTCTGCTTTAGACGCACTATCTACTTCCTCTGGGTGCCTTACTCCCGCCTAAGCGACGCCCCCGAATATGGATCATAGTCGGCAGGTGGCAGCTCGGGCCTTGCGGGTTCGCTCGCC
This sequence comes from Erythrobacter sp. S227, assembly GCF_057364925.1. Taxonomy (NCBI): domain Bacteria; kingdom Pseudomonadati; phylum Pseudomonadota; class Alphaproteobacteria; order Sphingomonadales; family Erythrobacteraceae; genus Erythrobacter; species Erythrobacter sp. S227. The sequence continues at coordinate 2,072,845 of NZ_CP200280.1, forward strand.
ACATTCTCGGCTTGGTAAACCATTTTGGGCGTATGCACTTCACCTTGCCACATCAGAGCAGAAGCAATTACCGGCGCGCCCAACACGACAAAGCACCCTAGCACCGCTTTTGCGCCTATGCGCACAGGTAAACGCCCACCCAGCGCCGCAAACCCCACCAGCGCCACCGCTATCACACAAAGCGCAATCACCAGCGGCCCTTGCATAAGCTCGGTGATCCACCCCATAGCGCCCTGCAATGGCGAGGCACCGCTCGGCTCAAACAAGCTCCGCTGCACAGCCAGCTGCTTCAACACCGCGCCCTCCATCATGCCGCCGCCAAAACTTGAGAAACCCGCCGCTTGCCGCCACGTCTCTCCAATTGGACAAACACATCAACGCTCTGGCGCACATAGTGTCGCACGTCTTCGCGGCTGAGCTTGGAGCCTGCTTGCAGCACCAGCAGGGCAAGCTGCTCGATGGCCCAAATTATGGGGCTCTCGCAGGTGTGTCGGCGTGGATGGTGGTCATGGAGCCGGGATGCCCGGTGAAGCCCCGCGCGAAGGAAGGTGAAGGCCTCCACCCCGCGCAGCTCACCCAGAATGATCCGATCAGGCCGCATACGCAGCGCCGCGATCAGCAAGTCTTCAGCCATGATCACCCTGAAAGCGTTTGGATCAACAATGGAATGAGCGCTAGTAAATGTTCTCTGGTGAGGCGTCTCACATTCGATAAGATAGCTGATATGGCGGACAATTATAGCATTTGCGCCGCGCGATATCTGAAGGAACATTTATGACGGATCCGGGCAAGCACGGGGCCAAAGCTGCACAAGCGCAAGGCATAAGCGAGGAGTATCTCTCGCAATATCAGCGCTCCATTGCCGATCCCGATGGCTTCTGGCTCGATGCTGCTGGCCTGCTCGACTGGAACGAAGCGCCATCGGCCGGTCTGGGCGAGGATGGAAAAAGCTGGTTTCCGGGCGGCCATCTCAACATCTGCTTCAATGCGGTGGATCGGCATGTGCTTGGCGGACGAGGCGAAGACCGCGCTCTCATTTACGAAAGCCCGGTCACCAGCACGCGTCAGACTTTCACATTCAGCGAGCTTCAGGATGAGGTAGCGCGAACAGCCGGGATGCTTGCGGAGCTTGGCGCACAGATGGGTGACCGCGTTCTGATCTATATGCCGATGGTGCCACAAGCCGTTATTGCCATGCTCGCCTGCGCGCGGCTCGGGCTGATCCATTCTGTTGTGTTCGGCGGTTTCTCGGCAGCAGAACTGGCCAAACGGATCGATGATTGCGAACCGCGCGTCCTGCTGACTGCATCGTGCGGAATCGAAGGCAAGAAGGTCATCCCCTACAAGCCGATTGTCGACGAGGCTTTGAGCGCAGCATCTGCGCAGGTCGACCATGTCGTGGTCCTGCAGCGCGCAATGTGCTTGGCCGAGCTTCATTCACCCGCAGACCACGATTGGGCCAGTCTTCTTGCAGCAGCCAAGCCCCGCTCTTGTGTAAGCGTACGGTCAGATCACCCGCTCTACATTCTCTACACCTCCGGCACGACCGGCAAACCCAAGGGCGTTGTTCGCGAAACCGGCGGTTATGCCGTCACGCTCGCATGGAGCATGGGCAGCATTTACGGGGTTCAGCCAGGAGAGGCATATTGGGCCGCGTCCGATATCGGCTGGGTGGTTGGCCACAGCTACATTGTCTACGGACCGCTTCTAAACGGCAATGCGACAGTCCTCTATGAGGGCAAACCCATCGGCACGCCGGACGCTGGCGAATTCTGGCGGATTGTCGAGAGGCACAAGGTCAGCGTTCTCTTCACCGCTCCCACAGGCATTCGCGCTATTCGCAGCGCTGACCCGGACGCGGCATATCTGGCAAAAAGCGATGTCTCATCCTTGCGCGCGCTATTCCTCGCCGGAGAGCGGGCAGACCCTGACACGGTTGAATGGATCGCAAACGCGCTTGACCGCCCGGTGGTCGACCATTGGTGGCAAACGGAGCTTGGCTGGCCAGCGCTTGCATCGTGCATCGGGCTGGGGTGCGAGCCTGCGCCAATTGGTGCAGCGGGCTATCCCGTTCCAGGCTTCAAATTTGAAGTGCTTGACGAAAATGGTCTCAAAGTTGATCCTAGAAAAACCGGCAATCTTTGCATCAAAGAACCTCTTGCACCGGGCAGTTTTCGCAGCCTTTGGCGCAATCAGGAAGGGTTCGACAGCTACTTCACCACATTCCCTGGTTACTATGCGACGGGCGATGCCGGTGAGCTGGGAGAAGACGGAGCGTTCCGCGTCATGGGGCGGACCGATGACATCATAAATGTCGCGGGGCACCGGCTATCGACAGGACAGATTGAAGAGGTCGTCTCATCCTGCCCGGCCGTGGTCGAATGCGCTGTCATCGGGGGCCATGACGAGCTCAAAGGCGAAGTCCCGGTTGTCTTTTACGTTCGTAGCGCCGGAGCACAGGAAGACACCGCGGCTTCGAATGAAATCCGCGATGCCGTGCGCGGCCAGATCAGCCCAATCGCCAGTCCGCGAGATATCATTTCGGTCAGCGCGCTGCCCAAAACACGCTCGGGCAAGATTTTGCGCAATCTCCTGCGAGCCATCTTGAATGGAGAGGATTACTCTGTCCCCCAAACGATTGAGGATGCTGGCGTAATCTCGCAAATCATCGCGGCAGTGCGCACGAGTTAAGGACCCGTCGCGGGCTCTTTCATGTCACCGCCTCGTCTGGCATGATCACGCGCTATGGTAACCTCAAACGAGCTCAGCCCCATCCCGCAGCCGCCCGGAGCGCCGGTTCTGGGCAACGCTTTTACAGTCGATTCAACGCGGCTGATCCAGGAATTGATGAGATTGTCCGAGGAATATGGACCGATCTTCAAGCTGGAGGTGATGGGGAACACTCTTGTGTTTATCTCGGGCGCGGATCTGGTCGCTGAAGTATGTGACGAAAAACGTTTCGACAAAACGGTTCGCGGGCCCCTCAAACGCCTTCGCCTGATCGCGGGCGATGGTCTATTCACGGGCGATACCGATGATCCCAATTGGTCCAAAGCGCACAACATCCTGCTTCCCTCCTTCAGTCAGAAAGCGATGGGCAGCTATCTGCCGATGATGCAGGACATTGCGAGCCAGCTGATGCTCAAATGGGAGCGGATGAACTCGGACGATGTCATCGACGTTCCCAAAGACATGATCCGTTTAACGCTCGATACGATCGGGGTTTGCGGTTTCGGATATCGCTTCAATTCCTTCTATCGCGAGGATTTTCACCCCTTCATCGAAGCACTGAACCGCACTCTTAGTACGACGCAGAATATGCGCGGGCTTCCCGGTGAAAAGCTGGTGAAGGGCGCGCAGATCAAGCAGCTGCACAGCGATGCGGCCTATATGAACAATCTGGTCGACGAGATTATTCGCGAGCGGCGGGGTCAGGGCGGCGACGGCCCGCAGGATCTGCTCGATTTCATGCTCTCGGGGCGCGATGCGAAAACGGGCGAGAGGCTATCGGATGAAAACATCCGCTACCAGATCAACACTTTCCTGATTGCCGGACACGAAACGACATCGGGCCTTTTGTCCTTCACGATCTACTACCTGCTCAAGAACCGCGATGTTCTGACGCGCGCCTATGCCGAAGTGGACGAGGTGCTTGGGCGCAATATCGACCAGCCACCGACGCTACAGCAGATCGGGCGCATGCCTTACATCCGCGCAATCCTGCTTGAGGCTTTGCGCCTGTGGCCCACCGCTCCAGCGTTCGGATTGGCGCCGTTCAAGGACGAAGTGCTGGCGGGCAAATATGCGATCCCCAAGGGCACTTTTACAACGGTGGTGATCCCGTCGCTGCACCGCGACAAATCGGTATGGGGCGATGACCCCGAGGCGTTTAATCCTGACAATTTCTCCGCCGAAGCAGAAGCCGCGCGCGATCCTGCCGCCTACAAGCCATTCGGGAATGGCCAACGCGCATGCATCGGCAGGCAGTTTGCAATCCAGGAATCGATCCTGGTGCTATCCATGATCTTGCAGCGCTTCGAGCTGTTCGATCATTCCAATTACGAGCTCGACATCAAGGAAACCCTGTCGATCAAGCCCAATGAGTTCACAATCAAGGCGCGGCTCCGCGATAATGTAGAGCGGCTTGGAACCGACACTGAAGACGCCGACAGCAATGAGGGCGGATCAAGCGCCGTTCGCGTGGCCAAACACGGCACGCCTTTGACGGTGCTCTTCGGATCAAACCTTGGTTCGAGCGAAGGATTTGCAAGAGAGCTTGCCCAAAGGGCCGAGTTTGGGGGCTTCGATGTGACGCTTGCACCGCTTGACGCATTTGCCGGCAAACTCCCGGCAAAAGGCGCAGTGGCGATTGCCTGCGCGTCGTACAACGGCATGCCGCCCGATAACGCTGCCAAATTCGTCGACTGGCTGGATCAAGCAGACGCAGGTTCTGCCGGATTGGAAGGCGTTTCATACTTCATGCTCGGTTGCGGCAATAGCGATTGGGCCGCCACTTTTCAGGAGGTCCCGCGCAAGATCGACGCGCGGCTGCAAGCTTTGGGCGCAAAGCGGATCGTCAGTAGCACTGAACTGGATGCACGGGCCGACGTCGATACGCAGTTTCATGACTGGCTTGATGCACTGGTCCCGCAATTGGGTGAGCATTTCGGACTCGACCTTGAAGACAATGCGGATGCCATGGCCGAGCCGCTTTATTCGGTCGAGATCACCAAAAGCATTACGGCCAACACGGTTGCCGAGCGCGTTGGCACTCGCGAAGTCACATTGGTGAGCGCGCGCGAGCTTAAAGACACTACTAAGGATGACGGCCGTTCAACCCGGCATATCGAAGTCGAACTGCCAGAGGGCATGGAGTACGAACCGGGCGATCACCTTTGCGTGGTTCCGGTCAATGACAGCGCCGTGGTCGAACGATTGCTCAGGCGGTTCAACCTCGATGCAGACACCTACGTCCGGATTGAATCGCGCAGCGACATGCGCGGTCCGTTCCCCAGCGGAAGCACCTTCTCTGTGCTGAACCTCGCTAGAACGGCGGGGGAATTGCAGGCGGTGGCTACCCGCAAGGACATTGCGACGCTTGCCCGTTTTGTTGAATGTCCAAACTCCAAGTCAGGGCTGGAAGCGCTTGCTGCACCACCTACCGAGGATGGAACCGATCTCTACACGAGCGAAGTGCTCCAAAAGCGCAAGTCGGTCCTCGATATTCTCGAAGACTATCCCGCCTGCGATCTGCCTCTTGCAGTCTTTCTCGAGCTCATACCTTTCCTTGCCCCGCGCTATTATTCGATCTCTTCGTCTCCTGCTAAGACGCCCAATCGCTGCTCGATCACCGTCGGCGTGGTCAAAGGGCCAGCACTATCGGGCAAGGGCGAATTTAAAGGCACGTGTTCCAACTATCTCGCGCGGCTTTCGCCCGATGACCGGTTCCAGGCGGCCGTGCGCAAACCCACCGCAAAGTTTCGCCTTCCCCAAGACCCCGCAACCCCGATCATCATGGTGGGCCCTGGCACAGGTATCGCTCCGTTCCGAGGCTTCTTGCAGCAACGCGATCATCTGCAACTGCAGGGAGAGCAACTCGGACAAGCCCTGCTTTTCTTCGGCTGTCGCCATCCCGATCACGACTATATGTACCGCGATGAGCTGGAAGATTTCCATGAACGGGGCATCGCCGAAGTCCACACAGCGTTTTCGCGCCATAACGGCAAAAAAACCTATGTTCAGGATCTGATCGCTGAACAAGCAGACACAGTTTGGGATATGATAGAGGCAGGCGCGCACATTTACATATGCGGCGACGGCGCCCGGATGGAGCCCGATGTACGCAGAACTCTCACCCGAATTTGCATGGACAAAAAAGGCTGCGACGAAGCGGCTGCAGAAGCCTGGATCGACACGATTATGGATGAAGAGCGATACCTGCTCGATGTTTGGGTCGGCTAAGGGTTCAGCCCGGCAACTCAATCTGACGGGTAAGCTGCAAGGCATCGCGAAAAGCCCGGTCATGCGAGACGCACACAATCGCCCCGTCATATTCTTGCAGAGCCCGCTCCAACAGCTCGATCGCGCAGATGTCGAGGTGGTTGGTGGGTTCGTCCAGGATCAGCATATGCGGGGGGACGGGACCGGAGAAAAGGCATGCCAGCGCCAGCCGAACCCTTTCGCCGCCGGACAAGGTTTCCACGACCCGCGCGCTCCAGTCCGCGCGAAAGCCAAAGCTTGCAAGAGCTGCATGTGCCTCGCGATCATCCAGAGTTGGATTGTGCCGCTTCATTGCAGCAATCGCGTGTTCCGCGTTTTCCAAAAGCGAAAGGTGCTGGTCGAGAACCGCAATACGCGCCGCATCCGATTGCACGGTCCCAGATGCCGGCTGCGTTTCTCCGGATATGACCCGCACAAGACTGCTTTTGCCGCTGCCATTTCGACCCGTAAGTGCAATGCGCTGCGGGCCGGTGACAACAAAGTCCAACGGACCAACAAGGCGCCGTCCCCCCGCATCAACACAAATGCTGCGCGCCTCCACCAAAATATGCCCGCTTTGCAGGCCGGAAGATGGGAGCGCGATGCTCACAGGGACAACGCGCTCTACGAGCTTAGCCGCCTCGCCCAGCGCATCGCTCGCTTGTGAGACCTGTTCCTCACCCAATGCCCTGGTTCGGGCGGAGGTCCTTTCCGCCCTTCTCTTTTGTACGTTGATTTCAAGCTTGCTCGCACCCGTTCGCGCCGATGTCATTCGGCCCTGTTTGCTCCGCCGTGCTTGACGCTCTGATCGTGCCTGCTTGAGATTTCGCGCTTTACGCGCGTTCTGCTCGGCATCCTCGAGTGCGATTTTCGCTTGCGCGCGCGCCGCATCGCGTTGCTCTTTAAACGCATTCCAACCCCCGCTGACGCTCAGGGCACCGGCAGGGGAAAGCTCGACAATCCGGTCCATCTCCTCCAGCAATTCGCGGTCATGGCTTGCGACAAGTGCGGGCCCTTCCCAATGTCTGAGCAGATCGGCAACCAACGCGCGACCCTCGTCATCGAGATCATTCGTCGGCTCATCCAGCAAAAGAATGTCAGGCTCAGCCAAAAGAAGCGCTGCCAATTTGACACGCGCTTGCTCGCCGCCGCTTAGGAGCGCCGCCGCTTGGTCGAGAGCAAAGCTGGACAAATCAAAGCGGATCATCGCCCGTTCAAGACGCGAGGGTAGATCCCAATCGGCCTCTTCGAAATCTTGCTCAAGCGCCAATCCAGCCTCAAGGCGATCAAGCCGCTCAATACCTTCATGCACGCCCAACGCACCGGCAATGCTAACCCCGGGCGCGAACGCACCTTGCTGCATCATGCCGATACGACCGTCGATCGTGATTGTGCCCTGAAGCGGCGATCGTTTCCCTGCGATTGTAGCGAGAAGAGTGCTTTTTCCGCAGCCATTGCGACCAAACAGGCCGACAATCTCATGCGAGACCCCCTGTGTTAGGGGTGGAAAGAGGGGAGATTTGCCAGCGACGCCAACTGTGACGCCGTCTAAATGAATGTGAGACATGGGATAAACCAAGCATTGCCGTTGCCGAACTGGACGATCAAATTGCTTAGTTGTTCATCAAACCCACTCCCATTTGGAAACCCCTCTTAGCCATGCCGCATCCAAATCTCAAGGATGTCGCCGCGCCGTCCGCAGCGAAGGTGGATCGCAAGCATAACCGGTGCACGCACAAAGGCATGCGATATCGTCTTTTCAAGAAAAAAGGTGGTGAGCCCTGCTGGGTTCGAACCAGCGACCTACTGATTAAAAGTCAGTTGCTCTACCGACTGAGCTAAGGGCCCACAAACGAGGTGTCTCGGTATGTGCGAGAATCTCATGTTGCTCGCAGAAGCGCCCCACTAGGCAGGCAAAGGCGGTCGGTCAAGCCATCACTGTAGGATTGCATGGCGATTGTTGCACTTTATTGTGCCGCGATCCGGCTAGAGCGCGTTTGCAATCGCCCAATGCTCTGCGATTTCACGGTTTGCAGGTGCGCCCTCGCGGGCTTTTTGGAGAAGTTCTCGCGCCTCGGCTTTGTCGCCGCCGCCTTGCCACAAGGCCCAGCCCAAAGTGTCCATGATCTCCGGACTGGTCGGAGCCTGCGCCAAAGCGCGGCGTGCCAATGCAATCGCCTCATCATGATCGCCAAGCTTGGTCTTCACCGCCGCTGCATTGTTCAGAAGGCCCGGGTCTGTCTTCCCGGCGTCCTCGGTCAGCGGAGCGTAAATCCCGTCTGCCTTGGCCCAGTCACTGGCTCGAATTGCTGCCGCCGCCTTGCGCATTTCCTCATCTATAGAAGGAGCGTTCTTCTTTTGCTCAATCTTGGCCCGGATTGATGCAGGATCACCTTTGCCCGTCTTCTCAGCAAGAGCCAGTGCGACACTCAGAGCTTTCTCATCCGATTGCGGGTGGTCGATGACAGGGACAATAGCGCTCCATGCTTCATCAAATTTGCCTTGGGCAGCAAGGCTGTTTGCAAGGACCTGCCGCGCAAACGGGTCTCCGCCCGTGGCCTCGACATAGTCACCAAGCGCAAGCGCTGCCATAGCATCTTGACCGCGGCCTGCATCAATCATCCCGCGCAATCGCGCAAATTCGGGTTCGTTGACGACGGAAGCGGGAGCCTTTTCGATCAGCTCGAATGCACGGTTCAGATCGCCTGCATCAAACGCCATCTGCGCTGCAAACAACAACCCTACGGGGTGAGGTTGCCCTGCGTCATTGGCCTTGTTGATCCAATTGCCCGCTTCCTGCGTGTTACCGGCATCTCGCGCGATGGCTGCCATGGCGAGCATCGCGGTTTGGTGCATCGGGCGAACGCTCAGGACTTTTTGAAAATGGCTCTGAGCCTCCTTCGCATCGCGCATACCAAGGCGCAATTGGCCCGCGAACAAATGAGCCTGGCTGACCGCTGGCTCCAGTTTGAGAACCGGGGCAAGGCGGTCAAAAGTCTCCGCTGCCTTACCTTGCGCCCAAAGCCGCTCGGCATCGACGGTCACAAGGCGCGGGTCATCGGGGAACTTTGCAAGACCTATATCAAGAGCATCATAGGCCAACACAGGCTCACCGCGCGCGAGGTGATAGGCGATTGTCGCGGTGTAGGCGTGCGCATTGTCCATTGTGAGTGTTTCGATCGTCTCGCGAGCAGCCTCCAGATAGTTGCCCATCACCTGAGCTTCGGCGAGCTTCGCACGTGCCAGGGAATACTGCTGCGCATCTTCGGAAACGCGCTCATATTCGGCGATCGCCCGGTCAGGATTATCCAATGCCATAGCCGCGTCCCCTGCAAGCATGCGTACCGCAGGATTGTTCGGCTGGGCATCAATTGCCTCCCCGACAAGATCAAGCGCAGTGCGCGGCTGTCCTGTCGCGAACGCTTCTTGTGCAGCGGCAAAGGGGTCAGATGGTCCGGTGTCACATCCCGCAAGGACAGGGGTCAGAAGCAAAGCGGCGGTCGCACCGCCAAGATGAAGTAGATTAAAGCGAACACTCATGGCGGCCGCTATACAAGGCAGGAGTTAACGGCTTCTTGTTCTCCCGCAAAGCGTCGGAAAAATTGACAACCCTCAAAAATCGGGAGTCTGCGTTAACCAATAGATTGCCTCAAAACAGGGCTTTGGTTGGATTTGGCACGTTGATTGCAGAGTTGGCGGTAACCAATCAACAAACGCTGGTCGGGGTTGCGACGCTTCGCTTCCAGTGACCAAAAGACCGAGGGATTAAGCATGAAAAACGCGATCAAAACCGCCGCAATCGCAATGGCCGCAACCACCATGGCGGCAGCCGCTCCTGCATCGGCAGCAATCTTCGAATACGAGATGAGCGATGGCGACATCCTCACGATCAACACCGACACCGGCACCGGCACATGGATCGGTGATGACATGAATGTATCGTTTGAAGGCGACGAGCTCAGGTCTTTCCAGGGCGGCGACAACCCAAGCTTCATGTTCACATTGTCGAACATGACCGGTACCCGCACCATTCGCGGCGTCGAGTACACACCGACCCGCCAGAACGGCAACCGCTTCCACCCATGGATGTTGAAATCAAAGAACAACGGCGAAAAGATCAACCTTTGGTCATGGTGGGGCGACCCGGTGGTTGCAGGCGATTATGTTCGCGGCATTTCCGACTACCGTGTTGTTGACGTCCCAGCACCTGGGGTACTTGGCCTCTTCGGCCTTGCTCTCGTGGCTCTCGGCTTTGGTCGCCGTCGCCGCCGCCTCAAGGCTGCTGCAGCCTAAGAGGTTAGTCTCACAGAACTGGTCCTTCTGTAAGTAATAAGGGCGCGTCGTCGGGAAACCGGCGGGGCGCCCTTCCCGTATCTGGCGTCTAAAGCCGGGCCGATAGCTGCCGCACAGTGCGTCCGGTAACAGGGTCACGCCAATCGGACGCGATCATCTGTGCCGGTTTCAGCACAAAAGCGCGCGACCGGTATTCGCCGTGCGGAATGGTGAGTGTGCGAGAGGAAAAAACGCCTCCACTCCAAAGCACGATATCCAGGTCGAGAACACGGTCGCCCCAGCGCTGACCTTCGCGGCGGCCGAACTCGCGCTCAACGTGCTTCAGACCGGCAAGCATGGCCTGCGGATCGTATTCGCTTGTGATCACCAAGGCAGCATTAGCAAATCGTCGCTGTGCCGGGCCGATGGGGTCGGTTGTGATGATCTTTGACCGCGCGGTCACAGTGCCCATCACGGCAAGTTCTTCCATCGCAGCGCGCACAACATCGCGCGGGCGCCCGAACACGTGGTGCCGCCGGTTGGAACCCAGCGCGATGAGGTACGAGCTACTCATGCAAAGCGCGCCTAGATATCTTCGGCAATGCGGCCGTAAAGTTGCGGGCGGCGGTCGCGAAAGAAGCCCATGCCGGCACGGTGCTTGGCAGCGCGCCCAAGGTCGAGGGCAGAGACCAGCACGCCGGTTTCGCCAGCGCCGAAATCTTCGACCAAATCACCCCATTCGTCGGTGATGAAAGAGTGACCGTAGAAACTCTGCTCGCCTTCCGTACCGATGCGATTGGCCGCGATCACCGGCATGCAATTGGAAACCGCGTGCCCCACCATTGCGCGGCGCCACATGCGGCTTGTGTCGAGGTCGGCGTCATAGGGTTCTGACCCGATGGCCGTGGGGTACAGCAGGACTTCTGCGCCCTTCAGCGCCATCACGCGGGCGCATTCAGGATACCATTGGTCCCAGCAAATGCCGACGCCAATGCGCACGCTCGCACCCTCATCACCGGGCACGTCCCAAACCTTGAAGCCATCATTGCCAGGGCGGAAATAGAATTTTTCCTCATAGCCTGGCCCATCTGGAATGTGGCTTTTCCGGTAAGTGCCCATGATCGCTCCATCCGGGCCGATCATGGCAAGTGTGTTGTAATAATGGTGCCCATCGCGCTCGAAAAAGCTGGTCGGGATTGTGACCTTGAGCCGCGCTGCAAGCCCTTGCATCGCGATGACGCTGGGGTGGTCGGCTGTAGGACGGGCCAGCGCAAACAGCGCCTCGTCCTCGGTGCTGCAAAAATATGGACCGGAGAAGAGCTCTGGCGGCAAAATCACCTTGGCCCCTTTTGAGGCGGCCTCTTCGACCAAGGCGCCAACGGCCGCGATATTCTCGGCCTCTTCGGGAGAGCCGAGCGAAAGTTGTAAGGCGGCGACAGTGAGAGTGCTCATATCGCCGCCTTTAGACTCAGTCAGCCTTCTTGAACAGAAGGGTCATACGGTCGCTCTCACCAATGGCGCGGTGCTTGGCCATTTCTTCTTCGCTTTGGCGACCAAAGCCAAGCGAAGGGGGAAGCGTCCAGACGCCGCCTTCATAGTCGGCTGTGTCTTTCGGGTTGGCGTTCACTTCGCTCTCGGCAGCGAGTTCGAACCCGTTGGCCTCAAAAATTGCAACCACATCCTGTTTGCGCATGTAACCACGCTGGCGAGCGCCATAATCGTCGTAGCTTGCGCCTTCCGGGGCACGGTGCTGCACGACGCCGACCATGCCGTCATCTTTTAGCATCATGCGGGCAGCTTTCAGGATGTCATCGGCATTGTTGCCAATGTTCAGCCCGTGCATCGAACGGAAGATCAGGACGCGGTCCACAGTGCCAGCGGCGTCTTCCGGCATTTCATCGACTTCAAATGCCATGACGCTATCGGCTTCGACGCCCATCGCCTCGGCTATTCCGTCTTTAAAGCTTTCCGTCCAACCCTTGGCGCGCGCTTCTTGAGCGCGGTTGCGGTAGGTGCGCGCATCGCTGTCACCGTTGAATGCGATATAAGTGCCAGCCGGCATCAAATAGGGCGCAAGAACGCGGGTGTACCAGCCGCCGCCCGGGCCATATTCGGCAACCGTCATGGTCGGTTCGACACCGAAGAAGGCAAGGGTTTCGGCAGGATTGCGATATTGGTCACGCTCGCGGTCACCATCGCGGCGTTCATGCGCGAGAACATCTGCAATGGCAGGCGCTGCCGCTTCGGCGTGATCGTCCGCTGCAACAGGGGCAGCAAACGTAACCATGGCCGAGCCAGCAGCAAGCAGGGCGAGTGGTGCAAAAGAATTGAATTTCATGTGTCGGGATCCTCTCTCGGTGAGACTGACCCTAATTCTAGGGTGTGATGGGCACATGACAAGAGAGGCGCGCTATCTCTTTTCCAAATAGCTTGGCTCTTTCGCAAATCCCTGTCGCTTCCTATGTCTGTTGCGAACGAATGATCGGAGATTTTATGGAACAGGCAATTATCGCAGGCGGGTGCTTTTGGTGCACCGAAGCCGTATTCCGCGATGTCATCGGCGTGAGCGAGGTTGAAAGCGGATATATCGGCGGCAGCGTAGCCGATCCGACCTATAAGCAAGTGTGCACCGGCTCTACCGGCCATGCCGAAGGGATCCGTGTGACTTATGATCCGGATGTGATCAGCATCGCGGAAATCTATGACGTGTTCCTTGGCACGCATGACCCGACCCAGCTGAACCGCCAAGGCAACGATATCGGCACACAATACCGCAGCGCCATTTTCCCGCTCAGCGCGGCGCAGGGTGAAGAAGCCAAGGCCGCAATCGAGCGATGGAATGCAGACAATGGCAAGGTGGCTGTCACCACCATCGAGGGTCTGACAGGCGACGCGCAAACCGCGCCGTGGTATCCGGCAGAGGACTACCATCAGGAATATTGGGACGGCGAAGGGCAGCGCAATCCGTATTGCCTTGCTGTGATCCCGCCCAAAATCATGAAACTGCGCAAGAGCTTTCAGAAATATGTGAAGAGCTAAAGGCGAAACCGCCGATGGCTCCCCAGCATCCGTCCAATCCCTATTCATCCGGCCATGAGGTGCGCGGCGATGGATCGGTGGCGTTCGCCTGCTCTTTGGATGCAAAGGCCAACCCATGGTTAGCCCTGCCCCCGCATCATCCGGTGGTTGTCCAGACGCAGGCTTTCTGGACCGCTGTCGGAGGGGCAGGCGCTCTCGGAAAATGGGACGAAAATAAATGGACTGCCCTCACCTGGATTGACTGGAAGCTTGGCGATGCCAGCGGCGGCCATGCAACTCATGGGATCTACGGCATCGATAGCGAGTCAGGAAAGCTTGGCTATTTGATCGAACTTTTCACCGCTGGCGGCACGGCAGTGGTCTCCTTTCGCGGACGCGGTGTGATCTTTCACAATCGCAATTTTGAAGATTGGCGCAAAGGCACCAAGCAGACAGTCCGGAAGACTAGTTCGGCCACAGACTTCAATTATGCCAACCGCAAAGCACTCGGATTGATCGGGGGCGAACAGGTATTCGTCGCGCCATTTGATCCCGCCAAGGGCTATGTCGAGGCTTTGGTAACGGCTGAAAACGGATTTCCTCCCGGCAATGTCTTTATCGGCGGATCAGGCGACCATGTGAACTCAACCCACTTGCACGAACTTGCCCGTCAGGCTCTCTTCCTCATCAAAGGGCGGACCGACATTGATACAAGCGGCGAGATGACGATGAAGCGTTATGTTGAATTGGGCGCACCGGTGAGGCTCAATGTCGCGAAAGTTGGCGAAAACAGCGCAATATTCGAATTGGAGCAAGTAGGAAAACCTTGCGCCTCAATCACCTTACGCTTTTAGTCCAGCGGCCTACGAAAAACCCGTCGAGCCCGCCTTTCTCGGTCAGCATTCCCGGATGGGTGCGCAGCCAGCCTTCGGGCGTTGGTTCAAGGCCAGCAGGAAGTTCGTTCGCCGTGATGGGCACCGGCGTCAGACCAAGGTTGGCGTCGATCCATGCGGCTTGGCTCTCGCCTTCTTCGGGTTCAAGCGAACACACCGCATAGATCAGCACCCCGCCCGGTTTAAGCCATTCCGCAGCCTTTCCGATCAGAGCGCGCTGTATCTCCACCATTTCTGCAATCTGGCGCGGGCCGATGCGGTGGAGGACATCGGGGTGGCGACGGCAGGTGCCTGTCGCGGTGCACGGCGCATCCAGCAAGATCGCGTCAAAAGCATGCTTGGGCTCCCATGTCAGCGCATCGGCGCGCAACGGAGAGGCTTTGAGCCCGGTGCGTTTGAGGTTGTCTTTGAGAACGCCCAAGCGCCGCTTTGAAAGGTCGAGCGCGGTGACGTTCCATCCGCTCGCCGCGAGCGCCATAGTCTTGCCGCCCGGCGCTGCGCACAGGTCGAGTGCGTGCTTGCCCGCCCCGTCTCCTAGCAGGCGCGTCGGCAATTGCGCGGCCAGATCCTGTACCCACCATGCGCCTTCGTCATATCCTTCGATCTTCTCAATCGGGATCCCGCGCGGCATGCGGACATGACCGGGGGCGAAACTCTCCCCGCCAAGTTTGGCCTGCCATTGATCCGTTTGGCTCTCATCCTTCAAATGCAGGTCAACCTCGGGCGGCTGGATAAGGCCCTCGGCCATACCCTCCCACCTTCCAGCAAACCGCTCTGGCAGGGTCGGCATCGCGGGCAATGCGGCCTCCTGCTTCATCAGGGTTGAGAACACCCCGTGTGCCAGCCGCCTTGGCCCGCCGGACAGCAGCGGTAGTCCCGTTGCAATCACCGCGTGGGGCGGCGTCTCGAGCCTTAAGGCCTGCGCCAACATCAATCGCAGCACGCTGCGCGGTTTGGCATCGTCGGGAAGCGGTTTCTTCGTCGCACTATCGATCAGAGCGTCCAAATCGGTCAGCCACCGCAGCGCCTCACCCACTATCGCCCTTGCCAATGCTTGGTCGGGGGCCTTGCGAACATCCCTCAAGGCGCCGGGCGCCGCCTGTTCCAGGGTCTCCCCCCGGCGCAGCACCGCATCGAGCATTTTGAGCGCGGCGCGGCGCGCGTGAATTCCTGAAGGCTGTGCCATTGGCGGGGGTAATTACTCTTCCTTGAAACCAAGCGCTAGCTCGCGCATTTTATCATTATGACCAAACAGAAATCCGAAACCGCGAAAGCCTTTCAAAAGCCCAAGCACTGGAGCAACGATCCAGCGCCCAAGCCCAAAGCGGTCGATCCTCTAAAGGATGAACCCCGCGATCTTTCCCCCACACGCTATGGCGATTGGGAGAAAGACGGCATCGCGTGGGACTTTTAAGGATTGTTTTGCGCACCCGCATCCGCGGGTGCATCCACGGCGCTAATCCCTCCATTTCATTCCGGGGCACCTGCGGGCGCCCGGTCGGGCTTGCGACGCCATAGGCGCCGTTCGATCACAACTTCTTGAATTCGATCTGCAAACCATCCTTGGGCTGCGGGATCGGCCATGGTTGCCATTCCGGCTTGTAGCCCGCTTCTGCCTCGATCCGGTATCGTTGCAGCAATTGCGCGAGCAGGATCTTCACCTGCATATAGGCAAAGTGCAGCCCCAGACACATGTGCGCGCCCCCGCCAAACGGGACCCAGGCATATTTGTGCCGCGCCTTCACTTTGTCAGGGGTAAAGCGCATCGGATCAAAGGTCATGGGATCGTCCCAATATTCGTCTGAATGGTGGGTCCAATAGATATTGATCCCGCACAATTGCCCGGCCGGAATGCGGTATCCGCCAAACTCGAATTCCTTAAGCGCGCGGCGCGGCATCGAAGGCACCGGCGGCATCATCCGCAAGGCTTCCTTGAACGCCATTTCGGTCAGCTCAAGCTTGCCAAGGTCTTCGTAAGACAGCGGGCGCGGGTTCCCATCGGCATCCGGCCCGCCTGTGACTGCGAAAATCTCCTCGCGCAGTTTTTCCTGCCATTCCGGCTCGGTTGCGAGATAGTACATGAAGGACGTCGCCGATGAGGTGATCGTGTCATGCGCTGCCATCAAAAGGAAGCTCATGTGGTCGACCACGGCATCGACGGGCAACAGTTCGCCGTCTTCGGTGGTGGCGGTTGCAAACTGGCTGAACATGTCCTGCCCGCCGCCTTGGTCGCGCCGCCTGATCGTTTCGCGGGTGAGATAGTCGACCATAAAGGCTCTGCCATCCACGCCCTTTTTCATCTTGGTGAAGGGTAGCGGTTTGCGGATCGGCGCAACGCTGGCCTGAACCATATCGACAAAAGCGGTGTTGATCTTGTCCGCTTCCGGTCCCCACGGAATGCCAAGGAAACTGTCGGCGGCAAGATCAAGCGTCAGTTTCTTGATTGCCGGGTTAAAGCGCATCGGCCCTTCCCAGCCTGCAACCTCGCGTGCGATGCCGGAATTCAAGGACCCGCAATAATGGCGCATGGGTTCAGGCTTGAACGCGATGGAAAGAGCGCGGCGATCAATCCGGTGGTGATCAAAATCGATCAGCATAAGCCCGCGCGGGAACAGTTGATCCAGAACCGGTCCCCAGCCCTGCTCACTCGAGAAAATCTTGTCCTTGTTGAACAATACAAGCTCGTTCGCCTCTGCCCCGATCAAGGCAACATTCCACCCGCCAAAGGCGCGCGTTTTGTACACCTTGCCGTGGGTTTCGATCATCCGCTTGGTAAAACCATGAGGATCGGCCAATTGGCGGAAGGTATTGCCCACCAAAGGCAGCCCTGCATCGCCGGGGATATGCGCGATATCGGCCTCGGTCGGCACGCCCTCGCTCCAATGGGAGAAGCTCGGGGTATGGGCGCTTTTTACAGCGTTAGGCTCGGCCAGGGTTGCCATGGTTTAGTCAGCTCCGAAAATGCACCAATTGTGGGTATGCTTCTTGCAACTTACATAATTGTAAACCCGCCGCCAAGTCCCGTGTAAGCATCCGGGCTCCGGGAACCCTATGAGACACATGTGTCTCATAGGCCTGTAGGAAAATCCGAGCAAAATATTGAAATACATAGCTTTGTATGGAAAATCCTATGAGACACTTTGCTTTAAAAAATCGACCACCGATTCCATGCAAACAGCGCCTCAGTCAGGGATAACGGCCCACTTCAATGTAGGAAAACCCTTCATTGGCCCGCTTCCAACCTTATGCGTTGCATCAGGCCCAGCCGGAAAGCTCGCGGGCGACCATTGCTTCAAGCATTTGAATGCCAGAACCCGATACGTTGAGGCAATCGAGAACCGCAAACTCTTCGCCGCCTGCCTCAAGGAATTCATCTCGCCCTTCAAGCGCAAGTTCCTCAAGTGTCTCCACACAATCAGCCGAGAAACCGGGCGCTGCTACAACAAGGCGTTTGGTGCCCTTTTCGCCTTCACCAACCAGCGTATCGTCGGTTGCAGGTTCGAGCCATTGGGCAGGGCCAAAGCGCGACTGGAAAGAGGTTTCAAACCGCACGCCTTCCCATTCGGGCCGCCCTTGCAAACGCTCGCGCAAAAGCCGTGAGGTTTTCTGACAATGGCAATGGTAGGGATCGCCCTTTTCAAGCGTGCGCTGCGGCATGCCGTGAAAGCTTAACAGCATCACTTCAGGCTTGAACGATAATGCGCTGACCTGCGTGGTCAAATCATCGGCAAGTGCATTTAGGTAAAGCTCGTCATCGTGATAGGGCGGGACAAAGCGCAAGGCCGGTTGCCAACGCAGGCCCTTGAGCACGCGCGCCACCTCGTCGAATACGGTCGCGGTCGTGGCGGCGGAATATTGCGGGTAAAGCGGCGCGATCAAAATGCGATCACACCCTTTTTCAGTCAGCTTGTTGAGCTGTGTTTCAATCGAAGGATTGCCGTAACGCATCGCGTAATCGACAATCACATTCTCGCCAAAACGCCCCTCGATCGCTTCGGCCTGACGCGAGGTGATATCGGCCAGAGGCGATCCGCGATCGGTCCATATCTTCGAATAGGCAGCCGCGCTTTTCGCAGGGCGGGTATTCAGGATTATGCCACGCAAAATCGGTTGCCAGGCAATGGCCGGGATTTCGATGACGCGCGGATCGGACAGGAATTGCTTGAGATAGCGCTTCACCGACCCTGGATCAGGCGCATCAGGCGTTCCCAGATTGACGAGCAGCACGCCGACAGACCCGCTGGATACAGGGGGGTGCTCGTTGGGAAGGAGTTGTTTTTGCCAGGTCATTGAATTTGGGTCATTTCGGTCGGGATAACGCTTCAAAAGTAATTTCGGGTCCAGCCGCGCCGACAAATTTACGAAAAACCCGCCGTGATCCCGCACGCCAATGATATGAGTTTACGGCCTAAAGCCCCCCTGAAAGTAGGGGCAGTCGTCTGAGGCGCAAGCCTGTAGCCGAAAACAATGCATTTGCGATAGCCGGAGAGGCAACCGCGACGCCCAATTCTCCGGGATCGGCATAGGGTGCGCTGCTGGGCAGGAAATCGACGACGATCTCGGGGCAATCGGCAAGTTTGGGCAGGCCAAGATCGCTATACTCGAAGCTTTCGGGAAGCCCGCCGCGCATTTGCGGCGAATTGCCAAGTGCAATGCCCAGACCAAAGAGAAGTCCGCCCTCGATCTGCTGGCGCGCAATATCAAGATTGACGATCCGCCCGATATCAACCGCTGCCGAAAGACGCGTGACCCGAAGGCCGCCTTCGCCCCGACGCGCCGTTGCGACGCACGCGATCCGGCCTCCCGTAGCTGCATCGCCTATGCGATAACAGGCAAGGCCCTGCCCGCTTTGATCGGCACCGCCATCCCACTGCGCCAGACTGGCCGCGCGTTGAAGACAGGCGGCAAGCCGGACATCAGAGCCCAGCATCGACATGCGATAGGATAAGGGTTCGCGCCCGCTTTCCGCCGCCAATTCATCAACAAAGCTCTCTGTGCCAAATGCCGCGGCAACATGGGCATTGCCGCGCACGCGACCCGCCGGATAGCCCGTTTCAACCGGAATATGGCGCACGGTGACGCTAGGCAGATCATAGGGGGGAACAGCGCCCTCGACAGCAAGTTCGTCCTTTTGCCCCGTGGTCTCGCGGATCGCGGCCCATGGCGTGAGATTGCCGAACAGGCGCTTGCCAAATTCATGGGTCGAAGGCGGTGTTGCAATGCGCAGCTTGATCGCGTCGATGACGCCGCCCGAAGCACCTTGAAGCGGACTTGCCCCTCCACCGCCAGCCAATTGCGCACCGATCAGCGTATATACCGGCGCAGAGGGCCTTGAACGCACGATCTCCTCGCGCCGCGACCAGGTGAGCTGAACCGGCCTTCCCAATTGCTTGGCAATATGCGCGACCTCGATGGCATGGTCATGCTCCAGCCGCGCATCAAAACTGCCCCCTGCGGACATGGGATAAAGCGCGACATCCTCGACTGCCAAGCCAACCGCTTTGGCAGCGGCAACTCTTGCCTGTTCGGGTGCCTGCGAGGCGATCCAGAGCTCAAGCCGGCCGTCGGCATATCGTGCAGCAGCGCTTGCTGTTTCAACGGGAGCCGCGTGGAATGCCTCGACTTCATACCGTCGCGCGAAATCAACACGGGTCATCGCCTCTTCGCCAAAGCCCGTTTCGTGCGTCTTGAAGCTGTCGCCCGAGGTCAGAAGCGTGTCGAGCCGCGCGGCTATGTCATCGCTGCTTACGGGATAAGCGGTGGTGAACTGCGGCTCCATCGCCTCCACTGCGCGCTGCGCTGCCCAAGAGGTTGTTGCCGCCACCGCAAGCCAGCGCTTGGTTCTTACAGCGCCGACTATGCCACTGATGCCTTTTGCGCCGTCCACCTTGAAGTCGGTAAGCTCGCTGCCATTGTTGGGGCCATGGCGGATCGCGGCAAAGACCATTCCGGGAAGCCGAACATCGCCTGCGAACCGGTGTGACCCGTCGACTTTGGAAGGCAGATCGATGCGCGGGAAGGCTTCGGAAAGCGTGCCGCCGGTCTGGCTCGATAGAGGGTTTGCGCCTGACGCTTCGGGGCGCAGGGGCGGAGGGTCAGGCGGCGATTGCCCGGCGGCACCAGAGGCAAGCTCGCCAAAGGTTGCGCGGTTGTCGCCAAAGGAGACAATGCCACCCTCAACCTCGCATTCCTCCCATGACGTACCCCATCGCGATGCCGCTTCCATGGCCAACATGGCCCGCGCTGCTGCGGCGGCTTCGCGAACGGGCTGTTCATAGGCGGCAAGGGACGTGCCATCGGCGGTCGCGGTGAAACGCTGCGATGTGGCAAAGCGTTCTGCCAGCATTTCATCGGTGCTTTGCGACAGGCCAGCGCTCATCGGGTCCCATAGACCGATCCAACGCTCGGCCAGCGGCGCATTGGCATAGGCGGCGGCAGCAGCAGCAGGCTCAACGGCGATCTGCCGCCAGTCCGCCCCCAATTCTTCTGCGACGATCTGAGGGATCAGTGTGGTGATCCCCTGCCCCATCTCCAATTGAGGCACGGCAACGCTGACCACGCCATCCTCGGCGACCTTGAGCCATGCACCCAGAACGTGTTCGCCGCGTGCTGGGGTTAAGGGATTGGGATAATTGCGCGGCAATGCCCACCACGCGATCAAAAGCCCGCCGCCAACAGCAGCGCCTCCAATCACTCCCCTTCGCGTCAGGTGCCGGGTTATCTCCATGCTGGTTAGACTTTGCCGTTCCTGGTCCAGCGATCAAGCGCCTCGGCAATAGCTATGAACGGCTTTGCTCCTTCATCATCACCCAAGGCAGGCGGCTTGCCCGCATCCCCGGCAATGCGCGTTTCCATCGTCAGAGGTATGCGCCCAAGGAAGGGTATCTCAAGCGCGCCAGCAAAATTCTTCACGCCGCCTTCGCCAAACGGGTTGGAGACGTGGCCGCAGTCAGGGCAGGCATAGCCCGACATATTCTCAACCAGCCCGATGATCGGCACATTGCCATCCTCGAACAATTGACCAGCGCGCGCCGCATCGAGCAGCGCCAGATCTTGCGGGGTCGAGACCAGAATCGCGCCATCGGGCTTGTTATCGGCCATCATGGAAATCTGCACGTCCCCTGTGCCCGGCGGCAGGTCGATCAGCAAAAGCTCGGTATCGCCCCAATGCGCATCGACAATCTGGGTTAGCGCCTTACCCGCCATCGGACCGCGCCATGCAAGCGCCTTTCCTTGCGCAACCAAATTGCCCATCGAGAGCATCTTGACCCCGTGCGGGCTTTCGATCGGGATCAGCTTTTCGCCGTCCGCCTCTGCCTTCGCCTTCTCGGTTGCAAGCAGGCGTGCCTGGCTTGGACCATAGATGTCGCCATCGATGACGCCGACTTTGCGCCCCATCTTTGCCAAAGCCACCGCAAGATTGGTCGTGAGCGTGGATTTGCCCACACCGCCCTTGCCCGAACCCACTGCAATGATCATGCGGCGGCGGCGGTCTGCGATTAACGCAACCCGCGCCTCATCGACCTCGGCCAATCCTACCAGAGCATTTTCGATTAGCTTTTCAAGCTCTTCGCGCGCCTTTGCGCCAAGGTCACCTGCCTCGGCCACGACAATTGCACGGCCTTCTTTCAACCTTGCAGAGCGAATTCGCCCCTGAATTTCCACTGGCAAAGCGCCCCTCAAAAGGGCTTCGGCCTGGTCCAGATCGGGCTTGTCGGTGTCATTGTCGCTCATAATGAAACCGCTCTATCATCAAAATCCGTGTTTCAACCCCTGTTTTTCCTGCAAACGCATCCTATAGAAAGAACATGCGAATTTTTGACGGTTTTAGACAACAGATTGGCCTCGCGATGGCTGGCAAGAAAAATCCCTGGGGTAAACCCACTGGAAGCGGAGATGGCGGCGGAGATGATTCTTCCGGCGACAAATCCGATGGCCCCGGAAAAGAAGGACCGCGAAACCCGTGGCTTCCCGGCGGCGGTGGTTCCGATGACGGCAAACGCCGTTCGGCCAGCATCGAGGACATCTTCAAGAACAGAGGCCCCGAAGGCCCGCGCCGCGCAGGCGGTGGTGGCGGCCCCACCTTCCGCATGCCGGAACGTCCTGGCGGTGGCAGCTGGTTGCCAATCCTTGGAGCAGGCGTCGCAGCCGTCTGGCTGATTTTCTCAAGTGTTCACTTTATCCAACCGGGCGAGCAAGCGACCGTAACCCGTTTTGGCGGAGAATTTGTCGGAACCTTCGACCAGGGGACGAACTGGTCATTTCCTTATCCGATCAGCGTAGTCGAAGTGGAAAATGTAGAAGCGGCCCGGATTGAAGAAGTGCCGAGCAAGCTGATCCTGACAGGCGACCAGAACCTTGTTGACCTTAGCTATTCGGTGCGTTGGAACATCAACGACCTTTCGCTTTTCCAATTCCAGTTGGCAGACCCGATTGAAACCGTGCGTGAGGCAGCAGAGACCGCCATGCGTTCATCGGTTGCGGAAAAGACCCTCGACACGGTTATCTCTGGTGAAGGCCGTGCCGATATTCAGGCCAATGTTCAAACCCGGATGCAGGGTATCCTCGATACTTATGGTGCAGGGATCACCGTGCTCGGTATCGAAGTCGACAAGACTGACCCGCCTGAAAGCGTGGTCGAAGCATTTAACGACGTCCTTGCCGCGCAGCAGGATGCCGAACGTGAATTGAACGGTGCCCGCCGGTATTCGCAGCGCCTTCTGGCCCGCGCCGAAGGTGACGCTGAACAATTCAACCAGATCTACAGCGAATATCGCCTTGCTCCGGAAGTGACCCGTCGACGGCTGTATTACGAGACAATGGAAGCCGTTCTTTCCCGGACAAACAAAACCGTTATCGATGCCGATGGCGTGACCCCTTACCTGCCTCTTCGCGAGGTTGAGCGTCGCTCGGCCGAGCCCGCAGCTACACCAACAGGAGGCCAGTAACATGGAAAATGTCTGGACCCGTTTCCGTCTTCCGATCATTGCAGGGGTCGTTGCAATCGTAGCGATTGCCTCAACCCTGTTCGTGACGCCTGAAACAAAGCAAGCGGTCATCATCCGCACAGGTGAGCCGCAGGCCATCGTCAATATGTTCGATCCGGATGAGCCTTTTGGTCAAACGGGCGCCGGCATTTGGTGGCGCATTCCTTTCGTTGACCGTGTGCAAATGGTCGAACGCCGCGTGCTTGATCTCGATATGGACAACGAGCAGGTGCTCACCAGTGACCAGCAGCGCCTTCGCGTGAATGCTTATGCGCGTTATCGCATCATTCAACCGGTCACCATGATCGAGCGTGCCGGTGACGAATCGCGCCTGAATGTGCAGCTTGCGCGGATCCTTCGCTCGGCTCTGCGTCAGGAACTGGGCCGGCGGACCTTCGCCAGCCTTCTGACCGCCGAACGCGGCAGCGCCATGACACGAATCCGCGAAACGCTTGACACACAGGCACGCGAATACGGCGCGCAGATCATTGATGTGCGGATCAAGGCGGCTGACCTGCCCGAAGGCACGCCGTTGCAAGCTGCCTTCACACGGATGATTTCCGAACGGCAGGAACAGGCCGAAACCATCCGTGCACAGGGGCGCAAGAACGCGCAGATCATCCGGGCACAGGCCGATGCCGAGGCCGCAAACACCTATGCGGCGGCTTATGGCAAGGACCCGGATTTCTACGATTTCTACCGCGCTATGGAAAGCTATCGCCAGACCTTCATCAATGGTGAGGGTGACAGCACCATGGTGCTTGATGCGGACAATGAGTATTTCAACCAGTTCAACGGTCGATGACAGGTGCACGCGGTCCGGCGAATGGCGGGCCGCGTAACCGACCAACGGCTGATTTCGGACTACCGACTACATCCGTGTTCAATCGCGGTTAAGTGCGTCTAAGGCCTAAAGGCAGGCGTAACTTAAGGTATCTTGAGGTCCCCGGCTTTGCCCGGGCACCTGTATGCAAGGAAGGAATGAGAGGACGTGAGCAACGTGCGGTATGTTTATGGACTGACGAGCGCGCTTCTGGTTGGAGGCGCAGCGGTTTCGCTCATGACGGGTATCCCGGCAGGAGCGCAGGTCGCCCAAAATGACACAAGCGTGATGGACCGAGTGGTGCCGGTTGCCGGAGCGCCCGCAAGCTTTGCGGACCTGACACAGCAATTGCAGCCCGCCGTGGTCAATATCGCCACGCGCCAATCGGTCGAGGTGAACCGCAACCCGTTTGCAGGCACACCGTTTGCCGAACTCTTCAACCGCCGCGGCGGTAATCAGCCACAGCGCCGCGAGGCTCAGTCGTTGGGCTCGGGCTTTATCATCAGCGCCGATGGCTTTGTTGTCACCAACAACCACGTGGTCGCTCCTGATAACCGTGCGCGCCTGGAAGAAATCACCGTCACGTTCCCTGATGGTACCGAATACGAAGCCGAGCTGGTCGGTGCGGACCCTGATTCTGATCTCGCGGTTCTGAAAATCAAATCGGACAAATCGTTCCCATTCGTGACCTTTGGCAACAGCGCCGAATCGCGTGTGGGCGAATGGGTCGTTGCGATCGGTAATCCCTTTGGTCTTGGCGGAACCGTCACCTCCGGGATTATTTCGGCAGTCTATCGCAACACCGGCCAGGGCGGCGCCTATGACCGCTTTATCCAAACCGATGCCAGCATCAACCGGGGCAACTCGGGCGGTCCGCTGTTCGACATGCGCGGCAACGTAATCGGCATCAACAATGCGATCTTCTCACCATCGGGCGGCAGCGTCGGCATTGGCTTTGCGATTCCGAGTGAGATCGCGGCACCGATCGTCGACCAGCTAAAGCAGGGTCAGGAAATCGAGCGCGGCTATCTTGGGGTACAGCTTCAGCCAGTGAACGATGACCTTGCCGACTCGCTTGGCATCGAACGCAATCGCGGCGAGCTTGTGCAGCTTGTCACCGATGACAGCCCTGCCGAGCAGGCCGGTATGCAACCGGGCGACATCATTGTCAGCGTCAACGGCAATGCGGTTTCTTCTGATCAGACGGTCTCTTTCCTCGTTGCCAATATCAACCCGGGACAGAGCATTCCTGTCACCGTCCTTCGCGAAGGGCGCAGGGTTGAATTGAATACGACACTTGCCAAACGGCCAAGTGCAGAAGAGCTGGCTCAGCAACAGCAAAACTTTGATCCCGATTCAGAAGAACCGATGGACCCGGATCAAATGGATGACCAGATCGCTGAGAAGCTGGGTCTCCAAGTGCTCGAAATGACCCCGCAGATCGCGCGTAGTCTTGGCGTTGACACCGACACCGTCGGCCTTGTGATCGGCGCGGTTGATCCGAACTCCGATGCAGGGCGCAAGGGCCTTCGCCGCGGTGATGTGATCCTGTCTGCCAATTACAACACGGTCGGCACGATCGAGGCTCTGCGTGAACAAATCACTGAAGCCGAGACCAATGGCCGTGACGCGGTTCTGCTGCGTATCCAGCGCCGCGGTCAGCCGCCACGCTTCCTGCCGGTCCGACTTCGGAGCAACTAGGGGTCAAGGACCCGAAAGGCTGAAGAGCTAAACCCGGTTACAGAAAAGCCCCCGCAGCCAGATCGGCTCGCGGGGGCTGTTTCGTCTGGGCTCTTGGGGTCAGGGCTCTAACTTTCCCGGCTACCCGGGCGGATCCTCGCGCAGGAAACCGGGGTCTGAGACTGATCTGGTTGGCGCCGGTCTTGGTGTTGGCCTTGGCGGCGGTGAACGCGGCTCACCGCCTATGGCCTCATCCAGAAAGTCGTCGCTTACGGCTGCTGGCGGCTCTTCTACGGGCCCAAGCGGACGCTCACCGTCAACATCGAAGGCCGGGCTTTCCGGGTCGCGGCGACCCGGCTCAATCAGATTGCCTTGTTCGTCGATGAAGTAATAATCATCAGGATCGCCAAACAGCGCCTCTTCGTCAGGCTCAAGCCGCCATTCGGGCAGGTTGAGTTCAGTGTCGAACTCTTCGACCGCGCGGTCTTTAACGGCATATCGCATATAAGCGGCAAAGGCCCTTGCAGGCGCGCGGCCACCTTGAAGGCCAGAGACCTTCTTTGCATCATCGCGGCCCATCCAGACTCCGGTGGTGATCCCGCTTGAAAAGCCGACAAACCACCCATCCTTGTTCGAGCTTGTCGTGCCGGTTTTGCCCGCAACAGGCCGCCCGATCTGCGCTGCGCGCCCCGTACCGGTTTGCACGGCTGCCTGCAGAAGATCGGTGATGCCAGCGGCCACATAATCGGGCACCAGCTTGTTCTCGCGCGGTTTCTTGCGCTGATAAATCGTCTCTCCGTCAGAGGTCACGACCTTCGAAATACCATAGGGTTCCACCGCCATGCCGCGTGCCGAGATACCGGCGAAAGCCTGAGTCATCTCCAGAAGGCGCACTTCGGATGCGCCCAGCACCATGGAAGGGAAGGTTGAAACCGGCGAACTGATCCCGAAACGCCTTGCCATCGAGGCGACAGTGCCAAAGCCCACTTCATTGCCCAATTGCGCCGCGACCGTGTTGATCGAATAGGCAAATGACGTGCGCAAGCTGGTCTCGCCCACATTGCGGCCATTGGAATTGCGCGGGCTCCACCCGTCGATGGTCACCGGCGTATCGACCACCTTGTCATCGGGCGTATATCCCGCCTCAAGCGCCGCCAGATAGACAAACAACTTCCACGAGGAGCCGGGCTGGCGCAAGGCGTCGGTCGCGCGGTTGAAATTGCTTTCGACATAGTCCGTGCCCCCGACCAGAGCGAGGATAGCACCATCGCGGTCAAGACTGACCAATGCCCCTTGCGCGCCATCAGGCGAATTGGCCTTCACCGCAGCGGTCGCTGCGCGCTGCATCCCGATGTCGAGAGTAGTGAACACCTCCAGAGGCGCATTGGTTTCGGGCAGGATAATGTCGAGCTGGGGCAGCACATAGTCGGTGAAATAGCGCACCGAGTTTTGTCCCGCCTGCTGTTTCAATTCGACCGTATCCACATCAACCGATGCCTGGTCGGCGGTGATATACCCCTGCTCTTTCATCAGGCGCAGCACGACCTCGGCGCGCTCAACCGCAGCCTGAACATCGGCCGTGGGGGAATACCGGCTTGGCGCTTTTACCAACCCTGCAATGATCGACGCCTCGGCAACGCTGAGTTCTTTTCCCGGGTGGCTGAAGAATTTGCGAGACGCGCTGTCGACGCCATATGCGCCGCCGCCAAAATACACCTTGTTGAGGTAAAGCTCGAGGATTTGCTCTTTGGAGAACTTCCATTCCAGCGCCATCGCAAGGATCGCTTCGCGCGCTTTACGGTCAAAGGTCCGGTTGGAGCTTAGAAAGAGGTTGCGCGCCAGTTGCTGGCTGATCGTGGACGTCCCGCCAACACGAGACCGCGCGCCGGTAAAGCCTTCGACAACCGCACCTGTCGTGCGGATCGGATCAATACCGTAATGCGAATAGAAACGCTTGTCCTCGACCGCGACCATGGCGTTGCGCATGTTTTCGGGGATGTCTTCATAGGAGAGCCATTCGCCAAAGCTCGGACCTATTTCGACAATTTCGCTGCCGTCGCGCGCGCGCACCAGAATGGTCTGCCCCGCCTGACTGGCTTTCAGCTGGAAGAAGCTGGGAAGCGAACGGGCGGCAAAACCCACCGCAAAGGCAAGAAAAACCGCCCCCAAAAGCGCGGCCACCGTGCCAAAAACGGCAAAACGCTTGGTCCATTTCCAGAAAGGCGATGGAGCCCCTTCGCGTTTCAACTTGGTTTTGGAGGATTTGCTTTTCGTCTTACCGGAAGACGCACGTTCAGCCGCAGCACGGCGCGAACCCCGCTTACCCTGGTTCGGGCCCTTGTTCTGGAGGTCATTACCCCGTTTGGACATCTAGTCTGTTCGCACTTTCAAACCGCAAGCACCTTCTCGACCATCCGCTATGTGTAGGCAAGTTGTAACGAGGCGTGAACACGCAAGCCCGCGCTCATCCCCATAAGATGCGCGATTTCCCAAGTTTTGCGCGCTATTCCGGTGCGAATTCAAGTGCAGCGGAGTTGATGCAATAGCGAAGTCCGCCTTCTTCCGGCGGTCCGTCGGGAAACACATGGCCCAGATGTCCATCGCATTTGCCACAGCGAACCTCGGTACGGATCATGCCAAAAGAGACATCGCGGTGTTCGTCCACCACCTCTGCATCAGCAGGCTTGGTGAAGGCAGGCCAGCCGCAGCCGCTGTTGTATTTCGCAGCGCTAATGAAAAGCCGTGTCCCGCACGCCGCGCACAGATATTCGCCATTCTCGTAGAATTTGTCGTATTTCCCGGTAAAGGCGCGCTCTGTTCCTGCCTCGCGCAGGATGTGGAATTGCTCCGCGCTCAAACGCTCGCGCCATTCTTCCTCGGTTACGGCCTTGGGATCATCGGTCATGGAAGCTCTCTTTCTAAACGCTTATATCGGATCATTCAGGATGATCCGCAAGGGTGACCACCCGCCCGCAGCGGGTCTGTACCCCGGACATCGTCCGGGGGAAGGACGTCTAGCGAGGATGCGCGCCCGGATGGGCGTGCGGAACACAAAAAGGCTTACCCATCGACCAGCGCGTAGTGCGCTGGCGGTTTGATTACGTCCATACGCTCGGACAAAAGCGGGCGGAAGCTTGGGCGGCTTTTGAAGACCGAATACCAGCCGCGCGTTTGTTCGTGGCCTTTCCAGTCAATTCCGCCAAGGTAATCCGCGACGCTGATTTGGGCAGCAGCCGCCAAATCCGCAAGGCTCATGGTAGAGCCAGCCAGCCAAGGGCGGTTGTCGATCAGCCAGTCCATATAGTCCAGGTGTCCGTGCGCATTCTTCATCGCATCGCGCAAGACCGTACTGTTGGGAGGTTGCTTGTAGATGAGCCGCTTCTTCATCCGCTCCATCAACAAAGGGGCGGTGACATCGCGGTAGAAATTTTCATCAAAGAGAGCGACCAGCCGCCGGATTTCCGCACGGTTCGCCGCAGTGCCGTTGATCATGGGTGAATTGTCGACGGTTTCCTCGAAATATTCGCCAATCGCCCGGCTGTCGGCAAGGACGATTTTCTTCTCTTCATGCACCACCACAGGCGTCGTGCCCGCAGCGTTCAGATTGGGGAACATCTCGGACGGTGCCCAAGGGTCTTCGCGCACAAGATCATAGGCAATCCCCTTCTCCCCCATAAGGAGGCAAATCTTGCGCGAGAACGGACACAAAGGAAATTGATAGATTTGCCACATTGCGCGTTCAGTCATGCCTTAAAGCTGATGCAAAAGCCACAAGTCTAAAAGCAGCGCAAGCCACTATCACCCATCTTGGGGCGCGACGCCTCCCAAAAGGATTAAACAGCCCGGCATCATTGTCTCGACGCTGGCAAAATCGGTCGCCTGGTGGCGGGCCCGTTCGGCCTGAACAAGCTGCACCACATCGCTGCGCTCAAGGCTGTAGCTGTCGATCAGGCGCACCATGGCGCTGAGGAAAAACTCGCGCGCGCCCGCTTCTTGCATATCTGGCCAAGCGCCGCCGCGCCCGTCACCTGCCCCCTGCCAACCCTGGACAATCGCAAATGCCACACCGCAGCGCGGCGCGGTTGCCTCTTCGATCGACAAATCGGCAAAAGTTGAAGGCTTGGCGGGTGCAGGCGCAGGTGTCGCCGCCTGAAGCGCGAAAGGCGCAGTGAGCGCGGCAATGAGGGATAGGGTCATGGGCTTCCCTTAACCCGATGCGTCTGAACCTGCGACTACAGTTTACAGACCAGCGCCGCTCGAGCCAAAGTTTGACCTTGCCGCGTCTCTATTTGCAACCTACCTCCAGCCATGTCCAACGCATGAGAGGAGAGACATTCCATGCTTAATCACGTGATGATCGGTTCCAACGATATCGAGAAGTCCAAGAAATTCTATAACGCCGCGCTTGGCGTTCTTGGTGCAGGTGAGCCAATGGCCCACGTTAACGACACCGGCCAGACCCGCCTGTTTTACATGCACAACGGCAGCACATTCTCGATTTCAGAGCCCATCAACGGCAAGCCTGCTGAACCGTCAAACGGCTTTACCCTTGGCTTTGTCTGCGATTCGCCAGAGCAAATTCAGGAATTTCACGATGTCGCGGTCGCCAATGGCGGCACCACTTGCGAAGACCCTCCCGGCCTTCGTGAAGGTTCTATGGGCCCGATGTACCTATGCTATTTCACTGATCCTGATGGCCACAAAATCTGCGGCATCCATAGGCCTTCTTAAATAGAGGCAACCGCCGCACGCCTCCCCGCCCGGCCACCAATAAAACCATTAGGCTATAGTGGCCGGGCGGGGAGGTGGGCGGCGGCTGCGTCTCGCGTGAGCGAGACCCCAAAAAACTACCGCCTTAATTCAAACACAGCATATTCAGCGCGCCAATTGGCTCCCACAGGGCCGATGGCGCGCTCATTTGCAAAGTTCCATTCAGCCGTGATTTTGGCGCCCTTTTTGGCAGCAAGTGCGCGGAAATCTTCGACCGTCACATGGTGGATGTTTTCGGTCTCGTACCAGCTTACCGGCAAGGCATTGGTGACCGGCATTTTGCCCCCAAACATGAGCGCTGCTCTGGTGCCCCAGTGGGCAAAGTTGGGGAAGCTTACAAAAGCAACATCGGCGACGCGCAAGAGCTCTTCGAGCACCTGATCCGGGCGGTTGGTGGTTTGCAGCGTGCGGGCAAGCACGGCGAAATCGAAGGCTTTGTCCGGATAGTTTGCAAGGTCGGTATTGGCATCGCCTTGAATGACTGAAAGCCCGCGCGACACGCAGCGCTCCACCTTCACCGGATCAAGCTCAACCCCGCGCACATCTGCGCCGTGATCGGCCTCCAACGCCGCCATCAAAGCGCCATCGCCGCAGCCTACGTCAAGGACACGCGCGCCCTGTTTTTCTCGGCCAATCTGGTCGGCAATGGCCGCAAGGTCGAAGCGTAAGGCCGTCATTCGACAAATCCCCGCACCACGCGGTCGAGTTGGTCGTGGGGCAAAAGGAAGCTGTCGTGGCCAGCATTGGCGCTGAGTTCGACAAAGCTCACCTTTGCAGATGTAGCGTTCAATGCATGAACCACATGGCGGCTTTCTGCTGTGGGATAGAGCCAGTCAGTGTCGAAACTCACCAGACAAAAACGCGCCGTTGTGCCCGCGAACGCATCGGCCAGCTTTCCCCCATGCTCTTCGGCGAGATCGAAATAATCCATTGCGCGGGTGATGTAGAGATAGGAATTGGCATCAAAGCGCTGTGTGAAACCGCTCCCTTGATAGCGAAGATAGCTTTCTACCTGAAAATCGGCCTCGAACCCGAAGCTCTTGGCATCGCGGTCCTGTAATCGCCGCCCGAATTTCTCGGTCAGCCCTTCTTCGGAAAGATAGGTGATGTGCGCCGCCATGCGCGCAACCGCGAGGCCATTATCGGGCTTTGCCTCCCCGCCGTAATAATCGCCGTCTTGCCAATTTGGATCGGCCATAATTGCTTGGCGACCCAGTTCATGGAAAGCGATGTTTTGGGCCGAATGGCGCGCGGTGGAGGCAAGGACCAGCACCCGCTCCGCCCGATCAGGCCAATTGGCCGCAAGGCTAAGCGTTTGCATTCCGCCCATCGAACCGCCCACAACCGCGTGCAGTCTCCCGATTCCTAGGCCATCCAGCAAAGCCACCAATCCGCGAACCATATCGCGAATGGTGATCACCGGAAACCGCATCGCATAAGGCTCCCCATCGGGCGAAATTGACGCAGGGCCGGTGGAGCCCATGCAAGACCCGATCACATTGGCGCAGATCACATGAAAGCGGTCTGTATCAATCGGCTTGCCCGGGCCAACCATACGCTCCCACCAGCCGGGCTTGCCGGTAATCGGGTGATTGCTTGCCACATATTGGTCACCCGTCAGCGCGTGACACAAAAGGATCGCATTCGATTTGTCAGCATTGAGCTCGCCATATGTCTCATACGCAATCTGGGCAGATGCCAACTCCTGCCCGCTATCAAGCGGCAGTGCTTCGGGAACTGCATAGACTTTGGAAGGATAGGCGTTCGTCATGATTGCAACGCGACTTGGGGAAGCGCCTGCAACATGTCAATTAGACTGTTCAGCCGCGCCGTGAGCGGTTATCGCCCCACCGCTATGACAAAGACAGCAACCGGGCGCCCCGAACCCAAATCCTATATCATGGGCATTCACGCTTATGTGCCCGGCAAATCGAGCGGCAAAGACGGCAAGCCGCTGATCAAGCTTTCCGCCAATGAGAACCCGCTGGGCTCTTCGATTGCTGCAATGGAAGCGCTTGAAACACCGCGCGGCTTTGCAGCCGGGGCAGCAGCATATCCCGATCCCGATTCCAAGGAATTGAGGAATGCTCTGGCAGGCCTGCATCAATTGGACGCGGCCCGTATCGTTTGCGGGACAGGCTCGGACGAGCTTCTCAATCTGGCGGCGCAGGCCTTTGCAGGGGCAGGCGATGAAGTCGTGTTTTCGCGCCATTCCTTTGCGGTTTACGACATCGCTGCACGGCGCTGCGGGGCGACGCCGGTTGAGGTGGCGGACAGTAATTTCACCGCCAATGTCGATGCGCTGCTCGAGGCAGTGACCGAGAAAACGCGGGTTGTGTTCCTTGCCAACCCCAACAACCCCACCGGCACATGGATTGCGCCAGATGAGGTCGAGCGGTTGCATGCGGGCCTGCCTAAAGACGTCCTTCTTGTGATTGACGAGGCTTACGGCGAGTATCTCGCGCCCGAATTTCAGGTGGTCGGTTTTGATCTGTCAGAGCACCATGACAACGTGCTGGTCACGCGCACTTTCTCGAAGATTTATGGCCTTGCTGCTGAACGCATTGGCTGGGCGACAGGGGCGCCGCATATTATCGACGCGCTCAACCGTATTCGCGGGCCATTCAACGTGACGACCTCTGGCCAAAAGGCCGCCCTTGCAGCGGTCGACGACCAGGACTTTGTCCGCATGAGCCGCGAGCACAACACCGCCGAGCGCGCGAAATTTGTCGAAGCGATCGCATCCCTTGGCAATCACGGAATTTCGGCAGTGCCAAGCGAGGCAAACTTCGTCCTCGTCCGCTTCGAAGGCGAAGTGCAGGCGGAAACTGCGCTCAAAGCGATTGGCGATGCAGGCTATGCTGTACGCCATCTGCCGTCCCAAGGGCTGCCCGACGCGCTGCGCATCACGATTGGCAAAAGCGAGGATATGGCGAAGGTTGTCGATTGCCTGCGTTCGCTTTGCGCCGAACACGGCGGAGAGCGCGCATGACCATTGAAAACGTTGCGATCATCGGGCTGGGATTGCTTGGCGGGTCGGTGGGCCTCGCGGTTCAGGAACACGCAGGCGCGATCACCACCAACGGATATGACCGCGATCCCGATGTACGGACGCGGGCCGCCGAGCGCGGGCTGGCGGGCACAATTTGCGATACCGTTGCTCAGGCTGTCTGCGATGCGGACCTCGTCATTTTGTGCGTGCCGGTGGGCGCAATGGAAGCGGCTGCATCAGAGCTTGCCCCGCATCTTAAAGACGGCGCGATCATTTCCGACGTGGGTTCATCCAAGGAAAGCGTGGCAAAGGCGCTTGCCAAAGCCCTTCCCGGTCACACCATCATCCCTGCCCACCCTGTGGCAGGGACCGAGCAAAGCGGGCCAGAGGCAGGCTTTGCGTCGCTTTTTACCAATCGCTGGTGCATTCTGACGCCGCCAGAGGGCGCAGATGAACAGGCTGTGTCTGCCCTGTCGGACTTCTGGACCAGGCTTGGCGCAAAAGTCGAGATTATGGATGCAGGCCACCATGATCTGGTGCTGGCCGTGACCAGCCATATTCCGCACCTTATCGCTTACACGATTGTGGGCACGGCAAGCGATCTGGAAGAGGTCACCCGCTCTGAAGTCATCAAATATTCCGCAGGCGGTTTTCGCGATTTCACCCGGATTGCTGCGTCCGATCCGGTGATGTGGCGCGATGTGTTCCTGAATAACAAGGGTGCGGTTCTCGAAGTGCTGGGCCGCTTTACCGAGGACCTGACCGCTCTTCAGCGTGCCATCCGTTCGGGCGACGGCGATACGCTCCACGACCTGTTCACCCGCACCCGCGCGATCAGGCGCGAAGTGATCGATCAAGGTCAGGATGACGAGCGCCCCGACTTCGGACGCAAGGATCATAGTTAGTCGGGCTCAGGCGCTTGCAGGGATACCGCCTGCAGCCACGCTCTCACCATTGTTCAAAGCATTGATTGCGCGGTGCACGCGGCGCTCAACCTCGGCGCGCGGGAGGCCGGCGGGGATCGTTTCGCCCACGCGGTAGATGATCGTGCCGGGCTGTTTGATGATGCGGTGATAGAACGGCCCGCTTTTCACCGCGACCGGTACAACCGGCAGGCCAAGCAGTTTGTAAATCCCGGCGAAACCTGATTGCAAAGGCACCTCTTTGCCATGCGGAACACGGGTGCCCTCGGGGAAAATGACGAGTGGACGCCCTTCGGCCACGCGCAATTTTGCCGTTGCAATCATCTCGCGCAAAGCGCGCGCGCCTTTATCTCGGGCAACCGGAACAAGGCCGTAAACCCTGGCCGAAAATCCCCATCCCGGAATCCAGAACAATTCGCGCTTGGCAAAAACAGTGGGGAAGCTGAAGAGGCGCGGCATATCGATCGCCTCGAAAAAGCTCTCGTGCTTTACCGCGATCAGGACCGGTTCGTCAGGGATCACGCCCTGCTGGATGATTGCAATGCCGAGGATATTTTCAACGCACCAAAAGTGCCAATCGCCCCAAAGCGCGACAACCCTCTTCAAAGCGCCGCGCCCAAAAGGAATCGCCAGCACTGATGCAATCACCAGTACGGCGCTAAACCCGTAAAAGAGCGGGTAAAAGACAAGGCTTCGAATTAGGCTCACGTTTCACATTACAACGAGTGGAGGGGCAGGGGAAATCAATAACCGAAAAGGCCTGCAATAAAACTGGCGATGAGCTTGTGATATTCAAGGAACAGGCTTG
Organism: Erythrobacter sp. S227; assembly: GCF_057364925.1. Classification (NCBI taxonomy): domain Bacteria; kingdom Pseudomonadati; phylum Pseudomonadota; class Alphaproteobacteria; order Sphingomonadales; family Erythrobacteraceae; genus Erythrobacter; species Erythrobacter sp. S227. Next base: position 2,107,990 of record NZ_CP200280.1, read on the forward strand.
CAAGACTTGGCGCAGAAGGCACCGCATCACGCACGATACGAACATCATCAGGCAGCGCGCGCGCAACCTCGGCTGATGCGCGCCGCATATGCCAATCGGTCGTCACAAGACGGACAGAGGAGACCTGCTCTTGTTCAACCCACGCAGCCGCCTCGGTTGCATTGCCGCGGGTATCTACCGCCATAAATCCAAGCGCGACACAGCAATCCATCTGTTCCTGCGAAACCTCGAACTGCGCTGCAAATTCCTCCGGCCTCACCTCTGGATCGACACCCGTCACCAGCATGCGCGGCGCAAGGCCCCGCTCAAGCACCGCAAGCCCTTGCGCAATGCGGCCTGCACCGCCGGTTGCCACAATCACCGCATCGGTTTTCTCATCGCCTGCAGGCTGGGGCAATGACACTGTGAACCACAGGAAACCAAGTGCCCAGACCATAAACAGGGCGGCTGCAAGATAGCGAAACGTTTTCATGTCTGACTACAACATCGACCCTTAGAGCATGGACCGCAAGGCGTATCCGATCGTGATGCGGCCCGTGACAAGCGCAAGACAGACGCCTCCGACGGGAATGGCTGCAATGATGGCCCAGTCGACAGGCCCAAGCCCGCCGCCGCCCACCATGCCGCTATCAAGGCTCGCAAACTGCCGACCCAGAAGCCACACAGCAGCAAGCCCGATGAGAAGCCCGATGAGAGCCCCAAAGGCAGCTTCGCGGATGACGGCGCGTTCAAACATACGGGTCACTTGGCGGTCGGTTCCGCCTAGCAAGTGGACAATCTCGACCGTTTCGCGATGGTTGATAAAGGCATTGCGCGAGGCAAGCCAGACCGCCGCCGCCGTGGCAAGCGAGACCAGGATGATGAGGGCAAGCGCCAGATATTGCAGGGCGGACAGCGCGTCATAAACAGGCCTTAGCCATTGCGACTGCGCATCGACCCGCGCATCCCCGCCAAGCGGTTCCAGCGCGCTATCGAGAGCACCTTGCAGCTGGGCCAATTCACCACCGGACGCGCGGCGCGAAAGCTCTACATCGATGAGAGCCGGGATTGGCACATTGTCGCTCGCCGCGCCCCCGCCAAGCCATGGCTCAAGCAATGCCTGCAATTCTTCTTCGGGCACCACGCGCACCGAAGTCACAAGCGGATGCGCGCTCAACGCCTCGGCTGCGGCCTGCGCCTGGACACCGCGCGTTTCCTGATCTGCTTCGATAATTTGAACCGTGACGGCATCGGCCAGATCAGCGCGCGCATTCTCGGCCAGATTGCGCAAGGAAAGCCCGCCAGCTGCCGCGATTACAACCAGAGCGATCAGGATTGCGATGACCCACGGGATCGGCCCGCTTAACCTTGCAGGAGGCGAAAGCTTGGCCGAAATGTCCCTGGCAGGCGCGAGGTCGTCAATGCCCGGACCTGCATCGGGAAAGGGAGTGTCGCTCATTTGCCTGCCCCAAGGCTATCGCCGCTAGGCCTGTTTTTGGGAGCAGGCGGGTAACGAAGCGCGCCGGTCGGGTCGGACAAACGTCCCTTGTTGAGGCGCATGATCAGCGATTCGGGCACTTTTTTAAGCAGATGCACATCGTGGGTTGCGACAATCACGGTTGTGCCCACACGGTGGTTGAGCGCTTCGAACAAGCGCAGCAGTTTGAGCGCCATTTCCGGGTCAACGTTACCCGTCGGCTCGTCAGCGATCAGGATTTGCGGGCGGGCAATCACCGCCCTTGCGATCGCGACGCGCTGTTGCTCACCGCCTGACAATGTCTCCGGGATAGCGTGCAAGCGGTGGGATAGCCCGACCCATTCCAGCATATCGGTGACCGAACGCTGCACTTTTGCCTCGTCAGTGCCCGCAAGCCGCAATGGCAATGCGACGTTGTCAAAGGCGGAGAGGTGCTGGACCAGTCTGAAGTTCTGGAACACAACGCCCAGACGCCTGCGAAAATCGGGCAGGCGGCCGCGCGGCAATGTGATCATGTCCTTGCCAAACATGCGGATACTGCCTCGTGATGGCCGCTGTGACAGGTAAAGCAGCTTCAAAAGGCTCGTCTTGCCCGCTCCGCTGGCTCCGGTGAGGAAGTAGAAGCTTCCCGGGAAAAGGGTGAACGACAGATCCGTCAAAACCTCCGGATCGGTGCCGTAACGCAGGCCCACATTGTCGAATTTTACAATTTCCGAAGGCCTGTCGCTCATAATTTGCGGATTTATCAGCGCGGCCCCGATTGTGGAAGCCCAAGCAAGGGCCGAACCCACTGCATTTCGCAAAGCGAGGGTCAAAACGTGCTTCTATGTGGAAAAAGGGGCCGTTTTGCTCCTTGCGCAGGTTAACACCCTTGTGAAGCGGGGCGGTGTGATTCATGCAATTTATCGCAATGATCATTTCCTGCCCCGCCTGTGCAACACGCTATGCTGTACCCGAAACAGCCATCGGGCCGGAAGGGCGCACTGTGCGGTGCGCCAAATGCAAGCACAGCTGGTTCCAGGACCCGGCACCGCTAGAGCCGAGGAAAGAGACTGGCGCAGCACAAGTAGCGACGCCAGCGCCTGCTCCCGCTCCTGAACCAACGGCGGCACCTGAAGCAAGCCCCGCTGATCCTTCACCTGAACCGTCTGCGACCGGTGTGGCCTCGTCGCAAGAGGCCCCAAAACCTTCCGTGGATCACTGGCGCAGCGATGCGCAGGATACGGCCGAAGCTGCGGAAACCCCTGCGGCTGACCAGACCGAGGAAGAGAGCGTTGCAGAGGCCACCGACCCATTGGCCGGCTCTGACGATGATGATCCCTATTTCGATGATGCCGACAGCGCGTTTGGTTCAGACGATGACTACAGCGACAGCCAAGACGATTACGATGACGAAGCGTCGAGCTTTGATTATCGCCCGCCTTTCACGCGGCCGCGCAACTCGCTCAAGATGTGGACTATTGCAGCTGCGGTTTTTGCGATGCTGGCAACCGGCACAGTGGTCGCGGCCAATTACTTTGGCCTGCCTGACTGGGTTCCCATCCAGCGGCCCGAATTCGGCATTGGCAAAACCGATTTGGAGCTCGATTTCCCCGCGACGCAGCAGCGCAAGGAAGTGCTCGAAAGCGGCGAGGAAATCTTTCAGGTTCGCGGCTCGATCAGCAATGTCGGACAAGAAACGGTCGGCGTGCCCAGCCTTTTGATCGTGTTCCGGGATGCGCGCGAGAAGAATGTCTATTCATGGGTGGTCGTCCCTTCCAAACGCGAGCTTGCACCGGGCGAAAGCCTGAATGTTACCGAAGCGATCACAGACATCCCTCCAACCGCGCAAGCCGCAGAGATCGGCTGGTCGCCCAACTAAGCGCCACCACGCGAAGTGTCGCCCGATTGACCGGTAAGCGGCTCTAGTTGAATTCCACCCAGACTGTACCCGCCGCATCGCGCTCGCGCTGGATGCCGTTTACCGCAGCGTTAGGCGATTGCCCGGCGATGGTTGAAGCCTGCGAAAAATCGATCCGGGCAGGCCGCAGAACGCGGGCACTGGCGCGCACTTGAACCGCAATTGGCCGCGCTCTTGGTGCAGCCGCCTCAGCGGCTTGCGGTGCAGCGCTTTGGGTAACAATCAAGAGGGCAGCGGTGAGGCTCATGCGAAATGGTTACGCGCGCGTTCACCATATTCGCAACTCCGTCAGAAACCTTATCCCGCTGCGGGACAGGCCCCTAGAACGGGTTAATCGCGCGCCTCACAACAAAAGCATGCATCAAAGCCCTTGCGCGAGGAGAAACCCCTTGCTAGTGGCGCGCTCCTACCAAGGGCGGTAGCGTAATGCACGCGATGCCCTTTACCTGAAAGAGTGCGGTCGTGGCGGAACTGGTAGACGCGCAACGTTGAGGTCGTTGTGGGCTAACGCCCGTGGAAGTTCGAGTCTTCTCGACCGCACCAATTTCTCGAAGAACTTAAGAGATCTCGCCCCGTGCGCTCAGGAGCGCGCCATTACGGATGAAGCTGAGCTCACTCCTATTTTTGCACGGCGCAATGATCGTCGCGGTCGGTTACTGCGATCCGGTAGGCTGTGACACTGCCATTTCTTGAGGTTTAAGCTCGACACCGAAGAGCTTCCAACGCCCCTCTTCCCATTGATAATACGCCTCAAACTGGATGGCGATCGGGCGCAATTGGAAGATGCCCCTTGCCCGGAATGTGTCTTCGCTGACCATTTGCGGGGCTTCGTAATAGGTGGGCGGCACGAGAAAGGCGCTCGACAAATCGACGTTGAGGCGGCGCAATCCGGAAAACAGTTCGGCCAATCGCGCCGGATCGAACTGGATCTGGAACCCTTGCGCCGATATGTCGCGAAGGACCGAATAATTGCCTGACTGGTTGGCATGATCGACCGCTGCGATCGTCGACCATAGCAGCTTGGAGAGCTCCAACTGGCCAGGAGTGGGCCTTATCGAAGGCGGCACCTGTACCATCGGTTGCCGGTCGATCCGGGGCGGCTCTTGGCCTCCGCTCTGCTGAGCCAGCGCCGGCCCTGCGCTCACCGCAAGGCAGATCAACAGGGCGAAGCCCAAAAGTGTTCTGCCCACGCCCCAAGGAAGCGCAAAATGCAATGCAGGGGCGGTCTGCGCCGCGGTTTTCAGTCGGATTGTCATCATGACAATAGATTAGACTGCCAAAGGCTTACCAAGCAAGCTGGAAGCCACTGCGCGCGCCGACTTCGCCACTATCAAGGCCAACACCGACGCCTGCCGAAACAGAAGCGTTCTCGCCGATGCGAGCTGACAAAGCCATTGAGCCTGCGCCTTGACCTTCGAACACACCAACGCCGCCAGAAAGGGCAAAGCTGGTGCCGGCGGGCAAAGCCGGGCTTTCCATCGCCAGCGCCATCGCGACACCCTCATTCGCGCGGTCAATTGCGGCGCGGTTGGCCGCAGTCTCGCCGAACAGTGTATCGATCTGCGACGAAAAGTTCGCGCCCATCGACGTCTGAAGGCTGGCAATCGCGGCAGTGTTTGTCGCTATCGAAGAAGTGTTGCTGTCAATCGCAGCCGTGTTTGACGAAACGCGTCCGTCAAGCGAGGCGACAGCGGTCGTGTTGGCAGCAATTGCGCCCTCATTGGTGCCGACACGCGTATCGAGATCGGTAATCGCGGTCTCGTTGGTGCTGACCCGTGTGTCGAGGCCCGCAATAGCTGTCACGTTTGCTGCGACATTGGCAGCGCTAGCGAAGGAATTGACGTTGACGCCCTGGCCCAAGGTTCCCGAAGAATCGACCGTGGCCACAAACACATCTCCCGTCTGAGCAGCAGTACTCGCGGCAAGATCCCCGACCGTGACCGAACTGCCAGCGCCGCCAAGGACAACCTGATTGTCGCGGGTCGTTGTTGCGTTTGAACCGATAGCTGTGGAGCCACGGAAGGCTGCGTTGGCGTTTTCGCCCACTGCGGTTGTGAGAGATTCCGACGCTGCCGCGTTGTAACCAATGGCTGTTGCGTGGTTGCCACTTGCCTCTGCGTCAAAACCATAAGCGGAGGAGAAAGTCCCGGTCGCATCTGCGTCAAAACCGACAGCCGTTGCGACAAATCCGGTTGCCGCTGCATCTGCACCGACGGCAATGCTGCCAACTTGATTGGCAAGGGCGCCAGTGCCATTACCGTCCTGGTCTGCGCCAAGCGCGATGGCGCTTTCATCGCTCGCCTGTGAAAATCCGCCTAGAGCGATGGCATTTCTGGCAGAGGCAGCTGCGCTATCCCCCACAGCGATCGCGAGAGCGGCAGTAGCTTCGGATCGATATCCGAATGCAACCGCATGATTTCCTTCAGCAAAAGCGTCAAACCCATACGCTGCAGAAAACGTACCCGTTGCATCTGCATCAAATCCAACCGCGGTAGAGACAAAACCAGTCGCCTCTGCATTGGCACCAATGGCTACAGCGCCAACTTGCGTGGCCTGTGCACCGGTTCCATCGCTGTCCTGATCACCGCCAATCGCCACCGTTGATTCGTCAACAGCGCCCGCATTGGTCCCGATTGCAATCGCTCCAAACCCTGTTGCCACCGCGTTCTCACCGCATGCCAATGCCTCTGGCTGGGTTGCGTCAGCGCCGTTCACGCCATCGGCGATCCCGTCGCCGTCGGTGTCGACCACGCACTCGGATTGCGCCGCTGCAGGGGCGGCTGACAAGGCGAGGCAAATGCTGGCGCTCCCGGTGAGCAGCACGGATTTGGCAAAACTGGCTGTGTTCATTTCGAATTCCTCAACATAGTTCACACCGGCTTGCGGCGTGGTTACGCATCACTACGAAGGGCAATAGGAGGAATGACTAAAAATTCTGCTAACCTGAGAGTTAATTTGAAGTCATGATGCGAACGCTGTCGCCGGTGATGGGATAGTCTTTGCGCGGCGCAGAGGCTTTCCTCACACGCACTACCAAGACTTTGCGTCCTTTCTATTGGGCCGCTTCCATCGTATCGGTAGTTGGCACCCGTATGATTGGAGAATGTGCATGGGCGACCCCGAGAACGATCCGCGCTTTCATCCGGAAAAAGGCGGCCTTGTCCCACATATGGGGATCACGCTGATTGACGAGGGCGAAGGCTGGCTCGAGGCGCAGATGGTCATCGGGCAACACCACTTGAGGTCCGGGGCAAACGCTCTGCACGCCGCCTCCATGATCGCTCTGGCGGACAGCGTGTGCGGATTTGCTGCGGGCAATGTCCTTCCTCAAGGGGCGAAGGGCTACACCACGATTGAACTCAAATCGAACTTCCTTGGGACCGCAAGCGAAGGCACTTTAATTGGGCGGGCCGAAGCAGATCACCTTGGCCGAACAACGCAGGTGTGGACCTCGACGGTGACGCATAAGGAAACGGGCCGCAAATGCGCCCTGTTTCGCTGCACCCAGATGATCTTGTATTAGAGCGCGCCCGCCTGAAACGCCCGAACCATCAGGCCTTCGGGACGCTGACAAACTCGCCCCGGTGAAAACCAAGGGCCTGTGCGGTATTATCCACCGATCCCGATATCCGGGTGACTTCGCCAAGGATCATGGTGTGGTCACCTGCCGGGTGATTGGCATGAGCGCTGCATTCAAAGCTGGCAAGCGCGCCTGCAACCACGGGCAGCCCTTCGGCGGTGCGTTCGAAATCGGTTTCACGCGGGCTGTAATCGGCGCGCGATGCATAGGCGACAGCTTGCTCGCCCTGGTCTGCTGCCAGAACACTGATCGAAAAACGCTGTGCTTTTGCGAACAGGTCAAACCGGCCCGAATTGTTGTGCAAGCTCCAGCACACCAGCAAGGGATCAAGCGAGACCGACACAAAGGAATTGATCGTCATAGCGGCAATTTCGCCAGCAACAGTTTCAAGCGCGACCACGCAGACGCCCGTGGGAAACTGCCCCATGGCTTTGCGAAAGTCCGCTGGAGTGGGCGGCGTCTGGTTTTGAACGTCGCGCAAAGAATGGCTCCGATGGGTAAAAATCCGGTCCTCGCCAGCGCCAGGACATTTGCAAGCGCGTTCGGCGCAAGCTGTGCCAATGTCAATGTTTAGCGAGCCTCCCCGTTCCCGCCCTAATTGCCTGAGAGTTTCGACAAGCCTAGGCCGTGCAGCCTATTGTCTTTGCCGATCTGGAACCGAGATGGCCTTCAAGGATTACATTTAATGCAAGTAACCTGAATTTGGGGACAGTTTGATGATCGACCGGGTGAGCACAGCTCTCAAGGACTTCCTGAAGCAAGAGAGCGCCGGCGGCATTGTGCTGATCGTGGCAGCGGGTCTTGCGCTGTTGATCGCCAACAGCCCCCTTGCCGATGCCTATTTCGGCACCCTCTCGACCAAGCTCAATGTCTCCTTTGGCAATTTCGAGATTAACAAGGGCCTGATTCTATGGATCAATGACGGCCTGATGGCGATTTTCTTCTTCCTCATCGGACTGGAAGTGAAGCGCGAGATTTTGACCGGCCAATTGTCGAGCTGGGACAAGGCCTCTCTCCCCCTTGCAGCCGCCGTTGGCGGAATGGCGATCCCTGCGCTGATCTTTGTCGGGATTAACTGGAATTCGCCTGACAGCATCAACGGCTGGGCCATTCCGGCGGCGACCGATATCGCCTTTGCGCTTGGTATCCTGTCGCTTCTGGGCCCCCGAGTACCCGTCGCGATGAAGGCTTTGCTGCTGGCGATTGCAGTGATCGACGATATTGGCGCGATCACCGTTATTGCGCTGTTCTACACCAAGGAAATTGACGTCGCTATGCTGGGCGCAGGCGGTGCCATGCTGGCTCTGCTCTTCGTCCTCGGGCGGCTCAAGATTTCCTCGTCGATCCCTTACGTCCTGCTAACCGTGATCATGTGGGTTTTCGTTCTGAAATCGGGCGTCCACGCAACGCTTGCCGGGGTGACAGCTGCCATGATGGTGCCAATGGTCGCGCGCGACGGATCGCATTTGCTCGAACATATGGAGCATGGCCTCCACAAATGGGTCGCCTTTGTGATCATCCCGATCTTCGGCTTTGCCAATGCAGGGGTAAGCCTTGGCGGTCTGTCACCCGCAGACCTGCTTGAACCGCTGCCACTGGGCATTGCGCTTGGCCTACTTATCGGCAAACAGATCGGCATCGTCGGCTTTGCATGGGTCGCGGTCAAAGCAGGCATTGCAAAACTTCCCGAGGGCGTTGGCTGGCGCAAGATCCACGGGCTATCGCTGCTCGCGGCAATCGGCTTCACCATGAGCCTGTTTATCGGCAACCTCGCCTTTACCGACCCTGCATTGATTGATGCGGTGAAAGTGGGCGTGTTGTCCGGATCGCTGGTCGCAGCATTCGCTGGGTTCTTTATGCTCAAATCCGCGCTTCCCGATGAAAAAGCCGCTGATGAGAGCTTGCCAGAAGAGGCGGCAAGCGGGCAAAGCGCCTGAACATATGAGCCAGTTACAACAGCCCGAGACCCGCCATATAAAGGCGGGCGACATCACCCTTGCCTATCACGAATGGCCGTGCGCTGATGAGGCCGCACCCACCTTGCTGATCGCGCATGCGACAGGCTTTCATGGCCGCTGTTATGACGCCATCGCTGCGCATTTTCCCCATCACCGGGTCATCGCGGTTGATATGCACGGCCATGGGCAGTCCACCGGCGGCCCACTCAATGAATGGCAAATCGTCGTTGATGAGCTCACCGACCTGATCGACCATTTGGAGCTTTCAGGCGGTACGGCGATGGGTCATTCCATGGGCGGCCACGCCATCCTTCGCGCCGCTGCCGAGCGTCCAGATGCGTTCCGTTCGCTGATCCTGTTCGATCCGGTGGTTCTGTCACCGGAATTCTATGGCATGAACGTCGAGGGGTTTGGCGCAGGGCAGATGCATCCCGCAGCACGGCGCAAGCGCGATTTTGCCTCGCCAGAAGAGATGATCGAGCGGTTCGAGACGCGCGATCCCTATAATCTTTTTCGCCGCGACGTGTTTGAAAACTACTGCCGCTACGGCCTCACCGCACTCGAAGGCGGCGGTTTCGAGCTTTCCTGCGCGCCCGAAATGGAGGCGAGCATGTATATGTCGAGCCTGTCCGGCGCGCCCGCATTGGACGCGGCAACCCGCGTTCAGATACCCACCACAGTGGTTCGCGCAATGCGGTTGAAAGAACGCGACTTCAAAGGCTCGCCTACCTGGCCGGGCCTTGCTGACAGCATGCCCAAAGGGATTGATATGGATAGGTCAGACATGACCCATTTCCACCCCTTCCAGGACCCCGATGATGCAGCCCGCATTATCCGTGAGGCAATAGAGCGTTAAACCTCGCGTGCCGCACGCAGAACATCGCTCAGATCATTTCTGGCCCGCGCAAGGTCGAGCGGAGAACTGCGCGTCAAATTGCGCGCAATTGTTGCAGCCACCCCGCCGTAAAACTGTGTGAGCGGACCGCTTAACGGGTTATCCTTCGAAACGCCTCTGGCAAGCCAGATCGCGATGCCATGGGCGCGGGACAGCGGCTCTTGCGGCACCTGCCCCGGCCTTTGCTCGATCGCCGCCAAAGCCTGACCCAAGGCGCCGATCGCCTCTTCCAGACAGATGCGCGTCAGATCCTCGCCGGACGACGCTTCGATCCGCGCATCCAGATCAACCCGGCGATAGGCGCTTGCCGCTTCTCGTGACAAAGGGATCATCGCGTGGCTCCCCCTTAGTTAGACGAGTTAAAGGCGTCGATTTGCTGCTGCAGGAAGCTCAGCGTCGACTGCGATTGGGTCACATTGCTTTGCGCTGCGATAAAGCTTCGCGTCAGGCGATTGCGCAAGGATTCCTGATTGTCGGCCACACGCGCGAGCCGTTCCTCATTGCGGCCAATCTGCGCTTCATAGCGCGTGATCGACCCGCCCAAAGAGCCGGGATCGCTGAACAATGTGTTGTCGCGCGCCAATCCGTCAATGGTTGCAAAAACGCCGAAAGCGCCGGCTGTGAACATGGCCGCTGCCCCATCGGGCGACGAAGCAAGCGTTGCGTTCAGCCGCTCGGTATCAAGCTGAAATGTCCCTTCGCGCGTGATCGACAGGCCAAGATCGCCCAGCGTCCGCGGCTCGCCTTCGTCAGCGCCCGGCATCACAATCTCGCTTGCAAGAGAGGAGAGGTCGGCGCGAAGTCCGCGCGCCCCTGAATCATTGCCAAGCGTGCTGCCAAGGCCCGATGCCTCCTCATTCAGCAAGAGCACGATGTCATTCAACGCCGCGACAAAATCGGTCATGACCGCAGAAATTGCGCCATCATTGGTGTCAAAGCTGAGCGTTGTCGGATTGCCGACATTGGTTTGGTTCAAGGTGAGGCCAATGCCCTCCGGCAGGCCGGTGACGGTGTTCGACGCACTGGTCAGTTCGACCGTATCCAGGCTGAAAATCGCATCTTGCGACGCCTGACGCAGTTCGCCTGCGTCTGTCGCAGGGGTCCATCCCAGATAGTCAAGATTGCCCGGCGCACCGCTCGGGGCTGTGCCAGTGCTGACAGGCTCCAGCACAAAGCCGTTTTGCGCGCCGTCCTCTCCTTTGATCACCAATTGCGCGCCGTTTGAGCCTTGCGCCACATAAGCGAAGAGCTTGCCATCGCTGCCGCTGGAAATCTTGGCGGCGATTGAATTGAGTGTGTCATCGGCTGTCACATCAATCGCCAGAACGTCCTGATCTGTATCCGCCGTGAAACTCGCCCCGTCGATAGTGCCAAAACGGATGTTGAGTGTGCCTGCGCCCACCAGGTCGGTGCCCGCGCCATAGCTTTGCGAGGCAAGCGTCTGGCTTTGGGCAAGCTGCGTCACTTCGAGCGAATAGCTGCCTTGCGGCGCAATGCCGGTGGTGGTCGAAACATCGGCAATCGCCGGATTGCCAAGGCTGGGCCGAGGCGAAAGATCGCCATTGCGCACCCGGTCGCCAAGCGCGCTGGCTAGTTCATTGAGCGAGGAACGCAGCAAGGCCGCCGAGGAAATCTGCGCCTCAAGCGTTGCATTGCGACTTTCCAGATTGGCGCGGCGCGGCTCAAACGATGCTTCGGACAGGTCCGATGCAAGCTGAATGAAGTCAATGCCGCTGCCAGCGCCAAGCGCGGTGATGATCGATGAACCTTGGTTTTCCATGTGCCCAAGGACGGCCATTTGAAAAATTGCTTAAGGCGTATTTTCACGCTTTCCATCGGTGTCGAAGTGCAATTCTTCGGGCACGGCAATTTGCGGCATGGGGACACGCTCTCCGCGCTTCAACGACAGCACAAATGCAACAAGGGCGGCGATGGCGACATAAAGCTCCTCGCGCACCATCTGGTTCACCCGCGTGGTGAAGTACACAGCGCGCGCCAATTGCGGATATTCGAGCACGGGAAGCCCCATTTCGCCCGCCAACTCGCGCATCGCCAAGGCGGTTTCCCCGCGCCCCTTGGCAAGGACAACAGGGGCAGGCGCAAGATCGGGGTCATAGGTCATGGCAACCGCAAAATGCATCGGGTTGACGACCACAAATTGCGCATCTTTCATCGCCTTGCCAACGCTGCCACGCGAAAGATCGCGCTGCCTTTGACGGCGCGCCGCTTTCATCTCGGGCGAACCTTCCGCCTGCTTGTTCTCGTTCTTGAGGTCCTCAAAACTCATCTTGAGGCGCTTGTTTCGTTGAAACGCCTGAATGGGATAATCAATCATGGCGATAATCACGAGGCCCATGACCAGCAGCCCGATCAACGAGCCGCCCGCTTCCCAGGCAAAGGCCAGCTGCGCCTGCAATGACCCTCGCCCCAGACCAAGCAGGCTTTCAAGCGTGGTCACGATCCAATAGGCGGCAATCGTGCCGAGCAGCCCCAGCTTCAGGATCGACTTGCCCAGTTCGATCAGCCCTTGCGACCCGAACATGCGTTTAAGGCCGTTGAGCGGGTTTATGCGCTGTCCTTTTGGCTTCATGTTCTTGGGCACAAATCGCCCTTCGCCCAGCAGCAATTGGGTGGCGAGGGTTACGATCATCACTGTCAATCCGATGACCAGAATAGGGGGCAGGACAGCGGCGCCTGCATTCCAGGCGATGATGCCGGGATCAAATTCGGCGCTGCGATCAAGTTCGAACCGAAAGCTGGCAAGCGCGACCGCCCTGACGCTGTCCATCAGCCACGGGCCCGTAGTTGCCATCATGAAGATACCGGTGAGCATGGCAACAGCCGTAGCCACCTCTTTGGAGCGCAGGACATCGCCATTTTGCGCCGCGTCCGCTTTGCGCTTCGGGGTGGGATCAAACCTCTTTTCGCCCGGGGTTTCCTCAGCCATCGGCTATTGCCCGACACCGCTTAAACCGGGCGTGAAAATGGCCGCCGTTTGCTCAAGCGCTGCCTGAAGGACGAGAGTGAATTGCTCAACGAAGATCGGCATTGCAACGATCATCGCGGCGATCCCGGCAAGAGTGCCTGCGGGCAGGCCAAGAGCGAACAGGTTCAGGGCTGGCGCGGCGCGCGAAATGGTGCCGGTGATGACCTGTACGCACAGCAGGACGAGGATCACCGGCAATGCAATCGCGGCCGCCGTTGCGATGCAATAGCCCGCGAAAAGCACAATGCTCTGCGCCTCGACCGCGCCAAATCCCCCGCTGCCCGCAGGTAACAAGCGGTAGCTTTCCATGATCAGGCGAAACCACAAAAGATGCCCGCCGATGACGTAGAATAGCAGAGTGAGGATCAGCCCGAAGAAACTGCCCAATGCGCCCGATTGCGCGCCGCTTGCGGGGTCAATCGAGGTCGCAATCGCAAGGCCCATCGTGCCCGAGATTTGCTCTGCCGCGATAAGCGGAACGGCAAAGGCGATTTGCAGGACAAAGCCGAGGGCTGCCCCGATGACAACCTCCTGCATCACCGCAAGGATCGCTGCAAAGCTGAGCATATCGGGAAGCTGCGGCACCGGTATCCAGACCCCTACGAAGACCGCAATGACGAAGGCGGCCATGGCGCGCGCGGTGGCGGGGACCACCATGCCGCCAACCATGGGAGCGGCCAGCATCGCCGCCCCGCACCGGATCGAGAGGAAAAGAAGCTGCCACAACTGCTCCAGAAGCGTATCAAAGCCGAGATCGAGAAAGGTCATGGGCCGCTTTTCGCCCTATCCGCTCATGCCAGCGACCTGAGCGAAGATTTCGACCGTGAAATCTCCCAAAAGCGCCATCATCGTGCCGCCCAGAACGACAAACACAAGCGCGGTAATCGCAAGCTTTGGCACAAAGGTGAGCGTTTGCTCGTTCACCGAAGTCGCCGCCTGAATGATTCCGACAATCAGGCCCACGACCAGAGCAGCCACGAGAACCGGTCCCACGATCAAAGCGGTCACCCACAAGGTGCGGTCGGCCAAAGCCAAAAGCTGCGCGTCTTCCTGCATCGCTCCCCGCTCCTATCCAAAGCTCATCGCAAGGCTGCCCATCAAGAGCGACCAGCCGTCAACAAGGACAAACAAAAGCAGCTTGAAAGGAAGCGAGATGATGGTCGGCGACAACATCATCATGCCAAGGCTCATCAAGACGCTTGCCACCACAAGGTCGATCACGAGGAACGGCAGGAAGATCATAAAGCCGATCTGAAATGCGGTCTCAAGCTCGCTTGTCACAAACGAGGGAAGCAGGATCGAGAAGGGAACATCCTTGGCGTTTTCGAACTGTCCCACCCCTGCGATATCGGCAAACATCAAGAGGTTCGCCTCGCGCGTTTGGCGCAGCATGAATTCGTGGAAAGCCTCGCCCGCCGCCGCAATCGCATCATCGGCTTCCAACGCGCCGCTGGCATAGGGTTCGATCGCAACCGTGTTCACCATGTCTAGTGTTGGCGCCATGATGAAAAGCGAGAGGAAAAGCGAGAGACCTACCAACACCTGTGTCGGGGGCGACCCTTGCAGACCCAAAGCCTGACGCAGGATCGAGAGCACGATCAGGATGCGCAGGAACGATGTCATCATCAAAACGATCGAAGGCAGGATCGTGAGGAGGCTCATCAGCATGAGCAGCTGGATCGAGAAGCTTAAGGGAGTGTCCTCGCCCGCCCCGTCTGCGCCAAGCGCGCGCTCAATCGCGCTGCCAATGCCTGCGCTATCGGGTTCCGCCAGCGGCACTGCGGCAAGCGCGGGCTGGCCTGCGAAAAACATGGTTAACGCAGCAACGCCCAAGACGCCGATAATGCGAGCGAAAGCGTGCATGACTAAACGTCCGATTTCTGCGGGAGGCGCGCGGTTTCGCATCGCTCAGAAGCGTGCGCTTCGCCGAGGCGGACGATGCCGTTACGCGAACATCCCAGCAGGATTTCGCGGCCATGAAACCGCACCACTGCCAGTTTGAGGCCGGGCGCAAGCAGGCTGGTCTCCACCAGCTCGAGCGAGCCCGAACCGCTACCCATGCCGACAAGCCGCGTTTGCAGATAGCGGGTAAGCTTCAAGCTGCCCCAGATCATCAACCCCAGAAGCGGCAAGAGAAGCGCGAGGCGCAGGAGATAGTCGACCATCATACCGCGCCGTCTTCCCCAGGCGGAACCGTATCTGTCAGTTCATCCAGGGCATCAAGCAGCGGGTCGACTTCGGCTTTTCCGGAATCAGGCCCAGGATCAGATGTGTTAGCGTCAGGTGCAGAGGTAGGGGCAGAGGCCGGCTCGCTCGATGGATCTCCGGCGGGCACTGTCTCGCCATTCGCTGCTGTCGCGAACTCTTCAGCGCCAGCCGCGGCACGCGGCGCGCTGGACGAGGATACTTCGGGTGCAAAGTTGGCAGGAGCATCGTGCGCCGAAGCGCTGGCCGGCGCAGGTCGGGGCGTTGATGTTCCGTGGCGTGGGCGCACAACTTCGTCCCCGCCCGCAAGGCTGACGATACGAAGCGCGAATTTGCCGTCCTGCGCGATCACTTCGCCATGCGCGATCACCTGACCATTGGCGGTAATATCGAGTAATTCATCGGTGAGCTTGTCGAGAGACACAATGCTCCCCTCAGCAAGCGAAAGCACGTCTTTAAGCGCCATCTGCGTGCGGCCAAGTTCTACCGACAGGCGCACCGAAACCTCGCCCAGACGTTGCAGCGCCGGATTAAGTGTATGGCTTAGCGCGCTCATGATCCGCTCTCCATCGACGAGACGCGTGGTCCGGCATGCCGGTGAGGCACGCTGGTCAGGCGCAGCGCCATTTGGTTTTCACGTGTGCCCGGCACTCCGAAGGCAAAGACATCTGCGCCAATACGCAGCTGCAATTCGCGCGGGATATTGAGCGAAATCTCGTCGCCCGGAGCAAGGCATTGCAACCGCGCCAGAGGCATTTCAAACTCGCTCAAAACCGCTTCAACCGACAACGGGACGCCGCTGTAAGGATCGCCGCTTCCCGAGGATTTTTCATCAGACTTCGACCGGTTGGAATTTGTCTTGGGCAACAGCTCGTCAAGCCGTTCGCCAGGAAGCGCCAGAAGCATCTTCCATTCGGCAAATGCACCTTGAGCCAAAGTTAGTTCCAGAACCGAAATCCCGGCTTCGGCGTTAAAGGGTTTGAGACGCACGACGCTTTCACTGCGCACCAGAACATCGCCGCGCGCAGGCTCGCCTGTGCCGCGTGCCATATCCAGAACCTGCGCGATTTGAGCCCCCAATTGTTCAATGAGAAGGCCCGCCGAACGCGGCAATTGCGATGGCGGATTGTCAGGCAGCGAACCCTCGCCTCCAAAGGAACGGTCCGTCAGGGCAATAGCATTGGCATAATCGAGGCTGAGCAAGACGGTTTTGTCGCGCGAGCCGATGCGCAGCAGGCTGTTGACGGCAACCGGCCCGATTTTCTCGAACACCTCGGTACCCGTCATCTCTTGCGGACCGTTTATCGTCGCTTCGAGTTTGTCACCCTGGAGGATTTGTCCCAGTTCCTGAGCCAGTTCACCTGCAAGATCGCGCACCCACGCCGAAATCACGCCGTCGCGTTCTCCCGGGCGCGGGCCACGCCATGTGAGCTCGTTGCAGTGCCGGGCAACGGGACGCGCAAAGGCAAAATCATCCGCAAAGGTGCCTGCCATATTCATTGGACAAGGAGCCCCTTGAAGTGGACGTTTTCAACGCCGCCAAAACCCTCTTTTTCCTCAAGCACGGTGTTGATGGCTTTGGTCAGGCGCTTGGCCAGAGCCTCCTTGCCCTCAAGAGTGTAGAGGTCCTGTTCAGCGGTTGCCGCAAGCTGCACCAGAATAGCAGAGCGAATCGCCAGCTGGTGATTGTGAATCCATTGGAGGACCCGCCCGTCGCGCTGGGTCGAGGCGGCCAGTTCCACCTGAATAAGCCCCGCCGAATCCGCCAGGTTTGAGGTGAAGCTGTCTTCGAAAGTGTAATAGGCGGTGCGAAACTCGTTGCCGCCCTCGCCATAAACGATGGGGCCTTCGTCCTTGTCACCGCCTGGCACAGGATAGGGTTCCGCGTCCCCTTTGCGCACCAGTTCAGGGTGGTTGGGGCCGCCATCACCGCCATCACCGATCAGGCCTGCGGCAAAGGCGCCATAGGCACCGCCTGCCCCAACGCCGAGGGCAACGACAATCCCGATGATCATCTTCATACCGCTCCCGCCTTTTTTGGCGTCGCCGTCTTCTTCAGGTTTTGCGTCAGCCATGTAAGGTCATTTCCTGCTTTGATGTTGGTGCGGGTCAGGCGAAGATTTCGCCCTCTCCTTCCGGTCCATCGCCCCTGCCCCTCCCGAGGCCCATCCCACGATTGCCAAGGTCAGAACCGGATTCTTCGTCTCGGTCACCGGTTTGCCCCGGGTATGGTTGAGACGTTCCTTGACCCGACCCTGTGGAAGACCCGTAGCCGGCGCCAAAACCCCACCCTTGGCCATGGTTTTGTCCATACGACCCGGCAAAGGAGCCGGATTGCTGGTTGCCCCGCGGATCAGAACCCGATCCGTTTTGATCACCGCCTTTGCTGGAATTACTGGTCGCAGCATCACTGCTTGCGGCAATGCTGCGTTCCGCAAGCGCTGCCTGAATTGCGGGGACGAAGCCTGGATCGCGCGCGGATAGCGTGGCGCGTAGATCACCCGCCGTGGTATCAAGCCTCATCGTAATTGCGCCAAATTCCTGATGGCGAACGGTCAATTCGGGCTTGTTCGCCTGCGCCGCGCTGCGGGTTTCGGCAAGCTGTTCGATCGCGCTCTCGAGCTGCGGTGTTGACCGGAAAACAGCGCCGGTGTCAGTGACGGGCGCTGGCGCATTGGGTTGGGTTGCAGCAGGCACAACGGCGGCCTGGGGTTGCGATCCGGGCGGTTGCGATGCGGGCGGTTGCGGCGAAGCAGTTTCTCCAAGGGCGGGCGGTACGGCCTGCGCCGTGGTGGCAGCCGCTCCCCCGCTGGTCGGACCAGCAGGCAGCGGTACGCGGTGCATGTCGGGATCAACTTCGCCCTTCACATTTAACACTGCAGCTTGCAGAGGATTACCCTTTGAGCCTTGGGTTAATTCGCCGGGTACCAGAGCGCCGCGGGAGCCAGATGTGTCGGGCGCGGCGCGCACATCATTGCCCGGCATAGAGCGGCTGGGGAGCGCTTGGGACTGGACCACTTGGCCAGCGGCAAGAAAAACGCGTGATGGCCGATCTGCGTCCTCGATTGGCTTGTTGGCAATCTGTGCCGGGGCCACGGGACTGACGACCGCTTGGACCTGCTCCTTCGGATTGGCTGAGGGCGTTGCGTCGCCGCCGCCGCGTGTCGCATCTGGTTCTCGCTCTGGGGATCGTTCACCCCCGGCAACCGTTCCCAAGCGCTCTGGACTGAGAGTTTGCGTAAGGGGCTGAGCGGGGTTTTGGGCGGGGCTTTGCTCTGGAGTGGTGCGCGGGCCTTCTGTTTGCGGTGTCATCGCCTGGGGCAAGAGCGGATCGGTGCGCTGTGTCCTCACTGCGGAACCCGTCAAGGGCGCATCCGCCTGGGGAGCCATCCGTGTGGATATGGTGCCCAGATCGGGGCTTTTGTCGCGCACGCCTCCGGGTTCACCCTGCGGCGAGGCAAAACCATCACGCACTCTCGCAAGCTCGCTTGCGGCCGGCGCGGCGGCGGCGCCATCCGGTCTTGTGACTTCAACCGGACCAAGCGCGGGCGAATCTCGCCCGATGATAGATTCCTCGGGTCTTGGCTGAGTCGCTAGCTGCGCTGCAAACGCCGTTTCGACTGCTACTGCATAAGGCGCACTCAAGTCGAACTGCGCCTGATCCGCTGTTTCCAAAGCCTCACCGGCTTCTATCTTGAAACCCTTCCCATCCTCGGGCACCAAATTCTGGTCAAGCGGCAATGCGGTGCCGGATCCGGGAAGCAGATTGCCGGAAAGCTGAGGGGCAGGGTGCTGTCCTTTGACCAGCGAGGCGGGGCCTGCGCCTTTGCCTGCATCAAGGCCGGTCTTCACCCGCGCTGACACCTCTTGTGCATTCGCCGTACCCGCCTGAAACCCTCCGAGCAGCTGCGGGAAATTGGCATTTCCAATCAACTCCTTGGGAGCAATTCCGGGCGAAGGGAGAACGGGCGCGGCGGTGAAATCGGATGGCAAAGAGATCAAGGCATTTGTCCTCGGGGCTGGCGTTACGAACGATCAAAGTTGACCATCAGGCTTGGCAAGCACGCGTCAGCGCCTGCCTCACCCCTTCGATGGTTATTGTGATGATCGTTTCTGCAACTTGCGTGCCAGTCCCGCTGCGCCCGTCAGTTCAGGTGGAACCTCGCGCCGGGATTTAAGGTCAGCCAGAGCGCGCTTTTCCTCGCCCACCTGGCTTTCATGCGCGTCCATTCGCGTTTCTGCCGCAGCAAGCGCGCGCATTTGCCACTGCGCCTGATCGCTTGCATCCTTATGCGCACCTTGGGCATCATCAGCCATCACCTGAAGCGAGCGGACAAAGGCCAGATTGGCCTGCAATGTCTGGCTTAATGATGCGGTATCGCTCTCGATCACGCGCTTTGCATATTCGCTCAAAAGGTCCTGTGCCCGGGCATGGATCTGCCCGCTGCGCTCCTCTTCAGCCAAAGCATTGGCCAAAGCAAAACGCGCCTCGCGCCTCGCAATCTGGGCCAGCGCCAATTGCCTTTTGGCGATCTTGAGCCGCTTGTCCTCACCCATGTCGAGGGGCGCTTACGGTTTGGGTTTGCTCGGTCAGGGCAAGCAGCGCGGCCAGGCTTTCCTGAAGCCCGAAGGCCTCGCCCCGGCCCTGGGTCAAGAAACCGTCAATCGCGCGTGCGTGTTCAAGCGCGCGGTCCAATGCCGGGTCGGAGCCTGCGCGATACGCGCCCATCATGACCAGATCGCGATTGTCTTCGCGCGCCGCAATAAGGGACCGAAGGCCCCTTGCCGCCTCGACAATTTCGGCTGACACCACGCCGTCCATCACCCGGCTAAGCGATGCGGGGACATCAATCGCAGGATAGTGGCCGCGCTGCGCCAGATCACGAGAAAGCAGGATATGCCCGTCAAGGATCGCGCGCGCTGTATCGACGACCGGATCGTTCATATCATCGCCATCGGCAAGCACGGTATAGACCCCTGTGATCGATCCCCCCGAGGCCGCAGAATTGCCCGCCCGCTCCACCAGCCGCGTTATCGCTGCAAGAGCCGAGGGCGGATAACCGCGCGCTGCTCCCGGCTCTCCCAGAAGAAGCGCAAGTTCGCGCGCTGCATGGGCAACGCGGGTAAGGCTATCGAGAACAAGCATCACGCTTTTGCCAGACGCGCGAAAATACTCCGCAATAGAGCTTGCATATTGCGCGGCGCGAAGTCGCAGATTGGGCGCGTGATCGGCGGGGACCGCGACCACGACCATGCGCCCGCGCCGTGCATCGGTCATATGCCGCATGACAAAATCGGAAACCTCGCGCGCCCGCTCCCCGATCATTGCAACCACTGTGATGTCGGCCTCGGCCTCGCCTGCAATCGTGTCGAGCAACACCGATTTGCCAACGCCCGAACCTGCAATCACGCCGACACGCTGACCGCGCCCCATGGTCGCCAAAGCGTTGATCGCACGCACGCCGCAATCAAACGGCTGGGTGACAGGAGCGCGTTCAAGAGCGCCTTCACGCTTGCCGCCAAGCGGCCAGCTTTGCGCAAGGTCGAGCGGCGGCCCGCCGTCTATCGGCTCTCCCAGACCATCAACCGCGCGGCCCAGCAAGGCTTCGCCCACCCGCACCATTCCCGGCATTCCCACCGCGCGCACCGCCGATTGCGGGCGCAACATTTGCGTATCGCCAAGCAGCATCATCAGCGAATGTCCGCTGCGAAAGCCGATCACCTCGGCCAAGGCTTCGTGGCTGTCTAGTGACCGGTCATTGCCTGCAATCGCGCCCAATGAACCGATCGGAAGCGCAAGGCCCGACACCTCGATCAGGCCCCCGTCGCAGGCGACAACGTTGCCCGACAAGACAGGTCCAACCTCCACCCGGGCAGCGCGGTGGCGGGCAAGTTCGATCTGAAGTTCTGCGAGCATATTTGCGTGCCTAACCCGAGCCTTCGCCGCGGATTGCCGCTGCAATCGCGCGGCGCCAGTCGGACGGCCTGTCGCTGACTGAGCCGTCCACGGTTTCAAATCTGAGACCGCCGCGTTCAGCCAAAGGATCGCCTATGATTTTCGAGGAGCCCAGTTCATCTTCCCCGATCAAGGCAAGGTCATCGGGATGAAGGTAGAGGGTCGCCCCCTCTGCCCCCGATCCCAGCCTGTTCGCCGCCTCAAGGCACCGCGCCTTCAACGCATCAGGGCTCGGCACAAAGTCAGAGAGGGCCTGCGAACACAGGGCAATGACCGTCTCGGCAAGTTCGGCGGCAAGCGCGTCCATGGCCGCTTGATCAAGGGCGCGGAAGGTTTGACGCAGGCCCAGCTTTTGCGCGGTCAATGCCTCGTGCTCGGCCAGCGCCGCCTGTCGCCCGGCCTCCTCGCCTTTCGCGAAGGCTTCGGCAACAGGGTCTGGTTGAGGTTCGGGTTCGGGTTCGGGTTCGGCTTCCGGGGTTGCCTCAGCGGGCTGATCGCCGCCCTCCGCCGCTCCGTTTCGCGAAAGGGCCTTGCGCAAGATATCTTCGAGCGCATCGCCGGTATCTGCGTCCGATATTTCCGCTGGCACAGGCGCAGAGGGTTCCGGAACAGTGTCCACATCACGGATCGCCTCGGGCTCTGTGACAGGCCTCCTGCCAAACGGCATCCCTTCGACAAAACCGGCCTCTTGCGTGGCCCCGAAATCGGAGAGCCAGCCGAGCGGTGAAGGGGCATTGTCCGTGGCATCGGACAAGGGGCGCTCGAGAAGCTCGGTCAGCCAATCAGATGAATTCGCCATCACCGCCTCCAAGGTCAATCTCGCCTTGCTCGGCCAGTTGGCGGGCGAGCTGCACGATCTTGCGCTGTGCCTCTTCAACGTCCTTCTTGCTCAGACGCTGACGCATCTCGATCTCGTCCTTGATGCCATCGGCAGCGCGCGAGGACATGCAGCGGAAGAACACATCGCGGCTGGCTTCCTCTATGCCCTTGAGCGCATCGATAAGCGCATCATTGTCGACATCGCGAAGGATGCGGCCCATCGTCTTGGCGTCGAGTTCAAGCAGCATTTCAAAGGTGAAGAGCTCCTCTTCGATACGCTCTGCCAATGGCGCATTGCGCTGGGCAATGGCGGGCAGGACGGTGCCTTTGAGATCGCCCGCGCCTGCATTGATAAGCGCCGCTGCATCCTTCGCCCCGCCAATCGTAAGGGCTGCTGGACCAAAGTTTGCCCCGATGCGCTGTGACAAAAGCTTGTCAATCATATCAATTGCTTGCTGGGACACCGGGCCCATAGTGGCGACCTTTTCCACCACCACCGACTGGATCGGAGCAGGCAGGCTGGACAAGACTTCTGCGGCCGGTTCAGGCTCAAGCATAAGCAGGAGCGCTGCGATGACTTGCGGATGTTCATCCTCGACCAGTTTGAGCAGAACCGAAGGCGCAAGCCAGCGCGCCATTTCAAGACTGCGCGGACCCGGATCAGGATCAAGTTTGAGCATCATGCTTTCGGCCTTGGTCGGCCCGAGCGAACGCTCCATCATTTCGCGCACCTGCACCTTGCGGTCGGGCACAGGCATGCGGTCGCTCTTGCTTTCGCTCACGAAATCCTCAAGCGCTTCGTTCATCATCTCGCGCTTGATCTCGCCCACTTCGAGCATGGTCGCCCCGATCAGCTCAAGCTCGTCGGGCTCCATCCGCGCCATAAGCGCCGCTGCCTCTTCGTCGTCGAGCAACATCAGGAAAATGGCCACGCGCTGAACGCGGGTGAGGATTGGCCGCGGCGCTGCATCGAGCAGTTCGCCGTCTTCGCGTCCGGCATCATCATCTTCCATTACGATGCCTCCTTCCCGGCTTCTGCGGCGATCTCTTCAGACGGCTCTTCAGGCTCGTCGATCATGCGTTTAAGCACTTCAACGGCGCGCTCGGGCTGTGCCAGAGCCAGCTGACGGGCGGTTTCGATGCGCTGGTTGAACATCTCTTCCGGTGTAAGCTCAGCGCCTTCGACCTCGACAAGAACCTCGCCTGCAATGGCTTTCGCGCCCTGATCCTGTGCGCTCTCACCGCCTTCTGCGCCCGGGTCCGAAACATCGTCCTCTTCGCCATCGTCCCCGGTGCCATCTTCAAGCGCGGCATCACCGTCGCCCTTATCCTTCTTCGCTTTCTTGCCCTTTTTGTCCTTCTCATCATCGGGGCCTTTGACCGCCTTGATCAGAGGGCGCACAGCCAGAAGCAGGACCAGAAGCACCGCGATAAGGGCTGCAACAATTCGCAGAACCTGCGCAAACCAGGATTGCTCATAAAATGCGGGCACGGGCATTTCGGTGCTGTCAAACGCGCCAACGACCACCTCGACCTGATCGCCGCGCGCATCATCTGCGCCAACGGCGGCGCTCACCAAAGTCTGCAATTGCTCTGCCGTCATCGGGGCCGCGGCCTCCAACGCCGTCTCGCTTACCGCAATCGCGACCGAAAGTTTCACAAGCCCGCCGGGCCGCGCGGAAGTCACCGCCACTTCGCGGCCAAGCTCGTAATTGCGCTGAAACGCGCTTTCGGTGTCGCGCGGGGTTTGCGCGTCCGCGCCTGCCTGCGCCTCGGGGTCGGGCGGCCCTTCGACAAGCTCGGGATCATCGGGCGGCGTGTTGGTTGCAGCGCCAGGAATCCCGCCCGGTCCGACCTGCGCGATCCGGGAAGAATTGCGCTCGCTTTCAGAACGGACCGCGCCTTCCTGATCATAGGTTTCGCGCGCCGAGGTCACTTCCTCGCGCACCAGTTCGGCCTGCACCTGGCTGGAGAAATTTCCCTCTCCCAAAAGCGGGGTAAGAAGGCTTGAAACCTGCTCTTGCAGCTTGGCTTCAAATTCGCGCTGAAGCAGCAATCCGTCGAGGGTGTCTGCGCGCACAGCGGAAAGCAAACGCCCGTTCTGATCGACCACGCGCACATTGTCAGGCGTCATGCCGGGGACCGAGCCTGAGACGAGATTGACGATCGCCTCGACCTGGCTTTGGGCAAGCGAACGGCCACTGGCGAGGCGCAACATCACACTGGCGCTGGGCGGATTGTTCTCGCGCACGAAGACCGAGCGTTCCGGCGTCGCCAGATGCACGCGCACGCTTTCCACCGCGTCAATCTCGCGAATGGTAAGGGTCAGCTCGCGCTCGCGCGCAAGCCTCAATCGTTCGCCCTCAAGCGTCCGGCTCGAACCCAAGGGGATGGAATCGAGCATCTCACTTGCCCCCAAAGGCGCGGCAATTCCGCCCTCTCCTGCAAGGAGCATTTTGGCAGGCTGCAGATCGGTTTCGGCAACCGTCAGAATGCCGGTGTTGGGATCAATGTTATAGCCAATCCCGCCCGCTTCGAGCAGTTGCACAACCTGCGCGCGCTCGGTGTCATTAAGACTGGAATACAAGATGCGCTGGGGCGGCTTGGAAATCGCCAGATACACCGCTCCTATCGCCGCAACCGCCCCGAGGCCGATAAGGCCGGGCAGCGCGCGCTTGAAAGCAGGTTGGCTGGTGAAAGCGCTCAATTGCGCTGGCCAGCCATTTGCGCCAGCCGCCGGACCACCCATTGCGGGGTCGCCAACGGGTATCGCACCTTGCGCAGGAACAGGGACATTCATCTCAGCCACCTAGCTCAGCTCCCCATCCGCAAGATGTCTTGATAGGCAGAGAGCAGTTTGTTGCGCACCTGAATGGTCGCTTCAAAAGCAACGCCTGCCTCTTGCCGCGCGAGCATGACCTTTGCGACATCGGTGACCTCGCCGCGTTCGTAGGCGGCCTGCATATCGGAGGAGCGTTTTTGAACAGCGCTGACATCCTGCATCGCGTTTTGCAGCGTGTCGGCAAAACCGGCGACCTGTCCTGTCGCGCCGGTAGATGTCTTGCCCACATCACCGGTACCCTGAACACTTGTCCCGCGCACCTCTTGAAGCGCCTGACTGCGGGCGAGGATTTCCTGCCGCAAAGCCATCACCTGCTGGAGGCCGCCAGTCGTACCGCCCATTGGACCCCCGACCTTCATGCCACAGCTCCCGTTTGCAAAAGCCCGTTCTCGCGCATGGAGGCGAGGCGATAACGCAGCGTGCGCTCGGATATGCCAAGGCTTGCCGCGGTTTTGGCGCGGTGCCCGCCATGCGCATCCAACGCGCGCAAGATTGCCTGCGCTTCGGACTGGAACGCCACATCGGAAAGCGATGCGCGGCTGGCAGGAGCGGGCGCGGGCGCTGTGCCGGAGTTAATCGCCGTGGCCTCGGCTCCCGGCGCGCTGGCGACAAGCGGGCGGGGATTGGCAGGGGCCTGATCGAAAAGGATATGCTCGCCCTCGATCACTGCTCCATCGCCAGCAAGCAGGATCGCGCGGCGGATCACATTTTCCAACTCGCGCACATTACCCGGCCAATCATGCGCCTCAAGCCGCGCAATCGCAGCGCTGGACACCCAGCTTGGCAAAGCGCGCTGTGCGCCATGGCGCAGCACCATGCCAAAGGCCAAGGGCGCAATATCGCCCACACGCTCGTTCAAAGCAGGCAGGATCAGGGGAAAAACGTTGAGCCTGTAATAGAGGTCTTCGCGAAAGCGTCCGGCAGTGACTTCATGTGACAAGGTGCGATTTGTGGCGGCAACGATCCGCACATCCACCTTGACCGGCTTGGTCGCGCCAAGGGGAAGCACCTCGCCTTCCTGAAGCGTGCGCAGGAGTTTCGCCTGGAGCACCAGCGGCATTTCGCCGATCTCGTCGAGCAATAAGGTGCCGCCATCCGCTGCGCGAAACAGCCCTTCGCGCGCCTCGCCTGCGCCAGTGAACGCGCCCTTGCGGTGGCCGAACAACAGGCCTTCCAGCATCGCTTCGGGCATGGCTGCGCAATTGACCGCAACGAATGGACCGCCCCCGTTGATGGCGCCGCGCTTGCTCAATTTATGGACAAAGCGGGCAAAGACTTCCTTGCCTGTGCCCGTTGGCCCTTCGAGGAGAACCGGAATATCGCTGGCCGCGATCCGCTCGCTCAAGGTGAGGAGCGCGAGGCTCTGCGTATCGCGGGCAATCGGCCAACCCCCATGCGAGGCGCTGGCGATCAACGCCGCGCCCGCTTCGTCAAGGGATGCATCATTGTAACGAAGGCTGATCTTGCCATCGCTGATCCGGGTGACGGCAGGCGTGTCTCCTGCTGCCACCTTGCACAGATCAATCGCGATCCGGTCATTCCGGGCGCGCGCTGCGGCTTCGCCAGGGGCAGAGTTTTCAAACCGGCCCCTTGCGCCATTGCCACCAACATCGCTCAGAACCAGCCGGTCCTGCAGCCAGCTTTGCGCAAGCAACGGCAAAGTCGGATCAATCAAGCTTGCGTGGCCGGGCCTCGCACAATGCGCTGCCTGCGGTGACCCCCCACAATTTGATAAAAGGCTGCTTTTGTGAGCCTGCATTATTCCACCTTCTTCGGGTTTTGACCGCTTGATTGCTGGTGGAAAGGATTTGCCGCCCGGGCGGACAAGATAGAGCAAATTTAAGCACCCGTAGGCGCACTTAGGGAACTCTACTGTTTTGCCTCCAAGTCATTGGAAAAGCACAGGTGCGCGCGTGTGAGGGCGCCGATCAAACTTTGCAAATATCAAGAAGCCGGGCGTTGCCCTGCGGCAAAAAGCGGCAAACTCCCTCCCGTTTCATCGGCAAAACGGGCCCTTCGACAGAGGGCATCTCACTTTTTGACTTAAACATTTTCATGACCGTCCGGTCTTAGCTTCGACAGGTGCGGCATCAGGCTGCTCTGTTCCAACCACATGCACTTGGAAAACGGGAGTAAGACCCATGTCCGTAATCAATACAAACATCTCCGCCCTGCGCGCATCGAACGCTAGCGCTGAAGCCAATGAAATGCTCGGCAAATCGATGGAGCGTTTGTCCACCGGCAGCCGCATCAACAGCGCCGCCGACGACGCCGCCGGCCTTTCGATCGCAACCGGCTTCACCAGCGACATTCGCGCTCTTAACCAGGGTGTGCGAAACGCGTCAGACGGTATCGCCCTTGCGCAAACGGCCGAAGGCTCATTGGAAGAAGTTTCCAACATGCTTCAGCGTGTTCGCGAACTCGCCGTCCAATCGCAGAACGGCACGCTTGATGACGTCGATCGCGGCTTCCTCGACACCGAAGTCACCGAACTGGCCGCACAGATCGACGATATTCTGACGAACACCGAGTTTAACGGCGTATCTGTCTTCAGCACCACCAGCGGCAGCGATGTATCTGTAAACATCCAGATTGACGCAGGCCGTTCGATCACGCTGACCAGCACCGCGATTGACAACACCAACCTCGACGCAGCCGGCCTTGATGTGAGCTCTGCTGCAAACGCCGCGACCGCGATCACAAACGTTGATGCAGGCCTGCAAGCGGTGAACACGACGCGGTCATCGCTGGGTGCGGGTCAAAACCGGCTTGAAAGTGCGATCAACAATCTGACCACAACCTCGACCAACCTCGCCGATGCAAGGTCGCGGATCGAGGACACCGACTTCAGCCAGGAGACAACCGCATTGGCCAAGGCCCAGATTCTTGGGCAGGCCTCAACCGCGATGCTCTCTCAGGCGAACCAGTCGCAGCAGAACGTCCTGTCGCTCCTGCGATAAGGCAAGAGCTGACACAAAGCTCCCCACCGGGGTGGCAAGGAAACCCGGGGCTCTCGCAAGAGCTCCGGGTTTTTCGTGTTGCTAAGGGGGCAAAAGAGCGGGCCAGCGCCCGGAATGCATCGCGTTAGGAAGCTGCCTTGTCCTGCCAATCGACCACTTCGAGCCAATTGCGCAAACGGTTTTCTTCCAGCCGCGCGATCAAGGGGTTGGCGTGGAAGGGCAGCAGGAATTCCGCCACCGCACCCGACCATTCGGCATTGGCGTCAAAAATGACGCCGAGCCCCAGAACCGCTGGCACATGGACATAAAAGAGGGGGCGCTCATCGGTGTCGGCTTCTTTCAGGAAATCCTCAACCGCCGTCAGCACGCCATTGCGGGCTCCACCGGCCTGCAAAGCGACCGCAAAAGAGCCCATGCCGCGAAGGCCGCGCCCGGCGAGCACGCCATCTTCGCCAAGACGAACGCCGTGATCATAGCTGTGCGGGTGACGCCAACCGGGCGGCACACGGTCAGGGGCATAATAGAAATCGCGCCGCGCACACGGCCAGGACACGTCATGCATGAAAGCAAGCAAAGGCTTTCCGGCCTCGCGCTGCACAGCGTCAATCGCGGTCAGCTCGTGATAGACGGTGTAGTAATTGTGATCGCCATCAACGAACCACGCATCGACCGGCTCGACCCCGTCATTCAAAGCATCAAGCGAAGGTTTGGCGATATGCTTCACATTGCCTTGCGCCTTGGCCCAATCGGCAAAACCGTCCGCAGGCTCGGGATCAATGCAGGTGAGCGTTCCGCCCGCATTGCCGGTATGCTCGGCCAGAAGCTTGGACATACCGCCAAATTCGCTGCCGATCTCGGCAATGTCCCTGACCTTGGCATGGTCAAGGCACGGCAGGATCAGGCTCGAAAACTCGGACATGGAATGGATCAAAAGCTCGCTCATGCCGCGGCCTCCTCGCGCGCCAGAGGCAAAGCTTGAGGAGCAACCGGTGCTGCGCTGCGCGTGTCGGTTTTTCGGCGAATAAGAGGGCGCATAACAATTTCGATCATTTGGAGCTGCGAGATTGGACCACCCTTCCCATCACTGCCCCTTACATCACTGCCCCTTACATCACTGGCCCTTACATCACTGGCCCTTACATCACTGGCCTTCGGCGGCTTGACCAGCAGAAATGCCGCCGTCCCGGTGCATTCCAATATGCCGGGCGCATGAGTCTTCAGACCGTCAAATTGCGCGCCAATCTCTTCGATGCGGTCTTCATTGCCGCCTGTGCCTTTCAATGTCTCGATTCTTGAGATGCAGATTGTGCCAAGCTCAAACCACTCGAAAACAGAGCCAACTCCCAATGCGATGGTCTGAACCCCGGCAGGGATCGGCAACCGCGCGCTATAAAACCCTTCATGGGTGGGATGCGCGTGAACAATGCCCTGCGCGCTGTCATTTGCGCTCATGAAAAAGGCGGGAATGGCGATCGGGGCCTGGCCTGTATCGCTATAGGTAAGGCCAAGACCGAAGCGTTTTTGCACCATAAGCGATAGCTTGGAGTGGATGTCTTCACCTTCAAGCTCGGCAGGCAGGAACATGCGCTGCGAACCTTTCATATAGAACAGGCCGCGCCGCCTCAGGCTCTCTTTCGCAAGGTCTTTGTCGAACAAGGGCACCATGCGCTGAGAGCCAAGATTGACATCATGTTCAAACGCTTTGAGCACTTCCAACTCGCTCGCCTGGGGCAGGAACATGAAACGCGAAAGCACTCCCAATGCGCCTGTGCACAAAGCGCGGGCCTTGTGCTGCCATTCTTGCCGGATTGCCGGATGCGCATTGGCCGCTTTCACATAGCGCAGGACGCCTGCCTGCACCTTGTCACGCACTTCGCTTTGCGCGCCTTTGACACCGATTTCTTCGCGGATCGGCTCGCCTTCATCGGTGAAATCCCTGACCGATCCCAGCTCGCATGTGGCCAGCTGTTCGATAACGGCAACATTGCCGCATAATGCATCGATCAGCTCCAGATCATACTGGCGCTCATCAATAAGCCCGCGCTTATCAAGGCCTGTTGCGGCAAGCTCGCGAAGGATCAGATAGCGGCCCGCGACATGGCAATCGAACGCCTCGGCCAGAAGCGCATCGACATGGGTTTGCGCCGAACCATTATAGCCAAGATCAACCAGCATAAGCGTGTCACCGGGATCCGGATTTACGCGGGCCCGCACATGCGCGACCAAGCGGTCTGCCCGTTCACGTGCGCGGCGCCGGACGATTTTCTGCCGCTGCCCCTTCTTGAGTTCTTCGGCGAGCCTGCTGCTGCCCTCAATCATTTGCTCCTCGGTCGAGTCCGCGCCCACAATCCGGGTGATCTCGTCTTTGGTAAACAGCATTTGACGCGCGAGCGTTGAGGGTTTGCGCCCCAATTCGGTCGCAAAATACCTGGTGTATGCCTCTTTGGTTGTGAGCGATGCGGCGATGGAGACAAACCGGCTGATCTCAACCAATGCGGTGTTTTCAGCCGCGCCGCCCGCTTCATGCACGATATGCGGCAAATGCCCGTCGCGTAGCATAAAGAGCCAGTGGACCCGCCCACCACGCGCTTTTTGTAGGGCGGCTGCTTCTGCACGAAGCCATTGATCAAACGCGTGAAACACAGGGCCCAGAACGGTCAGCCCCAATGCCGCCTCTCGCCCGGTTGCTTTGGGTTCTTCACAGGCCAGCACGCTGCGATGCGGCATGAGCCCGGGCGCTTCGCCGGGTCTTTGGTCTTTGGGATCGCCCGCCAATTGCTGGCAAGCACGCTCCAGTCTCAGGCGCTGAGTCGCGGTCTCGCTGAATTGGACAAGATGCAAGGCAGGCACGCCGAGCGCGCGCGATGCTTCAAAATCGGCGGTGCGGTTGTCTCCGATATGGAGCACTTGGGAAGGCGCGACTTTAAGGGTCTTAAGCACTTTTTGCAAAAGCCCCTGCGATTTGGAGATACCCGCCTCTGACGACACAAACACCCGGTCGATAAGCCCCGCCACATCGGTGCCCGCAGACCGTTCGATAAGCTGATGGAGTTGCCGTGTGCTCAAATAGGTGTCCGAAACGATGACGACCTTGTGCCCCCGCGCCTTGGCCTCGCGCATCAATTCAACCGTCGGGGCAAAGGCAAAACAATGGCGCGCCTCAATGTCCAGTTCGCTCGTGACAGCCTTCGAACGCGCCGCCTCATCTGCGCCTGGCATGGCGTGTTCGTAGATCGCTTCGATCCCGATTTCCGTGCGCTGCCGCAAGGCTCCTTCGGCTTTGCGGGCCATTTGTTCGCCCATGATCCGCTGTCCGATAGACAGCTGCGGAAGCGCCGGAAACAGGTCCGTTGGTGCATGGCAATCGCGCCAGAGAAGCGTGTCGAAGCAATCGAGGGAAAGGACTTTAATCCCCTCGCCAGCCCGATCGAGCGCTGCAGGCAATTCATGCGGAAGGATCGCATGGCTGGGCGTTGCTGGCGATGAATTCAGCGCGGGTTTGGTCGCGGGGGATTTAGGCGCAGGCGTGGTTTGTGGCATCTCTCGGGTCTCCCAATGGGTGGCAGATGCGAGAGGTAAATGCTCGTGGTTTACGGTGTGGAAGCGTCGCCTTGCGCAGTTTCGCTTAAGGTCATTTGCGGACCCCTTGCGCCTCTGCGCCGCGCATCTGGCGCTGCATCAAGTAGCAGCAAGGAGATACGCCGGTTGCGCGGATCGGCCGGATTGTCCGCTATCAGGGGCTCGGTTTCGGCCACCCCTTCGATCCGGGCAAAGCGCGCTTCGGGAATACCGCTTCGGATAAGCTGTTGGCGCGTGGCCTCGGCCCGCCCTGCGGAAAGCGACCAATTGTTGGCCTCGATCCCGCTTCGGTAGGGCAGGGAATCGGTATGTCCGCGCAAGATCAGCGGCTTTGTCTCATTCGCGACAATCTTGCCGATCACCTCGATAATCCGGCGCGCCTCTGGCGTCAGGATCGTCGTGCCAAGCGCAAACATCGAAAAATCGGCATCATCGACCAGGTCAATCCGTATGCCGTCGGCTGCGCGCAGCACTTTGACTTGTTTCGCGTATTTTTCGAGCCCCTTATCTTTGAGAATCTCTTCCATGATCTCTTGCTTGATCTCGGCAAGCTTCTTTTCGTCAAACTGACCTTCAAAACCGCCTTCCTTGGGACCTCCCGATTTGCCGCGCGGCACAGTGATCGTGCGCGTACCAGTTTGCCCCATCGCATTGGGGTAATTGTCGACATCGGTTAGCGAGCTGCCGCCCAGCAACCCTTCGGCAGAACCAGCCGATTGCTGGCGTGTTTTGACTAGCGTGGGAGAGAAATAGTCCGCGATCCCCTTGCGCTGGTTTTCCTCCGTCGCGCCAAGCAGCCACAAGAGCAGGAAGAACGCCATCATCGCGGTTACAAAGTCGGCATAGGCAACTTTCCAAGCGCCGCCATGGTGGCCGCCTTCTTCGATCGTGATCTTCTTGACGATTATCGGGGCAAGGGCTTCCCCTGCTGGAGCGCCATCCTCGGCCATCTTGCTTACCCTCTCTATTTGCCACGCATCATATCGAGGAGGTCGGTGAGCTTTGGCCGGTGCGCAGGCGGCAGGCCGGAGCGCGCGGCCTCAAGCACGAGCGGCTGTGGGTGGCCGTGAAGGCTCGCCACGATCACCTGCTTGATCGAGTGATAGATTTGCATGTCATGGGTGATGACCTGCTTCACCCGGCTCGCCATGGGACCGGCCAAACCATAGGCGAGGAAAATCCCGAGGAACGTTCCCACAAGAGCGCCGCCGATCATTCCGCCCAGGACCTCTGGCGGTTCGTTAATCGAGCCCATGGTTTTGATCACGCCCAAAACCGCCGCGACAATCCCCAGAGCCGGGAAAGCATCGGCAAGCCCCTGGATCGCGTGCTGGGGCTCTTCCAATTCATGGGCCTGCGTCTTGATCGCATTGTCGATCACATCTTCAACCGCATTGGTATCAAGCGTGCCCGAAGAGACAACCATAAGGGTAAGCGGATCACAGATAAGGTTCGCAATGACCGGATCGTTTTGCAGTTTGGGATATTCGCTGAAAATGGCAGATGTCGACGGGTCTGTTACATGCGATTCAAGCGCGACCGCACCTTCGGAACGCAGCAGTTTCATCAACTTGGATGTGAGCGCAATCGCATCGATATGGTCCTGATCGGAGTATTGCGGCCCTTTGAAAACCTTGCCGAACCCGCCGCCCAGCAATTTGAGTTCATGCATGGAATTGCCGATCAGGGTCGCGCCAATCGCAGCCCCCCCGATCATCATCATCTCAAGCGGCAACGCCTTGAGGATCGGCCCCATTGCGCCGCCTGCCAGCGTATAGCCGCCAAAAACCATGACGATCAGAACAACGATGCCAATCCCTGCAAACACTGTGGTGGTATCCTTCTTTTACGCCGCACCGACCCAAAGGACGGCGCGCATCAGATCGCGTTGAAGAGCGTAAGATTGCTGACCCGGGTGAAAGTGGTTTGGCTCGCTTCCAGAGCCGTCAGGGTCTGCTGCAAGCGAACGATCACATCGGCGAGATTGGTGTCGCCAATCTCCGAGCGTTTTTCGGCGATATTGATCCCGCGCTCGGCATTGTCGTCTTCGATCGCCTCGACCCATGCGGCCCGTGTGCCGACAATGGTCTGGTTGCGGTTGGCCGCGTTCAATGCCTCGTCAATGCCCGCCAGAGCGTTTTGCGCGGCGGCTTGCGGATCGGCTGATCCCCCGCGCAGATCGCTTGCCAATTGGCTGAACACTTCAAAACTGCTGGTCGATGTGCCGTTGACGTCAAACTCGAACAATTGATCGCCAGTAATTCCGCGCTCGATTTGGGTGCCAGGCGCAACCGGTACGGTGCCTACCTGTCCATTGCCGGCATAGGTCACGGTGCCATCGGGGGCACGGGTGAAGGCAGGCGCGCCCGCGGTTCCAGCGAACAAGGGCGCACCGGTAATCGAAATTGCATTGGAGCGGGTGAACATTTCATCAGCCATCTGCTGCAGCTCGTCAGCAATCGCCGCGCGCCCGTTTTCGCCTTGTGTGTCGCTGGCGGCTTGCACAGCAAGTTCTCGCGCGCGCTGGATCAGTTCGACCACGCCGGTGATCTGGTTGGACGTCTCTTCGAGATCCTGACGCAGGCGCGCGGCGTTTTCTTCTTCGGTGCCCCCGCGCACTTCCAATCGGGTGAGTTGACGCAGGCGCGATGCGGCGACGGGGTCTTCTGACCCGCGCTGGATCCGCACACCGGTTGCGATTTGGGTTTGGAAACTCTCAGCACTTTCCCGCAAAGTCGCCAATTGACCCAAAGACCGCTCATAAAAAGCGCCGGTTGAATTGCTGACAAAACTCATCAGTTCAGCCCCAATATGGTGTCGAAGATATCGTTCGCGACCTGAATGACGCGGCTGTTCGCTTCAAAAGCCTGCTGCAAACGGATGAGAGCCGCGGCCTCTTCATCAAGGTCAACGCCCGTTTCGGTGAGCAATTCTGCCGCCGCGCTGCCCGCGATAATCGACAATCCCTCTCGCGTGGTATCAAGGCCCGAAATGCGGCTGGAAAGCGACAGGAGCATGCGATCCGTTTCGGCAATCGGCCCGTCTTCTGCCCCGATCGCTGCGACAAGGGCCGAGAGATTGGTTGTGTCGCGGCTGCCCGCAGGTGAACCCAAGGGGGCAAGCGCCAATTGATCGCCGCTGGTGAGAACCATCTCGATGTCGCTGGCATTGGTTCCAGCGAACAGCGGCTGTCCCGGCGTACCGTCAAGCGCGGCTCCATTAGCCTGCGCCGTATTGGCGCGGGTGATGGTGGACAATGCAATCGCATCCAGCGTTTCCGCCCTGTCCCTCAAGTCATTGAGAGCAGACACCCGCCCGGCCTGCGCGCCGCTAACCGGTGTGAAAGTCAAGCCATCCAGCTCAAACGAAGCGGTGCCATCGGCGGCAATGGTGGAAGTGACCGTGTTCGAAGTCGGCCCATCGACCAGCACAGGCCCCACCTCGCCCGCAGGCGCTGGGGTTGTCACAAGCCGAACGGTGGCCGCGCCGCGTTCGTCAAACTCGACGGCGAGGCTGAATTCTTCCGAGATATCGCGCAAAGCGGCATCGCGCGCATCAAACAGGTTTGCCTGAGACGCAGATCCGGGTCTTACATTCACAAGCTCGCGGTTGATCCTAGCAAGCTCGGTCGCCGCCGCATTTGTCTGATTGGTCCCGACGCCGACCGCGTCCTGCGCCAGATCACGCGCATTGGTGATGCCGGTTTGCGCAGATTGGAATGTCACCGAAAGCTGGCGCGCCGTTTCCACCGCACCTTTGCGAAGGGCAGGATCGGTCGGGTCGCTTTCCAGCAGGGTCAGCGCGGCTTCAAACTGGATAAGACCCCTGAACAGCCCCGATTGCTCGATCCCGAGCTCTGCATCCCGCAGCGCTGCGATATCGGTGTCGGCGCGCTGGACATCGGCCAGACTATCGCGCGCCCTTGATTGGAGAAGCTGGTTATCAGGCCGGACTATCCCGCCTATGCGCACGCCCGAAAGCGCGTCGCTCGTAGAAAAGTCGATGACGGCAGAACCGACAAACTCTTCCAGTTGCAAGGATCGCCGGACGTAATCGGGATTGGCCGCATTGGCGATGTTTTGCGCGGTCACCTCGATGCTGGCGCGCGCGGCTCGGGCCCCTGATTGGCCGATGGAGATGAGATCAATAGGCATTACCCAGCCGGTTTAACGGAGACGAATTGAGCAAGCTGTTCCTCGATACTCCGTGCAAACCCTAAGCCGCCATTTGACACAGCGATGTCGGCAAAGTGTTCATCGCGCATGGTCTTATACTGTTTCATCCCGCCTCCGGTGAGGGGGGTGTCCTCGGTAAACGGCGTCTCGCGCGCGGCCTCCAGAAACTTGCGGATCATGATAGCCTCAAACCCTTGCGCCGCCTCGCGCAGCTCTTGCTGCTGGGGGGTGAGGGGTTCGGGCTTTGTGGCCGCCACTGGTCCAAGCGGGCCGATCACAAGATCACCATTTCGGCCTGAAGAGCGCCCGCCTGCTTCATGCTTTCAAGGATAACCACCAGATCAGACGCCTGAACGCCGAGCAGATTGAGAGCATCGACGATCTCGTTGAGGTTGGCGGCTCCCGGGAACAATGCCACCCGGCTATCGGCCTCCTCGATTGTGATCTCGGTGTCCTCTTCGATGGCCGTCTCGCCATTGGCGAAAGGTTCGGGCTGCACCACAGTGGGGTTTTCATCAATCCGGATGACAAGCTTGCCGTGACTGATCGCAGCAGGGGCCAAGCGCACCGCTTCGTTGATGACAACCGTGCCGGTGCGCGAATTGATGATGACTTTGGCAGCCACTGGCGCAGGCGTCACGGGCAGCATCTCGATCGCGGCGAGCGCTGCGGAGCGTTCGTCATTGCCAAAAGGAAGCGTGAGTTCAATGCTCACCCCGTCGGCGACTTTCGCCATGCCGGGAAACATCCCATTCACCGCATCACGCACGCGCGCAGCGGTCAGGAAATCGGCCTGATGCAAGTTGAAACGAAGCGTGCCTTCGCGATCGAAACCGGTCGCAACGCCTTTTTCAACCGTGGCCCCATCGGCAATCCGGCCAACGGTTGAGACATTGACGGAAACCTGTGATCCGTCGCGCCCCGAAACGCCCAGACCACCCACAGCGACATTGCCCTGTGCCATCGCATAAATCTGGCCATCGGCCCCATAAAGCGGCGCGAGCACAAGCGCGCCCCCGCGAAGGGAGCGCGCCTGGCCCAGGGTGGAGACGGTGATGTCGATGCGTTGTCCCGGCTTTGAAAAGGCGGGCAGTTCTGCGGTGATGATAACGGCGGCCGCATTGCGTAAGTTAGGGCTGACGCCGGGCGGCAATTGCAGTCCCAACCGGCCCGAAACCCCGCGCATGGCCTCGCGCACATATTCAAGGTTGTCATCGCCGGTGCCCTGAAGGCCCACGACAATGCCGTACCCTGTCAGCTGGTTGGCACGAAGCCCCTCGAACTGGCCCAGATCCCTGATCCGTTCTGCATGGGCGTCCGCTGGCACCAGAGCCAGAAGGGCGGCGAACATGGTGACACAAATTCGGGTGAGAAGCATCGCGTCTGTCCTCCTTTAGAACGGTGAAATGCGGCTGAAAAAGCGTTGGAGCCAGCCGGGGCGGCTTGCCTGTTGAACAGCGCCCTTGCCGGTGTAGATGATCCGCGCATTGGCAACCCGCGAGGAGGGCAGCGTGTTGTCGCTATCAATATCAACGAGGCGAATACGCCCTGCGAACTGCACCCATTCATCGCCCTGGCTCAAAGCCATCTGTTTCTCGCCCACAACCTCGGCCGTGCCATTGGGATAGATCGCCGCGATGGTGACAGAGACGAGCCCGTTCAACTGGCTTTGCTGCGAGGCGCTGCCATTGCCGGCAAACGAGGTTTGTCCGTTACTGGCGATTGCATTGGGATTGAGGAAGGCGAGCGGACCAGCCGTGGGCGGGATTAACCCGATGCTGCCATCGCGGTCGGTTGCGCTATTGGTGCTTTTGGAAGTGCTGGTGCTTTCGACCAGAGTGATCGTCAACATATCGCCAAGCGTGCGGGCACGGGTCCCCACAACAAGAGGGGCGTAGCCCTGGCTCGCCTGATAAATCGCGCCTTTGGTGCCCATATCACCGCCCGCCATCTGGGCAGTCGCCATTGGGGGCGGCGGCGGGGCATAGAAGCCTGCCTCGCGCTTGGAACCGGCGGTCATGCAACCAGCCAGCGAAACCGCGCAAAGCCCGATGATAGAAACGCGAGAAACCTGCCCAGTGAATGCCATGGAAAATGCCTCTGGTTAAAGTGTCTGATTGGCGTTGCGCAGCATCTCGTCGACGGCGCTGACCATGCGGGAATTGATCTCATAGGCGCGCTGGGCCTCGATCATCTCGACCAGCTCTTCGACCACGTTGACGTTGGACCCTTCGAGCATTCCCTGGCGGATATTCCCGCGCCCGAATGTGCCCGCCGCGCCCACATCCGCAGGACCACTGGCAGCCGTTTCAACAAGGAAGTTGTCGCCAATCGCTTGCAAGCCTGCCGGATTGATAAAGTTCGCCACCTGAAGCTGGCCCAGCTGGACGGGGGCTGCCTGTCCGTCCTGCGTTGCGCTCACCGTGCCATCGGGCGCAATTTGGATACTACGCGCGCCTTGAGGCACCTGAATGGGCGGATTCAATTGAAACCCTTGCGCGGTCACAAGATTGCCCTGTGCTGACAGGTTAAAATTGCCCGCTCTGGTATATCCGATCTGGCCATTGGGCGGGATCTCCACCTGAAAGAACCCCGGCCCGTCCATCGCCACATCCAGAGTGTTGCCGGTCTGGTTCAAAGTGCCCTGGCTGTTGATGCGGCTGGTGCCCATGACCTGCACCCCGGTGCCAAGGTTAAGCCCCACGGCAAAGGCGGTCTGGTTGGTCGATTGCTGCCCTGCGACCCGCTTTTCCTGATAGGCGAGCGTCGCAAAATCCACCCGGTCGCGTTTGAACCCGGAGGTGCCGATATTCGCCAGATTGTTGGCGATCACCCGCATCCGCGCGTCTTGCGCTTCAAGGCCGGTTTTGGCGACGTGGAGGGCGGAAGTTGGCATGGTCTGATATCCTGAAAATTAGCGGATGCTGAGAAGGCTGGAGCTGGATTCGTCGAGCTCGCCAGCGGTCTGGATAATCCGCGCGCGCTGTTCAAAGGCGCGCTGGGCGTCGATCATATCGACCAGCGCCTCGGCGGTGTTGACGTTGGATTGTTCAAGCGCGCCCGGCGTCACGCTGGCAGTGGGGTCCCCTGGCAGTGCGCCTCCGCCCGGCACTTTGAGAAAGCTGTCCACCCCCTTGGCCAGCGGGCTTCCCTCGGCGGAAACCAGCTTGATCTTGTCAAAGGCAGCAGCCGGCTGATCAGGCGCCGCAGGATCAGCGCCAAGCACCGAACCATCATCTGCAATCCTGATCTGAAAACCAGCAGGAACCGTGATGGGCGCGCCCGTCTCGCCAAGGACCGGAAGCCCCTCACCATTTTCGAGAACACCCGACGCTGAGACCCGCATATCGCCGCGGCGCGAATACACCTCGCCCCCATCGGGAGCCTGAAACGCGATCAGACCATCACCCTTCACCGCAATATCCAGTGGCTGGCCGGTGGGGTTCACGCTGCCTTGCGCCATATCGGCATTGCGGACAAATCCGCGCGCCATCGCCCGCGCCTCCAGCCCCAGCGCATTGCCCCGCGACCGGTCTGTGACAGTGGCAGGGGTCACCGAAAACACCTCCTGACGAAAGCCCGGCGTGTTTGCGTTGGCTAGATTGTTCGCGGTCATACGCTGGCGGTTCATTGCCGCGTCCATGCCGGTCATGGCGGTGTAGATCAGGCGATCCATGGCTTACCTCCCGACTTCTGGATTAGCTCTGAAGGTTCAGGACGACCTGAGAGATCGCGGTCGCGGTATCGAGCGCCCTCGCGTTGGCCTGAAAATTACGCTGAGCGGTCAAAAGGCCAACCATCTCCTCGGCCAGATCCACGTTGGAGCGTTCAAGAGTGCCGTTGCGAATAGCGCCAAAGCTGCCTTCACCCGGATTGCCATATTGCGCAATTCCTGAACTCGCGGTCGCTTCCCATTTTGTCTGCCCGATCGAGCGAAGGCCGCCCGTCGCCGGGAAGGAGGCAAGCGCGACCTGTGCGATGGGCTCGCTGGTGCCGTCCGAGAAAGAGGCGCTCACCACGCCTTGCTGGTTGATCGAGACATTGGAGAGCCCTGCGCCTGCTCCATTGGCGGTCGGAATGGCAATTGAGGCTGGCACCGTAGAAGTGGGGACGCCGTTGGCATCGACGGGGAAACCCTGAACTATGTCGCCGCTGGTATCGACAAGCGAACCATTGGCCAAAACCTCAAGCGCGCCGTTGCGCGTAAAAGTGAGCTCGCCGGTTGTGGGGCTGGACGTTGCAAGGAAGCCATCGCCGCTGATCGCGACATCAAGCCCGCGCCCGGTCTGGACGAGCGAGCCAAGCGCGAAATCCTGTGTGATGCTTTGTACAGAAGACCCGATACCGGGCGTCAAACGCGGATCGGTACTGCCGCCGGTTGCAACGATATCGGCAAAGGCGGTGTTGCTTTTCTTGAAGCCGGTTGTCTCTGCGTTCGCGATATTGTGGGAGATCACAGCAAGGTCGGTTTGCGAGTTTTTCATGCCGCTAAGCGAGGTGAAGAAAGACATGGGGGTTTCCTTTTACAAAAGGGGAATGGGTTAGATGATGGTTTGAGTGCCTGAAGGATTGAACGCCGCATTATTGGCCGCTTGCGCTGCTGCTGCGGCAGCTTCGGCCGCCTGTGTCGCAGCCTCGGCAGCGGCGGTTTGGGCCTCGATCAATGCATCAAGTTTGGCTGAAATATCATCGAGCCGGTTGTTGCCTTCGAGGTTTGATTCAAGCGCTGAAAACTGCGCCAGCTGGGCCAGCATCTGCTCATTGCTTTGCGGCTCCAACGGGTCCTGATTGGCCAATTGTGCCGTCATCAATCGCAGAAAATCGGCAGAGCCCAGCTGCGCCGCCGCGCTTTGCTGGACGATTGATCCGGGCGCATTGATCCGGTTGAGCGCTTCATTTAGCCCGGCGGGCTGACTGGTCGAAACGGTGGTCATTGTCAGTTGCTCCTCAAGGTATCCATCATGAGCTGTTTGGCGGTTTGCAGCGCCTGCACCATGTTCTGGTACTGGCGCGCGCTTTCCATGATCTCGACCATTTCGGCGGTCTCATCGACGGGCGCATCCCAAACCTTGCCCTCTTCATTGGCGAGAGCATTGGTCGGGTCGTAGCGTTCTTCGGGCCGCGCATCGGTGCGCACCAAGCGGGTCGAAGTGACGGTCGCAATGCCCGACACCTTGTCGAGCTCTGTTTCGAACACCGCGCGGATCGGGCGGTAGGCGTCCTCTTCAGAACCAGACACCGCATTGGCGTTGGCAAGGTTCGAGGTCGCGGCATTTATCCGAACAAGCTGGGCAGACATGGCCCCTTCGGCGAGGCTGAACAGGGTGGGTGGGCGGCTGTCAGACATCACTATTCTCCTTTCAGAGCTCTTGTGATGGTGTTGACCTTGCCCTTCACAAATTCGAGCGTGGCCGAATAGGCAAGCGCGTTTTCAGCAAAGGCGATCTGTTCGCGGCCAAGCTCGACCGTGTTGCCGTCAAGCGAGGGCATGGCGTTTTGGCGATAGAGAAGATCGGGCTCCGCTGGCGCAGAAGGACTGCGCGTGTCTTGGGCAAGCTTGGCCTTGAGCCCTGCGTCAAAATCGACGTCGCGCGCCTTGTATCCGGGCGTTGCCGCATTGGCGATATTGGACGCGATCACCCGCATACGCTGCGAGCGCAGTTCAAGCGCTGCGCCGTGTATTCCGAAGATTTTGTCGCTCATCATCAAGCCTCCTGCTTGGGGCAAACTCGTGTGAGCCTTGTTTTGCACCAAGCGTGCCAAACCCCGGATTTGCGACAATTTGCGGGCGTTTGCCGGTCCCAAAGGCGCAAAACGGCAAGCGTTTGCAGGGGACTCGGCAAGCTCCTGCCCAAAATGGCTTGAAGGCTTAATTTCAAACGCGATTGACCGTCCTTGGCTCTGTTAACACTGTATCTGGGCCACTAGCCCCTTCAGTAGGGAGCCAAGACCACCATGAACGAGGTTACCGCCCTGCTGGACCCGATGGCGCTGGGGATTGTCCTGATCGGGACGGTGCTCGCGACCTATGCCCGCGAAGGTGGGCAAGATGTGGCAACCGCTCTAACAGCGGCATTCAGGCTTGGCCGGAGCGGATTTGATGCAGACGCGACCAGAGCAGCGCTTGCGCGCAACATTGGCGAATTCAACAGGCTGGGCCATCTGGGCGCAAATCCGGTTGATCCGCCAGACGATGCTACCACGAAACTGCTCAACACCTATATCCGCAGCGGCTCTATCGAGGCCATGCTCAAACTTGCCCGCACACAAAGACTGCAACGCGATATCCGAAGCGTTGCGGCCACCCGTGTTTATGAAACCGCTGGCGAACTGGCGCCGGTTTTCGGCCTTGTGGGCACCCTGTTTGCCATCACACAGCTTATGCCGGATCTGAAAGCGAGCGCGGCGGATATCGTCATGGCAAGCGTTGCAGGCGCAGTGCTGTCCTCGCTCTACGGAGTGCTCAGCGCCAACCTTATATTTTACCCTCTCGCTCGCGCGATTGAACGTCGCGCAGATCGTGAAGAAGCCGAGCGAAGCCAGCTGCTTGAATGGTTCGAGGGCGAGCTGACCGATGGGCGAAGGGCCCCGTCGCACACCACGCCCACGCTTGAGAGCGTGCGCGGTGCGGCATGATCGGGCGGGCTGTGATTGGCAGAGGCAAGGGTAGCAAGGGCGGCAACGGATGGCAGCTGGTGCTGGCCGACTTATCGTTGATCCTGTTTCTGGTGACGCTCACCGCTTTGGTCAACACAAGCAGCGAGACCGGTGAAAGCCCGGAACGCTCAACCTTTGTCGCACCCTCACATATTGCTGCCTCACAGGCACTTTTCCGGCCCACTTCGCGCGGCCCAAGCCTGGCGCAGTGGCTTGCCGAACAACCGGCGGACCACCGCGCAACTCTGACCATAATCGCCCGGCATAGCGGCGATGACAAAGACCTCATATGGGACAATGCCCAAATGATGGCCGCAAGCGTGGCGCAATCGGGTGTTCCGGTCAGGGTCATCATCACCAAGGGCGGTGAAAGCGACCTTTACGCAAGCCTTGCCTATGATGAACCCGGGACAGGCCGCTAACACCACCCGCAAATGAACGAAGGCGGAAGGGACCAGAACCATCCCAACCGCCTTAGTGGTGCCGACTAACGGATCGAGCCGCCTAACCGATCAGAACCCGGTCGCGGCCCGCCTCTTTCGCTTCGTACAAAGCCGCATCTGCGCGGGTCAAAGCGCCGCGTCTGTCATCCGGATTTTTGACCTCGCTTACGCCTGCAGAAAACGTGATCCGGCCAAAGGATTTGCCATTGTCGCGGTTGACCATCTGGCGCGAGGACAGGTCAATGCGGATCTGGTCAAGGCGATCCGATGCATCCTGCGCGTTCAATCCCGGAAACAGGACGACGAATTCTTCCCCGCCGTGGCGCGCTGCAAACAAATGCTTGCCCGCGTGCCTTTTAAGGGTGTTGGCGATCGCGACCAGCACCCTGTCGCCTGCATCGTGGCCATGGGTGTCATTGATCTTCTTGAAATGATCGACATCGCAAAATCCGAGCGACAAGCGTTCCTTCTTATCTTCCGCGCGCTTCGCCGCCACTTCCAGTTGCCGTTCAAACGCCCGGCGATTGGGCAGGCGGGTGAGGTGGTCAACATCGGCCTGTGCTCGCGCTTCTGCGAGGTTTTCCTTAAGCTCGGCGGTTTCCGCCTGGCTTTTCTTCATCGCC
This sequence comes from Erythrobacter sp. S227, assembly GCF_057364925.1. Lineage (NCBI taxonomy): Bacteria > Pseudomonadati > Pseudomonadota > Alphaproteobacteria > Sphingomonadales > Erythrobacteraceae > Erythrobacter > Erythrobacter sp. S227. Next base: position 2,151,024 of record NZ_CP200280.1, read on the forward strand.
TCTTCGACCTGCACAATCCGCTCGAGCATTACGCGCGACAAACCGACCAGACGATCAATTCCGTTGGCCGAAGGTTCGGCGCCCGCTGTCTTTTCGAGTTCGATGATCTGGGCATCAATTACACCGCGATGTTCGCTTGTCTGCGAGCGTGCCGTTTTCGTGGTCTCTGCAAATTTGGAGAGCGAGTTCTCCACCTTGTCGAGCAGGCCTTCAAGGGCATCTTTGCGTTCGTCCTCGCGCGAGCGCATCTTGCCCACCTCGCTAAGCCAGCTTTGCGAAATGGGCTCGCCCGAAATCTCGCGGGTTGCAAAGATACGGGCCAGTCCAGCGTCAGAGCCCGAAAGGCCCGCAACGATTGTGGCGAGGTTTGATCCGGTCAACGCGATATCGTGCTTCATTACGAATTGCGTGACCCGCTGCATCAATTCCTCGCGGCCTTCTCTCGCCCGATTTCTTTTGCCGGCACCTTGACCACCCGCCTCAACCTCGTCCGCAGCTGCGCCCGAATTTCCTCCGGGCTTGGCGCCGTCTATCGCCCTGTTCCGGTGAGGTTTTTTTGGCGACGCTGCGCTCATTCGATATTCCTTTTGCGATCCGTTTTTGTTGTTGCAGGCCGTGATATCGCGCGAGGCTTAAGCTGTACCTGAAACCGATACTGCGGCTTTCCCCTAGCAAGACAGGCAGGACCGCAATCGAGCCGAACAGAGCCCGCCTTACGTGTTGATACGCAGACCTTTTGGCACAGGCTTTGCAGCCAGGAAGGCGCGGGTGTTTCAGCCCGCTTGCAACCGAAAGGACATGCGATGACCAAGAGAATGGCCGCCCAGCGGCTTGAAATACGGCTTATGACCACCGCTTTTGTGATTGCGAGCCTGCCCCTTTTTGCCGCCCTCGCTTCTGCTCAGGATGCCCGCGGCGAAAGCTATATCGATCCGGTCGAAATTGACCGGGCGGTCGAGCAGTTTACCGGCTCGGGCATTGGCGAGCTGGGGGGCGCGCGCCTGCCGGCTGACCGCCGGTTAAAGCTTGCCGCCTGCCAAACGCCGCTCGATGTGAAATGGCACGGCCGGGCGCAAACCATCGTAAAGGTGGATTGCCCGATCTCGCGCGATAGCGCCGAGGGCTGGCGCATTTTCATCGCTACAAACGCCGTCGCAGCCGCCGCCGAAACCGCCAAGGTGGTGGCCCGCGGCGACCCCATTACCGTGCTTGTACGGGGGCGGGGGTTTACCGTTCAGCAAAGCGCAGAAGCGATGGAAGATGGCGCTATCGGCGACTGGATTGCTGTGCGTACACAGGCCCGCGCCGATGCCATTCGCGCACGCATCGAACGCCCCGGCCTTGCCGTGATCCCGACCGGTTGAGAGGCACGTCAAAAATTTTCCGCTTACGCCCTTAAACTGTCCACGCGGGGGCCGTCATAAGCCATGAACAACCACCGGGAGACGCTTTATGTCCTCTTTCGAAATAAACAGATTGCAGTCAATTTCGGGCGTAAGCCCGGCCTCTGCTGCTGACCGCGCCAAGGGCAGGGCCGCACCTGATGCGCTCTCTGACGTTGGCGCACCGGGCGCTGGTGGTGTGGCTGCAGGTTCGCCCAAGGGTTCGGGCGTGGCGGTCGAGATCGCAGCGCCAACCCAAAGCGGCCCGCCGGTCGACACCGACCGTGTGGCGCAAATCCGTGATGCCTTGCGCGATGGAAGCTATCCGCTTGTGCCCGCCAAAATCGCCGATGCGATGATCGCGGCACAATTGAAGTTCGAGATCGAATAATGACCATGCATTCGCACAGTCACCTGGCGCCTCACGGTGCCAAGCCGGACGCGCAAAAACCCGGCATGGACCGGCAAGAGCTGCACGGCAATTTGCGGCAAATGATTGCCGTCCTGCAAGAAGAGCGGCAAGCGCTTGCCACACTGGAAGCCGATGCGCTTAACGCGGTGACCCGTGAAAAGGACGATCTGTGCGGGCGACTTGCACGGATTGATGCAGGCGTGATTGACGCAGAAGCGCGCGCTCTGGTCGAAACCGCCAAGTCGCTGAACGACGTAAACCGGAGGGTGCGCAACCTTTTGGCCGCCAATGTTTCAGGCCGGCTCGATGCCCTTGGAGCAGACCGCGCGGGGCGGCACGCTTACACCGCCCACCCGCAAAACCGCTAGGCCCGCGCCCGCTTCTGGCACGATGCTTGCTCTATCTTTCTGGACGTTAACCATACCAGAAAGAGACGAAAGAGCGGCCCCGTGTCACAGCCCCCTTCCATTCCTTCCGCAGCCAGACCTGCGTTCGAAACAGCGCAGCGCACCTTTGGAGAAAGGACTGAGGCCTCGCGTCAAATCCCGCAAGCCGCGGCGGCCTCGGGTTCGCGCGCGAACGGCCCTGTTTCAGTCGAAAGCGCCATCGCCAGCGCGGCGCGCCAGACAGGGATCGATTTCGACTTTCTGATCGCGCAAGCTCAGGTCGAAAGCGCGATGGACCCGTCGGCCAAGGCCCGCACATCCTCTGCGACCGGGCTCTTTCAGTTCATCGAAAGCACATGGCTAGAGACGATGCAGCGCCACGGCGACCGCTTTGGCCTTGGCAATGTCTCGTCGCAAATCAGGACGGCCGGTGATGGCGCTGCCTATGTGGCGGACCCGGGGACACGGCGGGCGATCCTTGACCTTCGCAATGACCCCCAGATTGCATCGCTTATGGCAGCGGGCCTTGCCGAAGATAACCGCGCGCATCTGGCCCCGATCCTTGGTCGCCAGCCTGATCACAGCGAGCTCTACCTTGCCCACTTCCTTGGCGCAGGCGGGGCGGGGCGTTTCCTGTCGGCCCTCGAAGACAATCCGCAAGCAAACGCATCCCAGCTTTTCCGGAGGCCAGCCGCCGCCAATCGCCCCGTCTTCTACGAAACCAATGGCGCCCCCCGCTCTTTGCAAGGGGTGATGGATTATCTGTCAGGCAAACTTGAACGCGCGCGCGCCAATGCGCCGCAATCGCTCCCCGACAATTACGCCATTGCAGCGTTGAACCCGCCGCAAATCGCCGCACCTGCTTCGTCCCAACGCCCCCCTTATCTGATCGCGGACGAGCGCGTCTTCGGGCCACAATCGCCCCCTGTGATCACAGGCAGAAACCGCCCGACGATTGCCGCAAGCCCGCCGCTCGAACTTGCGCGGCCCGGAAGCCAGCAGCCGATTTCCAACATGTTGCGATCCACCTTTGGCGAGGCCGGAGGAGATGGGTCGAGCAAAGCGACACAGGACCAGGTCGCGCGGGCCTATGAACAATTGAAAGCGCTTGGATTTTGATCTTGGAACCCTTCTCCAGAACCTCGTGGATCGAGCGTTTGCGATCAGCCCCTGCGGCCATGGCATTGCCGGTGGGTATTTTCGGGCTGTTTGTGCTTTTGGTGCTGCCGATCCCGCCGCTGCTGCTCGACATCTTCTTTGTCTTCAACATCGCGATTGCGGTGGCGGTGTTGATGGTGGCCCTGAACGCGCGCGCGCCGCTCGATTTCTCGTCCTTCCCCACCGTCCTCTTGTTCGCAACGCTTTTGCGGCTCGCGCTCAATGTCGCCTCCACCCGCATCGTGCTGGTGAACGGACACGAAGGGGGCGCGGCCGCTGGCGAGATCATCCAGAGCTTTGGCCAGTTTCTTGTCGGCGGCAATTTTGCGGTTGGCCTGTTCGTGTTCTGCATCCTTTTGATCATCAATATGATCGTCATCACCAAAGGCGCAGGCCGTGTGTCAGAGGTCTCCGCAAGGTTTGTTCTCGACGCTTTGCCAGGCAAGCAAATGGCGATTGATGCCGACATTGCCGCTGGCCTTATCACCGCCGATGAAGCGCGCGAACGCCGCCGCGAGGTCACGATCGAGGCCGATTTTTACGGCTCGATGGATGGCGCTTCGAAATTCGTGAAGGGCGATGCAATTGCCGCGCTTCTGATCCTTGGCGTCAACATTATCGCAGGCTTTGCGCTTGGCATGATCAGCCACGGGCTTTCGGCATCCGAAGCAGGTGAGCTTTATATCACATTGGCCGTGGGCGATGCCTTGGTGGCGCAGGTGCCGGGGCTGCTGCTGTCGATTGCCGCTGCAGCGATTGTGACCCGCGTTGCCGATAAACGCGATTTGTCGGGCCAGATCGGCGGGCAGTTTGCTGACCCGCGCGGGTGGTTACCGGTTGCTGGTATCCTTGCCGCCATCGGCACTGTGCCCGCCATGCCTCAACTGATCTTCCTGCCAGCCGCAGCGATTGCGGGCGGATTGTGGTGGGGCCTTTACAAAAAAGCGAACACACCTGTGGTCGAGGAAGAGGTGGTCGAAGCTCCCTCCCCCGACAAGATCGATATCACCGAAGTATCGGACCAGACGCTGGTCACTCTTGAGCTGGGATATGGGCTGGTCCACCTGGTCGATGAGGCAAAAGACGCGCCCCTGCTCAAACGCATCACCGGCATTCGCAAGCAGCTATCGCGCGAGCTTGGCTTTGTCTTGCCCCAGTTTCGCATCCGCGACACTCTGGAGGCGGGCGCGAATGATTATGCGGTGAAGCTGGGCGGGCTGGTGATCGCAAGCGGCTCTGTCAGGGCGGGCAAACTCCTTGCCATCGACACAGGCGAGGTGCGCGCCACGCCGCCCTATTCAGGGCTGGGCATCAACGGCGAATACACCAGAGATCCCAGCTTTGATTGCCCCGCCCTGTGGATCGACCCGTCTGCGCGCGATCTTGCCACGGCCGAAGGGTTCATGTGCGTTGACGCCAGCACCGTGATCGCGACCCACGCCAATCAGGAATTGCTCACCCAGAGCTATCAACTGCTCGGCCCGTCCGAAGTCAGCGCGATTATCGAGGATCTCAAAGCCCGCGCCCCTGCCCTGATAGATGCGGTTCACCCCGACCCGCTCACTCTGGCGGCCCTCACCCGTATCCTTCGCGCGCTGATCGCAGACGGGATCGGGCTCAATCACCCGCAACCGCTGTTCACCAGCCTCGCTCTGGCGCTTCAAACGACGCAGGAGTTCAACGCTCTGATCGACACCGTGCGAGCGGACCTTGGCGCACGGCTTGTGGCGCGGGTCGTTTCCCCGCAAGAACGGCTGAAAGTGGTCACACTCGAAGCGGGTCTGGAGAGCGCGATTATCGGGGGGATGATCGACCCGTCCAGCGGCCAGCCGATGATCGAACCCGATTGCGCAGGCCTTATCGTGGAGCGTGTGAACGCCGCGATCAAGGACGCGGGCGGCCCCATCGCCATGATCGTCCAACCCCCTGCCCGCCGCGCGGTTGCGGGGCTCCTCAAACAACGCGCGGCAAGAGCGCTGGTGCTTTCAATCAACGAACTGCCGCCCACCCAGCCGGTCGAAGTTGTGGGCGTAATCGGCAATGACACCGCGCCGCCCGCGCCTACGGGACTTCCCGCACCCACTGCTGAAACGGATGCTCAGGCCGCTGTGCCACAAGGCGTGTCAGCATGAAGCACGATGTCTCAGGATTTGGCTCGCTAGCCAATGGAAAAGCGGCCTATGGTGCGGTCGCTTACACCTCCGCCAGCCGCGAGGAGGTGGATGACCGTGTGCGCCGCTTCCTGCCTCTGGTCCACCGCGCGGCGTGGCATATCTATGGCTCTGGCCGCGACGGGATGGAGGTCGAGGACCTTGTCCAATCCGGCATTGTCGCTCTCACCGAATGTGCGCGGCGGCACGATGGGCCAACCGAAGACGGCTTTGCCGCCTATGCCAAGATCCGCGTGCGCGGGGCGATGTTCGACCTCATCCGCAAGCAGATGCACGACACCCGCACAGCGAGGAAGAAGCGCGCGCGGCTGAATGAGGTGGTCGAGGAATTTAAGGCCCTGCACGGCATAGAGCCCACCCGCGAGGCTGTCGCCAAGGCGCTTGGCATCAGCGATACAGAATTGCTGGAAATTGAGGCCAGCGCCGTCACCCTCACATCGATCAGCGACGCCTATGACGAAAGCAACGCCGCCTTCGCAAGCGCAGACCCCGACCCTTTCGACATACTCTCAGGCCAGGAAGACCGCGAACGCCTGATCGCTGCGATGAGGCAGTTGCCAGAGCGGTTGATGCTGGTCTTGCAATTGTTCTTTGTCGAGGAGCTGAACCTGACCGAGATCGCCGAGGTGTTGGAGGTTTCGGTGCCACGAGTACACCAGCTGCGGGCCAAGGCGCTGAAGGATTTGCGCAAGGTGTTGGAGGCTGACGCAGCCACCTAAAGCGGATAGAGGGCCACCAACGGGAGGCCTTTTTGCTCGCACGACTGACCAATAACTTTGCCCTGCTCACCCTGATCGGCGTGGCTCTGGCTTGGGTGTATCCGCCCAGCATGACGTGGATGACCGATGGGAGCATCCGCGTGGCCGGACAGCCGCTTTTATCGGTCGCGCTGGGGCTCATCATGCTGGCAATGGGGCTGACGCTGAGTTTTGAGGACTATCGGCGGTTGACGCAGCTTCCCAAGGCCTTGGTCGCTGGCGTCGCCTTGCAGTTTGCGGTGATGCCGCTTGCCGGATTTGGCATTGCATGGGGACTGGGCCTTGAAGAGGGGCTGGCGGTCGGCCTTATCCTTGTCGCCTGTTGCCCCGGCGGGACTGCGTCGAACATCGTCGCTTATCTTGCACGCGGCAATGTCGCTTTGTCGGTGGCGATGACCATGGTTTCGACCTTTGCCGCTATTGCGCTCACCCCGCTGCTTTCCGGAGAATTGGCAGGCACCTATGTCGAGATCGACCGCTGGAATTTACTGAGGAACATGGTCGCGATTGTGCTCGTACCTGTGCTTTTGGGGAGCCTTCTCAACCGCCTGTTCCCAAGCGTTGCCGAGCGGGTGAGCACATTCCTGCCATTGATCGCGGTGGTGCTGGTGATCCTGATTGTGGGAGGCATTGTCGGCGGGGCAAAGGCCCAGATTGCCGAGCATGCAGGCGTCCTTTTGCTCGCGACATTGCTGCTCCATACGATTGGTTTTACGCTTGGCTATGCTTTGGCAAGGATGTTGGGCCTCGGCGTGCAGGAAGCGCGCACCATTTCTATCGAAGTGGGGATGCAGAATTCGGGGCTCGGCTCAGGCCTTGCCAAAACCCCCGCCTTCCAAGCACAATTTGCAAGCGCCACTCAGGCCGCCCTCGCGCCCGTACCAGCCGCAATTTCAGCCGTGTGGCACGTGTTGATCGGGAGCATTCTGGCGAGCTGGTGGCGACGGAAGGGTTAGGAAAGCGGATGCTTCTTCGACCCCCAAAGACCTAGCAAGAGCGACATCACCCAGAGCAGGCTAACGAAAACGCCAAAAAGGCCAATGCCTTTCAAATAGGTATAGACTGTTCCGTCTCTTTCGATGACCGCGCCCATCAAGCCGATAAAGAAAAGCAAACTAAGAGTGGGGACAGCCATCCCATGAAAACGATCTTGTGATTGTCGAGCGTTCCAAACGAACATCGCAAGCACCGGCACAAACGCCAATGCAAGCGCAAGATCAGCGCTAGCACCGATCGAGCGAAGCAGAATTACCAAACCGACTGCAGGAGCCAAAAGTAACGTGAAAGCCAAGTAGCGCTTGAAGATCAACGTTGCCCTCGTTTCGATTTTTTCATTCTATCACTCCACTAACCGAGAATCTAACAGCCCGCTAAGAGAATGCACGTGGGGTAAGCTTCCTTCGTCATTCACTGCTGCTTCGTCATCCCAGCGAAAGCTGGGATCCAGGGCTGCGCGCACCAAACTTGTTCGCTCTAGACCCCAGCCTTCGCTGGGGTGACGGACTTGGTCCAACGCTCCCGTGCAGCGGCGAGAGCTGGATACTTGGGAACGTCCTGCGTGATCGCGGCAAGGATCGCCTCGCGCAGTTCTCCCAAAAGGCCATTGTCGGCAAGGCTCGCTTGTCCGCTCGAGATACGCTGCGCCAAATCAGCGTTTTCATAGGCAGCAATGCCCGCCGGATTGTAGCGCGAAATCATACCAAGGGCATTGCGAGCGACCGCATATTGAAACTTATCATGTCCCTCAAACCGGTGCTTCACCGTGCCAAGCCATTCGTAGATCGCAAGCGCCAATTCGCCATCGGTCGCCTCGCCTGCATGGCTTGGCATCTCTGGCACTTCGACCTTTTTTACCCGCTCCTCCTCCAGCGCATCCTCCTCAAGCAGCATCAGCAGGTCCAATTCCTGCTCGCTGGTCCGCCTTGAAATCACCACCCGCTCCAGCATTCGGTCTTCGCCAGAACGCCAGATTTTGGCCATGCGCAGGCAGCCCAATGCCCACCACACGGTGCGGTGGATCAGCCAGTAACGGAAGCGCTTGGCGTCCACTTTGCGCCCGCTTTCCGCTTCATAGGCTGCGAAATAATCCGTCAGTGAGCCCAGCCCCAATGCCTGCCGATCATATCGGTGGAAGCGCCACACAGCCATACAGCCGAAGGCCAAGTCCTCATGCGGGTCGCCCAAATGCGCAAGCTCCCAATCGAGGACACCTGTCAGCCAGCCTTCCTGATCCACGAGCAGATTGCCCATGCGATAGTCGCCATGGATCAGGACAGGGTCACAAGGTGCAGGACAATTGTCCTCCATCCATTTCAGGCCCAGCGCGATGATCGGACGGTCGCCGCCTGCTTCCTCGAACTGTGATTTCAGCTCTGCGATGGCCGCACGGTAATCCATCACCGGCACTTCATCAGGCACATCCTCAACGCAAAGAGTGTGAATTTTAGCGAGATTTGCCGCGCATTCGGCGATCAACCGATCAGGGTCGGGGCCTTCCAGGATTTCCTTGGGATTGGGCGTGCCGGGAAGCGCCTGCATAATAAAGCCAGAGCCGATGCCGTCCTCTGGAACGAGTTCGGCCACAACCACAGGGGCCGTCACGCCGGCAGCTTTTGCCGCGCGGATTACGGCCGCTTCGGTGGCGTGCCCGAAGGGGCGGCCTTCCATAAATTCAAGGCTGGGCGCGCGGCGCAAGACATAAGCGCCCGCGCCTGCTTCAAAGCGCCAGCTTTCCATGGTGGCACCGCCCGTCAGCCGCGTAAGGTGGGCCGGTTCATCAAGCCCCGCTCGGGCGCAAACCCGGGCGAGGCCTTCGAGCAGCTGATCGGTCGATGTGTCTCCCAAACGATCGACTTCCTAGTCGAGCTTTTTGCGCATCCGCTTGGCACGCGCCTTGGGGCTTGGGTGGGTGCTGGTCCACGCGGCAAGTCCGCCGCCGCCGCTACCGCCGCTCATCGCCTCGAGCTTTTCGAGCGCGGTCACGCAGGCCTGCGCGTCGTAGCCTTTGTCCTGCATAAATTCGAAAGCGTAATCGTCCGCCTGGCGTTCGTGCTTCTGGCTGTGCTGCGCGCTGATCACGTCGCCGAAGAATTTGCCGAGCTCCGAGCCCGCAATAGCGTTGATCTTGCTGTCCGCTGTGCCTGCAACGCTTAATGCCGCCTCGCGTTGGAGCGCGCCTTGCATCCGCTTCTTGGTGTGTTCGCGCTGAACGTGGCCGATCTCGTGGCCGATCACATAACGCACTTCGTCATCGGTGAACTGGTCCATGAGCCCTGCAAAAATGCGGATCGTGCCGTTCGCCATCGCAAAGGCGTTCACATCGCTCACCAGATACGCTTTGATATCAAGGTCGAGCCCGTCATAATTGTCGAGCCCCTGGCTAAGCGCGGCCAAACGCTGGCCGTAGGGATCGTCGGGGCCTGCAACCGGATTTTTGGAATCCATATCGTTGCTCATCTGGTCGAAGAAGACTTTCATCTCCGCATCGGAATAGCTCGCGGCGTCGATGACCTTCTTTGCCGAACCCATGATATTGCCAAGGCTTTGAGCGCTTGCAGGGCCCGCAAGGCTTATCCCGCCAAGCAACGCCGCCATGGCGGTAAAGTCACGCCTGGAAACTGCTTTGTGTGAAATTGACTTGTCCGAACGATCCATTGCTTATCTCCACTACAAACTGATGCCTTCAGGGATCAAAAGAGACCCAAATAGAAGAGACGGAGCCTATGTCGCGCTAGGCCCCGTCTCCAGACGTCTTGTATATCCTAAGTTGAGCCAAAACTTAAGCGGTCACCCAAATTTAGGCGACTACATTGTCTTTCTTGACAGTAATCACTTGAGGATAGGTGAATTCCTTCATCCCATCGAGGCCATATTCAGCGCCAAAGCCCGATTGCTTGTGGCCGCCAAAGGGCGCAAATGGTGACAAGTGCATGAATTCATTGACCCAAACCGTGCCGGTTTCCAGCTTCTCGGCGATCTCGACACCCTTGTCGGTGTCTGCCGTCCAGACCGCGCCCGCAAGGCCGTATTCGGAGTTGTTGGCCCGTTCGATGACTTCTTCTTCGGTGGAAAACTTCATCAAGGGCATTACCGGACCGAACTGTTCTTCGGCAACGATGCGCGCATCTTCTGGCGGATTGTCGAGGATGGTGATCGGCACATAGTAACCCGTGCCCGATGGGTCTTTGTCCCCGCCGGTCAGGAATTTGTAGCCATTGTCCTTGGCATCCTCGATGAGCTCGAGCACGCGCTCATACTGCTTTTTGTTCTGGATCGGGCCAACGCCGGTGCCTTGCTCTGACCCGTCGCCCACTTTCACTTGCGCTGCATATTCGGCGATGGCTGCTGACAACTCGTCATAGATGTCTTCGTGGATGTAGACGCGCTTGGCCGCGATGCAGACCTGGCCTGCGTTCTGGAAAGATGACCAGAAAAGCTGCTCGGCAACCTTCTTGGGATCGGCATCAGGCAGCACGATTGAAGCATCGTTGCCGCCAAGTTCAAGCGTGATGCGCTTAAGGTCGGAAGAGGCCCCTTCCATGATCTTTTTACCTGTCGCGGTCGAGCCGGTGAAGGTGATCTTGTCGATGTCAGGGTGGCTGGTGATCATCGGGCCCAGCGCGTCTTCACCGGTGATAATATTGACAGTGCCAGCAGGCACCTTGTCCGCGATCAGCTCTGCCACACGAAGCGTGGTGAGCGGGGTGAAGGGCGAAGGTTTCAACACAATCGTACAGCCGCTCATCAGCGCAGGCACGATCTTCTGGATCGCCATCATCAACGGGAAGTTCCACGGCACAATGCCGCCGACAACGCCCACCGGCACGCGGCGGGTGCGCGAGAGGCGCTGGTCAGAATCTTCGCTGATCACATCTTCAAGTTTGAGCGTCGATTGCGCCTTGGAAATGCCAGCCGCGCCCGCAATCTCGCCTTGTGCTTGTGCATGGGGCTTGCCCTGCTCTGCGGTCAAAAGGCGGAACAGCTCATCGGAATTGTCCTTGATCGCAGCCGAGATCGCGAGACAGGCAGCTTGGCGCTCTTCGTGGCTGGTGTTTTTCCAGGTCTTGAACGCGGCGCGCGCTGCGGCGACGGCACGGTCGAGCTCTTCTGCGCCGCAAGCCGGAACCTGACCGATCACTTGCTCATTTGCCGGGTTTACAACGTCCAGCCATTCGCCGGTTTCGACCATCTCACCATTGATGAGGTTTTTGTATTGGGTGACCATTTCTCTCTCCGTCAAATGACTCAGTCTTTTGCTTGAGACACAAGTTGGCGCATTGCTGGCAAAAATCAATTGCCAAATGCAACGGGTGGGCCCCAATACCCTAGGAAGAGCCTTATCAAAGGTGCGTGTCGTTCGTTGCGATTGGCCGGGCGCGCGCTATCTGTAGCTCGACTTTTTGGGAGATAATCGAATGACCGCCCCCTCGACCAATACTGCAAACGATCTTGTGATCTATGGCAGCCCCGTTTCGCCTTTTGCGCGCAAGGCAATGGCGGTCTGCATCGAGAAAGGCGTCGAGTTTGATTTTGAAGCGGTGAGCATCATGCCGATGCCGGACTGGTTCAAGGAAATCTCCCCCATGCGCCGCATTCCGGTCCTGCGCGACCGCAGCGTCTCGGAAGAGGGCGAGGCAGGCACGATCGCGGATAGCTCAGCCATGTGCGCCTACATCGAACGCAAGCATCCAGAGCCCACGCTTTACGGCAAAAGCGCCTATGGCCATGGCCGCGCGCTCATGATCGAGGAATATGCTGACACCACGCTGGCGATGGCGGGCGGCCTTGGCATTTTCAGGCCCGTGTTCTTCTCGCTCATCCAGGGCAAAGAGCCCGATATCGCCAAGGCGCGCGAGACATGGGCGAATGAATTTCCGCCGATCCTTGCCTATTTGAACGGTCAGCTTGAAGGGCACGAATTCTTTGTCGAAGACACGCTTTCCATTGCCGATATCGCGGTTACGGCGTGCATGATGCAGGTCGCGCTCGTCGCGGATATTCCGCTTGGCGATTATCCGGCGCTCGCTTCGCATTATGAGCACATGACAAAGCGGCCTTCCATCGCCGGTCCCTTCGCCAAGTCAGAAGGCTTTATCCGCAAAGCCTTGCCCGAGCGCGTAAAACTGACCTAAAGCCGGTTTCACAAACTCAAAAGGGAAACGCCCAAACACAATGGCCAAAAACTGGTGCATCGGGATCATCGGAGGCTCGGGTCTGTATGACATCGAGGGGATCGAGGACAAGCAATGGCTAGCGCTCGAAACCCCTTGGGGCGATCCGTCTGATGAAATCCTGTTCGGGCGCATTGATGATGTGCAAGTGCGCTTTCTCCCGCGTCATGGACGGGGGCATCCTGTATCTCCGAGCGAGCTCAATTCACGGGCAAATATCGACGCGTTGAAGCGTGCAGGCTGCACCGACATTCTGGCCATAAGCGCGGTTGGTTCCCTTCGCGAAGAAATCGAACCGGGCCGCTTTGCGATTGCTGAGCAGTTTATTGATAACACCAGGACCCGCGCTTCCAGCTTCTTCACCAGTGGATGCGTGGCGCATGTCTCGATGGCCGATCCGGTATGCCCGCGCCTGTCCGAAATGGCGGCGAAAGCGGTGACCGCGGCAAAGGGCAAAGTGGCAACCGGCGCAACCTATCTGGCGATGGAAGGCCCGCAATTTTCGACCCGCGCAGAGAGCCATATGTACCGGGCATGGGGCGCAGACATCATCGGCATGACCGCCATGCCAGAGGCGAAATTGGCCCGCGAGGCAGAGCTTCCCTACGCCCTTATCGGCATGGCGACCGACTACGATTGCTGGCACGAGGAAGAAGGGGCGGTGGACGTTGCCGCAGTGCTCAAGCAGATGAAGGCCAATGGCGCTTTGGCACGAAAAGCGGTGCTGAATTTCATCAAGGCCCTGCCCAAAACGCGCAAAGCCTCCCCCATCGACACCTGCCTCGACACAGCCATCATCACCGCCCCCGAAGAACGAGATCCCGCGCTTTTGACAAAGCTTGATGCGGTGGCGGGGCGAGTGCTCACATCAAAATAGGAAATCGGTTATGACGACCCGGCGTGACATTTTGCAATATGGAGCGCTGGGTGTTGCAGCGGGTGCTGTACCTTATGGCGTGGCGGGCACGGCGAAGGCTGCGAGCGATCCGCCGGGATCGGACGCCATTATCATCCCGCCACCGATCACCAATGAAGAACGCGCCGCGCGCATTTCGGGGGCGCAAGGCATGATGCAGGCCCAGAACATGGCCGGAATTGTCGTCGAGGCAGGCTCTTCGATGATGTATTTCTCGGGGCTTGGCTGGGGACGCGGGAGCCGGTTGACCGCGCTGGTGATCCCCGCAGACAGCGACCCCGTTGTCATCACCCCTGCGTTCGAAGCGAGCAAATTGGCAGAGCTTATGGTCATGCCGATGGAAGTGCGCACATGGGACGAGCATGAAAGCCCCACCGCATTGATCGCAGGCGTATTCGAAGGTCAGCCAAGCGAGCGCTCCATCGGGCTTGAGCGCACGGTCCGCCACTTTGTGACCGAGGGCTTGCAGAAAGACGGCGGCGGGCGCGAGGTCGTTTCGGCAACCCCAATCGTATCGGCCCTGCGCCAGATCAAGAGCGCTCAGGAAATCGCACTGATGCAGGCAGCAAGCGACATCACCATAGCGGCGTATCGTGCGGTTTACCCTCAGGTTCAATCAGGCATGCTCGGCAGCGAAATCGGAGCGATGATGAGCGAGGTAACCCGTTCGCTTGGCGCACGGCCCACCTTCTCCTCGGCGCAAGTGGGAGAGGCGAGCGCCTATCCTCATGGCTCCAAGAAAGTCTATGAGGTGGCAGACGGCGAAGTCATCCTGATGGACTGCGGGGCCGATGTGCATGGGTACAAATCCGATATCTCGCGCACATGGGTCCATGGGGAGGCCAATGCCGAGCAAACCCGCGTCTGGAACATTGTGCGCAAAGGTCAGGATATCGTCATGGAGATGGCGCAAATTGGCGGCACCTTTGGCGCGATTGATGATGCGGTTCGCGCCTATTACGAGGCCCAAGGCTTTGGCCCGGATTACGCAACCCCCGGCCTTTCCCACCGCACCGGCCATGGCATCGGCATGGACATCCACGAAGACCAGTTCGTGGTGCGCGGTAACGAGACCCCGATTGCCGCTGGCATGTGTTTCTCGAACGAGCCGGGCATCTATTTGCCGGGCAAATTCGGCGTGCGATCCGAAGATTGCATCTACATAACGGACGCCGGACCCAGACTGTTTTCCGAACGCTCGATCTCTATCGAGAACCCCATGAACCTGTAGGCCTTACCGGTCTTTCCAGCGGCCTTTCACTGGCTCGAATTTGTCGACGCGGATCGACTGCCACACTCCGCCGGTGACATAGGGGTCATCATTGACCATCTCGCGCGCCGATGCTTCATCATCAGCCTCGATGATCAAGAGCGATCCGACAAATTCGCCCTGCTTGTTGGTCAGCGGCCCTGCGGCGAGATAATTGTCGGAATGCTCCGCCATATGCTTGCGCTGCTCTTTCAGATGCATTGCGCGCAGAGTTTCGCTGTCTTCGCCATCGCGGCAATAAAAGCAGAACAAGGCCATGCGGGTTTCTCCGAAAGGGGGTTACGCGGTCAGTCAGGCCATTATCACACATCTCGCCACCTTCAACAGGCACTTCAAATGTGCGCTCAACTGCGCCCCGAACATGCCCCCGAACTGGCCCCCGAACTGACCGTGCTCAACAACACCATGATCGTCCCCGCTTGATTGTCGGATGTGACGGGGGCACAGGCGAAGCAGGGCTCAGCCCTCGCGAATCATAGGGGAGAGGGTTAGCTTACCTCATGAACACCACCGACCGGGTATCATCATCAATTCAATTCCTCGATCGAAGCGATCTTCGCCGTGCCTATCGCGAGGAAGAAGAAGCGTGCATTCGCGAACGGTTGAAACAGGCCGCGCCTGCCCGAAAGGTGATGCCGCAAGCCGCTGACCTATCGGTCAAATTGATCGAAGGTGCGCGCGCGCACAAAGCCAGCGGCATCGACGCATTTCTTCAGCAATACGGCCTCGACACAGAAGAAGGCATTGCGCTGATGTGTTTGGCCGAAGCGCTCCTTCGTGTGCCTGACAATGCGACCGCCGATGCACTTATTCGCGACAAGATCGGCGATATCGATTGGGGCGAGCATCTGGGCGAAAGCTCCTCCACCTTTGTGAATGCTGCGACATTCTCGCTGATGATGACGGGCGAAGTGTTGGAACAACCCGAAGCGCAGCAACGCGGCATGGGCTCCACCCTGAAACGCGCAGTTAACCGTCTGGGTGAACCCGTGGTCCGCACCGCCACCTTGCAGGCGATGCGCATTCTGGGCGGTCAATTCGTGTTTGGCCGCGATATGGACGAGGCGCTGAAACGCGCAGGCCCAGAACGCGCCAAAGGCATCACCCACAGCTTTGACATGCTGGGCGAGGCGGCGATGACCTTTGCCGATGCAGAAAAATACCGCGCATCCTACGAACGCGCAATTGATCGGCTTTCGACCGAGGCTTCGGGCAGCATTGGGACATCGCCGGGCATTTCGGTCAAGCTGTCGGCATTGCATCCCAAATACAGCTATCTTCATGCAGATCAGGCGCGCCGCGACATTGTGCCCATCGTGCGCGATCTGGCCGCCAAGGCGCGTGATGCCAACATCCATTTCACGATTGACGCAGAAGAGGCCGAACGCCTCGAGCTATCCCTTGATATTATCGAGGAGCTGATGGCGGATGACGCGCTGTTCCGGCGCGCTGATGACACCGCTTGGGAAGGCTTTGGTCTCGCAATTCAGGCCTATCAGAAACGCGGCGTTCCCTTGTGCGACTGGATCGCCAAACTGGCCCGACGCCATGGCCGCAAACTGTTCGTACGCCTTGTCAAAGGGGCCTATTGGGATGCGGAGATAAAGCTTTCTCAGGTCGGCGGATTTAGCGACTATCCCGTCTTCACCCGCAAGGTTGCAACCGATGTGTCCTACCTCGCCTGCGCGGTGCGATTGTTCGAGCATGACGATGTGATCTACCCCGCCTTTGCGACGCACAACGCCAATTCTGTGGCGGTGATAAAAGAGCTTGCTCGCATCCCGGCCTCAAGTAGCGAAGCGGCAGGCCACCCAAAATATAAGCCTTTCGAATTTCAACGCCTCCATGGCATGGGCGAAGAGCTGTATCAGGCGCTTTCCAAATTAGAGGGCAATAACCGCACTCCGGTGCGGATTTATGCCCCTGTTGGCGGGCATAAGGAACTGCTCGCCTATCTTGTGCGACGTCTGCTTGAAAACGGGGCGAACACCAGCTTCGTCAACCGCATGGGCGATGCCGAATTTGCCGCCGAAGATCTGGTGCGCGATCCGATGGAAGAGTTGGAACGGCGTACAACCTTGCGCAATCCTGTGATATTGCTGCCCGAAGATATTCTGGGCGCAAGGCTGAATAGCGCTGGCATCGATCTGTCCGATCCCCTCGTGCTGAAGCCGCTGGAGCATAAGCTTTCAGAACTGGCTCAGCTGCAATGGCACGCAGAGCCGACTTTCCCTGCCGAGGACGCAGGCGAAATCGCTCCGATCACCATGCCGCATGACCTGTCGGTAGAAGTCGGCACGAGGCGCGACAGCACCGCTGAAGAGGTGGATGCAGCCTTTGCACAGGCGGTGGAGATTCAGCCAGGTTGGGATGCGCTAGGCGGGGACAAACGCGCGCTCCTCTTGGAAGAAGCGGCCGATCTGTTCGAGGCGCACACGCCGGAATTCCTGTCCCTGTGTCAGCGCGAAGCGGGCAAGACCCTGCTTGATGGGGTCGCCGAACTTCGCGAAGCAGTCGATTTCCTGCGCTATTACGCAGGCGAAGCGCGGCGGCAGTTTGAAACCCCGATCCAGCTTCCCGGACCAACGGGTGAGGACAACGTCTTAAGCCTTCACGGGCGCGGCGTGTTTGCGACAATCTCGCCGTGGAATTTCCCGCTCGCCATCTTCACCGGCATGGCCTCGGCAGCGCTCGCCGCTGGTAATGCGGTGATCGCAAAGCCTGCTGAACAAACCCCGCTGATCGCAGCCCTTGCGGTGAAACTGTGCCATGAGGCGGGCATTCCGCCAGAGGCGCTGCAATTGCTTCCGGGCGCGGGCGATGTCGGGCAAATGATTACCAGCGACCCGCGCCTTGCCGGCGTTGCGTTTACAGGGTCAACCGAAACCGCCCAGGCGATCAACCGCACCCTTGCCGCGCGCGACGGACCGATTGCCACCCTGATCGCAGAGACGGGCGGACAAAACGCGATGATCGTCGATTCATCCGCACTGCCGGAACAGGTGGTGCGCGATGTGCTTGCCTCGTCCTTCCAGAGCGCGGGGCAGCGGTGTTCGGCGCTTCGCGTGCTGTATCTTCAGGACGACATCGCCGATGACATGATCACAATGATCCGGGGCGGGTTTGATGCGCTGACCATTGGCGATCCCAGCGATCTTGCGACCGACGTGGGACCAGTGATTGACCGCGACGCGCAGGCCGCACTGGAGCGCCATATCGCGCGCCGCGAATCTTCGGGCGTGACAGTGTGGAAGCGTGAATTGGGCGAATTTGCCGCCAAGGGATGTTTTGTTGCGCCTGCCATCATGGAGATCGGCTCTATCCTTGATCTCAAGCGCGAGAATTTTGGCCCCATCCTCCACATCGTGCGGTTCAAGGGGAAGGATTTGCCCCGCGTCATTCAGGACATAAACGCGACCGGATACGGCCTCACCCTTGGCCTGCACAGCCGGATCGAGGCCACCCACCGCTTTGTTCAGGCCCATGCACGGGTCGGCAATATGTATATCAACCGCAACCAGATCGGCGCGATTGTCGAAAGCCAGCCGTTTGGCGGCGAGGGCCTGTCGGGCACTGGTCCCAAGGCGGGCGGGCCGCATTATTTGCTACGCTTTGCAACAGAGCGGGTGACCTGCACCGACACAACGGCGGCAGGCGGCAATGCGACCCTTTTGGCAAGCTTGTAAACCCGTCTTGCAAGCATTGAGAATTGACGCGATAAAAGCCCACGACATGACGCGCGCACTTACTCAAATCCTGGCCCCGCTGCTCGCTCTGTTTGCGCTGCTTTCAAGCGGCGCGGCCATGGCGGCGGTGGAGATCCATTTCCATTCCTTCAACGGCTCCGTTTTCGGGCGCTACCCCCACACATTCATCGTGCTTGACGGCACGCTGGAGGCGGACGGGCGCGTGATCAAAGAGAATTACGGCTTCTCTGCGAAAAGCTCGACTGCTGCCATTTTAAGCGGGTGGACCGAGCATATGGTCTATGTCGAGAAGGACAAATATATCCGCAAAACCAACCGCCATTTCTCGATGACGCTGACCGATGAGCAATATCGCCGGATCGTCGAGGAAGTGCGCAAATGGCGGGATGAGCCGGGCGAACGCTACAGCCTGGGGGCACGCAATTGCATCCACTTTGTGGGCGAGATGGCAAAGATTTTGGGACTAAAGGTAGAGTATCCCAGCAACATGCTGCGACGCCCCAAGAGATGGCTGAACCATATCACCGGGCTTAACCCGGAGCTCGGTGCTGCGCGGATCAAGTAGGCTTCCGGCTGCTTTCCAGCCCCGCAGCCTCAGGCTGCTTTCCAACCCCAAGTGAGGTTGTTTGGGGGCATGTTTCGCCAGGTCACCTTTTTATCCACCCGGTCAAACACCGCCTCGGTCAAACGGCGCGCGATCAGGCGGTATTGATAGGTCAGAAATCCCCCGCCCGGTTTGAGCACGCGGTAACTGGCCTCTACGATTTGTCTGGCAAGATCATCGGGCAAGCCGGAAAACGGTAGCCCCGAGATCACGATATCAGCCTTGCCGAAACCCGCTCGCTCCACGATCGTCTCGACATCGGCTGCTGATCCCAGAACGGCCGAAAAACGAGGGTCGTTTATGGTCTCATCCAGATGGTCGATGAAGTGGGCGTTGGTATCAATCGCGATAAGCCGCGCATCTGCTGGCAAAAGCTCGAGAATGGGCCGCGTAAAGGTGCCGATGCCAGGTCCATATTCGACAACGACCTTGCAAGCCTTCCAATCAACCAATTGCAGCATGCCTTGAACCGTGGCTTTGGAAGACGGGAAAAGAGCGCCCACCATGCCGGGGTTTTCAATCGCGCCCTGCAAAAACACGCCAAAGGATCCAAGCAGCTTGCCAGTAAGCCGCGCAGTGCCGCGCCGCGTACCGCGAGCGACCGATTTTGCGCTGATATTGCCAGTCATGCCTTGTGTGTTTCCTCGTCGATTTTGGGTCGTGCCAAGCGGTAGCACCTGTGTCTTGGACCGTGCAATGGACTGTTAAAAAGCGCCTGTGAAGGCGCAATCGACATGATGCAGCGTGCGCCCGTCGGACAGACTCATCCGGATAAGTGCGCTGCCCGCCTTGCCGTGTCCGCCGCCTTCCGGAATCAATCCTCCCATGGCAATTTTATCAGACAAATGGATTCGCGACGCGGCGCAAAATCAGGGCATGATCGAGCCCTTCGTCGAGGCCCAGCGCCGCGAGGGTGTGATTTCCTACGGGCTCAGCTCGTTTGGCTATGATGCGCGGGTCGCGCCTGAATTCAAGATTTTCACCAATGTGAACTCGGCAACGGTCGATCCCAAGAGCTTTGACGCTGAAAGCCTTGTCGACCGGGAAACCGATGTCTGCATCATCCCGCCCAACTCCTTTGCCTTGGCACGAACGGTCGAGTATTTTCGCATCCCCGAAGACGTGCTGGTCATCTGCCTTGGCAAAAGCACCTATGCGCGCTGCGGGATCATCGTGAATGTGACCCCGCTCGAGCCGGGCTGGGAAGGTCACGTGACGCTGGAATTTTCCAACACGACGCCGCTGCCTGCGAAAATCTACGCCAATGAAGGCGCGTGCCAGTTCCTGTTCCTTAAAGGCAACGAACGGCCAGAGGTCACCTATGCCGACCGGGCAGGCAAATATATGGGCCAGCGCGGCGTGACGCTGCCGCGGCTGTAAACTCGCGACGTTACAAAGATGAAGTTGTAAGTACCTCTAGGAAATACTAACCCTGTTCTCTCAAATGGTCGCGTGCGTCACAAGATACAGCGTATCATGTAGTATGCACAAGCAGGCGGGATAAGAAGAGATAACGATAGGTATGGACATTTATCAGTCGCCCAAGATCATCTTCCCCCACATCATGAAAACCGGCGGCACGACGGTAAACAATTACCTGCAAAACTTCTTCCACGAACGTGAAGTGTTGTATGATGCGTCCGTCTGGGACGAGCTCAAAACCATGAGCTTTGAGCACATTGAAAACGCAAGATTTGTTCGCGGCCACTTTGAGCAAACGATCACAGATTTTTT
This sequence comes from Erythrobacter sp. S227, assembly GCF_057364925.1. Taxonomy (NCBI): domain Bacteria; kingdom Pseudomonadati; phylum Pseudomonadota; class Alphaproteobacteria; order Sphingomonadales; family Erythrobacteraceae; genus Erythrobacter; species Erythrobacter sp. S227. Next base: position 2,171,692 of record NZ_CP200280.1, read on the forward strand.
CGGCCCGCATAATGGTTTTGAGATTATCGGGCTCTTGAGAAACCCCGTGCAGCGGGTGATTTCACATTATTGGCACATGATGAAAGCGCCGGACATTGACCCAGCGTACAACTTTATTCGTGAGCGTAATCTTTCGATCGAGGGATTCATCAATTCGCCAGAATGCGCATTCATCGCGTCAAACTATCAGGTAAGCATGTATGGTGCAGGCCAACCAGTTGGCGCTGAAACACCGCCCGACGCAGACAGTTTGCGCAAAGCGAAAGCGCATATCGACAAGTGCTGTGTGGTGGGCGTCACAGAAGAGCTTGATGAATTCATTCACAATCTGGCGGAGCATTTCGGCTTTGCCAGCACACCGCCTGAATTGGGAAAGAACCGCTCTTACCGCTCGCAAATGGATTTGAGTGACGAACTGGTGAACACAATCGAGCGGATGAATGCGCTCGACCTGGAGCTGTATGATTACGTCCTGCACAAGATTTCTGAACAGAAAATCAAACCGAAGCCAAAGATCACCCCGCTTGGTATAGATGAAAGCGGTTTTCTGCGCTGGAACGCTGACGAGCCGTTTTCGGGAACCGGTTGGGGCGATTTACAGAGGGCAGAGCCTGTCCACAGGTGGAGCCTCAGCCCCACGGCAACCCTCGACATCACTCGCAATTATCACGGCCCTATGCTCGGCTTTGTGGCAATCGAACGCTTCGTCGCTGACGAGCAGGAAGACAAGCTGTGCGTCTATATCAACGAGGATAAGGTGCAGTTGCGGCGCATCCAGTTGGATGGCCCGAAAGGACGGCTCTATTTCTTTCAAGTTCCTCCCTCGCCTGAAAAGGCGATGGAAATGCGTTTCGAGCTTGAGCACATGATTGCGTTTTCACAAATTGACCCAAACGCCACCAGCCACATGCCGCGCGGGCTGGCATTGATCGGTATCGGCTTCGACCCGTTTGACTGATCGAATGGCCCGCGTCCGCAGCTGAAGGACGGGATTTTCCTACATCGCTTTGCGGCGTTACATCTGCCTGCGGCGCTCGTGCACCGATCCTCGGGCGTCAAATTTTTATGGCAAAGTGTCTCATAGGGTTAAGAGGTTAAGTCCATTTATATCAGTGGTTTAGAGAATTTCGCATCGATCCTATGAGACACATGTGTCTAATAGGATGCACGGGGCACAATTCGCAGAACCGGCTCATCCGGCAAAAAACGCGCCTCTAAAAGGTGGCAAATCGGGCACAACCGCCTAGGTGATGAAACAGATTCAAGGAGAACCCACATGAGCGATACCGAGTTTGACATCATCGTCTATGGCGCAACCGGATACACCGGACGCTTGGTCGCCGAATATCTCGACCAACACTACGGCAGCCGCGATGACGCGCCCAAATGGGCAATGGCGGGCCGTTCGCAGGACAAGCTCGAGGCGGTGCGCGACGAAATCGGAGCGCCTGCCGACACGCCTTTGGTGGTTGCCAATGCCGATGACCCGGCTGACCTTGAAGCGATGTGCAAGCGCACCAAAGTCGTCCTCACCACCGTTGGCCCATACCAGATGTATGGCGACAAGCTGGTCGCGGCCTGTGTGAAAACCGGCACCGATTATGCCGACCTTTGCGGAGAGCCTGCGTGGATGGCCGAAAAGATCGCCGAGCATGGCGAAGCGGCCAAGGCGTCGGGTGCGCGCATCTGTTTCTCAAGCGGGTTCGATTCCATCCCCTTCGACCTTGGCGTTTTGATGACGCAAAAGGTCGCGAAGGAACGCTTTGGCGCGCCTGCCAAGAAAATTCGCGGGCGTGTGCGGGCGATGGCTGGTACATTTTCCGGCGGAACCGCGGCAAGCCTTGGCGCAACGATGAAAGCGGCGGCCAAAAACCCCGGTGTCATCAACGTGCTGCGCGATCCGTTTGCTCTGGCAGAAGGGTTCAAAGGGGCAAGCCAGCCCACCGGCATGGTGCCTATGTATGAGGCGGACCTCGACAAATGGGCGGCGCCTTTTGTGATGGCCCCGATCAACACGAAGAACGTGCACCGCACCAACTTCCTTCTGGGCCACCCTTATGGCGAAGACTTCCAGTACGATGAAATGATGCTGACCAGCCCGGGAGAAGCGGGCAAGAAAATGGCCGAGGCCGCGGTTGAGATGATGAAAAACCCGTTCGGCGCAAAACCGCCCAAACCGGGCGAAGGGCCGAGCGCAGAAGAGCGCGAGAACGGTTTTTACGATGTATTGTTCGTGGCGGAGGGACCTGATGGCGAAAACCTGCACTTTGGTGTCAAAGGCAAGTATGATCCAGGCTACGGCTCAACCAGCCGGATGCTGACCGAAACCGGCATTGCCCTGCTTCACAGCGATGCCGAAGGCGGCATTGGCACACCGGGTTCGTTCCTCGGCGAAGCGCTGGTCGATCGCCTGCAAGAACACGCAGAGATCCAGTTTGCTGCCGAGAATTAATTGGCGAATTGTTCGAGGCATCTGAGACAAAGCAAAAGGGGCCCGCCGATCGGATCGGCAGGCCCCTTTTCGTATGCGCACGGCTTTCCTACAGGGCGGATTAGAAGCTAACCCGTGCGCTCACCCGGATATTGCGGCCCGGAAGCGTGACGAAATCCTTGGTAAAGCTGGAGTGGCGACGCCCGGTTGCATCAAACAGGTTTTCGCCCGCCAATTGCAGGACGACGTTCTGATTGTTCTCAAGCGGACGCCAGGAGAGGTAGAGATTGACGAAAGTGAAATTGTCGGTCGCTGTTTCGAGACCCTCGGTGCCTGACTTGCCGTCGGTATATTGCACTTCGCCGCGCACGTTGAAGGCGTCCACATCCGCCTCAAGCGCGCCAAGGAGGCTAAGCGGCGGAATACGCGGAACATCGCCGCCGCGTGTGCCGGAAAGGTTGGCTTTGACGTAAGACGCACGAAGGTCCGCCGTCAGATCAAAGGCGTCGCTTTCCACCAGAGGAACGGTCGCATCCGCCTCAAACCCGTAGAACTGGGCATCAGACTGGAGGAATTCGAACACAGGCAAATCATCCTCTTCCTCGCCCGTTGGATTGAGGAAGATGTAGTCGTCGAACTTTTGATAAAAGGCAGCCAGATTGATCGCAGCACCGCCCACATTGATGCGGGTGAACGCCTCCAAGCCCCATGCGCTTTCAATGCCCAGATCGGGATCGCCAATCTCGAAGGCTTGCGTTGCGATATGCGGGCCATTGGCAAACAGCTCTTCGCCCGCAGGCGCACGCTCGGAACGCGACAAAGTGACACCAATGCGGCCCAGATCATCCTGGAGTTCGGAGACAACCGAAACCGCGCCGGAGAACAGGTCAAAATCGCGCTCTACGCCAACTGTATCGGATTCAACCTCAACCCGCTCATACCGGCCGGCCGCCTCGATCTGAACGCCGCCAAGGTCGATTTCCTGCACAGTGAAAAGCGCAAGCTGCGTTGTTTCGTTGGGCGCGACAAAGGCCTCTTCGCCCACCGCTTCAAAATCACGCGAGGTAAATTGAACGCCGATCACACCCCCGCCCGACTGGATAAGCTCTGCGCGCGCTTCGAAAGTTTCGGTTTCGAAAACCGTGCCAACTTCCGTGCCCTCAAATTCGGTGTGGGTGTAGTCGGAATAGCCCGCGCGCACCTTCAACCGGTCCGCGAACCCACCGCCAAGAGCGATGTCGCCTCTGAAGTCAAAGCGCCATTGTTCAAGACCGATGGAGACTGTCTCTTCCTCCTCGCCCTCTTCCTCTTCGCCACCTTCGCCTTCTTCACCGTGGTGATGGCCGCCTTCGGGGTTGCCGACGATGCCATAGAATGTGTCGTAATACCCAGCCGACGCGCCAAAGGTCGTGTCGCCAAGGATAACGCCAAGGCCGCCGTTAAAAGTGTAGGTTTCGGTTGCGCTGTTAGGAAGGAAGCCTTCTTGCGCGGCCGCTTCGCGCAGCTCGTCGGCTTCTTCCAATTCGCCTTCTTCCTCTTCTTCGGCAGCATCGGCGAGAAGGTCAGCGCGCAAATCATCGGTGAGCTGAAAGCCCGGAATCTCCAGATCATCGGTCTCACGATAGGAACCATCGACGTGAACCACGAACATGTCGCCAAGGGCAACATCAAGCGAGGCACCGCCGCTGCGAAGGTTGCTCACCGTGTCAAACGCGGTCAGCGCATCGAGCCGCAAGCCGTCTTCGGGAACTTCGGTGGGAATGCGGCGGTCCTGCACATTGACGACGCCGCCCAATGCCTGACTGCCGTAAAGCAGGGCGGCGGGACCGCGCAGAACTTCGATACGCTTGACCGTCAGCGGATCAATCGACGTCGCGTGATCAGCCGAAGTGTTCGCCACATCAGCCGTGCCAAGCCCGTCAACCATAACCCGAACGCGCTCGCCGTCCTGCCCGCGCAGGATCGGGCGCGAGGCACCGGGCGTAAAGCTGGTGGCGGAAACACCGGGAAGCTTATCAAGAACCTCGCCAATCTGGCCGTCGAGGTTTTCCTGAATCTCGTCCTCGTCAAGCGCGTCCTGCCCCGCGATAAAATCGAGCTCTTCGAGGCCTTCTGCCGAGACAATGATGTTGCTGCCAATATTGATAATAGCAGGCGAAAGCGGACGATTAGTCGCAGCTTCGCCCTCGCCACTAGTTTCCGCGAGCGCAGGCGCGGCGGTCAAAGCGAATGAAAGGACAGTTGCAACCGCGAGGGGAGAGGTCAGGTTCTTCATGGGGGTCGTATCAGCCTTCAATGAGATGTTACACTATATCATTGGAAGCGTTAATGACGGCATCGCCGCGCCGCGTCCAGCCCAAAATGCTGTGAATGCTTATGCTTTGGGAAGGTTTTTCAGCGTGCGGCAAAATGGACACGCCGATTGGCAGCGGCAAAAGCGCCGCACGCAAAGCTCGGGTCCGTTTTTTGGAAAATGGAGCGGGCGAGGCGATTCGAACGCCCGACCCCAACCTTGGCAAGGTTGTGCTCTACCCCTGAGCTACGCCCGCTCACTGACGCTTCAACAGAAAGATGGGAAACCACACTTCTCTGTCGGGGTGGCGGCGCGATTAGCAGCGGGCGTACAAGCCCGCAACCCTAAAAACGCGATAAATCGCCCTCATATTCGATTAGCCGTCTAGCCAGCAGCGTCCGCGACCTTCACAAGGCCGCAAAACGTCCCACATAAGGGGCAAGAATCACCCAGCCGCGCGCCTTCTCGTTTCCGGCACGCGATTACAAAACAGGAGCATCCCCTTGGCCAGCATGGGACTCAACATCGAAGAACAAAAAGCCGTCGACCGTTTCCGCAAGGAAGTAGTCGAGCCCAGTATGACGAAACTTGTCATCGTCGATTTCTGGGCAGAATGGTGCGGCCCGTGCAAAGCGCTGACCCCGGTGATCGAGAAGGTTGCGGCCGATTATGCTGACAAAGGGGTGGTGCTCGCAAAGATCAATGTCGATGAAGAGAAATTCATCGCAGGCCAGTTTCAGGTCCAATCCATCCCTACGGTCTATGCCTTGTTTCAGGGACAGCCGGTCGCCGACCTGACGAAAGCGCGCACCGAGGCTCAGCTGTCGCAAATGATCGATCAGCTTCTTGGCCAACTGCCGATTGAGGCAGGCGCAGCAGATGGAGCGCCAAAGGGTCCATCGCCAGAAGAAATTGCGCAGTTTATCGCTATGGGCGAGGCAGCGCTTACCGAAGGCGATCCCCAGCGCGCAGCCAGCATCTTTGCCCAGGTGGCCGAATTTGCAGGCGACAATGCAGCAGCGCCCGCAGGGCTGATCAAGGCGATGATCGCCATGGGCCAGACCGAAGAAGCCGCTCAGGTGCTGGCCAGCGTCGAGGCCGATCCCGCACTTGCAGGTGACCCGGCGATTGCTGCAGCGAAAAGCGCGTTGGAACTGGCGGCAAATTCTGTCGATGACGACGAGCTTTCCGGCCTGCGACAAGCGGCCAGCGCCAATCGCGATGATATGGACGCGCAAATGGCGTTCGCCGAAGCCGCCTTTGCAGCAGGCGCGCGCGATGATGCGGCAGACACCCTGCTTGCCATGGTCGAAAAGGACCGCGAGTGGAACGAAGGCGCGGCGCGCGAGAAGCTGCTCAAGATTTTTGAGGCAACCGGCCTTGAAGACGAATGGGTGGTGACAACCCGCCGCCGCCTGTCAAAGATCCTGTTCGGATAATTGGCCCCTATGTCCACTCGCCTCTCGATCTTCCCCCTTACCGGCGCGGTTCTGTTCCCCGCCCTGCAATTGCCGCTGCATATTTTCGAGCCGCGATACCGCGCGCTTGTCGGTGATGCGCTCGTGCGCGACCGGCGCATCGGCATGATCCAGCCGCAGCGCCCGATTGATGGCGCGCCGCTCTATTCCATCGGCTGTGTCGGACGCATTGGCGAGATCGAAGCGATGGAAGATGGCCGCTACAATATCATCCTCGAAGGGCAATCACGCTTCAAGGTTTTGCACGAGATGGATGTCGCCAGCGCCTTTCGCCAGGTCGAGGCCGAACTCATCGAGGACGATGAAAACGAGACGCTCAGCTTCCCACAGCGCGGCGGCTTCGAACAGGAAGCGCGCGAATTCGCCGATGCACAAGGGTACAGCGTCGACTGGGATTCGGTGAAACGTCTGGACGATCAATCGCTTATCAACGGCATGTCACAGATCGCGCCCTTCGATCCAGCGTCAAAGCAGGCATTGCTCGAAGCCAATTCGCTTACCGAGAGGTGCGAGCTTTTGGTCCAGTTGATGCAATTCTTTGGCCGCAGCGACGGCATCGACGAGATCACCACGCTGCAATAGGGTCGCTATTCGTCTACGCTGACCGCTTGGGTAATATCTGAAGGGGGCGGGAGAATTCTGAGCATAGTTGTCAGCGCTATGAAGGAATTGCGTTCTGCTTCCTTACGATTGTAGCTCTCTGATTGAACCACCAGAACCGCGTCCATGCTCGGCACAAGGGCAACGATATTGCCGCCATTGCCCTTCATCATGGCGGCTCCTTCAAACCCGCGCTGTGAGCGGATAGCTGAGAACCACCACAGATGGCCGTATTGAACATGTTCACCCACCTTGTGGACTGGACTTAGAACCTTACGCAGCAAAGCTCCGGGAAGGATTTCCTGCCCCTCCCATTTGCCTTCATCGAGCATCATTCTTCCGATTTTGATCAAGGCCTCATCTGAAATGGTCAATTGACCGCCGGATTGAATCTCGCCACTTTTCGAAGTCCGCCAGTCCGCGCCATCAATTCCCAAGGGATCGAAGAGGCGGCGTTGAACATAAAGGTCAAAACGTTCGCCAACCGCTTTCTCTACCACTTGTCCAAGGAGAAACACTCCTGCGGTGCAATAGGAAAACGGGCCGATACCGCGCGCATCACGAGTAAACTCGCGGGCCGACAAGGCGAGCGCAAAATCGCGCCAAACACGCGTGCGATACATGCGTTCTTCTTGTCCGGGAGACCGCCGATCCCAATCATTGCAATCAAGCGCAGAAGACATGGCCAAGAGATCAAGCACAGTAATCGCGTCAAAAGGCGCGCCCCGTTCTGACCCGAGATAGGGCCATACGCGGAGCTGCACGCTTTCCAAATCGCCATCTGCAATAGCCGCGGCAACAGCCAGGGCGGTGATCGACTTGCCTGCCGATTTGATATCGACCCTATCGCCGATTTCGCCCTTGCCGAAGCGCTTTCGATAAAGGACCTTCCCGCCCACCTCGAGGGCCAGCGCCCGGATTTTACCAAGATCGCCAAGTTCAATCCGGTTTTCCAATTCGGCAAGGGTGAGGTCAGGGATCGGCTGTGCAGCGACCGGCATCGCCATGCAAAATATTGCCACAAAAGCGCCATACAGTCGCACAATCCGCATCCAAACTCCTATGATCTAGTGAAGGCTATCTGATGGAGCTAAAACGAAAGATGAACGTTAAACTATTCCGAAATTGCCCTTGATCCCGTCGATTACATATTGAGCGGCAAGTGCTGCGAGCAGGACACCCAGAAGCCGGGTGATGACCGCTTCGACTTTGTCGCCGAGCAAGCGGATTAGGGGACCCGCTGCGACTAGAGCAAGCGCGGTCAGGAGCAAAACGCACCCAAGCGCTGCGAAGACCTCGATGGTTTCAGCCGCCGTCTCCGCCTCGTTCATGAGCAGCATGATCGCAGCAATCGCGCCGGGCCCTGCAAGCATGGGCATTGCCATGGGGAAGACCGACACATCCTCGACCTCAGGATCAGCGTTGACCTTGTCAGCGCGCTCCTCGCGGCGTTTGGTGCGTTTTTCGAACACCATCTCAAAAGCGATCCAGAACAGCATCATTCCGCCTGCGATCCGGAAGCTATCGAGTTCGATATGCAGCGCACCAAGCAAGCCCTCACCAAAGAAGGCAAAAATGAGCAAGATCACGGCAGCGATCATCGTCGCGCGCAGCGCCATATTGCGCGCCTGCGCTGGCGTCGCTTTTTTCGTAAGGCCCGCGTAAATCGGCGCGCAGCCGGGCGGATCAATCACCACAAACAGTGTGATAAAGGCAGAGATGAAGAGTTCAGGCAACATGGTTGCCCCTCATCATTCATTGGGAGCAGATGCAAGTGTTTCTTCGATCGCAGTGACCCATTCGCCTTCGAAATAATAGTCGGCGGTCACATATTTGAGGTTGTCGGCGCGGTGCTCCCAGCGCCAGCGAAGTGTCCCGTCGCGCGAGACTTGCATAGCCGAAGCGCCGCCTTCCCCTGCAGGAACAGCAGGTGCGGGAGGCACAGTTTCGCCTCCGCGCGGGCATGACGCAACAAGGCCTTGCACCAGATCAATCGCTGTCACCACGATATCGCCATCTTCAAAGTCAGGGCGTGGCGGCGGCTGAGGATCATCGAGACCCGCTGCATCATAGGTCCATTTGAAACTGCCGTCGCTCTGGCGCACCCAGGTGGTGACATAATTGCCAACCTTGCCTTCGCCATCGACAAAGCGCCCCTGGCTAAGCGCAAGAGAACCATCACAGCTTTTGACAACGACGCGCGGGCCCCATTGGGTTTCCACGCCAGCCTCTTCCAGCCCCTGTGCAATCACTTCAATCGGCACAACGCCGCCGCGAAGGTGGATTTGCGCACCAGGAGCCGCGTAAGCAAGCGCAGCCGCAGCAAAGCCTTGCTCTTTCGCGGTTCTGGCATACGCGATCTCGGTTGCGACAATGTCGCTTGGCTTGGCCTCGCCGGGTGCCTTTGCCAAAACGCGTTCGATCACCGTGTTAGATGGCCCACGCGGCGCTCTTGATGAGCAAGCCGATAGGGAAACGGCCAGAACACCGACAAGGCCATAGGTCAAAACGCGCTTCATTAAGGCCTCTCCAATAATACTGGCTGCTCAGATACCCTCTGGCACCTCTAGCCCGGCATTGCGATAGGCCGCGACCAAAGTGTTCCGTAAGAGAACCGCAATTGTCATCGGCCCAACACCGCCCGGAACAGGTGTGATTGCCCCTGCAACCTCGCTCGCCTCGTCATAGGCGACATCGCCCACAAGCTTGCCTTTGTCCTTGCCAGGTTCAGGCGGCAAGCGGTTGATGCCAACATCGATGACGGTTGCGCCAGGTTTGAGCCAGTCTTTACCAACCATATTGGGCCGACCCACTGCGGCAACGACAATGTCTGCGCGCTTAACGACGCTGGCCAGATCCTTGGTGCGGCTGTGGGCGATGGTGACAGTGGCGTTCGCATCCAGAAGAAGCTGGGCCATAGGCTTTCCGACAATGTTGGAGCGGCCAATGACAACCGCATCGAGACCGGAAAGATCGCCCAGACGATCCGTCAAAAGCATCATGCAGCCAAGCGGCGTACATGGCACAAAGCCCGATTGACCGACCGACAGGCGTCCTGCGTTGATGACGTGAAAACCATCGACATCCTTGTCCGGGCTGATCGAGGCGATGATGGATTGTTCATCCAGGTGGCTTGGCAATGGTAGCTGTACGAGAATGCCGTCCACAGCATCGTCATTGTTGAGTTGATTGATCAGCGCAAGCAGCGCCTCTTCGCTCGTGTCATCGGGCAAGCGATGCTCAAAGCTCTCCATATTGGCAGCCACTGTGGCTTTGCCTTTGGAGCCCACATAAACCTGGCTTGCGGGGTCATCGCCCACCAGAACCACAGCAAGACCGGGTTTGCGCCCTGCCGCCTTTGCAAAGCCAAGCGCATGACCGCCGACCCGTTCGCGCAAAGTGGCAGCGAAGGCTTTCCCGTCGATTCGTGTAGCGCTCATGGTATTAACGCAGTGAATTGAGAACGATGAGCAGGATCTGAGCGCCCACAATCACAACAAGCGGCGACAGATCAAGCGCGCCTGTTTGCGGCATGATATTGCGCACGGGCCGCAAGATCGGGTCCATCAGGCGATTCACCGATTCGTAGATCTGCATCAGAAACTGGTTCGAATTGTTGACCACGTTGAAAGCGAACAAAAGCCCGATCACGAATTGCACGATCACGAGCATGACAAAAACATTCACCAGCAACGAAACGATCTGGATAAGCGTATCAATTAGTGTGGGCATGGGGTTTTCAATTACCTTGTCGTTTGGCGGGCAAGCAAAGCAGACAAAGCCCGCTAGGCCGCCAGTGTGAGTCCCTTAGATGGCGTATTACCCGACTAATACGCCTTTTTCCAGCCTGAAGCTGTTTTCAAACGCGCCTTTAGCCGCTGATCTAGGCATGCACCAGTGTGCCTGCCCCCCTTGCGGTGAAGAATTCAAGCAACATTGCGTGAGGCACCCGGCCGTCGAGCACAACCGCAGCCTCGCATCCGGAGTTGACCGCCGTGACACAGGTTTCAAGCTTGGGCACCATGCCGCCTTTGATCACGCCCTGGCGGCGCAAACGGGCGACATCGGAAGGATCAAGGTCGCTCAAAAGCTCGCCATTGGCATCAAGAACGCCCGGCACATCGGTCAAAAGGAACAGCCGCGCCGCTCCCAAAGCTGCGGCGATCGCACCTGCCATTGTGTCGGCATTGATGTTGTAGGTCGCACCATCTTCGCCGCCCGCAATGGGCGCGATCACAGGGATCATGCCTGCGGCAACCGCGGTGTCGATGACCGATGTGTCCACATGGTCAGGCTCCCCCACAAAACCAAGGTCCACCGCCTTTTCGATCAGGCTTTCGGGGTCCTTTGTCGTACGGCTGACTTTCCGGGCAGAGACAAGACCTCCGTCCTTGCCCGATATACCAATCGCCTTGCCGCCTGCACTGCTGAGCCAACCAACCAGCTCTTTATTGATCGCGCCGGACAGAACCATTTCCGCAATCTTTGCGGTTGCCTCATCGGTGACGCGCAGGCCATCGACAAAAGTGCTCTCTACTCCGAGGCGGGAAAGCATATCGCCGATTTGCGGGCCGCCGCCATGGACGACCACCGGATTAATCCCGACCGCTTTCAGCAATACAATATCTTCGGCAAAATCACGCGCCGCCTGGGGCTCTCCCATCGCATGGCCGCCATATTTCACCACAAAGGTGCGCCCTGCATAACGCTGAAAATAGGGCAGGGCCTCGATGAGCACTTCAGCCTTTGCAAGGTCAGGGGCCGCATTTGGGCCGTTGGTTTTGGCCATGGTTGGATCTCGCTATTTTCGCTCAGGATGATTTCCTGCATCGCGAGGCGCTTAGCGGTTATGCGTGCTCTAGGAAAGAAGTCGATGGAACGTTTCTTTTGCGGGCTCGGTTCGGAGGTTTTACGAATTTTCCCCTTCCCTTTGTAACCGAATACTGTTTCCATCCGAATCAAGGGATGAATAGGGGCTCAGGTCTCGTGCCCTTTTTCGAAAGTGGATGGAGGATTATCATGAATACAAGTCGTCTTAACGGTTCGATCGCTCTTGCAGCGGCCGCTGGTCTTGCTGCTGCATGTTCGGGCGCAGCTGATGCGCCAGAAGCTGCACAAGCAGGCGCAAACACCGAAGAAGCGGCTCTTGCTGATGCAGGCGCTGGTGAAAAAGAGAAGTGCTTTGGCGTTTCGCTCGCCGGCAAAAATGACTGCGCAGCTGGCCCGGGCACAAGCTGTGCCGGAACGTCTGTAATCGACTATCAAGGCAATGCATGGACCTATGTCGATGCTGGCTCTTGCGAGAGCACAGAGCGTCCTGACGGTTCTTTCGGCTCGCTCGAAGAAACCACAAACATCGGCTAAGCACTTAGCCTCAACGTTTTTTGGAAAGCCGCCCGGTTCGCGCCGGGCGGCTTTTCTTATGCGCGCGGTCAAAGATACTTTTCTTGAGAAGCGCGCCTGCTAGCTTGTCTCTCAAATGGCTCGCAAACCCCCTCGCCCCCGTTTTCGCCGACCAGCGTCGCCGCGCTCGCCCGCCCGAACGGGGCTGTCCAGCTGGTGGCTTTTGTGGCGCGTGCCAATCCTTGCGCTCATCGTGATGGGCTTGTGGTGGTTTGTCATAAAGCCGGTCACGCAGGAACAGGGACACGTCAGGGTTGAGACAGGTTTTGCCCTATGCGGCGAAGGGGCCCGCCAAAAGGCATGCGTTGTCGACGGCGACACCGTCCATATCGGGTTTGGCAGCGACCGGCGGCGCATTCGACTGACCGGGTTTGATGCACCCGAAATCGACGGCGCTTGCGAGACGGAAAGCGCGCTTGCCAACGCAGCGCGGGCGCGGCTGCACCAATGGTTGAACGATGGCCCCTTCGAGTGGGACGGCGCAGATGACCCGCCCCGCGATCAGTTCGGAAGAGAGCTTCGCGAAGCGCGCCGGATTGCGGCAGACGGCTCGCACGAAGAACTGGCCGACATCATGATCGAAGCCAGCCTCGCCTCGCCAAACGGGTGGGGAGATGCGCCGAAAGACTGGTGCGAATGACTGGTTCGCGCCTTGGGGTCCACAGGCGATTGTAGAGGAAGGGCTTGCCCTACCCGGTACAATGCTTAGTCTCCCCAGTCGAACACGCGGCCATAAAGGGGGATCTTCCGTGACCGAGCCAACGACAACAGACACCAACAGAGAAGTCGGCCCAAGCGGCGGCTTTGACTTCAACCAGCCCACCATCATCTCGCTGTGCTTCCTTGCCAGCTTCGTGACCGGGATCACCGGCCTTGTGGGGATTGTCTTGGCCCATGTCTGGTCCGGCGAAAGCAAGGGCGACTGGACCGCCTCGCACTTCTCATACCTGATCCGCACCTTCTGGTTCGGCTTCCTGGGCTTCATCATTGCAGGCGTCCTGTCAGTGGTTCTGATCGGCTTCCTGCTTATGCCGCTGATCGCGGTCTGGGTCGGTGTTCGCAGCGTTATGAGCCTCATCAAGGCGCAAAAACAAGAGCCTATGCCTGATCCGCAAACGCTCCTTTTCTAATCGGTCATATCCGTTAAGCACCCGCTTTGGCGAGAGTGACGCACCCGTTTAAGACGGCGCCTGGCGTCACTCTCATAAGTGGCATCGTCAGGGTGCGGGCTCCATTGCAGGGGCCCACTCGCGCTCGGCTTCCTCGACGATGAGCGCGATCTTATCCAGCAAAAGCAAACGCTGTTTCTTCAGCTGCGTAAGGTAGACATCCGATGTGCTCTCCACCTCGGCCTCGATCCTGTGGATCGACCGGTTCAGGGCGTGATAGCGCTCGGACAGGCTGCAAAAGTGGTTATCGGTCAGCTTGAGCCGTGTGAGCGTGCCTGCATCATGCGGAAACTCTTCGGCGAGCGTTGGTGCGCTCGGATGCTTTGACGGAAGGCGGCCGAAAAACTCATGCAGCTCGTGCGGCGTATCGGCAGACATGATGATAGGCTCCTGTTTGCAAATCTTGTCCGGGATATGCGTCAACACGGCCGCCATCACATTGACTTGGATCAAGCGCGCGAAACCCTTGTTCGCAGGGGAAGCTGAAGGAAAGGCCCGCGACATCTTCGTGCACAGGCGCTAGCGTGCTGGGCATGACTGGCATCTCCAAAACCTTCGCCCCTGTAGTTGCACCTGTTCTCCTGCTTGCAGCTTGCTCACCCGATGCGCCGCAAGCAGACGCGCAAGAGAGCCCGCAGGACGCCTTCTTCGCTGCGCTTTCGACCCATTGTGGCAAGGCCTATGCCGGACAATTGGCAAGCGAGGACGAGGCAGACGCTGACTTCGCGGGCGCGGCCATGGTCATGCACGTATCGCAGTGTTCGCCAGACCGCATCGCGGTGCCTTTTCACGTCGAGATCGACGGCGAGTGGGACCGCTCGCGCACATGGTTGATCACCCGCCTTGCGGTGCCGCACAAGAGTGGCCGGGGCGAGACGCCAGTCGGCCTGCGCCTGAAACATGACCATCGCCACAAGGACGGCGAAAGCGACGAGCTTACCATGTATGGCGGCGACACGCTCGAAGAAGGCACCGGGACCATGCAGAGCTTTCCGGTCGACCAGTTCAGCATCGATATGTTCAAAGCCCAGGGCTACGACGCTTCGGTGACCAATGTCTGGTCGGTAGAGGTAGATCCCGCAGGCAGCGAGGACGCAAAATTCGTCTATCAGCTCAAACGCACTCTCGAAGGCGGGGCCCCGGAGCCGCGCCTGTTCCGGGTGGAGTTTGACTTGAGCAAAGAAGTCGAAGCGCCCCCGCCTGCTTGGGGTCACGAGGGCGGGTAACCCCCAAGGCCATGACAGCGACTATTGCGGCGCTTCCCCGGCTTCCGCTTCCTCAGTTTCCCCTTCCGCGGCATCCTGCGTTTGCGCAGGGACATTCTTCATCGGGGTTTGAGGCAGGTTGACCTGAACGTCGCCGGGCTTGGGATCGGCGACCTGCAATTCGCCGCCGCTCACATCTTCAACGCCGACCTCGTAGGTCTTCTCCTCTTCCTCCTGCGCGCAAGCAGCCAGAGAGAGGGTAAAGATTGCAAGAGCAGGCATGGTAGCTTTCAATGGGGACATGGGGGTTCTCCTGAACGGTCTGTGTGATGGGTGGCACCGCGAGCGGGCTCAAGCCGCCGGGCGCGCTGCGCTCACGATGGTGGTGAGCTGGTCGAGCAGCGAGAGGCGCTGTTTCTTGAGCGTTTCAAACCGCTCGTCGCTCGCCGCCTCGGTCTCCGCCTCGATCCGGTGCACCTGCCGGTTCACCTCGTGATATTCATCTGCAAGCCGCGCAAAGTGGCCATCGGTGCCTTTAAGCTGGGTGACAAGATCACGGTCGCGCTTGAAGATTTCGGTCAGTTCGTTGGGTGTATGCTGTGACATTTAAGGCGTCTCCCTTGAGGTTACGGGAGTGTTCTAGACGGCCGCAGGAGCGGGGGAATTGATTTGGATCAAATCTATGAAAAGCCATGATTAAACGAGGGTTTTGACACACTTGACACACTGTTCAGGGGCAAAAACTTTTTTGCCGCCTGATGTGCCTGTTCCAGCGGGCAAAAAGCAGGAGTTCAGGAGGCACGTCATGTCACAGGATCTAGCGCGCACGGGGGCCTGTAGGAAAGGCCGGTGGGGTGGGGTGGGGCGGGTGTTTGGGCGAATGAATTGCGGTGGCCAATAGCCGCGCCTGTTGGAGGTGGAATCTGATGTAGGCCAGGAGGCGGATGCGCAGCCAACTGCATTTTGTTGGGAATAGATCCGGTTAGTCGCCTTCAAGAAGCTTCTTGGCTTGGGCTGGGAACTTTTGACTTAGAAATCGTAGGAGCTCCAGTTGGTCGTCAGCCCGAGCCTTTCGCAGTTGAGCTTTAAGCTTCATTACACTTGGCCTATCGGGTGTGATATTGGATGCTCCTTCGTTACAAATCGAGCAGACCGCCCTAAGATTACTTGGATCATCGGTTCCACCCATAGATTTATCGATGACATGGCCAAGATGGAGCCGCGTCTTTCGTGAAGGATCAAACGGGTGAGGCTCTCCCGCACCCGCGCCGCACATCTGGCAGGTGAAGCCATTACGATCCAGCACGATTGCACGGGTTTCCTTTGATATTCCTCGCTCAAACGCAGGCTCTGGCTTTGCAGTGAGCAGCAGATATTGCCCCGGCTTCAGATCGGATCGATCATTGTGAGTGAGGATCTGAAAACCTTCTTCATTGCGAAGCTCACGAATGCGGCGCGCCCACTCACTAATTCCTCCCGAAGCCTCACGAAGTTGTTCACTGTCGAGGATCTTGCCGATATTCGACAGGAAGTAATCGCGCAGTTTATCCCGAGCACCCATTAAGCCGCGATTACCGTTCGATGACTCGCAGAATTGAGTGCCGCTTGAACCTGTAACGCCACCGCCTTAGCGACTGGCGGCGGGAAAGCGTTGCCAATCTGCCTGTAGCGCGTGGTTTTTGTCCCAAAAAACTTCCAATCATCTGGAAACCCTTGCAAACGCGCTGTCATTCGCAAGGTAAGTCGGGGCATTCCTACAAAATCCGTTTCGGGAGCCGCGTTAGCTAGGCTTTTCCCTTCGACGCCAAGTGTCGCCCATGCGCGTCTCGCTCGCGTTGGACCGAGATCAGGTCCCCCATGTTTCTTGGAGCCGCCCACAAGCGTAGGGGCAATGTCATTAGCCCTCGCTGCCCATTCCCGAGCGCCTTTCCAACCGTTTTCGTCCATCAAGTCTTGCAAGCATTGCCCGACTGTCAATGGGTTGTTTGGCAGCGCCGACGGCCACTCAAAGTGATCAGCAAAGTCTTTGCGCAGGGCTAGAATGACAACACGAGGACGAAGCTGTGGGACACCAAAGTCTGAGGCATTCAATAGCCGCCAATCAACATGATAGCCAAGCTTCGAGAGCTGTCCTTTGAGTTGGCCACGGTAGTCCTCGAAAACAGCAGATAAGAACCCGCGCACATTCTCGATCATTATTGCTCTTGGCTTGATTTCATCAGCAAGGCGAATGGCCGAAGGGAAAAGATTACGCTCATCCTTTTCGCCCAATTGTTTGCCGGCAACAGAGAATGGCGGGCATGGCAATCCCGCTGCAAGCAGATCAACACCTCGGAATGCCCCGCCATCAAAATCGACCATATCAGCAGCTCTAACGTCCCAGGCGGGACGGTTGAGCTTCAAAGTTTGGGCAAAATCAGACTCAATTTCGACAAGAGCCTCGTGACGAAAGCCAGCTTGTTCAAGGCCTAAGGCTTGACCACCAGCTCCCGCGCAAAATTCGATTGAATGCATGCGATACTCCCTCGTTACCGCAGGCCTATGTTCTTATTACGTTCTCGTCAAGGGTGCCGCAAATCACTCCGCCGCTTCAAACATATCCGGGCCGTCGCTGACAACCTCTTCCTCGTTTGCAACTTTCGCCTTTTGGCGATTGTCGAAGCTGGACCAGACGGTGTTCCAGTCGCCTTTGGTTGCGCCTTTGGAATATTCGGTTGCGCGCGCTTCGAAGAAGTTGGCGTGCTCGACACCGTTCAGAAGCGGGCTGAGCCAGGGAAGCGGGTGCTCGTCGATCATGTAGATCGGTTGCAGCTTCAATTGGCCCAGACGCCAGTCGGCGATGTAGCGGATGTACTTCTTGATGTCTTTCGCGGTCATGCCCTCGACCGGGCCCATTTCGAACGCGAGATCGATAAACGCATCTTCGAGGCGCACCGTCTTTTGACAGATGTCGATGATGTCTTCCTTCACCGCCTTGGTCAGGCAGTCGCGCTCTTCGCAGAAGGTGTGGAACATCTTGATGATGCCTTCGCAGTGCAGCGTCTCGTCGCGGACCGACCACGAAACGATCTGGCCCATGCCCTTCATCTTGTTGAAGCGCGGGAAGTTCATCAGCATGGCGAAGGATGCAAACAGCTGCAGCCCTTCGGTGAAGCCGCCGAACATGGCGAGCGTGCGGGCGATGTCTTCGTCGGTGTCGACGCTGAACTGGTGCATGTAATTGTGCTTGTCGGCCATTTCCTCATATTCGAGGAAGGCGCTGTACTCGCTTTCGGGCATGCCGATGGTGTCGAGCAGGTGCGAATATGCCGCGATGTGCACCGTCTCCATATTGGAGAAGGCGGCGAGCATCATCTTGATCTCGGTCGGCTTGAACACGCGGCCATATTTGTCGTGATAGCAATCCTGCACCTCGACATCGGCCTGGGTGAAGAAACGGAAGATTTGCGTGAGCAGATTGCGCTCATGCTCGGTGATGTTCTGCGCCCAGTCGCGGCAGTCCTCGCCCAGAGGCACTTCTTCGGGCATCCAGTGGATCTGTTGTTGACGTTTCCAGAACTCGTAGGCCCATGGGTATTCGAACGGCTTGTAGGTGTTACGGGCTTCGAGCAACGACATGTTGTGTGATCCTGTTTTCGAGTTGGCTGACCTATATAGGTGAACCAGCTTCGTTCCGACAGGCAAGGGTAGATGATTCGGTGGGGATAAACCGTGCAAATTCTGAGTCGAGCCGAGTCGCATCGGGGGCGGGCCGAGGGACTTTGCGTAGAAATTTCTTGGCGGTGTCCCGGTAGGTGCCTAGCTTGGCCTCTTACAGGACGGGCAGGGATCGCACTCAAATGACACAAGAGACGCCGCAAGAGGCGGTGAAGAACAGGCGGCCATTGGCCACGCGCAGTGCGGGGTGGGCCAAGGCGTTGGCGAAGGGTCTGGCCGCGATTGGGCTTACTCCCAATGCCATTTCGGTGATCGGAATTTTCTTTGCAGCGGCAGGGGCCTGGTGCTTTTGGCTGGCGGCAGATGGCAAGGCCAGCGAGTGGCTTTGGCTTGGCGGGGCGCTCGGGATACAGCTGCGGCTGCTGGCCAATATGCTCGATGGATTGGTTGCGGTGGAGGAAGGCAAGTCTTCGGCCACCGGCGCGCTCTATAACGAGGCGCCTGACCGGGCGGAAGATGCACTGCTGCTGATCGGGGCGGGATATGCCGTCGGCATGCCCGAACTGGGCTATGGCGCGACGGTCCTTGCCTTTGGCACCGCTTACATTCGCGCGCTTGGCGGGGCGCTCGGCTTCGAGCAGGATTTTGTCGGGCCCATGGCTAAACAGCACCGCATGTTTGTGCTCACCTTGGCCGCGATTGTGACCTTCTTCTGGCCGTCGAGCGTGGTCGCGGATTTCGTCCTGGCAGGGCCGGTCGTCATGACAGGCGCTTTATGGCTCATCATATTGGGCGCAGCGATCACCTGCGCGATCCGCTTGCACCGCATCGCCAATCTGATGCGGGCTAAGGAGGCGGGCAAATGATCGCGCGTCTGGTGGGTGAGGCCCTGTTCGGGGCTGCGCGTTTCCTCGTCGGGGGCCAGGCGCGGTGGAGCGGGTGCGAGCCTGCGACCACACAGCGCATATACTTCGCCAACCATGCCAGCCACATGGACACGATCATCCTGTGCGGCGCGCTGCCTAGCTATTTGCGCGAGACCACGCACCCCGTGGCCGCTGCCGATTATTGGGGCGGAGGGCCGGTGCAGCGTTTTGTTGCGCTCAAAGTGCTGAACGCGGTGCTGGTCGAGCGTGCCAAAGGAACAACACGCAGTAAAGACCCGCTCGCCCCGCTTCGCGAAGTGCTCGAAAGCGGGGAATCGCTGATCATCTTCCCTGAGGGGACGAGGCGCGCAGAGGCGCTTCCCGGTAGCTTCAAGGCAGGGCTGTATCATCTTGCGAAGGACTTTCCCGACGCTGAGCTTGTGCCGGTTTATCTCACCAATCTCGCACGTGCCTACCCAAAGGGCGCAATCCTGCCTGCCCCGATCAGCTCGGCTGCGCATTTTGGCGAGCCCATCAGCCTAAAAAATGGCGAGGAAAAGTCAGCGTTTCTTGAACGGGCGCAAAAAGCAATCCTGACACTTGCTGAAAAGAATGGGGCAGGAGAGGACGCATGATGCCACAGCTAAACCTTACCATCGACCCGACCATGGCGACCTTGTTCGGCGGCGTTTTCGCACTGCTTTTGGTGGCATCCTCCATCGGCTTTGTCCTGTCAAAGCGCGTGCAAAGCGAGGGCGGCATTGCAACGGTCGCCAACCTCAATCAGCGGATCAAAGCCTGGTGGTTTATGATCGCGATTTTCGCGGTCGCCTTTGTCTTTGGCAAAGGTGTGACGGTGGTCCTGTTTGCGCTCACCAGCTTCTTTGTGCTGCGCGAATTTCTCTCGATCACCCCGACAAGGGCAGAAGATCACACCGCGACCGTTGCCGCGTTCTACCTCTTTATCCCGCTACAATATTGGCTGATCTACTCCGATTGGCAGTCGCTTTTCTCGATCCTGATCCCGGTTTGGGCCTTCCTGCTCCTGCCGCTCCTCGCGGTGTTGAAAGGCGAGACGACAGACTTCCTTGCACGTTCTGCAAAGATCCAATGGGGCATGATGCTGGGCGTCTATTGCATCAGCCACGCGCCCGCGCTCCTCCTGCTCGACATTCCGGGATACAGCGACAACTTCCTGCTGCTTTTCTTCCTGATTACGGTCGTGCAGCTCTCGGACGTGCTACAATATGTGTTCGGGAAGCTTTTCGGCAAACACAAGGTCGCACCGCGGGTCAGCCCGGCCAAAACATGGGAGGGCCTTATCGGCGGAGGGTTATCCGCCGCCGCCATCGGCGCAGCGCTCTTCTGGATCACGCCGTTTGCCCCATGGGAGGCGGCGCTTCTTGCACTTACCATCGTGCTGGCCGGATTTGCCGGGGGCCTTGTGCTTTCAGCGGTCAAGCGGTCATTGGGCGCCAAGGATTGGGGTACTATGATAGAGGGTCACGGCGGCGCACTTGACCGGATGGATTCGGTGAGCTTTTCAGCGCCCGTCTTCTTCCATCTCGTCCACTATTTCTTTGTTCCCTAAAGGACCTCACTCTTGCTTTTGATCATCGCGCTTTGGGCTCTTGCCGAGGCTATTGTCTTCTTTGTCGTCGCCGATGTTGCGGTCATGGCGCTGGGCGTCAAAGCAGGAACGCGCAAGGCCATAACCGGCGCTGGCATCGCGGCCCTTTTCGCCGCCCTTGGCGGGTGTTTCGTCTATGCCGCAGCCAGCATCGCGCCAAGCGGTGTGCGCGATTTCCTGATCATGCTCCCCGCCATTGACGCAACGTTTGTCGATGAAGTCCTGATCGATTGGCAAACCAACGGGGCGCTTGGCATGTTTGTCGGCAGCTTCTCGGGCGTTCCCTACAAGATTTACGCCTATGCCGCGGGAATAGGGTCATCTTTGCAAAGCTCGGGGATGCTGGCGTGGTTCGCCTTTGCCTCGATCCTTGCCCGGCTGCCGCGCTTTGTTCTTGTCGCGGTCATCGCAGGGGAAATCGGCCCGCGCATGATCGCGCGTTTCGGCAAACGCCGGGTCTGGATCGCATTCGCAGCAGGATGGACGGGATTTTACGCGATCTATTGGAGCGCGATGGGGTTCTGAGCGCTAATCGCCCTCAATCGCGGCGCCCTTTGGAGCCAAAAAAGCTGCCCCCGCCCAGTACGGTCACGCCAAGGAAGAAGCCGAAGTCGTACCAGCCGCCCTTATTGGGGACCGCATAAACGGCGATATCGGGGTTGAACAGCGATCCGATAAAGCTCCACGGGAAGATAAACCCGTGCCAAAGGCCCCACAGGAAACCGGGCGTCTCCGGGTCCGTGCTGACCCCTGCATCAATCTGGCTTGCGCAGGCTGAAACAGCGAAAGCGAGCATCAGGGCGACAAGAATGCGGCGTGTTTTCATAGCGGATGCTCTGGATAGCGGCTTACATGCTGGCAGCTGCTACGACCGCCAGCCACATAAAGGGAAGCGCAATCCCACCAACCACCGTGTGAAGTCGGCCAGCGTTCGCAGCATGACCTTCGGGTCCGCGCGACAGGCGAACGCCATTGATAATAAAACCGAGCAGCAAGATTGTACCGCCGATCCCGATCCAGATTTCCGGTGCCATAGTCTGTTCCTTTGCCGTCTGGGGCAAGGATGACATATTTCGGGAAGAAGCGCGAGAGCGCGCTTAAGAGGAGCAGGCGCTCAACAGAAACGCTGCGGCGTCATCTTGCCTGGTTCCTCAAACGCGGCATTGGGCGTTGCATCGGCGCTGTCGGGAATATGCGTCGTCTGAAAGGATTGAAACTGCTGTTCGGACAGCGGTTTTGCAAAGGCGAGGCCAACTTCGCCGTCCTGCACCCATCGGACAATGGCGCGGTGCGGGCCTGTTTGCCCGACGTATATTTGCATGGGTGCGCCCGGCAGGATTTTTTGCGCGCCGTGCTCGAACCGGCAACCTCCACATGAAAGGTCGCGCAAGATAACATCCTGTGGCTCACCAAGGCCGGTCGAAAACCTGCCTGGCAAGGAGATCAATTTACGATTGGCCTGACGAGTACGCATGGCAGGTACAATAGGCTGACATTTTTAAAGTTAAGTAAACTTGCAATTCTGATGAAATTCGGGGGCGCAGATACAATTGAGCCCCGGAACAGTTCTGGACTGCCGGGGCTCTGTATTGTGATTATCCTTAGCGAAGGACTTCGCCGGCTCAGCCGGTTATTGACAGCTCAAGCATTCCTCATAGTCGGTTTGCTCTGCGCTAAGCTCGAACTTGGCCGCATCCGCCGTGTTGTCCGCCTCGACGCCGCCGGCAAAGCCTGCGCGCTGGACCGATTTCGACCGGAGATAATAGAGCGATTTGATGCCTTTCTCCCACGCCTGGAAGTGGAGCATCATGAGGTCCCATTTATCGACGTCAGCCGGGATAAAGAGGTTCAGCGACTGCGCCTGATCGATGTAAGGCGCACGGTCGGCTGCGAATTCGAGCAGCCAGCGCTGATCGATTTCGAAGCTGGTTTTGAAGCTCGCCTTTTCCTCTTCGGAAAGGAAATCGAGGTGCTGAACCGAGCCGCCTTTTTCAAGGATCGAGTTCCACACATTGGTCGAGTTCTTGCTCTTCTTGTCGAGCAGTTTTTCAAGATACGGGTTCTTGACGATGAAGGAGCCCGAAAGCGTCTTGTGGGTGTAGATGTTGGCCGGGATCGGCTCGATACAAGCTGACGTGCCGCCACAAATGATCGAAATCGACGCGGTCGGCGCGATTGCCATTTTGCAGGAGAACCGCTCCATCGCGCCCATGTCGGCCGCATCCGGGCAAGGTCCACGCTCTTGTGCAAGAAGCATTGAGGCTTCGGAGGCTTTGGCTTGAATATGCTTGAACATCTTGAGGTTCATGGCCTTCGCCATCGCGCTCTCGAAACCAAGGCCTTTTTGCTGCAGGAAGGAGTGGAAGCCCATGACGCCCAGACCAACCGAACGCTCACGCTCAGCCGAATAGCGTGCGCGTGCCATTTCATCGGGTGCGCGGTCGATATAATCCTGAAGGACATTGTCGAGCATGCGCATCACATCTTCGATGAACTGCTTGTCGCCGTTCCACTCGTCCCATTTCTCAAGGTTGAGCGATGAGAGGCAGCACACAGCGGTACGGTCATTGCCAAGGTGGTCAATGCCGGTTGGCAGAGTGATTTCCGAACACAGGTTCGAGGTCGAGACCTTCAGGCCAAGCTCGCGGTGGTGCTTTGGCATCATGCGGTTCACCGTGTCGCTGAACACGATGTAAGGCTCGCCTGTTGCGAGGCGCGTTTCGACCAGCTTCTGGAACAGCGAGCGGGCATCAACCGTACCGCGCACATCGCCGGTTTTGGGTGATTTGAGCTCAAACTCGGAGCCATCACGCACCGCTTCCATAAATTCATCGGTAAGAAGAACGCCGTGGTGAAGGTTGAGCGCCTTGCGGTTGAAGTCGCCTGAGGGTTTGCGGATTTCGAGGAATTCCTCGATCTCGGGGTGCGACACATCCAGATAACACGCAGCAGAACCACGGCGCAGCGACCCTTGCGAAATCGCGAGGGTTAGGCTGTCCATGACCCGCACAAACGGGATGATGCCGCTGGTCTTGCCGTTGAGGCCAACCGGCTCGCCAATGCCGCGCACATTGCCCCAATAGGTGCCAATGCCGCCGCCTTTGGAGGCCAGCCAAACATTCTCGTTCCAGGTGCCAACAATGCCATCGAGGCTGTCTGACACGGAGTTCAGATAGCAGGAGATCGGAAGACCGCGTGCTGTACCGCCGTTTGAAAGGACGGGGGTTGCCGGCATGAACCACAGTTTCGAGATGTAGTCATACAGGCGCTGTGCGTGCTCTGCGTCATCGGCATAAGCGTCCGCGACACGGGCAAACAGGTCCTGGTATTTCTCACCGGGCAGCAAATAGCGGTCGGTCAGCGTTTCCTTGCCGAACTCGGTCAGGTTTGCATCGCGGCTTTCATCGATCTGTACGTCGAAACGGCGATCATTCACCTTCTTGCTGTCAGGCGTCGTTTGCTCCTCGGCAGCCGCTTTTGCCGCTTCGGCAACCGCATTGCCGAGCGCCTCTGCGCTTTTCTCTGCGACCAGCGCATCGCTGCCTTTGTCCGCCTTTTCCATTGTCACTGCCTTTTGCGCCTTTTCTTCGGTCCCCGTGACGTCACCGGTATCGGTTTCGCTGAGCACGTCTTCGCCTGCTTTAAATTCCATTGTCGCCCCATTTTACGTCACTTCGAATCGGTTGGGCCTGTCCTTGGACAATAGCACCTTTGTTCCGATTCTGTTCCAAACATATTCATCGACAGCTTTTGCCCGTTTTTTCCGTGAGGATACGCACAAGGCAAAGCACCCAATTTCCTACCAGTCCGAACGTCAGAACCCCTGAATTGAGCGAATCTTCCCCTGTTTCGCCCTTCATCGCTAAGGAAGAGCCGAAAGAAGCACACAACAATTTGGGGGTCCCATGCGAACCGAACCCCTAGATGATGAATCATCCGTGGAATCGGGTCAACGGGCAATTAACCATGAATTCGCGCGAAAGCCGACCAAACATCTATGTTGCAGTGCAGCGACGCGTGCTCAAAGCTTGAGTCGTCAGTTGCGCAAGCCCCAAATTGAATCTGTGAAGAAAAATTTGGTGATTGAATCATGTGAATCAATCGTTGAATCTTTTGCACTCAATCGGGCAATATTGTTGCGGGATTTAAAGCGGGGCTCTGAAAATGGACGCAGCACTGACAAGGTTGATCGAATTTGCCGACCGGCACGAGCGTGCGATCGATATTTTGAGCGTGGTATGGTTCGTGATCTCCTGCGCGAGCTGGATCCCGTTCTTGCCGATTCCCGAAATACCCTATGTGACAGACCGCAATTTCTGGGTCTCTTCGGCCATCTGGAACACGCTGTGGTGGGGATTTGCCCACCCCGTGATCCACAACCACCGCAAGAAGATGGAAGCCGATGCCCCAAGGAGCCTGGAAACCGGGCCCGATTAAGCCGGCTGCGCAGCCTTTTCGCTGATCGCGTTGCCTCTGACGGAGCGCGCGTGGTCTGCCACGTGTCCTGCCAAAGGTTCGATCAATTCAATCGGCAAATCGTGGCCCCAGCCAGGGATCGTCACAAGCTTTGCGCCCGGAATATGCTTTGCCGTGTCCTGACCGCCCTCAAGCTTGACCAGCGGATCGCCTTCACCATGGAGCACAAGTGTGGGCGCGGACACGCTGGCGAGGCGTGATCGCCTGCAACCATCGTCAATGATCGCGGCCAGCTGACGCGGGAGGCCGGGAGGATAGACGCTGCGCCTCACCGATTTAAGCGTCCGCTCGCGCACACGTTCGGGGTCCGAAGGATAGCCGGGCGATCCGATGCTGCGCGCAATGTTAAGGCCATGCGCCACAAGGTCCTCTTCATCCAGAGACTTGAGCGGGGCGACCAGCGCTTCCATCGCGGATTTGTCCGCCATCGGAAGCGATCCATTACCCGTGGTCGACATGATCGAGGTCAGCGAGTGCAAACGCCCGGGATGATGAATGCCCACAAGCTGCGCGATCATCCCGCCCATGCTGGCCCCTACAACATGCGCTTTTTCAATTTCCATCGCGGTCAAAAGTCCCACCGCATCATCGGCCATGTCCCGAAGTGTGTAAGGCACTTTGGCGGGCCAGCCGATCTTCTTACGGATCACTTGCCACGCAGGGCTCGGTGCCTTTGCCCCTTCAAACTTCTGCGAAAGGCCGATGTCGCGGTTGTCATAGCGAATGACACGAAAGCCGTGCCCCACAAGCGCCTCGACCAGCTCATCGGGCCACAAGGTCATCTGCGCGCCCAGACCCATGACCAGCAGGATCGCCTCGTGCGAGGGATCGCCATGGTCTTCGAAAAAGAGTTCGATACCGGTGTTGGGCGTGGTGATTGTGGGCATGGGCGAGCGAGTTCCTTAGGTTGTTTTCGAGGACCTACATTGCAGACCGGGTGCAGACAAGCGCTGCACGGGCAAGGTCTAGCCTTGAGGCGACACCACATCGGCTTTGGGGCGCCAGTCGGGGCCCCCGATAAGGAAGTCTTGTGCCTCAAGTTGATCGAGCACGCCGTCCTGCTCTGCCAGAACGCGCAAAGGGACCACGGCCAATGTAACGCCGGTCTGCTCGGAGGCGTCGGAGATCATGCTCACCCATTGGCTGCGGATTTCATCGCCAAGCTCGTCATCGGCCCATGGCCAACAGCGGCCAAGCGCGATTTCCAGCGGGTTTTCCATCACGGCCGGGATATCAAAGCTGCGCCAGTCATCGCCGCGCTTTTCGATAATGGCCTGCCCTGCCTCGGTCGCGCCCATTGCCGCTTCGAGACAAGGGATGTGACTGGCCGGAGGTGCGTCAGCGAGATTGTCGAGCAGGTCTTCGCCCCGGAACCGCTGCGGCCGGGTGATCGGCACGTCGGCCCTGTTCGCAGCCTTCTTCACGATGTCGGTCGCATCCTTGACCGTGTCGTCATCAAAATCGAGCCTGCGCGCGAGCAGGTCAAAGCTCGTCATCAGGAAAGAGCGGCGGTCATAATCGATGTCATATTCGGCCTCGAGCGCGGCGAGCCGGGCGCGCTGCCCGGTGCTGAGATATTCGGCTGCGACGGTTTTATCGGGCAGTTTGGTGAACTTGCCCCCGCTGAAAATCAGCCGGAAGGCATCGCCGGGAGAGAATTTGGGGGCCGCGCGAAGGATCACGCGATCTGCTTCTTTGGTGGCTTCCTCCAACCGGTCGGGAAACCACGGCGTTGCCTTGGGCACAGCGCGGATTTCACCGACAAGGATGACGGTGCCGGTATCGGTATCTATCGTCCACATCGGCGCGCCGGAACGCTGCGCTGTGACGACGATGGAGTTTGCAGCCACGTTTTGGGAGGCGTCTTGGGATGCGTCTTGGGTAAGCCCTGCCTCATCCTGAGCCGAGATCGCGGCTGAGCATGGCAGGCACAGGGCAATGCCGAAAGTGAGAGTGAGCCGGTTCATGAGGACGCCAATAGCGTAAGACCGCTGGCTCGCAGGTGAACGAGGCTTTTGGGCTAGGCTCGGCGTTGCGACCACTTACCGCTCAACGGCAGGCAACGGCATCACAACCGATGTTGTCTCGCTATCCTCATCATAGGCGCAGTGGACCCGCAGCAAATGCGGGCGGTTCCTCTGGCCAAGCATCCAATAGTCGAGCAATTCGGCAGAATGGCACTGCGCAGCGGTCACCTCGCGCCCTTCAAAATGCTGTTTTGTGGTCATGGATGAAGAGCGGGGATGATCGGCCACATTGTCTGCCATAAAGCGGCCCATGCGAGTCAGTTTTGCCTGAATGGCTTCGCGCGAAAGGCGAAGCGGCGTGTTACCGCCAATCTGCACTTCAACCGCCTGTCCGCCCATGGTGATTGTGGCGAGCGCTGCAAAACCCGTCGGTCGATGGATCGCCACCCATGGCAATGCGCCGCGCGCCCGCAGGACACTGGCGGGGTCGACCGGTTCAATTCCGGCGTCGCGTTTGATCGAATAACCGGTAAGCTCGCCATCATCGGAATAGTCCGATGAATGCACGAACTTGTCGATGACAATCACCTCTTCCTCGCCCGATTGAAGGTCCTGCACAACCAGGAATATCTCGGCGCGCAAAGCTTCGTAATAGCCAAGGTTATCGGTCGATGTGCGCAAGAGAAACAGATGCGTCGCGCTCATCCCGACGGGTTCTTCGTGAATGTCGATGAAGCTGTCGGGCGATGCGTATGCAGGGCTGGCCAATGCCAGAACGCTGGCACAAAACGCGGCGAAAAGGGCTTTGATCAGGTTCATGGCACCAACACGGTATCGCGCACGCTCGTTTTGAGCTCGGGATAATCGAGCGTATAGTGAAGCCCCCGGCTTTCCTTGCGGGTGAGAGCCGACCGCACGATCAGCTCTGCTGACTGGAGCAGGTTCCTGAGCTCGATCAGGTCGGTGGTCACGACAAAACTGCCGTAATATTCCTCAACCTCCTGGCGAAGCAAAGCGATGCGGTTGGCGGCGCGTTCAAGGCGCTTGGTGGTGCGCACAATCCCGACATAGTTCCACATAAAGCGGCGGATTTCGGTCCAGTTCTGCTTGATCACAACCTGCTCGTCGGAATCCGACACGCGGCTTTCATCCCACGGCAGGATTGTCGGTGGCTTTGGCAATTCATCCCATTGGGAAAGGATATCGGCCGCCGCCGCTTCGCCAAAGACAAAGCATTCCAGCAGCGAATTGGAGGCCAAACGATTCGCGCCGTGAAGGCCGCTTTCGGTGCATTCACCCGCTGCCCAAAGGCCGGGCAAATCGGTGCGCGCGTGCAAATCCACCACAATCCCGCCGCAGGTGTAATGCTGGGCCGGAACCACGGGGATCGGATCCTTGGTCATATCGATGCCAAGACCCATCAGCTTTTCATGGATGGTCGGGAAATGCTCGCGCACGAATTCGGGCGGCTGGTGGCTGATATCGAGATGGACGTAGTCGAGGCCAAAGCGCTTGATCTGGTCATCGATCGCGCGGGCCACGACATCGCGCGGGGCAAGCTCCATGCGTTCTGCATCATAATCGGCCATAAAGCGGTGACCGGTTTCCGGGTGGAGGAGCCTTCCGCCCTCACCGCGAACGGCCTCTGTGATGAGGAAGTTTTTGACCTCGAGATTATACAGGCACGTGGGGTGGAACTGCATCATCTCCATGTTGGAGACACGCGAGCCTGCGCGCCATGCCATCGCGATGCCGTCGCCTGTTGCGCCGCGCGGCGCGGTCGAAAATTGATAAACGCGGCCTGCCCCGCCCGCCGCTAGAATAGTGGCGCGCGCAAGGTGGCGCTCGACCCGGCCTGACTCTTCATTGAGGGCATAAACGCCCCAGACATGGCCAGCGCCCGAATATTGCTCACGGTGGCGATCAGTGATGAGATCAATCGCGGTGCGCCCGCCAAGCATGGTGATGTTGGGATTGGCTTCGGCCGCTTTCAAAAGCGCAGACTGCACCGCCCAGCCGGTTGCATCGTCGACATGAACAATGCGGCGGTGGGAATGCCCGCCTTCGCGTGTCAGATGCAGATCTCCTGAATCCTTGTTGAAGGGCACGCCCAGCTCAACCAGACGGTCAATGCTGTCAGGCGCGCGCTCGATCACGAATTCAACCGCCTCGCGATCATTCAGGCCAGCGCCCGCGACCATCGTATCGCGCACGTGATTGTCAAACGTATCGCCAGCATCCAGCACCGCTGCAATGCCGCCTTGCGCCCAGGCGGTCGATCCGCCGGTCAGCGATCCCTTCGCCAGGACAAGCACGCGCAGCCGCGTCGCAAGCTCGAGCGCGGCGGTAAGGCCGGCTGCGCCCGAACCAATGATGATGACGTCATACGCACTTGTCGGCGCATCTTGTGTGTCGCTGTGATCTGCCATGGGGACACGCAATGGCGCGAAGGGGAATGTGTGGCAAGAGTTTCGCGCGCTCTGGAAATAGCCACAGGCGTTCTGAAAAGAGCCACAGGCGTTCTGGAAAGAGCCGCAGGCGTCCTAAAGCGCGTAGCAATGCAGATCGTCCGCGACCCTCACCGGCCCGTCGTAGTGCTTTGCTATGGCTGTAAGGCCCTCTTCCAGTCGATTAAGCGAGCGCTGCATATTGTGGGTCAGCACCAAACTCTCAGGAGCCAGAGCTGACGCCAGTTCTCCGATCTGTTCGGGCGTTCGGTGAAGCCCGCGCGGCTGCCCCTCTTCGCCGTTGATGACATGGTGCGCGAACAAAATGGTGGGCGCGCTATCGGAAAGGTCGGCAAGGAACCGCTCGCTCAAAAAGCTTTGATCGCCTGTGATCACTACGCTCTTGCCGCCGATTTCAATGGCAAAGCCCAAGGATGGGACCGGGCCGTGGTGCACAGGATGCGCCATGACCGAATAGTCGTTGGAGACATCAAGGCCAGCCGGATCGCCTGCCCCTTCGCCGGTTGCGATATCGCGGGCCTCGATCAGCGGCTTGTTCTCTGTCCCGTCAAGAAATCCGCCATTGTACGCAAACGCGCCCTCTTCCTTGGACATAAGGCGCGCAAGAAACTCACTGGTTCCGGGAAAACGCGGCGCTGCATCCGGCCCGATAACGGGAAGTGCCTGCGTGCGCCCTTCAAACCCGCCGGAATTCAGTATGTCGATCAAATCGCCTGCGTGATCGGCGTGAAGGTGGGTAAGGACGACCGCGTCCAATGTCGCAATCGAACCGCCAGCCTGCGCAAAACGAAGAAAGCTGCCTGAGCCTGCGTCGATCAAAAGCCGCGCTTCGCCATCAATCCAGAGGAGATAGGATGTCCCCGCGCGCGCCGCCGCCCCGCCTTCTGCGATTGGCCCGCCGCTTCCCAGAACCTGAAGCGCAGCGCCTTCAGTGGGGCAGTCCCGAATCTGTCCACCGCGAGGCACAGAGCTATTAAAGACATTACCAGACGCCCCAATTTCGCCCGTAGTTTCGCGCTTAGTTTCGCCCGTACTCTCGTCAGCGCCACAGCTGACAAGGGCAATCAATACCAATGCCATCAATGGTCCGCGCATCGCTTTACCTCCTAATTGCCAGACCCGGTCAACTGCACGAACACATCTTCAAGGTCCGCCTCTCTCGTTGTCACATCTTCAACTGTCAGGCCCTGTTCCTGTAAAATGCCCAGAACCTGCCCTGCATTGAGTTTGTCTTTGTCATAGGTCACCTCGACCCCGCGCTCGCCTGCCAGTTCGACCTTGCTGAACGCCTCATGGTGTGGCGCCTGCGCAAGATCATCGGCAAGGGTCACCGCAACGATTTTCTCACGCGCCATATTGATTAGGTCGGCTGTGGGTTTGTGCGCGATCAACTCACCGTGGTTGATGATGGCGATCTCGTCACACAGCTCCTCGGCTTCCTCGAGATAGTGCGTGGTCAGCACAATAGTGACGCCCTCATCGTTGAGCTCTTTCACCAAATCCCAAAGCTGGCGGCGCAGTTCGACATCAACCCCCGCCGTTGGCTCATCAAGAACCAGAATGGGCGGCGAATGCACCATCGCTTTGGCCACCAGCAAGCGCCGCTTCATGCCCCCGGAAAGCGTACGCGCATAGGCATTGCGTTTGTCACCCAGTCGCACCGCTTCGAGCAATTCCTCGCTGCGGCGATCCTTTGCGCCAATGCCATAAAATCCGCCCTGGTTTTCTAGCACCTCGTAAGGTGTAAAGAACGGATCGAAGACGATCTCTTGCGGGACAATCCCGATTGCGCGGCTCGCATTGCGGCGCTGGGTGTCAATATCAAAGCCCCAGATTTCGGCGCTGCCGCTGGTCTTGTTAACGAGGCCGGCGAGAATATTGATCAGTGTCGACTTACCCGCGCCATTGGGACCAAGCAGCCCGAAGATCGAGCCTTGGGGCACGTCAAAGCTGACGCCTTTGAGCGCCAGTTTTCCTTCTGCATCCGGCCCGCTTGCGCCTTTGGGCGGTGCATAGCGTTTGGCGATATTGTCGATACGAATAGCAGGCGGTGTCATGGGGCTCAGCCATAGCCGCAAGGCACGCGGACGCAAGGGCCCTTGAATCGGAAGAGCATGGGAAGAGCAATGAAGGGCCCCAAACATGAAGCCTGCGTTAAGGTTGTTTGGTCAGCACCTCGACACACAAGCTGCTTAAACGCCAACACCGTGAAAACAGGGAATGATCATAAGCAAAAGGGCTTCAACGCCCTTTCCCCGAGCAAACTGCTCGCGGCGCTGTGCGCTGTGTGGCTTCTGGGGAGCCCTGCCCATGCCCAAACCACAAGCAATGTCGATACGCGAGCGGTTCTTCTTGATCCATTGTCGCTGGTGAAGCTTTCCGACATGGATTTCGGCGATCTTCTCGTTACGACCGGGGGAACAGTTGTTTTGTCTGCTGACCCGGTGACCACCTGCATTACCACTGGCGGCGTTGTGCACACGCAGGAATGCCAGCCTGCGACCTTTGCAGGGCTTGGACAGCCCAACCAGCGCATTCGTGTGAGGCGTCCGATTGGTCGGACCATCACATTGACGGGCCCCGGCGACGATATGACGGTCACAGATATCACGATCAATGGCGGGGCAACGCTCAACCCGGTGAACTCAAACCCCAATTGGGAACGCTTCAGGATTAACACCTTTGACGGGACTTTTATTTTCCGGGTCGGAGGCACGCTGAACGTCAACGCCAACCAACAGCCAGGCGTTTACACCGGGACTTTCGATATCCGGATCGACTACCAATAGTTTATGGCTGAGGCCTGTGGCCGCCTCGATTTGGCCGCTCCCGATGCAAACGCAGTTGAATTTGTCGAAGGGCCGGATTAACCGGTCTTCCCATGAGCAACACGGCACAAGAAATGATCCCGGAAACCATCAAAGTCGATACCCGCCGTGTGAGCTGCGACGGGGCAAGCTCGATTCGCAGCGGCAAGGGTTATCGTCCTGCCGCTCTTGGCCATCCGCTTGTCTATATGGAAATTGGCGAAAGCGGTTTTGTCGATTGCGGCTATTGCGACCGGCGCTTTGTCTTGCGCGGTGGTCCTGCCGATACGCAGGAACCGGGTTAACAGCCGGAAAACCGCCTCGCACTCCGGTGATTTCGGTAGAATTTCTCCTTTGAGCGACGGCAAATTTCAAGGAAAATTAAGGGACTTTGTTTAGGGCACGACCGTTGGAAGCGGTTAGGCACTAATTGATGAGTAACTTGAAGAAATTGATCGGACTTCTGGGCGCAGCGCTCGGGCTGTGGCTGATGCCTGCCAGTGCGGCTGCACAGGAAGCTGAATCGGCGGATGCGCAGGCGTTTCTCGTTACCCCGCTCAGTTTCGTCAAACAGTTTGACCTCGATTTCGGAGATATCGTGCCCGGTAACACGCCGGGCGAGGTTGTGATGGATTCTGCCGGAACCGTCGTCACCAATGGCGGTGTCACCCAGATCGAGGGAACCCAACGTCCAGCGCGTTTCTGGGGCTATGGCCAGTTTAACCAGACCGTTCTGATCAATGTGGATGCAAACTCATACATCCTGACCCGCAATGGCGGCACGGAAACGATGCTGATGGATACGCTTTTGATCGGCAGCCAGCCTCCGATCATCATCAACACCAACCCTCGCCGTTTTCGGATCGCAAACCCTGACGGGTTTTTCTCCTTCACAATCGCGGGCCGCCTGCAAGTGCCTGCGAACGCGGTGCCTGGCACCTATGAAGGCGAATTTGCGGTCACGCTCGAATATGAGTGACGCCCACGCGCAGCTGTAATGCCGCGCCTTTCCAAACTTCCAGACCACACTCATCGGCCAAACTCTCCAGTCAGCCCGTGTTCAGCGATTGCCGCGCATAGTGTATATAAGGGTCTGTAGGAGTTTGTTATGATTCGAATATTTGCACCGAAGCTGGTCCTATCATCCGGGTTTGCCGCTCTTGCGCTTCTTGGCGCTTCACCAACGATCGCTGAAGATGCTCCCGAGGACGCAGCCGAAGAGATGACCAAGGGTGAGGAAAAGCTTGCCCGCCTGCTTGAGGGCCGTGTTGCCGGCGAACCGCGCGATTGCATCAACGACTTTCGCAGCACCCGCATGCAGACCATCGAAAACACGGCCTATGTCTATGGCCGTGGTAACACAATCTATGTCCAACGCACCCGCGATCCGGGCGACATTGGCGACGATGATATTCTCGTGATCCGTCGATTTGGCAGTACCCAGCTGTGCCGTCTGGACTTCATCACAACGGTTGACCGGTTCAGCGGGTTTTTCACCGGCGGCGTGCAGTTCGACCAGTTCGTGCCCTACACCCGCGTGGACGAAGACCAGCTCTGATCCATTACGGGGAGCAGGTTTGCTCTTCGAAGAGTTGATCTTCACAGATCAGGTAAAATAACGCGAAAGCGCAAACAATTCGGGCGAGCCTTTGCCGGAACGACTCTGGCTCGCCCGAATGTGTTTTTGCATTTTAAAGCCGGTTCAGGCCGCCTGCATTGCATTCATGCGGGCAAGGATCTTTTCGGCATCGCTCATAATGCCGTCGATCAGTTCCTTACAGGTCGGGATGTCGTTGATGAGGCCAGCGACCATGCCGCATGACCACGCGCCCTTGTCCATCTCGCCTTCCTGCATGATCGACGGATAAACCCCTGCAACCTCTGGCAAAATGTCCTGAATGGTCAGGGCATCGCCGAGCTCTTTTTCCTTCTGGAGCAAACGCTCAACGCCCGCATTATTGAGCACGCGCTCGGTATTGCGAAGCGGGCGCATGACGAGGCGGGTGTCCAGTTCGCTTGCTTCAACAATCGCCTTCTTAACATTCTCGTGAACCGGCGCTTCTTTGGTGGCGATAAAGCGGGTGCCCATATTCATGCCCTGCGCGCCCATGGCAAGCGACGCCACAAGGCTGCGCCCGTCGGCCATGCCGCCCGAGGAAACGAACGGAATATCGAGCTCATCGGCGGCGCGCGGCAGAAGGATGAAGTTCGGCACATCGTCTTCGCCCGGGTGTCCGCCGCATTCAAAGCCATCAACGCTCACCGCATCGCAGCCAATGTCCTGCGCTTTCAGAGAGTGGCGCACGCTGGTGCATTTGTGGATCACCTTGATCCCTGCATCTTTCAGCGGTGGGAGAAGTTCAACCGGATTGCGCCCGGCGGTCTCGACCACTTTCACACCGCCTTCGATCACGGCTTTCACAATGCCGGGATAATCAGGCGGGGTCAGCGTCGGCAGGATCGTGATGTTCACGCCAAACGGCTTGTCGGTCATATCCTTGCAGCGAGCGATTTCATTGGCGAGATCGGCGGGTGTTTTCTGCGTGAGGCCGGTGATGATACCAAGCCCGCCGGCATTGGAGACGGCCGCTGCCATTTCTGCAAACCCGACATAGTGCATGCCGCCTTGAATAATCGGGTGCTCGATACCGAACATTTCAGTGATGGCGGTTTTCATCGCGTAATCCTTCCCAGATGGTTTCTGATTTGCCTCGGAAAAGAGCCGAATATAGACTGCAGCGCAAGGCTCCTTTTTACCAGGAGGAAACCGGACGCCGCGCGCCGTAGCGTCAGCCGAGAGTTGCGTGGTTTTTGCGCAGCTTCCCCAAGTTTGAAAGAGACACACATGCCTTCACCAAATTCCCCCAGCGATCAGTCCCCCATCGACTCGCCTTTTGGCTATCGCTCGACCGCGCGCGAGGTGGTGGAGGGCATCGACCTTTCGGGCAAACGCGTGCTGGTGACTGGCGGCTATTCCGGGATCGGGACCGAGACCGTGCGCGCGCTGGCAGGCGCGGGCGCTGATGTGATCGTCGGGGCACGGCGGCCGGAGCAGGCGCAAGAGGTGCTGGCCGAGATGGACGGGTCTATCACAATCCTGCCGCTCGATCTGTCGGAGCCTGCCTCGATTGATGCTTTCGCCGAAGCTGTGGCGAAAGAATGGGCCGGCCTCGACATCCTGATCAACAACGCCGCGATCATGGCAAGCCCGCTGATGCGTGATGCGCGCGGGTTCGAGATGCAGTTTGCGACCAATCATCTCGGGCATTTTCAGCTCACCGCCCGGCTTTGGCCCTTGCTCCTCGCAGCCGACAGCGCGCGGGTGGTGTGCCTATCGTCCATCGGGCACCGTTTGAACGGCCTTGATCTGGACGATCTCAATTGGATGCGGCGCGAATATGAGAAATGGCCTGCCTATGGCGCGGCGAAAAGCGCAAATGCCTTGTTCGCGCTGCACCTCGATAAGCTGGGCAAGCCCCATGGTGTGCGCGCCTTTGCGGTCCATCCCGGCGGCATCGCAACCCCGCTGCAACGCCACCTGACGATGGAGGAGCAGCGCGCGATGGGTTGGTATGATGATGAAGGCAACACGCATGAAGCCTTCAAATCCACCGAAGAAGGCGCCTCAACCAGCGTGTGGTGTGCCGTCTCTCCCCTGCTAGACGCTATGGGCGGCGTTTACTGCGAAAATTGCAATATCGGGGCGATGGCGGACGACGATACGCCCGCTGGCTCAGGCGTGTATCCGCACATCCGCGAAGAAGAACTCGCGCAAAGCCTCTGGCAAAAATCGGAAGAGTTCACCGGCGTGACCTTTCCGGTCTAAGCGCCGGTTTACCTTCAAAGACCAAGGATCAAGAATGACCTCCAACCCCCACGGCTTTACCCTCAATCACACCATGTTGCGGATCAAGGACCCGAACGCGAGCCTTGCGTTTTATTGCGGCGTTCTGGGCATGACGCTCCTTCGCAAAGTGGACGTGGAGATGGGCGAGTTTTCGCTCTATTTCCTCGGCTTCACGCAACAAAAAGACGAGGTGCCGCAAGACCCCAAAGAGGCCATGCAATATGTCTTCTCGCGCCAGGGCGTGCTCGAACTCACCCACAATTGGGGCACCGAAGAGGAAGAGGGCGCGGTCTATCACGACGGCAATTCAGAACCGCGCGGCTTTGGTCATATTGCCCTGGACGTGCCGGACTTTGACGCCGCCATCGCGCATTTTGATGCAAACGATATCGAATACCAGAAACGCCCGGAAGACGGCGCCATGAAGCACATCGCTTTCATCAAGGACCCCGATGGTTACTGGGTCGAAATCCTCAGCGCAAAGATGATGGCGGGGATGTAGTCGGCCCTTTCGAGATCACCGCTCGATAGGCCCGGTTTCGCACACATCGTTCACCACACAGATATCGCATTTTGGAATGCGCGCACGGCACACGCGTTTGCCGAACTGTATGAGCCAGAAATGCCCATCGCGCATCGCCCACTCCGGCGAGCGTTCCTCAAGCTGCTGAGCGGTTTTATCGGCCGTTTTGGCATCGGTGAGGCCAATGCGATTACAGACCCGGTGCACATGGGTGTCGACCGCTATTGTGTCGTGACCGAAGGTGAAACTCATCACGATGTCTGCGCATTTTCGCCCGATACCGGGAAGGCTCATCAGCCCCTCGCGCGTGTCCGGCACCACGCCGCCGTGCTCTTCGATAAGGCTGGTGCAGAACTTGCGGATGCTCTTCGTCTTGTTGTTGTAGAGCCCGCAAGGCTTGATCGCTTCGCGGATCGCATCATCATCCAGCGCGAGCATCGCTTGCGGTGTTTTTGCCAGCTTGAACAGTGCTTTGGTCGCTGCCGCCGTATTGCGGTCAAGCGACTGCGCGGAGAGCATACAGGAAATGCACGAGCGGAAGGCATCGGGTTGGCCCTTGGGGCCCTTCGCATTTTTTGTTCGCCCCGGCATGGCGTCTGCGAGCTTACGGTAAACCTCTTCGACCTGATCTTGGTTCAGCATATCGAATAGAGCGCTTAGCGGTCCGCTCTGGTTCCCGTCGCGCAATCTTCGCGCACCGGGCAGCCATCGCATTGGGGTGCGCGCGGTCGGCAAAAGGTCTGACCCAGTTTCTTGAGGAGCAGATGGTGCTCATCCATATCGGCCGCAGACCATTCCTCCGGTACAATCGGCATCAGCGCGTCATAGGTTTTCGCAGTGTCAGCCTTGGGAGGCACCACCCCCATGCGCTGCATAATCCGGCGGTGATGACCGTCGATCACCATGGCTTTGCGATCAAAACTGCTTGCATTCATCACGCCTGCGGAGTTCTTGCGCGCCACGCCCGGGAGGGTTTCAAGCCACGCCATCGCTTCTTCCAAAGGCAGGTTGGAGAGGTGGCCAAGTGTGACGCTGCCACGCTGCGCGATGATTGCCTGCAAGCACGCCTTCAGCCTCTTGGCCGCCACGCTCGGGAAACTCTGGCGCTGAAGCCGCTCTTCCAGAACCTCTTCCGAAAGCTCAGCAACCGCCTCCCACGAACCGATGTCGGCCAACAAACCATCAGTCGAAGCGTTGGAGGCAGCGGTCTTGGTCTGCGCACCGATCACTCCGTGGACCAGCACCCACTCGGGGCTGCGACGTTTTTCAGGCGGACGGATGATCCGCCCAAAACGCGTGATCAGCGCGTCTTGGCTGCGGCGCAAAATATCGGTTCGACTGTCAGGTCCCAGATCGAATTGCACGCCGCGCTCCCCACCCTGCGACAGCAATCAAGGCGCAAGGGATCCAAATCCACCAGATCTCGGACACCAGAGTGTCCATGCCTCGCGAAGAAAAGAAACTCCGCCCTATCGGCGACACCAGGATGGGCGTTTCAGGCGCAAATATCCGTGCATTGTCAATTGGCCAAAACAGCGCAGCGCCCAATCCGCCATTGGTCAAAGTATCGAGTAAACCATGGCTCGCCATGGACAGGGTCAGGAATGCAAAGGCGGTGATACTTCGCGCTTCTTTCCAAAGCGCTGTGATGACGGCTGCACAAAGGGCCGCAAAGACAATTGAATGGGTTGCGCCGCGATGACCCCATTCATGAGCGTAGTCTATACCTAGCCTGAAACCGACAACGTCAGCATCGGGCAGCACGGCGAGGACTGCACCAACCACCGCAAGCTTGGGAGATACGCGGACCCGCCCGGCCGCTACGGCAAGAGCAAGCGGAACGATGGCGTGGGTAAAAACGGTCGGCAAACGGACCGCCTAGCGTTCAAAGGCAATCGAGAAAGTCACAGGCACCGCCGGCGTGATGGATGCAAGCCCGGCGAGCTGTTGTAATTGTGCCAATTCATCGGTGAGCTCGAACCGGCCCGCATCGATGATCACCGGCTTGTCGGTCACAGCGATAATCCGGTCAGGGCCCGCGCGCGTGACGCTAACCTCGGCTTGAAAAGGGGCTTCAACGCCGGTTAGCGACAATGTGCCATCCAGAGTGGTGTCCGCGCTTTCGCCGACGCCCAGCGCCTCAAAAGCGGCGGGGTCAATTTGGGCCGTGACCGTCGCCTTCGGATTATTGGCAACCACAAAGAAGATGTCGCGCATACGCTCGTCGCGAATGTCGACGCCGGTGGAGACGGAGGCCAAGTCGATCTCGATTGTCGCTGCGCCTTCAGCGGTGACTGAACCGCTGACATTTTCAAACGTGTTGGCTTCAGCGATTTCGCCCTGTTTGATCGACACATAAGAGAGCTCGGACGCGGCACTATCGACGGTCCATTGCGTCCCCGTAACCGATGGCGCTTCAGCGGGTGCTTGCGCGCAGGCAGCAAGAGCAAAGGTAGCAACAGCTGCAAGGCTGGCATTCTTAAATGAGCGGAGCATGGGATCGGTCCTTTGGTTTCAAGATTGTTGAGCGTTCACTTATCAAGTTTGCCGCGATCACAAAAACGCACAAAGCCGCTCACAGTTGCAAGAAAACTCGATTGACGCAGGATTACTCCCACTCAATCGTACCGGGAGGCTTTGACGTATAGTCATAGACCACGCGGTTGATGCCTTGCACTTCATTGACGATGCGCGTTGCAACCCCTGTAAGGAAGCTTGCATCAAACGGATACACATCGGCCGTCATGCCGTCTGTGCTGGTCACCGCGCGAAGGCCGCAGACGCTGTCATAGGTGCGGCCATCGCCCATCACGCCAACGGTCTTGACCGGTAGAAGGACCGCGAAAGCCTGCCAGATCGCATCGTAAAGTCCGGCATTGCGGATCTCTTCGAGGTAGATCGCGTCGGCCTTGCGCAGGATATCGCAGCGTTCCTTGGTGACTTCGCCCGGAATGCGGATGGCTAGGCCGGGGCCGGGGAACGGATGGCGCCCGACGAATGCTTCGGGAAGGCCAAGCTCACGGCCCAGATCGCGCACTTCGTCTTTGAAAAGCTCGCGCAAGGGCTCGACGAGCTGCATGTTCATGCGCTCTGGAAGCCCGCCGACATTGTGGTGGCTCTTGATCGTGACCGATGGCCCGCCGGTAAAGCTGACGCTCTCGATCACGTCGGGATAGAGCGTGCCTTGCGCGAGGAAATCAGCGCCGCCGACTTTCTTGGCTTCTGCCTCGAACAGGTCGATGAATGCGCCGCCTATAAATTTGCGCTTTTTCTCAGGGTCGTTGACGCCGGCAAGCCCAGCCAAGAAGGTTTCCTCGGCATCCACGGCGACAAGCGGGATGTTGTAGTGGTCGCGAAAAAGCGAGACGACTTGCTCTGTCTCGTTAAGGCGCATGAGGCCGTGGTCCACATAAACACAGGTAAGCTGGTCGCCGATTGCTTCATGGATCAGGACCGCTGCGACCGCTGAATCCACACCGCCTGAAAGTCCGCAGATGACGCGGCCCGAACCGACCTGTGCGCGGATTTCCTCGATCTTGGTCTTGCGGAATTCTGCCATGGTCCAGTCGCCCGTCAGGCCGCAGACATGGCGCACAAAATTGGCAAGCAGCTTGCCACCGTCGGGCGTGTGGACGACTTCGGGGTGGAACTGTGTGCCGTAGAACTTGCGTTTCTCGTCCGCGATCACCGCAAATGGCGCGCCGTCCGAGGTGGCGACAATCTCGAAACCCTCGGCAAATTGCGTCACCTTGTCGCCGTGGCTCATCCAGACCTGATGGCGCTCGCCCTCTTTCCAAAGGCCGTCGAAAAGCGCGCATTCTTTGGTGACAGTCAGGTAAGCACGGCCAAATTCGCCGCCCTCTCCGGTTTCGTGACCCGGGCGCACTTCGCCGCCCAATTGGTGGCTCATCACCTGCTGGCCATAGCAAATGCCCAGGATCGGAACACCCGCTTCAAAGAAGCTTTGGGGCACGCGAGGACTGCCATCATCGCATACGCTTGCGGGGCCGCCCGAGAGGATGATGCCTTTGGGGTTCAAGCGGCGGAACGCTTCTTCCGCCATGCTGAAGGGCGCGATTTCGGAATAGACCCCCGCCTCGCGCACGCGGCGCGCAATGAGCTGGGTTACCTGGCTGCCGAAATCGACGATAAGGATCGAATCTGGGAGATGCTCTTGTTCCATGCGCGCACCCGTTACGGCAGCGCAGCGCCAACTGTCCAGCGGGCACTGCAAGCAATGCCAATTCTATGAGGCAAAGGCGCCAAGAATGATGTTGGATTGGACGCGGAGGCAGGACCGATGAGCATTGGTGAGAAATTCGAAACAACTATCGCTTTTGCTGCGCCTGCGCAGTGAGTTTTTGCGGCGCAGCATTAAGGCAGCGTGACAACCTCTTTTTGAGGATTTTTGCTGAGCAAGAATTTTGTGCAGCGCAACATAATACCGCGAGACCTCGACACATTTGTTGCATCTTTTGCAACCACATTGCGCATTTTGTCATTTGAGTTTCATGCAATCGAACGCCATTTAGCCGTCAGCGACACCGAGCCGGACTCTTCTCTCTCCAAACTGGCCGGGCGCTACCGATGGATCAATGTGTTTCCCCGAACCAGATCCATCATATCTGCCCGCCGCAGGCTGGCAGCCAATTGAGTGCACTTTGCGACGGGCCCGGCGACTTCCAGCGCCCCGCCCAACAAAGTCCAATATGCACTCGGCAGCGCTCCCCTCGCTGCGGCTGTCTTTCGCGTCGGTTGGTCATTGCCTGGTGGAGCTTCTCAAGAGGTTCCGGGATCGCAGGCCCGATGATCGACGAGGTAAATGCTTTGCGGCTTGCGCAGTTAGCGAGACGCGGCCACCACTCTCTCCCTCTCCCAATGGTGGCCGCGTCTCAACACTTTGTGTGCGGGCGGGCGTGTGGGCGAACGCGCGAAGACCTGATCTGACGGCTCAGAAAATCTATCACAGTGTGTAGGTATTCCAATCGAGGTCGGTGTTACAAAATTTCACACCATGCACTATATATTGCGCGAGTGGCGGGCCCTCTCCCTCTCCAACCCCCGCCACAGGAACCAAAAAATGCGTAGCTTTACTCAGCACACGCTCGCAATGGTCGCCGCACTCGTCCTAAGCGGTGCGACGCTCAACGCGCTGATCGTGTAAGATTTGAGGGCCGGGTCGCCCGATTGAAACGGCGACCCGGCGCTTGAATATCTGCTACGCAGCCGTTCCATCTGCATTGAGGAGCGCCAATTCGCGAAGCTCGGTTTTCAAAAGCTTTCCGATATGGCTCCTCGGCATTTCATCAATCGCGTAGAGCGCCGACAGCCGCTGCGTCTTGCCTAGGCGCGCATTGACGCTTGCAAGGATCGCTTCCACTTCGCGCGCTCCCTCTCCCACGACGATAAAGCCGACCGGTGTCTCGCCCCATGCCCGCGACGCAATGCCGACGACGGCCGCCTCGACTACGTCATCCTCGCGCTCAAGCTCTGCTTCGAGATCGGATGGATAGATGTTGAAACCGCCCGAAATGATCATGTCTTTAGCGCGGCCCACCAGCTCAACAAAGCCCTCTGCATCGACGCGGCCGATATCGCCCATACGCATCCAGACGCCCCCATCGGCATCGACATATTGCGCTTCAACGGTTTTGTCGGGGCGGTTTTTATAGCCGCTCATCATAGTTTGAGATCGCCCGATAAGATTGCCCGGAGTGCCCGGAGTGCCCGGCGGCAATTCGTTATCTTCATCATCGAGAACTTTCATCTCGCTTCCGGGTGCAGGCCTTCCGACAGTATGCAGCTTGTCGGGAAATTCGTGCGCTTGCAGCAGGCACACAACGCCGCCCTCGGTCATGGAATAAATCTCGACCAGGCCGCCCGGCATCCGGCTCAACACCTCGCGTTTGAGTTCAGCTGAAAACGGCGCGGAGGTGCAATATTTGAGGACGAGCGAAGAGAGATCATGCTCGTCGAAACCGGGATAATCCATCAACCGCTGATACTGGACCGGAACCAGCATGGTGAGCGTGGTCTTGTCGTCGGCTGCATGGGCCAGCCAGCGTCCGCAATCAAACTTGCCCATGACCCGCATTGTGCCGCCCGCAAGAAGCGCAGGCAGGAAACCCACCATCGTCGTGTTCGAATAGAGCGGCGTTGAGGTAAGCGTTCGCACCGGCAATCCGGCGTCGAGATAGGAAACAGCGGTGGATGCAAATTGCAGCCAACGCATCTGGTGCGAATGAACGATGCCTTTGGGAATGCCGGTCGTGCCGGATGAATAGATGATATTGAACGGATCGCCGGGCTCAGGTTCAAAAGCAGGCGCAGTGCTTCCCGGAGGCGCCATCCAAGTGTCGATCGACTCCAATGGCACACGGATGAGGTCCGACATGAAATCAGGACCAAGCTCGGCGGCTTTGCCTGCGTCAACAAACAGGTGGCGTGCGCCTGAATCCCTGGCCATCCCTTCGAGCTGCTCGGGCGAGGCACTGGTGGTGAGCGGCGCTGCCACCCCGCCCGCGCGCACCGCTGCAAGGAAGACGAGCGCATAATTGACCGTGCTGGTGCCCAGAATGGCGACCGATTGCCCGCGTTCCAGCCCTGTTTCGACCAGCCTTGCCGCCAGTCGTTCAACCTCGCCGATAAGTTCGGCCCAGGCCACATCGCGCATGTCATCTACCATCGCGATGGCATCGGGCTGCGCCTGTGACCACGCTCTCAAAATATCTGCAAAAGAACCGAAGGGTTCGTTCAGGGCTGCGGAAATGGCTTGCTTTGCGTCGTTTGCGATCATGGCGCAGAACAATACGGCGCAAACGCCGATCAGCAAGAGGATCTGACAAGAAACGGCTTGGTGGCCATTTCTTTACCTGATTGGCGCAAAAAGACGCGCAAGGAGACACGAATGGCGACCTCGAAGCACTTAGCAAAGCGCACCTTGGCTATGACGCTGGGCACTTGCCTTGCCTTGACCGTGAGTATGCCTTCCCTCGCGCAAAGCGAAGAGGAACAGGTAACCGCGCCGCAAGAAGAGGTCCTTGAAGACGGGCAAGTCGTCACACGTATCTTGCCAAACCAAAGGCCGCGCAATCGATCCGGACCCGATCAACAGCGGCCCGATCAACCGCGGCCCGATCAGGCGCAGCCCGGCCAGCCTGACACTTTGCTACAAAACGACGCCGCGCCGATCGATCCCGATGTGCCGTCTGTACTCGCCGTCCTTGCTCACCCCGATGATGAAGTCATCCTTGCCCCCATCCTCGCGCGCATTGCCCGCGAGAAGGGCGAGGTCACTTTGGTGTTTGCCACAAGCGGTGATGCAGGTCCCGGCTATAGCGGCCTAGAAAAAGGCCCGGAGCTGGGCGCATTGCGCGAAAACGAAGCGCGCTGCGCGGCCTTTGCGCTCGGACTTGAAGAGCCGATCTTCTGGCGCTTTGGCGACGGGACGCTCGCTGGCGAAGCGCGCAACACTCAAGGCCAGATGCAGGATATGGGCGAGCGGATCTCCGGGCTCATCGCCCTGCATCAACCGACAGTTGTCATGACCTGGGGCCCGGATGGCGGATATGGACATGCCGATCACCGGATTATCAGCAACGCCGTAACGCAAGTGGTGCAAGTCATGGGGCCGGAACGCCCTGACCTGCTCTACGCAGCCTTCCCATCCAGCGGCGATACAGAGGAAGATGCGCTTGACGGATTTGACGGATGGGCGCGCCTTCACCCTTCCCTGGTCACAGACCAAATCGCTTATGAACTGCCCGATCTCGACGCCACAATCGCTGCGGTGGATTGCTATGAAAGCCAGTTTCCAGCGCCCGTCCGCCGGGTCCTTGCGGGCACTTTGCATGAGCGTGTCTGGCGCGGGAGGGTCCCGTTTCGCCTCGCCTTTGCCCGCGAACGTTAGGACCTCTCAGCAAGGTCGGGGAAAAGCTCGGATCAGGAGCCTCCACAGCTTGGGTTTCGCTGCCGGAATGCCTATATATTGGGTATGGAAGAAACTTCTGCAAACCAGCCCGCAAATCCCTCGCAGCCTGAAAAGCAACAGGGCGAATATGGCGCCGATTCTATCAAAGTCCTCAAGGGCTTGGACGCCGTGCGCAAACGCCCCGGCATGTATATCGGCGATACCGATGATGGCTCTGGCCTTCACC
Source organism: Erythrobacter sp. S227 (assembly GCF_057364925.1). Taxonomy (NCBI): domain Bacteria; kingdom Pseudomonadati; phylum Pseudomonadota; class Alphaproteobacteria; order Sphingomonadales; family Erythrobacteraceae; genus Erythrobacter; species Erythrobacter sp. S227. Next base: position 2,216,668 of record NZ_CP200280.1, read on the forward strand.
ACATGGTGTTCGAGGTTTCCGATAACGCCATCGATGAGGCGCTCGCGGGACACTGTGACCTTGTTCTGATCGAATTGAACCCCGATGGCAGCGTCTCTGTCGAAGACAATGGCCGCGGCATTCCTGTTGGCATGCACAAGGAAGAGGGCGTCTCCGCCGCAGAGGTCATCATGACCCAGCTTCACGCGGGCGGTAAGTTTGAAAACACCTCCGATGACAACGCCTATAAAGTTTCCGGCGGCCTGCACGGCGTGGGCGTGTCCGTGGTCAACGCACTGTCGGAATGGCTCGAGCTGAAAATCTGGCGCGATGGCAAAGAGCACTGGATGCGTTTTGAGCACGGCGATGCGGTGAATAGCCTTGAGATTCTGGGTGATGCGCCCAAGGTGGATCAGAACCCGGACGATAATGGCTTTAAAAAAGGCACGCGGGTCACCTTCCACCATTCAAACGACACGTTCAAAAACGTGACCGAATACGATTTTGACAAGCTGGAGCACCGCTACCGCGAGCTTGCCTTCCTCAATTCCGGTGTCCGAATTCTTTTGCGCGACCTGCGCCATGAAGAGCCGATTGAACACGATCTCTACTACGAAGGCGGGATTGCGGCTTTCGTCAAATATCTCGACCGCAACAAGGACGCCCTCATCCCTGAACCGATCTCGGTCTCGGCGGAGAAAGAAGGCATCGGCATCGATGTCGCTCTGGAATGGAACGACAGCTATTACGAAAACGTCCTGTGCTTCACCAACAACATTCCCCAGCGCGACGGCGGCACGCATTTGGCGGCCTTCCGCGCAGCGCTGACCAGCACGCTCAACAACTATGCAGAGCGTTCAGGGATGCTGGGCAAAGCCAAAGTCTCGCTTTCGGGCGAGGACATGCGCGAAGGATTGACCGCAATTGTCAGCGTGAAGCTGCCCGATCCCAAATTCTCCTCGCAGACCAAGGACAAACTGGTTTCCTCCGAAGTTCGCCAACCGCTCCAATCGCTTATGGGCGAGAAGATGAACGAGTGGCTGGAGGAAAACCCCAATGAAGCCAAAGCGATCATCCAAAAGATCATCGACGCAGCTGCGGCACGCGAAGCGGCCAAACGCGCCCGCGAGATGAGCCGCAAGGGCGCGATGAGCGTCGCCTCGCTGCCCGGAAAACTTTCCGATTGCCGCGAGCGTGACGCGACAAAAGCCGAAATCTTCCTGGTCGAGGGTGATTCGGCTGGTGGCTCTGCCAAAGGCGGGCGCGACAGCCAGTATCAGGCGATCCTGCCGCTTAAAGGTAAGATCCTCAACGTCGAGCGCGCGCGATTTGACCGGATCATCTCTTCCAAAGAAGTCGGCACCCTGATCCAGGCGATGGGCACCGGCATTCGCGATGAATTCGACATCGAGAAACTGCGCTATCACAAGATCGTGATCATGACCGACGCTGACGTCGACGGCGCGCACATCCGCACGCTTCTGCTCACCTTCTTCCATCGCCAGATGCCGGAGATCGTAAAAGCCGGGCACCTCTTCATCGCTCAGCCGCCATTGTTCAAAGTCGCCAAGGGCAAAAGCGAGGTTTATCTCAAGGACGAAGGTGCGCTCGACCGCTATCTCGTGGATGCAGGCCTGCAAGGTCGCATCCTGGAGACATCCGGCGGTGCTCGCTCGGGCGATGATCTGCGCGCGCTCGTAGACGGGGCACTGCGCCTCAAGAACATGATCGCTTTCGTCCCGCGCCGTTATAACAGCGAGATTATCGAGCAGATGGCGCTTTCGGGCGCGCTCGATCCGGCCTTGAGCGATGCCAACCGGGCAAAGGCGCTTGAAACCACTGCTGCAAGACTTGAGGCAGGCGATCAGGACGCCAAGTGGAGCGCGAAAGTGCTCGAAAGCGGTACGGTCCAATTCTCGCGCATATGGCGCGGCGTCACCGATGTGCACGAAATCGAAGGCCGCTTCCTTATCAGCACAGAAGCGCAAAAACTGCATTCCATTGCCGCTGATCAGGCCGACACTTACGCGCACGCTGTTCGCCTTGTGAAAGGCGATGCGGATGAAGCAGAAGTTGAGGCACCCTCGGGCGATGAAGCGGACGATGACGCAGGCGACGGGGCAGGCGACGAACCCGCTGTTCTTGCAGAGGATGCGATCTCTTTGCCAAGCCAATTGCTCGGCGCTGTTCTTGCTGCGGGCCGCAAGGGTCTTTCCATCGCCCGCTACAAAGGTCTGGGCGAAATGAACCCGGAACAGCTTTGGGAGACAACGCTCGATCCTGAAAACCGTGTGCTGTTGCAGGTGAAGGTCGAAGACGCTGATGTCACCGACGAAATCTTCACAAGGCTGATGGGTGATGTGGTCGAACCGCGCCGCGAGTTTATTCAGGAAAATGCGCTCAGCGTTGCCAATCTCGACGTCTGATCGCGAAAATCGCCCGATCGGGCAGTGAAATGACCATCCCGCTGTAACGGCGTATGCGTCTTGCCTCTTGATGTTTGGACCATTTGTCCCGACATCTTGCGCGTATGTCCAAAGTTGAACCCCACGATACCTCCGCGCTCGAACACTGGAGCTTTCTGCTCATTCTGGCCGCGGTTTCGATCCTTCTGGTATGGGTCTCATGGCCCTTTATTGGCCCGCTTATGTGGGCCACTCTGGCTGCGATCATGTTCCAGCCGCTCTACAAGTGGTCTCTGGTGAAGACGCGGGGGAGACGCAATCCGGCAGCTATCCTGTCGCTTTTGATTATCTTTGTCGCCGTTCTTCTCCCCGCTCTGTGGATCGGGTCACTGGTCGCCAATGAAGCGATCAAGCTTGTGAACAGGCTTCAGGCCGAGCCGATCGATTTCGTGGCCTGGGTGAATAATACCTACGCCATGCTGCCTGAGGGCGTGAAGAAGTTTGCAGCCGAGAACGGATTTTCCGACCTTTCCGCAATGCAAGACCGCCTGCAGGGTGTCCTTGGTGAAAGCGCAGGGATTATCGCAAGTCAGGCGCTCTCCATCGGGAGCGGGGCTTTGGGCTTTCTCCTGAGCTTCGGCATCGGGCTTTACGTGCTCTTTTTCCTCCTTCGCGATGGGGCACGCATTGGCGAAACCATCCTCCACTCCGCTCCTATCGAACGGGCAATTGCTGACCGCTTGTCGGACCGGTTTCTGGGCGTTGTGCGGGCTGTGATCAAAGGGTCGGGCGTCGTTGGAATTGTCCAAGGTACAATCGGCGGCATTATCCTTGCCATTGCCGGTGTACCCTCTGCCCTATTGCTCGGCGTCCTTATGGCGATCCTTGCGCTCATCCCGGCGGTGGGCACTGCGCTTGTGTGGGCGCCTGCAGGGATATGGCTCATCCTTGCCGATCAGGTTTGGGAGGGCATCTTTGTCCTTGGCGCAGGGCTCATCATCATCTCGAGCGTGGACAATGTCCTTCGCCCGATATTGGTTGGCCGCGACACAGGTATCCCCGACTGGATCGTCCTGCTCACCACCCTTGGCGGCATCTCGCTTGCGGGTTTTTCCGGCATTGTTCTGGGTCCACTGGTCGCAGGCATGTTCCTTGCCAGCTGGTCGATCTTCCAGGAACAACGCGCCGAAGACGAAGAAGCCGCTGCGCGTTATCGCATGCGCGTGGGGCCGGATGGCAGGGCACGCACCGATGAAGAGATCGACGCGATCGAGCGTCTAGCCGAATCCGAAATGCACCCGGACCATACCGCTGCGGCGCAGGGAGGATAGGTCATGCGCTCGATGGTGGAACCGGGAAGTCAGGCCGAAGAGGTTGGCCGCCTGATTTTGGCCGCCTTCATCGTTCTGGCACTGCCATCGCTGCCGTTTGGCAATTATCTCGTCTACCCCTTCGTCATTCTCACCACCTGGTTTCACGAGATGGGTCATGGCCTCACCGCCATCGCGATGGGGCAGAGCTTTGATAACCTCGTGATTTATGCCAATGGCTCAGGCGTCGCACAAAGCCGGGTTGCGGGCGACGCCTCGCCTTTCCTGCGAGCAGCGATTGCCGCAGGTGGACCGCTTGCCCCCACATTTGTCGGCGCAGGATTGATTGTCGCAAGCGCGCACAAGAAGCTTTGGCGGCCCGTATTATGGGGCACATCGATTGCCATTTTCGCCTCTGTCATCCTCTATGTGCGCTCGGTCACGGGATTTGCGGTTCTGCCGCTGATTGCACTGGTTCTGGCCGTAATCGCATGGAAAGCATCGCCCGGCATCAACCGTTTCACGCTCCAGTTCCTTGGCGTGCTTGGCGCGATGAGCATGTTTAGCGATTACCGCTATTTCTTCACCGAACAGGTCGTCATTGGCGGGGAGACTATCCTGTCTGACACCGGCCAGATCGAGGCGGCCTTGTGGCTTCCCCATTGGGTGTGGGCTGCGGTTATCCTTGCTGTATCGGCAGGCACGGTCGGGGCGAGCCTCAAATATGCGCTTAACGACAAACGCCGCCTCACCAATCAGCAAAAGCTTCCGGCCAATGTATTGCAATTCAAGCGTACACCGGACCGAGACAAGTAGCGCCGCGATAAGTAAGCCCGAGGCAAACAGTCAGCGTTAAGTGGCCGCAACGCGAATGGTGTTCAACCCCTTCGCCTCGTCACCCGTTTCGGCGGACAGTCCGATAAAGATCGTATCGATGATGCGGGCAAGCTTGTCTTCGGTGAGCTTGTCACCCAGATAAATCAGCGAATCCGGCAAGGTGTATGGCGTGATCATCTGATTGATGAGCGATAAAGTCTCATCGATGGAAAGCCCCGAGAAATACCCCTCGGCCTGCGCCTGAACGATAAGCTCGCACAAATAGTGGTCGGCGAGGTCCACGTAGGAACGCACCCGTTCAAAATTGGCGGCGCCCATCTCGCAGATCATGGTGAAGAACTCGGCGTCATCACGCCAGCGAGCCTGAGAGATCACAAAGCGACGACGGAAGAACTCATACATCTTGCGAATGGGGGGAAGGTCGGTGGCGAGCACTTCTTCCATCACCTGCATATGCGGGGCGAGCCAGACGGCAGCGACCGCATCGAAGAGGTCGTCATAATCTTCAAAAACCCATTCAAACCGGCTGCGCGAAAGGCCGCTTTCGGAAAGAGCGACGGCATAGGAGATTTCCACCCCGCGCTCTTTGACAAGGTCGAGCACCATGCTCGCTATACGATGGCGCTCTTTCTTTCGGGTTTCTTCGGTCATCGGCATGACTTGGGCGGGTCTCCTGACTGGAGACGTAGATAGGGAGGCTGTGCGCAAGGATAAAGGCATAAGTTCACAAAATTGGTGCGACGCGGCATGAAGCTTCACCGGGCACTATATAAAAAGGCCGAGCGCCGCCCTGGTTCCAGCCCTTTGCGTGCTAGAACTCGTTTTTGCCCGCGATGATGTCTTTTGCCTGTTGCTCCAACACCTTATACCGTTCCAAATCGGGTATTTTGGAGCGGAACCATTCCGCGATTTTGAGCAGGTCTTCGCCGTAATTGCCCGTTGGCATTATGGGTTGGCTAAATCCGATGGTGCGCTTGTCATTGTCGGCATAGGCCAGAACGATGGGCACGCCTGCAGCTTTGGCGATGTTGTAAAAGCCAGATTTCCACTTGCCGTCAGACTTGCGAGTGCCCTCGCAGGCGATCACCAGGTTAAGCTCATCGCGCGCGTCGTATTCGTCTTTCAATTGCTCGATCGTGCCCGCTGCTTTGCTTCGATCCACACCGATACCGCCCATGTCGAGCATGAAATTGCGCATCATGCCTTTGAAAAGCGTGTGCTTTCCCATGAAGTTGGGTTGCACTTTTTCTTCCTTGGTAGCGCCCGCGAAGAAGACAAAGTCCCAGTTGGAGGTGTGCGGCGCGCCCGCGATGACGCATTTCTTCACCTCGGTGGGAAAGCGCTCCACGATGCGCCAGCCTTTGAGCCAGTAGATAAACAGAATGATCCGGTTCACGATCCGCGACAGCAGACCGACATTGCGGGTTTCGTTGTGTTTCAAAGCGTTCTCTCTCGTCCCTTACACATGACTAGCAGTTACGTAGCGGAATGCGAGAGGGATTTAATCGGCGTGGTTGAGCACCTGCGCACCTGCCCGTCATCCTGAACTTGTTTCAGGATCCATTTCACGGGCTAGCTCAGAAATTGTGGCTGAGATGGACCCTGGAGTCGAAGACGGCCTAAGGCCAATTTAGTTCAGGGTGACGAGGAGAATTTTGACGCAATGCCGAGAACAACTGCGATCAAGAGGCCAAGGGCCAGCAGGAGAACCATTATGTTCTCGAAACGCCTTTGGTACCACATCAATCTAGCAGCACGGTTATCACCATAAGTTTGCACAAAATACGCGAGATCGTCCGTGCTGAGAGGTTGGCCGTCCTGCTTCAGATCGCATTCTTCCCAATCGACGCCCGCATCGCCTGATTGATCCTCGTAGAAGCCACGTCCCGCCGCTTTCACATCATCAAGCGAGAATCGGTCGTATCGACCATTCCGCGTCGCACGATAATGCTTTGAAAGCGAACCCAATTGCTTCTCTATGATGTGCCCTTTGCCGCCAATCGCTGCCTGCAAGAAATGCCCGTTGGGCGCTGTCAGAATAAAGAACGAGTTGGTCTTCGAGTCCAACTCATCAAGCAACTCGTCAAGTTGCCATGACTGAGTCACTTGAATTCGATCGCCTCGCTCGAATTCCAAAATCATCATCACATCCTAAACACACCAAACGCGGGCCGCTCAGCAATCGGAGCCTGAAGCGTCGCAGCAAAGGCCAGCCCCAACACATCGCGCGTCTGCACCGGATCAATCACCCCGTCGTCCCACAGCCTTGCGGTGGCGTAATAGGGGTTGCCTTCGTCCTCGTACTTCTGGCGGATCGGGGCTTTGAAGGCCTCGGCCTCTTCCTCGCTCCATTTGTCGGCGTCGCGGTGGACGGTAGCTAGCACGGATGCCGCTTGCTCTCCGCCCATCACCGAGATGCGCGCGTTGGGCCAGGTGAAGAGGAAGCGCGGGGAGTAGGCGCGGCCCGCCATGCCGTAGTTCCCTGCGCCAAAGCTGCCGCCGATGACCACGGTGATCTTGGGCACCGTGGCAGTGGCAACGGCTGTGACCAGCTTTGCGCCGTGCTTGGCTATGCCCTCTGCCTCATATTTACCGCCGACCATAAAGCCGCTGATATTTTGCAGGAAAAGGAGCGGGATGCGCCGTTGACACGCAAGCTCGATAAAGTGCGCGCCTTTTTGGGCGCTCTCTGAGAACAGCACGCCGTTGTTGGCGATAATCCCGACCGGCATCCCCCAGATATGCGCAAAGCCGCACACCAGCGTCGAGCCGTAATGCGCCTTGAATTCGTGGAACTCGCTGCCATCGACCAGCCGCGCAATCACCTCTTTCACATCGTAAGGCGCGCGCACATCGTCGGGCACGATTGCATAAAGGTCATCCGCATCAAACTTGGGCGGGCGCGGGTCTTTGAGGGCAATGTCTTTCGCAGCCCCGGTGTTCGTGCCAAGCTGAGAGACAATATCGCGCACAATGGTCAGCGCGTGTTCGTCATTCTCGGCGAGGTGATCGACCACGCCGGATTTCTTGGCATGGAGGTCGCCCCCGCCAAGGTCTTCGGCAGTGATTTCCTCGCCAGTCGCGGCCTTCACCAGCGGAGGGCCAGCGAGGAAGATGGTGCCTTGGTTCCTCACAATCACCGTCTCATCGGACATGGCAGGCACATAGGCTCCGCCAGCCGTACAAGAGCCCATCACACAGGCGATCTGCGGAATGCCAAGCGCCGACATATTCGCCTGATTGAAGAAGATGCGCCCAAAGTGATCGCGGTCGGGGAAGACCTCGGCCTGATGCGGCAGGTTCGCCCCGCCGCTATCGACCAGATAGATGCACGGCAGGCGATTCTCCATCGCAATCTCTTGCGCGCGAAGGTGCTTCTTCACCGTCATCGGATAGTAAGTGCCGCCCTTCACCGTCGCATCATTGCAAACGATCATCACCTGGCGCCCCGAAACCCGCCCGATGCCGCAAATGATGGAGGCCGCGTTCACGTCGCCCTCATACATGTCATTGGCGGCAAGCTGGCCGATTTCGAGAAAGGGAGAGCCCGGATCAAGCAAGCGCTCCACCCGCTCACGGGGCAGCAGCTTGCCACGCGAGACATGGCGCTCGCGGCTACGCTCCGGCCCGCCAAGGGATGCCTTAGCCACCGCCTCACGCAGGTCATTGGCAAGAGCTTTGTTGTGCTGCGCGCGGGCTTTGGCCTCGGGCGCTTCGCTATCAAGCTTTGTGGTGAGAACAGGTGCGGTCATCGATAGGCCCCTATCAAGGCAAGAATGCCGGCAATTCCCATCGGGATCCAGCCGGGGTGTTTGAAATGAGACGTCGCAATATCGGCGAGGCCAAGGGTGATCCAGAACAATCCGATCACTATGATGAGGCCGCGCGGGGTTTCCGGCCAGACGATTGCTACAGCGCTCAGGATCATAAAGGCGGACACGGCATGCCAGAGATAGCCGAGAAGCGCGGGGGCAATCTCCATGTCGGGATGCGGATTACCCTGCGACAAGATTGGCCCGAGTACCGAAGTGGCGCCGCCCGTGGAGTGAGCGATGGCAGTAAGCACCATCACCGCAGCGGACAACCAAAGCCAGATCGACATTCCCATCATGCCAGCTCATCCCCCTCCTTTGAGGCCCTCCAATGCTCCCAGCTCGCGAAAAATACAAATGCGGCGAACAGGGTCTGTAGCGTTAGGCCGAACAGGAACTCTTCATAGCCGATGACGTAAGTGTAGCCATTCACCAAGACGTTGGAGGCCATAATGGCTAGCCCCAACCACACACCCCAACGCTCGCGCGCCCAGATGAGCAAAACCGCCAACGGGTCCAGGAAGGTCAGCGAAGTCCAGTAGATGTTCCACGGCAAGGGCCTGAAATCATAGGGCAGCCACCCCAGGTGAAACAGGTCAAGCGAATGGGTAATCGTCCCGATGACAAATCCCAGCGACCAGATGATTTTCGCAATAGTTGGCATCAGGCGGGCGGGCCTTACGTTCCGGGAATATCGCCGGGCTCAAGCCCCTTGACGATAATCGCCTCAGCCGTGCTGCCAGCATCGCGGAATTTGCCGATTTCCTGATATTCGGGCGAGGTCAGCCAAGCAAAGAGCTTGGGCTTGTCGGGAAATTCCATCAGGACGCTGCGGGTGGCGTTCCACTCACCAGCGACGACCTGCGGTTCTTCATCGACGCTGAGCATTTTGCCTTCGAATTTCTCGAAGATTTCCATGAAGCGCTCTTCATACTTATCGTATTGCGCACGGTCATGAATGGTCATGCGGCTAATCATGTAAACGGGTGCGCTCATGTATCGTATTCTCCGCTGTCCCAAGGCTCAAAGAAGGCCATGTAGTTACCCGGTTGGGCTTCAACGGCTGGCAAATCGTCTTCATCTTCAGCCTCTCGATAAACCAGCCCAAATTCCTTGCCTTCATGAAGATGCGAAAAGGGCGCAATCTCAATCCTTGCCGGAGTTCCACCTATCTCTTGTAGTCGCTTCTTCAAAAGCGCCTCTCGCCCCCCTTTGTCCATTGTTGCACGCGGTCCGAACGAGTCGATTCTAGCTTCCTCAAGAACACCCTCTGATGAAAAGATGTAGAGAGCCACATACTCGCACCCGGATTCCTCGGAAAGTGCCGGGACAAATGGCGTGGTTAGGAAAAACAGCCGTCCATCAGACGTGTGGCCAACGTGTTGTGCATGATAGTCGTCTGGCTCGATCGCAATTTTGAAAGTTGGAGACGCCGCTGTTTCTTGCCTCGACTTTTTTCTCCAGAACCACATCACCCCCCAGCCCCAATCAATTCGCGCCCGATCAGCATCCGGCGGATCTCATTGGTCCCAGCGCCAATATCGAGCAGTTTTGCATCGCGCATGTAGCGTTCCACCGGCCAATCGGTGGTGTAGCCTGCGCCGCCCAGTGCTTGGACAGCTTCGGCTGCAACCTTGAACGAATTTTCGCTCGCATAGAGGATCGCGCCAGCCGCATCGAAGCGGGTGGTCTGGTTCGCGTCGCACGCTTTGGCGACGGCATAGACGTAAGCGCGCGCGGTTTGCAGCGCGACGTACATATCGGCGATCTTGCCCTGCATCAGCTGGAAGCTGCCGATAGGTTTGCCGAATTGCTTGCGCTCGCGCACGTAGGGAATGACGGTGTCGAGGCAGGCTTGCATGATGCCGATGGAAAGCCCTGCGAGCACCACGCGCTCATAATCAAGACCGCTCATCAGCACGCCCACGCCGCCGTTCAGCGGACCCATGATGTTTTCCTCGGGCACTTCGCAATTGTCGAAGACGAGCTCTGCCGTGGGAGAGCCGCGCATGCCGACTTTGTCGATTTTCTGACCGATGGAGAAGCCGGGCATGTCTTTCTCGATGAGAAACGCTGTAATCCCGCGCGAACCCGCCGCGCCGTCGGTTTTGGCATAGACTACCAGAGTGTCGGCTTCCGACGCATTGGTGATCCAGAACTTGGTGCCGTTGAGTACGTAGCCGCCTTGCACCGCCTCGGCTTTGAGCTTCATCGACACAACGTCCGAGCCTGCGCCTGCTTCTGACATGGCGAGGCTGCCCACGTGCTCCCCGCTGATCAGCTTGGGGAGGTACTTCGCCTTCTGCTCGGGATTCGCCCAGCGGCGGATCTGGTTGATGCAAAGGTTGGAGTGCGCGCCGTAAGATAGCGAAAGCGAAGCACTCGCGCGCGCGACTTCCTCGACCGCGATCACGTGTTCGATATAGCCGAGGCCAAGCCCGCCATCTTCCTCGTCCACGGTGATCCCGTGCATCCCAAGATCGCCCATGGCCTTCCACACTTCATCGCGAGGAAAATAATCCTCGCGGTCGATTTTATCGCCCAGCGGCATCAGCTGTTCATCGACAAAACGGCCGACGCTTTCGCGGATCATCTCGGCGCTTTCGCCCAGTTGGAAATCGAAATCAGGGGTAGCTCGCATCAGTGCTCTCTCAGACAGACATGTTCATTTGTTGCGCGCATTAGCAATCTTGTTGGCAAAGGCCAATGATGTGACGCGCTTCCATGCGGATCGTAGCACAGCGCTTGGCCTGAGACGATTTGCGCTCTAGGCTGGTCTCATCATGGCTTTACGTTTTACCCCCATCCGCCTTCTCGCTCCCCTTGGCATTCTGGCTCTTGCCGCTTGTGCGCCAGCCGAGGATGGTTCGGGCGATGCGGAGGCAGCCGAAGAGCAGGGCGAAAGCACTGCTGCGGCAAGTGAAACACCGGCAGAACCGATGCTGATGGCGGATACCGGTTGGCTTAGCGTTGGCAGTGACGGGTCGGTGCAGACGACCTTCCTCGATACCGGCGGGCGCTACCGCGATTTTCGCAATGGTACTGCGATGGACACGGGCGATTGGGAACGGCGTCCCGATGGTTCCGTGTGTTTTTCGCCTGATGCTGGACAAGGACGGTGCTGGTCGGCGGGCCGGCCGGACAAAGACGGGTCGATCATCGTGACAAGCGCCAGTGGCAAGCGGGTCGAGATCAAGCCCATTACCTACACGCCGCCACCTGCGGACGAAGACGTTAGCGAGAGCAGCTGAGCTCGGACAGGGTTAGGGGCAGGCCATCCAAACAGACGCATCCGATCACAGCGCGGGCGAAGCGCTTATCCGCTTTGAAGCGGCAGAGCGGCACTATGGCGATGTGATCGCTGTGGGCGGTGTCACCTGCGATATTGCGGCGGGCAGTTTTGTGGCGCTTGTCGGGTCATCGGGGTCCGGCAAATCAACACTTCTGAAGATGGTCAATACGCTGGTCGAGCCTACCGGTGGCCGGGTGCTGTTTGGCGACGATGACGTGACGACCCTGCCCCAGGCGAAACTGCGCCGCCGGGTGGGCTACGTGTTCCAGGGGATCGGTCTCTTCCCCCATTTCACCGTGGGCGAGAACATCGCAATCGGGCCACGCCTTGCGGGTGAGACTTTGCCTGCAGAGCGGATCACGCAATTGCTCGAACTGGTCGAGCTTGAGCCTGATATGGCCAGCCGGATGCCGGATGAGCTTTCAGGTGGTCAGCGTCAGCGCGTTGGCGTTGCGCGGGCACTCGCGAATGACCCCGAACTGCTGATCATGGACGAACCCTTTGGGGCGCTCGATCCCATTACGCGTGATGCCTTGGGCGAGAAAGTGCGCGAGCTTCACGCAAAGCTTGGTCTCACCACCATTATGGTCACACACGACATGGCAGAAGCGCTGCTTTTGGCGGACCGGGTTCTGGTGATGGACAGCGGCGCTTTGGTCGCAGACGAAAGCCCCCGCGCTCTTCTGAAAGGCGATGGCGGAGAGATTGCGCAAGGGTTGGTCGCGGTGCCCCGGGAACAAGCCGAACGCTTGGCGCATATGGAAGATGCGCCCCAAAAAGCGGGTCCAGCGTGAGCGAGATCTTCGACATTCTGCTTGGCCTTGGCGACAAGTTTGCCAGCCACATTGTGCTTGCTGCAAGCGCGATTGGGCTTGGCATTTTGGTGGCATTGCCGCTCGCCGTGTGGGCCAGCCGGTCTCAAACCGTATCGCGTTTTGCCCTCGGCTTCGCGAGCCTTGTTCAGACCATTCCAGCGCTGGCCTTGCTGGCCCTGTTCTTCCCGATATTGCTAAGTCTCAGAGCAGTCTTTGGAGAAGACCTCCCGACGCTCGGCTTCCTACCCGCATTGCTGGCTCTTGCGCTTTACGCCTTGCTGCCAATCCTTCGAAACGCCGTCACAGCGCAGGCCAATCTCGACCCGCAAGTGCTCGAAGCCGCCGACGGGGTTGGCATGACAGCCACGCAAAAACTGCGCCTTGTCGAAGCGCCTCTTGCCGCGCCCTTCGTGATGGCAGGCATCCGCACGGCTAGCGTTTGGACCATTGGCGCAGCAACGCTCTCGACCACTATCGGACAACCCAGCCTTGGCGATCCGATCTTTGCCGGACTTCAAACCCAGAACTGGGCGCTGGTGGTGGCAGGTTGTATCGCGAGCGCGGGGCTTGCCTTGGTCGTCGATGCGCTTTTGGGCATGATCGAAAATGGCATTGCCAACCGGCGCAAATGGCAATGGGGCGCAGGCCTTGCGGCGGTCGCGCTTGGTCTTGGTGCGGCGCTGTTTGCGCAAGGCGGCGGGGAGGATGACGACACCATCATCATCGCCTCGAAACAGTTTTCAGAGCAATATATCCTAGCCCAATTGATCGGCGCGCAGCTGGAAAAAGCGGGCTACCAAGTCGCTTACCGCGATGGTTTGGGGTCCGCCGTCGTGCACAGCGCGGTTGCCTCCTCCAACATCGATATCTCGGTCGATTACACCGGTACGATCTGGACCAATGAGCTGGAGCGCACCGACAATCCGGGGCGCGAGGTGATGTATGAAACCATCGTCGGATGGGAGCGCGAAAACACCGGCGTGCGCGTGCTCGGGCGGCTTGGGTTCGAGAACGCTTATGCCTTTGCGATGCGTGCTGATCGTTCGGCGGAACTGGGCATCACCAGCCTAGAGGACATGGTCGCGGTCGCGCCGCAGCTGACCCTTGGCGGGGACCCTGAATTTTTCGAGCGGCCCGAATGGATCGCGGTGCGCGAGGCATACGGCCTGCGCGTGGGCGAGACCCGCAATTTCTCACCCACCTTCATGTACAATGCGCTGAAATCCGGCGAGGCCGACGCGATCAGCGCCTACACATCAGACGGGCGGATTGCGGCGGACAATCTGGTGGTGCTCGAAGACCCGCGCGAAGCCCTGCCCAGCTATGATGCCATGCTGATGATGAGCCCGCGCATCGCTGATGATGCAGAAATTGCCGCCGCGCTTCAGCCCTTAATCGGAGCGATTTCCGTCGAGGCAATGCGAGAGGCGAACTACGCCGTGGACCGTGAGGGTGAGGGCAAGCTTAGCCCGAAAGAAGCGGCTGAAGAACTGGCGAAAAAGATCGGGCTCTAACGCGCGCGGCGCCAGGTTTGAGTCTGGCAAAACGGTCCGATGCAGCCGCTCACCTCGATGGTGTTGGCACCTTTTCGCTCAATAACCGAACGGTAGCTCTTCCCGTTGTTGGGATCATAGATTCGCCCGCGCCATTTGCTGCCATCTTCGCGAAACTGGGTTAGGATCGGCAGGCCCAAAAGCTTGCGTTTGCGCAAGTTTGCATCGGGATTGTTGATGTCGCGCTGGTCCGCGCCGTCAGGAGGCGTGATCAGGAAACGCGCGATCCGGCCGCAAGTCACATTGCCGCATTGCTTGATCTCAACCACGGCATCGCGGTCTTCGGTGATCCAGCGGCCAGCAATGGAATCGGCCGCCAAAGCCTGTGCAGGAAGAGCGAGCAAGGCGGCTCCGGCCATTGAAAGTGACAAAATCAAGCGCTGGGCCATGCAATTTCTCCTGAGGGTCATTTAGGGTTCGCGCAAGGACCTGCGAAAGTTACCCCCGATCAATCAAAACCAACGCCGTCGGGCCATCTTCGCCCGCAAACGCCAAGCACTTTGAACAACAGGCCCATCTCGCCGTCACCGACAAGGCGGTCGTATTGCCGTTTGATCTTGTCCGCTTCGCCCGGGTTTTGTCGCTGGAGAGCTTCCATGCGCACATCGATGCCCATTTTCCTCAACCATTCGCCCTGCATTTCAACGCCCATCACATCGGCGCCTTGGGCATCAGCCACATCTTTGAGCATTTCAAAATCGACGTGGGCCGTGAGGTCGGCTTGTCCGGGATAGTCGAACACATCGACCTTCTCGTGCGATTTCAATGCCTGAAGGGTTGAACCCGAACGCGCCTCGAACGGGCCGTAATCGATGATCAGCGCAGCCCCGCCCTGATTTTTCAACCGTGTGGCGATCTCGCCCATCAGGGTTGATGCCGCCGCGCTTGTCTCGATCATGGTGCCCTGACTTGCGCTTCTCCAGCCTTTGGGGACGATCGCATCCATCGGTTTATCGCCGGCAACGAAAACAAAGTCATCGCCATCAAGACCAACCATTCGTTCGTGCCAGCCATTGGCAGAGCGGATCAGCTGGTGGATCGGCAGCGCGTCGAAAAATTCATTGCCCACGATCAACAAAGGCGCATCATCGGGTAGAGTGGACATATCATCGTGATGGATGACGTCCGGGAACGCCTCCTTCTGGATTTTGCGAAGCGCTGGCGATGTTTCGACAAAGTGCACGACAGGCGCAAAATCATAGCGCGCCGCGGTTCGCAGAGCATCTTTTGAAAGCGTGCCGCGGCCCGGGCCAAGCTCAACGTAATGTATATGTTTGCGCGCGCCCATTTTGACCCAGAGATCGGCAAACCAAAGACCGATAAGCTCACCGAACATCTGGCTGACTTCGGGTGCAGTGATGAAATCGCCTTCCTCGCCCAGAGGATCGCGGCTGGTGTAATAGCGCGCGTTGCTTTCGGCCATGTAGTGCGCAAGGCTGATCGGTCCGGTTTCGCGGATCAGGCGGCGGAAGGTTGCCCCAAGATTTTTGGCCTTCTCTGCCGCCTCGGCAAGCTCCTTGGCTTGGGCTTTCTCGCGTGCTTTCTCTTTGGCCTTTTGCTCTGCGCGCGCTTTCTTGCGGGCTTCGGCCTCGGCTTTCTTTTTGGCCGCCGCGTCCGCTTTGGCCTTGGCTTCTGCTTCTTCCTTAGCTTTGCGCTCGGCCTCAGCTTTGGCCTTCTTCTCCGCTTCTAGCCGCGCTTTTTCTTCAGCCTCACGCTTCGCTTTTTCCTCTGCCTCGCGCTTCTTCTTCGCTTCTGCCTCGGCCTTGGCTTTGGCAGCAGCCTCAGCCTTTGCCCTTTTTTCAGCCTCCAGCTTCGCCTTCTTCTCGGCTTCGCGCTTGGCTTTGGCCTCTGCTGCCGCTTTCGCTTTCGCCTCGGCTTCTTCTTTGGCTTTACGAGCCGCTTCTGCCTCGGCTTTGGCCTTGGCGGCCGCTGCTTCCTTGGCTTTGCGCTCTGCTTCTGCTTTGGCCTTTGCTTCTGCTTTGGCCTTTGCTTCGGCTTCAGCCTTCTTCTTGGCCTCGGCCTTTGCTTTGGCTTCCGCCTCTTTGCGGGCCTTTTCTTCTGCCTCAGCTTTGGCGCGGGCTTCCGCTTCGGCTTTTGCCTTGCGCGCAGCCTCTTGCTGAGCCTTCTTTTCAGCCTCCGCGAGCGCTTTTTCTTCGGCTTCCTGGCGCGCTTTTGCCTCGGCGAGTTCGCGTGCTTTTGCCTCAGCGGCCTCTTTCGCCTTACGCTCTTTCTCGGCCCTAGCCCGTTCTTCGGCCTCTGCTTCGGCCTTAGCCTCGGCCTCTTCCTTGGCCTTTTGCGCCGCCTCGGCCTTCGCCTTCTTCTCGGCGTCCGCCTTCGCCTGCGCCTTTTCTTCGGCGATCCGGGCGTCTTCTTCCTCTTTGAGGGCTTTTACCAGAGCAGCCGCTTCTACGGATGAAGCGCTGTCCGCATCCGGTTTCGCCTGTGGCGCAGGTGCGACGGGGGCAACAGGCGCCTTGGTCAGGACAACTGCCATGCTGCCGTCCGGCTCGATCAATCGAAGGGTCGCTGCGCGCGCGGTGCGCAGGGTAATAACCCCCAACCCGTTCAGGCCGCCGCCTTCGCCCCCGAGCCCACCGGCTCCCTCGTCAGGGCGTAAATCACGACAATCAATCCGGTCAGTATCATGGGAATGCTTAGCCATTGACCCATGGATAAACCAGTTTGTGCCACCAAGTCAGCCAATTGTTCGTCAGGTTGCCGGAAAAATTCGTTGAAGAACCGCGCGCAGCCCATTCCGAAAGTGAAAACACCCACCAAAAGACCGGGGCGAAAACGTGCGCGTGTTTTCCAGAAAAGCAGCATCAGGACGACAAGCAGGAGCAGGCCTTCGAGCCCGGCTTGATAAAGCTGGCTTGGGTGGCGCGCGATTTCGCCTGCGCGTGCGTCCGGGAACACCATCGCCCATGGTACATCGGCTGCCCGGCCCCACAATTCACCATTGTTGAAATTGGCAAGGCGGCCAAGCAGCATACCCATCGGGATACTGACAACGACGTAGTCAAAGACACGCAGGAAGTTCAACTTATCGCGCCATGTCACCCATGCGATTGCCGCAAGCACGCCGAGCACGCCGCCATGAAAACTCATGCCGCCATCCCACATGCGCAGCAGCTTCCAGCTAACAAAGCCATCTCCAGAGAAGTCGGTGAAGAGGCTCGGCTCGACCGTATCGCCGCCGGTATAAAATGCCGCATATCCAAGCCGCCCGCCAAGGATCACACCGAGCGTGCAGTAGAAGAACAGATCATCCGCATGACGCTGCGCCATGGGCGCGCCGGGTGTCTTGATCGCTTTGGACGTATGCCAATATGCAAAGATTACGCCGATCAGATAGGCGAGCGAATAATAGCGCAGCTGGAACGAGCCGATTTCGAAGAGATAGGGGCGCATGCCGAGGTCAGACCAATAAATCGGATCGGCGGCAGCGCTGCTCACGGCAGCAAGATTTAGAACGCTGCTTGCAGCAAGTAGTGACAGCACGAAGGGAACCTCTTAAAGCTGTGTGCGTGTCGGCCACGACACGATGTTTCCGACGCTATTGGCACAGCCTGTGGCTGCGCGCAAAGGGCTTTGCCGAACGCCCCGGCAATCACCTTGGTCGAACATCGTGGCATTTGCGCCATATGGCCTATTGCCCGGTCGATAACGAATCGACAAATAGGCGGGATCGAGTAACGCTTCTGTCAAAGGAGCGAAGTGAGGAGAGAAATTCGCATGGCCACCGAGCTGGACAATGCCCTGGACGCAATCATGATCGAGCTGACCAAAGAAGGTCAGCCATTTCACACCACGCCGATTGATCGTGAGGGTACGCAAATCCCTGCGTTCACGACCGCTCCGCCGTCCTTGGCGCATTATTTCGCGCACTTTTGTAACGAACACAAAGATGTGCCGTTTATAGTCGATGGCGAATTGCGGCTGACCTTTGGCGAGACCTATCAGGCCGCTGTTTGCGTTGCGGAAAGCCTTGCGAAAGACCACGGCGTTGAAAAAGGCGACCGGATCGGGATTGCGGCGCGCAACTCGGCCAATTGGATGATCGCCTACATGGGCATCGCTATGGCGGGCGGCTGTGTGACCTTGCTCAATGGCTTTTGGTCAGGCGACGAGCTTGCTTACGGCATCCGTCTGGCAGAGTGCAAAATCGTTCTTGCCGATGCAGGCCGGGCAAAGCGGCTTGAGGGCACCGATCACTCGGCAAAGCTGGTGATGATGGATCACAATGCTCCGCACGAAGGTCTTGCCAATGTGTGGCGCGCACCGGAAAGCTTTGAGGCATCGGCTGCGATGGCAATGCTGGGCCAAATCGGCCCGGATGACCTTGCCACCATCCTTTATACATCGGGTTCGACCGGCAATTCCAAAGGCGCCTATTCTGACCATCGCGGCGTTGTGTCCGGCGTTATGAATTACGTCGCCCAAAGCGCGATGGCCAAGGTCCTTATGGAAGGTAGAGGCGAAGACATGAGCGCGCAGCCATGTGCTTTGGTTGCTGTGCCGCTGTTCCATGTGACCGGCGCTATTCCGCTGTTCCTGCAATCCTATGCAATTGCGCGCAAGCTCGTCCTGATGCCCAAATGGGATGCGCTCCACGCGATCCAGTTGATGGACGCAGAAAAGGTCACCTATTTCGTAGGTGTACCTCTTATGAGCTATGAGATTGCGACACATCCCGACCTTAAGGACTATGACCTGAGCGCATGTAAGAGCTTTGCCGCTGGCGGTGCGCCGCGTCCGGTGGAGCACGTCACCCGCATCAAAGAAGCTTTGCCTGGCGGCTTTCCGCTTCTGGGCTACGGCCTTACCGAAACCAATGCGGTGGGCTGCGGGAACTTCAACGAAAACTATCTCGCAAAGCCCAATTCAACCGGCAAAGCGTCCAAGCCGCTGGTGGATCTTGCGATCCTTGACGACGATGGCAATCCTGTCGCGCAAGGCGGCATTGGCGAGGTTTGCATCCGCTCGGTTGCCAATTTCCGCGGCTATTGGCGCAATGAAGAGGCAACTGCAGCTGCCTTCACCGACGACCAGTATTTCCGAACGGGTGACCTCGGCTATGTCGATGAAGACGGCTATCTTTATATCGTCGACCGCAAGAAGGACATCATCATCCGCGGCGGTGAAAACATCACCTGTATCGAGGTCGAAGACGCGATTTACGCGCATAGCGATATTGCCGAATGTTCGGTCTTTGGCCTGCCGGATGAACGCATGGGCGAAGTGCCCGCCTGCGTCTTCAACGTCAAAGAAGGCCGCGATCCGATCAGCGCTGCGCAGCTTCGCGAATTCCTGCTTTCCAACATTGCCCCCTTCAAGGTTCCCTTGGAAGAGCATATCTGGGTAGTCGATGAAGCACTCCCACGCCTTGGTACGCAGAAAATCGACAAGAAAACCCTGCGCGCGCACTACACCGAACAGGTCGCCGCTGCTGCCTGATACGTCCGCATCTTGTGATGTGGGGGACGCGCCATGACCTACTGGGCTGAAGCCAGTCGGCGCGTCCCGCGTCAACGTGCAATCCTCGATCGGCGCGCGCTTGCCGCTGCTCTCGATCAGCTCGTTGACGAACACCGCGATTTGGCCCGGCCGCATATATTGGCCGAGCTAAAGCAAGCTCTGGAAGCGGGGCACGCCGAGCTTGAAACGCGGCTTAAAGAAAAGCCCTCGGCAGGGCATGAGATCACGCTTGGCTACGCCTTTCTGACCGATCAACTGATCCGCGTCATCCATGATTATGTCGTCTCTTACGTCTTCCCCGTTGCCAATCGCAGCACGGCAGAGCGCCTCTCGGTTCTGGCGGTTGGCGGATACGGCCGGGCAGAGATGGCGCCGCATTCCGATATCGATCTTGCCTTTATCACACCGCTGAAACGCTCGCCCTGGTGCGAACAGGTGATCGAGGCGATGCTTTATCTCCTGTGGGATCTGGGGCTGAAGGTTGGCCATTCCAGCCGCACGATCAACGACACGATGCGCATGGCGAAAGAGGATCTGACGATCCGCACCGCTCTGCTTGAAGCGCGCTTGATCTGGGGGGACAAAGAGCTTTACGAGGAATTGCGTGACCGGTTCTGGGCCGATGTGGTTCGCGGAAACGAACAACAATTCCACACCGAGAAACTGGCAGAACGCAACGCCCGCCACAAACGTATGGGCGACAGCCGCTATGTGGTGGAGCCTAACATCAAAGAGGGCAAAGGCGGCCTTCGCGATCTGCAAACGCTCTATTGGATTGGCAAATTTGTGCACCGGGTGGAAAGCGCATCGCAGCTGGTCGATGGCGGGCTTTTCACCAAGAGCGAATATCGCAGCTTTCGCCGCGCTGAAGGGTTCTTGCTGGCGGTGCGCTGCCACATGCATTCCATCACGGGGCGGGCCGAAGACCGGTTGACCTTTGATCTTCAACGCCAGGTTGCGACCGCCATGAATTTCGCCGACCGCCCCGGCAAAAGCGCGGTCGAACGCTTCATGCAATACTACTTCTTGCAAGCGAAACGGGTCGGCCACCTGACCGGTGTTTTCCTGTCACAACTGGACGCGAAACTTGCCAGGAAGCGCGTTGCCAAAGGCTTCTTCGCCGGATGGTCCTCAAAGCCGCGCATGCACAAAGGCTACCGCATCCATGCAGGCAAGATCAAAGCGCCGAGCGACCAATGGTTTATCGAAGATCCGGTTCGCCTGATCGAAATCTTCAAGATCGCAGAGGATCAAGGGGTTGAAATTCACCCGGAGACCATGCGGCAGGCGAACCGTGATGCAAAACTGATCGACAAGGACGTCAAATCGGACCCGCGCGCCAATGCGATGTTCCTCGATGTGCTTTGTGGACGCAAAGACCCCGAAAGCGCTCTGAGATGGATGAATGAAGCGGGTGTGTTTGGCCGGTTCGTGCCTGATTTTGGCCGTGTGAACGCGCAAATGCAGTTCGACATGTATCACCACTATACCGTGGATGAACACACCATCCGCGCGATTGGCCTTCTCAGCCAAATCGAGCGCGGCCAGTTGAAAGCCGATCACCCGCGCGCCACCAAACAGATCCACAAGGTGGGCTCGCGCCGTGCGCTTTATGTGGCGGTGCTGCTCCACGATATCGGCAAGGGGCGCGGCGGTGACCACTCGGTGATCGGTGCAGACATCGCGCATAAGCTTTGCCCACGTTTTGGCCTTGACCAAAAAGAGACCGATCTGGTCGCATGGCTGATCCTGCAACATTTGCTGATGAGTTCAACCGCGCAAAAACGCGACCTCACCGATCCCAAGACGATTGAGGATTTTGTCTCCGAGGTGAAATCGGTTGAACGTTTGCGCAATCTCGCCATCCTCACCTGCGTCGACATTCGCGCTGTGGGCCCCGGCACCTGGAACAGCTGGAAAGGGCAGCTTCTGGGCGAGCTTTATGACGCCGCTCAAGAACGCCTGCGCCTTGGTCACAAACGCAACGGGCGGGAACACCGTGTCACCGCACGCAAGACTGCGGTGAGCGAGATTTTGGGCGAAAAGGCCTATCTCACCCAAGAAGTCGGCGACCTTTTGTCCGATGCCTTTTGGATTGCAGAACCTGAAGACATCATCGCCAAAAACCTTATCCAGTATGAAGAGGCGCGCCGCCTTGAAGAACGGCTCTCGATCCACTGCGAGGTTGACGAGGAACGCGGCGCAACTCTCGTCAGCGTCATCGCAAGCGATCATCCCGGGCTGTTCTATCGTATCGCAGGCGGCATTCATTTGGCGGGCGCCAATATCATTGACGCGCGCATCCATACCGCGACCAATGGCTATGCGATCGACAATTTCCTGGTGCAGGATCTGAGCAATGGACCTTTCAGGGAGCCTGCCCAGATTGCCCGGCTCAAGAAAGGCATTCACGATGCCTTGTTTGCGCAAGTCGAGTTGGTCCCCAAACTGGCAGCGCGGCCGCTTTCCCATTCGCGGGCCAAGGCATTTGCGGTCGCACCAACGGTGAACTTCGACAACAAAGCGTCCAATCGCTTTACCGTGATCGAAGTCACCGCCCGCGACAGGCCGGCGCTTCTAAACCGGTTGGCGCACGCTCTCTTTACCTGCAACCTCATTGTCCAATCTGCCCATATCACCGCCTATGGCGAAAGCGCGGCAGACACGTTTTACGTGACCGATCTGACAGGCTCGAAAGTCACCTTGCCGCAGCGTCTGGCCGAGATCGAAGCTGTTCTGCTTGAGGCGTCGAGCGACGAGAGGCAGCTGGAACTCGAAAAAGTGTGACCAAATTGCCTATATTGTGCGGGTTTTGTTACATCCCGTCGCTTTAGGACTGTTTTTCGTCGGACATGGGTTGTAACGCGGGCCTCCCCCCTAAATGGGTTTCACAAAGAGAACCTAAATACGGAGAGACATCTATGCGTTCCTTCACTTCGCTGCGTGCGTTGGCACTTTTGGGTGCTGGCATGGCCATGGCGCCCCAAGCCGCACTCGCCCAAGACAATGACGTCGATACTGCTGCCTCGGAAGACGAGGGCAACACCATCCTCGTGACCGGTTCGCGCATTCGTCGCCAGTCACAAGCTGACCTTGCATCGCCTCTGGCAACCATCGGAAGCGAGAGCATTTCTGACATCGGCGCGCAGAACATTGCAGACGTCACGCAGTCGCTCACAATTAACACGGGCGCACAAAACAACCCGGATGCGTTTACCCAAGGCGGTACGACCGGCACGTCCAACATCAACCTTCGCGGTCTTGGTGTTGCCTCGACCTTGATCCTGCTCAATGGCAAGCGCCAGACGCTTTCATCAGGTCCAACCAATGATGGCATCAACTTTGTTGACACCGCATCACTCGTGCCGCTGATCGCAGTCGACCGGGTCGAAATCCTGAAAGACGGCGCATCATCGCTCTACGGTTCTGACGCTGTTGCAGGCGTTGTGAACTTCATCACCCGCGAAAATTACGAAGGCTTCACTGTGTCGGGCGAATTCACCGACCACACCAGCCGTGGTGATTATTCAGAATACAACATTCAAGCACTCGCCGGCGCAGAATTTGGCGGAGTGAACCTGTTGGCTGCGGTCAGCTACATCGACCGTTCGCCTCTTACCACCGCAGAGCGTCGCCTTTCGGTTCCCGGGGATGACACATCGATCCTCGGTAATCCTGGCGCATTCATCGGCG
This sequence comes from Erythrobacter sp. S227, assembly GCF_057364925.1. NCBI lineage: Bacteria > Pseudomonadati > Pseudomonadota > Alphaproteobacteria > Sphingomonadales > Erythrobacteraceae > Erythrobacter > Erythrobacter sp. S227. The sequence goes on from NZ_CP200280.1 coordinate 2,239,842, forward strand.
TTCCCGGAGCGCCTGCCGGTGCACCGACACTTGATCCAGGCTGTGCCGATGCGGGCGGAACGCCTCTGCCAGCAAGCGCAGCAGCAGCACCGCTTTTGCCAGCTGGCATCGGTTTCTGCGGTTTTGACTTTGGCGAATTCTTCAACCTCGTACCTGAAGAAGAGCGTTTGACCGTATTCGTGTCAGCCGATGCTGATCTGTCGGATAACATCCGCTGGTCTGCTGAATTCGGTTACGCCGATAACAATGCGACCCGCGGTAACTCGCCGACCTTCCCGTTCCTGCAACTTGGCCAGGCCGTTGTTCCATCATTCAACCCGAACAATATCTTCGGCGAGAACGTGGTATTCCTCGGCCGTGCAAGCGGCACAGGCGGTGATGTTTCACCGCAGTTTACCGAAAGCGAAACCTTCCGCTTCTCAACCGAAGTTGAAGGTGAGTTCGATGGGCTTTTGTCCAACGGCCTGTGGAACGTGAACTTCACCTATGCCGAAAACAACTTCACCACGATGACAGAAGACACAGTGCGCGATCGTTTCGCCTGTGCCCTTCGCGGGTTTAACGCGGTTCCGGCATTCAACGATGCCACCGGGCTTGATTGTTCGGCGCAAAACGCATTCCTGATTGCAAACCAGGCGGTAATTCCGGCTGACGGGACGTTCTTCAACCCGTTTGCAACTGCGCTGGCCGGTGGAACAAATGCCAATGCGGCATTGCTCGATTACATCACGGAGTTCTCGACTGCAGATCGCGGTTCCGAGCTGTTCGTTGGTGAAGCTTTTGTTTCGGGCGATCTGTTCGAACTGCCAGCAGGCCCCGTCGGCGTTGCTCTTGGCGTTCAATACCGCAACCAGTCGATTGGTGCGCGCTTTGACAGCATCACGTCATCTGATGGCTTTGCCTTCCTGATCGGTGAACAGCCCTTTAGCGGTTCACAAAGCGTCTATGCCGTCTTTGGTGAGGCGAACGCACCGGTCACAGACTGGCTCGATCTCCAACTGGCCCTTCGTTATGAAGATTATGGCACCGATGGCGGCGATACGCTTGATCCGAAGATTGCACTTCTGGCGCGTCCAGCTGACTGGATCTCGCTGCGCGGGTCGTTCTCGACCTCGTTCCGTGCGCCTTCGACCTTCCAGCTGGTGGGTCAGTCAACGACGCTTCAGCAGGTTTCGGACCCGAACAACGCAGGCGGCAACGTCTTTGCCGCAATCCGTGCAGTGGGCAACCCTAACCTGACACCTGAAACCTCGACCGCCTACAACCTGGGCTTCACTCTTGAACCGGTACCCGGTTTGGAAATCACAGCTGACTATTACAGCTTTGAATTTGACGATGCGATCGTTCAAACGGCGCCACAGGAACTGATCAATGCAGATCCAAACGCCCCGAACATTATTCGTAGTCCGGCCGGCACAATCATTCAGGTCAACAACGGTTATGTGAACGCTGCAAGTGTCGAGACTACCGGTATCGACTTCCTGGTTCGTTACCGTGCTGACGTTGGTGCCTTCACGATTACGCCTAGCTTCGAAGGTAACTACGTCTTCAACTACGATCTGCAAACGTCAGTGAATGGTCCGGTGATCGAAGGTGCAGGCAACCGCAACTTCACCAACTTTGGTTCACCAACACCGGAACTGCGTTTCAACGCAGGGCTCCAGATCGCTGCTGGTGCACATGCCTTCAACGTTTTTGGCCGTTACATCGACAGCTATCAGGACGATCAGAACGCAGGCGCTGACATCGACAGCGACTTCCGTGTCGATGCGCAATACTCGCTCGATCTGGCTGAAGTGCTCGATATGGACAACCAGCTGCAACTGACCGCTGGTGTGCGCAACCTGTTTGGTGTGACCGCACCGCGCGTTGCCACCAATGGCGGCTTTGACAGCCGGGTCCACGACCCGCGCGGTACGCTTGTGACCGTTGGCATTATCGCTGGCATCTAAAAGGTTGGCACAGCAAAAATAAAAAGGGGCGCTTCCGAAAAACGGAGGCGCCCTTTTTGTTTGGGGTTAGTGAAGACGCCTAGCGTTCAGCCAGCAGCAAAAGCGCGATCATTTCGTCGTCAAATCCGACAAAACCCCATTCGGTTGCCCCTCCCGCAATCGGGTTCCAAAGTCCGTCATAGCGGTTGGAAACAAGGGTCAGGGTGGCAGGGTCGAACAGGTTCAGGAAACCCTTCGCACAAGCCTCGCCTTCATCGCGTGAAAGCCAGGGCTGGCTTGGATTTGCCAGATCTTCGGTGAACGCCTTTACAAGCTCACCCACGCCCGAACGCACCTCGCGTTCGGGGGCATAGGTATCGAGAAGCTGCCAATTGAAGCCTATGGATTTGAGGCCCAGCGTCTCCACAAATCGGTCCGCAACCTGGCAGTGATTGCCGGTTTCCCCTGCGCGCGGTCCGTAAGCGAAGTGGACGAGCGCGCCGCTTTCTAGAACAGGACGCCAGCGCTCAATAAAGGCGCTTGCCCTCTCGCTCATCCCGGATTGCTTACCCACGTGCACCAAACAGCGCGGTGCCGACCCGCACATGGCTTGCGCCCAATTGGACAGCGGTTTCATAATCGCCGCTCATCCCCATGGAGAGACCCTCCACGCCGTTGTCTTTTGCAAGCTTTGCGAGAAACGCAAAGAAGGGCGCAGGCTCGGTTCCCGAAGGCGGCAGGCACATCAGGCCTGCCAAAAGAATATCGGCAGCGCGCACCTTGGCAAGGAACTCGGGAAGCTCAGAAATCGGGCAACCGCCTTTTTGCTCTTCATCACCAATATTGACCTGCACGAAACAGGGCACACGCAGGCCGACCTTATCCATCGCTTTGGTAAGCGCTTTCAAAAGGCTGGGTCGGTCAAGCGAATGGATGACATCAAAAAGTTCGACCGCTTCTTCGGCCTTGTTCGATTGAAGCTGACCGATGAGGTGCAGTTCCAGATCGGGATATTCCTCGCGCAATGCGGGCCATTTGCCCTGCGCTTCCTGTACGCGGTTTTCGCCAAATACGCGGTGCCCTGCTTCCAGCAATGGGATGATCCGCTCGGCAGGATGGGTCTTGCTGACCGCGATCAGAGTCACATCTTCGGGTTTGCGCCGCGATGGCTTGCACATGCGGGCAATATTGGCGCGGACGGTATCGAGTTTATCGGCTGCACTTTCCATGTGGGCCGCGCTATAGTGGCAGCGTGCGAAACTCAATCTCTCTTCCCGAAATTTGGGCAATCTCGGACAAGCGTAATGATGCAGTGCTTGAGCAAACCCTTGCGCGGCTGCCCCGTGGGAGCGGGTTCATCTACCGCCACTATCACCTGGGTGACCCTGAGCGGTGGGAGCGGTTTCGCGAGCTCCGCCATATTGCCAAAGCGCAAGGCCACACGGTAATCCTTGCCGACAGCGCTCTTACCGCCAGGGAATGGGGCGCAGACGGCATTTACGGAAGCCCGCGCTCGCTCTACCCGCGGCGCGAAGGGTTACTCCATCTGGCAACCGCCCACGATCTGGAAGAGATCGGTCTTGCCAACAGGTTGGGCGCAGATGCCGTCCTCTTGTCGCCGGTTTTCCCGACCAATTCTCATCCCGGTGGCCGCACGCTTGGGCCTGCGCGCTTTCGTCTGTTGGCGCAGCATTCCTGTGTGCCGGTCATTGCCCTTGGCGGGATGACACAACATCGTGCTCGCACTCTTGTTTGGCCCTTCTGGGCGGCAATCGACGGACTCAGTCGAGAACGGCCTGTAAGGCCGCAAGGGTGCCAAGAACCGAAAGCACCCGTCCGCATCGACGCGAGGAAAGCCAAATGAGCGGATGCGAATGCCGGCGCTTGAGGCCAATCAATTAACGCTCTTTGCTTGACCCGAGTCCCTCGAGGATTCATGGTGTGTTCTCGTTTTTTGTCTATTTAGGAAGCGCCCTATGGCGACCCGAGCAGTGAGCACCCGCAAGCCCCCTACCGCAGATTGGCGCGTCGGCCTTCGCCGCAGCATCCGCCGCACCGCTCAGATGACGGGCGCAGCTGTGCTTTTGGCGGCCATGGTGTTCCTCGGGCTCGCGCTGGCAAGCTATACGCAGACCGACCCCAGCCCTTCGACCGCGGCTGATCCGGCGCAAGTCAGCAATTGGATGGGCACGTGGGGCGCATGGGTCGCGGACCGCGTGCTGTTCGCTTTCGGGCTCACCGGAATTCTGTTGCTGCCGTTGCTCTACATTTCGGCCCGGCGTTTGTGGCGTTCGGTAGAACTCGACACGCAAGAAGGCGAGCGCACCCGCTGGTGGCTGCCAACCGGGCTCTTGCTGATCGCTATGGTTTTGCTGGGTACGGTCTTGTCGCTTGCCTTCGACACCAGCACGGGCTCCTTGCCTGCGCAATTGGGCGGTGTTTCCGGCCTGTTGGGCGCGACCGGCATCGAAGCGGCGGCCTCCCGCTTTGGTGAGGGCGCGTCTGGCTGGATCACTCTGGTCGCAGCGCTCGTTTGCCTTGCTGCCGGTACAACCTTGCTCACCCGCGTTTTCGCCATCGATTGGCGCCTGCTTTTGACCCTGCCCAATTTCGTGCGCAATTCGAGCATAGGCAGCGCAATCGCGGCACGTATCCCCTTTCTGCGAGACAGGGAGCCAGCGCTCACCTTCGTCGATGAGGATGATGAAACCGCTGCTCCTGCGACCAAGGCACGGCGCGGTAAAAAGGCTGAAATCATCGAACCAAAGGCAGAGCCCGCACCGCGCCGCTCGCCAGAGATCACCGATCCGTCCGCGCCTCCCAAACGCGCCAATCCCGCGGCAAAGAAAAACCAGCGCGATATGTTCGCAAATTACGAATTGCCGAGCCTGGATCTGCTTGCCGATCCGCCAGAGGATACCGCGCCCAAGCTTGATAAGCTGGCGCTCGAACGCAATGCGCGCCTGCTTGAAAACGTGCTCGACGATTTCAACGTGAAGGGCGAGATTACGGCGGTGCGCACCGGCCCTGTGGTGACCATGTACGAGCTGGAGCCGGCCCCCGGCATCAAGGCGAGCCGTGTTGTGGGTTTGGCCGAAGACATCGCCCGCAATATGAGCGCGATTTCAGCGCGCGTCTCGCCGATTCCCGGCAAGACCGTGATGGGCATCGAACTGCCCAATAAAGACCGCCAGATGGTCGCGCTGAAGGAACTCGCTGCGTGCGCCGACTTTGCAGAAAGCAAGGGCGCGCTGCCGATCATTCTGGGCAAGGATATCGCAGGCGAACCGATTGTCGCAGACCTTGCCGCCATGCCTCACTTGCTGGTGGCGGGGACCACGGGTTCGGGTAAATCGGTGGGCCTCAACTGCATCCTGATGTCGCTCCTCTATCGCTTTACGCCAGAGGAATGCCGCCTGATCCTGATCGATCCCAAGGTTTTGGAGCTTAAGACCTACGACGATATCCCCCACCTCCTTTCCCCCGTCGTAACAGAGCCGCACAAATCGGTGCGCGCGCTTAAATGGGCGGTTGAAGAGATGGAGCGTCGCTATCGGATGATGAGCTCGATCAATTCGAGGAACCTGTCGGGCTTCAACGAGAAAGTGCGCAGCGCGATTGCCAAGGGCAAGCCATTGGGCCGCCGCGTTCAAACCGGATTTGATCCGGATACGGGCGAGCAGCTGTATGAGGAAGAACAGCTCGATTACGCACCTCTGCCGCAAATCGTTCTGATCGTCGATGAGCTTGCCGATCTGATGGTGACCGTGGGCAAGGAAATCGAGATCCTGATCCAGCGTCTCTCGCAAAAATCACGGGCCGCGGGTATCCACCTCATCATGGCGACGCAGCGTCCTTCGGTTGACGTCATCACCGGCGTCATCAAAGCAAACTTGCCCACGCGTATCAGCTTTAAGGTCACCAGCCGGATCGACAGCCGGACCATTCTGGGTGAGCAAGGTTCGGAGCAGCTGCTGGGCAAGGGCGATATGCTTTACAAGCCCAACACCGGCGCGACCGTGCGCGTCCACGGACCTTTTGTCAGTGATGATGAGGTCGAGGCAGTCGCCGATTTCTGGCGGGCCCAAGGCGCGCCTGAATATGTCGATGCCGTGACCGAAGAACCCGAAGACGGCGGCGGTTTGAACTTCGAGGATGAACTCACCGCGTCCGACAATCCGGAAGAGCGCAAATATCGCCAGGCCTGCCAGATCGTGATCGAAAACCAGAAGGCGAGCGGCTCCTGGCTCCAGCGCCAGATGGGCGTGGGCTATAATACCGCTGCCAAATGGATCGAGCGGATGGAGAGCGAAGGACTGGTCGGTCCTGCGAACCACGTGGGCCGCCGCGAGATTTTCCGGGACCAGGACGGCAATCCGCTCTGACCAACCGGCACACGCTTGATCGTTTTACTGATAGGCATCCATCAGCGCTTCGGGCGCGTCATTTTCTTCCATCTCTTCGCGAGTAAGGCGACGCCCGACCCAGCTGTTATCGAAAGTCAGATCGGGTTCACCGCTCCGGCTCAGGCCATCGCCCCCTTTCGCCCGGATTACGAAACCGGTTTCGTCACGCAAGGCTTCGAACTGCGCCTCCATGGTGGTTCGACCAGCAAACCCGCCCGAGCCACGCTTGGCGCACGAGACGCTTCCCGCTATCCGATTTCCTTCCCTCGACGAGACCAATACGGAGCAATCGCCGGAACCTTGTGCCAGTCTTTCGAAGGTCGTCTTGAGGTACATTTCCGGCCAGCGATCAACCTGATAGTCCGGAATTGCAGCAACATCGTGCCGCATGGACCGGCTAACCGAATCCCCTTTGCCGTTTGTGAAATTTTCGTGCCGTTCGATTTCATAGACACCAGGGGTCATGATGATATCACTGTCCGAATAGGCGATCGAGCTTCCCCCTCCGCCGATGGCATCCAAACTCTCAGATCCAAAATAGACGCCCGCGAGGATCAGCGCGCCGACACCGAGATAAAGCTCTTTCATACAACCCTCCAAATTCCGGCGAGTTCTTAAGTCCTTAGCCTTAAATATTGGTTGATCGAACGGTGCACCCGCACCAACACGCAGAAAATTTTGGGCGACAATTGGGGAAAGCAGATTAGTGTAAAAGGCCATGATTGCTGACACTTCATCACCGCTGACTGCCTACGCAAAATGGGTAGCCGAAGCTCCGCGCGATTGGCCTGAAGACGCGCTCCACATCGCCAAGCGGTCGCTGATCGATACGGTTGCATGCATGGTGCCGGGCGCCGATGATAGCGCGCCTTCCAAGCTTTGGCCGGTGGTGCAAAGCTGGGGTAGCGGCGATGCGCGAGCTGTGGCGCGCAGGGACAGTCTGTCTGCACCCGGCGCGGCTCTGTTCAATGGTACCTGTGCTCACGCGCTCGATTTCGATGACAATTTCGATCCCGCAAAGGCGCATGCCTCCGCTGTGCTGATTCCGGCGCTTCTGGCAGTGGCCGATACCGAGAATGCGAGCGTTGGCGATGTGCTGGATGGCTACATCGTGGGTTTGCAGATCATGGGTCTGGTCGGCCAGGGCGTGAACCCGTTTCACCGAAGCCGTGGCTGGCACGCGACCGGAACACTGGGCGCGATTGGCGCGGCGGCGGGGTGCGCAAGGCTACTTCGCCTTGATGCTGCAAAAGCCGCTCATGCCATCTCGCTTTCCACGAGCCTTGCGGGCGGATTTATGAGCCAGTTTGGCTCTGATACGAAGCCCATCCACGCAGGGTTTGCAGCAAGCGGCGGGGTCCAAGCGGCATTGATGGCGAGAGCCGGGATCACCGCAGGCAGTGAAACACTCGACGGTCCCACCGGGCTTCGCACGCTTATGGTCGGGCAAGACGTTGAAGAGCTGGCAGTGGCGATGGAGGGCAAGGCCGAGCACGGTCAGACCATGCGCTTCAACACCGCCAATGTGGGCGAGCCACTCCACGTGACCAAGCATGGCCTCAAGATCAAACGTTTCCCCAATTGCGGGAGCCTGCACCGCGCGCTTGATGGCTTGCTTGCGCTTATGGAGGAAAACTCGATCATCGCAGATACGGTCCAAACCGTTCTCGTGCGCGCGCCCGCTGCTCATTTGCGCAATCTGATGCATGAAAACCCGCAAACGCCGGCAGAGGCGAAATTCAGCCTTGAATACAGCCTTGCCGCCGCACTGCACGCTGGCGAAGTGGGTCTTGGTAATTACGAACCCGGCGCAATTCAGCGACCCGAAGTTCGCGCGCTGATGCCGCTGATTACCAAGGAATATGTCGAGAAGCTCGAAAGCGAATTTCCTACGCAAGTGCATATCACGCTCAAAGACGGGCGCACCGTGCAAACCGCGCTAGCCATGCCTGTTGGCAGCAAAGCGCACCCCATGTCGGATGCGCAATTGTGGCAAAAGCTCGAAACCTGCCTTGCAGCGGCCACAGGATTTGCCGCCGATGCGCTGCTCAAGGAGCTCGCAGAACTTGACCCGGCCAAACCAGCCCGCCAATTGACCGCAGCGCTTCAATCCTGACAGATAGGTTCACCATGGCCGCCAAGCCCGAAACAAAAGTCACCGTCCTCGTCCTCGCCGCAAGCCGCGCTGGTCCCCAGGACGCGGTCGCCAAGCTTCAGAATGTAAGCCACAAATGCCTTGTCGAGATTGACGGCGAAGTCATGCTCCAGCGGGTGGTGCGCGAAATTGCCGAAAGTGCGCACGCAGGCGATATCTACGTCTCGATCGAGAGCGAAGAATTGATGCGAGGCGTGCCTTATCTCAATGACATGATGGAAGCAGGACGGCTGAAATTCGTGGCCGCTGGCGCAAACCTGTTTGCCAGTATCGAGCAGGCGGCTGCGACCATTCCCAATGCCTATCCGCTGGTGGTGTCGACCGGCGACAATGCGCTCCACACCTCGGAAATGTTCGACCATTTCTGTGCCGAAGTGCTGGCAAGCGGGGCAGAGGTTGCGGTGGCGATGACGCCTGCCTCGACCATTCTTGAAGCCTATCCCGACGGCAAACGCGCCTTTCACGAGCTTAAAGACGGCGGATGGTCGAGCTGCAATCTTTACGCCGCCACGTCCGCCGATGCGGTCGCTGCTGCCAAGGTGTTTGAAACAGGCGGGCAGTTCGGCAAGCAGCCCCGGCGCATCCTCAAGGCTTTCGGGCTTCGCTTCATGCTGATGTACAAATTCAGCCTTGCAACGATTGACGGCATGGCCGCCCACCTCGCCAGGCGCTGGGGTGTCAAGGTGAAGGTGATCCGCATGCCCTTTGCCGATGCGCCGATTGACGTCGATAATCCGGGCGATTTCACCCGTACCGAAGGCATTTTGAAGAAACGCCGCGGGGCAGAAGCCTAACTGCGAAAGGGCGCGAGGACTTCCGGTCGAACACGGGCGAGCCTGCCGCTTTCCCGTTCGAGCATTGCCCATGTGGTTTGAGCAGTCACAAGCGGCTTCCCATCAGCATCGGTGAATTCGACCATGCGAATGGATTTTGCCCCCTTGGCATCGCCCGGGATATAGGTCGTGCCGGTGGCGGTCGCGCCCACCGTTATATTGCCGCGATAGTCGATCTCGTGGCGGATCACGACCCAGAAGAATTGCTCTTGATGCGCAGGATCGGCGACCGCAGACCAATGCGCGGTCGCCATTTCCTGCACCCAAGTAACCCAGACCGAATTGTTCACATGGCCAAGCTCATCGATGTGATGAGGCTCGGCTGTGAAGGTTTGGGTGTAGGTGTTGTGTCCGCTCACTCAGCGTCCTCGGCCATCCCCATTTGCCACAGGATAAAGGCGTATTCCTCCGCCGTTTCCTTTAAGGAATTCCAGCGGCCCGATTGGCCGCCGTGCCCTGCGCCCATATTGGTTTTCATGAGCAGCAAATTGTCGTCGGTCTTCGTGTCGCGCAATTTGGCGACCCATTTGGCAGGCTCCCAATAGGTGACCCGCGGGTCGTTGAGGCCAGCGGTGACCAGCATCGGCGGGTAATCCTGTGCCTTCACCTGATCATATGGCGAATAGGAGAGGATGTAGGCAAAGCTCTCTTTGCTCTCGATCGGATTGCCCCATTCCTGCCATTCGCCCGGCGTCAGCGGGAGGTCTTTGTTGAGCATCGTGTTGAGCACATCGACAAAGGGGACGTGGGCAACGATTGCGCCGTATTGCGCGGGGTCTTGGTTGATGATCGCGCCCATCAATTCGCCGCCTGCTGAGCCGCCGCTCGCGGTCACCATGCCTTCTGCGGTGTAACCCTTGGCGATAAGGCCGCGCCCTGCATCGACGAAATCGTTGAAGGTGTTGGTACGCTCGAACATCTTGCCTTGCAGATACCAGCGCCGCCCAAGGTCATCCCCGCCGCGAATATGCGCAATGGCATAGGCAAAGCCGCGATCCACGAGGCTAAGGCGCGTTGTCGAGAAGCCCGGAGGCACGGCATAGCCGTATGCGCCGTAGGCATAGAGATGCAGCGGGCCCGGCCCTTCGATCCCGGCTTTCGCCAAGATTTCCTCGCGGTCCTTGCGCATCACAATGCTGACCGGAACCATGGTGCCATCGCGAGCCTCGATCTCGACACGCTCGGTGGTGTAGAGCGAGGCGTCATAACCGCTCGGGATTTCCTGAGTCTTCAGCGTGGTGAGCGTCTTTGCCGCAACGTCATAGTCATAGACGGTGTCGGGCGTCACCATGCTCTCATATGACAGGCGCAGGACGGTTTGATCATACTCGGGGTTGTAGGTCAGCCCTGCATCATAGCTCGCCTCGGGAAAGCTGATCGGCTCGATTTCCAGCGGCGCGTCGTAGCGCCGGATTTGCACCTGATCGAGACCGTTCAAGCGTCCTTCCGTAACGAAAAAGCCCTCGAAAAGGTCGAAATCGGTGAGGTAAAATTCGTTTGAGCCTTCGATCAACGTACGCCATTCGCCGGGTGTCTTGATCGACGCCTTGGCAAGACGAAAGTTGATGTGCTCATCATTGGTCAGAATGAAGAGTTCATCAGAGTCAGTCGCATCCAGTCGAATATCGATACTGTACTCGACCCCTTTTTTTCGCGGACGCACCAATGTGAGGTCACCCGTTGGATTGTCGGCCTCTACAAACCGCACTTCGCTGGTCTCGTTGTCGCCGGTCGCGATAATGAGCCAATTGTCTTGGGCAGAAAGTCCCGCCCCAACGCTAAAGCTCTGATCCTCTTCTAGGTAGAGCGACACATCGGTGTCATTGGGCTGACCAATGGTGTGCAGCTTGATCTCGAGGCTGCGCCATTCCTCGGTCGATGGGGTGTAGACAAGCGCTGTGTCTTTCGCGACCCAGGTAAGCCCGCCGCGAAGGTTTGGCATTTCATCGGAAAGAAGCTCACCCGTCTCCAGATCCTTGATCCGGCCAGTGTAGCGCTCCGACCCGTTGGTGTCGGTCGAATAGGCGAGGAAACGCCCGTTTTTGCTAACGCTGAGAGCACCAAGGCGGAAATATTCAAGACCCTCGGCAAGCTCGTTCTCGTCCAGGATCAGCTGAGGCTCGGCACTTTCCGGTGCGCCCACAGGCCTGCGGTAATGCTTGCGATATTGCGCGCCCTCTTCGAACTCGGACCAGTACATATAGTCGCCATTGCGCTGAGGGACGGTCGAATCGTCTTCCTTGATCCGCGCGCGCATCTCTTTGAACAGGCTTTCAGTCAACGCCTCTTGGCCTCCCATCTTCGCCTCGAAATAGGCGTTCTCGGCCTTTACGTAATCGAGCACGTCCTCGTCATCGATCACAGGGTACGACTTGTCATAAAGCCAGTCATAGGGGTCGCTGATCGTGATCCCGTGGTGGGTGTAGGTGTGCTCGCGCTTTTCCGCGATGGGAGGGGTAATGGCTGACACTGAGTTACTGTCCTCTTGTGGGTTGGCTGTTGCAGGGCCGGCGACGAGCACCGCCAGTGTGGCAGCGCATGTAAGAACGCGCTTAAGCGATTGCGACATGCAAAAGTTCTCCTCCTTGGGGCAAAGCCTTTGCTGGAAAGCAGCAAGCCTTACGACTATGTGTGAAGCTTGTAGTGCGAGACACCTCAGGGGCAAGCCCTCGTCCAGGACTAACGCACGTGCCAATTAGGAGCCGACAAAATGCTGATGCAAACCCACGAAGCGCGCCTTCAGGCTCTGCGCGAGGAATTGAAACGCCGCGGGCTCGATGGTTTCGTCATCCCGATCAGTGACGAGCATATGAGCGAATATGTGGGCGACTATGCCCAGCGCCTCCATTGGCTCACCGGTTTTGGCGGGTCAGCAGGGTTTGCCTGCGTTACGCTCACCCATGCGGCGATCTTTGTGGATGGCCGCTACACCGTGCAGGTCCGCGATCAGGTGGATGGCAACCTCTTTGAGTATCGCAGCATTCCGGGCGACAGCCTCGGCGCGTGGCTCAGGGAAGTGAGCGAGGACGGCGCGAAAATTGCCTATGACCCGTGGCTCCATACATGGGGCTGGGTAGAGGCGCTGGAGAAGCAGGTTGAACCAGCGGGCATCACCATGGTGCCAGCGGACAGCAATCCCTTGGACGCGGTGTGGTCGGATCAGCCCGCGCCTTCCGGGGCGCAAGCGTTCGTTCATGAAGAGAGCCTCGCTGGCAGGTCATCCGCCGACAAGCGCGCCCAGATCGCCGATTGGCTTACCAACAAAGGCCTCGATGCTGTTGTGGTGCCTGCGCTCGATTCGATTGCGTGGCTCCTCAATATCAGGGGCAAGGACGTGGACCACACGCCGGTTGCCCTGTCCTATGTCATCGTGAAATCTGACGGAACGGCAGAGCTCTTCATAGCGCCTGAAAAGGTGACGCCTGAACTCACTCAGCATCTGGGCAATGCAGTGACTGTCCGCGACCGCAGCGCCTTTAACGGCGCTTTGGGCGAATATTCGGGCAAGAAGGTCAGCATTGACCCCAACTACGGTGTGGTCGGTATCGCCCAGGCGCTTCGTGCAGGGGGTGCGAAATTCTCCTTCCGCCAGGACCCCACAATCCTTGCCAAAGCGGTCAAGAACCCAGCCGAAGTGCAAGGGCACAAGGACGCACAAGCCCGCGATGGCGCAGCGGTCAGCCGCTTCCTGCGCTGGCTCGAAGTGACTGCTCCCGCTGGCGAGATCGACGAGCTTACCGCTGCGGCCAAGCTCGAAGGCTTCCGGCGCGAACATGGCGATCTGCGCGACACATCCTTCGACACGATTTCCGCGGCTGCAGGGCATGCCGCTTTGCCGCACTACAAGGTCGATGAGGACAGCAATATCCTCATCCCTCCCGGCTCGATCTATCTGGTCGATTCAGGCGGGCAATATCCCGCTGGCACAACCGATATCACCCGCACGGTGTGGATCAACACGCCCCAAGGCAGCGCGCCAACAGCCGAAATGCGCGACCGCTTCACCCGCGTTCTGAAAGGTCATATCCAGATTGATAACGCGATCTTCCCGCAAGGAACCTGCGGCGGCCAGATCGACGTGCTCGCGCGGCAATACCTTTGGGAAGCGGGCGTCGATTATGCACATGGTACCGGCCACGGTGTGGGCAGTTTCCTCGCCGTTCACGAAGGGCCACAACGCATCGCCAAACCCACTGGCGGTCAGGCAGGCACAAACGCGGAACTGCACGCTGGCATGATCCTTTCCAATGAGCCGGGCTATTACAAGCCGGACGCATTCGGCATCCGGATCGAGAACCTCGTTCTGACAGTCGAGAAGGAAATCGAAGGCGCGGAAGGCCGATATCTCGGCTTTGATTGCCTGACATGGGTGCCGATTGATCGTCGTTTGATCGAGAAAAGCCTGCTGACCGCGTCCGAGATTGCGTGGCTAGACGATTATCACGCGAAGGTGCGCGCTCTGCTTGCTCCGCAGCTTGAAGGCGATGATCTTGCCTGGGTCGAACGCGAGACACAGCCGCTTTGAACCTAATTGCACAAAACCCGATGTTCTATTAATGTTCTCCCTATTCCGAGTCGCAACACGCGACTCACGGTTAAGGGAGAACTCACATGATCGGCTATGTAACACTGGGCACCAACGACCTGCCTCGCGCGGCGGCCTTCTATGACAAGGTTGCAGGCGCCATGGGATATGGCCGGATGATGGAAGAGGGCGAATTTATCGCTTGGGGCAGCTTTGAAGACGGCACCGCAGGCATCGCAGCCACCAAGCCATTCGATGGCGAAGCGGCAAGCGTTGGCAATGGCACAATGGTCGCTTTGATGGTCGACAGCCCTGAGAAGGTGAAGGCCGTCTATGATGTCGCCATCGCCAATGGGGCGAGCGATGAAGGCGAACCGGGCCCGCGCGGTGATGATGGTTTCTACGCCGGATACTTCCGCGATATGGACGGCAACAAGCTCAATGTCTTTTGCATGACGCCGCCTTCGTGATGAGGGGGGCGGCGAGATTGCTTTGCCCGCCCACCCAGGCAGTTAGCACCGGTTAAAGAGGCGACAATCGAGCAAAGTTTGCGCGCAAATGAACGCGCGGGCGAAGCTGATACAAACCGCGACACAATGGCGTCTCTCCGGCATATTCCTGCGACAATGACACCCTAGAAAGGGCATTGTGAGTTGCGGCGAGGTTCGAAAGACTGCTCCCCAATCCCTTTGACCCGCGTAAGCGAAGGGGGCCAGTCGATCACTCGTTGGTGCAAGTCAGGGCCCGCAAGGGACCTTGCTTTGCACCATGGGACCTTTCCGCAACTCCGCAAAAAGAGAAACATAAAACCCCGCGACAGGAACCTGAAAGGAACACCCCATGCGCAAAGTAACCCTCTCTCTCACAGCCGCCGCCCTTCTCGTAGGCGGAGCAGGCCTCGCATACGCACAGCAGCAAGAACGCGGCATGGCCCGCGCCGATGCCAATGGCGATGGCGAAATCACCCTTGCCGAAGCCAAAGCCCACGCAGCGACGCGCTTTGCCCGGATGGACGCCAATGGCGACGGCGAACTTAGCCAGGATGACCGCGCAGCACGCGCCAAGGCCCGCTTCACCGAGGCCGATGCCAATGGTGATGGTGAGGTGACCCCTGCCGAAATGACCGCGGCGCGCCAAACCCGCGCAGCCGAGCGTCAAGCCCGCATGTTTGAGCGGCTCGACAACGATGGCAGCGGAGGTCTTTCAGAGGCTGAAATGATGGCCGGCCGCGAAGCACGCGCAGAACGCCGCGCTGAACGCCGTGCTGAACGGGGCGAAATGCGCCGTGGCCGCGGCGATCGCGCAATGCGGATGCTGGCCCGCGCCGACACCAATGGCGACAAGGTCGTGAGCCAAGCCGAATTTGATGCAACCGTTGAGGCACGCTTCAATCGTCTCGATACAGACGGCTCTGGCACGATCACCGCCGAGGAGCGTGCAGCAGCCCGCGAGAAACGGCAAAACCGTCGTTCGCGCTGATATCACCTAACCAGTTTGGCACTTGTGAAGGTTGCTTACCCCTCCCCCGGTTCCTTCTGCAATTGCCAATGACCCGGCCCGGCCGCGCAGGCTTTTCCCCAAAACTTGCGTGCCGGGCCGACACCTATCATGAACCAGAGCAATGACTGACGACGAACCCAAAATCCTTCTGGTCGACGACGAGGCGACCCTGCGTGAGCCGCTTGCGGATTACTTGCAAGGTCAAGGATTTGCGGTAACCGAAGCACAGAGCGCTGCAGCTGCTCGCTCGCACCTCACCACATCGCGGCCCGACATCGTGCTGCTCGACATCATGATGCCGGGCGAAGACGGGCTTTCGCTCTGCCGTCACCTGGTCGAAACGCAAGGACTGCCGGTCATCTTCCTCACCGCCAAGGGAGAGGCAATGGACCGCATCCTTGGGCTTGAGCTTGGGGCAGATGACTATGTCGTCAAACCCTTCGAACCGCGCGAGCTTGTCGCCCGCATCCGCACTGTCCTTCGCCGGGTGGACCGGACAATAACGCCGCAGGCAGAGATGGAGGATTGGCACTACCAGTTTGAAGGCTGGCAGCTCGACCCGCTAAAGCGCAAACTCACCGATCCCGAAGACGTGACAGTCCCGATTTCTACCGCTGAATTCCGGCTGCTCAGAGCGTTCCTCGATGCGCCGCGTCAGGTGATGGACCGCGACCTTCTGCTGGATCTTGTGCAAGGGCGCACCGCGCAATTGTTCGACCGGGCGGTGGACAATCAGGTCAGCCGCCTGCGCCGCAAGATCGAAACAGACACCAGCAATCCGCAGCTCATTTTGACAGTTCGCGGCGGCGGCTATCGTTTTGCAGCGGGCGTTAAACGCGTCCCGCCCGGCTCTATGCAATGATGAAGCGTCTTTTGCCTTCCAGCCTCTTTGGTCAGGTGATGACAAGCGTTGCGCTCGCCTTGCTTGTTTCGCAACTGATCTCCGTCACTTTGTTGTACAGGGCCGGAGAAGAGAGGCGCGAAAATGCGGTGGTCACAACCGCTGCCTTTCGCCTGATCAATGGCGCGGAAAGAACGCAGCGCGCCGGGCAACGCGGGGATGAACCGGTTGATGAACGACGTGACCGGCGAGCCAACCGACGCCAACTTCGCGAACAACGTGAACGGATCTTCGAGGCAGGCGGACCGATGGCTGAACAAGTCGCCCGCGACCGCTTGCCCCTCCGTTTGCGCTACACCGTGTCAGCGCAAGTCCCCTTGCGAGACCAGACTGATCTCAGACGCCCCGATCTCACCGAGCGCCTTCGGACTGTTCTCGAAGGCGAAGGGGTTACGCCTCATCAAATGTTCGTATCCGTTATTCGAGCAGGCGATGACCCGGGGCTTCAACGCTTGGCAGAGCGCCGGCCAAGGCTTGTAGCGAACCAGACCTGGCAGGACCGACAGCTTTTGGTCGCAGCGATCCAGCGTGAGCCAAATGGCCAATGGGAAGCGGCAAGGCTGCTTGCCCCGCAGCGCCCTCAAGGGGGCGTTGGAATTGTGCTGGTCCAGACAATCTTCACATTCGTTTTTCTACTCGTTGTGCTGTTCTTCGTCCTTCGCCGTCTGACCCGGCCCCTGGCGACACTGACTACGCGGGTGGCCGAGTTTTCGCGCGACCCCGATACGGCCGTGGAGCTTGAAGAGACAGGCCCGGCCGACACGCGCCGTCTCATCGCTGCGCACAATAAAATGGAAGCGCGCATTGTCGCCTTGCTCGATGAAAAGGACGTAATGCTGGGCGCAATCGGGCATGATCTCAAAACGCCGCTCGCCGCGTTGCGGGTGCGGATTGAAAGCGTGTCGGATCAGGAACAACGCGCAAAGATGGCCGCTTCGATCGAGGATATCACAGCGACGCTCGACGATATCCTGATGCTCGCCCGGATGGGTCGCAAGGGATCGCTCGAAACCGAAGCGGTGGACCTTGGCGCTTTGGCAAGCGGTGTCGTTGAAGAATTCGAAGACCTTGGCGAGCCGGTCACCATGATCGACCCACAACGCCTTGTTGCACAGGTTCAGGTCACATGGGTCAAGCGGGCTTTGCGCAACCTCATCTCCAACGCCGTGCGCTATGGCGGGGGAGCGCAAGTTTCCATGGTGCGCGGAGAGGCGCACGCAATACTGCGGGTCGAGGACAACGGCCCCGGCATACCCGCAGACGAAATCGACGCCATGTTGGAGCCGTTCAGCAGAGGCGAGCAATCGCGCAATCGTGCCACAGGAGGCGCAGGGCTAGGTCTCACATTGGCGCGGGCCATTGCCGAGGCGCACGGCGGAAAGCTTGTTCTGGCAAACCGGAAAGAAGGCGGCCCCAAAGTAGGCGGATTGCGCGCAGAAATCCTGCTACCGTTGAGCGAGTAATTCCTGCGCTCTTGCAACGAGAGCCAGCTCTCTTTCATCAAATCCGCCCTCATCCTCGGCGCTTTGCCGGGGCGGTACGGCGGTGATGAAATAGGCGATGCCGGTGCCACTTTCGGGATCAAACCAAAGGCCTGAGCGAAGGCCATAGGCCTCGCCTGCATGGCCATACCGTGTGACACCATCCTTGAAGAGTGCGTCCATGCATTCGCGGTCTGGTGTTTCAAGCGCTTGGAAATGGAGGCCATAGCCGCAGAAAAACTCCTGACCCTCAATCAGCGGATCAGCCGAGGCGAGCATGGCTTGAAGCGACGCATCCGAAAGCAAGGCACCGCCTTCGCGCGCCAAAGCCTGTCCGATCTTTGCAAGGTCCACCATGCCGATGCGCACGCCGCCTTGCGGGCTGAACACCGATGCATTGGAGCCCGGCGCATAGCCTTCAAGCGAGCACTCCACCCCCTCTGCCACAGGTATGGTGCAATTGGGCGGCAAGCCATCGCTATCATCGCGGGCCACTTCGCCAGTGTCGCGATAGAGCGTGACAGCGCGCGCGACCATTTCGGGCGAACAGCCGATCCAGTTTGCGCATGCGTCGATTTCAAGCGGGTCAAAAACCAGCCGGTCAAGCAGGGCGTCGAACCGCTCGCCGCTCGCCGCCTCAAGAACGCTGGCGACCACGGGAGAGCCGATATTGGCATATTCAAACGGCGCCTCACCGGGCGCTGCATCGGCGTACCAGCTTGCCGGATCTTCGAGTTTGTCCTCAAGGCTTTCGCCAAGGGAAATCACATAACCTCCTGCGTCGCGAAGGCCGGATCGGTGGGAGAGCAATTGGGTGAGCGTCACAGGGGTGTCCGGGTAACCCGGGCTTCGCACTTCGTAGCCAAGATAGTTCGAAACATCCGCGTCCAGATCGACCACGCCCTCTTCGGCAAGGCGCATGGCAGCAAGGGCCATAATCAGCTTGGAAATGCTGGCGATGCGAACCGGATCATTGGCTTCGACCAGACGGCCATTGCTGCGATCGGCCACGCCTTCGACGATCAGCGGGTCGATAGCCTCGCGGTCAAACGCGACCACGACGGTCGCAGGCACAGGCGTTTCGGCAACGCTCGCCTCATAGGAACAGGATGTGAGGGCAAGGCCAAGACCGGCACCGCAGACTATTCGTTTCAACACGCCTCAGGCCCCTCAATTACCGCATCAACCCGCCGATAAGATTGCGCACAAAGCGTCCGGCAATTGGGCCTGCAAGGTCGGTCGCAATCGAGCCTGCGGCGGAGGTTAGGCCAGAGGCGACGGGATTGGACCGGGATTTCTTGCCGAGCACCGCTGCGGCTGCGGCTCCCGCCATGCCGCCGGCTGCAACCTTGGTGCCGCGCGAGATGGCCTTTTCCCAGATTGACTTGGATTTACGAGAGCGTTTGGCGACTTCGACCTCGCCCTTTTCCTCGACCTCTTTGGCGGTCTCAACCGCGTCGGCGGCTTTTTGCGCGAGCACCTCTTCGGCGCTTTGACGGTCGACGACTTCGTCATATTTGCCGTCAAAAGGGCTCACCGACTGGATGATCGCACGTTCTTTCTTGTTCACCGGTCCAAGGCGTGAGCGCGGCGGCTTGATAAGCGTGCGCTGCACAATTGTAGGCGCGCCCTCTTCATCGAGAGTGGAGACAAGCGCCTCACCCACTTTGAGCTCGGTAATAGCCGCCTCGACATCGAGGTCAGGATTGATCCGGAAGGTTTCCGCCGCCGCCTTGATCGCGCGTTGATCGCGTTTGGTGAATGCACGAAGGGCATGTTGCACGCGGTTGCCCAATTGCCCTGCGACTTCTTCGGGAATGTCGATCGGGTTCTGGGTCACGAAATAGACGCCCACGCCTTTGGAGCGGATCAGGCGCACGACCTGCTCGATCTTCTCCTGCAATGCTTTGGGAGCGTCGTCGAAAAGAAGGTGCGCTTCATCAAAGAAGAAGACGAGGCTTGGCTTTTCAGGATCGCCCACTTCGGGAAGGCTCTCGAACAGCTCGGCGAGAAGCCACAGGAGGAAGGTCGCATAAAGCTTAGGCGAACGCATCAACTGGTCAGCCGCCAGAACGTTCACGTAGCCGCGGCCCTCTTCGTCTTTTTTCAGAAAATCGTCGATCTCAAGCGCTGGCTCACCAAAGAAATGATCGGCGCCCTGCGATTCAAACGACAGCAATTGCCGCTGGATCGCACCCACCGATTGCCGCGACACGTTTCCGTATCCTGCGCCCGACAGCTCTTTCGCGTTCTCGTTCGCCCATTGAAGAAGCGATTGCAGATCGCCAAAATCAAGCAGCAAAAGCCCGTTGTCATCGGCATAGCGGAAAACGATCTGCAGGACGCCTTCCTGCGTGTCGTTGAGGTCGAGCAACCGCGCCAGAAGCAGCGGCCCCATCTCGGTGATGGTGGTGCGGATCGGGTGGCCTTGCTCACCGTAAAGGTCCCAGAAGATGACCGGATTATCGGAATAAGCGTAATCGTCCATGCCAAGCTCTTTGGCGCGACCCTCAAGTTTGTCGGCATGCTTGAACTTAGAGCTTCCGGGCATGGCGATCCCGGACAAATCGCCTTTAACGTCAGCAACAAAGACCGGCACACCGTCGGCAGAGAAACTCTCGGCCAGGCCTTGGAGTGTCACCGTCTTACCCGTACCGGTTGCGCCTGCGATAAGGCCGTGCCGGTTTGCCCGCGATAAAGCGAGGCTTTGGTTTTCGCCATTGCCCCCAAGACCCAGAAATATCTCGCCCATTACCCTTACTATCCTTCGCGACAAAATGCCGGACAAGGTGTGGCGACGCGTGGCCGCGTGGTCAACCTGCTCGTCCGATTTACCCGAAAGGCGCTATCGACTTGGAGGGTGGAGCGGCTTAAAGCACAGGAGATGGGTCAGACACCGCACCATGAGTGTTTCGTATTGCTAGACGATGCACGCGCGCCGCAAGAAGGCAGCGCGGGCGGTCCTGCCGATGCGCTATTGTTTTCGGCCCCGCACGAGGTGTTTGTAGCCTACCGGCCGCAAGACGTGATCCCCGCTCTCGAAGCGGCAGAGGCCGCGCGAAAGAACGCACAGGCCGACGGCGGCGAACTTGCAGGGATGATCGCTTACGAAGCGGGGCTCGTTCTTGAAGGCAAACTCGCGCCTCTCGCCGATGTCCGAACGGGTGCGGCGGGCCCGCTGGTCTGGCTTGGCCTTTTTGATAAACCTGAACGCATAGCGGCGGCAGATATGCCGGCATGGTTGGCCGCGCTCAGCGATGGGGAGGCAAGCCTTGGCCCGCTCGAACCGCAAGTGTCGCCTGCCGGATATGAGGCCGCGTTCGAGACACTACGCGAGGCTATTCGCGACGGCGACATCTATCAGGCAAACCTCACCTATCCGCTTGGCGGGTCCTATCGCGGCGATCCGCTGACCCTTTATTCGCAGCTGCGCAGCAGCGCCAATGCGGGGTATGGCGGCGCGATCTTTGATGGCTCGCATTGGCTGTTGAGCTTCTCACCAGAGCTGTTTGTCGCGCTCGACCCTGCAGGCAACGCCAAGGCCAAACCGATGAAGGGCACCCGCCCGCGCGGCAATGATGTCGAGGCAGACGCCGCCTTGGCGCAGGAACTGGCAGGATCGGTCAAGGACAAGGCCGAGAATTTGATGATCGTGGACCTCATCCGCAATGATCTCTCGCGCGTTGCGGTGCCGGGAAGCGTTCGGGTCGATGCTCCCTTTGCGATCGAGAGCTATCCAACCGTCCATCAAATGGTGTCCAGTGTGCGAGCCAAGCTTGCAGAAGGCATGGGCGCAAGCGATCTGGTGCGCGCGATGTTCCCCTGCGGCTCGATAACCGGCGCGCCCAAGATCCGGGCAATGGAGCTTATTCAGGAGGTAGAGCGCGATGCGCGCGGGGCCTATTGCGGGGCAATCGGACGCATCGGTTCAGACGGTTCAGCCGCCTTCAGCGTAGCGATCCGCACATTAAGGCTCACCCCGATTGAAAACGGGCAGGGCAGCGCAATCCTAGGCGTGGGCTCTGCGATTGTCGCCGATAGCGAGCCCTTGGCCGAGCGCCGCGAGTGCGAGGTAAAAGCGGGCTTTGCCAGAGGGCCGGGCGCTGGGGGCTTTGACCTTATCGAGACGATGGCCTTTGACCCTGAAGAGGGGATTGCCCTTCTCGAACTGCACCTCGCGCGCATGAAGCGCAGCGCGAATGCCTTCGGGTTCGAGTTCGACCGCCACGCATTGCGCAACAAGATCCAGGCGCTGGTCTTTGAGTTATCAGATCCAGCCAAGGTGCGCCTCCTCGTCTCCAAAAGCGGGGCGAGCGTGATCGAGACCGACGCTCTGCCAAAGCCTTTCGGCGGGCCTGTTCGCGTTGTGGCTCTGCCTAACCCGCTTGACCCGAGCGATTGGCGCCTTTCCCATAAGACATCTGATCGCGGATTTTACGAGGACGCTCTGAAAGCGGCCAAGGCCCATGGCGGCCAAGAAGCGCTGTTGGTGCGCGAGGATGGCTTTGTCACCGAGGGCAGCTTTACTAATGTGTTCGTGGAGCGTGATGGCGTGCTCCTCACCCCGCCGACCTCACATGGCCTCTTGCCGGGGATCCTTCGCGAATATCTGATCGAGAAAGGTCAGGCGCACGAGGCTGAGTTGACGCTTGATGATCTGGCGGACGGATTTCAGCTTGGAAATGCGGTGCGCGGGCTCTTTGCGGCGAAACTCGTCTAGCCAATCACCCTTCGACAAGCCTCGAGCGAACGGATAGGGGAACCCCTATGACCTCCATCCCCATTCTTTTTGAAGACGGCGAAGCGCTTGTGATTAACAAGCCCGCCGGCCTGCCCGTTGATCGCCCCAAGCGAGGGGGACCGTGCCTGAACGACCATCTCGATGATCTGAAGTTCGGCTTTCAACGCCGTCCGGTGCCCGTTCACCGGCTCGACACCGATACATCTGGTTGCCTGCTGCTGGCGCGCAATCCCAAGGCATTGAAGCGCTTTAACAAGGCGTTTGAAGATCGCCTGGTGGGCAAGACCTATCTTGCCATAGTGGACGCAGCCCCTGCCGAAACCTCGGGCACGATTGAATTGTCGCTTGCTAAAATCAGCTCGGCCGAAAAGGGCTGGCGGATGATTGCGGCCAAAAAGGGTAAGCCTGCGATTTCGCATTGGGAGCTGATCGAGACGATTGGTGAAGGCAGTAAAGTGCGCTCGCTTATCCGTTTTCGCCCCGAGACAGGGCGCACCCACCAGCTGCGCGTTCACTCGCTTCTGGGCCTTGGCGCGCCGCTTTTGGGTGATCCCGTTTACGGACCTGTTCGCGGCCAAAATAAAGGTGCCCCTCGCACCATGCTCCACGCAGAGACGATCACGGTTGAGCGTAGCGGCAAACCTGCGATCACTGCCGTGGCGCCCTTCCCCGAGGATTTCTTGCGCGCCGCACTAACCGCGCCAACGGCGCCCGTGTTCGAGCACGAAACACTGCAGGATGCCCCAGATGCGTCGCCCGCAGACTCCTCATCCGAAAGCCATGGATAAGGCCCTTCTCGAGCGTGCCCATGCGGTGGCCGAGGAGAGCTTCCTTGCTGGCTCTGGCCCGGGCGGTCAGAACGCCAACAAGGTCGCAACCGAGGTACAGCTGCGCGTCAATATCTATGCGCTGCGCCTGCCACCTCCAGTGTTTGCACGATTACGGGAGTTGGCAGGGTCCAAGCTCACCACAGCTGGCGACCTCCTGATCACCGCACGCCAACACCGGACGCAGGAAGCGAATTGGCAGCTTGCGCGCCAGCGTTTGGAAGAAATTCTCGAGGCTGCGCATCGCCAGCCCAAAAAACGGGCCAAGTCGCGCGTGAACCGCGTGGGCAAGACCCAGCGCCTCAAGGCGAAAAAGGCACGGGCCGATGTAAAGTCCAAGCGCGGCAAAGTGTCGCGCTCGGATTGGTGACTCTGCTTGACTTTTACCCGTGAATCGCTCAGAGGCGCGCGTCTGTAAGGCGGCGCTTCCCCTGAGGGCTCGCGCCGCTCTTTATTTTTACGGCCATTTGGCCTCACCAGTTTTTTGTAGGAATATGCAATGGCGAAGCCAGCAACCGTGAAAATCCGTCTCGTGTCGACTGCCGACACCGGCTTTTTCTATGTGACCAAAAAGAACCCGCGCAACATCACCGAGAAGATGACCTTCCGCAAGTATGATCCAGTGGTTCGCAAGCACGTTGAATTCAAGGAAGCCAAGATCAAGTAAGATCGGCTTCGTCCGCTGAACGGCAGGCACCTTGCAAATTCATCGACAGTTCAATGCAACTTGCGTAACTGTGCTCACATGAAACCTCAGACACTCTTTCGCCCGCTCGGCATCACATTCGCCGCTGCGGGCGCAGTTGCGCTTGGACTATCGCTTGGAAATTCAAGCGCATCGACCAGCAGCAATGGGCCCGTTTTTGCGCCTCCTGCATTCGCGCAATCCAGCGCAGATCTTAACCGGGCCGTGACCGCCCTTCGCGCGATTTCGACGATGAAGGCCGACTTCAACCAGATCGACCGCGCTGGCAATGTCGCCACTGGCACAATGACTTTAAAGCGCCCAGGCAAGATTCGCTTCGACTATGGCAAGGATGCCGACCTGCTCGTGGTCTCCAATGGCCGCTCGCTTTATATGATCGATTATGAGGTCAATCAGGTCGAACGCTGGCCGATCAAAAGCTCGCCTTTGGGGGCGCTGCTTGATCCGAACCGCGATGTTGCGCAGTTCGGAACGCTTATCCCCACCGGCAGCAGCGATGTTCTGAGCATTGATGTACAGGACCCGAACAAACCGGAATTTGGCCGGATCAATCTGATCTTCGTGCGCAAGCCCGGAGCGCCCGGCGGGCTGGAGCTTACGCACTGGGTCGCGCTTGATGCGCAAAACCATCGAACGACTGTGCGGTTGAGGAATCATCGCTATGGCGTGGCGGTGCCTGACTCAACATTCAGGTTCCGCGATCCGCGTCGCTCTTCTCGTCGACCGGGTTGAACGCTTCGCCCGCGAAAAGTTGGAATTTTGCGACAAACCCGATTTTACGTTCATTTACGTGAAAGCCAAGTGCCGGTAATACTGGACATCAAGACGGACGAGAAAGGGTTTCCCCCCTGTTGCCCTTCTCTTCAAATGTTTCGTCTTGACCAAGCGTGACGAACGCTAACATGAAAGCCCCAGTGCCAACGCCCCCCGGTACTGGGGTTTTTTGTCGCCTATCGCAGACGTCAAGAGCTTGTCGGCGCTGACACTTACGCCTAGTTGAGTGTCCATGCTTAGCGTTGCCACATGGAACATAAACTCTGCGCGTTTGCGCCTTCCTATCATTGAGAAATATCTCGAAATGCAGGGGCCCGATGTGCTGTGCCTGCAAGAAATCAAATGTCAGGAACACCAGTTTCCTGCCGACGCTTTGGCGGCGCTTGGCTATGAGCATCAGGCGATCTGCGGCCAAAAGGGGTATCACGGTGTAGCGACTGTATCGCGCGTACCCATCGTTGAAGACTCGCGCCATGATTGGCAGGCCAATGGCGAAGCGCGTCATGTGGGCGTGGAGGTTGTTGGCCGCGAAGTTGGCGGCAAGAGCATTCGCATCGACAATGTCTATGTGCCTGCTGGCGGCGATGAACCCGACCGCGAAAAGAACCCCAAATTCGGCCAAAAGCTCGATTTTTTGGAGCGCATGACCGATTGGGCCACGACGCTTGACGCGCCTACCTTGATTGTGGGCGATTTCAACATTGCCCCGCTTGAAAGCGATGTGTGGAACCACAAACAGCTTTTGAAAGTTGTCAGCCACACGCCGGTAGAGGTGGAAACACTGGGGCGCTTTCAAAAAGCACACGGCTGGGTCGATATTGGCCGCGAACACATCCGCGATCCGGAACGGTATTTTAGCTGGTGGTCCTATCGCTCCAAGGACTGGCGCGTAAATGACCGTGGCCGGCGCCTTGACCATATGTGGGCCTCTCCCGAATTTGCCGCCAGAGCAACAAGGCACAGCCTGTTGGAAGACGCGCGCGATTGGGAGAAACCGTCAGACCACATTCCGCTTGTGACCGAGTTCGATATCTAAATTCGATGCCTGACAAGCCTGCCCCCGATCTGAAAAGCCCTTCGCCAGAGCGCCGCGCAGCGCAAGCGGTGGACGCCCTGAGACATGGCTGGGCGCTGGATTTTGCGGGCGGGCCGGTGCTTTTGCCGATTGAAACGGCGATTGCGAGCGGGGCAAGATCGAGCCATCTGCTCATTTCGGCAGCACGCGCAGCGACATTGAAGCTTGTAAATCAGCGCGAAGCGGCGCGCGGTGACTTGCCGCATACACCTATCCTCATTCGCTCGGGCGAACCGATCAAGCTCGACGTTGCCCGGCCCATCGCCGACCCGTCGCTCGATTTAAACTACCCACTCAAAGGCCCGTTCAAGGCCGAACCTATCGATTGGGCGGATGAAGCGGTGGCGGCGATGGAATATGCCCGGATTGCAGGGATATTGCCCGCCTTTATGGTGGACCCAGTCGAAGGGGGCGAGCCCCACCCTTTGATGGCCAGTGACCTTGCCGCATACACCGATGCAGGGCGGCTAGATATCATCACCCGCGCGCGCCTGCCGGTATCGGCCAGCGACACGGGCGAGATCATCGCCTTCCGCTCCACCGCTGACACGCGCGAGCATGTGGCGCTTATCATCGGAGAGCAGTCGGGTGACCGTGAACCGCTGGTGCGCCTTCACTCCGAATGCCTGACCGGCGATGTTCTGGGCAGTCTGAAGTGTGATTGCGGCCCGCAATTGGATGCAAGCCTTGAGGCTATGGCGACCCATGCACGCGAAGACGGCGGCTGGGGCATCTTGCTCTATATGCGCCAGGAGGGGCGCGGAATTGGCCTCATCAACAAGCTGCGCGCCTACCGTCTTCAGGATCAGGGGTTCGACACGGTTGAGGCCAATGAACGCCTCGGCCTTCCCGATGAGGCCCGCGATTTTCCCGTGGCGGCACGAATGCTGGAACTGATCGGGGCGCGCTCTATCCGTCTTCTCACCAACAACCCGGCCAAGGTGAAAAGCCTTGAAGCGACCGGGATCACAGTGAGCGAGCGGGTCCACCACCAGCTGCCCGACAATCCCCACAACGCCAAGTATCTCGCCACCAAACGCGACAAATCAGGACATCTGCTGAGATGAAAGGGCCGGAAATCGCCGTCACCATCCGCCCCGAGGCACCGGGCGATGAAGAGACAATCCACGCGCTCACCGAGGCGGCGTTTAAGGAAATGCCGTTTAGCGACGGCGATGAGCAGCATGTGATCGACCGCCTTCGCGCCGATGGCGATCTGACGCTGTCGCTGGTGGCGGAAGACGAGGCCCGCATTGTTGGTCATATCGCTTTTTCACCCGTCACGATCAGCGATGGTGCCAGCGAATGGTATGGTCTGGGCCCCGTTTCCGTCTGGCCCGAGCTTCACCATCGCGGCATCGGAGGCGCGCTGATCACCCGCGGCATCGCCGATATGAGAATGATGGGAGCCAAGGGCATCGTGCTGCTGGGTAGCAATATCTACTACCCGCGCTTTGGTTTTGAACACGTGCCCCAGCTCACCTACCCCGGCCCGCCGCCTGAGTTTTTCCAAGCGCTGCTTCTGGACGGCGACATGCCCAGCGGCAAGGTGGCGTTTGCTCGCGGGTTTGGCTAACCTCCCTTGGCAACAAGGAAAACTGCCATGATCCGCAATGCTCTGCTCGCTTTTGTCCTCATCTTTAGCGTCGCCAACTCTTCGGATGAGACCAACCAAGCCATCACAGCGCTATACGACAGCGGCGATTATTCAGCCGCATTCAAAAAGGCGCGCGCAGGAGCTGTGGCCGGCGATTTGAAAGCGCACGAATGGCTCGGCTATTTCTATGAAGACGGCGTTGGGGTTGAAGCAAACCTTGCCAAAGCGATCCACCACTATCGTGTAGCAATCGCTAGCGGGGGGCAGAGCTATGCCCAATGGCGGATCGGTGTCCTGATCGATCAGGGCAAAGCGGAAGGGACGCTAGAAGAGGCGTTCGGCCTGTTTGAACTATCAGCCGAACAGGGGCAAACCGAGGCGATGGTTAGCCTTGGCGTTATGCATGCAACCGGACGGGGGACACCGCAGGACTTCGCGGCTTGTCTCGAGAGTTACATGCGCGCTGCTAATGCTGGCGAATCGCATGGCGTGCGCGGCGTTGGCGTTCTGTTTCATCTTGGCCAAGGCGTCGAGCAGGACACATATGAGGCGGCAGCTTGGTTTGAAGTTGCCGCCGCACAGGGCAATAAAGAAGCAGCCTCGGATTTCACTTTATTGACCGAGGGAATGAGCAAACTCGAGATCGAGGTAATTGGCCAGCGCGCCAACGAAATCGCGGATGAGCTAAGCCTTTAGCGTAACTCGTATTTCGTCAAACCGCGCGCCAGCTTGTTGCCGCTCATCACGACGCGGGAGTTGGTCCAATCGGCAAGGAATACGCTTGCCCGGTTAAGGCCCGGCACAAAGCGTGCAGTGTTGTCTTTGACCACAAGACCATCAGGATCGTGCAGCAGGGTTTCGGCACCCAGCGCGATAAACGCTGAGTAGTTTTCTTTATCGCGGCCCTGGACGAACCAGTTGTTGGCGATCGTACCTTTGCTGCCTGCGGGAAGGTCGATCATGTAATTGGTGCCGGTGCCTTGTGCATCGTCGAAGCTGTTGTCTTCGAGGATCACATTGGCCGTGCGCGCTTTGACATAGTGGCCACCCCGGCCCTTTTCAAAACGGCTTTCGCGCACCGTCAGCTCGCCATAATTTCCGATGTAGATCGAATGCGCGCAGCCCGCTGAATGCTCGCAAGTGCCAAGACCGCTAAACGTGGAGCGCAGGATATAGATGCGGCCTGTGGGGTTGTCGGCGGTGAGAATACCCTGCTGGCTGTTCAAAAAGCGTGAATAGGCGACGTTGAGTGCGCCCTTTTCAAGCCGGATGCCAGCTCCATTGCCGTCGCCCACAGCCATATTGGTGAAGGTAAGACCGCGCACTTCTGCGCCAAGGCCGCGCAGCACCAATGCCGCTTTGCCTTCGCAAGCGCGCCTGTCAAAGATCACTGTTCCCGCTTCGCGCGCTGCGTAGATCACAACGCCAGCGGTCTGGACGGCGCATTGGCGATAGGTGCCAGGTGCAATTTCAATCGTTCCGCGCCGGTCGCCAATCGCATCGACTGCTGCCTGAAGCGTCGGGAAACTGCGCCCGTTTTCCTTTATCACAAACGGCTGAGCACTTTGTGCATTCGCGGCCGTTCCTGCGAAGAGGAAGACTGCCATCAAAAGAACAGCGAGGAAAAACCCGTGGTCAAACGCATTGGCAATGCGTTGCGGCATGGGAGGGGCGGAGGGTTTCAGATAACTTCTCATATTTCGCGACATATCGGGCAAACCAACGCAGCGGGAGCCGTGGTTTGGCCAGTGTACCGTTTCGGTCCATCAATTGGGGCTTGGCTTAACGCCGCCTCGCCCGCTACACACTTGCGCGAACACATTACGAAGTTTGGTAGGAGGATACCCACATGAAGAAACTCGCAGTAATCGCCGCTCTTGGCAGCCTTGGCATTGCCGCATGTGGCAGCACTGACGATGCATCAACCGAGGCGATGCCTGACACGGTTGAAATGCCCGCTGACGAGGCGCTTGAGCCAGTGGCCGAAGAGCCGGTGGAAGATGCTGAAGTGCTCGAAGACGTTGATCCTGCGGACAATGCGCCAAGTCTTGAGACAACCGAAGAAGCAGCCGATGCTGCTGCTGATGTTGCCGCCGAAGCGGCTGCTGCTGCAGAAGCCGCCGCAGCGGAAGCAACCGGCGCGGCTGATGCGGCTGCCGCTGCTGCTGCGGAAATCTCTGAAGAGATCAACTAAATCATGATGGCGAAGCGGCACGCATTCGTCTCACTTCTCATGTCCGGATTGCTCCTGTCCGCCTGTGGATCAGGCGGGGCGGACGGTCCGGGCTCGGTTAGCGCGGACGAGGCCGAGGCGCTCGATGATGCTGCCGAAATGCTGGAAGAGCGCCGCCTTCCCGAAGGGACACTGCCCCCTGTCGGAGAACCTGTCGCCGCACCTGGCGCTACACCCGTCGGGGTGCAGACGGCTGAGACCCCAGAGGAATTAAGCGAATGAACGCACCCCACGCCAAAGGCACCTTCAATCCGGGCATGGATGAAGAAACCTTCGAGCAATTCGCCGAGCAGCTCGAGCGTTACGTTCGCGAACGCTTGATCCCGGCGGAACCTCAAGTGATCGAGGATGACGCGGTCCCTGCCGATATCGTCCAGGAGATGCGCGAGATGGGCCTGTTTGGCCTGACCGTGCCCGAAGAACACGGCGGCGCGGGGCTAAACATGACGCAATATGCGCGCACCGTGAACATCATGGCCTATGCAGCGCCCGCATACCGCTCAATCTTCTCGATCAATGTGGGCATGTTCGCTAGCGCGCTCAAGAACGGTGCAACCGAAGCACAGCGTGCGGAATGGTATCCCAAGCTTGCAGAGGGCAAGATTGCCTGTTTCGGGCTGACGGAGCCGGGCTCGGGTTCGGACAGCGCTGGCCTGCAGACCACAGCGCGCCCAAGTGCGGACGGCAATGGCTGGGTACTCAATGGCTCAAAACGCTACATTACCAATGCGCCGCATGCCGATGTTGCTCTGATTATGGCGCGCACGGATAAGGAAAACCTTCCCAAGAATGCGCACGTCAGCGCGTTTCTGGTGCCTATGAATGCGCCCGGTGTTTCAACGGGTTCACCGGACAAGAAAATGGGCCAGTCGGGCAGCCACATCTCGGATATTATGCTCGACGATGTGGAGGTTCCCGGAGAGGCGCTTTTGGGCGGGGAAACCGGCAAAGGTTTCCGTTTTGCGATGCAGAGCCTTGATAACGGGCGAATTTCTGTGGGCGCAACAGCAGCAGGCTATGCACGCCGGGCGCTTGATTCAGCGATCCGATACGCCAATGAGCGCAAGGCCTTTGGCGAACCCATCGCGAACTTCCAGCTTATCCAACAAATGCTCGCCGACAGCGAGATCGAGATTTACGCCGCCGAAGCGATGATGCGCGACGTGACAAGCCGCGCAGACCGGGGTGAAAACATCCTCATCAAAGCCGCCGCCTTTAAGGTGTTCTCATCCGAGATGTGTGGGCGCGTAGTGGACCGTGTTGTGCAGGTTTATGGCGGCGCGGGGTATCTGGCCGAATACGACGCCGAACGCTTCTACCGCGATGCGCGCATCTACCGCATTTACGAGGGCACAACGCAAATCCTCCAACTTCAAATCGCCAAGCATATGCTGCGCGAATGGCAGGCAGCAAACGGGTAAGGGAGATCAGCGCCCACCCCGCTGCGACTAAGCGCGCCTACGGCTTGCTAAGTCTCGCTCCCCTCCCGCTTGCGGGAGGGGTTGGGGGTGGGCCAAGAACGACATGTACAATCTACTAAACGACCTATCGATCATCGAAGTCTCCAGCTTCGTCGCTTCGCCAACAGCGGGCCTCTATTGCGCGCAAATGGGCGCGGAGGTCATTCGCGTCGATCACAAGGCAGGCGGGCTCGATTACGATCGATATATGCTGACCGAAAACGGACGGTCGCTTTCGTGGGAGAATTTGAATCGCGCCAAGAAGTCGGTTGCCCTCGACCTGCGCAGTGGAGAGGGGCGCGAGTTGTGCGTCGAATTGGCCGCCAAGACGGGTCAGTGCATCACAAACCTGCCCGAAAAGAGCTTTATGAGCCACGCTGCGATACAGGCCCGAAGAACTAAAGAATTGGGGCGGGATGACATGATCAGCGTGCGCATCATGGGCTGGCACGATGGTCGTCAGGCGATGGATTTTACTGTGAACGCGGCGGCTGGATACCCGCTGATGACGGGGCCTGAGGAATGGGACGCCAAGACCGCGCCCCCCATCAGCCAACCGCTGCCCGCGTGGGATTTCATCACCGGGGCGTATAGCGCGTTTGCTTTGATGACAGCGCTCCACAACCGCACCGCTACCGGACAGGGTGCAGAAATGCGCGTGCCTTTGGGCGATGTTGCGATCGGGACGCTCGCGAATTCGGGGACGATGGCCGAAATGCTCTATCGCGGCTCTGATCGGGAGCGGCTTGGCAATGCAATCTGGGGTGCGTTTGGGCGTGATTTCCAGACGAAATGCGGCACTCGTTTCATGGTTGCAGCGCTGACGCCCAAGCAGTGGCATGGCCTTGTTGCAGCGTTTGATGTGGCCGAGAGTATCGCCGCACTGGAGCGGGAGCTGGGTTTGGATTTCAATTCCGGCGACCGCGTGCGTTTCGAAAATCGCCACCGCCTGTTCGACCTCTTCCAAGCGGCGGCGCAAACCTATGATTACGAAACACTTTCCGGGCGCATGGCATCTGAAGGGTGCACTTTTGAGAAATATCGCTCGCACCACGAGGCATCAACCGATCCAGTGCTCGTAGCGGAAAACCCGCTCTTCGGGCTTTCTCCAGCCAACCCATCAGGTTTGGAATATCCTGCCACGCGCTCTTTTGCCAATATGCCAGAATACGAAGCAGGCAACCCTGCCCCTGCGCCCTTCCTTGGGCAACATTCTGAAGAAGTGCTGGCCGAGAAACTGGGCCTATCTTCTGGCACAATCGCCAAGCTGATTGATGCAGGGACCGTTGCTCTGTCCGATGAAAACGCCGACTACAGGAGCCGCTAATGTCTAGACGTGCAGCAATCGTATCGCCCCTCCGCACGCCCGTGGGCAAGTTCCTTGGCGGGCTTTCCAGCCTCAATGCAGGCGAGCTTGGTGCGATCATCTTGAAGGCGCTGGTGGAGCGCAGCGGGATCGACCCAAGCCGTGTGGATGATGTCGTCTTCTCCCAAGGGTATGGTAACGCAGAGGCTCCCGCCATCGGCCACTGGTCGTGGCTCGCCGCTGGCCTGCCTCTCGAAGTTCCCGGCTACCAGCTCGACCGACGCTGCGGGTCAGGGCTGCAAGCGGTCGCCAATGCGGCAATGATGGTCGAGACCGGTATGGCGGACGTGGTTGTCGCTGGCGGGTGTGAGAGCATGTCCAATGTTGAGCACTACACGTTGCAGGGGCGCGGCGGGGCGCGGATGGGCGATATCACGCTGCATGATCGCCTCTCGCGAGGCCGCCTGATGAGCCAGCCAATAGAGCGCTTTGGCATCATCACCGGCATGATTGAGACCGCCGAAAACCTCGCCAAGGACTACAACATCACACGCGAGGAGGCCGATGCTTACGCCGTAAGCTCGCACCAGAAGGCCGCCGCCGCATGGGAAGCGGGCAAGTTTGACGATAACCTCGTCCCCGTTGATGTGCCTCAGCGTCGTGGTGATCCGGTAACCTTTGCGCGTGACGAGGGTTTCCGCGCAGACGCTTCGATGGAAACGCTTGGCAAGCTTCGCCCTATCGACGGCAAGCGCGACCCTGACGCCATCGTCACAGCGGGCAATGCGAGCCAGCAAAACGATGCGGCCGCCGCGTGCCTTGTCGTCGCCGAAGATAAACTCGAAGAACTCGGCCTCACCCCATCGCTCTGGTTTGGCGGCTGGGCAGCGGCGGGTTGCGATCCCTCGCGCATGGGCATTGGTCCTGTCCCCGCAACCGAGCGTTTGTTTGAACGGCGCGGATACAGTTGGGACGACATGGACCTTGTCGA
The DNA here is from genome assembly GCF_057364925.1 of Erythrobacter sp. S227. Lineage (NCBI taxonomy): Bacteria > Pseudomonadati > Pseudomonadota > Alphaproteobacteria > Sphingomonadales > Erythrobacteraceae > Erythrobacter > Erythrobacter sp. S227. The sequence continues at coordinate 2,273,284 of NZ_CP200280.1, forward strand.
AGTCAACGAAGCTTTTGCCCCGCAAGTGCTCGCCGTCCTCAAAGGCTGGGGCTGGAGCGATGACGATTCGCGCCGCGAGATCCTCAACGTCAACGGCTCCGGCATCTCGCTCGGCCACCCGATTGGGGCGACCGGCGGGCGTATTCTTGCCGATATGGCAGCCGAAATGCACCGGCGCAGTTCTCGCTACGCATTGGAGACAATGTGCATCGGCGGTGGGCAAGGCATCGCTGCTGTGTTTGAGAGGGCCCAATGAGCTTTCAGACCTGGATCGGGCGCGAGCAAAAGTCTCACGATACGCTGACCCCGCAAACCGCGACGCAGTGGTGCGCGACACTCGATATCGACGTTCCCGAGCGATGGATCATGCCGCAAGGTATCCACTTTGCGTTGTGCACGCCTGATGCGCCCACCGCCGCGCTTGGTGAAGATGGCCACCCCGCCCGTGATGAGAGCGAAGGCAGCTTTTTTCCACCCGTGCCCGTCCCGCGCCGGATGTGGGCCTCAAGCGACGTGCGCTTTATCGCTCCCATCGCCATTGGAGCCGTGGTTGAGCGCACCAGCAGGGTTGCCTCGATAGCTGAGAAAGAGGGCGGTTCCGGCAAGCTTGCTTTCGTCAATGTCGAGCATGAGACCAAGGCCAATGGCACGCTTTCAGTGCGCGAGACACAGACGCTCGTCTACCGCGAGGCCGCTGCTGCTGATGCGCCGCTGAGCCCGCCTGAACCGGGAGAAGGCGTTTTCGATGCAAGCGAGTGGGACGCGCACCGGCTTATCGTACCCGATGAGCGCCTGCTGTTCCGCTATTCCGCGCTGACATTCAACACCCACCGCATCCACTATGACGCGCCTTATGCGAGCGCGGTCGAGCGGTATCGCGGGCTTGTGGTGCATGGGCCCCTCACCGCATCGCTGCTGCTACAACTTGCGGCAAGCGAGCTTGGCGACAACCGCTTGCGCAAATTCTCGTTTAGAGGCGTCTCGCCAGCGATTGCAGGTGAAGAGCTCAACCTGGTTATACGCAAAGGCGAAGACGGCTTTGATCTGGGCGCTTTTGCCAGTGACGGGCGTCAAATCACCAAGGCCAGCGCGCAGCTCTAGCTCGTGGGTGGCCGGCCGCGCCTGGGCGTTCTGGTCTTCTCCACCGTGATCCCGCGCGCCTCCAACGCTTCGCGCAAAAGCATCTCGATCTGTGCATTGGCAGAACGCAGTTCTGCACTCGCGAGCCGCTCGACCGCAGCATGAACCGCCGGATCGAGCCGCAATGCGTATGCCTTTTTTACAGGCGGTTTGTTTGAGGGTGCAGCCATCGCTGCCTCCTTCAGGTTTGCAGGTTACTGATAAAGTGTGCCCGTGTTGACCACCGGATGCGCCTCGCGGTCACCGCACAGGACCACCATCAGATTGGAGACCATGGCGGCTTTGCGCTCGTCATCAAGGTCGATGATGCCATCTTGTGAAAGCTTGGCCAAAGCATCCTCGACCATTGAAACCGCACCGATCACAACCTTCTTGCGAGCCGCGATCACCGCGTCCGCCTGTTGGCGACGCAGCATAGCGCCAGCAATTTCGGGCGCATAGGCAAGGTGGGTAAGACCCGCTTCATCCACCACGATCCCTGCTACGGCGAGCCTCTCGTTCAGCTCCTCGCGTAGCTCGCTTGCAATTACATCAGCACTACCACGAAGGGTCGTTTCATCCTCATCAGACATATCGTCGTAAGGGTGGCGTGCACCCACAGTGCGAAGCCCAGCCTCGATTTGGATGTTCACAAATTCCTTGTAATCATCAACGTCGAAAACGGCCTGTGCGGTGTCCGAAACGCGCCAGACCACGTTACAGGCAATTTCGATCGGGTTGCCGCGCAGATCGTTGATCTTGACCTTTTCGGAATGGATGTTGTGGGCGCGAACGCTGACCTTTTGCTTGATCATCCATGGCCAAACCCACTGGAGACCTTCCTTGCGAACGGTCCCGCGGTACTCGCCAAACAGGGTGATGACAGCCGCCTGATTGGGCTGGATCATAAAGAAACCGATGAGGCCGAAGAGCACTACAAGCGCGCCCGTGACAAGCGTCCCGACAAAGGCAAGCTTGACCGATTTGGCTGCACCTTCGGGCGGGATAGCGCCAATGATCATAAAGATCACCGCCAAGGTGATGGCGCTGAAGATTGCCAGCATTAGATAGCCATTATAGGCAGAACCGGCCCTCTCTCGGCTGGACGTCATGGCCACAGAGTGATCAGACATAGATAAACTCCTTCGATATAATTATGATATCATCTTTATATCGAAGAAAGAGAATTGTCAATCTATCGGGTAGTCCTTGATCGGATCGATCAGGCCGTAGCTTTCCGCATAGGGTTCATGCCCAAGGTCGGGAAATTCGATCTTCGGCGGCTCAATATGCATATCGGGCATGCGGTCGAGCAGGTCGCGGATGAGCGTCAATCGCCCGCGTTTTTGATCGTTGAAATCGACCAGTGTCCAGGGTGCGTAGTCCGTGTGCGTTGCTTTCAACATTGCCTCGCGCGTATCGGTGTAGGCCTGATACTTCTCCCGCGCTGCGAGATCGACAGGCGAGAGTTTCCAACGCTTCAACGGGTCTTCACCCCGCTCCTTGAGGCGTTCTTCCTGGCGGTCCTGATCAGTGGTGAGCCAATATTTGAACAGCAAAATGCCATCATCGGTCAGCATCTTCTCGAACGTCGGGGCGACCGTCAAAAACGCCTCTGCCTGCTCGTCGGTGCAGTACCCCATCACCCGTTCAACCCCTGCGCGGTTGTACCAGCTGCGGTCGAACAGCACGATTTCACCCGCATGGGGGAGGTGGGTCACATAGCGCTGGAAATACCATTGGGTCTGCTCATCCTCGCTCGGCTTGGATAACGCCACAGTGCGGCATTGGCGCGGGTTCAGCTTGTCGCGCACCGCTCTGATCGCGCCGCCCTTGCCCGCCGTATCGCGCCCCTCAAAGATCACGACAATTCGCGCGCCTGTCGCCCTCGCCCAGCGCGCCATGCCCACCAGTTCTTCGGTCATCGGCTCGAGGAGTTCGCGGTATTCTTTGCCCTTAAGCGCCATGGATTGCCCCTTATTGTGCTTGCCTTAGTGGGCCAGTAGTATCAAATGATACTTTATGGCCACGAAAGCGCATCCTGACACCGATTACACCGCACTTCCAGAGCTGGGAGCAGAGGTGTTCACCGCCCCGCTCGCCAGACCGGCACATGTGGGCGAAGATTGGGTTGAGCCGACGCAAACCGACTATTCGAGTGAAGATCACGCCGTTTGGGACGATCTCTTCGCACGTCAGATGGACGTGCTTCCAGGCCGCGCCGCAAGCGCCTTTCTGGCAGGCCTCGACAAACTTGATCTGTCACGCGGCGGCATCCCCGAGTTTGGCGAATTGTCTGAGGAGCTGGACAAGCTTACCGGGTGGAGCGTCATTCCGGTGCCGATGCTGATCCCTGATCACGTGTTCTTCTGGCACCTTGCCAACCGCCGCTTCCCCGCTGGCAATTTCATCCGCACACGCGAGACGTTCGACTATATTCAAGAGCCCGACGTCTTTCACGATGTGTTCGGCCATGTGCCGATGCTGACCGATCCGGTGTTCGCCGATTACATGCAGGAATATGGCCGCGCGGGTTGGAAGGCGATGCGCTACAATCGTCTCAAATCGCTGGGTGCGCTGTACTGGTACACGGTGGAGTTTGGCCTGATCGAAGAGGCGCAAGGCATCCGCGCTTACGGTGCCGGTATTCTCTCAGGTCCGACGGAGGCGAAGTTTGCGGTCGAGGCCAAGAGCCCCAATCGCATCATGCTCAACGTCGACCGGGTCATGCGCACCGATTACGTAATCAGCGATCTGCAACCGACATATTTTGTGATCGAGAGCTTTGACGATCTCTATCGCCAGACGGTGGAGCGTGATTTTGACCGGCTCTACAAGAACCTTGCGCCCGGCTTCACCTATGCCAATTCGGCTGTGATTGACGTTGATTATGTGGTGAATCGCGGAACACAGGAATATCACCTGCGCGGCGGTAATGGTTCAGGGGCTGATCCGGTTTAGGCCTCGCGGCCTAAGCATTCCTGGTCGCAAAAGCGTAATAGCCAACAATAGCCGGAAGCGTGACGCCGACCGCAGCCGCAAATCCCAAAAGGCTAAGCGAGCCCAGAAATGTGCCGCCATTGGCGATGAGCCCTGCGACAAGGCTTGCAACGATGCCAACACCCATCATGCGCAGCACCGCGCCGGGCATCTCCAGCCGCAAAATGATGGAGCCGACCCAGCCCAAGAATGCGCCAAGATTGAATAGGAGTATGAGTGCCATGGCTAGAAGAAATAGAGCAGGGCGACGCCCATAGCCACCCGATAAAGCACAAAAACCATCATTGATGCGCGCTTGAGGAAGTTCATCAGGAAATACATCGTCGCAAAGGCCGCCACAAAGGTCAGCGTGCCTGCGATAAGCGCATCGAGCGCGAGTTCCATCCCTGCATCGAAAATCTCTGGCACGATCAACACGCCTGCGCCCGCAACCGCCGGGATCGACAGCAGGAACGAGAAGCGGGCGGCTTCTACCCGCTTGTACCCGAGGAAGCGCGCCGCCGTCATCGTCACACCAGAGCGTGACGTGCCGGGAATAATCGCTAGAGCCTGAGCAATCCCCACGATAAGCCCATCGCGCCAGCTCATATCTTCAAACTCTTTGACCTCCTGACCAATCTTGTCGGCAAGGCCCAACAGGACGCCATAGAAGATCAGGTTAAATGCAATAAGATCGGTAAAACGGATCGAGGCCATCAGATCGTCATCCACGATCTCGACCCCGAACACACCGCTCGCGATGCCGTTAAACAGACCCATCTTGATCGAAAGGCCGAAGAGGACGGCAGGAATAGTGCCCAGCACAATCCACCAGAACAGCCGTCGCTCGTGCGGGGCATTGGGCGCCTTTGCACCCACACCAATGCTGGCAAAACCGCCGCGCGCCAGCACCAGCACATCTTTGAAGAAATAGACAATAATCGCGAGCAACGAGCCCACATGCACCGCCACATCAATCAGTGGGCCCTGGTCGGGATAGCCAGTGAAAAACTGGATCAGGATGAGGTGACCTGACGAGGAAATCGGCAGGAACTCGGTGATCCCTTGCACCACGGCAATAATGAGAAGCTGTAAAAACGTCATGGCCCGCACTCCATGAATGAAGCGCGGGCCATGTCAATTTTTTCAGGTGCTGAAGCGGGCGTTTTTCTACCAGATCTTCACGCGCTTCTCTGGTGGAAGATAGAGCTCGTGCTCTTCGGTCACGTTAAACGCCTCGTACCATGCGTCGTTGTGACGCACCGCGTTGTTCAAACGGAATTCGCCGGGAGGGTGGTTCGCCGTCATGACCCGGTTGCGCAAGCTCTCCTCGCGTTCCATCCCGCGCCAGATTTGGGCAAAGCCAAGGAAGAAGCGCTGATCGCCCGTCAGGCCATCAATGATCGGAGCCTCTTCGCCGTTCAGCGACATTTTGTATGCGCGATACGCCATCTGGAGGCCGACCACATCGCCCAACGTCTCGCCCATTGATTGGCCGGGGCGAAGGCACTCGGGGCCGTTCGAGCCTTCAACCGGGCAATAGGCCGAGATGAACTCGCCCATCTGCTCGGTGAATCCGACAAACCCTTCGCGGTCTTCGGGCTGCCACCAATTGCGCAATGTGCCCGAGGCGTCGAATTGCGAGCCTTGGTCATCATAGCCGTGGCCGATCTCGTGGCCGATAACAGCGCCAATACCGCCATAATTGACCGCAGGGTCAGCATCAGCGTTGAAGAACGGCGGCTGAAGAATGGCCGCCGGGAAGACGATACGGTTCGTCAGCGGTGAATAATAAGCGTTCACCGTCTGCGGGGTCATGCCCCACTCGGTCGGATCGACTTTCTTGTCGAGACGCGAACGCATTTCCGCGTCCCACCAACTGGCAACCGACATCGCATTGGCGACAGGGTTGTCGGCAGTGATCGTCATTCCGTCATAGGTTTTGAACTCATCCGGGTATCCGATCATCGGGACAAAGCCGTTGAGCTTTGCGCGCGCCTCTTCGATGGTTGGCTCGGTCATCCACTCATTGCGGTCGAGCGCTTCGTTCATCGATTTGGTGAGGTTGGCGACGAGATTGTCCATCCGCGCCTTGCTTTCAGGCGGGAAGTATTTCTCGACGTAGAGCGCGCCCAGTTGTTCGCCAATCGCGCCCTCAACCGCGCCGATTGCACGTTTCCAGCGTTCTTGCTGCTCTTCGCGCCCGCTGATCGTGCGGCCGTAAAAGTCGAAATTTGCCTCATCGAGCTCGCTGGAGATAACCGGCGCAAGATTGCCGAGCATACTCTTCGCCATATAGGCCTTGATCGTTGCAAGCGGGGTTTCTGTGAGCAACTGCATCATGGCGGGAAGACCGCCGCCGATCATATCGAGCTGTGCCTCGGTTATACCCATGGTCTCGACCTCTTCCTCGGTCGGAGGAAGCTGACGCGCGAGGAAGCGTGTCTGCCCGGCAAGCTGGGAGGCTTCAAGCACGCCTTGAATCGGGAAGTCCCCAGCCATTTCGGTCAGCTCTTCGGGGGTGAGCACATTATAGGTCAGCTGCGGCATACGCAGGACGGGGCGCGCCCATTCAAGCGCTGCAACTTTGGCCTCGAACGCATAGACAGCGTCGGCCGCGCCTTTGGGGTCCTGATAACCTGCCGCGCCAAACACGATTGCGAGGAAGGCCTTGTACTTTTCGCGAATCTCGAGATTGCTCTCAGAATCGACAAGGTAATAGTCGCGGTCTGGCAGACCCATGCCATCAAAGCCGATGCCAACCGCGTAGTCGGTCGGATTACGGGCATCGATGGTGACATTGGCGCTCACCAGCGAGGGAAAGCCCGGCTGTGCCGAGACGCGCATCAAAGCATCAAGGTCGGCTGCACCAAAAATCTGGCCAAGGTAGGGTTGAACCGGCGCCAGACCGGCTGCGTCGATGGCCTCGACATTCATGTAGGACGCATAGGCATCAACGATCCGGCGCGCCTGTGTGCCAGGAGCGGGGTCTGAAGCGACAAGCTCTTCAACCAGCGCCTTTACGTCTTGCGTGGCGCCTTCGCGAAGCATATCGAACGCGCCATAGCGCTGGCGGTCCGCCGGGATTTCGTTGGCGGCAATCCACTTTCCGTTGACGTAGGCGTTGAAGTCATCGCCCGGGTGGATCCCGGAATCGATCGTGTCAAGCCCGACACCCCAAGTGCCGAAATCCATGGTTGGCGCGGTCACTTCGCTGCCGGTTTCGGTCGCGGTCTCAAGGTGGTCAGCGATGCCATGCGGTTCGCCAGAGGGGCTGTGATTGGAATGGTCGTGATGTGCGTCCTGCGCATATGCGCCGGTGGCAAGCGCAAATGCAGCGGTGCCTGCAAGCAGGAGTTTGGTTGTACGGATCATGCGATAAGTCCCCGATTGGATGGTTTGAGACGTTGCTCTGTGAATATATCTAACGCAACCGCCGAAGCAGAGTTGTTATTGGTCGCGGGCAAGGCGCGGTTCGTCGAAACAATGCCCGGAAAGGATCAGGCCGCCTCGTTGGCCGCAAATTGCAACTTGGCAAGGCGCGAGTAGAGCCCACCAGCAGCGGAAAGCTCGGTATGCGTGCCTTGCTCAGCTATTCTGCCTTGGTCGAGCACTATGATGCGGTCCGCTGCGCGCACTGTCGCCAGGCGGTGAGCGATCACAAGCGTGGTGCGGTCTTTCATCAGCTCATCTAGCGCAGACTGGACCAATTGCTCGGACTGCGCGTCCAATGCGCTGGTCGCTTCGTCAAGCAGCAGAATTGGCGCATCACGAAGCAGAGCGCGGGCAATGGCCACCCTCTGGCGCTGACCGCCGGACAGCTGTGTGCCCCCTTCGCCAAGATAGGTGTCGAGCCCTTGTGGCAGCGCCCGCAGGAACTCCTCGGCATTGGCAGCGCGAGCGGCGTCCCAAATGTCCTCATCGCTCGCCGACCAATTGCCATAACGAAGATTGTCGCGTGCATTGGCGCTGAACAACACGCCCTCTTGCGGCACGAATGCAAGGCGTTCACGAATATCGGCAGGGTCGGCCTTCGTCAGCGGCACGCCGTCCAGACGGATAGTCCCGCCTTGAGGGTCATAAAACCGTTCGACCAGCTGGAAGATGGTCGATTTGCCTGCGCCAGAGGGGCCGACAATCGCAATCGTTTCGCCCGGTTCAATCTCGAGATTGAAGTCACCGAGCGCCGTATCTTCAGGCCGCGCTGGATAACGGAATGTCACGTTCCGGAATGAAAGGCTCCCCCGCGCAGGGCTTGGCAATTGCTCCGGGCGCGCGGGCGGCGCAATCACAGGTGCGGTGTCCAAAAGCTCCGCCAAACGGCTGGCCGCCCCTGCTCCGCGCAAGAGGTCGCCATACACTTCGGTGAGGGCGCCAAATGCGCCGGCAACGATCATCGCGCCCACAAGAAACGCGAGCAGTGTGCCCGAGGTCATATCGCCAACCGAAACCGCCTCTGCACCGCGCCACAAAAGGAACACAATCGAGCCGAACAGGGCGAAGATCACAGCCGATGTCATGACCGCGCGCAAAATGATCCGCTTGCGCGCCGTGTTGAACGTGCGCTCCACCGCATCGCCGAACCGGTCGGATTCGCGTGACTCCTGGCCAAAGCTCTGGACGATCTTCATCGCCGAAAGCACTTCGGTCACCATCGCGCCGACATCGGCCACGCGGTCCTGGCTGTCACGCGAAATGCTCCGGATGCGCCGCCCGAAAACGACGATAGGCAGTACCATTATCGGGATGCCCACCACCAACCAGACGGTAAAGCCGGGGAGGAGGTAAAAGAGGTAAATCGTGCCGCCGATGCCCAAAAACACATTGCGCAAGGCAACGGAGACCGTTGTGCCGACAACCGTTTCAATAATCGCGGTGTCGGACGTCATCCGGCTTGAAATCTCTTTGGGTGAGTTTTCTTCGTAAAAGGCAGGCGACAAACGCAAGAGATTGCGGTGCACCTTGCGACGGATGTCGGCGACTACGCGCTCTCCGATCCAGCTGACGAAATAGAACCGGGCCGCTGTGCCCAAAGCGATGACCACCACGATCATGCCAAGGTAACGGAACCAGCGTGCGATTTCGACCTCGCCTTGCCCTGCGCCAAACCCGCGGTCGACAATAAGCTGTATCGCCGCCGGAATTGCGAGAGTGCCCGCTGCGGTCACAGACAGAGCGATCAGCGCAAAGATCACCTCACGGGGATATTTTGCGGCCTCACGATAAACCATTTTCAGAGGCGCAAGCGAACGCGACTTGGGTGCGTCGAGGGGTGCGTCCAGGGGCGCGTCTAAGGGCGCCGCTTGAAGGGCGTCTTTTTCGCCCTCAAGGTGCTCATTTACTTCGCCGTCACTGATTGGATCGGATGTTGTGTGCCCACTCATATTCCCTTCCACGTAGGCGCGATGATCACAAATTTCACCTGTAAATGCGCGAAAAGTTGGGGCTTGGGCAAAGAAGTCGGTTATTGTGCATTGCACAATTTTCTGCCATTGCCCATCTAGGGGATCATAATAACGCCGCGTGATGGGTCAAAAATCAATGTCGCGCGCCCAGAAAACAGACGGGGCAGACATGCTTTACAAAGCCTATGAACTCCAGCGCAGCTGGCTCAATTCCGTGAGCACGGTTGCTTCATTAAGCTCGGAAATGCTGACGCATCCGGCAAACCCATGGTCCAGACTGGGCTTGGGCACAATGACGGCCAATGCGCTTGACGTGTTTGCTCACGCAACAGCCCCGTATAGCAAACCGGCCTTTGGTATCACCGAGGTTGACGTCGACGGGAAGATCTTCCCCGTCATTGAGGCGACGGTTATGAACCGTCCTTTTGGCGACCTGAAACGCTTCCGTCTTGATGGGGTCGACGATAATCGTCCCAAAATGCTGATCGTAGCCCCGATGAGCGGGCACTTTGCGACACTCCTTCGCGGGACGGTTGAGCGGATGCTGCAAAGCCACGAGGTTTACATCACCGATTGGGCAGATGCGAAGACGGTGCCGGTGCACGAGGGGTCTTTCGACCTTGACGATTACATCGACTATCTCATCGAGTTTCTCGAATATATCGAGCAGGTAACCCCTGGTCAGCGCCCGCATATGCTCGCCGTGTGCCAGCCATCCGTGCCTGCCTTTGCGGCGACCGCGCTGATGAACCAGCACAAATCGCCCGCGACCCCTGCAACGCTCACCATGATGGGCGGGCCGATTGATACGCGCGAAAGCCCCACCACCGTTAACGACCACGCGATGAACCGTCCGATTGAATGGTTCCGCAATTCCGTGATCGCCACCGTGCCGATGCAATATCGCGGTGCGGGGCGTAAAGTCTATCCCGGTTTCATGCAGTTGTCGGCCTTTATGAGCATGAACCTGCAAAGCCACATGATGAGCCACTTCGAGATGTTCAAACACCTCACGACAGGCGATGATGCATCGGCCCAGGCGACCAAGGATTTCTACGACGAATACCGTGCCGTGTGCGATATGACCGCAGAGTTTTACCTCCAGACGGTCGAGGAAGTGTTCCAGAAGCACTCCATCCCTAATGGTACATTCGAGCATAAGGGCGAGGTCGTAGACATCACCCAGATCACTGACACAGCGCTTCTTGCCATCGAAGGTGAGCGCGACGACATCTCTGGCCTCGGCCAAACCAAGGCCGCTTTGAAGCTCGCCAAGGGATTAGCCGATGACAAAAAGCGCTATTACATGGCGGACGGCGCTGGCCACTACGGCATTTTCAACGGGAGCCGCTGGCGCACCAAGGTCGCACCTGTGGTCGAGGAATTTGTCGCCAACCACTCATAAGGTTCCATTGGTGAAAGTATTGGCCTGATCGAGGATGCCCGCGAAGCCGCCGATGTAATCGCCCGGATCGACACACCGGCGCGCAAGTTATTGGGTTAACGCCATTTACCTCGCCTTAGGGATAAGCCCCAAGGCTCGGGTAAACCCTTCTTGCTATCCCCGTTACTGAACCGAGTTTGAGCCATGGGGGCAATGATGATCCAGATTTCAAAAGCAATTTGTGTGGCGGCGGCTTTTTGCATGGGCAGCGCGGCTACGGCTGAGAACTCCGGCTGGCGGATTTCCGAAGCCGATGGTCAGGTCTCCGTCATTCGCGGCGACAAGTCGCTTTACGGTGCCGAGGGCACACAATTGCAAGTCGGCGATCTTGTCAAAACCAGCGGCGCGGCCAATGCGGTCCTTGTGCGCGGCGATGACTTTGTCGTGGTTGAGGGCGGCAAGACCGTGCGGATCAAGCCTGCTCAAGAGCAAGGCATGGTCACCCAAATGGTCGAGTATGTGACCGGGCTGTTTGGTCCATCAGAAGATCACTCGAAGCTCGACCGTCCGATGCAAGCCGCTGTGGTCAAAGGCCTTGATGGCAATATGGCGACAAGCACCAGCGAAGACGACGGCTCGGGCGAGTAAGCTAGGCCGCCTTCTTTTTGCGCCGCGACCGCTTGGCTTTGGGCTTTGGCTCAACCTGTGTGTCCGCCGCGGCGGGCGGCACCTGCAAACGGTTCCATAGATCAAGCGCAGCCACTTTGTAACCTTCGGCCAAGGTGGGGTAATTGAAGCTGTTCTCGACGAAATAGTCGATAGTCCCGCCAAGATTCAAAACCGCCTGCCCGATATGGACGAGCTCGGACGCGCCCTCGCCAACGACATGCACTCCGATGAGCTTGCGCGTTTCACGGTGACAGATGAGCTTCAAGATACCCGCCTCAAGCCCCATGATATGCCCGCGCGATGTTTCTTTAAACCGCGCGATGCCGCATTCGTAAGGGACGCCCGCCTCTCGCGCATCATCCTCGCTCATGCCGACAGAGGACAGTTCAGGCACTGCGTAGACGCCATAGGGCGGCTTTTGATCATCGGCGGAGATAGGCTCACCAAAGGCATGGCAGGCCACCGCTCGCCCCTGCTCCATCGAGGTGGAGGCAAGACTCGGGAAGCCGATCACATCGCCAGCGGCGTAGATGTTGGGAACATTTGTCTGGAACGTGGTGCGATCCACGTCCAACCGGCCACGACGGTCCGTCTCTATGCCGCAGGCGTCCAGATTGAGGCTGGCGGCAGAACCTTCGCGGCCTGCCGCAAACAGCACCATTTTCGAACCGATCAAACGCCCGTCGGCCAGTTGGCAAATTGGGTCGCCGTTCTCGCTGAACTGGATGTAGGACAGCGAACATCCAAGTCGCAGGACCATACCGCGCTCGCGCATGGATTGAACAAGATGATCGACGATTTCCCGGTCCATAAACGGCAGCAATTGTTCATTGGGTTCGATCAGCGTCACCGGAATGTCGAGCGCGCTGAAGATCGTCGCATATTCAAGGCCAATGACGCCGCCACCAACAACGGTAAGGCTGCTTGGCATTTGCGGTTGGAGGATAAAGCTGTCGCTGTCGAAGACGTTGGTTTTGTTAAATGGGATATGACCCGGGCGATAAGGCCTTGTGCCCACGGAGATGAGGATTTTATCGCCCTCGATCACTTCTTCGATTTGCGAGCCGCCAAGGTCGCGCAGAACCGCGATGGTGTTGGGCCCTTTGAAATATCCACGCCCGGCGATTGTCTGCACCCCGTTGCGCGCAAATTGATGCTCCAGAACCGCAACTTCATAATCGAATGTCTTGCCGATCCTTTGGTCGAGATCGCCCGAGCAGATGGTGGCACGGGTGCGATAGCCTTGACCTTAGAATGCACGCTCGCGCCAGCCTGAGAGGTTCAATGCCGTCTCGCGCAGGGTTTTGGAGGGGATCGTGCCTGTGTGCACAGACACACCACCCACTTTGGCGCGGTCATCGACCACCACCACCGATTTGCCAAGCTTGGCAGCCTGGATGGCTGCACGTCGGCCCGCCGGTCCTGCCCCCAGAACGATGAAGTCGTAATGCGCCATAAATTCTCCCGTCTCTGGACCAGAACGGCCTTTGGGAGAGGAGCCTTAACCCGAGGGTTTGCCCTTAGGAGCGCGAAAGAACAGGCGTTTGATAATTCGCTGTGTCATCCACAAAAGGCCCACGACCAGCAGCAAAAGGAAGGCAGCAATGCCTGCTGCGGCAAATGGATACTCGTAAGCGAGCCACAGGAGGCCAACGGTGGCGACATCTTCGGTTGCCGAAACGGCGACATTGCTCACCGGCTCGGGCGAGGTATTGACCACGGCGCGCGCGCTGGCTTTGCCGCCATGCGCCAAAAAGCTCGCACCGCCGCCGAGCAGGAAGGCGATCACTTGGGTGGCTGGATCTGAAGGGTCGACAATCGCCAGCGCGAGAAGCGCCCCGCCAACAGGCCTCACCAGAGTGTGAATGGTGTCCCAAACGCTGTCGAGCCACATGACTTTATCTGCGAAAAATTCAGCCAATGCGCCAATCGCGGCGATCCCCATCACCCAAGGATTTTCGAGCACACCAAGGCTGGCCAGGTGCTCTGGCACTGGCAACGCGTCCAACCGCATCGCAAGCCCGGTTGCAAAGATGCACAGATAGAGCCGCCAACCCGAGAGAAGGCTGACGCTCCCAGCAATGCCGATGATTTCGATGATCCCCATAAGTGACAGTTTGCTTCAGGTGGAGCGACTATGCAATGTCTGTTCATCCAACACGCATTAGAGACCGCCCTATGAGTATTTTTGCAAGTCTGGGTACAGCCTTGGCGCTGGTGGCAAGCATACCGCAACCAGAGACGTTCCGCGATTGGACTGTGTCGTGCGACAATATGCGGTATTGCGCGGCACAGGCGGCACTTGGCGATAGCCACGCGGGCTCCTCCATGGTGGTGATCGTTTCGAGGGACGGGACGGCTGACAGTGAGCCGGCGGTCTTGCTTTTCGCCGCCTTTGAGGGGGCTGTTGGCCCGGCCCGGATCACCTTCGATGGTCGAATGGGCCCGTTTGGCATCACCGAAAGCGGCAATTTGAAAGGTGACCCAAGACTGTTCCTGAGAGCGATGGCGAAAGCGCGCCGGGCAGAACTTGTGGACGAAGATGGAAGGGTGATCGGCACCCTCCCGGTCAACGGCGCAGCAGCCTCGCTGCGCTGGATTGATGACCAGCAAAAGCGTGTGGGCACCGTATCAGCATTGGTCGCGCACGGTCCAAGGCCGGGTAGCGCAGTGCCCGCTTTGCCACCACTGCCCGAGATCAAGACGCCTGCGCGCAACGCAGCAGCACCCGCGAAACTTGAAAGCGAACAGATCGAGAGGATCAAGGAGCAAGCGGATTGCTTCGCGACGTCTGAAACGCACGAATTTTTTCGGCTCGATGAAACGCACAGCTTGGGACTGATCGCTTGCGGAATGGGCGCTTATCAAGGCTTTTCCGTCGCAGTGCTTATTGATGAAGATGGCGCTTGGTCGAGGGCGCCTCTCGAACAGGCGGGGCCCTTGTGGGACGGTGCCACCGCGTGGGACGCGTCATCTGTCACAACAGCCCATTTTGCGCCAGACACGCTGTTGCTGCGCAGCTTTTCCAAGGGGCGCGGGCTGACCGATTGCGGGATGAGCGCGTCGTGGGCTTGGGATGGAGCGGTTTTCAGGCTCGCCTCGTATGCGTCTCTTGACCAATGCCGCGGCGGCCCACCCGGAGAGTGGCTTCCGCAATGGCAGACCCAAAACGATCCGCGCATCACACCTCAGTAAAGCGGAGCAAAGAAAAGGCGGCACAGGATTGCTCCTGCACCGCCCGTCTTGAGCATGTTTTTGAGGCTTCTTAGAAGATCTCGAACAGACCCGCTGCGCCCATGCCGCCGCCGACGCACATGGTGACGACTGCGTATTTCGCGCCGCGGCGCTTGCCTTCGATGAGAGCGTGGCCGGTGCAACGAGCGCCCGTCATGCCGTAAGGGTGACCGATCGAAATCGAGCCGCCGTTGACGTTGAGGATGTCGTTGTCGATGCCAAGCTTGTCGCGGCAGTAAAGCACCTGCACTGCAAACGCTTCGTTCAATTCCCACAGACCGATATCATCCATGGTAAGGCCGTTGGCTTTCAGAAGCTTTGGAATGGCGAAGACAGGACCGATGCCCATTTCATCAGGCTCGGTGCCGGCCACCGCCATACCGACATAACGGCCAAGCGGCTCGAGGCCCTTTTGCTCAGCAACCTTGGCTTCCATCAGAACGCTGGCCGAAGAACCATCGGAAAGCTGTGATGCGTTACCTGCCGTGATGGTCATGTTCGGGCCCATCACCGGCTGGAGGCCTTGGAGACCTTCGAGCGTGGTCGACGGACGGTTGCCTTCATCCTTGGTGATGGTGACCTCTTGTTGGCTGACTTCGCCAGTTGCCTTGTCTTTCACCATCATGGTGGTGGTAACAGGCACGATTTCAGCATCGAAGTGGCCAGCCTCTTGGCCAGCGGCGGTGCGTTGCTGCGATTGGAGCGCGTATTCATCCATCGCCTCGCGGCTGACGTTGTAGCGCGCAGCGACCGTCTCGGCGGTGCCGAGCATGGGCATGTACACATCCTTGTGCATCGCGATCAGCGACTTGTCAGGAGCGACACGCATCTCGGGGGTTTGCACCATCGAGATCGAATCCTGACCGCCGCCAACAACCACGTCCATGCCGTCGACGATGATTTGCTTAGCGGCTGTTGCGATAGCCATCAGGCCCGATGAACACTGACGATCGATGGTTTGCGCAGCGACAGTTACCGGAGCGCCGCCGCGAAGAGCGACCTGACGACCGATGTTGCCAGCCTGCGTGCCCTGGGTCAGCACTGCGCCCCAGACAACATCGTCGACTTCGCCGCCTTCGATGCCTGCGCGCTCTACGGCTGCTGCATATGAGAATGAGCCAAGCGTTGCGCCCGGGGTTGCGTTAAAGCCGCCTTTGTAAGCGCGCCCAATCGGCGTGCGGGCGGTGGAGACGATGACTGCGTCACGTGACATATTGGGGGTGTCCTTATTCTAGTGCCGCGAATTTCGTCATCCCAGCGAAAGCTGGGATCTCTTGCGGCAAATTGGGGTGTTTGAAGCCCTAGACCCCAGCTTTCGCTGGGGTGACGAGGGTAGAGTTATACGAAAAACTGGGTGATCCACTCACACATGAGCGCAGGCTTTTCTTCGCCCTCGATCTCGATCGTGATCTCTGCGGTTTGCTGCCATTGACCGGGGCGCTTCTCGATCATTTCAGCCAGCTTCCAGTGACCGCGGATACGCTTGCCCACGCGCACAGGTGCGATGAAGCGGGTTTTGTTGCCGCCATAGTTCACGCCCATTTTGACGCCGTCGATCTTTGGCATGTCGCTGTTGGCGGAGAGGTACGGGATCATCGAGAGGGTCATGAAGCCGTGCACGATAGTGCCGCCGAACGGGGTCATCTTGGCTTTTTCTTCGTCGATGTGGATGAACTGGTGATCGCCGGTTGCATCGGCGAACATGTTGACCTTTTCCTGAGTCATCTCGACCCACTCGGATGTGCCGATGTTTTCGCCGACTTTGGCGGCCAGATCTTGTGGTGTCATGTGCTGGGCTCCCTTCCCTTCGTGCGGCGTGGGCGAAAGCCACGCTCGCGCGGTTTACGTTTACGTTAAGTTGGGAGCATCTTTGGCAGGCGCAAGCGCCAAACGCAACGATAAAGCGCCGGAATGATTTGGGGCTGAAGGGCTTGGAGCCTTGTGCCGTTACGGCATGCCTAGATTTGGGCTAGATCAGGACTGGATTTGCGGGAACTTGCGCGGCGAGGAGTGCGTCCTCTCGGGTGATCAGAGACGCTGTCGGCGACCAGCTCGCGTTTGGCCGAATCAAGCCGGGTGACATAAGAGTAAAGCCCGATCTGAAGCCCGACGATCATCAGCATAACCGGCTGATAGCCAATCCCCTGGAAGGTTGCGCCCACGAGGTAGATCAGGCTTGCGATTTGCAGGGCAGCCGCAAGCGGCGAAATCCAGGCTTCGCTCTCCTCGGTCTTGCCTTTCCAACGCCTGTAGGTCTTCTCCATCTGCCACACGCCAAGTCCGTGGAGCAGCAGCCACAGGATGAGACCGGGATAGCCTTGTTCGCCCAGCAATTCGAAGAAGGACGAATGGAAGGCGCGTCCCTCATCGGTGATTTCGCGATATTGCGTCGTGGTCGTGTTGCCGTTCTGCTCGCGCACGGGCATGGTGTAAGTGAACGAGTTGGCACGATAGCTGTCAAACCCGCCACCAAGCGGATTTTCCGACGCATAATCGAGAGTCCATTTCCAAACCTGCATCCGCGTCGAGGCGCTTTCATCGCCGCCGGGCTCTGCAATGGTGGCCATGCGTTCATAGTAACTCTGCGGCAAAAACGGCAGAGCCATAAGGCCAAGCACGGGAGCCGCTGCGATAAACATCAGCCGCTTTTCGGTATAGCGCAGCAGAAAAACGCCAAGCGCAGCGATGCACAACAGGCCGGTGCGCGCCTCGGTTCCGATAGGGATCAGTAGGCACGCGAAACACAGGGCTACAGCAAAGACCGTCACCGTCCAATGCGGCTTGATAATGGTCCCAAACCGGGTGAACCACATGATCACAGGGATCAGGCCAATCGCGACGGTCGCAAGCGTAGAGCTTTCGTAAATCCCGCTGTTGTCTTTGACGAAGAATTTAAGCGAGCCATAACCGCCCCCTCCCAACACCGTCTTCATACCGGTCGAGATCACGATCATCCCTACGGTCAAGACCAATGTGAGCGCCAGCGCTTCGATGCGTTGCCTTGTCGTGATTGTGAAGGGCAGGAAGATGGCAAAGACCATCGCCTTCCACACCCAATCCCATTTGGTTGCCGCCTCCTCGGGGAAATCGGCAAATTGCAGTGTGACAAAACACCAAATCAGCAAGAGCAGCAAAAGCCCCTGCCTGACGCTAAAACGTGCACCCTCTTTTTTGTCGAACAGTAACCAGCCTACGAAGGCTGCTCCAAAGGCGATGAGGGACACCTGCACGCTCTGGATGACGCCATAGCCAATACGTTGGGGTGCCAGAATGTCGATGTAGACATAGAGCAGCACCCATAAATACGGGCGCTTGAGGCCAAGGGCCAACACAAAGCCGATAAAGGCGAGGAAGACGAAATCGATCATTGCCCTGGCGCGGCCTCTTCATTTGGAGAAGGTGCCTTGCTCTTTCGCCGATTGGTCCCCGTTTTGGGCTTTTTGGCTTCAGCTGCTGCTTTGAGCTCGCTGATCGCAGGATCGACATCGAGACTGTCGCGCATCACCAGCCGCAAGAATGCGAGCACAAGCAGGCCATGCCCGAGCGCGAGAGCAAAATAGTCAATCATCGCCCTGCGCTTTACGGCAATGCGGTTGACGCGGCGTTAAGCACAATCGGTTTATATCGCTGGCCATGACACGGATTCTGCACGTTCTTGACCATTCGCTCCCGCTTCACAGCGGATACACTTTCCGCACGCGCGCCATCTTGAAAGCTCAGGAAGCGGCGGGGCTGGAAGTGCGTGGAATTACTTCGCAGCGCCACAATAACGAAGCGGAATGGACAACCGCAGAAGAGACCTTTGATGGCCTCACCTTTCACCGCACCGCTGGAACGCCGCGGGGCTTTACAGGAGTGTCAGAATTTCGCGAGATGGCGGCGCTGAAGGATGCAATCCTCGAGCTTGCCAAAGATTGGCGCCCCGATGTGATCCATGCCCATTCGCCAGCCCTATGCGGCGGCGGCGCAATGCGGGCAGCGCGCCAGCTTGGCGTGCCGTTTGTCTATGAAATCCGCGCCTTTTGGGAAGATGCAGCGGTGGGCAACCTCACCGGCAGCGAAGGGTCGATCAAGTACCGCCTGACCCGAACGCTCGAGACACAAATTGCGTCGGGAGCTGATGCGGTGTTCACTATTTGCAACGGCCTTCGCGATGATCTGATCGAGCGCGGCATCCCCGGAGGCAAGATCGGTGTGATGCCCAATGGCGTGGACCTCACTTTGTTCGGAGAACCCGGCCCGCGCGATGACAGCCTTGCGGCTGAACTTGGGCTGTCACCTAAGACACCTGTCATCGGCTACATCGGCAGTTTCTACGACTACGAAGGCGTCGATGATCTGATCGCAGCGATGCCCATATTGCGCCAGTCGCATCCGGATGCGCGCCTGCTTTTGGTGGGCGCAGGCAATCTAGATGAGGAGTGGCGGGCCGCGGCTGCCGCTCTTCCTGAACCAGAGGCTGTGATCTTCACCGGACGCGTGCCGCATGATCAGGTTGAACGCTATTATTCACTCATCGATGTGCTGGCCTACCCTCGCAAACACTCAAGGCTTACCGACCTCGTCACGCCTTTGAAGCCGCTTGAGGCGATGGCACAGAGACGGTTGGTGGCGGCCTCGAACGTGGGCGGTCACCGTGAGCTTATCACCCACGGTGAAACAGGCATTTTGTTTGAACCCGATGATCCAGCGGCCTGCGCAGAAGCGCTCGCCGACCTCTTCGAGCGTCGTTCAGAGTGGGACAGGTTAAAGGCCAACGGCCTTGCCTGCGTAAAAACACGGCATGACTGGCTTTTGAATGCGCGGCGTTATCTCGATGTTTACCATATCCTTTTAGCGCAAAGCCTGGACGTGAGCACACCGCAAGTGGTGGGCCGCGATCAGGGGTTACAGGCCTAAGGCGCGAGCATAAGCGCCAACGGGCCGAGAAAAAGGCAAATAAGCGCAATGCGATCGAGCAATCATATCGGCAAAATTGTAAGGCAGCACGCAGTGGCCGTGGAGCACGGCAAATCTGTGTCACGCAAAAGCAAGGGCAAAAGTAGCCCGAGCAAGCTTGCTTCGTTCGCAGCCGTCCCCAAGCACCGTGCTTTTGTGCCGATGGTGACGATCTGGGGCGGTTTGCTTCTGGCGTTGATGACCGCGGTCTTGCCCGATCAACCGATTGCACGCGTTTCATCACTCACCGGTATTTACCTTCCCTTGTTGATGACGCGTATAATCGTCTGTGTCGGGATCGGTCTTGCCGGCGCGCTTCTTGGTTACATCGTTGCAAGCGCGCTTTCGCACAGGGCAAAGCTGATGGACGGCGACGGCGGTGTCGTATCGGCCTTCAAGTCGCGCGATCTCCAACCAATCAATCCCGCCTCTGATCTGGGCAGCGAAAGCCTCGATGCGCCGCTCGATGCATCCAAGCCAAGCGAAATTGCCGAGCCTGCTGAATTTTCCGAGATGGAAGATGGAGCTTTCGCCTGTGAAGCGGCGGGCGACGATAACTCGAAGCGTGAACCCAAGCTCGGCGAACTGGCACAGCGCGGCTATGATATCGAAGCGCCAGAGGACATCGACCATGCAAATGAGCGCGCAAATGAGCGCGAAGAAAAGGGCGGATGGGCCTTTACCCGCAAGCATTTCAAGGACGCGCTGATCGAATCATGCGAAGGTGCAACATGTGAAGCCGCTCAGAGCCCTGACACGGCTGCTCAGCCAGTCGGAGCGCAGGAACCACAAAACGCCTCACCAAAACCTCGCTCCCTTGATCTTGGTGAATTTGCGTCGATGCCAAAGCGTAACGGTGTTTGGGTCGAAGATGTGCCGGAAGCTCCCGCAACTCCCGAAGCGAGCACTCCTGTCGCCACTGCACCTGAGACCGAAGTCGAAGCTGTCGAAACCGTCGCCAAAGAACCAGAGAACGCTCTGGAGAAACTGCGCCAAAAGCCTGCCGAAAACTTGAGCCTGGTCGAAATGGTCGAGCGTTTTGC
This sequence comes from Erythrobacter sp. S227, assembly GCF_057364925.1. Lineage (NCBI taxonomy): Bacteria > Pseudomonadati > Pseudomonadota > Alphaproteobacteria > Sphingomonadales > Erythrobacteraceae > Erythrobacter > Erythrobacter sp. S227. The sequence continues at coordinate 2,294,055 of NZ_CP200280.1, forward strand.
TGGCGCGTTACACGATCACCAAGCCAAAGAACGCGCGCACGCAGCCGGCAGCGAGATCGCTCGTGAAGCTGCCCTGGCAGAAGCGCTGAAGGCGCTGGCCCTGTTTACAGAGCGCGGCTTTGATCAAAGCGCAAAGGCACGCACGAACGACAATGTGCTTGGCCAGACCGAGGAAGAATTGCGCAGCGCCCTGGCACGTTTGCAGGACCTACGCGGAGCGGCTTAAGCACGCGATTCTGACTGAGATTGCGCGTTTTTTGCAACTGGTCTTGCGTAAAGAAACCAAAAATTGGGCCATGGTGAAATAAAATTTCACTGTTCGCGGTTGCAATACAGATATTCCATCTGCAATAGAGGTTCCAAGCGGAGCCCACTTACCTTGAGGTGCGTGGGGCCGATGTTTTCGCCACTGCCGCGCCATGAGCGCATGAGCCATCGAGCAGTGGCATCTGACAGATTGGAACCTCGCCATGGGATACCCAGATTCCCAGGGTCTTTACGACCCGGTCAATGAACATGACGCCTGCGGAGTAGGCATGGTCGCCCATATCAAGGGCGAGAAAAGCCATGCCATTATCGAGCAGGCGCTCCAGATTCTTGAGCGGATTGACCACCGGGGCGCGGTGGGTGCTGACCCGCTTCTGGGGGATGGCGCAGGGCTGCTTATGCAGATCCCCGATCCAATCATGCGCAAATGGGCAGACGCACACGATGTAAACCTACCCCCAGCGGGCGAATACGGCGTTGCCATGTGCTTTATGCCGCAGGATGAGGCTGCGCGCGCGTTCGTCACCGAACAGTTTGAGAAATTCACCGCCAAAGAAGGGCAAGTCCTGCTCGGCTGGCGCGATGTACCCACGAGCCTTGATGGCCTTGGCAAGGCGGTTATCGATTCGATGCCCGTCATCCAACAAGCGATCATCGGCAAAGGCGACAATTGCGAAGACCAAGACGCGTTTGAACGTAAGCTCCTCGTGATCCGCAAGCAGGTGCAGAACCCACTCGCGAAACTCGCCGAAAAGCACGATCTGCCGGGTCTCACCGACCTATATGTGCCGAGCTTCTCCAGCCGCACAATCGTCTACAAAGGGCTTCTTTTGTGTGAGCAGGTGCGCAGTTTCTACGATGATTTGCGCGATCCGGATTGCATCTCGGCGTTAGGCCTCGTCCACCAGCGTTTCTCGACCAACACTTTCCCAAGCTGGCGTTTGGCTCACCCATTCCGCCTGATCGCGCACAATGGTGAGATCAACACCGTGCGCGGCAATGTGAACTGGATGAACGCGCGCCGCCGCACGATGGAGAGCGACCTTCTGGGGCCGGACCTTGATAAGATGTGGCCGATCATCCCGCACGGGCAATCGGACACCGCCTGCCTTGATAACGCATTGGAATTGCTGCTTGCAGGCGGGTACAGCCTCGCGCACGCCATGATGATGCTGATCCCGGAAGCATGGGCCAAAAACACCCAGATGGATCAGGCTCGCCGCGCGTTTTACGAGTATCACGCCGCCCTAATGGAGCCTTGGGATGGTCCGGCAGCGGTGTGCTTTACCGATGGTCGCCAAATCGGTGCGACATTGGACCGCAATGGCCTTCGCCCGGCGCGTTTCTGTGTCACCAAAGACGATATCGTGTGCCTCGCCTCGGAAAGCGGCGTTCTGCCGTTTGCTGAGGAAGACATCACCCGCAAATGGCGTTTGCAGCCCGGCAAAATGCTCCTGATCGACCTTGAGCAAGGCCGCATTGTCGAGGACGAAGAGCTCAAAGCGGACCTTGCGAACGCAGAACCTTATGCCGATTGGCTGAAGCAAGCGCAGTATAAGCTTGCCGAAATCAGCGAGATCGAGCCTGAGCTTTCCGAAGTGCCGGTGAGCGAAACGACCCTGCTCCAACGCCAGCAAGCCTTTGGATACACTCAGGAAGATGTGAGCAAATTTTTGGAGCCGATGGCGGTCAAGGCCGATGATCCGATTGGTTCGATGGGCACCGACACGCCGATTGCAGTGCTCTCGAACAAGGCGCGTCTGCTCTACGACTACTTCAAACAGAACTTTGCGCAGGTGACCAACCCGCCAATTGACCCGATCCGCGAAGAGCTTGTGATGAGCCTTCTGTCGATGATCGGTCCGCGCCCCAATTTGCTGGGCCATGATGCGGGGACGCACAAGCGGCTTGAGGTGGAACAGCCGATCCTCACCAATGACGATCTGGCGAAAATCCGCTCAGTCGAAGCCAATCTCGACGGCGCGTTCCGTTGCACCACCATCGACATGACATGGGATGCGAGCGCCGGGGCCGAGGGTCTTGAGATGGCGATCAAGGAAATGTGCTGGGCCGCGACCGAAGCGGTGCTGCAGGACCAGAACATCCTTGTGATTTCTGACCGCGCACAAAGCCAGGACCGTGTACCCATGCCAGCGCTTCTCGCGACGGCTGCCGTGCACCACCACCTCGTGCGTCAGGGCCTGCGGATGCAAACCGGGCTCGTCGTTGAAACCGGCGAAGCGCGCGAAGTACACCACTTCTGTGTGCTCGCAGGATACGGCGCTGAGGCGATTAACCCTTACGTCGCATTCGAAACGCTTGAGGACATCCGCGCCAAGAAACACTCCGAGCTTTCAGAGCAAGAGGTCCAGCAGAACTACATCAAAGCGGTCGGCAAAGGCATCCGCAAGGTCATGTCCAAAATGGGCATCTCGACCTATCAGTCCTATTGCGGGGCGCAGATTTTTGACGCGGTCGGGCTGTCGTCCGAATTTGTCGCAAAGTATTTCACCGGCACCGCGACCACCATCGAAGGTGTTGGCCTTGAGCAAGTCGCCGAAGAAGCCATCCGTCGCCACGCGCAAGCCTATGGTGACAATCCGCTCTACAAAGGCATGCTCGATGTGGGCGGTATCTACCAATACCGTCTGCGCGGTGAAGAGCACGCCTGGACGCCCGAAAACGTTGCGCAATTGCAGCACGCTGTGCGCGGCAATGACTGGTCGAATTATGAAGAGTTTGCACGAAGCGTAAACGATCAGAACGAGCGCCTGCTCTCGATCCGCGGTCTGATGGAATTCAAGAAGGCCGATGATCCCATCCCTCTTGATGAAGTCGAGCCCGCGTCTGAAATCGTCAAGCGCTTCTCCACCGGCGCGATGAGCCTGGGCTCGATCAGCCACGAAGCGCACTCCACCATGGCAATCGCGATGAACCGCATCGGCGGGCGCTCGAACACGGGCGAAGGGGGCGAGGAACCGTTCCGCTTCAAGCCTATGGAAAACGGCGATTCGATGCGCAGCCGCATCAAGCAGGTGGCTTCGGGCCGCTTTGGTGTGACCGCTGAATATCTCGCCAATTCCGACGATATCCAGATCAAGATGGCGCAAGGCGCAAAGCCGGGCGAAGGCGGTCAGCTTCCGGGTCACAAGGTCGACAAGCGCATTGGCGCGGTGCGCCACTCGACGCCGGGCGTGGGCCTTATCTCCCCGCCGCCGCACCACGACATCTACTCGATCGAAGACCTCGCGCAGCTGATCCACGACCTTAAAAACGTGCAGCCATCTGCGCGCATTTCGGTCAAGCTTGTTTCCGAAGTTGGCGTGGGCACAGTTGCAGCTGGCGTGTCGAAGTCCAAAGCCGATCACCTTACGATCTCGGGCTATGACGGCGGAACCGGCGCATCACCGCTGACGTCGCTGACACACGCGGGCTCTCCTTGGGAGATCGGCCTTGCCGAGACGCAGCAAACGCTGCTTCTTAACGATTTGCGGAGCCGTATCGCGGTGCAGGTTGACGGCGGGCTTCGCACGGGCCGCGATGTGGCTATCGGCGCGCTGCTTGGCGCGGATGAGTTCGGCTTTGCCACCGCGCCTCTGATCGCAGCTGGCTGCATCATGATGCGCAAATGCCACCTCAACACCTGCCCAGTGGGCGTCGCGACACAGGACCCTGTCCTTCGCGCGCGATTCACCGGACAGCCAGAGCATGTGGTCAACTACATGTTCTTCGTCGCCGAAGAACTGCGTCAGATCATGGCCGAAATGGGCTTCCGCACGGTTGATGAGATGGTGGGCCGGGTCGACCGTCTCGACATGACCCGGATGCACCGCCACTGGAAAGCGCGCGGGATCAATCTTGACCGGCTGCTGTTCGCACCAGCCCTCGAAGAAGGCACGCCGCTCAACCACACCGAGACGCAAGACCACGGGCTTGCCGCAGCGCTCGACAACAAGTTCATCGCGGACGCGCACGAAGCGATCAGCGCCAAGACACCGGTGGAGCTCAATTACGAGATCCGCAACGTCAACCGAACCGCTGGCACCATGCTGTCTGGTGAGATTGCCAAGATGCACGGGCACGAAGGGCTTCCCGTCGATACGCTGCGCATCAATCTGACCGGCGTTGCTGGCCAAAGCTTTGGCGCATGGCTTGCCCATGGCGTCACGCTCGACCTTGTCGGGGACGCCAATGACTATGTCGGCAAGGGCCTATCGGGCGGTCGCATCGTCGTTCGCCCACCCGAAAATGCACCGCGCGCAGCGAATGAGAATATCATCGTTGGCAACACCGTGCTCTACGGCGCGATCTCGGGCGAGGCCTATTTCTCGGGCGTTGGCGGAGAGCGTTTCGCCGTTCGCAACTCGGGCGCGATTGCTGTCGTCGAGGGAACGGGCGATCACACCTGCGAATACATGACCGGCGGGGTTGTCGTCGTGCTCGGCAAGACGGGCCGCAATTTCGCAGCAGGCATGAGCGGCGGTGTCGCCTATGTCTATGACGCGGAAGGCAATTTTTCCGACCTCGTGAACCGCGCGCAGGTTGAATTGGAGGCGATCTCAAACCAGCCGGACGAGGATGAAGGAATGGGTCGTCCCACCCATCGCACCCGCTCGGTCAATGATCTCGGCATGGGAGACATGCTGCGTCACGATGCAGAGCGGCTGCGTATCTTGGTAGAGCGCCACCAGCTTCACACCGGCAGCAAGGTCGCCTCTGACCTGCTCGCCGACTGGGACAACGCGCTCACCAAATTCGTGAAGGTAATGCCAACCGACTACAAACGCGCCCTCGAAGCGCTTGAGGCCGAACGCCTTGAAGCGGCAAGCGTGGCAGCGGAATAAAGGTTAGACAGATGGGTAAAGACACAGGCTTCCTCGAACTCGACCGGCGTGATCGCGATTATCTCGACCCCAAAGAACGGCTCAATAATTACCGCGAATTCGTGGTGCAGCCCGATGACGAGACGCTGACCAGTCAGGCCTCGCGCTGCATGGATTGCGGAATCCCCTATTGTCACAACGGCTGTCCGGTGAACAATATGATCCCGGACTGGAACCACCTCGTCTACGAAAACGATTGGAAGAACGCTTTGCACGTTCTCCATTCAACCAACAATTTCCCGGAGTTCACTGGTCGTATTTGCCCCGCGCCTTGCGAGGCGTCGTGCACGCTCAACATCGTCGATCAGCCCGTCACGATCAAATCCATCGAATGCGCGATTGTCGATCGCGGGTGGAAAGAGGGATGGGTTACGCCGCAAGTGCCTGAGAAAAAGACCGGCAAATCAGTTGCCGTCGTGGGCTCAGGCCCCGCTGGTATGGCCGCCGCCCAACAATTGGCGCGCGCCGGCCACTCGGTCACGCTGTTCGAGAAGAACGACCGCATCGGCGGGCTTCTTCGTTATGGCATTCCAGATTTCAAAATGGAAAAACACCTCATCAACCGGCGCTGTCAGCAGATGGAAGCCGAAGGGGTATCGTTCAAAACCAGCAAAGAAGTGGGCGTCGATATCTCGTTCCAGTCCTTGCAGGAAAACTATGACGCAGTGGTGCTATCAGGCGGCGCGGAGAATGCACGCCAGTTGCAGATTCCTGGCGCTGAATTGAATGGCGTTCGCTTGGCGATGGAATTCCTGACCCAGCAGAATAAGCGTAACGCAGGCGACGACGAAGCCCGAGCCGCTCCGCGCGGAACACTCAAGGCCACAGGCAAGCATGTCGTCGTGATCGGCGGCGGTGACACGGGCTCTGACTGTGTTGGTACCTCCAACCGTCAGGGCGCCGCTTCGGTTACACAGCTTGAGATCATGCCCAAGCCTCCTGAAAAAGAGGACAAGGCAATGACGTGGCCGAACTGGCCGTTAAAACTTCGCACCTCGTCGAGCCACGAAGAAGGCGTCGAGCGCGATTGGGCGGTCCTGACCAAACGCGTTGTGGGCGACGGCGAGAAAGTCACCGGCCTTGAATGCGCGCGGGTCGAATGGGTGAAAGATGACAACGGCCAGCACCAGATGCGCGAAGTTGTCGGCAGCGAATTCACGATCCCAGCGGACCTCATCTTCCTTGCAATGGGCTTTGTTGGTCCGATCAAAGCGGGCCTTCTCGACCAATCGGGTGTAGAGCTTACCGATCGCGGCAATGTCGCAGCGAATGAAGAAAACTACGCCACCAGCGTCGAGAACGTGTTCGCCTGCGGCGACATGCGCAGGGGCCAAAGCCTGGTGGTCTGGGCCATTCGCGAAGGACGCCAGTGTGCACGCGCCGTCGACGAAGCTCTCATGGGAGTGACTGAATTACCGCGATAAATACCACGCACTCGTTGCGGTGATATTATTGATACAGCGGTACATAAAGTGCAGTCCGCGTCAGAATAGTCTAACGAACTGCCTTGATTTTCACTTCCTTAATCGGCCATCTATATTGCCGATAAGGAAGGCACAGTGCAGGGTGCCTCTGAGAGAGGATCAAAGAGGCAATGATTATCTGCAAGGGCAGCGCAATGCGCGTATGCCAGGTGTTTTTTAGCTCGGTTGCATTGGCGGCCGCAGCGCCCGCTTTGGCGCAAGCTACTCCCGAAGACGCAGAGCCTTTGCCCGAAGCAGATGTCACCCCGCCGCCGCTTGCTGAAAAAACAGATCCGGTCGATGTTGAATTTGTTGCCTCCCACATTGCCGACTTACCCGTCTCGGGGGATGCCGATACGACCCTGCGCTATGGTGGGCGCATCGACGGTTTCATCAGAGCCAATGCAAGCGCAATTGGCGGGTCATCCAACCTCACTTTGAATCTGCGCCCAGAATTTCGTTGGGGCGAGGATTCCAATGGAGAAATCGGCCTTGTCCCGGGCAACACCGCCTTGTTCAGGGGCGAGGGCAGAGGCAAAGTCGATTTGTCCGCCAGCCTTGAATACAAATGGAAGAACGGCACCACTCTCGAAGTGGGCAAGATGAACCTTCTGGATGTCTCTGCCGCTATCCCGCTGATCGAAAGCAACGGTCACTTCGGCTTTCAAAATCTTGGCATCGCATTGCCGCCCTCTGGCGTTGCCCCGAACACGGTCACAGGCGCAATGCTGACGGTGCCGAAGGGCAAAACGCTGTACCGGCTTTGGGTGTTTGATGTGGATTCCCAATACCAGCGCAGCGGACTGGAAGACCCGTTCAGGAACGGCGTCGCGTTCCTGGCATCCGCCACGAAAATCACCAGTATCGGGGGCAATCCGGGCTATTACACCTTTGCTCTTGTCGGTTCGACACGCGACGATTTTGCCCGCGATATCCTGCCAAGCGCGCTCACCCCGCCCCCGCAGCCAATTGGCACATTCGGCAATGAAAGCGGCGAGCTCGCGGTGCAGCTTTCCGCCTATCAATATGTCGCCCGCTATGCCGAGGCTCCTGGCAAAGGTTGGGGTATTATCGCGCGTTTCCAGGCATCCATGGGAGACCCGACTTTCCTCGATTATTCCGGCTACATCGGGGTATCAGGAAACCCGCGCTTCCGCCCGCAGGACCGCTTTGGCCTCGCCTATTTTCAATATTCTCTGACCGATGAACTGGTCGAGGATGTCGCCTTCCGGTTAGGTCTTGAGGACGAGCAGGGGTTGGAGGCGTTTTACACCTATCAATTCGCCGACAAACACGGGCTCACCTTTGACATTCAAGTCGACGACAGCGCCATTGCCGCGCGCAAGACAGGCGTCACGGTCGGGCTAAGGCTGACGAGCGTATTTTGAACCAGGCTTCGCTTTTGCATCACAGGCCTGCTATCGTCCGGTGATGCATTTGAGACCTCTGTTGCTCGCTTTAGTGGCCAGCCTTCCTTCGACGGCCCTTGCCCAAGACACGCCTTCGCCCGATCAAAGTGAAGCGAAAGAAGCTTCGCAACCCCAGGAACAATCAAAGTTTGTCGGCCGGTATGACGGCAACAGCTTTGAAACAGCCATGGGCATGATAGTGCGCGAAGACGGGACGTTTGGATGGGGCCTTTCTGTAGGCGGCCTTGACCTGCGCGCCAAGGGCACTTGGCAAGAGATAAACGGCGCCATCCTTTTCATAAGCGAGCCCAAGCCGGTTGCGCCTGAGTTCGTCTGGCGAGAGGTGGAGACTACGCCCGGCGGCCCATTCTTGCGCATTGAGTGGGCGGACAGCGGCAAGCCCTTTTCCTTTGCGGATGTGCGCGGGCTTTGTGCCAATGGCGAACTCATCGTGACACCAGTTATAGACGGCGAATGGTCGCCCGGCGACACTTGCGACAAGCCGGAGACAATCGAACTCTATCTCAGAAGTTATCAGGTGCTTTCCGGACCTTTTGAGCTCAGCGGCGAACGCAAAGTGGGCGAGGGCCAGACCATTGTCTTTGATTTTCACCGCAACGATTTGGGCGTTGCTGATTTCGACGGGGTGATGGGCTGGTTGGAAAACGGCGAATTGCGCGTGGAGAGCAGCCTTGGCGCGATGACCTTGCGCAAGCTTCCGCCGCCTTCCGTCGAATAACCCTCTTTATTGAGAGCGCCCCCGCTCCTGCACCTTTGAACGGCGCGCTTCGACCTCACCGGGCGCAACTTGCGAATTGGCGGACAATGATCTCTCCGCCTCGATCGCCATCCCCTCGCCAAAGGTCACGGCAAAGCCATCGTCGATAAGCCGCTTGTAGCTGCGCAGGAATTGCGGATCGATGCTCGCCGCGTCCTGGGCAAGCTTGAGTGCCTTTGGAAGCAGCTCCTCTGGCTCCACCACATGATTGACCAGGCCCCATTTAAGAGCCGTTTCAGCGTCGAGAAAATTGCCCGTAAAGGCGAGCTCCTTTGCCCGCCCTATACCAATCATTCGCGAGAGTTTCTGGGAGAGCCCCCAGCCCGGCACAATGCCGACGCGCGCATGCGTATCGGCAAAGCGGGCATTGGTCGCCGCAATCAGGAAATCACACGCCAACGCCACCTCGAAACCGCCTGTGATCGCAACGCCGTTGACCGCACCGATGACCGGCTTGCGGCACACCTCAATGGCTTTGACAGGATTATTGGCAGGGTCCGTGTCATTCGCAGCGCCAAGCGCGCCTTCTTCGCTGCCCAGTTCTTTGAGGTCCAATCCAGCCGTGAACGCGCGCGTGCCAGCCCCCGTCAACACAACCGCATTCACCGCCCCGTCTGCGTCAGCCATCCGCATCACTTCATAAAGGCGTCTGCGAAGCGCCTTATTGATGGCATTCATGGCCTGGGGCCGATTGAGCGTGACCAGCGCGACGCCATTGTTTACCTCGTATAATACGACATCGGACGGGTTCTGGGTCATCTCAATGGCTCTCCTCTCAGGTCTTTATGCCGCGCATTTGATGCATGTCGGGGTGCTCGGGTCATACCGCAGGCGGCCTCGCGCAATCTCTTCACCGCAGCCAAGGCAATAGCCCCATTCGCCCTCTTCAATACGTTCCAGCGCGGCCTTGATCCGCACAGCCTCGGCAGCCCTGCGCCGTTCGTTGGCCTGGGCCATCGCTTGTTGCTGCATTGCATCCATTCGGCTGAGGCGCCCGACGCTGTCTTGCTGCAATTCCACCGTTTCGCGCGAATCTGCATTGGCCGCGTCCTCCTTTGCCAACGCCTCCTGGCGGGCAAGCAAGGCTGCGCGGGCTTCGTCCTTGGTCATAGCGACCAATCTATAGCCCCGCAGCCCTGGCTTTCCAAAAAGGCATTGGCTTTACTAAAGGGTTTCGAGCCGAAAAACCCGCGATGGGAAGAAAGCGGCGATGGGTGCGGGGATTTGAGGACAAGGTGATGGTTCGCTCGTCCAAGCCCCTTGACCCGGCCCGCCTTCTTCGCGGCATGGCTGCCCCACAATACAAAAACGCACGGTTTCCCTGCATCAACCACTGCTGCAACGCAGGCATCCGTGATCGCATCCCATCCGCGCCCAGCATGGCTTCCCGCCTGCCCCGCTTCGACGGTCAGGGTGTTGTTGAGCAGCAGCACGCCTTGCATTGCCCAAGGAGACAGATTGCCGGTTTGCGGGCGAGGGATACCAAGGTCACTTTCAAGCTCTTTGAAGATATTGACAAGGCTCGGCGGCTGTTTGACCCCGTCCCGCACCGAGAAGCTGAGCCCGTGCGCCTGTCCCGGCCCGTGGTAGGGATCCTGCCCAAGGATGACCACGCACACCTGATCGAGCGGCGTTGCCTCCAAAGCTGCCAAACGGGTCCCGCGCGGGGGATAGATGACCTTGCCCGCCTTCTCTTCAGCGCTGAGCCAACCGCCAAGTTTACGCGCCTCGGGCGTACCTAGCACCGGCTCCAACGCCGCGCGCCAGCTTTCCGGAATTTGATCGCTTGCCATGGGGCTTACGCTACACAGACCAGGCGGTTTGAGGCGAGACAGGCGTGACGCTCTATCCCCCTCTTTCCGGCCCCCTCTTTCCCTCTGCTTCAATGTGGCGTAGTGGCCGCAAACATATGACAGTACATTTTCACGAAGAAGACCTGGCAGACGGCGTCCTTGAAGGCACAAGCGATCTTGCGGTCGACACAGAGACCATGGGTCTTATCACTCACCGAGACCGGCTTTGCGTCGTTCAAATCTCTGATGGTTCAGGCGACGAGCACCTCGTGCGCTTTTCGCCGGGAAGCGAATATGATGCGCCGAACCTCAGCCGGATATTGGCCGACGAAAACAGGGTAAAGCTCTATCACTTTGGCCGGTTCGATCTCGCCGCGATCCAATATTATCTCGGCGTCACCGCGGGCCCTGTGTTCTGCACAAAGATCGCCAGCAAGCTCGTGCGGACCTATACCGACCGGCATGGCCTCAAAAACCTTACAGAGGAACTGCTTGGCGAGAGCATTTCCAAGCAACAGCAATCTTCGGATTGGGGCGGACCGGTATTGAACGATGCACAGCGCGACTATGCGGCATCAGACGTGCGTTTCCTCCATCGTCTGCGCGACGAACTTGTTGTACGGTTGGAGCGTGAAGGTCGAATGGAAATCGCCCAGGCCTGCTTTGATTTTCTTCCTACGCGCGCAGCGCTCGACATTGCGGGTTGGGATGGACGCGACATATTCAGCCACAATGAAGGTTTCACCAACTAAGCTTGGCGCACCATGGTCATAAAACGCCGCATCGAAACCACGCGCGCACAGGCGCTTCGCAGCAAAAGACAAGACTTTGCGACGCCGGGGGGCAGCCACGATAAGCTCGTCGGCTTCCTCGCGCGTGCATTGCCCATGGGTGTGGGCGTTCTGGCGGCCCTGATGATTATCACGCCTCTATCACCGCGCGGCGAGGTCAGCTTTCTGCTCGATCGCTCGCAGGTTTCGGTGATCGAAGAGCGTTTGAGCGTCGACAATGCAATGTACCGCGGGCGTGATGACAGCGGCCGGCCGTTCTCCATCACTGCTGGCGAAGCGGTGCAGCGATCAAGCGCCGAGGGCAAAGTGAGAATGCAAGATTTGCTGGCGCAGCTTCTTCTGGAAGACGGGCCAGCGCGTCTGTCGGCACAAGGGGGCGTCTATGACATCAACAGCGAAGTCGTCGATGTCGAAGGCACAATGCGCGTACGCACCGCCGATGGTTATGCAATCAGCGCAAGCGGGGTGCAGTTCAATCTCGAGACCCGCACAATGAGCGGGTCAAACGGCGTCGAAGGCACAGTACCCGCCGGCAATTTTTCCGCCAACACCATGAGCGGCGACCTCGATGCACGCACAATCTCGCTTGATGGGAATGCAAGGCTCACTATGGTGCCGGGTGAATTGAGGGTACCGTAATGGAACGCAAACAACACGCAAAACTGGGTAAGACCGCGCTCGCAAAAGTTGCTTTGAGCTGGGCCGCTGGCGGTCTTGCCCTGGGCGCCGTTTTGGCAGGCGGTATGACGTTGCAAGCACAAAGCATCGCCTCGCACAACACCCGCGCACCTGTGTCTTTTGACGCTGGCAGCATCGATTTCGACGACCGCGCCAACCGCGTCGTTTTGAGCGGCGGCGTCACTGTCAATCAAGCTGGGCTTATCGTGCGCTCCAACCGGATGCTTGCCAATTACACCGACGATGGCTCTTTGGACGTACAGCGCATTACCGCAAACGGCGGCGTTGTCGTGACACGCGGGAACGAGCGCGCGTCTGGCGATGTGGCGGTCTATGACTTTAACAAGCGCATCATCACAATGGCGGGCAATGTCTCGCTTAGCCGGGGCGGCGACACACTTAGCGGCGGGCGTTTGGTGATCGATCTGGCTAGCGGGCTGTCCACAATCGACGGACGCTCAGCCGGCGGCAGAACTGCTGGTGAAGAAGGATCGGGAGGCCGGGTCACCGGTACCTTCAGCGTGCCTCAAGACTAATTGTTGTTTGCCCACGCCCGCAGACGCTCCGCAATCAGCACAGCGAATGCAGGAAGGACTACCGGAGAAATCGCCTAACTCGGCGATCAGACTTTAATACGCGTTATCGTGGCTGAGGACCAAGGCTGTCTTGAACACGATCTCGATATCCCGGCGCAGCGACCAGCCCGAGATATATTCAAGGTCCGATTGCAGACGGTCGGTTAGATCCGATTCCTTCTCGGTCGCGCCGCGGTGACCGCGAACTTGTGCAAGGCCTGTAAGGCCAGGCTTCAGGCAATGCCTGCGCCAATACTGCGCATCGACTTCCCAGAAGAACTTGTTGTTCGCCCGGCTGCCCAACGCATGGGGACGCGGGCCCACAATCGACATGTCCCCTTTGAACACATTGATAAGCTGCGGGAGCTCATCGATGCTGGTCTTGCGGATAAATGCACCAATCCTGGTGATCCGGTCGTCTTCACGCCCGGTCGAACGCGCACCGTCGGCATCGTTTTTGTCGACCTTCATCGAGCGGAATTTGAACATGTTGAAGAATGTGTTGCCCCGGCCCATGCGACGCTGAACAAAGAAAACTGGCCCGCCGTCCTCAAGCTTGATCAGGATAGCGACCAAAATCAGCAAGGGTGACAACACCAGCAAAGCGCCGCCCACAATGGCGGTGTCAAACAGGCGCTTGGAGATGCGTGAGCGCAGCTTGAGCGGCCCGTTTGAAACGATCAAAGTTGTGCGATCCTGCGACTCATAATGCTGCACGCCAAGAGCGCCCAATTCGTGCGCAGGTTGGCTGACAATTTCGCCGTGGACGCCTGCCGACTTCAACAGGAAAGACCATTGCGCGCGCCGTTCGCGCGGACAGCTGACCACGACCTTGTCCTGGTTTTGCAATAGCTTGCCTAAACGATCGAACATGAAAGGATCATGACTGGTCGGATCAAGCGCGTAGTCGGAAGCCCGGATTGTCTCGCCGTGTTGGGCGGAAAAACTGGGGCCGCCGTCATCGATGACAAGCTGATTGGTTGTCCTGCCATTCCAGAATTTGTTGATGACCATCAACAAAACCCGGCGGAAGGAGACGATTGCGAGCGCCGACAAAATCAGGCCAAGCGTGACCGAAACGCGCGAGAATTCGGCGTTCGACTTGGTATAGAACGCGAGGAAATTGATGAGCGCGGTGGAAACCAGAAGCGCCGTCAAAGCGCGCTTGGAAGCGAAAATCCAGTCGCCTAGCGCCTGTCCGCCGTAACTTCCATTGTAAAGAGCGATGGTAAAGAAGACCGGCAGCATGGTCTGTGCTGCGAGCATGTTATTGGGCGAAGCCCACGTCCCATGGTAAATCAAACTAGCCGCTGCAAATGCCAGATGCAAAAGCGCCGCATCCACGATCATCATCACCGCGAAAGCACGCAAACGGCGCTTTTCCAGTGACGGCGCGATGGGTCTCGCTAGCTTTTCTGACTGTGCCGCATCAAGCAGGACACCGGTTTGTTGATTCATATCTTAACGTTTGCCACAGCAAACTCCCCTAACGCTGCACCGTTAATATCCCTTAGCTGATTCTACGTAAGAGGGGAATTTATTGCAGGTGCGAAAAGTCGCACTTGTCCGATAATGCTACCGTTTCGCAGCAAATCTGGCGATCTGGGTAAGATCTTGGGCAAGCAGGAGCTCTGCGGCCTGGCTGTTCGAAAGCAGGCTTTGATGAAGAGCCGTGAGTCGTGGGATCAATCGATCAAGCTTCACCCGAGGCCAGCGGCCAAGCTGTTGGCGTATTTCGCGCTCTTCTTTCCAGAAGATACCAAGTTGCGCCTTTTCGCCCTTGCCCAATTGATCAAAATTGCCGCGATTGCCCAGCTTTGCGGTGATCTGAGTCAACTGCGTGGCGCGCCGTTCGAGCGCCAGCAAGAGGCCAACCGGATTGATACTGAGCTCTTTCATGCGCTTGAGTTCGCTCGGTAATTTCCCGAGGTCGCCCCCGAAAACCGCGTTAACGATGGGGCCAAAGCCGTCATCCTCGGTGGGTGCACCAATCTCGGCAAAATCTTCCGGGCTGGCAGTCCTGGGCGTTTGCAAAGACGCATCCAGATAGAGCGCGAGCTTGTCGACTTCGGACTGGGCGAGGCGGACATCGAGACCGCTGGCCCGCGCGATTCGCTCTGCCATATCGCCACCGAGTCGCAATCCTGCGGCATCCGCCATCGTCCGCACCGCTCCGGCGACGCTAGGCAGGTCGGGCGGGTAGAACATAGTGACCAAAGCGTCCGAACGCTTCTCAAGCAGCTTTGCGGTGCGCGACTTGTCAGTTGCAGAGGTCGCAACGACTAGGATCGGGGCCGAGTCACCTGCGCCTGCGTCACTGGTCTCGATTAGGACCTTCAAAGCGTCATGCGCCTCGTCGCCCGAAACCCGCGCAAGGATGTGACGGTTGTCACCGAAAAGTGAACCGGAGCGCGCTTCGTCACCAAGCAGCGCCGGATCGCGTTTTAGATCGCCACCCGATAGCTCGATCCGTTCGCCTGCATTGGGAAGCGCAGCGATGACTTTGTTGGCAGCAGCAGAGGCGCCTGCTTCATCGGGTCCGCAGAAAAAGAAGATCGAGGCCTGGGATGCCGCACGGGGGAGACCGCGAGCAAATTCGGAGTGCTTCGCTTTCAAGAGAACCGGGCCTTCATTGGGCTGAAGTACGCTCACGCTCCCGGAGCGTTAGCGCAACCCGCGTCACCATCCGGCTCGCGACTTCTTGCGCAAGGTTTTCAAGCGCGCGTTGTTCGGCAGCGATAGTGGCATATTCGGAGGAGACCACGTCGATCCCGGCATCCGAGCCGGCGGTCGCATCGAGCAATATTTCGCCTGTGGCAAGGTCGACCAATTGGTAGCGCGAACGCAAAATGCGCAGCTCGCGGCTGATCGTGTCATCGTTGAGCACGCCCAAAGCCTCAAGCGCATCATCAAGGCGCACATCAAGACGATAGCGATAGCCGCCCTGATCACCGGCCGCCCCCAACCGATCTTGCAGGGCATTGCGCACAAGCCAGCCGTCGCGGCCCGGTATCGAGGGGACCTCAATAGCAGCAAGACCCTGCGCCACGCTGCTGGACGCGCCGCCCGAATACAAAGGCTGAAGCCCGCAGCCGGACAAGGGCACGCAAAGGGCGAAAGCCATAAAGGTGGCCAAGAAAGAAGGGCGCAGCTTCATCAGGTAACGATATTAACGAGCCGGTCGGGCACGACAATGACTTTACGGATTTCTGCACCATCGAGTGAGCGCTGGACCTTCTCTGAGGCGAGCGCCATCGCTTCCAAATCTTCTTTGGACGCGCCTTTGGGGGCAGTCAGGGTATCGCGCAATTTGCCCTTGTGCTGGACGGCGATGGTTACCTCATCCTCGACCAGCATGGCTTCGTCGTATGTCGGCCATGGGGCGTCAGCGAGCAGGTGGTCTGCGCCCATCTTGGCATACGCTTCTTCGGCGAGGTGCGGCATCATGGGGCTGACCATATGGAGCAACGCGCGGATGGCGAAATTACGAGACTCGCTTGGCGCGGCTTTTTCAGCGGCTCCGGTGAGCTCATAAATGCGCGCCACCGCCTTGTTGAAGGAAAGCGCTTCGATGTCCTCGGCCACCGCCACAATGGTCTGGTGCGCGCGCCGGGCGAGTTGCTTGTCTTCGCCGGTCGCGCTCTCATCCAATTGGTCGAACAGGCGCCACAAGCGCTGAACAAAGCGATAGCAGCCCTCAATTCCCGCCTCGGACCACGGCAAATCGCGCTCTGGCGGCGAATCGGAGAGCATAAACCAGCGCACAGCGTCCGCACCGTAATCGCGTATGATGTTGTCAGGATCTACGACGTTCTTCTTCGATTTCGACATTTTGACCACGCGGCCACGCTCTACCTCTGCGCCGCCTTCCAGGGCGAAGGCTTTCTCGCCCTCGATCTTCACGTCTGCAGGAGAGAGCCACGAGCCGTCACCCGATTGGTACGTCTCATGCGTGACCATGCCTTGCGTGAACAGCGAGGCGAAGGGCTCTTTCACATCGAACTTGCCGATGTGCGCCAGCGCCCGCGTCCAGAAGCGCGCATAGAGCAGGTGCAAAATCGCATGCTCAATCCCGCCGATATAGTGCTCAACCGGCATCCACTTGGCGATTTCTTCAGCGTCAAATGGTTTGTCCGATGGCTGCGAGGCAAAGCGCAGGAAATACCACGATGAGTTGGTGAAAGTGTCGAGCGTATCGGTCTCACGACGGGCTTCGCCGCCGCATTTGGGACAGGAGGTGTGCTTCCACGTGGGGTGTCGCTCCAGAGGATTGCCCGGCGTTTCAAAGTCCACATCCTCGGGCAGCGTCACGGGGAGCTGATCCTTGGGAACGGGCACAATCCCGCACGCATCGCAGTGGATGAAGGGGATCGGTGTACCCCAATAGCGCTGGCGCGAAATGCCCCAATCGCGCAGCCGCCAGACGGTGGTGCCCTCGCCCCAGCCGCCTTCTTCAGCGCGTTTGATGACGTCGGCCTTGGCGTGTTCGACGCTGAGGCCGTTGAGGAAGTCGGAGTTGACGATGACGCCATCGCCCGGCTCCGCTTCGTCGCCCATTGGCGCGCTCGCGCTGTCCAAGTCTTTCGCCACCACACGGGTGATGGGAAGCTCATATTTGGTCGCAAATTCGAAGTCGCGCTGATCGTGACCCGGCACGCCCATGACCGCGCCCGTGCCGTAATCCATCAGCACAAAGTTCGCTATGAAGAGCGGCATGGCCTCGCCCGTGAAGGGATGTTTGGCAGTGATGTCGGTGCGCAGGCCCAGCTTCTCTGCGGTTTCGAGAGCCGCCGCCGTGGTGCCGCCTTTCTTGCACTCTTCAATGAAGGCCGCGACCCCTGGGTCTTCCTTAAGCGCCTGCGCCACGGGGTGGTCCGCAGCGACAGCCACAAAGCTTGCGCCGAAGATCGTGTCGGGCCGCGTGGTGTAAACCGGCAACTTTTCCCCGTTGGAAAGGTCGAAACTGAACTCCAACCCTGAGCTTTTCCCGATCCAGTTTTCCTGCATCAGCTTGACCTTCTCAGGCCAGTCCTTGAGGTCGCCCAGCCCGTCCAGCAAGTCCTCAGCGAAGTCGGTGATCTTCAAAAACCACTGATCAAGCTTGCGCTTCTCGACCTCTGCGCCAGAGCGCCAGCCTTTGCCGTCGATCACCTGCTCATTGGCGAGCACGGTCATATCCACCGGGTCCCAATTGACCTCGCTGCTGCGCCGATCAATCAATCCGGCTTCATACATATCGAGGAAGAGCGCTTGTTCATGCCCGTAATATTCCGGATCACAGGTCGCAAATTCGCGGGTCCAATCCAGCGCAAAGCCGATGCGCTTCAACTGCGCTTTCATCGCCTCGATATTGGATCTGGTCCAGGCGCCCGGGTGCACCTTCTTTTCCATCGCGGCGTTTTCCGCCGGCATGCCGAACGCGTCCCAACCCATCGGATGGAGGACTTCATAGCCGCGCATCTTCTTATAGCGCGCCAGCACATCGCCCATCGTGTAATTGCGCACGTGACCCATGTGGATGCGGCCGCTAGGGTAGGGAAACATCTCAAGCACATAGGATTTTGGCTTATCGCTGTTCGAATCAGCGTTGAAAGTGCCAGCCTTATCCCAAGCGCTTTGCCAGCGCACATCGGCTTTTCCGGGATCGAATCGTGTATCGGTCATAGCGAACTCGCTAACGCGCCCGCGTTTAAGCGCAAGAGGCCGCGCACCGCTGCCCCCTGTTTACAATCAAACTGATGCATGAGGCCCGCAGGCCTGCACTGGCTTAGCTACCGGAAAGCGCTTGGCGGCGAAGGTCGCGCGCTTTGGTGAGGATGATATCCTCGAGCTTCTGCACGGTTGCTGCTTGCACCGGCGCATCGACCCAGGTGCCGCTTTGCGAAACCTGACGGTTGGCCGTTACGCGAAGAGCGTCGGCACGAAGGTCCTGATCGAGGATCGCCACAGTCACTTTCACCCGCTCGCTCGTGTTGGACGGGTTGGCATACCAATCGGTCACGATCAGGCCGCCATTGCTGTCCGCGGTTGCAAGCGGAGCAAAGCTCAAGGTCTCAAGCGCGCCGCGCCAAAGATAAGCGTTCACGCCAATCGTGTTGATTTGCGCCGCCGCAAGCTCGGTGCGAGGGCGCTCAGAACCACCGCACGCAGCAAGGCCTGCGATAGCGGCTGCACCGATTGCGAGTTTACCAGCTTTGGTAGCTAGGTTTGGGGTAAATGCTTGTTTTGCGCGTATCACGGCGAATGGGTGTCCCTCTTAACGTCCTGCGTTATGCTCTATAACGGGCGCAGGCCTTGCGGCAAGCGCACTTTCACCGACAAGTTTCGGTTATGATAACTGGGGGCGCTAGAAATCGGGCGATTTACAATAGCTGAATTGATCATAGACGCGCGGCCCAATTCTCCCCTCGAGCAAAGGCGAATCACCGGTATTGTTGCGGCGTAGGCCAACCGGCGTGTGTGCTCTTCGCAACAGGTGTAAGGTTAACCGCCGGGACTGTATCGGAAATGATTGCGAGGGGCGCTGTCATACTTCTAACACTTTTAAATCATACAAAGACCGAGTCGCTCTTTGTACCCGCGCAGTCGATGCCCCCAGAAACGATGGGATGTCGTCGTCAGTGAAGGTTCAGGATGGTTCTGGTCTAAAGTACAGGGCTCGATCAGGCTCAAGAATTGGAAAAGTAGTGAAACAGGGCACAATCAAGACAGTGGGCAAAGGGGGCGAGCACAAGCGCGCCTCCAGGTCGCTGCTTGGATTGGCTGCCGCTCTCGCGCTTGCTTTGCCGTCAACCGGACTTGCAGTGGTCGGCCTTGGCGAAAGCGACATCGCGGGCAACGCTTCTGCGTTTGAGCTTTTCACACCAGCCTCTGTCGACCCCGCCTTGGCGGCGCGAGTGGCGGAAAAAGCGCGTGAGCGCGGTATTCGTTTCACACCGCTGGGTGCCAATATTTCAAACAATGAGCGCACAGTAACCGTTGCAGTGCGGCTCGATGATGATGTTGCGCGCGCGATTTCAGTTCGCTCGGCTATCGATTCTGCGCCGGGCAAGGGAACGCAACTCGCCGGTGTACAGGCGAACCGTTTCAACCTTGGCACTGCGCGCGGCTACACAAGTTTTGCCCGCGCCCAAACGCCAGCAGCCGTGCCATCAGCCCGGACCATCACCGGTGGTGGCCTGAAAGACTTGGGCATGCCTGATCTTGCCCAGTTCGAGCCTGCACAGCCTAATCGCGTGGACAAGCCCAGCCGCCTTCAGCCACGGATCGAGCTTGAAGGTGAGCGCACCGCTGGTCGTTCGAGCAATACTTTGGACGCAGTATCTGCGCAAACTGTCGATCTTGGTGGTACCTTCCGTCTATCGCCAAACCTCGATGTGACCGCTGGTGTTCGCCTTAGCCAAGAGCGCGACCGTCTGGATCGCCTCGACCCGCTGACCAATTCGGTCAAAGACAGTCAGGCTGTTTACGTGGGAACGCAAATCCGCTTCTGATCGCGCAGGCCCGGAATGAGGCCGCCTATTTCGCCGAATATCAGGCCCAAGATCAGGCAAACCATTAGACATTCGTATGCAACCCCGCTCCTCAGCGGGGTTTTTTATTGCCTGACGCTACGGCACGGCTAGGCTTGCCCTTCATCACATGGAGGGGATCAATTATGAGCAAAGTAGCCATCGTCACCGGAGGGACCCGCGGAATTGGCGAAGCCATCTGCCAGCGCCTCAAACGCCAGGGCCACACCGTCATCGCCAACTATGGTGGCAACGACGAGGCCGCGGCTGCCTTTACGAAAGAGACCGGAATTCCTTCATACAAATGGGACGTAGGCGACCATGAGGCCTGCCTTGCAGGTTGCGCCAAGGTTACCGAAGAGCATGGGCCTGTCGATATCGTGGTCAACAATGCCGGGATCACCCGCGACGGCACGCTTCACAAGATGAGCTATGACGATTGGAACGATGTCATGCGCGTCAACCTTGGCGGATGCTTCAATATGGCGAAAGCAACCTTCCCCGGAATGCGTGAGAGGAAATGGGGGCGGATCGTCAATATCGGTTCAATCAACGGACAGGCTGGGCAATATGGTCAGGTCAATTACGCGGCCGCCAAATCCGGCATTCACGGCTTTACCAAGGCGCTCGCGCAAGAAGGCGCGAAGTTTGGCGTCACCGTGAATGCAATTGCGCCGGGCTATATCGACACCGATATGGTCGCAGCGGTGCCAGAGCCCGTGCTTGAGAAGATCGTCGCCAAAATCCCCGTCGGCCGACTGGGCCATGCAGAAGAGATTGCGCGCGGCGTTGCTTTTCTGACCTCTGACAATGGGGCATTCATGACCGGCTCAACCATGAGTATCAATGGCGGCCAGCACATGTATTAAGGTATATCTACCGATCATGGGGACCAGGGAGGGACATATGCAAAAGACAACACACAATCCGACCGGCTGGCTGCAAGGCTTCGGGCTCAACCACGGGATCGAGGTGAAGGGCGGCGAGCGCACGCTTTATCTCTCCGGCCAGACCGCGAGCGATGCCGAAGGCGCGCCGCTGCATCCGGGCGATATGGTCGCGCAGTACAAGGCCGCGTGGCAATGCCTTCTCGACGCTCTCGCCTCGGCCGGGATGGATGCAAGCAATCTGGTGCGGCTCAATTTCTACGTGACCGATGTGGCTACCTTTATGGAAGCGGCAGAACAGATCATGCCGATCCATGGCGAAGCGGGGGCCGAAATCGTTTCGACATTGCTTGGCGTGAAAGACCTCTATCACCCCGACATCATGATCGAGATCGAGGGAACCGCGGTCGCGTAAAGCGGCTGGCCTAACCCGGTTTCACAAGCCTGTCGTGAGACCAAAGCAGCTTCGATTGGGCATTGATCACGTAGCCGGGCGCACTGCGGATTAGGACTTTTTTAACTCTCTTCGCCTAAATTCTCTTAATACAGGTTACGAAGGTGTGAATGCCGTGGGGCCTCTCCTCACGCGCGCCGCCTTCGTCAGCACTTGAGGAGCGAAGACGGTGGATCAGTCTAGCCCAAGAGAATCCGGCGCCCAACAGCGCCAATCGCACCGCGCGAGCATGATGCTGCGCCGTGCAAAGCTGGTGTGTCAAAGCGGCGAATACCTCTGCCTCATTCGTGACGTTTCGGAAAAAGGCATTGGCCTCGGGTTCTTGCACGATGTGCCGCTCGAACCGCGCGTTCTCCTGCAGCTGGCCAATGGCATGACCTATCCCATCGAGCGCGTTTGGGCGCAGTCACGCCAGGCAGGCTACCGCTTTGGCTGCACAGTCACTTTGGGGGAATTACTTCGTGAAGATGGTCCTCATCCCGTACGCCCTTTACGCCTGAACCTCGAAGGCAGGGCCCGCATCCAGGATCGCCGCGCAGCTATGGAGGCACTTTTGGTCGACCTTTCGTGTGAAGGCGCGAAGGTCGTTTGCGAAGACGAGATCCGGGCCCGCGGCCTGATCAGCTTTGAGCTTCCCGGCATGGCGCCCCAACTGGCGCAGGTTCGCTGGAACAAAGGAGACCATTATGGCCTCCAATTCCAACACCCGCTCTCGACCGAGGAATTGGCCAAGTGCGCAATGACACTCCAACCTTTCGGCGATGCGAAGAAAAGCCGCTTTGCCAAGCTTCTGGCAAAAGCGCGCGCGGCGTAAGGCGCGTGACAGGAAAGCCTCGGTGAATTATCGCTGAGCAATGACGTTACGCCAAATTCTTGCTGCTGCCCTCGCAGCGCTGACGTTTACGACACATGCCGTTGCGAATGAGCCGGACTACGTGCTTGTTCACAGGTACGAATATTCGAGCGAAAGTCTTGATGGTGACAGCAGCGGTTCGGGCAGTGGTGGCTCTATCCTTGCAGAGCGCATTATCCAAAGCCAAGGCGACAGCCTAGAGATCGAGTATTCGATACCCGGCGACTTCTCCAAGGTACGCGGCAACGCTATGTGGATGTTCCCCGCACGGGTATTGGTTGCCCCTTCAGGTACCAAAACACTCCTCAACGCAAGCGAACTGGAAGAGCGAGTAAGTGCTTGGCTTGAACGCGCGGAATGGCCGAGGGAGGTGTGCGGGCAGTGGATCTTCACTTGGACCGCTTTCCAGATTCTGTGTGATCCTCTTGAGGTCATCGATCAGATAGAGGGCGATGACATGCGGCCCGGGCCCATCGCGGCAGGAGCGACAATCCGCTTACCCAAGTCCGGGACCGAGGCTGTCCTGAGCGAAGCAGGACGCGATGATCTAGGGAGAGTTTTTACCGCACGCGCGCCAATCGACAGTGCCGCAATCAGAAGGCAAGCTGCTCAAACCAAGGTCATTACGGCCCAGATAAGCGGCGAAGAACTCACCATTGAAGATGCGCTCGACCAAACCGCCTCAATCACTGCGGAAGGCGAGGTTACAGTCACTTTCACGGTTGATAACGACGGGCTGATCCTCAAGCGCACGGAATCTTACGAGATGACAATTACAGGCGGTGAGCATGGCGACGAGCGGCGCGTCGGAACCTCTACCGTGGTTCGTGTGTCTTACGAGGACTGGCACATCGATTAAACCGAGAGCCTGAAGGAAAAAATGCCAAGCGACCTCTCCCAATCCGACATCAGCGCCGTCATCGAAATGGCGCTTAGCGATCACATGCCCTTTGCCGTGATTGAGGCGGAATTCGGTCTCAAGGAGCGCGAGGTCAAAGAGCTTATGCGCGATAATCTGAAGCCGGGAAGCTACCGCGCATGGCGCAAGCGTGTGCGGACATTCTCTGACCGGCGCGAGCATTACAAATGAGCCAAAGGCCGAAGCCGCCTTATCACCCGCCGGTGAAACGCTCGATTGCGATCGACGGGCACAAAACCTCGATCAGTCTGGAGCCGGTGTTTTGGGACATGCTCAAAGAGGCAGCCGCCGACGCAGAAACGCCAGTGAGCAAGCTGGTGGCTGAAATCGATGCAGAGCGCATTCAGTCCGACACGCCGCCGGGTTTAGCGAGCGCCATTCGGGTGTGGTTGATCAGCGAGCGCTAATCGTCCACCCGCTGAATGTCAGCGCCGAGCAATTGGAGCTTCTCCTCCAGCCGCTCATACCCGCGATCGAGGTGATAAATGCGGCGCACCGTCGTCTCACCTTCTGCAGCTAGCGCTGCGATGATGAGGCTCATCGAGGCGCGAAGGTCGGTTGCCATCACCTCTGCGCCGGTAAGGTCCGCTGGCCCTTTCACCACGGCAGTTCGCCCTTCGGTTGATATATCAGCCCCCATTCGGGTGAGCTCGGGCACGTGCATGAAGCGGTTCTCGAAGATCGTCTCTTTCAGGACGCTGGTGCCTTCCGCTTTGGCAAGCAGGCTCATCAACTGGGCCTGCATATCGGTGGCAAGACCCGGGAAAGGCGCAGTCGTAAGATCAACAGGCTTTAGTGCTCCATTGGCCGCGACGCGCACGCCCCGCTTGTCCGCCTCAACCTCGACACCGATGGTGCGAAGCGCGGAAAGGGTGGAGATCATGTCCTCCTCGCGAGCTCCCTCCAGGCGAACCTCGCCTCCTGTAATCGCCGCAGCGCAGGCGTAGGACCCCGCTTCGATCCGGTCGGGCATGACGCGGTAGGTTGCACCATGAAGCCGCTTCACCCCATGGATAGTAAGCTCGGATGAGCCAATCCCCTCAATCTCCGCGCCCATCGCGGTCAGCAGATTGCACAGGTCCACAATCTCGGGTTCGCGCGCAGCACCGGTGAGGCGGCTTGTACCATTGGCAAGGACCGCTGCCATAAGCGCGTTCTCTGTCGCGCCGACGGAAACCACGGGGAAATCAAAATCGCCGCCCGGAAGCCCGCCTTTGGGCGCAATCGCCTTCACGTAACCTGCAGCAAGTTCGATCTCCGCCCCAAACGCTTCAAGCGCTTTCAAGTGCAGATCAATCGGTCGGTTCCCGATCGCACAACCGCCCGGCATCGACACCGTCGCCTCGCCCATCCGCGCAAGCATAGGCCCAAGCACAAGGATCGAGGCACGCATTTTGCGGACCAGATCATAAGGCGCAACCGTCGAGGTCACACGGGCGGCCTGATAGGTGACAATCCGTCCAAAGTCCTCTGGCCGGTTATTGCCCTGAATGCTTACCGTGACGCCAAACTGCCCCATCAAATGCTGGAAGCCGTCGATGTCCGCAAGCCGCGGAAGGTTGCGCAAAGTCAGTGGCTCTTCGGTCAAAAGCGCGCACGGAATAAGCGTAAGCGCCGCGTTCTTCGCACCAGAAACCGGAATAGTGCCCGAGAGGCGATTGCCGCCCTTGATAATCAATTTGTCCATAAGGCGTGCCTTAACGAAACCTCGCTATCGCGCAACATCAAGCCGGCGCCTCTTCCGCATCATTGACGCAGCTCAGTGCACAGGGCACGGACTTTCATACAGTTGAGGTAGACCCAAGAGCGCATTTAATGAGCCAAAAACCGATCAAGAAAGCTGTCTTTCCCGTTGCAGGGCTTGGCACACGTTTCCTGCCTGCGACCAAGGCGATCCCGAAAGAGCTTCTGCCTATCGTTGACCGCCCGCTGATCCAATATGCTGTGGACGAGGCACGCGAGGCGGGAATCGAGCAAATGATCTTTGTGACGGGCCGCGGCAAGACAGCCATCGTTGAGCATTTCGATGTCGCCTACGAGCTTGAAGACACGATGAGCTCTCGCGGTAAGGACATGGGCGTGCTTGAACCCACCCGCGCGACCCCGGGCGACATCATCACCGTACGCCAGCAAGTGCCCATGGGTTTGGGCCACGCGATCTGGTGCGCGCGCGCGATTGTGGGGGATGAACCTTTTGCGATCTTCCTTCCCGATGAGCTGATGATTGGCAAGAAGGGCGGCACGGGCTGCATGAAGCAGATGGTTGACGCTTATGAAGAGGTCGGTGGCAATTTGATCAGCGTGCTCGAAGTCCCGATGGAGGAGGTTTCCAGCTACGGCGTGATCGATCCGGGCGCGGAAAACGGCGCTTTGACCGAGGTTAAGGGCCTTGTCGAAAAGCCCCCGCAAGCCGAGGCGCCGTCCAACAAGATCGTCTCGGGCCGCTATATCCTTCAACCCGAAGTGATGCGCACGCTTGAGACGCAGGAGAAGGGTGCAGGGGGCGAAATCCAGCTTACCGATGCCATGGCCAAGATGATCGGAACCCAACCGTTCCACGCGGTGACGTTTGACGGCAATCGCTACGACTGCGGCAGCAAGCTTGGCTTCGTCGAGGCGACCTTGGCGCTTGCTTTGGAGCGGGAGGATATGGGTGCGGATGTGCGGGCGATGGCAGAACGCCTGTTGGGGTAATGGTTTGGGTTTTGTCTTATCGCCCAAAGCCGGACAGTTACCCTCCTGTCGAGCTCATTGAGGGCGCGCGCGAGCTGGTCCTCGAAGACAAAAGTCTCGACGGAGGTGGTAATCTTCTGTTGAGTGCTGGCGATTCAGGGAGGCGCGTCAAACCAGATTGCATTCCAAAGGTTATCCAATGGAAAAGCACGCGAAAGCTCCTCGATCTAGAGAATGCTCTTTGTCGTTCAGTCTCCTCGCGCTTTCGTGACTTGATTGAGAACATTGAGCCAGGGGTGCATCAATTTGAGCCGATACAGTTCGTCAAAAAGGACGGTTCGCTCCTCCAAGAGCGATGGTTCTGGCAGGTCTGCAATCGGCTCGAAGGCGCAAGCAAAGATCAAACAGATTTCGACACATCGCGCGCTCTTTGGCGCCCGCCCCTTGTCGAAACGCCGCGCCTAGCTTTCGATCTCCAGATGATTGGAGATACAAAGTTCTGGCACGAAAAACATCTTATCGGTGGGCCATATGTGACTGACCAAGTGAAAGCACGGATTGAGGACGCCGGAATGATTGGAGTGTTTTTCGGGGACCGATTACCGACGATCAATGAGGACTGGGAGGCGTAAAGAACCCCGCCGAACCTGTAGGAACGACGGGGTCTTTTGTTGGTTCAGAACCGAGGCTTACTCAGCCGCTTCGCCTTCGGCACCGCCTAGACGATCTTCGGCCTCTTCGACCTGCTCAGCGACATCGCTCATGATCTCAGCCAAGCTCTTGTCGTTCGCTGGAGCAATCTCATCCGCTGCACCTTGCGCGAGGTTGCCAAGCGAAGACCCGTCAAGGCCAAGCTCTTTCATCAGCCCGTCAAGCACAGGGGCCTGAGCGCGGTAGGCCAGCGCTGCGGACACCGCGTCACTCGCCAGGTTTCCCGAGCCACCTCCGGCTCCCGCAGAGGCACCCGAGGAACCGCCGCCGTTTTGGGTAAGCCCATCGACCTGAACGATCTTGATCGAGTCGATTGCCTCCATCGGCTTCGCGCTTTCCTTGATCACTTCGGGCAGGACCTTAAGCAGAGCCAGCTTCGTCTGAAGGCTGATCTGATCCATCGAGAGGATATTCGCCGCTTCGTTGACCGCCTGTTGACCGGCGGCCTCGACTTCAAAGCGCACACGATCTGCTTCTGCGCGAAGGATTTCGGCATCGGCTTCACCTTTCGCCTCCAGCCGTGAGGCCTCTGCACGGTTGGTCGCTGCGTCTTTCTCTGCTTCCGCTTCGACCTTGATCGCAATTGCGTCACGTTCTGCGACCTTCGCTGCCTCGATCAGCTCGATCTTCTTTTGACGCTCGGCGACCTCACTCTCACGAGAGGTCACAACCTGCTCTTCAGCGGCCACTGCCAGAGCCCTTGCGGCGTCTGCTTCGGCTTTCGCCTGGCTTTCCTCGCGTGACTTGTTCTGCACCGCGATCTGCTGCTCTTGGCGGGCAATTTCAAGCGCCCGTGTCTGATCAATCCGAGCTTCCTCGACTAAGCGATCTGCTTCAATCTGCTGCGCATCAACCTGCTTCTTCGCCTCAATCTTGGCAGCATCGGCTTCGCGCTGACGCTCGGCCTGCTCGCGGGCGATCTCCGCCATTTGAGCCGCACGGCGCACCTCAACCTCACGCTCTTGAGAAAGCCGCGCATATTCCTGATCGCGGCCAATCTCGAACGATCTGGTGTCCGCTTCGAGGTTCTTCGTTTCCATCTGGACGCGGGTGTCCTGCTCGATATCGTTGCGCAGTTTCTTGCGCGCCTCGATCTGCTCGGTGAGCTTGGTGAGACCCTCGGCGTCAAAGGCGTTGTTGGCGTTGAAGTGCTCGATCGAAGTCTGGTCAAGACCGGTGAGCGAGACCGATTCCAGCTCAAGACCGTTCATCGCAAGGTCGTTGGACGACACCTGCTGCACCTTTTGCACGAAGTCTGCGCGCTGTTCGTGGAGCTCATTCATGCTCATGCCAGCGGCCACAGACCGCAGCGCGTCGACGAATTTACCCTCGACCAAGTCTTTGAGCATTTCAGGTTGCATGGTGCGTTGACCCAGAGTCTGCGCTGCCATTGCAATCGCGCCTGCATCAGGGCGAACGCGGACGTAGAACTCCGCCTTCACGTCAATCCGCAAACGGTCGAGCGTAATAAGGGCCTCTGCATCGCGGCGAACAACCGCGAGAACAAGCGTGTTCATGTTGACCGGCATTGTCTCGTGGAACACGGGCAGCACCAGGGCACCGCCGTTCATCACGACTTTCTCACCGCCAACACCGGTCCGCACAAAGGCAATCTCCTTGGATGCGCGGCGATAGAGCGAGGTGAGGACGATAAAGATGATCAGCAGGACCACAAAGGCCAGGCCAATCCATATGGCCAGATCGATTAGGTTTTCCATTTTCTCTCCTGTTTGCGTGCTCGCGCGCAGGCGTGTTTCGGGGACCATTCGTATCCAGAACCGGGCCGCGCGCGAAGTTGGGTATGTTGTGACCCGAATTTGCCGCCGGGTCCACCGGCTCGATTGAACTAACTCAAAGCCAGCATCGGGTTTTCATATTGAACGGCGTAAAATGTCTCACCCTCACGCCGGACGAGCATGACGGTTTCGCCTTCTTTGAGCGTTGTCTCGGGATCGTGCGGCTCGACCATCACATAATGTGGATGGCCATGCCGGTCGATCACCTTGGAGCGTGCAGGCGAGCCGGCAGTTGCGCTGCCGGTTTGGATCTCAGCATCGCGGCGAATAAGGGTGTCGAGCCCGACCGCGCTGGTTTCATCCTTGGGCAAAATGCGCTCAAGCGGACGGGTCAAAACGCCCGTTACCGGAAGAGCTGCGACCCCGGCGCCAATCGCGGCAAGCCAAGTGGGCAAAGGCGCACCGACAGTGCCAATCAGAGTCTGCTGCGTCGCCACACCGATTCCTGCGAATGCAAAAAGCAGTACCGCGAGCCAGATCAGGAACGGCACACGGCCCACGCCGAAGACGCTCATCAAGGCATTGAAAAAGCCGCTGGGCGCGGTGGAGTCCACCTGTGTGTCGACATCAAGATCGATGTCGGCATCCGCACCTTCAAAGATATCGCCCATGCCGATAACCTGCGCGAGTGCGATAAATATCAGCAATATCGCAGCCCCGGCAAATGGCAGATTGTGGGCTTCTAACAAAGTCATACACTCACCTCCTTTTCATAAAGGGAGGCGGTTTTCACGAATTTGAAGTCGAAAGACTTATTGCTCGTCAAAACGCCTCCACCTTCACAAAAAGCGGCGCGCTTCCAAGTTTCTCCCATGAATGGGTGATTAACACATATTGTCAGGAGAAGACAGTAAAATCGAAAATGTTGTTTCAATAATACGTATGCCGAACAGATATGTCGACGCGCCACTTGAATTGTTGCGAATGCATCACCATATATAGAGCTTAGTTGCGCGAGACTTGCCGGACCGGCTGCAGTTACCCGGCAACTTACGCGGGCGTTATCCGCAATGGCAGCGTCTTTAGCCCGCCGACAAATGTGCTGTTCGAGCGCTTGGCCTCGCCAGCAGACTCAATGCTCTCGACCCGGTCAAGCAGCGCCTCGAACAGAATGCGCATTTCCAGCCGCGCCAGATGCAGCCCCAGACATTGGTGAGCCCCCGCTCCGAACGCCAGGTGTCGATTGGGAGAGCGGGCCGCATCAAACTTGCGCGGGTTATCAAACTGTGCCGGGTCGTGATTGGCCGCGACATAGTTAATCATCATCCAGTCGCCCGCCTTGATCTGTTGCCCGCCCACTTCGACGTCTTCGGCTGCAGTGCGCATGAAGTGTTGTACCGGCGACGTCCAACGGATCGCCTCTTCGACGATACCAGGAAGGAGGGAGCGGTCCGCCTTCACCCGCGCGAATTGCTCCGGATCATTGGCAAGCGCCATCATCGCTCCTGCGGTCGACGCGCTGGTGGTGTCGTGACCGGCGGTTGCGACGATGATGTAATACCCAGCCAGATCGCGCGGCGGCAGCGGTTTGCCATCGACCAGTGCGTTGGCGATGACGCTTGCCACATCATCGGTGGGGTTCGCTCGTCTGTCCTCGGCCAAAGCGGCGAAATAATCCTCAAAACTCTTCACCGCGCCAGAAACAAGCTGGAGCACTTGCTCAGGCGTCATATTCTCCATGCCGGTGCCTGATAGGTCAGCGTCCTGCCCGCCAAACATCTGCTGGGTCAGCATCATCATGCGCGGCTCATCCTCTTCGGGAACGCCGAGGATCTGCATCACCACATGCAAAGGATACGGACCCGACACCTCTTTGACGAAGTCCACCTCGGGCCCGGCTTCAATCATCCGGTCCACCGTGCGATGCGCCAGAGCACGGATTTCCGCTTCGATCTTGCCCAGATTGCGCGGCATGAACCAGTCCATGGTGAGCTTGCGATATTTCGGATGGATCGGCGCATCGAAGACCACCAGGCTATCGACCAGCATGTTCGAGCCGGTCGCGGCTTGCGAGAATGCGGTCGCCTCTCGGGTCGAGAAAACCACCGGCTTGGGGTTGTTGAGGAAGGTCTTGTTGTCCTTCGAAATCCGCATCACGTCTTCGTAACGTGTGATCAGCCAGAAGGGTTCGAAGGTGTCATCTTCCGCGACGACTTTCGCAACCGGCATGTCTTCGCGAAGCCGGTCGAATGTATCGAGCACGCCATTCCATTCGGCATAGCTTTCAGGAGCGATCACTTCGCGGGCGACGTCTTCGGGAAGGATAGCCGGTGTACTCATGACTTACCCTTCCGCTTTTGCTGCATATTCGTCGCGAAGCTCGCGCTTATAGAGTTTGCCATTGGCCTCGCGCGGCAGCTCGGGGCGGAAGTCGAACTGTTTGGGCATTTTGATGCGGGCAAGATTGGGCGCAAGAAAATCGCGAAGCTCCGCCTCAAGCGCATCGCCCGCATCGTCCATCGTCATGGGTTGCACCACAGCCACGACTTTCTCGCCCAGCTCAGGACAAGGCGCGCCGATGACGGCTGCGTCCATGATTTTGTCATGGGTGACGAGCAGGTTCTCGATCTCCTGCGGGTAGATATTGACCCCGCCCGAAATGATCATGTGGCTCTTGCGATCAGTCAGGAAGAGATAGCCCGCTTCATTCACATGGCCGATATCGCCAAGCGTCATCCAGCCCTTGGGATGCATCGCCTCTTTCGTCTTCTCCGGGTCCTTGTGATAGCTCGGCAGGAGATCGTTTTCGAAATAGATGAGACCGTCTGTGCCCGCCGGCACCTCTTCGCCATCGGGGCCGCATATGTGGAGCTTGCCATAAATCGCTGCTCCAACGGTGCCGGGATATTCAAGCCATTGCTCGGACTTTACAAGCGTCATACCGATGCCTTCAGAGCCGGCGTAATATTCATTGATGATCGGTCCCCACCAGCTGATCATCTCGTGCTTGATCGGCACAGGGCAAGGGGCCGCTGCATGCAGCGCGCGCTGGTGGCTGGAAAGATCGTGGCGATTGCGAGCCGCCTCATCGAGCTTGAGGAAGCGCACAAAGTGGGTGGGCACCCATTGGCTGTCGGTGATCTTGTATTTCTCGATTGCGGCAAGCGCGTCTTCGGGATCGAACTTCTCCATGACCACCACTGTGCCGCCCAGACGCTGAGCGGTGGAGGCCCAGCCAATGGGCGCAGCATGGTAGAGCGGCGCAGGGCACAAATAGACCATCGAACCATCCGCTGGCATTCCTGCGCCCATCATCGCCAAGCCCATCAGCGGGACTGGCGCTTGCACATCTGGATCAGGTGGGGGCGGTGGGCGCACGCCCTTGGGGCGGCCCGTGGTGCCAGAGGAATAGAGCATCACCTGACCAGGCGTCGGGTCCGCGACTTTGTCAGCCGATTGCGCAGCAAGCGCTGCATCGAAATCATCATCGCCGCCGCTGTCCAAGACAAGGATCTCAAGCTCGGGCAGTTCAGCCCGAATGCCCTCGACTACCTCGGCGTAGGCAGGCGAGGTGATCAGCAGCTTCGCCTCCGCATCACGCAAGATGTAGGAGATTTCAGGAGCGGTCAGACGGGTTGAGATCGGCACCAACATCGCACCGCACCGCTGCGAACCCCAGATAAGGGTGAAATACTCCATCCGGTTCTCAAGGAGCACCCCAAAGGCATACGATGGACCAAAGCCTCGGTCGCGAAGCAAATGCGCAAAGCGATTGGATGCCTCGTCCATTTCCTTGAACGTCATCTGCGCACCGCTTCCGGCCATGATGACGGCAGGATGGTCGGGGCGCGCCGCCGCATGGGCGATCGGGTGCAAACTCATGTCTCTCTCCATTCCAGTCACTGCGCCCTCTCGCGAGGGCACCAGCGAACAGTCTCTTGGAGCAACCTAACGCAGGGCGCGCCGCGCTCAACCGATTTTATGACAGGAGGGCGCAGAGAGGCAAAAAAATAGGCGGCGGGATAACCCGCCGCCCAATCTCGGACACCCTCTCCAATGTCCGACCCGCTCATTGGCGGATAGCTCTTGCCCGCATCAGCGGGCCTAAACTCGACTTGCGAAGATTACTCTCCGCCCGCACCAACCCGGCGCCGTCCTTCAAGCAATGTCCGATCTGTTTCGGTCTGCTGTGTTTCGGCAAGCCTGGTGGGCTCTCTGTCTGCTACCATATAGTGAATTGGGTCAACTGCAACCCCATCGACGCGCACTTCATAATGAAGGTGCGGCCCGGTCGACCAGCCGGTGGATCCGACATAGCCGATCACTTCGCCCTTTTCGACACGTTCACCTGCTGAAACAGCAAGGCGTGAAAGGTGCGCGTAGCGGGTTTCGAGATCCGCTCCGTGATCGATTTTGATGTAGAGACCATAACCGCGGCCTCGGCGTGCAAGACTTACAAGACCATCAGCAGCAGCATAAACGGGCGTGCCGGTAGGAGCCGCAAGATCAATGCCTTTGTGCATCCGGCGGCCACCGCGAACCGGGTGGCTACGCATTCCAAAGCTGCTGGTCATCCGCGCGCCGTTCACCGGTGTCAGCGAAGGCACAAAAACAGTCGGGCGTTCAAAAACGGAAATCGGCTCGTTCTCTTGAGGCGCTTTCGCAGTATCGAGCGCGGTCCAGCTGGCAAACAGATCGCGGAAACGTTCATCGCCATTGGCGAGAGTTTCAGCCTTCGCCTCGCGCACTGGCGCGGTGATGTCAGCAGCGGTGTTTGCAGAAGAATTTGCATGAGCGACAGGGCTCACAAGAAGCATGGCCGCAGCGCACAATGCGCTGGCTGCTTTCGAAATGGGACGCCAAAGCGTGCTCATAATGACCCGGTCCAATCCGGCGCTTTCGACGCCACTCACAGTTTATAACCACACCGCTATTTTGTTCTGTAAAAGGCCAAAAACCTCAGTTAGCGTGGTTAACGCTTCAGAATCAGGTCCTGACCCGAAACTTGTAAGAAATCGTTATCGGCCTGATTCGTTAAACCGCAATGTCTTCGTAGAAACCCCGCGATAAACCGGCAGCAAGACGGGCTGAGTCGTTGAACGGTGGCTTAACCGGGCCTCTGAAATGCCTGCGAACGAGGGATTTCCAGGCAGATTCGGGTTCCTCGCCAGAATCGGCAACGACTCTCAAAAAGTGCTTGGTGCCAAAACCGACATGGCGAATTTCATCGTCAAGAATGCGGGCCAAAATCTTTGCACCGTGCTCATCACCGGCGGCTTTAACCCGCTCAAGCGTCGCAGGCGTCACATCCAGACCACGCGCCTCGAGCACCATCGGAACCACCGCAAGCCGTGCTGCCACATCACGGCGGGTGTCATGTGCCGCTTCCCAAAGCCCGCCGTGAGCAGGGAGCGCACCGTAGGAGCTGCCCATGCTTTCCAGTTTCCGGGCAAGCAGTGCAAAGTGCATCGCTTCATCGGCGGCGACATACAGAAAGTCGGAAACAAACTCCTCACTCATCTGCCCGCCGAAACGGCCCGCCATATCGAGCGCCAGATCAATCGCGACAAATTCAATGTGGGCAAGGCTATGCCACAAGGCGATCCGGCCCCGCTCTGATCCGAACTTGCCGCGTTTTGGCATTTTGTTGGGAGGAAGAAGCTCCGGGCGGTCAGGCCGCGCGGGCTCATCTGGCATTGCCTCATCGAAAGTGAAAGCAAGCTCGCCCTTGCGCCAGCGCCGCGCAACATCGCGCGTGGCAAAACATTTGGCACGCGGCTCGCCCGTCAGGAGCGCTTCGCGGATCGCTGAAGAGACCGATTGCATGGGTGCTTAAAGAGCCTTCGCGGCGGCCAACACTTCTTCGGCGTGACCTTTGACCTTCACCTTGTTCCACACTTGGGCGATTTTGCCATCGGCATCGACCAGATAGGTGGTACGAACCATGCCCATGTAGGTTTTGCCGTACATCTGCTTCTCGGTCCAAATGCCAAGAGCATCGGAAAGCCCGCCCTCTTCTGCATCGGTCGCAAGCGGCGTTGTCAGCTCGTGCTTCGCGATGAAGTTCTGGTGCTTTTTCGCGCTGTCTTTGGAAATGCCGAGGAGCTCAACGCCCGCTGCATCAAACTCGCCTTTAAGAGCGGTGAAGTCTTTTGCCTCGGTCGTGCACCCGGGCGTGTTGTCCTTGGGGTAGAAGAACAGAACAAGCTTCTTGCCGGCGAAATCGGACGGCTTCACCGTGCCGCCTTCGGGTGTGCCCATCGCAATATCGGGAAGCGTGTCACCCGCGGTTGGAAAATCGGTCATCGTCTAAATCTCCAAATTCTCGTCAAAACTCTTCGCCCAACACCGCGCGACGCATTGGCGCGCTGTTGCTACATCGGCAAGAAGCTCGGCGTAGCTAGCGCGCCCACAGCTCTTCGCAAGGGCTTTGGCAGCTGCTGGCGGGGGTTCTTTGCCTTCCGGGGCAAGAAGCCGACCTGCAACAAGCACATCAGTCATAAGGTCGTAGGACGGCCAAAGTTCCCGTTCGAGCAGATCAAGGTCGATCAGCGCCGGGATCGCGGTTGCAAAATCGGGGGCCAGCATTGCGGGATGCTCTTTCGCATGCACCGCCGCATGGCGAAGTTGGAGGAAATGGACGAGAAACTCGACATCCACCAAACCGCCGCGAAGGAGCTTCACGTCAAGCTCGCCCTTGGGGTGTTTGTGCGCGGCCATGTCAGCACGCATTTGGAGTACGTCTGATTTAAGCTTTTGCGGATCGCGTTTCTGACACTGTGTATCGGCGATGACCCGCTCCACATCCGCGCGCGCCTCAGCAGACCCTGCCAGAACCCGCGCACGGTTCAATGCCATATGCTCCCAGGTCCACGCAGCTGTCGCCTGATATTTGGCAAAGGCCTCAACCGATACGGCAAGCGGTCCCTGCTTTCCTTGCGGGCGTAGCCTCGTGTCCACTTCATAAAGCGCACCTTGCGCCGTGGGCACGCTGAGAGCAGCGCTCACCCGGCTTGCAAGACGGTTGAAATAGAGCGTGGCCCCAAGAGGCCTTTGCCCGTCCGATTCAGCCGCAAAATCACCGGAGAACAGGTAAATCATATCAAGGTCAGAGGCAGGAGAAAGCGCGCCTCCGCCTAACCTTCCAAGGCCGATGATTATCAGTTCGCTGTCAGCAATAACCCCGTGCGCCCGCGCAAATTCTTCTTGTGCAGCCTCGAGCGCTGCGGTGATCGCTGCCTCTGCAATTTCGGACAAAGCCGCAGCAATGCGCGAGGGCTTATGCTCTGCTTCAAGCAGGCTGATCCCGAGGGTGAAGCGGGCTTCGCTGATCACATGCCGGATCTGGTCGAGCTTCGCCTCATAATCGTCGCGCTCGGCACCTTTGCGCATTTGTTCAAGCGTGCGGGTATAGGTGGCGCTAAAATCAATCGGCACGCGTTCGAGCAGGACATCCAGCGTTTCGGGACGCCTCGCAAGAGTGTCGGCAAGCACGGGGGAAAGGGTCAAGGCAGCAACCAGCCGATCGATCAAATCAGGCTCTGCTGTGAGCAGGCGGAAGAGATTGATCGCGCTTTGCGTGCGCTCGATAATGCCCTGAAACCGCGTTATCGCCCGCTCGGGATCGTCGCTTTTCAGCATGACGTCCAACAATGATGGAAGCAATCGGTCAAACGCTTCCAGCGCTTGAGGCGTCCGGATCGACGCGTATCGCCCGTCGCGCCAACCCTCAATCCGCTGAGCGAGCGCATCAGGGGCATCGAAACCCATCTGTTCAAGCGCGCGGGCCCGATCCAGTGGTTGAGGCGGTGGATAGGGTGCCGGTGCCTCTTGCCCGATAAGCTCGTCATAAATGGCACCAGTTTGCGCTGTAAGCCGGGTCAGTTCTTCAACGAGCGCCGCGCCGCTTTCCAGCCCGTCAAGCTGCGCCACCCGGTCCAACTTTTCATCTTCGGGAAGGCTATGCGTTTGCCGGTCTTCGACCATTTGCAATCGGTGTTCGATCACCCGCAGCCGGTCGTAGCCCTCGCCCAGAATACGCGCGTGATCGCTTTCAATACGGCCCGCCTTGGCCAAAGCATCAAGCGCATCCCTTGTGCCGCGCACCCGCAAGGAAGGGTCGCGGCCACCATGGATCAATTGATGGGTCTGTGCGAAAAATTCGACCTCGCGGATACCGCCGCGCCCGCGCTTCACATCGTAGCCGGGGCCCGGATTGGGCGGTCCGTCGTATTCCTCGCGGATACGATGCGTAAGAGCGCGGATTTCCTCAATGGCGCCAAAATCAAGCTGTTGCCGCCAAACAAAGGGGGCGATCTCGGAGAGGAATTTTTCTCCCGATGCGATATCTCCCGATGCTGCTCTGGCGCGGATAAAGGCGGCGCGCTCCCATGCGAGCGCCTGACCCTGATAATGCGTCATGGCCGAAGCCATGGGTACCGCAAGCGGGCTGATCTCGGATGCCGGACGCAGGCGCAGATCAACCCGGAGAACATATCCTTCGGCCGTGTTTTCCGAGAGCAGCTTGACAATTTTGCGCGCATAACGCTGTGCCACCTCGCCAGCGTCGTCATTCTCGCGGCGGGGCAGCGTCTTTGGGTCGTAGAGCAATATCGGATCAATATCGGATGAGTAATTGAGCTCGCTTGACCCCTGCTTGCCCAAGGCGAGCGCAATCATCCCGTCGCAGCGCGCCTCGCCCGTGCGCTCGGCGATTGCGGTTCGAATAGCTTTATCCAAAGCGTAATCCGCAAAACCGCTGAGCTCTTCCATCACACGGGAAAGTGGGAAGGCACCGGCCAAATCACCAACCGCAAGTGTGGCCGCAAGGCCGAGCCTGTGGCGCCGAAGGCCAATTCCTGCATCCTCGTGATCGCCGCGAGAACGCGACCATTTGAGCGCCTCTTCACCCTGACCTGCCGACAGCAGCGCCTCCAACTCCTCTTGCCGATCAAGAGCGCGGGCGAGAAAGGGCGCATGGGCACGGGCCCTTGCCAACGCGCCTTGCCAGTCGGTTTTTCCAGAATCCGCCATCGGCCACACACTTGGCCAAGCTGCTTGCTGCCTGCAAGCTCATCTGTAAGAGAAACCGGTCTAATGTTGCGAGAGGCCAGATTTTGAACGCTCAACAAAAGCCGGCATTGATGCCGCCAGAATGGGCACCGCAGGATTGGTTGTGGATCGGCTTCCCGCATCTAGCAGAGGAATGGCCGGGCTGGCTTGGGCCTGCGCAAGAACAGATCGCCGGTTTTGCCAATGCTGTCGCGGATAGCGGTCAGGAGGTCCGCCTTCTGGTCCGCGATGAAACCAATGAAGCGCGTGCCCGCTCGATGGTCAGCGAGGCTGTCACGCTTGAGCGCCGCACCTATGGCGATATATGGCTGCGCGATACCGGACCTTTGGTGGTGAATGGAAACGATGGGCGCACAGCCTGCCGGTTCGGATTTAACGGTTGGGGCGGCAAGTATCTGATGGAAGGCGACCAGGTGATCGGGGGAGAGCTTGCCCGTGACGCTGGTCTGCCGCTCAAAGCATCGCCAATGATCCTTGAAGGCGGGGCAGTCGACGGTGACGGGACCGGCCTTGCCGCGACGACTGAGCAATGCCTTCTCAACCCGAACCGCAACCCAGCCATGAGCCGCGAGGCAATCGAGGCTGAGCTTGCCCGTATGTTGGGGTTTGAGCGGATGTTGTGGCTAGGCGAAGGGCTGATCAATGATCACACCGATGGCCATGTCGACAATCTTGCACGCTTTGTGGGGCCGGGCCGATTGGTGGTGCCCGAGGCAACGGGCGAAGATGATCCCAATGCGAGGATTTATGCCGATGCGAAGGCCCGGGCCGAAGCTTTTGGAGTGGATGTGATCACCATCCCTTCTCCCGGCCTCATCACCCGCGATGGCGCAATCGAGCCTGCAAGCTATGTGAACTTTGCGATCACCTCGCATCTGGTGGTGGTGCCCACTTTCGGCTCGCCGCATGACGAAGCGGGCGTGGCGGCTATTGCCGGGCTTTTCCCCGACCGCGCGACAGTGGGCCTTCCGGCAGATGCGATCCTGGCAGGCGGTGGCGGATTTCATTGCGCCAGCCAGCAAATGCCCTCTGCCTGAGGTGGATGAGTTAACGCATCATTAGGATTTTGGGCCGATTATGACGCCAATGAGCAGAGCAATCGCCCTTTCGCGCAGCACATTTGCAGCGACAAAAGCCCGCCAGAACGAAGCGTTGGGAAGCGTTATCGTTCTTGGCTGTGCGGCGGCATTGATCTTTGCTGGCCAAGCTCTGCCGCTGTAACCGCGGGCCGGAAAGCCACGCCTGCGTGCTATGATCTAAATCAACTTCACCAGTGCAGCGATTGCCGCTGCGCCTAGAACAATGCCGACACAGGCGCGCCACACCGGGTCGCTCACTTTGCCAAATGCCAAGCTGCCAACCCAATTCCCGAGCATGACGAGGGGAAAGAGCGCAAGGCCAAGCACTACAATGCGCCACTCAAGCACGCCAATGGCAGCGCCCGAGCCAATGCCCGCCATCGCTGCAATTCCGAAGATGCCGATCATGGATGCCTTGGCGGTCAGGCGCGGGATGTCACGGCCCACATAGTAAGGCACCACTGGCGGACCCGGCATGGCGGCGAATCCGGTGAGTACCCCTGCGGACAGCCCCACGGCACCTGTTGTAACCGCTCCCGGCTGCGCGGCGCTACGCTTTGGCAAAAGGATGGCGAA
Organism: Erythrobacter sp. S227; assembly: GCF_057364925.1. NCBI lineage: Bacteria > Pseudomonadati > Pseudomonadota > Alphaproteobacteria > Sphingomonadales > Erythrobacteraceae > Erythrobacter > Erythrobacter sp. S227. The sequence continues at coordinate 2,333,163 of NZ_CP200280.1, forward strand.
AAAGGCAGAGAGCGCAATCAGTGCGATCAAAAGTCGGGCCAAATTGGCGGGCGTCGCATCGAGCAGCATTAGCCCCGGAGCCGTCGCAACGACGACCAAAGCTCCGATGACATAGGCACTGCGCTCGGCCTCGCGCAGGATCAGGCGGATTTCGGTCAAAGCCAAAAGCCCCGCCATAATGTTAATTGCAAGCACGGCCTCTACCGGGGTCAAGGCAAGCGCAAGAATCGGCACCAGCAAGATGCCAAAGCCGAACCCTGTCAGCCCGCGAATGAAGGCTGCGCCCAGAGTGGCCGCAATCGCAACCGCGATTTGAACCGCGCTAAACCCGTCGAGAAATTCCACCTATTGGCCCGCTTTGTAAGCGATGAGGCCGAGGGTCACACAATGGAACGCTGCAATCGCAAGGTTGCTCGTCACCACAGGATTGCCCAAAGCTCCAACGGTGAACGGCGTAATCACTTTGTAGATGATCTGAACCATTAAAAGCGCCGCCACCATGGCGGGAACCGGCTTCATCATCAGGCCAACGGAGCCAATCAGGATCGCCAGATAGACCGCCAGCAATATGCTCCGTGCCGGTGTTTCCACGCCATAAGCGTCGATTATCCAGTCTGCCTTGGTGAAGATTCCATAAGTCACCGGCACTAAAACGAAGACGTTTAGCGCCAGTGACAGATAGATCATCAGCTTCACGTCAGGAGTATCCTTACGACGCCAAGTCGGGCGCAGAAGCGGCCCTGGTCAGCATCGCAATCGCTTCATCCAGGGGCAGGACTTTCTGGTCCTTCTCGCCCAATGTGCGGATCGCAACTGTGCCCTCTTCCTCTTCGCGTTTGCCTACGATCAGAAGGTGCGGAACCTTGGCAAGGGAATGCTCGCGAATCTTGTAGTTGATCTTCTCATTGCGAAGGTCACTCGACACGCGAATGCCAGCCGCCTCAAGCTTCGCCTCAATACCGGTGGCATAACCATCAATGTCCGAGACAATTGGCGCTACGACAGCCTGCATAGGCGCAAGCCACACGGGCAGACGGCCCGCAAAGTGCTCGATCAAGATGCCGATGAAGCGCTCGTAAGAGCCGAAGATCGCACGGTGGAGCATGACGGGGCGGTGCTTCTCACCATCCTCGCCAATATATGTCGCATCGAGGCGTTCGGGCAGCACACGGTCCGACTGGATCGTGCCCACCTGCCATGTGCGCCCAATTGCATCGGTGAGGTGCCATTCGAGCTTGGGCGCATAAAACGCGCCTTCGCCGGGAAGCTCTTCCCACTCGAGGCCATTGGCGGTGAGCGCATCGCGCAGTTCCTGCTCCGCCTTGTCCCAATCCGCGTCCGAGCCAAAGCGTTGCTCTGGCCGCAGAGCGAGCTTGATTTTGTACTCAAAGCCAAAGTCGCGGTAGACCTCATCGGCAAGCGTGATGAAGGCTTGAACCTCCTCCACGACTTGATCCTCAGTGCAGAAGATATGCGCATCGTCCTGCGTAAACTGGCGCACGCGCATCAAGCCATGGAGCGCGCCGTGCGGCTCGTTGCGGTGGCAACAGCCCATTTCGCCCAGCCGAATTGGCAGGTCGCGGTAGGAGGTGATGCCTTGTTTAAACACCATGACGTGCGCGGGGCAGTTCATCGGCTTTAGCGCCATCCAGTCCGCATCCTTGGAGACGATGTCGCCCTCATCCTCGGTGTTGGGCACTTCATCTGGGATCACGAACATGTTCTCGCGGTACTTGCCCCAGTGGCCCGACTGCTCCCATTGGCGCGCGTCCATTACCTGCGGGGTCTTGATCTCGCGGTAGCCAGCACCGTCCATCTTGCGCCGCATGTAGGCCTCAAGCTCGCGCCAGATGCGATAGCCTTTGGGGTGCCAGAACACGCTGCCATGCGCCTCTTCCTGAAGGTGGAACAGGTCCATCTCTCGGCCAAGCTTGCGGTGATCGCGCTTGCCCGCTTCTTCGAGATTATGGAGGTGCTGTTTAAGCTGTTTTTTGTTGAGCCAAGCGGTGCCGTAAATGCGCGTTAATTGCGCATTCTTCTGGTCGCCGCGCCAGTAAGCGCCAGCGGTGCGCATCAGCTTGAAAGCTTGCGGATCGAGCTTGCCGGTCGATGCCAAGTGCGGGCCACGGCACATATCGAGCCAGTCATCCCCTGACCAATAGACCGTCAGATCCTCGCCCTCAGGCAGTTCCTTTGCCCATTCGGCCTTGAACGCTTCGCCCTCGGCTTCCCATTTGGCGATGAGGTCATTTCGGGACCACACTTCGCGGCGCAGCGGCTTGTCCGCCTTGATGATCTCGCGCATCTTCTCTTCGATCGCGGGCAAGTCTTCGAGGCCGAAAGGCTCACGGCTCGAAGGGGCCATCACGTCGTAATAGAAACCATCATCGGTTGCAGGGCCAAAGGTGATCTGCGTGCCGGGCCACAGGGCCTGCACCGCCTCTGCCAGGATATGCGCAAAGTCATGGCGCACCAGTTCCAGCGCGTCTTCCTCATCCTTTGCGGTGATAAGAGCAAGCTCAGCGTCGCCATCAAACGGGCGGCCAATATCGCGCACTTCGCCATTTACCCGCGCCGCCAGAGCGGCTTTCGCCAAGCCGGGGCCAATCGCGGCGGCGACATCGTAAGGCGTGGCTCCGGGCTCCATTTCGCGCACAGATCCATCGGGAAGGCTGATCTTAAGCAATTCGGTCATCGTCAATTCCGTATCGTTTGGCGCGCTTTAGGACATGAAGTCGCGCACCGAAAGGGCGGTGTTTGCGTTCTTACCGATTTCAGGGGGGCAACCTGCGCCACCCTGAAACCGGGTGGCAGGTGCCTGGGCCTAACCCAACAGCAACCGCCCCCGGAGATCCGAGGTCGTAGTGGTTGTCGTTGTGGTGAGCAGCAATGCCATCGCGCCCAGATAAGACTGCAAGGGTAAAAAGTCAGCCCCCTTCGTTCATGCAAGACAGCCCAAGAAGGCAAAGCCCTTTTCCATTATGGAAAGCAGGCTTGACATTCTCTCGAATCAATGACAAGTATGCTTTCCATAGTTGAAAGGACACTTGACCAATGGAAATGAAAATCAAAGCGCTCATCTGGGCCGGGATCATTATTGCTACCGCGCTTTATCTATACAGCCTCGGCGTCAGCCAAGGGGCAAGCTTTGGCATCGTATCGGGACTTTCGGGGGCCGCTTTGGGCACATTGTTGAGTGGCCGCGATAGGTCCTGCGACGGGTGCGTATAATGGCCGATCAATCAGTTGAGCAAACCGCAAAACCTGGCAAAGCCGCCGGATTTCTGGGCCGTGGCCCGCTGTTCTGGATCGGCATGACCTTTGTCGGCACTGCCGTGGTGGTTGCCCTTGCACTGACCAAAGCGATTGAGAGCAAAGGCGTGATCCTCACTCTTATGGTGGCGCCAATCCTCCCGATGTTCGCCGCTTTTGTCGCGATGCTTAACAAGAACGAGGCAGGGAGCGGAAACTGCGTCACAAAGGGCGAGGCACAGCGCAATTACATAAAGCGCGTCGGGGTCTTCACCTCGCTTTACCTTGCGTCATTTGCAGCCCTCACCTTTATGGACAGGCTTGGCGACCTGCCCAATGCGGTCCAGATGGCAATCGGCGTTTTGCCAGGCCTTGCGGTTACAGGCTTCTTTTGGGCGATCGGGCGGCTGATCGTGGAAGAAACCGACGAATTCATCCGCATGCTCACCATACGCCAGACGCTTATCGCATCGGCCCTTGCCATGAGTGCAGCCTCTGTGTGGGGAATGTTGGAGAGCGCAGACCTTGTCCCGCATGTGGACGCCTATTGGTACGCGATCATCTGGTTTGGCGGTCTTGCTGTGGGTTCGGTTGTCAATCGCATTACTTACGGAACGTGGGGCGCAGTATGAACAACCGCCTCAAAGTGCTGCGTGCAGAGCGCGATTGGTCCCAGCAGGACTTGGCCGACCGCCTCGGCGTGTCGCGCCAAAGCGTCAACGCCATCGAGAAGGGCCGCTATGACCCTTCGCTCCCGCTGGCCTTCTCCATCGCAGAGGTTTTCGAACTCGCAATTGAACAGATTTTCAGTCGGGATTGACCAGCTAGATTAAGATATCGGGACGAGGCTCGGCCACGGCTGTCCTCGTCCCGGCGATCTCGGTGGAGCGGGTTTTGAGCCCTTTGATAAACCGCCACTCGCTGGTCGCGGCATCAGGGGTGAGGTCCACCACCATATATCCGCGCTGCGATGTGTCGGCCCATTGAAGCTCCTCATTGGTCCTGACCAAAAGACCGGCAAGCGCCTCGGGAGGAAAGCCCGAAAGATAGCTCTCGAACCCGGGCGAACTGACCGAGCTTGTGGCGAACTCGACGCCGACCGGTGCGCCCTTATGCTTGAGGGCGAACTCCCACGCATTGTGGGTGTCGCCCGCAAGCACGACCAGATTGGCATCAGCATCAAGTGCGCCTTGGAAGACGCGGTCACGCGCGGCGGGATAACCGTCCCATGCATCCATATTGAGCGGCAGGCCGACTTCAGCCGCTAGGCTCGCAGCGGTAAGGCGTTTGCGGGCAAATTCGGGCACATTGTCACCCAACAGGCCGGCAATCCCCTGAGGTGCCGAGAGTTTTCCGATCAGCACCTGCTGGATAAGCACCTGCCACTTTGCCCCGCGCATTTTTGAATTACGGAAACCTTCGATAAGCCACTCTTCCTGACGTTCGCCCAGCAACTGACGCTTGGGGTCTGCCCATGGGCCATCGCGAAGCTGACGGAAGATTTCGCGGATTTCATCGGGCCCTTGTGCATCCCTGATCATCCCGACCAGGTCAAACTGCTGCTCGCGCCCTTCCAGCCGTGTGTCGATACGGAAAAGCGTTGCCAAATCGCCCACATCATAGGCGGCGTAGGGTTCATCGGAGACAGGCATCCATTCGCGATAAACCTGCTTGGCTATGGCCTTGCGGGTCTCCCAATCGCCCTCTGTTTCAGGCTGGTGATTCTGTGCGCCGTCTTTCCAACTGTCATTGGTGCTTTCGTGGTCATCCCACACTGCGATCATAGGCAAAACTTGATGAAGGCGCTGAAGGTCGGGATCGGCACGGTAAGAGGCATAGCGCAGGCGGTAATCGGCCAAAGCGACAATCTCATCGCCCGGCGCAACGCTGCGATCAGGGTGGCGTTGGTTTTCGGACGGATAAGTGTCTCCGCCATACTCGTAAATATAGTCGCCAAGGTGCACCGCAAGATCGACGTCATTGACCTCGGCCGCGTGCGCATAGGCATTGAAATAGCCAAAGCCAAAGTTTGCACACGAGAACACCGCCATGCGGAAATTTGACGTTGGGCCAAGTGGCAATGTGCGCGTGCGCCCAATGGGCGAGGCTGCGCCGGAGGGGGCGATAAAGCGGTAGAAATACCAGGAGTTTGCAGTGAGGCCTTCGGCGACGACTTTGGCGCAATAGTCGCGAGAAGCAGAGGCGATCACCTCGCCCTCGCTTATGATATTTGCGAAGTCCTCGCTGTCCGAAACTTGCCAAGCAAGCATGGTTTCTTTGCCTGCGACATAACGTGTCCACAAAAGCACGCTCGAGCTTTGCGGTTCGCCGCTTGCCACGCTGTGGGTGAAGCCCTTGCCATGGTTTGTCGCGACAGAAGGCGTTGCGGCGACCGCTGCGGAGGCTCCTGCGAGCGCGAAGATTCCCCGGCGCGTGACGGTTGGTGTGCCGGATGATTTTGATGTCTTTGTCATAACAGGCCTCTTATGGCGGCTTTTGCGGTCAGCTTTATGACAACGCTTGCACCAGATGCGCTCTTGGGGGCAAGAAAAGCTGATGACAGACACACGTTTTCACGAAATGCCCGATGGCAGGCGGGTTGCATTCAGGCACACCGCCGGGAGTCCATCATCTTCGGGCCCAACGCTCGTTTTCCTCCCCGGCTATATGTCCGACATGGCAGGCGGCAAAGCGACCGCGATCTTCGAAGACGCCAAGGCCAAAGGACGCGGGTGCTTGCTGCTGGATTACACCGGCTGCGGGGAAAGCTCGGGCGACTTTGCCGATGGCGCTTTGTCACGCTGGTGCGAGGAAGTGATGGCGCTGACCGACGCATATGTCGAAGGGCAGGTGCTTGTGACGGGTTCTTCGATGGGTGGCTGGTTGATGCTTTTGGTGGGAGCGGCCTTGGGCAAACGCCTCGCCGGGATTATCGGCATTGCTTCTGCACCCGATTTCACAGTCTGGGGCTTTAGCGAGGACAAGCGTGACCGCTTGCTCAAAGGCGAAGTGGTGCTCGAAGAAAACCCCTACGGCCCCGAACCCACGCCCACGCATCCCGGCTTTTATGCCGATGCGCAGGATCACTTGCAGCTGCTGAGTGAAATTCCGATTGATGCGCCCGTGCGCCTGGTCCATGGCCAGCGCGATGACGACGTGCCGTGGGCAATCAGTATCAAGCTTGCCGCAGCACTGCGTTCGGACGATGTACAGGTAACATTGATAAAGAACGGCGACCATCGCCTGTCGCGCGATGCCGATATCGCGCAGCTTTTGCGGCTGGTGGACAGCTTTTACTAACGGAATCTCCGAACTTGACCCTCATCACATCCCTTCTGGCTCTTGCCCTTCAGGTTGGCCCTAACCCTTCGGCAAACGACACTTTGGGTGCAGGCGGCGACCTGCGCAATCGACCCGAACGCGCCCCGCAAGAAAAGAGCATAGAGCAGGACCCTTCCGCGCTCTGGCTGGCGGAGTGCCTGGGGATGCTTCCCGATCAAGCAGCGCGTGCGCACACATTATCGCAGGTCAGGCGCAATGACAGCTCGGGGCGTGACCGTATTCTTGCCAACCATTGTCTGGGCCTTGCCGCAACCGAGCTGAAGCTTTGGGACGATGCGATCTCGGCCTTCATCGCCGCACGCGATGAAACGCCTGCTGGAGAATTACGGGCCAAGGCGCGCTTTGGCGCGATGGCTGGCAATGCCGCTTTGGCAGCGCAGGATCTGGAACGGTCCAGCACGCTTCTCGCGACCGCAAGAACCGATGCAAAAGCAGCCGCGTCTGCGCCGATGCAGGCGATCATTGCCAGTGATATGGCGCGTGTGCTGGTGGCATTGGAACGGCCCGAGGAAGCTTTGATCGAGCTTGATCTGGCGAGCCAGTTAATGCCTGACGAGGCTGGCACATGGCTGTTGAAAGCAACACTCCTGCGCCGGCTGGACCGCTTGGCGGAGGCGCAAACCGCGATCGAACGCGCAAGCGAACTTGCCCCCACCGAGGCCCCGATCGGATTGGAGGCGGGCGTCATCGCAATCCTTTCCGGCCGCGAGGAAGCGGCCCGTACAAGCTGGCAATCGGTGATTGATCTGGCCCCTTCGAGCCCGGAAGCCTTGACCGCGCAAGGCTATCTTGCGCAGATTGAGCCAGCGGCGAGTTAGCTGCTTTTGGGAGAGGCCAATTGACGCAGTTTTCAGTTCTCGATCTTGTGCCTGTTCGCGAAGGCGGGACGGTTTCCGAAGCCCTTAACAATGCAGCCGAACTTGCCACGCATGCTGAAAAATATGGCTGCAAAAGGTTTTGGGTCGCCGAACACCACACGATGGAGGGGATTGCTGGCGGAGCAACTTCCGTCGTGCTTGCCCATATCGGCAATGCGACCAGCACCATCCGTATCGGGTCGGGCGGGATCATGCTGCCCAATCACACACCGTTTCAGATCGCAGAACAATTCGGCACGCTGGACGCGCTGTTTCCCGGGCGCATCGATCTGGGTTTAGGCCGCGCTCCTGGTGCAGGGCCGCAATTGCAACGCGCGCTGCGCAAGGACCTTCACAAGGCGTCTGAATACTTCCCGCAAGATGTGCTCGAATTGCGCGCGCTTATGACGGGCGATGTTGACTTGCCGATCAAAGCGACGCCGGGCCTTGGCTCCAATGTCGAGTTCTGGATGCTCGGCTCCAGCCTGTTCGGTGCGCAGCTCGCCGCCAAACTCGGCATGCCTTATGCCTTTGCCGCACATTTTGCCCCCGACCATCTCGACAGCGCTTTGGAAGTTTACAGGCGGGATTTTCAGCCGTCCGAGGCTCTTGAAAAGCCCCATGTGATGGTCGCGATGAACGTCTTTGCCGCGGATGACGAGGCAGAAGCACAGCTGCTTGCTTCAAGCCAACAGCAAAGCTTCGTTGCGCTGCGCTCAGGTACTCCGGGCAAGCTGCAACCTCCTATTGCAGACTATACAGACACGCTTCCCGCGCCTGCGCGCGCCATGCTCGATCATTTGGGTCAGGCAGCGGCGGTTGGCACCCCTGACATGGTGCGCGCCGATATCGAAGCCTTCATCAAACGCACACGTGCAGACGAGATCATACTGTGCGGCGCGACCTACGATCCCGCAGCCCGCCTGCGCTCGCTTCTGCTCACCGTCGACGCGTGCCAAACTGTTGCCGCCTAAGGGCTAATCGTGCTTGCACGGTGACCCCAAAGGGCTGTATTGGCCGGTACGATAAGAACAACTCGGCATAATATAATTACACGCCTTGTTTTGATGCGTGGGTACGAGCCGGGATCAGGTGGCCAAGGTCGCAAGACCAGGAGAGGAGCCCTAGGCGATGAGTGCGAAGTCTGAAGCGAATTCAGGGCCATCTAAGGCACGGGCAAAGACCGTGCACGAGCCACTTCACAAGGCACTACAAAAGCACCTTGTGGCCTCGATCCTCCCCGGTGAGGTGCAAATCGAAGAAGCCGAGCTTGAAAGCGCGGCGCAGTTTCTGCTCGCTGCGTCTCAAAAACGCGCGACTTCGCGCGCGATCATCCATCACGAATCCGATACGAGCGAGCGGCGCCTGCGCATCGCGATCATCAATGACGATATGCCGTTTCTGGTGGATTCGATCTCGGCAATGATCACCGCTTCGGGTGTTGGCATTGACCAATTGCTTCACCCGATCGCACCGGTCACGCGCGATGACGAGGGCGTGCTCACTGCTATTGGCGGCAAGGATGCGCCCAAAGAATCGCTGATCTACATCGAAACACCGCGCGTAGATGCAAAGCTGCGGCGCGAACTCTTGAGCGATCTTCGCACCGTGCTCGAGGATGTACGCGCGGCCGTTTCCGATTGGCCGCGCATGCGCACTGCCATGGCCCGCGATGCTGGAACCCTTGGCGATAGCGACAGCGCAAAGCTTCTCGATTGGCTCAATGGCGGCATGCTGACACAGCTTGGCTCTTTGACCCGCAGCCGTGATGGCGAGACCAGCGCAGCGCTTGGTATCTGCCGCAAGAGCGCAAAGGCAATCCTTGCCGACGCCTCTTTCGAGCGCGCATTTGAGTGGTTCGAAAACGCCGGATCAGGCCGCAACCTTCTGGCTGTGAAAGCCAACCAGATATCCAACGTGCACCGCCGCACGCCTCTGGATGTGTTCCTTGTGCCAGTGCGGGATGGCAAGAAAGTCACCGCGCTCAGCGTTCATGCCGGCGTATGGACCAGCGCCGCCCTCGCCGCGCCGCCATCCAGGGTTCCGATCATCGGCAATGCGCTTGCCACTATGACTGAGGACCTCGGCTTTGATCCCAGAGGCCATGCGGGCAAAGCGCTCGCCCATGCCTTTAGCGCTCTGCCGCGCGATCTTTTGGTGTCGTTCGAAGAAGAGGATATCGCCCGCCTTGCCAGCGCGATGATGAGCCTTGTTGACAGGCCGCGCCCGCGCATCATTCTGGTCCAATCGCCTCTTGGCCGCCACGTTTTTGCCTTCGTATGGTTGCCGCGCGATGACCTTTCGACACAGGTCCGCCTTCAGGTTCAGGACCTTTTGACAAAGACAACCGGTCTCGACCTGCTCAGCTGGAACCTCGAAGTCGATGGCGGCTCCATGGCGATGCTCCAGTTCCTGCTCGATTCGCGCACCATCGCGCAAATGCCGGATGCCGATGCGATCGAGCACCAGCTGGTCGATCTTCTCAAAGGCTGGAACGAAGCGGTCGAAACGCATCTTGCAAAGGCGGGAGAGAGCGCCCGCATGACTGCGATTGCGCAGCGTTATGCAGGCGCGTTCTCCCCTGGTTACCGCCTGCGTTACGGTCCGGCAGAGGCCGCGCTCGATATCACTGAGCTGCACGCAATCGCGACCGGCGAAAACCCCGAAGCGCGTTCGTGCCGTTTGTACAAGCTCGACAATGACACACGCGGTGATCTGCGTCTTAAAATCTATCATATGGAAGGGCGCGTTGCGCTTTCCGATGCGGTTCCGGCGCTTGAAAACTTTGGTTTTCGCGTCCTGTCCGAAGTGCCCACCCGGCTTGAGGGCGGCACGCTTGGCACAATCCACGAATACACTCTGATCGCGCCGCAAGGGGCCGCTATCGATGGCTTGCTGGAACGCTCTGACCAGGTCGAAAACGCCATTGCCGAAGTGCTCAACGGGCATTCGGAAAATGACCCCTTCAACCGCCTTGTTGTCGCCAATGGATTGGGCGCACAGCAAACAGTGTGGCTGCGGGCAATCTATCGGTATTTGCGCCAGACGGGTGTGAATTTCACCATCTATCCGGTGGTCGATGCGCTGGAGCGGGCAAGCGATGTGACGCGCGCAATGATCGATCTGTTCTCAGCCCGCCACGACCCCGAGTTTTCCGGCAACCGGGCTTCCGCAATCGAAGCGGCGATCACGGCCTTTACGAGAGGCCTTTCCAAAGTCAGCGCAATCAATGACGACCGTCTTTTGCGGCTATACCGCGCGGTGATTGATGCGATGTTGCGCACCAATGCCTTTGCACCAGCGGCCGAAGAGGCGCTGGCCTTCAAGATCGATTCTGCCCAAGTCCCTGGTCTTCCAAAACCTGTGCCGTGGCGCGAAATCTTTGTATATTCGCGGCGGGTCGAGGGCATTCACTTGCGCTCTGGCGCGGTCGCGCGCGGTGGGCTTCGCTGGTCGGACCGGCGCGATGATTACCGCACCGAGGTTCTGGGCCTGATGAAGGCGCAAAAGGTGAAGAACGCCGTGATCGTGCCAAGCGGGGCAAAGGGCGGATTTTATCCAAAAGAACTGCCATCCCCCGCAATCGACCGCGACGCGTGGGCCGCGGAAGGGCGGGCGAGCTATCAGGTGTTCATCCGCACGCTTCTGTCTGTCACCGACAACATCGTGAACGGTAAAGTGGTGCACCCCAAGGCTGTGCGCGTGCACGATGGCGAAGATCCCTATTTCGTGGTTGCCGCTGACAAAGGCACGGCGACCTTCTCCGACGTTGCCAATGGCATTGCAGCAGACGCCGGATTCTGGCTCGACGATGCTTTCGCAAGCGGCGGGTCCAACGGATACGACCACAAGGCGATGGGCATCACAGCGCGCGGCGCCTGGGTCAGCGTCCAGCGCCACTTCCTCGAAATGGGCATCGACGTTCAGAAGGACAGCATTCGCGTTGCAGGTTGCGGCGATATGTCGGGCGATGTGTTCGGCAACGGGATGCTCTTGTCCAAAGCGATTAAGCTGGTCGCAGCCTTCGATCACCGCCACATCTTTATCGATCCCGATCCTGATCCCGCCACCAGCTGGAAGGAGCGCAAGCGCATGTTCGACCTGCCGCGCTCAAGCTGGGAGGATTACAATCCGGACCTCATCTCCAAAGGTGGCGGCGTTTTCTCGCGCTCGGCGAAAAGCATCAAGCTCTCCAAAAAAGCGCGCACCATGCTGGGGATTGAGGAGAAGGAAATCGGGCCAGACGATCTGATTTCGGCAATTCTGAAGGCGCAAGTTGACCTTCTCTGGTTTGGCGGCATTGGCACTTACATCAAGGCCGAAAACGAGAACCACATCGAAGTGGGCGATCCTTCTAACGACAGCTTGCGGGTCGATGCGCGCGAGGTCGGGGCCAAGGTCATTGGCGAAGGCGCGAATCTTGGCATCACGCAGGCTGGACGCATTGCATTCTCGCTAAACGGGGGCCGCATCAACACCGACTTTATCGACAATTCGGCCGGGGTCGATTGCTCGGACAATGAGGTGAACATCAAGATCGCGCTTGCCGCCGCGACGCGCGATGGCGCGATCACCACGTCCAAGCGCAACACTCTTTTGGCGAAGATGACCGATGAAGTTGGCGAGATCGTGCTGGAGGACAATCGTCTTCAAGCGCTCGCCCTTTCGATCGCAGAGGCCGGCGGTGCAGGTGCAACCGCATCCTACATCCGCCTCATCGAAAGCCTTGGGGAAATGGGCGCGCTTGACCGCCGGACCGAAGGGCTTGCCGATGCTGAAGCTTACACGAGGCGGGCAGCGGATGGACACGGGCTGACAAGGCCAGAGCTTGCGGTGATCCTGTCATCCACCAAACTCGCCCTTCAGGACGCAATCGAGGCAAGCGGGCTTCCCGATGATCCGGTGCTCGAGAGCAATCTCATCGCGCTGTTCCCTCAGCCCATGCAGGGCAAATACGCCGGCTTCATCCGCGATCACCAACTCCGGCGCGAGCTTATCGCAACCGATCTTTCCAACCGGATCGTCAACCGGCTGGGCCTGATCCATGCGTTTGAATTGCCCGAAGAAGAAGGGGTCGCGCTAAGCGATGTCGCCGCTGCATTTGTGGTTGTTGAACGGCTCTACAATCTCAAAGCACTGTGGGCCGATATTGACGCTTCGAAAATGCCGGAACCTGCGCGCATCACCCTGCTCGAACGGGCAGCCGCAGCGGTCGGCAATCTCATGTCAGACGTGCTTCGCACCACAGGTGGCAGGGTCGAGGCAGGCGTAATGGTCGCTGACCTTGGTGCCGGTGTTGAGGTGCTCAACAATCAACGCGCCAACCTGTTGAGCGGTGACACTCTTGACCGGTCGCAGGCGCTTAGGGCAGGTTTTGTCGATCAGGGCGCACCTGTCGATCTGGCGAACAGGGTTGCCGATCTGTTCGATTATGACGGGTCCGTTGGTCTTGCCAATCTCGCCCTCAAAACCGGGATTGATCCAGCCGAGCTTACCCGTGCATTCAGCGATATTGGCAGGCGCATCGGGATTGATTGGGCGCAAGGGGTGGCGGCCCATATGTCGCCGTCCGATGTGTGGGAGCGCTTGCTTGTCGACGGGCTTGCCCGCGACTTCCAGCATATGCGCACAGAATTCCTGCATCGCCTGACCCGCCGCAAATCCGGCAAGGACGACCCGCAAGGTGCGATTGCCAAATGGGCACAAAGCAATGAGCCCGCGATTGTCCAGTTCCGCTCGATGATCGCGCGGGCGCAAAGCTCTCCTCCTGTGGCCCCTGCGGCGCTTGCCCAGATCGCGGCCCAGGCGCGGAACCTGCTGGAGCGATGAGCGCGCGCCCTCACTTGGGCGCTTCAAACTTGACGTAAGGGCCGTTTTTGGGCGAACGCGCAGTCTATGAGCGACACAGGAACAGCTTCGGCCTCTGCCGATATCGTGATTGTTGGCACCGGTCACGGCGGCGCCCAGGCGGCCATTGCCCTTCGCCAACAAGGGCACGTAGGTTCGATCATGATGATCGGGCGCGAGGCCAGTCCGCCATATGAACGCCCGCCTTTGTCCAAGGAATATCTTGCAGGCGACAAGGCGTTTGAACGCATCATGATCCGGCCTGAGAAGTTCTGGGCGGACAAGGGTGTAGAACTTCGTCTTGGAAGCGGTGTCACAGACATTGACTGGATGCGTCATACCCTGACCCTCTCGGACGGATCGCAGATCGGCTATCGCAAATTGATTTGGGCGGGCGGTGCGGATCCTCGGCGGCTCGGCATTCCGGGCGCCAATCTCACGGGCATTTTCTATGTCCGCGACAAGCGCGATGCAGATGGCATGATGGCAGCGCTTGAAGCGGGTGCGAAGCGCGCTGTTGTTATTGGCGGCGGGTACATCGGGCTCGAAGCAGCCGCTGTCCTTCGCAAACTCGAATGCGACGTCACCGTGGTCGAAATGCAGGACCGCTTGCTCGCCCGTGTCGCTGGTCGGGCCATTTCAGAATTTTATGCCGAAGAGCACAAACGCCAGGGCGTCGATATTCGCCTCTCGCAAGGTGTCTCCGAAGTCATTGGCGAAGACGGCAAAGTCACCGGTGTTTTGCTCGACAATGGGGAAACACTTGCCTGCGACATGGTGATCGTCGGGATCGGAATTGTGCCGGCCGTCGCCCCGCTCATCGCGGCAGGGGCAGCGGGCTCCAACGGAGTGGATGTCGATGTCTTCTGCCGCACGACACTGGACGATGTTTTCGCGATTGGAGATTGTGCAGCCCACGCCAATCCCTTTGCTGACAGCGCCGTCATCCGCCTGGAATCGGTGCAAAACGCCAATGATATGGCCAACACAGTGGCAAAGGCGATCATGGGCGACAAACAGCCCTATCACGCTCTGCCGTGGTTCTGGTCCAACCAATATGATTTGAAGCTCCAGACCGCCGGGCTGAACATCGGATATGACGACACGATCGTGCGCGGGGACCCTGCGACCCGCAAATTCACCGTGGTCTATATGAAGGAAGGCAGGCCTATCGCTTTTGACTGTGTCGGAACGATGAAGGACTATGTACAGGGTCGCAAACTCCTCGAAAACGGGCCAGACCGCATCGATCCAGCGCTCCTCGCAGATGCAGATGTCCCCATCAAAGAGATGATGTGAGACCAGCCTTGCCAGCCAGCATTCAAGACAACCAGCCTATGCTCGAAGGCATCAAAGTCGTTGACCTCACAAGCGTTGTCTTTGGCCCCTATGCAACGCAGATTTTGGCCGATTACGGGGCCCACGTCACCAAGATCGAGGCGCCGGGCGGCGATGTGTACCGCTACGGGGCAAAGCCTGCGAAAACACCGGGCATGGGCCCCGGCTTTATTGCGCTCAATCGCGGCAAGAAATCATTGATGCTCGACCTTAAACAGGCGAAGGACGTGGAGCGGTTGCGCACCCTGTTGAGTGAAGCAGACGTGTTCATCCACAATGTGCGGGAAGAGGCGATTGGCAGGCTCGGCTTTGGCTATGAAGCGGTAAAGGCGCTTAATCCTGGCATTATCTACGTCCACTGCGTCGGCTTTGGATCAGGCGGTCCCTATGCAGGCCTGCAAGCCTATGATGACGTCATTCAGGCCGCGACCGGCACGACGTCACTCCTGCCGCGCGTCGATGGGGATGAACGCCCGCGCTATCTCCCCTCGCTCATCGCAGACAAGGTCGCAGGACTGCACGCCGCCTATGCCACGCTGGCTGCGATCACCCACCGCCTGCGTACAGGGCGCGGACAGCACATCGAAGTGCCGATGTTCGAGGCATTCGCAAGCTTCATGCTGAAAGAGCATCTGGACGGTCACACCTTTGACCCGCCCAATTCTGGCGCGGGCTATGGCAGGCAGGTCGACCCCAACCGACAGCCCTTCCAGACCAAGGACGGCTGGATCAGCATCGTGCCCTATATCCTTCCGCATTTCCCGCTGGTGGTTGGTCTTTTGGGTGACAAGGAAATGGCATCCGACGAACGCTGGAAAAACCCGCGCAACATTATCAGTGCCGCGCCCGAACTCTACACCCGCATTGGCGAGCTGACTAGGCAAAAGACCACCGCTGAATGCCTGGAAATCCTGCGGGCTGCAAACATTCCGTGCATGCCGGCGGTGGACCTTGATGACGTTATCAAGGACGAGCACTTGCACGCCAGCGGCTTCTTCGAACACTCTGAGCACCCGAGCGAAGGGGCCCTTTACCAAATGCGCGATCCCAACCGGTTTAGCGATTGGGAGCAAGGCCCGCTTCCCCACGCACCGCGCCTGGGCGAGCACAACGAAGAAGACTAGGTGAGCTGCATTTTTGCCCAATGGGCTGCATCGGCCACTGCCGGGTCGGGGTCGTTCAAAAGCGCCTCCACCGGAACGACAAGCCCCGCCTCCCCGCTATTGCCTGCTGCATAAAGGCAGTTTCTCACAAAGCGGTCGCGCCCGATCCGCTTTATCGGAGAGCCGGAAAAAAGCGCGCGAAACCCTGCATCATCAAGCGCCAGCAGTTCCGCCAATCGCGGCGCGGTCAGCTCAGCGCGGGGCAGAAATTCGCTTGCGGCATAGGCCTCGCTGGCAAATTTGTTCCACGGGCACACCGCCAGACAATCATCACAGCCATAGATGCGATTGCCCAAGGGCGCGCGAAATTCCTCCGCAATCGGGCCTTTATGCTCAATCGTGAGGTATGAAATGCAGCGGCCTGCATCGAGAGTGTACGCATTGGGGAAGGCATCGGTGGGGCAGCTGTCGAGGCACGCGCGGCACGACCCGCATTGGTCGCGGTGAGGTGTCGATGGCTCCAACTTTAGCGTCGTATAAATCGCGCCCAGAAACAGCCAGCTGCCATGATCCGGGCTCACCAAATTCGTATGCTTGCCCTGCCAGCCTATCCCCGAGGCCTCGCCTAAGGGTTTTTCCATCACGGGCGCTGTATCGACGAAGACCTTCAGCTCGGTTCCCGGCACCGCGTCCACCAGCCACCGGGCCAGTGTTTTCAGCCTTTTCTTGACGACATCATGATAGTCTTTCCCTTGCGCATAGACAGAGATGCGTGCGCGGGTTGCCTCCTCTTCGAGTGCGAGGGGATCAAGCGCAGGCGCATAGCTCATGCCAAGCGCTATGACGCTCTTGGCCTCTGGCCATAACCCTCGCGGAGAGCGGCGGTGGTGGAGGCGGTTTTCCATCCACTCCATGGTGGCGTGACGCCCTTCCCCCAGCCATTCTTCAAGCCGTTTGGCGCGCAAGGGATCTTCTGCAGCTGTCGTGAAGCCAACACTGGCGAAACCAAGCTCTTTTGCCTTGGCGTCAATGCGCTCTTCTAACCCAGAAGTTACAGGCCCGTTAACCATGGTTGGGGTTGCTCCCGTTCAGTTTCACGCCTTAACTGCCCTTTTCATGCATATGCCGGTAAATGATCACATGACGCCAGACAACGGCTCACCACTTTATACAAGCCTCCAATCAGGTGCGAATGCCGAGGATCGTCCCTTGGCCATAGAGGCGCGCGGGCTCGTCAAAAGCTTTGACGGCACGAAGGCCGTCGATGGCGTCGATCTTTCTGTGCCCGAGGGCGCGATTTACGGTGTGCTCGGCCCCAATGGCGCAGGCAAGACGACAACTTTGCGGATGCTGCTGGGCATTATCGATCCTGATGACGGCGTGCGCATGATCTTTGGCCACGACCGACCCCACGATATTGGCCGCCTTATCGGCTACCTGCCGGAAGAACGCGGGCTTTACCCTGCGATGAAGTCCATCGAGGCGATTGCCTTTATGGGCGCTCTTCGCGGGCTTTCCCTGGCCGAAGGACGCAAGCGGGGCATGGAATTGCTGGAGCGCCACGATCTGGCGCACGCCGCAAACCGCACCATCCGCCAGCTTTCCAAAGGCATGGCGCAAACCGTGCAATTGCTCGGCACTCTGGTCCATCGCCCGCGCCTTGTGGTGCTGGATGAGCCTTTCTCGGGGCTCGACGCGATCAATCAGGGCAAACTTGAAGGGATGATCCGCAACCTTGCCGAAGACGGCGTGACGGTGATCTTCTCCACTCACGTCATCCACCATGCAGAACGTTTGTGTGAAGGCGTGGCGATCATTGCCGGGGGCAAAGTCCCTTATGCGGGCAGCGTTGAAACCGCGCGTGACCGCATCCCGGCACAAGTCCGGCTTGAAACCCGGGCCCGCGAGGGAGGATGGACCAGCGCCCTTCCCGAAGAGACGCGGCGCGAAGGCGATTTCTTCTACTTCCCGCTGCCCGAAACAGGGGTTGAACCGCTGCTCAAGACTTTGATCGAAGGGGAAGCGGGTATCTTGTCGCTCTCTATCGAGCGTGCGGGTCTGCACGATGCTTTCGTCGCTATCGCAGGCGAGGCCGCTGCCCGTCAGCTTGAGGCGGATCAACAAGGAGACGCCAAATGAGCGCCGACGGCCAAGCTGCAATCAACGCATCGCCGCGTCTGTCAAAACTCGAAGCGGCATGGGTAATCGCGCGCCGCGATTTTGTCGCTGTCCTGTTCAGCCGCGCGTTCCTGTTCTTCCTCATTGGCCCGCTGTTTCCAGTGCTGGTAGGCGGGCTTGCTGGCAGCATTGGCGGGCAAGTATCGCGCCAGGCCGCCGTCATCGAAGTGGGCGTTGCAATGGCCGCAGACGATAGCGCAGCCCTTATGGCAGCGCGCGACAGGCTCGCCCCGCAGCTTGGTGGCGCTGTCCCGGTTTTGCGCGAAGTCACCGAGGCAGCGGACGATCCCGCTTTTGACGCGCGCGCATTCATGGAAGAGCGCAGAGGCAATTACGCTGCGATCATCACGGGCACTCTCAGCGCGCCCGAAGTGGTCGGCACTGAAGGGCAAGTCCGGCGGTGGAAAGGCCCTGTTGAACTGATGGCAGCCGAGGCGATGGCGGCAAGCCCGCTTACGGTTCCCTCCTCGCAAACGACAACAGTCACATCGAGCGCCGCGTCCGAACGCACAAACCGCATTCGTACAGCGCAAGCTGCGCAAATGGTGATGTTCCTTTTGACCATGCTTTTGGCTGGAATGGTGCTGTCCAATCTCGCCGAAGAAAAGGGGAACAAAGTCATCGAAATCCTTGCCGCTGCGATCCCGATGGATTCGGTATTCATGGGCAAATTGTTCGCAATGTTGGGCGTATCATTTGTCGGGATTGCCGTTTGGGGCACGCTTGGCTGGGGCTTTTGGGCGATTGCAGAAGACGCGATTGTGACCGTCACACAGACAAATTTCCGCGAGCTTCCCGGCCCTGCGGTTGGCTGGACGATGTTCCTTGTGCTCGGCGTCCTATATTTCTCCATGGCATATCTGCTTTTGGGCGCATTGTTTCTCACCATTGGCGCAATGGCGAGCACAGTGCGGGAAGTGCAGACCATGTCCATGCCCGTCACCATGATGCAGCTTATGGTGTTCTTCCTTGCCGCCTACACCATCACACAGCCGGGCTCCGCGCTTGAGATGGTGGCGATTGCCTTCCCGTTGTCTTCGCCCTTTGCGATGCTTGCCCGCGCGGCTTTGGAAGAGACCTTGTGGACCCACATCGGTGCGCTTGCGTGGCAGATGCTTTGGGTCGGCCTGCTCGTCAAAGGCGGCTCTATGCTCTTCCGCAAGAAGGTTATGAAATCGGGCAATGCCGGAACGCAGAGGGGCACCAAAAAGCGGCGCTCGTTCTTTGGCCGCAAACGGACCGGGATGGAGCCTGCCGAGTAGTTTGCCGGATAAGTGGCGGATCAAAACTCATATTGACATTGCTGTCAGTTAAGGCAGGATGACACTTGAGGGGATAGTGCGACGAGAGAAGAGTCGCGCTTCCTACAGGAGAGAGACATGGCCACCGTAGCACCGCACAATCCAACGGCGCGTCCCGAAGTGCGCACTTCGCCCACCGCTTACAAGGCGCTGACCGAGCATTTCGCCAAGCATCCCGAGGATGTTCCGACGCACTCCCACAAATGGGATTTGAGCCGCTCGGACATTTACTACGAGGACAAATGGCAGCCAATTGTTGCCGAGATGCAGGCGGCTGGCCCGCTCCACTATATCGATGACAGCCCCTTTGGTCCCTATTGGTCGGTGGTCGGCCACAAGGCGATCCAGCATATCGAAGCTTTGCCTGAAGTGTTCTCATCCAGTTGGGAACATGGCGGGATCACGATCCTTGACCGGCTGAGCGAAGAAGAACTCGCCGAGGCAGGCACCGACCGGCGCGAATTGCCGATGTTTATTGCGATGGACCGCCCGCAGCACACCGGCCAGCGCCGCACCGTTGCCCCAAAATTCACGCCATCCGGCATGGCCGCAATGGAGCCGGAGATCCGTGCACGAACCGGCGAACTGCTCAATTCGTTGCCGCGCGGCGAGGTATTTGATTGGGTCGACAAGGTCTCTATCGAACTTACGACCGGCATGCTCGCCATCCTGTTCGGCTTCCCATGGGAAGACCGCCGGATGCTCACTTTCTGGTCGGATTGGGCAGGCGATACGGAGCTTGCCACCGTGCGCGAGCTGGACGAGATGCGCTGGAATTTCCTCCACGAAATGGCGGCCTATTTCCAATCGCTCTGGATCGAGCGGACGCAGGATAAAGAGCCCGGCGACGATCTCATCTCGATGATGATCCACTCCGAGGCGATGAACCAGATGCGCCCCGAGGAATTCATGGGCAATCTCATCCTGCTTATCGTGGGCGGCAATGACACCACCCGCAATTCGATGAGCGGCTTCGTCCACGCGCTCGACAAATTCCCGGATCAGCGCAAGAAGTTCGAAGAGAACCCCGACATCATTCCAAACGCGGTTCAGGAAATGCTGCGGATGCAGACACCGCTTGCGCATATGCGCCGCACCTGCACCGAAGACACCGAAGTGTTTGGCAAGACGATCAAGAAGGGCGACAAGGTCGTTCTTTGGTATCTGGCTGCCAATCACGAGGAAGAAATCTTCCCTGACCCCCACAAGCTCGACCTCACCCGCGAAAATGCCAAGCGTCACATCGCCTTTGGTTATGGCATTCACCGCTGTGTGGGTGCGCGTCTGGCTGAACTGCAATTGCGCATTCTTCTTGAAGAAATGCACAAGCGGCGGATGCGGGTTCACGTGGCCGGTGATGTCGAGCGGGTGCGCGCCAATTTCGTGCACGGTTTCCGCAAGCTCGAGGTCGAAATCACCGAATTTTGATTGTTTCGGCGGCCAAAGTGTAACCTTTTGCGCCTGGCTTACGTATTCACTGAGTGAAACCAGTGTTTATTGGAGGCTCTCACATGCCGTCACAAAAGACCAACCGCCGTTCGTTCCTCGCCACCAGCGGGATCGTTGCCATGCTGCCGTTTTTAAGCGGATGCGGGTCCGAAGTTCAGGCGCGCACGGCCAATGGCAATTTCCGCGTAACCAAGACCGAAGCACAATGGCGGCGCAAGCTTACGCGCTCTGAATATTACGTGCTGCGCGATGCGGGGACCGAGCGGGCATATTCCTCGCCCCTTGACAAAGAGAAGCGCCGCGGCACCTTTGTATGCGCAGGCTGCGGCAACCGCCTATATTCAAGCGCGCACAAATATGACAGCGGCACGGGCTGGCCCAGCTTCTGGCAGCCGATCGACAAAGGCGCGGTTGGCACCTCGACCGACTACAAGATCGGCTATCCCCGCACCGAAGTGCACTGTGCCGATTGTGGCGGGCATTTGGGTCACATTTTCGGCGATGGCCCGCGTCCAACGGGCAAGCGTCACTGCATCAACGGCGTCGCGATGGACTTCATTCCGGCTTAAGGCCGAGGGGGACTTCATTCCGGCTTAACCCGCCAAAGTTTCAGGCCATTCCCGTCAGGCACGGCCACGGGCTCCAGCCATTCGGGCACATCCCCTTTGGCCAATTGCGGCACAAAGCCCGCTGGATCGATATTCGCATAAGTGCGCGCTTCGTAAAGCGCAGGGCACATGGCAACATAGCTTGATCCGCGCGCAATCAGTGTTTTGCGCGCCATTTCCCCCGTGCCGATAGCCGTTTCGATCAGCACTTTCATCGCGCTGTGTCCCCGGTGGTGCCCGGTTGCGACGACCGTGTGATCGCTCACCAAAAGCAGTTCGGGTGCAATGTCGAGCAGGGCGTAGATCTCGCCTTCGGGCAATGCGTTCAGAGTATCGGCTGCATCCTGCACCCGGCAATCGGCCACGCGGATCGGCACATCTGCTGCGCCCCCTACCGAAGCACGCACGGGCATAGCGCTTGTCAGGAGCAAGGCCGGGATCGCTGGCAGCAGCGCGCAGGCCACGCCCAGCATGGCCGCCATTCGGGGGAGAGGGCTCTCCATCATGCGGATGGTTTTCATCCAGCGGCGCAATTGCCAGGCGACAAGCGGGCTGGCGAGAACGCAAGCGACTGCGCCTGTACGAGCGACGAGGATCGAAACCGCCAAAGCGCCGCCAACAATCAACGCATAGTCACGCCAGAATTCGCGCAGACCCACGTGCGAGCGAACCATCAACTGAAGGCATGCAAAAATCGCGATCAAAGGCGCTGCGATATATTGGAGCGCGATTGCGAGAACCTGCTCCCACAAAGGCCGCCCTTCAAGCACGTTGGAAAGCCAGATATCGGCAACCAGAGGATCAACTTGCGCAAATCCGCCGCCGGTTGCGCACCCAGGCGCTGCTGAGAGCATCATTGCGAGCGCGCCGCCGCCCGCAAGCGCAAAGCCGGCGAGCCTCAGGCCGAAGGGTACGCGCGCAGGCTGAGCCAGAAGCGTCAGACACAGCGCTCCCCAGCCGAACATGGCAAGGTGGACCGGACTGATGGCATCGCAATAGGTGACAAGATCGCCAAACCCGCGCGTGAGGGCAAACAAGGCCGCGCTCACCAGAGCAAGCGATTGAATAGCGCTGACGAGCCAGCCGTGCGCCTTGGGATCGCGAAGCCAGCGCAGGGCAAGAACAACAAAGGTGATCGCGGCCAAGGGCAGGCCTTCGATGGAAATCGAAAGCCATGCAGCGAAACTTGCCCCGATAATCCAGCCGCCGCGAACCGCTGAACGCGAAAGCAAGCCATTCACCGCCGCAAGCGCGCAGACCAATTGCCACCCGTGGTGATCAATCCGCATGGGCGAAAGCTGAAACAGGACGGGGATCGAAATGACAATCACCAGAGCGGTTAGCGTCGCTTCCTCATCACCCCAAAGACGCCAGGCGATGCGCGAGGCCAGCACCATCACGCAAGCAAGCGTGATCAGTGGCACGATAACAATCGCCGCAGTCTCGGCCATGGCGGTGCCGATCAACGGGGTCAACGCGAGGATGACAAGCGCCAGAGGGATATCGACCAGCCGCGACCAATGCATGGCAACCCCGCCGCCGGCCGCGTCGACGCGGTATTGGGTCAGATCAAACCAGCTTTGCCCGGCCAAAAGATCGCGCACCTGGATCAGGCGCAGGATATCGTCTGGATCGGAGAAATGGAGGCTCGCAATCGTGTTCCAGTTGATCGCAATCAGAAACGCGCTGACCAGGGCCCAAACAAGGCCCGCTTTTTTCAGAAATGCCTTTGGAAAGGCAGATCGGCGGCGTTCTATGTGGCTGGCCCCCAACATGGCGTCATACGCTTGTAGTTGGCGAGTGGTTCGGCGACGAATGGTTCGGTGAGGCCTCCTCGCGGAAAACGACTTTCGCGCGGATCACCCATGTCGCCAAGAAACTCACGCCAATCGCTGCAAGTTTGGCAAGGCGCGGGTCAAGCCCGCTCCAATCACCAAGACCAACAATCAACGTGGTCAGGCCAAGGCCGACAAGAGCCGAGATGACGAACAACGCCTTTTGGCGCGAACGCTGTGAGCCAGCGTCTGCGACACGGTCCTGAAACACCGCTCTGCTGGACATGAGCCAGTGCGCGAAGATGCCTAGCGAATATCCGATGGCTGAGGCCGGGACCGCCATGACCCCAAGCGCCATCAACGCAAGGAAGCTCCCGAAATCCACCGCCAGCGCGCCAACGCTCGCGAGCAGATACCGGATGAACCGCACATCGGCGATCCGCCAGATCAAGGGCCGGCGGTAACGCATCAGGCGCGCTTTCTGCTCTCTTCGGCGGCTTTTTCTGGAGCAATGCGCTCTGGCACACCGCGCAAAGAGGTGAGCGCTGCGACCTGATCTTCGCTGAGAGGCTTGGTCTCGTCACTTGCAGGGATCGCCTTTTCGGCGCCCTCATCACCTGCCTCGTGATATTCGGCGTCCTCATTGACGCACCACGTATCGTAAACCCGCTTGCCAGCAATGATGTTCTCAACCGTCAGCATTGCGGTCATCATCGCGTGGTCCTGGTTGTTGTAACGGTGCATGCCGTTGCGCCCTACGAGGTGGAGGCTCGGGTGTTTTTCCTCAAGCTCATGACGCATCGCATCGACATTGGCTTCGTAATCGTCGTCATAGACGGGATACGCCTTTTCCTGACGAACAACCGCGCCGCTGACCACCTTGGCAGGATCGCACAGACCCAGGATTTCCATTTCGCGGGTGGCTTGCGCAATAAGGTCTTCATCAGAGGAAGACCACAGCCCGTCCCCTTCAAAACAGAAGTACTCAAGCCCGACACAGGCCATGCTCTCATCCGGGATCATCTCGGGCGACCAGCTGCGGAAGTTTTGCACGCGGCCCACTTGGACGCGCTCGTCATGGATGTAGATCCAGTTGTCCGGGAAGAGGTCCTCGGACTTCACCATCAATGCCACCGTAAGGAAGTCGCGGTAGCGCAGCTTATCGGCTTTGAGCGTTGATTGCGGCAGCGGGTGAATACGCTTGGAAAGCTCGCGCATCGGTGCCGAGCTGATAACGTGCTTCGCCCGGATTTGCGCAGTGCCATTCTCGCCCTTCGCGGTCATGGTCCAGCCATTGCCATCGTCCGCAACCCGCTCAAGCGCATGACCCATCAGGACCTCGCCCTTGCCCGTCGCCAGAATGTGATCGCGCGCCGCATCCCACATCATGCCTGGGCCAAGCCGCGGATAACGGAAGGTTTCAAGCAGGGTTTTGACTTCCTGCCCGTCATTGGGTTTCTTATTGAGGCCAAGCGAACGTTTAAGCCCGTCAACAACCGCGCCCCAGAGCGAGAGGCCCTTGATACGCTGCGCTGCCCAATCGGCGCTCATCTCGTCACACGGCATGCCCCACACCTTCTCGGTGTAGGTCTTGAAGAAAATCGAATAGAGCTTTTTGCCGAACTGATTGGTGGTCCAATCCTCGAAGCTCTTCACATTCTTGATCGGGAAGACTTTGTATTTGAGATAGCTCGCCATGCAGATTGTCGAGCGCCAAATGCCAAGGTTCCAAAGCGCCTCGAATGCGCGAAGGGGGTAGGAGTAGAACTTACCCTCATAATAGATGCGGCTCATGCGCGGGCGCTGGATAAAATCGTCGGGAAGGATTTCATTCCAAAGGTCCACGACCTCCTGGCTCTTCGAGAAGAACCGGTGCCCGCC
The DNA here is from genome assembly GCF_057364925.1 of Erythrobacter sp. S227. NCBI lineage: Bacteria > Pseudomonadati > Pseudomonadota > Alphaproteobacteria > Sphingomonadales > Erythrobacteraceae > Erythrobacter > Erythrobacter sp. S227. The sequence continues at coordinate 2,358,094 of NZ_CP200280.1, forward strand.
AATGTCAAAGCGGTAACCTTCGTGCTCAACCGTGCGGCTGATTCCGCCTACATAGGTTTCATCTTTTTCGATGATGACGACCGATTTGCCCTGCTTGGTCAGCAGATATCCGGCGGTCAGACCTGCTGGTCCTGCCCCGATAATGGCAACATCGCAGTCTTTAGTTCCAGGCTGTTGAACGCGCGTTTGCGTCATGAATGGTCCCCGTTTGAGCGTCTGATCTGCACCTTTGCGATCAGGTCACGAACGGAAGTGAAGGAAATTGGTTAGCGAGCCGTAAACACAGGCGGTAAAACCCGTAAATTTCTCGAAATTTCGGCTCGCATTACGCAGCCTAACCGATTGACGGGTGAGGGCCCGGATGATCCGGCTTCAAAAGATCCGGACATTGCAGCGCGGCCGCAAGCTTTGCGAATTCCTCAAGAGAGAGGGTCCTGTCAAAGGCGAGGCCGTAATTGTTGTCACGGCGCCAGCGCACTTTTGCGCGCACCTGACCAAAGCTCACCTCGTCCTCAGGGCATTCGACGAGCAGGCTTTGATCGATCGCATATCTTTCCTCAGATGACAGGCGCGCGCCGTGCTGGGAGAGGTTTTCGACAATCGCATCCTGCTCATCCGTGAGAGTTCGCACCGATACCGGAAAAAAGAGGTTCAGCCGGAGCCCGCGCTTTGGAAATTCAGGATTGTTTGCGAGAAACCCTGCCAGATCGATCTCTTGCGCAAACTCATATCCCGCAAGATTTCCATCCTGCCGCATCTGGCGAAGCTCGTATATGCCGCCGTCCGGCATGTGCAGCTCGATAGGCTCCCCGGTGGGCGGGGCATGAAAAAGACGAATGCCGATACCCGTGGTCGACACGTCCCGCACTACGCACACAAATTCCCCTTGTGGGCCAACCAGTTTCGCGGCCCGGATGAAGAGGTTGTGCCGCTCGGAGCGAGCGCGCTGAGGCTGCGCTGTGGCAAATCCGATTTCGGACGCGCAGGCTTCATCGTCCCGGCCTTGGCCAGGTTCCGTCGTCATTCGATGACTGCCAGTTATGCTATCCATACACCACCGTCAGATCACGCTCGCTCGATCAAGAACACAGCGCGGAAGGGAATCTTACTGAGACTTAGGTCAAGACTGGAAACACAGCGTTAAAGGAGGAGAAATGTCTCTTGCGAAATCTCCCCTAGGAGGGATCAACCTGATCTCCACCAAAGGTGACAGAAGAGACGCTTGCTCGCGTGCTATGGCCGGATTGGTGCGGGTGGTGGGACTCGAACCCACACGATCTATAGGATCAGGGGATTTTAAGTCCCCGGCGTCTACCATTCCGCCACACCCGCAAAGAACCCTGAGAAAAGGCGCAGCTTAGGCCGCCTTCAAGGGAGCGGCCCGATGTTTACCGGGCGCGCAGATGCGCGAGATAGCAGAGATGCCGCCAAGGGCAACTCGTGAACTTTGCGAAATCTACTCGCCGTTGAGGCGGTTTTTGATTTCTTTGCCCGCTTTGAAGTACGGGACACGCTTGGCCGGTACACTCACGGCATCGCCGGTGCGCGGATTTCGACCGACGCGCGCCTCACGCTCGCGGGTCGAGAACGCACCAAACCCGCGCAATTCAACGCGGCCGCCCTCTGCAAGGCGCTGTGTGATTTCGTCAAAGAAAATATCGACAACCTGTTCAACTTCGTCCGCGCGAAGATCGGGATTGTCTTTATGAAGTTCGCTGAGCAATTCGGATCGTATCATTATGTCCTCCGAGCTTAAGGTTTTGCACCTGCCCGTGCACTATCGGCGCCGCGGCCTTTAACAGCCGTCTTTTGCGTCCGGACCCAGACCCGTAGAGCCCTGACTACAGTTCATTAGTGCCAGAGGAAGAGAGAAATCGCAAGGATAGAGGGTTTTATCTGAGTGCAAAATTGCCCCACAATGGACCTACCACCCGGATAAGTGCCCCGATCAGGCCCTAATTCTGCTCGACAAGGTCCGCTGCTTTGATCCCGAGACGTTTCATCCGGGCGCGGATTTCGGGCCATTCCTCGGCCAGAAACTGCTCGCGCTCACGCTTGCGCAACACGGCGGCAGCCCCTTTGACTACATACATGCCGACACCTCGCCGGACCTCCACCAGACCATCGTTTTGAAACTGCTGATAGGCCTTTGCGACAGTCAAAGGGTTCGCCCCTTCTTCTGCTGCCAAGGTTCGCACCGAGGGCAGCATGGCCCCTTCGGCGTAATCGCCCTGGATAATGCCGGCGGCAATCTGATCGCGCAGCTTGAGATAAACGGGTCTAGCCTGGGTCATGGGAGTTTTACTGTCATATTCGCCTCATTCGGTGCCTCAGTGCCATAATACACTCACTCGCGTAAAGCAACGCAGAACCGGCGGTTTGCGGCGCAAGATTGTGTGGGAGCGGCGAAACAAAAGCTTCACATGAGGAAAATGCCCGCTAGGGTGCGCGCCCATAGAGGCCCGCCGGGGAATGCGGGCTGTGACAATTTATGAGGGATCGGGAACGCAAATGGGCGAGCTCAAAGACATTGCCTTGTGGAATTACGCCGACTGGGCGGCATTAATCGCAACTATCGCGTTAGCAGGCTTTCTGGTGGCAGGTGCATTTGCGCTCACCCGTCAGCAAGAAGAGGTCATGGGTCACCCCAAGGGCCTGTATATGCTCTTCTTTGCCGAAATGTGGGAGCGTTTCTCCTACTACGGCATGCGCGCTTTGCTGATCCTTTATCTGGTAAAGCACTGGCTGTATTCTGATGGTAGCGCGAACCTGATCTATGGCGCTTACACCAGCCTTGTTTACATCACGCCGGTGCTCGGCGGTTGGCTGGCCGACCGGTATCTGGGCCAGCGAAAAGCGGTGGCGTTTGGCGCGATCCTTTTGACGCTTGGCCACTTCTTTATGGCATTCGAGGGCGATGGCTCCGGCTATCAAAGCGATGGCACCACGCTCAACATTTTCTGGCTTGCGCTGGCGCTTATCATCGTTGGATCAGGCTTCCTCAAAGCAAACATCTCAGTGCTCGTGGGACAGCTGTACTCGCGCACGGATACGCGCCGCGATGGGGCCTACACGATCTTTTACGTCGGGATTAACCTGGGCGCGGCCACTGGTGTCCTTATCGCTGCCTATCTTGGTGAAACGGTGAGCTGGGCGCTTGGCTTTGGGCTTGCCGGCTTTGGTATGCTGCTGGGACTTGTGGTCTTCGTTCTTGGCAAGAGCTTGCTGCGCGGCAATGGCGAACCGCCTGTGCCTGCCAAGCTCAAAGAGAAGGTTGCAGGCTTCAATTTCGAATGGCTGCTTTATGGTGTCGGCTTTGCAGGCGTTGCGGTGATCTGGGTCCTGATCCAGTATCAGGAAGCGGTCGGCGGCATCCTGCTGGTCTCTGGAATCGCTCTTCTCGGTTACGTTCTTTATGAAAGCTTCAAACTCGATAAAGAGGCGCGCGAGCGGGTTTATGCGATGATCTTTTTCATCCTCCTGATGCCACTTTTCTGGGGCCTGTTCGAACAAGCCGGTGGCTCGATGAACCTGTTTACTGATCGCTATGTTGATCGCGGCGGTGTCCCCACCACTTTCTTCCAGTCGATCAATGCGATTTATATCGTGCTGTTAGGCCCGATCTTCGCGATTTGCTGGCAGTGGATGGCGCGCACGGGGATCGAGCCTTCAACCCCTGCCAAGATGGGCCTTGGCATTGCGCAAATGGGCCTGGCGTTCATCGTCACCGTCTGGGGCGCTGAAAACTTCAGCACCACGGGAGACGCAGGCGTTCTGCTGACGCCGGTACTGTTCATCTTCATCTTCTATCTGCTTTCCACCACGGGTGAGCTTTGCCTCAGCCCGGTTGGCTTGTCTGCGATCAACCGTTTGTCGGTAAAGCACATGGCCAGCCTTATGATGGCGGCCTTCTTCTTCGGCACGGCGGGCGGCAATTTTGTCGCGGGCGCGATGGGCGCGCTAATGGGCCAAGGCGAAGGCGGCGAGATGACCCGTGAGGCGGCGCTCGAAGTTTACTGGGCAATGGGCCTTGTGGCGACAGGCGTTGGTATCTTGGTTTGCATTGTCAGCCCGCTGGTCAAAAAGCTGATGCATCTCGACACGCTGACCGACGATGCCGGGGAGCATTCAGAAGATATGGCCAATGCCGCGAAAGCGACAGCTACAACTGCATAAGCAAGCCGTTCGGAGGCAGGGCCGAAATGAACCTGCCTCCGCCCGATATAGGAACCTGAACTTCATGGCTTTTAGCAAACCGGCATGCGCGCTCGCCCTTTCGCCTGCTGCGCTTTTGATTGGCTTCGGGTACGCTGCCCCAGCGCTTGGCCAAAGCACGGCTAATTCTGCGCAACCCACCGGCCCCTCAACAAGCACGGAGCTCGCCGAGCGCGCCTATCACAATGCGCAACAGGCCTATCTGTCAGGGCTTCAAACCTCGGATGGTTGGTACACAATGGAAGGCGGTCTTCGCTGGCGCTACCTTGAGTATCGCGGCACCGGGGACAGCCCGACGCCTTCCGACACAGTGACAGTGCATTATGCAGGCACTTTCGTCGATGGCGAGACATTCGACAGCTCTTTTGATCGCGGCACCCCTGCGACCTTCCCCTTGAGCGGCCTTATCCCGGCATGGGAAATGGCGATCCCACAGATGCGTGTAGGCGAAACAATCGAGCTCGCAGCGCCAGCAACCCTTGCCTACGGTCCGCGCGGACGTGGCCCCATTCCGGGCGGCGCAACGCTGCTGTTCAAGGTAGAATTGATCTCTATTGAGGGACGCTAAGACCTGTCAGGAAGGCCAGCGGGTGGGCTGTTCGCCGTCTGCAAACAGGTGCTCCGCGCCCCAATTTGCCATTTCTTTAAAGACCGGTGCCAGGGCCTTCGCCTTTTCGGTCAGCAGATAGCGCGCACGCTTGCCCTCTGGTGGCTCGCGCCTCAGCAGTCCCGCCTCCTGCATCATCTTCAACCTTGAAGTGAGCGCCGCGCGGTTAATGCCAAGCGGTTCGATGAAATCCTCAAACCGCTCTGCGCCAAGGTAAACCTCGCGCATTATCAGGATTACCCACCGATCACCCAGCACACGGGCAGCGCGGCCAATGGGGCATGGGGAGCGGGAGGGTTCATAGCTTTTCATTCAGTCTGTATAGCAGACTTGCCATAGAGGCTGGCAAGAGGCATAAAGTCTGTAAATCAGACTTAAAGGAGAGTTCCAATGCCTCAATCCCGTTTTGACAGTCCCGAGGCATCGATTGAATATATGAAGCGGGTCGCCGTGGCGCGCTCGGGCTTTTCCAATTGGCTGCAAGTTGAGCCTATCCGGGTTTGGGATGGCCAATCCGAATTGCTGCTCGAAATGCGCCCCGAGATGACGCAGCATCACGGCTTTGCCCATGGGGGCATCGTGGGACTGATGGCTGACAACGCCTGTGCATGGGCGGGTACCTCGGTCTTGGGCGATGTCGTGACCGGAGGCTATACGATCAACTTTCTGCGCCCTGCCAAAGGGGAGCGGCTCCGCGCCAAGGGGCAGGTCATCAAATCCGGCAAACGCCAAGCGATTGTGCGCGCCGATGTCTTTGCGGAAAACCCCGGCAATGATGCCATCCACGTCGCGGTCGCTCAGGCGACGATTATACCCACTGGCATACCCACTGACATATCGCAGCAACCCTAGGCTTTGCGGAGAAGCGATGTTACATTTTACATTATGGACCCATCGCTCATTGCCTTAGTTCTCGCCAATATCGCCTTTGTCGGCACGCATTTCCTGATGTCACATCAATTGCGAGCGCCGCTGGTCGGCCTTTTGGGAGAGCAATTGTTCCAGGTGGCCTACTCCGTGGTGAGTTTGGCGACCTTTGCCGCGATTTACTTTGCCTTCGTCGCATCACCGGTTGCCGATTTGCCTGGTTCGGGCGAGATCGGATGGGCGATCGCAACTTTGCTGAGTCTTCCGGCAATGATCCTGCTCGCAGGGTCGTTCCTCGGCAATCCGGCACTCCCCACACCTATGGCAAAGGAGCAAGCGCGCGCCGAGCCCAAGGGCGTTTTCACGATCACGCGCCATCCCATGATGTGGAGCTTTGCCCTGTGGGCGCTTGCGCATATTGTGATCCATTGGAGCTGGCGCACGACCATCACGGCAACTGCAATGGGTATTCTGGCGCTCGTAGGCGCGCATCTTCAGGACGGGAAAAAGCGTGAGTTGATGAGTGAGGCGTGGGGCGAATGGGAGGCAAAGACCAGCTTCTGGCCGCGTCTTTCAGCTTTTGCCAAAGCAGGGCCCCTGCCCTGGACCGTCGGCCTCATATTCTTCGTCTTCTTCACCTGGCTCCACATGCCTCTTGGCGGGATTCCAGCTGGCATCTGGCGCTGGTTTTAACGCGCGCGATTAAGGCCAAGCCCTCTAATCCACTGAGCCCGCGCCTCTCCTGATCCACGCTCGAAGGCAAGACCGTGACCCGACCCCTCAAAGCGCTGGAATTCGACAGCTGAATTGGTTTGGCTAAGCGCAAGCCCCAGTTCAAACGGAACCACTTCATCCATCGTGCCGTGCTGGATCAGGATCGGCATGGTAAGCTTGGGAAGCTTTGCCGCGTTGTCGAACGTATCACGCATCAGCAAACGCACCGGAAAGATCGGCAGGCTGCTTGCAGCAACATCCGGCAAGCTGGTGAAGGGCGCTGTCAATATCAGCGCGGCAGGCTGGTGGCGCAAGGCCATTTCGGTTGCAACGCCGGTGCCAAGCGAATTGCCCCGGATGATCGTCAACTCCCGCGCAATGCCCCTTGCTTCCAGCCACGCCATCGCAGCGTCACCGTCGCGATAAAAGCCCTCTTCGCCCGGTTCACCAGCGTGACCTGCATACCCGCGATACTCCACCAAAAGCAGGCCGACGCCCGCCTCGGCCAAAGGCTGCGTTGCGACCTTCGCACCGGTCAAAGTCCCGCTATTGCCGTGAAAATAGACCAGCGTTGGCTGATCAGGTTCAGCTTCACGATAGAAGCTGCGCAAGCTCAGACCATCGCACGTATCGATCATCACCTCCTCAAAACCTTGAGGCAATGCTGATTGGGTTTGCGGCGCGGGATAGATGAAGCGAGCCTGGAAGACGAACAGGATCATCAGCACCAGCAAATATGAGGCAGCGACAATGATCAGGAGCTTGGTCGCGACTTTGCGCATTGCAGTTGGCTCTGACTACTGCCCCTTGAACTGGGCACTGCGCTTTTCGATCAGGGCGGCGACACCTTCCGCGTGATCGTCGGTCATATGCATCATCGCCTGCGTGTTGGCTGCCATTTCGAGCGCGGTGTCATAATTGATCTGCTGCCCCTGACGCAGCAGCATTTTCGATTGGCGCAAGGAATGCGGTGGCATGCTCGCGATCTTTTCAGCCTTCGCCATGGCCTCATCCAAAAGGGTGTCATGGGGCACCACATTGCTCACCAGACCCCAGTCCTGAGCGGTGGCCGCATCAATCACATCGCCGGTATAGAAAAGATCAGCCGCCCGGCTCATCCCGATCACGCGCGGCAAAATCCAGGTGCCGCCATCACCAGGGATGATGCCAAGCTTGAGGAAGGTCACACCGAATTTCGCCTTGTCGCTCGCAATGCGAATATCGGCGAGGCACGCCACATCGCAGCCAAGCCCGATTGCCGGACCGTTGACGGCTGCAATCACCGGCACGCGGATCGAATGCAGCGCGCGCAGCATCATGTGAATGTTGTTGCGATAACCATCAGAAATCGCAGGCGTGCTGCCACCAAATGTGCCTGTCTTGTCGCGCATCGCCTTAATGTCACCGCCAGCCGAAAACGCACGGCCCGCGCCGGTCATCACGACGCAGGAAACGCTCATGTCGCGGTTGATCTCGTTACACACACGCGCAAACTCATCCCCGTCGCCCGGACTGCCGAGCGGGTTCATAGTCTCTGCGCGGTCAATCGTCAGAATGGTGACAGCGCCTTGGCGCTCGATTTGCAAAAGGGACATATGAGCGGTGTTACCTCTTTATCTATTCTTTGAACTGCCTAAGTCATAGCAAGTTCATGGGGGCCATGGGAATTGCCGCTAACTGTGCTAGCGTGGATGAGCTAGCATAATCTGGCGTAAAGGGAGTATCTGGATTGCCGAGCGCTTCACTAATGATGATGGCGAACCCGCTGGTGATGGGCCCGCTTCTAGCAGGACCAGCGCCGGTCAACGCAGCTTTTGAAGCCGCTGCCATCACCCCGATCGAAGTGGCAACCACCCTCGAAACGCCTCGTCCGTGGGAACGGCAATCGACCGATATTCTGTCGCTCGACTGGTCTTTGACCCCAGCGCAGGACAACAATGGCCCGCCCGATGAAAGCGACACACCGCCACGTGAGGGCACAGATGGCGATAACGAAATCGTCGTCCAGGGCGAATATGGCCCGAGCGAGCGCGATCCGGTCGCCGTTTTTAACGAGCAGAGCTATCGCATCACGCAGGACCTGGACCAGGTCTTCCTCGAGCCTGTCGCCTATGCCTACCGCGATGGATTGCCCGGGCCTTTGCGCGATGGATTGGGCAATGTTGTCCGCAATTTGAGCGAGCCCACGAACTTCATCAATTACCTGCTGCAGTTCAAATTCGGTAAAGCGCTCGAGACGCTTGGCCGGTTTGCAATCAATTCATCGCTTGGGCTTGGCGGGCTGATCGATGTGGCGGGCAAGCCGGGCATCAATCTGCCTTATCGCCGCAATGGATTTGCCAATACGCTGGGCTTTTACGGCGTGAAGCCGGGGGCCTATCTCTACCTGCCTGTGACAGGCGCCACTACGGTGCGGGATTTGATCGGCAATGGTTTCAACCAGTTGCCGCTGCCGGTGCTGGTGGGCAAGCCGTTCAATACGCCGGAATACACCATTCCCTTCTTCATCATCAGCTCGCTTGATGCGCGGCTTGAAGTGGACGAGGAATTGGAGCGGATTGACGGTATGATTGACCCCTATGCCGCGCGCCGGGACAGCTATTTGTGGACCCGCGACCGCGACATTGCGCTGCTGCGCGGCGATCCCGTTCCGCCCAAGCCGGAGATTGTGCAGGAAGTGGATGGAGAGCTCGACCTCGACATGATCGATGAAGAGGAGTTCGAGGAGGAAGAGTTCGACGGGGAAGCTGCGGATGAGCCCAAGGTTCAGCCCAGCGATGCGCCGCCGATTATGGGTGAGGCAGCGGTGAACCCTGAACAAGTTGCGATTACGGTGCCGACTACTCGCTAGTCAGCAGAGCCTGCCGCTACATCATTGCCGACAAAGCCGACTTCGAGGTCAGCAATTACAGCTGCTTGCATCAAGCATCCCATGGTCTCTGCAAGATCAGCGATGGCGTCCAGATTGCCTTGCATTGGTGCCATCCATTCCGGAGAAATAGCAACCATCCCTGCCGGGCCAAACCCGGCGTCAAGTGCGCCTTTGGCCTTGGGGCCGCAAAATGTCTCGATCCTGCTCGCCAATGCCGCATCGGTTTCACCATTGAGGCGTTCGGGGGGAGGGCCTTTTTCAGGCTCTCTTGCGAACCTTGCCCTGGCCTGTGCCACCTGACGCGGACGAGCGACTTCGGCCTTGATTGCGAAAAAGCGCTCCGCGAGCTCGGGCGAAAACTCATGGCCGTAAAACGTCTTGTCGATACGCTCCGCCGCGCAGCGCAATTGCTCGTCAGTCGCGCTAGTGTCTTTGACCTGAACGACCGTAGCCTTGGCCTTGTTCTTGTAGACCCTGACCTCTTCAAACCCGCACTCTTCGATTTTGGCCCGCATCTCTTTTCGAGACCACGTTTCGTAATATGCGTTGGAGTCGAAGGTTTCAGGGGCAGCTTGCACCATCGCAAGCAAGCCCGCTGCGAAGAACATCAGGCCCGCGCCTCTTCCTCGACCGAAGCCGAATTGTGCTTCAGCGCCTTTAGAGCCGTCTCGACAATTTGCGGGGCGTTGAGGCCTGCCTCGTCATATTGTTTGTCCGGCGAATCGTGATCCTGATAGACATCGGGCAGGCGCATAGTGCGGATTTTCAGACCGTTATCGGTCAGGCCCGCATCCGACGCAAAGGTCAGGACATGCGCACCAAGACCGCCAATCGCGCCCTCTTCAAGCGTAATCACAACCTCATGCTCGCGCACAAGACGGGCAATCAGATCTTCGTCCAAAGGCTTGGCAAAACGCATATCGGCAACCGTTGTTGAAAGCCCCTTGGCCTCCAACTGATCGGCGGCTTTCTTCGCCTCTTCAAGTCGTGCGCCCAACGATAGGATCGCAACTTTGCTGCCTTCGCGAACCACGCGGCCTTTGCCGATTTCCAGCTTCTCAAGCGTTTCGGGAATCGGAGCGCCCGTGCCGCTCCCGCGCGGATAACGAAAGGCAATCGGCCCCTCGTCATATTCCGCGGCGGTGTAGGTCATATGCGCAAGCTCGGCTTCGTCCGCCGCTGCCATCACCACCATATTCGGCAAAGTCGCGAGATAGGTAATGTCAAAAGAGCCTGCGTGCGTGCAACCATCCGCGCCCACAAGGCCAGCCCGGTCAATCGCAAAGCGGACCGGCAGGTTCTGGATCGCGACGTCATGGACCACCTGGTCATAGGCGCGTTGCAGGAAAGTTGAATAGATCGCCGCAAACGGACGCATACCCTGCGCGGCAAGTCCTGCTGCGAAGGTCACGCCGTGTTGTTCGGCGATGCCAACGTCGAAGCTGCGGTCGGGGTGACGCTGTGAAAAGCGGTCTACGCCTGTGCCGGACGGCATTGCAGCGGTGATGGCGCAAATGCGACTGTCCTTGTCGGCGAGATCCGCAAGCGTATCGCCAAAGACGTTTTGATAGGCAGGCGGGCCAGCAGAACCTTTCTGCTTTTCACCGGTCACAACATCGAATTTGGGCACGCCGTGGTACTTGTCAGCGGATTCCTCAGCAGGCTTGTAGCCTTTGCCCTTCTCGGTCACGACATGGATCAGCACCGGACCCTCGGATGTGTCGCGCACATTTTCCAGAACCGGAATAAGGTGATCCAGATTGTGACCGTCAATCGGGCCGACGTAATAAAAGCCGAGCTCTTCAAACAAAGTCCCGCCGGTCACCATGCCGCGTGAATATTCCTCCGCCTTGCGAAGCCCTTCGTGCATGCGGCGGCTCATTTTCTTGACCGCGCGTGAGGCTAGGCTGCGAAGGCCAAGATACTCGGACGAGGAAACCATGCGCGCCAAATAGGCGGAAAGGCCGCCAACCGGAGGCGCGATCGACATATCGTTGTCGTTGAGGATCACGACGAGGCGATTGCCCGCCTGAGCTGCGTTATTCATCGCCTCGTAGGCCATGCCGGCGCTCATCGCGCCGTCGCCGATCACCGCAATCCCGCGGCCCGGTTTGTCATTGAGCTTGTTCGCCACCGCAAAGCCGAGCGCTGCCGAAATCGAGGTCGAGCTATGCGCCGCGCCGAATGGATCGTATTCGCTCTCACTACGCTTGGTGAAACCGGACAGCCCGCCGCCCTGACGGATGGTGCGGATACGGTCACGCCTGCCGGTCAGGATTTTATGCGGATAGCATTGGTGGCCCACATCCCAGATCAGACGATCATCGGGGGTGTTGAAGACATAGTGGATCGCAACGGTCAGTTCGACGACGCCAAGCCCTGAGCCAAGGTGCCCACCGGACACGCTGACGGCATCGATCATTTCGGCGCGAAGTTCATCAGAGAGTTGGCGCAATTGCTCAGGCTTGAGCTGGCGAAGCTCGTCAGGTGTCGGAACCGTGTCGAGCAGAGGTGTTTGCAGTGGTTGATTCATAGTGCGCGACGTTACACTGCTATTTTGGCTATGTCGATGAAAGGGTTGCGCTGCTGCGACCAGGCCTCTCGCACAATTGTCCAGTTTATTGAACATTTTCATTTGTCGATAATGGTTTGCGAATGGGCTGCCGTCCCACACAGGAAAACCGGCGCAAGTCCTTCTAACTGCGCGCCAATCAGTCGCAATCGTGGCAGGTACCGCGAATCTCTAACACAGGGCGCTGGGCGCGGAATTTTTGCGAAGTCGCAATATCGCGCAGACTCTGGCCAACTTCGTGGCTGTCGATATGCGAGGCACCGCCGCACGCATCACACACGAGAAAGACGCAGTCATGCTCTTCACCCGGGTGGGCATTGGCAAGAAACGCATTTGCGCTCTCGATCTTCACCGCCAGATTGTTCGCCACAAACAGATCGAGGATGCGGTAAACGCTGTTGGGCGCAACCCGCTTCCCGCGGGCAGCCGAAAGGTCATCTGCGATTTGATAGGCGGACGTAGGGCCAGCATGACGCGCAAGTTGGAGAAACACCGCCTCGCGCATGTCGGTCCATTGCTCACCGCGAGCAACCAGCGCATCACGCGCCAGGACTTTCAATGTATCGACATTGCCGTGGGAGTGATCATGATCGTGGGCGCGCGCCATAGATGCACATATAATGCGTGTTTGAGACGAGCACCAGACGGCTAACGCCCGGGCGGCACAAATTCCTCAATTGTCGCGCAGGAATGTCCGTTTGAAATCGCGCGGGAACATGACTTTGAGCGCATCGACCTTGGGCTTGTCCCAGCGAACGATGTATCCGTGGCCCGGATTTTTCGCCATGAAATCCTGATGATAGGTTTCCGCGCGGTAGAATGTGCGCTGGTTTTCTAACTTGGTGACGATAGGCCGGCTCCACACATTGGACGCTTCCATTTGTGCAAGATACGCCTCTGCCACAGCGCGCTGTTCGGCGTTGGTCGGGACCAGGGCGGAGCGGTAATGCGCGCCGACATCGGGCCCCTGGCGATTTTTCAAGGTCGGGTCAGTGACGACCGAAAAGAAGATGCGCAAAAGCTCGTCATAGCGCACGACATAGGGGTCGTAAGTGATCTTGACCGCCTCGGCATGGGCTGTGCCGCCAGCGATGATGCGGTTGTATTTGGCTGTTGTTGCAGAGCCGCCGTGATAGCCGGAGACAGCGGATTTGACGCCTTTGACGTGGCTGAACACACCTTCGACGCCCCAGAAACACCCGCCTGCAAAGATCGCGGTTTTCAGGCCAGCGCCTTCCCGCGCAATCCGTTTTGGGGCGGGCGCGTTCACTGGCTTTTCCAGAGCATATGCAGGCGAGTTTGGCGCGGCGACATAGACTGCGCTCGCTGCAATGGCAGCCGCTGCGAAAAGTCCGAAACGCTTCATTCTTCGGTCTCCAAAGGAACGATCACGAATTCGCTGCTGGGCTGGGGCGCTTCGAATGGCGTTGCTGCGTTGACGGGGGCATCAAGAGTGTTCTCGAGCACGTCAAAGGTCGACAAGCCAATGATCAGGCCCCCGGCGACAAAGCCAAGGGCGAAATTGCGAAACAGGTCCGGGGTAAACAGGTTCATGGTCGTCTCATCAGGGCAGGCGCCTAGGGGAATTGCCTCATAGGAGCGGCTCACTTGCGCCTAAATGAATGGACCACTCAGTAAACAGTTACGTAGCGACATAGGATTTGGTTACGTTTTTTGTTTCGATGGCCTGTCTTCCGAAGGCACATCCGTGCCTTCATCCTCGCTAGAAGGGCAGGCAAGCTGCCCACGGTGCGGGCGCGGGTGCAGGTCGCCTACGGCCGTCTGCGCTTCGCTTCGACTTCGGACTTGCGACGTCTACGGCGCCGTACCGGCGCTATATCGCAATCTCGTTGCGGAGCACGGTCACGCCAGTGACCGCAAGGGCGACCGCCCGCCCGCAGGTGCCCCGCAAGGAGCATAGCGACTGTAGGGAACAGCACCGAGGACGCACCCGCGGATGCGGGTGCCTGAAACAAATCAATGCCTGAAGTGGCGCATTCCGGTGAAGACCATGGCGAGGCCCGCTTCGTCTGCGGCTGCGATTACCTCTTCGTCGCGGATGGAGCCGCCCGGTTGGATGACAGCGCTCGCGCCTGCTTCGGCAGCCGAGATCAGACCATCGGCAAAGGGGAAGAACGCGTCCGATGCAACCGCGCTCCCCTTGGTGCGGGGTTCACCCCACTCATAGGTTTGCGCTGCCTCTGCCGCTTTGCTTGCCGCAATCCGCGCCGAATCGCGCCGATTCATCTGCCCTGCGCCAATGCCTGCAGTGATGCCATCCTTGGCATAGACGATTGCGTTTGACTTCACGTGGCGCGCTACGGTCCATGCGAACAGGCAATCCTTGAGTTCCTGTTCTGTAGGCTCGCGCTTGGTCACGACTTTCAGATCGTCCATCGTCACCGCACCATTGTCGCGGCCCTGGATAAGCATTCCGCCTGCAATGGTCTTCATAAAGAAGCCGCCACGGCGCGGGTCTGGCAGGGTGCCGCATTCCAGCAGGCGCAGGTTTTTCTTCTTGGCGAAGATCTCGCGCGCTTCGGCGCTGACCTTGGGCGCGATCACAACCTCGGTGAAGATGCTCGCAATCGCCTGTGCCGTCGCGCCATCCAGTTCGGTGTTCACCGCAACAATCCCGCCAAAGGCCGAAACGCTGTCGCATTGCAGCGCGCCATTCCATGCGTCCAGCAAAGAGCCAGCCTGCGCCACACCGCAAGGGTTTGCGTGCTTGACGATCACGACTGCGGGATCGCCTCCATCAAACTCCGCCGCCAGCTCAAGCGCGGCATCGGCATCGTTGAGATTGTTGTAGGAAAGCGCCTTGCCTTGAAGCTGCTCTGCCTGAGGCACACCGTTGGTGCCGGTGACCTGCGGGACGTAGATCGCCGCCGACTGATGCGGGTTTTCGCCATAGCGAAGCGTGTCCGAGCGTTTGAACGCCAATGGCATGGTGTCGGTGAAGGGGGTTGCCTTCAGAGCTTCCATGCCCAAAGGATTGGTAAAGGCATCGCCAAAGGCAAACCAATTAGCAATCGCTGCGTCATAGGCCGCGGTTCGCGCATAAGCCTTGCCCGCCATACGAATGCGGAATGCGTCCGATGTCGCGCCGTGATTGGCATCGAGTTCCTCAAGCAATTCGGCATAGTCCGCCGCATCGGTCATAATAGTGACGAAGCCATGGTTCTTCGCCGCAGAGCGCACCATGGACGGCCCGCCGATGTCGATGTTTTCGATGATCTCGGCCCGCTCTGCCCCTTTGGCAACGGTTGCCTCAAACGGATAGAGATTGACCACCACCAGATCGATCGCGCCAATGTCGTGCTCCTTCATCGAAGCAACGTGATCCTCATTGTCGCGAAGGGCCAGGAGCCCGCCATGGACCGTGGGATGGAGGGTCTTGACCCGCCCGTCCATCATCTCGGGAAAGCCGGTGAGGTCGGAAACGTCTTTCACCTCAAGGCCAGCCTCGCGCAAAGTGCGCGCTGTGCCGCCCGTGCTCACCAGCTCGACCCCGCGTGCGGCCAATGCCTTGCCCAAATCGGCCAAGCCGCTTTTGTCGGACACCGAAAGAAGCGCCCGTTTGATCACTGTTGAGCCCATGTTTGGTCTATCCCATTTTCTTAAGGAGCCAGGAGAACTGTCCCCCGCCACGCGAGGCCAGCCCCTCTACCACCAATTGTTCGGTTGCATGAGGGTATCCCTCGCCATCAACCCAGATGCTGTCATCGCGGGTCAATTTGATCTCTTCGCCGCCCGGATTGTCGCTGCGCAACCGCAGCTGCCACAGCTTGCCATCGGGGGTGAGCAAGCTTGCGCCAAGCCCGTCATCCGCAAGATGCGTCTCGACCCCTTTGCCAAGGTGGAAACGGATCGCAAAGCCGACTTTGCCGCGCTTTCCCTTGCGCGAGGCGGGCACAAGGATGTCCTCGCCCACGATCTCGTTGCCGTCATTGGCGACTGTAAGAATGCGCTCGTGAATAAGGCCAAAGCGGGCGGCATAGCCATCGTGGCGTGCCTCGATACGCGTGCCTTCGCGCCGCTGGGAGCCGGACCCGCGCCCGATCACGCGGCGTTCGACCTCGACCGTTTCCGCACCCCTGCCAAGCCTGCCGTGAAGCAAGACGGCGGTTGAGTTGGCATCGTCCAGCACAAGGGTCGAGTGCGCAGCGGTCGCGCGAAGCCCCTGGCCGATGTGGGCCGGAACCAACCCGCCGGCAAGCGCCGCACCGCCGCAATTGACGATGACGCGCGATGTCCCGTCAGACATCTCGAACGCAAGGGTTGATGCACAACCACAGCGCGTATGGCGCGCACGCGGCGGGGGACCTGCGTCAAATTGCACGGTGGTTTGCGCGGCTCTGATGCGTTGATAGCCCCAGTGCTTCGGCTCGTTGAGCGGGCGTGTTCGCACACCGCTTGCCGCAATCAAGGCCGAGACCTCGCTGGCTGAAATCGCGCCCTGACCCTGCCAATTGCCAAGCGCGCCATCGCCGTGGCGCAGCGCCAGAAGCGGCGGTATCAAAAGCTCGCGCATCACGAGGATCGCTTCGGGCGGATCACGCTCCACCGCCTCATAACAGGCGACAAGATCGGTCAGCACACCGATGGCATCCATCTGCGCGCGTGGACAACGACCAAGCCCGCCGCCGTCTTCTGCAACCAGTTCGCCTAGCGCCTTGATCAGGCCAGCCTCGCCATAAAGCCGCCGTGGCCGTCCATCCGGCAGGAGCAATCCAGCCGCCGTCACCGCAGCCCATCCGGCCACCTGCCCAAGTCCGGCCCCGCTGCGCAGCGCCTTGCGATCAAGCCAAGCTGCCGTATCTTCAATCGCATCAAGCAGGCGCGGCCGAAGCTCACCACCCAGCAGCAACGGCGCATGGGTCAGCCAGGCCATGAGCCTCAGCCCCGATGTCTCCACATCCCACGCCAGGCTCTTTGCCGATGGCTTGCGGCGCGCCTCATGCGCATCGAGCCAACCCTTGGTGATCCGCTCGGCAACGCTCGCGCAATCGCTCGCGGGGCCACATTCCGCAAGATCGGCTAGCCACGAGAAGGAGTGCAAGGTGCGTTCAAGACCGGGGGCCAGCCGCGTGCCCGCTGTGAAATCAAGCGTGCCAATAGGCTGTTTTACCCCGTGCACCTGAAAATGACCGGCCCGCAGCGCAATGCCCGATGCACGGTTGCCAGCGGTGGGACTCTCCACGGTCGCTAAAAGCCGTTTGGCAGGCGGGCGGCGGAACGGCGCGGTCAGCGTGTGGCCGGGTACGCCCATGCGATACGCCAGCCGGATCAAAGCCTCTCCGGGCTTTGCACGCGGCACGATCACATCACTAAGAGCAAGCGCGCGCGAATTGTCGATGGGTTCGGCAGGAAAGGCCGGGCGATCGTCCGAAGACACCTCGACCAATGCACCAGGCTCTTCTTCGCGAAAGGCTTCTGTATCTTGCCCAAGTTTCAGCGCGCTGCTTTCGTCAGACGTGCGCCCCTCGGCAACGTCGAACTCGGTAAGGCTCGCTGATTTTTGCCCGCTGAAAAGCGTGTCCATCAATTCCCCCCTTTAAGCGCCTTGATGTTGGCTGCGTATTGGTCCGGACCACCCTTGAAGGTTGCCGAACCCGCCACCAGCACATCGGCTCCTGCCTCCACGCAAAGTTTTGCTGTCTCGGCGTTGACCCCGCCGTCAACCTCAAGACGAATGTCGCGGCCACCAGATTCTTTATGCGCGTCGATCATCGCCCGGATACGGGCAATCTTTGCAAGCTGCGAATGGATGAAAGTCTGCCCGCCAAATCCCGGATTGACGCTCATCACAAGGATGAGATCGACCAGGTCCATCAAATTATCGAGCACCTCGACCGGTGTACCCGGATTGAGCACAACGCCCGCTTTCTTGCCCAGCTTTGAAATCGCCTGGAGTGTGCGGTGAATATGCGGCCCTGCTTCGGGGTGTACGGTGATGATATCCGCGCCCGCTTCGGCAAATGCCTCGATGTAAGGGTCAACCGGCGAAATCATCAGGTGAACGTCGAACACTTTGTTCGTGTGCGGACGCAGTGCCTTCACCACGTCCGGGCCGATGGTGATGTTGGGCACATAATGGCCATCCATCACATCAATATGGACCCAATCCGCCCCCGCTGCGTCGATGCGCCGCACTTCCTCGCCCAATTGGGCAAAGTCTGCAGAGAGAATACTTGGTGAAATTAGCGGTGCTGGCATGTGTGACGCTTTGCTGGAGATCACGCTATCGAAAGGCCCGGGCGCGTTAACTGTGTAGATTCCGCCTTACTCCGGGCGCGAATCGCGCAGCAAGCTGGGGTTTTGCCTTTTCCCCGCCCTTTTTGGCGCGCTTTTCTTGAGCTGAACAAAGTACCAGCGGTATAATTCAGCGACAATTCAGCACTCGAATGACATAAGTGCCCCACATTCAATGCGGTTTGGGCCAAATCCCAAAAGCAATGGACCCGGCCATACACCGGGATGAAGGACATGATTTGATGGCGAAATTCAGGAGCATTGCCGCTTTGGTCGGCGCTGCCATGCTGGCAAGCTTGGGCGCAATTGCGCCTGCAAGCCCCGCAGTGGCGCAGGCGTCAGGCACAAGCGACTACCGCAATATCGTTGCCAACAATATGCGATCCTGCGCACCAGGCGGCGGGCCTGCTGTGCGTGTGACGATCAACGGAATTCGAGAAGCGAGCGGAAAAGTGCGCGCGCAAGTCTATAACGGAACAAGCTCGGACTGGCTGGAAAGCGGTAAATGGCTCAATCGGGTCGAATTGCCTGCAAGGCGCGGCCGGATGACGATTTGTCTGCCTGTGCCAAAGAGCGGCAATTACGCGGTGGCCGTGCGCCATGACGTAAACGGCAATGGCAAAACCGACATCCGCACAGATGGCGGCGCAATGTCGAATGACCCGTCGATCAACATCTTCAATCTTGGCAAACCGGGTATCGACAAGACCCGCTTTAGCGTTGGCAACGGCGTCAAATCCATCGCCATCACGATGAAATACTTCAGCTAGGGAAGTATTTCAGCTAGGATTTTGCGTTCTTGCGGTGCTTTCTGAGCGCCCACAGAACGCTTGGCGCGGCGAGCAGCGGGTATTTTTCGCGTCTCGGCGTCACTTCGACCGGCATTCCTGTGTGACGCTCGATCTTCCACGCCGCATAGCGCGCTGCCCCATCAAAGGTCGTACTCGCTTTGATCAGCCGCGTGAAATTGAGCGGTTTGCCCATGCGTTCGCGCCGCTTCCACCATGTAAGCGTCGCCGCGCGCTCTCTGGCCGTAAGGCTAGGTGATATGCGCTCCCCGTTCATTGTGTAAGCGATCCCCGCTGCCTCCAATGCGAGCGGCAAAAGGCCTGCAAAATGCTCTTGGTTGACACTGAGAATGTCGTTCTCGCGCCCCGCTTTCTCAACCCGGAACTCTGCCTTGTATGTCGCCCGGAAAAGCGCGCGCCAGTAATCTTGCGCTGTGCCCGATGGAGGCCCGAGCGCCGCGGCCAGGCGCACCGCAGTTTGCGCGGCCGCCGCAATAGCTTCGATGACACCACCGCGCGCCGCATCATCGGCCTGCCACACAAGACAACTGGGCTGGACAAAGCGCGCCCAGATTGTCGTATCAAGCAGCTCTCCCGAAGCAGCCTTTGCAAAAGTGGCAAGCGACATGGTTGCGATCTTCGCGCGCAGAACCGTACCATCGGCCTCCTCACGCTCCTGATAGCTCACCCGCGGCCAGATCCGGTCGCGCTGCTCACCGGGAAGCAGGATGTAGAAATCGAGCACCCCGTCGAGCGACCGCGTGCGCAGGTTTGAGCCGTAGAACAATACCGCCGCCGCGCCCGCTTCTTTAGCCAGAGCGCCCGCAAAGCGCGCAACCGCAGGATCGACCTGCGCCTCAAGCCGCGCTTCGATCCGGTCATGCAAAGTGGGAGATTGGCTCGCCATAGAGGGCCTGCAAAGCTTTGCCCTAAGGGCTTACAAATTCAAGTTCTGGCCCTTGTCCGATGCGGTATTCACCGGGAGGGAAAGCCTCGCCATCGAGAATGAAGCTGTCCTCGATCCGAAGCGAAAACTGCGGCGTGCCGACCTGATGGAAGCCCTTTTCACGAATGCCTTTGGGCGTTTGCCCGCGCATCATCCTGAACAAGGTCAGGGCGGACTTGCGCGAAATCTGGTCGGTGACGGCCAGTTTCAGCCCTTCACGCATATCGCCAAAGGGCTTCATTCCGGCGGGCATTTGCTCCAGCGTTGATGCGAATACAAGCTGGCGATAATCCGGGTCCCCGACACCGGAATGTTCCATCGGCACATCCTTGATGCCCAACCCGATCGCCATTTTTGCACCCCGCCGCCATGCGTTCTCGCGCGAGCCAAACAGCCATTGGCAAACTCCCAACAAAGTCGCAACGGCCACCGCCATGGAGTTGAACGCGCCCAGCTTGTGCGCACTTTGCCCTGCACTCGTGGCAGTGGTGAACGCGCCGGCGCCAAGGATGAACCCCAGCACGCGCGCTTCCGGACTGCCGCCAATCGGCGTGATTTCAATCGGGCGACGGCGCACGCGGCCGCCGTCTTCAAATGCATCAATCGCCTCTTGCAAGGACCAGCCCTTGGGCACGCCAAGGTCGACGGTCAGAGCGTTGGTCTTGCCTTTGGGCAGCACCGCCAATGCAGGCCAATCGTCGCCAAAGATCGCAACCCCGCTTGTAAGAACATCGCGAACCGTACCGTCTCCGCCATTGATGACGAGAAGATCGATCCCTTGCGCCGCAAATTCGGCCAAAGCTTCGGGCAATTGCGAACGATCACCCGGCTTTGCGATGTAGACTTGAGGCGACATGCCGCAATCAAAGTCTGCACCCTTATTGCCATGGCTGCGCGGGTTATAAATAACACCAACGCGGGGTGGATCGCCGGGCTTTCGCACAGGTCCGCTTCCCGACCTTGCATCCGAACGCTCAGGGGCGGGCGCACCCCCTTGAGGAAGCTTGGAAAACTGGAAGATGCGCGATGCCATGGCCTTGTTATAGGCACATGGGCGAGACAATACCACACCCGCGTTGAAACCGGTCGCCCGCTTGTCTCAATCCCGCAACAGTCTGACCGTGCGCAAAAAAGATGGGCAATCAATCGAGGGGAGATGGCGCACCCGACAGGATTCGAACCTGTGGCCTCTGCCTTCGGAGGGCAGCGCTCTATCCAGCTGAGCTACGGGTGCTTGAACCAAGGCGCTTGTCGTTGATGGTACGACGTTGCGCAAGGCTTACTTGCGGTTGCGGGCGCCGATTAGCAAGGTGGACACGGCTGCGCCAGATATAAATCGTCAACGATATCCGCACGGGGCCCGGGCTTAACCAATCGGCAACGGCCTTGGGTCTACGCCATTGCCATGACGATAACACCGCCGATTCCTGACAACCCTCTTGACCGGACCATTGACCGGCCAGTTAACCGGTCCGGCCAAAGTGAGGTCGGGACCCTCACACAGCGCTGGGCTGCGTTGCTCGAAAAGGCGGGTCAGATCGCAAATATGGCGCAGCTTTCACCCGAACCGACGGGCGAGATGAACACCCGTTTTGCGAATGCCCTTGCCCGCACCGGAATGCTCTTCGGGAACCCGACACATATCGCGGCCGAGCGCGGGGTCGAGGATATGGAAATGCTTGTCGAGATGGGGCTGGCCGCGCTCAAAGAAGTCGAATCGCGAGGACAGGATCCGGGCTCGCCCGCGCTTGCCCTGTGGCGCGAGGTTTATCATGCGCGCGAAGCCGTTTTGTCGGTGATGGAGCCGGTCGCCGCCTGACCTATCGAACCCTTGACGGTGTTCGCATTATGTTCCATCCAGACTGAATGGATGAAACCCGAAACGCGATTCTGGAAGGCTCTTCCAAAGCGACTGCCAGCCCGAGCATTGCTCCGTGTGCGAAAGATGTTGCGCGCGGGATAAAACGGTTGTTTGCGCGCAACGGTATCTGGTGCCTCGAAGAGATGGCGCTCAAAAACAATCGCCGCGCTGATCTGATGGGGATTGATGCCAAGGGGCAAGTTATCATCGTCGAGATCAAGGTCGCGCGCGGTGATCTTTTGGGTGACAACAAATGGCCCGACTATCTCGACTTTTGCGACCGGTTCTTCTGGGGTGTCCCACCGGAGCTGGATCGCAGTCCGCTGGAAAGCGAAGCGTATAGTCCTGAACGCTGCGGCGTGATTGTGGCTGACGGGTATGATGCGGAAATCCTGCGCCATGCCCCGCTCGAACCGCTGGCGCCTGCACGGCGAAAAGCACAGGTGGAGAGGCTGGCGCGCATCGCCATGCGCCGCAACACCGTTTTGATCGATCCGCAATGCGCTGACCTTGATAGCGCGGGCTAATCACGCAGGCCAGGGTTTCCCACAGGCGGTTTGTCGGTCATAAGCTTGGCGGTATGGTTCCTGCTGATACCCCGGTCTGGCTCGCCTTCCTGATTGTGGGCACCGCGATGAGCGTCATGGTCGCGCTCCGATATTTCGCAAGCAGCGGGATGTTTGCATGGATCACTAGCCGCGCGCGGCCCGGCCTTTATGAAAAACAGCGCGGGCAGATCGTAATGGAAATCCGCTATTCTCTGATCGCAGCGATGATTTACGGCGTGCCTGCGGGCGCGGTGTTCTGGCTTTGGCGACATCATGGATTTTCGCTGGTGTATGCCGATTGGGCCGCCTACCCGCTCTGGTATCTGCCGGTTTCTGTGCTGATCTATCTGTTTGCTCAGGACACGTGGTTTTACTGGAGCCACCGCGCCATGCACCATTGGCCGAGCCTCTTTCGTCTCGCGCATAAGGTGCATCACGACAGCAAGCCGCCCACCGCCTGGACTGCGATGAGCTTTCATCCGCTGGAGAGTGTGAGCGGCGCTATCGTCATTCCGATCCTCGTGTTCTTCGTGCCGATCCATCTCGCGATGCTTGGCGTGGTTTTGACGGTTGCGACGGTCATGGGGGTGGTGAACCACATGGGCTGGGAGATATTTCCGCGCAGGCTTGTTCATTCCCCGTTTGGGGCAAGCGTGATAACAGCCAGCCATCACGAGCGGCATCACGAGGAATATCGATGCAATTTTGGACTGTATTTCCGTTTCTGGGACAAGGTTTGCGGAACCGACCGCGGGCTATCGCGCCGGTTCGACAAACAGGCGAAAGTCGCCCTCAGGAAAAGCGTATGACCCGCTTGGCAGCCCTGGTTATTGGCGGCGCCGTTATGGCAGCCGCAGCGCCTGCATCAGCAGGCACCGTTACCATCACTGTCACCGACCTTCGCAACACCAAAGGCGTCGTGCGCGCGTGCATGACGACAAAGGAAAGCATCTTTCCGCGTTGCCGGCGCGACCCCAATTCGCATCGCACCGTCGTCAAGGCAGCAAACACGATCACCATCCGCTTCGATAATGTGGAGCCGGGTGATTATGCCATCGCGCTTTTGCATGATGAAAACGAGGACGGGAAAGCCAACCGGGTTCTCGGCATGGCGCCAAAGGAAGGCTATGGCTTTTCGCGCGATGCGCCGGTTCGTATGGCCCCACCTGACTGGAAGGATGCTGTTTTCTCCGTGGGCGAAGCGTCACAGAAACTGACGATCAAGATGCGGTATTTCCTTTAAAACACGCCGGCAAATGCACCTTTGCGGCGTTTCCATGATGCGCCCCGCAAATCGCCCAAAGTTTTGCCGACCGCTTAACGGGATATTTACCACGTAGGGCCAAAACCTCCTGAAAGCTTGTCATACTTTTGGGGGCACTAGGCCTGATCATGGATACACTTCGCGGACCTTTTGAAAGCGGTACACCTGCTGATGACACACCCGATTGGGGTGTGGAAAGTGATGCGCGCGAAGAAGAAACCGTGCGTGAATTGCCGCCAGAGGCAATCGGCCAGGACGAGCGCCGCATGCAGGTGCGCGCGTACAACCACTGGGCAAGCCTTCTGGGTGATGCGACCTTCCCTTCCATCGAAGCGCTTGATCCGGAGAACCAGACCGATTTTGGACCCAACAGTGTTCTGCTCGACTTCTCGAAGGGGATCGAAGACCCGGCGGTTCAGTTTTTGGGCGACCTTCTTGCCGATGAATGCGGCACACATGGCGCACGGATCGAGAAGCTCTCCGATGTCCCGCCGCGCTCTTTATTGAGCCGGATCACCGACCATTACATGCAAATCCTCGCCAATCAGGCGCCTATCGGGTTTGAAGCGGAGTTCGTGAACGATAGCGGCATCAATGTGCTCTATCGCGGTATTCTTCTGCCGTTTTCCAGCGATGATGAGACGATTGATTTCATTTATGGCGTCATCAACTGGAAAGAGATGGCTGACGCGGCGACGGCGGATGAGCTGCTGCTCGCGATTGATCAGGCAATCGATGACAAGCTTGCCGCAGCGAGCGCCGATGACGAAGACACAGCGCAGAAGCATCAGACAGGCCCGCTTACAGAATGGGCTGATTCTCCAGCGCATGAGAGCGCAGACGAGCCAATCGACATTTTTAAAGCAGGCGAACTCGACCTGTGGACCGAAGACGATACCGCTGAGGGGTCGGCGGATGAGCTCGCCAGCGACGCAGCGGCGACCTTCGGCGATGACAGCGATGACAATGTCGCAAGCTTTGCCGATCAGATCGGCGATGCGCCCAACAGTATCGGCAGCGATAGCGGACTTCCGACACCGGATTTTGGCCGCTTTGACCTCGACGATCCGGAAGTCGATGAATTCGGCGAAGAAATCGACGAGGATGACGAAAGCACGCAAAGCGCAAGCTACAGCTTTGCCTCACTTACCGACTACATCGAAGTGCCTTCCAAGAAGGCTGTCGATCTGGAAGCGGAGCGCTTTGACCCGGACGATTACAAGGTCGAAGAATCCGCTGACGACAGCAGCGATGACGACCATAGCGACGAAGAGAGCTCTGAAGCGATCGAAGTGCCTGCGGCCAAAGATCGTGGCGCCGACGATCGTCAAATCGGGGACAATGACACGCCCGACATGGCGCAGCTTCTTATGCTCGATGCCGACGCCGGGCTCCATGACTGCCTCGCCTCGGCCCGCGAACTGGCCCACACCGCCCGCGCATCCGAAGACCGCAGCCGCCAGGCGCTTTATGCCGCCGTTGGCCGCGCTTATGATGTATCGCTGGCCGCAAAAGACGAGCCTGAAGCATTCAACGAGCTGATCGAAGACAATGGTCTGACGGTTCAGGAACGCGCGCCCATGACCCCTGTGGTCAAGCTTGTTTTCGGACAGGATTACGACAAGACGCGCCTCACCGAATACGCCGCCGTTTTGAGCCATGCCCACCGCCTCGAACTCGAGCGCGGCAGCCTTGCTGACTATCTCGGCAAAGCGGACGGCGGACTTAAAGCCGTCGTCGCCTCCGAACGCCGCCTGCGCCGCGAAGAAGCGGGCCAGGTGGTCGAGGACGAGGGTGATGTTCGCGCCAAGCTTGCAAAGAAACTGCGCGAACTCGAAGAAATGATGTTTGATGCCATTTCGGCTGAAGGACCCGAGTTTTCGCTCGTCATGGTGCGCCGTGATGGCGAGGGCAATGTCGCAATGATCGGCGAGATCGCCGATGATGTGGCGCTGATCGAACGCGCCGGGAAAAAGCTCGTCGGGTAATCCTCTCACAATAGAAAAAACCGACCTCCCCAAAGGGCGCCCGCATCAAGTGGGCGCCTTTTTTCATGGCTGGGCCGCACGAGGGCTTTACGTGACGCGTAACCCTCTTCAAATGCTGTGCGAATGAGCAATCAGACATCGCGCAACACCAAAGGACGTTCTCGAAGCATGGCCTCGACAATCGGTTGGACCCTCGGCGTTCTTTTGGGAATCGCAATTGTGTCTGCAATTGCCCTTCAGATCGCCATTTCGCGCGACGGACCTGCGGTTTTGAGCGCGGTCGACCGGATCGCGGGCGGCACAGCAGGAGCCGAGCTCAAAGCGAAAATAGCAACCGGCGACCATCCCGATCAAAAACTGCTGGTCTGGGGCGCAGAAGACCACTCAAGCGAGCACCCGCCAAGGCCGGTGCTCTTGTTCGTGCATGGCGGCAGCTGGAATTCAGGCGATCCGGAAAGCTACGATTTCGTTGGCCGCGCCTTTGCGAGAGAAGGTTTTGTCGTCGTCCTGAGCGGGTATCGCCGTGGTCCTGCCGGCAAATATCCCGGCATGATCGAAGACACCGCAAGCGCCTTTGCCTGGGCTCGGGCAGAGATCGCGCAATATGGCGGCGACCCGCAAAACATTGTTATCGCAGGGCATTCTGCGGGCGCTTACAATATGATGATGGTCGCATTGGAAAGCCGCTGGCTCAAACCGCACGGGCTTTCGCCAACCGACATTGCGGCCGCTGTCGGCATATCGGGACCCTATGATTTTCTTCCGCTCGATAGCGAGAGCACAATCGCCAGCTTTGGTCATGTTGACGATCTGGAAGCCACCCAGCCGATCAACCATGTGAGCGAAGACAGCCCGCCGATGCTGCTTCTGCACGGTGAGAAAGACACGACCGTCGGCGTGTTCCATTCGCGCAACCTCAGCGCGCTATTGCAGGAGGCAGGGCAGAGCCCGCGCCTCCACCTTTATCCTGAGAAAAACCACACCGACCCGCTGATTTCCATCGCTGCTCCGTGGCGTGACAGGCGCGATGTTGTTGGAAAAATCGCCGATTTTGTGCGTCAACAGACCGCATCTGAGTAAAACTTCAGTTCCCGTTCAGGCCCAAACGGGTTAGCACATGCGTAACATGCCCCTTTTCCGCACCCTTATCGCCCCGCTGCTGGCACTCTTCGCCACTTTTGCGCTCGCCGTTCAACCGGTCGCGGCCCAATCGATCCTGCGCGATGCAGAGACCGAGGCGCTGCTTCGCGATATGGCTTACCCGCTGATCGAGGCATCCGAGCTTGAGCCTGAAAATGTCGAAATCGTCCTCATCAACGATCCATCCATCAACGCTTTCGTTGCCGGTGGTCAGGTGGTTTACGTCCACGCAGGGCTTTTAAACGCCGCTGACACCGCCAATGAAGTGCAAGGCGTGATCGCGCACGAGCTTGGCCACATCACCGCAGGCCACGTCGTTCGTTTCGGTGAGCGCACGAAAGGCGCGCAGGGGATCTCGATCCTCTCGCTGATCCTCGGGGTTGGCGCCGCGCTTGCAGGCGCAGGCGATGCAGCCTTGGGTGCGATTGTGGCGGGCCAACAGGCGGCAACCGGCAATTTCCTCGCCTTCAACCGCAATCAGGAAGCCGCCACCGATCAGGCAGGCGCACGTTATCTCAATGGCGCAGGCATTTCGGGCCGCGGCATGATCAGCTTCTTTGAGAAGCTGCGCAATTTTGAAATTCGCCGCGGATACAGCCAGTCGGACGATGCCGCCTATAGCCGCACCCACCCGCTTTCGGGCGACCGCATCCAGTTCCTGCGCGATCAATTGACCAAAGACGAACATTGGGACGCGCCCGATGATCCCGAATTGCAAGCGCGCTTCCTCGCGGTTCGTGCCAAGCTTTATGGCTATCTGGCTGAACCAAAACGCACCTTCCAGCAATATCCTGAAAGCGACCAGAGCACGCCTGCCCGATATGCGCGGGCCTATGCCTTCCACAAGGATGCGCAGGTCGAAAAGGCGCTGGCAGAGGCCGACGCTTTGCTCGCATTGGATGAGAAAAACCCGTATTTCCTTGAGCTCAAGGGGCAGATCCTGCTCGAGTCGGGTCGCCCTCAGGAAGCGCTTAAACCGCTTCGCCAGGCGACAGAGTTGACGCTTAACCAGCCATTGATTGCCGGCATGTTCGGCCATGCCCTTATCGCGACAGAAGACGAAGGCAATTACGAGGAGGCCGAAAGGGTCCTTCGCGCAGCCGTTGCCAAGGACCGGTTCAATCCGTTTGCCTGGTATCAGCTGGGCGTTGTCTATGCGCAGCGCGGCGATATTCCGCGCGCAAAACTTGCCAGCGCGGAACAGCAAATCATGCGCCGCAACTATCCAGAGGCCCTGCGCAATGCAAAAGACGCTGAGGCTGGATTGCCCGTTGGCTCGCCCGACTGGATCCGTGCACAAGATGTCGGGCTTCAAGCGCGCGCAGAACTGGAAGCCTTGCGCGACAGTCGCTAAGGCTAGCCGCCATGACGGAAAACACTGGTCCTTCGCCTTTGCGGCAATCGCTTCTGACCGCGCTCCTCGCGCTCACATTCGGCTTTCTCGGTGCAGCGATCTGGTCCTACGCCGGCCTCGCTGACAATCGCACACGCGCCTATCTGATGGACAATCCCGGCATCCTGCAAGATGTGGCACAGGCCCTTGCAGCAGAAGACGCGCGCGATCGTTTGGCCTCGGTCAAAGAAGAGCTTTACACCCCCTTCCCGGGTGCAGTGATGGGGAACCCTGACGGCAGCAAGCTTCTGGTCGAGTTTACAGATTACAACTGCCCCTATTGCGCAGGCAGTTTTCAGGACATCACCCGTCTGGTGGCCGAAGACCCCGAGCTTAAAGTGATCATGCGCGAATGGCCCATCTTCGAGGGCAGCGAACTGGCAGCGCGCATGGCTCTCGCAGCGGCCAAGCAAGGGCGATATCAGGAGTTTCACTCCGCCCTGTTCGAGCGCGGTGACACCAGCCCCGAAGGCGTCGAGGCCGCAGCGGTCGCCGTTGGCCTCGATATGGAACAGGCGCGCACAGATGCGATGAGCGAAGAGGTCTCGGTCGAGCTTGTCCGCAACCTGACCTATGCACAAAGCCTCGGGTTCAGCGGGACGCCTGCTTTTGTCACAGGCGACATCCTTATGCCCGGCGCGGTTGGCATTGACCGCTTGCGAGAGGCAATCGCCGAGGCTGTTTCCGGAGAGAGCACCGCTTCATAAATGCTGCGCGCATGGGGCCTTGGTTTTTGGGTAGGCTTGAGCGCTCTTGGCGCAGTGCAGGCCCCCGCTGATGCGCGCGACACGATCAATTGGGACAAAATCGATCTCGCCGCAGAACGCCGCGCGATCGAAGACTACCAAAGATACGATCAGCTTTTGCAGAACGTCGGGTGGAAGCTTGTACGGGCCAATGCCGAGTTTTGCGACCGTGTAATCCCCTCCATCGGCCTGCAATTGCAAGACATGGCGAGCTATGGCTCCCCTGAGATTGCGCGCAGGGCGCTCGGGCTTTCGGGTGATTTTGCGGTGCAGACAGTGGCGGCGGGGTCGCCCGCTGACCTTTCCGGCAATTTCCCGAGCAACCGCGAAATCGTGAAGCTTGCCGGGATCAATCCCAACGATTGGGAGAGCCAAGGCCCGTTTGACTGGCAGCGCCTTGCCCGCGTGCATGACCTTATCGATGCGTCGGTCCAAGGCTACGATGCCATTCAGTTTGATTTTCACGACAATTATGTCTCGGTCATCGCGTCCGTCCCTGTTTGCGCCACACGGTTCGAACTGATGGGCGAGGGGAAAAAGGCTGTCGCTGATGGCAGCCGCGTGGTTATCGGCATCGAATTTCCAGCCTTCCGATATGAAGAGGCCGAATTTGCCGCTCTGGTCGCGCATGAGCTTGCGCACAATCTTCTCGGCCACACCGCCTGGCTCGACCGCAATAAACGCAAACGCCGCAATATTCGCATGACAGAGCGCGAGGCGGACCGGCTGATCCCGTGGCTGCTCGCCAATGCCGGCTATGACCCGCGCGCTGGCAAACGCTTTTTCGAAAAGTGGGGCCCGGGCGGTGACGGCGGCCTCTTCCGCAATCGCAGCCATGATGGCTGGGACGAACGCGCCGAATTTGTCGAAGCAGAAATCCCTCGGATAGAGGCACTTATGCAAAGCCAAGGCACGGCCGACTGGCGCACGCACTTTGTTCGCGAGATCGATCCCGGCAAAGGCCTGTAACCGCCCTGATCCCGCAAGACCTGCGGCAAGCGGTTGTGCCTTTGCGTTCATCTGCGCTGGCCGAAGCCTTAATTTGTGCGACGAACCGTTTTTTGCGCTACACTCGCATCGTATGTCGATGGTGAAACTCCAACCCGCCCCGTTCTTTGCGCACAAGAACCGCGCCTTCTGGAACCTCCAGCTTGCGGGCTGGGGCGGTTATTTCCTGCTGCGCAGCGTGGTGGCCATCGCCAATGACCAGCCGCTCGATCTGCTTGTCGTGCTGCTCGTCACCACCATCACCGGATTTACCATCACTCTGATCCTGTCGGTCGTGTACCGCCAGTTAATCGACCGCCAACCGATTGTGACATGGGGCGGAACGGCTATCGTCCTGACTATCGCGGTGCTGGTCCACTCCACGATCGAGGCATGGCTGCAAGGGCTCTACCAGGGCTCTTTGACAGAGACGAGCTTTGCCCAGCGCCTCATCGGTTTAAGCTTTATCCCGCTCGCGCTTTTGGGCGGGTGGAGCGCGCTTTACTACGCGATCAATTACTTCCTGCGGGTCGAGGAACAGACCGATCGCTTGCAACGGTTGGAAGCGCAGGCCACCGCCGCCCAGCTTGCCATGCTGCGCTATCAGCTAAATCCGCATTTCCTGTTTAACACTCTGAATTCCATCAGCACTCTGGTGCTTTTGAAACAGACAGAACCCGCCAATGCGATGCTGACGCGGCTGTCGGGCTTTCTGCGCCACACGCTGATCGCGGAACCGGGAAGTAAGGTCACGCTGGAGCAGGAGATCGAGACGCTGCAGCTTTATCTCGATATCGAACGCATGCGGTTTGAAGAGCGGCTTCGCACCCAGTTCGACATCGAAGATGCAGCGATGCATGCGCGGCTTCCTGCCATGCTTTTGCAACCCTTGGTCGAGAACGCGATCAAATATGCCGTCAGCCCGCAAGAAGAAGGCGCGCGCATTTCGCTGAGCGCGCGCGTGGTTGGTGAGCGGCTTAGAATTGCGGTCGAGGATACCGGGCCCGGCGCTATCCTTGGTGGGCAGAACCGTCCGATCCCGTCAAGCGCACCCCCTCGCCCGGGTGAGCCCGTTTCTACCGGCGTTGGCCTCGTCAACATCCAGAACCGGCTTGCCCAAGGGTATGGGCCCGACCATCTGTTTGAAACACGCTCCCAGCCGGGCGGCGGCTTCACCGTCCTGATCGAAATCCCTTACGAGCCATCCCAGCAGGCCGCCGCTTTGGCTCAAAACTCGCCACAAAAATCCCCCCCGCCCACATATGAAACCGCCTCAACCCCCGACACTTCCCCTGATGATGAGGCAGCGGATAATGTGATCAACCTGAACCCCCCGAAAAACCCGCAACGCGTGATTGGAAAATCATAATATGACCATTCGCACTATCATCGTAGACGATGAAAAGCTCGCCATCCAAGGCCTTCAACTCAGGCTCCAGGCCTTTGAAGACGTGGAGATTATCGACACTTGCGCCAATGGGCGCGAGGCGATCCGCAAGATCAAGACACAGAAACCCGATCTCGTCTTTCTCGACATACAAATGCCCGGTTTCGACGGTTTCAGCGTCGTCAAAGGCGTCATGGAAATCGAGCCCCCGCTGTTCGTTTTTGTGACCGCTTACGAAGAACACGCCATCCGCGCGTTTGAAGCCAATGCGGTCAATTACCTGATGAAGCCGGTGGACGAGGACAAGCTTGCCGATACCGTAGAGCGCGTGCGCCAGCGTTTGGCCGAGAAGAAATCCGCCGAGGATGCAGAGCAATTGATGGGCGTGCTTTCCGAAGTTGCCCCTGACCTTGCCGCCGACTTTACCGGTGAGCCGGGCGAAAGCGCGGACCGGTTTGAAAAGCTCATCAATGTCAAAGATCGCGGCCAGATTTTCCGCGTCGAAGTCGACTCAATCGAACGGATCGAGGCGGCAGGCGATTACATGTGCATTTACACCGCCGAAAACTCGCTCGTCCTGCGCGAGACGATGAAGGATCTGGAGCGCCGCCTTGACCCGCGCGTCTTTCAGCGCGTCCACCGCAGCTGGATCGTGAACCTCGACCAGGTGCGCCAGGTGAAACCCCACACCAATGGTGAATGCTTCCTCGTGCTGGATTCAGGCGCAGAGGTGAAGGTTTCGCGCAGCTACCGCGATGTGGTTGCGCGTTTCGTGCATTGATGAATAAGCTGGAAGCAGCGATTTGGATTCTAATCGGAGCCGCTTCAGTAGCGGTGGCTGTAGTCGCTTTTCTCTTTCTGCCAGTGGCAGCCAAAGTAGAGATAGACGGCGGCATACCTCGATATGCTCCAAGTATTCTGTTGGGTGGAGTTACCTTGGTTCTTCTGATTGGACTTCGACATCTGGCGCACAGCAAAAATTCCGGCTAGCCCCCGGAGCCATGACCTTCACTCTTCCCGGCTTCGACCTCGACACATTCATCCGCGACACGCTTGCCGAGGATTTGGGCTTAGGCCTTCCGGGCGGTGGCAAGGATGTTACCTCTGAAAGCGTAATCCCCGCCGATGCGCGCTTTTCGGGCGTTATGGATAGCCGCGATGCGATTGTGGTGGCCGGGCTTCCTCTGGCTGAGGCGTTTTTCCGGCACCTTGATCCCAATTGCGTGATCGAGACACTGGTGAATGATGGCGACCAAGTGACACCGGGCGCAGACCTGATGCGACTTGAAGGCAATGCGCGCGCGCTTTTGACCGCCGAACGCAGCGCCTTGAACATCGTTCAGCACCTCTCCGGCATTGCCACCATGGCGCATGAATATGTAACCGCGATGCGCGTGGGCAGCGCGACCTGCACCCTGCTCGACACACGCAAGACGCTGCCGGGCCTGCGCGTGCTGGAGAAATACGCAACCGTCCAAGGTGGCGCTCAAAACCACCGCATGGGGCTCTATGACGCGGCCATGATCAAGGACAACCACGTCGCGGTCGCAGGCTCCGTGGGCGAAGCGGTGCGGCGCGCGCGGGACGCGGGCGTCTCCCCCATCATCTGCGAAGTGGACCGCCTCGACCAGATTGAACCCGCGCTTGAGGCAGGCGCGGACCACCTGCTGCTCGACAATATGGCACCGGAGATGCTCAAAGAGGCGGTCGCAATGGTAGCAGGCCGCGCCAAGACCGAGGCGAGCGGGGGAATCAACCTCGATACCATCGCTGCGAAAGCGGCGAGCGGGGTGGATTATTGCTCGGTGGGCAGGCTCACCCAAAGCGCGCCTGCGGCGGATGTTGGGCTCGATTTCAAGCCGATATGATCTCAGCGATCCGCAAGCGACCTTGGTCAATCCATGGCTTCGCAATAGCTTTTTTGGGCGTCGGTCTGTGGGCGCTTATCGGAGGGTTGAGCGACATCGACGGTTGGCTTGGCCAATATCGCGAAATTGCCCCACAATTTCCTTGGGATCGCGACTGGGTCATCGTCGCCCTTTCAGCCCGTTTCTCTATCGTCTGCATTCCCGTTGTGGCAATCTGGGTCTACAAAAGCGTGGTCGCTCGCGTTCTGGTCAGTGTGTTCACACTCATCCCCTTAATGGGCATAATCCGACACCTTGCTGAAGGGTTGGATGATTTGGGCTGGGAAGGAGCGATAGGAGGGGCGATTTTGGTGATTGGGTGCTTGCTACTCTACACACCCTCAGCGCGCGGTTGGTTCGAGCCAAAACCAAAACCCACACTGGAGGTGTTCGAATGAAACGTCTGGCGCTTTTCTTAGGTTTCGCCCTAGCCATTCCAGCCACAGCCAATGCCCAAGCCTACCAATGCCGCGCGCCGCAGGTGTCTTCGGTGCCGCAAATTGCGCCCGATCAGCAGCGCCGCGTCGTGCCGATCACCGGCTACACTCTTGCGCTCAGCTGGTCGCCTGCCTTCTGCCGCACCCGCCAAGACTCACGCTCGCACCGCGTCCAATGCTCGGGCGACAATGGCCGCTTTGGCTTTGTTGTGCATGGCCTGTGGCCACAAGGATCGCGCACCTGGCCCCAGTGGTGCGCGGTTCAAAACCGCCTTACCCCGCGCGAAGTGCGTGCAAATATGTGCATGATGCCCTCTGCCCGCCTCATCGCGCGCCAATGGGCAAAGCACGGCTCTTGCATGGTCAAGAAGCCAGAGACCTATTTTGCGGTCACTAAAGTGCTGTGGGAGAGTTTGCGCATCCCCGACTATGACCGCATCAGCCGCGAGGAAGGCCTCACCGCTGGCCGCATCCGCCAGGCCTTTGCCGATGCCAATGGCCGCATGTGGCAGCCAAGCCATGTCGGCGTGAAGCTAAACCGCGATGGTTGGCTCGAAGAGCTGCGCCTTTGCTACAACAAACGCTTTCGCCCCACCCGCTGCGATGACCGGCGTTATGGCGCAAGAGATGAGGCAAGCGCAAAGATCTGGCGCGGGCTCTAGGCGGCTTAAACCCGCCGAAACTTGATCTGGGTCAACGACAGCGGTGCGACTCGCGGCGTAGAAAGGGACCATGGAGGCCGCTCATGATCAATATCGAAACCCTATCGCCCAAAGCCGTTCGCATCACCTCGATTGCCGAGTTTTGCCAGGCGGATGTCGAGACCCTCGTGGAATTCGTTCAAGGCCACTACGATAATGGCGGCGGCGGAAATCTGCTGATCGATGCAACCGCGCTCACCGATTTTACGTTTTCTGCGGTCACCATCGAATTGGCGCATATGCCGTTGTTCGTAAAATGGCTCTATTCGCTTGATCGTATTGCGATCATCTCTGACGAGGACTGGATTCGCACCGCCGCGCGGCTGGAAAGCGCGCTTTTGCCCGGCGTCACCTATCAGGTCTATGACGACGACGAGAAAGAGGCAGCGCTTGCCTGGGTGCTTGGGGAAGAGGATGCCCCGCACAAAGGCGCTTTCCGCGAGCTCGACCTTGGCCGCGCAGATGTAGCGGCGTTTGAGGTTGTCGGGAGGCTTGATGGCCCCGAGTCGACACGCGGCCTTGCCATGGTCGAAGAGCGGCTGAGTGATCCGCAATGCGCAAAGCTGATGATGGTGATCCGCCACTGGCACGGCTTTGAGGCCGAATTGCTGTTCAGCCCGCGCCTGATGTCCTCAAAGCTCAAGCTGATCGACAAGATCGACCGCTATGCGATTGTCGGGGGCCCAAGCTGGGTCGGCGGCGTGGCCGAAACCATGGGCTTGCTGATCAGACCCGAGATCAAGGCGTTTGATCTGGACGAAGAGGACGAAGCGCTGGAGTGGCTGGGTGAGGCGGTGGTGGAAGCCAGTTAGCGGAATCTGGCAATTGGCGAGGTGGCTCTTGGACAAGGGCCTCGCCTCTTCATATGTGGAGAATTGAGCTTACTTTGCTGGATAGGTTGATGGGAGCATCTCGCGAAAGACGACCAATCCATCCATCACACAGCCCCAATCCCCCGCAAAATACTTGTGGCCAAGCGCTCTGATCTTGACGTTTGCTTTGCCGCAAGCTGGCAACTCTACAAACGCGGTTTCTGCGCGCTCGGACTGATTGATCGCATACGCTTCAAGGCTGTCAGAATCCGCCGTCTCAAGCTTCCAGTTCTCGCCTCTGAATGAGCCATTCACACCTTCAAATGCCGAAAAGCCCAAGACATAATACTCATCTGAAACCGGTCCTTTATCAATGTAGTAGCCCATCGGGATCATCGAGACCGTAGTATCCACCGGAGCGCGCGCCTTGATCAGATGAGAAGTCGCCCCCCAAATCACAATCTTCTTGTCCGGGTAGACTTCAGTCGCAAGGAAGTTGAGATTTGCTCCCATCATCTTGTCGCGTGCATTGACCTCTTCGGATCCCATTCCCTCAAAACCAAGCCTAGAGTAGAGCGCGTTAAAGCGGATCAATCGGCCGAAATTGTCGATCATTCTCGCGTCTGTCCGGGCAGTTGGCCAATCGGTTGTCCTGATCGCAGCAATGGCTGCTTCGCGGTTCGAGTTGATCCTATCGATGGCATCGTCGAACGCGCTTTGAGTGCCCATACGAGCGCGAGGGAGACTGGCGTATGCCCCTAACAGAAAACGGACCGAATTGCCCTGATCACCCAATCGATCGGCGATTGCTGTGAGGCGTTGCATTATTTCTTCGCGATAATCGCCAGATAGCTGAAAATCGAACCC
Source organism: Erythrobacter sp. S227 (assembly GCF_057364925.1). Taxonomy (NCBI): domain Bacteria; kingdom Pseudomonadati; phylum Pseudomonadota; class Alphaproteobacteria; order Sphingomonadales; family Erythrobacteraceae; genus Erythrobacter; species Erythrobacter sp. S227. The sequence continues at coordinate 2,393,968 of NZ_CP200280.1, forward strand.
AGCTAGAGCAAAGGGGCGGCCTGATTCAGCCGCCTGGTCGACAACCTTAAGCAAGGGAGCAAATTCCGCAGACTCCGACCAAATGGCAAAGTTGGCGCGAGCAAAGGCCTGCGATGGCCGCGCTCCGGTTTTGATAAGGGCCTCGGCAAGAATGTGGTCGTACACCCCACCTTCCATAGCAAGCACATCAAAACCGTGATCGCGATGGAGACGTTCGATAAGACGCGCCTTGAACAGGAAAGACGAGCCGTCACCGTGCGAAATCTCGCCAAGTGCTACGATCCGCCGGTCGCCAATATCAGCGATGATCCTGTCAATCGCAGCCTCTTCGCCAGCGGTTATTTTGAAGACCGTATCATGCACCGCTTCGTCCATTGTGGCAGGACCGGGATACTCATCGGCAAAAGCAGGGCGAACCGACAATGCGTGGCAAATTGCGAAGAGGACAAAGGCTGAAATTCGAAACTTCCAGATCACAGAATCTCCAATTCTGGCATGTGGTTGGGCCGTCTCGCAGCCGGGGCGTGAGCAACGCCTGAACAAACCGCGCAGTCGCTCACGTCGTGCCGCGATTGTGGCCTCACTATCCCCTAAAACCGAGCAGAATCAGTCACGAAAGGCAATTTCACCGCCGCTCTCGAAAAAACGCGCGCAGCAATTCTGCCGCTTCTTCTTCACCCATGCCGGTATAAACCTCGGGGCGGTGCATGCATTGCTCTTGTTCGAAAACGCGCGCGCCGTGTTCCACGCCGCCGCCTTTGGGGTCGCTGGCGCCGTAGTACAACCGCACAACCCTCGCATGGGCAATCGCGCCTGCACACATCACGCAAGGCTCCAAGGTCACGTAGAGGTGACATCCGGTTAGGCGGTCATCACCCAAGGCCTGCGCCGCCATGCGGATCGCGCGCATCTCTGCGTGGCCGGTGGGATCGGGGGGAGAGCGGGTGGCATTGGCCGCAACTGCGATAATTTCGCCGCTCTTGACGATCACCGCGCCAACGGGCACCTCGCCCGCCTCGGCCGCTTTTCTTGCAACATCCAGCGCGGTTTGCATCGGTTGGGGGATTGGCCAGCGGGTCATGCAAGCGCAGCGCTAACTCTCAAACCCGCACGAATCAATTGACGATTCGGCAATGGGGGGTTATGCGGCGCGCTTTCCGGGACACCCTTATGGCGCTTATCGTCACAAGGGACGCCATCACGGCGGCAGCGCCCCTCTAGTAAACGAGACGAGATTTATCATGTCGCGCATTTGCGAACTGACTGGCAAAGGCCGCCAGGTCGGCAACAACGTCAGCCACGCCAAGAACCGCACCAAGCGGGTTTTTCTGCCTAACCTGCAGAACGTTTCCCTGATGAGCGAGAAGCTGGACCGCAGCTTCAAGTTCCGCGTATCGACCCACGGTCTGCGTTCGGTTGAGCACAATGGCGGGCTCGACAACTGGCTGCTGAAAACGAAAGACGAAAAGCTTTCGACGAGAGCCCAAAAGGTCAAGCGCGAGCTCAAGAAAGCTGTCGCAACCGCTTAATTCGCCTAATGGCGTTTGGAAATTGCTGGAAAGGCGTGGCGCAATAGGCGCTCACGCCTTTTTTGCGTTTTTGTTGTCCTACCGCTTCACTCCCTGAGAGCAGGATCAAAGATCAGCTTAACCAGCAAAGTCCGCTGCATCGCGGCGATGTTGTCATCCGAAATAACCCAGACTGCCGCCCGGCCATCGCCGAGCGGGCGCACCGCTAGCCCCTCGTAGTTTTCGGGCGGCAGAACATCGTCAAACCGGAAAAGCACTTGCGGCGACAAGGGCTCCGCCGAGCCTGCGGCGGGCGGATCGGATATCGCCAGCATCCCTGCAAATGGGGGGTAATTGCCCCAATTCACATCACGCATCAGATAAAGCAGCCTGCCATCGGGCAATTGCGCAAGGTCGGTCACCGCAAACTCTGGAGCAGGGTTGGCAAAAGTCAGCATGCGCGGCGCGCCTCCCTCGACAGGATCGCTGGCGTAGATCAATGCCTCTTCGTGCCGCTCCGGGATGATCAGAAATCGCCCATCGGTCAGGCGCACCATCGCCTCCAGTCCGGCATTGGCGTACCAATCCACCTCGTCCTGAATGATCCGCACCTTCTCCGGCCTGGTCTGGTACGAGAAGCGGTGGATCGCATGGGTGTTTTCATAACCGACCCAATAGTCACCCTTCGAAACAGGATCGCGGGTCACCGATTCGATGTCCCACAAAAGCGGGTAGAGATCAGGATCATCATAAGGCAGGCCCGCAATCAGTCGCATATTGGCGCTTTCTTCGGCGCGGTCGGGCTCGATAAAGGTGAAGAGGAAACCCCGGTCGGAAAAGGCCCGCAATCGCCCTCCCCCTACCGGCAAAAGCCCCGAAAAACCGCCAAAGCGTAAAGTGGGCTCGGTTGAATAATGCCACACGCCCTCGACCCGCCAGCCGGGCACGCCCACTTGGGAAGCGCCAGCCAACCGGGCGAGCTCAATGCTTTCGGGATTTTGCTTTTCAACCGGTGTTCGCAGCCATGTGCCCGGTGCCACCATACCAGCCACAGCCAGAGCCGCGATGACCCGGACTGCTCTAGACATTCTAGTTCATTGGGCCTGTAAGAAGGATCGGATCAAAGCGCGCATCATGCCATTTAAGGCCCCAGTGAAGATGTGGCCCCGAAGATCGCCCGGTCGAGCCAACGTCGCCAATGTGCTGGCCCTGACGCACGGTGTCGCCCTCTTTCACGACGATCTCGCTGCAATGCAGGAACGCGCTGTTGAGGCCATTGCCATGGTCGATGATCAGAAGGCCACCTTCAAGGCTGAAACCTGTGCGGGCAAGGACAACGACCCCGTCCGCCGGTGCCACAAAAGGAGTGCCATTGGGTTTGGCGATATCAATGCCCGAATGAAAACTGCCCGGTTCACCGCGATAGATACGCTGGCGCCCAAAGCGGCCCGAAATGCGCCCCTTTACCGGCCAGATGAAATCCTGTTTCCAACCTTGCGCATCGGTTTTTTTGGCGCGCGCGGCGACAATCGCATTGTATTCCGGCTCGCGCTGACGCCAATATGCTTCGGGATTACGAAGCTGGCGCTTGGCGACATTCACCCGCTCGATCTGCCAATTGCGCGTCGTAATGGAGAGGGTTTCTCCGTGGATCTGTCCGCTGTCGAGCCGTGCTGCAAGGCTTAGGCTTGCCGGGCTGTCCCGGTCGAAGGCCGCAAAGAATGAACCGTCTTCGGCAATATCCAGCACTTGATCGCCCAGCGATGCTGTGACTGTGCCATCGGGGACCAGGCCGCGGATAAAGCCGCCTTGGGTGAGCTCGCCGGAAAAGGAAAACCGTGTGTTTTGACCAAGGTATGGCGCCTCGGTCGCAGATTCGGGGGCTGGCTCGGCAGATAACTCTCCCGTTGGCTCAGATGGGGTCGCCCCGGACGGAGCAGGTGCTGCCGACCCAGTCGCCACCCCAGTCACCGATTCCGCCGCCGCTTCCGTCGCCGCCTCGCTTGCGGTGCAACTTGCAAGGGCAAGCAAGCCGATAGCTGCGACAATTCCAAGCGTCCGGCTCATCGTGCTCCTGCCTCAGTCTTGCTCAAGCAGGCGCTTGGTCGCGATTTCAGGGCTGGCGTAGGCCTCCTGATGCTCGGCGCTCCAATAGCGCAGCTCTTCCAAGGGAATCACCGCCGCCGAGACAGCGCAAATGACATGGTGGCCCGGCCGAAGAACGCGGAAACCGGAGGGGCCATAGTGGAGTTTGGCGGTTTTATCGCCGGATGACATCAACATAGGCGGGTCTATAGCAAGCCGAAGCTATCCGAACAAATCATCTTGGCGCGGATTTGCAGCCGGTGGGCGGGATTTGCGTTTGGGAGGGGCTGATGGCGGCGGTGGTGATGCGGTCTGCGCAGGTGGCGGTGCGTCGCCAACGCCCACGGAAAGCTCGCCATCCTTGAACTCAAGGTTGAGGGCCGTCTTGGAAGCAGCCTCTTGAAAGGTCGTGACAACCTTGCCCTCGCTGGTCCGCACCATCGCATATCCACGCTCAAGCGGCTTCTTCGGGTGAAGCTGCTCCGCCAGTCTTGCAAGCGCGTCGAGCCGGTTTTGCCTTTGCTCAATCGGGCGCATGACAAGATCGGGCGACAGCCGTACCCGACCCAAACGGTCACGGCGGCCATCAAGCGCTTGGGTGAGAAGACGCGGGCTGAGCCTCGCGGCGGTCCCGGCCAATTCCTCGCGCCCCTTCCCAGCCCGGTCGCGAAGACCACGGCGAAGACGCTCTGACAGATCGTCGAGCTTTTGCGCCTGGGGCTGCAGCAGCGCCTCGATCTTCGGCATTCTCCGCACGCGCGCTTCCAGCCGTTCACGGCCAAGCTCAAGCGGGCGATGCACTGCGCGGCGTTGGCGGGCGGCGAAATCGGCGATGGTCGCATCGAGGTCGACCCGCACCGGAACCGCCATCTCGGCGGCCGCCGTTGGTGTCGGGGCGCGCCGGTCTGCGGCGTAGTCAGCCAATGTGGTGTCGGTTTCGTGACCTACGGCAGAGATAACCGGAATGGTACATTCGGCGATAGCGCGAACCACAATCTCCTCATTGAAGGACCACAAATCCTCAATCGACCCGCCCCCGCGCGCCACAATCACCACATCGGGCCGCGCCACCGGACCGCCGGGTTGAATTTCAGAGAACCCTCTAATTGCGCCCGCCACTTGTTCAGCAGCGCCCTGCCCCTGAACCAGAACCGGCCAGACCAGAACATGGCTGGGGAAGCGGTCGGCAAGGCGGTGCAGGATATCGCGGATCACCGAACCTGTAGGCGATGTCACCACCCCGATAGTGCGCGGCAGAAACGGAAGGCGGCGCTTTCGTTCGGGTGCAAACAGCCCTTCGGCGTCCAACCGTGCGCGGGTTTTCTCCAGAAGCGCCAGCAAAGCGCCCTCGCCCGCAATCTCGAGGCTGTCCATCACGATCTGGTATTTGGAACGGCCGGGATAAGTCGTCAGCTTGCCGGTCGCGATCACCTCAAGCCCGTCTTCGGGCACGAACGCCAGCCGCCCCGCATTCCCGCGCCACATCACCCCGTCGAGCACCGCTTTGTCGTCTTTCAGCGCACAATACATATGGCCCGAGGCCGCACGTTTGACGCCCGAAAGCTCCCCGCGAAGCCGGACATAGCCAAAGCGATCCTCGACCGTGCGCTTCAAGCATTGGGAAATCTCGCTGATCGAGAGCGGTTCGGCATTGTCGCCCTGTCTGCTGCGCGCTAGCAGGCCGGAACTGTCGTCGTTTGAAGAGGGGCTGCGAGCCATGAATATCCTGTTGATCGGGTCGGGTGGCCGCGAACATGCGCTAGCCTGGAAGCTCGCGCAATCCCCGTCTTGCGCCAAGCTCTACGCCGCCCCCGGAAATCCGGGCATCGCTGAGGAAGCGCAAATCGTGACCCTTGATATTGGCGATCACGGAGCGGTGGTGGATTTCTGCAAGACCAAGGACATTGGCCTTGTTGTGATTGGCCCGGAGGCTCCACTGGTCGATGGCCTCGCCGACAGTCTTGCCGCCGCCAGCATCCCCGCTTTCGGACCAAGCGCAAAGGCCGCGCAATTGGAGGGCTCCAAGGGTTTCACCAAGGATCTGTGCGCGCGCGCCAATATCCCGACAGGCGGATATGTGCGCACCCATTCGCTTGAAGAAGCGAGCGAGGCTCTCACCAAATTCACCGCGCCTTACGTGCTCAAAGCCGACGGGCTTGCGGCAGGTAAAGGCGTTGTCATCGCCGCCACGCTCGAAGAGGCGAAAGCCGCGCTTGCCGATATGTTCGATGGCGCATTCGGGAATGCAGGCGCACAGGTCGTGATAGAGGAATTTCTCGAAGGCGAAGAAGCAAGCTTCTTTGCGATCACCGACGGCACAAATGTGCTGCCCTTTGGCACAGCGCAAGACCACAAGCAGGTGGGCGAGGGCGATGTCGGCCCCAACACCGGCGGGATGGGTGCCTATTCGCCCGCACCCGTCCTGACCGACGAACTCCAGACCCGCGTGATCGCCGAAATTATCCAGCCGACCGTCGACACGATGCGCGCCGAGGGAATGCCTTATTCCGGCGTGCTCTACGCAGGCCTCATGCTGACGGCGACCGGCCCGCAGCTGATCGAATACAATTGCCGTTTTGGCGATCCGGAATGTCAGGTTCTGATGACGCGGTTCGAGGGCGATCTGGCAGCGGTCATGCTGGCCTGTGCCAATGGTGAGCTTGCCGGGGTCGAAGCCGGTTTCGCCAAGAAAACCGCTCTCACCGTGGTGATGTGCGCCAATGGCTATCCCGGAACGCCGGAAAAAGGCGGGCGCATTGATCTGGGCACGGCGCAAGCAAACGGCGCAAAGGTCTTCCATGCAGGCACAAAGCTGGTGGATGGCGCTCTGGTCGCAAACGGTGGCCGCGTGCTCAACGTGACGGCAAGCGGCGCGAATGTGACACAGGCAAAGGCGGCAGCCTACGAAGCGGTGGCCAAGGTCAATTTCCCGAGCGGCTTTTACCGCAGCGATATCGGCTGGAAAGAGGTCGCGCGGGAGGGGTGATGATTCAATTCCCTGCCTCGCCTGCAATCACTGAAGCTGATCTGCCCGAAGCCGATACATTTTCGAGCTTTCACCCCTTCATCAAGGGTGTTTTCAGCCAATGGCACCCGACACCATTCGAGGTCGAAGGGCGTACTTACACCTGCGCCGAGCAATATATGATGCTGGCAAAAGCAGCTCTAATGGGAGACCTCGGAATTGCTGCGAAGATCGCCGAAACTGATGATCCCGCTCTCCAAAAGCGACTTGGAGCCCAAGTACGGGATTTCGACCATGGAGCTTGGCACCGGTGGAGGGTGCATATCGTCTACACGGCAAATCGCGCCAAATTTGCTCATAACGCCGGAGCTTTGCGCCAATTGATCAACACAGCGCCAACGATGCTGGTCGAGGCCAATCCGCGCGACTGGAATTGGGGAAACGGCCTCCAAATTGACGACCCAGCTAATCAAAACCCGGGTGAGTGGAAGGGGGCAAATCTTCTGGGCCGGATATTGACCCTGATACGCGAGCAAAACGCACATCAAACTTGATCTAGGTCAAAGACACTTAGCTTTTATGGTTTCATACAGCCAATATGACCCATCGCCTCATCATCTCCGCCGCAGCAGGTCTGCTTCTTGCCTCTTGCCAGTCCGCTTACCCGGATGCGCCTCGGGTGGCGGCGGCTTCGCCTGCGCCAGCGCCCGCATTTGTCGAAGCTGCGTGCGGGGGGTGTCATGCGGTGGAGCCGCCGTTCCTCTCTCCCAATGCCCGTGCGCCCAATTTCGAGGCGATTGCCAATCGGCCTGGTGTCAGCAGATCAACGATCAAAAGCTGGCTCAGAAACGCGCACAATTATCCCGAGGTCATGGATTTCGACCTCGACAAAGAGCACATCGACGAGGTCGCGGACTATATGATCACGCTCAGGCGGCGCGATTACGTGCCGGTGGAGTAGCGAGTTTTCCTACTCGAGCTTAGCGCGCTAACCTCAACTATGGCTTTTTCACTTCCCGAGATGCTGGACCCGGTTCAATCGGCAAAACCGATAAGTGAGTGCCCGATTGATCGAACGGTTTTCTGTCCCAGGACAGTGTGTCAAGTGTGTCAAAACTTGCGTATTTTGTCCCAATTTCAGAAGCTTACAGACTTTGCTCCATCAGCGCCTTCATATCGGCCTCTGGACGCGGGCCATAGTGTGAAATCACTTCGGCGGCTGCAATGGCTCCGCGCTTGAGGCACACTTCCAACTTCTCGCCGCGGGCAAAACCGGCAAGGAAACCGGCAGCGAACTGGTCGCCTGCCCCTGTGGTGTCGACAACCTTGGCAACCGGCGCTGCGGCAACAACGGCGCGCTCGCCATATGCGCTGGCAACGGCGCCCTTGGCGCTGCGGGTAGCGACGAGGACGGGGACATTGGGCGCGATCATGTCGAAGCCGGTTTCGAAATCGTCTTCACCCGTGAGGCTCGCAAGTTCGGTTTCATTGACGAAGAGGATGTCGATCAGCCCCTCTTCGATCATGGCGCGGAAATCATCGCCGTGACGGTCGATGACGAAGCTTTCGGATGCGGTGAACGCGACCTTGCGGCCTGCGGCTCTGGCAACGCCCATGGCGCGGCGCATGGCATTGCGCGGCTCTTCGGGGTCCCACAGATAGCCTTCGAGATAGAGAATGGCGGCGCTCGCGATCAGCTCTTCGTCGAGGGCCGCGGCGGGCAGGAACTGGCCTGCGCCAAGGAAGGTGTTCATCGTGCGCTCGCCATCGGGCGTCACGAAAATGAGAACACGGCCCGTTGCCGGCTCACCAGCACGCGCAGCGGTGTCGAAGTCAATACCTGTGGCGCGCATGTCATGGCGGAATACCTTGCCGAGCTGGTCATCGGCGACTTGGCCAATGAAGGCGCATTGAAGCCCGAGGGTCGAAATCCCGGCCAAGGTGTTCGCAGCAGACCCGCCGGAAACCTCGCGTGCTGGCGGCATAGCGTCGTAAAGCTCGTCCGCCTTAGCCTCGTCAATCAATGTCATACCACCGCGATTGAGACCAAGCTCTTCGATAAGGCTTTCCTCGCAAGAGGCGATGACATCAACAACAGCGTTGCCAATGGCGAGTACGTCATAGCGGGTGGAAGTGTCTGACACGATGGAGAGGTCCTTGGATCGAATAATTGGGAATGTTGTGCGCCTAAGCTTGGGTGCGCCTAGCGGCAAGGAGGTGAGAGGCCAAGCCTAAACAAGCGTGGCAAAGCAGGGAGTGGGCAAATCCGGAGGCGAGGATAAAGGGGTGATAGCGCACCGCAGCGGTTTGACTGGGCCAGGAGAAGGAACCACGAGTAAGCCCATGAATGCAGTTCTCTCAGCTCTGGCAAAGGCGATCGGCCAATTGCTCGATCCCAAAGTGATGAAAGTGCTTTTCAAGAGCCTCCTTGTTACGCTTTTGGTGTTTGCAGGGCTTGGCTGGGCTTTGTGGATTGCGATTGATGCAGGGCTGCAATGGGCGATGGCTCCGATATTGCCGGACGACTACGAAGGGCCAGCGGCTGTGGTGCTTGCACTCTTCTTGTCGATTGTGATGTTCTGGCTGTTGTTCAGGATCGTTGCCTTGGCGGTCTTGCAGTTCTTCGCCGATGAAATCGTGATTGCGGTGGAGCAGATGCACTATCCCGAGGCTGCTTTGCAGGCGCGCGCTTTGCCGTTTCGCCGCGACCTTGCGAACAGTGTGCGCGGGATTGGCCGGGCGCTGCTGTTCAACGCTCTTGCGCTCCCATTTGCAATTGTCCTGTTCTTTACCGTGATGGGGCCTGCGATCGTGTTCCTCGTCGTCAATGCCGTGCTGTTGGGCCGCGAGTTTACCGATATGGCATGGTTTCGGCATTGCGGAGAAGGCGGAGAGGGTGCGGGAGCCACTCCTGTACCGGGCACTCAGCGGTTCTTGCTGGGGGCGGCAATCGCTGCGATCATGACGGTGCCGTTTGTGAACTTCATCGCCCCCGTTCTGGGCGCAGCGGCGGGCACGCATCTTGCGCACAACGCCATGGGCGGCGCGGTGGCCGGCAATCGGGAGGCCGCATCCAATGCGTAGGGGGTGGGCAATCCTTAGCCTTACCGCGCTGTTCCTCTCCGCCTGTTCGGCAGGATCTGGTGGCGGTTCGGTTTCTGCACGCCCTGCTCCATCGACAGGCGCTGTCTCGGCCCCGCGCATCCTTCGCGAACAGGATCTTGAAAGCGTTATCGGCAAGGATGCATTATCGCTGACCCGACGGTTTGGCGATGCGCGCATTGACCTGTCCGAAGGGGACGCGCGCAAATTGCAGTTTGTCTCGAACGGCTGCGTGCTCGATATCTTCCTCTACCCCCTAAGATCCAATGCGCAGCCGGTTGCGACCCATGTAGAGGCGCGAAGGCGAGTGGGCGGTGAGAGTGCGGACCGGGCGCGGTGTATCGCAGAAGTCGAACGTAGCGCGCGTGCGAGCGGATAGGGCAGGAGGATAGGGCGAACGGATAAGGCGGGCGGATAGATCAGCTTGGTAACTCGGCTTTAAGCACATTGTGTCATGAAAGTGCCCATATCAAAGGGGTTACGACCAAAATGACCACGCATTTTACTGAACTCGCCAAAGCTGCCGCCGTCGATGGAAAGGTCGATGCACAAGAAGTCCTCGCGCTTCGCCGCCAAGGTTGGGGCGACGGAATCATCGCACGCGACGAGGCAGAGGCGCTGTTTGCGCTCAACAATGCCCTCGATCAGCGCGACGAGGAATGGTGCGACTTCTTCGTTGAGGCGATCGGCGAATTCGTCCTGAACGGCACACCCCCGCGCCTGCAATGCGATGATGCGGAGGCCCGCTGGCTGATCGAACAGATCGACCATGACGGCGTGGTGGACAGCGTGGTTGAACTGGAAACAATCGTGCGCATTATCGAGCGTGCGGAGAATGTGCCGGGCTTCCTTAAAGACTATGTGGTTGCACAGATTGAAAAAGAAGTTCTCACCGGCACCGGCCCCACGCGCTGTGGCGGTGAATTGTCAGACACGCATATCACCAGCACCGAGGCCAATATCCTTCGCCGTGTGGTGTTTGCCAGCGGTGGCTGTGGCCCTGCTGCGGTCAGCCGCTTCGAGGCCGAGATGCTATTCCGCCTGAAAGATGCGACGCTGGCCTCTGCCAACGCGCCTGAGTGGGAGCAATTGTTCCTCGACGGGGTCGAGAACTATCTCAAAGGCTTCACCATGGCCAACGCTCAACTGGGCCATGATCGCAAGGTTGAGCTGCAAAACTTCATTGCTGATAATGAGGCGAATGTAGGCCGCTTTATGGGCAACATGGTCCGCGGCGCACCCAATGTGTCGCAAAACTTCGCAAATGCGATGGGTGTTGTGTTCGGGAAGCGCAAAGGCGGTCCGATGTCGGAAAGCGCTGGAGAAAATATTGTCGCAGCGTCCATCGAAGGAGCGCAGGTCACTCAGGCTGAAAAAGACTGGGTTAACGCTATGGTCGACGCCGACGGTGAACTCGACGATCTTGAGCGCAAGCTGATCGCACGCATCGCCCAAAGCAACTAAAGTTCAACGCTTAACTGGTGCAAATCCGCTCGCCACGAGCGAGCGCCAACGCTTTTGTCGATGCGTGTAAAATATGCGCGCAAAGCCTGCAACGAGCGGCGTTAGAAGGCCTGCATCGATAGTCACCCGGTCGGTGTAGCGCGTCGCGGCCCCGCCTGCCTCGGGCGCAATCTCGATCCAGTGGTCCCAGCGTTTTATCATCGGGCCATAACCATTATCGCGCAGCATCCGGACCTCGCCTTGGGGCTCTGGAAAACTGATGACGATCGCCTGCCAGCCGATGGGGATGATGCCAAACAGCAGCATCCAGGCGCGGTGCTCACCCACGGTCCAGTCTGGCGGGAACGGCTTCCCCCCACGCGGCGCAAACCGGATCAGCGGCGCTGCAATGTAGTCAAGAAGCGCGGAGGTGCGCAAATAGGTCCACGCTTCGTCAGGCCCGCAGTCAAGCGTTGTCGTCAATTCGACATCCCGCGCCATCAGACCATAAAGCTCTCACCGCACCCGCATGCGCCCTTGGCGTTAGGGTTTTCAAAGGTGAAACCGGCGGTGAAGTCATCTTCGACCCAATCCATGGTCGATCCCACCAGATAAAGCACACTCGCCCCGTCGATGTAGAATGTGCCGCCCGGGGTTTCGATCTTTTCATCGAACTTCGCCTCTTCGGTGACATAGTCGACCGAGTAGGCAAGGCCGGAGCACCCGCGGCGCGGGGTTGAAAGCTTTACGCCGATCGCATCATCGGGCGCCTGGCTCATCAGATGGGCAATCCTCTCCTCTGCGCCCTTTGTCAGGACCACAGCTGCGGGCAGTTTGCGGGTCTTTGTCGTTGTCTCGGTCATCACAACATCCCCAGTTCGAGACGGGCTTCGTCGGACATTTTTTCAGGGCTCCATGGCGGATCCCAGACCAGCTCCACCTCCGCATCGCGGATGCCGGGCACAGACGCGGCACGCAGCTCCACTTCACCCGGCATAGTCTCGGCAACCGGGCAATGCGGGGTCGTGAGCGTCATCGTGACGGTCGCATCGCACTCATCATCCACTTCAACCCCGTAAATCAGGCCCAGATCATAGATGTTGACCGGAATTTCGGGGTCGTAAATCTCTTTGAGGGCATCAATCACTGCCTGCTGCAAATCGCCACCCGGACCGCCAGCCGCGTCGCTGGCCGGCTTCTGGTGTAGGAAACCGTCGAGATAATCGCGGGTCCGAGGCGCGGTCGCCCCCGATGTGTCCGGATCGACAGCGTCGTCAACACGAGCGCGGGGTGGTTTTTCCTGGGTTTGGTTGGGAGTGGTCATACTCAAATGCCTTTTCCAAAAATCCGCCGAGTGCGGGCGATGCCTTCAAGAAGCGCGGTTACGTCTTCCTGAGTGGAATAGAGCCCGAAGCTGGCGCGCGCCGTGGCTGATACGCCGAGATAATCCATCAATGGCTGTGCACAATGGTGGCCTGCGCGAATGGCGACATTGGCTTCGTCAAGGATAGTGCCAAGGTCATGGGGGTGAATGTCGTCGATGGTAAAACTGACGATCCCTGCGCTTGCCTCAGGACCGTATACGGTCACATCGTTCATCGCGGTCAGCTCGCGGCGAAGTCTGGCGACAAGCTCGCCTTCTGCCTCGTGCATCGCGCCAAGGCCAACGGATTGAACGTATTGAGTGGCAGCGGCAAAAGCGATCGCCTCGGTGATCGCAGGGGTGCCCGCTTCAAAACGTTGGGGTCCGCTGCCGTAAGTGGTCTTTTCAAAGGTCACGCGATCGATCATCGCCCCGCCGCCTTCCCAGGCGGGCATTTCAAGCAGGATTTCAGAGCGCGCCCACAAGGCACCAATGCCGGTGGGGCCATAAAGCTTGTGCGCGGAGAAAACATAGAAATCGCAATCGAGCGCTGCGACATCGACCGGCATATGCGCAACCGCCTGACAGCCATCGAGGAGCAATTTCGCGCCGACTTTGTGAGCGAGATCCGCCGCGCGTTTGGCGTCGAGCACGCCGCCCAGAACGTTGGATACATGACCAAAGGCGACCAGTTTGTGGCTCTCGGTCAGCATGGCCTCGGCTGCATCCAGATCGATCTGGTGATCATCTGTGAGCGGCACGACATCAATATGCGCGCCCACTTCCTCGGCAAGCATTTGCCATGGCACGATGTTGGAGTGGTGCTCCAATTGCGAAAGGAGAATGCGGTCGCCTGATTTGAGGTTCGCCTTGCCCCAACTTTTGGCGACAAGGTTGATCGCCTCGGTCGCGCCACGGGTAAAGACGATCTCGTCCTCTCCGCCACCGATCAGCGAGGCAATCGTGCGCCTTGCATTCTCATAGGCCAAAGTCATATCCGCTGAGCGCGAGTACACCCCGCGGTGAACGGTCGCATAGTCTTGCCCGAGCGCGCGCGACATCGCCTCGATCACCGCCTGCGGCTTTTGCGCTGTCGCAGCGGTATCGAGGTAATGCCAAGGCGCGCCGTCCCTGGTTACAAGACCAGGAAAGTCAGAGCGCAGGTCGGCTGCAGGTCGATTGGCAAGGGCTAGGGGCAAACTTCTCTCGTCCATTGATTTGTGTTGGGACCATTCTGGCATTTGCGACGAAGGCCCGCCTCAACAGCTTCCCAGCCGCCGCTTTCCGCTTTTAGCTCAAGGCGCCATTGAACCGCGGTGACCTTCGGATCATCAATGCCTTCGATGGTCGCGATGACGACTTTGTGTCTGTTATTGCGCGGGTTGCGTCCTTCTTCATAATCGGCATCGCGTGCCGAAAGACCAAGCATCCGGACGTAAAACTCCGCCATGTCCTTGGGCTTTTCGTAATTGGTGTCGAACCGCTGCATCGGTGCAAACTCGCTCGACGGGAGCATAAGCGCGCTTGTTTCGTCTTGCGCTGAAGCCGTCACGGCCGCGCCGCCCAGCAATGCGATAACGGGCAGAACCGCCAGCTTCGAACTTTTCATGATCATAGTTTACCCTCCAATTTAGAAAGCGCTGCTTCGAGAAGCTTCGCGCGGCTTTCCTCGTCCTCAAGTTCTACAAAGGCATCACCGATAAAGGCCTGCACCAAAAGCCGCCGTGCCATTTCAGGGGAAAGCCCGCGTGCCGCCATGTAGAAGCGCGCCGCCTCATCAAGTTGACCAACGGTCGCGCCATGCGCACATTTCACGTCATCGGCGAAGATTTCAAGCTGTGGGACCGCATTGGCGCTGGCCCCTGCTTCGAGGAGCAAACCTTTGAAATCCTGCGCGGCGTCGGTTTTTTGCGCGTGGCGCGCGACTTTGATCTCGCCGAGGAAATTACCCGCAGCCGTGCCCCAATGGACGCTGCGGACGATCTGGTTGCTGGTGGCATCGGGCTGAGCGTGAACAGTTTGCGTCACAAATTCGCGGGTTGCATCACCGCCACCAATCGTCACGCCGCCAAATTCGAAATGAGCGCCTTTGCCAAGGGTCACTTCGATCTCGAGGCGGGTGTAGTCATCACCAGCGCTGGTCGCGAAGACTTCGGCGCGCCCGCCATCGCCGACGGTCAAGCGGATGCGCGTGACTTCGGGAGCATCGCCGCCGACAACCATGCACGTGCGCTTGGTCTCGCCAGCGGCCAACGCGATGTCTTGCCATTCGGAAATGCCGGCAAGGCCAAGCCGTTCGACCGCGTCGATATCAGCGTAGCGCCAAGCTTCGTCGCGCTTTGTGGGAAGGATTGCTGTGTCGGTCATGCAAGGGCCTCTGCCATGACAGCATCATAGCCTTCGTCTTCGAGGCGAAGCGCAAGGTCAGGACCGCCGGTTTGGACGATCCGGCCATCGGCGAGGATGCTCACCTTGTCGGGCTTTACTACGTCGAGCAGGCGTTGGTAGTGGGTGATGAGAAGCACGCCCTTGTCAGGCGCACGCATAATCGAGTTGATGCCCTCACCAACAATGCGAAGCGCGTCGATATCGAGGCCGCTGTCGGTCTCATCCAGCACAGCGAACTTGGGATCGAGAATGCCCATCTGGACCATCTCGGCGCGCTTCTTCTCGCCGCCGGAAAAGCCGACGTTTACCTGCCGCTTGAGCATTTCCATGTCCATTTTGAGGAGCGCTGCTTTCTCTTTGGCGAGTTTCAGGAACTCGCCGCCGGACAGTGGCTCCTGCCCACGGAATTTGCGCTGAGCATTCAAAGCTTCGCGCAGGAATTGGACGTTGGAGACGCCGGGGATTTCAACCGGGTACTGGAAGCCAAGGAATAAGCCAGTGGCCGCGCGCTCATGCGGGTCGAGGTCGAACAGGTCTTCGCCTGCAAACTCAACCGAGCCGCTGGTCACGTCATATCCGGGCTTGCCGCCAAGGACATTGGCGAGCGTCGATTTGCCCGCGCCATTGGGGCCCATGATCGCGTGGACTTCGCCCGCCTTAACTTCGAGGCTGAGGCCCTTTAGGATCGGCTTGGGGTCGGCCTCGCCAACGGTTGCGTGGAGGTCAGTGATCTTAAGCATCTGTTTCAATTCCATAGCAATTTTCGTCTCCCCGGACTTGATCCGGGGTCCAGCTTACCTCTTGCGCAGTGGCAAAAAAGCGGGATGCCGAATCAAATCCGGCATGACGGGAGGGGGTAAAACGGGTCATTGGCGGCCACCGTCATCGCGGTCATGTCCGCGATTGTCTTTGCGATCTGGCCGGGAGTAATCCTGATTGGGATTGGCCTCGCGGTGGGCGCGGGCCGCGTCTTTTCTGTCGCCAATGCGTATGCGCATACCGGCGGTAATGCGCTGGAGCACGGCGTCCATGTCATCGAGAATATCGGTCGCTTTGATCCGCATGATGCGAATACCGACGCTCTCAAGGCTCTTGTCTCGCCGCTTGGCGAGCGTTTCGTCCTGATCCTCTTCGTCGATCATGATCGCCATGCCGAGGTTGTGGCAGTTGAAGTCGACAATGGCCGAGCCAACGACGGCAAAGCGCTTGAAAGTGTAGCGGCCAAGGTCGGCCTCGGCGAACTTCTTGGCGAGCGCCTTGTTCGCAGGGGAGGCAAACCGCCGCATTTCGCGCGCACGGTCGTGAAGGGCATCGAGACGCTTATCCGAAATCTTCCAGCCGCGCCCCTTTTTGGGGAGCTCGGGGGCGTCAGTGTCGCTTGTGTCGCGCAGGCCTAGGGTTTTGCGGTCAGTCATTGGGCCGCCTTTCTTGATAAAGACGCCAAAGTTCCGGATCGCGTTTTAGGTTTCGTTCGAGACGCCACCGTTTCCAAGCGGCCAGAAAACGCCACAGCTGGAGAGCCCCAAAAAGGCCGACTAAAGATGCACCTAGGGCGCGCTCATACCACAAAGATATCGCACAAAGGCCAGCGCAAAGCACCGTCATGAACAGCGGCCACCAAGGGCTCTCGTTTTGGTTGGGAGTACCGAAAAACACTACCCAACACTCCCCTCAAGCGAGATCGCCAGCAGCTTCTGCGCTTCCACAGCAAACTCCATCGGCAGCTCTTTGAGCACATCCTTGGCAAAGCCGTTGACGATCAGCGCCACCGCTTCCTCTTCGTCGAGGCCGCGTTGTTGGGCGTAGAACATTTGCTCATCGGAAATCTTGGAGGTGGTCGCCTCGTGCTCGATCTGAGCGCCGGGGTTCTTCACCTCGATATAGGGTACAGTGTGCGCGCCGCATTCATCGCCCAAAAGCAGCGAATCACATTGGGTGAAGTTGCGCACCCCTTCCGCCTTTGGCCCCACGCGAACGAGCCCGCGATAGGTGTTGTTGGAATGGCCTGCGCTGATCCCCTTGGAGATGATGGTCGAGCGCGAGCCCTTGCCATTGTGGATCATCTTGGTGCCGGTGTCGGCCTGCTGGTAATTGTTGGTGACCGCGACTGAGTAGAACTCGCCCACACTGTCTTCGCCATTGAGCACGCACGACG
Organism: Erythrobacter sp. S227; assembly: GCF_057364925.1. Lineage (NCBI taxonomy): Bacteria > Pseudomonadati > Pseudomonadota > Alphaproteobacteria > Sphingomonadales > Erythrobacteraceae > Erythrobacter > Erythrobacter sp. S227. The sequence goes on from NZ_CP200280.1 coordinate 2,410,977, forward strand.
GATATTTCCACGTCACCGCGCTGCCGGTTTCAACTTGCGTCCAGCTGATCTTGGAGCGGTCGCCTTGGCAAAGCCCGCGCTTGGTCACGAAATTGTAGATGCCGCCCTTGCCCTCAGCGTCGCCGGGATACCAGTTCTGGACGGTCGAATATTTGATCTCCGCATCTTCCATCGCGACCAATTCCACCACGGCGGCATGGAGCTGGTTTTCGTCGCGCATCGGCGCTGTGCAGCCTTCGAGATAGGAGACATAAGAGCCCTTCTCCGCCACGATCAAAGTGCGCTCAAACTGTCCGGTGTTCTCGGCATTGATGCGGAAATAGGTGGAGAGCTCCATCGGGCAGCGCACGCCTTCGGGCACGTATACAAAGGTGCCATCGGAGAAAACAGCTGCATTGAGGCAGGCAAAGTAATTGTCGCGCGTGGGCACAACGCGGCCCAGCCACTTTTTGACGAGCTCAGGATATTCCTTGATCGCTTCTGAAATCGAGCGGAAGATAACGCCTGCGCGCATCAACTCATCGCGGAACGAGGTCGCGACGCTCACGCTGTCGAAAACGGCATCCACAGCGACTTTCTTCGCGCCCTTGACCCCGGCAAGCACTTCTTGTTCGCCAAGCGGAATGCCAAGCTTGTCGTAAACGCGCTTAATCTCGGGATCGAGATCGTCGAGCGAATCGAGTTCTACCTTCTTGGTCGGCGCGGCGTAATAATAGGCGTCCTGGTAATCGATTTTGGGATAGCCGACCTTGGCCCAATCGGGCTCTTCCATTTCCTGCCACATGCGGAAGGCTTTCAGGCGCCAGTCGAGCATCCATTCAGGCTCACCCTTTTTGCCAGAGATAAACCGAACCGTGTCTTCGGTCAGGCCTTTCTCAGCAAACTCGGTCTCAATATCCGAGGACCAGCCATGCTCATATTCGGTCGCAGCCGCCGCTGCGTCCTTGGCGTCCTGATCGATTTCCGGTTGAAGGTCGAGATTGTCGGTCATGCCGTAAGCTCTTTTTGTGAAATTGTTTGAGAGGGTGAATTTGGACGCAGATCGTCCAGAGTAATTTCGGCAAGCGCGCCGCGCAGCTTGGCGTTGATCATCGGCCAGTGCGGCTTCATGTTGCAGCCAGCCTCGTAATCGCAGTCACCGTTGTCGAGGCAGGCGGTAAGGGCAATCGGCCCCTCCACCGCTTCGACGATGTCAGCTACCGTGATCGCAGCAGCCGGACGGCCCAATTGCAGACCTCCACCCGCTCCACGCACAGAACGCAGAAGGCTCGCCGCGGTGAGTTTTGACACCAAACGTTGAACCGTAGGAACAGGAAGCCCCGTCTCATTCGCCAATTCAGCCGCGCTCACCCGGCCATCCCCGCAATGAGTCGCCGCCTGACACATCGTAATGATGGCATAATCGGTAAGATTGGAGAGGCGCATGAGAGAGGAAAAAGGGGCCTTATTGCGAGTGGTTCTTAAATCGGATTGATTCGTTCCTATTTCAAATACGCGCAATATGCTCCGATTTCAAGCGCAGCGGGAGCGCCGGCAGGGCCTCACTCTCGATATTGCCGGCAAAGAAGGGCTCAGCTGTCCAGTTCGCGCAAGTTTTGCGGGGCGATCATCTCGGACAGGAACGGCGTATCCGGGTCCTGCAGACGCGCAGGTGTGCGCCCGACGAAGAGATTGATCTCGCGGATCATGTGGGACTGATCGAAAAAGGCGCCTGCCAACTGCGCCTCGAATTCGGGGGTGAGGCTGGGAAAAGACAAAAGGGCAGCAGCACGAAGAGCACGGTATTTTCGCGCCAACGCTTGGGGTGGCAGGCCGAAATACCTCTCGGTCAAACGCTGAACCTGGCGCGTTGAATAGGCCGCCGCCTTGGTGAGGTCGTCAAGATCGGGGTTGAGCGAGGACCCAAGCCAGGTGTTGACCGTCTTGATCAACTCCGCATGGCGCGAATTGACCTTCTTCACGCGGCCTTTCAAGAAATCGCCAATGGCAGATGCGCATTCATGCCCGCTCAATTCTCCCGCCAGGTAGCGCGCATTAAGCGTGTCGCCCAAGTCCACCGCATCTTGCCCAAGGACATCGCCTGCGCAAAGGAGCCGGTCGGAATTGTCACCGGCATGAAGTCCGGTCAGCGCGGCCCAGCCGAGAGGCGAAAGCGCTGCGCCAATCGTGTGCATGGGGCCTTTGACCTGGATCGGATGAGCACTGGATTGGGGCGTCATCACAACGCTTGCGTGATTGGGATCGCGCCGCCCATCGCGAAACAGCATCTCGCCTCGTCCCTTTGGAAAAATCGCGAAATGCCCGACAGATGCAGGCTGAATATCGTAGATTTCCGGCTCATCACAGCGGAAGTGATAAAGCGTGGTCACAAAGTCGCTGATCGCAGAAGGCGGCGCTATGTAGTCAACGGTGATCAGATCACTCGCGGTAAGCTCAACGTCCAGATCAGCTGCCTCGACCCCCTGAAGGCCGGGAATTGCGTCAATACTCTCAACCATTTGCGCCCCTACCTTCAAGCGTAGGTAGAGTTAACAGAGCGATTGCGCAAAAAAAAGGGCGGCTTTCACTTGAGGAAAGCCGCCCATGTGAGTTGAGGAACTCTTTGCATCACTGCTTCGAGCCCTTCGGGTCGCAATGTTTATCTAGCGAAGGTGCGAGGGAATTAATTGTATTGAAGCGACAAGCTTTGCTGATTGCAAAAATTGCATGATTGCCGCGTTTTCCGGTATTTACGCTCGGGTTTCCACTCGACAACGTCGCGATTTTAAGGCTTAGCGATGGGCAATGCTGAACCCGTTCAAACTGTTTGACCTTGCCCGCCCCGCGATTTTTGCGCTCGATTCGGAGACCGGCCACAAGCTCGCGATCAAAGCGTTGAAGGCTGTGCCAATCAGTGCCTCCACCAAGCGGGCGCAGAAGCCTTCGAAACTGGCAATAAATGTCGCCGGGCTCGATTTTCCCAATCCCGTCGGTGTCGCTGCTGGTTTTGACAAAGATGCAGAGGTTCCGGACGCGCTCCTGGCGCTCGGGTTCGGATTTACCGAGGTCGGTTCAATCACGCCGCGCCCTCAGGCAGGCAATCCCAAACCGCGCCTGTTTCGCCTGACCGAAGATCAAGGCGTCATCAACCGCATGGGCTTCAACAATGCAGGAGCCGAGGTCGCAGTCGGGCGATTGGAAGCTCGCAAGGGTCGGGCAGGGTTGGTCGGGATCAACATCGGAGCCAATAAGGATTCCGCAGATAGGATCGCGGATTACGCTGAAATGGCGCGGGTGATGACGCCTTATGCAAGCTATCTTGCTGTCAATGTTTCGAGCCCCAATACGCCGGGTTTGCGGGCGCTTCAGGATGAAGGCGCTCTGTCAGCTTTGATTGATGGCGTGATCGCGGCGCGCGCGCAGGCAGCAGGCGACACATTGCCTCCGATCTTTTTGAAGGTTGCGCCCGATTTGCAGCCGCAGGATATTGACGCGATTGCACGCATCGCTCTCGACAAGAAACTTGGCGCGCTAATTGTGTCGAATACGACTATCTCCCGCGAGGGGCTAACCTCTCGCCACGCGGGCGAAACCGGCGGCTTGTCGGGTCAACCATTGCGCGAACTTGCGCTTCAACGGGTGCGTGATTTCCGAAAGGCAACCGGGGGCGATATACCGCTTGTTGGGGTGGGCGGAATTGCAACAGCCGAACATGCATGGGAACGCATCTGTGCAGGGGCAAGCCTCGTCCAGCTCTATTCCGCTATGGTCTATCACGGGCCAACGCTGGGCGAACAAATTTCCAAGGGTCTCGAGCGAATAATGGAATCCGAAGGCTTCGAAACCATTGCGGAGGCGGTGGGAAGCGAATAGCAAACAATCCCATGCTAAAACATGTCGCTATTCTATCGCCGATTGCTCTTGCTCTGCCCAGTTGTGCAGACGCACCTCCATCGGTTGCAAGCACTCCCCCACCTATCGCCGCTGCTGAAACCGGAGCTGTAAGCAGCGCTGATCCGCGCGCAACGGCAGCGGGAGAAGCAATTCTGGCAAAAGGCGGTTCTGCAACCGACGCAGCAATCGCGGTAATGCTCGCGCTTACTGTGGTCGAACCGCAAAGCTCTGGCATTGGCGGAGGCGGATTTATGGTCCGCGCGGGGGACAATGGCATCGTAACTTTCGACGGACGCGAAACAGCTCCCGCAGCGGCAACCGGCACACGCTTCCTTGATGAAGACGGCGAGCGCCTCGCGTTTGAAACCCGCGTCATATCGGGGCTGAGTGTCGGCGTTCCGGGCAATCTCGCCCTCGCTGCCAAAGCGCATGAACAATACGGCAAATTGCCTTGGGCTGATCTGTTTGAGCCCGCTATCACCTTGGCGCGGGACGGTTTTGTTGTGAACCGTCGGCTCCACGCATCGCTGAGCGGTCGCAAGGAACGCGCTGGCAAAACCGAAGCGGCACGCGCAATTTTCTATGGCAGTGATGGTGAGGCTCTGCCCGTCGGGACAACTGTCAAGGTGCCTGAACTTGCCGAAACGCTTGTGCGCCTCGCGGTCAGGGGGCCCGGCGCATTTTACGACGAAAGCGCCGCCGAATTCGCCGCCTATGTCGCGAGCGAAACCCCGCAAGACGGCGCAATGACCGCCGATGATGTCTCCAGCTACACCGCCAAAGAACGCGAACCGGTCTGTGTGCGTTACCGCGTTTACAAGGTTTGCGGCATGGGCCCGCCGTCATCTGGCGGGGTCGCAGTTGGCCAGATGCTGGCGCAGCTGGAGCGCTTTGATGTCGCTGCCCTTGGCCCCAACAGCCCGGAGTTCTGGCATCTGTTCCTCGATTCCCAGCGACTAGCCTATGCCGATCGCGAGCTTTACATCGGCGATGCCGACTTTGTCGAAGTCCCTGTCGCAGGTCTGGTTGATCCAGCCTACCTCGCCAGCCGCAGCGCTCTGTTGGACCCCGCCAAAGCGCTTGAGAAAGCGGAACCCGGAACGCCGCCTGGCGCACCGCTGGCCAGGGCGGACGGAAATGAGCCGGTTGAAAACGGCACAACCCATTTCTCCATCGTCGATGGGGAAGGCAATGCGATCAGCTACACCTCCACCATCGAAGGCGCATGGGGATCGGGCCTGCATTGGGGCGGGTTCTACCTCAACAACGAGCTCACCGATTTCAGCACCAACCCTGTCGCGGACGGAAAGCCTGTCGCCAACCGTGTCGAAGGGGGCAAGCGCCCGCGTTCTTCCATGGCACCCACCATCGTCTTCGATGAGCGGGGCGAAGTCGTACTCGTTATCGGTGCTGCAGGCGGGCCGACCATTCCCGTACAAGTCACCCGCTCCATCATCGGCGTGCTCGATTTCGGCATGACCGCTGAAGAGGCGCTGGGATTGCCGTTGTTCATGGCGTTTGGACCTGTTGCCATCACCGAAGAAGGCAATACCATTGCCGATATGGTGGATGAGCTGAAAGCTCTGGGACATGACCAGATCAGAGTGATTGCGCCGCGAGGCAAAACCAATGCTTTGCGCCGTATCGAAGGGGGCTGGGAAGCTGCCGGAGACCCGCGGATTGCCGAGCTTTTGTCCTATGTCCCTGCAGAAGAGGGTCCAAAGGAAAGCGCGGCCAACGCGCCATAGCCGCGCGCGCCCTACCTTGTAGCGCTGCCAATCATCGCTTATTTCAATTTTTGAGAGAGATAAGAGCGCCCATCTGATCCATCTTTGGTGTGAGTGAGCGCGAAGAGGAGCCAATTGCCGTGAACGCACCCTATTCACCGCCTGTCATTGACCCGAATGACGACCCGATCTTGCAGGATGTTGACGCTGCCCGAAATCTGGTCGAGCTTTTCCTGAAACGCGCCGATGCAAAAGGCGATGCGCCTTTCCTTGGCCGCAAGGAAGATGGCGAGTGGGTTACGCAAAGCTGGCGCGAAATCGCCGATAAGGTGTGTTTGCTGGCCGAGAACCTGCGCCGCATTGGCCTTAAGCCGGGTGAGCGTGTGGCTCTGGTTTCCGAAAACCGCCCTGAATGGTGCATCGCAGACTTGGCAATCATGGCCGCCGGATGCATCTCGGTTCCCACTTACATCACCAACACACAGCGCGACCACGCCCATATCCTCGACAACTCGGGCGCACGCGCGGTGATCGTCTCTAACGAGAAGCTGCTTGCCCCGCTGGTCGGCGCGATTGGTGAGACGGGCAATACCGACTTTGTGATCGGCATCGATGACCTCAAACGTCATCAGGCCGGCAGCTTCGAGTATCACAATTGGGACGATATGACCGCTGGCGACGCGAAAGCTGCACGTGCGGGGGTCGATGCGCGGATTGCGGATATTAGCCGCAATGACACCGCCTGTTTGATTTACACCAGCGGCACGGGCGGTGCACCTCGCGGCGTTATGCAGCACCACGGCGCAATCCTGTGCAATGTCTCGGGCGCTGCGGAAATTCTCATTAATGATTTCGGCATCTCGGACGAGCGGTTCTTGTCCTTCCTGCCGCTCAGCCACGCTTACGAACACTCCGCCGGGCAATATCTGCCCATCGGTGTGGGCGCAGAGATTTTCTACGCCGAAGGCCTCGAAAAGCTCGCCTCCAACATCGAGGAAACCCGGCCCACCATCATGGTCGTGGTCCCGCGCCTGTTCGAAGTGCTGCGCACGCGCATCATGAAACAGGTCGAAAAACAGGGCAAAGTCGCCAATTTCATGATGGATGCCGCTCTCAAGATCAGCCAAAAATCGCGCGGCGGCAAAAAGCGGCTGCGCGACCGGCCACTGGATATGCTGGTTGAAAAGACCCTGCGCCCGAAAATCCGCGCAAAGTTTGGTGGGCGGTTGAAAGCCATGGTCTCGGGCGGCGCGCCGCTTAACCCGGAGGTTGGCAATTTCTTCGCAGCGATGGGCCTTACCATGTTGCAAGGATACGGTCAGACCGAGGCTGGCCCGATCATGAGCTGTAACCGGCCCAAAACCGGGCTTCGTATGGATACGGTTGGCCCGCCGATGCGCGGCGTTGAGATCAAGATCGCGGACGATGGCGAAATTTTGTGCGCGGGCGAGCTTGTTATGCACGGCTATTGGCAAAACGAGGCAGAGACCGCGCGCACGATCCAGAACGGCTGGCTCCACACAGGCGATATTGGCCTGATCGACGAAGGTGGCCGGATCAAGATCACCGACCGCAAGAAAGACATGATCGTCAACGACAAGGGCGACAATGTTGCCCCGCAAAAGGTCGAGGGCATGCTGACCCTGCAACCTGAAATTGCGCAAGCGATGGTGAGCGGCGATAACCGGCCTTATGTCGTGGGTCTGATCGTGCCCGATGCCGAATGGGCGCTCGAATGGGCGCGCGCGAATGATGAGAAATTTGATCTCGCCGCCCTGCAAGACCTACCCGCGTTCAAGAATGCTGTACGAGCAGCGGTGGACCGGACAAACAAAGACCTCTCCGTGGTCGAAAAGGTCAAGAGCTTCGCCTTTGCGGACGAGGCCTTCACCATTGAGAACGAGGAGATGACCCCAAGCATGAAGATCCGTCGGCATAAGATCCGTGATCGGTATCAAGAGCGGATCGATGGGATGTATCGGAGGTGAGCGCTCTTGCACTAGAGGCTTTCCAAAAGGCTTGGGGTTCAATCAACTATCCACCCGAGACGGTTGACCCGCTGGCACTGGAGGCAGCGGAGCAGGAGATCGGATTTACGCTTCCGGCTACCTACAAGACTGCTGTTCTGGGTTTTGGACTACCTCAGACCACAATCGATCTCTTAGAGTTTATCGATGACGAAGAGCTCGAACTGCCAGATATTAGCGAGTTTCATGGCCCGGCTGAGATTGCAGCTTCGACGACGGGTTGGCGTGAAGCTGGAATGCCTTCGCACTTAGTCGCGATTGCGAATGATTGCTCAGGAAATCAGTTTGCCTTCAACACCAAACCCTCAAAAAACGAGGATGAAATCTGGTTTTGGGACCATGATTTCGACACCATTGAGCTAGTGGCCGAGTCCTTCGATGCGTGGTTAAAGCTCTACATCAACTTGAAGTAGCGCCTCCTAAGCCGCCTCAACATCCTCGACATATTCCGGGAGGAAGCTTGGCTGACGGTCTGACCAAGCGGGGGCGGTCGCAGCGGCTTCGCTCAGGGACTGCAAGAGGACTTTGCGATGGTCTGGGCGGATGATCGGTAGGGCTGCGGCGGCGCAAAATACGCTTGGCAGATAGGGGCGCACTTGGGCTCCCAAGAGCCGCTCATAAAGGAAGCGGAAGGCGGAGAAGCTTTCGATCCGTTCTTGCCCGAGGTCAAAAGCAGCGATGCGGATGCATTTGCCGACGAAGCGCTCGATCTCGCCAATGCCGCCTTCTTGCGGGACTAGACCACGCAAAGAACGAAGGTCCTGATAGGCGACATATTGCCGGCGGATTGCGACATTCTCGTCCTCTGTGCGGCCCCACAGGCGAAAAGCATCACAGCGCGAGAGCCCGATATCGAGGCTGCGCTTGATGTAGCGCTGCTCGGCGGGGGTAAACCCTGCAAATTCGCGCATTTCGCCAATGGTCAAGGTCGAGGTGCTGGCAAGTGTCATTCATCGTCTCCTGACTTCAGAAAACGGGTGTGACACTCTATGGTTAATACGTAGTAACCAGAGCGACTAATTTACAAATCGGTCAGGATATTGAAAGGCTAGATCAGGCCAGCAAGCGGGCTGGACGGATCGGCATATTTGCGCCGCCCCATGCGGCCAGCAAGATAAGCCTCGCGCCCGCCTTCGACCGCCAGCTTCATGGCGCGGGCCATACGGATGGGGTCTTTCGCCTCTGCAATGGCGGTGTTCATCAAGATGCCATCACAGCCGAGCTCCATACCAACCGCTGCATCTGAAGCCGTGCCAACGCCTGCATCGACCAGCACGGGCACTGACGCGCCCTCTACGATCAGGCGGATGGTCACCTGGTTTTGAATCCCAAGCCCTGAACCAATCGGCGCGCCCAATGGCATGATCGCCACCGCGCCTGCGTCTTCCAACTGCTTGGCCGCGATGGGGTCGTCGACGCAGTACACCATCGGCTTGAACCCCTCTTTGGCGAGCACTTCGGTTGCCTCAAGGGTCTCTTTCATATTGGGATAAAGCGTGCGCGCTTCGCCCAGCACTTCGAGCTTAACGAGGTCCCAGCCCCCTGCTTCCCGCGCCAGCCGCAATGTACGGATTGCGTCGTCAGCATTGAAGCAGCCTGCAGTGTTGGGAAGATAGGTGACCTTCTTGGGGTCGATAAAATCTGTGAGCATGGGCGCTTTGGGGTCGGTGACGTTTACCCGTCGCACGGCCACGGTGACGATTTCCGCGCCGCTTGCCTCGACTGCGGCTGCGTTCTGCTCAAAGTCCTTATACTTGCCGGTGCCCACGATCAGGCGCGAGGTGAAGGTGTGGCCAGCAACGGTCCAAGTATCAGCCTGATGGTCGCCCCCACCCACAAAGTGCACGATCTCCAACGTGTCGCCATCGGCCAGCGCCGCGTCTTCCAGAGTTGAGCGCGGGACAATCTCCCGATTGCGCTCAACCGCCACTTTTGCAGGCTCCAATTCAAGCTCGCGCACTAGCGCGGCGATAGTGATGGCAGAGGTCTGGCGAGGCTCGCCGTTCAGCGTGATGGAAATAGTGTCGCTCATGGCCCCTCAAATAGAGCCCTCGCACACCGGCGCAAGTGTTGCTTGGGGTGGGACCATCCATTGGGGGCTTGCATGGAATGCCTCGCGCTTTTCCGCAATTGCACTTGCTTGCGTGAGGGTCAGCGCACATTTAGAGCCGCGTCATGGCCACAACCGCGCATTCTTCGGCTCCTCCAGCCTCGCCAACCGCATTGTCGCGGCCCCTCGCGCTTGGGCGCTGGCTTGAGGCTGTCGCATTTCTCGTTGTGATTATCGTTCTGGTGGGCGGCATCACCCGCCTCACTGAAAGCGGCCTTTCGATCACCCATTGGAGCGTTGTGACCGGCATCCTCCCCCCGCTGACCGAGGCTGGGTGGCTGGCCGAATACGAGCTTTACAAGCAGACGGGCGAATACAAGTTTGAAAGCGGCCCTGCGGGGATGGATCTGGACAAGTTCAAATTCATCTATTTCTGGGAGTGGTTCCACCGCATCCTTGGCCGGGTGATCGGACTTGCCTTCTTGCTGCCGATGGTCTGGTTCTGGGTGAAACAAGCAATCCCGACAGGCTACAAACCGCGCCTGCTCGCCATGTTTGCCCTGATCTGCGGTCAGGGTGCGCTTGGCTGGTATATGGTGAACTCGGGCGTTGGCACCGACCTTACCGATGTCAGCCATTTCCGCCTGTCCGCCCATTTGCTCACCGCGCTATTCCTGCTCGGCGGGCTTGTCTGGACCGCGCGGGACCTGCGCAATCTGGCGAGCAATCCCGACGCGGTACCAGCAAAGCTCACGACCCCGTCTGCGATTGTAGCGGGCGTATTGTTTATCCAGCTGCTCCTTGGCGCATGGGTGGCGGGGCTCAATGCTGGCCATGCCGCATATGACTGGCCGCTTATGAATGGACGCCTAATCCCAGAGGTCAGCTTTGAGGGCGGGTTCTTTGCAACGCTGACCAATGACCCCTTCCTCTTGCATTTCCTCCACCGCTGGTGGGCATGGATCGCGGTTGCAGCGCTGGTTTACCTTGCCCGCCGTGTGCGCAAGAGCGACCGCGCCGCTTCAATAGCAGTCCATAGCGCCTTCGGCGTCATGGTTATCCTCGGCATCACCACAGTGCTCACCGAGGTTGAGCTTTGGGTAGCAGCAGCCCACCAACTCACCGGAGCGCTTCTGGTCGCCTCAACCGCATGGGCGATGCATTCAGACGGCGAGCGCAAGGCCAGCGCATGAGCGATGGCCTGCAAGCCGCGCTGATATGGTGCCCTTGCCCCGATCCCGAAACCGCGCGCTGCCTTGCAGAGCAATTGCTCAAGGAAAAGCTCATAGCCTGCGCCAATATTGTGCCAGAGATCACCTCGGTTTTCGAATGGGAGGGCGAGACGCATAGCGAGAACGAGGCAGGGCTGCTTTTGAAGACAACAGCGGCCTTGCTCGATCGGGCCACGACGCGGCTGGGTGAGCAACACCCTTACGACACGCCCGCAATCGTTGGATGGACATGCGACAAAGCGCATCCGGACACTTTGAACTGGCTCGGCGGATTGCCCGGGCACAAGTGAAATCGGGTGCGGCAAAGTGGATGAGGTACTATTTTACCTCTCCTGCAAGGCCCGGATTTGCTTGACTTAAGCGGCTATCGGCGACAAATGCGCCTTTCCAAAGTGACCAGCTGCAGTTGGTCGCACGCGTGATTCGCCCGTTCGGAGCGCGCAACAGTTTCCGAGAAACCCTTGATTTAAGGACGCATCAGCCATGAAGGGCTTAAGCAAACAGACCGCGTCGGCGAAACCGGCAGAGGTCGAAAAGAAATGGCACATTATCGATGCCGACGGCCTTGTGGTCGGTCGCCTCGCTTCGATCGTTGCCAATATCCTGCGCGGTAAGCACAAGCCGAGCTACACCCCGCACGTTGATTGCGGTGACCACGTGATCATCATCAACGCTGCCAAGGTGAAGTTCACCGGCAAGAAAACCACCGACAAAATCTATTACAAGCACACCGGTCACCCCGGCGGCATCAAGCAAACTACGCCTGAGAAAGTTCTCGAAGGCCGTTTCCCTGAGCGTGTGCTTGAAAAAGCAATCGAGCGCATGATCCCGCGTGGTCCATTGGGCCGCGATCAAATGCGCGCACTGCACCTCTACGCTGGCACCGAGCACCCCCATGACGGCCAAAAGCCGGCCGTGCTCGACGTTGCTTCGATGAACCGTAAGAACAAGGTGTCTGCATAATGGCTGACAATAACGAAACCGTCTCCGATCTCGCGGATCTGAAAGAGATCGCTGCGGATGCACCGGCTGCAGATGCAGCTGAGATTGCCCAGAACCCGGCTGCTCCCTTGCGCGAGCAAGAGCTCGACGCACAGGGCCGCGCCTATGCGACCGGTCGTCGTAAAGACGCAACAGCCCGCGTTTGGCTGAAGCCTGGCACCGGCAAGATCACCGTCAACGGCAAGGATCAGGAAGTGTATTTTGCGCGCCCTACCCTGCGCCTCGTCATCAGCCAGCCGTTCAGCATCACTGACCGTGTTGGTCAGTACGACATCGTTGCAACCGTCAAAGGCGGCGGCCTTTCGGGTCAAGCTGGCGCGGTAAAGCACGGCATCAGCCAGGCTCTTACCAAGTATGAGCCTGAGCTGCGCAGCACTGTGAAGTCTGCCGGCTTCCTCACCCGCGATAGCCGCGTGGTCGAGCGTAAAAAATACGGCCGCGCGAAAGCACGCCGTAGCTTCCAGTTCTCGAAACGTTAATCGAACTCTTCTCCGGCGCCTTTGTGCGTCGGTGGGAACAAAAAAGGGCGGCCCCGATATGGGAGCCGCCCTTTTTTCTGGCCGCTACTGTGCCCGTGCCTGATCTGGCCTACCGCTGAAGCAACATTATGCCCCAGCCAAGGCCGCTGCCACAAATGAACACGGGCCACGACCAGAAGAAGCGCAGGCCGTCGATTGTGATGGCGTAAATCGCCAGAGATCCACCACTGGTCCCCTGAGAGCCAATCACCAGCGCTATGCAGAGCGTCAAAAGGGCGCTCAATCCCATCGCTTTGAACAGGTCCATCGATCACACTCCAATGAATACTGGCCAATAGATACGAGCCGACAGTCGCCGAATCGCGATCCAAGCCTGAACCACATGGCCGACTATTAATGGTAGGAAAGCGTTAAGTACGAACCCCTAAGAAAGGTTAAATTTCGTACGCGTGAGGTAAACATTAGCCCTCGGGAAAATACCTGACCTCGACCTCAATCGCGCTGCCTTTCACACAAGTGAGCACATTGTAGGACGCAGGAATGCCGCCGCGCAGCCGGGTTGAAAGTGTGCCCGCTCCGATCACATGGGTTTGCCAATCAGGCCCGGACCGAACCTGCGAGAAAGGTTTGTGAATATGGCCGGTCAGGACCGCATCCATGCCTTTCGAGGCAAGGTTCGCCATCACCTCGTCCCCGCGAATTGTGGCATTTGGCCCTTCGGTCTTTGGGCCATGGAGCGGATGGTGTGCGGTCACGATAATGTGGCGCGGATCATCCGCAAATTGCGCCAGTTCCCGGGTTGTGCGAACCTCGGACGCCTCGGTTACGTGTCCGTCAGACCAAGGCCACCTGTTTTGTGATCGCACCGTGCTTTTAAGCGGGACCAGAACCACATCATCAGTTTCAAATCGGCTGACAGCCACCGCTTTGCGCAAGTCATTGTACCTGTCGTAAGGCCGCGTGAAGCGCTCCCACAAGTTGTAATAGGGCATGTCGTGATTGCCCGGGTCGACCCAGACAGGCACATCAAATTGGCCAAACCACTGCGCTGCTGCCGCGTACTGCGCCCGCGTGGCTCGCTGTGTGAGGTCGCCAGTACAGACAAGCGCATCGGGCCTTTCATCGTGCACGGCCTGCGCAACACTTTCGAGAGCCTCGCGGTTCTCAACCCCGAAATGGACATCGCTAATATGGAAAAGGCGGGTCGTCATAGCTGTAAGGCCCAAGCCTTATCGCATCGTTCATGCAAGCAAAAAGGCACACACATCACGGCGAATGAACTGTAGAACCTAGGGTGCATCATATCCGCCGCGTTAGAATCAGCCACGCCGACAAAGCGTTGAGCGCGCTGTAGCCCCCATAGGCCCAGGCAAGGATTTCCCACCCATTAGCGACCAAAAGCATAGCTGCAAGCAGGACAAGGAATTCCGCCACCAAAGACAGTCTACCGCCCAAAAGTCGCCAGATATCAGGCATTTCTTCCATCAATGGGTGACCGCTTGTAAGCACCGCGCTGTGCAGGACAAAGTTCAAAACCCCGAGCAGGAAGACGATGGCAAGGCCCAAAATCACGTATGACAATATGAAGTAAACGCTCGTCCTTTGAAATAGGCCGTTCGTCAGCGAACCATGGCATTCGGTCATTTCTCACGCTGCCAATCGACGACTACAAGCGGTTTCGTCGAGCATCAAATGACCGCGCCAATGGCATTGGGTACTTAATGATCACAGCACAGATGGCGGTATCCCCAAATTCTGGCTCGGTTCGGCCCCCTTCGAACTCCGCCGTCTTTGCTTTGATGGAGAGTAGATATGAAAACCCGCAACATTGCCACAATGGCAACCGCCACCCTCGCCCTCGCATTTACGGCCAGCCCCGCTTTGGCCGGCAGCAACGAGGTCCACACCAAGATGGTTGACTACGCTGATCTGAACCTCAGCTCACCGGAAGGTCAGGAGCGGCTCGAACGACGCATTGAGGCGGCTGCACGCAGCGTCTGCAGCGTTTACGAAAACCGCATCGGCACACGCCTTCGCTCGCCAGAGCTTGACGCCTGCCTCGCCAATGCCCGCGCTGGCGCCAAAAAGCAGGTCGCAACCATCATGTCCGATCAACGACGCGGCGGCTAACACTCGCGTTCACTCCTGCGCTCCGGATCAATACCCCGATATGAGAGCGCAAACACTGCGGCCCGAACCCTACTCAGTCCCAGGGTTCGGGCCGTTTTCTTGTTCGGGGTCCTCGGCGCTGTCCCTTCGCCGGGATTATTCCCGGCTGCGGGCGCACGGTCGTGCTTGCGGACTGTTCCAGTCCGAGAGCACCGTCGCGCTGATACCCTTAGCGCCCCGCCATAGCCTTTACTTTGGAGAGATAGGTCCGCCCGATCCTCAAAGCTTCGCCATTTTGCAGTTCCGCTGACCACACACCAAGCCCGTCGTGCCGAAGGCCCCGAATATTGTCGCGGCGCAGGATGGTTGAACGGTGGATGCGGATGAACTGCTCGGGGTCCAATCTCGCTTCGAGACCGGCAATGGTCTGTAACAGCAAGTAAGAACGACCCGCCTCCGCGCACTCGGCCGGATCGCCAACATGAAGGCGCACATAATCACGCTCGGCATCGATCTGGTGCACTTCACTCACAGCGATGCGCAGCAGTTCGGACCGATGCGGGACCCAAAGCTCGTCGAGCCATTTGCTGGCCGGCGCTTTGCGTTCGCCCTTCCTTGCCACTGCGCGTTCAATTGCCCGGTCCAGGCGATCAGATGAAACAGGCTTCAAGACGTAATCGATCGCCTCAAGATCAAAGGCTTCAACCGCAAAATGATCGTGAGCGGTCACAAATATCACCGCGGGCGGATTGTCGTCTTCTGAAAATTTGCGCGCCACACCAAGCCCGTCGAGCTCTGGCATTGTCATATCAAGCAAAACGAGATCGGGTTCGAGCTTTTCGGCAAGGCGGAGCGCGGCTGCACCGTCGCTCGCGGTGCCCACAACACTGATGGCTGGCAATTCGGCGCAAATGACCTGGATCCGCTCCACCGCCAAGGGCTCGTCGTCTACGATCAATGTCCGAAGCTTGACCTGGGTATCGTCGCTTTCAGCAATCGCCAAAAATCACCTCTTGATTGAACTGTCTTTCGACCGGGGTTCTCTGGGTTTGGACAGCGGGATACGAATTTGCGTTCGATAGCCGCCCGGAATTGGGGTTGAAGTAAAAGCAATATCGGAACCAAAGCGCGCTTCCAAGCGGTCGCTGACATTGGCAAGACCGATGCCGAACCCGTGCGGCGCGCCTTCGGGAACGCCGGGGCCGTCATCGCTGATTGTGATGACCAGCCGGTCAAACTCTTCGTGCGCGGCCACAGTGATGGTCACCGGACGCGTCACCGCCGAAACCGCATATTTTACCGAATTTTCGACCAGAGGCTGAAGGATCATGCCGGGCACGCGCGCCTCTTCGAGATCTTCGGGAAGATCGAAGACAGGCCTCAATCGTTCGGGAAAGCGCACTGCTTCGATGTCAAGATAGAGCTTTTGCAGGTCAAACTCGTCTTTGAGCGTCACATCGCTCGTCGGTTCGTCGGCAAGGCTATGGCGGTAAAAGCGGCTGATGGTCTGGATCATGCGTTCAGCCTGTTCGGCTTTGCCGGTCATCACCAGGGCGGACAAAGAGTTCAGCGTGTTGAACAGGAAATGCGGGTTCACCTGATAGCGCAAGGACCTTAGTTCCGCGGCCTTTGCTGCCGAGCGAAACTGCTGCTCGCGCCGTTCAGCAACGCGCGCCTGTGTTCCTGCAAGAAGCGCAAAATAGGTCGAGGCCCACGCGAGCAAAAGGAAATACCGCCCAAGCGCTATCTCCAACACCGAACGCCACGATCCTTGTGTCTGCTCGGCCGAGACGATCAGGAGCGATTCGGACTGGTCAAAGGAGTTCGAACCCTCCGGCCCGGGTGGCTGAATCGAAGCGCCTGCGGGAAGGTCGTAGAGAAGGTTGCCCTCATCATCGAAGCGAAAGCCGCGCTCTTCGGCGAATTTTTGCTCAAGCTTGGTTTGAACATCCTTGAACGCGAAATGGTTGATTTGGCCAATTGCGATAGCGACAGGGATTGCAAACAGGCTGGCCGCGGTGATCTTGATCCAGAGCGCCTTGCGATCAACAAGCCGCAAGATTGCCCACAAGACAAGCGTGAGCCCCATTCCGGCAAGCGTGACCAGAAAACGCCTCGCCGCCATCTCCACCTGCATGTCCAGTTCAAAGACATAGGTGCGAAGCGTAATCAGAAGGAAATACGCACCCCAAAGCATCGCCGCCGACAAGAGCACCTTGCGAAACGGTACGCTTGCCGAGCTTTGTTTGGTTTGCGTGTCGGGAGTGCGGCTCAAATCCATAATCAGATGCCGAGATAGCGCTTTGCGAGCAAAAGCGCCAACCGGTCGTCGGCGCCAAAACCCGTTTGGTCGAACAGACTATTGCGTTGAACGAGCGAAATCAGGCGCGCGGCTTGATCATGTCGGCAGGGACCACCCACTGCGCAAACTGCTCTTCGGTCAGAAGACCAAGCTCAAGCGCTGCTTCTTTAAGGGTCGTCCCGTCAGCATGCGCCTTCTTCGCGATCTTGGCCGCATTGTCGTAACCGATGTGCGGGTTCAATGCGGTGACGAGCATCAGGCTTTCATTCATCAGCTGATCGATGCGGGCCGTGTTGGCCTCAATCCCGACAACGCAATTGTCGGCAAAGCTGCGCGAGGCATCAGACAGCAGGCGGATCGATTGCAGAACATTGTAGATCATGACGGGCTTGAAAACGTTGAGCTCAAGGTGCCCGTGGCTGCCCGCAACGCTTACCGTGGTCGCATTGCCCATGACCTGCGCGCACACCATGGTGAGCGCCTCGCACTGGGTCGGGTTCACCTTGCCCGGCATGATCGAAGAGCCTGGCTCATTGGCTGGAAGAGCAATCTCACCGAGCCCTGAACGCGGGCCAGAGCCGAGCAGGCGGATGTCATTGGCAACCTTCATCAGGCTGACCGCGGTAGAATTGAGTGCGCCTGCCATTTCAACCAAAGCGTCATGCGCCGCGAGCGCTTCAAACTTGTTGGGCGCGGTCACAAAGGGATGGCCCGTGATGTCAGCAACGTGGGCGGCAAACTTTTCAGCAAAGCCTGCCTTGGAATTGATGCCGGTCCCAACAGCCGTGCCGCCCTGGGCAAGCTCAAGCACGCGAGGAAGCGCGTTCTCGATGCGGGCGATCGAATATTCGACCTGTTTCGCATAGCCTGAAAACTCCTGACCCAGGGTCAGCGGCGTTGCGTCTTGCAAGTGGGTGCGGCCGATCTTGACGATATCGGCATAGTCTTTCGCTTTGGCATCAAGCGCGCCGTGAAGATGCTGAAGCGCTGGGATCAGCTGCTCAATCGTCTCACACCCGGCTGCAATATGCATGGCGGTCGGGAATGTGTCGTTGGAGCTTTGCCCCATATTGCAGTGATCATTGGGGTGCACCGGCTCCTTGCCGCCGTGAACGCCAGTGAGAATCTCATTGGCGCGGCTCGCGATCACTTCGTTCGCATTCATATTGGACTGGGTGCCCGACCCCGTTTGCCAAACGCTCAACGGGAATTGATCGGCAAGCGTTCCGTCGATCACTTCGCCGGCCGCAGCCACAATCGCATTGCCGATCTCGTCAGCCAGAACGCCAAGCTCCATATTGGCGCGCGCCGACGATTGCTTTTGAATACCCAGCGCCTTTACCAAAGGCGCAGGCATTGTCTCTGTACCGATGGCAAAATTATACAAGCTGCGCTGTGATTGCGCGCCCCAATGCGCGTCGATCGGAACAGCCACTTCGCCAAGGGAGTCGGTCTCAATACGCACTTCGCCGGTTGCACCGAAGATGGAACCATCATTGTGCACGCTGCGGGCATCTTTTCCATTAGCGCCGCCGGATTGATCCATGTCACTCATCGAAACTCTCCATTCTTCGGTCGAACCGGGATAACGGTAATACGTAGCGCCCCATATGACGCCAAACGGTGACAGGTCAAAGGGAAGCTAGCGCTGTTTGCTCTATTGACTTGGAAGTCTCACATGCGACGTCTACATAGAGTTGACGAGCTGTGTTATATGAATAATACAGTGCCCTAGAACACTTATGAGCGATACAACCATGTCACTTACCGAGACCGCCAGTAATCAAACCGGGGACAGCCATATCGCCCGCAAGGCGATGATCGATAGCCAGCTTCGCACCAGCGGCGTGAACGAGGAATTTGTGCTTGGCCGGATGAGTTCCGTCCCGCGCGAGGCGTTTCTGCCCGAAGACAAAGCCAGCCTTGCCTATATTGATCGCTCAATACCTATCGGGCCTGATGCGCATCTTGCATCGCCTTTGTTTTACGGAAAACTCCTTCTCGAAGCGGCGCCCGCCCGGTCAGACCGCGTTCTGATTGTCGAGGGTGGTACGGGTTACCTCACTGAACTGGTGCGCCCGCTTGTTTCGGAAGTGACTGTGATCTCTGCCAAGGACGCAGCCGAAGGGTCGGCGCTCAAGGGCACCTATTCGATGATCCTTGTCGATGGCGCGATCGAAGACCTTACTGACAGCCTCGTTGATGCACTCGAAGAAGAGGGCACGATTGTGTCCGGCCTGCTCCTTCGCGGAGTCACGCGCCTTGCATCAGGTCGCAAGATTGTCGGTCACCTCTCGCTTGAGCCTGTCGAAGACCTTGGAATTCCGGTGCTTCATGCGTTTGACAAACCCAAAGGATGGACCTTTTCGTGACAGCAAACACTCGTTTCCTTCGGGCCCTCAAGGTCGCCTCCTGCACAAGCGCCGTGGCCCTGTTGGTGGGAGCGAGTGCTGCTCAAGCAGACACACTGCGCGATGCGCTGGTCTCGGTCTATAATACCAATCCAACGCTCGAAGCGGCGCGGGCAAACCAGCGCGCAACCGATGAAGGTGTGCCGATCTCGCGTGCTGATGGCCTGCCGTCAGTCACAAACAACACGACTTTCAATGAGTTGATCCGGCAGAACAGCGCTAACTTCTTCAACCCAAACCGTCTCATAACCTCGAACACTGATATTAGCGTTCCGATTTACAACGGTGGCGCGGTGCGAAACTCCATTCGCCGTGACAAGGAGCTCGTACAGGCGGGACAAGCAGAGCTTCGGGGGACTGAAAGCACCATCTTCAGCCAAACCGTCGCCGCCTATATGGATGTTCTGCGCACACAAGCGCTGACGCAGTTGGCTGCAAACCAGGTCGAAGTGCTTGAGGTGACGTTTCAATCAACCAGCGACCGGTTTGAAATCGGTGACCTGACCCGCACAGACGTTGCCCAGGCAGGCTCTCGTCTTGCCGTTGCGCAAGGCGATCTGCGCACAACCTACGCCAATCTGGTAAGCGCACGCGAGACCTATATTCAACTGGTCGGCCGGGCACCAGACAACCTCGAGGCGCCTCCACCCCTCCCCGGCCTTCCCGAAACGGTTGGCATGGCTGTGGTGACAGCGTTGGAGAACAATCCAGACCTTATCGCTGCCAAAGAAAGCGCTGATGCGGCGGGCTATGCCAGCGAGGTTGCGGGATCCAGCCGACTTCCGACACTGTCTCTGTTTGGCCGTCATGAATACACCAATACGCTTGGAAGTATTCCCGATTTCCCCATTGATCCCGCCAACCCAGGAGCAGGTGTGATTGAAAGCGACCAGACTTTTGTCGGGATCAACGCCGGTATCTCTTTACGCATTCCCCTGTTTCAAGGTGGGCGCCCCGCTGCCTTGCAACGTCAAGCCTTTGCGCGTGAAAACGCAGCTTTGGAACAAGTGATTGCAACCGAACGCAGCGTTATCCAGCAAACAAGAGCCGCATACGCAAGCTGGCAGGCTTCGAACGCCGTCATCGAAAGCTCGAAAGAAGCGGTTGCGGCGGCTGAAGTCAGTCTGGAAGGGGTGCGCGCGGAAAACTCGATCGGTAATCGCACCATTATCGACGTACTCAACGCTGAACAGGAATTGCTCCAAGCAAGAGCTAACCTCGTGACCGCCCGCCGCAATGCCTATGTCGCAGGGTTTAGCCTGCTTGCCGCTATGGGCCGCGCCGAAGCACGCGATCTGAACCTTGATACAGGCGGGCCACTCTACGATCCGCAGGTCAATTACGAGCGTGTGCGCGGCAAGCTGTGGGATTGGGACCGCGACCCGGAACCCGAGCCAAAATCGACGAGAACCGTTGACATTGAAGCTGCTGAAGCTTTCATAGGGCCGGTATTGGAGCCAGACGGAGCGCGCTAATATGCGATTTGTAATGGTTAACGTAGAGAATGGGGTATTTTCTTGAGCAAGAACGGCGAACCTTCGGTCGAAGAGATCCTTGAATCGATCAAGAACGTGATGGAGCGTGACAGCCGCGCATCTGCCGCCGATGCCAAGCGCCGCAATCGCGCCGAAGGTCAGGAATTGGCCGCAAACCGGAGCATTGGCGAAGCTGAAGAGGCCTCAGAAGACGAGGTTCTCGATCTTGGTGAGCTTGAATTGTCGGATGTGGTCGACTTCGACGCGGCCGAAATCGAAGATGATGCAGATGCACCTCTGATTCGCGAAGAAACCCGCGGCGCGATGCAGGAAAACCTCGCAGCCCTCGCAATGCTCGCAGAACCGGGTGCAAGGCCGCAAATCGTGCGCTCTGGCGAAACCTCTTTGGAAGGCTTGGCCCGCGAATTGATGCGTCCGATGCTGGCCGAATGGCTCGACAAGAATCTGCCCGGCATGGTCGAGAAGCTTGTGCAGGCAGAAATCGCACGGATCGCTGGCAAGCGCAGCTAACGACCACGGCCAAACTTCCGGTTTCACTGGAAACCTTCGGGCGTTGGCGTTAGCATTCGGCCCATGGGACTGATCAACAAATCGCTGCCTTTGTGGGCTGCTCCGCTTTTCCTCACATCACCGCTTGCAGCTGATGACCATTCTGGCGACGAAAACGCCATCCCGGGCTTGGCCAAGCCGGCCATGACCGCGCGCGATCTGATCACTATGCCGCGCCTTGGTGCACCGACTGTGACGCCGTTTGGCAGGTACGCGGTTTATTCCGTGACTTATACAGATCCCGAAACGCTCGAACGCGCGCCCAAACACTACCTTCTCGACCTTGCGATTCCTGGCTCTACGCCGGTTGAATTTGAATTGGGTCTGCCGGGCCATTCCTTGAGTTTCGGGCCTGACAATTTCCTCTACTTCCTGAGTTCACAAAGCACTTTCGAGGGTGCGGAGCCCCGCTCACGCCTTTGGCGCGTGGCACTTGAAGGCAATGGTAATGTCACAGGCCCTGTGCCCGTCGCCGATATTGCCGGAACCGACATCGCAGGCTTCAAAATTGCCCCTAGCGGCGACAAAATCGCGCTTTGGGCTGAAATCGGCCGCGATTGTCCGCGCTTTGGCTGCGTTCCTGAAGAGGCATCCACAGGCTCAGGCCGCCTGTATCAAGGCGATGGTGGCTTTTACCGGCACTGGGACCACTGGGTTGAACCCGATCTGCTTAGCCGCGTCTTTGTGTTCGGCCTTGAAGATGGCGGAGTCACCGGCGACGGCGTTGCAGCCGATGGTGGCACAGCCATAGGCAACACCCCGACAAAGCCGTTTGGCGGAGGCGAAGACATCGCCTGGGCACCAGATGGATCGGGCCTGTACTTCGTTGCGCGCAGCGCTGATGCGAAAGAGCCCACCTCGACCGATCTCGACATTTATTGGTCTGACCTGTCGGGCAAGGCTCCGACGGATTTGACCAAAGCCAATGAAGCGCATGATTCAAGCCCGGCACCTTCGCCCGACGGGAAACACCTCGCATATCTCGCAATGGCGCGCCCCGGATACGAATCCGATCGCATGGTTGTGCACCTTCGCAATCTTGAAACCGGAGAGACCCGCGCCCTTACCCAGGACACCGATTTGTCCTTTGGCGGTCTAAGCTGGACCGCAGACGGAAGCGCACTCCTTGCAACAGCGACCGATGTTCTGGATGTACCGGCCTACCGGATTGACCCCAAGACGGGGGCGGTAAAAGAACTCAACCTTATCGCTGGTAACGAAGCGCATATTGGCGCGCTTACCCCCATTGTGGGCGACCGTCTGCTCTTCACCCGCGATTCCATCGGCGCTGCAAAAGAGCTTTTCATCGCCACAGGCAATGCCAAGGCAATGCCGCTGACCGATGTAGTGACCACTCGCATCGGAGACATGGCCTCAACCGTAACAACCCGTTTCAGCTTTGAAGGGGCAGAGGGCGACACCGTCTGGGGCCAGATCACCCGTTTGGAAGATCAGGAAGGCCCTATCCCGGCAATCCTTTACATCCACGGCGGCCCGCAAGGCTCTTTCCTTGATGGATGGTCCTCGCGCTGGAACCCGCGT
Source organism: Erythrobacter sp. S227 (assembly GCF_057364925.1). Lineage (NCBI taxonomy): Bacteria > Pseudomonadati > Pseudomonadota > Alphaproteobacteria > Sphingomonadales > Erythrobacteraceae > Erythrobacter > Erythrobacter sp. S227. The sequence continues at coordinate 2,433,776 of NZ_CP200280.1, forward strand.
GTTTTGGCAAGCCAAGGCTATGCCGTGATCTCAGTCGATTTCCACGGATCATCGGGATACGGGCAGGAATTCATGGACTCAATCAATGGTGATTGGGGCGGCAAACCATTGGAAGATTTGCAAAAAGGTCTGGCCGCTGCGCTCAAGCTCGACGCCCAAATCGATGGTGAGCGCGCATGCGCCATGGGGGCGAGCTATGGCGGATACATGGTCAACTGGATCGCGGGCCAATGGGCGGACCGTTTCGACTGTCTGGTCCAGCACGATGGCCTGTTTGACATGCGCAGCTTCTATTATTCGACCGAGGAACTGTGGTTCCCGCGCTGGGATTTTGGCGGGTCTTATGCAGAGAATCCGGAAACCTATGAAAAGTGGAACCCGGTAAACCACGTCGACAAATGGCAAACGCCAATGCTCGTGATTGCGGGCGAAAGGGACTTCCGCGTGCCTTACACCCAAGGCCTGCAAAGCTTCACCGCCTTGCAAGAGCGTGGCATCCCGTCACAATTGCTTGTCTTCCCGGATGAAAACCACTGGGTTTTGGGCGCTGCAAACTCGCTGCAATGGCATGAAACGGTGTTTGCCTGGCTTGATCGCTGGCTGAAACAGCCCGAAGAAGAGCCGCAAGAGGACTAATCCTCGTCTTTTGGTGACCAAAGCTCATCGGGATCAGGCAGGCGGTTATCGACCGACTCGTCGTGCCCTGTCCCGTTTGAAAGAAACGCCAAACCCATCAAGCCGCCGCCAAGAAGCATCGTAAAGCTGATGCCGAGCGCGACTGCGATGTAAAAGTGCACCGAAATCGCCCCGTTGTAGGCATATAAAATACCCACTGCGAGTAGAACAGTCACCACCGTCACCGACATCAAAATACGCATGATCTGCCGATAGCGCGCCCATGCGTGAGCAGCGTTTTCCGGATCATCGAGAGGCGACTTGTTGACCATTGGGGCTCCATGCGGCGAGCGAGGGGACTTTGCAATGGATTAGATACGAAGGGTGCCCCGCTTAGGGTTCAATCCCTATCAGACTCGCTATTTTGCGGGATTGATGGCATTTTGATGCATCAAACAGGAGAGTCCTATGACAATTGCAAAGATCATCGATAAGCGCGATCAGACGGACATCATCTCTTGCGATGTGGCCACACCGGTTAATGAAGTCATCGGAATGCTCGCAGGGAAACGCATTGGCGCTTTGCCTGTTTTGCGCGGAGGCAAGGTCGCAGGGATCGTCTCGGAGCGCGACATTATCTACCGGCTCGCAAGTGTTGGTCCTTCGTGCCTTACCGGACCTGTCGAAGCGATCATGACATCGCCGGCTGTAACGATCGAGCCTTCGACAAAGATTGACGACGCGCTTGCCCTTATGACCAAGCGGCGTTTCCGCCATTTCCCTGTGGTCGAAGGCGAAGCTCTCGTCGCATTTGTCTCTATCGGCGATCTGGTGAAGGACAAGATTGACGAGGTAGAGCACGAAGCTGCCGCTTTGCGTGACTATATTCAGACCGTCTAAACCGATCACTCCCCTTGAGGATTGACCGCCCGAGACTTAAATGGAGCCTATGGCAGAAACACTCACCCTCACCCCTGCAGCGGCAAAACGTGTTGCCCTGATTGCTCAGAAACAGACGAAGCCTGCAATTCTGCGCCTTTCTGTCGAGGGGGGTGGGTGCTCGGGCTTTCAGTACAAGTTTGATTTGGCCGATGGCGCTGATGGCGATGATAGCGTCAGCGAAACCGACGGCGTGAAGCTTGTAGTCGATCCGGTCAGCCTCGATCTGGTCGGTGGTAGCGTCGTTGATTTTGTCGAATCCCTGGGCGGGGCAGCGTTCCGCGTTGAAAACCCCAATGCAGCAGCCGGTTGTGGCTGCGGTTCCAGCTTCGGGATTTAATCACACTTGCGACAGACGCGATTGTGGACGCCAGTTATGGACGGGGCGTCGTTGATCCTTCATGAAAGCGCTCATGAAGATTGCAACTTACAACATCAATGGCGTGAAGGCGCGGCTACCGCGGCTCAAGGAATGGCTTGAAGAGACACGGCCCTCTGTCGCCTGCCTTCAGGAAATCAAAAGCCAGGATAAAGACTTCCCCGCTCACGAATTTGAGGCGCTGGGATATTCGCTCATTTGGCATGGGCAAAAGTCCTTCAACGGCGTCGCTATCCTCGTCGATACCAGGGCGGGTTACTCCTTAAGCGAAGTCCAGCGCGGGCTAGGCATTGATGGACCCAAAGAGGGCGAGGGTGAACAATCCCGCTATCTCGAAGCCGATGTCACCAAAGACGGTGAAACCGTGCGGATCGTTTGTATCTATCTGCCCAATGGCAACCCGCAGCCCGGACCCAAGTTCGATTACAAACTCGCCTGGATGGAAAAATTGCGGGCACGCATGGCGCAAATCTGGTCAGAAGAAGTGCCGGCGGCGGTTTTGGGTGACTACAACGTTATTCCGCAAGACGATGATGTCTATGCGGTCAAGGCCATGGCGTCCGATGCTTTGATGCAACCCGAATCGCGCGCAGCCTACAGCCGGATGCTTGCCGATGGCTGGACCGATGCCGTGCGCACTCTCAACCCGCGCGGGGGAGTGTGGACCTATTGGGACTATCAAGCGGGCGCATGGCAACGCGATCACGGCTTCCGGATCGATCACATCCTGCTTTCTCCCGAACTGGCTGACCGTTTGGATGCGGTTGGCGTCGACCGCGAACACCGCGGGCGCGAAAAAGCGAGTGACCACGCTCCAACATGGGCGATACTTCGCGATTGACCCTTGATGCAAAAGGACCCCGCCCTCGGGGGGAGAGGACAGGGCCTTAAGCCATCAGCTGATGCAATGTTCAGCGATAGAAACGGGTTCAGCGATAGAAAACGTGGGTGTCAATCTGTGTGACACGTGTTTTCTTCCGGCTCCATGCGGGGCGAACATAGTTCGCGTGAAAGTAAACAGCTTCGTTCGCCTCTGATTGCCAGAGATTCTCATGAGCGATCTTTGCGACAGCTTTGGCGCGTCGCCATGTCGCTTTCGACGTGTTGATCGCCGGCATCCTGCCACCGCGAACAAACGAGAACTGCGCGCGTTGATAAACGACACCGCAATAGCTTGCAGGCCAACGCGAATCTTGCGCCCGGTTGATCACAACCTCGGCAACCGCAAGCTGGCCATCAAGTGGCTCACCGCGTGCCTCGAAGTAAACCGCGCCTGCCAGGCAGCGCAGCTGTTCGGTCAGTTCGGCATCTTTGTCGATGGTCGAGACAAGCTCGCGCAAAGAAGATGCTTCAACATCAGCCGGAGCCGCAGGCTCGACGACAGGTTGGACCACTTCATTGGTCACAAAGGTGATTTCTTGAGAAGAAGGGGTTTGAGGCACGATCTCGATCGTTTCAGCCTCAGAGGTCTGGCCTTCGCTTACCGCATCGCTTTCTTGGGCGAGGGTATCTTGCGCGATGGCCTCAGCACCGTCAGCGCTGGAGAAACTCAATCCGGCGACCGCAGCAATGGCGAGCGCGCTATATGAATAAGTCTTACGACTCATGAACTTTACTTTTTATGCGGTGAGCGAGCCCAGACGCAGGCGGAACCTGAAGTGCGATTATGTCGCGGGTTTGGAGAGGTGGTTCAAAAGCCTGCCGGCTGCCCCCCGTCTGCGTGCCGTCGACAAAGCTGAATTGCTCTGCATCAGGCCTGCGCGTTTGGAAGCTGGGGGGCAATTAGTCTCAAACGAAACTATGTCAAGTTAACGACCTCTCACCTGGGCAAAAGCGCGATGAACCGTTCCGGATTATCGATATCCACCTCCACAACCCAAATATCCGGGTCCTGAAACCGCCTTCGCGAAATATAGTCGTCAAATTCTGATTTATTTTCAATATCTTGTGTTTTTGTGAGCACGAAAGGCCGGGTTCCATCCAATTGCGGCATCCTTTCGTAAAGCCGCGCATCGGCCCCGCGAAACATACTTACAATGAGGATAGTACCTGCATCGCGCTCGCCTTTAGCTAACACCATGGCAAAGCCGCCGTTTAATTCGGCGAGGCGCATCAGGCTGGAAACTTCAAGGTGGGCCGGGAGCCTTTCGCTCATCCAGCGGGCCTTAGCTCACATATCCGGGCAGGCTGGACAAAGGGATGCGCGAACGCATGAATGTGCCGGTTCCGCGGCCGATTTCTTCGCCTTCGGCATCGACCAACCGCGATTCGGCCACCATAACGCGGCGCTTGCCGCTAACCCATTTGCCTTCAGCCACAACTTCGCCTTCGCGAACAGGCTTGGTGAAGTGCAGGTTGAAACTGGTGGTGAGAAGGAAAGTGTCGGTCGCCAGCGTGTTCGCCGCATAAAAGGCGGCATCATCGAGCATCTTGAAATAGATCGTCCCATGCGCAGCGCCCGCCGCGTGATAGACATCTTGCGTGATCGCAAAGGTCAGCCGGGAAATGCCTTCACCGGGGATTTCCAGGTTTGATTGAAACTTGGAGTTTACTGGCGCAGACGCATAAAGCCGTTCGAGCGCGCGGTAATGCTGCTGCGCTCCCTCCTGGCCAGCAGCCGTTTGCTCAGCCCCAGTTTCTTCAGGCGGCATCGCGGCTTAGAAACTGATTGGTGAGCAAGGCATAAACCGCTTCAGAATCAGGCGCTTCGGTCAATGCATTGATCATATTCTCATCGCGCATCAGACGCGAGATCGCGGCCAGAGCGTGAAGGTGGGTTGCGCCCGCATTTTCAGGCGAGACAAGGCCAAAAGCAATCGTCACAGGCACAGCGTCAGCAGCTTTGAAATCCACCGGTTGCTCAAGTTTCAGCACCACGAGCGTCGGGCGGGTCACTGTCGCCAGACGGCAGTGGGGGATAGCAACACCCCGGCCAAAGCCGGTGCTGCCCAAGGCTTCACGCTGTTCCAGACCATCCAGTACATCGCCCGCATCCAGTCCGTAAACCGATGCAAACAAGTCAGAGATCTGGCTCAAAATCTGTTGGCTGGATTCAGCACGTGCGACCGCAATCGCTTCAGGCTGAACTGCAATATTAACGTCCATGTACATCCCAAAAATCTGCGTGCTCCCTCCCCCAAGAGAACAATGAAATTTGCCAATAACGAGCAAAAGTGCCGCAATTATGGCGTGCGCTTTCACTCATCTGTCTGGTTTGGATTGATCCGGTTTTCCCGGCGGCTCCCAACCGCTTTTCCGGATTTCCCTTTTCCTTTTTTGGGCGACTTTAGTTGGGTTCTACCCATCCAATCGACCCGTCGGCGCGGCGATAAACCATATTATGCCGTCCAGTTCCAGCGTTTTTGAAAAATAGTGCAGGCGTATCGCGCAAATCAAGCATCATCACCGCATCTGCGACACTGCTTTCCGGGACATCAACGCTGGTTTCGGCAATGATTGGCGGGGCATCGACAACAACTTCTTCGACCTCGTCATCGACGGCAAAGATGGTGTAGGCCGCCTCTTCTTCGGCTCTGGCATGCATTGCTTGCTCGTGGTGGTCTTTGAGGCGTCTTTTGTACCGGCGCAGCTGTTTTTCGATCTTTGTAGCCGCATCATCCAGGGCCTGGTGCGCGTCATGGGCCCGGCCTTGTGCCTTTAGGATCAGGCCCTGCATCACATGCATGACAATGTCGCAGGTGAAAGCGCTGCCAGGACCTTTGCCAAATGTCACATGGGAGGAAAGGGCGCGGTCAAAGTGTTTTTCAACAATGCCGCCAAGCCTGTCTGACGCATGTTCTTGGAGGGCTGCACCTGTTTCGACCTGATGGCCAGAGATACGCATTTCCATTTTTGCTCATCCTCCAATTTTGCTTGATTCAATTCATTGCACCCAGATCGCTTCCTTGATCTCGGCGACAAACACTTCGTGGCGCGCCAATTCCTCGGCACTGGCCGTGTGTGGGCGCGGCTCTCTTCGCGGTCGATCAGGCCTTGGGGAAGATCCACGATCCTGACCGGGTGAAGGGGCCATTTCGCTGCTTACACTTGGCGCTTCGGCGGCCAGTTCAAGACCGATCTGGCGACCGCCTTTGAGCTCGACATAAACTTGCGCCAACAGTTCAGCATCAAGCAGCGCGCCGTGTTTGACACGGTGGCTGCGATCCACACCGTAGCGTGTGCAAAGCGCATCGAGCGATAGTTTCGCGCCAGGGTGCTTCTTGCGAGCGATAGCGACCGTGTCGACCATGCGGTCCATGGAAATCGGTTCGCGGCCAATCCGCTCAAGCTCATTGTTGAGAAACCCGAAATCAAAGCTGGCATTGTGCGCAACCAGAGGCGCATCGCCCAAAAATTCGAGCAATTCGTCCGCAGTTTGCGAAAACAGCGGCTTTTCAGAGAGGAAATCAGCCGAAAGCCCGTGCACCGCCTCGGCAGCGGCAGGCATATCGCGTTCGGGGTTGTAATAGGCGTGGTAGCTATTGCCGGTCTCAACCCGGTCAATCATCTCGACACACCCAATTTCAACCATGCGGTCCCCGGTTTTGGGGTCCAGACCGGTTGTTTCTGTATCGAATATCACTTCGCGCATTTGCATGACTATCGGCCCATCAGATGGATAGCGCAAGGGCTTAAGATTGAGGGCTTTGGATCAAGCGGTGAGCACCTTTATGAGCGCGCGCACCTGCTCTTCGGTTTCTTCAAGACTTACCCCGGTGTCGATGACATGATCGGCGCGGGCACGCTTCTCTTCATCGGGCGTTTGAAGACCCAAGACATGCTCAAATTTCTCAGGCGTCATGCCGGGCCTTGCAAGGACCCGCGCGCGTTGGACATCGGCGGGGGCAGAGACCACCACAACATGATCGACCATGGCATGACCACCGCCTTCAAAAAGAAGCGGAATGTCGAACAGGATCAGCGGCGTTTTGGCATGGTCTTCGAGAAATTGTGCGCGCTTAAGGCCCACTGCAGGGTGAACAATGGCCTCCAATGCTGCCAGCTTTTCCTTGTCGGCAAACACCAGCTTGCCCAAGGCATCGCGGTTTACACCCTCCGGGCCTGTTGACCCGGGAAAGGCCGCTTCGATGGCAGGAACCAGCTCGCCGTCAGGCCCCTGCATTGCCCGCACCTCGGCATCAGCGTCAAAGACAGGGATGCCAGCCTGCTCAAACATAGCGGCTACGGTTGATTTGCCCATACCGATAGAGCCGGTGAGACCGATGATCTTCGGTCGAGAAGAGCTGCTACTCATTTGGTCAAAATTTCCATTAGTTCAGCATCATATTCGCGAGGGGGCGCCGCGCCGAAGAATTTCTCGAATGCGGAGGCCGCCTGTCCGATCAACATTGCAAAGCCGTTTATCGTCTCGTGCCCGCCCTTGGTTGCAGCTTGCAGGAAAGCTGTGTCCTTGGGGCTGGTCACAATATCATAGACGACGCTTCCCGGCGGGGCATGGCTCCAGTCAAAGGGAAGGGGGGGACTGCCCGTCATCCCCAAAGGCGACGCGTTGACGATGATATCAAAGCATTGATCCCGGTCATCGAATTCAAAATCGGTGACTTGCGCAAAATGATCGAGGGAAATCGCATGATGTTCGCCTCTTGGTGCAAGTTCATCCAGCAAAGCGCGCGCTTTTTCAGGATTGCGTCCGGCAACGACCAATGTGAACCCATGATCAGCCAAGCCTGCGATAATGGCCCGCGCTGCCCCGCCTGTGCCTAGGATGCGGGCCATTCGAAACAAATGCTGTTGCCCGAGGGCCGGGCGCAAGGGCTCAAGAAACCCGTCTGTATCGGTATTGTAGCCGACAAGCGCGCCGTCCTTGGCCCGAACCACGGTATTCACCGCGCCCAGTTTTCTGGCTTGAGGATGAAGCCGGTCCAGCAGCGGGATGATCGCCTGCTTGTGCGGCATGGTGACGTTGCTGCCAATCCAACGCGGGTCAGTTTTTGACGCAGCGATATAATCGGTGAGCTCATCGGGGGTCACCTGAACGCGTATGTATTCCCCCGCAATTCCAAGTTTATCGAGCCAGAACCCGTGAATAAGCGGCGATTTGGAATGGGCGATCGGATCGCCGATTACATGCGCAAGCGGGGTCTCAGAACTCATGCGACGAGAACGCCCTGGTCGCGCAATGCTCCCAACGCAGCGAGAAGCGGCATACCCAGAACGGTAAACTGGTCGCCTTCGATGCTCTCGAACAGTTGAACCCCCATGGCCTCAATCCGGAAGCAGCCGACGGTGTAGCCGATTTCAGGCCATTCTGCATCAAGGTAGTGCTCGATGAATTCGGCCGACAACTCACGTACTTTTAGTCGCGCGCAGTCCTGATGGCTCCATTCGCACCCACCACCGCGCACCAAAGCGGCCGCGCTGTGCAATTCGATGGTCTTGCCCGAGAAGAAAGTGAGGTGCTCACGCGCATTTTCGCGCGATGTGGGCTTATCGAAACGCTCGCCATCCACCACAACAAGGGAATCGCTCCCCAACACGATGTGTTCGGGATAGCTCTTTGCAACTTCAGCCGCCTTGGCGACGCTTAACGCCTCGGCAATCCCGGCTGGAGAAGCGCCATTCAAGCTTTCCTCAATCGCGCGCTCGTCAACATCGGCTGGCACCGCCTCATAGGACACACCGGCAGCATCAAGCATCGCCCGGCGCGAGGCCGATTTGGATGCGAGTATAAGTTTGGTCATATCGGCTTACTCAACCCGTCGACCTGACGGTCTTTGCGCTGGCGTTCCTGAACAAGGCGGATGATTGCGGCTGCACTTTCCTCGATTGAACGGCGGGTCACATCAATCACCGGCCAGCCATTATCGGCAAACATACGGCGCGCAAATGTCAGCTCGTCCTTCACCTTGTCATTGTCGACGTAAGAAGTTTGTGTACCTTCATTCAGCGACAAGAGGCGGTTGCGGCGGATCTGAACCAGCCGTTCGGGCGCGGTGGTAAGACCAACCACCAGTGGGTGGCGTAGACCAAACAGAGCCTTTGGCGGCGGGCTTTCTACAACCAGCGGGATGTTGGCGGTTTTGTACCCGCGGTTGGCAAGATAGATGCTGGTCGGTGTTTTAGAGCTGCGCGATACGCCGGCAAGCACGATATCGGCCTCTTCCCAGTTCTCCCATCCCACGCCATCGTCATGCGCGATGGTAAACTGGATAGCGTCCACGCGTTTGAAGTAGTCTTCATCCATCAAATGCTGACGACCGGGCCGGCCGTGGGCTTCTTGACCCAATTGCGATTCAAGCGCGGCGGTGACCTGATCAAGAACAGGCACTGCGGGAAGGCCAAGATGCCGGCAATGCTCCTCCAGCCGGGCGCGCGTTTCAGGATTTACGAGGGTAAACAGAACAAGGCCTGGATTATCCGCCAAATCAGGCACAATCCGGTCCAGATGTTGGCGCGAGCGAACCATCGGCCAGAAATGCCGGCTGACATCGGGATCATCAAATTGCGCAAGCGCTGCTTTGGCGATCATTTCGAGAGTTTCGCCCGTGGAATCGGAGACTAAATGGAGGTTGAGGCGGCTCATAGATCGATTCGCGAGTGGTCCTGATCAGCTTGTGGACAGAATGCTGCATAAACCACGGGAGAGAACCGTCGACAAGCTAGGGACAGTTTTTCGTGCCCGATACGGGGCTTTTCCTGAAGATATTTGTCTACGGATTTTCGCGAATGTGCACAGGCTGGGAAGACTGGGGATAGAAACCGCTTGACCAAGAGCCCGTGGGGATTCGCTATGTGTAAATCCTGCTGGACCTTTCGGGTTGTATAGGGGAAAGTACGGTAATTCCCGGTATCCACAGGGCCAACAGACTCCATCAAACCTTTTATAATTATAATTTATTTGTTTAGAGGAACGCCATGCCTGGTCCATTGCTCGAAACCCTGAAGGGTAACCGCCAAGAAACCGCTCCTGTCTGGCTCATGCGCCAAGCGGGTCGATATCTTCCTGAATATCGCGAACTTCGCGCCGAAAAAGGTGGCTTTCTCGCGCTTGTCTACGACAGCGAGGCCGCCGCCGAGATTACCGTGCAGCCAATCAGGCGGTTTGGTTTTGACGGGGCAATCCTGTTTTCCGATATTCTGATTGTCCCTCACGCAATGGGACAAGGGTTGGAGTTTCTGGCAGGCGAGGGACCCAAGCTCTCACCCACTTTGCTCGAGACGCAGCTTGATAGCTTCACAGCGCAGTATGAGCGGTTCGATCCGATTTACGAGACTGTGCGGCAAACACGCGCGCAAATTTCCGACCAAGTGACAATGCTCGGTTTTGCGGGCTCTCCGTGGACGGTTGCGACTTACATGGTGGCTGGCGAAGGATCGAAGGATCAGGGCAAGACGCGGCTTCTGGCCTATCAGCATCCGGAGCGGTTTCAGGCGATCTGTGATGCCATTGCAGATGTTTCGATCACCTATTTGCGAGGCCAGATCGACGCTGGCGCCGAAGCGGTGCAGCTGTTCGACAGCTGGGCTGGGACCCTTGCCCCTGACGAGTTTGAACGCTGGGTGATTGCACCCAATGCAAAAATCACCGCGGCGATCAAGGAAAGCCACCCTGACACGCCGGTGATCGGTTTTCCAAAAGGCGCGAACGAGAAGCTCCCTGCCTATGCCCGCGAAACGGGCGTTGATGCGGTTGGTCTTGATGAATCGCTTGATCCCAATTGGGCCAATGCAAACCTTCCCGAAGGCATGCCGGTGCAAGGCAATCTTGATCCGCTTCTGGTAGAGGCTGGCGGCGAAATGTTGCCCAAACGCATCGAGACTATTCTCAGAGCTTTCGAGGATCGCCCCCATGTGTTCAATCTGGGCCACGGCATCGGCCAATTCACCCCGATAGAGCATGTCGAAGCACTACTGAAAGCGGTGCGGGGCTGATTGTCATGCAAGAGATGCTTTTGACGATCTATCCATGGCTGACTGTGGGCCATGTCATCTTCATGGTGTTCTGGATGGCGGGTCTCTTCATGTTGCCGCGCCAGTGCATCTACATGCATGATGCCGCCCCCGGCTCACCCGAAGAGGCCTTGTGGGCGCACCGTATGGGCCTTTTGCGCAAGATCATCCTAACGCCCAGCCTGATCATTGTGTGGGTCCTTGGCCTCACACAGGCCGTTGCGATGGAGATGTTCACGCAAGGGTGGCTGCACATCAAGATCTCGCTCGTGGTGCTTTTGACAGGTTATCACGGGTGGTTGACTGGCAAGACGAAGAAGATGGCACGCGGCGAACGACCTCTGAGCGAGAAAGCGCTTCGCCTGGCGGGTGAAATACCTGGCATTCTCCTCATTCTGATTATCGTCGTGCTCTATATTGGTCGTATTCATCTGGCCTGACAGAGCAGATTGCGCTTTCCTGGCGCGATTGATGGCCTTACGCGATTGATGGATTGACCCGGGCACTCCCAGGTCGTATTTCACTCTTCGCTCATCCGGTAGGCTTGCCCAGTTCATGGGCGGCCAGTCTGCTTTCTCCAAGCCCAGCCTTTCGTCTCTTTGAAGCGAAAAGGCGCCTCTTTCTCAAAAGAGGTACTGACAACCGGTCATCCCCTGGCGCACGAAATTCATGCGTCCTTTTGATTTGGAATATTGTTTCTCATGCATCTCAAAGACTTAAAAGAACGCACCCCGGCCGATCTTGTCGCCATGGCGGAAGAGCTTGGTGTCGAAGGCGCATCGACCATGCGCCGTCAGGACCTCATGTTCTCGATCCTGCGCGAGCTTGCCGAGGATGAAGAATATGAAGAGAAGATCATGGGCATCGGCACGATTGAAGTGCTGCAGGATGGCTTTGGCTTCCTGCGTTCACCCGAAGCGAACTATCTCGCCGGGCCTGATGATATCTATGTCTCGCCCAACCAGATCCGCAAATGGGGTCTTCGCACAGGTGACACAGTCGAAGGCGAAATCCGCGCACCCAAAGATGGCGAGCGCTATTTTGCTTTGACCAGCCTTAGCACCGTAAACTTCGAAGATCCTGATGCGGTTCGTATGCGGACCAATTTCGATAACCTCACCGCACTTTATCCGACCGAGAAACTGAGCCTCGATACGCTTGACCCGACGGTCAAAGACAAATCGGCCCGCGTCATCGATATCGTTTCGCCGCAAGGTAAAGGCCAGCGTGCCTTGATCGTTGCGCCTCCGCGTACAGGTAAAACGGTTTTGCTGCAGAACATAGCCAAAGCCATCACCGACAATCACCCGGAAGTGTTCCTGATAGTGCTTCTCGTCGACGAACGCCCGGAAGAAGTCACGGATATGCAGCGAAGCGTGAAGGGTGAGGTGATCTCCTCAACCTTTGACGAACCTGCAACGCGTCACGTTCAAGTCGCTGAAATGGTGATCGAAAAGGCTAAACGTCTGGTTGAGCACAAGAACGATGTTGTCATCCTGCTCAATTCGATCACCCGCCTTGGCCGCGCCTACAACACGGTTGTGCCTTCCTCGGGTAAAGTTCTCACCGGCGGTGTGGATGCGAACGCTCTGCAACGTCCAAAACGCTTCTTTGGTGCGGCGCGTAACATTGAAGAAGGCGGATCGCTCTCCATCATCGCAACCGCTTTGATCGACACCGGTAGCCGGATGGATGAGGTTATCTTTGAGGAGTTCAAAGGCACCGGTAACTCGGAAATCGTCCTTGATCGCAAGGTTTCCGACAAACGCATCTTCCCGGCGCTCGATGTGGGCAAATCGGGTACGCGCAAGGAAGAACTGCTGGTCGAGAAGGACAAGCTTTCCAAAATGTGGGTCCTTCGCCGCATCCTCATGCAGATGGGCACCGTAGATGCGATGGAATTCCTCCTCGACAAGATGAAGGATTCCAAGACAAACGAAGATTTCTTCGATACGATGAACCAGTAGGGCATCGCGGCTTGGACAGGGCCAACGGAGGGGCCGAAGCTTGATTAGTCAGTACGTATATATCAGCACTGCGCAGGGCCTTTCTCGTGAAGAGATCGACGCAATCCTTGATACGTGTGCGCGCAACAATGTGGAGCAAGGCATTACAGGTCTTCTGCTCTACAATGGTCGCAACTTTCTCCAACTCCTGGAGGGGGAGAAGGGCGCTCTTGACAGGCTGATGTCCACGATTGAGGTTGACCCGCGCCATGCCGGTGTTTCCGTTCTGCATAAAGGCGAGGTCGAGACGCGCGTTTGCCCTGATTGGGCGATGAAGCGGATCGCCATTGCCGAAGCCATCGAGGTTCGGCAACAGGGCCTCGAAGAGGAACTGCCAAGCGCGATTGAGCCTGGCATCCGCAAGCTTGTTCTGAACTTTGCGATGCTGAATTAGGACTTTTTGTGACTGATCTGGTCACGATTTCTATTGCTGTTTCGCGGGCTGAGGCACTGGTTGTTGCGTCCATGCTCGAGGGTTATGGCATTCCCGTACACATCGGTGGAGATCGACAAGGCTCGACCGAATACTGGTCGCAAGCTTTTGGTGGATATCGGCTCTGGATATCAGAGGACGATCATGTGGTTGCCTCTGAAATAATACAGCAATCCCGAGTACTGGATGACATACCAAGGCGAAGATTGCCGCGTTGGGCTCTAATCCGGTTTTTGTTGGTGTGGCTTGGTATCAAACTGGGCGTCCTTATCACAAGCTCGATTAGCACCAGCCTCCCAACACCTGTCTATCCGGTTGGTTTGGCGGTGTTGGACACATTCATGGTACCCGTGCACCCACAAGGGAAAGCTGACTACTTTCTGGTCAACCCTTCTTAAGCTGGGCCCCCATCATCTCCCAAACCTTGTTGACCGCTTGCAACGGGCGGACCATCACTTTGAAATCAATGATTTTTCCCTCATCGTCAAAGGTGATGATGTCGACACCGTTCACTTGAATTCCGTCCATGACAGTCTGGAATTCCAGCACGGCTGAATGGTCGCTAGCGACCTCGCGCAAGTATTGAAAACTGTCATTGCCAAGGGTCTTCCCCGCAGCAGAAAGATAGGCGGTTGTGATCTTGCGCCCCTCTTGCGGAGTGTGAACAACTGGAGAGTGAAAAACCACATCTTCGTGCAGGATGGACGTGAGCCCTTCGATGCTGCTCCCTCCGGCAAGAACCTCGTGCCAATGGGCAAGTCCGGCGATTGCGGGTGAAGGTTTAGTGGTGGAGGGCCTTGTTGTAGTGGTCTGGGACATCAAAATCTCGCTCGGCATAATCAGAGGCGAATCAAGCCTAGCCATTGCTCAGGGTTTGATGCAAACCCAAATGTGTTCTCAAAAAAGGGCGCGTAAACACAGGGAGAGTGTGATGAAGGTGAACATAGAATTTGATTGCACACCCCAGGAGGCGCGTGAATTCTTGGGCCTTCCCGATGTGACGGAAGCAAACAGCATGTATGTCGAGAGCATCACAAAAGCGATGAAAGGCGTTCAAAACCCTGCACAATTACAGGAATACGCCTCTGCTCTGGCACCTATGGGCCAAATGGGCCTCAAGATGTTCCAAAGCTTTGTCGAAGGCGGCATGCGCGGAGCCGGCGTTGGCGGCGGAAAATCCAAAAGTGGCGCCGACGATTGATCTTGATGCGGCTTAGGGCAGATTGCAGGGGCGAGTGTCATTGAAATGAGCGGCGACCTGCCCACCATTTTCGCAATTTCGAGCGGTGCTCCACCGGCAGCCATCGGTGTCATTCGGGTGAGTGGGTCCAGAGCCGGGGTTGCTTTGCGCGCTTTGACCGGACGCGATATTGATCCACGGCGCGCATCATTGGCCAAATTACGGGACAACACTGGTGAAACACTCGATGAGGCGCTTGTTTTGTGGTTTCCGGGCCCTGCGACGGCGACTGGTGAGGATCTGGCCGAGCTTCACTGTCATGGCGGGCGCGCTGTCCTCACGGCAGTGTGCGACGCTCTGGGGGCTATGGATGGTCTTCGTCCGGCACAAGAGGGCGAGTTTACCCGCCGCGCCTTTGCAAACGGTCGGATAGACTTGGCTCAGGCAGAGGGTCTCGCTGATCTGCTCGAGGCAGAGACCGAATTGCAACGCGCAGCAGCCATGCGCAGTGTTAGCGGTGCGATTTCCGATAAGGTCGAGGGCTGGCGAGAGCGTGTCTTGCATCTCTCTGCACAAATCGAAGCAGCGCTGGATTTCTCCGACGAGGATGATGTGAGCGAGCTGCCACCCACTTTTGCTCAGAATATAGATGAATTGGCCGCTTCGATCGAAGATTGGCTCACACGGCCGCGGGCCGAGCGTCTGAAGGAAGGTTTGCGCATTGTCCTTGCCGGACCCCCAAACTCGGGCAAATCTACGCTCTTTAACGCTCTGGTGGATAGTGAAGCGGCCATTACCTCTCCCATTGCCGGGACAACGCGCGATGTGATCGAGCGCAGTGTCGCGATCAAAGGGGTTCCCTTTGTCTTCATCGATACTGCCGGGCTTCGCTCCGAGGGGACAGACGAGATAGAAGCGATCGGAATTCGCCGCGCGAATGACGAGTTTGAACGGGCAGATTGCGTTCTGTGGCTGGGTGCAGAGGGCGAGGGACCTCAAGGCGCATGGGAGGTCGCGGCACGGTCTGATTGTGCAGACTTTGTCGCGAAACCTTCGGCCAGCCACCGCGTTTCGGCGAAAACGGGCGAGGGGTTGGCGCAGCTCAAGAACGCGTTGGTTGCTTTTGGCCGCGATAAACTACCGAAACCTGGTGATGCGGCGCTAAACGCGCGGCAACGCGAACGGCTGATCGAAGCTCATGAAGCGCTGATGTCTGCCAAAGCGCAGGGCGACTTTCTCCTCATCGGTGAGGATTTGCGCAATGTTCGCTTCGCATTCGATCGCCTGATTGGTCGCACTTCCACCGAAGATATGCTCGATGCGCTCTTTGGGCGATTTTGTATCGGCAAGTGATTGGGTGTGCTTGGACGACGCCAATTGTTTCACGTGGAACAGTTTTGAAGCATTAGGTCTTTGACGGGGCGGGGGTGAGTCACTATTTGGCAGCCCATGCACAATTTCGATGTTCTTGTGGTCGGTGGCGGGCACGCCGGTGTTGAAGCAGCCTGCGCGGCGGCGCGCATGGGTGCGCGCACGGCTCTGATCAGCTTTGATCTCGACGCAATCGGAACAATGAGCTGCAATCCCGCTATCGGGGGGCTCGGCAAGGGGCATCTGGTCTGCGAGGTTGATGCGCTCGATGGAGTAATCGGCCGTGCTGCCGATGCAGGCGCAATCCACTACCGCATGCTCAACCGCTCAAAGGGCAGCGCTGTTTGGGGCCCGCGAGTTCAGGCTGACCGCAAGCTGTTCAAAGCAGAAGTGCAGCGCATCGTGCGCGCGCAGGAAAACCTTACGCTCGTCGAGGGGGAGGCTGCTGCGCTTTCCTTAAGGGGTGGGAAGGTTGCGGGGCTTGAGCTTGGTGATGGCACCATCATTCACGCCGAGCGCGTAATCTTGTGCACCGGAACGTTTTTGGGGGGCATTCTCTTTCGCGGTGAAGAGCGTTTTGAGGGCGGGCGTATCGGCGAGAACGCCGCTGCGCGGCTTGCTGAGCAATTACGCGGCGCGGACCTCCCGATGGCGCGACTGAAAACTGGAACACCGCCTCGGCTTGACGGACGCACGATTGACTGGTCACAGCTTGATGAGCAGCATTCAGACGCCGACAATTGGACAATGTCCGCCATGGCAAAGGCGCGTGTTAATCGACAGGTCTTCTGTGCGATCACCCGCACAACACAGGCGGCGCACGATATCATCCGTGAAAACCTGCACCGCTCGCCGCTGTTCTCAGGCGCTATTGGTGCAGCAGGGCCGCGCTATTGCCCCTCGATTGAAGACAAGATCCACCGGTTTGGCGACCGCGACGGACATCAGGTTTTCCTTGAGCCCGAGGGTCTCGACACGCATCTTGTTTATCCCAACGGGATAAGCACCTCTCTCCCGGTCGATGTGCAGCATGATATGTTGAGATTGATGCCGGGCCTTGGTGAGGTCGAGATGGCTGTTCCGGGTTATGCAGTGGAGTATGATCACATCGATCCGCGCGCACTAACCCCTGATTTGCAGCTGCGCGCCATCCCCGGCCTATACTGCGCCGGCCAAATCAATGGCACGACAGGGTACGAGGAAGCCGCTGCACAAGGTTTGGTTGCGGGGCTGGAGGCTGCCGCTGCGAGCCTGGGCAAGAGCGCTCCAACGCTTGATCGGGCGAACTCATACGTCGCGGTCATGATCGATGATCTGACACTCCAAGGCGTCTCGGAGCCATACCGCATGCTCACATCGCGTGCCGAGTATCGCCTTCGCCTTCGAGCAAACAACGCGTCAACGCGGCTCACCCAGCTTGGCATCGATGCAGGCTGCGTCGGTGAAGAGCGGGAGAGGTGGTTCAAAGCCCGCGATGTTTCACGTGAAACAGTCAGCGCGGCCTTTGGCGTGAAGATCCATTCGCGCGAACTGGCAGACGCGGGTTTGAATGTGCGAAGGGACGGCGGCGAGAAGCCTGTAGAAGAGTGGCTCCGGCACGGCGGTGTGGACCTCTCGACGCTCGAGCCATGGCTCGAGGGTTTGGACGGTGTTGACCCCGATCTTGTCGCAGAAATGGCGGAGGATGCGGCCTATGCGCCCTATTTGGCGCGGCAGGAGGCGGAGTTGCGCGATCTACGGGCGAGCGAAACGCTCGGCCTTCCGGCGAATTTTCCCTATTCAGAGGTGCCTGGTCTCTCCAATGAAATGGTTGAGCGCTTGACCAAGGCGGCCCCGGTAAGTCTGGCGGCTGCAGGCCGTGTCTCTGGTATCACGCCGGCGGCGCTCTCTGCATTGCTTGTACATGCCCGCCGCTGGCAAAGCGCTGCATGAGCGAGCGCCAAATCCTGAGTAATGAAGCTGACGCGCGCGCATATGCGAAGAGCCTTGGCGGTGAAAAGGCTGGTGAGCGGCTTGAGCGCTATGCAGGGCTGTTACTCGAAGAGAACCAGCGTCAGAACTTGATAAGCAAGCCTAGCGAAGCGTCGCTTTGGGTCCGTCATATTGCTGATAGCGCGCAGCTCCTTGAGCATATTGATCCCGTTACCGGTGGTACCGACCAAGGACCCTGGCTTGATCTGGGCAGTGGTCCAGGGCTGCCCGGGCTTGTTATTTCGATCCTGCGCCCTGAGATGACAGTTGTGCTTGTGGAATCTCGCGGGCGGCGGGCGGAGTTTCTCGAGCGTTGCGTTGCAGAGCTCGGACTTCGCAAATGCACCGTTCTCGGCGAGCGTTTGGAGCGGGTTGAGCCCTTTGACGCGCGTGTCATTTCGGCACGCGCCTTTGCTCCCCTTGAAAAGCTCCTGCGTTTATCCTCACCCTTCTCCACAAAGCAAACCCGCTACCTCTTGCCCAAAGGCCGATCAGCGGCGCACGAATTGGGGAAGGCGAAATCGTCAATTCGGAGAATGTTTCACGTGAAACACTCGTTGACCGACGCCGAAGCAGGCATCATCGTGAGCAAATAGCTCTCGCGAGCGCCAATCATAGGAGAGCCCAGTGCTTACAATTGCCATTGCGAACCAGAAGGGTGGGGTGGGTAAGACCACAACCGCCGTCAATATGGCCACAGCAATGGCTGCAACAGGCTGGCGCACACTTCTGATCGACCTCGATCCGCAAGGGAATGCCTCCACCGGCGTCGGTGTTGAGTCCGCTTCACGGGACGTGTCGAGCTATGATCTGCTTGTCGAAGGTCTCCCGCTCGAAGAGGCGACGATGGAGACGAATATTCCCGGCCTGGACGTTGTTCCAGCGACCGTCGACCTGAGCGGCGCTGAGGTAGAGTTGGTTTCCGTCGAAGAGCGAACCGAGCGCCTGCGCAAGGCATTGGCAGGCCACACTGAGCACGAAATCTGCTTTATCGACTGTCCGCCTTCGCTGGGTTTGCTGACGCTAAATGCACTTTGCGCAGCGGACTCTATCCTTGTGCCGCTCCAATGCGAATTCTTTGCTCTTGAAGGATTAAGTCAGCTTTTACAGACTGTTGAGCGTGTCCAGCAGGGCTTTAACCCAAAACTCAACATCATTGGTGTTGCGCTGACGATGTTTGATCGCCGGAATCGTTTGACCGACCAGGTTTCCGACGATGTACGCGATTGTCTTGGCGATCTGGTTTTTGAGACCGTTATTCCGCGCAACGTGCGTCTCTCCGAAGCGCCAAGCCATGGACTTCCGGCGCTGGTCTATGATCACAATTGCGTGGGTAGCCGAGCTTATATTGCGCTTGCGCGCGAATTGATTGGACGTTTTCCTCCTGAAAGGCAGGCTGCAGCATGAGCGGCAAGACAACAGACCCCATCCGTTTTTCCGTGCCACAGCGCACGCCGGCCGATCGCAAGAAGAAGCTTGGCAAGGGGCTTGGCGCTCTCCTGGGTGAGACAAAGCGCGAAGAACCGCTTGTTCAAGCCGGGGGTGGGCCGAACGATGGTGACGCTGCGCAAACAGCGGAGAATACAGGCGGTTCAGGCGATTCTGCGCTAAAGTCCCTGCCGATTGCCTCGATCCAGCCCTTGCCGGGCAACCCGCGTAAGCACTTTGATGAGGCTGCGCTTGAAGAATTGGCTGCCTCGATCGCCTCGCGCGGGGTCATTCAGCCCATTATCGTGCGCCCCAATGGGAAGGGCCGTTATCAGCTTGTTGCTGGTGAGCGGCGTTGGAGAGCGGCCCAAAAGGCGCGTTTGCACCAGATCCCTGCAATTGTTCGCGAACTTAGCGAGCGCGAGGTCATGGCGCTTGCCCTTATTGAAAACCTCCAGCGCGAGGACCTGAACCCCGTTGAGGAAGCGCGCGCGTATCAGCGCCTGGCCGATGATGAAGGTATGACCCAGGCGGAGATTGCCCGCATGGTCGAGAAATCGCGCAGTCATGTTGCGAATATTCAACGTCTTCTGGGTCTTCCGGGAGCGGTGCTTGATCTGGTTGAGGGGGGTAAACTTTCGATGGGTCACGCCCGGGCGCTGGTCGGGCATGACGATGCGGCGGTGCTTGCGAAACAGGCGGTGAATGACAATTTGTCTGTGCGCGAGATCGAAAAGCTCGTTCGCAAGGTCGCCAAAGAGGTCAGCGGGACTAAAGCCTCCAAGCCCACAATCGCTGCGGCGGGTGAAGATGCTGATATCGTTGCGGTTCAGCGCCATCTTGAGGAATTTTTGGGACTCAATGTCCGGATCAAGGCGGATGCTGACCCCCGGTCCGGGGCTATTACGATCAAATATGGCTCGCTCGACCAGCTTGATCTGCTGTGTCAGCGCCTAACTGGCGGCGATTTTTAAGAAGAAAATTCGCGACCAGCCTTCACCGATACCCTTGTTTTTCAGTTGTTTGCACTTTTTTGGCCGCAATTCCTACTGCACTGTTAACCATACCTAAAAACGAAAGCGGAACCCAGGGCTTCTACCTAGGGGTGGCGAACGGGGTGAAAACTCGTTCGGTTAGGGTGGATTGGTGCAGTGATTCGCGACGGGTCGCGAAAGTGCAGTGTCCTTCACCCTGACTACGGGAAAAGAATTTTCGGAAGGACCATATAATGACCAAAATGTTTCGCACTGCCGCTGCTGGTGTTGCACTTTTCGCTGCTGTAGGCCTCGGCTCGACAGCTCACGCACAGGTTACTGAGAGCGCTGATGCGACTGCAGAAGTTCTTGCAGCTCTGCAGCTGACCAACGACGCTGGCCTCGACTTTGGTGCGATTGTTGTGAACGCTGGTTCGACTGGTGGTTCTGTTGATGTTGACGCTGCCGGTTTCCGTAACTGTGCTGGCGACGTGATTTGTGGCCCAGGTGGCGCTGAGCAGGCTGCTGCGTTCACGGTAACAGGTGCAGCAGGCACTAACGTATCGGTAGCGGTGCAAGACTTGGTGGCAAATCCTGTCGTCCTGACACACACAGGCTTTGCGGGTTCAACCAACAACGAGCACGTGATCGAACTTACGGCGCTTAATGATGGTTCGCTTGGTGGCTTCACCGCGTTCAGCGGCAACGAGACCTTCAACGTTGGCGGTACGATCTCGCTCGACGGAACCGAAATCGCTGGCACGTACGAAGGTTCGTTCGACGTAACTGTTCAGTACCAGTAATCTCTTAGAGGCGAGCGCAGCCCACCGGGTTGCTGCTCGCCAAGAGACCAGAACAAGAAGCCGCACCCTAACCATGGGCTGCGGCTTTTTGCTTATGGGTTTCAAGGTTTTGAGTGTGTCATCTTTAACCAATCTTAACCCTATTTGCTTACCACCTATACGTGAAAACGCGTGGAGGCTCAGGTGGTGATGAGCTTCCATACAAGGGAGCTACGGGTACCATGTCACTGAAGTCATTCGAAAAAACGATAAAAACCGCTGTTTGTGCTGTCGCACTGGGGGTGGCCGGATTGTCAGGCGTTCTTTCGGCGCCAGCGCAGGCCCAAGGGGATCTGCTGGTCGCACCTACGCGGGTGATCCTTGATGGTTCGCGCGGGACAGAAGTCATCCTGAGCAATATCGGATCAGAAGAAGCGACTTACCGGATCGGCCTTGAACTGCGCCGCATGACGGAAGAGGGTCGCCTGGTTGAGGTTGAAAAGAGCGAAGCCAACGGCGTTGAAGAGGCTTCGCTTGGCATGATCCGGTATGCGCCTCGCCGCATCGCTCTTCCTCCTGGCCAACCACAGGCTGTGCGGCTTGCCGCACGCCCGGGAGCCGAACTGCCTGATGGCGAATACCGCGTTCACATGTCTTTCAAAGCGATCCCGCGTCCGCGCGAGGTGACCGAGGAACAGCCCCAATCGGATGCAGTGACATTCCGACTCGTGCCGATCTACGGGATCACTATTCCGATTATCGTGCGCCATGGCCGGGTGGAGGCGCAGGTTGCCCTCACCCAGCCCAGCATCATTACAGGCGATGATGGTCGTCCTGAACTCGCAATGTCTATCGAGCGTTCGGGTGAAAGCTCGACCTACGGTGTTTTGAGCGTTGTGAAGCCCGGCCTTGATGAATCCATTGTTCTTGCGGGTGGAATTGCGGTTTATCCCGAAATCGGTTCGCGCCAGGTGCGGATCAAGCTCACCGATGAACAGGTTGCACAGATCAAGGGCCCTGGCCGGATCGAGTATCGCGAACTGCCAGAGCAGGGCGGTGCACTGATCGCCGCTGTTGACGGGATGATCGGCTAAACCTGGCCGGATCAGTCGGGACCCGGTCCCGGATCAATTCTCATGACTGCATTACGCCAACGAATTCTAAGCGCCGCTGCGATTACCGCAGTGGCGCTTAGCGCGTTTGCGTCAGCTGCGCCGGCGAAAGCGCAGCAAAGCGCCACCAACCCGAGCGGCTGGCAGGCGAATGAGGATGACTATCTTCTCCTCCAGATGAAGATCAAAAACTTCAAACTGAGTTACGAAGTGCGCGGTTATCAAACCGATCGCGGTGTCTGCCTTGATCTGGCAGACGTTGTGCAATCTCTCGACCTTCCCATCCGCATCGACAAGAAGTCGCGCCGCGCAACTGGGTGGTTGTTCGCCGAGGATCAGGAAATCACGATTGACCGTGACTCCAATACGGTACAAAACGTGAACACAGGTCCGGCACCTCTGGCCAACGATATTTACGACACGCCGGAGGGGTGGTGTGTCGATACGCGCGCTCTTTCGCGGTGGTTTGGCGTCGATTTTACGCCGGATCTTTTCAACGCTGCGGTGAAGCTCGAGTCCGAGACCGAATTGCCGTTTATGCAGGCGATCGAGCGGCGCAAGCGGGCGGAACGTATCAGGCCGCGCAACGTCACCTTTGATCTCTCGCAATACCCGACGTCCGAGATGGAATATCGCAACTGGCGCACGCCTTCGGTGGATGTGGTTGCCGATGTGGAAGCGCGCAAAGAGAGCGGTCTTGCGGGCCGGGTTGAATTCTTTGCAGCGGGCGAGGCGCTGGGCGCGAGCTACACCGCACGGATCAGCACCGATAACCAGCTTCGTCCGCAAGCGGTCCGGGTGAGAGCCTATCGCAGCAATGCAGAAGGCGGCCTGTTGGGCCCACTTGATGCGACCGATGTCGCAATTGGCGATGTGGAGACTGTTCCGGGAAGACTTGTGGGTCAGACCGCAGTGGGCCGCGGCGCATTCGTCACAAACCGCCCACTCAATCAAACCTCGCGCTTCTCGACTACGGTGCTTCGCGGCACTTTGCCCTCGGGTTGGGACGCCGAGCTTTATCGCAATGGTCAGTTGATCGCATTCCAGGGTTCGCGCCAGGACGGCCGGTATGAATTCATCGATATCGAACTGTTCTTTGGTCGAAACGACTTCGAAGTGGTCCTTTATGGTCCGCAAGGCCAAATCCGGCGGGAACGATCCTCCGTCCCTGTGGGCGTAAACCAGATTGAGCCGGGCCAGACCTATTACTGGGCAGGGGTCGTGCAGGACAATCGCGATCTGATTCAGCTCGAACCAATTACCGTGCGGCAGGCGACCCTGCCCCAAAAGTGGCGCTGGGGCACAGGTGTCGAGCGTGGGCTCAGCAAGCGCACGAGCGTCGGCTTCGGTGTCCACAATTTGTTCCGGAACGAAGCCCGGCATACCTATACCGAGGCCACTCTCACACACTCTTTGTCGTTCGCTCAATTTGAACTGGCGGCGGCACACGAGTTTGGGGGAGGGGTCGTGACCAACCTCAACACGCTGGGTCGTATTGGAAACGTCAACTTTGGCGCGAATGCGCGAGTGTTCTTCGGTGACTTCGAAGGGGAGTTCGCGGAGAACGACATTGCCTATCTTGGCGGGGTCAATTTCTCGACCGCTCTGCGCGCAGGTCGATTGTCCATCCCGATCCAGGGCGCCGTGACCCATGCAAAACGCAACAATGGTGACACGATCAATGGATTCAACCTCATCACATCGGTGACCTCGGGCCGCTTGTCACTTTCCGCCCAGATTGCGCACGAAAAAGACAGTGGGCGCCCACAAAATGACAACACAGAGGTCACTTTGATTGCGAACCGGCGTTGGCGCGACTTTAGAGTGCGCGGAAACGCAACTTTCCGTGCAAATGGACCAAACAAAGGCCTTGAATCCGCCACTGTGCGGGTCGAGGCCGACATTGGAGAGGACGGTGCGCTCCAGGGCGATCTGGATTACCTTGCGAGCAATGATGAATTCCGCCTGACGGCTGGTTATACTCACCGTTTCAGAGAGTTCTCCCTTCGCGGGGACGCTTTTGTCACTTCGAACGGCGGTGTTGGTGCCGGCATACAGGCAGCCTTTAGCCTTGGTCCGGATCCCGTCTCTGGCGGAGTTCGGGTGACCCACGCAAAACTGGCGCGCAACGGTCAGGCCGCAGTCACGGTGTTCCGCGATGACAATGGCAACGACCGCCGGGATGCCGGTGAACCGCTGCTCGAGAACATCTTGGTCGAGGCAGGCCTTCGCTCAACCGATGCAGTGACCGGCGCAAATGGCACAGCAATCGTCGACGAATTGCGCCCGTTCCAGCCTGTTCTGGTCGGGATCGATGAAAGTTCGCTCGAAGATCCGTTTCTGGCGCCGTCATCCAAAGGGATAGTGGTGACACCGCGCCCGGGTGTGGCGGCGCAGGTCGAGCTGGCGGTGTCTCCAACAGGGGAAATCGAAGGCTCGCTGTTAAGCGTGACCGGCACTGACCAGTCTGGCGTGAGGCTACAGCTGATAGATGAAAGAGGCGCGATTGCAGCCGAGACGGTCAGCGAGTTCGACGGCTTCTTCCTCTTCCAGCGTATCCCTTACGGGCAATATAGCCTGCGGATCTCTGATGAGGCGGCAAAGGCCTTGGATGTCAAACCCACTCTGACGCTGAAAGATGGCCGGTCAGCCTTCAGGCTCAATCGGGACGAAGATGTCATCCGCTTTGGAACCGTCAAATTGATCCGCGCAGATGCAACAGACCCGCCAACACCATCTGGGCCAGCGGGTCCGGTTATTGCAGCAGTGAGTTCAGAATAATCGGTCTTAATTGCCCTTGATGTAGCGCGGCTCACCCTTGATCGGGCGTGGTGCTGGCCGCGGTGCCACTGGCTGAGGGGCCGGAATGACACGGCGCGCGCCCGGAATGACCTCTTCGCGTACGGTCTCGCGCACAATCACACGCTGGCGCTGCTGATACTCGACCGGCACATAGGTGATCTGCTGTGGCGGTTGATAGTAATATTGTGGCTGCGCGTAAGTGTATGCCGGTGCGTATGCTGGTGCTGCATAAACAGGTGCAGGGGCTGGAATTGTGCGCGCTGCGATCCGCGGACCGCCAGCTGCATATTGCGACAGATAGGCGTCAAGCGCGGCCTCGCAGTCATATTCGCCGCGATCATTGCGCCCGCCACCGATCAGGCTGCCCAAGAGGGCGCCGCCGATACCGCCAACGCCGACACCGAGCAGGGTTCCACCCAGCCGTTCGCTATCGAATGCGCGGTTCCCGATGATCCCGCCGGCAACTGCGCCGAGCAGGCCGCCGATGATCCCGCCTTTGCGCTTGCCGCTATAGCCGTCTGTGCGACGCTCGCATTCGGCAATCCATTGCTCACGCTGAAACACCTGAGCGGCGGGCGCGTAAGCATGACCGTATGCAGGGGCGTAAGCCGGGGCATAGGCATGAGTCGTGTGGACCTGACGCTGGGCTGTCCCGCGTGGAAGCGGGGGAAGCTCTACTTCGTATTCTTCCTGCGTCACATATTCAGTGGTCGCCTGGGGATAAGGCGCAGACCGCGTGATGCGGCGCGTGCGAGTGATGGTCTCGACCCCGTCTGCGCCGATGGTGGTTTCCGAAAGGGGCGAGCTTGGCACAGGAGCCGTCTGCAGCTCAGGCGGTAAAGTGCGCGTTTCTTCAACGCTAAGCGGCTGAACATCAGGCATGAAGTCTTGAGCGAAAGCCGCTGTTGGAACAGCCATCGCAGCGGTTGCCAGGCTGATCCCGGTCAAAGTTGTGCGGGTTAGAGCAGTGAATGTCATCATGGGTCCCCTATTGCGCCAACCACGGATCGCTGCTTTGCGAATCGCGCGAACGCCTAAGAAAAATACTTAGCAATTCGTTACCATTACGCCGCACGGCACGCCAAACCGCCTGAAGCACCGTGTCTCGAAACGGGGCGAATGATGCGCGAATGGTAAGAGGTGGAATTGACCGGAGAAGCTAGATCCGGTCCGCCAGCATTGTGGCAAGGCTTTCGATCCCGGCTGCATCTTCTGGCGTGAAGCGGGCTTTGTTGGGGCTATCAAGATCAATCACCGCAATCACTTTGCCATTGCGTGTCACGGGCACAACCAGTTCGGACGCGCTCGCCGCGTCACAAGCAATGTGCCCTGGAAAGGCGTGAACGTCCTCCACAAGTTGTGTTTCACCCGTCTTTGCCGCTGCGCCGCACACGCCAATGCCGATCGGGATGCGGATGCACGCCGGCCTTCCGGCAAAAGGCCCGAGCACAAGCTCGTCTTTACCCGACCCATCCGCGCCCATGCGATAAAACCCTGCCCAGTTAAGGTCAGGCAGAAACTCCCACATAAGCGCGGCAACATTCGCCATGTTGGCAACAGTGTCGCTTTCTCCGTGTGTCAGCGCATCGCCCGCATCGCGCAACTGGCGATACACTTCCGCTTTTCCCAGCGCTGGATCCGGTTTGAAATCATACATTGGTCGGGTTCCTAAGATGCCAGCATCGCGTATCGGGGCGCTATTGGACAGGTGAGGGGTTATGGCAAGTGCATGCCTGAAAGAGGCACAAGGTTGTAACATGCGGGGGGCTGCATTATTGCGCCCGACATGGGTATTTTTCGAAAAGTCGCAATTGGCGCAGTCGTTTTTCTGATCGTTGCAGGAGCAGGCTTGTTCTACCTTGCACAAGGTCAAAAAGCCGAGCTTTCCGTTGATGAAGTGACCGGGACCGATCCTGTCCTGGCAGAACCTTCTGCCGAGAATTTTCCGACAGTACAGATTGCTGAACCCGTCGGCTGGGAAGAAGGCGATGCACCTGTGGGCGCGGATGGCTTTGTCACCAATCGCTTTGCCGAAGGGCTGGACCACCCCCGCGTGCTTTATGCGCTTCCCAATGGCGATGTGCTTGTCACGTTGACCCGGGCACCTGCGAGCGACGAGGACGCCGCGAGCCAAGGGTTTTTTGACACGGTTCGCGGCTGGATCGCAGGATTTCTCTTTAGCAAAGCAGGCGCTGCCGGCCCTTCTGCCAACGAGCTTGTCCTGCTGCGTGATGCGGACGGCGATGGCGTTGCCGAGATCAAAGAGGTGCTGCTCAACGCCGATAATGGGCTCGATTCACCGTCAGGGATCAGCTGGAATGATGGCACGCTTTATATCGCCAACCACAATGCGCTTATGGCTTTCGACTATGAGCTGGGCGCGGATGCTGTTTCTGGCGAAGCGCGCAAGCTGATGGATCTGCCGGGCGGCGGCGGCCACTGGATGCGCAATATCGAAGTGAATCCCGATGGTGACCTGATCTACATCGCGGTCGGCTCGGTTTCGAACATTGGCGAGCAGGGCATGGCGGTAGAGGAAGGCCGGGCCATGATCTGGGAGTACAATATCGAGGATGGAAGCGCGCGGCCCTTTGCGTCGGGTCTTCGCAATCCCAACGGCCTGGATTTCAGCCCGTGGTCGGGCGAGCTTTGGACCACCGTGAACGAGCGCGACATGCTCGGCTCTGACCTGGTGCCGGATTACCTCACCAATGTTCCCGTTGGTGCGCAATATGGTTGGCCGTGGCTTTATTACAAAAACAATGTCGATCGCCGCGTTGAGGCACGCATGCCCAATTTCCACGCCGAGTACACGCGCTATCCCGAGTTTGCGATGGGTCCGCATGTCGCCGCGTTAGGCCTCGTCTTTACCACCGAGGGTCACCGGATGGGTGACAAGTTTGCCAGCGGCGCATTTGTGGCGCGCCATGGCTCCTGGAACCGCAAACCGCCTTCGGGATATGACGTGGTCTATGTCGAGTTTGACGAGCGCGGCAATCCGCAAGGAAAGCCGATTCCCGTTCTGACCGGTTTCCTCAATCAAGATGGCAGCACAAAAGGCCGCCCGACATGGGTGGAATGGGCCAATGATGGCTCGCTTCTTGTCTCGGACGATACAGCCGGCATCATTTGGCGGACACTGGTTCCTGACAGTGAACCGGGCGCTGGCATCACCAGAGTGACAGGCGAACCTCTTCGGCCGCAGCGTGAATTGGTTGATCCGCGCGCCCAATTCGAAGAACAATATCTGCGCGAACGGGCAGCTGAGCTTGAAGGCAATTAAGCGAGCCCGCTAGCCGCTCGTTCTAAAGGGCAAGCCCCGCGCGTCCGGCAAGTTCGCAGGCGAATTGATAGGCTGTGCGCCCTGACCTGTTGCCGCGCGCAATCGCCCAGCTTTGCGCTTCGACCTCGTCAAAGGTGAGGCCGAGCGGTTTGCAGTAAGAGCGGACTATCGCGACATAATCCGCCTGATCACACGGGTGGAAAGGAACGGTCAGACCAAAACGATCCGCCAAAGCCAGAGCATTGTCGCGCTCATCGCGCTCGTGCAGGTCGCTTGGCGATGTGGCCTCTCTTTGGACAATCGCGCGGCGGTTTGAAGTCACTGCGATCCGGATATTGGCAGGGCGACCCAATGCGCCTCCATCGAGCAAGCTACGAAGGCCGAGGTTTGCCTGTAAATCATCTTCGCCAAAGCCAAGATCGTCGATGAAGAGCACAAAGCTGCGCGGCTGACCCGCAAGCGCTTCGATCAGATGCCCGATGCTTGCCAAACCATCGGTGGTGACCTGGACCAGCGTGAGGTTTGCTCCGGCGTCCTGCAAGGCATGAACTGCAGAGCGTATGAGCGCCGATTTGCCCATACCGCGCGTTCCCCAAAGGAGCATATCATGTGCAGCAGCGCCCCCAGCCAACCGTCCAAGATTATCACACACGGCGCTTTTCTGGGCGTCAATTGCGCGCAAGCGATCCAATGGAAGCGCGTCCAGTTTTGCAAGAGCATGAGGCGCGCTGCCCGACCACAGATAGGCAGGGTGCTGTGTCCAATCGATCGGCGAAGCGGGCTCGGGCGCTAAGCGCTCAAGGCTTGCCGCAATTCGCTCCAAAAGATCGCGTGGCAGATCTCGCTCCCCTGACACCTAGCCCGCTAATGCCTCGGGTGAGAGTGTGTAGAGGTCCTGAGCCCCGGCGGTCGCGCTTGCTTTGAGGCCAGCGGCCTCCGGCACAATCCGGTCGAGGAAGAAGCGCGCCGTTACCGGCTTTGTCGCGGCCAGTGCCGGTGCTGCTCCATTGGATACCGCCTCGGCCTGTTTCATCAGCTGCCAGCCTGTAACCGCGACCGAAGCCATCGTGCAGAACGGAACGCTACCCGCGAGGCGATCATCGAGGCTCGCCTCATCGCGCATCCACTGGGCAATCGCAGCGCAATCTTGTGCAAGGGCCGCCAGAGCAGGTTCACCCGAAGCATCGCGCGCAATATCGGCAAACAGTGCCAGCATTGCCTCGCCGCCTTCCATGCCCAACTTGCGGGTCACAAGGTCAGCCGCCTGAATACCATTCGTGCCTTCATAAATCGGAGCAATGCGCGAATCGCGCCAATGCTGCGCTGCGCCGGTTTCCTCGACAAAGCCCATGCCGCCGTGGATTTGCACGCCAATGCCAGCAACTTCGACGCCTACATCCGTGCCCCAGGCTTTGAGCAGCGGCACCAGAATCTCGGCCCGCGTTCCCGCCCCGCTATCGCCGAGAGTTCCGCGATCGACCTGACCTGCACAGTAATAGAGCAGCGCGCGCGCCCCTTCAGTGAGAGCCTTCATCCGCAAAATCATGCGGCGCACATCGGGGTGTTCGATAATTGCAACCGGCGTCTTGTCCGGCGATCCGGCACGCGCCGACTGCACGCGGTCAATCGCATACGCAATCGCCTGCTGCGTTGCGCGCTCCCCGATTTGCACGCCCTGGTTGCCGACATTGATCCGCGCGTTGTTCATCATCGTGAACATCGCCATGAGCCCGCGATTCTCAGCGCCCACCAACTCACCAATGCAATTGTCATTGTCGCCATAGGACATGACGCAAGTGGGCGAGGCGTTAATGCCAAGCTTATGCTCTAGGCTCACCGGGCGTAAATCGTTGTGAGGACCAAGCGATCCGTCGGCATTCACATGATACTTCGGCACCACAAACAGTGAAATCCCGCGCGTGCCCTCGGGCGCTCCGGGAAGGCGGGCGAGCACGAGGTGGATGATGTTTTCTGCCAACGTGTGGTCGCCCCATGTGATGTAGATCTTCTGGCCCTTGATCTTGTATTTGCCAGCGTGTTCGCCGTCCGTGATCGGTTCAGCGGTAGAGCGCAGCGCGCCCACATCGCTTCCCGCAGCTGGTTCGGTCAGGTTCATCGTGCCTGACCATTTCCCGCTGATCAGGTCAGGCAGGTACATCGACTGCTGCGCTTCGCTGCCGTGGTGCTCCAACGCCTCAACCGCGCCGACTGACAGCATCGGGAGAAGGGAGAACGCCATATTGGCCGCGCCCAGATTCTCGAGCACATTGCAGGCAAGCGTGAAGGGCAGGCCCTGACCACCAAAATCGGTTGAGCTTCCGATGGAGTTCCATCCCTGCCCGACATAGCCTTCGTAGGCTTCCTTGAACCCATCGGGCAGGCGCACAACCCCGTTTTCAAGTTTTGCGCCTTCCAGATCGCCGATACGGTTGAGCGGTGCAAATTCGCCAGCGGCGAATTGCCCGACCCCTTCGACGATTGCCTCGACCAGATCGCTTTCTGCGTGAGCGAACTTTTCAGAAGCAGCGAGCTGTTCAATCCCGGCGTTCACGCGAATGGCGAGCAATTGGTCCTGGGTGGGCGGTGTAAAAGGGGTCACGCGGTTTGATCCTCTTGAGAGAAAGCTTGGCCCATCATGCGATGCGGGCTTGGAAATTCATGCTATCAGATATAGCGCGAGCCCATGGCCCGCAAGAACGTTACGGAACAGCTGCAAGCAAATGATGCAGGGCTTGCGCGCGCGGCCGACATTCTTGTCGGTGGAGGCTTGGTCGCAGTGCCGACCGAGACGGTTTACGGCCTTGCGGCGCGTGCAGATTCGGCAGAAGCCGTTGCTGGCATTTATTCAGCGAAGGGCCGGCCAAGTTTCAATCCGCTGATCGTCCATGTGAAAGATATCGGGCAGGCTGAGGCGTTCGCCCATTTCGATGCCCGCGCCCACAATCTGGTGGAGCGGTTTTGGCCAGGGCCATTGACCCTCGTTCTCCCATTGCGTGGTGACGCGGGACTTGCGCCTGCGGTGAGTGCAGGCCTGCCAACCATTGCGCTTCGCCAACCGGCGCATCCCGCCATGCGTGCCTTGCTGGAGCGGCTCGACTTCCCGCTGGCAGCCCCGTCTGCCAATCGCAGCGAAGAGGTGAGCCCTACAAAGCCAGAGCACGTCATGGCGTCGCTGGGCGAGCGCTGTCCTGCAGTGATGTGTGGCGGGGCGACCGAGACCGGTTTGGAGTCGACTATCGTTGCGCTTCGGGAAGATGGCGGCTGGAACCTCTTACGGCCCGGACCCGTCACCCGCGAAATGCTCGCAGATATTCTGGGACCAGAGACCCTTTCGGCAACTTCGCGGATAGAATCGCCTGGCCAAACGGCTCGCCACTACTCCCCGGGCAAACCTTTGAGGCTGAATGCAGCAGAAGTTGCGCAAGACGAGTTTTGGATCGGTTTCGGGGTTTTGGATGGTGACTTCAACCTGTCACCGCAAAGCGATTTGAATGCAGCAGCCGCGCGTCTGTATGAAAGCCTGCATCTGGCGGGCGCTTCAGACAAGCCGCGGATTGCAGTCGCGCCCGTACCTGAAGGCGGCGTGGGGCGTGCGATCAATGACAGGCTAAAGCGCGCGGCCAGCCAGTAGTTCAGCGCGGCTCGACCGGAACCTGGGGCAAGAGCTCCAGATATTCCTCGCGGGTTTCCTCGGCATCTTTGCAAGCGCTCTTATCGCCCGCGTTGCACGCTTGCCTCTCTTTGCTCATCCGTCGTTCGAGTTGAGCGAGCCTTTCCTCGCGGCGGCGAATTTCGCGACCGCGGTTTTCGTCGGCTTCCGATTGGCTTGTGGTCGCAACGTCCACCGCCTTGCTCGCAACGCGAACAGGAGCGGTCACCACATTGGCAGCGGTACGGACCAAGCAGCCGGAAAGCGTGAGCGAGAGGGTTGCCAAAGTGAGGGCAAGTTGAGGGGTGGCGCGCATCTCAACAACCTCGCCCGCTTGGCGAATGATTGCAAGTCGGGGATTACCCTTGATCGGTTCCGTTCATCGCCCTTTACGCTCGCGCTAGCCCGAACAGCTAAGCGAACCGGACCCTGATGCAGATTCAGTGCAGCTCGCAGTGCCGTTTACGCGCACGCTGCCGGAGCCTGAAAGGTTTGCTTTGACCGTTCCATTGGATTTGAGGGCAACGCCGCCTGAGCCGCTTGCAGAAATCTCGGCATTTGCAGCTTCGAGCTCCGCCAGGTCGGCTTCGCCTGATCCCGATAGACTGGCCTCCAGCCTATCTGTGCTTCCTGCGCCTTCAAGACTCCCGGAGCCGGAAAGACTGATTTCAAGAACGCTCGCGGTAATAGTGTCGAATTTTGCCGTACCAGAGCCGCTGATATTCACCTCGAGGGTTTCGACATTGGCATTCCGGCCCAGGAAGCTGCCCGACCCGGAAAGCGAAATGTCTGCATCTTGGGCAAGGTTGACGGCTTCAACACTGCCGCTTCCTGATACAGCGATTTCGCTAGGCGGGGGCATTGTTACGCGGATGGTCGCAGGTGAGATGGCATCCCACGCATCTTGCTCTCGCGTAATGCCCAGCATGTCGTCATCAATGACAAAGCGAACAGCAGCAACCGCTTCGTCACTTCCCTCAATATCTATGCTGAGGGACTTGCCTTCGGTAATAAGCACATTGTCAGGCCCCGCCAGAACCAATTCGACGGGAGTTGGTCCATTTGTATCCAACTCGGATAGAGGCACACCGGCTTCGCCGTTGATGGTTCCATCCATGCCAAAGCACCCCGCAAGGCCAAGTGCCAGAGGAAGCGTTGTCAGGGCAAGCAAGCGGTTATGAGGCAGGGACGGCATTCGAGGACTCCATCAAAAGAACATTGCGTGTTACTTATGTAATACACCACAGGAGTGCGTGCAAGCGCGGGCCAAAGAAAAAGGGCCGCCCGATCAGGCAGCCCTTTCTATCTTCCATCAAAGGCAAAGCCTTGGAGACTTAGTCTTCGTCAGTGCTCTCGTAATATTGCGGCGCGTGTTCGCGCAGCACTTCGAGGATTTTCTCAAGCGCGGTCGCTTCGTCGGTTTCTTCCATCGCGCCCAGCTCGCGTGCCAAACGGCTCGATGCTGCTTCAAAAATCTGACGCTCCGAATAGCTTTGCTCTGGCTGATCGTCCGGGCGGAACAGATCGCGGGTCACTTCGGCAATCAGAACGATTTCGCCCGAGTTGATCTTCGCTTCATATTCCTGCGCGCGGCGTGACCACATGGTGCGCTTCACCTTGGGCTTGCCTTTGAGCGTTTCCATCGCCTCTTTGAGGGTCTTGTCCGAGGACAGCTTGCGCATACCGATCGATTCGACCTTGTTGGTCGGTACACGAAGCGTCATGCGTTCTTTTTCAAACCGAAGGACGTAAAGCTCCAGCTGCATACCGGCGATCTCTTCGTTCTGAAGTTCGATCACGCGGCCAACGCCGTGCTTTGGGTAAACAACATAATCGCCAACAGTGAAGGCGGGCGCAGTGCTTGCCATGCAAATTCCTTTCTTTGGGCCCCAGCAAAGGTCCTAACCCCTAATTCCGATCTAGCGGGGATTCGACAAAAGCCTTGGATTTCCAGCGCCCGCACACGATGATGCAGGAGCTGCGAACTGACTGATATCAAATTGTAATTGCTGGTATGTGGCCTTTCCAATTGTCACACCCTACGCCATGGTCGATCGTTCGACCCACGAGCGTGGTTGCGACAGTATATAGCATACTCGCAACAAAATTGCGAATCAGGGAAATGAAGGCCTCAATCAAGGGCGAGAATCAGTCACCTTTGACCTGATCACCTTCGCCCTGATCAACTTCGCTTAGTCGCCCTCACCGGGTGCTTCGGAGAAGTATTTCTCGAACTTGCCCTCTTCGCCCTTGTGCTCGTCGGCGTCCGCAGGCGGTTCTTTCTGGCTCGTGATATTGGGCCATTCAGCCGAAAACTTGGTGTTCAGCTCAAGCCATTTCTCAAGGCCGTCTTCGGTGTCAGGCAAGATCGCCTCTGCCGGGCATTCAGGCTCGCACACGCCGCAATCAATGCATTCGGCAGGGTTGATGACGAGCATATTCTCGCCTTCATAGAAGCAGTCCACCGGACACACTTCGACACAGTCAGTGTACTTGCATTTGATGCAGTCATCAGTGACGACGTAAGTCATTAATGCGTCTTTCGTTTAAGCAGTTCGCACCTGATAGGGCTCTATCATAAATCAAAGGTTTCGCGCTGCTAGTGGCAAGTGGGCCTCTTGGTCAAGACTCGCGGGGTGCAGCTCCCGATCAAGTCTCCTGTTTGGTGCCTCGATCATATTCAGAATAAAAACTCTTGGCGGATGCAGGAGAGGCACGCCAGCTTGGCAAGGCCAATATCTCTATTATCCGAACCTCGCCGCCCACAGCCAATGTCAGCACATCGCCTATAGCAATCATCTCGCTGCTGCGCCGCACATGCTTTCTATTGCGGCGCAAAGATCGGCCTTCAATCATGGCGCGTGCAGCCGACCTTGTGCGGGCAAAGCGCAGGTAAACGAGCAGACGGTCGAGCCTTAAGCTCTCTTGCGCTGCATCGCTCTCCGCCATCAGCGCCTCATCCGCCTAGCAGATCCGCCAGCTTGTCGAACGCACCGCTTGCGCGTGCCGGACCAAAGTCCTGCTTGGGCTTGCGCTTAGCAGAGTGGTTCGGCCCGGAATGGTTTGGTTTACCACCGCGCTTCGGGTTGCCGCCTTTTGGCTTCCCTTTGCCTTTTGCGCCGCGATTGTCGTTGTGCTTATTCCGATCCTGACGTTGGCCCCCGCCTTTGCCAGCGCCTTTGCCCTGATTTCGGCGTCCCTGTTTCCTCGGGTCGCCGCGCCGGTCAGGCCGTCCTTCGCCTGCTCTGCGCGGACGCCAGCTCCAGCTATCGGGCAGCATCGGCCCTTGAGCCCCTTCCGCCAAGGGTTTGGCCCGCTGAGCGCGGAAACCTGCAGCGCTTAGAAGCCGGCGCGCGTTCACTTCCTCAAGGCCAATGGATACCGGCAAAGACAGGTCGAGCGCGAATTTCGCATTGCTTTGCTTGGGGCTTTGCTTGGGGCGCGGCTTTGCCTGCTTTGGCGCTTTTGCATCGGGCTTTGGCGTCTCGGCCTGCTCTATCGCCTCAGGCGCGTCCGTTGTTTCCGCAGTGTCTGCCTCGATCGGCGCTGCTTGCTCTTCGGCAGGTTGCGCAGCAGTCTCGGGCGCCGCCTCTTCCTTTTTTGAAGGTGTCGTCGCAGGCGCAGCTGCTTCGGCCGCCTTTGCGCGCGTGTCGAAGGCGGAACGCAAAATCTTCTCGGCCAGATCGACCCGGATCACCTGGCTTCCGGCAAGGCGATATCCCGCCGGGATTTGCTTGCTCTCGCCGATCACCGGCAGCATCGCTTCCTGAAGCGGCCGCGTATCAAGGCCCAGTGCATGGAGCAGCTGGCGCGGGGCAGGCTTCAAAAGATCGCGCGCGAAGATATCAAGCGCACCAAATGTCACGCCAAGTTTGCGCAGGAAGGGGCGCATTTCCTTGGGCAGATGCTGGAGCCCTGCATTCTCGCGCGCCACAACCCCGCGTGCATCGATCAAAGTGACGAGCAGTGCGCGCGCTTCGCTTCCCGCATTAGGATCACGCGCCGCTTCGGACAGTTTGCGCAGCGGTTCGAGCGGGGCGAGTTTACCCTCTAGCCATGCGATGAGGCCTGTTTCCAGTTTCTCGCGCGCTGCATCGGGAAGGGCCGAAACCTCCCGCGGCAGCGTCAATCGCGGCGTTCCGAAATCATCGGGGATGGTGATCTCTGCAAGCTTTTCGCCCTGCCATTGAATAGCGCCGCTTTCGATCGACAGATCGTCAAGGCCCGCTGCGAGCAATTGTTCGGCGCGCTGGGACAAGATGCCCGGAAGCGCCTTTTCCCCTGCGGATAACAACATTTTGCGGTCAGCCAGACCGGCTTGCGGATCGACGGAGAAACGGAAACCATCGAGGCGTCCGATTGTCTCACCCTCGACACTGACCCGTCCATCGGGCTCGAGCGTCACCGGAAGAGCGCCGCCATCCTGGCCCAGAGATTTCATCAAGATAGTCGTCCTTCGATTCACAAAACGTTCTGTCAAACGCGCATGTAGCGCATCCGATAGCCGCGCTTCTACCCCTCTTGCACGCGCCGCCATTTCATCGCGCGCCAGAACCCAGTCGGGCCGCTGGCAGATATAGGCCCAGGACCGGATTGCAGCGATCCTTCCCTGAAGCGTGTCGATATCGCCGCCGGTGCGGTCGAGTTCCGCGATCCGGGCGGCGACGAAATCCGCGCCGATATAGCCTTCGCGAAGATCCTGCCACAGCCGCGCGACAAAGCGCGAATGCGGGTCCACCCCAAGCTGCCGGAAATCGGGAAGCGAGCACGCCTCCCAAAAACGGCGCACACTGCCGTGGCCTTTGACGGTGTCGGCGATGGGTTCGCCCGCAAGCCGTTTGAGGACGGCAAGATCAATCGCTTCGGGCGCTGCACGCAGCACCTCGTTCTGGGGTTTGCTCTCAAGATCACCAATCAACACGGACAGCGTATCAAACCGCGGCTCTGCCTCGCGCCAGTAAAGCTTGGTCAGCGGGGCAAACTGGTGCTCTTCAATCGCGTAAATCTCTTCTTCGGCAAATTCGATTGGCGCGCCCGACCGGCTTCCCCCGCCGGAAAGCACACCAAAACTGCCGTCGGTCTGGTGACGTCCCGCGCGCCCAGCGATTTGCGCCATTTCGGCAGGGGTGAGGCGGCGTTTGCGCTTTCCGTCAAACTTGGTGAGCGCGGCAAACGCGACATGGTGAAGGTCGAGGTTGAGCCCCATGCCAATCGCATCGGTGGCAACGATGTAGTCGACCTCACCGTTCTGGAAGAGCTCAACCTGTTTGTTGCGTGTCTCCGGCGACAGCGCGCCCATGACCACCGCTGCGCCCCCGCGAAAACGCTTTAACGCCTCGGCCATGGCGTAAACCTGCTCGGTTGAGAAGGCGACGACGGCGCTGCGAGGAGGGAGTCTTGACAATTTCGCCTCCCCTTCGTGGGTGAGGGTGGAAAAGCGTGGCCGCTCTACCATTTCCGCGCCAGGGATCAGCTTTTTGACGATAGGTTCCAGCGTGGCGGAACCCAGGATCATCGTCTCTTCGCGCCCGCGTGCATGCATCAACCGGTCGGTGAAGATATGGCCGCGTTCAGGGTCTGCGCCGATCTGCGCTTCGTCAATGGCAACAAAGGCGTGGGGACCATTTACGCCCATGCCAAGACGGTCCATCGCCTCCATCGTGCAGCAGAAATAGCGCGCTTCGGGCGGTTCGATCCGTTGTTCCCCAGTGATCAGCGCGACCGCCTTGTCCCCCTTGATCGCGCGAACCCGGTCATAAACCTCACGAGCCAACAGCCGCAGCGGGAAACCCATCATCCCAGAAGAATGCGCGCACATCCGCTCGATCGCGAGATGCGTCTTGCCCGTATTGGTTGGACCAAGAACGGCGCGAACGCGGCTATCTGTGGGGGGTCGATGAGGGATTTGCGAGGTCACCGGGCTCGCTGTGTCAAACCGGACGCCAAGGGGCAATGCCTTTCGGCGCATTTATGGCGCAAAACGCCCGATTGTGTGCTGGCCTTATACGCAAAACACCTTATCGCATCTGCGACTCTGTTGGCCGCGTGTTAAGTTTACATTTACCATGTTTCGCCATGGAAGGAGCGCAGAAGTTTGCCCACTCGCCATGATTGGGCGCATCTGGTGCAACAGGAAGGCTGAATTGGACCACAGCGGCGACATTTCCAAGGGCTCATCGGGAGACGAACCGGGTTCTCACGAAGCACGTGAGGCGTCGTCCGCACGAGATGTAGCTGCGCCGGTTTCCAATGCTGCCATGGGCGGCATGGACGAAGAGACCGCGCGTAGTTTTGCCCCTGTTCTTGCCAATTCCATGAAAGCTGCCCCTCCAACAGGGTCGCGCAAGGTCAAGCGTCAGGTTCTGGCCCGTGTGCAAGGTTGGGGCGAGCGCTATGACGAATGGCGGCTTGGCATTGGCGAAAAGTTCGAAAGCCTCGATCTGGCACCGGACCTTGCCGAAAACATCGGCAGCCGCCGCTGGTTTCGAGGGCTTGGCACTATGGTGCTTCTGGGCGCTGTTGCGCTGGCTTTTTGGCCCAGCCTCACCCCATTGGAAGCGCGCGCCGCAATCCCCGAAGGCGAGGATATTCGCGACGAGTTTCGCAGCCAGATGATTATGCCTTTGGCGCTGGGCGCTGACAGTGGCCGGCGGATGGGACCGACCGCTGCCGTCACGCCTTTGGAAAGTGCACCTGAACGCCCACAAATCGCGCTCGTGACAACGCTTGCCAGAGGTGACAGCTTTGCCGCCATGCTTCGCCGGGCCGGAGTGTCGTCAGGCGATATTGGCCGGGTGAGCGCCCTGATCGGCGATGCGATGCCGCTATCCGACATCGAATCCGGGACCAAGATGGACATCACACTTGGTCGCCGCCCCGAAGAAGGCGCCCCGCGTCCCCTCGATGCCCTATCCTTCCGCGCGCGCTTTGACCTCGAGCTGGAGATCGAGCGGCAAGGAGCAAGCCCAGAGGCAGGCGAGCCCGGAACGCTGTCTTTGGTGCGCAAATTTATCCGCGTGGATGATACACCGCTGCGCGTTCGCGGGCGGGTGGGGTCAAGCCTTTACCGCTCCATGCGCGCCGCCGGTGTTCCCGCCAGCGCTGCACAAGACTATCTTCGCGCTCTTGACGATCATATCGAGCTCGAACGTGAAGTGCGCTCTTCCGACGAATTTGACATCATCATCGCCTATCGCCGCGCCGCCACAGGCGAGCGTCAGGCAGGCAATCTCTTGTATGCAGGGATCGAACGTGACGGAAAGCCCAAGACACAGCTGATGCGCTGGGGCGAAGACGGGCGTTTTTACGAGGCATCGGGCGTTGGCGAACAAAGGCGTGGCCTTGTCGCTCCGGTTCCAGGGCCTGTTTCGTCGCGTTATGGCATGCGCCGTCACCCCATTCTCGGTATTCGGCGTCTTCACGCAGGTATGGATTACCGAGCGCGGCACGGCACGCCGATTGTTGCGGTTACCGATGGCCAAGTGGTTTCCGCTGGCCGCGCAGGGGGCTGCGGGAACACCGTGCGCCTTCGCCACGGAGGCGGGCTGGATACGCGCTATTGCCACATGAGCCGCATGGCCGTGCGCAAAGGACAACAGGTTCGCCGCGGACAGGTGATCGGCTATGTCGGTTCGACCGGCCTCTCGACCGGCCCGCACTTGCACTATGAAATGTACCGCAATGGCCGAGCGATTAACCCGGCAAGCGTCGATTATGTCACGCGCGCGGTGCTTTCCGGCACAGAGCTGCTCGATTTCCGTCGTCAGCTGATCGACCTGCGCGCGGTAGAGCCGGGCGCGGCTTTGGAAGACCTCGAACCACTTCCGACCGAAGTCGAAGAGCCGGTGCGAGAGATCGAAAAGATTGCACCCGGTACGATGGCTGATTGAGTCTGCTTGACGTATACCACTGTCAAACTTCGTTGATCGCTCAGGCGAATTCGGGCAACACTCTTTACCTATGACAGGAAGCTATCCCAACACCCGCCTTCGCAGAACCCGCGCCACTGGCTGGAGCCGTTCGCTGCACCGCGAAAACATGATGACGCCGGCAGACCTGATCTGGCCGATGTTTGTCACCGAAGGGAAGGGCGTGGAGGAGCCAATTGCCTCGCTTCCCGGCGTCTCGCGCTGGTCGGTGGATGGCATTGTGGCACAGGCCAAAGAGGCGGTTTCGCTTGGCATTCCTGTGGTGGCCCTGTTCCCGAACACACAGCCAGACCGGAGATCCGATGACGGGGCCGAGGCGCACAATCCCGACAACCTTATGTGCCGCGCGATCCGGGCGATCAAAGACGCTTGCGGGGAGGACGTGGGCGTCCTGACCGATGTCGCGCTCGACCCTTACACCAGCCACGGGCAGGACGGGCTTCTGGATGATGCGGGCTATGTCACAAATGACGATACCGTCGCGATGCTGGTCGATCAGGCATTGAACCAGGCGGCTGCTGGCGCGGATATTATTGCCCCGTCTGACATGATGGACGGCCGCGTCCACGCGATCCGCATGGCGTTGGAGATGAACAATCACCCCAATGTCCAGATCATGAGCTATGCGGCCAAATATGCCTCCGCCTTTTATGGGCCGTTCCGTGATGCGGTGGGATCGGGCGGCCTTCTTAAAGGCGACAAGAAAACCTATCAGATGGACCCTGCGAACGGAGACGAGGCCTTGCGCGAAGTGGGGCTAGATATTGCCGAGGGCGCAGACAGCGTGATGGTCAAACCCGGCCTTGCCTATCTCGACATTATTTACCGCGTGAAACAGGAGTTTCGCGTGCCTGTCTTCGCCTATCAGGTGAGCGGCGAATATGCGATGCTCGAAGCGGCCAGCAGCGTCGGTGCAGGTGATCGGGACGCGTTGCTGATGGAAAAACTGCTCGCTTTCAAGCGCGCAGGGTGTGCAGGGATCCTGACATATCACGCGCCTGTCGCTGCGCGCCTTCTCAATGGCTGATTGTTGATGGCTGAGCCTTTCTATCACGAAACAGACCGTCTGATCCTGCGCGATTGGCGCGAGGATGATTGGGCTCCATTTTGGGAGGGCACCAACACGCCCGCGGTGATGAAATGGCTTGGCGGACTGGCGGACGAAGAGACCCGCAAAGGGGCGCAAGAGCGGCTTGAGAGCTATCGCCGCGACCATGGGCACACTTTCTGGCCGATCGAACGCAAGGAAGATGGCGCGATCCTTGGTTTTTGCGGCCTCAAGCGCTGCACCGACAAGAACGGGCCGTTTGGCATGATGGAGGCCGGATGGCGCCTGCGCGAAGACGCATGGGGCAAGGGCTATGCCAAGGAAGCGGCGATTGCGACGTTGGACCTGGCTTTCTCCCGTTTTGGCGCGGACGAAACCATTGCGATGACGGTCCAAGGCAACACCGGGAGCTGGGGCCTTATGCACCGCCTTGGTATGGAGCGGCGGCCCGATCTCGATTTTCCCGAGACGTTTTGGTCGCAGGATTACGGCATGGTCATAGTCTATTCGATCACGCGCGAGGCCTGGGAACAACACCGCCCCTCGCTTGCCGGGATAGTATAATGGTCGCGATGGCATAATGGGCGATATCGTCCTCGAGACGCGGCGGCTTATCCTGCGCACCATCGATGAAAGCGATGCCGCGCTACAGGATCGCTACCTCAACACCCCGAATGTGATGGAGCATCTGGGCGGGGTGAAGGAATTGCACGAGATCGAGGCGAAGCACGCCAAAGTCATGGCGCTCCATGCGACCGAGGGGTTTTCCTTCTGCATGCTCATCGAGAAAGCGACCGGTGACCTTGTCGGGCACGCCGGGATCAAGCGGGTCGATCACCCCAATGCGCCCAATCAGGGCGATCACGAAATCGGGTGGCTGATCCGCGAAGATCGCTGGCGCCAAGGTTATGCCTATGAGGCGATGGTCGCTGTGATTGATTGGGCCTTTGGCAGAGTTGGCGCGTCCCATGTTGTTGCGATCACAAATCTGCCCAACATCGGCAGTTGGAAGCTGATGGAGAAGCTGGGTATGGAAAGGCGCGAGGACCTCGACTTTATGGACGATGAGCTTTTGATCCAATACTCGCTGACCAAGGCTAAATGGGAGAGCGCGCAATGACCGCACAGACCTCAAGTTTTCCGGGCGTGAACATCGTGCCGATTCACGGCAAGACGCCCAAAATCCACGAAACCGCCTTTATCGCGCCCGGCTGTACCATCATTGGCGATGTTGAGATCGGGGCAGGCTCCTCGATCTGGTACAATTGCGTCCTTCGCGCAGACGTCTTCAAAATCCGCATCGGTGAACGCACCAATGTGCAAGACGGCTCAGTCCTTCACTGCGACCCGCCACGTCCCGGCGATGAAGAAGGCTCTCCGCTGATCATCGGCGATGATGTGCTGATCGGTCATATGGCCATGGTCCACGGATGCACCATTCACGACCGCGGCTTTGTCGGCCTTGGCGCGATTGCGATGAACAAGTCGGTCATCGGGTCCGATGCGATGCTTGGCGCAGGAGCCATGCTGACCGAGCGCAAGGTCATGGGTGAGCGCGAGCTTTGGGCTGGGCGTCCGGCTAAAAAACTGAAAGACCTGAACGATGCAGCGATTGCGGGTATGCGCATCGGCGTTGCGCACTACGCCGAAAATGCGAAGCACCATGCCGATGCCGTTGCACAGGCGATGGGTGATTGAGGAGCAAAGACCATGACGCAAAACTACATCACAGTGGGATCCAATGACCTTGCCAAATCGCGGACATATTATGACCCCGTGATGGAGGCATTGGGCGCCGAATTTGCGTTCGAATACGAAGGCATGACCTTCGCCTATAAATTCGCCGATGGTTTTATGGTGTGGGTGACAAAGCCGCAAAATGGCGAAGCGGCCGCTTGCGGCAACGGTCACACCGCTGGCTTCTTTGCCGCTACCCCTGACATGGTCGATGCAGCGCATGCAGCTGCTCTTGCCAATGGGGGAAGCGACGAAGGCGCGCCTGGCCCACGGCCGTTATACGGGCCCGACTTTTACGGCGCCTACGCCCGCGATCCCGATGGCAACAAGATGAGCTTTGTGACCTCGGTCAAGCCGGAAGGTTAGGGCGTTTATCTGCTCACTTCTTGAAGTATGCCATCATGTGCGGGATAAAATCGGCCTTTCCAATCTCCAGACCCTTCATTCGCAGGATGGCGTAAACCGTGGTAAGGTGGAAATAGAAATTGGGCAGCGAAAATTCGCGCACATATTCCTCTGCGCTCATCTCGAAGGAATAGGCACCATCACCGATTGAAAATGCGACCCGAGCATCGGGGGCTGGAAGATCATCGGCCTTGACCGCATCGAGCATTTTCGATGTCTTGGCGACCAGTTCCTTGGCTTGCGCTATAGTCGCCAGTTCATCATCGCTTGATGTGAAGGTGACCGCACCCAAGCGGCTGAGCGCCTCGCCTGGTATGTTAGTCAAAAAACGGATTTGCGCCTCAAGTGGCAGCATGTCGTCGGCAAGCTTCGCCTGAAGCAGTGCGTCGCCTTCCGCATGACTTTCGGCTTTGACCAAAAGGCCGTTCAAAGTGTTCATGCGCGAGCGGTAAGTGGCAACAGATTGGGTATAGAGGTCCATAAAAGCTCCTTTTGCACCACAATCTAGCAAACTAGTTGCAGCTTGCAACTTAATCCCGGACAAGCGCCCGCAATGCCTCGATCCGGTCCGCTTCGTGCACCGGTTTGTCCCAACGGATGCGGTGGATGCGGGGGAAACGCATGGCGAGGCCGGACTTGTGGCGTTTGGAGGAATGGACGCTGTCAAATGCGACTTCGAAAACCAGAGTGCGTTCCACCTCGCGGACCGGCCCGAACCGGTTGAGGGTCGTCTGGCGCACCAATTTGTCGATTTT
This sequence comes from Erythrobacter sp. S227, assembly GCF_057364925.1. NCBI lineage: Bacteria > Pseudomonadati > Pseudomonadota > Alphaproteobacteria > Sphingomonadales > Erythrobacteraceae > Erythrobacter > Erythrobacter sp. S227. The sequence goes on from NZ_CP200280.1 coordinate 2,477,483, forward strand.
TTTGAGTTCGGCATCGGTGAAGCCGGAATAGGCTTTGCCCACGGGCAAAAGCTCTGCGCCCTGATCGGGATCGCCATCCCAGCACCCGAAAGTGTAGTCGGAGTAGAAACTCGACCGCTTGCCTGAGCCTCGCTGCGCATACATCAGCACGCAATCAATCAGCAACGGATCCCGCTTCCATTTGTACCACAGCCCCACTTTGCGCCCGGCAATATATGGCGCATCGCGGCGTTTGAGCATTAGCCCTTCAATCGCGTCATCGCGCGCGCCTTCGCGTATCTCAGCCAAGTGATCAAAATCGCGCGCCTCGACGAGCGCCGACAGGTCGAAATGCGAGTCCGGCAGCTTGGGCACGAGCGATTCGAGCGTATCGCGCCGCCGCTGCCACTCTCTTTCGCGAAGGTCCTGCCCCTCAAGGATCAGCGCATCGTAAAGCCGGACGAAAGCGGGCGCTTGCGCCAGCATTTTCTTGGACACCGTTTTGCGGCCAAGGCGTTGTTGCAGGGCATTGAAACTGGCCGCGCCTCCCGCTTCTCCACCTTGAGCAGTACCGCGTACCAAAAGCTCGCCATCAAGAACCGCGTCGATCGGTAGACAATCGAGCAATTCCGGGAAAGTCGCTGAAATATCATCACCAGAGCGCGAATAGAGCCGTGTTTCACCCGAAACCCGTACCAATTGCACGCGGATGCCATCCCATTTCCACTCCGCCGCATAATCCTTGAGATTGACTTTGGTCTCCTCCAACGGGTGGGCGAGCATAAACGGGCGGAACATCGGGCGGTTCGACACATCGGGCGGCTCAGCGCCGTCCGCAGCCCATTGGAACAACTCGGTGTAAGGCGGCTCCAACGCGTGCCAATATTCCTCGACCTCTTCGACGCTAACGTCAAAGGCCTGCGAGAATGCCGTCTTGGCCAGCCTCGCGGAGACGCCAATCCGCATACCTCCTGTGGCAAGCTTGATCAGTGCAAAGCGCCCGTTGGCATCAAGACGGTCCAGAAGTTTTGGCAGTTCTTTGGGTGCCGTGTTGCGATTGAGGCCCGAGAGAAGATCGACCACCTCGCTGACGCTGGGCGGGTCGTCTTGCGGGTCAGCGTCCTGGGGCCACAACAGGCTCGCCGTCTCGGCGGTGTCGCCGACAAAGTCCCGGCTCAGCGTCCACAGCACCGGGTCCACGCGGTCTTTCATCAAATTGCGGATGGTGGAGGATTTGACAGCGGGAAAATCAAGCTCCCCCGTCAGCGCCCCCAACGCCCAGCCACGATCCGGGTCCGGCGTCTCACGCAGATATTCCGCGATCAATGCAAGCTTGCGATTGCGGCTGGTGGTGTAAACCAGCGTGTCGAGAAGGGTGGCAAAGGCCTTCACGCGAAAACCTCATGCGCTTCATCGAGAAGACAGGTGCAATCGTTAGAGGCTTGTGCCAATCCGCTCTTCCGAGTCCATTCCTTGAGGAACCCGATACGATGAAAATGCTTCACGCCGCCGCTCTCGCGCTTACTCCTGTTCTTGCCATCACCGCAGCGCCTGCGCTCGCTGAGGAAGCCGCTTCGAAACTCTCGATCGACAGCCCGATCGAAGCGCTGATGGCGAATGAAGCGACAAAGGCTGTTGTGATCAAGCATCTGGGCCCGCTTAACCAGCATCCCTTCTACGATCAGTTCAAAACGATGACCCTGCCGCAGGTTCAGCCCATGTCGAATGGCGCAATCACGGCGGAAACCATCGAGAAGATCAAAACCGAGCTTGCCGCAATCGCTTAGCGGCAATCTGAGGAAGAGGGGACGATCAATCATCCTCTTCCTCCCGCCCGACCAGGGCCAGCGCCCTCGCGCGGCGCTGGTTTAGCTCGCACCATCGAAGCAGGGCTTCCTCGCGCCCGTGGGTGATCCATGTCTCGGCCGGGTTCACCTCGCCGATGGTGTCGGTAAGCTCGTTCCAGTCCGCATGGTCAGAGATGATCAGCGGCAATTCGACTCCGCGCTGGCGCGCCCTTCCGCGCACCCGCATCCAGCCTGACGCCATTGCGGTTATGGGCGAAGGGAGACGCCGCGACCAGGTCGCGCTCATAGCGGACGGCGGGGCGACAATGATCGCGCCTTGCATCTCGTCCTTGGTGTGATCCGCGACCAGCCGAAGCTCGCCCAGCTCAACGCCGTGCTCTTCGTAGAGGCGGCACATTTTCTCCATCGCGCCGTGGAGATAGATCGGGGCATGATGCCCTTCTGCCCTTAATTCCGCGATTACCCGCTGTCCTTTGCCGAGCGCATAGGCGCCGACAAGCACTGAGCCTTCGGGGTTCGCCTCCAATGCCGAAAGCAGTTTTCCCATTTCCTCGGCAATCGGGGGATGGGTGAAGACGGGGAGGCCAAAGGTCGCCTCTGTGATGAAAACATCGCAAGGCGTGACTTCGAAGGGCGCACAGGTCGGGTCTGCGCGGCGTTTATAATCGCCCGTGATCACCACCCGCTCGCCCGCGTGTTCGAGCAGGATCTGGGCCGAGCCCAGCACATGGCCTGCCGGGATATATGTCGCATCAACGCCTCCGGTCAGGCGGATCGTCTCGCCATAGTCGACCGGCACAGCCTTGTGCGGGATCTCGCCTGCATCATCGGCAGCGCCCGTGCGGTAGCGCAGCTCCATGATCGCGAGCGTTTCGGGGGTGGCGAAAGTCTGGCCATGCCCGCCGCGGGCGTGGTCTGCGTGGCCGTGGCTGACGAGCGCCTTATCGACCGCGCGCGCAGGGTCGATAAAGGCGCCCGCAGGCACGACTTCGACCCCCCAGGGGTGCGGCTTGATCCAGGAAAAGGGCGCGCTCATGCGGCTTTAACCCGCGAGGGCGCCCCATAGTTCCGATTACTCAGTTGCCTTACGGCGCGCATTCATGTCTGTCTAAAACTTTGGAAAATCTGTGGATGGAATTCGATTCGCTCTATTGACTCAAGGGATTAAGCCAATTCCCTCCTATTGATTCTCGATTCGTATTCTGTATGGATACAAGGACAAGAGCCACCCTAAAGGTGGCCGTGTGACCAGACTATTGCTTATTTAAAAGTTGAACGATAGCTGACGGGGCCAGCGGCGGGTGTGCTGTGAAACATTTTCCCACCGGCTGAACCGAAAGCGACGATAAGCACATACGTGCACACGACGTTTCATAGGCCGTTCCTTTCATTCTGAAAGCCGACAAAGTGCCGACACCTCCGAGGGGCCTCGCGCCCCTCGCCCGTATCAAGGGGCCATGAGGACGGAGGTTCAGAAAAAAGGGGTCACACGACCAAGATTGGTTAAAGCACGGTCGGTGGTCTAATGTAACTGTGTGCGCCGGGTTTTCCCCCTGAAATTCATTCGGCGTCGTCCTTATCGGTGCGGTACTTGTCGAACCACGCGATGACGCTCGACGTGCGCGCGGCCTGTTGGCTTGGGCTTTGCGAGAGGTTGTTGTGGCTGGAATCGGGTGTCACCACCAAGGCTGTATCCACGCCCACCAATTTCAACGCGGCGTAGAATTGCTCGGCCTCGCTCCTCGGTGTGCGGTAATCCTCTGCACCCACCAGAACCAGCGTTGGCGTGGTGACATTGGCCATATTGCTCAGCGGGCCACGCTCCCAATATTCCTCCGGCTTCTCCCATGGAAGGCCGCCGAGCCAATAGCGCGGGATCAATGTTGGCAGATCCGACATCAGCCCCTGGCTCACCCAGTTGATGACAGGCTTGTGTGCCGCTGCCGCTTTAAACCGGTCCGTCTTGCCAACCATATAGGCGGTCAAGATACCGCCGCCTGAACCGCCGGTCACAAACAGGTTTTCCTCATCAGAGAAGCCCTGCGCCACCGCTGCGTCCACCACGGCCAGAAGTTCGGGGATGTTGCTGATCGGGTAATTGTCTTCGATCCGGTCAGCGAACGCCTCGCCATAGCCGGTGGAGCCGCCCGGATTGGCGAAGACAACGGCATATCCCGCCGCGCCATAAAGCTGATAATCGACCGAGAATTCAGGACCATAGGCCGCATAAGGGCCGCCGTGCATCTCGAGGATGGTCGGCACAGCCGTGCCTGCTTCATACCCCGGCGGGAGCATGATCCATGCAGGGATGCGCGTGCCGTCTTCCATGGTCACCCGCAGCTCGCGCGTCTCGCCCATTTCCTTGCCCGCAAGGCTGACCGCGTTGAGCGAGGTAAGTGTGCGAATGCCGCGCCGTGTCTGAACGCCAACATCGGGCGGCGCGACCGAACTTTGCGTGGTGAAGGCGAGATTGCCGTTATCCGAGACCGACCATTCGCCGCCAGTGTAGGGCAGCGCGTAATATCCGCTGCCCACGCGCGCTTCCAATGGAGTTGGCGCGCTTGCATTGAGGCCGATTTTTGCAACGCGGTGCTCGCCATCGTCTTCGTAGCTCGCGAAAAGCCCCGCCTTGGTCCACTCAAGCCCGTCAAAACCGCGGTCAAATCCGGTCACCAGCTGGCGCGAGCCCGACCCATCGGCGTTCATCACATAGAGATTGGTCTGGTCAAACGCGTTGCCCTGATCATCGAACCCGAGATAGGCGATTTTTCTGCCATCGGGAGAGACCTGCGGCGCGCCATCGGGCCCATCGCGGTTGGTGAGGGCTTCGATGTCACCGCTGGCGATATCAAGCGCGTAGATCTCGCTGCCGAAGATTTGAAGTTCCCAATCCTCTTTGCGATTGGCCGAGAAATAGAGCTTGGAGCCGTCGGGCGACCATTCCACCGCGCCGCCATTGGAATATTCGCCAAAGGTAAGCTGACGCGGTGCGCCTCCGGTGGCGCTCACCACGAAAAGCTGCGCCGTGCCCGGTTTTACGTAAGAGCCCCCATCGCGGCGATAGACCAGACGGTCGATCACCTGGATCGGCTGGCCCCATTCCGCGCCCTCCGGCTTGGCAGGGGGCGCACCTAGGGTCAGGCCTTTGCCCGGAACGCGCGCGGTGTAGGCGATCTGGCTGCCGTCGGGGGACCACTGAATACCGCCCGGCCCTTCTGCCAGGGCGGTGATATTGGCGCTTTCGCCGCTTTCCATCCAGCGCACATGCAATTCCGGTCCACCGCCGCTCTCGGTCGAGATATAGGCGAGCCGGTCACCACCGGGCGACCAACGCGGCGACACATGCGTGCCAGCGCCGGTCACCAGCGGAGTTTCCTCGCCGCTGCTCACATCAATAAGCCAGATCGAGGAAACCGCCTTATCGGTCATAATATCGTTGGTGCGCCGGACGTAGGCTATTTGCGAACCATCGGGGCTAATCTGAGGGTCGGCGGCGACCGAAAGGCCGAAGATATCATCGCCTGTGAAATGTTTCTGAGGTGCAGACACCCCTTCCGCATTGTCACCAGCAGCATGATCGTCCGCCGCAAGAGGCACGCCAAGCGCGCCGAGCGAAAGGGCGCTCACTGTAAAGACGGTTTTCAGGACAGGCTTTCGTGCAAACATAAACGGCTCCAGACGTGAACATCTGGAGCCGATCAATGACTAAATTTCGGGGCTTGTCCAGCGCTGTGGCTGATCAGCCCTCTTTGTCTGAGTCCGATGCCTCTGGCTTGGATTTGTCCTCTTGGGAATCATCCTTCTTGGCAGGGGGCGTCTTCTTGGCCGCTGGTTTGCGCTTCGGCTTGGGCTTGGGTTTGGCCTTCGGCGCAGCGGGGGAGAGTTCGAAAGCGGGCTTGCCGTCTTTCATCGTCACCGAAACCTCGCCGCCATCGGCAAGCTTGCCAAAAAGCAATTCTTCGGCGAGCGGTTGCTTGATCTTGTCCTGAATGAGGCGGCCCATCGGGCGCGCGCCGTAAAGACGATCATAGCCTTTGTCCGCGAGCCATGCACGGGCATCGGTGTCAAACTGGATGTGCACATTCTGCTCGGCCAGTTGCAGTTCAAGTTGAAGGATGAACTTGTCGACAACGCGCGCCACGGTGTCTTTGCCAAGGTAGGCAAAAGGCACAATCGCATCGAGGCGGTTGCGGAATTCAGGGGTGAACATCTTGTTCACGGCCTCCGTGCCCGCATCTTCCTTGGAGACGTCGCCAAAGCCGATCCCGCTTTTCGCCATATCGGCCGCGCCCGCATTGGTGGTCATGATGAGCACGACATTGCGGAAATCGACCGTCTTGCCGTGGTGATCGGTCAGGCGACCGTTGTCCATGACTTGCAGGAGGATGTTGAAGAGGTCGGGGTGCGCTTTCTCGATCTCGTCGAGGAGGAGCACACAGTGAGGGTTCTGATCCACTGCATCCGTAAGCAGACCGCCCTGATCATAACCAACATAGCCCGGAGGCGCACCGATGAGGCGCGAAACGCTGTGACGCTCCATATATTCGGACATGTCGAAGCGCTTCAATTCAATGCCCATGATGGACGAGAGCTGACGCGCGACTTCTGTTTTACCCACGCCCGTGGGGCCGGAGAACAGGAAGGAGCCGATGGGCTTGTCCGGATCGCGAAGGCCAGCGCGCGACAGCTTCATCGCGGTGGCTAGGCGGGTGATCGCTTCGTCCTGACCAAAGACAACGTGTTTCAGATCGCGGTCGAGGTTTTCGAGCGCTTTCTTGTCGTCCTTGCTGACCGATTTTGGCGGGATGCGGGCCATGGTCGCAATGACCTGCTCGATTTCACGCGCGGTGATCTTCTTCTTGCGGCGGCTGGGCGGGACCAGCATTTGCATCGCGCCCACTTCGTCGATCACGTCGATCGCCTTATCGGGCAGCTTGCGGTCATTGATATAACGCGCCGACAGCTCGACCGCGGTTTTGAGCGCATCGGGCGTGTATTTCACGTTGTGATGGTCTTCGAATGCGGTGCGCAGGCCTTTGAGGATCTTGATCGTATCCTCAATCGTGGGCTCGTTCACGTCGATCTTCTGGAAGCGGCGCAGAAGCGCGCGGTCCTTTTCGAAGTGATTGCGGAATTCCTTGTAAGTGGTTGAACCCACGCAGCGGATAGTCCCGCCCGAAAGCGCAGGTTTGAGCAGGTTGGATGCATCCATCGCCCCGCCACTGGTCGCGCCGGCTCCGATAACGGTGTGGATTTCATCGATGAAGAGGATGGCATGCGGCATGCCCTCAAGCTCGGACACAACCTGCTTCAAACGCTCTTCAAAGTCGCCGCGATAACGCGTGCCGGCCAGCAATGCGCCCATGTCGAGCGAGTAAATCACCGCAGGCTCAAGCACCTCGGGCACATCACCTTCGACGATTTTGCGCGCAAGGCCCTCTGCAATCGCGGTTTTACCAACACCGGGGTCACCCACATAAAGCGGGTTGTTCTTTGATCGGCGGCACAGGATTTGAACGGTGCGGTCGACTTCTGGCCCACGACCAATCAGCGGGTCGACCTTGCCGTCTTCCGCTTTCTTGTTGAGGTTGACCGTAAACTGGTCGAGCGCGGTTTCTTTCTTGTTGCCGCCTTCCTTGGCAGCCTCGGCATCGTTTGGCGCGCTTTCTTCGCTGCCGCCCGCATTGCTCGATTCGATCTGGCGACCGCCTTTGCCGATGCCGTGGCTGATGTAGCTCACCGCATCGAGGCGGCTCATGTCCTGTTGTTGCAGGAAGTACACCGCGTAAGAATCGCGTTCGGAGAACAATGCGACCAGCACATTGGCGCCTGTCACCGTGTCTTTGCCCGATGATTGAACATGCAAAATCGCGCGCTGGATTACACGCTGGAAACCGGCGGTAGGCTGCGGATCGGCGTCTTCTTCGGTCTTAAGCGACTGATATTCCTGATCGAGATATTGCTTCACGACCTCGCCAAGTTCGGCCAAATCCACCCCGCATGCGCCCATGACCGCTGCGCCATCTTCATCATCGATGAGCGCGAGCAGCAAGTGCTCCAACGTCGCATATTCGTGGCGACGCTCTGACGCGTGGGCGAGAGCGTTGTGAAGTGTGCGTTCCAGATTCTGGGCAAAACTAGGCATGTAAAATCTCTATCGGGGGTGAGAAGCGCGGCAGGACACCGCTCGTTTTATCGCAATATGGGGCGTCTTTGAGTAAATACGACTCCGAATTGGCCCTAGATGGAAAGCCGGTCATGATCCGGAGGCTCTAAACAATGCATCGGCCGCCGCGCGGTGCTTTGCGGCACGTTCGCTATGTGCTTGAACGCGCGCAACTTCTGCCTCGAGCAGTTTGACACGATGCGCCAATTCATCTTGGGAGTAAGGTGCAAGATCCTCGCTTGCGAGCTTGCTCGCAGCGTCCCCTTTTCCCTTTGGCAGATCGTCGTCTTCCATCGTTTGGCATGATCGCGCGCTGTTCGGCTTGCTGTCAATGCTCAACGCAGGTATTTGCGCCAATAGATTGGATGTGGCGCATTTGTGCCATGAAATGCGCAAATGCAGATCTTGGGGAAATGCGAATGGTCGGGGCGACTAATCCAGAAATACCAGAAACCGTGCCACAGGCGGTGCCAGTATCGATGCAGGCTATCGGCTTTGCTGCGCCCGGCGAGCCTGATGTTCTGAAGATCGAAGAGACGGCGACACCCGCGGTTGGTCCCGGTGATGTGCTGATCAAGGTCGCCTATGCCGGGGTCAATCGACCGGACTGTATTCAGCGTGCGGGTCATTATCCCGCGCCTCCCGGGGCATCGCCCATTCTGGGTCTCGAGGTATCGGGCGCAGTTGTCGCGGTTGGCTCTGACGTGCCGCGCGAGATGCTTGGCAATGTGGTCGCCGCTTTAACGCCGGGCGGTGGATATGCCGAATATTGCACCGCGCCCTGGCAGCATTGCCTACCCGTTCCCGACGGCATGGATTTGAAGCAAGCGGCCGCTTTGCCCGAAACGCTCTTCACCGTCTGGCACAATGTGTTTGAACGCGGTCTTGCACGCGATGGAGAGACTTTGCTCGTCCACGGGGGCACCTCTGGCATCGGCACGATGGCGATTATGCTCGCCAAAGCGTTCGATTTGAACGTCATCACGACTTGCGGCGACGAGGCCAAATGCGAAGCTGCACGAAAGCTGGGTGCAGATCTTGCGATCAATTACCGCGAGGATGACTTTGTCGCGGCGGTGAAGGAGCACACGGGCGGCAAAGGCGTCGATATCGTGCTCGATATGGTGTCGGGTGATTACATTCCGCGCAATTTGCAGTGTTTGGCCGAAGATGGCCGCCATGTGACTATCGCTGTGCTGGGCGGGGCCAAGACCGAGCTTTTCATCCCCTTGGTGATGATGAAGCGGCTGACCCTGACGGGTTCGACCCTTCGCCCACGCTCCGACGCGTTCAAAGCGGCCTTGGCCGACGAGATTGCCGACAACGCCTGGGACCTGTTCACCAGCGGCGAGCTTGCTCCGGTGATGGATCAGACATTCCCTCTCGCTGAAGCTGCCAGCGCCCATGCGCGGATGGAATCCAGCGCGCATATAGGCAAGATCATGCTGGAAGTTGCCGGTGGGTGAACGCCTGACCCTCCATGAATACTCAAAGAGCGGCAATTGCTATAAAATCAGGCTGACCGCTGCCCTTCTCGGCGTTCCGCTTGAGACCAGGCAATATGACATTCTCAACGGCCAGACCCGGACGCCGGAATTTCTTGAGAACGTGAACGCCAACGGGCGCATCCCGGTCCTTCAGATCGGTGAGGGAGAGGACGCAAGGTTTCTGCCAGAGAGCAATGCGGCGTGCTGGTACCTTGCCAGCGGTTCGCACCTGGTCCCCAATGACCGCTTTGCGCAGGCGGATATGCTTCGCTGGATGTTCTTTGAGCAATACAACCACGAACCCAATGTTGCGACACTTCGGTTTTGGTTGCGGTTTGTGGGTGACGACAGTCTTTCCGACGAACAACGCGCGCAAATCCCGGCGAAGCGTGCTGGCGGCGAGGCGGCGCTCGAACTGATGAATGACGAACTGGCGGATCGACCATTTTTGTGCGGTCAGAGCGTGACGCTCGCAGACATCGCGCTTTTTGCCTATTCGCACGTGGCGCATGAAGCGGGCTTTGAAATGGGCGCTTTACCCAATCTGGGCGCATGGATTGCGCGCATCAAAGCACTGCCGGGCTTCACACCGATGGATTGATTGCGGCGAGACATTTCGCGGCCCGAAAGCATTTCCTTGCCCCGCTCGCCACTATCGCCTATCTACGCCCGTGCAATGGCCGCTCCGCAAGGGGCGGCCCTTATTATTTCTAACGGAGATTTCCCCTATGGCCAATTCAGGTGCACAAAAGGAACAGCCAAAGCCGCTGATGCCTCACGCCACCGCGACCTGGCTCGTTGACCAAACCGGTCTTTCTTTCGAGCAAATCGCAGAATTTTGCGGCCTTCATATCCTTGAAGTTCAGGCGATGGCCGATGACCTTGCCGGTAGCAAATACACCGGCCGCGACCCTGTGCACGCAGGCGAGCTGACGCTCGAAGAGATCAAGACCGGTGAGGGCGATCCTGATTATTCGCTCAAAATGCACAAGGCTCCCGTCGAGGTTACCCGCACCAAGGGCCCGCGTTACACGCCTGTGTCCAAGCGTCAGGACAAGCCCGATGGCATCGCATGGCTGCTGCGCAACCACCCGGAGATTTCCGATGCGCAAATCGGCAAGCTGATCGGCACAACCCGCAATACCATTGGCGCGATTCGCGAGCGTTCGCACTGGAACATCCAGAACATTCAGCCCAAGGATCCTGTGACCCTTGGCCTTTGTGCGCAGCGCGAGCTTGATGCAGTGGTTGCGAAAGCCGCCAAACGTGCAGGCGTGACCGAAGAAGAAGCGCCGGTTGCCGACGAAGCAGCGCTCGACACACGTTCTGACAAGGACAAGCTGATCGAAGAGCTGCGCGCTGAACGTGCCGCAAACGAGAAAGCGGCTGCCCAGGCCGCGCAAGAGGCGGAAGCCGAAGCGTGGCTGGCCGATAAACGTGCCGCTGAAGAAGCGAGCGCGGAAGAGGTTGTCGATGCCGAAGCGGCATTCACGGCCCCTGCCGAAGAAACGGCAGAACCTGCTGAAGAAGCAGCGGAAGCACCCGCCGAAGACGCAGAAGACAGCGACAGCCAAGGCTAAGCCCCCCGCGCGCAACACAAAAGCGCGAAACAAAGACGCGCAAAACAAAAATGGGCGGCCTGCATTTGTGCAAGGCCGCCTTTTTTGTGCCTGTCGCAAACTAGTATGGTTCGATCTCACTTGCGCGCCGGGGCCATTTCGCCCATTCTATTGACATGTATGTAAATAGTGCCGCCTATCACCACCCCACCGCGTGGGACACTACGTTCGAGCCTCTGACGCTGCCTGCGATGTTGGAGCGCACGCTGACCCATAATCCCGAAGCGCCGTTCTTGCATTTTATGGGCCGCACTTTCTCCTATCGCGTCATGCATGCAGAGGCGGTGAAGTTTGCAAACGGCCTTATTGAAATGGGCATAGAGCCGGGCGACAGGGTTGGCCTGTTTCTTCCCAATGTGCCGATCTATGCCTCCGCCTATTACGGCGCGATGATGGCGGGCGCTGTGGTGGTCAATTTCTCGCCGCTTTACTCGGTTGAGGAACTTGCCTGGCAGGTCGCCGATAGCGGGACGCGCGCGCTCGTTACGGTTGACGTGCCCGAACTTTACGAGACCGCATCCAAAGTGCTTGCCTCGTCGCAGCTCGAGACGCTGATCGTGGGATCATTGGGATCAATGCTGCCCTTCGCCAAAAGCATCGCCTTCAATCTGTTCAAGCGTAGCCAGATCGGGAAAGTCCAATGGAGCAATTCGGTGCTCCGCTGGGACGATGTGCTCAACGATGAGGGCGTGACCCTGCCAGCGATCACACCCGATGATCTGGCGCTGCTCCAATATACCGGCGGCACGACCGGCCGGCCCAAGGGCGCGATGCTGGGGCACAGCCAGCTGACGCAAAACGCTCAGCAAGTGGCCGCGATCAACCCCTTTGATAATCCCCGCGAAGAAGTGATGATGGGCGCGCTGCCGTTCTTCCATGTCTTCGCCAACACTGCGCTGTTGAACCATGCCGTTGCAGCGGGCGCATCGATTGCGATGGTTCCGCGGTTTGAAGCCAAGCAGGTGTTGCAAACAATCGAGAAATACGGCGCGACCGGTTTTCCAGGGGTGCCTACAATGTTTCAGGCGCTGCTCGATCACCCTGACCTCACCAAAACCGATCTATCGACCCTCAAGGTCTGTATCTCGGGCGGTGCGCCTATGCCCGCGCAGGTTCACACGCGGTTTGAGGACGTCACTGGTGTGCGCCTTGTCGAAGGCTATGGCCTCACCGAAAGCTCGGGCGTCGTCTCTGCCAATCCCTATGCCGGAACGCGCAAGAAGGGGACGATCGGGCAACTTGTCGCAGGGACCGAGATCATCCTTCTCGACAAGGAAGATCCGACCAAGCTCGCGCCCGAAGGAGAACCCGGAGAACTCGCGATTTGCGGACCCCAGATCATGCGCGGCTATTGGCAGCGACCCGAAACCGATGCCGATGTCTTTGTCGAGCGCGATGACAAACGCTACCTTCGCACAGGCGATGTCGCGGTCATGGATGAAGACGGGTTCCTTAGCATCGTTGACCGGATCAAGGACATGATCGCCGTTGGCGGCTTTAAAGTCTTCCCGAGCGTCGTCGAAGACGCGATCCTCAAGCACGAGGCGGTGAAAGAGGCATTGGTGATTGGCGTGCCTGACGATTATCGCGGCGAGGCACCGCGCGCCTTTGTGACGCTTGAAGGGGACGCCAGTGCCGAGGAGATCAAAGAATGGCTCAACGGTCGCATCGGCAAGCACGAGCGGGTCGACGAGGTCGTGATCCGCGAAGAGCTGCCAAAGACCATCATCGGCAAACTCGACCGCAAGGCGCTGCGCGCCGAGGTTCTCTGACCCATAAATGAAAAACGCCGCGAACCCGTGGGCTGCGGCGTTTTGAAAACGTTTGAGCTTCGCGAAGGTTAGCCAGCGATCAGCGGCTCTGCGCCCTTTTTGACAGGTTCGGATGGCTTGGGCGTCGCAGCATTGGCGGCTGGAGCGCCTGCTGAACGGCTCGCGTTCGGTGCAAAGCGTCCATCAACTTGCGCGCCCTGTTCAATGGTCAGCGCATCATAGTGCACATCGCCATCGATCCTGGCGGATTTGAGGATTACGAGCTCTTTCGCAGTGATCGAACCGTTGACCTTGCCCGACATGCGTGCGGTTTCGGCGGTGATCGCGCCGCTGATCGAGCTTGATTCGCCTTGCACGATGCTGGCGCATTTGATGTCGCCTTCGATTGTACCATCGACATGCAGGTCAGCCGTGGCTGCCACATCGCCTTTGATGGTGACGTCCGAACCGATCACAGAAAAGGTTGAGTTGTTGGCCATTCCTCGTCCCTTTGGTTTAGCGCTGGGCACCGGAGGCGCTGGCGGTGTCTGTTCCGCGGGCTTCTTTGAGAACATTAGGGGCGGTCTCCAGGAAAGGACGCGGGTTGACCGCACGTCCATTGATACGAACTTCGAAATGCAGGTGAGGTCCTGTAGACCGGCCAGAGCTGCCAAGGCCACCCAAGACCGCTCCCGGCTCGACAGCCTGACCCACACTCACGCCGATCCGCGCCAAATGCGCGTAACGCGTAACGATTCCGTTGGTGTGAGTGACCTCGACCGTGCGGCCATAACCACCCTTCCAGCCCGCGAAAGTAACCTCGCCTTTGGCAGCGGAATAGATTTCCGAACCATAGGGACCTTTGAAGTCGATGCCGTTATGCATTGCGCCGCGGCGATTGAACGGATCGCGGCGGTAGCCGAAATTGGAAGAGATGCGGGTGACGGTCGCAGGGACCACGCGCGGCACCCCTTCAAGGGCAAGCTCGAGCGTCGACATGCGTTGCAGGCTGAGACCCAGACGCTCAAATCGGGGATCAAGAGATCCATCCGCCGATGATGCGAGCATTTCGAACGGACCACCCATCGCGCTTTGCGCTTCGGCGCGGGCCGCACGTTCCATCGCACGCGGATCAAGGTTCAGCTTGCGCAGCGCCTCTTCGGCCTTGCGCGCGCGCCAGTCGGCATAGCGCGTCATGTTCTCGACATAAGCAAGCTGGCGCGCTTCGATTTCGGCAAGGCCTTTGGCTTGCGGGAAGAAAGCGCCGACTTGCTCAACGGTCTTCGATGTCTCTTCCGAACTGTCGGTGACATTGGTGTCGACCGTCTTGATATCGTCGGGAAGCATTTCCGACATCGCTTCGAGCGCTTCCTGACGCGACTCAAGATCGGCAACGACGGTGTCGATATTGCCGCCGTAAGCCTGAATGCGTTCCTGCGCTTTGGCGACTTCTGCTTTTTCGGACTGGAAGGAGGCGACCTGCAATTCGGCGGAATATTTGTTCCACGCCATCACACTCATCGATCCTGCCCATCCCAGAGCCAATACGAGAGCGGCGGTCGCTGCGCCTTTTTGAAGCCTCGAGGAGACCTTGATAAAGCGCACCTGTCCTTGGGACCGCATAAAGAACTCGCGGTCGGGGAACCACCGGCCGAGCCTTTCTGCAAAGCTGCGCCCGGTCTTGCCTTCCGGTGATGTGTTGTTGATTGACAAAGTGTCTCTGACCCGAATTTTGTGTTTTTATTGCGTCGGACGCTAGCGACGGATCGGTTAAGAAGCGAATCTCCAACCTTGTCGAAAGGTTAAATCGAAGCCTTAGTGCGATGAGTCGTTCATCCTAGAGCAATCCCCTAGGGGCGGGCGAATAACACAGACATCGAAAGCTGAGTGGAACCCCTGAGGAATGTCCCGATGAGACACAGATTCGCGCTTCGTTTCCCACCGATTCGTAACGGAAAATTGACCCTGCTGAGCCTCCGATTCGTTGCATTTCGATGCTGGACCGGTCCCGCAAGGCGAAGGGAATCGATGCTCTTTGTCTTCGATCCTGACACAGGTCCAACCAAGTGCTAACGGGTAGTTCCATGAACGAGATTTCTGCTATCCCGGACGCGCAATTGGCGGGCGAAACTGCCGCCACTCCAGGCGAGCTGATTGCCCGGCTTGCGAGGATCGGACGCGCTGCGCAAAGAGAATGCGCGCGCATGGAAAGCGCGTCGCGCGCGGCGGCTTTGAAACTTGCGGCGCAGCATATGCGTAAGCGTTCCAAGGACATTCTCGAGGCCAATGCAAGGGATGTCGATGCGGCCCGCGCAAACGGACTTTCCGCTGCCATGATTGACCGGCTCGCTTTGGACGAGGATCGACTGGAAGGTGTCGCGGCCTCTGTTGAAGCGGTCGCGGATTTGCCTGATCCCGTGGGAGAAGTGATCGATGAAAGCGTGCGGCCCAACGGCCTCAAACTGTCGCGGGTGCGCGTGCCCATCGGGACGATCGGTATCATCTATGAAAGCCGCCCCAATGTGACCGCCGATGCCGCGGCTTTGTGCGTTTGCGCAGGCAATGCGGCGATCCTTCGCGGGGGCAGCGAGGCGGTTCATTCCAACCACGCGATCCTTTCCGCCTTCCAGGCTGGCCTTGAAGAGGGCAGCGTTCCAGCGGGCCTCGTGCAGCTTGTACCAACGCAGGACCGCGCGGTCGTAGGTGCGATGCTGACGGCGAGCGGGATGATCGATATGATCGTGCCGCGCGGCGGGAAAAGCCTTGTTGCGCGAGTGCAGGCCGATGCGCGTGTGCCGGTCCTTGCTCACCTTGACGGGGTCAATCACACCTATGTTCATTCGGCCGCCGACCCAGCCATGGCGCGCGAAATTGCGGTCAACGCCAAGATGCGCCGCACCGGCATTTGCGGGGCGATGGAGACATTGCTGATCGATGCACAGTTCGCCGATGCTGAGGGGTTGGTCGCGGCTTTGATCGACGCGGGCGTAGAGGTTCGCGGTGATGGCCGCACACGCGCGCTCGACAGCCGGATCATGGCGGCAAGCGATGAGGATTGGGGGACCGAATATCTCGACTCCATTCTCTCGGTCGCCATTGTCGACGGGATGGAGAGCGCATTGGCGCATATTGCCAAATACTCCTCTGCCCATACCGATGCGATTGTCACAGATGATGATCTGGCCGCCGGGCAATTTCTGGCAAGCGTCGATAGCGCGATTGTCATGCACAACGCGTCGTCACAATTTGCCGATGGGGGCGAATTCGGGCTTGGCGCAGAGATTGGAATTGCCACCGGAAGGCTCCACGCACGCGGACCCGTGGCTCTCGAGGGGCTCACCACTTACAAATGGCTAGTGCGCGGCTCCGGGCAGGCGCGCCCTTAAATGCTCACCGGACTCCTCGGCGGTAGCTTTAACCCTGCGCATGGCGGGCACCGGCGAATCACCAAGTTCACGATTGATGCGCTAGGGCTGGACGAGGCGTGGTGGCTGGTTTCTCCGGGCAATCCGCTAAAGCCCAAAGCAGGCATGGCACCCCTCTCGGCGCGGCTGCGTTCGGCCGCGGCACAAGCAAAGCGCGCACCCATCATCCCCACCACGATCGAAAGAGAGCTGGGCACACGCTACACCGTGGACACCCTTCGCGCCCTTCAGCGACGGTACAAATCGCGCCAGTTTGTGTGGTTGATGGGCTCTGACAATCTGGCCGAGTTTCACCGCTGGAAAGACTGGCGGACCATCGCTCGCACCATGCCGATTGCAGTCATCGCGCGACCCGGCTATACCAGAGAGGCTATGACGAGCCCCGCCATGGCTTGGTTCAGACACAATCGGGTGTCTGTTGCTGACATAAGAACAATGGGGCAGACACGCTTGAGGAGAGCACCGGCACTGGTGTTATTGCGCTTTGATCCTGACCATCGCTCTGCCACGGCCATTCGCCGCGGTAATGCTGATTGGGCAGAGAAATACAGTGCGCCCGATACCTCTGCCCTGCGCGACAGGCTGACATTCCGGCAAATCAGGGAAATCGATGCATGAGGGCGCTTCATCGCACCTCGCAATCGTCCTCGCTTGCCAAAAGCGGCACCCACCCCCAAGTTTCATTTATGTTCAGGAGACATCCAACGGCCTATGACGCATCAGTCAACTTCACAGGCACACACTTCCACGGCGACAAGGGGCCCAACAAACGGGCTCGACTCGTCCAGTGCGGCGGTGGTTTCGACCATGTCTAACGGCGATAAAGCAGACGAGCTCTATGCGCTGGTGATGCAGCAACTGGACGATGATCAGGCAGCTGAAATCGTCTCCATCCCGCTTGAGGGCAAGAGTTCTGTTGCCGATCACATGGTGGTCGCAAGCGGTCGCTCGTCGCGGCAAGTGGCGTCGATGGCGCAAAAGCTGGCCGAAAAGGTGAAGCAGGCAGGCTTTGGCCCGGTGCGCATCGAAGGTCTGCCTCAGGCGGACTGGGTGCTCATCGACTGCGGCGATGTCGTGATTCACCTCTTCCGTCCCGAAGTGCGCAGTTTCTACAACCTTGAACGCATGTGGTCGTTCGAAGGCGGCGAACTGAAGCAAGGACGGAGTTAGGTTGTTTTGCGCCCCCGGATGGGGGCGCATCAAACAAAGGAACCAACAAATTCTCCTCCACATCATCGCTCGCGGGAAAATCGCTCGTTCGCCTGAGGCGGAGCTTGTTGCGCGCTATGAAAAGCGGCTCACATGGCCGGTGAAGCTGACCGAACTGCCTGAAACCGGGGGCAAAGTGCCGTTGCCGCAATCTCCGCATAAAACCGTGCTTCTGGACGAACGCGGCAAAGCGCTGGCTTCGGAAAAACTTGCCTCAACGCTTGAGAATTGGCGCGATACCGGCACGCGCGAGGTCCGCTTTGTGCTGGGCGCGGCCGATGGTCACAGTGCAGCCGAACGGGCTGAGGCTGACCTGCTTTATGCCTTTGGCCCTGCCACCTGGCCGCATCTTTTGGCGCGCGCGATGCTGATGGAACAGCTCTATCGTGCAACAAGCATCCTTGCAGGCCATCCCTATCATCGTGCAGGGTAGCTCCCGATGCGCAAATCACGTGCCCTTCTCGGTGTAACAGGTGCCGCCAGCGCGGCTCTGCTGATTGCCGTGCCGCAAGGCTGGGCGCAGCGCGAGATCACGCTTCTGGAACCCGAGGAAGCGCAGGCCGAACTGACCAGAGCAACGCGCGAAAGCCAGCGGGCAGAGGCGCGTGCAGACCGCTTTGCCAAAGAGGCGGAAGCGGCAAGCGAGGCGGCTGACAAAACCGCGCGCGAGGCGGCGGCAATGGCAGCGCAAATTCAGGCATCCGAGGCCAGAATCACTGCGGCGCGTGCCCGCTTTTCGCTTCTCCAGAATGACCGCGTGAAACTTGCAAAACGCCTGTCCGACCGGCGCGAACCTCTGGTGCGTTTGACCGGAGCCTTGCAGACAACAGCGCGCAGGCCTCTGGCGCTTTCCGCGCTTCAGCCCGGGTCATTGAAAGATCTTGTCTATGTCCGCGCCGTGCTTGCCTCTGCCGTGCCCGAAATTCGCAACCGAACGGCGGCTTTGCGGGCAGAGCTGGAAGAGGGGCAGCGGTTGGAGCGGCGGGCCGCGCGCGCGGTTGAGAATTTGCGCGCCTCTGAACAGGAGCTTCAATCGCGCCGCACCCGGCTGGCCGAGCTTGAAGCACAGCAACGCCTCTCATCAACCGAAGCGCGCAGCAACGCAGTGCGGGAAAGCGAAAGGGCATTGGCTCTGGCCGAAGAGGCGCGCGATCTTGACGGTTTGGTCGACACGCTCGGCGAAGCGGCGAAATTGCGGGCTGAACTCGCGGCGCTTCCCGGACCAATCGCGCGGCCAAGTGATTTGTCGGCGCGGGTCGCCGAGGTCGGTCCTGTACCCACATCAACGCCAAGCGCAGCCACCCGACCACCCGGCTTCCAGCTGCCTGTGCAAGGGCGCACTCTGGCTGGATTTGGCGAACTGCGCGACAGCGGTCTTCGCTCCAAAGGCCTCACATTATCGCCTGCTCCTGCCGCCCAGGTTGTGGCGCCAAGCGCGGGTCGAATTGCCTTTTCCGGCCCCTATCGCGGCTTCGGGCGAATCGTGATTATTGAACATCCAGGAGGCTGGACTTCGCTTGTCACAGGGCTGGAAAGAACACAGGTTGAAGTGGGTGACGAGATCATCGGCGGCGGGCCTTTGGGCGTTGCTGGCGGCGGCGATGAACCCATTACGCTTGAGCTTAGGCGCGATGGAGAGCCGGTTAACCCCCTCAATTATCTTGGTTAATTGAGAGATAACCTTAAGCTTTGGGTACTCGCCTTGCCCCGCAAAGGGACGCAAGCGCAAACACAGGCCGCGCGGTGCACCTCTCATCTGGCGTTCAGACCCCGCTTCCTATACGTTTGCGTGCACACACTAAGGAGCACTTCGCCCATCATGAAATTCGCCGCTCTTATTCGTAGCGCTGCTCTGGTTACAGCCGTTGCGCTTATTCCCGCCACCACTGCCACCATGGCACAGGTCGATGGCCGCGCAGGTCCCGAACTCGCAAAGATTTTCGCGATCATGCAGCGGGTTCAGGCAAACTATGTGGAGCCGGTTGAGGACGACGTGCTTGTGCGCGGCGCGATTGACGGGATGCTTGCCGCGCTTGATCCGCACAGCGCTTATCTCGATGGCAGCGATCTTCAGCGGCTGAACACGCTTATCGACGGCAATTACTCGGGCCTTGGCCTTTCGGTTGTTCAGGAAGAAGGCGCGGTCAAAGTCATCTCGCCATTCAAGGGCAGCCCAGCGGACAAGGCCGGGATCAAAGCGGGCGACTATATCACCCACCTTGAAGGCAAGTTGATCGTTGGCGGTGATCTGGACGATGCCGTTGCGCAAATGCGGGGGCAAGCGGGCACCTCGATCAACCTCACCATTTTCCGCCCGGGCCGTGACGAGCCGATTGAGCTTTCCGTCACGCGCGGCGTTATCGAGCTTGAGCCGGTGACCTATGAGCTGAAACCCGGCAATATCGGGCACATCTCGGTCAACGAATTTTCCGCCGATGTGGGCGCGGACGTTTACAACGCCTGGGCCGCGCTTCAGACCGAAGCCACCGGCCGGATGAGCGGGCTGGTGCTTGACCTGCGCTCCAACCCCGGCGGTAGCCTGGATGAGGCGGTCGCATTGACCGACCTGTTCCTTGAAAAGGGCGAGATTGTCTCGCAGCGCGGGCGTTCATGGGGCGAAACCTTTAAATTCCAGGCCGATGATCTCGACTATTACCTGCGCCGCCGGATGAGCCGCAGCCAAGCGCAGATTTTCATGGGTGAAATCGCGCAAAACGTGCCGATGATCGTTCTGATCGATGCAGGTTCTGCGTCGGCTTCTGAAATTGTCGCGGGCGCTCTGCAGGATCATGGCCGCGCTCTCATCATGGGTCAGAGGAGCTTTGGTAAAGGCTCTGTCCAATCGCTTCTGCCACTGGGGCCGGATTCGGCGCTCAAGCTGACCACGGCGCGCTATTACACGCCCAAGGGCAAATCGGTTCAGGAAGGCGGCATTGCGCCGGACATCCGCGTGCCGCAACTGTCCGATCCCGACTTTGCGTTGCGCGAGAAATACCGAACGCGCGAAAGCGATCTTCGCGGGCACTTGATCAACGAAATCGGTATTGCCGATGAGGAAATGGTCGAGGACACCATTGCCGATCCGCGTTTCCAACTCACGAGTGAGGAATTGGAAGAGCAGGGCGTTGAGGATTTCCAGCTGCACTATGCGCTTGAAACCCTTCGCCGCACCACGGCAAGCTCGGTCGCGCTGAGAAAACGCGGCTCGAAAACGGGCGGCTAAGGGAACGGGAAAGTGGTCAAACCTGACCCGGCTTCCTAAGTGGCAATTATGACCGGTCTCAATCAAGCTCGCGGATTGGCGGTGCTCATTCCCGCTGGCCTTTTGGGCGGCGCATACATTTCCGAGTACGTCTTTGGCCTCTACCCGTGCGAGATGTGCTGGTGGCAACGCTATCCGCACTTCGCCGCTCTTGGCTTTGGCCTTGCTGCCGTCGCAATGCAGCCCTCGCGGGTCTGGGTCGCATTGGCAGGGCTGGCGGTTATCACATCGGGCCTTATCGGCGGCTTTCACGCAGGCGTTGAATATGGCTGGTGGGAAGGCATCACCGGATGCTCAACCTTGCCATCCGAGATTGACGTGATGGACATCAACGCTGCGCCAATCGTGCGCTGTGATGTGGCGCCGTGGGACCTGTTCGGCATCTCGCTTGCCGGTTGGAATTTCCTGATTTCTTGCGCTGGCGGTGCGGCTGTTGTGGCAATGGCTGCGTATAAGAAGTAGCATTACATGCAGTGTCTTTTGGAGATGACCTATGGAACGCGATGAACTGCACCGGATGATCCGCGTCGATCAGGCTGGCGAATTTGGCGCAACCCGCATCTACGAAGGCCAGTTGGCGGTCATGGGTGATCGCGGGCCGCAATCTGCCGAAATCCGCCATATGGCTGAACAAGAGAAGGTCCACCGCGAGAAATTCGACGCTCTCATGGCAGAGCGCGGCGTCCGCCCCACCGCTTTGCACCCCCTTTGGTCGATGGCGGGATATGCGCTTGGTGCGGGCACGGCGCTGCTTGGCCCAGAGGCAGCCATGGCTTGCACCGCGGCAGTCGAAACGGAAATCGACAAGCATTATTCCGATCAATTGGACCGGCTCGCAGAAACCAATTCGGAGCCGGAGCTTGCCGAGATGATCGAGCAATTTCGCCAGGAAGAGCTCGAGCACCGTGATGCAGCGCTGGAACACGGCGCAGAAAAGGCACCTGCCTATCCGCTGCTCTCGGGCGCGATCCGTCTCGGCTGCAAGATTGCGATCAAGGTTAGCGAGCGTGTCTAGGGTCACAGCCCGCTAATTCCGCTTCAGTCGCGGTTCAGTGACTGCTATCTATTGCGAACAGCGAATTCGTCCCTGATAGGAACCACCATGTCCAAGCTTTTGCGCCTCGCCCTAATCGCCCCCTTCGCAGCGGCCACCGCATTCCCCGCCACAGCGCAGGATCAGGCCGGCGACCGCGTCAACATGGTCATCGCCTATAGCGAAGACGAATGCCCCGAGCAGACCGCCGAAAACGAAATCGTGGTGTGCCAGATCGTGGTCGAAGCGGACCGCTATCGCATTCCATCAAACCTGCGAACAAGCGATTCGCCAGAGAACATCACTCAGGCGCAGCAGTTTGAAAAGGTTCGTTATATCGGTGAATTCGGCGCGTTTTCATGCAGTCCCGCCGGCGCGGGCGGCTTTACCGGCTGTACGCAGCAATTCATTGATGCAGCCTATGCCGAAAAGGATCGAGCAGAAGGCGTGCGCTTTGGTCAGTTGATCGAACAGGCGCGTCAGGAGCGGCTATCGACCATCGACGGCGATGCCGCTGCCGAACAGGACCGTGTCGAGCAGATCGAGCGCGAATATCTGGAGCGGCTGGAGCGTGAACGCAGCGCTGCGCTTCCGGGTGAAGAAACAGCCGAGCAGGAATTGCCTGATCCCGAAGCCGAAACCGACGCATCCGGGGACGGGCCTAACTAAGGCGTCAGGCGCTTACACCTGATAGTAATCGCGGTACCACGCGACGAACTTGGCGATGCCTTCGCGCACGTCGGTTTTTGGCGTGTAGCCGGTTAGCTCTTTCAGAAGCGTCGCATCCGCCCATGTGGCGGGCACATCGCCTTTTTGCATCGGCAGGAAATTGCGGATCGCCTCGCGCCCGCATTCCGCCTCGATCGCATCGACAAAATCGGTGAGCTTCACCGTGTCGCTATTCCCGATATTGACCACACGGTAGGGCGCAGCGGGCGATAGCGAATCCCATTCGGGAATGGCCTCGGGCGTTTCCGGGCGCTCAGGCTTTGCATCAATCAGCAAGCGGATACCCCGCACCAGATCCGTCACATAAGTGAAATCGCGGTGCATCTCGCCATGGTTGTAAACGTCGATCGGATCGCCGTTCAGAATGCCGCGTGTGAACTTGAACAAGGCCATGTCCGGGCGTCCCCACGGGCCGTAAACCGTGAAGAAACGGAACATGGTGGTCGGCAGGTTCCAGAGGTGGGCATAGGAGTGCCCCATCGCCTCATTCGCCTTTTTCGTGGCGGCATAGAATGTCAGTGGGTGGTCACTCTTTTGGCTCTCGTGGAATGGCATATCGGTGTTCGCGCCGTAGGCCGAGCTGGTGGACGCCATCAGCAGATGCTCCACCTCCAACTCGCGCGCGCATTCCATCACGTTGAACGTGCCCACCAGATTGGCGTCGAGATAGGCGCGCGGGTTTTCAAGGGAGTACCTGACGCCCGCTTGCCCCGCGAGATGTACGATCACATCGGGCTTTTCTTCCATGGCGAGCGCATGGAGCGTCTCCATATCCTCCAGCATGCCGACTTTGCAGGTGAAGTTCGCGTTTTGCAGCAGCATTTGATGCCGCCGCTCTTTCAGTGCGACCTCGTAATAATCGGTCATCCCGTCATAGCCAACGACGCGAAAGCCCTCATCCAGGAGCAATTGCGAGAGGTGATAGCCGATGAAACCGGCTGATCCCGTGACGAGGACTGTTCGCATCAATCCACCGAGATATCGGGCGCGTCGACCTGCTTCATGCCCACAGTGTGATAGCCGCTATCGACGTGGTGCACCTCGCCCGTGACCCCGCTGGAGAGGTTTGAGAGCAGGTAAAGCCCCGAACCGCCCACATCTTCCAAAGTGGTCGTGCGGCGCAGCGGCGAGTTCAGCTCGTTCCATTTAAGGATATAGCGGAAGTCGCCAATCCCGCTCGCCGCGAGCGTTTTAACAGGCCCTGCGCTGATCGCATTCACGCGGATATTGCGGGGACCAAGGTCATTGGCAAGATACATGACGCTCGTCTCAAGTGCCGCTTTGGCAACGCCCATCACATTGTAATGCGGCATGTATTTCTCGGCGCCGTAATAGGTCAGCGTCAGGATGGAGCCGCCTTCCTCAGGCATCAATTCCGCTGCGCGCTTGGTCACAGCGACAAGCGAATAGGCCGAGATGTTCATCGTCATCAGGAAGTTATCGAGGCTGGTATCGAGATACTTTCCGCGCAGTTCATTCTTGTCGGAAAAGCCG
The DNA here is from genome assembly GCF_057364925.1 of Erythrobacter sp. S227. Taxonomy (NCBI): domain Bacteria; kingdom Pseudomonadati; phylum Pseudomonadota; class Alphaproteobacteria; order Sphingomonadales; family Erythrobacteraceae; genus Erythrobacter; species Erythrobacter sp. S227. The sequence goes on from NZ_CP200280.1 coordinate 2,501,445, forward strand.
ATAGCGTGAACCACGAAATCAAGCGTGCCCCAGCGTTCCTTGATGGCGTCAAAGCCCGCATCCAGCGACTCCATCGACGACACATCACAGTCGAAGGTGAAATCACTGCCGAGCTTTTCCGCGAGAGGCTTCACCCGCTTGGCCAAAGCATCACCTTGATAGGAGAATGCGAGCTCGGCGCCGTGTTCGGCCAACTGTTTCGCAATGCCCCAGGCCAGCGACTTATCATTGGCAAGGCCCATGATGAGACCCTTCTTGCCTTCCATGAGTTTGGTCATGCCGCGGTTTCCTCTTCGATAGTATCAAGTGTCTGCTGCTCGTTCTCTGGCTCTGCCAGTGCAGCGTTCAATTCTGCTCCGATAACGAGCCCGAGGCCAACGAGCCAGAAAAAGAACAAGGCGATGATAATCCCCGCCATAGAGCCATAGATCAGATCATAGGTAAAAACGCCGCGCAAAATGGGGGGCATGGCGGCAGTGACGCCAAGCCACCAGATGGCGGTAAAGGCAGGCCCGGGCCATTTGGGAAAGGCTTTGCCGCGGTACATCGCAGGCGTCAGCGTGTAGAACAAAAGATAGAGCGATACCCCAAGGCCAAGGGCCGGCACGATCCGTGTGACGCGCAAATCGCCGACCGTTCCAAGGAATTCGGGAAAATAGCTGAGTATCATCTGTTGCGCTGTCCCGATCAGAACGCTCGCAAACAGCGACACCATCAAGACCACCACGGCCGCCAGAATAAGCGCTGCGGAAAACAGGCGAGCCTTCCAGAAAGCCAGCAACGGCTGCGTCCCGTATGCGCGGCGCAGGATATCGCGGATCGTCTCCACCAGATTGGACACCGTCCACAGCGCAACGCCAGCACCCAGCCACAAGAGCCAGCCTTGCGGTGCATCGACGATCTCCTCGGCAACCGGCCCGATCAGGCGGCTAACGGTTGGGGGCATGGCCGTCAAAACGGTGTTGACCAGTTCCAAAGCCTGATCACGCCCGCCGATAAGCTCGAACAAGGCCGCGCCAATGATAAAGAACGGAAAAATCGCCAGCATCGAAAGATACGCCAGGTTTCCTGCATGGATAAAGCCGTCCTGCCACGTCCCTACAAGAGTGCGGCGCACGGTTTCAAACAGCCGTGTCCCTGGCCCTGCGTAATGGGCGATAAATCCGAAAATGCCGGGCTGCGGGCGAACTTGTGTCCCGAAAGCGGAAAAACGGACCGGCTGTGAAAGCGCCCTTATCCGCCGCGCCTCGGGCGACAATGAACGTATCTCCATGCTCCGTTGAGTTGGATCGAAGCTCTGGAGGAGAGGTGGCTCTTGGTCCAAGTTTTGCTCGCCTGGGATTTCAGCTATTCTAGAGGCCGAAGACGCTGCGCGGTTTGGCCGGGTCTTTCCAGTCGCCAAGCTTCTCTTTGAGGCCGTCCAGATCCTCGGGCATTTGAATCTCCAGCGTCACCAATTGATCGCCGCGCGCAGGCTTTGACCCGCTGCTCGTTTTCTTGGTCCAGCCTTTACCGGTAAGGCGCATAACCGTGCCGCCATTGGCACCCGGCTTCAGCGTCAGCATCACCGGTCCGTCGACCGTGGGGCATTTGACCTTGCCGCCGTTCACCGCCTCATCAAGGGTGATGGGCAAATCCATGCGGATATTGTCGCCATCGCGCCGGAAGAACGGGTGCGGGGCAACTTCGACCATGACGATGCCGTCGCCGTGGCCGCCGGGTCCCGCATGCCCCTTGCCTTTAAGGCGCATTTGCGTGCCGTCTTCGACCCCTGCGGGCAGTTTCAGGCTGATCGCTTTGCCATCGGCCAGAGTGATGCGTTGGTCCTGACCAGAGGCTGCATCCACGAAGGGGACGGCAAGGCGATATTGAATATCTGCACCCTTTTTTGGCGGAGGCGATGCACGCCCGCGAGCGCCGAAGCCTCCGCCCCCAAACCCACCACGCGGTGGGGGTTGGGCTGTACGATTGCGCCCGCCGCCAAAAAGGCCTTCGAACAGATCGCCTAAATCCATGTCGTCTGTGTCAAAGCCCTGAAATTCGGAATCGCGAAAACCGCCGCCACGCTGGGCTCCCCCGCCATATCCACCACCGGGACCTCTGGGACGACCGCCGCCCATCCCTGCAAAGGGGTTCAGCGGATTGCCTTCGGCGTCAATTTCGCCGCGATCAAATTGCGCGCGTTTGTCCTTGTCCGACAAAAGGTCATACGCCTTGGTCGCATCCGAAAACTTCTCGGCCGCCTTGGGATTGTCCTTGTTTTTGTCAGGGTGCAGTTCTTTGGCAAGCTTGCGATAGGCGCTCTTGACCTCTTTTTCAGAAGCCGTGCGGGCAATGCCAAGGGTGGAATACGGATCGCGCATGGTGTCTTAGCTAGGTGCAACAGTGCATTGAAGCAAGCGTGTAACGCAGCGAAGCGAGCCCTAAGATAGCAATCCCTCTGATTTTCTGCGTCGCAAAAGGCCGTGGACGAAGCCGAGTGAATAGAAAAAGGCAAGATACGCAGACAAAGCGCCGTAGATGATCACGTGACGCCAAAACAAAATAGGATCTGCTTGCAACCAATTTGCCAAGGTGGCCACAGAAAGCAATATTGCCGGCAACAAGATCACCCGTTCGAGAAAATTCCAGCAAAAGAAGAATTCCTCTCGCAATCCTGTTCGCCAGGCGACTGAGCCGAGAAAGACAGGCACACCTACAAACAAGGCGAGAAAGAAAAGGACAGCGAGCCAAAATTCCATTCATAATTGCTAGCCGATGCGGGACCTGTAGGGAATATCTTTCCTACTGCGCCTCTAAGCCTTATCGCACGCCGTATGTCTGAAAAACGCATCCCTTTTGCACCGCTTCACCGCATCGCTTTGCAGGGCCAGATCGGGCACAAAGATTTTTTGCCCCTGAACAGTGTGTCAAGTGTGTCAAAATCCTCGATAAACGTCTGATAAGGAACTCTTTTCATGATTAACCCCAACACGCTTAACGAAGCGCAATTGGCAGACAGCGTGATCCCTTCAGGCGCCGATCCTTATGCATTGTTTGACGAGTGGTTTGCCGAGGCGAAGACAAGCGAGATCAACGATCCCAACGCCATGGCATTGGCCACCTCGAGCGCTTCGGGAATGCCGTCGGTGCGCATGGTGCTGTTGAAAGGGCATGGACCTACCGAGAGTGAGACGGGCGGCTTCACCTTCTTCACCAATTCGCAAAGCCGCAAAGGGGGCGAAATCCTCGCCAATATGCAGGCCAGCCTGCTGTTCCACTGGAAAAGCCTGCGCCGCCAAATCCGCATCGAGGGACCTTTGGAAGAGGTAACACCCGCACGCGCGGATGAATACTTCCACTCGAGGCCCTACAAAAGTCAGGTCGGCAGCGCGGCCAGTGACCAGTCGCGCCCGATGGAAACACGGCAGGACTATCTCGACCGGGTGGAGGCGATCTGGGCTGAACATGAGGCAGCGGGCCAAGTGCCGCGGCCATCGCATTGGACCGGCTTTACCCTTCGCCCGAGCCGGATCGAATTCTGGATCGACCGCGACAACCGTCTGCATGACCGGCGTCAATTCACCTCGTCGGGCGCAGGCGATGCGCTCGAATGGTCCGACACGCTCCTTTATCCATGACGATACCGATCCCCTATTGGCATATCGACGCCTTTAGCGCCGAACCCTTTGGCGGCAATCAGGCGGCGGTTATGGTGCTGGATGAGTGGCTCGATGACGAGGTGCTCACCAAGATCGGGGCAGAGAACAACTTTGCCGAAACCGCCTTTCTGGTGCGCGATGCGGGCGAAGAGGCCGATTGGGAACTGCGCTGGTTCACGCCGACGTCCGAGATCCGCCTGTGCGGTCATGCGACCTTGGCAAGCGGGCATATGTTGCTGACCCGCGATGGGGGCGAGAAGGTCACTTTTCGCACAAGGGAGGCAGGCATTCTCGAAGTTCGCCGTGTTGGCGATGGGTATGAAGTCGGTCTTCCGGCAATCGAGACCGAGCCGAGCACATGGGACGAGGCGGCGCGGCTCCTTGGCGGGAACCCCCAGGATATGCGTCGAAGCGAGCTTGGCTACAACCTCTTCCTCTACGATGACGAGGCCGCCATCCGCGCGCTCGACCCTGATTTTCGCGGGCTTGCCGCATTGGGCGGCGAGCTGTTCGTATGCACTGCGCCTGGCTCTTCAAAGGGCACGGATACCGACATCGTCAGCCGTGTGTTTGTGCCAGCCTATGGCATTGACGAAGACCCCGTGACAGGCGGCGCGCATGCGGTGCTGACACCCTATTGGACGGAAAAACTGGGGCGCGACAGCTTCACTGCCTATCAGGCAAGCGAACGCGGCGGATCGCTCACCTGCCGGATTGACGGGGAGCGCGTGTGGCTGGGCGGGCCATGCGTGACCGTGGTGAAAGGAGAGTTTTACCTCTGACTATTCAGCCGGATACAGCGCCAAGACATCGGCGGCTTCCTTGAGCATCGGTGGACGCTCCTCACTGGTCGAATGGCCAAGCCGCACCAAAGTCAGCTTTTGATCGGGAGAGACAAGCACATATTGCCCCATATGCCCGATCAGAGAGAACAGGTTTTGCGGCGCGCGGTCGGGGAAGAGCGGGTGAGGCCGCTCAAGGTCAGGCTCGGGCCGGTTGAGCCAGATCTGATAGCCGTAGTGCTCGGACGCAGGGCTGGGCTTCAGCATCTTTGCAACCCAGCCGCTGGGCACCAATTGCTCACCGCTGGGCGCTTGGCCACCGGCACGAAGGAACTCGCCAAACTTGGCATAGTCGCGGGCCGAGGCATGCATCAGGCTCCCGCCGATCAGAGTGCCAGAGGCGTCAAATTCGGGAACCATGGAGGTCATGCCGAGCGGTCCGAAAAGCCGCTCTTGAAGATAGTCGGCCACCGCTTTGCGCCGTATATCGGGATTGTCGCTGTCGGTAAGCGCGCGCGCTGCGATATCGGCAAGGATGACGGTGGTGTTGGACGAATACTCGAACCGTGCGCCCGGCTCATCCTCGAGCGGCTGCTCCTTCGCCCATTTGGCCATATCATCGCGACCATCAAGGAAGAGCATGCGCACCTCGGACGACTCATACGGCGGATCGCCTGCCTCTGTATGGCGCAGGCCAGAGCGCATCTGAAGGAGGTGCTCCAAAGTGATGTCGCCGCGCGGATCGCCGCTGCGCTGCCAGTCGGGAATGGGCGCAGGCGCCTCTTCATTCAGAAGGCCATCGGCGACCAACATGCCGACCAGAACGGCGGTGACGGTCTTTGCCATCGACCAACTGATAAAGCGGGTGTCGGCATCGTAGCCTTGCGCATATCGCTCGGCCGCGATCTTGCCATCCGCCATGAGCAGAACGGCGCGAGTCTCTCCAAGGCCTTCGGTCGTGAACAGCTCATCCACCTGGCGGGCAAGTTGATCCTTGGGTGCGCCCGCATCGTTAGACACCGCATCCAAAGCCTCTTGGCTGAGCGGCGGCAGGGCAGCAGGCTCAGCATCCCCGCAAGCGATCAGGGCTGGCACGAGCGTTGCGGCGGCGATAGAAGCTTTCAAACGGGCAGTCATGGCCTCTCAATCTAACAAGGATACGCGCAAAGCAATGGCGAAATCGGGCAATTCATCGGCCAAATGGGGACGCAAGCCAGTTTGGCTCACGGTCCTCGGGCTTATCGTTCTCGCGCTCGGTCTTGCCGCAAACTACTATCGCGGTCCGATAGAGGGATACACCGCGGCTGCGACCACCTATTCGGCGCGCGTTGCGTGCTCGTGCCGCTTTGTCGCAGGCCGTGATCTGGAGGATTGTGCGAAGGACAAGCTCTCCGGCATGGAAATGGTATCCCTGAGCGAAAACCCTGATGCGCAAAGCGTGACCGCCAGCATTCCCTTCGTCAACACAGCTACCGCGACGAATCGCGAAGGCTATGGCTGCGTGCTTGAAAACTGGGAGGGCTAGGACTTAAGACGCAACAGAAGTGGTCGCATCAATCCAGCCGCCGCCGATTACACGCTCACCATGATAGATGACCGCCGCCTGTCCGGGGGCAACCCCAAACTCGGGCGTTGCAAAGCGGATGCGGGTTGAGGCGCCGTCGCCCAGCGGCCCTTCGAGGGTGATCTGCACAGGCTTTGCCAGACTGCGAACCTTGGCGGTCAGCTCAGCGCCTTCGGGGATAGAGCCAATGCAATTGGTCTCGATCACTTCTGCGCTCTCAACCGCCAACATCCGCTTGGGCCCAACGCGCACTTCGCGGGTCTCTGCATCAAGGCTGATGACGTAGAGCGGTTGAGGCTGTCCGCCAATCTCAAGGCCTTTGCGCTGACCCACTGTGTAATGGACGATGCCCTTGTGCTCGCCCAAAGTCTCTCCGGTTGCGGCGTGCACAATGGCGCCCGGTACGCCGCCCTCGGGGCGCAGCTTGGTGACGATCTTGGCATAATTGCCATCGGGCACAAAACAGATGTCCTGGCTGTCAGGCTTCATCGCATTGCGAAGCTGCGCTGCCTCGGCGAGATCGCGAACCTGCGTTTTGGGAAGGCCGCCAAGCGGGAAGCGAATGTAGTCGAGCTGCGTCTGAGTAGTGGCGTAGAGGAAGTATGACTGATCACGGGTTGCATCATTGGCGCGGTAAAGGTGCGGGCCGCCTTCCGCTTCTTCGCGGCGAACATAATGCCCCGTGGCCAAGCAATCGGCACCAAGTTCGCGCGCCATGCGGAACAGGTCGGTAAACTTGGGCCCCATGTTACAGCGGATACACGGCACAGGCGTGCGCCCGGCCAGATACTCATCTGCAAACTGATCGACGACTTCCTCGCGAAAGGCGCTTTCATGGTCGAAAACATAATGCGCAATGCCAAGCCGGTCCGAAACCGCGCGCGCATCGGCAATGTCATCGCCTGCGCAACACGCCCCCTTGCGCCCTGTGGCAGCGCCGTAATCGTAAAGCTGTAAAGTGATGCCGATGACTTCGGCGCCCGTATCCGCAGCAAGCGCTGCGACCACAGACGAATCAACCCCGCCGCTCATCGCAACGACGATTCGGCAGTCGGATGCAGGCCTCGGCAGGTTAAACAATGCGGCCGTATCGAGCCCGAAAACGGGGCTAACAGAAGGGGATTCTAGGGTTTCCATGATCGGGAAGGCATATAGTCATGCCTCTATGGATTGGCCATAGCCTCGCGATTTTACGTCCGAGGCCGCTGATTTTACACGCATTTCTTGAGCGTTAACTTGGAACATCACAAGCTTTCCAAGCGCCTCGGCACACATCCTAAGCAGTAGTAAAGCTGCGTTTTACCACATTTTGACAACCGCTGCTTATACCATGGCTCATGTTCGAAAAGGCCAAGCCTCCAGTGATTCCATCTGTACACTCCGCGTCAGCGCCGGATGTCTCTACCCTTGACCAGTTTATGGACCGGTCGAGCGATACGAGCGTTTCGGCCGAAGCGCTGCCGCTGCGTACGATTGAATGGAGCGACCTAACTGCGCGACTCAGCGCAGCGCGCGACCTCAGGCAGCTCCTGCGGGAAGATGTCGGTGCTAAGGCACGCTCCGAAAATCAGGGCTTTGCCAATGCGGCGGCACAATTTTTTCGCGCAAGTGCAGAAGACGAACGCTGCGTTAACCCTAATGCTTTAGAGGCCCGAAAAACCTCATCAGATACCTCTCACTCTATAAAGAGTGCAGGGTCCGGTGAGGGCCTTTTCACTAATGAAAAGTGCTTGGACAAATCGCAAAGCATGCGAATTGAACCGAGTTATACGAGAGAAGAGCAATGATTGAGAATCAGGATATCAAACCAGCACAAGTGATTGGCCCTCTCGGAGAGCCTCTTACCGTTGATGATCTGCCTTCTCCCTCGACCAAGCGTTGGGTTGTGCGTCGCAAGGCGGAAGTTGTTGCTGCTGTGAATGGCGGTTTGCTCACGATTGACGAAGTGCTGGAGCGTTATGGCCTTACTCTTGAAGAGTTTGCCGGATGGCAGCGTGCCGTTGATCGTTCTGGAATGCAGGGTCTGCGAGTGACCCGGATCCAGCACTATCGCGACCTCTACGAACGCCAGCTCAAGTACTAATTCCAAATCGGTCGCGAGACGACCGCAACCGCCCTTTTACAAAATCACGTTTCTCTCTGGCGCAATTTTGCGCTACCCCTTCCCCACGTCCCGCTTGGGAAGCCGTGTCAAACGAGCGCGGTGCGCGGGCAATGAAGGGAAAGTATCATGGGATGGATTGTCGCACTTATCGTTGGCGGTGTTGCCGGCTGGCTTGCTAGCTTGGTTATGAACCGCGATGCATCGATGGGTATCTTCTGGAACATCGTTGTTGGCTGTGTCGGCTCCGTTATTGGCAATCTGATACTTGGTCAGCTTGGCATTACCGGAAGCGTTCAAGAGTTCTCGCTCACTGGTCTTGGCGTTGCCGTCGTCGGTGCAGTGGTGCTGCTTGGCATTCTCAACCTGATCCAGCGCGGCCGCATTAAAGGTTAGGTTTGCGAAAAAACCGCTAACTTTCGAGGCGGGCTGGAAAAGGCCTGCCCGATACATTGAAAAAGACGGCGCGGGGGGCTCAATCCTCGCGCCGTCTTTTGTATTCGGGAACTTCGATTGGCCAGGCACGTCTTTCGTCTAGGCCCAAAGTCATCGGTCGAGATACGGATTGCCCTTTTTCATGCTATGAGTATGAGGGATTGCAAGGGGTGACTTATGCCTATAATACACCCTGTGTCGGACAAAAGCGGGCGTGATGCCTGTAAGTGTCACCGCTAGAAGGCAAATGGCATGAATTACGCGAGCACCATCGAAGCTGAGGCGCAGGATGACGTTCCTGCCGATGCTTTGACACAATATCACGAGCAGCAAGGCTCTGCAGTGGGCCGCAAACTGCTGATTGCAGGTGGTGTGCTTTTGGCGCTCCTCCTGGCGCTCGGCGCTTACTTCGCATTGACTGGCGGAGAGCCCGTTGGCGCAGGCGATGACAATACGCAGGCACCCGTTGTCACGGTGATTGCACCCGGGAAAACCACTGTGAACGGCCGCATAGTGGCGCCTGGCACTATTGCTGCTCGCCGCCCGATGCCCGTTGGTGTTGCAGGCGAAGGCGGGCAGGTGCTCTCGGTTCGGGTTGATGCGGGTGACTGGGTTCGTCAGGGTCAGGTGCTGGCGATCATCGATCGCTCCGTTCAAGCACAACAAGCCGCAGCGCAAGAAGCGCAAATCGGTGTCGCCCGTGCAGATGCGCAGCTCGCGCAATCCAATCTTGATCGCGCACTCCAGCTGGTGGAGCGCGGCTTTATCTCGAAAGCAGAGATTGACCGCCTTACCGCAACCAGAGATTCGGCCGTTGCCCGCATCAAAGTGGCAGAGGCCCAGCTGGGCGAACTGCGTGCACGTAACGCTCGCCTGAATATCATTGCGCCTGCATCAGGCTATATTCTGGAGCGCAATGTCGAACCCGGCCAAACGGTTGGCGGAGGCTCTGGCGCATTGTTCACGATTGCGCGCGGCGGCGAGTTTGAAATGCTCGCCGAGATAAGTGAAACCCAGCTCGCAACGCTTTCAACCGGTGTATCGGCAAGCGTGGTGCCCGCTGGCTCCGACAAGAGCTTCGAAGGTCAGGTCTGGCAGCTTTCACCAATCGTCAATCCGCAAACCCGTCAGGGAACGGCGCGCATTGCTTTGTCGTATCAGCCCGAGCTTCGCCCCGGCGGTTTTGCAACGGCGACGATCAATAGCGGCACACTAACCGCCACCGTCTTGCCTGAAAGCTCTGTGCTTGCAGATGACGAGGGCAGCTATGTCTATGTTGTCAACGCAGAAAACAAGGCAACCCGGACGCCGGTCGTAACCGGTATGGTAACGCCGGACGGCATTGCGATCATGGAGGGGCTCACCGGAACGGAGGCTATTGTCCTTCGTGCAGGCGGCTTCCTCAATCCGGGCGAGACCGTAAGCCCGAGGCGTGAAGAAAACTGATTGGCATCTGGAGGAGCCTGTGAACCGTAAATTCCCAAAGGCTTCGTCCAAGTGCCAACCAAGACAAAGCCAATTTAGGCGAAGGCAGACAGGAAACCCATGAACTTTCGCAATCTCTCGGCCTGGTCGATCCGTAACCCCGTGATCCCTCTCGTCATGTTCACAGCTCTGCTGTTTGCAGGCATGGTGAGTTTCACTCAAATGGACATCACCAACAACCCGGATATCGAGTTTCCGGCGGTGACGGTTGGCATTTCGCAGCCCGGTGCTGCGCCGAGCGAGATTGAGAACCAGATCACCCAGCAGGTCGAGAGCGCAGTTCGCTCGATCAACGGGGTGAAGCAGATTTCCTCGACGGCAAGCGAGGGCTTCTCCAACACATTTGTCGAGTTTGAAATCGGTACCGATCCCAATGTGGTGGTCTCCGAGGTCAAGAACGCGGTTGACCGGATCAGGGGCAGCCTTCCCGACGGTATACAGGAGCCTCGGGTCAACAAGGTCGAGGCCGCAGGCGGTTTCCTTGGTATTTACGCGGTGCAAGCTAATGACATGACCATCGAGCAGCTGAGCTGGTTCATTGACGACACGGTCACCAAACAGCTTCTCGATATCAGCGGCATGGCCGAAGCGGGCCGGTTCGGCGGCGTTGATCGCGCGATCGAGGTCGTCCTCGATCCTGCCAAGATGCAGGCCTTTGGCGTGACCGCCGGGCAGATCAACAACGTGCTGCGTCAAACCAATGTGAATGCGGCCGGCGGCCTTGCAGAGGTTGGCGGAACACGCCAGTCCCTGCGCGTACTTGGCAACAATGAAACGGCCTTCGAACTGTCTCAACGCCAGCTTCAGCTGGGCAATGGACGCACGGTCCGTCTTGCCGATGTCGCAACGGTACGGGACGGTTATTCAGAGCGCACATCCATCAGCGAGGTCGGCGATAGGGAAGTTGTGAACTTCTTCATGAGCCGGGCAAAGGGCGCGTCCGATGTCACGGTTTACGAGAACGCCAAAGAAACCATTGCCCAGATTGAGGCTGCCAACCCTGACCTCAAATTCATTGAGCTGTTCAACACGGTCAAATATACGAAAAGCCAATATGCCAGCTCCATGCAGGCCCTGATCGAGGGCGCGGTGCTTGCGGTTGTCGTGGTTTTCCTGTTCTTGCGCGATTGGCGGGCAACTTTCATTAGCGCGGTCGCTATCCCGCTGTCTGCTATCCCGACATTCTTCTTTATGGACTTGCTCGGTTTCAACCTGAACTTCTTGTCCTTGCTCGCGCTTGGCCTTGTGGCAGGTGTCCTGGTCGATGACGCAATCGTGGAGATCGAAAACATAGTCAGACACATGCGGATGGGCAAAACCGCCTATCAGGCAAGTATCGATGCAGCCGACGAAATCGGCCTTCCGGTGGTTGCGACCAGTTTTTGTATTGTGGCGGTCTTCCTGCCGGTTGGACTGATGCCCGGTATTTCGGGGCAATTCTTCCAGAACTTTGGCCTGACCGTTGTGGTCGCGGTGCTTATGTCGCTGGCGGTTGCGCGCATGATCACGCCTTTGATGGCGGCCTATTTCCTCTCTGCCAAAGGCCACGCCGACCACGGCGGCGGCAAGTGGATGGAACGCTATTTGCGCGTCCTCGAATGGACGCTTGATAGCAGCACGATGCACCAGATTCGCGATGGCATCGATGGGCCGCGTTCGCGCTGGCTCTACATCGTCGCCTTGTTGCTTGTATCGGTGCTCCTGCTGGCGGTTCCGGCGCTTGTGGTCTTCACCTTGTGGGGGCTGGTCGGCGAAGTGAACCTGCACGGCCAGGTCGCTGCTTTGTTCACAGCTGACGAATACGGGATTGTTTACAAGAGCATTTCCAAGATGTTCGAGCTCGCGCAATTGCTGACCGTCACATTTGTCGCTGGCGTTGCCACCTGGCTCGCGCTCAAATGTGTTGAGGGTCTGACCACCTTGCTGCAGTCGGCGCACGCACTTGCAACGATTGGCAGAATGTTGCTTGGCGGAATCTCCGTTCTCGTCTTCGCCGCCTTGGGTTTTGCCGTTGTCGGCGGGATCGCTCAGCTGTTGGTCAGCGCCGCATTTGGCGAAATCGACACGACAACAATCAACGCGCCAATCATGCTCGTGGGCCTTGCCGGGATCGTAGGAGCCATTGGCGGGGGATACCTTGGTATCAGGACCATCATCAGGTTGGCGTCACAACCAGACAATGTGCGCTATCTCACTGCGCGATTCCGTGACCACCGTGTTTGGATGCTGGGCACTGGTTGGATGTCGCTTCTGGTCACCGTTGTTCTGCTGGGCACGGTCCCGGGCCAATTCCAGCCCGACATCGACGATTCCAACAGTGAAATCGCCATTGAGATGGTGCCTGGCACCACGCTTGAAGGCACAAAACGCGTGGTCGACCAAGTCACAGACCTTCTGATGCAAGAGCAGGAAGTCGAGCTCACACTCGAGCGTATTCGTACCGGCGAAGCGACCATTTACGTGACCCTCAAAGAGGATCGCGAGCGCTCGTCCATCGTCTTCCAGCGCGAGATGGCGCCGATCCTTAACACCGTGGCCGATGCGCGCGTTCGCTTTGTTGCTGAAAGCTTCGGCGGTGCAGGCTCTGGCCGAGATATGACTGTCATGCTCGCAGGCTCTGATCCAGTCCTCTTGAACGAGACAGCAACCCAGCTTGTCGAAGAGATGAAGGGGCTCGACAGCCTTGTCGCACCGCGTATTGGCGCTGACCTTCGCCGGCCCGAGATTATCATTACTCCCAATGAGCAACTGGCAGCCGAGCTGGGCGTATCCACCATTGCTTTGAGCCAAGCGATCCGTATCGCCACCCTTGGCGAGATTGAACAGAATGCGGCGAAATTCTCGCTGTCTGATCGCCAGATTCCGATCAATGTGAAGCTTGGTGAAGACGCTCGCGGGAAGATGACCACGATCGAGAATTTGCCAGTGCAAACCAATACCGGTGGAACGGTTCCCCTTTCGCGGGTGGCAGCCATCGAGTTTGGTTCCGGCCCGACCACAATTCAACGGTACAACCAGAACCGGCGTGTGTTCATCGGTGCTGACCTTGCAAGCGGCGTTCTGAGGGGCAATGCGCAGGCTGAAATCGACGCGCTTCCAACGCTTCAAAACCTGCCGCAAGGCGTGATCCGCGACGCCGTGGGTCAGGACGAAATCCAGCAGGAGTTGATGGGCAACCTTGCTGTTGCGATTGTCTCTGGTGTTCTTCTCGTGTTTGCCTGCCTTGTGCTTCTTTATAAGCGCCTCATGAGCCCGCTCGTGAATATGACTTCGCTGGCGCTTGCACCGCTTGGCGGGATCTTCTTGATCTGGCTCGTTGGAATGCCTCAGTCGATGCCGGTCTATATCGGCATGTTGCTCTTGCTTGGCATTGTCTCCAAGAACTCGATCCTCCTGATCGACTTTGCGATCGAGGAGATGGAGCGGGGTACCGACAAGCTTACTGCGATCATGGAAGCGGGCCACAAACGTGCGCAACCTATCGTTATGACCACCGTGGCTATGACGGCGGGCATGGTGCCTGTATCCATTTCGCTGACCGGTGATGGCGCCTGGCGTCAGCCGATGGGTATCGTGGTGATTGGCGGATTGATGCTGTCGACGCTGCTTACGCTTCTGATCGTACCTGCCGGCTTCAGTCTCGCTGACGGGGTCGAGAAGCGTGTTGGTCCTTGGCTGCGCAAGAGCTTCCTTACCTATAAGCCGGGCGATGATGGACAGCCCGTGCTCGAGGCACCCGTTCCAGCCCCCGCTCAGACGAAGCCGCAAATCCCGCCTCCGGGAGCAGAGCCTGCCGAGTAAACAGCTCCTTTCGCCTCAGTTCGAGCGTCGGTCGTTGCCGACCTTTGATCTTTTCAAAGGCTGCGAGCTTGGGCACAGAGCATGGGTCTATGGCTGAAACGCAAAGCTCCATCCCATTGAAGTTTGGCGGAGAACCGCTGACCCCCGACCGTGCGCGGAGAATGCGCTGGACGGCAACGGGCCTGTTGTTTGCCATGGGTGTCCTGTTCTTCACCACTCACGGCCTTGTGCCCGCGCACCCGGCGTGGGGATATGTCAATGCCTTTGCCGAAGCGGCCATGGTGGGCGGTCTTGCCGACTGGTTTGCGGTGACAGCGCTTTTCCGCCATCCGCTCGGCCTTCCTATCCCGCACACGGCGATCATCCCGTCCAACAAGGACCGGATCGCCGATACAATGGCGCAATTCCTTCAGGAAAACTTCCTGACGCCTGCTGTGGTCGCAAGGCGCATGTCAGGCATGAATGTCGCACGCGCCATCGGCGATTTTCTCGCCGTCGGCCCGGAGGATGATGGTGCGGACAACCGTTCGCGCATAACGGGCGGCGCGGCGGAATTGCTCGCCGAAGTGCTCGAATCGCTCGACCCGGATCGCCTTGGCAATCAGGTTCGCGCAGGGCTTGGCAGGCAGCTCAGCAAAATCGACGTTTCCCCGCTCGCCGGGCGGATGCTTGAAAACACCATGGCCGATCAGCGCCACTTGCCGCTGATCAATGGCTTTGTGCGTTGGGCAGGCCTGACCCTTGAAGACAATGAAGAGACGGTGCGAACGATCATCCATGACCGGGTGAACGGGGTCTTGCGCTGGGCGGGCCTCGACAAGACGATTTCATCCAACGTTCTGGATGGCCTGTACAAATTGCTCGCCGAAGTGCTGGTTGATCCAGAGCACCCTATTCGCGGCAAGATTGAAGAGGGCTTGCAGAAGCTTGCGACCGACCTGCAAAACGATCCCGAAACCCGTGCCCGTGTGGAGGACATGAAGAGCGATCTTCTCGAGAACCCGGCGGTCGCGGAATGGTGGATGGGCGTGTGGGAGCGTATTCGCCAGTCCCTTATCCGCAGAGCGCGCGATCCAGATAGCCAATTGGGCAATGATATGCGCGTGGGCCTGTCTGACCTTGGTGAGGCGCTCAAACAGGATGAACGGCTGCAAACCCAGATCAACCGTTTCGCGCGCCGTACAGCGGTGGGCATTGCCACGCGTTATGGCGGCGAGATCGTGACGCTTGTGTCAGAAACGGTGAAGCGTTGGGATGCGACCACGATTACGGGGCGTATCGAGAGCGCCGTTGGCCGTGATCTTCAATTCATCCGCGTCAACGGCACCATTGTCGGCGGCCTTGTGGGCATGACGCTACACTTTATCGTGAGCTTTTTGTGAGAGACTGTCCGTTTCCGGTGAGTGGCGTCGCCCCAATTAAGGCAAGCTGTAAGTGACTTCGGTCCGATAGAAGGAGTCCATCGGGTTTCCTTCAGCATCTAGGGCCGGGTTAAAGCGCGAACGTCGCATCCCTCTGCAAGCAGCCGACTGAAGCTCACTGGACGCGGTTGCATTTTCAACCACACAATTGGTGTCTGATCCAGCCTTTGAAACGGTAACACGCAATTCAACCACGCCGGACTCGCCACGGCGAATCGCCCCAATTGGATAGCTACCAAGTACCCCCTTGGCTACGCGCTCTTCATTCAACAATTCTGGCCAACGCTGTGCCGTCAGATGCGCAGCCGAATCCAGACCCCAGCTTTCGATCAATCCGTGTGTGCACTGATTGAGAAGCGTGAAGGCATCTCCAAGCGAACCAATCTTCAGCCGAACGATCTGCTCGCCTTGATCCACTTGAAAAAATTCGGTGGCTTTGGCTGCTTCGATATCAAGCCGTCGCAAGGAGGGGGAGCCGTGAGTTTCCGAAATGCTCGGTGGTTCCGTTGTGGCTTTTGTAATCGTTGCGCTAAGGCCGAGCTTCCTGAAAACCAGAGCTTTTCCGTAGGAGCCAAGCGCACCAGCGTAGGGCTCGCCTTCAAACGGCTCCTGTTTGGAATTGAAACTGGTCAAGATCGGACTGCCACGGTCAAAATGGCCGACCGAGGATCCAGCTAAAGTCAGGAGAAAGCTATCTCCCGGACCAAATTGGTCAAATATAATGATGTGTTTGTCGTCTTCTTCCCCGAAGAGGTGCGCGAGTTGGCATCGCGTATCGCCAAAATCCATGGACCACGGGGATTGAGGCTCAAGCACAACTGGTTCAGCCAGCGCTGGTGAAGGCAGCCCGACGCCAAGTGTTCCAAGTATTGCAGCTGATGCCCCGGCCATTGCCAAATTGAAACGCATAAAAAACCTCCGAAGCGCGAAGATAGCGCTCCGGAGATCCCTGTAAACAGTCGATTTATTCAGAGCTTAAAGCGCTCCGGTCATTTCCGGTACTGCGTTAAACAAGTCGGCAACAAGGCCGATGTCAGCAACTTGGAAGATCGGTGCGTCTTCGTCTTTGTTGATCGCGATGATGACTTTGGAGTCTTTCATACCGGCAAGGTGCTGAATCGCGCCCGAGATGCCGATTGCAATGTAAACTTCCGGAGCCACGATCTTGCCGGTCTGGCCAACCTGATAGTCGTTGGGCACGTAACCTGCGTCAACCGCTGCACGTGACGCGCCGATGGCTGCGCCCAGCTTGTCTGCAAGCGGGTTGATGATCTGTTCGAAGGTTTCACCGTCTTTAAGAGCGCGGCCACCAGAAACGATGACCTTGGCAGCGGTCAGTTCCGGACGCTCGCTCTTGGCGACTTCGCGGCTTACGAAGGTGGAGAGACCAGCATCGCCTGCACCGCTTACGTCTTCGACAGAAGCCGAGCCGCCTTCGGTTGCTGCCTTTTCAAAGGCCGTGCCGCGAACGGTGATGACGAGTTTGGCGTCAGAGCTTTCGACGGTCGCAATGGCGTTGCCTGCGTAAATCGGGCGGGTGAAGGTTTTTGGACCCTCAACCGAAAGAATGTCCGAGATTTGCATAACGTCGAGCATGGCAGCCACACGCGGGGCGATGTTCTTGCCCGAGGTTGTCGCAGGGGCGAGCAGCGCGTCGTAGTCAGCCATCAGGCCAGCCACGAGCGGTGCGACGTTTTCAGCGAGACCTTCGCCGTAAGCTGCATCGTCCGCTTTAAGCACTTTTGAAACGCCAGCGATTTTTGCTGCCGCGTCAGCTGCGCCGCCGCAGTTGGAGCCCGCGACCAGAGCGGTCACATCGCCGAGTTTAGCCGCAGCGGTGACCACTGCGAGCGTTGCATCATTGACCGATGCGTTGTCGTGTTCGACCAGAACCAGAGTGTTCATGAGTGTCTGTCCTTTTCCTTTGTGCCGGGCCGCTTACGCGATCCCCAGCTCCTTGATCTTGGCGACGAGAGCGGCAACGTCCTCGACCTTTTCACCAGCCTGGCGAACGGGTGGCTCGGCCACGTTGGTGGTTTTGAGGCGCGGTGCGATGTCGACGCCGAAGTCCGCAGGGGTCTTGGTGTCGAGCTGCTTCTTCTTCGCCTTCATAATGTTGGGAAGCGAAGCGTAGCGCGGCTCGTTCAAACGAAGGTCGGTGGTGACAATCGCTGGCATGGTGAGCTTGACCGTTTCAAGGCCGCCGTCGATCTCGCGCTTCACAACAACGCTGTCGCCGTCGACTTCGACGGTGTTGGCAAAGGTGCCCTGCGGGCGGTTCATCAAAGCGGCGAGCATTTGGCCGGTTTGGTTCGAATCGTCAGAGATCGATTGCTTGCCGAGCAGCACCAGACCGGGCGCTTCTTCGTCAGCAATCGCCTTAAGGATCTTGGCAACGGCAAGAGGCTCAACCTCTTCGTCCGTTTCAACAAGGATCGCGCGGTCAGCGCCCATGGCGAGCGCCGTACGCAGCGTTTCCTGGGCCTTTGCCGGTCCGATGGAGACCGCGATGATCTCTTCTGCCTTGCCCGCTTCCTTGATGCGGATCGCTTCTTCGACAGCGATCTCGTCAAAGGGGTTCATGCTCATTTTGACGTTCGCAAGATCAACGCCTGTGCCGTCGGCTTTCACCCGCGGTTTGACGTTGTAGTCGATCACCCGTTTGACGGGGACGAGGATTTTCATGGCGGTTCCTTTCCCATTGGCGCGCGCCTCGGACAACACCGGACGCGCGTGAAACTGTGTGGCAGCGCCCTAGCTCGCGTTTACGTAAACGTCAAGTCAGGTTCGCCTTTGTTCGGGCCACTGAATGCGGTCCTCAGCCTCTCCTGCCTTGCCAAGTTCGCGTGCCGTCGTCCATCATCTTTCGTGCAAGGGAGGTTTGTTATGTTTCAATTGATCCGCGGTTTCACGCTGAGCTCGTTGGCGACGCTGTGCCTTTGCGCATTTCCAGCTTCGCTGAGCGCGCAGGAAACACGGCAGGCTGAACCTGACGCAGAGCCTGCGAAGGCGACCCTGGCTGATATGGATTGGCTGGTGGGGCAATGGGTGGGTAACGGTATTGGCGGAGCGCCTGCGATGGAAAGCTGGCTTCCTCCAACGGGTCAAACAATGGTGGGAACCTTCGTTCAGGAGACGGATGAAGGCGGGATCATGTTCACCGAGCACCTCTACCTGATGCAAGAGGAAGGCTCACTGGCGTTGCGCCTCAAACACTTCAACGCTGATCTGACAGGGTGGGAAGAGAAGGATGGCATGCTCACCTTCCGCCTTGTCGCTATGGAGCCATGCGCGGCCTATTTCAGCGGGCTCACCCTGCGATGTGCGGATAGCGCGCAACCGGGTGAAGGCCTGGTTGCGGCGGTGCGGATGCAATCGGGCTCGGAGCTGCTATTCGAGTTTCGCGCCCTTAAAACGCCCGGCATGCCTTCATATGAATGCGATGGGACAACACACGAGATCAATCAGTGCCTTGCGGCCATCCGAAACAAGGCCGAGGAGCGTGAGCAATTGTATTTCGAAACAGCCTTAGGCAAGGCGGGCGGAGCGGAAGACGATACCGACCTGCAGAAACTGATGCGTGAAGCTCAGGCCGCAGCTCTCGAACATCGCGTGCAGGAGTGCGGCGCGGTTTACGAGCAGTGGAAAGAAGGCTCCATCCGCAATGCGATGAGCCTGCGCTGCTCTATCCGACTTATTGACGAGCGGACGCATACGATCTGGCGCAATTGGTTGACCTATCAGGATTCGAGCGAGCCAATCTTGCCCGAACCTGGCCAGAGCAAATGAGACAAGAAAAAGGCCGCGTCAGATCAAACTGACGCGGCCTTTTCTAACTGAATTGAGGTGGGCGTGTTACGCCGCCTTCTTCACCTCTGCGACGATCTTCTTGGCCGCATCGCCAAGGTCGTCCGCAGGCACAATCGCAAGACCGGAATTGGCGAGGATTTCCTTGCCTGCTTCCACATTGGTGCCCTCAAGGCGCACGACCAGCGGAACCTGAAGGTTCACGTCTTTCGCGGCCTGAACAACGCCATTGGCGATGATGTCGCATTTCATGATGCCGCCAAAGATGTTGACGAGAATGCCTTCGACCGCCGGGTCCTTGAGAATGATCTTGAACGCCGCAGTGACCTTTTCGGTCGTCGCGCCGCCGCCTACGTCGAGGAAGTTGGCCGGGAATGCGCCATTCAATTTGATGATATCCATAGTCGCCATCGCAAGGCCTGCGCCGTTGACCATGCAGCCGATGTTTCCATCAAGCTTGATGTAGGCAAGGTCATATTCTGACGCTTCGACTTCAGCAGGATCTTCCTCCGTCTCATCGCGCATCGCCTCGATTGCAGGGTGGCGATAAAGGGCGTTGGAATCAAAGCTCATCTTGGTGTCGAGCACCAGCAGCGAGGCATTGCCGTCCGCGTCAGGCTTTGTCTCAACCAGAGGGTTGATCTCCAGCATGTCGCAATCACTTGCTGTGAACGCGTCGTAGAGTTGCTTGGCGAGCTTCTGGCACTGCTTGTTCAGGTCACCCGAAAGGCCGAGCGCAAAAGCGACCGAGCGCGCGTGGTGCGGCATAAAGCCTTGAGCAGGGTCAATTGTGATCGTTGTGATCTTCTCAGGCGTTTCATGGGCGACATCTTCGATATCCATCCCGCCTTCGGTCGATGCCACCATGGCAACGCGGCCCGTCGCACGGTCCACCAACATGGCGAGGTAATATTCGCTTTCGATATCCACGCCGTCTGTGACGTAGAGGCGGTTGACCTGCTTGCCTTCAGCACCGGTCTGGATTGTCACCAGAGTGTTGCCGAGCATTTCTTTGGCGTGAGATTCGACTTCATCGAGAGAGAAGGCGAGGCGAACGCCGCCTTTTGCATCTTCGGGAAGCTCTTTGAACTTGCCCTTGCCCCGGCCGCCTGCGTGAATTTGCGCTTTCACGACATAGAGCGGTCCGGGAAGCTTCTTTGCGCCTTCGACGGCTTCTTCGACTGTCAGTGCAGCGTGGCCAGCAGGAATGGCGATCCCGTGTTCCTTGAGCAGTTCCTTGGCCTGATATTCATGGACGTTCATGAGAGGATGATCCCTTTGGTGTTGATCCCGTAACAAAAGCTACTTTGATAAAAGCTGTTTGCCGGTGCCCTAAGCACGGATTGCGCCCCTTGAAAAGTGTCCAAAGGTCGCACACGAGGGTTGGGCTAAGGAAATTCGCTCCATGATTGATCAAAACCACTTTCAAGAGATCGTCCGCGAGGCCGGCCGCATGGCCCATGGGCGCTGGCCGGGTGCCGGGCATACTCTTGATTCGTGGGAGAAAACGCCCGGCGATCCGGTAAGCGAAGCCGATCTTGCCGTTGATAAATTCCTGCGCCGCGAACTTGGTCGGCTTTTGCCCGCCGCTGCCTGGCTTTCCGAAGAGTCAACCGATGATGCGATCCGCGTCGGGCAAGACCTGATCTGGCTGGTCGATCCGATTGACGGAACCCGCGATTTTGTTCGCGGGCGTGACGGCTGGGCTGTGTCTGTGGCTCTCGTGAGTGCAGGAAAACCTCTTATCGGCATGCTCAGCGCGCCTGCGCGCGGCGAAGAGTGGTTTTCAGTTGCAGGGCGCGGTGCCACTTTGAATGGTAAGCCATTGATTGCGAGCAGTCGCCACGAATTCTCTGGCGCGCGGGTTCCGGTTGATCAGCTGCCGAGCGCCGATTCGGATCTGGTCATTGTCGAGAAGCCCAATTCAATTGCTCTGAGGATTGCGATGGTTGCCAATGACAAGGCTGACCTTGTTGCAACCCTTCGATGGGGATTTGAATGGGACATTGGTGCGGCAGCCCTCATCGCTCGCGAGGCCGGAGCGCGCGTTACCGATGCTTTTGGAAAGCCGCTTGCTTACAACAAGCGTGATCCGCGCGATTTTGGGGTGCTGGTGAGTGCGCCTGCGATACACAGCGATGCTGTTGCCCGGATTGCCGAGCGGGCCGAGGCACTCAAACTGAACAAATAGGGTGTTCGAGGGCCGCGCTGGTGCACGGCCCTCGATGTATTATTGTGCGCGTGCCTGCTCGACCTGATCCTGGCTGATCGGGATAATCTTGATTTCGACTCGGCGATTGAGCGGTTCATCCACGCCGTCGGCTGTCTTTACGCGGAGGAAATCGTAGCTTTCGCCATAGCCGCGTGTTGCAAACCGGCTGCGGGCAACGCCGCGTGCTGCAAGATAAGTCGCCACAGACTCGGCGCGCTGTTCCGACAAACGCTGGTTCAGGGCGTCGGACCCTGTCGTGTCGGTAAAGCCATACACGTCAATCAGACTGTTGGGGTATTGTACCATGCTGTTCGCGATAGCGTCGAGCGAGCTGTAAAAGCCCGGATTGATATCGGCAGAGCCGCGCGCGAAGGTAACGCCGTCGGGAAGGCGCACAAGAATGGCGTCTTGGTCACCGACTTCTTCAACGTCGACGCCAGTGCCCTCGAGCTCTTCGTCAAGTTCGCGGATTTGATCGTCGAACTGCTTGCCGATTACAGCGCCGGCCGAACCACCGATCCCTGCACCGATAATCCTTGCGGTATCACCGCCGATAACGCCGCCCAAAACCGTGCCCAGAATGCCGCCAGCAACCGCGCCAATCCCGGTGCGTGACACTTTTTGTTCGCCGGTGTTGGGGTCGGTCACACAGGCGCTTGTGCCAAGCAAGGCAACCGCTGCTGTGCTCGAAAGCAAAATGCGTGAAATAGTCATATCATCCTCCCGTCGTGATGTATTCTCGGACACTATACGCCTAAGCTTCTTGAGCGCCAGTCGCACGTTTCGGGAATTTACATCGTTGATCGCAATACAGTCTCTCCTTGACCCTCATTGACTTGCGACAGGCTGAACAGCTGCGCGCACACACGACAGGTGATGTGAAGGACTGGCAAGCCTTGAGAATTGTGCTAGCGCTACAGGCGTGACACCTTTTCCCTGGACCGAACTCTTCATCATCTTTGGGCTGATTTTGCTCAATGGCGTTTTCGCCATGTCCGAGCTTGCAATCGTCTCTGCCAAGACCCGCCGCCTTCAAACAAAGGCGGAAGAGGGCTCTGCTGGTGCACGTATTGCCTTGGGGTTGGCAGCGGACCCGGGGAAGTTCCTGTCCACGGTTCAGATCGGCATCACCCTGATCGCCATCATCACCGGTGCCTATTCAGGGGCAAGCCTTGAGGCACCTGTAGGCGAGCGCCTGGCCCTCTTGGGCGTGCCAGAGGATATGTCGGGCGAAGTTGCCTTTGTGACCGTGATCGCCCTCACGACATATCTCAGCGTGGTTGTGGGCGAGCTTGTGCCAAAGCAATTGGCCTTGCGCGCAGCGGTTCAGATTGCGGTTGTTATGGCGCGTCCGATGGCGATGCTTGCAACGATTGCTGCGCCGCTTGTCTGGCTTCTCGATAGTTCGTCTGCCGGGATTATTCGCCTCTTCGGCGTTCGTTCCAAGGGCGCGTCGTCTGTCACCGCAGAAGAGCTTCAGATGATATTTGCCGATGCGACCCGTTCGGGTGTGATCGAGCATGACCAGCACCAAATCCTGACAGGCGTTGTGCGTTTGGCAGAGCGCCCCGTGCGCGAGCTGATGACCCCGCGTACCGAGCTTGATTGGCTGGATGCCGATGCCGACATCTCGGCAATACGTCAGGGAATAGAGGACAGCCCGCATTCGCTTCTGCCGGTGGCCGAGGGTTCGCCTGACAGTATTCTTGGCGTGGTAAAAGTGCGCGAGCTTTTGGCCGCAATGGTCGCAGGCGACCCCGTCAACGTGCGCGATATGATGCACAAGGCCGAAGTTGTGCCCGATCAGTTGGACGCCATGGACGCTCTGCGCGTGCTGCAGTCAGCGGAAATTGCGATGGCGCTGGTGCATGATGAATACGGGCATTTCGAAGGCGTTGTGACCCCGGTTGATCTGCTGACCGCGATTGCCGGCACCTTTGTGAGCGACCAGGACGAAGGTGACACGCCGGAGATTGTCGAATGCTCTGATGGTTCGATGCTGATTTCGGGCACGTTGTCCGCCAATGGCCTGTCGGACCGATTGGGGCTGACCTATGGCGAGGACCGCGAATTCGGGACGGCGGCTGGCTATGTGCTCTACGTGCTCAAACGTCTACCTGCGGCCGGTGACCAGTTCACTGACCAAGGCTGGGAGTTTACCATCACCGAGATGGACAACCGCCGGATCGACAAGATCCTGGTACGCAAAAGCGAGGACGCCGAGTAGTCAGTCACCCGACGCTTTGAGGCGTCGCAAGGGCGATCACCTGCTCGCAATAAGGCAAATCAGCTAGGAATCACCGTGCTGGCGTTCTGGCCGTCGCCTTCTGGCGCTGCGATAATGTCGCGGGTCACGCGGCCTTTGGCGACGGTGTTGGTGTCCTCATCGCCGATTTGTGAGCGAATGCTGGGAGCGGCCGCACCTGCGCGGTCAAGCGCGCTAGTTTCGATCTCGCTACGAGGAGCCGGACCGCCGAACAATGCATCGAGTGCTTGCTCTTGAGCGGTGCCTTCTGCTGCGCGCGGTGCACCCGGAGCAGGAGGAGAAAGTGTGAAGTCTGGCGGAATCACCAGCGGCGCCTGACGCTGCACTGCAAATTCATCAGGGCGATCACGGTTGAAAATCCCGCTGCCCCCGCAAGCGGCGAGCATCGCGCTGCCGGACACAAGAAGAATGGCGGTCTTTACGTTACGCATCAGGAATTCTCCGCTTGAGGCTCTTGCGCCTCCGTTTCGTCATCCTTTTCGCGCACAAACAGGCTGCGCGCAAGGATGATCACAACGCCAATGGTGATAGCCGCATCGGCGATATTGAAAATAAGAAAGGGTCGAAAGGTGCCGATATGAAGGTCGGCATAGTCGATGACATAGCCAAATACATAACGATCATAGATATTACCAATTGCCCCACCAAGGATAAGCGAGAGGCCAAGGATATCGCCGAGGATCTTTTCACGCATCATCCAGACCAGCACGACCAGACCGATAAGCGCGGTCATGCCAACCAGAAGCCAGCGCATCTCCATATTGGTCGCCTGAAGCATGCCCAGGGAAATCCCGCGATTTTCTACATAGGTAAGATCGAAGAACGGGACGAGCTCGATATTGCGCACATTGCGCAGGTTCAGCGGGCCCACGACATACCACTTCACGAGTTGGTCCATCGCAGCGATGAACACTGCAAAGCCCAGTCCGATCAGTCGGTTGCGGGTGAAAGGGTTACTCACCAACCACCTCCGCACAGCGTCCACACAGTTCGCCGTCTTCCACAACATCGGGAAGAAGGCGCCAGCAACGGCCGCATTTGTTGTCGGATGATTTGGTCACAGTCACGTCGTCGCCCTCACTAGAGCGTGTGACTGTCCCCGTGATGAACAATTCGGCGAGCTGCTCGTCGGTGACGCCCGCTGGCACAGCCGCTGCGGGCACGGTGACGGTCGCTTCATTGCTGGAGCGGATCACTTTTTCACGGCGCAGCGGCTCAATCGCCTCATTCACACGTTCACGCAGAGCACGAAGCGCGTCCCATTTGGCCCGGTCGGCTGGCACTTGTGGTACGCTTGGCCATTCGAGGAGGTGAACGCTCCCCTCAGCATCGCCGTCTTCGGGATATCGAGTTTGCCAGACTTCTTCGGCGGTAAAGACCAATACCGGCGCGGCATAGCGGACCAGCGCGTGGAACAAGAGGTCTAGAACCGTGCGATAGGCATTGCGGGTCGTGCTGTCATCGCCATCGCAATAAAGCGTATCCTTGCGGATATCGAAGAAGAAAGCGCTGAGGTCTTCATTGCAGAAGTCCACCAAAAGGCGCGTGTAGGTGTTGAAGTCGTATTCGGTCGCCGCTTGTCTGAGCTTGCCGTCCAGCTCGCTCAGAAGCGAGAGAACATAGAGCTCCAGCTCCGGAATCTCGCCGCCATCACCCATATCGCCGACAAATCCGTCAAGCGCGCCCAACAGATAGCGGAAGGTGTTGCGAAGACGCCGATATTGATCGCCCACACCTTTAAGGATTTCATCGCCGATCCGGTGATCTTCGGTGAAATCGACGCTGAGCGCCCACATGCGGATGATATCCGCGCCGGTTTGCTCCATGATCTTCAATGGGTCGATCGTGTTGCCGAGCGACTTCGACATCTTTTTACCCTTGGCATCCATGGTGAAGCCGTGGGTCAGCACCTGATCGTATGGCGCGCGGCCCCGCGTCGCGCAGCTTTGCAGAAGCGAAGACTGGAACCAGCCGCGGTGTTGGTCGGACCCTTCGAGATAGAGGTTGGCGGGCCATGTGAGATCGGGCCAGCGCCCCGATTCCAGTACGAAGGCATGTGTACAGCCCGAATCGAACCAGACATCGAGGATGTCTTTGACCATCTCGAATTCTTCCGGATTGTGATCTGATCCTAGAAACTCTGCTTTGCGAGCCTCATCCCAGGCATCGACGCCTTCTTCGGCAATCGCGGCGACAACGCGTGCGTTGACTTCGGGGTCTTGCAGATAGGTACCGTCGGGCCGGACGAACAACGTGATCGGCACACCCCATGCGCGTTGGCGAGAGAGCACCCAATCGGGCCGCCCTTCGACCATTGAGCCGAGGCGGTTTTCGCCTTTGGGCGGGATGAATTCCACCCGGTCAATCTCGGACATGGCGCGGGTTCTGAGCGTGTCGCTTTCACCTGATTGCGCCAGAGAACCGCCTGCTGCGGCCTCGATATCCTCGAGGCTCGCAGAATGCAGCGATGAAGGGGCACCTTTGCCGCCAAGTTCTTTATCCATCGGCACAAACCATTGCGGCGTGCAGCGATAGATCACCTTGGCTTTAGAGCGCCATGAGTGCGGGTAGGAGTGCGCGTAATCGGCCGACGCGCTGAGCAGCGCGCCGACTTCGCGAAGGTCCGAGCAGATCGGGCCTTCGGGCGAGTTGAAGGGCTTGTTGATGACCGAACGACGGCGTTCTTTGCCGTCACCGTCCTTGTCATCCGCGCCCAGCCACGGCCAATCGTCGCGGTAACGACCATCGTCCATCACTGCGAAGACGGGGTTTAGGCCGTTCGCTTTGCACAGGTCGAAGTCGTCCTCGCCGTGGTCGGGCGACATATGGACAAGGCCGGTTCCTGAACCGGTGGTCACAAAATCGCCTTCGAGGAAAGGGCGTGGCGTTTCGTAGAACCCGCCGAGATGGTGCATCGGGTGGCGGGCTTTGGTGCCCGCTAGCTCGGAGCCTTTGAAGCTGGGCCACGGGTCGTCTGACGTCACGCCAGCGATGGGCACTTCGTCGAGCACGACCGCAGCAATTTTAGCCTGTTCGAATCCGGGCACAGAGATTGCCTCAACATGTTCCTGCAACCGGCTTGCGAATTCGCCCTTCAAGTCCCGCGCGACCAGCAGCTTCGCGCCGTCGTAAGGGAAAACCTGCTTCATTGCCGAATGAAATTCTTCGACTTCTCCGACATCGTCGGTCGCCCAGATTTCAACTCTGCACAGTGAGTAATCAACATCCGCCCCATAGGCCAAAGCCTGGTTTGCCGGGATCGTCCAAGGCGTCGTTGTCCAGATCACTGCGTGAGCGCCGACGAGCTCCTCAATCGGGCTCTCGGTGATCTCGAACGCCACATCAATCTGCGGGCTGTCGGTCAGGTCCTCATACTCAACCTCGGCCTCTGCCAAAGCGGTCTTCTCAACCGGCGACCACATGATCGGCTTTGACCCGCGGTAGAGATTGCCGCTTTCCGCAAACTTGCAAAGCTCAGCAACAATCGTCGCCTCGGCCTGAAAATCCATAGTGAGGTAGGGATTGTCCCAATCGCCCATAATGCCAAGGCGCTTCAACTGCTCACGCTGGGTGTCGACCCACTTTTGAGCGTAAGCGCGGCATTCGGCGCGGAATTCCTTGGCCGGAACCTCGTCCTTGTTCTTCTTTTTCTTGCGATATTGCTCTTCGACCTTCCACTCGATCGGGAGGCCGTGGCAATCCCAGCCGGGCACATAGGGCGCGTCTTTGCCCATCAGGTTCTGCGTGCGGCAGACCATGTCCTTGAGGATATGGTTCAGCGCATGGCCGATATGCATATCGCCATTGGCGTAAGGCGGGCCATCGTGGAGGATGAACTTCTCGCGCCCCTGCCGCGCCTCGCGAAGTTTCCCGTACAGATCAATCTCTCGCCAGCGCGCCTCAATGCCCGGTTCCTTCTGCGGAAGGCCGGCTTTCATCGGGAAGGGCGTCTTCGGCAGGAAGACAGTGTCCTTATAGTCGCGTTTTGTGCTGTCGTCTGTCATTGTGGGAGCGCGCTTAATAGGCGGCGGGCCTCGGCGCAATCCTTCTCCATCTGTGCCATCAAATCATCGAGACTGTCGAACTTTGCCTCACCGCGCAGGAAATGGTGGAATGCGACCTCGATTTCCTGACCGTAGAGATCTCCGGAAAAGTCGAAGAAATAGGGTTCGAGCAGCTCTTTGGGCGGCTCAAACTGCGGGCGAATCCCGATATTGGCCGCGCCTTTGAGCGTCTCGCCGGTCGAGAGGATCGTTCCTGTCACCGCATAGACCCCGTATTTGGGGCGAAGATAAGTGTCGATGGCAAGGTTCGCGGTTGGGTATCCGAGTTTGCGCCCGTTCTTGTCGCCGTGCTCGACGATCCCCCGGATCGCAAAAGGCCGGGTGAGGAGCGAGGCTGCAAGCTGAGGATCGCCATTACGCAAGGCATCGCGGATGCGGCTGGAGGAGATGACCCCCTCTTCCTCTACGGCCTCGACCACGCGCGATTTGAGTCCGTGCCCCCCGCCAAAACCTTGAAGCAGCTCGACATTGCCGAGCGCTTTTTTGCCGAAGCTGAAATCGCCGCCAGTGACCACGCCGTGCGCGCCAAAGCGTTTGATCAGGATTTCGGTGATGAAATCTTCCGCGCTGGTCCCGGAAAGCTCTGCATCAAAGTGGAAGACCAGCATCGCTGTGGCCCCTGCCTCGAGGTAGAGTTCCTGCCGCTGCTCCAGAGTGGTGAGCCGGAAGGGCGGCACATCGGGGCGGAAAAAGCGGACTGGATGCGGGTCGAATGTGGCGATGATGGAAGGGCGGCCCTCCTCTTGCGCCCAGCGAATCGCTTCGCCAGCGACCGCTTGGTGTCCTTTATGAAAGCCATCGAAATTGCCCAGCGCAATGATCGCACCGCGCAGCGCCTCGGTCACGTCTTCACGGTGATCGAGCCAGCGCATCAGGCCTCACCTTCAGCGCGGGCGTAAGTGACGAAGGAGAAGGCGGGCTTTTCGCCCTCGGCTGGGTGGTCTTCGCGCGCCACTTCGACCCATTCAGGCCCC
Organism: Erythrobacter sp. S227; assembly: GCF_057364925.1. Classification (NCBI taxonomy): domain Bacteria; kingdom Pseudomonadati; phylum Pseudomonadota; class Alphaproteobacteria; order Sphingomonadales; family Erythrobacteraceae; genus Erythrobacter; species Erythrobacter sp. S227. The sequence goes on from NZ_CP200280.1 coordinate 2,529,998, forward strand.
AATGGCTTCATAAAGACGTCGCCCTCGAAATCCGCGTGAATCTCGGTGACTTCGATGCGCGCGGCCAATGGGCGAAACACATCATAAATTGCCGAGCCACCGACCACGGCGATTTCGCCAGTGTCATTGTCGCTGCGTGCTGCATCAAGTGCTTCGTCAACCGAGTGCACGACCTCTGCGCCCTCGCTTCCCCAATCGTCATGCCGGGTGAGTACAATGTGCCGACGACCGGGAAGAAGGCCGGGCAAGCTTTCAAAGGTCTTGCGCCCCATCACCATGGGCTTGCCCATGGTCATCGCTTTGAAGCGCTTGAAGTCTTTGGGAATGTGCCAAGGCAGGCGGTTCTCAAATCCGATCGTGCCATTGGCCGCGCGAGCGTAAATCAGGAAAATTTCGTGAGATGACATGAGGCTTCAGGCGACCTTGTTCGAAACCCGCGTTACGTGACCCATCTTGCGGCCATCGCGCGCTTCTTTCTTGCCATACAGGTGCAGGTGCGGCTCACCCTCTTCGGCGAGGATTTGGTGGGCAGTAAGAGCGTCCTCGCCAACGATATTGCGCATCTCGATCTGGACGAAACGCGTCTCGGTCCCGCCCAAGGGAAGGCCTGCGACCGCGCGGATATGGTTTTCAAACTGGCTGGTGGCAGCGCCTTCGATGGTCCAGTGGCCAGAATTGTGCACCCGCGGGGCCATTTCGTTGAAGATGGGGCCCTGTTTGGTGGCGAAGAATTCAAGCGTGAGCACACCCACATAGGCAAGCGCATCGGCGGTTTGACGGGCAATATCTCGCGCCTTTTCGACCTGCGCCTCGATTAACTCGCCTGCAGGCAAGGCTGAACGAACCAGCATCCCGCCGTCGTGTTTGTTGTCAGTCGAATCCCAGAACCGCACTGTGCCGTTTTTTGCTCGCACGAGGATAACCGAAAACTCGGTTTCAAAATCCACGAGCCCTTCGTAAATACATGTTCTGCCCGGAAAGCGGATGCCTTCTGCTTCATGCGCCGAGCCAATGCGCCATTGCCCTTTGCCATCATAGCCATCGCGCGCTGTTTTGAGGATGCCGGGTGCGCCCACATGGTCGGCCGCTCTTTTCAGATCGTCCTCGTTGTCGACCCGCATGTAAGGTGCGCAGGTCGCGCCAAGCTCTTCGACAAACTGCTTTTCATTGAGGCGATCTTGCGCGACTTCGAGCGCGCGCTTGCCCGGCACGACGCGCTCCGCTGGCAGGGCATCGAGAGCAGACAAAGGCACGTTCTCGAATTCCCAAGTGATCACATCGCACTTGGAGGCAAATGCCGCGAGCGCAGCCTTGTCGCCCCAACCGTTTTCAAAGTGATCAACGCACACATCAGCCGCGACATTATCACCCGGAGGCGCAAAGCAAATCGCGCGGTATCCCAATTGCGATGCGGCTTGGGCAAGCATACGCCCCAATTGGCCGCCGCCAAGAATGCCGATTGTCGATCCCGGTTTAAGAGCCAAAATTCCCTACCCCAATTGCCTTGGCCCTTCTGGGCAAGAGCTTATTCTTGTGCCGGTGTTCCTTATGGAATGGCCAGCGTTTCCACAAGATCAGTCAACAGGCACTTCGCCTACATCACCGGTACGAGCCGCGCGCCAATCTTGCAGGCGCTCTGACAGGTCCTCGTCGTTCAGCGCAAGGATTGCAGCTGCCATAAGCGCTGCGTTCTTCGCGCCCGCATCGCCAATCGCGAGCGTCCCCACCGGAATGCCGGCCGGCATTTGCACGATAGAAAGGAGGCTATCCATGCCCGATAATGCCCTGGACTGCACTGGCACGCCCAGAACGGGCAGATGGGTCATCGCCGCAATCATACCGGGCAAGTGGGCAGCGCCCCCGGCGCCTGCAATAATCACATCAAAGCCTTCACCCTCTGCACCTTTCGCAAATGCGCTCATCCGGTCAGGTGTGCGGTGAGCAGAAACAATGCGCGCTTCATGCTCAACCTCAAGCTCGTCGAGGACTTCGCTCGCCAGCTTCATGGTTGGCCAGTCGGATTGACTGCCCATTACGATTGCGACTTTTCCCATCAGGAATCCTTCAGATAGTACCGTTCGCCAGGCACCATATTGTCGTCAAAATCATAGATGATCGGCTGGCCCGTTGGGATTTCGAGCCCCGTGATATCCTCATCCGAAATCTGCGACAGGTGTTTGACCAGTGCACGCAAGCTGTTGCCGTGGGCCGAGATTATCACCGTTTCACCGCTGGCAAGCACGGGGAGAATATCGCTTTCCCAATACGGAAGCACGCGCTCAATCGTGAGCTTCAGGCTCTCGGTGTTGGGAACATCGATCCCGTCATAGCGGGGGTCTGCACCCGGATCATATTCGCTGCCCGGCTCCATCGGCGGGGGAGGCGTATCAAAGCTTCGGCGCCAGATGTGAACCTGCTCGTCCCCATGCTTCTCGCGCGTTTCTTGCTTGTTAAGGCCCGTCAGCCCGCCATAGTGGCGCTCGTTCAAACGCCAGTCTTTGGTCACAGGAAGCCACAAGCGCCCTGCTTCTTCCAAAGCGAGGTTCAGCGTCTTGATCGCGCGGGTCTGGAGCGATGTGAAGCAGGCCGTTGGCAAAACGCCCTTTTCCTTCATCAGCGTGCCTGCCGCCTTCGCTTCGGCTACGCCTTTCTCTGTGAGATCAACATCCCACCAACCGGTGAAGCGGTTTTCAAGGTTCCACTGGCTTTGACCGTGGCGAACGAGAATGAGTTTTGGCATTTTTGCTCCGGCTGACGTTGGCCCAAAAAACTGAAGCCCCGGCGTTAGCTATCCGCTTGGCGATTGGGAAGGTCTTCCTCTTGCGAATCCCGCATTTCCCGGGTTTGCGCCTTTCTGCGGCGCAGGTTTTCGCGCAATTTCGCCGCCAATCGCTCCTCGCGGGACATTTTGTCAGATTTGTCTTCACTCATCTCTAACGCTCTGCCTGTAGTGACGCTTTTGCTCAAGAGGCTAGCGGCGGTTAGCAGAATCCCTGCAAAGCCATCTTGACATTCGCGCAGCCTACGACAATAGGCGCGCCTCGGTTGGCTGCTGTAGCTCAGTGGTAGAGCGCACCCTTGGTAAGGGTGAGGCCGAGAGTTCAATTCTCTCCAGCAGCACCATTTCTTGAATTCCGCGAAATTTTTGGCCCTTGCCTGCGAACTTTTCGGGTTCGCATCCGGTTTGGCATGGGCTGACGTCTCTTGCGACGTTCGCGCCGTACCTACCAAATTGAACCCTTTGCAGATCGACGGGTTGAATATACGAAGCGCTCAAACAATCGCTCAAGAGGTGCCGCTATCAATTTCGAACTTCCTGAAGAGTATCAGATGCTCGAAGACCTTGTGCAAAGATTCGTGCGTGATGAGTTGATGCCATTGGAAACAGGCGTGTTGGAGCGCGATGCCAAGGGGCAGGGCGGCTACATTACGCCCGAAGAAAAAGCGCATCTCGATACCGTTTCCAAAGATATGGGCCTTTGGGCTCTGGATGCCCCCGAGGATGTGGGCGGCATGGGCTTGCCGCATGTGGCTCTTGTTGGTGTCAATATCGCCATGGGCAGTACGGTTGCGAAATACAATCTGCCGCCTGATAGCCCGAACCTCAAGATGCTTGCTGGCTATTGTGATGAGCGACAGCGCGCCGAATATCTGGTGCCCCACGTCGAGCAAGGCACGTTGTCGGCGATCGGGATTTCGGAACCGGGCGCGGGCGCCGATCCATCGGGGATGAGCACCAAGGCGGTGCTCGAAGGCGACAAGTGGATCATCAACGGGCGCAAGATCTGGATCACCTCTGCCAAAGAGGCTGATTTCACGATCCTGCTCGCGCGCACCGATCCAGAGGCCAAGGGGTCTTCTGGCATGTCCTGCTTTCTTGTTGACCGCGATGCGCCCGGGTTCAATGTGGTGAAACAAGTGCCGATGCTGGGCGGCGAATACACCTATGAAATCGCTCTCGAAGATTGCGAGGTCGAGGATTGGAAGCTGCTCGGATCGGAAGGCGATGGCTTTGCGCCGATGCAATTGCGGCTTGGCACAAGGCGGATGCAAATGGCGGCCTGGTGCATTGGTGCTGCGGAACGTGCGCTTTCGATCATGACCGAACACGCACCCCAGCGCGTGACCTTTGGCCAACCTCTCTCTTCGCGCCAAGCGGTGCAATGGTGGGTGGCAGATGCGAAGATGAAAATCCACGCAGCGCGCCTGATGGCCTATGATTGCGCATGGAAATTGGACGAAGGGCGCGATGTGCGCTCTGAAATTTCCATGATCAAAGTCTATTGCAGCGAGATGGCTCAGGAAGTCATCGACAACGCCATGCAATGCCTTGGCGGGATGGGCGTGACCAAGGAAATGCCGCTCCATGTTTTGGCAGGGCGTGTCCGCAATATGCGCATTTATGATGGGCCTTCAGAGGTCCACCGAATGGTGATTGCGCGCAACTCCATGGATGTGCCGCGGCGATAGGCGCACATTATCGGCATCACGGCGAGTTTCTGCTTGCGTCCAGGCAGTGCTCTATCGCAGACTCGCGCCCATGAATGATCGGGATAACGAGGGGCAGTCAGGCAAGGGCGATGACGGGGTCGGGAAACCAGCTCCGAAGGCAGCGCCTGCACCTGCGCCTGACAGGGCATCTGCCAGTCAATTGTTTGGCCATAAGGCCGGTGCAAAACCGTGGGAGCCAGGACAGCGATCTGGTGCTGCCGCACAATCAAGCCGGCCCGCCGCCGCAGTTTCGGCGCCTTATCCGCGCGATGCCCAATATGCGCCGCGTCCAAAGGAGCAGGAGCCTCAAGCCAATTCTAAGCCGGTCTCGACAATCTTCAGCGATGTGGATGACGAAGCTGAGCTCACAAAGCTTCACCCCAATTACAAGCTTTTGATGCGGGTAGGCGCGGTTATTGCCGGCTTTGTTATCCTGGCCGTGGGGCTTTCGATTGATGGAGCCATGCAGGCCGAGGAAGTGCCCGTACCGTTTGGAATTGTCACAGGCCTTGCGACCTTGCTCGCTCTCTTCGTAATTATCCGTATCCCGCTCGCCCGGTACAATGCGCGCGGTTATCAGATCAGCCGCGACCGCTTGCGCGTGGTCCGCGGGATCATGTGGCGCTCAGACACTATCGTGCCCTTTGGCCGTGTTCAGCACATCGATGTCGATCAAGGCCCGATTGAAAGAGCTCTCGGGCTTGCGACGATGACACTGCACACTGCGGGCAGCCACAATGCCTCGGTCAGCCTGCCGGGCCTTGGCCATGAGCTCGCCGTTGAAATGCGCGAAGAAATCCGCGCCCATATCAAGCGCGAGAGCATGTGAGCGACGTGGCTGAAGCAGAGTTGGAAACAGCGTCAGGCGCGGTGTCTGCGGATGGACCGGAGCCGCGCAATACTGATCCCAAGACGGTGCTCGTTGGTCTGCTGGCGAGCGCGCAAAACGCAATTCTGCCCACCATAGCCATCACCTTTGGTACGGGCGGCACAGGATTGCTGATCGCCATTCCTGTAGGCGCGGCGATTGTCGCGATCGGGACCCTTTTTGCCTACATCAGCTGGAAACGGCTCACCTACACAATCGGCACAACAGATATCCGCGTCGAGAGCGGAGTTTTAAGCCGGTCTGCGCGTTCTGTTCCCTATGAACGTATTCAGGATGTGAGCCTTGAGCAGAAATTGCTGCCAAGGATTCTAGGCCTGGTTGCGGTTAAGTTTGAGACGGGCGCTGGCGGGGGAGAAGACCTCAGCCTTTCCTACCTCACCGAAGAGCGCGGCGACGAGCTGCGCCAATTGGTACGCGAACGCCGCGATAATCAGGATGCAAGGGTTGCCGCTGAACCCGGTGGCGCGCCTACTTCGGGCGTAACTGATGAAGCGGCCGAGCCACTTTTCACCATGGGACCAAAGCGGCTCTTGACCTTTGGCCTGTTCGAATTCTCGCTGGCCGTTTTTGCGGTGCTGGCTGGTCTTTTCCAATATGTCGACAGCTTCATCGATTTCGATTTCTGGAAACCCGATGTGTGGCAGGGCCTGATCGACGATTATGCCCCGGACATTGGTGCGTTAGATCGCACGGCACAGATCATCGGCATCCTTGCAAGTGTTGGCGTACTCTTTGCTGTCGGATCGCTTACAGGGATGGTCCGCGTTTTCATGCGCGAATGGGGCTTCCTTCTCGAGCGCACGGCAAGGGGTTTCCGCCGCCGCAGGGGCCTGTTCACCAAAACCGATGTGGTTATGCCGATCCACCGCGTCCAGGGGATCCGAATTGGCACGCGCCTTATCCGCTATCGCTTTGGCTGGCACTCCTTGAGCTTTGTGAGCCTTGCCCAAGATATGGGCGCATCGAGCCACGTGGTTGCACCTTTTGCCAAACTCGACGAGATTGCGCCCATCGCTGAGGCGGCAGGCTTTTCTTTGCCCGGTGAAGGTACGGATTGGCGGCGGGCTTCCGAGAAATTCCTGTTCGACAGCGCGGTTCGCGATGCGCTGTTTTTCCTCGTGCCTGCGGTCGTGGCCGGCATCGCATCGAATATCTACTCCCCAGAGTGGACTTATGTTGTGGTTGGCGCTTTGGTGGTGCTTGCAGGGATTTCTGCAATCCTCAATGTGCTGGCTTGGCGGTATCAGCGACACGCACTGGATGCCTTGCAAATTGTGTCGGCGCGCGGGGTCCTCTCTCCGCGCAGCCAAATTGCGACCCGGCTAAAGCTGCATTCGGTCGAGATCGCGCAAGGGCCGATTTCCAGATGGCGCGGTTATGCGACCGTCCACCTCGGACAGGCCGGCGGAGTCTTTGCGATCCCCGGTGTGCCGCTTGAACGGGCGCAAGAAGTCCGCCGGAAGGTGATGGAGACGATTGCCGCCACCGATTTCTCGCAGCTCGAAACCGCTTAGGCGCGCAGATCCGCCCAGTCCGGGTTTTCGTCGAACTTCTTGGCAACGTACCAGCATTGCGGAACCACTTTGAATTCTTGCTTGCGCGCATCGGCAATAAGAGCCTTTACAAGCACTGCTGCCACCCCGCGCCCACCGATTTCTTTGGGCACAATAGTGTGCGTTGCCACCCGGACGCCTTTGCCGCGGGGTTCCCATTCGAGGTGACCGGTCGCACTCTCGCCTGCGATCTCGGCAACATATTTCCCGCCGTCGCCATGAGGGCGGTGCGTAATGGTGATGTCGTCTTCAATGTCGCTCAAGAGGGTGCTCCTGTTGTCCATGGTGCTAGACATGTTGGCCAAGCACATTAGAGGCGTCTTCTATGCCTGATCTCATGCCCTTCCTCTCCGACAATGCCGCGCCCGTCCACCCCCAAGTATGGGCGGCGATGCGCGCCGCCGACAGCGCCGACAACCCTTACGACGGCGATGCGCTCTCCGCGCAGCTTGATGAACGGTTCAGCGACTTGTTCGGGCGCGAGTGCGCGGGGCTTTGGGTGGCTACGGGCACGGCGGCGAACTGTCTGGCGCTTGCGACTATGGTTCAGCCGCACGGCGGTGTGGTGTGCCACGAAGAAGCGCATATCGAAGTGGACGAAGGCGGTGCGCCGGGATTTTACCTCCACGGAGCAAAACTGATGCTGTGTGCGGGTGAGAGCGCCAAGCTGACGCCCGACGACATTGCTGCCCTGATCGACCCGATTCGCGACGACGTGCACCAGGTACAACCCCACGCGATTGCTATCACTCAGGCGAGCGAATATGGTTGTGCTTATTCACGCGAAGAGCTTGCCGCATTGCACGATTTTGCAAACAAGCGCGGCCTTGGCCTTCATATGGACGGCGCACGGTTTGCCAATGCCGCGGCATTTCTGGGCGGCTCAGCGGCGGACGCCGCGCGCATTGCGTCTTGGGGCGTCGACAGCCTTGCGTTCGGCTTTATCAAGAACGGAGCGATGAGCGCAGAGGCCGTGGTACTGTTCGATCCCGGCCAGGCAGATATGGTCAAATATCGTCGTAAGCGCGCAGGGCATTTGCAATGCAAAGGCCGATACCTCGCAGCCCAGATACTTGCGATGCTCGAAGATGATCTTTGGCTAGACAATGCGCGCCACGCCAATGCAGCAGCGCAAGATATTGCGAGCGGATGCGGTGATCGCTTGATGCATCCGGTGGAAGCAAATGAGCTCTTCGTGCGACTTTCAGCGCAGGAGCGTGATGCCTTGAGAGCGCAACAATTCGCCTTCTACGACTGGGGCGAAGATGCCGCGCGCTTTGTAACCGCTTGGGACACGCGCGAGGATCAGGCATCCGCCCTCGGCAAAGCAATCGCCGGGTTGTGAGCGCTCGCAAGTGAGTATTGCAGCCCCGACCATGCTGAACCTTCGGGTGATCACCCCCTTTGTGCTCACCGGCACGATTTGGGGTTCGACCTGGTTCGTCATCACGGGACAGATCGACGGTGTTCCAGCTGCCTGGTCGGTGTTCTATCGTTTTGCATTGGCAACCCCGGCACTGTTTCTTGTTGCGCTTTTGATGAAACGCCGCCTTCGCCTGACGCGGCCTGAACACACGCTCGCTATCTTTGTCGGGCTCTTCCAGTTCAGCGGCAACTTCCTCTTCGTATACCATTCAGAGCTTTACGTGACCTCGGGCATCGTTGCCTTGATGTTTGGCCTGATGATGGTGCCTAACGCACTGCTTGCGCGCTTTTTTCTCGGTGAGCGTGTGCCGGCAGGCTTCATGCTGGGAAGCGCGGTTGCGATCGCGGGTGTCTCGTTCCTGTTGTTCCACGAATGGAATTCAAACCCCGACGCGGGGGTCATCGGAGGCAATGTGGGGCTGGGAATTGCGCTCGCCATGCTGGGCATTCTTTCCGCTTCGGTTGCCAATGTGATCCAGGCCAACCCGACAGGCCGCGCGGTGCCTATGGTAAGCCTTCTGGCATGGGCGATGCTTTACGGGACCGTGTTCGATCTGGGCTTTGCGTGGATTACCGCTGGCCCGCCGCCCTTGCCCACAAGTGAATCCTATTGGGCAGGCATTGTCTATCTAGCGCTGATCGGGTCGGTGATCACCTTTCCGCTCCACTACAATCTCGTGCGCGAGATTGGCGCAGGCAAGACCGCCTATAATGCGATCCTGACAATCTCTGTGGCAATGGCGGTATCGACCCTATTCGAGGGCTATCAGTGGACCACGATGACCATTTCAGGGATGGTTCTTGCCGTGATCGGCATGGTCATCGCTCTGAAATCAAAAATGCGGTCAAAGTAGGCTCGATAACCCTTCGACATAGGTCGGGTATCGAGGCCGCCATTCCAGCACCCGCTTCGCCTTGCCGTTCGCAACCCGCCGGTTCTCGGCATAAAAGCCGCGCGCCATCTCGGAGAGGTTTGCCTCTTCAAGCGTTTCGAGTTTGGGTGGATCTATCCCGAGAAGGGCTGCCGCATATTCTGTCACGCAATTGCCGCTTGCGGGGAGGTCATCGCCGATATTGTAAGCACCGGAGGGCGCATTTTGTGTGAGAGCTGCAACAACGCCGCTCGAAATGTCATCGACATGGACTCGGCTGAAGACCTGGCCCGGCAGATCAATCCGCCTTGCTTTGCCGGCTTTCACCCGGTCCAGCGCACTGCGGCCCGGACCATAAATACCCGGCAGGCGAAAAACCCGTGCGCCCAGGCCCATCCATTTGGCATCGGCCTCGGCCCGTGCGTTCCTGCGGCCCGCGCCAGTCTCGGCCACGGTCGGCGTTGCCTCGTCCACCCACGCTCCTTTTTGGTCGCCGTAAACTCCGGTAGAGGAGAGATAATAGAGCTGTCGTCCTTTGAGGCTCTCGCCGTAGGATGCCAGCACGGGGTCCTCGCCCGATGATCGATCTGGCGGCACCGAAGAGAGTATATGGCTGGCCCGATCAAGCGCTGCATGAACCGCCTCGGCATCGTCAAAATCAAGTGCGCCATCGCTGCCTGTTGCCTCGACGCTCCAGCCAAGAGTTTCCAGGCAAGCGGCGATGCGTTTTGCGGTGTAGCCAAGGCCAAAGATCAACAAATGCGACATGTCAGGCGTAGTGCCGCTGGACGCCCGTGCAAATCAACCTAAATCTGTGGCTATGGATATTGCTCACGACTCGATCACCGCTAATGACGCACCCGCAACTCCGGCAGAGCCGCCGGTAATCCGGCGAGAGGATTACATGCCCTTTGCCTGGAATGTGCCCGAGACGCACCTCTCGTTCACTCTTGATCCTAACGCGACGATTGTCGTTGCGACGCTGCTGGTGGAGCGCAATCCCGACGCTGAAACCACTGACACAATCAGACTTAACGGGGACAGCCTGACCGCTGACCTTGTAAAGGTTGATGGCGAGGCAGTTACCGATTGGACCATGGACGGCGCTGACCTTGTCCTGCCGCTTTCCGGCGCTGCGCACACAATTGAGATCACCACCACGATTGATCCGAGCGCCAACACCACATTGATGGGGCTTTATGCGTCAAACGGAATGCTTTGCACCCAATGCGAGGCGGAAGGGTTCCGGCGTATCACTTTCTTCCCCGATCGGCCCGATGTGCTTTCGACCTACCGCGTTCGCATGGAAGCGAGCAAAGCCGATTTCCCGATCCTTTTGTGCAATGGCAATCAGGAGAGCATTGGCGATCTTCCCGATGGCCGACACTTTGCAGAGTGGTTCGATCCTTGGCCAAAGCCCTCTTACCTTTTTGCGCTCGTCGCAGGCGACCTCGTCGCGAAGAGCGGGCCGTTCACAACCATGTCTGGCCGCGAAGTTGAGTGCAATATCTGGGTCCGGGCCGAGGATCTTGATCGCACCGACCACGCCCTCGCATCGCTCCACAATTCGATGAAATGGGACGAGGAGGTGTTCGGGCGCGAGTATGATCTCGACCTTTATAACATCGTCGCCGTCTCCGACTTCAACATGGGGGCGATGGAGAACAAGGGGCTCAACGTCTTCAATACGAAGTACGTGTTGGCCGATAGAGAAACCGCCACCGATGCCGATTTCGACGGCGTGGAAGGCGTGATCGCGCACGAATACTTCCACAATTGGTCGGGCAATCGCATCACTTGCCGCGATTGGTTCCAACTTTCGTTGAAAGAGGGCTTTACCGTCCTGCGCGACCAGATGTTCAGTCAGGACATGCGCGGGGAGGCGGTCAAGCGGATTGAGGATGTGCGCATCCTTCGCGCAGCGCAATTCCCCGAGGATGCGGGGCCTTTGGCGCACCCGATCCGCCCGGATAGCTACCGCGAAATCTCGAACTTCTACACGGCCACCGTCTACAACAAAGGCGCAGAAGTTATCCGCATGATGCGCTCAATGGCTGGGGCTGAGCGTTTCCGTGAAGGCACCGACCTCTATTTCGACCGCCATGATGGCGAGGCTGCGACATGCGAGGATTTTGTCAAAGCGATTGAGGATGGAGCAGGGCTGGACCTTGAACAATTCCGCCTGTGGTATTCGCAAGCGGGCACTCCGCGTATCGAAGTCGTTGAGCGGGTAGAGGGCGATGAATTGGTCTTGTCACTCAAGCAGGTGCTCCCCGCGACCCCGGGCCAGACTGATAAAGAGCCAATGGTGATCCCGTTACGCGTGGCGGTTCACGACAAGGAGAGCGCGGCGCGCGGAGCGGAGCAAACCATCGTGCTGACCCAGGAGCAGGATGAATTCCGCCTGCCTTTGGTGGGGCCAAATCCTGTGGTCTCGATCAATCGGGGCTACACCGCGCCTGTCATTATCGAGCGCTCGCTTGACCGCGATGCGCTGATGTTTTTGGCCGCGCACGACGATGATCCCTTCGCCCGTTACGAGGCGATGCAAGAGCTTAGCGTGGGCGTTTTAATCGCCGAGGCGAGCGGCGAGGCGGATTCAGAGGGCCGCGAAGCTGTCGTAAAAGCGATGGGCGTGGTTCTGACAGATGCGAAGCTGGACGATGCCATGCGCGGTGAATTGATGATTTTGCCAAGCGAAAGCTATTTGTTCGAGGCGATGGCAACGGGGACGCGCAAAGCCGACCCGGGCGCAATCCACAATGCGCGCGAGGCGTTGAAAGCTGCCATTGGCACCAATCTCGCCGCCGATATGTTCGCCGTTTATGAGCGCTGTACAAAGGTGCCATTCGATGATCCTGCGGGCGTTGGCGCGCGCAAGGTCAAGACTTTGGCGCTGGGCTACATCGCGGCAACTGATGCGCAAAAGGCAGCAGGGCTTGCCTCACACCAGTTTGATGCGTCCGACAATATGACGGACCGTCAGGGGGCGCTTATGGTACTGACAGGCTTGGAGCACCCCGCACGCGAAGAACGGCTTGCATCCTTCTATCAGCGCTATTCGGGCAACGACCTTGTCATCGACAAATGGTTTACCCTTCAGGCGCTTTCGCTCCACCCCAATGTGCTCGCACATGTGGAGACTTTGGCTAAGCACCCTGACTTCACTATGACCAACCCCAACCGCGTCCGCTCGCTTTACATGGCGCTTGCGGGCAACCCTTCTGCGTTTCACTCATCAGACGGCGCAGGCTACCGGATTATCGCCGACTGCATCATAGAGCTTGATCCGATCAACCCGCAGACCGCTGCTCGCTTTGTCCCGGCGCTCGGCCGTTGGCGCAGGATTGAGCCGGGCCGGGCGGCGTTGATGAAAGCCGAGCTTGAGAGGGTTGCAGCGCAAGACAATCTGTCGCGCGACACTTTCGAGCAGGTGAGCCGGAGCTTGGATGGCTGAACCGTCTTTCTCGATTGAACGCGCCGCCATCCTGGGCGGCGTACCACACGGCTTCTTGGGCTCGGGTGGCGGCACGCATCAATTCGGCTTTGGCGGTCCGGGGGACGCAGAGGAAATCCGCGCGCTTCGAAACGCGGCAGCCGGTGCAATTTTACCCGGAGCGCCGTTGCAGGCGCCCCATCAGGTGCATTCGCCCGAAGTCATCACACTTAGCAAGCCGCCGAGCAAGAAGTGGCCTGACCATGCAACCGACCGACCTGTGGCTGATGCGGTCGTAACCGATCGGACCGATGTCGTGATCGGCATTGTGACTGCCGATTGCGGGCCCGTCCTCTTTGCCGACCGGGATGCAGGCGTTGTCGGGGCCGCGCACGCCGGTTGGCGCGGCGCGCATGGCGGCGTTTTGGAAAACACAGTGAAGGCAATGGAGCACCTTGGGGCTGCCCGTACAAACATTGTAGCTGCTCTGGGGCCGACCATTGCTCAATCCAGTTACGAAGTGGACGCAGCATTTCGTGCCGAGTTTTCTCCTGCGGATGAACTTCATTTCAAGGCGAGCGGTATCCGCGAAGGGGTCGAGCGATGGCAGTTTGATCTTCCGGGTTATATTCTGAAAGCCTTACGCCAATGCGGTCTGACCACCATATCGGTGCTTTGCCATGACACGCATAGCGAATCGGAAAGCTACTATTCCTACCGACGCTCGGTACAGAGCGGTGCGCCCGATTATGGCCGGCAATTGAGCGCGATTGCCGTGGGTTAGGGGCTTCAACATCCCCGAGGCTTGCACGTAGCGGAACCATAAGTGTTTAAAACAGGATTGGCTTTATTCTCAAACGGACTATAGGGGCGCCATCCGTGGAACCGAATTTCGAGTCCTACGTTATGGTGTCACGGTAATTGGGATTATAAACGCCAATGTGCGTTGTCCGTTAGAGCAAATTATGTGCCGCGCTGGGCGAAGCTCCGCTGCGGCCAAAAGAGCAGGGTATTCGAATAATGGCTTCGACTGCAGAAAATGTGACCAATCAGGAAGACGCCCAAGATGGCGTTCGTCGCCGCGACTGGATTCATATTGCCGCTGTAAGCACCGCAGGTGTTGGCGGCGCATCCATTCTGTTTCCTCTGGTAAGCCAGATGGCCCCGACTGCTGACGTGCTCGCGGCATCCACAACCGATGTGGATGTTTCCTCGCTCGAGCCGGGTCAGTCGATCAAAGGCGTTTTCCGCGATCAGCCGCTTTTCGTTAAGCGCATGACCCCTGAAGAAGTTGCCGAGATGAAGGCGGTTGACGCTTCAGGTCTTCGCGATGCACAGACACTGGAAGAGCGTCTGGGCGAAGGCAACGAAGAGTTTCTTGTTCAGCTCGGTGTTTGTACACACCTCGGCTGTGTGCCGCTCGGTGCTGGCGAAGGCGAAGACAAGGGCGAATTCAACGGCTATTTCTGTCCTTGCCACGGCTCACACTATGATGCGGCGGGTCGCATTCGCAAAGGCCCTGCGCCGACCAATCTGGCGGTCCCTGAATTCGCATTCGCTTCTGAGTCTGTCATCCGCGTTGGCTGATTGATCGTATATCTGAATTAGCAACCTGAACTTTAGCTAAGAAGAGCAAGAGAGCATTATGAGCTTCGCCTGGGCAAATTCTTACGAACCGAAGAACGATTTTACCAAGTGGCTGGATGAAAAACTCCCGCTCCCACGTTTGGTTTATAACGCCGTTGGCGCCGGTTATCCGGTTCCGCGCAATCTCAATTACATGTGGAACTTCGGCGTGCTCGCCGGCTTCTTCCTTATGTTCCAGATCATCACCGGTATTGTACTCGCTATGCATTATGCAGCGAACACCGCGGTGGCCTTTGGGCAAATCGAACACATTATGCGCAATGTGAACTATGGTTGGCTCATGAAATACGCTCACGCCAACGGCGCGAGCTTCTTCTTCATGGTGATCTACCTGCACATTTTCCGCGGCTTTTATTACTCGTCGTATAAAGCGCCGCGCGAGATGATCTGGCTTCTGGGCGTGGTCATCTTCCTGCTTATGATGGCGACTGCATTCATGGGCTACGTGTTGCCATGGGGCCAGATGAGCTTCTGGGGCGCGAAAGTCATTACCGGCCTGTTTGGCGCTATTCCTTTCATCGGTGAGCCGTTGCAGGTTTGGCTCGTTGGCGGTTATGCGCCAAACGATTCGACCCTCAACCGCTTCTTCTCGCTGCACTTCCTGATGCCGTTTGTGATCCTTGGTGCAGTGATCCTGCACATCTGGGCGCTTCACATCCCTGGTTCGTCAAACCCGACCGGTGTCGAAGTGAAGAAAGAAAGCGACACCGTACCATTCCACCCATACTACACCGCCAAAGACGGCTGGTTTTTGGGTCTGGTTCTTTCGCTCTTCGCATTTGTCGTGTTTTTTGCGCCAAACGCTTTGGGTCACGCCGAAAACTGGATCGAAGCCAACCCGCTTTCGACACCGGCACTGATCGTTCCAGAGTGGTACTTCTATCCGTTCTACGCGATCCTGCGTGCGTTCACCGGCGATCTGACCATTCCGTTCACCGGTATTGTTCTGGTCGAGGCGAAGCTGCTTGGCGTTATCGCGATGTTCGGCTCGATCCTTCTTTGGTTCTTCCTGCCGTGGCTGGACAAGAGCCCTGTTCGTTCAGGGTCGTACCGTCCGCTGTTCCGGATCTTCTTCTGGATCTTCGTCATCGATATGGCTGCGCTGTTCTATCTTGGCGGCGCAAAGGCTGAAGAGCCCTATATCGTCATGAGCCAGATCGCGACGGCTTGGTACTTCCTTCACTTTCTGGTTATCCTGCCGATCATCAGTCAGATCGAAGTTCCCAAGGCGCTGCCCTTCTCGATTACCGAGGCTGTCCTCGGGAAAGACGAAGGTTCGCCTAAGTCAGCAACGCCATCTGCTCCGCCAGCTGGTGCGATGCCAGAGCCGGCAGAGTAATCGCGCGGCTACAACCGTTCCACTGACCAGATAACGAGAAAGAGTTAGGTCATGACCATTCGTCTTGGAGGCATCCTTTTCGGTCTAGCAATTACAGGGGTTCTGCTCCTGTGGTCGCTTCTGCCCGGGGCCCTCAACTTCGCGTTTCCAACGAAACCAGACTATTATGCCTTCCAAGAAGAGAATATCGCCCCTGAGGGCGGCTTTTCTTTCGATGGGCCTATGGGCAAGTGGGATTACCAGCAGCTGCAGCGCGGCTATCAGGTGTACAAAGAGGTATGCTCGGCCTGTCACAGCCTGAAGTTTGTCGCATTCCGTAACCTGCAGGAAATCGGCTACACCGAAGCGGAAGTCCGCGCAGAGGCAGCCAGCTGGGAAGTTCCCGGGATCGACCCAAAGGATGGTTCCGCGATCAAGCGTCCTGGTCTTCCAACTGACCAATTCCCGTCACCATACGCGAACGAAGTCGAAGCGCGTGCTTTCAACAACAACGCTCTTCCGCCTGATCTCTCGCTGATCACCAAGGCGCGTAATGACGGCGTCCACTACGTTTACTCGCTGATGCAGGGCTATAACGAGCCCGATCCAGCCGATGTTGCAATCTCTCCTGACTTCGAGACCCCACCGGGCCTCTATTTCAACGAGTATTTCTACAACATCAATATCGCCATGCCTCCGCAGCTTCTCGATGGCATCATCACTTATTCTGATGGTACCGAAGCCACCGAAGAGCAAATGGCGCAGGACATTACGGCCTTCCTGACCTGGGCTGGTGAGCCTTCGCTGATCAAGCGCAAGCAAACCGGCTGGTTCGTGATCGGCTTCCTGCTTTTCGCAACCTTCCTCGGCTTTATGTCCTACAAGACAGTCTGGGCTACGAAGAAGGCGAAGAAAGGTTCGGCTGATCTCGTTTGATCACAGTCGACAGAATTTGAAAGCGCCCCGCCTTCCGCTTCAGGATGGCGGGGCGCCTTGCATTTGATCCCGAAACGCCAGGAGTCCCAGTGAATACACCGCCCCTGACCCCAGATGCACTCAAAGCGTTGGTGCGCACCGTGCCGGATTTTCCGAAATCGGGCATTCAGTTCCGCGACATCACGACGCTTATCGGCCATGGTCAGGGCCTCGCCTCCAGCGTACATCATCTGGCTGAGATGGCGCGGGCAAAGGGCGCTCAGAAGATCGCGGGCATGGAAGCACGCGGCTTCATTTTCGGAGCAGCGGTCGCGGTTCAGCTTGGCATTGGTTTTGTTCCAGTGCGCAAGCCCGGCAAACTTCCGATTGAAACAATCGGGATCGACTATGCCCTCGAATACGGCACCGACCGGCTCGAGATCGACCCCGAAGCGGTCGCGCAGGGCGAACGTGTGGTAATCGTCGATGACCTGATCGCAACTGGAGGAACTGCCATCGCCAGTGCAAAGCTTCTTCGTCAGGCAGGAGCCTCGGTGGACGGCGCATTGTTTGTGATCGACCTTCCCGATCTTGGCGGAGCGGATCGATTGCGCGAGCAAGGCGTTGATGTAACAACGCTCATGGGATTCGAAGGCGACTAAAGCTCTCCCCCCGCAAAACGCACAAGTAAGACAAAGGCCCCGACCCATCTCCCTTGAAACTCAAGCCATAACGATCGCGGCCGTTGGTGCACTTGGCATTGGCGCGCAGTGGGCCGCGTGGCGCACAGGCTGGCCTGCCATCGTGCTTATGTTGGCAGCGGGCTTTATTGCCGGACCCGTCCTTGGGCTTATCGATCCGGAGGCCGCATTCGGCGAATTGCTTGATCCTATGATCAGTATCGGGGTGGCCCTCATTCTTTTTGAGGGAGGCCTTAGCCTTGACCTTCGCGAGCTGCGCCATTCGGGCAAAGCGGTGTGGCGGCTTGCGACTTTGGGTGTCGCAATTGGCTGGACCCTGGGCGCGCTGGCCGGATATTACATCGCTGGGCTCGTCTGGCCCGTTGCGGTGTTGTTCGGCGGTATTCTGATTGTGACCGGCCCAACTGTCGTCATCCCCCTTTTGCGCCAGGCAAACATCCAGACACGGCCCAATTCGATCCTCAAATGGGAAGGCATCGTCAACGATCCAACTGGTGCGCTGTGCGCCGTGGTGGCTTATGAATACTTCCGCAGGGCCAACGAGTTTCCAGACGCGAGCGTCTTTGACGTCGCACCGCCTCTCGTCCTTGCAGCGGTGCTTGCCGGGCTTGTCGGATATGCGGCCGCGCGCTTGATCGTCTGGTTGTTCCCGCGCGGTGCGATCCCTGAATTCCTGAAAGTTCCGGTGCTCTTCATCACGGTCATCGCCGTGTTCGTGCTGACCAATCAGATCGAACACGAAGCCGGCCTTGTCGCCGTCACGGTAATGGGAGTGACCCTTGCCAACCGCGATGTGTCGAGCATGCGTTCGATCCATCCTTTCAAAGAGAATATCGCTGTTCTCCTTGTTTCCGGCATTTTCATATTGCTCGCCGCTTCCCTCAAATGGGAAGAATTGACCTATCTCCAGACGAGCTGGCGCCCGTGGGCTTTTCTCGTTGTGCTGCTGTTTCTGGTTCGCCCTGCCACCGTCCTGATCAGCCTGCTCGGCACAGATGTCCCATGGAACGAGCGACTGTTTGTCGCCTGGATTGCCCCGCGCGGGATTGTGCTGGTTGCGATCTCGGGGCTCTTCGCGTTGCGGCTCGGTGACCTCGGGATTGCAGGCGGGCAAATCCTGACAGGGCTCAGTTTTGCAGTCGTGGTCCTCACCGTGATTGCTCACGGCTTCAGTATCGATTTCGTCGCGCGTTTGCTGAAGGTGAAGGGCGACACAAGGCCCGGTCTTTTGATCATCGGCTCAACCCCTTGGACGGTTGCTCTTGCAAAAGAAATGCAGGCGGTGGGCACACCGGTTCTTATTGTCGACCAAAGCTGGCAGCGTTTGGGCCGTGCACGGCTCGAAGGGTTGCCGCATTACCACGGCGAAATCCTCAATGAGGCGACCGAACACAACCTTGATCTGACCCCTTATCAGGTCCTTGTCGCCGCCACCGAGAACGAAGCCTACAACGCATTGGTTTGCAACGAATTCGCCCATGAGATTGGCCGGGACATGGTCTATCAGCTGGGCGAAAACGAAGGATCGGACAGCCGCACGGCCTTGCCAGAAAGCATCCGCGGACGCGCATTGTTTGACGATGGATATGACGCTGGCGCGGTCAATGAGAGGATCGGCAAGGGATGGGTGTTCAAGAAGACCAAGCTTTCCGAAGAATTTGATTTTGGCGACGCGCGCGAAAAGCTGCACGATGATGCAAGCCTCTTGCTGATTGTGCGTGAAAACGGCACCTTGCGGTTCTTCACTCACGCCGTCCGGCCAAAGCCGCGTGCGGGCGATACCGTCATTTCCTATGTTCCACCCAAGAGAGGTGAGAGGGCCAGTTCATGAGCGTTAAGATCACCTCGTTTCTCTGGTTTTTTCCGGCGCTGCTTCTGGCTGGCTGTAATGCTACGACGCAAGAACCGGAGGATCCGGCCAGCTCACCCGCCGGCGATGAAACGAGCTCTCCCGAACCTGTCTCGATCCTGCGACCAGATGTTGAGGCCGAGACAGTGATCGAGGCAGCGATCCCGGTGGAGAGTTTCGTTGCGACTGTTGGGTTTCCTGATGGAGGAAGCGAGCTTGATGCCGCCGCTCTTGCCGCGCTTGAACAGATAAAGGCGTCCGCGCAGTTCTCCCAAAACGGTGCGATTGTCCTTCGTGCGCACAGTGACAGCGCAGGAAGTGACGCGGCGAACGAGCGCGCATCGCAGGAGCGCGGGCTTGCAGTTGCGCAATGGCTTATCGCTGCAGGAGCCGATGCGCGGCGGATCGATGTGATTGTTTTTGGGGAGCAAAATCCGCTCGAACCCAATGCTCTGCCTGACGGCTCACCCAACGAAGCGGGTCGTGCTGCAAATCGCCGGGTAGACGTGGAAATCCTTACGCCTGCGGGTCAGGAACCAGCACCCGTCGAAGCGAAATCAGAGCCCGGCGACGAGAGCTAAGACTTGCTCGGCATATTCAGGCCGGCAGATCAACAAGTCCGGTAGATAAGTGTCTGCCTGATTATAGTGGATAGGCGAACCATCAATGCGCGAACAGTGCAGGCCATGGGCAGAAGCAACGGCCACTGGCGCGCAGCTGTCCCATTCATATTGCCCGCCTGAGTGGAGATAAACCTCCGCCTTGCCGCGAACCACGGCCATGGCTTTGGCGCCAGCGCTGCCCATGCCGACCAGCTCTCCGCCCATCGCCTCGCAAACTGCCACAGCCTCCTTGGCGGGCCGGGTGCGGCTAACGAGGAAACGGGGTTTTTCGGCAGTCGGGCCGAGCGGCGCAGTTTCTCCGGTGTGCAAGACTACGCCGCCATTGAGGTCCGGCAATGCCACCGCGCCTGTGGTTGCGACGCCGTCAATGGCCAGCCCGACATGGACAGCCCAATCACTGCGTTCCTCGCCATATTCACGCGTGCCATCAACGGGATCGACAATCCAGACGCGGGATTTGCCGAGGCGCGCCTGACTGTCCTTTTCCTCCTCCGAAAGAAGGCCATCATCGGGCCGTGCAGCGCGCAGGGCGTTGCAAAGAAACGCGTTCGCGGTCTCGTCCCCTGCATCGCCAAGCGCTTTCCCTTGTAGCAACCCGCTTTCACGGACCTTCAGAGCGATGCGGCCGGCAACCGCAGCAAGATGCGCGGCAAGCTCTGCATCGGAAAGTTCAGTCACGTTGGTTGCACTCGTCATTTGAGGGGCAATATCTGGGCAATGATGTGATGCGCAGCCTCTTCAACGCTCATATCCACGGTGTTGACGCGAATTTCGGGCATTTCGGGTTCTTCGTAGGGGCTGTCGATCCCGGTGAAGTTCTTAAGCTCTCCGCTGCGCGCCTTTTTATAAAGGCCTTTCACATCGCGTTTTTCCGCCACATCGAGCGGGGTATCGACGAAAATCTCGATAAACTCACCCTCGGGCAGCATATCGCGCACCATTTGCCGCTCCGCGCGGAAAGGGCTGATGAAAGCGGTGAGCACGATGAGCCCCGCATCCGCCATTAGCTTGGCGACCTCGCCAATCCGGCGGATGTTTTCGATCCGGTCGGTCTCGGTAAAGCCCAAATCCTTGTTGAGGCCGTGGCGCACATTGTCCCCGTCCAGCAGGAACGTGTGGCGGTTCATCAAAGCAAGCTGCTTTTCCACCTCATTGGCAATCGTCGATTTGCCCGAACCCGAAAGCCCCGTGAACCAAAGCACGCGCGCGCGCTGGTTTTTGAGGTTTGCGTGGTCTTCTCTGGCCACAGTCGTTGGCTGCCAATGCACATTTTGCGCACGGCGTAGCGAGAAATCGAGCATCCCTGCGCCAACGGTCGCATTGGTGAATTTGTCGATCAGGATAAATCCGCCAAGCGTGCGCGAAGCTGCGTATGGCTCAAACACGATGGGCTTGTCGGTGGTGACTTCGACTTCGCCGATGCCGTTCAGTTCCAGCGTCTTTGCCGCAAGGTGATCGAGGCTGTTCACATCGATTTCAAACTTGGGACTTTGCACGGTTGCGGTGACGGTTCGCGAGCCGATCTTCAGCCAATACCCGCGCCCCGGTTTCAGCGCAGTCTCATCCAGCCACACCAACTTCGCGCAAAACTGATCGGAGGCCTCTGGCGGATCATCGGCTGCAGCGATTACATCGCCCCGGCTGCAATCGACCTCGTCTGCAAGGGTCAGTGTGACCGATTGTCCCGCCACCGCCTCGTCCAGATCGCCATTGAAGGTGGAGATGGTTTTCACCGTGCTTGTCTTGCCCGAAGGGACCACGCGCACTGTATCGCCCGGTTTCACCGTGCCGCTTGCAATTTGCCCTGCAAAGCCCCGGAAATCGAGGTTCGGGCGGTTCACCCATTGGACGGGCATTCGTAAAGACCGCTCCTGTGCGGTCGTATTCGCGACTTCGATACGTTCCAAATGGTCGATCAGCGATGGCCCCTGATACCAGGGGGTGTTGGCAGATGGCGCTGAAGTGATGTTGTCACCCTTGAAGCCGGAAATCGGAATCGCGGTGAAAGCCTCGATACCGACCTCTTTGGCAAAGGCTGTGTAATCGGCAAGGATGGCGTCAAATGCGCCTTGATCGTAGTCGACCAGATCCATCTTGTTCACCGCCAGAACCACGTGTTTGATGCCCAAAAGGTGCACAAGAAACGAGTGCCGCCGTGTCTGTTGAAGCATGCCCTTGCGGGCATCAACGAGGATTACGGCGAGGTCTGCAGTCGAGGCGCCGGTGACCATATTGCGCGTGTATTGTTCGTGCCCTGGCGTATCGGCGACGATGAACTTGCGCTTTTCCGTCGTGAAAAAGCGGTAGGCGACATCAATAGTGATGCCCTGTTCGCGCTCGGCGGCAAGGCCATCGACCAGCAGTGCAAAGTCGATCTCTTCGCCTTGCGTCCCGTGCTTGGCGCTGTCCGCCTCAAGGCTTGCCAGCTGATCTTCGAAGATCATTTTGGAATCGTAAAGAAGCCGCCCGATCAGCGTCGACTTGCCATCATCCACGCTGCCACAGGTGATGAAGCGCAGGAGGCTCTTGTTCTGGTGGATCTCCAGATAGGCGTCGATGTCCTGAGCAATAAGGGCGTCGGTTTCATATGAAGGGTGTTTGCTCATCAGAAATACCCCTCCTGTTTCTTCTTCTCCATCCCGGCACCGCCAGCATCCTTGTCGATGACGCGGCCTTGCCGCTCGCTGGTGGAGGTGAGGAGGGTCTCCTGCACGACTTCGGATAACGTCGCAGCAGTGCTTTCAACCGCGCCCGTCAGCGGGAAACACCCAAGTGTGCGGAAGCGTACCGACTTCATCGTGATCTCGGGCTTTTTGCCCATGACCCGTTCCAGGCGATCGATATCATCCGCCATAAACAGGCCGCCTTCCCACTCAAATGTGGGCCTTTCGGCAGCAAAGTAGAGCGGCACAATCTCGATATTCTCGGCCATGATGTATTGCCAGATATCAAGCTCGGTCCAATTGGAGAGCGGGAAGACGCGGATGCTCTCACCTTTGTTTCTCTTGGCGTTGTAAAGGTTCCAAAGCTCCGGGCGCTGATCCTTGGGATTCCAGCTATGGCTAGCGGTGCGAAAGGAGAAAACGCGTTCCTTGGCGCGGCTTTTCTCCTCATCGCGGCGCGCCCCGCCAAATGCTGCGTCAAAACCATAATGGTCGAGCGCCTGTTTCAGCCCCTGCGTCTTCCACATGTCGGTGTGGAGCGGTCCGTGGTCGAAGGGGTTGATGCCGCGTTCCTTGGCTTCTTCATTCTGCCAGACATGAAGCGTCATGCCGGTTTTCTCCGCCATGGTGTTGCGCAGCCTATACATCTCCTGGAATTTCCAGGTGGTGTCGACATGGAGGAGCGGGAAGGGTGGGGGAGCAGGGAAAAAGGCTTTGCGCGCGAGATGCAGCATCACCGCGCTGTCTTTCCCGACCGAATACATCATGACCGGGTTTTCAGCCTCAGCCACGACTTCGCGAAGGATGTGAATACTCTCGGCTTCAAGCCGCTGGAGGTGCGTTAGGGTCGTCATGAATGCGCAGCTAAGCCTTGAGCGGCGTCAAGCAAAACTAGAAAAGCTATATGATGGGAAATTTTTGGAGCGGGTAAGGGGAATCGAACCCCTCTAGCCAGCTTGGAAGGCTGGAGCATTACCACTATGCTATACCCGCCCGCTCGATAGGCGCGGCCTTTGCCATTAAAGCCGCGCTTTCGTCAAGCAGCTTGGGATCAGGCAACTTGGGCTCAGGCAATCTGGGCACTGCGCTCCGTTCTATTCGCGCGAACCGATGACCAGAAGGCAATCCCGATCAAAACCGCACCGATCAAACCGGTAATAACCTCCGGGATATGAGCGAAGGTGTTGATGTACATGATCACCGCGAGCGCCAGGATCGCGTAAAATGCGCCATGCTCGAGGTAGCGGTATTCCGACATCGTGCCTTGGCGAACAAGGAAGATCGTCATTGACCGCACAAACATCGCGCCGATGCCAAGGCCAATGGCGATGATGATGAGATTGTTGGTGAGCGCAAAAGCCCCGATGACCCCGTCGAAGGAGAAGCTTGCATCGAGCACCTCGAGGTAAAGGAATGCGCCGAACCCCGCTTTGGCGACGTCACCGGAAGAAGGGGTGGGCGGTTCAAGCACGTGGTTGACGATCTCGACACCAAGATAGGTCAAAAGCCCACCGATTGCGGCAATGATAAAGCCCAGCGCGTCTTCCTCTGCCAACATCGTTGATGTGGCCCAAGTGCCCGCGAGGACAAGCCCGATCGAAATTGCTTCGATATCTGCGACCTTTGCCAACGGCCGCTCGATCATGTCGATCCAATCGTGCTCTTTGTCTGCATCGAAGAAGAATTTGAGCCCCACCATGCCCAAAAACGCGCCGCCAAAGCCCATCAACCCAATATGCGCATCGCTGACGATCCGTTGATATTCGCCCGGATCACTCAAAGCGAGCCGCACCGCATCGACGGGCCCCAAGGAAGCGGCGACCATTACGATCACAATGGGAAAGACAATCCGCATTCCGAACACGGCAATCGCAATACCCCAAGTGAGGAAGCGTTGCTGCCACACCGGGTCCATGTCTTTGAGGATCGAGGCGTTTACAGCCGCGTTGTCGAAGGACAGCGAAACCTCAAGCACCGCCAGAACCGCGCAGATCCAGAGGATAGAAAGCGTGCCCTCGACCGTTCCGGAAACCGTCCAGCCATACCATCCGCCCAGCGCCATGCAGATGGCAGTGAACAAGAGTGAGCCCCAAAAGTGCTTCAACATCGCAGTGTCAGTCCTTCGCGGCCGCTCAACTTGAAACGGCCATATTGTCGATAAGGCGGGTGCCGCCAATCCGGGCGGCCACCAAAAGCCGCGCTGCGGAGCCCGTTAGGCGCTCTATCGCGCCGAGGGAAGTGGCATCGGCGAGCACTGCATAATCTACGCTGTCAAACCCAGCCTCAATGAGAGCGTCTTTGAGCCGACTAAGGACGGAAGCGACATCGCCGCCTGCCTCAATCTGTGCGATTGCCGATTTCATTGCACGCGGAAGTGTCGCGGCCGCTTGGCGGTTTGCGTCGGACAGATACCGGTTTCGGCTCGACATGGCGAGCCCATCCGCCTCGCGCACTGTAGGCACACCAATGATGGAATGCACATGAGGCAAAGTCAGATCAAGATCGCGCGCCATTGCCCGGATGACGGCGAGCTGCTGAAAATCCTTCTCTCCGAAGAAGGCCATGTCGGGCTGCACCTGATTGAAAAGCTTGTTCACCACCGTTGCGACGCCATCAAAATGGCCGGGCCTGTCCGCACCGCACAGCCCCTCACTCACCCCGGTGACGGCAATATTGGTGGCAAAGCCGTGCGGATACATTTCCTCCGCGCTCGGAGCCCAGAGAAGAGCGCAGCCTTCCGCTTCCAACATGGCCGAATCCTGCGCCAATTGCCGCGGATAGGCATCGAGGTCTTCATTGGGGCCAAACTGGGTAGGGTTCACAAAAATCGAGGCGACCACCGCATCGCATTCTTCCAAAGCCCGGCGAACAAGCGTCAAATGCCCCTCGTGCAGTGCGCCCATTGTCGGCACCAGACCAATGCGTGCGCCGCCCATGTTTCCACCGCTACGCAGCCTGGTAACACTTGTTCTCAACACATCGAGAGTGTGTGCCGTTTGCACCTGGGGGTCCCCTTAGATAAAGTGCGCGTAGGACAACGATAGACCCTCGCGCTATCGGCAAACAAGTCATAAAGCCAGCAATGCATGGCGCCCAATCGGTCAACGGATATGTCAGCTCAACAAGGATTAGTCTCGATGGTCGCCGCCCCTGCAAAACACCGCACGCACCGGATTGTTTTTGCCAATGAAAAGGGCGGAACAGGCAAGTCAACGACCGCAGTCCATGTTGTGGTTGCACTGTCCTATCTGGGGGCGCGTGTGACGATGCTCGACCTCGACCCGCGCCAGCGCACCTCGCATCGCTATATGGAAAACCGGTATGACACGATGCAGCGACGCGGGCTGCATTTGCCGACTCCTGCGTGCGAAGTGTTCAAGGGTCGGAGCACCGAGTCCTTGCTGATCGAAATCGAAAAATTGGAAAAAGACTGCGACTTTCTCATCATCGATAATCCGGGACGCGATGATGATCTGGCCCGCGCGGCGGTGGAGCAGGCGGACACACTGGTCACGCCAATGAATGACAGTTTTGTCGATTTTGACCTTATCGGACAGGTCGATCCAGAGAATTTCAAGGTCAAGAAACTGTCCTTCTTTGCCGAGCTTATATGGGAGGCGCGCATGAAGCGCAGCCGGGCGACGGCCTCAGGGGAGCGCCCGCAAATGGATTGGATCGTCGTGCGCAACCGGACCGGCCATACCGAGGCGCGCAATATGGCGCGTATCAACAAGGCGCTTACCGAAATGTCGAAGCGTGTCGGTTTTCGCGTTACGCACGGCCTGTCAGAGCGCGTCATTTTTCGCGAACTTTTCCCTTCTGGGCTCACTCTGCTCGACAAGGGGCATTTGGGTGACCTTGGAACCAGCCATCTGGTCGCGCGTCAGGAATTGCGCACTTTGGTGATGGCGCTACAGCTGCCCGATGTTGCCAAGCCGAAAGCCCCGATGGAGCCTGCCTAAGCCATGATGAAATTTGCGATTATCCTGTTAGTGGTTTGCCTTCTTTGGCGCTGGGCGCTTGGCAAATGGCCTTGGGAATATCTCCAGTCCAAGCCGACCCGTTCGCAAGCCATCTTCAAGGCCCGCAAGCTGTTGGCCGTCCAGGAACGCGCCAGCCGCAAGGACATTCTGGCCGCGCACAAGCGCTTGGTCTCAATGGTCCATCCTGACCGGGGGGGCAGCAACAGGCAGGTCCATGAGGCGAACGATGCACGTGACCTGTTGCTGGATGAACTCCCGAATGAAGGCATTGAACTGGATCTCGATGACAATTCCAAAGGCGATACGCCCAAGGAATAGACACGGTCTTGACGCAATTCTTCTGGAAGAGGGTAAGGAAGCTTGTGTATGGTCACCGCGAGAAGCGGTGTTAGAAGGCACGACACCTCTGAAATTCAAGACGAATAAGGCCCTCAATTCCCATGTCTCATACATTTGATTCCACCGTTCTTCGCGAATACGACATTCGCGGGATTATTGGCGAAACCCTTGGGCCAGATGATGCACGCGCGATTGGCCGCAGTTTCGGCACGCTGCTGCGCCGCGCAGAAGAAGCGGACGGAGCATCCGGCGCGCCTAAAGTCGCCGTGGGATACGATGGCCGGGTAAGCTCACCTATGCTCGAACACGCGCTCGTCGAAGGGCTTTCTGCAAGCGGATGCGATGTGGTGAAGGTGGGCATGGGCGCAACGCCGATGCTCTATTATGCGGAAGCCTCAGCCGAAGACGTGAAGGGCGGCATTCAGATAACTGGCAGCCACAATCCCCCCAATTACAACGGCTTCAAAATGGTATTTCAGGGGCGACCCTTTTTTGGGGCCGATATCCAGCGGCTCGGTACCATGGCGGCTGCGGGGGACTGGACCGATGGAGCCGGAGAAGTCACCTCTCGCGACATCATGCGCGAGTATGTCGAGCGCATGCTCGAGGGATTGGCCGGTATCGACGACAGCAAGCTCAGCGGCCTCAAGGTCGGTTGGGATGCGGGCAACGGTGCGGCCGGACCTGCCCTCGAAGCGTTGGCGGCGCGATTGCCGGGTGAGCATCATTTGCTGTTTACTGAAGTTGACGGACATTTTCCCAATCACCATCCTGATCCAACTGTTGAAGAGAACCTGGCGGATCTGCGTGCGCTCGTCGCTGAGAAGAGCCTCGATTTTGGAGTTGCATTTGACGGTGATGGCGACCGGATTGGCGCGATCGACGGTGAAGGCCGGGTGATCTGGGGCGATCAGCTTTTGATGATTTATGCCGAGGACGTTCTAAAAACCCATCAAGGTCAAACGATTATCGCCGACGTCAAGGCAAGCCGCGCGCTGTTCGACCATGTTGCAAAGCATGGCGGAAAGCCGCTGATGTGGAAGACGGGCCACTCGCTCATTAAGTCCAAAATGAAGGAAACCGGTTCGCCGCTCGCTGGCGAAATGAGCGGGCACGTGTTCTTTGCCGACACATATTACGGTTTTGACGATGCGCTTTATGCCGGCGTCCGCCTGCTTGCAGCGTCTGCACGGCTGGGTAAGTCGGTGACTGAACTGCGTAGCGCAATCCCCGATATGCTCAATACGCCAGAGATGCGTTTCCAAGTGGACGAGGCGCGCAAATTCCCGGCCATGGCGGAAATTACCGAGCGGCTTACCACAAACCCTGGCGAAGGCGTTGGAGAGGTCAACGCAACCGACGGTGTGCGTGTGAATACGGCGGACGGCTGGTGGCTTCTTCGCGCATCGAATACGCAGGACGTATTGGTGGCGCGCGCGGAAAGTGACACCAAGCAAGGCCTCGAGCGCCTCATCGCGCAGATCGACGAGCAATTGCAGCTCTCCGGTCTGGAACGCGGAGAGAGCGTCGGGCATTAATGCCCCACAACTTTGGAAGGATCGCAATTATGAAACGCTTGGCTTTAGCCTTTGCTGCAGGCCTAACTCTTTCGCTGAGCTCTACACCGCTTTTGGCACAGACCTCGGCCTCGAGTGAACCGACAGCCGAAGAACTCGAAGCGATTGGCGCATTGTTCGGCGACTTGTTCGGTAGCGCCGACCCACTGTCACCCGAGGAAGAAGCGCGCCTTGGCTCTGCCATGGTCGTTGTTACCAAGCTCTTTCCCGAAGGCACCTATGCCAAGATGATGGAAGAGAGCATGGCGCCGATGCTCGAGGGTATGATGGGCGGACTGGGCAGCTCTCCTGCTCTCACCCTGACTGCTTTGACCGGCATTGATCCGCTCACGCTGGGTGCGGTCGAGAGTGACAAGCTTGAGGCAGCGGTTGCGCTCCTTGACCCGGCAGCTGCTGAACGCAATGCTGCGATGGGCGAGGCGATGTTTGCCCTTATCAGCGAAGTGGTGGTAGATATTGAGCCCGCCTATCGGTCAGGCTTGGCGCGCGCTTATGCAGTGCGCTTCACTGCCGAAGAGCTTGCTGATCTTAGCGCCTATTTCGATACGCCTGTGGGCAAGAAATATGCAGCCGAGAGCTTTCTCATTTTTGCTGATCCGCAGGTGATGTCCTCGATGAATGAAATCATGCCTGCAATGATGCAGCGAATGCCCGCTATGATGGAGATGATCGGCCAAGCCGCATCCGAATTTCCCGAAGGACGGCGTTTTTCTAGCTTGAGCGCAGAAGAGCGTAGCCAATTGGCGCAATTGCTGGGTTTGAGCGAAGAGGAACTGGCTGAGGCTGAACCGACAGCGGATCCCAACGGCTTCTGATGGATCAGGCCGCCGGAGAGGTTCCGGCCGAAATCGAGGGCTGGTTTGACGCGCGCGGGTGGCGGGTGCGGCGCCATCAGCTTGATATGCTCGTCAAAGCGCGGGAAGGCCGCGATGCGCTGCTCGTTGCTGATACAGGCGCGGGCAAAACGCTCGCTGGCTTCCTGCCTACACTGTGCGATTTTGCGCCTTCATCGGGTGCGCTTCCCGAGGACGGGCTCCACACACTCTATGTCTCGCCATTGAAGGCGCTGGCCCACGATGTGAAGCGCAATTTGCTCACTCCGATAGAGGAGATCGGGTTGCCGATACGGGTGGAGACGCGTTCGGGCGACACCTCTTCGGACCGCAAGAAACGCCAGCGTAGCAAACCGCCCCACGTTCTGCTGACCACGCCGGAAAGCCTGTCGCTGCTGCTCTCCTACCCCGAGAGCCTCGAGATGTTTCGCACGCTCAAACGCGTGGTGATCGACGAGGTGCACGCCTTTGCAACCGGCAAGCGGGGTGACCTTTTGGCGTTAGCGCTCGCACGCCTGCAAACTCTTGCCCCCGATATGCAACGTGTGGCGCTTTCGGCGACCTTGGCGAATCCTTTAAGCTTTCAGGAGTGGCTTGCGCCTCAGCCTGCTGATGCAGAAGGCGAGATCCATGCGGCGGACCTGGTGCTTGGCGAAAACGGGGCCCCTGCCGAGGTCGACATCCTTCTGCCGATCGAGGAACGCGTGCCGTGGGGCGGGCATGCGGGACGCTGGGCTGTGGATCAGCTGATGCAGGCGATCCGCGACAATCGCACAACGCTTATCTTCACCAACACACGCTTTCTGGCTGAGTTTATCTTCCAGTGCCTGTGGGAGGTGAATGAGGAAAACCTGCCTATCGGCGTCCACCACGGGAGCCTCTCCAAGGAAGCGCGGCGCAAGGTCGAAGACGCCATGGCAGCAGGCGAGCTTCGCGCGCTCGTGTGCACTGCAAGCCTCGATCTTGGCGTAGACTGGGGTGACATTGATCTGGTGGTGCAAATGGGAGCGCCCAAGGGCTCTTCGCGGCTGCTTCAACGCATCGGGCGGGCAGGGCACAGGCTCGACACAGCAAGCCGCGCGGTTCTGGTGCCGGGCAATCGGTTCGAGTTTCTCGAAGCCATGGCCGCCAAAGACGCGGTCGATGAAGGCATGCGCGACGGCGAGGATTTCCGTGCAGGCGGCCTCGATGTGCTCGCCCAGCATGTGATGGCCTGTGCCTGCGCAGGACCGTTCCACGAGGACGATCTGCTCGCCGAAATCCGTAGCTCAATGGCCTATGCCTGGCTCGACAAGACGGCGTTTGAGCGGGTCCTGCACTTTGTCGAAAGCGGTGGTTATGCGCTCAAAGCCTATGACAAGTTCAAGCGAATTACCCGCGATAAGGCGGGGGTTTGGCGGCTTACCCATCCCAATCAGGCGCAGCGTCACCGGATGAACGCAGGCATTATTGTCGATTCCGAGATGCTGCAGGTCCGCTTCAAGAACGGGCGGCAGTTGGGCAAGGTCGAGGAGCGCTTCGCAGCGCAACTCTCGGCCGGAGACACCTTCTTCTTTGCGGGCATGAGCCTTGAGGTGGAAGCGCTTAAAGACATGGATGTGATCGTGCGCGCGGCCAAAAAGTCGGCGACGATTCCCTCCTATGGGGGCTTGCGTTTGCCTCTTACCACACATCTTGCGACCCGTGTGCAAGCGATGCTGGATGACCGCGCAGGGTGGGGGCGGTTCCCCGATGACGTGCGCGAATGGCTGGAGGTGCAGGACTATCGCAGCCGCCTGCCAAAGCCCGGAGAGCTGCTGGTTGAAAGCTTCCCGCATGCAAAGAAGCACTACACCGCCTATTACACTTTTGAAGGATGGAACGCGAACCAGTCGCTGGGCATGCTGATCACGCGGCGGATGGAGAGCCTTGGCCTCATGCCCGCAGGATTTGTCGCCAATGATTACACGCTGGCCGTGTGGGGCTTGAAGCCGGTGACTGATCCCAAGCCGCTATTGTCGCCTGACATCCTCACCGAAGAGTTCACCGATTGGGTGACCGAAAGTCACCTTTTGCGCCGTGCATTTCGGGAGGTTGCGGTAATCAGTGGCCTGATCGAGCGCCAGCACCCGGGCAAACGCAAAACCGGCAAGCAAGTCACCTTCTCAACCGACCTTATCTACGACGTGCTCAAGAAATATGAGCCCGATCATGTGTTGTTAGAGGCCGCATGGGCAGATGCGCGCGCGCGAATGACCGATGTGGGGAGGCTAGCTGATCTGCTTGAGCGCTCGCAATCCGAGCTGGTGCATGTAGAGTTGGATCGGGTGTCGCCTTTGGCGGTGCCAGTGATGACGATGATCGGGCGCGAGGCGGTGCCTCAAGGCGAGGTTGATGACGAACTGCTGCTAGAGGCGGAGACCTTGGCGGGCGAGGCGATGCGGATTGATGCGCCTTTGGAGGGGGGTTGAGCGATGGATGCGCGTTTCAAAGCCATTCAAGCGACCTCCCGCGTTAGGGCCTATCTTGAAGAGCTTTTACGAGTTCATCATGAGATACTCGAGAAGGATTTGACCGCTCTATATCTCCACGGCTCGCTCGTGCAGGACGACTTCAAACCAGAGTTGAGCGATATTGATATTCTTGGCGTGGCGGCGGGGCCGATCTCCACTGAGAAGCGTAGCGAGCTTGCCGCAAGATTGCACCATGAAATGCTACCAGTGCCTGCTTATGGATTGGAACTGATACTGTGTACGCTTGATGATTTGCGTACTTCGGCAGCTTCCGTCCGTTACGATTTCGCATTGTCCACCGGGCGCGAATGGGGCGTGCAAGTCGAAATTGAGGGGGCAACCAGCGATATTCTGGTGCATATGAAGCTGTGCAGGCAAGCTGGTGTTGTTCTTTTCGGTTCTCCTGCCTTCCAATTGTTCGCCGATGTCCCTGCCGCAACCTTACGCAAGGGCCTTTTGGGTGAGCTGAAATGGCATCGCGACGATTTGCGAAAAGGGCCCAGCGCCCAATCGATCACCAATGCGGAGTTGAACGCAGCGCGGTCATTGCACGCTGCTGAGACGGGTAAGATCATCTCCAAAACCGCAGGAGCGCAGTGGTGGCTTAATCAAGGGCCGCAAGATGAAGTAGTCCTTATGGCCTTGAACCACCGGAGCGGGCGCATCACCAAAGCTCCAACTCTCCAATTGGCGCAGCAGTTTGTCGAGCGAGCGATTTCCTTGCTTAATTGAACGCTCGGTATTTCTCATTCCCGACAAAGCCGAACTTGGTCACACCTGAAAGCTTGATCTGGCGCAGGACCTCTGCCGATGTCTGATAACTCGCCTGTGCTTCTGGCTCATATTGGAGTTCTGGTTCGGGCACCATTTGCCTTGAAGCGGTAAGGAGCGCCGAGAGCTGTGCTTTGGAGACCGGATCGCCATTCCAAAGGATGGCATCGGATTGCGAAACGACGAGCTTGTTGATTACCGGATCCGGGGTTTTGGTGACCGGGACGGGTCTGTTTGGAAGGTCCACATCAATCGAATGCGACGCAAGGGGGATGGTGATGATGAACATGACAAGCAGCACCAGCAACACGTCAATGAGCGGCGTCATGTTCATTGAACTGACCGGATCATCGGCGGTAAGTTTTTGCGCGAAAGCCATGTTACTCTCCTTCCAGGGTTAGGACAGAGCTCAAGTCTACAGCAAAACCAATAGGTTGCCTAACGCACACGGGTATGTGGAGAGCAACTGAACGTCTTCAGGGACAACAAAAAAGGCGCCCCGGTTTCCCGCGAGCGCCCTTTTGTTCGTCCAATCAGGTTGAGGCGAGTTACTTGCCAAACACCCGATATCTCTCGTTTCCGACAAAACCGAATTTGCTCACGCCAGACTTCTTGATGATGTCGAGCGTCTTGGCCGATTTGTCATAGCTTGCTTGGCCAAATGGCTCATATTGCAGCTCTGGTTCGACTTCCATCGCAAGGGTTTGACCCAGCAATGAGACCAGGTTTCCTTCTGTAATCGGGTCACCGTTCCAAAGAAGCTGATCATCATCGGTGATCACCAGCTTGTTCTTGATCGGATCGATATCAACCGGGCTATCAGGCGGATCGCCTGATGGAAGGTCGATATCAACCGAGTGTGTCGCCACCGGAATGGTGATGATGAACATAATCAGCAGAACGAGCAAAACGTCGATCAGCGGGGTCATGTTCATATCCATCATCGGTTCGCCGTCGAGTTTACCTCCAGCCATACCCATGTCAGTTACTCCTTATAATCGCCGATCAGCCGTTGGGATCAACCGGGTTGGAGATGAACCCAACCGTCGGATAGCCCGCTGCCTGAATGTTGTAGATTGCACCAGCGACACAGCGCCATGGAGCTTCCACGTCTGCCCGGATGTGCACCTGCGGGATCAGTTCGGGATCTGCCAAAATCGCATCAACCCCGCCGGCACGCTGAACAATCGCATCGAGGCGGTCAAAAGCCTGCTTGCGGAGCTCTTCCGAATCGACCGGAGTGATATTGTTCCAATACACCCGGCATTCTCCGCCCCGTGTTGCGCCCGTAAAACCGGAACGAATGGTCCCTGCTGTCTTTCCCTCAGCATCAGTTGTGCTGATGGTGAGCTGCAGGTTTTCCACCTTGTCCTTGGACTCAACGGATTCGAAGACCGGGATTTCGAGCTGTTCGATCGTTTGGATCGCCACCGGAACCGCGATGAGGAAGATGATGAGGAGAACCAGCATCACGTCCACCAGCGGCGTGGTGTTGATGTCAGACATTGGGGTATCCCCGCCTCCCATCGAAATCGCCATTGTGAATTCCTTATCTGCTCAAATTTGAGCGTTTCTCAATTCAGGCACCATTACGAAAAACTCCGAAAAGATGCCTTGTACGAAGGGGTAAGTTACCGGCCCGATCAGAGCAGAGGTTCTGCGCCGTTCGGGCCGGGATAAACTTACTTCTTCGCTGGCGCAGCAGCCGGCTTCGCAACAGGCTTCTTGGCAGGCGCAGCAGCGCTAACGGCAGGCTTAACCGCGCCGTTCGAACCGATGTACGCAACGATGTTGTTCGAGAAGTCGGTCATCAAAGCGTCGATGCGACGGTTACGCGACTGGAGCCAGTTAAAGGCAAGCACAGCAGGCACAGCCACAAGCAGACCAATAGCGGTCATGATGAGCGCCTCACCAACCGGGCCTGCAACCTTATCGATCGAAGCAGAACCTTCGATACCGATGTTGATCAGAGCGCGGTAGATACCGATCACGGTGCCGAGCAGACCGATAAACGGTGCGGTCGCACCAACCGATGCGAGGAAGGAAAGACCGCCAGACAGAGCCTGGTTGATGGTGTTCTGCGAGTGGGCGAGTTCTTCTTCTACGAAGTGGATCTCGTTTGCAGCGCCTTCCATCTTGGCGTGGTGGTCTTGAGCAGTGACAGCATCGTCAGCGAGCTGACGCCATGCTGAGTTCTTCTCAAGCTTGGTTGCGCCTTCTTTGAGCGAAGCGGTACGCCAGAACGCGGTTTGCACGCCTTTGTACTGACGCATCACTTTGGCTTGTTCGAAGTATTTGGTGAACAGGATGTAGAACGAGCCAACTGACATGATGACCATGACAGCAAGGATCGACCAAGCGACAGGGCCGCCTTCTTCCATGGCTTTCCAAAAGCCAAATTCGTTGACTGGTGCTTCAGTGTCGGCAGCTGCCGCAGCAAGATAATAAAGGTTCATTGCGAGTAATCCTCTTGAAATAGTTTTTTATCGGCAAGCCCGTGGACCCTCTCGTCACCGGGCTTGCTATCAATTCGATCAATTCAAACGGTAAGTGATCCGTGTCGAGTATCTGCCAGTGGTCTCGTTGCCATCCCGGTCAAGCGCCGGGTTAAAGCGCGCGTAACGCTCCATTCCGCGACATGCTGCTTGATCAAGGATACTGGAGCCGCTTGACGCGGTAACCTGACAGTTTGTTGCTCGGCCATTTGGCGTCACAACGACACTCACACCAACCGTACCTTCAACTTCTTCGCGAAGAGCACGCGAAGGATAGTTTTCTTGAATACGGCTTGCCCAACGACGCTCGTTGCGAGTGGACGCTCCGCGAGCCTGAGACGGAGCCTGTGTCGGCTGCGGCGTTGGCGTTGCGGTAGGACGCGGAGTTGGATCCGGTGTTGGCCGTGGCTCAGGGTCTGGATCCTGTTCACGCTCGACATTGTTGTTCTGATTGAGGTCAGGCAACGGTGGCGGAGGCACGGTGGGTGGCGGCTCCACAATCTCTTCAGGGGGAGGAGGCTCCTCCTCTGGCTCAGGGGGTTCCTCGGGCTCTTCTTCCACGTTGACCGCAGTAACCCGCTCGGCGATTTCCTTCACCGCCGAAATGGCGAGTCCGGAAATAAGCAGGTAACCGACTGCTACGTGGATGAGCGCGACGAAAATAATGGAAGTAACTCGACTTCCACCCATTTGTTGGTCAGCGTAGGCCATCCAGTCGCTTTCACTCCATAGTCTTGGTCGAACCGGGGCGTCCGACACACATTTTCACACCCTGAGACCGGTCGCATTCTGATTCGCGCCTGTGAAAATGCGCGACCCGTTGAATCAGTCCCAGGTAGTGACTCCCAGAATCTTGAACTTCCGATTGAGAAGATTTTTCACATAGCTACGCCCGACAATCCGTGCGGCGCTTGCCAAAATTCGTCCCAACCGACCTTGCGATTTTGGTCCAGTACGGACCGAAAACACAAAGGCGCTCCACGTGTTGACTTTGTCCCCAACCTCAACACGAGCGGATCGCTTTAACGGTCAACTTTCGGGCAATCAAACGCTTTATCCATTCAGGAGCGATTCATTGCGATGGGCTTGCAATAGGAAATGCTCCAATATGTTGTGAGTTTGTTTGGTAGGATTTGGTGATGAAGCTAACAGTTAACGGAAATTTAATCCCTTGTTTCAAGCGACTAGCGGCTTCCTCCATTTTGGCGACAACCTTGGTTGCAGGCGCTGTTCCAGCCGTTGCGCAAGGGCCTGTCCCAGAATCGATCAATGCGGCTGAACGTGCCACTTATGCCGATCTTGTCGACCTTTCAGAGCGCAGCGACATGGTTATTCGGGCAGAGATTCGCCGCCAAATCGTCGTCAAGCCCGAGCGTGCGCCGGGTTTGGAGCCAGGATTTGCAAGGCTTTACATAGAGGCGCGTACGCTGGCGCTCATCTCCGGGTCTTCGGCTGTTGGCGAATCGCTCGCCTTCCTTGTTGACGTGCCGCTGAATGCGAGGGGCAAGCCGGACAAATATAAAAAGCGACAAATGCTGCTGTTTGCCTATGCAGTTCCAGGTCGCCGCGGATCAATCCAGCTAACAGGTAAGCAGGCGATGCTTGATTATTCCCCTGCGCTTGAAGCGCGTTTGCGCCCAATTCTATCGGATCTGGCGGGCCGTGATGTGCCGCCGGTCGTAACAGGCATTGGTGATGCGTTGGCGGTACGGGGAACATTGGTGGGCGAATCGGAAACCCAGATTTTCGTTACAACCGAGGATCGCTCACCTGTATCCATCACAGTACTCAGGCGACCTGGCCAGCCAGCGACCTGGGGCGTTTCGTGGGGTGAGATCATCGATTCGGCCGCGCGCGCGCCTTCGCGCGAAACTTTGCGATGGTACCGCCTTGCGTGCTCGCTTCCCGAGCGTCTGCCTTCAAGCGCCAATCTCGCCCGCGATCCTGAAGCGCGGCGTCTGGCCGAGGCCGATTACCGTTATGTGCGGGATGAGCTGGGCCCCTGTTCAAGGGCGATTACCGAGGTGCAAGAAACTTAACGGACTAACTTTCTGGTGAGTGTGGGGCTTGACCTGCAGGCGGGTGCTTTTAAGCGGGGCGCTTCTCTTTTGGCCTTGACGGGCTGAACACCACAGACGGAGCGTCCCCTTGGGCCACAACTCGCCGCAATCTGCACCTCTTCGCATTGGTATCGCTGGTCTTGGAACTGTCGGCGCGGGCGTTATTCGCTTGCTCGAAACCAACCGCGAGCTGATTGCTGCGCGCGCAGGCCGGGCGATCGAGGTCACTGCCGTCAGTGCCCGTGAACGCGGCAAGGACCGGGGCGTCGACATAAGTGGCTTTGCCTGGGAAGACGATATGACCGCTCTCGCCGCGCGCGATGACGTGGATGCGGTCGTGGAGCTTGTCGGTGGATCAGACGGCCCAGCGCTTACCCTTTCACGTGCAGCGTTCAAAGGAGGGAAGGCCCTTGTCACCGCGAACAAGGCAATGGTGGCGCATCACGGCCTTGAACTTGCCAAAGCGGCAGAGGCAGGAGGCCTTGCGCTCAAATTTGAAGCGGCGGTCGCAGGCGGTATTCCGGTGGTTAAGGGCCTTCGCGAAGGTACTAGCGCAAACGAGCTTACCAAGGTTTATGGCATTCTGAACGGCACCTGCAATTACATCCTCACGACGATGGAATCGACCGGCGCCGACTTTGCAGAGACGCTCGTCGAGGCGCAGGCCCTTGGATATGCGGAAGCCGATCCGACATTCGATATCGAAGGCGTGGATGCGGCGCACAAGCTTGCGATCCTTGCGACTATCGGTTTCGGGGTAGAGCTCGATTTCGCCAATGTTGTGACCACCGGTATCGTGGCCGTACGGGCCGCCGATATCGCCCAGGCAGACGCCTTGGGCTTTGTGATCCGCCTGATCGCGGAGGCAGATGTTCAACATGACGCCGATGGCCCCAAACTCCTTCAGCGTGTGCGGCCTTGCCTTGTTGCAAAGAACCACCCGCTCGCGCCGGTCGATGGACCCACCAACGCCGTTGTGGCGGAGGGGAACTTTTCGGGCCGCTTGTTATTCCAGGGCGCCGGTGCGGGCGATGGCCCCACCGCGAGCGCGGTTGTGGCGGACCTTATCGATATCGCGCGCGGCGAAGTGGGCGCGCCGTTCTCCATGCCGGTCGCCCAATTGGCAGCCCTTGGTCCGGCAGAGCCCGGCGGGCGTATGGAGCGCACCTATTTGCGCTTTACCGTCAATGACCGTCCGGGCGTATTGGCGGAGATTACTGCTGCAATGCGCGATGCAGACGTCTCGATTGAGAGCCTTATCCAACAGGGCCGCGGCAATGCCGACGGCGAAGTCCTGGTCGCGATGGTCACCCACGAAGGCCCCGAGGCCAGTGTCGCGCGCGCCGTGGAATTGCTGGATGGCTCGGACAGCCTTACAGGTGAGCCGCTGGTCCTGCCGATTATTGCTTAGTTTGCGCCCAGAGGAGGAAGCCCTCGCGCAATTCGATCCGCATCCGATCCTTCAGGCGCCTCGGGCAGAGCGTCGAAGTCGACCATGATCGGCGGATCGCGAACCTCGCCGAATCTGGTGGTGAAGGTCACCATGAAGATCGAGCCTTCGGTTGGCAGGATAAGCCCGCTGCCATCCACGTTTGGAGCCTTTGGACCTTGGGTTCGCTGAGCATATCTGCGCTCGAAAGCCTTCGCGTTCCATGATCCGTCGGTAACTTCGCCCAAGCTGCGGCAGACAACAATTTCGCCTGCAAGACGAGCTGCATCCATTTGCGCTTCGCATTGCTCGTCTGGAGAAGCGCGATCGGCCGGCAGTGATAAGTCCAGCTGCACGCGATCCTCTGTGGGGTCGGTTGTTAACGGACTGTCTTGGGCTGTTGCCTGCGCGCTCAGCAAACATGCTGATAGGGTTGTGAGGGCTATTCTAGCCTGCAATGTCACTGACCGGGGAGCTTGGGTGCATCCAATCCTGCTGCGCGCCGGCGCCGCTGGATTTCTTCGGGGGTCAAATCCTCATCCTTGCCCAATGGAGGAAGCCCCCGCGCAATCCGGTCCGCATCCGACCCTTCGGGTGCTTCGGGCAAGGCTTCAATATCGATGATAAGCGCCGCTTCGCCCGGGCAAGGCGGGATTACGCAAAGGCCCCCAACCGTTGCGGGGCCCTTGAAGATGCCGCCACCGGCGACATCAACCGGCTTTTCGCCTTGGGTTCGCTCCGCATAGCTACGCTCGAACTCTTCCTTGTTCCACGATCCGTCTGTGTCTTCGCCCAACTGGCGGCACACGACAATCTCG
Organism: Erythrobacter sp. S227; assembly: GCF_057364925.1. Classification (NCBI taxonomy): domain Bacteria; kingdom Pseudomonadati; phylum Pseudomonadota; class Alphaproteobacteria; order Sphingomonadales; family Erythrobacteraceae; genus Erythrobacter; species Erythrobacter sp. S227. The sequence continues at coordinate 2,569,177 of NZ_CP200280.1, forward strand.
TTGGCAATGCGCGCGGCATCGGCTTCTTCCTCGCAGTCCTCGATCAGCAATTGATCGGACTGGCTGCGCGGCTTGGTAATCATCAGGTCAAGGACGCGGCGCTCTTGTGGTTCAGGGGGAGCGGGAGCTGCAGCTTCTTCGGCTTCTTCGCCTTGCGCCGTATCACCGGCTTCATCCTGCGCTGCCAGAGGACTTGCAAGAATAGCGAAGCATGCACCCAAATAAAGCGCGCCAAAGCGCACCGCGCTGACCCGGTTCAGGGGCCTCACATTTTCCGGATTTTGCATTGCAGTGCTCGACAAGCCTGTGTCCTCATGGCTAAGCGCGAAAAGGACATTAAGGCCCCGATCAATCTAATGGGCGCATAAGGACTGAATTCCCCATGAACACTCCAAATCTCCCGCAAGCTTCTGACACAGATGTTCTGGCCGCAAAAGAGGGTGATGACGAAAACGCGATTGACCGTGTGCTCGTCCTTGAAATGGTCCGCGTGACCGAAGCGGCCGCTGTTGCTGCTGCGCAATTGATTGGTCGCGGCGATGAGAAAGCTGCGGATGCAGCCGCGGTTGAGGCCATGCGCCGTGCGTTCGATACGCTTTATATGGATGGCACGGTGGTCATCGGTGAGGGTGAGCGCGACGAAGCGCCTATGCTATACATCGGAGAGAAAGTGGGCGGCGCGCCGGGCAAAGGTCCCCAGATTGATATCGCATTGGACCCTCTTGAAGGGACCACCATCACGGCAAAAGCTGGCCCCAATGCTCTGGCCGTTCTGGCCGCGTCAGAGAAGGGCGGCCTTCTCAATGCGCCTGATGTTTACATGGACAAGCTTGCGGTTGGTCCGGGCTTTCCAGCCGATGTGATCGACCTTGCCAAAACGCCTACGGAAAATGTCGAATCGGTGGCAGCAGCAAAGGGCGTGAAGCCCTCCGAGATCAATGTCTGTGTCCTCGACCGTCCGCGCCATGCCGACCTCATCGCTGAGCTTCGCGGCATTGGTTGCGGCGTGCATTTGATCGGTGATGGCGATGTCGCAGGCGTGATCGCTGTGACGGACCAGGACACTACCATCGACATCTACATGGGACAGGGCGGCGCGCCAGAAGGCGTTCTTGCCGCTGCTGCATTGCGATGCGTCGGTGGCCAGTTCAACGGTCGCCTGCTTTTCCGCAATGACGATGAAAGATCGCGTGCCAAAAAATGGGGCATCACTGACCTCAACAAGATCTACAAGCTGGAAGAGCTTGCGAAGTCGGACTGCATCTTTGCTGCGACAGGTGTGACGGACGGATCGCTTCTGGAAGGTGTCAAGAAGCGCAAGAAATCGACCGGCGCGACTATTATGACCACCGACAGCGTAGTGATGCGCGCGTCGAGCGGCACAGTGCGCTGGATCCGGGGCGAACACCGGATCACGCCGCATAGGGGGTGATTGCGATAGCCGGCTTTGAGACTTACCCGGAAAGTCCTGCTCGGCGCCAAGTTTATTTCTAACCCGGAATTGAAATCCCTGCACGGGCCGCGCAGCTGCGGGTCGTGCTTTCGACCTGTGCGCGGTTCGGACCAAGCATATCGGTGATTTCCAAACCTTGTTCAGCCAGACTGTCTACCAGGCAGGTGCACATGGCGTTGCCCTGCGATGGGTTAGGCGCCATCTGGCCAAACTGGCGTTCGCATTTGGCGATGCCGGCCAAGCGCACTTCCTCAGGGCTTTGAGGACCACATGCCGCAAGTATATAGGTCAGGGCGATGGTTGCAGGAATTGTAATGGTTCGCATGACGTGTCCTCCTTGCGTGTGCTCGGTCTTATGCAGCTTGGATCCTAAATCGACGTTAAGTCAGAGGGGCGAGCTGTTGTGGTCAGCGCGGGTTCATTATTTGGGCGCGAAAGCTTGACCGACTTTGCAAACACCTAACGGACCTTTCCCTTGTCTGCTGCCCGCGTATTCCTGGCATCGCTATTCCTCGCGCAAAGCACAATGCTTGGCGCCGAGAACGCCAGATTGTTGGCGGACCCCTTGTTTGACGCCCGCTTGGCAGAACTTGCCGCGCAAGACGCCCCGTTGAAAGTTGCTTTGGAGCATTCGCCCGATTGCGAGGGAGGCTGCATCACTCCCAGCGAAGCTTTGAAAATGGCCTTCGAGGCAGGCGAGGGCGAGGCGCGCGCCGGGCGGTTCCTACTCGACATCAAAGGGGGCGGGCAAAGCATTAGTGGCTCGTTGGAGCAGCTCTTTTTCGTAAGCTCGCGGACCGACTATGCGCGCTTTGGCACGCTCACCATCGCGATTGAGCCGGACGCGCTCTACAATCTCCTGCGCCGCGCAACTGTTTGCAAGACCCGCGATTTTACGCCGGGGCGAATTGATGTGAAGGGCTGCCGCCAGGACACGAATTTCGACCTCAACATGTTCACAATGATTCAACGTCTAGGTGGCCGGAGGATCGCGGTTGATGGCGAAGTGCGTTTGCAATGGATTGACGCGCGCACTGGCCTTCCAAAGCCCGTTGCGAACAAACGCGGCGAGCGCGAAGCGGGCTACTATCAGGTGTGGATCAGGGTCGATGATGCCGATCAGGTGATATTCGTTTACGATGAGTAATTGCTCTTCTGCTGTCACTTGGTTGACGACAAGCCCCATCTCGCATGTTGCAATTCAATGACGCTCCAGTAGGCGGGTGACACCATCATACACACGGGGATTCGCATACATGAAGATCATGTCCGGCAATTCGAACCTGCCGCTCGCCCGGGCCATTGCGGCCTATCTCGAAATCCCTTTGACCGATGCGAGCGTTCGCCGGTTTGCCGACGAAGAGATCTTCGTTGAAATTCACGAGAATGTGCGCGGACAGGACATGTTCCTGGTGCAACCGACCGGATATCCCGCCAATGACAATCTGATGGAGCTTCTCATCTGCATCGATGCGCTAAGGCGCGCGTCGGCCAAGCGGATTACGGCTGTGATCCCTTACTTCGGATATGCGCGTCAGGACCGCAAGCCCGGCCCCCGCACGCCAATCTCGGCAAAGCTGGTTGCAAACCTGATCACAGAGGCTGGCGCTGACCGTGTGCTTGCCGTGGACCTGCACGCAGGGCAGATTCAGGGTTTCTTCGATATCCCGACAGACAACCTCTACGCAGCGCCCGTTATGGCCGCCGATATTCAGGCGCGGTATGGCGATCATGATTTGATGGTCATTTCTCCAGACGTAGGCGGTGTTGTCCGCGCACGGGCTCTTGCCAAACGCCTCGACAATGCCCCTCTGGCCATCGTCGATAAACGCCGCGACCGCCCCGGAGAATCCGAGGTCATGAACATCATCGGCGATGTTTCTGGCCGACACTGCATTCTGATTGACGACATCGTCGATTCAGGCGGCACTCTGTGCAACGCAGCCGAAGCGCTGCTCGAAAACGGTGCAAAGTCTGTCGCAGCCTACATCACCCACGGCGTCCTTTCAGGCGGCGCGGTGGCTCGCATCGACGGCTCGAAATTGAAGGAGCTTGTTATCTCCGATTCGATCCAGCTGACCGAGGCCGCCGAATCTTCGGACAAAATCCGAGCGCTGCCAATCGCCCCGCTGGTAGGCGAAGCAATCCGCCGGATTGCCGATGAAAGCTCCGTCTCGAGCCTGTTTGACTGATGTTCGACCGGGCTGAAGTCCGGGAAATCCTCATTGGCGCAGCGCGCGCTGGTAATGCGCTCACCTACTCTCAGATGCTGCAACTGCTCGGTTACCGCTTCACGCGGCCCAAGATGAGGGCGCTTTGCGCTGCGCTCGATACAATCGATCAAGATGGCCGTCTGGATGGGGAGCCAGATTTGGCGGTCCTGGTTGTGCGCCAGTCCGACGGGCTCCCGGGGCAGGGCTGGTTTGTAAACCGCTCGCATCTTGCAGATGAAATGGCCAAAGAAACCGGGCTGGCCTGGCCACTCGATTGGGAGGGCGCCGAGGCGAAGGCCTATGTTGCGTTCCATCAAAAGCGGGCTTTTGATTACTGGCAAGATCGCTAAAGAACGCCCATGACTCCAGCCGATCTACACTTCGCAAACCGCCTCGCTGATGCCGCCGGTTCCGTTATCCGACCGCTGTTTCGTGGCGATTGGGAGGCGGAAACGAAAGATGACTCCTCTGCCGTTACCGAGGCGGACCGCGGTGCCGAGGCGGTCATGCGCAAGATGATCGAGGAAGAACGCCCCGATGATGGCATTATTGGCGAAGAATACGGTCGCACCAACGAAGGCGCAGGCCGCCAATGGGTGCTCGATCCCATCGATGGCACGCAAAGCTTTGTCGCAGGCCGAGCGATTTTCGGCACTCTGATTGCTCTAATGCAGGATGGCTGGCCGGTGCTGGGCATTATCGACCAGCCGATCCAGCGTGAACGCTGGGCAGGGCGCGTGGGCGAGGTGACGACCCTCAACGGTAAGGCGGTGAAGACCCGTCCGTGCCGCGCGGTAGAGGGCATGAGCATGGCCACCACGTCGCCCCATTGCTTTAGCGCAGGAGAGGCGGACGCATGGCTGAATGTGGTCACTAACGCCTACCCCAAAATGCCTTTCCCGATCTATGGCGGCGATTGCTACAATTACGCGCTTTTGGCGAGCGGCCAGATCGACCTCGTGATGGAAAGCGGCCTCAAGCTCCACGATTACGCGGCATTGGTCCCCGTGGTTGAGGGCGCTGGCGGTATTATGAGCGATTGGCAGGGCAACCCGCTTGATGCCGAAAGCGATGGATCGGTGATTGCGCTAGGCGATCCGGCGCGGCTTGAGGATGTGATGGCGGCGATGGGCGGGGGCGCACAGCACAATCACTGAAGCCGATTATGCCATGACCCAGCCTACCCACCTCTTCTTCTACGGCGTCCTCCAGGAAGGTCTCGGCCCCGACGGCGGCGATTGGCCGTTTCTGAAAGGTCTTGGCATGGGAGCGCCTGCGACAACGCAAGGGGCGCTCTATGCAATACCGACCGATCATGGCTGGCACCCCGCGCTGATCCTGACGCAGGCGCGCTATGCATCAGTCGTCCACGGTGCGATCCATGAGGCGTCCCAGGTCGATATGGCTCCGGTCGACGAGTTTGAAGGGCCAAGCTACATGCGGCAAGCTGTGCCGGTCGATGGCTGGGACGGCTATGGCGACACTGAGGCTGACGCATACATCTGGACCGATGATCTGCCACAGGGCGCGCAGCTTATCGCCAGTGGCAATTTTGCGCTATGGCTCGAAGAGACCGGGCATAAGGCCTATACGGGTGGATGAAACACCCCTGCTGCCTGATCAGCATTTTCCTACTCCGGCATCTCAGGGTAAACGGGCCGCCATGCACCGCTTCATGACATCGCTATCGGGCCCTCTGTTAGGCTTGGTCGAACCAACGGAAAGTTTTTTGGCCCTGAACAGTGTGTCAAGTGTGTCAAACTTTGGCAGGGGTAAGGCACCGAATCACTTGCATCTATGTGCAAATTCGTTATGTGCCGCCGCCTACCGACACGTATTTGAGCGTTCGGCCTGGCGACAAGGGCTGCCAGGGTTGAGCCAATGTGTCTCTTTATGAAGGAGATGAAAATGCCCAAGCTTAAGACCAAAAGCGGTGTGAAGAAGCGCTTCAAAATCACCGCAACTGGCAAGGTCAAGCACGGTGTTGCTGGTAAGCGCCACCGCCTGATCAGCCACAATGCAAAGTATATCCGCCAGAACCGTGGAACCTCGGTCGCCTCAGACCCGGACACGAAGACGATCAAAAAATGGGCCCCTTACGGGCTCAACTGATCGAATAGTCAGGAGATAGAGATATGCCACGCATTAAACGCGGTGTTACCACGCGCCAGAAACACAAGCGTCTTCTTGAGCAGGCCAAGGGTTACCGCGGCCGCCGCAAGAACACGATCCGCATCGCCCGTCAGGCCGTCGAAAAAGCAGGCCAATACGCCTACCGCGACCGCAAGGCAAAGAAGCGCAGCTTCCGCGCGCTTTGGATCCAACGCATCAACGCAGCTGTTCGCGCTGAAGGCCTCACATATTCGCAATTCATGCACGGTGTGAAGCTTGCCGGGATCGAACTTGACCGTAAAGTCATGGCCGATCTTGCAATGCACGAAGAGGCGGCATTCAAAGCGATCATCGCACAGGCGAAAAGCGCTTTGCCAGCTTAATCGCCGGCAAAATCGCGGCGCAAGCCGATGATGGCCGTTTGCGAATAAGCAGTGCGGTCGGCCAGAACAAAAAAGGGGCCCGGCGTCAAAATTGGCGCTGAGGCCCTTTTTGCATCTGGAGAAGAGCCGAACCCAGCTTGTACATATGCGCCTAAAACCTTGTAGTTTTTCGACAACTGCGCCAAACCTTGCGCATGTCCACGGAGGAACATCTAGACGGCCAAGCCACCTCCGCCGCAGCTCGGAGCGGGTCGAGCCATTCGGTCCGCGCGGTGTTTCATCCGGCACCCGCAAAATTCGATGGCTGTTTTACGACCTATTACCAGCTGAAACTCGATGTTGCTGACGGTGGATTGGTCGAAGACTACCTGCAACCTGAATGGGCCAATATCCGGTTCTTCGCAGGCTCCACTCCCGCATCTCGGATTGCCGGCCAGACCCTCTCTGGCGTTCGTTTCGTTGCGACCGGCCCAAGTTCGGTAGCGAACAAATTCAATGTCGGCACATCGCGCATGTGGGGTATCGGCATATTGCCATTAGGCTGGGCCCGCCTGATAGACGCAGAAGCCTATGACTATCGCAACACATTGCTTGACGGCGCGCGCGACAAGGCATTTGCGAAGTTTGATGACCTTTCAAATCTTCTTTGCAATCCGGGCGCTGACGTCGAAGAGCAGCTTTCTGCGATCAACCAAACGATGGAACGGTTGATGAGACCATCGCGTGATGAGGACAAGATTGTTCGAGTGCACGATGAGCTTGTAAATGGTGACCACCTCGCGGTTTCCAGCCTCGCTGATGCCTGTGCGATGAGTGTGCGGACGCTTGAACGGGTTTGCCGCCGGTTCTTTGGCTTTACCCCAAAGCGGCTAATGCGCCGCCAGCGCTTCACGCGCAGCCTTACCAGCTACATGCTTCATCGCGGGGTCTTGTGGACTGAGGCGATGGATGAAGAGTATCACGATCAGGCGCAATTCACCCGCGAGTTCACCGAATTCATGACGATGACCCCGAGCAAATATGCAAGCCTCGATCACCCAATCCTTGCGTCCTTCATGGAGGCGCGAGAAAAGGTCTGGGGTAGCGCGGCCCAAGCGCTTGATCGGCCGAGCAAGTCTGACGATGATGTCTGATAAAAGGACGAGCCGTGCACGCTGAGCCGGGCAATTCAGTGTCGATCCGCTTTGCGCTCCCCAGCGCCAGGCTTAGGCCTTTCATCACCACCTATTACTGTACTCAAGTCGTCGCCTCAAAGGGTGATCCGATGATCGAAGATCGTCTTCATCCCGAATGGGCGAACCTGCGATTTATGGACGAAAGCATGTCGCAAAGTGCGACTGCGTCGTCGCCTTTTGAGGATGTACCCCGGTTTGCGGTGGCAGGACCAACTGCGACAGCACCCAGATTTCGGATGAAACCGGGCAGAAGCTGGGGCATTGGCCTTATGCCGCTTGGCTGGGCGGCTCTGTTCGATGCTCCTGCAAGCGATTACTGCGATAAGGTTGTGGACGGCAACGAGGATCCCGTGTTCTCTTCCTTTCAGCCACTGGCAAGTATACTGTCCAATAGCAGCGGCGATTTTGCCGAGGAGCTAGCTCTGATCGAGGCACATATGGACGGGCTTGCTTTGCGAGACACCGTCGAAATGCGGGCGATCCACCTGTTGAATGCGGCTTTGGTGAATCCCAAAATCGGCACAGTTGCTCAAATGGCTGAGGATGTTTCGATGAACGTGCGCTCGCTGGAACGCCTTTCCAAACGAGCGTTTGGATTTTCGCCCAAGCTGTTGCTCAGGCGACAACGTTTCTTGCGCAGTCTTTCCAAATTCATGCTCGATCCATCGATGAAATGGCTCAATACTCTCGATCAGCAATACCATGATCAGGCACATTTTGTTCGGGATTTCAAACGGTTCATGGGCATGGCTCCAAGTACTTACGCCAAGCTGGACAAGCCGATTTTGATGGCGGCGGCAAAGGCACGTATGGCGATTGCGGGGCAGGCTGTACAGGCTTTGCACGATCCGGGCACTGACTAATCGAGTGAAGATGCGAAACGCGCTTTGCATGTGAGCGCGATTCTCGCTAGCGGACCGGCCAATTGGAAAGCGGAATTAATGACCGAACTGACAGATCAAAAACAGGCCGTGCTTGCGGCAATCGAAGCGAGCACTAGCCTCGACGCGCTTGAAGAGCAGCGCGTGGCAGCGCTTGGCAAAAAGGGCTGGGTGAGCCTTGCGCTCAAAACACTCGGGCAGATGAGCCCTGATGAGCGCAAAGAAGCCGCGCCTGCCATTCAAGCGGTGCGCGGCGAGGTGGCGGAAGCAATTGATGCAAAGAAGGCCGATCTCGAAGCAGCGGCTCTCGAAGTGCAGCTGGCAAGCGAGACGATTGACCTCACGCTTCCCGCGCCAGAGCAACCGAAGGGCTCGATCCACCCGGTCAGCCAAGTGATGGATGAGCTTGCCGAGATCTTCGCCGACCTTGGCTTCTCCGTGGCGACCGGCCCCGAGATCGAAGACGATTGGCACAATTTCACCGCGCTCAACATGGATGAAAGCCACCCTGCGCGCGCGATGCACGACACGTTCTATTTTTCGGACAAGGCGGCAGACGGCGCTTCGATGTTGCTGCGGACCCACACATCGCCGGTGCAGATCAGGTCGATGAAGGCCGAGGGTGCCCCCATCCGCCTCATCGCGCCGGGCCGGGTTTATCGTTCTGATAGCGATGCAACTCACACCCCGATGTTCCATCAGGTCGAAGGGCTTGTAGTGGATGAGGACATTCACCTCGGCCACCTCAAATGGACGCTGGAGACCTTCTTCAAAGCCTTCTTTGAGCGCGAAGATATCGTGCTACGTCTGCGCCCCTCCTACTTCCCGTTCACCGAGCCTTCGGTCGAAGTCGATGTCGGCTATTCCAACGAAGGCGCCGGAAAAGAAGGCGGGCGCCGCGTTGTGGGCGGCCACGGGGATGATGATGGCCACGACTGGATGGAATTGGGCGGCAGCGGCATGGTCAACCGCCGCGTGCTTGAATTCGCTGGGATCGATGCTGACAAATACCAAGGGTTCGCCTTTGGCCTCGGCATCGACCGCATCGCTATGCTCAAATACGGGATGAACGATTTGCGCGCCTTCTTCGACGGCGATCCGCGCTGGCTCGAACACTATGGCTTCTCGCCCTACGATCAGCCGACGCTTTCTGCCGGTGTGGGAGTGCGCCCATGAAGTTCTCAACCACATGGCTAAAAGACCACCTCGATACAGGGGCTAGCCTTCAAGAAATTTGCGACGCGCTCAATGCGATTGGCCTCGAGGTTGAAGGTGTCGAAGATCCTTCTGAGACCCTCGCGGGTTTCCGTGTTGCGCATGTCCTTTCGGCCGAAAAGCACCCCGATGCTGACAAGCTTCAAGTGCTCAGCGTCGATACCGGAGAAGGCGATCCAGTTCAGGTTGTATGCGGCGCGCCCAATGCGCGCGCTGGGATGAAAGGCGTGCTTGGTCTTCCGGGAGCCGTCGTACCTTCCAACGGCATGGAGCTGCGCAAGGCGGCCATTCGCGGGGTCGAAAGCACTGGCATGATGTGTTCTGCGCGCGAGCTGGAACTTGGCGAAGATCACGATGGCATCATAGAACTTCCAGAGGACGCGAGCGTCGGCCATAGCTTTGCCGACTACCAAGGCTCATCACCGATCATTGAAGTTGCGATCACGCCCAATCGTCCCGATTGCATGGGCGTTTACGGCATCGCGCGCGACTTGGCAGCGGCAGGCTTGGGCACGCTCAAGCCCATCGCCTTCCCGAAGTTTGAGGCCTCGGGCGAGTGCCCCATCGAAATCCGCACCGATGACCCCGAGGGATGCCCTGCGTTCTACGGCCGGGTCATCAAGGGCGTCAAAAACGGCCCATCGCCCGATTGGATGCAGCAGCGTTTGAAGTCGGCTGGCCAGAAGCCGATCTCGCTTCTGGTGGACCTAACCAACTACCTCATGCTTGCCTTCGGGCGCCCTGCTCACGTTTATGACCTTGCCAAGCTGCAAGGCTCGATCTGTGCGCGCCGGGCAAAGGCGGGCGAAGAGCTTCTCGCGCTGAACGAGAAGACCTACACGCTCGACGACACCATGACCGCGATTGCCGATGAGGCGAAAGTGCTGGGCATTGGCGGCATCATGGGCGGCGAGGAGACAGGGGTGCAGGATGACACCAAGGATGTTCTCCTCGAAATCGCCTATTTCGACCCTGCCAGAACCGGTGTCACGGGCCGCCAGCTTGGCCTTGCGACCGATGCGCGGATACGGTTTGAGCGCGGGGTCGATCCTGAGTTTCTGGAGCAAGGCCTCGACCTTCTCACAGGGCTCATCACGGAGCTTGCTGGCGGAACGGCGGGCGAGGCTGTGCATGCTGGCTCGCCCCCAACAAAGGCCAAGGTCGTCGCATTCGACACGGCTCTTACCAAACGACTTGGCGGCGTAGATATCGCTGACGCCGAGCAGCGGGCGATCCTTGAGAGCCTCGGCTTCGAGGTCTCAGGCGATTGGCAGGTCACCTGTCCACTTCGTCGTAATGACATCGAAGGGCCTGCAGACCTCGTCGAAGAGGTCGTGCGTATTCACGGCCTTGATAAGGTTGAAAGCGTCGCGCTTCCCCGCGTGGACGGTGTGGCACGGCCAACGGCCAGCCCGCAGCAAATGCTCGAGCGCAAACTTCGTCGTGCGGCGGCTGGCAGCGGGCTGGATGAGGCGATTACTTGGTCGTTCTTGCCCGAAGACGTCGCGGCGCATTTCACCGCGACCGATGATCTGTGGAAGCTAAGCAACCCGATCAGCGAAGACATGAAGGTCATGCGTCCCTCGCTCATCCCCGGCCTGTTGATGGCAGCCAAACGCAATGCAGATCGCGGTGCAGGATCAACGCGGGTGTTTGAACTGGGTCGCCGCTATTTCCGCGGCAAAGCGGGCGCAAGCGATGAGCGAGCGACCTTGGGAGTGGTCCTTGCAGGGGAAAAGACGACGCGCGGCTGGGCCACTGGCAAAGCGGCAAGCTTTGATGCTTACGATGCGAAGGCTGCTGCTCTCACTTTGCTTGAAGCAGTAGGTGCTCCAACGGCGCGGTTGATGGTGATGGGTGAGGCGGGCGACCAGTTCCATCCGGGCCAATCAGCCACCTTGCGCCTCGGTCCCAAGATTATCCTTGCCCGCTTTGGCATGATGCACCCTGCAACGCTCAAGGCCTTCGACATGGACGGACCGGTGGCAGCGGTTGAGCTGTTCCTTGATGCCATCCCTGCGAAAAAGGCGGGCAAGGGCCCTGTCAGCTTTGCCCGGCCAAGCTTCACGCCGCCCGCGCTCCAAGCAGTGACGCGCGATTTCGCCTTCTTGGTGGCCGCTGACCTAGCCGCCGAAGACCTGCTCAAATCGGTGCGCGGATCGGACAAGGTGAACATTGCGGGCGCGCGCGTCTTTGACGTGTTCACCGGTGAAGGTGTGCCCGAGGGGCAAAAGTCGATTGCAATCGAGGTGACGCTGCAACCGCAGGACAAGAGCTTTAAAGACAAAGAGCTAAAGGCCATCGCCGACAGCGTCGTGGCAGCTGCGGCCAAAATGGGAGCAGAGCTGCGGGGCTAACCGCGGAGCACTGAGAACTTGATGTCAAATCGCCGCACCTTCGCGATCATTTCGCACCCCGACGCTGGTAAGACGACGCTTACCGAGAAGCTCCTCCTGCAAGGCGGCGCGATCCACCTTGCGGGCGAGGTCAAGGCGCGCGGCGATCAGCGGCGGGCGCGCTCGGACTGGATGAAGATCGAACAGCAGCGTGGGATTTCGGTGACCTCGTCGGTCATGACGTTCGAGCGTGAGGGCGTGACGTTCAACCTGCTTGATACGCCGGGCCACGAGGATTTCTCAGAGGACACTTATCGCACTCTGACGGCGGTGGATTCGGCCGTGATGGTGATCGATGCGGCAAAGGGGATCGAGCCGCAAACGCGCAAGCTCTTTGAAGTCTGCCGCCTGCGCTCTGTCCCGATCATCACCTTCGTCAACAAGGTCGACCGCGAGGGACGGCCGGTCTTCGAGCTGCTCGACGAGATTGCAGACATGCTCGCGCTCGATGTTTCTCCGCAGATGTATCCGGTTGGCATGGGCGGAGAATTCCAAGGCATTCTCGACTTTGCGAGCGGCGAAGTCGTCGTGCCAGAGGGCCCATCGCGCGAGTTCAAGGGCACACGCATTGCAGATTTCGACCTACCCGAAGAGGTCGCTGAGAACGTTGAGCTGGCTCAAATAGGCTATCCCGAGTTTGACCTTGAGGCCTACCGCAATGGCGACATGACGCCTGTGTATTTCGGGTCAGCGCTTAAAAACTTCGGCGTGACAGAGCTGATCGAAGCCATCGCCAATTTTGCCCCGCCGCCGCGCCCGCAACCCGCAGGGGACGAGCAAATCGCGCCCGATCACGGTGAGGTCTCCGGCTTTATCTTCAAAGTTCAGGCGAACATGGACCCCAATCACCGCGACCGCATTGCCTTTATGCGTCAGGTTTCGGGCACATTTAAGCGCGGCATGAAGCTGACGCCCTCTGGGCTTGGCAAACCGATTGCGATCCACTCTCCTATCCTGTTTTTTGCGCAGGACCGCGAGATTGCGGACACCGCTGAAGCAGGCGACATCATCGGCATTCCCAACCACGGAACTCTGCGCGTAGGCGACACTTTGTCAGAGAAAAACCAGCTGCGCTTTACGGGCCTGCCCAACTTTGCGCCGGAAATCCTGCGCCGTGTCCAATTGAAAGACCCGACCAAGACCAAGCAGCTTAGGAAAGCGCTCGACGACCTTTCCGAAGAGGGCGTCATTCAGGTCTTCTACCCAGAGATCGGCGCGCAGCACATCGTGGGCGTTGTCGGACAGCTTCAGTTGGATGTTCTTATCTCGCGGCTGTCGGCCGAGTATAAGGTCGAGGCAGCGTTGGAGGCATCGCCCTTTGCGACTGCACGCTGGATCAAGGGCGATACGTCAGCGCTCAATGAGTTTGAGGGTTTCAACCGCGCAAACCTTGCCCGCGACCGTGATGGCGACCTTGTCTTCATGGCGAAGTCGCCCTGGGACGTGAACTATCAGGTTGAAAAGAACCCCGAGCTCACTTTCTCGGCCACCAAAGAAAGGTAGCTTGCGAGGACTGGCAGTTCACGGCATTGGGATCACATGACCCACTCAGGCCCCACCTCTCAAAGCTTCATCTCCCAACGCCTCAAACTGAATGATGTCGATTGGGGCAACCATGAGGCACCGCCGCTTGTCCTGGTTCATGGTGGCCGCGATCATGCGCGTAGCTGGGATTGGACGGCTGAGGAATTGGCCAAGGACTATCACGTGGTTGCGATGGACCACCGCGGGCATGGCGACAGCGATTGGGTGTCAGATGGTAATTACACATCCAACGACATGGTCTACGACCTTGCCCAATTGGTGCATCAGCTTGGCCGGGGGGCTGTAACAATCGTCTCCCACTCGATGGGGGGCAATGTCGCACTTCGGTATACAGGCATGTTCCCCGATATGGTGACAAAGCTGGTCGCGATTGAAGGCTTGGGGCCTTCGCCAGAGTGGAAAGCCAAACAGCGCGAAACGGCTTACCCTGAACGGATGCGCGAGTGGATCGAGAAAAAGCGCAAAGCCGCAGGGCGCACCCCGCGCAAATATGAGAGCATCGAGGCCGCTTTTGCGCGCATGATTGAAGAAAACTCGTACCTCACCGAAGAACAGGCGCGCCACCTCACCATCCACGGCGTGAACCGCAACGAAGACGGAACCTACAGCTGGAAATTCGACCCGCATTTGAACGTGTGGCAGGTCGAGGATGTGGCCGATGAATTTATGGAAGCGATCTGGGGCGCGATTACGTGCCCGACGTTGCTTCTTTATGGCGAGAAGAGCTGGGCCTCCAATCCTGAAAAAGACGGGCGGCTCGAGCATTTCAACACCGCCAGCGTGATCGAATTCGAAAACGCAGGCCACTGGCTACACCACGATCAATTCGACAGATTTATGTCCGTCTTGCGCGACTTCCTCTAGATTTCGGGCCTTAATTCTCAGGAGCAGCTCATGGCCGAATTCTTCGATGCATTAGATGAAAAGCATGTGGCCATGATCGAGAAGCAGGCCGTGTTCTTCGTTGCCACAGCTGCGATCGATGGGCGCATAAACCTTAGCCCCAAGGGCTATGATGCATTCTGCGTGCTCTCGCCCACTCAGGTTGCCTATCTTGATCTCGGCGGCTCGGGAAATGAGACCCATGCCCATGTGATGTCGGATCAACCCGACAAGGGGCGTATCACGATCATGTTCTGCAATTTTGAACAGCCCGCCTTGATATTGCGCATTTATGGCAAAGGTCGTCCAGTTCTGCCGCAGGACGCCGAATGGGAGGCGCTGTCGGCCAACTTCACATTGCTTCCAGGCACCAGGCAGATTTTCGTGATTGATGTTGAGAGCGTGCAGACCTCGTGTGGTTACGGCGTTCCCTTCATGAGCTTGGAAGGTGAGCGCAATACTCTCACCAAACTCCACGGGAACGCCGACCCCGCCGCTTGGGAAGCCAAGATGGCTGGGCGCACTTCCAGCATTGACGGCCTGCCCACTCGCGCAACGACGCAGTATATTTCAGGCGATTCCTGACCCCTGTTAGATTGTTACGTGCGGCCGCCTAAATTTGCGCGAAAGTGACCGCGACTGCCTAAAAAATAAACAGAAGGTTAAAAATTGGGCAGGCATTTTTGTGCAGTTGCACATCCTGCTGAATGGAATCGCTCCATCATGTCTGGTTTCCCCTGCGTTACCTCGCCCTTTTAGAAAATGGCACGCTCCTTGCTGCTTGTTGAAGCGAGCCGGATTGGCCGGCTGGAACCATAAAGGGGGCAAGGATGAAATTCATCATCGCCATCATAAAACCATTTAAGCTCGATGAGGTGCGCGAAGCATTGGGCGCAATCGGTGTCGCCGGAATGACCGTTTCGGAGGTCAAAGGCTTTGGCCGTCAAAAAGGCCAGACCGAGATTTATCGCGGGGCTGAATACTCCACCAATATGCTTCCTAAAGTGAAGCTCGAAATTGCCGCTAGCGACGATATCGCTGAGCAGGTGGTCGAAACCATTCAGCAGACAGCCAACACCGAAGCCATTGGTGACGGCAAAATCTTCGTCCTCGACCTTGCTTCAGCCACGCGCATCCGCACCGGCGAAGCTGGCGAAACCGCACTTTAAGCCCTCGGAGAACAGGCATATGATAAAACCTCTCCTGAAAGCCGCTGCTCTCCTTGGAGCTTGCGCGCTTGTCGCTCAGCCTGCCCTGGCAGCTGTTCCAGATGCGGAGGTCGTTTCGGCCGGAACCGCATATATTTTCAACACCCTGCTGTTCTTGATCGGTGGCTTCCTGGTGATGTGGATGGCTGCTGGCTTTGCTATGCTCGAAGCTGGCCTTGTCCGTGCCAAGAACACGTCAACACAGTGCCTTAAAAACATCGGCCTATATTCCATCGCCGGTTTGATGTTCTGGGTAATCGGTTATTCGATCGCCTACCCTGGCTTTGCCGAAGGGTCGCTCGGCCTGTTTGGCATTGCTGGTTTCCCATACGCCATGCAAGGCGTCAGCGAGGCCGACACAGGCACCGGTTACTCGGTTGCGTCCGACTGGTTCTTCCAGATGGTTTTCTGTGCAACCACCGCTTCGATCGTTTCGGGCACCGTGGCAGAGCGGGTAAAGATTGTTCCGTTCTTCATCTTCGTGACGGTTCTCACCGGCATCATTTACCCAGTTGTTGTCAGCTGGGAATGGGGCGGTGGCTATCTTGATAGCGTCCACGGCTTTAGCGATTTTGCGGGCTCGACCCTTGTTCACTCAACCGGTGGCTGGGCTGCTCTCGTTGGCGCAATCATCATCGGTGCGCGTGCCGGTCGGTATGGCGCAGACGGCAAGATCAATGTCTTCCCTGCATCGAACATTCCGCTTGCGACGCTGGGTACATTTATCCTGTGGCTCGGTTGGTTCGGCTTCAACGGTGCTTCGCAGCTTGCGATGGGCACCGTGGGCGATGCTTCCGATGTTTCGAAGATCTTCGTCAACACCAATATGGCAGCAGCCGGCGGTGTGGTCGTGGCGATCATCCTGACACAGGTTCTCTACAAAAAAGCAGACGTCACCATGGCCCTTAACGGCGCGCTGGCTGGCCTCGTGTCGATCACTGCCGAACCGCTTGCTCCGACTGTGGGTCAATCGATCCTGATCGGCGGCATCGGCGGCGCGATTGTGGTCTTCACTGTTCCACTTCTGGACAAGTTCAAAATCGACGATGTTGTCGGCGCTATCCCGGTTCACCTGATCGCAGGTATCTGGGGCACGCTCATCGTTGCGTGGACGGGTGATGCGACCTTCGTGGGTCAGCTGGTCGGTGTTCTTCTCACCGCCGTCTGGGTCTCAGCTGCATCGGCTGTCGTGTGGCTCGCTCTCAAATACACTATCGGTGTGCGTCCTTCGGAAGAAGACGAAATGAACGGGCTCGATAAGGCTGAGATCGGTGTCGAAGCCTATCCTGAATTCGCTCGATAAGAGCGCAACCAGTTTGGCGGGGTAAGAGACTCTCTCTCCTCTCCCCTCTTATCCCGCCAACCGATGTTCCTCCTGCGAACAATCAAACTTTTGAAGGCCGGAGCGCACGAAACGCTCCGGCCTCTTTTTTGTCTGCAGAGTATGGGTTTAGGCGGTTTCCGCCGATTTGATGAAGTCCGCGCAGCGCTCGCCGATCATAATGCTGGGAGCGTTGGTGTTGCCGCTCACAAGTTTGGGCATAATGCTCGCATCAGCAATCCACAGGCCATCGAGCCCGCGCATTTTGAGCGTGGTGTCGACAACCGCATCCTTATCTGCGCCCATGCGGCAGGTACCGACGGGGTGGTACACTGAATCAGCCCGCTCGCGGATGAGATGATCTAGTGCATCGTCGTCATTCAAGTCGACCGGGTGGCGGTCCGTCGGGCCGTAAGCCTGCAATGCTGGAGCCTCTGCAATCCGGTGAGACAGCCTGACGCCTGCGCGCATGACCGCAATATCGCGGTCATCGTCCAGGAAATTAGGGTCAATAAGCGGTGCCGCAGCAGCATCATTTGAACCGAGGCGCACGGTGCCATGGCTTTCCGGGCGAAGCACGCAGGCATGCAGCGAAAATCCGTGCGCCTTAATCTGTTCACGCCCGTGATCTTCGAGGACAGCAGGCACAAAATGCCATTGAACGTCGGGAGCAGGCGCTCCGTCCGTCACGGTCCAGAAACCGCCCGCTTCTGCATAAGGCGTAGTCATCCGGCCGGTTCGCTTGCGGCGATGTTCGATCACTGCCGCTGCCATTTGGAGCGTGCCTTTGAGGGTGCCGCCAATGGGCACATCACTTTCTGTTTCCCAGCCAGACACATAATCAATGTGATCTTGCAGGTTCGATCCAACAGCAGGCTTGTCGAGGACAACCTCGATACCTTGCTCTTTCAAATGATCGGCAGGGCCGATGCCTGAGAGCATAAGGATTTGAGGTGAATTGAACGCGCCTGCCGAGAGAACAACGCCGCGACGCGCATGGATCGTCTCTGATTTCTTTCCGCGACGGATTTGCACTCCGGTGACCCGCCCGTCTTCCACGACGAGTTTTTCAACCAGAGTGTTCGTGCGAATGTCGATATTACCTTGCTCGCGGATAGGCTCGACATAGGCGCGCGCTGCTGACCACCGTTCGCCATCGCGCTGGGTCACTTGGTACAGGCCAAAGCCCTCTTGGCCCTCACCATTAAAATCGTCATTTCGTTTCAGCTGCAATTCACCGGCGGCCTCCACGAACGCGTGGCTCGTGGGATTGGTGCCGCGCTGGTTGGAAACGAACAACGGTCCGCCGCCGCCATGGTAATCGTTGGCGCCGTTCTCATTGCTTTCCGCTTTGCGAAAATAGGGGAGAACGTCATCGTATGACCAGCCGATGCAGCCCATCTCGGCCCAATTATCATAGTCCCAGCGGTTTCCGCGAATGTAGACCATCGCATTGATCGCAGATGATCCGCCAAGGCCTTTGCCGCGTGGCTGATAACCGATCCGTCCGTTCAGCCCCTTTTGCGGGACAGTATCAAATTTGTAATTCGACGAATTGCGGATGAAAGGCATGAAGCCTGGCGTCTTGATCAACATATTGTTGTTGCGACCGCCTGCTTCGAGCAGGCAAACCCGGCGCGTACCATCCACGCTCAATCTGCCGGCAACCGCGCTTCCCCCGCTGCCACCGCCAATGACGATGTAGTCAAAACTATCCATGATCTCTCCTTCAGTAAGGAGAGTTAGCAGCTTGCGCAGCGTCTGCAATCGGGTTTCGATCAGCCACTTGGTCTGTTTGAGGCTTGGGCTCTGCCTCTTGCCGCCTCAGCCACTTCGCGCGGATCGTGTCGGAAGTCTCCCGGCTCCCGTCATGGGTCCAGCCGGGCTCGCGCAGGAGGTAGGAAAGCTTGTGGCGCCATGGGCTGCGCCAGATATCGCTGATCATCCCGATCCATTCATGGAATACGGCGTAGAGCAGATTGAAGCTGCCCAATTGCTTGACGATGCCATAGCGGATGGGCTCAGCCCCATCTCTTGCCGACAGTTCCTCCTCAAACGTGCCGAACATCTTGTCCCAGATGATAAAGACACCGGCATAGTTGCGATCAAGGTATCGCGGATTGGTCGCATGGTGGACGCGGTGATGGCTGGGTGTGTTCATAACCGCTTCGAACCAGCGCGGCATACGGTCAATCGCCTCTGTATGGATCCAGAACTGGTAGACGAGGTTGAACCCGCCACAGATCGCAATCATGGCCGGGTGGAAACCTAGAAGCACCAGAGGCAGTGCAAACAGCAGCCCGAACGTGAACGCCCCGGTCCAGCTTTGTCGCAAGGCTGTCGAGAGGTTGTAATGCTGGGAAGAATGGTGGTTCACGTGGCTCGCCCACATCCATCGGATGCGATGGCCAGCACGGTGCACCCAATAATATTTGAGGTCATCCAGCACGAAGCAAAGCGGCCAAGCCCACCAAATGCTCCACCACTCGGGCCCCATGTCGAAGATGCGATATTGATATGCCTCGATGAACACAAAGGCGGCGAACCCGCCAAACAATGCCCCGGCAACCGTGGAGCCTAGGCCAAAGGCCAGGCTCACCAAAGTGTCCATCGGCTCATAGCTCTGCGGACTGCGCAGACGTGACCAAATCATCTCCGCGAGAACGGCGACCACAAAAAGCGGCACGGCATACTGGGTGGGCGAAAAATCTGGCATAACTGCTTTGCGTTATAACCTGTTGATCGCATCGACCCAAATGCCGGGTTCATCGAGGGAAAGTCTCACGCTGCCAAAACGCGCATCGCCAACGTCAACAATGATCGCGTCCACCTCTTCATTAACGCGTGCGCTGTCGTTGAGCATGCGCCCTGCAAAGCGATTGCCGTGGCGCTTTATGAGCATCATTCGTCCATTGGCATCGCGGGCAAGAGCGGCATCTCCCCGCCTCGATATTGCGAACTTGCCCGGCTCGAAGCCATCTTCAACCTCGCCCGCAGCAAACCTCACCGAATCCTCGTCAGTGAGTTTTGGCTGCCCACCTAACCGTAGTGCTCTTGCAAGACCGTAGAGCGCAAGAATTGCGACCAGAGACACAAGAAACTGCAACAGAAGTGGATGAATGTTCATTCGCGAAGGCCCAAGCGCAGTAGAGAGCCAAGCGCTAGCGCGCGGCCAGCATGTCCATCATCGGGCGAAGGGGACTTACGTCATAGCCCGCTGCCATGGCAGCTTGTGTGATCGCGTCGGGATCGGCTCCCATTTTGGCGCTTGCCAGCGCCCAAAGAAATGTCGAGCGGGTGCCTGAGCGGCAATAGGCGAGCAAACCACCTTCCGCGTTTTTCATGGCCTCAACCATGGCGTCGATCTGCACTTCGCTAAAGCCAGAATGCCCGATGGGAATTGCAATATAGCCAAGGCCTTGTGCCAATACTTCTGCTTCGATGGCATCGCTTTGCGGCGCATTCGGGTCTTCACCATCGGGACGATTGTTGATTATTGTGGTTACGCCAGCGGATTTTGCAAAGGCGACATCGGCAAGCTCGATCTGTTGGCTTGCAAAGACCGTTTCGGAGAGTGGTTTGAAATCTGGCACGGCTTCCCTGCTCTTTTTAGGCTGATTGTCAGTTCTTGTTCGCTCGATAGGCGCAAGCAATCAGTTTGTCGCGTAAGCAACACTATTTGACCGCTGGATTCGCCATATTTTTACGACAGAGGCCTTAAATAGCTTAAAACGTTCGCAAACAGCGTTTATCTGCGCTATGTGGATAAGTGGAAAGAAGAGGTCCAGATTCTTTAGGGTCCTTTTCAACGTCTGATACGGCTCGTTGCCCTCGTCGTCGGCGTCTTTGAAGTTGGGCAGCGTAATTAAGGTATATGCTCAGTTATGGGATACGACAGGGGACGTCGACGCGGCCGGGACAAGCGCGACGGATTCGGCGAAGATAGCTTCGATCCATTTGGTGGCGGTGACGGTTATTCGCCGCCGCGCGATTTCGGAAATGACCGTGGCGGCGACCGCTTTGGTGGCGGTGGCGGCGGCGACCGTTATGGCGGCGGAGGCGGCGGTGATCGTTTCGGCGGCGGCGGTAGTGATCGCGGTGGCTTTGGTGGCGGTCCTCGTGGCGGCGGCGGTGGACGCGGCGGCCCGGGTGGCGGCGGCGCTGGCGGAGGCGGCGGTTTCAATCGCATGCCCGCTCAAGTCGTTGGAACCGGCAAGGGAACGGTTAAGTTCTTCAATGGCCAAAAAGGCTTTGGCTTCATCCAGCAAGAAAGCGGCGGCGAGGATGTGTTCGTGCACATCAGTGCAGTCGAGCGCGCTGGCCTCGAAGGCCTGGCTGAGGGCCAGGAGCTCGAATTCAACCTCGTCGATCGCGGAGGCAAAGTGTCTGCGCAGGACCTGCAAGTCGTCGGTGAGGTAATCGAAGTTCAGAAGGCTGACGCTGGCCCGCCCAAGCGCGAGCTTACCGGTGACAAAGCAACCGGCACTGTCAAATTCTTCAACTCGATGAAGGGTTTTGGCTTCCTCGTGCGCGATGATGGCGAACCAGATGCCTTCGTTCACATTAGCGCGGTTGAGCGTTCAGGCCTCTCCGAGATCAACGAAGGCGAACGTTTTGAGTTCGACCTCGAAGTTGACCGACGTGGCAAGTATTCTGCGGTCAATCTGGTGCCGGTGCAGTAATAAGTTTCTGTCACGCACATTGTCCGTTTGACCAATTGATCGAGCGGCCTTTTCTAATCTAGCATGGCGGCTCACGTGTGGGCCGCCATTTGCTTTTGGGGTCCGATCTCACAGAATTCAGGAAAAGATATTATGACGATTTCGCCGCTTATGCCTGTTTACCCGCGCTGCGGAGTTCGGCCTGTAAAGGGCGAGCACTGCCACCTTATTGACGAGGACGGCACGCGCTATCTCGATTTTGCCAGCGGTATTGCAGTGAACCTATTGGGCCACTCGCACGCAGGGTTGATCGAAGCGATCCAGACCCAAGCCGCACAACTGATGCATGTCTCCAACCTTTACGGTAGCCCGCAAGGTGAGAAACTGGCCCAACAATTGGTCGATACGACGTTTGCCGACACCGTGTTCTTTACCAATTCAGGCGCAGAAGCGGTCGAAGGCGCGATCAAAGCGGCTCGTGCCTATCACCAGAATGCCGGTGATGAGGGCAATGCGGAGCGGTTTGAGCTAATTACTTTTGCGAATGCCTTCCACGGCCGGACAATGGCAACGATCAGCGCGTCAAACCAAACCAAGATGCACCACGGTTTTTCGCCGCTGCTTGATGGCTTCAAATATGCCGAATTTGACGATCTGGAATCGGCGAAAGCTCTGATGGGCCCGCATACCGCTGGCTTTCTGGTCGAGCCGATCCAGGGGGAGGGCGGTATTCGCCCTGCTTCGGATGAGTTTATGAAGGGCCTGCGTGCTCTTGCCGATGAGCATGATCTGATGCTGGTTCTGGACGAAGTGCAATGCGGCGTTGCGCGGACCGGTAAGATGTACGCCTATGAGCATTATGGCATTGAGCCCGATATTGTGGCCACTGCTAAAGGCCTAGGGGGAGGCTTCCCGCTCGGTGCTGTTCTAGCAACGGAGAAGGCAGCGCGCGGTATGACCTTTGGTACCCATGGTTCGACCTATGGCGGCAACCCGCTCGCAATGGCAGCGGGAAGTGCCGTTCTGGATGCGGTGGCTAATCCGGAATTTCTCGCCGAGGTGACCGAGAAGGGCGAACGGATCCGGACGCGCCTTGAACAATTCATCGGCAACTATCCTGACCTGTTTGAACTGGTTCGGGGCAAGGGCTTGATGCTGGGGATCAAGATGAAGGTCGAAAGCCGTCCATTCTTTGTCCATCTTCGCGACAATCACCAGCTTCTGACAGTGGCTGCTGGCGACCAAACACTGCGGGTCATTCCGCCGCTTGTCATTGGTGATGCAGAGATTGAGGAATTCTTCGAGAAGCTGTCGGCTGGTGCTGCGAGCTTTGAAGCGCCGGCTGCTGCGTGATGTCTGGTCAGGTTAAGCACTTTCTTGACCTCGGCGATGCCGGGGCAGACGCAATAGCCGCGATGATTGCCGATGCGATTGATCGCAAGGCTGCGCGTGCTGGCGCACCCAAGGGTGAGGCCGACAAAGACGCCCCGCTGGCAGGTCGCGTGCTGGCGCTAGTGTTTGAAAAGAACTCCACCCGCACGAGGGTCAGTTTCGATATCGCCATGCGGCAGCTTGGCGGAACCGTGCTTATTCTTGAGGCGGGATCAAGCCAGCTTGGTCGCGGTGAAACCATTGCGGATACAGCGCGGGTCCTTAGCCGGATGGTCGATGCGATCATGCTGCGCACCGATGATCATGCCAAGATCGAGGAAATGGCGCGGCATGCCACTGTTCCGGTGATCAACGGTCTGACCGATCGTTCCCACCCGTGCCAGATCGTCGCCGACCTGCTGACGGTCATCGAACATGGCAAGGCTCTTCCTGGTCTGGAGCTCGCCTGGTTTGGTGACGGTAACAACGTGTTGCATTCCATTCTCGAGGCTGCGGGCCTGATGAAATTCAACGTGCGTGTGGCAACCCCCGAAGGGTTTGAGCCTAGCCCGGAGTTTGTGGAAATGGCGCGCTCTGGCGGGGCACAGGTTACACCGACCAACTCGGCTGCCGAGGCAGCGACTGGCGCGGATGTTCTCGTCACGGATACATGGATTTCCATGGGGCAGACTGATGCGGACGCGAAACGCCGCGCCATGGAACCCTTCCAAGTCAATCATGCGCTCATGCAAAGGGCAAAGCCGGACGCTCTCTTCCTTCACTGCTTACCAGCCCATGTCGGTGAAGAGGTGAGCGAGGAAGTGTTCGAGAGCGCACAATCGGTTGTTTTCGATGAAGCCGAAAACCGCATTCATGGACAAAAATCGGTCCTATTGTGGTGCTTTGACCGTTTGGGTTGATTGTCTTTGCAAAATTGGCCGCGAGTTAGGCCTTAACGCAGAGGGTGCGAGCCACCATATGGTGAAGCCATGACGACAACACCTGAGACATTTGAAGATAAGCTTCTGGGCTTCACCTTGCCGGACCGCAGTGCGCGTGGCCGTTTGGTGCGCCTCGATGATGTGATTGATAAGGTGCTTTCAGCGCACGATTATCCGCCACCAGTGACACACCTGCTAGAGGAAGCCCTCGTATTGGCAGCATTAATGGGTGGCCTCCTTAAAAGCGACGGCGATGGTGCGCAGCTTACAATGCAGGCGCAAACCAAAGTGGGCGCTGTTTCGCTTCTGGTTTGTGATTTTCGCGGGGGAAGCCTTCGTGGCTATGCCGAGTTTGATTCCGCCAGTCTGGCACAGCTTGGCGCGAACCCTTCGCTGTCATCGCTTTTTGGCGAGGGCTATCTCGCCATCACTTTCGAAACCGGCGCGGGTCAGCGCTATCAAGGTATTGTTCCGCTTGAAGGAGATAGCCTGGCTGAGGCATGTGAAATCTACTTCAGCCAGTCCGAACAGGTACCCACTCTAATCAGGGTGGCGAGCCGATCCGGCTCCGGGGGAGGGGTGGCAGCAGGCCTGCTCATCCAGCATTTGGCTGATGGCGAAGAAGGCCGCGAGCGTCTTCATGTCAGGATGGACCATCCTGACTGGGAACATGTGGCAACGATGGCAGGTTCGATTAGCCATGATGAGCTGCTCGATCGCGAGCTGTCTCTTGAGGCGATGATTTGGCGGCTGTTCCACGAGGAAACAGAGATTCGCGTCCAGCCGGGGAGCGAATTGGAGCGTGGTTGTCGGTGCAGCGCAGATTACTATGCCTCGGTCATATCGCGCTTCCCCGAAAACGAACGAGATGAAATGCGCAATGACGCAGGAGTGATTTTGGTCGATTGTGCCTTTTGCGCAAAGACGTTTGATCTAGCGATCTAGCGATTTATCGCTGTTCAGGAACGGCTCATCGTGAAAATATACAATTGTGCATGTAATTATCACGAGACTAGCGGAGTTACTGCGCATGATTTCACGCGTAAAATTTTCACCAATCGGGATTGTGACCGCCCTTGGGATGGTGGCGCTAGGCCTTGCGCTTCCCGCAGCCGCTCAGTCAGATGGATTGTCCATGCTCGAAGGATTAACCAAAGGCGAGTGGACGATTAAGCACCGTGATGGTTCTGCAGATCGCAAGATCTGCGTGAAGACCGGCAAAGAGCTTATCCAGCTGCGTCATGAAGAGCCTGGTTGCAGTCGTTTTATCGTCGAAGATGGTACCAATAAGGTTGCAGTGCAGTACACTTGCCCTGGTAACGGGTACGGCCGGACCAACATCCGCAAAGAGACAGGCGCTTTGGTTCAGATCGAAAGCCAGGGTATTGCCTCTGGGCTTCCCTTCCAGTTTGCAGCAGAGGCAAGGCGCACGGGTGCCTGCTGAGAAGCGAAGCGATTGGCGCTGATTGTTGCCAATCTGGGCGTTGGCTACTAGCTGCCTCTCATGGCGTCCTCAAAATCTCCAGCAATCGTTCTCTTGTCGGGCGGTCTCGATTCCATGGTCTCGGCCGCAAGAGCCTTGGAAGACGGCTTTGCCGTGCACGCGTTGACCGTGAATTACGGCCAAAGGCACCGTGTTGAGCTTGACCGTGCCAAAGCGATTGCAGCCAAACTTCATCTCGCAAGCCACACCGAGATAGCCCTCGACCTGAGAGCTTTTGGTGGCTCCGCACTCACCGATGAAATCGACGTTCCCAAGGAGGGCGTTGGCGACGATATTCCGGTCACTTATGTGCCGGCGCGCAACCTGGTGTTTCTTGCCCTGACAACGGCGTGTGCTGAATCAAGGTCAGCGCGTGATATCTTTATCGGTGTGAACGCCCTCGACTACTCCGGGTATCCCGATTGCCGGCCGGAGTTTATCGAGAGTTTTGCCGAAACGGCCCGTTTGGGCACGAAAGCAGGCGTTGAAGGCAGTCCGCTCAATATTCATGCGCCGCTACAGCATATGACCAAAGCTGACATCGCAACAGAATGCACCAGATTGGGTCTTGATCCTGCATGGAGTTGGTCGTGTTATGACCCAACGCCCGAAGGCCTGCCATGTGGCGGTTGCGACTCCTGTCGATTGCGAAAAAAGGGTTTTGCTGAGGCGGGAATTGTCGATAGCACGCTTTATGCAAAATAGAGCAGGCGGTTCACGCTGCTCACTAAAAGTCATGGTGTTGGGAGATTCGCGTTGAGTGACGAAGCCGCAGAGCAGCCGGAACTGGAAATGCAAGGTTCGGCTGACGAAAGTGGTGCGCCCGTACCAGCATATAGCTGGTATGCGCTGAGCGTTTTGGTGCTCGTCTATGTTTTGAATTTCATCGACCGGCAGATCCTCTCGATTCTCGCCAATGACATCAAGGCAGACCTTGGCGTTGACGACGCGTATCTGGGCTTTCTTTACGGAACCGCCTTCGCAATCTTTTATGCGCTTTTCGGCATTCCTTTGGGCAAACTGGCAGACAGTTGGAAACGCATCCGGCTGATGACTTTGGGACTGAGCCTCTGGTCAGCCATGACCGCGCTTTCTGGCTTTGCGCGTGATGCTGGCCAATTGACCATCGCCCGGATTGGTGTCGGTGTAGGCGAAGCGACCGCCAGCCCGTCGGCATATTCGTTGATTTCCGATTGGTTCCCGGCGCGTCTCAGGGCAACGGCCTTGGCGATCTACAGCTCGGGCCTCTACATCGGAGGCGGCATTTCGCTCGCAATCGGCGGTATGGTCGTCGACCGCTGGAATGCGGCTTTTCCAGATGGCGGACCGCTTAATCTAGCGGGTTGGCAGGCTGCCTTTATCGCCGTTGGTGTCCCTGGATTGTTGCTCGCAGTTTGGGTGATGACCCTTCGCGAACCCGTGAGAGGCGCGATTGACGGTCTGCCAACTCCCGAAGATCCCGCCCCGTTCAAGGGTTTCGTGAAGGAACTGACGACAGTTATTCCGGGCTTCACGTTTTTCGGTGCTGCATCACGCGGTGGAATGGCGCTTGCGATGAACATCGCAGCTTTCATTCTGGCATTCGTTGTCGCTTACCTGCTGACTTTGATGCTCGGCACAGGACAAGGCTTCATAATGGAAGCCTTGGAAGGCGCCACAGGTTCAGAGCTGCCTTCAATTAGCGATCAATGGTTCTTGCTCGCTTTGGGATACTATGCCGTCTTCAGTTGGGCGACTGCGCTTCGGGAGCGCGACTATCCCACATTCGCCCTCACATGGGGATCGCCAGCGTTCCTTTGCACTATCCTGGGCTATGGAACAGTGGCCTTTATGGCCTACGCGGCCAGTTACTGGGGAGCGCCATATGCTGAGAGAGTTTTCGAAGTGTCCAAGGTAAGTTTGGGTTTCTGGCTCGGCGGCGGCGGAGCTGCGGGTGGATTTCTAGGGGTTATTCTGGGTGGCCGCATGGCCGATGCGCTAATGAGCAAGACTAGCTCCGGACGAGTTTGGGTCGTCTTGTTCGGGCTGCTGAGCCCTATCCCTTTCGCTATCGTACAGTATACAACAGAAAGCTACTGGCTGTTTATAGGCCTCAATCTTGTAGTTGGAGCCTTAGCAGCATCGGCATTGGGAGCTGCTGCTGCCGCAAGCCAAGCGCTTGTCCTTCCGCGGATGAGAGGCACGGCCACTGCTACCTTTTTCCTTGCAACCACCCTTGTCGGACTGGCTCTTGGGCCATTCACCGCCGGCTATGTCTCAACGCAAAACAGTGACGATCTGAGTGCCGGCGTGCTTTCGACGCTTTGGATCGCGCCGATTGGGCTTGCCTTGCTCATCGCTGCTATCCGATTGACCGGAAAAGCGAGTGGCAGTGTTGTCGAGCGTGCCAAAGCTGCGGGTGAGAAATTCGAGGGCGAATGAGGCTTCTCCGGGTTTTGGCGAAGAGCAACTGGTACCCTTATCCCTCCGGCACTGACGTAAGGTGTCAGCCCTCTCGCGGCTGCGTGGGATGTGTGGCGCAAGCAAATATCAACGTTGCATAGCGCAGCAGGCTGGGGGCTATGTTTTCTCTTGCCCGGCTTTATTCCATCGCGACATCCTGTCTGCAGGCCGGACATTGCTTGATTCTATTTCGCCAAAAGAAAAGGGGCCGGATCTCTCCAGCCCCTTTCATATGCTTTGCTAAGGAAGCCTAGACTTACATGCCCGAACCTGGACCGTAAGTTACTTCCACGCGGCGGTTTTGCAGTTCACGAACGCCGTCTTCGGTTGGTACGCGGTTCTGCGTTTCACCGAATGCTTGGCTCGAGATACGACCCATCGGGATGCCCCGGCCGGTCAGATACTCAGTAACGCTGGAGTTACGACGTCCAGCCAGAGCTTCGTTGTACGAAACGCTACCAGCACGGTCGGTGTGGCCTGCAAGCATTACAGCTGCAGTTCCGCAGTTTGCGTATGCCGTTACCGCGTTGTCCAAGATCGTCGCTGCGTCTGCAGTGATGACTGACTCATCGAAATCAAAGAAGACGATGTATGGGCCAGTGTTACACGGCGGCGGAGGCGGCGGTGGAGGTGGCGGTGGTGGAGGCGGCGGAGGCGGCGGTGGAGGTGGTGGAGGCGGTGGTGGCGGCGGTGCTTCACCACCGAAGTTGTACACCAACGAACCCAAGATCGAGTGCGATGACAGCGAAGTGCTGAGATCGCGGCCGATTGGGTCAACCAGATCCACGCCAGTCGCATTGAAGTAGCGATACTTCAGACCAACGTCCCATTTGTCGCTGATTGGGGCACGGATGCCCGCAAGCGCTTGCCATGCAAGACCAGTGTCTGAGTCGTTCCAAATACCTGGGCCAGCAGTGTTGAGGCGTCCTTCAAAATCAACGCGAGCAATACCGACACCGCCTCCGACGAAGCCTTGAACGCCGTCGTCTGGGCCGAAGTCTACGAGACCGTTAAGCATGAAGCTGAGAGCATCAGTGATGCCGCCAGCAGGCCGGATTTCGGACTGGAGCAGGTTGAACCCGCCGCCCGGAACTGGGTTGAGAGGCAGGCCAGGTACTGGAGCAGCACCTACTTCGTCGAGACCAGCACGACGATAGCTGGTTTCAGCCTCAAGACGGAACATGCCGAAGTCGTGACCAACAGCCACGCCGGCGTCCCAGCCAGCATCGTGGTCCGCGGTAGCAGCGTCTGTGCTACCATTAATATCAAAGTCGACGTCTTCAACGATCATCGCACCGGCATCACCTTGAATGTACCATTGACCCTCGCGGGCCATGGCCGGTGTTGTCAGAGCCGTCGAAGCCATCGCCAAGCCAATGACGATATTGCGCATTTTGGAATTCCCCTTTTTCGAGTTGAGGCGCTAGCGTTGTCTAACTTCTCGGTATTGCACAAGCAAGCTTCAATCGAGCAGACTGTTGCAAGTTTACCTCTAATTGCGACCTGAATCGCGAAAAGTGGCACTCCAATAGCCTCTTAGGGCCTTTTGTAACGCATTTTCATTGTCATGAGAGCTCATGATGAACCTGCGCCTTCAAAGATTCCAGCTGTCCGAAGTGCCTCAATCAGCGAGCCAATGGCCGCTCGGGCTTCGGTGTCGATTGTTGATCCCCCTGTGGGCGCTGCGGGCTCCGCCGCTGATTGCCAGCCACCGTTATATCGTAGTTCTACCTCTGCCATTTGATCGAACACTGTCATGCCTTTGGCCGGGGCAATGAACTCCCAGGCCTCACCGATCCAGATCGCGATATTGTCATCGCGGCTACTCCATTCACCGCTAGCATTCGCCAAGACACGGAATGATGCTCCGTCTACGGGATTTCCAGGCGGCGTATCGAGCGAATCGATAACCCCTGTTTGAATGAGTGCGTCGATCAAAGAAAAGGCATGGTTGATAAATGGCTCCTTCTGCGCCTGGCCCGCGAACAGAAGGGGGAGCGAATGGTGTGCTGTTGTTGAGGGAAAAACAATCGGATCGGCCATGTTTGGTCTCCAAGAAATCAGGATAGTGTGGCGAGCATCAATGCAGGCGATTCGCCGTAGGAACCCACTTGCTTGACCCACAAACTGCTGGGCCCGTGATCTGCTACAAGGCTAAGGCGTTGGGCGTGTGACAACACGAACCGGCTTTGGTCCGTTGACCAAAGGGTAAATGGCGCCTCGGTAGGCCCAAAACCGATGCGGTAGAGTTCCTGCTCTTCGACAAGCGGCACTTCTACGTCTTCTGGCCAAGTCCATTGTCCTCGCGCCCGGCGGGTCCAGCACAATTGCCAAGAATCATCTGCAAAGACCCGTTTGACTGGCGCTACCGGCATGAGTGCCCGACGGGATAGGCCTATGTTCTGCAGGTTAGCAAAGACCGGCTCATCATCAGCAAGACCAATCGCAGCCAGACGCACCTGCGACCCTGCTGGCATTTGTGACGGATCGACGTTGGTCAGCCTGTCTCCCAATAGAGTGAAACAAGCACCAATCGAATGCCCTTCGATGGCCGCCGGTTCAGTGCCAGCCCGGCCACGCAGCAAACCGGACAATCGCCAGCTTCCATTGCCGAGCGACTGCGCTTCAAGGAACTGGATGACTTCGCCACCAACCATGAGCCGATTCGCACCGTTCGCCAGCCCCACCACATCCGTGCTCTGAAACGCAAGGTCATGGGCAAACAGGTCAACTAACAGTTCGGCATTTCTTTCGACAACACGGCAGCTTGATCCATCGATTGGCGCAGTGAGGACACCTGTGATTGCCCGAACATTGCCAGTTGAGCCCAGTTCGGAAAGAGCACCGCCTTGTTCGACGAACAAAGAAGCTCCCCTCCAGCCAGCGCTTTGCGATGTTACCGCAGCCACAATTGATCGGCTCGACGGCGTGGCGTTGTTTTCGGCCGGCACTTCAAACACGCACATCTGTGTGGGCGTGACAGGATCATCTGCCGGTGCATTGGATACCCCGGCGTCGCCAACGAGTTCTCCTGCAATCTCGGGAGACACGCGGTCGAGTCCAAGCTCGACGCCAAGCTCTGACCATTCCCAGCTTCTGATTAGCCAAATCCCGGGCGAATCCGGAATGCGGACGAGTTTTCCCGGACAAATTTCCGGGTTGAGTTCGCCGGTCCTCCAAGTGACCTGCTCGTTGCTCCAACGGGCCCTATGTGCATTAGAGTTTGCCAACTGCCTGGCGCCTTGCGCGTTCATCGCTGCGGGCAAATCGATCATGATCTCGCGGCCATCGGGTCGAAGGCCGAGCGCACGTTGGACGCTTGGCTGATAGTCACGCTCTTCGTCGTAATACCGCAATGCGAGAGGTTCATCGCCCACTCTTTCACCGCGCCGCTTGTGCCTTTCATTGGCGTCCTCGCTATCTCGAACCGAGATTTGAGGAGGTAGAACCGGGATTTCCTGCGCGCTCGAATAAGCAGATGCCAATCGCAGACCCCGTGCGGTTGTCGTACAGACTAACGGGAAAACTTGATCGATGGTTGCAAGAGTTGAGCCGATTGCCCCGCCTTCGTCAGAAAAACCACGAGCATCTTGCAGGACAACGTCTCCATCGCCTGGCTCAGCATCCGGTACAAGCTCATTGATTGAGACGGTTTGATCCTTTGGTGCGAAGACCTCGAATGTCAAAGCTGGGATGCGATTACCAAAATCGGCAAGTTGCAGATCCTCGAAAACGACATAGGCAATGTCTCTAAAGGCCGGTGCAAGAGCCCCTTGATCTGCGGCAATCAAAGGATCGACCTCGGCATCTCCTGTTCCAGGATAGATGCGTAG
Organism: Erythrobacter sp. S227; assembly: GCF_057364925.1. Lineage (NCBI taxonomy): Bacteria > Pseudomonadati > Pseudomonadota > Alphaproteobacteria > Sphingomonadales > Erythrobacteraceae > Erythrobacter > Erythrobacter sp. S227. The sequence continues at coordinate 2,600,692 of NZ_CP200280.1, forward strand.
CGCACCGCCTACTTTGAGATCATCAGCGCCGCCACGAAGCAAATTTCCGTCTGCCCAGATCCTTCCGACGCGGTCGATAGGCGTACTGGACAAGGCTACCGCAAATGAGGCCGAATATGAGAAGGTCGTTGTAGAAGGCTGCCCCTTGCTGCCGCCGCCCTTGTTGGTCGTTTCAGTGAGTTCGGTCGCCCAGATGATCGATCCTGCGACTCGCATCCGACCGAAATTTCTGGGCAAAGGTTGGCCATAGCTTGAGGTCGTAACGGTGAGTTCTTTCAGGCGAGGGCCTTGGCGGCTGGAGCCGAACACAGACTGGTCGACTTGCTGTCCAATAAATGCCCCGATCGCACCGCCAATTGGACCGCCGACGGCGGTGCCAACTGCAGTCAAAAGCAGAGTTGCCATCTTGCGTTCCTTTTCGGTTCTATGAAAGGCGCCAGTGCGCCAGTTTTTCATCATTGGGATCAATGGCCTGCCGCACCACTTTGCGAAGGCCTGCATGAGCGTGGACGGCCGAAGTCGTGCTCTCGACAATCAAAAGGTGCTGCTGTCCGGGACCCGGTTTGATCAAAAGGACATCGCCGGCAGCGATCTGACCCTCGACCGGTGCCAACCCGGAATGCCTGGCGCATTCAATCCAGCGCATGTGGTCAGCATTTCGAAGCTGGTACCCTTGAGGGACAATCGGCACGCTCCCGATTTCTTCAAGGCTGCATGCAAGAAGCCCAATGCAATCGAGGCCGACATTGGGATCACGACCATGCAACAGGAACCTTACCCCAAGGAACCGCGACGCCGCCTTGGCAAGTTCTTGCCCGCGCGTGGCGCTTTTGGTCACCCTAGCCCCTGACCGTAGCGTGCGAGCAAATCATTGCCCGGGAGGAATGGCTCGCCGCGAAAGTTCACAGCGTTGTCAAAACGGTTGGCGCATGTGACCAGCGTGTGGTCGCATCCTTGCAAAAGCTCGGCTGGCGTGCCGTCAGAAAGTGCACCGCTAAGAGGTCGATCAAGCGCGAGCCATTCACCCTCTGCCCCTACAATCGCAAAGGCAATTCCTGTCTGCGGCCCATCCAAGAACCGGATTTGGCCGTCGCGGTGATCGTCGGTCGATATCCCTGAAATTCTGATGCGGTTGAGGTCTGGATCGACCCCATCCACCACAATCCGCTGCATAAACCGATTGGCAGAAAGCCCGCAGCCACGGCCGCAAAATACCGCCCGGCAAGTGGGACTTGTTCGCGGGACAAGATCTTTCTCCAGCACACGCTTGGCTGATCTTAGTTCCCCGGAGAAGCCTCTTCGATCATCGGTGATCCGGCCGAGAGTACCGCTGTAGAGCACTAGATGATCAAGCTTCTCCCAATCAACGATGCCCACCTCGATTGCAGCTTCATCATAGAGACCTGCTGCCAGATCGCTCTCGCTGATGGCATCGTGGCTGAGCGCGCCTTCGACCCCCGCGTTCTCTTCCGACAGGTCCGATGTCAGCCTGATGGCGCTTGGCACCATTCCGGGTGCCGATCGGTGAAGGATACCGCCAATGGGCAAGTCGCGATCATGACTTGTGAAGCCAAGGGTCACGCCATCTTTGCGAAACACTCGCCAGAATGTTGCCGCCGTTTCGAGATCGCGGTCGAAGAAGACTCGCGTCATATCTCTTCTCTCAGCTCAATGAGAGGAATACTTGGGGCTTCGCCTGCTTCGAAATTCACGCCCGAAATGTCCACGCGATCTTCGGCGAAGCGAACTGGCACATCGAAGAGAAACCCTGCGCGAATTTGTGCGCCGGGCGCGGGCGCCGTGTTGAAGAAAAGCTTGCCTTTGTCCCCGAGGAACCAATCGGAGGACGGGTTCCCATCGACACTCACCAGAAGCGTTTCTGCCCTTGGCCGGGTGATCGGGCGCAATTGCGGTTCGGCATTCGTGCCATAGGCCTTCACCAGTTGAAATTCTGCGGCCAATCCATCGCCTGTTCCGATCAACTGGTCGAGCATTGTTGGAGAACCTGTCATGCCATTCGAGCTGTGATCTGTTGGATCGCTGATGCGGAAACCGCGTGCTGCACCGCGCCGCGCTCTGAAGAAGCCGATGAGCTCACACAGTTCGTTTTCCGATCGAATGCCCGGCCCTACGTCAAAGTGAATTCTGGCATCTGACCAGAGAGAATTGCGACGCTCATGGCCCGAAGATGTGACCGTGATCGAGGTCGAGAATTCAGGTGCGACTGACGCACTTCGCCCAAGAGCGAAGGGGTAGACGACGTCATCAAAGGCTTCCATTTCGACCTCTTGGGTTGGCGGTATGCGGGTGTAACCATCACGATTAACCTGGGGCTGAGCCCAGACGTATCTGCGTTCAATGCCGCGCGCGGCGGCTTCATCAATCCCGCGGTCAATGCGGGTCCAGTATTCCACATCGTCTTCGGCCTGAAGGACGAAGCCTGCGAGGTAATCCTGCTCTCCAAGAGGGTACTGGAGGCGCGCGTCTGCAAAAACGTAAGCCTGGCGGCGAAGCGCGTCCGCGCCGTCTGTGAGCCAATCATAGTCTTCAAGCTGCAGGCGATCGAATGCTGGCTTTGCCCAGCCTGCGGGAAGATTGGCGCGGTACAATTCAGGCATTTCCGGGTTCAGAATTGTCGGCGTGAACGCAAGCAATAGAACTTGAGATGCAGCCGGCGCTGCTGCGCGAATGGATGCGGTCAGATCGGCAGTTGATTGGGCGAGCAACGCGCCTGCGTCATCGAGCAGCGCAATTTGGTCAGCATCCATTGGCTGGCGCATATCTGGAATATCCGGCGGTGAACCGCCAAACGCATCGCGCGCTGAATTATCATAAATGCAAATCTGTCCGTCCGCAGTGGTCCACCACCAAGGCTCACCGATTTGAAAGCGCACGGGCAGCATAGATGCGGCCAACAGGTCGACAAAGGCTGTCGCGCTTGCTTGCAACCACGCCATTGCATCAGAATTCGCTGGTGATAGCAGGCTTGATGGGGGGACCCATCCAGTGAGCGCAGGATTGCCATTCAGGTCACGTTGTTTCCAACTGTCCGGGCAATAGGCATTGAAGAGTTCGTATGAAATCGATGCGATCACTTCGAGGTCATTTTCGCTCGCCAACGCAAAGAAATTCCGGTGCCACTCGGTGCAAGGCTGGCAAAGCTCACCTGAGGGAACAGCCAGTAAATCGCTCCCTTGTAATCCAAGGCGCATAAAGTGGCTCATGCCGACATAGTGGATCACATCTTCGCGGTATCCGAGGCCAATAAGGTTCCTGAGGATACGAGCAGGCGTCTGATCGTATGCATCGTCATAAGCGGTTGCGAGCCGGTCACCGTGTACTGGAAGTCGGACGTCCCCGATTTTAAGCATGGAGTGGCGTCCATCGGCTACGATGTTGGAGACCGTGACTTTGCCGTTGAAACGTGCGGGCAAAGGCAAGTCGCTTCCCGCGGCAAACCCGGGCGCAACAAGCGAGATGAACATTCGGTCGATGTCGCCTGCATAGATCGGGCTGCCCGGCAGCGAAAACCCGCTCTCGAGCTGCGAGAATGGCAAAGTGATCACCGCATCGGTTGGCGTGCCTTTCGCGTAGTTCCAGAGCCTGATGAACCAGGTTTGGGGATTGCCCGCTGCATCACGTCCCTCAATTGTCAGTGTCGGACCGTTGACCGCATCAAGCGCAATGACGCCTTCGGATTGCCAGCGGAACCGCAAGCTTGTGTTTGAGTAATCCCGGCTTGTTTCATAGGCGAGCAGGGGGTGATCGAGTGCGTCTTCGCTCTCCCAAATGAGGCCGACAAGTTCGCCCTCATGATGAAGCTCAACATCGATTTGCATCGAATCCGGGCCCGTCGTGACGACCGATGCCATTGCAGGGCGAGGAAAATTCACGCGCCAGAAACGGGGGTCGAAACGCTGGATAAAGCTGGATTCCTGCCCGCGGCGTTCGCGCGCTAGCCAATAAGCCATTGTCGGTTTTGTCCTGTCTCAGCGGTCTTGGAGAGCACGGCGCACCGCACTTGCGACCTGGCGCGAAGAGCGTTGCATGGCGGTTGGGGCGGCTGTCCCGCGCGGAGTGGCCAGCTGGATAGCGACACGAACATCGCGGCCTGCTGCGACCGTTCCTTGGTTGGCATTGATGCGTCCGGCGGAGGTCGGGACGAAAAGCTCTGGCCCATTTTCACCAACCAGATATCCACGGCCCGGCGAAACAGGCCCACCCGTTGCCCTGCCAGGAACTCCCAGCAGCGAGCCAAAAGCCTGACCCAAGAGGTTGCCAAAGCCGGAGCCGGAACCTTGCCCGCCAAAAAGCGATCCAACCCCTGAACTGATGGCACGGGCAGCGATTGAGTCGAGGGCCCGAAATGCAACTCTTTGCAGGTCGTCGAAACCCAAAGAGCCGCGTCTGACCGCCGACAATAGACCGCGTTCGAGCACTGAGCCGGCGCGGTCAAAGCTGCCGATCAATGTGGAATCGACGGTGCTGCGGACCGTCTCAAGGTCTGAACTGAACCCGTCCGTTGTCGCACGCACGTCGATCACCAGTTCTTCAAAATAGTCATCCATTTCTTTCGCGCTCCAGCATTTGAGAGATCAGGTCCATCGAAGGGCCTGCGTTGCCTTGAGGGGCTTGTGGATCAGATAATGCGCCCCTCAATTCGCTTGGTGTGGCGGACCAGAATTCATCTGGTCTCCAAGCCAACCATTGGGCGGCCATGCTCCACCAACGCGGGGCAGAGGCCGTAAAAGCCTCAAGGTTGTCGTCTGTCACGACTGGCCTTGCAGCACCTGAGACAGGATGGCTCGCACGGGCTTAGTTGTCTCGATAAGACCTTGTTTCAGGACCGCTTGCCCGACCTCTTCTCGCGAAGGCCGTGGGTCGGCATCGAGGCAGTGCCATATCAAGGCGCTCACCTCAGAAAGGGTGAGAGAGCCTTCAGAGGCACGCTCAACCAAAGCAAACAGTGAGCCGATTTCTGCTTCGGCTGCGACAAGGTTTTCAAAACTCGGGCGCAAGCGATACTCGCGCTCACCAAGCTGGAATTGCGCCTCACCTCGAAGCGCATTGGCAGGCTTGATCATGCCGGCACGACCGGTCCTGAGCTTTCAAGTTGGAGCGTGTAATTGCGCTCCCCATTGAAATCGCCCGAATAATCGAGACGCTGAACCAGGAAGCGCCCGCGCAAGCGTTCGCCATCTTCGAAAGACAATTCGTAGTCATCAATAGTGCCCGCCAGCGCGTGAGAGCGGATAGAGGTTTCCGAGTTGCTACCGAGGAAAATCCCCGCCGCATTGACAGAAACTGAGCGGGTACCAGCACCTGAAAGCAGATCGCGCCAACCGCCCGATTCCTTGTTTGTGACCGCAACAGGGTCACCATTGATGGACAATTGAGTGGTCCGCATTCCGGCCACGGTTTCATATGTGACGGGTGATCCACCGTCTCCGATTTTAAGCAAAAAAGCAGATCCGTTCTGCGCTGGCATAGCTTGTCTCCAGTTGTGAAATATCAGGTTTGTGGGGCGAAAATCCGGAACCGGAATTCGAGCAGTGCACCGCGCAGATTGCCTTCACGCTCTTCACTTCGAGCGCGCAGGAAACGGATTGATGCAAGTTCAAATCCGGAGTGAAACGGTGGCAAGTCGAGAACGCGGCGTTCGATTGCGTTGACCAGTGAGCCGTCCGCATCCGGTTCGTCAGCGCGGCTCTCAAGTTCGATGGCTATACGCACCTCTCGGCCAGGGCGTTCTTTGGTGCCCCAATCGGTTGATGCGCTGGCAGCGATCCCAAGCCAGGGGGCGCTTGCTCTTACCGGGGCTTCCTCTTCAATCGCATTGATGTGGGCAAGCTCAGGGTCGTCGCGAAGCCATGTGAGGAGCTCCGCGCGCAGGTGATTTTCCATTGGGTCAGCCTTTTGTGAAATTTGGCCAAAGCGAACTGGCCGAATGCCAATCGATGATCGCGCCTGCCTGACGGCCCGGGCGACGTCGCACGGCGTGTTGGAGGGCAATGCGTTTTGCGTGGCCTTCCAGTCTTCGGATCAGTGCATCGCTCGCTGCCTCAGCAGTAATCATGTGAGCCTGCGCTCCTGCCACGGACGCCAAAGGGCGCTGACGGTAGCGGGAGGCGCTGACGCTTTGCCGGTGTCTGAGGGTCTATCCCGGTCGCGGTAGTGATACGCACAAAGCCGGATAATACCCTGTTTCAAAGGGGCGGGGACCGTATCCCATGTTTCAGCGATACCCACTCTTGCCGTCACGATAACGTCTTGCCCTTCCAGGCTGTTTATCAGATGAAAAACCAGACTGCCTTGCGGGCTGATGTCGGTTTCATATTGATCAGGAGTAAGCGGCGTACGGTCCCCATTGTGTGAGACGAGCTCGACATTGGAGATTGAGGTTACCGGCCTGCAGTTAAGCTTCACCTTTTTGGCGGAAGTCGGCAACCGTTCTTCCACCAGCTGCGACAAGGGGGCCTGGCCCGTGAAGCTTTCGCACATGCCAAGAGCCGTGAGCAAAAGGTCGACTAAAAGGGCGTCCTCACCCGGCCGCGATATTCCGAGCCAGCTTTTCAGGTCCGCAAGCGCGGTGCCGCTTACATCCGCCGGTTCCACAATTCTCCGCTGCATTGCGGTCTCCCAGGTTCGATAATGGATCAAGGTGCGCCCGCACCGCTCGCAACCAGCTGGAGTGAAGCGTGGTTTGCGTGGGTGCGGGCGCGAGGTACCGACAAGGGAGCAAAGGGGGGAACTCTACCTTGCCGGGAACAGACAGCGCCGCTTAGTGGCGGCGCGAAGCAGTGCCTTAGGCTTCGATTTTGAGAAGCTTGATAGCGTTTGAATCGAGCACTTGGCCGCCTACACGCTTGGTCGCATAGAAGTGGACGAAAGGCTTGTTCGTGAACGGATCGCGAAGGATCTTGGTCGCGCTGTGCTCTGCAATCAGATAGCCGTGGCGGAAGTTGCCAAAGGCGATCGGGAATTCGCCAGAAGCCACATCAGGCATGTCTTCGGCTTCAACCACCGGATAGCCCATGAGGCGATCAGGTTGACCTTCGACCATGCCCGGCTGCCACAAGAATGCGCCATCAGCGGTCTTGAGCTTACGAACCGAGGCCAGAGTGGCAGAGTTCATGACGAAGCTTGCGCCTTGGCGATGGCCGGATTTGAGCGAGTGGATAAGGTCGATGAGCTTGGCTTCAGGAGCGCTATCAAAGCCGTTTGCATCGCCAGAGCCGATATACTGGACCGTCTTGAACGCGCGCACGCCGTCTTCTGCGGTGCTGGTTGGCGAGCGAAGAAAACCTTCGGGCTGATTGTTACCAGTGCCATCGACGAAGGCAGACCCTTCAGCTCGGGCAAATTCAAGCGCAATTTCATTGGCGAGCCAGGTTTCAAGATCAAACGCTGCATCATCAAGCATCGCCTGGCTAGCGGCGGGATTGGCGAAAAGGTCGCCGGTTGGCGGCGCGATTTCGGCAAAGTTTGGTGCCTCTGTTTCAGGACGAGGTGCCACTTCGCTGACCCAGCCAGACGCCGTGCCACCGGTCGCAACCAGTTTGCGATAACCAGAGGTCCCGGTTTGCACGACTTGTGCAATCGAGCGGATCGGGCTGATTTCAACCAGTTCGCTTGCAATCATTGCGTCGATCTTTTGCGGCACTGCAAAACCGCCATCTGAAGGCGATGCGCCGTTGATCGATTTGACCTCGGCCTCACGGCCTTTGCGCAAATAACCATCAACGAAGCCTTTGACTTTCGTGTCGTTTGTCACTGTGCCGCCAATGGCTGGACGCGATGCTGCACGCGACACTTTGTCGAGGCGCGCTTTGACTTCATCGACATCGGTACGGAGCGTTTGGATGTCGGCTTCAGCCTGATCTTGCCGCGACACAATGTCGAAGCTTTGTTCCATCTGATCGTCCGAGGCTGCAGTAGCTGCAACAGGGGTGGTGTTGGTATCCATGGGGTAGTTGGCCTTTCTGTTGGGCATAAAAAAGGCCGCCCAGCATGGCGGCCCGTCGGTGGATGGTTTTCAGCGATCAAGCCACGAAGTGGACACGAGCACCGTATTGAAGTGGGTGGGTGACGAGGCTGACTTCGAACAGATCAATTTCAGCCAATTCGCGGCCCTTTTCGCTGTGGCGTGCTTGCCGTGCGCGATATCCGAAGCTTAGGCCGGATACCTCACCTTGGGTGAGCAGGTGGGCCGCCTTGCTTTTTGTACGATCAATCCGGGCGATGACGCGAAGGCCGCGTTCATCTTGTGTAATCACTTCGATCTCGCCGATTTGCTGATCGGGGCGATGCTGCCACAAGAGAGGAAGTGCCTTTGTCCTTGCAGCCAAGGTCGCAGTAAACGCGCCGGGCAAGATCGTATCGCGGTCCGCGTCAGGGATGTTGAACAGCCCCGCATATCCAGCGAAACGAACGGGCTCGTCAGATGGTGATCCTGTAGTCATTACAGCATCTCCCAGACACCCAGGCGCACTGCGATCCCGATCAGGAGCGCTGCGAGAAGGGCCCGAATGGCCCATTCGATAAACGCCTTCCAAGCGCTTGCCTTGGCATCGCGCCATGCCTGGAGAAGTTCGCGCAGCTCATCCAAGTCGTTCACAGCATTGGGGTCGGCAAGGCCAAACCGGTCAAGCACGCGGTCGGTCGCAATCTCTGTTGTTTCTTCGACAATCGCACGCAAAGTCACGATGTCGGCGCCATCTTGATTGGCCTGTGCCATAAGACTGGCGAGAGTATCAGAAGGGCTCATTGCACATCCTCCTGCGGTTCAAATCCGAGCAATTGGCGTTTTTCAGACCGGGTGAGGAAATCGGCATCGGACACTTGCTTCCAAAGCCGCTCGCGATCTTCCGAAAGGGCGGTAATCTTGTCGAGGTCGACCGCGATTGAGCTGCCGGAAAACCATGGCGAAAGCCCCTCTTGCAGAGCGGAGAAGAGCTTTTCTGCAAGTGGTAACAAGGTCAGCCGCCAAAGCGCCCGATTGGCTTCGCGATAGTTTGAATAGGTGTTGTCGCCCGGAAGCCCGAGCAACATCGGTGGGACCCCGAATGCGAGTGAAATCTCTCGGGCAGCCGCACTTTTGAGGGTTGCAAAATCCATGTCGGCTGGTGACATCGCCATGGATTGCCAGCGCAAACCGCCATCAAGAAGCATCGGCCGCCCTGCATTACCAGAACCCGAAAACGCGGCTTCAAGCTCGCTTTTCAAACGCTCGAATTGCTCGCTGGTAAGCCCGGAATTGTCACCCGGTTCATAGACCAATGCACCTGATGGGCGAGCCGCGTTCTCAAGCAGCGCGCGGTTCCATTCAGAGGCTGCATTATGGATCGCAACCGCTTGTTGCGCAGCTCCAAGAGCGCTTGCACCCAAATGATCGTCCAGAGGGTGCATCGTCTTGATCTGGATAATGTTGGGCCAGCCGTCCTCATCTTCGAGCGGCAACGTGATCTTATCGCCAGCGACCGAGTATGTGTAAGCGCAGGGCCAACCATCGGGGCCGGCAACCACATTCATCCTGTCAGGCCTCAGCGCAAATAGCTCAACAGGTTGGCCGCTTGCGTCTTTCACGATCTGCACAAAGCCATTCCCGTGAAGCAAAAGGTGCGCGGCCAGTGTCTCGATCAAGGATTGACCCGCACTCGTTGCATTGATGAGAGCGGCTAATCTGTCGTCATTGCTGCTGAGCGGGGCCTGCCCAACGCCTTCTGCGACAATTCTTACCGCGCGCTGGGCGATGGGATTGCCGAGGAATCCCTCTCTTACGCAGCGTTCGTATTGATAGGGTTTTGACCCGCCCGCTTCTGCAAAAGCGGGTGTCCACCCTTGCATAATCCCCGGTGCAAGAGGCACGCGGGTTTCCTCCCCGCCCTTGAAGGCGGAGAGCAGCTGTTCGAGCAATGCCATTTGAATTTCCTTTATTTTTCGCTGCGCTACATCGCGCGCACGCTTGGATTGGCCGCTTGGCCAAGCATCAATTCTGTCAGAGCCCAAACCAGAGCATCTGCGCGGTCCGGTGAGCGACCAGGGCCTGCATATTCACCGCCGATAAGCATCCCGCACATTTGGTCTTCAAGCTGCGGGAATGAGCCGCAATGGCGCACTCTTCCCGCTTCATAGAGCGCGGCGATTGGTTCCGCTCTTGCGACTTTACCGCGGCTTGCGTGAACCAACTTGACCGGAAGCGCGGCATTGGCTGCGCGAAGCACGCTTTCAACCATCGCGCCGCCCTGATTGGCCTCGGCGACAACCCGGTCAGTGTTCCATTGTGCAGCGGCACCCGCCACAGCCTGCGCCCAATCGCTCGGCTTTGCTTGGCCAAGCGAGCAATCGGCAAGAACATGGGCGATGCCATCCTCATTTACGCCGGCCACCACAATGCCGCATTCGTCTCCCGAAGAAGAGATTGGCGGATCAACCGCAACGACCACCCGGCGCCAGTCCTGATCAGACGCATTAGTGCGCGCTCGCTCCAAGGTGGCACGGGGCCATAATGTGCCATCCAGATCAGTAAGAAGCTCGCCGGCGATTTCTTGACGCGCCAGGCGGCTTCCGCCGAATTCGCTCTCGATTGCGCTCAGGAATTTCTTGGGCAGGTTGGCCGCATTGTCATAGGTCGAGCCTCGGGTAATCACGACATTCTGGCTTTCGCCGGAGTTTAAAAGACGTTGTACAATCGGAACGGCGCGAGGCGTTGTCGTTACCGCAATTTGAGGGTCTTTGCCCAGGCGAAGCCCCAGTAGAAGATTGTCCCATGCCCGCGTTGCCCTGTCATGCGAAAGCGGCCATTTTCCGATCTCGTCACACCAGGCGTGACTAAACTGCGGCCCTCGCAAGCTCTCTGGTTCAGCCGCTGAAAACAGTTGAGCCTGCGCGCCATTGGGGAAGCGCACACGTCTGAGCGAGGCCTCGAACACCGGTTTGCGTTCAGGCGGACAGCAAGCCAATATCCCGCTCTCCCCTTCAACCATGACCGATCTTGCCTCCGTCAAAGAGGAAGACACCAGCGCGATGCGCGCTTCGGAATTGTTCTCGGCGATCATGCGCACCCATTCGGCGCCAGCTCTGGTTTTGCCAAAGCCGCGTCCTGCTAGGATGAGCCAACTGCGCCAGTCTCCTATCGGAGCAAGTTGAGCCTCGCGCGCCTGTATTTCCCAGTGGAAGCGCCATTCATTGCGTTCCTCCTGAGTAAGCGATGTGACGATCTGTTCACGAACAGATGCGTCTTCTTGTACGAGCCAATCTAGCGCACCAGTCAACGTGGCTTGCCTTCGCGGCCCTTTTCAAGCTGGACCTGCTGGCGGATATCTTCGATCTTGCGATCAATCGATGCACGCACAGCCTTCGCGTCCACATTTCGTTGCTCTGCCTGGGCTCTTGCAGCGTTTTCGCGATGCACAGACAAAAGCCTGATTGCATTGGCGAAATCATATTTGTCTTTGTTCTTGCCCTGCATCTCGCCTTCGCGGAGCCTGCGCACAACTTCCATCTCCAGATGAAGGTAGCCCTCATAAAGAGCGGCGAGCCATTTGCGTGCGAAAGCAGGTTCCTGACGCCGCTTTAGATATACGGTGCTTGTCCCCAGATCCGCGAGCTTTGCGGAGCGAGTGACATTAGAGCTTTCTGCCAAATAGACGAGGAATGCCTCAAACTTGTCTTGTTTTGGTTGCGTTGCACTCAGTTGATTTTGACCAGATAGATGAGCAGCTTGGCTGTCGTGCGAGTTCATTGGTCGTCTCCCGTCGAAGAGTGACCAGACAAGACCCGCATCTCTTAACGAGAGCAGGCCTTGCGTGGTTGATCCCAAACCACCCTTAAAAGCGAATCACAATTTCTAGATGTTGATCTATTAGTACCAAATAGCGTCACAATGTCAAGAGAAATAACCAAATAGGTTTGTCAATTTTCGATTGCACCACCCTCTTGGCTGCAATAGGGCCCATCGCTTCCTGCTCTTTACTCCCTTGGGGGTGGGCAAACCTCGATTGGGACAGTTTCATTGGCCTGGCTTCGCGCACTCTACAATTGGACTATGGACAAGGCGGCGCACCCCTATGCGGTATGGTGGCTCGCCTTTTTCAGCTTCATTGAATCAAGTTTTTTCCCGATCCCGCCGCATCCGCTCCTGGGATTGATGTGTTTGGCGGAGCCAAACAAGGCGATCCGGTTTGCTGCGATCGCGACCATATCATCTGTGCTCGGCGGGATATTCGGCTACGGGATCGGGTTCTTTCTTTACGAGGCTTTAGGTGCCTGGATAATCGGCCTTCTGGGCCTGACGGAGAGCTTTCCCGTTGCTGCGTGCTATATTCGTGAGCAAGGAGCCATGGCCGTGTTCTTTGCGGCCGGAACGCCGGTTCCCTTCAAGCTGATGACAATCACTGCAGGGTTCATCGAGATGAACCTCTTGACCTTCACCCTTGCGGCGATGGCGGGTAGGGCTCTCATCTTCATGGTCGTCGGGGTACTGTTCCAGGTCTTCGGCGCTCCGATCAAGCGGATCATCGATAAATATCTTGGCTGGCTCACCACATTGTTCGTGGTCTTGGTTGTTGGCGGCTTCTTCGCTTTCACCCAGCTCGCCGGCGGTGAAGAAGAGGCCGATGATCACATCTGCGCGCAAGCTGCCGATGTAAGGGGTTAAGGCAGGGGCAAAGGTTGACCCAATCCTGGTTCGCTAACTCCACGCACATAACCATTCTGGTGAATGGGGCCGTGCCGCTTAGCGGTCCCGATACTCTGGCGCACGTTTCTCCAGGAACGCACGCTGCGCTTCGGTAGCATCTTGTGTTTGGGACAAGAGCACTTGCTGGCGGTCTTCTATTGCAAGTGCCGCTTCAAAGCCGGGCGCATCAATGTTGCGATTGAGGGCGTCTTTGCTCAGGCGAAGGCCCATCGGTGCAGTAAGCAACATTTCAGCGACGATTTCCTGCGCTGCGCCATCCAATTCGTTCGGTTCGACAACGGCACTGACGAAGCCGGACGCAAGGGCTCTTTCCGCATGAATGAAGCGTCCCGTAAGGATCATCTCGCTAGCCAAAGACGATCCAACAAGCCGCGGCAGGAAATAGCTCGATCCCATGTCGCAGCCACCAAGGCCGATTTTGATATAGGCCGCGTTCATTCGGAAATCGGGCGTGCAAAAACGGATGTCGCTCGACAAGAGCAAGGAAAGTCCGCCACCACACGCCGCCCCTTGCGCCAAAGCGATGATCGGTTGAGGGCAGGAACGCATAAGCTGCATGACGGTCGCGATGCTGCGTTGGGTCCGCCATGTGTGTTGAACCGGGCCGACACTCGCATCCTTTGGCCATGCGCCAAGGTCAAGCCCCGCGCAAAATGCCCGACCCTTTGCCTTGAGGATCACAATCCGGATATCATGCCGGTCGTGGAGCGCCTGAAAATAGTCACGAAGCGCGAAGATGAGGGCCTCATCCATCGCATTCAGCCGCTCAGGGCGGTTAAGCGTAATCGTGGCGACCGAACCTTCTTCGGATATCAGAATTGGGTCGGACACAAATGACTGCCTTTGTGCGTTAGATGATTCCGACCGCTTTGCCGGCCCGCTCAAACATCGAAAGAATGGTCTGCACCTCTTCGGCCGAATGTTCAGCGCAAAGCGAACAGCGCAGCAATGTCATGCCGGCCGGGGTTGCCGGTGGCCGGGCGAGATTGACGTATAGGCCTTCTTTCAAAAGCGCTTCCCACATCATGGCACCGCGCTCCAAATCCGGCATGATAACCGCCACAATCGCACTCTCGGCCTGCTCGGTACCAAGCTTGAAGCCCATATTGGTGAGACCTTTGTGGAGCGTCTTTGAGTTCTCCCACAAATGCGCGCGCTTGTTAGCGCCATGCATCAATTTGCGGATCGAAGTCGCTGCAGTGGCTACGACACTAGGCGGAAGACTCGCAGTGAAGACGTAGGGGCGGCAGACAAGTCGCATGATCTCGAATTTGGGGTGATTGGAGACACAAAAGCCCCCGACTGTCCCGACGCTTTTTGAAAAAGTGCCGATGATGAAATCCACATCATCGATAACGCCTTGTTCCTCGCAAACACCGCGACCGTTCTCGCCAATAAAGCCCATGGAGTGCGCTTCATCCACAAGCACCATCGCCCCATGTTCTTTGGCGATAGCGACCATTTCTTTGAGTGGGGCAACGTCGCCAAGCATGGAATAGACGCCTTCGAGAACGACCAGCTTGCCTGCGCCTTCGGGGATGCGGCGGAGGCGTTTTTCCATCGCTTCGATATTGTTGTGGCGGAAGGGCACAATCTCTGCATTGCCCATCGCGCAACCATCGTAGATCGACGCGTGACTATCGATATCGAGGATGACGTAGTCGCCCTTACCAGCGATCGTCGAGATGATCCCGAGGTTCGCCTGATATCCGGTCGAGAAGACCATGGCATGGTCCATGCCGTAGAACTCTTTCAATGCATCTTCGCATTCCTTGTGGCCCTGATAGGTTCCGTTCAGGACGCGGCTGCCGGTTGTCCCTGACCCGAACTTGCGAAGCGCATCTTCGCCTGCATCCAGAACATCCGGATCAAAGGTCATACCCATGTAGTTGTAGGTGCCGAGCAAAATCGTCTCGCGCCCGTTGCACATCGCCCGAGTTGGCGAGAGGACTTTCTCCATCACCAGATTGAAGGGGTCCTCGACGCCGCTTGCCAAAAGCGTCTCGCGCGTTTGGATGAGGTCATCAAACTTTGAAAACAGATCGCCTGTCGGGGTCTGGGTGGCGGTAGCGATGTCGTTCATAAAAAGGCTTTCTTCAGCTATCCTGTAGCTTGTGAACAGCAGCGATAAGCTGACCGTAATTTTCAATCTCGGCCTGCTGGTTCATGCTGATGATGATATCAAACTCGTCTTCTATCTCAGCTACGAAATCCATCACGGTTAGGCTGTCAAATTCGAGATCATTCGCAAATGTCGTCTCATTCTTAATCTCGACGCCCTTTTTGTTGAAGGGCTCTATCAACGCGCGGATGCGCTGATCAACGTCGGCTTCGGTCATGATCTCAATCTGCTTTCTGTATTGGGCGCAAGGGCGTTGCACCACCGGTTTGGTCTGCAAAAGCTGAGCCGGGGCAAGCTTGTCAAGCTCTCGCCTAGATGGCAGACCAATATGGCAATGTTATGGGGGTGGAACAATGGTGGCACAAGCCGGACCTGAAAATGGTGCGCCGATTAGTGGTTCTGAAGCGGCTGGAGCGCATGAACCTGCTCAAAAAGAGCGCAAATTTTCCAATCATTCGATCCACCTTGTGCGCACAGCACAGACTCAGACACTGTCCTTGTCCTCGATGGCAGACAACAAGGCTTCAATTCTGATCGGTGCAACCTTCGTGGTTTTCTCCATGTCGATCACCAATCTGTTTGGAGGCGGTGCGACCTGGGCGGTGCTTACCCTGGCGGCAACCGCGTTCATCTCCTCCCTCTTTGCGGTGATGGCAGTTATTCCATCTGTACCCAAGGCTCCGGAAGACCGGACGAAATTCAACTATCTTTTCTTTGGCCACTACGTCTCTCTTGAGACTGACGAGTGGATCGATGAATTGCTGGACAAGTTCGAAACGGATGAGGCGCTTTTTCGGACCATGTTGACCGATGTTCATCAGGGCGGCCAGGTCTTGGCGGGCAAGAAATACAAATATTTGAATTACGCTTACCGCACATTTGTGTGGGGCGTGTTCATCACGTGGATTGTCTTCGCTTACGAAAATATCGCCCCCTAGCCGGGCAGCAATTCCTTCACCGCGTTCATAAACGGTATGATCGACACAGGCTTCGACAGATAACCAGCTGCGCCTGCTTCGCGGATCTTTTCCTCGTCACCCTTCGCCGCAAAAGCGGTGACGGCGAGCACGGGAATGTCTTTGAGCGATACCTCTTTCTTGGCGGCTTCGATCAAATCAACTCCTGAGACCCCCGGCAATTGTATGTCCATGATGATCAGGTCGGGGGAGACTCTCCTGGCAGCGGCAAGGACAGCATTGCCATCCGCAATCGGTTCAACCTCAAATCCTTGCGCCTTCAGCACATCACAGAACAATTTCCGGTTGAGGTCATTATCCTCAACAACCATAATTAGTTTTGCCATATGGGCGCCCGCCAGTTTGAAACTAACTCACACCTAATCGCGCGAAGAGGTCATCACAATCCCTGATCCCAACGACAAGCCTCGCCATGCCGGTTCGCCTGAGGAAGTGACCCGGGCCAAGACCCTCGCGCTCGCGGCGCTCGGCTGGATATTGCAGGATACAGAGCGCGCTGAGCGTTATCTCGACCTTACCGGGCTTGATCCGGAATCTTTGCGGAACGGATTGGACGATGTGGCCGTTCTGGGTTCAGCTCTGGATTTTCTAGCCAATTACGAACCAGACCTTATACGCGCAGCCGAAGCTTTGGCTGTGACGCCCGAAGAACTGATTGCCTCCCGAAGGAATTTAAACTGATGAGCCGCCCCCTTGTAATCAGTGATTGTGACGAAGTGATTTTGCACATGGTCGCACCCTTCAAGGTGTGGCTCGAAGAAAGCCAAGGGATCGATTTTGACCTGAGCGGCGGCGATTTTTCTAAGGCTCTTCGCTGGAGAGAAAGCGGCGAATTTCTCGCACCCGAAGAGATTTGGAAGAAGCTTGGCGGTTTTTTCGATACGCAAATGGACAGCCAACTGCCGATCGCGGGTTCTATCAACGCGCTCAACACGCTCGCCGAAGAGGCCGATCTTGTTGTGTTGACGAACCTAGTGGATTTTCGCCGGGATCACCGGGCTGAACAATTGGCCGCCCATGGGCTTCACGCCAAGGTTTACACCAACCAAGGGCCCAAAGGACCTGCATTGGCGAAGATCATCGACGAGTTTCGCCCGACCAAGGCGCTCTTTATCGATGACCTGGCACAGCATCATGCGTCTGTGAAAGAGACAACCCCGCACGTGATGAGGCTCCACCTTTGCGGAGAGCCGATGATTTCGAGCGCTATCCCATGCGCTCACGAAGCAGGCCATGCCCATGCGCGGATCGATCTTTGGAGCGAGGCGCTGCCTTGGCTCAGCGAGCAATTGAAGGACTAAGCCTCATGAAAATCGAAAACCGTCTCACCGAGTTGAACATCACTCTACCCAAGGCTGCTGCACCTGTTGCAAGCTACGTGCCTGTGGTTGTTCAGAACGGCTTTGCATATGTCTCGGGGCAGCTACCTTTCATCGACGGCGTTTTGGCCAAAGGGCGGCTTGGCGATGATGTCGAGCTTGCCGAGGGGATGGAAGCGGCGCGCGCATGCGGCCTCATGATCTTGGCGCAGCTTAAGAATGCAGGTGTCCTGGAAAAAGTAGAGCGGGTCGTGAAGCTGGGCGCTTTCGTCAACTCGACACCGGATTTCACCGATCAGCCGAAGGTCGCGAATGGCGCTTCTGATCTCATGCTTGAGGTTTTTGGAGATGCAGGACGCCATGCCCGCGCTGCTGTGAGCGCGCCGTCTTTGCCACTCGGCGCTGCGGTCGAAGTGGACGCGGTAATCGCGCTTGCGGACTAAGGTGCCCGCTTGATGGGCTCCCGGCCTGTTCCCGAGTGGCTGACTAGATGGGAATACGCGCATCGCGGTTTGCATTGCGACGGTGTACCCGAAAACTCGCTTGAAGCGGCTCGCGCTGCGATCAAGGCGGGGATGGGCATCGAATGCGATATCCAACGCAGTTTCGATGACCAGCCGATGGTCTTTCACGATTGGGAGCTCGACCGTTTGACGACTGGTTCGGGACTGGTCGAGGATCGTACCTGCGGCGACCTTGAGCAGATCACCTTTCGTGAGAACGACGGATCCATTCCCAGTCTCGCTACGTTGCTAGAGGTGGTAGGTGGCCGCGTGCCGCTTCTGATCGAGATCAAGTCAAAGCCTGTCTATGACGTGGAGTGGAGCTGTGTGTCTGTTGCCAATGTGCTCAAGGATTATTCTCACCCCCATGCCGTTATGAGTTTTGATCCGCGCGTTGCGGCCTGGTTTCGCGACAACTCTGCCGAAACGGTTTGCGGCTTGGTGATGCGCGAGGATGAGATGGGTCATAGCCAAACGCCCGAAGCGCGCCGCTATGCCTTGGCAATCGCCCAACCCGATTTTCTCGCCTATCATACCGCTGCGCTACCAAACCCATGGGTTTCGACCTTGCGCGCGGGCGGTCTTCCCATTCTATCTTGGACGGTGAATTCGCCAGAAACCCGCAAGAGAGCTCTCGAGAATGTCGATGCGCTTATCGCGGAAGGCGCAGGATTGGCATGAGCGAGCGAGAATTGACCGTCCGTTTGGCACCCAGGGTTGGCCATTTTCATGCGGACCAATGGAACGCGCTTGGCGGCAATCGCAATCCGTTCGTGAGCCATGAGTTTCTGACAGCGCTGGAAGACTCGGGAAGTGTGGGATCGGGAACCGGCTGGGATCCTGCGCCCATCGCGATCACGGACGAGCACGACCGACTGCTTGCCGCCATGCCAAGCTATGCCAAAGGGCACAGCCAAGGGGAATATGTGTTCGACCATGCCTGGGCTGACGCACTCCACAGGGCAGGGCGGAACTATTATCCCAAGCTCCAGATTGCAGCGCCGTTCACCCCGGCAACTGGCCCGCGTTTGCTGTTGTCTGATCCTACTTTGGCCTCGCACCTTCTCAAAGGCGCCGAAGTTGTGTGTGAGCAGAACGGGCTTTCTTCTGCCCATGCGACATTCATCGATACGTCTCAGTTGCCGCTGTTTGAGGCCGAGGATTGGCTGATCCGCAGCGACATCCAGTTCCACTGGCTAAACCGCGATTATGATAGCTTCGACGGGTTCCTTGAGAGCCTCGCCTCGCGCAAGCGCAAGAACCTGCGCAAAGAGCGGGAGGCGGCAAAAAAAGGTCTGCAAATAGAGCGTCTTTCAGGGGATGATATCAAACCTGAGCACTGGGATGCGTTCTGGGTCTTTTATCAGGACACAGGCGCACGAAAATGGGGCACGCCTTACCTCACCAGAGAGGCGTTCACACTTCTCGGCGAGCGTATGGGGGATCGAATGGTCCTGATCCTTGCGTTTGATGATGGGGAGGCCGTTGCTGGCGCGCTCAACTTCATTGGCGCAGATGCGATTTACGGGCGATATTGGGGATGCACCCGCGAAGTGCGCTTCCTGCACTTTGAGCTGTGCTATTATCAAGCGATCGATATCGCGATTGAAATGGGTTTGCCCCGAGTGGAGGCAGGGGCGCAAGGTGGCCACAAGCTTGCCCGAGGGTATGAGCCTGTCCAGACCTATTCAGCCCACTATCTGGTCGATCCCGGCTTTCGCGCAGCTGTCGCCGATTTCCTGGAGCGCGAACACGAAGGCGTCGCTACGGATCAGCTTTTCCTAGATCGACGGACACCCTTTAAGAAGGGCTGAGCGGGCACGAGGTTTTAGGCGGCGCGTCGTTCTTCGGAAAGCCAGCGGCGAGCACGGCGCTGTGCTTCGGCGATTTCGCGTGCGGTCATCTCGTCAGACACGTCAGCGCGGCAGAATGCTGCGTCTTCATGGCCCCTTGAAGCGGCAAGATTGAACCACTTGTGTGCTTCGACCAGGTCGCAGTCGACCCCGTTGGAACCGGTCGAATAGGCCACGCCAAGATTGAAAAGAGCCGCCACATCACCGGCAACCGCATCTGCAAGGTAACCTGCAATCGCTATGTCGATTTCACCGCTCTCTAAAGTGTCGCTTGCGACCTGATCGATAGAATTGAACTTCATTTCATATTCCCCGTTGTATTCACGCCCAAACCCCCGTCCCGGTTCCCCGTTTCGTTTTGGGCATCGCTAGACCTCAATGATCATGGTCAACAAATCGTTAATGACCCCGGGTTTTCTTTGTAAATTACGGGGTTTTACAAAGATCAAATCCCACGCTTTTGTTCCAAGTTCGCGTTAATCGGGGGGCGAGGCCGCAAACTGTCTTGCGGGGCCCCATGCGCTTGCCTATAGCGCGCCCAGCAAGGGATCGCCGGGTGTAATCGCGACTGGAAGCGCAATTAGGCCTGGCCGTCTGCAACACGGTTTTTGGAATTAGAGGACCACATGTCAGCGGCGGCTTCCGAAGAAATTGAAATCATTGAAAAGGCCAAGAGCCTTTTGGGCGAGGACTACACTCCCACCGATGACGAAGAGTATATGAATGAGCGTCAGCAGGCGTATTTTCAGATGCTTCTTCTCGAGTGGAAGCGTTCGATCCACAGTGCGGCTGGTCAAACTCTGCAGTCTCTGGCCAGCGGGCCCATCCGTGAGCCTGACCTCAATGACCGCGCGTCGAGCGAGACCGACTGGGGCATCGAACTTCGCACCCGTGATCGCCAGCGCAAACTCGTATCCAAGATTGACTCGGCACTTCGCCGGATTGAACAGGGCGAGTATGGCTATTGCGAGGTTACAGGCGACCCGATCGGCCTCAAACGTCTGATCGCGAGGCCTGTTGCGACCATGACTGTCGAGGCACAAGAAGCGCATGAGCGGCGGGAAAAAATTTCACGCGACGACTAGATGGTGGCCCGATGCGCTACTGAACCGGTGTAATTGGTAAACTCTTGTTCCAGTTTGGGACGCCAATCAGCTTTTGCCCCCACTTCTGTTACAAATTTTACGAGCCCTTAACTGAGCGCGACTAGGCAAAAAGGCAGACAAGGCGCGGATATTCGACATGCACAACGCACAAGATGGCCGCGCCAAGAGCACAAAATAGCCACGTTGAAGGTCGGAGACGTTACGACAATGACAGGTGTCGAGACGAGAAGTGTAACACGAGACAGCCTCTTTTTGCTGGCTAATGTTACCGTTGAACAGCAAACAGTGCAGCACCGCGTGCGCGTTCGAAACTTGTCGGATGGCGGCATGATGGGCGAGGGCACCATGAAGGTTAGCCGAGGCAACCGGGTCGATGTCGAGCTACGCAATGTCGGGCTTGTCAAAGGCACTGTTGCCTGGGTCCAGGATCAACGTTTCGGCATCGCTTTTGACGAAGAGATCGACTCTCAAGCCGCGCGCGCACCGGCGAATGATGGCGGAGCGCAAGGTACAGGTTCAAACCCGGTATCTTACGCACACCGTGCACCGCCGGCTCCGAAAGACCCTGCCAATCTGCGCAAGATTTGAGGTTTTGCGCCGGATTGGTCACCTTAACGACCTGATCGCCCGGATCGGATGACCGCCCTAACTTAGAAGGCTCTGTTCTTGGGCCGATTAGATGCTAATTGTGCAGCGGTGACGCGCACAATTCTTCTTACTGTCCTATCGGCATTGCTTCTTGCTTGCGGTCCCGGCGCGGACGAGGGGTCCGTCGAGGTCGCCGTTATCGGCGATCCAGAAGAATTGTTTGCAACCGGTGTGCGTTTGTCACCCGGTGCACAGCACCTGCGGGCCGCGTCGAACGAAGGATTGGTTTCTCTGGATCCGGCGGGACAGGTGGTGCCAGCCCTTGCTGAGCGCTGGATCGTGACCGATGACGCGATGAGCTACATCTTCCGTTTGCGAAATTCCGATGGTCCAAATGGTGAACCCATAACCGCGGCGCAAATCAGGCGACTGCTTCAAGAGCGTATTCGCCAGCTTGAGGGCACGTCGCTTGGTCTCGACTTTGCCAAGGTAGTGGAAGTACGGGCGATGACCGGGCGGGTGATCGAGCTACGGTTATCCGGACCAATGCCCGATTTTCTGAGACTTCTGGCCCAGCCGGAGCTTGGTCTGGAAATTGACGGCAGCGGGACAGGACCGATGATAATGGAGCGCGAGGAAGGCAGCGCCGTTGCCCGACTCAGCTTGTTGCCACCCGAGGCCCGTGGATTGCCGGCGCGCGAAGATTGGCAAGAGTTGACCCGTGATCTGGCAGTGCGAAGTCTTTCGGCTCGCGATGCGATCGATGCCTTTTCAAGGGGCGAGCTGGACTTGCTTATGAATGGATCAATTGCCGAGTTTCCTATGGTCGAGATTGGCCCCTTGTCGCGAGGTGCGATTCAGGTGGACCCAACCTTCGGCTTGTTCGGCTTTATGGTTCGCAGTGATGCTGACTTGTTAGAGAGCCCCGCAAGGCGAGAAGCGCTTTCGATGGCTATCGATCGCTCGACTTTGCTACAATCTATCGGGATTGGCGGCTGGGCGCCGACGTCCTGGATTGTGCCCAACAACCTGTTTGTTCCACCAACTTATCAAACAACCAGGTGGCCGGACCTCTCTTTTGAAGAGCGGCAAGCGATTGCGCGCGGGCGGATTGCACAATGGCGGGCGGCCACTGGCGAGGAACCTGTTGTTCGCGTCGGCCTTCCAGAGGGGCCGGGCAGCGACCTGCTCTTTGCGACCCTTGCACAAAACTGGCAGCAGATCGGAGTGCGCGCTGAGCAGGTGGCACTTGGTAGAGGGGGCGATCTCGAGCTGCGAGATCGCCTTGCCCGGTATGCCTCGCCGCGCTGGTTTTTGAACCAGCTCAATTGCTCGATCGATATCGGCCTTTGCTCTGAAGAAGCTGACGCATTGGTCAGCGAATCCCTGAGGGTTCGAGATCCCTTGGCCAAGCAAGCCCTGCTCATCGAAGCGCATCAGATTTTGACCGAGGCAGAGGTGTTTATCCCGCTAGGTTCGCCTGTTCGCTGGTCTTTGGTTCGTGGGGCTGTTGACGGGTATCAGGCCAACCCTTGGGGGCTTCACCCCTTGCCTGCGCTGGCCGAGGACCCCAATTAGGTGGGGTAGGAGTGCATAATGACGACATCTGGCAATAGGCCGCCCATCCTGTCTCGCCCCACTGCGCGCGATAGAGCGGGTTTCGATTCCACTAGCGCCGCCAGGCCCGAGGGGCTGAGCTTTGCTTTGCCAACAGGCAGCGATCCGCACTCTGTCCGGGCGCGCGTAGAAGCCGTTGAGATTCTTCTTGAACGCAGTTTCCGTATTCCCGGTGTCAATATGCCAATCGGCCTTGATGCGATTATCGGTCTGATACCGGTGGTT
The DNA here is from genome assembly GCF_057364925.1 of Erythrobacter sp. S227. Lineage (NCBI taxonomy): Bacteria > Pseudomonadati > Pseudomonadota > Alphaproteobacteria > Sphingomonadales > Erythrobacteraceae > Erythrobacter > Erythrobacter sp. S227. The sequence continues at coordinate 2,623,702 of NZ_CP200280.1, forward strand.
GGCGATATTGTGACAACGGCCCTTGGCGCTTACATCGTATGGGAAGCGCGCAATCTCGGCCTTTCCAAATGGCAATTGACCCGCATGGGGGGCAATGTTGCCTTCGATGCGCTTCTGGGGCTTGTGCCCGTGGTGGGTGATGCGGCTGACTTTGTGTTTCGCTCAAACACAAGGAACCTGCGCATTATCAAGAAGCACCTCGACAAGCATCATCCGGAAACCAAGGTGATCGAGGGGTAGCCCCGTAATTCGGTTGCAGGGTGAGAGCGGGGCCTTACGCCTCCAGCTCGATGTCCCAATACAGCCAGTCGCGCCATGTTTCGTGCAGGTAATTGGGCGGGAACATTTTTCCCTGCTGCTGCAATTGCCAGCTCGTTGGTCGGATTGGTTTCATCTGCACCGGCATATGGGCCTGTTTGGGCGTGCGCCCGCCCTTTTTCATATTACAAGTGCCGCAAGCGGTGATGATGTTCTCCCATGTGGTTTTGCCGCCAAGACGGCGAGGGATCACATGGTCGAAAGTCAAGGTGTCCTTTGACCCGCAATATTGGCACTCGAATTTATCGCGCAGGAATACGTTGAAGCGGGTGAAAGCGGGAAACTCGCTCGGCTTCACATATTGCCTCAAGGCGATCACGCTGGGGATTTTCATATCGAGGCTAGGGGAGTGGACCTCGCGGTCATAGCTCGCAACGATATCAACCCGGTCGAGGAAAACCGCCTTAATGGCGGTTTGCCAGGGCCAAAGGCTCAACGGGTAGTAGGATAACGGGGTGTAGTCTGCATTGAGCACAAGCGCAGGGCATGCCGAAAGGTGGCTACCTGCATCCTTTTCGGCGCTTCGATACCGCGCGGCCTGCTCGATCAGCTCGGCTTTGAACATCGTTCGCATTCCCTCCTGATTGACACGAACATGACGTGACAGGCCAAAGAGTCAAAGCCGTTACAATGTGGGTATCCACAGGTGCAGCTTGTGGACATTGTGTGAATAGCCTGGCGGTTTGTCCTGTGGCATGACGCCAATATGCGCTCTTCGCCCCTTACCACACGGTTCGCACCAAGCCCCAACGGGCCCTTGCACCTGGGTCATGCATACTCGGCGATTGTCGCTCACGATCTGGCAAAGGCAAAAGGTGGCCGCTTTCTTCTGCGGATCGAGGACATCGACGGCGCGAGATCACGGCCGGAGCTGGCCGACGAGTTTCGGCGTGATTTGGAGTGGCTGGGGCTGGAATGGGAGGAGGTCCAACCGCAATCGGCCAGAATTGCGTCTTACGAAGAGGCGTTCACTCGGCTGAAAGAGGCAGGTTTGCTCTATCCCTGCCAGTGCTCGCGGGCCGACATCCAGGCAGCGGGCGCCAAACCCGGACCGATGGGCCCGATCTATCCTGGCACATGCAAGACATTGGACGTGCCAGGCGATGGCCCGGTTCAATGGCGGCTGGATGTAGCGCGCGCTGACAAGGCGGTCGGGCAATTAGAGTGGTATGACACGTTCGATGGTGTCCAGTTCTGCGATCCTTATGAACTTGGCGATGTCGTGCTCTGGCGCCGCGATGAGCCGGCAAGCTATCATTTGGCAGCAACACTGGATGATGCAGCGGACGGCGTAACAATGGTGACGCGGGGGCGGGACCTTTTCGAAGCAACGCACATTCACCGCTTGCTCCAAGCGCTTCTGGACCTGCCTTTGCCCGACTATCACCATCATCCGCTTTTGCTGGATGAAACGGGCAAAAAGCTCGCCAAACGACGCGGTTCGCCTGCGCTTGCCGATCGCCGATTGGCCGGTGAAGACGGGCTGATGCTTGCAGAGCAATTGCGCATGCAAAAATTCGAGCTTGGAACTTGACGGCGTTGCGACCATTTACACTGGTATGAATTATATTCTTATCCCAGTGCTCGTTATCTTGTGCATTCTCGTTGTGGTCTCGCTTGTCCGCGGGATCGTTGCTTTTCTCAAGACGACCAAAATCGACCTTGAAACGGGCGAGGCGGAAACCGTCACCGAGATGCAGGAGATGCAGAACAAGGCGATGTTCAGCCGGATCAAGTATCAGGCCATGGCAATCGGCGTGGTTGCAGTGATCGCTCTTGTGGCTGGCGCCGGCAGCTAAGCAGGCCTGCATCATGGTCAAAATCAACAAGATTTATACCCGCACCGGCGATGACGGCACAACCGGCCTCGTTGACGGGTCTCGCACGGCAAAGCACTCTGCGCGCATTCAGGCGGTCGGCATGGTGGATGAAACCAACTCGGCCATTGGTCTGGCGGTGTGCGCGATCGAGAATGAGGCTTGGCGCGCGCTTCTCACCCGCATTCAGAACGATTTGTTTGATCTGGGCGCGGATATTGCAACGCCCGCCGATGATGGCGATTTTGCCCCAAAAGAGATGGTTTTGCGCATCGTAGATGCGCAACCACATTGGCTGGAGGAGCAAATTGATGCCTTGAACGAGCATCTCGAGCCTCTCGACAGCTTTGTCTTGCCCGGTGGCAGTGAGGCGGCTGCCCGCGTCCATGTGGCCCGCGCTTCGGCGCGCGCTGCCGAGCGGGCAATGACACAGCTTGCAGGTGAGGCTCCGACCAATCCGCAGGCGCTGACTTACATCAACCGTCTGTCGGATCTCCTGTTTGTCATGGCCCGTGTGCTCAATGACAATGGCAAGGCAGACGTGAAATGGGTCCCCGGCGCAAATAGGTAGCGCGACTAGATAAGTCGCAAGCTGCTAGCCACGCTGCAACTTCCCCGCTAGGAGCCGCTTTGCTGCACTTGCGAAGGGAAGTCTATCATGCAAAAAATCGCTGTTATCGGGGCCGGCCAGATGGGCACCGGCATTGCTCAAACCGTGGCTGCACATGGCATGCAAGTGCTGTTGTCAGATATTGATCTCGCCAGCGCCGAAGCTGGCAAAGGCAAGATCGACAGCGCTGTCTCCAAACTGGTCGGTCGCGGTAAGATCGAGGCAGACGCCGCCGAAGCTCTGCTTGCGCGGATTACGCCGGTTGCCGATTATGCGCCCATGTCTGAGGCGAACCTCATCATCGAGGCAGCGACCGAGCGCGAAGAGATCAAAAACGCGATTTTCGAGAGCGCTGGCAAGGTTCTGGCCGAAGATGCGATCTTTGCCTCCAACACCAGCTCTATTCCGATTACCCGCATGGCAAACCATTCGCCTGATCCTGCGCGATTTATCGGGCTGCACTTCTTCAATCCGGTACCCGTCATGGGGCTTATCGAAGTGATCCCTGGCCTTGCGACGGCCAAGGATACGACGGACCGCGTGACCGAGTTCGCCAAGGGATTGGGCAAGGAAGTGGTGCTGAGCCAGGATGAGCCCGGCTTTGTTGTGAACCGCATTCTTTTGCCGATGATCAACGAGGCGGTGTTCGTGCTTGGCCAGTCAACGGCTGGCATTGAAGACATCGACAAGGGCTGCCGTCTGGGTCTCAATCACCCGATGGGTCCGTTACAATTGGCTGATTTTGTTGGGCTTGATACGTGCCTTGATATCATCAACGTGCTGTACCGCACCACGCGCGACAGCAAGTATCGCCCCGCGCCCTTGCTGGTGAAATATGTCGAGGCTGGATGGCTTGGCCGCAAGACGGGCCGTGGATTTTACGACTACACCGGCGAAGCGCCAGTGCCCACTCGCTAAGGGGAGGGGTTTAGTTGCCCTTCACCTGAATTTCAGGAGTGAAGCCGGTTTGTGGTGGCCGCACTTCCGGCGCGCCTGGAGCCGCGCTCGTCGTGACCTTTGGTCCGCTTGAACGGTCTATACCGCCTCCGTCCATTTTCTTCGAGACGTGATCGCCAAACACGGGCGCATCATTGGTAAGCCCCGGAGTCTCTGAGAAACCGCCGTTCTGCGACGAAGCGCTTGGAGCGCCCCAATCATCGCTCGCTCCGCCCCAACCAGGAGCCGGGCTAGGGGCAAAGCCTGCTTGTGCCTGCTGCGGCGCGGCCTGAGCGGCTGGAGCCGCCGCGACTGCTTCTTGAGGTGCTTCGTCGCTTCCGGAAAACTCCTGGAAAGCAACGCTTGCTACCAATGCGACAGCGACAACCACGCCGGAAAAACCGAGCGCAACCTTTGGGTTTTCAAAGAGTGAACTAGACATGGAAGCAGAAATACCCGGATAGAGTTAAGGATTGGTTGGCACGCCAAGTGAAGGAAGATTAATCGAGCGAGTTTTTAAGCTCGTAGAGCAGATCAAGCGCCTCACGCGGTGAAAGTGCATCAAGATCAGCATCACGCAGCTTTCTCGCCAACACTTCTTCGCTCGTTTCGACAGGCGCGGATTGCGCAGCGGCCGCAGCGAACAACGGCAGTTCGCCAAGCCCTGCGGCAAGCCCGCCTGTTTCACTGCGCGCCGCTTCCAGCTTTTCAAGAACCTGCCCTGCGCGATCGATCACGGGTCCCGGCACACCAGCAAGCTTTGCAACAGCAAGGCCGTAGGAGCGGTCCGCCGGACCTTCGGAAAGCTCATGCAGAAGCACAAGATCGCCCTTCCACTCGCGTGCTCTCACGTGATGAAGGGAGAGATACGGACAGCTATCCGCGAGGCGCGAAAGCTCATGATAGTGCGTTGCGAACAAGCAGCGGCACTCAATCTGCGAATGCACAGCCTCGACCACGGCCCATGCAAGCGCGAGCCCGTCATAGGTCGACGTGCCTCGGCCCACTTCATCGAGGATGACGAGGCTTTTGGAAGTGGCCTGCGATAGGATCGCGGCCGTCTCGACCATCTCGACCATAAAGGTTGAGCGTCCCTTGGCGAGATTGTCCGATGCTCCCACGCGGCTGAACAAACGGTCCACCAGCCCGATATGTGCTTCGTTTGCTGGTACGTAGGAGCCAGCCTGTGCCATCAATGCGATGAGGGCGTTTTGGCGCAGGAAGGTCGATTTACCGCCCATATTCGGGCCGCCGATAAGCCAAAGCCGGTCGTCTTCCTGCAAGGTGCAGTCATTGGCGACAAAGCGCTCACCCGATTTGCTGAGGGCGGCTTCCACGACAGGATGCCTGCCTCCTTTGATGGCAAGCGTGCCCGCTTCCGAAATCGCCGGTTTGCACCAATCACCCTCGCTCGCGCGTTCTGCATTCCCGCTTGCCACATCAATGCGGGCAAGAGCAGCAGCGGTGGCCGCAATTGCCTCACGCGCGGCGCTTACCAGTGCTGTCAGTTTTTCAAAATGCGCTTCTTCGGCTGCGAGCGCCCGGCCACCTGCTTCCGAAACCCTAGAGGCTTCCTCGTGCAGGGTGAGCGAATTGAAACGCACTGCGCCTTTCATCGTTTGGCGATGGGTAAAACCGCTATCGGGGGCCATCAAAGCATCGCCGTGGCGGCTGGGTACTTCGATGAAATAACCAAGCACGCCGTTATGTTTGATCTTGAGCGAACTTATCCCGGTTTCATTGCGGTAACGCGCTTCCATGGCGGCAATGGCGCGCCTTGCGCTGCCCGACATTGCGCGCAGTTCATCAAGGCTGGCATCGTACCCTTCGGCAATAAATCCACCATTGCTTCGCTCTGTTGGGGGAGATGCAACAAGCGCACGCGCAAGCTGATCGATGAGCGCCCCGTGACCTGCCAGCTTGGGCAAAAGCAGGTCCAGGAGTTGAGGGCGATCCGGCTCCCCGGACAGCCATTCGTAAATCCGCCATGCTTCGCCAAGTCCATCGCGCACCTGCCCCAGATCACGAGGGCTGCCCCGTCCGGCGACAATACGGCCAAGCGCGCGGCCAAAATCCGGCAATGCCCTAAGCGCATCACGAAGGTTTGCTCTTTCAATCGGGCGTTCAAGCCAGAACTGTACAAGCGCAAGGCGGTCTTCAATCGCAGACTGGTCGAGAAGCGGCGCGGAAAGGTCCTCCGCCAAAAGCCGCGATCCGGCACCGGTCGAACACCGGTCAAGCGTCGCAACAAGGCTACCAGCGCGTCCGCCATTTGTCGCTTCAAGGATTTCCAGGCTGGTCCGGGTGGCTTCATCCATCGCCATGCCCAGCGATTGTTCGCGCGCTGTGGGTGGTAGCAGGAATGGCAATTCGCCGCGTCCCACATGGTCGAGATAGGCAATGAGCCCCCCAGCCGCAGCCAGCATTGCGCGTGAAAACTCGCCAAACCCGTCAAGCGTCGAGACACCGTGGAGAGCTTTGAGGCGTTGTGCCCCGGCATCGCTGGAAAATGCACTTCGCACATGGTGTGCGGCGTCCTCGGGGCCCAATTCCCAGTCCTCGGGCACCACCACCTCGCTTGCTCCGAGCCGCGCAAGCGTTGCTCCCAGAAGCTGCGAAGAGCACTCCTCCAGCACCATCACCCCGGTGGAGATATCGCAAGCGGCAACCCCGATAGTTCCGCGAACCTCGGCTAATGCGACGAGCAAATTGGCACGGCGTGGTTCGAGCAAAGCCTCTTCGGTCAAAGTGCCAGCAGTCACAAAACGCACTATGTCGCGTGCCACCAGAGCTTTCGAGGCAGGACGCCCCTCGCGTTTGGCGCGCGCTTTGGCCTCGTCGGGGGTTTCGGTCTGTTCGGCAATTGCAACGCGCTGCCCGGCCTTAATCAGGCGGGCCAGATAACCTTCTGCCGCGTGGACGGGCACACCGCACATGGCGACCGGTTCGCCCCCGTGCTCGCCGCGCGCGGTCAGGGCAATATCGAGAATGTCAGAGGCAATCTTGGCATCGTCGAAGAACAGCTCGAAGAAGTCGCCCATCCGGTAGAACAGGAGCGAGCCCTCAGCCTCGCGCTTTAGCGCAAGATACTGCTCCATCATGGGCGTGGGCTTGTCAGTATTCTTCTTCCGGGCGGCCATTGGTTTCGGGGTGCCAGCGAGCATGCGATTCGGGAAGGGCAAGTGCGGACTTATCCGCCGACGTGGTCACCCCTGCTCGCTCATTGTGCAATCGCCCACTTTCATATGCCGCAAGGGCGGGCTAAGGCATTCATCAATAGTGCAATTGAGGATCATTTGAGGGGGCCCACATGACAGACGAACCCAAGGGCGGCTTTACCAGCCGCGAGGCGCTTTTTTACCACGAAACCATTCGCCCAGGTAAGCTGGAGATCGTCGCGACGAAGCCTATGACTTCGCAGCGCGACTTGTCGCTCGCCTATTCGCCCGGTGTGGCTGTCCCCGTAGAGGCAATTGCTGCCGACCCCTCCTTGGCCGCGCGCTACACCGCGAAAGCCAATCTGGTAGCGGTAATTTCCAACGGAACGGCCATTCTGGGCCTCGGAAATCTGGGTGCGCTGGCGTCCAAGCCGGTGATGGAAGGCAAGGCGGTGTTGTTCAAACGTTTTGCCGATGTGGACGCGATTGACATAGAACTTGCGACCGAAGATCCCGAAGCCTTCATTGAAGCTGTGGCTTTGATGGAGCCAAGCTTCGGCGGGATTAATCTCGAAGACATCAAGGCGCCCGAGTGCTTCATCATCGAAGCTGCACTTCGCGAACGCATGAACATTCCGATCATGCACGATGACCAGCACGGAACCGCGATTATCACCGCAGCGGGTCTGCTCAACGCATGCTATCTTACCGACCGGGATATCAAGGACGTCAAGGTTGTTGTGAACGGTGCCGGATCGGCCGCGATTGCGTGTACCGCTTTGATCAAGTCCATGGGTGTGCCGCATGATAATGTGATCATGTGTGACCGCTCTGGTCCCATCACGATCGGGCGCGACAAGGTTGATCAGTGGAAGAGCGCACATGCGGTCGCTACCGATGCGACGACGCTGGAAGAGGCGCTGGACGGCGCAGATATTTTCCTTGGCCTCTCGGCTGCTGGCGCGCTTAAGCCGGAATGGGTCACCAAGATGGCCAAAAACCCGATTATCTTTGCGATGGCGAACCCAACGCCCGAGATCATGCCTGATGAGGCAAAGGCTGTTCGTCCCGATGCGATTATTGCTACCGGGCGCAGCGATTTTCCTAACCAGGTCAACAACGTATTGGGTTTCCCCTTCATCTTCCGCGGCGCGCTTGATGTACAAGCGACGACCATCAACGAAGAAATGAAGGTTGCCGCTGCCACGGCGATTGCAGAATTGGCGCGCCAACAGGTGCCCGAAGAAGTGGCGAGCGCCTATGGCAAGAACCAGAAGTTCGGCACCGACTACATCATTCCGGCGCCTTTCGATCCGCGTTTGATCGAAGTTGTGTCATCGGCTGTTGCGAAAGCGGCGATGGACTCAGGCGTTGCGCAAATCGCGATTGATGATTTCGATGCGTATAAGCACGCGCTCAAATCTCGCCTCAACCCAACAACGTCGGTGCTCACCGGTGTCTATAATGAGGCGCGCGCCAACCCCAAACGCATGGTTTTTGCCGAAGCAGAAGAGGAAGTGGTGCTGCGCGCAGCGATACAGTTCCGCGATTTTGGCTATGGCATTCCGATCCTTGTCGGCCGGACCAAAGCGGTCATGGACAAGCTCCATCAGCTGTCCGTCTCTGATCCGGGAAGCTTCGAGATCCAGAACTCGGCTGACAGCGAGCACGTGCCCGCCATGGTCGATTATCTCTACAATCGTCTTCAACGGCGCGGTTATACCGAGCGTGATATTCGGCGGATGGTCAATCAGGAACGTAATGTGTTTGCAGCGCTTCTGGTGGCGCTTGGCCATGCAGATGGCGTGATTTCAGGCCTTACCCGCACCTATGCGCAGACCATGCGCGAGGTAAATCTGGTGCTCGACAAGAAAGAGGGCGCGCTTCCGTTCGGCATCCATATGATGATCGGGAAGAACCACACCACCTTCCTTGCCGACACCACGATCAACGAACGCCCCAGTGCAAGCGAGCTTGCCTATATTGCCCGTGAAACCGCTGCTGTTGCGCGCCGCATGGGGCATGAACCGCGTGTGGCGTTCCTGTCTTATTCTACCTTCGGCAATCCGTCCGGCCAGTGGCTCGCGGATATCCGTAAGGCTGTGGCGATCCTCGATGAGGAAGGCTGCGACTTTGAGTATGAGGGCGAGATGGCACCTGATGCCGCTCTCAATCCGGCTGTCATGAAGCTTTACCCCTTCAGCCGTCTTTCAGGCCCAGCCAATGTTCTGATCATGCCGGGTCTGCAATCTGCAAACCTCTCGGCGAAACTTCTGCGGGAGCTCGGCTCCAACACGACCGTTGGTCCGATGCTGCTGGGTATGGAGAAGCCTGTGCAGATCGCACCGATGACAGCGGCAGCACCGGATGTGCTGACGCTGGCAGTCCTGACAAGCGCGGGAATCGTGAGCTAGGGCCTAGGCAAGGCGTTCCTCGATTGGAACGTAGTCGATGTCATAACCAAAGTAGCTGGGCGAGAACACCGCCAGGCCCGCTTGGCTGCGCCAGAGCGGGTCACAGCGAAAGCCTAGCACGGCAACCTCTTGGCCTACTTCGTATCCCGGATTGACGATACCATCGCCGCTGGCGACATCGATGATTGAGATAAGGTCCGGGCAGGTCGCGATCACCGCGCCATTGCGGCGCGCGATGAGGTGCTCGTTCTTTACGTCAGTCGCAAAGCTTTGACCTTCGAAATCGCCCGTGCCGTTCAACTGTACCTCGCCAACCAGAAAACCATCCTCATCGCGCCAGTCGAACCCGGCAACAGTGCCCGTGAATAGCAGATAACCATCACCTGCTTTGCGTGCAGCATCTACCGGATCGGTGCCTGCCACCTTTGCTTCGCGCACCGCCCTGCCGATACTGATCGATAGCGAGAGGCTTTCAGTCACCAAGGTCCCTTGCGTTTTGGCCTGAGCCCCGGTGATTGGACTATCGGTAACACCGCACTCTCGGCTGACCACTGATATTGACCGCAAAATATCCTCAGCGCGCGTCGGATCGCCCAGAGTCTCGACGATCATCTCATCACCAAATGGCGTCGCTGCACCAATGGGAGTAAGAGGAATTCCTGCAACCTTTACAGAGTGCTGGTTGATTTCAGGCACTGCGCGGCCAACCGTGTCAGCGTCGAGCGCAGGCACGCCAAGGCGCGCGGCTGTGGCAAGCCCTTCGGCAAGGCTGAGCGGGCCGATTTCGCCCATAATGACGCCTGCAAACTTCTGGCCGACATGGCGTTCGAGCGCCTCGAAAGCGGCCTGGACCGGGACCTCCACCTTGTTCTCTACCGCATCAAGCCGCGCCTGCATTTCTGCGCTCGTGTCCGCAAGGCTCGCAAGTCCATAGGGGCAGGCGACCCGGTCAGTGTCCGCAAGTGCAGAAACAGGGATCATCGAGAATGTGAGCCCTGCTGCCAGGTCTTTGGCAATGAGTTCGCGCGCCTCTGCAAGGCCACCGCCGCCACCGGTGCCTAGGTAAGACGACCCCACGAGCGCATCCTCGAGGGCTGTTGCGTCGAGGGTCAGGGCGTCTTTCGTAACGGTTCGGGTAGAACCTTTGTCCGGTTCAATCTCGCTACACGCTGCCAGCGTCCCGGCCGCCACAACCAAACCGCCCAAAAATTGCCGCCGCGATGCCATGCCTAGTGCCCCTTACCAATTAGGGGTCAGCGTGCCGCGTTGGCTCCAAGATTGCAAATCTAGCGCCGCCGATAGCGGAAATACCAAACCTCGTGGCCAAAGGTCTCGCGTGCCTTTGTCTCGTAGCGGGTCTCGCACCAGCCCGATGGCCGGTTTTGCCAGCTTGCCGGACCATCGGCGACCCATTCGAACACATCGGTAAACCGCTGCATGACCATCAAGGCGTGGCGCACATAGATCGGATGGTCGGTGCCAAAGCGGAATTCGCCGCCCGGTTTGAGCTTGTCAGCGATCATCTGAACCGGCCCATCATTCATCATCCGGCGCTTGGCGTGCTTGTTCTTTGGCCAAGGATCAGGGTGCAGCAGATAGGCCATCAAGAGAGAGCCATCAGGCACGCGGGAAAGCACTTCCAGCGCATCGCCATTGTGGAGGCGGACATTGGAAAGCTTCTGTTCGTCGACATGGGAAAGCGCCTGTGCGACGCCATTCATATAAGGTTCTGCGCCAATAAAGCCATGATTTGGCAAGAGGTCTGCGCGGTATGCCAAATGCTCGCCGCCGCCAAAACCGATCTCGAAATGAAGCGGGCAGTCCTCACCAAACAGGCCTTCAGCCGTCACCGGACCTTCTGCCGGTACCGCAATTTGCGGCAACAGATTATCGACCAGATCCTGCTGCTTGGCACGCAAGGGTTTGCCGATGCTGCGGCCGTATAGCCGGCTCAGCGTGGTGGGGTCGCCTTCTTTGTATGCGCTCATAACGGGTCCGCTAGTCGGGGAGGTGGCGGTTTGTCCACCCCCAAGAAACATGCGCCCTTGCCTTGAGGGGCGGGGGGCTCATCCTATATCGGGACCGACATGGAACAGCTTTTGGCAATTATCGAAGGACAGCCCGTCTGGGCGCAGACCGTTATTGGTGTGACGGGGCTTCTGATTGCCTCGCTTGCTGTCAATTTCATCTTGAAAGATGTGATCTTGAGGCTTGTCGCGCCTTACCTCGACAAAAAGAGCAAGACGATCGATTCCTCCGCCACCTGGTTTGCGACCGTGGCGCCCCTCTTGGTGATATCCAACGGTATTGCGCTTGTACCGGGCCTTCCTGATATCGCGATGAACCTTATCGCCAATGTTACGCAGGCGATCATCGTCCTTTCGATCGCGATGGGGATCGTAAAAGCGCTGACCTATATGAATGAGGTCTACGAGCGCCGTCCCCAGTCGAAGAACCGCCCGATCAAGGGCTTTGTTCAGGTGGTCAAGATCCTGGTCCTGTGCGGCGCGGCGATCATCCTTATCTCAATTCTGATCGATGAGTTGCCCTTTTTGCTGCTCAGTGGACTTGGCGCGATTACAGCTGTCCTCTTGCTGGTGTTCAAGGACACCATCCTCAGCCTCGTTGCCTCGGTCCAGCTCACCACCAATGACATGCTTCGCGTCGGCGACTGGATTGAGATGCCCGGCATGAATGCGGACGGTGATGTGATCGATATCTCGCTCCACACGGTGAAAGTGCAGAATTTCGACAAGACCATCACCACGATCCCGACACACCGCCTTGTATCCGACAGTTTCCGCAACTGGCGCGGCATGAGCGAGAGCGGCGGCAGGCGGATCAAGCGCTCGCTTTTGATCGATCAGAATTCGGTCCGCTTCCTGACCGATGATGAAGTGGTGGACCTCAAGAAGTTCAATATTCTCAAAGACTACTTGGCCAATGCCCGTGATGAGCTCGCCAGATGGAACGAGACCAAGCTCGGCAAGGACGATGCACCGGTCAATGCGCGCCGCCTGACCAACATCGGTACTTTGCGCGCCTATATCGCCGCCTATATCAAGTGGCACCCGCGCATCAGCCCGAATTTCACGCTTCTCGTGCGGCAATTGCCACCGGGGCCACAGGGCCTGCCTATTGAAATCTACTGTTTCACCGACACGACCGACTGGAACACCTACGAGAGCATCCAGTCGGATATCTTCGATCATCTGATCGCGATTGTGCCGGAATTCCAGCTAAGCCTGTTCCAGGAGCCGAGCGGAAGTGACTACGCCAAGCTGGTAGATCACGAGTAGCGAAGCGGAAAGCAAAACGCCCGGCCTCTGGGAGGAGACCGGGCGTTTCGCGCTGAAGTTCGTGTGGTGGAAGCTTACGCTGCTTCAACCTCTTCGTGTGGATCGCGCAGCACATAGCCGCGGCCCCAGACGGTTTCGATGTAGTTCTCACCGCCGCATGCATGGCTGAGCTTTTTGCGCAGCTTGCAGATAAACACGTCGATGATCTTGAGCTCTGGTTCGTCCATCCCGCCGTAAAGGTGGTTGAGGAACATTTCCTTGGTAAGGGTCGTGCCCTTGCGAAGCGAGAGAAGCTCGAGCATCGCGTATTCTTTACCGGTAAGGTGCACACGGGCGCTGTCGACTTCGACGGTTTTTGCGTCGAGGTTAACCGCAAGCTTGCCGGTGCGGATGATCGATTGGCTGTGGCCTTTCGAGCGGCGCACAACAGCGTGAATACGCGCCACCAGCTCTTCGCGATGGAAGGGCTTCGTTACATAATCGTCCGCGCCAAAACCAAATGAGCGGATCTTGCTGTCCATCTCGGCAATGCCCGAGAGGATGAGTACCGGCGTCTGCACCTTGGCAACACGCAGTTTCTTAAGCACGTCATAGCCATGCATATCTGGTAGGTTCAGGTCGAGCAGGATGATGTCGTAATCATACAGCTTACCCAGATCGAGGCCTTCTTCGCCCAAATCGGTTGAGTAGACATTAAAGCCCTCGGTCGTCAGCATAAGCTCAATGGCTTTTGCCGTTGTTGGCTCGTCTTCAATCAACAGCACTCGCATTTCTGGTCCCCTAATTGCGCCCCATTATATTGGAGGGAGATGTGCATGGTAACGTCTCGCTAAGAGATGTTGCCCTCTATTAACCACACAAGTTCTGAACGGAAAAGGTTAATTTAGCGTAAACCCAGCTCTTCCCACGAGTCGCAGGGGTTATACGTAGTGCTTAAGTAGCGACTGTGCGGGCCGTTTGAGACACTTGAGACACTGTGCAAAGGACGAAAACCTAACGCTCCTGAATGGGTCGCGAACGCGCGTTAGGATCAAAGAAGAAAGTGTTACCATTGCTCATACGCTTTAGCCCTTGCGGATAACTGTAGGAAAACGGTTTGGTTCAGGATGAGGCACGAAAGATGGTTTTCGGCAGTTGAGAACTTTGAGCAAAGGTCCGTTGTTGGGGCGTTACGTCAAGAGACGCTTTCGCCATTCAACGGCTGAGAGCATCCATTCTGCTATCGACCAAAACTCAAATATGGATCAACCCAATCTTGAGCGCTCGGATGACCACGCTCAACCGGTCATGGACGTCAAGCTTCTCGTAGATGCGCTTTCGATAGGTCTTAACAGTGTCAGGCGACACTCCCAGGATGCCACCTATGTCGAACGAGGATTTGCCGCGGGCCATCCAGGTCAGGACCTCCCTCTCTCTTTTCGACAGCTCTCTGGGTTCATGCTCTTCATCGATAAGAACGCAAAGCCGCTGATGCGCCATCTGCGCCAGTGATCTGATCAATGCGACGGTTGCTGCTTCGATTTGTTCAAGTGGCACACCAAAATCAAAGGAAGCGTAGGCTTGTCTCCCCTTTGGTCCAAACAGCGCTAGGCCAAACCCATGCTCAAGTCCGGCGGCCTTCATAGCCGCCAAGTATGCGTCCTGTTCAGGAGTGTTTGGCTCGGCCGCCATGGCATCGGCCCATTTCAAGAATTCGCCGTTCGCATAGGTTCGACCGGGAATCGGATCATGCGAACGAAAATCAGACTCCTCGTACTGCTCGAGCCATTCCTCTGAGAAGCCGTGAGCATACACGATGGTCCGGATCGATGTAGGCTCATCGAAGATTGGCGAGAAATGATAGCTCATCCTCTTCACGCCATTCTTGACGCAGACATCGCGGACGAATTCGAGAACCGAAGTCAAATCCCGAAGATCGTCGATAACAGGAAGAAGTTCGCGCATCAGCTTATCTGTATCACATGTCCCCCCGGTGGGCGACTGCACTAACTTGTCTTCGCGTCTAAAGGCACTCTCGCGCTCTAAAAAGCGCAGCCGTTCGGGTCGCTTTCGGATGGGCGCGCTGCGTTCCCGGAATCCGAACAAAAGCCCCGGCGGCTCATCAGGTTTTTCTGGGTGCGTCGCCGGGCATCAAGACACGCATGGAGACCTCGATTTGCGCTCGCTCGCACAAATGGCAACCCGATGGGTTTCGTCGCACCGCGACGCTTCGCGCTCCCGCCATCTGGCGTTGCGGGTTGCGGGATTGAGCTGTGACGACGCGAGGAGCCTCCTTGAAATCCTGCGCAGCCGCCAGAGAGCTGGCATCAAAACCCATCGGCGTGAGTTACACCTCATAACAAATTCGGTTCAAAGCGATGCATTGCGAGCGTTGCGAACTCTTGAGAATGCCGGGCTGGTGAGGGTCGACGAGGATATCCATGATGCCTTCGCGTCGACCATTCATGTTATCGAGCCGTCGCCAAGATAGAGGATTGTTAACTGCCTCTGGGTCGCAAGCGGACAAACTGGGTTTGCATGAGTTGCTGATATTCTCAAAGCCCCGCCAGCTTCTTCGCCCGCCGCCTCTCGGCACTCGAGCCCACGCCAATCGCTTCACGGTATTTGGCAACCGTTCGCCGGGCGAGGCCAAAGCCTTCTTCATTGAGGAGGTCGGCGAGTTTCTGATCCGACAGCACCTTTTTGGGGTCCTCTGCATCGGTCAGCGCCTTGATGCGCGCCTTGATCGCTTCGGAGGACGCGCCTTCGCCGTCCGAGGACGAAACGCCGCTGGTAAAGAAGTATTTGAGCTCAAACGTCCCGCGCTCGCACCAGAGGTACTTGTTGCTGGTCACGCGGCTGACCGTGCTCTCGTGCATGTCGATCTGCTCGGCCACTTCGCGTAAAGTTAGCGGGCGCAGTTCAGACACTCCGCGGCGGAAGAAGCCGTCCTGTTGCTTCACGATTTCAGCGGCGGTTTTGAGGATCGTCTTCTGCCGCTGATCCAGCGCGCGGATCAACCAATGCGCATCGGCGAGCTTTTCCTTCAGCCAGCCTTGTGTTTCGGCGTCGACAGTTTTGCTCTCGCCGCCAAGCTCTACATAATAGTCGCGGTTAACGATCAGGCGCGGCAATGTCTCTTCGTTAAGAGTGATGTCCCAGCCGCCATCGTCCTTTGTTGCCAGCAAAACATCGGGCACCACCGCCTCGCTGGTGGACGAGGCAAAGACGAGGCCGGGTTTGGGGTCATATTGCCGGATTTCGCTCATCATATCGGCGAAGTCTTCATCATCGACTTTGCACAAACGCTTGAGCCGCGCGACTTCGCCCTTACCCAATAGCTCCAGATTGGCGAGCATCGTCGCCATCGCCGGGTCATAGCGGTCTGCGTCCTTGGCTTGCAATGCAAGGCACTCGCCCAAGTCACGCGCGCCGATGCCAGTGGGGTCGCACATCTGCACGACTTCAAGTGCATCTTCCGCGCAGTCCATCTCGACCCCCAGATCAAAGGCCACATCGCGCAAGGAAGCTGTGAGATAGCCCGCATCGTCCAGAAGTCCGGCAATATGGCGCGCGACAAATTCCTCGCGGGGATTTGTGGCAATACCCCCGATCTGGGCATCAAGGTGTTCGGCCAGAGTGAGCTCTGCTGCCTTTGTCGCTTCTATGCCGGGAAGATCGTCGATCCCGCCGCCGCCTCCAGCCGAGCCCCATTCTGCATCTGAAGGCCCACCGGCACCGATGTTGGCCTCGCCTGTATCCCGGTCGCGGTCGATCGCGCTTACATCTATATCCAGCGGCGCTTCGCTTTCGCCTTGCACCTGACCCATCAATTGGTCGGCGGTAAACTCCTCGCGCGGAATGTCGTCCGGTTCCCCGGCTGGACCTTCATTGTCAGCCGCGACCGAACCTGTATCCAGCAGCGGATTGCTATCCAACGCGTCGCCGATGAAGGTCTCGATCTCGAGATTGGATGCCGCCAGAAGCTTGATCGCCTGCTGCAGCTGAGGCGTCATTACCAGCTGTTGCGATTGGCGTAAGTCGAGGCGGGGGCCTAAAGCCATGCGCTGGGTCGTTAGAGCGTAAAGCTCTCTCCCAGGTAAAGGCGTTTCACATTTTCATCCGCGACGAGCGCTTGCGGGGTTCCGGCAAAGAGAACTTGGCCGCCATAAATGATGCAGGCCCGGTCCACGATGTCGAGGGTCTCGCGCACGTTGTGATCGGTTATCAGAACGCCGATGCCGCGCCGTTTCAGGTCTTTGACAAGGTCACGAATATCGCTGATCGAAAGCGGGTCGATCCCTGCAAAAGGTTCGTCCAAAAGCATGATCGAGGGTTTGGCAGCCAATGCGCGGGCAATCTCGCACCGGCGCCGCTCACCACCGGAAAGCGCCATGGCAGGGCTTTCGCGAAGGCGGGTGAGGCCAAATTCTTCGAGCAGACGCTCCAATTCCTGCGCGCGCGTCGCCGCGTCCGGCTCGACCATTTCGAGCACGCAATTGATGTTTTGCTCGACCGTCATGCCGCGAAAGATGCTGGTTTCCTGTGGCAGATATCCAAGGCCAAGGATCGCGCGCCGGTACATCGGCAAATTGGTCACATCTTCGCCATCCATCAGGATGCGGCCTGAATCCGGCTTCACCAGACCCATTATCGAATAAAAGCAGGTTGTCTTGCCCGCGCCATTGGGGCCAAGCAGCCCAAGCACCTCGCCCTTGGCGACGGTTAGCGAAATGTCTGTCAGGACAGCGCGCTTGTCATAGCTTTTCGCGATGGAAATGACCTCAAGCCCGCCATCGGGCATGGGGGCAGTGGCGTCGGCTCCTGCAGCGCCTGGTCCATCATCGGGAGCGCTTGCCGCGTCATCAAGGGTCGTAGTGTCGCTCATATGATTCTCATGTAGCACCCTTGTTTTCACAGGGAAGGGTCAGAGGTCACGTTTTGGCAAGATTTTTGCTTAACGAAGGATTGCCAAACCCGGATTCCCCGGAAAACCCTCTAATTTCCGAGGGTTTTGCCCCTGAAACGAGGCGCGCGGGACAATTATTTCATTTTGGTTACTGACCTTGCAACATTGCCCTACGTTTGAGATACTCAAGAGCGAGAGAGAGAAAGTCGTTGGGGAACGCAACTATGAACGAGCTGTTGAACAGCCAAGAGGCAGCCGAGCAACCGGCCGCCAAGCCGCGCGATTGGCGCAAGTCCATGAGCGACCATGTCGCATACGCTTTGCTGGTATACACCGGCCTTCAGATTTTCATGACAGTAAAGGCATTGAGCGGCGGAACATCCTCGCTTTTGCCTTACGTGGCTCTGGTCATCCTGGTTGCCGCCATCATTCCTGCGTGCCGCTGGTTTGAGCGCCGCTGGACAAGCATGTCAGACGAGGATGCGACCGATCCGTCATACGCCGGTGCATTTCGCCGTGACACGGTGATGTTGTGGGTTCTTGCAATCGGCCTGCCGCTTGTGCTGACCGGTATTTGCAAAGCGATCTTTGCGATCACCTAAACGGCGCGGCCAATATGCAAGAGTAGCGGGCCTAGTTCTTGGCCCGCTCGATCGCTTCCAAAACAATCTGGCGCGCTTCGTCTGCGTCGCCCCATTTGCCGATCCGAACCCATTTCTCTGCTTCGAGATCTTTGTAGTGGGTGAAAAAGTGCTCGATCTGTTGCAGGATAATTGACGGCAAATCCTTGGTCTCGCCCACATCTGAATAATACGGGAAAGTCGTGTTGACCGGCACGCAGATCAGCTTTTCGTCGCCGCCGTGCTCATCTTCGAGGTTCAGCACACCAATCGGGCGCGCTTTTACAACGCAGCCTGGAATAAACGGTGAGCGGGCAATCACGAGCGCATCGAGCGGGTCGCCATCGGGTGACAAAGTGTGCGGAACAAAACCGTAATTGGCAGGGTAACGCATAGGCGTGTGCAGGATTCGGTCGATGAAAAGCGCGCCGCTTTCCTTGTCGAACTCATATTTGACCGGTTCGCCGCCAGTAGGCACTTCGATGATGACATTGAGGCTTTCGGGCGGGTTGTCGCCGGTCGGGATCTTGTCGATACGCATTTGAGGTTCCTGACTTTCCTGTCTGGTCTAAAATTCGAAACCTTCTCCCAAAAGGTTTGCGCTGCGCCCCTAGCGGCCTTCTTGGGATTGCGAAAGCCCTTCCTTAGTCGTAATCGCAGCCCAAAGAAATCAGGACACCATGAGCAAGAACACGCCAAAAGCCATTCGCGGCACGCAGGACATTTTCGGACCCGACGCAGAAACCTTCGCCTTTGTGGTTGAGACGTTCGAGCGTGTGCGTAAATTATACCGGTTTCGCCGGGCAGAAATGCCGGTTTTTGAAAGGACCGAAGTTTTCAGCCGCGCGATCGGTGAGACGACCGATGTCGTTTCAAAAGAGATGTATTCGTTCGAGGACCGCAGCGAGACATCGCTGACCTTGCGCCCGGAATTTACCGCCGGGATTGCGCGCGCATACCTCACCAATGGCTGGCAACAGCACGCACCGTTAAAGCTTGCAACCCACGGCCCCCTGTTCCGTTATGAGCGCCCGCAAAAAGGCCGCTATCGCCAGTTCCACCAGATTGATGCCGAGATTTTGGGCGCAGGCGAGCCTCAAGCCGATGTCGAATTGCTAGCGATGGCCGATCAGCTTTTGAAAGAGTTGGGGATCGAGGGCGTAACGCTGCACCTCAACACGCTCGGCGATGCGGAAAGCCGCGATGCTTGGCGCGCCGGGTTGATCGAGTATTTTAGCGCGGTTGAGGGCGAGCTATCCGAGGATAGCCAAGACCGCCTTCACAAGAATCCCTTGCGCATCCTCGACAGCAAAGACCCGCGCGATCAAGCCTTCGTGGCCGATGCGCCCAAGATTGATGCGTATCTGTCCGACGAGGCGCTGGCGTTCTTCGAGAGCGTCACCAGCGGCCTTGATGCGGCGGGCGTCAAATGGAAGCGGGCGGAAAGCCTTGTGCGTGGCCTCGATTATTACCGTCACACCGCCTTTGAGTTTATCCCGGATGAGGGCTCGGCGGCGGCTGATGCTCTTGGTTCGCAATCGACCGTCCTTGGCGGCGGGCGCTACGACGGCTTGATGGAGAGCCTTGGTGGTCCTTCGACCCCTGCGGTTGGCTGGGCGGCTGGAATTGAGCGGCTGGCGATGTTGGTGGGGGAACGTGCTGAGCCACCTGTCGTCGCAGCGGTCATTCCGCTTGGCGATGAGGCGATGGAGCTGGCGATCCGCAGCCTCAGCGCTCTGAGGCACGAAGGCTTGCCAAGCGAGATCTTTGCTTCCGGCAAAGTGAAAAAGCGCATGTCCCGCGCGAACGATTCCGGTGCTCTTGCGGCGATCATCATCGGCGAGGACGAAGTGGCATGTGGTCAAGTTCAGTTCAAGAATCTGAAAACGGGTGAGCAACAGCTCGCATCTTTGACGATGGCCCCTTTGTTGGTTTCGGCTCTTCAAAACGGGCAAGATGTCGATCAACCTGAGCACATCGACGATTTTGATGACCTAATTGCTGACTATGAAGACGATCCGTCCTCGTTTGGGATCGAAGACTGAACGTGAGTCCCATGACTATCCCAGCCCAACGCCTTGACCAAATCGCCAACCGCTTTGCCGAGCTTGAAGCGCGCATGGCGTCTGGCACCCTTGAAGGTGATGAATTTGTTCAGGCCTCGCGCGATTATGCGGAGCTTGAGCCTGTCGCCAAAATCGCCGCCGAAGTCACCGCCATGCGCGAGGAAATGGTGGGCCTCGAAGAGATGCTCGCCGATCCGGAAATGAAGGCGATGGCGGAGGAAGAGCTGGCCGCCATCCGTGAGGCATTGCCGGACAAAGAGCGTGCGCTCGCGATTGCTCTGCTCCCCCGCGACCGCGCGGATAGTAAGCCCGCCATGCTCGAAATCCGCGCCGGTACGGGCGGGGATGAGGCGGCACTGTTCGCAGGTGACCTTTTCCGCATGTACGAAAAGTTTGCGAGCGAGCAGGGTTGGCGCGTTGAGCCCGTCAGCATGAGCGCATCCGAAGTCGGCGGGTTTAAGGAAATCGTTGCCAACATCACCGGACAAGGCGTCTTTGCAAAGCTCAAGTTTGAAAGCGGCGTCCACCGGGTCCAGCGCGTGCCGGTCACCGAAAGCGGCGGGCGCATTCACACCTCCGCTGCGACTGTCGCGGTGCTGCCCGAACCCGATGAAGTGGATGTGCAGATTGATCCCGGCGATCTCAAAATCGATACTTACCGGGCAAGCGGTGCAGGCGGTCAGCACGTCAACACCACTGATTCAGCGATCCGCATAACTCACGAGCCGACCGGCCTTGTGGTGACGTGTCAGGACGGCCGCAGCCAGCACAAGAACAAAGAAAAAGCGATGCAGGTGCTTCGGGCGCGTCTCTATGAAAAGACCCGCGATGAAGCGCAGGGAGCCGAAGCCGAAGCGCGCAAGGCGATGGTGGGGTCGGGTGACCGCTCGGAGCGCATCCGCACCTATAATTTCCCGCAAGGCCGCGTGACCGATCACCGGATTGGGCTGACGCTGCACAAGCTTGAAGAGGTGCTTGCCGGAACGGGTCTCGATGAACTCGTCAGCGCCCTTATCGCAGAGGACGAGGCCAAGCGTTTGGCGACGCTTGCCGAATGAAGATTGCCGATGCCATTCGGGCAGCCAGCGCGCAGCTCGAGGCCACCAGTGATACAGCCCGCCTCGATGCAGAATTGCTGATGGCCCATGCGCTGTGTGTGACGCGTTCGGACATGCTTTTGCGGCATATGCAAGACGCAGCGCCAGATGCATTCGATGCCCTGATTGCACGGCGAGCGGCGCATGAACCTGTGGCCTACGTTACAGGTGTTCAAGAATTCTACGGCAGGCCTTTTGCAGTCTCGCCCGACACTTTGATCCCGCGCGGCGATACAGAGACCCTGATCGATGTCGCAATCGAGATTGCGCCTGATGCCAAGCGGGTGCTCGATCTGGGAACGGGCTCGGGGGCGCTCCTTGTCACGGCATTGCTGGAGCTTGAGGGGACGAGCGGGATCGCCACGGATTGCTCTGCGGCTGCTTTGAAAATTGCTCAAAGCAATGCACGAAGCCTTGGCGTTGACGAACATCAGGCGCAGTTTCTTTTGCGTGACTGGACAAAGGAGCATTGGTCCGACGGGCTGGGCATGTTTGATCTAATCCTGTCAAATCCGCCTTATGTCGAAGAGGGCGCCAAGCTTCGCCAGGACGTTAGAGATTTTGAGCCAACAACCGCTCTTTTTTCCGGGCGAGAAGGGCTTGATGACTATCGCGCGCTGATCCCGCGATTGCGCTTGTTGATGAGCGATGGCGGGGTGACCATTCTTGAAATCGGAGCAACACAGGCCGAGGCCGTGACCGGGATCGCCAAAGAAAACGGTTTCGAAGTTCATTTGCGCAAAGACCTTGCGGGAAGAGCGCGTGCACTGATCCTTCGTTGACGAAAAAGTCATCAGGGCTTGGCAAAAGCAATAAGGCTCGCTAGCTATCGAGTCGGAACACCGCTTTGCGATATGCGCGAAACGCTGAACCAAGCTCCTTATTCCATGTTGAACGGCCTTTTACGGGGGCAAACCCATAGGTCAGGCAACGTAGAGTGCGAGCGCGCTGCATGTGCGGCGCAAAGACGAAAGGTCTATGGGCAATAAGGCGCCGATCTGTTGAAGGACGCTGAGGCTCGTTAACAGGAAGATTTTCCTTGAATAACAATCGCAATAACAATCGCCGCCGCGGTCGCGGTAACCGCAACAACCAGGGCGGCGGCAATAACCAGAACCGCATCGATAGCCGTGCGCGGGGCAACGCTCCCCAGCTGCTCGACAAGTACAAAAAGCTTGCTCAAGACGCACAGCACAATGGCGATCGGGTTCAGGCTGAATATTACCTCCAGTTCGCAGACCACTACTTTCGTGTGATCGCCGACAACAAGGCGCGTCAGGACGAAGCCCGGGCCAAGCGCAATGAAGATCGCGGTGGCAACAGTGATGATGGCGATGAGGATGATGGCGATGGCCGCCGCCGGAACAACCGCCGTGGCCGCAGCCGCCGGGATGCTCAGGAAGGCGACAACCAGGAAGAGATGGAGCAGTCCGCTGAGGGCGAAGCCGGTTCCGAAGGCGAGCCAGCCGATGCCGACGAAGAGAACCCAAAACCAAAGCGCCGCGCTCGCAAGCCCAGAGATGAAAAGCGCGACGACAAGCGCGATGAAAACTCCGAAGACAAACCGCGTCGTCGTTCGCGCAAGCCAAGGTCTGTCGATGACGCTGCGGAAAGCTCTGAAATCGATGCAGCCGCCCTTCCTCCTGCAATTGGTGCGGGCTTAGGATCGGGCGATGCCGATGACCTTGAGGTCGCTGGTTGATCCAAAGGCCCTGAGCCAAGAGCGGTACAATCGATAAGAGCTCGGGCACTATGGCGGATGAAGCGCTTAGCACATCTCGGAATAAGCTCGGTTCCTACTGGAGCCGCGTGACGCAATTTGCGCAGCGCTGGCCCGGGTTTACATCCGGCATTCTGGGACTGATTGTCGCTCTTGGATATCCGCCAGTGCACGGCTGGTGGGTGGCCTTGCCAGCGCTCGCGCTGTGGATTGCCCATTTGCGCACAAGCCCGAATTGGAAGAGCGCTTTCTGGCGCGGCTGGACCTTTGGCTGGGCGCATTTGACGCTCGCCAACAACTGGATCGCGACCGCCTTCACTTTCCAATCTGATATGCCGGAGGCGCTCGGCTGGGTGGCTGTGCCGCTTTTGTGTATCTACCTCGCGGTATATCCGGCACTTGCGGCGTTGGCAGCGCATTTGCTGGCGCGGCGGAGAGAGGCTTTGGCGTTTGGAGCGGTGCTCGCAAGCGCATGGATTGTGACCGAGTGGCTGAGAAGCTGGGTTTTTACGGGATATCCTTGGCCGCCCTTGGGGCTGATGCTGCTGGGCGGCTGGGATTGGCCAGGCATGGCCTTTGTGCTCCCATGGATTGGGACATACGGCCTATCCGGTGCGGCTGTTCTAACTGCCGTATGTCTGCTCGGGCTTTTTAGAGCCCGGCGGTGGGTATTAGGCGTCCTTGTCGGTGGATCGGTTGCTATTCTTATGGGCTTAAGCCCGAGTTGGGTCGCCGAGGCGTCAGGCTACAATGCCAAAACCAGCTATTTATCATACGACTTTGGGCCTCACGAAAAGTCGGTCGACTATACCCTGGTCCAGCCTCTCATCCCACAAGATGAGCTTAACGACGGCTCCAAATTTGAGGAGCAGTTCCAGCGCATCGCTCGTCTCACCGCCAAAAACGCGGACCAATCGCGGCTTGTCCTTTGGCCTGAAAGCGCGGTGCCCGACTACCTCGAGGACGGCTATCCGCAGCGATACTACACCCGCATGACAGCGGGCGCTGATCCCGATTTCGCAAGGCGCCGCATCGGCGTGGTGATCGGCCCGCAATCGACACTGCTAGCAGGTGTAGTCAATCTCAATATCGGGGAGGGGTCCGACGGCATTCCCCGCGCCCTTTCAGCCCGCAATTCCGTCGTCGCAATGAATGGCGAAGGCGATATTACCGATCACTATGCCAAGGCGCATCTGGTGCCTTATGGCGAGTATTTGCCAATGGAACAGATCCTTGGCGCGATTGGCCTGTCGCGCCTGACCTCTGGCACTATCCCCTATATCCCCGGTCCTGGTCCGCAGACACTGGACCTTGGTGAGCACGGCAAAGCGGGCATCCAGATCTGCTATGAGATCGTGTTTTCGGGCCAGGTGGTCGACCGGGATAATCGGCCTGATTATCTGTTCAATCCGTCCAACGACGGTTGGTTCGGCACCTGGGGTCCGCCCCAACATCTGGCGCAGGCGCGGATGCGAGCAATCGAAGAAGGGTTGCCTGTGTTACGCTCCACAACCACCGGCATCAGCGCGGTGATTGATGCAAAAGGCAATGTGGTTCAGCACGTCCCATCTGGCGAGGCTGGCGCGCTCCACGGTAAAATCCCGGCGGCTGCTGCCCCGACCCTATTTTCAAAGCTTGGTAATGCTCTACCGCTGATGTGGGCGGGATTGCTCGCTCTTTTGGGGCTGGGCCTACCAAGATTACTTGCACTGCGACAACCACGCAGCTAGGTCTTGGCAAAGCAGACATAAAGACTTCCTTATATCTGCTTTAGCGCCCCAGCGCGCATCACAAATCAAGGCTCGGGAGGCCACTCAATACCATGCGAAGCGACTATCTCTTTACGTCTGAAAGCGTTTCCGAAGGCCACCCCGACAAAGTCTCTGACCAGATTTCGGATGCTATCGTCGACTTGATGCTGGCCAAAGATCCCGAAGCGCGCGTTGCTTGCGAGACCATGACCACCACCCAGCGCGTCATCCTTTCAGGCGAGATCCGCTGCGCTCCGATGTATGACGAAAACAATGATGAGTGGGCGGTCAATGGTGGCTGGGCTCCGGGCGCCAAGGAAGAGATCGAAAAGGCCGTTCGCCAGACAGTGCGCGACATCGGCTATGAGCAAGACGGTTTTCACTGGAAGACGCTTAGCTTTGAAAACCACCTTCACGGACAGTCCGCTCACATCGCGCAAGGCGTTGATGCAGGGGCAGAAGGATCAAACAAGGATGAGGGCGCAGGTGATCAGGGCATTATGTTCGGGTTTGCCTGTGACGAGACGCCTGACCTTATGCCGGCAACGCTCGATTACAGTCACAAAATCCTCGAACAACTGGCCAAGGACCGCCACTCCGGCGCCGCGCCTTTCCTGGAGCCTGACGCGAAAAGCCAGGTGACGCTGCGCTATGAAAACGGGCGCCCTGTTGGCTGCACGGCCGTGGTCGTCAGCACCCAGCACGCAGCTGGCTATGACGAAGGTGCGAAAGAGGCCGAGCTTAAGGACTATGTCAAAGGCGTGGTAACCGCGGTCCTGCCCGATGGCTTCCTGTCCGATGAAACGCAGTGGCACATCAACCCTACAGGCAGCTTTGTCATTGGCGGCCCTGACGGTGATGCAGGACTGACGGGACGCAAGATCATCGTTGATACCTACGGCGGTGCGGCTCCGCACGGTGGCGGCGCGTTTAGCGGCAAAGATCCGACGAAGGTGGATCGCAGCGCGGCTTACATCACCCGCTACCTTGCCAAGAACGTGGTCGCCGCTGGATTGGCCACCCGCTGCACGATCCAGATTGCCTATGCGATTGGCGTCTCCGAGCCATTGTCGCTTTATGTCGATACGCACGGGACCGCCGCCGAGGGCGTGACCGATGCAAGCCTTGAGGAAGCGATCCACGCAATCGGAAAGCTTGGCGGCCTGACCCCGCGCGCCATTCGCACGCATTTGGGCCTTAACAAGCCGATCTACCGGATCAGCGCGGCCTATGGCCACTTCGGCCGCACGGCTGAAGGTGACCGTTTCCCGTGGGAGCGCACGGATTTGGTCGAAGACTTGAAGGCAGCGCTTAACAGATAAGCTATGGCGTCGCTGATGGAGACGCCTGCCCCTGATAACGCCGCGATCAAGCACCGCATTGCGGAGCTTGATGCTCTGCGCGGGCTTGCCGTGATCGGCATTGTCTTGATGAACGTCTATGCCTTCGCGCTTCCTGCTCAAGGTTATTACAACCCCACCGTCTGGGGGCCGGGACTAGGTGAGGCCACACGCCTTGATCGCATCATCTGGGCGGTCAGCTTTGTCTTTGTCGAAGACAAATTCCGCACCCTTTTCGCCATGCTTTTCGGAGCTGGCTGCCTCATCCTTTTGGAGCGGGGCGGCGAGAGGCCATGGCGTGCGCACTTTGCGCGAATGGCGGTTCTTTTTGTGATTGGCGCGGCCCACTCGGTGTTTTTTGCAAGCAACGATGTGCTGCGGGTTTACGCTGTGGCCGGCTGTGCATTGCCATTGCTGGCCGCGCTTGGTTCAAGGGCTCTTTTCGCGATCTGCATCGGCCTTATCGCGGTCCATGTCGGCGGCGGGCTTGTCGCATTGGGTGTGAGCGTGCTCCACTTCTTTCAGGGCCGAGAGGGAAGCGATGCTGCGCTTTTTGCCGAACGCGTCTTCGGCTCCAATCCCGCCTCGGTCCAATATATGCTTGACCAGGGGCGCCTGTCCTGGGGCGACCGTATCACAGAAAGGCTCGAAGGCTTTGGCTCTCAACTGACCGTGATCGGGAGCGCGATACCTGTCAATCTGGCCGCGATGGCATTGGGGATGGGGCTTTGGAAGAACGGGTTTTTGCAAGGCAAATGGCGGCTCTTCCTGCTCCAACGCTGCGCTGCGATCAGCGCTCTTTTCGCCATTCCCGCCTTGCTTGGCCTTGCGTGGTGGGTGTCAGATAATGGCTTTCCGGCAAGTGTTGTCGGGATGGTGGGCCTCGTTTTGTCTGCGCCTTTCGATACCGCATTGGGGCTCGCTTATGCGGCTTTGGCGATGGCTTTTTTCCGAAAGGACGCAGCCTTGCGCACACGACTGGCGGCGGCGGGGCGCTTGTCGCTCACCAACTATCTGATGACTTCGGTGATCCTTGGCGCGATCTTCGCTAGCTGGGGCCTTGGACTTTTCGGAGAGGTCTCCAGAACACAATGCATCGCAATCAGCTTTGTGCCGATAGCCGCCATGTTGATCTGGTCACCGATCTGGGTGCGGCATTTCGGACAAGGGCCGTTCGAGCGGTTATGGCGTGGCGGATCACGGTTGTTGAGTTGACGCTCAACGCTTTCGTAAATTCTTCACACGCCTACAAAAATACTGCTTTGAACTCTCGTCCCGTGCTGCAAGACTAATCCAGGTTGAACACCGCGGATGTAGACAGGGGATGTAGTATGCGTTCAAGTATTCTTGCAGGTTTGCTTTTCACAGGTCTTTTGACCCTGCCTTTGGCGCCTGCCAGTGCTCAGGCCCCAATTGAACTTGAGGTGGGCGCACCTTGGGAGCATCCCCACAGCGGCATTGTGGTTCCCGATACACTGGGCGGCTTACCACGCGGGCGGGCGACCGAATTTGCGCCGGATTTCCTCAACATCGGGTTTTCTTTTCCCGGCTCGGATGGGTCAGAAGAAATCTCGCTATATATCTATCGCCATACCAATGGCGCTGTTCCGGTCTGGTTTCGCCAGGCACAAACCGGAATAGAAATACGCGATATTTACGCCAAGCCCGAACTGGCTTTCGGCGTGGAGCAGTATGGTTGGCCAGGAGCGGAAGAGTGGCAGGGTCTGCGCGCCATCTATGCCACGCCCAATAGCCGTACTGCGCTCAGCACTGCGGTTGTGCTGTTTTCGATCGATGGGTGGCTGGTGAAGATGCGCGTGTCGTCTTCGACCAAAAACCCGGAAGAGCTGGGCGGATTGATAGATGCCGCGTTTCGCGAGCTGAGCCCGCCAGAGGCAAAGGCTGCGCAATCACCTGCGATAGCCGTGGTGGATTGCGAAGAGAAGTTGAGGTTTAAAAAGGCAAGAGACGCAAAACCTGATGCGGGTTCTGCCCTTCTGGGGGCCTTGCTGGGGGGGATGATGTCGCGCGAACGCACGCAGGAAGACGGCGGCGAAGTGGCAAACATTCCTGAACCTGCTAAGGTTTGGTGCCGGGATTCATCCTTAGGCCCCGTCCAAGTCGCTTACCGTGCGGATGGCGCGGCCGATGCCTATCTTTTGGCGCTCAGCGACAGTGGTAAGGGAATTTGGGTGGGACCCGATACGGCTGGACAAATCCTCCAGAGCGAGCGCCCAAATTCTAAACCCAATTATTCCATCACGCTTATCACAGACAACCGCAGGATCAATTATGCTCCTCAAAACCGTCTGCCGTCTTTGCGCCGTGTGCTGGAAGTTGTGAATGCAAACCGCACCGTCAGCAGTGTGTCGACCTGGGGCGATGATACGTCGATCAACATCCAATCGGGCGCCCTCGAAAACTGAGGACGCCCTGTTTGGAGCCTGATCAGGCTTCGGGCTCAGCAGCCTTTGCTGCCCATTGTTCCTCCCGGAACCAATGGCCCACTTTGCGCCCGAATTTGGCAATCGCATTCATATTGAAGAAGTGCATTGCGCCAAGGGCGACAACCACAATTCCCACTTTGCTAGACAGGAACTGGATCGCGTCTATCGCGCTTTCGGGCGGGGTTCCGAACCGCAAGGTCAACAAGATCCATCCAAGGTTCACGAGGTAAAAGCCGACGACCAGCAAATGGTTGGTGGATGCGGCAAGCATGCGGTCATGGCCAAAACACTCGGTCAGGAAAACAAAGCCGTTCTTGGACAAGGTCCGCGCCACCCAGACGGTGAGGCCAATACTGGCGCCTAGATAGATGACATAGGAAATAAGGGCGTACATCATTTTGCTCCTTTCAAATTGAGCTGGCCGTCTAGAAAATCAGATCATGGATCGGGTTGTCGTGTTTGGAAGCGGGGGCAGGCGGGGCCGATGCCTCGCTTTGGCTGGTTATTTGCTCGCGCCACCGACCCCAGCGAAAAGCGCAGGCGCATCCCGCCAGAGCTCCGGAAAGCGGGAACCAGAGCATTTGCGCATCCTCTTCGTGAATGCCGAAGAGCACGGCAATGATCAGGAACCCCGCGAGCGCACCGATTGCTGCATAAGTGACGGCCTTCTCCATCCCGAGAACGCGCAGAACGAGGGTAAGGGGCAGGCCGATTACGAGCATGGCAGCAATGGTGAAGAAGCCGACAAATGCACCGATAAGGATGATGCCGGTGAACACTTGCCCAGCGTCAACGTCGAAACCAGCGCCAATCAAGAGCCCCGCGGCAAGGACGAGCGTTCCAGTAAGAACGCCCAAGCCCAGCGATGCAGCAAAATGTGCGATTCCTGCAAATTCTGATTTTTCTGTAATATCAGAAATACCTGTGTGTGACTTTGCGTAGTTCATATGGGCCTCCTTTAAGTCAGGAAATCAGTCGTTCGATTTGCCGGGTAGAAAGCGCGCAATGCCGCGCCCCAGCTTCATCAATCGGACAAGGGTGGGCTTGGGAAGGTCGCGCACATCGGCGTACCATCCCGTCAGCGTGCCGATAAATTCGTGCATCCGCCCGATCCGTTCGCGCACATGGGCAGGCACATCGTTGCGCCCCTCAAGGCTTTCGGCAAGCTCGCCCATAAGCTGGATTGTTGGGTCCATTTCGCGCCGCTTACGCTCGGCCGCGATCTTCATCAGCATATCCCACAAATCGGTTTCCGCGACGAAGTGATCGCGCCGGTCTGCTTCGACGTGGACGCGGCGTACGATGGCGTAGGATTGCAGCTCTTTAAGCCCGTTGGACACGTTGGACCGGGCAAGGCCAAGAGCTTCGCAAATCTCCTCTGCGTGAAGAGGACGATTGCTCAGATAGAGCAAGGCGTGGACCTGAGCGACAGAGCGATTGACGCCCCATTCGGTGCCCATTTCACCCCAATGCAGGATGAAGGACCTGGCTTCCGGAATATCGAGCAACTTGCTCACGACTCGCCTCGCTTTCGTTATTTCTGTAATTACAGAAATCCAGGAATAAGGCAAGGGACTTGTCGTTTGAGGTGTGTTTCAGGAGGGATCGGGTGTGTCTTCGCCCAGTATTGGGGAGGGCCGGTCGAGCGCCAGTTCAGCATCCGAGAATGTGAACGGGCTGCGCACACCCGGCATTCCGCCAAGGTCCACCCGCATACCGCGCGCCAGCACTTGGGGATCGGCGAATACCTCATCAAGTTTGTTGATCGGGCCCGCTGGAACGCCCCCGGCATTGCAGGCCTCGATCAGGCCCTTCTTGGTCCAGTTGGATGTTGCCTTGGCGATCTCGGTATCGAGCGCCTCTGCGTTTTCGACCCTTCCACCATTGCTGGAAAATCGCGGGTCAGCCCCGAGATCTTGCCGATCAAGAACCGTGGTCAGCTTTGCAAAAAGCCGATCATTGGCAGGCGCCAAAATGACATGCCCGTCACTTACCGGGAAGACACCGTATGGCGCGACCTGCGCATGCGCATTGCCCATCCTCGGCGGGTTTTCGCCTGTGGTGAGGTGATAGGTCGCCTGATTTGCGAGCAGCGCGACCGAGCAATCCAGAAGGCTCATATCGACATGCTGGCCCTTGCCAGTTCTGCCCCGCTGGATCAGCGCGGCCTGAATTGCGTTGGCCGCATAAATGCCTGTCGTCAGATCGCTGATCGAAACGCCCATTTTGACAGGAACGCTGCCCGGTTCGCCCGTGACCGACATAAAGCCGCTCATGCCCTGAATGACAAAATCATACCCCGCCTCGTGTGCGCGTGGGCCGGTTTGCCCAAAGCCGGTGATAGAGCAATAGACCAGCGCCGGATGTGCGGTCTTCAACGATGCGTAATCAAGCCCGAATTTTGCAAGGCCGCCAGTTTTGAAATTCTCGATGAGGACATCGGCTTCACTTGCCAGATCGCGAACCCGTTCGAGGTCTTGCGCCTTTCCAAAATCGGCGACCACGCTGCGCTTGCCCCTGTTGCAGGCATGGTAATACGCAGCCTCTTTGTGGACTGTGCCGTCGGCCCCCACGCGCTCGACCCATGGCGGGCCCCACTGCCGTGTACCGTCGCCTTCGGGGCTCTCAATCTTGATCACATCTGCGCCAAGGTCCGCCAATATCTGACCCGCCCACGGCCCCGCAAGCACGCGCGCAAATTCGAGCACTTTGAGCCCGGCAAGCGGAGCGTTTGGGTTTCGGGGGCTATCGAGCCACATAAGAGTTGCGCCGTTTATGCGGCTTCCAGCGCCACTTCATAAGCGGCTGTCGTCGAGGCGGCGATGTCTTCTTCGGTGACGCCAGGAGCGAGCTCTATCAGGCGGAAGGGTGCATCTTTGGACGGGCGATGGAATACGCCGAGATTGGTGATGACCATATCAACGACATTCGCGCCGGTCAGAGGCAAGGTGCACGAAGGGATGAGCTTCGGACCGCCGTCTTTCGCAGTGTGATCCATGACCACGATGATCTTTTTGACGCCGGCAACAAGGTCCATCGCGCCGCCCATGCCCTTGATCATTTTGCCCGGGATCATCCAGTTCGCGATATCGCCGTTTTCGGCAACTTCCATCGCGCCAAGCACGGTCAGGTCAATATGACCGCCGCGGATCATCGAGAAGCTCGTGGCGCTGTCAAAATATGCGCTGTGCGGCAGCTCGCTGATCGTTTGCTTGCCTGCATTGATGAGGTCGGGATCTTCCTCGCCCTCGAAAGGAAAGGGCCCGATACCCAGCATACCGTTCTCGCTTTGCAGCGTGACCAGCATTCCTCCCGGAATGTGGTTGGCAACAAGCGTCGGGATGCCAATCCCGAGATTGACGTAATATCCGTCCTTGAGCTCTTGCGCCGCGCGCGCTGCCATTTGGTCGCGGCTCCAGCCTTTCACCTCATCACTCATAGTTTTGCCTTTTTCGGTTAGAGCAGGGGTTGCGGGATGAGGAACCATCCATCGCCAATAAGGGGTTCGAGAGAGTTCGCATCCGAAGGGTTCTTCAGATAGTCGTAAAGCTCGTCAAAATCGGAACGCGTATCGCCCGCAATCGCAACCAGACAGCTGATTTGAGACAGCTCTTCGCGAAGGGTTTGTTTGCGATCATCGGGGCCGCGAACAAGCAGGACGCGGTCCTCGTTTGCAAGATCAAGTCCGCTGTAAGTCAGCGCCCGCTTGATCGCATCAAGCTTGTCGATCCCGTTGCCTGAAATCCATGCGACATTGACGCCGCTTTCACGCAATTGTGCCAGCCCTCGCGCGAGGCCTGATGGCGGACGAGAGGCTGTGGTGGAATCAAACAGCCCGCCTACCGGATCAAGATCGATCAGGACAGTGGGCGACACACCGCCGCATTGCGCTTTTACAGGTTCAAGCGTGACCCTGTTACTGAGCATCGCGGCCTCTGCTTCGTCGCCTGCACCGATCTGGCGCTGATTGGCGTAAGAGAGGAACTGATTGACCCCCGAAAGCGAGTTCAGCGGTGAACTTGATGTGAGAGCTGGCTGCTCAGCTGGAGTAGTTAGAGGGGCGGTAGCCGGAGTTGAAACGCGCGCAGCGATTGGTTCGGCTCCCGGACTCGGTCCTGGCCCGGCTATTGGGGCGGTGAGGGGCTCACGCGCAGATGGCACCGGCGTTGGCAAAGGCCGAACCACCCTGTTTGTGGGCCTATCGATGGGGGCCGGTGCTGGAGCGGATGTTTCAGAGGCCACAGAAGCCACAACAGTTGGAGTTTGCGTCGACTGGGCGCCCACCGCCGCATTGTCGGAAAAAGCCGCGTTGAAATCGGCGCTTGTGGAAGCGGCGGGAGGCAAAGCATTCTCGGGCTCTTCGTTGACCGGCATAAGATCAGAATTGACGACTGCGCTTGTCCCGTCCGATGTCGCCACTTGCACGACAGGTTCGGGCCGCTGCGCATCGCTGTTGCCCCTCGAGATTGAGCGCTCTCCAAGCAATCCACCGGCGGCAATTGGAAAAGCAGCCGCGACGCATCCTTGCAACGCCAAGCCGGAGCCCAAGACAAAAGCGGTTGTCGCAAGCTTGCTCAGACGCGTGTTTCGCAGATCTTTTGACATATACGCTTCCCCTTACGCGTCTTCGCGTGTGCGAACCGTGCGGAATTCGATTTTCTTGTCGTACGGCGCGCCCAGGACCATCCGGTTGACGAAGACGCCCGGCAGGTGGATTTCGTCCGCTTCCAAGGCTCCCGCCGGGACGATCTCCTCGACCTCGGCGATACAGACCTTGCCACACGTCGCGGCCGGCTGGTTGAAATTGCGCGCTGTCTTGCGAAAAATCAGATTGCCTGTCTCATCGGCCTTCCACGCCTTTACGATCGACAAATCGGCAAAAATCCCGCGCTCGAGAATGTAGGTCGATATGATGCCGTCCTGATCCGGGAATTCCTTGTGCTCCTTGCCCTCGGCAACCTGAGTGCCCACGCCCGTCTTCGTGTAGAAGCCGGGGATACCGGCGCCGCCTGCACGCATTCTTTCGGCCAATGTGCCTTGAGGGCAAAACTCAACCTCAAGCTCGCCTGACAGGAATTGCCGCTCGAACTCTTTGTTCTCGCCGACATAGGAAGAGATCATCTTTTTTACCTGGCGCGTGCGCAGCAGCTTGCCGATGCCTTCGTTGTCGATGCCGGCATTGTTGCTAGCAAAGGTGAGGCCGGTCACGCCGCTTTGTTTGATCGCGTCCAACAGACGTTCTGGGATGCCGCAAAGGCCAAAACCGCCAGCGGCAACCAGCAGGTCATTGGCAATCACGCCTTCCAGTGCAGCAACAGCGTTCGGATAAATTTTTGACATAGAAAAAGCCGGTCCGTTCCATTTCCATCGGGAAAAGGCCCTTTCAAACCCGAGCGCGCGCTCGATCTGAGGCGCATCAGTACATGATCGGACCTTAAGTTGTCACAAAACCCTGATTAGTCCCATGTACCCGTGATGTCACGGGTTAGAGAGCACGCATGGTAGAATGCGGTTCCGAGCATATCCTGCTGCAAAACTGCCTAAGAAATAGGCAAAAGCCTAATATTAAGGCTCTAGAATTTGCGCGAAACGGCATAAATTGGGATGGTTCCAGCAAGTTTGATGCATTTTATGCATTAAAGAATGCGGCTTTCGCACTTGCACAATTTCACCGCTGTCGGCAAACAACATCCATGCCTATCAGGCATCCTCTCCCAAACTATCAAGCCCGGCCTTCGTGCCGGGCTTTTTTTGTCTGGAGTCCATGAGTGCAGGTCTAGGGGCGCAGCAAGCTGCCGGGCAGCGCGAAAGTTTCTTCCCAACCCGTGCATCTGCTTAGCCATGCTGGCAAAGTGTCATTTGCAATCGCCACTACTGCATCCTAGCTACTTGTGACCGTTCAAATAGATCACCGAATTGATCGCATCATTCAGCCAAAGGACCGCAGCCATGGCAGACGCCAACTCAGCCGACACAGCCGACACTCCTAGCCGCACTCTTCGGCTCCAGGTGGCACCGGCCCGTCAGGAAGAGTCGGGGCAGGGCGTGGCAAGAATGCCCCGCTCCGCGTTCCAGAAGCTCGGCATTACTGAAGGCGATGTGGTCGAAATCGAGGGCAAGCGCTCGACTGCGGCAATCGCGCTGCCCGCCTATCAGGAGGATGAGACACTTGATGTCATTCGCCTTGACGGGCTTCAGCGCGGCAACGCGGAGGCAGGGTCGGGTGAGCATGTCGATATCCATGTCGGCGAATCGCGCCCTGCGACACGTGTAGTCTTTGCCCCGGCCCAGCGAGAGATGCGTTTGCAGGGGCCGACACAGGCGCTGAAACGCAACTTTTTCAAAAAACCGCTGGTCGCAGGCGACCTTGTGGCGACCACTGGCCAACAGCCGGTGCAGAACATGCCATCAGACGTGCGCCAGCTGCTGCGCGCGCCAGCTTACGCGCTCACACAAATTCGCCTGTCGGTGCACTCAACCAGTCCAAAGGGCATCGTCCACATAGACGAGAACACCGAGGTTGAGCTGCGCACCGAATATGAAGAGCCGCGCGATGCCCGGGGCACCGTCAACTATGACGATGTCGGCGGCATGGAGGACACCATCACAGCGCTGCGCGAGATGGTCGAACTGCCGCTTCGCTATCCGGAATTGTTTACGCGGCTTGGCGTTGATCCGCCAAAGGGAGTGTTGCTGCATGGTCCTCCGGGAACCGGCAAGACCCGCCTTGCGCAGGCGGTCGCCAGCGAAAGCGACGCCGAGTTTTTCATCATCAATGGCCCTGAAATCATGGGCTCTGGATATGGCGAGAGCGAAAAGCGTCTTCGCGAAGTGTTCGAAGAAGCCGCAAGGGCATCGCCTGCCATTATCTTCATCGACGAGATCGATTCCATCGCGCCCAAGCGGACACAGGTCCCGGGCGAAGCGGAAAAACGACTGGTCGCCCAGATGCTCACCCTCATGGATGGCTTGGAGGCACGCGCGAACGTTGTGGTGATTGCGGCGACCAATCGTCCCGATGCAATTGATGAAGCGTTGCGCCGTCCGGGCCGTTTTGACCGAGAGATTGTTGTCGGGGTTCCCGATCAAACGGGTCGCCGTGAAATCCTTGCCATCCACACCCGCGGCATGCCGCTCGAGGAAGGCGTTGATCTGAACGAGCTTGCCCGCATGACCCACGGGTTTGTCGGGGCCGATATTGCAGCCCTCGCCCGCGAGGCGGCGATTGATGCCGTGCGCCGGATCATGCCCAAGCTTGATCTGGATGCCCGCGAAATCCCGCCAGAGGTGCTCGAAGAATTATGCGTGACGCGCGATGACTTCCAAAGCGCTCTTAAGCGCGTGCAACCTTCCGCCATGCGCGAAGTCATGGTGCAAATGCCCAATGTCGGCTGGGACGATATCGGCGGGGTTGGCGATGCAATCGACAAGCTCAAAGAAGGCATTGAGCTGCCCCTGAAGAATGCCGAAGGTTTCCGCCGTCTGGGTATTCGTCCGGCCAAGGGCTTCCTTCTTTATGGACCTCCCGGCACCGGCAAGACCTTGCTGGCGAAAGCAGTCGCTAAAGAGGCCGACGCCAACTTCATTTCGCTCAAAAGCTCTGACTTGCTCAGCAAATGGTATGGTGAGAGCGAACAGCAGATCGCCAAACTCTTCGCACGTGCCCGCGCGGTTGCGCCCTGTGTGGTCTTTATCGACGAGATCGACAGCCTTGTTCCTGCACGTGGCAGCGGACAGGGCGAGCCGCAGGTGACAGGCCGCGTGGTGAACACGGTTCTGGCCGAAATGGACGGGCTTGAAGAGCTGCAATCGGTAATTGTCATCGGTGCGACCAACCGTCCCACCTTGATGGACCCGGCCCTCCTTCGCCCGGGCCGCTTCGACGAGCTTGTCTATGTCGGCACACCTGATCTGGAGGGTCGCCGTCATATCTTAGGCATTCACACAGAGAACATGCCGCTTTCGAGCAATGTTGATCTGGATGAAGTCGCGGCCAAGACCGAACGCTTCACCGGAGCCGACCTCGAAGATGTTGTCCGGCGCGCTGGCCTTAGCGCACTTCGACGGATGGGCGGCGATGTGTCTGCGGTTGAAATGCAGGACTTCGACAATGCTCTTGAGGACAGCCGGGCAACGGTCACGCCGCGAATGGAAGCCGAATATCGCGCCATGCGAGGCGAGCTGAAGAAGCGCGCGGTCGAGGCAAATCCGATCGGTTTCTTCGCGCCCGAACATCTCGAAGCGACGCGGGCCGAAAAGCACGACTAGGTCAGTGGCGCGCTTGTCTTAGTGCGCCGCGTCCCAGCTCGCGCCTGTCCCGATATCAATCGCGAGCGGCACATCAAGGGTGACCGCCGGGAGCGCGGCCTCTGCCATGACCCGTTCGATAATCGGCGAGGCGGCGGCCACGTCCCCTTCGGGCAGTTCGAACACCAATTCATCGTGCACCTGAAGCAGCATGCGCACATCGTTTAGTCCAGCATCGCGCAACGCCGGGAGCATTCGTGCCATGGCTCGCTTGATGATGTCTGCGCTTGTCCCCTGGATCGGCGCATTGATGGCCGCGCGCTCTGAACCCTGCCGTTCGGCCTGGTTCTTCGACTTGATCCGCGGGAACCATGTCTTGCGTCCAAAGAGCGTCTCGGAATAGCCGCGCTCGCCAACTGTTGTGAGTGTCTCGGAGATATAGCGCTGAATGCCGGGGAAACGCTGGAAATAGGTGTCGATCATCGCCTGCGCTTCGTCGGGTTCGACTTCCAGGCGGCCTGCAAGTCCCCAACGCGAAATGCCGTACAGGATGGCGAAGTTGATCGTCTTTGCCTGCGCGCGGGTGTCTCTTGTCACCTCGCCAAACATCTCGGTCGCTGTGCGCGAGTGGATGTCCTCACCGTTTGCAAAGGCCTCTTTGAGAGTGCCGACATCGGCCATATGCGCAGCCAGTCGCAATTCGATCTGGCTGTAGTCTGCTGCGAGAAGGACATTGCCGTCTTCGGGCACAAACGCCTCGCGGATTTGCCGGCCAATGGGGGTGCGGATGGGGATGTTCTGCAAGTTCGGATCGGTTGAAGACAATCGCCCTGTCTGGGCCCCAACAAGGCTGTAACTGGTGTGCACGCGCCCTGTATCGGGATTGATCTGCGCCTGCAGCGCATCGGTGTAAGTCGATTTCAGTTTCGACAAATGGCGCCATTCAAGCACCTTCTTGGTGATCGCCGCAGCTTCCGGGTCGGCGCTCAGCTTTTCAAGCGTCGAGTGATCGGTGGAGTAAGCGCCGCTCTTGCCTTTACGACCGCCTTTAAAACCCATCTTGTCGAACAGGATCTCGCCCAATTGTTTGGGTGAGCCGACCGAGAATTCCTCGCCCGCAACTTCATGGATTGCCTTTTCAAGCCGGGCCGTTTCGGTCGCAAATTCTTCCGAGAGTTTGGCAAGGCGCGCGCGGTCTACCTTGATGCCTTCGCGCTCCATTCCCGCAACCACCGGGATGAGCGGTCGGTCGACGCGTTCGTAAATGGCGCTGCCACCCTCTTCGGAAAGACGCGGTTTGAGCATGCGGTAAAGCCGCAAGGTGACATCGGCGTCCTCGGCGGCGTATTCCGTCGCGCGGTCCAAAGGCACTTCGCCAAAAGGGATGGCTTTCTTGCCGGTGCCGCACACTTCTTTGAAGGAAAGCGGGGTGTGGCCAAGGTGGCGTTCGGAGAGGTCGTCCATACCGTGACCGCCTCCCATGCCTTCGCCGCGCCCTGCATCAAGGTCAAAGCTCATCACCATCGTGTCTTCAATAGGCGCGACGCTAATCCCTGAACGCTCCAGCACGTTGAGGTCATATTTGCCGTTCTGGAAGACTTTGAGGACGGAATCATCCTCGAGCATGGGTTTGAGCGCTGCAATGGCGTCATCCATCGCAACCTGCTCAGGCTTTTCGTCGAACATATCGCTGCCGCCATGGGCGAGCGGGATGTAGCAGGCATCATTGGGGCCAAGCGCAAGGCTCACCCCGACGAGGTCAGCCTGCATGGCATCGAGCGAAGAGGTCTCTGTATCCACCGCGACCAGCCGGGCAGCCGTTGCCCGCGCAACCCATTCCTTGAGTCGCTCCAAAGTCTGAACCGCCTCATACGCGCTGCGATCCACCTTCGGCATTTCCGGCAGAGGTTGGCGGTTTCCTTCAGCATTGCCCTTGTCGCCGCCTTTATCCGCTTTGGCAGGATTGAGATTGTTGGGCCGCTCGGGTGAACCGGTTCCTGCGCCAAGGCGTTTGAGAAGCGAGTTGAATCCGTGCGTTTGCAGAAATTCGGCCAGAGGTTCTTCGGGAACCTTGCCAAGGGCCATGTCCTCGATCGCCACAGGCAGGTCGCAGTCTTCTTTCAACGTAACCAGAACGCGCGACAGCTCGGCAGCCTCGCGTCCTTCAAGCAGGCGCTCTTTCAATTTGGATTTCTTCATATCCGGCGCCTGGTCGAGCGCTGCGGCAAGTGAACCATGCTCGGCGATGAGCTTGGATGCGGTCTTTGGGCCAACTCCATAAATGCCCGGAATATTATCGACGCTGTCCCCCATAAGGGCCAGCACATCGCCGACCAGATCAGGGGTGACGCCAAATTTCTCGTGCACTTCATCCAGATAGATGCGCTGTGATTTCATGGTGTCGAGCATATCAATGCGCGCACCATTTTCTTCGCCAACAAGCTGCATCAAATCCTTGTCGCTAGAGACGATTGTCACGTCCCATCCCTTACGCTGTGCCTCGCGGGCATAGGAGGCGATCAGGTCGTCTGCCTCCAATCCCTTTTCTTCGATGCATGGAAGGCTGAACGCGCGGGTAGCATCGCGGATCAGGGGGAATTGTGGCCGCAAGTCTTCGGGCGGCGGCGGGCGATTGGCCTTGTATTCAGGGTAAATGTCGTTGCGAAAGCTCTTCGAATCCTTGTCCAGGATCACCGCCAAATGCGTCGGCCCATCAGCAGCATCCAGATCATCGGCCAGCTTCCACAGCATGGTTGTGTAGCCATAAACCGCGCCAACAGGGGTCCCTTCCGGATTGGTAAGGGGTGGCAAGCGGTGATAGGCGCGGAAAATATAGGCCGAGCCATCGACGAGATAGAGGTGCTGCTTCTTGTCTGACATGGCTCGCTTGCTAGCATCGCGAGCACGCGGGCGTAAGTCGCCTTGATGTTTGAAGGCTGCCTTGCCCACCAAAAGTGGTTGCCTGCTAAAAAGGACGCATGGGGAGCTCGCTCAAATGTGGCAAGAATAAGGCGAAAAAGGGGCATTTTGCCACATTTTACTTGTGCGGCCACATTTCCGCCACTATTTAGAAGCTCAAGTCAGGCTGTTCTGCCCGACTTTGGCGCGTTCCCCTAGGAGGGGGGTGCGTGTTCTAAACGCTGAACAAGGAATTTATTATGCGTAAGATCGTTCTTGCCGCTTTTGTTGCAACTTCTGCTCTTGGCCTCGCTGCTTGCGGTGAAACCGCTGACGCTGTGAGCGAAACCGGCGACGCGATGGCTGCTGACGCTGCTTCAATCGCTGACGACGCGACTGCTGCTGCTGAAGAAGGCGCTGCTGCTGCTGGCGAAGCTGCCGAAGGCGCTGCTGATGCAACAACCGAAGCTGCTGAAGGCGCTGCTGACACTGTGACCGAAGCTGCTGAAGGCGCTGCTGCCAAGGCAGAAGCTATGGTGGACGGCGAGTAATTCGCTCTTCGCTAGCTTCACGCTAGAAAAAGAAAAGGCGGCGTCCCATTGTGTGGGCGCCGCCTTTTTCTTTGCGCGCTAGATTCTGCGCTGCCTGCTGGTTTGAGTGCCTAACCGCCGCCCATACGCGGGGCGTTCACCCAGTTGCGATCCTGGCGGGCGCGTACGCTGAACCCGTCGTAAAGCGCGCGGGCGATTGAAGCGATCCGTGCTTCGCGGGCGCGACGTGAACCCTGGCCCGTTACGTAGATAGCGACTGCAATAGCTCGTCCATCGGGGCTTTCGATTATCCCGACATCGCTCGACGTGTTGTTGAGCGAACCGGTCTTGTGGCTGACCTTTGCCTCGCCTGGCATATTGGCGATGATACGGCGCTTGCCAGTGACAGTGCGGCTCATCGCGCCGAGCAATATCCGGCGGCTTTCGTCCGACAGATACTCACCACGATAAAGCCCGGCGAGCAGGCGCACCATGGCTTTGGGCGTGGCCGCATCGCGCGGATCAATCCAGTTGGCAGGGTCATATTCGCCGTCATCGCGCACCAAGGTTGCGATATCGCGGTCGATGGAAAAATCGGTGATGCCCTGGCGGCGCATCCAGTCATTGACCGCTTGCGGACCGCCCACGGCTTTCAGCAAGGCATCTGTCGCCGGGTTGCTCGATCGGGTGATCATGATCTCGATAAGATCAATCGCTGCCATGGAATTGCCATTGCGCACAGGGGCCGCGGCAGATGAAAATTTCGCCGAGCGAACAGGGATCAGCAGCGGAAATTCCGTGGTCAGCGTATATCGGCCCTGTTCGACCATCTCGAGATATTTTGCAGCAACAGCGATCTTGCTGGTCGAGGCCATGGGGAACAATTGATTGCCCAGCACCGTGATCTGCTCACCGGTTGCAAGGTCCCATGCAGCAACGCCGATACGTCCATCGCTTCCATCGGCAAGTTCGGCAATGCGCTGCTCGAACGAAGAGGAGTAAATCGCCTCAAAGGTGGAGGGTTCTCTTGCCTGCGTGCCAAAAGCATTGTCGAAGCTCGCCTGCAGCTCGTCGCCCTGACGTTCGTTGCCCTGAGCCGAGGCGGGGGCAAAGGCGGGCGTGAAACTTGCGAAGATGAGGGCTGCGGCCGGAAGGGCGGCGCGGGTGATCGAGGAAAGAATGTGTCGAATTGCCATCGGCAGAACGTACTCCGAACAAGGTTAGCGGCAGCTTAAGCGCAGTCTCTAGGGTCCTACGATTCGCCGCGACAAGCGCTCGCCCCGTCGCATGCGGCGAAATGTGCAGCGCTCGCGACCGATTCGCGATCCCGGCTTAGATCGCTGCACTAATTATAATGCGAGGAACCCTTCGATTGTTCCCTTGTTGCGTATGTATGGGTTGCCTGACACGCAGCCTTGACTGGCGCAACCATTCGGGCAGGTATGCTGTCAAACCACGCATCATGAGGACAAATATGACCATGCAACGTAACCTCGTTTTGGGCTCTCGCGGCCTGCTTACGGGCCTTCTTCTTACCGGTTCGAGCCTTGCGATGGCGCAGACCGCTCCCATCCTTTTGCCAGGTGCACCAGGTGAAGCGAGCAAAACGCTTAGCGCAAGTGAAGCAAGCGAGATTGCGAAGTCCAGCTACACCGATGCAGATGTCGGCTTCATGCAAGGCATGATCGCGCATCACCAACAGGCGGTTGAAATGTCCGCTCTGGTCGAAGCGCGCACCAATAATGAAGACGTCGTCACTATCGCTGGCCGCATTCTGTCGAGCCAGGCTGACGAGATCGAGTTCATGAACGAATGGCTGTCCGCGCGCGGTCAGAAAACCGTGATGGTCGGCATGGATCACTCAACGATGGACCATTCAGGGATGGACCATTCCAATCACATGATGGGCCATGCCATGGATCACTCGCAAATGGCGGGTATGGCAAGCGCAGAGGACATGGCCAAGCTCGCAACGCTTGAGGGCACGGAATTCGACCGCTTGTTCCTCACGCTTATGATTGCCCACCACGAAGGCGCGATCAAAATGGTTGACGATCTGCTCGACCAACCGGGCAGCGCGTCTGACCCTGTGCTTTTCCAGTTCATCAGCGATATCGAAAGCGACCAGCAATCCGAAATCGATCAGATGGATGTGATGCTGGCTGGCCTTTCATCCGATCCGCGCGTCAACCTGGCTGTTGGTTTCGACGATGCGGGCGAGGCAATCATGAACCTTCGCAAGGTGGTGTCGCTGCCAAAGCCTGCCGGCTTCTTTAACCCGGAGAACCCTGCGGACCTTCGCCCAGCTCTCCCAATGGATGAGGAAGAGGCAGAAGAAGCGGCTGCCGAAGCGGCGGAAACGCCAGAGGAAGACGGCGAAAGCCTGACCCAGTTTGCCGAGCGTTCGCCGCTGCTCGATTTTGCCAACACCGACATGGCGTTCTTCGACGACATTATGGTCGCCGGTAATTATCACGGCTTCAACATCTATAAGCTTGGCGATGACGGGGTTCCCAACCTCATGTCATCGGTTGTCTGCCCGGGCGGCCAAGGCGACGTTTCGGTTTACGAAAACCTTCTCATTATGAGCGTCGAGCAAACCCGTGGCCGCGTGGATTGCGGGCTACAGGGTGTTGAAGGCGACGTGTCGGAAGAGCGTTTCCGCGGCCTTCGCATTTTCGACATTTCGGACCTCACCGCTGTGCGCCAGGTCGGACAGGTGCAAACCTGCCGCGGCAGCCACACGCACTCGATCGTGAGCGCCGATGACGAAAAGCTCGTCGTTTACAACTCGGGGACGTCGCGCGTGCGCAAACAGGAAGAGCTGTCGCGCTGCATCGATAATGAAGCGGACAGCCGCACTGCATTGTTCAGCATCGACGTGATCGAAATCCCGCTCGCCAATCCGGCAGCGGCCCGCATCACCAGCAGCCCGCGCGTGTTTGCCGACAATGAAACGGGCGAGATTGCTGGCCTTTGGAAAGGCGGCACCTCTGAAGAAGGCGCGCAAGACACCCGTCAGACAAACCAGTGCCACGACATCACCGTCTTCCCCGCGCTTAAAATCGCGGCAGGCGCGTGTTCGGGCAACGGGATCATTATGGATATCTCCGATCCCTATAACCCAGTTCGCACCGACAGCGTGTTCGACAAAGGCTTTGCCTATTGGCACTCGGCCACGTTCAACAATGACGGCACCAAAGTGATCTTCACTGACGAATGGGGCGGAGGCGGTCGTCCGCGTTGTAAGGCATCGGACCCGATGACCTGGGGCGCCAATGCGATTTACGACATTGTCGATGGCAAGCTTGAATTCCGCAGCCACTACAAAATGCCCGGACCACAAAGCGACACGGAAAATTGCGTCGCTCACAACGGCTCAATCATTCCGGTTCCCGGCCGCGATATCTTCGTGCAAAGCTGGTATCAGGGCGGCATCAGCGTGATGGACTTCACCGACAGCGCTAATCCGCAAGAGATTGCCTTCTTTGACCGTGGCCCCATCGATGGTGAGCAATTGGTCGTTGGCGGTTTCTGGTCCAGCTATTGGTACAATGGCCGGATCTACGGCACAGAGATCACCCGCGGTGTCGATGTGTTTGCGCTTGAGCCGTCAGAGCACCTGACCGCCGAAGAGATTGCAGCTGCAGAAGCCGCATCTTACGCCAACACCCGCTTCAATCCGCAGACCCAGACGCAGGTCACATGGGATGAGGACGTGATCGAAGCAGCAGCGGCAAGCCGCAAGGGCGGCTAAGGCCTCATCAATCCAGACGCAAAAAGGGCGCGAGGTGGTCAACCACCTCGCGCCCTTCTTCTATTTGATCTGCAAGCAGCTTACGCTTCTTTGACGCTCGCGATCCATTGGTCGATCCGTTTTTCAAGGATCGACAGCGGCACCGAGCCACCGCCAAGCACGGTGTCATGGAACCCGCGAATGTCGAAGTCTTCGCCCAGCTCTTTTTCCGCTTTCGCACGCAGTTCCTGAATACGGATCATGCCGATCTTGTATGATGTCGCCTGGCCCGGCAGCACATAATAGCGCTGAACTTCGCTGCGCACGGCGCCTTCAGGATTGGGGGAATTTTCAAGCGCATATTGCACCGCTTCTTCCTCGCTCCAGCCCTTGGCGTGGATGCCGGTGTCAACCACCAGACGGATTGCGCGCCAGATTTCACTGCCAAGGCGGCCAAAGTCGGAATAAGGGTCCTGGTAACCGCCCATCTCCTTTGCGAGCAGTTCGGTATACAGCGCCCAGCCTTCTCCATAGGCAGAGATAAATCCGCCTTGGGACTGGAATTTGGGCACGCCTTCCAATTCCTGTGCGATGGACAATTGCATGTGGTGGCCCGGATTGCCTTCGTGATAGGCGATCGCTTCCAATTCAGGGATTGGCATCGCAGTCATGTCGGAAAGGTGAGCGTAGTAAATCCCGGGGCGTGAACCATCGGGTGTGCCAGGTTGATAATGCTGGGCGGCACCGTCCTGTTCACGGAAAGCCTCTACCCGGCGCACCTCAAGCGGCGCCTTTGGCAAGGTGCCGAAAAACTCGGGCAGCCGCGCGGTCAGGGCATCAATGTGAGCCTTGGCTTGATCGATATATTGCTGCGCGCCCGCTTCATTGTCAGGGTAGAAGAATTGCGGATCGGTGCGGGTAAACTCGAAAAATTCCTGCAAGGTCCCCTCGAACCCGACCTGCTCCATGATCGCGCGCATTTCTGTTTGAATGCGCTCAACCTCATCCAAGCCGATCTGGTGAATTTCATCAGCGGTAAGGTCGGTGGTGGTCATT
Organism: Erythrobacter sp. S227; assembly: GCF_057364925.1. Taxonomy (NCBI): domain Bacteria; kingdom Pseudomonadati; phylum Pseudomonadota; class Alphaproteobacteria; order Sphingomonadales; family Erythrobacteraceae; genus Erythrobacter; species Erythrobacter sp. S227. The sequence goes on from NZ_CP200280.1 coordinate 2,668,650, forward strand.
TCTTTCAATGATGCTGCGTAAAATGCTTCGCCATTGGGCAAAGCGGTTGCGCCTTGCGCCTCTTCGCTTGTGTTCGGGCGATCTTCTTCGAACCAGGCAATCGTGCGTGCATAGGCAGGCGCGAATTCTTCGATGAGCGCTGTGCGCGCTTTTTCGCGGAGCTCTTCGGCGCGTTCATCGGTAATCGCGCCGCTCCCAACAAGGCTCGCAAGGTGGCGCTCGACGCCGGCCCACATGGCGGAAGGCTCACCCTCATCGAAAGGCGCGCCGGAGGTGAGGTTGTTCGCCTCAAGGATTACCGCATCATAAGCAAAGCGTGGGGCGCGGGTGCCTGCCTCGGCGTTTGCCTGAGCGCGGGCGAGGAGTTGGTCCATAGCTGTCCCGATCGCGCCAATACGCGTGATAAACGCCTGCATCTCGTTTTCATCTTCGACAGTGTGCTGCGTCAGCAGGAAGGTCGGAAGGCTGCTTTGCGCAGAGCCCATTTGGTGGAGGATGTAGGCTTGCTCGCGAAACTCGTAAGCGCGCTCCGCCTGCTCAAGCCGGTACTTCCACATATCGTAGGAGAGTTTGGCCGCCTCTGAGAGCTCGTCATAATCAAAGCTTGCTTCCATTTGCGCCGTTGCGCCGCGCATCCATTCAAGCTGGGCAAGCTGTGCATCTTCGCTGAAATCGTCGATTTTGTCGTAGTCGGTTTTCCGGCCCAATCCCGTTTGTGTGATCGGCGAGAAGGCAAGCTGTTCTTCGAACTTTTCATCAAACCACGCGTTCAGGCATTCTGATTGAGCAACCGTGCCGCATTCCACCGTTTCCACCGGTGTCAACGCATCGCAACCGCCAAGCGCAACGGTTGAAAGCAGCAAGGCTGCGAATTTCATTTTCATCTCAGAGTTCCCTCATGATTTTTCCGGACGCTAATGGCCCAGAGCGCAAGACAATGGAAGGGCAACCTGCCGGTAAATGAGCGTACGATTTTGACGCGGGATTGGCTTTTGAGGCCTCGTTACTCGCCCGACCGCACTTTGCGTGCATGGGCAACCAGCTCTGCGATGCGCAAATGCGTGCCGGCCAATGTCGGGCGAGAGTGATCGGCGCCCACATGCTCTGCGGTGGCAGCTGCCTCTGCGAATAATCTTCCGCCCACTGAAATGACCAGATTTTGGTCTGGCAAAACAAGGCGGCTTTGCTTCACCGTCTCGCGCAACGCGGCGATGCGTCCGGGACGCGGCAGTGCTTCCGACAGCCCGATATCCAGCGCATCAGGGCGTTGGTGTTCCAGCTGATTGGCGAGCGCCTGATCACTACCGGGGTGTGACATTTCAACCGACCATCCGGCATCGGTAAACTGGTCGGCAAGGATGCTCTGGCCCAGCATATGCGGTTCGCCCGGGGCTGATGCCAGAATGACCGAATAGGTCTTCGAACGCAGCCTTTCCGAGTTTTCGGTGTAGCGCACGGCATGACCCGCCATCTGCAAGATGCCAAGCCCCAGTGTCAGGTCAAACTCGCTGCATTCGTCGCTGAGCCATGCGTCGCCCATCGCGCGGGCGGCCGGTTCAATCAGTTGCTTGACCACTTCATCGCCATGCCAACCCGATTCAGCAAGCCGTGCGAAAAGGTCGCCAAGGCCAGTCTCATTTGCGTCGAATGCGTCGCGTACAACGCGCTGCACATGCTGGTTGAGAGGGTGCTTGCGGCGCAGACGATCCCAAAGGCGCGGGGGCGCCTCATCGCGTTTGCGATAAAGAAGAAGGTCCCAGTCCGAGAACAGGCGCGCTTCGACAAAATGCTCTGTCAGCAGTTCGATGTCTTTGTGGCGCTCATCTTGCTGGATCGATTTCCAGACAGCACCCAGACCATCGGGTGGGCCTTCGAGTGTTTGTAGAAACTTGCCATTTTCATACAGAAGCATGCCGGTGACACCGACGCTTTGATTGCGGGAGCGTGCCCTTGCGACAAGTTCGTTGAGTTCGGTTTCGGACGGCGGCGCTGCTGCCCTGCTTTGATAGGTCAGGCAACCAATAAGGTTGGATGGCCCACTTCCAGAGCTAATCCCGTCATTATGCGTATGCATAGGTCTACCTCCCGTCCAGGATTAGCAGGAGCGAACGCACAAAAGCATTGAGGAGGCCACAGATAGCGGCCTGATTATCCTTCAACGTTCCGCGTGCATTCTCGTCCGCAGATCCCATTATTCCAGCAGGCAAAAACCCTTCGGTGGCGCATTGCCCAAAACCAAACCCGGAAAGATTTGGAAGCCGGATCAGCTCGGCTTTCAATGCCCTGCGCCGCAAAACTCCGGGGTCGTTCGACTCTCGGAGACTGGAAGGCTGTATTCTTTATCATACACTCGAACGCGTCAAGTTTGATTAACTCTTCAGGCGATCTTTATCGCTTTAAATCGCGAACTTGGCGGCTTGTTGCAAAAAACAGAATACGATTTTAAGGCTTTAGTTGCGAATAAAGCAAAAGACCCCGCCGGATTGCTCCGACGGGGCCTTTTTTGAAAGCTTGGAAAAAGTGGCTGGCTTAGAAGCCCATGCCGCCGCCCATGCCGCCCATGCCGCCCATATCGGGCATTGCAGGGGCTGCGGCTTTGTCTTCTGGAGCATCCGTGATCGCCGCCTCGGTGGTGATCAGCAGGCCAGCAACAGAAGCTGCGTCTTGCAGAGCGGTGCGAACAACCTTGGTTGGGTCGATCACGCCTGCTTCAACGAGGTTTTCGTAAACGTCGGTTGCAGCGTTGAAACCTTGGGTCTCATCGCCTTCACGAAGCAGGTTGCCAGAAACAACCGCGCCATCGTGGCCAGCGTTTTCAGCGATCTGACGAACCGGCGCCATGATTGCGCGGCGAACGATGTCGATGCCACGGGTCTGGTCGTCATTGTCGCCTTTGAGGCCTTCGAGAGCCTTGGTTGCGTAAAGAAGCGCGGTACCGCCGCCCGGGACGATGCCTTCTTCAACGGCTGCACGGGTTGCGTGAAGCGCGTCATCAACGCGGTCCTTGCGCTCTTTCACTTCGACTTCCGAAGCGCCGCCAACCTTGATCACAGCAACGCCGCCTGCGAGTTTCGCGAGACGCTCTTGCAGCTTCTCACGGTCGTAGTCGCTGGTGGTGTTGTCGATTTGCGTGCGGATTTCGCCGACGCGTGCCTTGATGTCGTCTTCCGAGCCTGCGCCGTCGACAATGGTGGTGTTGTCCTTGTCGATGGTGACACGCTTGGCTTCGCCGAGCATGCCCAGCGTCACGTTCTCAAGCTTGATGCCGAGGTCTTCGCTGATCATTTCACCTTTGGTGAGGATCGCGATGTCTTGCAGCATGGCTTTGCGACGATCGCCAAAGCCTGGAGCTTTGACAGCAGCGACTTTGAGGCCGCCGCGCAGCTTGTTCACGACGAGGGTCGCGAGCGCTTCGCCTTCGATGTCTTCAGCGATGATGAGAAGCGGGCGGCCCGACTGCATTGCAGCTTCGAGAACCGGGAGCATGGCTTGCAGGCTTGAAAGCTTCTTCTCGTGGATCAGGATGTATGGGTTGTCGAGTTCAACCAGCATCTTGTCCGGGTTGGTGATGAAGTAAGGCGAGAGGTAACCGCGGTCGAACTGCATGCCTTCAACAACGTCGAGTTCAAACTCGAGGCCCTTGGCTTCTTCGACGGTGATAACGCCTTCTTTGCCGACCTTGTCCATGGCTTCAGCGATTTTCTCGCCGACTTCTTTGTCGCCATTGGCAGAGATGATGCCGACCTGAGCGATCTCGGAAGAACCAGCGACTTCTTTTGAACGGCTCTGAAGGTTCGCAACAACAGCTGCGGTTGCAGTGTCGATGCCGCGCTTAAGATCCATCGGGTTCATGCCAGCAGCCACAGCGGTCATGCCTTCGCGGGCGATGGCCTGGCCGAGCACGGTCGCGGTGGTGGTGCCGTCGCCAGCAAGGTCGTTGGTCTTCGAGGCCACTTCCTTGAGCATTTGCGCGCCCATGTTTTCGAACTTGTCTTTAAGTTCGATTTCCTTGGCAACCGATACACCGTCCTTGGTGATGCGCGGCGCGCCAAAGCTTTTGTCGATGACGACATTACGGCCCTTTGGACCGAGGGTGACTTTAACAGCGTTAGCGAGCGTATCTACGCCGCGAAGAATACCTTCGCGTGCTTCGCGGCCGAACTTTACGTCCTTTGCAGCCATGATTGTTTCTCCTGAATTCTTGGAATTTTTTAGGTGCGATTTTCTGGGTCAGACTAAAGCCTTTCGGCCTCAGCCGATGATCCCCATGATGTCGCTTTCCTTCATGATGAGGAGGTCTTCACCGTCGATCTTGACTTCGGTGCCGCCCCATTTGCCGAACAACACTCGGTCGCCGGCTTTTACGTCGAGAGCAACGCGGTTGCCTGCATCGTCGCGTGCGCCTTCGCCAACGGAGACGACTTCGCCTTCGGATGGCTTTTCTTGAGCGCTGTCAGGGATGATAATGCCGCCTGCGGTCTTTGTGTCGGCTTCGATGCGACGGACCAGAACGCGGTCGTGAAGTGGACGAAATGCCATTTTTATGACCTTTCTCTTACGTGGTTGATAAACGAATTTGGCACTCTCGCTATTAGAGTGCCAACGCGGGGGCAGATGGTTGCCACGGGTGCAAGAGTCAAGGCGACGGACCCAAAAAAATTTGCGAAAAGGCAATGCGGCGCTTCGCGCTTGAGTATTGGGCCTGCATCCGCCACACGCTCAACCTTTGCCGGCGTGAGAACATGCGCGCTGATGCCTTGTTTTTGAGAGCTATATGATCCGCTTCAATCCTGAAATCACTGACCTGACTTACGCAGAGCAGGGCCTCATTTGGCTGCGGATGAACCTGATGGATCTTGGCGCCGGGATAGCGGTGCTGGTATTCGGTCTGCTGGTGGGAAGCCTGGTATCACGCTGGGTGGTGCGCGGGCTTACCCGCGCCTCGCGGGTGGATATCTCAATTGCCCGTGTGATCGGCAAAGCGGTAAAATTTGCGATCTGGTCCGTTGTCTTGCTGACGGTTCTGACCCAGTTCGGGGTTGAGACCACCAGTATCATTGCAGCGCTCGGCGGCGTGGCGCTTGCAGTGGGCCTTGCGCTTCAGGGCACATTATCAAATGTCGCATCAGGCGTGATGATTATGACCCAGCGCCCCTTTCGTGTGGGCGAAGTGATCAATGTCGGTACGATCACTGCTACAGTGCAGGAAATTGGCCTTTTCACCACCGAGCTTAAACAGCCTGATGGCCTGTTCGTGATGATGCCGAATAACGAGCTTTGGAACCAGCCCATCATCAATTTCACTCGTCATCCAACGCGCCGTTTCGAATTGATTGTCGGGATTGGCTATAACGACAGCATGAAGAACGCGCGCGACACCTTGCTGCAACTGGCAGCCGGAGACGAGCGGGTGTTGAGCGATCCTGAGCCTGTCACGTTTGTCGCTTCGCTTGACGAAAGCTCGGTCGGGATCGGGCTTCGCGTGTGGTGCAATACGGCGGATTATCTTGGGCTTTCGTGGGACCTTACCGAAGCGGCCAAGGCCAAGTTTGACGAGAAGGGCATTTCCATCCCGTTCCCTCAACGCGTGGTGACTACGATGGGCGCGGCGGCTGCTTGACCAGCCCTAATCTCTCCCGCGCCATCCAGCGCCAGGTGAGCAGAACGGCTGCAAAAGCAAGCCCGGTCGCAAGGCCGATCCAAACGCCCGTTCCCTGTAGCGGGGTGAAGAACCCGAGGCCTATCGAAAGGCCGATACCGGGCACCCAATAGCTGAAAATCGCGATCCACATCGGCGCGCGCGTGTCCTGTAGCCCGCGAAGAGCTCCGGCGGAGACTGCCTGAATGCCGTCCACCAATTGGAACGCTGCGGCGAGAACGAGGTATTGGAGCGCGAACCCGACGAGAGCTGCGTTCTTGGCGGCATAGGGATCAACGTAGATCGAAAGCAATGTGTAAGGCGCGATCACCATGGCGCTTGCCGTGCAGGTCATAAAGGCGGTCGAGATCGCAAGCGCGACCCAGCCTGCGCGTTTGATGCCAATGGGATCACGCGCACCGTAATAATAGCCCACGCGAATGGTCACTGCCTGGCCCACGCCAAACGGAACCTGGAAAGCGAGCGCAGCCAATTGCAGCGCGACTGTGTGCCCGGCAAGTTCGCTTGCCCCGAACCTGCCCATGAGGAATGCCGCTGCACCGAAGATACCGGCCTCCGCTGTCACGGTCAGGCCAATGGGAACGCCGATCCGAACAATCAGCCAGAAGCGGTCCCAGTCCGGCGACCAGAGCCTGCCAAAGATGTGATAGCGGTGAAGCTTCGGGTCGAGCCGTATCGCCACAATATATGCGCCAAGGATCACAAAGGCGGTGATGATGGTTGCCACCGCTGCACCTTTGAGACCCAGCTCTGGCGCGCCGAAGTTGCCGAAAATGAGCGCGTAATTGGCAAAGGCGTTTACGAAAATGCCCACCCCGGTGATCGCGGTGGCAAATATCGGGCGCCCTAATGCCGAAACGAAATTGCGCAAGACCCCCGCCAGCAGCATCGGGATCAGCGAGAAGATGATGATGTAATTGTATTCGCGCGCCAATGCGATGATCTGCGGCTGTTGACCGGTTGCACGCATGATCGGCTCAAGAGCCAGGCAAATGCCCATACCGATAACGCCGGTTATTACCGCCAGCCACAAGGCCATGCGAACGGACCGTCTGACAGGCCGCAATGTGGGCCCACCTGCGCCAACGGCCTCGGCAATCAAAGCCGCGACGGCTCCGGTAAGCGAAGTCATGGCCCACAAGACCAATCCGAACAGGGAAACCGCCAGAGCAGAGGCAGCCAGCGGTTCATCCCCCAGCCGAGCAATGAAGATCACATCCACCGCATAGGTGAGCATTTGCAACAGGTTGGCAGCGGCAAGCGGAGCGGCGAGCGCAAGCGTCGCCCGAAACTCCTGACCCCATGTAGGGGGCGCCCTCAATGCCTGATCGGGGCGGTTATGAATGGCCTCATTTTGCGTCATAGCTTGTCCGCCCGCGCTATAGCGAGCCGGCCCGAATAGGAAGGGAAGCGGCATTGGAAAAGCAAATTCACGCAGCAAGGCGCTTTGGCGCGCCCGTGTGTTGTATCGGGGCACCGCCGCTGCGATTTGTAAAAAGCGCTTTATCTTGAATGTAAATAATTTATTAAAGAAAGCGGGTTCCGAAAGGGGGATGCTCAAGTGAGCAGCGAAAACAGCAAGGCAGACACCAATGTCGCGCAAAGCGATTGGTGGCCCCATGCCCGCTTTATGCCCGCCCCTCTGACAGCTGTAGAGAAGGCTGCGATCGCCGCCAGCATCAACGGAGCCCCTGCCAGCAAGACGCTCAACAAAACGCGGTTCGCATTCGGGACTGCAGCGGTCGCCGTGGCGATAGCTGTACCGAACATCTCGCTCGAAGCGATGGTCGGCGCGATTGGAGAGGCATCTTTCGGGGATGCGCTTTCCTCGCCTGAGCCCGAGACAAAACCGCAGCCTGCGATGAAGGCTGCCCCTGCAGCAGCCGCACCCAAGCTGGCAACGCAAGTCTGGACGCCACAAGGCCAGGTCGCCAATCAGATTACAGGTTTGCTGTATGCCGATGTGATCGGCGGAGATGATGAGCCTGTGACGTTCAGCAGCGAAATCAGGCTTAGCGCGTTTGACCGCGAGTTGCCTCTGGCCGTCCTGAGCACAGGCTCACAAGAGTTCGATCTTGCTTTTGCCAGCGTCGAGATGCCGTCGGCGCTGACCGCATTGGTACCACCCCGTTTGCCCGAAGGTCCTGCACCGGTCACGCAATCGCGCAGCAACGCAATCGCGACCCGCACTGTTGCGATTGATCAGATCACCGGCCTTGATGCCGTGGTTCGTGCAACACCTGAGAATGCGGGTCCTGATGGCCGGACCCTTGCGCTGAGTTCATCATCGGCGCGCACCGATGCGATTGCCAACCGGTCTGTCGAGGCGGCCTTTGCAGGGGCAATTGATGCGTCTGCAGCGGTGCGAAGCTCGCTTCCAATCGCGCCAAACCGGACGCCCGTGCGGCCACCTGAAGGTGTTGATGAGGTTCGCCGTGCTGTTCCCGTGGGCGCTCCCCCACCCGAAGTCAGCGCCACGGCAGCTGCGCAAGCGGCGCTTGTGCCCAAGACAAAGCTTGATGCGCGGGTAAACGGCGTTCTTACCGGCAGCGTCGATTTCCAACAGCGCGATGGTACGATTGCAATCCGCCTCCGCTCGGTTGCCAACATGATGCGCGAACAATTCAGCAAGACGGAATTTGCAAGCATTACGCAAGGCGCGGCAATCGACAGTTTCGTGACCCTCGCGCAGCTGCAAGCCGCCGGCATTCCGGTGAGCTATAACCCCGCCTATGACGAGGTGGAGTTCGGGATCGATTACCAGGACGCGCCCAATGCGAAAAAGGTGCAGGTCGATCAGATTTCGGTCCCGACCCTGGGCTCTGAACTGACCGCGATCGAGCAAATCCCGCGTTAATCTCCCGTTCTCATTGGTAGATATACCCTCGTCCATTACTCTGACTCTTTTGATGAAGTCATGAGGGGGGCAACGAGAGGGGACGCAATGCGAAGTCAGACACACACTAAATCCATCGGGCTTTTGTTGGCTGCATCCATGCTTGCGAGCTGTGCTCCAACCGACAGCGCTCGGACTGCTGCTTCAGACACTCAAGTCGGCGTTGAAGACGTCGCGCGAGGCTCGAACGCCTTTGCACTTGATATGTACCGCGCTGTCGCAAAGCCGGGTGAAAACCTGTTCTTCTCGCCAGCCAGTATCTCGCTAGCGATGGGATACGCCTATCGCGGTGCGGACGGCCAGACGGCTGAGCAAATGCGCTCGGTGATGCACTACCCTGCGGGACCAGAGGGATACTTGCGTGCGGGCGGAGAGCTTGACCGCATGATGCAGATATCGGGGGAGGGCCGCGAGTTGCGCAGTGCCAACGCCTTCTGGGTGCGTGATGATCTGACGCTCAACCCGCAGTATCGTGCTGATCTGGAGCGCGAGGCATCTGGCGCATTCAACAGAGCTGATTTTGGCAATGATCCTGAAAGTGCGCGTAAAGAGATCAACGGCTGGGTTGCGGGAAAGACCAACAATCGGATTGAAGAGCTCATCCAGAGAGACGTGCTCAACACCCTGACCGCTGCGGTCCTCGTCAACGCAATCTATTGGAAGGGGGATTGGCTCACCCGCTTCTCGGAAAGCGCTACCAGAGAAGAGCCCTTCTTCCTCGCGGGAGGCGATGAAATCACGGCTGATCTGATGAACCTTCGCGCCGAGTTTCGCGGCATCAAGCGCGGTTCGGTCAAGCTCGTCGATCTGCCATATGCGGGCGAAGAAGTGAGCATGGTTGCGATCCTGCCTGAAAAACCAGACGGTTTGGCAAAGCTTGAAGAAGGTCTCACGCCAAGAAAACTTGAGCGATGGCTTGAGGCGCTGGATGAGGCGAAACCCTATGACACGGTCCTGACTATCCCGAAGATGAGCCTTGATTGGAATGCGGACCTGAAGGCGGTGATTGATGGTATGGGCGCGCCCCTGCCGTTTTCCAAGAATGCGAATTTTAATCGTATGGCGACCTTCCCGCAAGCGACGCTTCCCGATTGGTGCGGGTTGAAGATCACCAATATCCTTCACCAAGCTAACATTGATGTCGACGAAGCCGGGTCGGAAGCGGCGGCAGCAACGGCCGTGGTGATGGGCGGGGTCATGGTGACCTCGTCGCGCGTTGGTCCTCCTCCGCCGCCACCCTTCATCTTCCGCGCGGATCATCCGTTCATGTTCTTGCTGCGAGACAAACGCTCTGGCGCGATCCTGTTTATGGGCCGTATGGTTGACCCAAGGCAGGAAGAGAGCGCCGGGCCGCAACCTCAAAAGGGGCCGCCTGATCGGTATAGCCCGCCTTGCCCGCCCAAGTTCTAAGCCGACGCAAAAAGGGCGGCGCCATCGCTGACACCGCCCCCTAATTGCGAGCGCTTCAAGACACTCACAAAACTTTGTCCAAGATTTACTTGAGCTCGACGGTGCCGCCAGCTGCTTCGATCTTGCCTTTGATTTCTTCGGCTTCTGCCTTGTTGACGCCCTCTTTGAGAGGCTTTGGTGCGCCTTCGACGAGACCTTTGGCTTCGGTGAGGCCCAGGCCGGTGATGGCGCGGACTTCTTTGATGACCTGGATCTTTTTGCCACCGTCGCCGGTGAGGATGACGTCGAATTCGTCTTTTTCTTCAGCAGCAGCTTCGCCGCCGCCACCAGCAGGTGCAGCAACAGCAACAGCAGCAGCTGCAGAAACGCCCCACTCTTCTTCGAGTGCTTTGGCAAGTTCAGCTGCCTCAAGGACGGTCAGCTTCGAAAGTTCTTCAACAAGCTTGGCGATATCAGCCATGATGTTAACTCCAATAAAATTCGGGACTTAGATGCGTCCCAATGATGTTTCGTTTATCGTGCGAGTAGCGTCTTAAGCCCAATATCAGGCAGCGTCTTTGGCGGCATATGCGCCAATGACACGGGCCAGCTTGTTGGCTGGTGCCGTTGCAACCTGAGCGATCTTCGTCGCAGGTGCGTTGACAAGGCCAACAATCGTGCCACGCAGCTCGTCGAGGCTTGGCATCGAGGCAAGCGCCTTGATCCCGGCTTCGTCGAGCACCTGACTGCCCATCGAGCCACCGACGATTTCCAGCTTGTCGTTCGACTTTGCGAACTCAACAGCAGCCTTTGCTGCCGCCACAGGGTCCTCAGACCATGCAAGCGCGGTTGGACCGGTGAGGTATTCCTCAAGGCCAACGTAATCGGTGTCTTTCAGGGCGAGCTTTGCAAGACGGTTCTTCGCAACCTTATAAGTTGCACCAACTTCGCGCATCTTGCCCCGAAGATCGGTAGACTGGTCCACCGTCAGGCCGAGGTTGCGGGTGACAACCACCACGCCGACCTCGTTGAAGACTTGCGAGAGCTGCGCAACCGCATCGGCTTTTTGCGAACGATCCATGCATTTGCTCCTTCACTATGGCTGTGTGCGGGCGAGGCCTGCGCACAACCGGCTCAAATCAATCCATGCCGTTCATCGACACAGATCAAGTCCATCAATGGGGAAGGAGAAGCCAAAGGCTTGATCAGGGTGAGCGCATTTGCGGCCCACCAGAGAAACTCTTTTCCCCGTCTAGGCTGGAGATTAAGAGAGGCAAATTCCTCTCACCAACTGTCTCGGACGGATGACCTCCGGTAAAGAGGTCGAGGCGCGCCATTACTATGCGCGCCTCGAGAGTCAAGCGAATTGGTGCTTGCAGCTTATTTGATCTGGTACTCCAGAAGGTCTCCTGGCTGACACTCCAGTTCTCGGCATATCGCCGCAAGCGTTGTGAATCGGATCGCCTTGGCCTTTCCGGTTTTCAGGATCGAGAGATTGGCAAGGGTGAGACCCACCCGCTCGGCCAGCTCGGTCAGCGTCATGCGCCGGTCGTGGAGAATGTCATCGAGCTTGACCATGATTACGGCTCCTTCGTCATCGGCTGGCATTAGACCGTCCCTTCCAGATCTTCGCGCATTTCAGCGCCGTGCTTGAACACACGGGCGAGGATGAACAGCACGATGGCTAAAAGCACTCCGGTCAGCGAGAAGTCGAAATCGACGGTCAGATTTTCGGCGGGAACATAAGCCGCGAGATAGGCAGCCAGTGCAGCGATAGGGAATGTTGCGATCTGAAAACCCAGAGCGATCCATCCCATGCGGGTCAGCCGGTCTGCATTTGCAAGCGTGAACGGGTCATCATCTCTGACAGTGTCGATAATCCTGCCGAGCAATTGGAAGAAGTAGAATGCGGCCGCTGTAACTGCGGCAGCCAGCAAAAGCAGAACGATTGAAGCGGCCAAAGCCGCGGTGACACTGTCGCCTCCGCCTTCGATAACGGCAGCAGCAAACTCAGACTGCTCGATGAGCAAAAGCGGGATAACTCCAATGAGGATGACCGTTACAATACCGACAATGACCATCACGAGTGTCGTCATGATCTTGCCGGCAATGAGCAGGGGGTCTTTGGAATTGGTAGTCATGGCTATGAACCTTTCTAACGAGATCGGGCTAGCTGCGTCGGGCCGCTCTTGATCTAGGCAAGCTCGACCATGCCGACCGGTGAGGCTGCATGAGCGGGCGGCACGGTTGTGAGGGTGCCGATGGAGGTGAAGGCAAGGATCGCGGCTGCGATGGCGGCGAATGTGTTTGTAAGCTGCGGTTTCATATTGTTTTCCATTAAAGGGCATATTGAAAATCGATAAGCGCCATCTGGCCGAGTCGAAGTTTATTGTCAATCAATAATATTGAAAAACGATAATGCCGCTGGGCGCGAGCATGCGATTGCCCCCTTTACAAATCCAGCATTGTGCCTAAATACGCCTTCACACACCGCTTTCGAGCCGGACTGATTCATGCGCGACGAATTGGACCAAGAATAGAAATCGGTGCTTTGCCATATTCGCGAGTGTTTAAGCTGCATCCATTTTGGACACGGATTGGGCCCCCAATTCCATGTCTGCTGGAGTGCGGCTTGTTTGCGTCTGATATGGCATGACAGTCTCGCGTGACGACTGAACCCAATTCGCGGTCCGGATTTCCCGGGGCGTGCACAAGCAAAGAGGCAAAACTCCTCCATGGCAACCAAAGCGAAAGCCACCCGTAGCCGTCAGGCAAAGGGTACCGCAAAGCGGCGCATCCGTAAGATTTTTGGCGATATTCACGAAGTCGTCGAAATGCCCAACCTGATCGAAGTGCAGCGGGAGAGCTATGAGTTCTTCCTGCGCTCGAACAAGGAAACGGGCTATGTGTCGGGTCTGGAAAAGACCCTGCGCAGCGTCTTCCCGATCCGCGATTTTGCAGGCACCGCAGAGCTCGACTTTGTTCACTATGAACTCGAAGAGCCAAAGTACGACACCACCGAGTGCCGTCAGCGCGGGATCACTTACGCCGCTCCTATGAAGGTAACGCTTCGCCTGATCGTGTTTGAGGTCGATCAGGAAACCGAAACTCGCTCCGTTCTCGATATTAAAGAGCAGGACGTTTACATGGGCGATATGCCGCTCATGACCGATAACGGCACCTTTATCGTGAACGGTACTGAGCGCGTGATCGTGTCGCAAATGCACCGTTCGCCGGGCGTTCTGTTCGATCACGACCGCGGTAAAACGCACTCCTCGGGCAAGCTCCTGTTTGCAGCGCGCGTTATTCCGTACCGTGGTTCATGGCTCGACTTTGAGTTTGACGCCAAGGACATCGTCAACGTGCGGATCGACCGTAAGCGTAAGCTGCCGGTGACCGCGCTGCTTTATGCTCTGGGCCTCGATAGCGAGGGTATCCTTCACCACTTCTACGACACGATGAAGTGGGCACGGGACAAAGACGGCTGGAAAATCCCTTATACGCCAGAGGCATGGCGCGGCGCGAAGCCGGCCTTCCCGCTGATTGATGCGAAGACTGGCGAAGAGATTTTTGCAGCGGGCCAGAAGATTTCTCCGCGTGCTGCGAACAAGGCGCAGAAAGATGGTTTGACGGACCTTCTGCTTCCCACTGAGGAAGCCGTCGGTCGTTATGCCGCTTACGATATGATCAATGAGCAAACCGGCTCTATCTATATCGAAGCAGGCGACGAAGTGACGCTTGAGCACATCGAAGCGCTTGATGAAGCGGGCTTTGATACGCTTGAACTTCTCGACATTGATGAAATCAACACCGGCCCTTGGATCCGTAACACGTTGAAAGTCGACAAGGCTGAAAACCGTGATGAGGGTCTTGAGGCGATCTACAAGGTCATGCGTCCGGGCGAGCCTCCCACCAAGGAAACCGCAGAAGCTCTGTTCGAAGGCCTGTTCTTCGATGGTGAGCGTTATGACCTTTCCGCTGTTGGCCGCGTAAAGCTGAACATGCGTCTTGGCCTTGATGCCGAAGACACTGTGACGACGCTGCGTAAGGAAGACATCCTTGCGGTGGTCAAAGAGCTTGTCGATCTCAAAGACGGCAAGGGCGAAGTTGACGACATCGACAACCTTGGCAACCGCCGTGTTCGCTCGGTTGGTGAGCTTCTCGAAAACCAGTACCGCGTTGGCCTCCTTCGGATGGAGCGTGCGGTTAAAGAGCGTATGTCGAGCGTCGACGTGTCGACTGTGATGCCGAACGACCTTATCAACGCAAAGCCTGCTGTGGCGGCCGTGCGTGAGTTCTTTGGCTCCTCGCAGCTTTCACAGTTTATGGACCAGACGAACCCGCTGTCCGAAGTCACCCACAAACGCCGCGTGTCGGCGCTTGGCCCGGGCGGTTTGACGCGTGAGCGTGCCGGCTTTGAAGTCCGCGACGTTCACCCAACCCACTATGGCCGTATCTGCCCGATTGAAACGCCGGAAGGCCCGAACATCGGTCTGATTAACTCGCTGGCATCGTTCAGCCGGGTGAACAAATACGGCTTTATCGAGACGCCCTATCGTCAGGTGAAAGACAACAAGGTCAGCGGCGATGTGATCTATCTTTCCGCGATGGAAGAGCAGAAGCACACCGTTGCGCAGGCCTCGGCCGAACTCAACGACGACGGCACTTTTGTCGAAGACCTGATTTCGGCTCGTCAATCGGGTGACAACCTGATGGCACCAAACGATCAGATCACTTTGATGGACGTCTCGCCAAAGCAGCTCGTTTCTGTTGCCGCCTCGCTCATTCCGTTCCTTGAGAACGATGACGCGAACCGTGCGCTTATGGGCTCGAACATGCAGCGTCAGGCTGTGCCGCTTGTGAAAGCAGAGGCACCATGGGTCGGCACCGGCATGGAAGAAACCGTGGCGCGCGATTCCGGTGCGGCTATTGCGGCGAAGCGCGGCGGTATTGTCGACCAGGTTGACGCGACGCGTATCGTGATCCGTGCAATCGGTGATGTTGAGCCCGGTCAATCGGGCGTCGACATCTACACGCTGCAGAAATTCCAGCGCTCCAACCAGAACACCTGCATCAACCAGCGTCCGCTGGTGAAAGTGGGCGAGACGATTGAGCCGGGCGATATTATCGCTGACGGTCCATCGACGGACCTTGGTGAGTTGGCGCTGGGCAAAAACAGCCTCGTCGCGTTTATGCCCTGGAATGGCTACAACTACGAGGATTCGATCCTCATTTCCGAGCGCATCGTGAAAGACGACGTCTTCACCTCGATCCACATTGATGAATTCGAAGTGATGGCCCGCGACACCAAGCTTGGCCCAGAGGACATCACCCGCGACATTCCAAACGTGGGCGAAGAAGCTCTGCGCAACTTGGATGAGGCAGGCATTGTCTACATCGGCGCAGAAGTGCACCCGGGTGACATTCTCGTCGGCAAGATCACGCCAAAGGGTGAAAGCCCGATGACGCCGGAGGAGAAACTCCTTCGCGCGATCTTTGGCGAGAAAGCGTCCGACGTTCGTGACACCTCGCTGCGTCTGCCACCGGGTGTCGCTGGCACGGTTGTCGAGGTTCGCGTCTTCAACCGTCATGGTATCGAAATCGATGATCGTACCCGTGCGATCCAGAACGAAGAGATTGAACGTCTTCGCAAGGACGCCGCCGACGAACGCGCTATTTTGAACCGTGCGACGTACAACCGTCTCAAAGACATGCTGCTGGGTCAGACCGCTTCTGCCGCGCCGAAAGGCGTCAAGAAGGGTCAGGAAATCACGGAGCAGGTTCTGGCCGACATCGAACGCCACGAATGGTTCCAATTCGCGGTTGCTGACGATGCGCGTCAAACGCAGCTTGAGGCGATCAAGTCGCAATATGACGAAGCGGTTGGCCTCATCGATGCCAAGTTCGACGACCGTAAAGAGAAGCTGGAGCGCGGCGATGAGCTGGCACCTGGCGTTCTCAAAATGGTCAAGGTCTTCGTCGCGGTGAAGCGCAAGCTTCAGCCGGGCGACAAGATGGCCGGTCGTCACGGTAACAAGGGTGTGATTTCGCGCATCCTTCCTGCCGAAGACATGCCGTTCCTCGAAGACGGTACGCCGGTTGACCTTGTGCTCAACCCGCTGGGCGTGCCGTCGCGTATGAACGTCGGTCAAATCTTTGAAACGCACCTTGGTTTTGCAGCACGCGGCCTTGGCATGGATATCGCCGAAAAACTCGAAGAGTGGAAAGCGGCCAATCCGAATGCAGCCGAAGACTATGCCGATGTGAAGCCTCCAGAGGCTGTCGTTGATCGTCTGAAAGATGTTTACGGCGAGCAGTATTTCGAAGATCTCGAAAGCCGTTCGACTGCAAACATCGTTGAGCTGGCGACCAACCTCTCGGCAGGTGTGCCCATGGGTACGCCGGTCTTTGATGGTGCGCGCGAACCTGACGTGACCGATTATCTGGTCAAGGCCGGTGTCGATAGCTCGGGCCAGTCGACGCTCTATGACGGGCGCACCGGTGAGGCGTTTGACCGTAAGGTGACCGTGGGCATTATCTACATGCTCAAACTGCACCACCTGGTCGACGACAAAATCCACGCACGGTCCATCGGTCCATACTCGCTCGTCACGCAGCAGCCGCTGGGTGGTAAGGCGCAGTTTGGTGGTCAGCGCTTTGGTGAGATGGAAGTCTGGGCACTGCAAGCATACGGCGCTGCCTACACCTTGCAGGAAATGCTCACCGTCAAATCGGACGATGTTGTGGGCCGGACCAAGGTCTACGAAGCCATCGTCAAAGGCGACGACACCTTCGAGGCAGGCATTCCGGAGAGCTTCAACGTTCTCGTCAAGGAAATGCGCTCTTTGGGCATGAACGTCGAGCTGACTTCGCTGGGTGACGGCGAAGAAGACGACGACGATTTCGGCGCGATTGCAGCGGAATAGAGGGAGTGGGCTTTGCGGCCCCTCCCACCTTTCCGCCTAAAAGTTTTCACCCTCTCAAGGGAACACAGTCATGAATGAACTGACAAAATTCACCAACCAGCTGGCTAAGCCGGAAACCTTTGACCAGATCCAGATCGGCATCGCCTCGCCAGAGCGCATCCGTTCGTGGTCTTTCGGAGAGATCAAGAAGCCGGAAACGATCAACTACCGTACGTTCAAGCCTGAGCGTGATGGCCTCTTCTGTGCGCGTATCTTTGGTCCGGTAAAGGACTACGAATGCCTTTGCGGCAAGTACAAGCGCATGAAGTACAAAGGCGTCGTTTGCGAAAAATGCGGCGTTGAAGTCACCGTTACCAAGGTTCGCCGTGAGCGTATGGGCCACATCGAGCTTGCGGCTCCTGTGGCGCACATCTGGTATCTCAAATCGCTGCCATCGCGCATCGGCCTCCTGCTCGACATTCAGTTGAAGCAGCTTGAGCGTATTCTCTACTTCGAAAGCTATGTTGTGGTTGAGCCGGGTCTGACCCCGCTCGAAAAATTCCAGCTGCTCACCGAAGACGAACTCTTGGAAGCGCAAGACGAGTATGGCGAAGACGCCTTCTCCGCCGACATCGGCGCAGAAGCGGTCAAGGTCATGCTGATGGAATTGGACCTCGAGCAAGAGCGCGAAGACCTGCTTGAGGAACTCGCGACCACCAAGTCGACGCTTAAGCCCAAGAAGATCATCAAGCGCCTCAAGGTGGTTGAGAGCTTCATTGAATCAGGCAACCGTCCTGAGTGGATGATCCTTGAAGTGATCCCTGTGATCCCGCCAGAACTGCGCCCGCTGGTGCCGCTGGATGGTGGCCGTTTTGCAACGTCCGACTTGAACGATCTCTATCGCCGTGTGATCAACCGGAACAACCGTCTGAAGCGCCTGATCGAGCTTCGCGCACCAGACATCATCGTTCGTAACGAGAAGCGTATGCTTCAAGAAGCGGTTGATGCCCTGTTCGACAACGGCCGCCGTGGCCGCGTCATCACCGGCGCGAACAAGCGTCCGCTGAAGTCGCTCTCTGACATGCTCAAGGGCAAGCAGGGCCGCTTCCGTCAGAACCTTCTTGGTAAGCGCGTCGACTATTCAGGCCGTTCGGTCATCGTGACCGGTCCTGAGCTTAAGCTTCATCAGTGTGGTTTGCCGAAGAAGATGGCTCTCGAGCTGTTCAAGCCGTTCATCTACGCACGTCTTGATGCAAAGGGTCTTTCGATGACCCTCAAGCAAGCCAAGAAGTGGGTCGAGAAAGAGCGCAAGGAAGTCTGGGACATCCTTGACGAAGTGATCCGTGAGCACCCCGTTCTTCTGAACCGTGCGCCAACGCTTCACCGTCTTGGCATTCAGGCGTTCGAGCCCGTTCTCATCGAAGGTAAAGCGATCCAGCTTCACCCGCTGGTGTGTTCGGCCTTTAACGCTGACTTTGACGGCGACCAAATGGCGGTCCACGTACCGCTCAGCCTCGAAGCGCAGCTCGAAGCGCGCGTTTTGATGATGTCAACGAACAACATCCTTTCGCCTGCCAACGGCAAGCCGATCATCGTTCCGTCACAGGATATGGTGCTGGGTATCTACTATCTCTCGATGGAGCGTCAGGAAAAGACCCCTGAATTCCTCGAGAATGAAGACGGCACCAAAGTCGAGAAGCTGCCGCGCTTTGCCGATATGGCCGAAGTGCACCATGCGCTTGAGACCAAGGCTGTGTCGCTTCACTCCAAGATCCTGGCACGCGTTCCCCAAGCGGATGAAGATGGCAACATCGTCATGAGGCGCTTTGAAACGACGCCGGGCCGTATGTTGATCGGTGAGTGCCTGCCAAAGAACCACAAGGTTCCTTACGACATCATCAACCGCCTTCTGACGAAGAAGGACATCGGTGACGTGATTGACGAAGTGTATCGTCACACCGGGCAGAAGGACACGGTCCTCTTCGCTGACGCCATCATGGTGCTGGGCTTCCGCCACGCATTCAAGGCGGGCATTAGCTTCGGCAAAGATGACATGATCATTCCTGACGCAAAGGAAGGCATGGTCGAAGAGACCAAGTCGCTGGTTGCTGACTATGAACAGCAGTATCAGGACGGTCTCATCACGCAGCAAGAGAAGTACAACAAGGTCATCGACGCTTGGTCCAAGTGTGGCGATCTGGTTGCTGATGCGATGATGGCCGAGATTAAGGCACAGCCCATCGACAAAGAAGGCCGCGAGGCTGACATCAACTCGATCTACATGATGAGCCACTCTGGTGCGCGTGGTAGCCCTGCGCAGATGAAACAGCTTGCCGGTATGCGCGGTCTGATGGCCAAGCCTTCGGGCGAGATCATCGAGAACCCGATTATCTCGAACTTTAAAGAGGGTCTGTCGGTTCTTGAGTACTTCAACTCAACCCACGGCGCCCGTAAGGGTCTGGCTGATACTGCGCTCAAGACAGCAAACTCGGGTTATCTGACCCGCCGTCTGGTCGACGTATCGCAAGACTGCACCATCGTTGAGAAAGACTGTAAGACCGAAAACGCACTTGAAATGCGTGCCATCGTTCAAGGTGGTTCGGTCATCGCGTCGCTGGGTGAGCGTATCCTTGGCCGCACCGTTGCCGAAGACATCGTCAACGCTGCAACCGGCGAAGTGATCGTCAAGGCTGGCACCATGGTCGACGAGCCAATGGTGAAGGAAATCGAGGCGGCTGAAGTTCAGTCTGCTCGCATCCGTTCGCCGTTGCTGTGCGAGAGCGAGCAGGGCGTGTGCGGAACCTGCTATGGCCGTGACCTTGCACGCGGTACGCCTGTGAACATCGGTGAAGCTGTGGGCGTTATCGCTGCGCAGTCCATCGGTGAGCCGGGTACTCAGTTGACCATGCGTACCTTCCACATTGGTGGTGCAGCGCAGCTCAACGAAACATCGCACCTTGAAGCGATTTCGGACGGTAAGGTCGAACTTCGCGATATGCCGACGATCACCGATAAGAAGGGCAACATCCTGTCGCTCGCTCGTAACGGTGAAATCGCGGTTATCGATGCCGAGGGCCGTGAGCGTGAGATGCACAAAGTGCCTTACGGTACGGTCATCAAGTTCAAGAACGGCGCGAAGGTCAAAGAAGGCGACCGCCTTGCTGAATGGGACCCGTTCACTCTGCCGATCATCACCGAACAATCGGGTGTGGTTAAGTATCAGGATCTGGTCGAGGGTACGACGCTTGAAGAGCAGACCGATGATGCCACCGGTATCGCGCAGCGCGTGGTTACCGAAAACCGCGCCACCGGCCGCAAGAAGAAGGAAGAGCTGCGTCCGCGCATGATCCTTCAGGGCGAAGGCCAGACCATCGAGGACGAAACCGATGCACAGCGCTACATGCTTGCACCGGGCACCACGCTCTCGGTCGAAGACGGTCAAACGGTTGAAGCTGGTGACATTCTTGCGCGTGCATCGCGTGAGGCTGCAAAAACCCGCGACATCACCGGTGGTCTGCCGCGTGTGGCCGAACTGTTCGAGGCGCGTCTGCCAAAGGACATGTCGGTCATCGCCAAGATTTCGGGCAAGATCGAATTCGTTCGCGAATATAAAGCGAAGCGCAAGATCGCGATTGTACCGGAAGAGGGTGATCCAGTTGAGTACCTGATCCCCAAAACCAAGGTGATCGACGTGCAGGAAGGCGACTTCGTGAAAAAGGGTGATACCCTGATTTCCGGCGCGCCGAACCCGCACGACATCCTTGAGGTGATGGGCGTTGAGGCACTGTCTGAGTATCTCGTCAACGAGATCCAGGAAGTGTACCGACTGCAGGGCGTGAAGATCAACGACAAGCACATCGAGGTGATCGTTCGCCAGATGCTGCAGAAAGTTGAGATCACCAATGGCGGCGACACCACGCTTCTGCCGGGCGAGCAGGTCGACTATGCCGAAATGCTCGAAGTGAACGCCAAGCTTGGCAAGAACAAGAAGCCGGCCGAAGGCACGCCGATCCTGCTCGGGATCACCAAGGCGTCGCTCCAGACCCGCAGCTTCATCTCTGCCGCATCGTTCCAAGAGACGACCCGCGTACTTACCCAGGCTTCGGTCGAAGGTAAGAAAGACACGCTGATCGGTCTTAAAGAGAATGTGATCGTGGGCCGCCTGATCCCGGCAGGGACGGGCGCTGGCATGAACCGTATGCGTGTGACTGCCTCGAGCCGTGATGCTGCTCTCAAAGCTGCCTGGAAAAAGCAGCAAGAGAAGCTGGCAGCAGCGGGCGTCAAAGAAGAAGAACCGGCCGCTGATCCGGTCTCTTCGGAAGACGCGATGAAGGCAGCCATGGGTGGCGGTTCAGCACCGGCACCCGAAGCAGACGCAGGCGACGCCAGCGAATAAGCGACGCGCGTCTACCTAAAAAGAGGCCCCGCAGGAGCGATCCTTCGGGGCCTTTTTTGTGGCCGTTCAGATTGCAGTCTGGTTTGCGGGCATAGCGTGCCTGCTTATTTGTTGGAGGAGGGACTTTATGAAACGTTTGATTCTATTGGCTTGTGCGACCGCTATTGCCGCGCCGGTTGTGCCATTGACCGCGCAAGACACTGTCGTTGTTACGGGCTCACGCCAAGACCGCTCTGCGTTCAATGCTTATCTCGGCCCAAGCCGGAATGGCAGCGGTCCATCCGCTATCGGGGTAACACGGCGCGCAGATTATTTCGTCACGCCGCTGTTCGTGAGTTCAGACTCGCGCAATTTCGATGAACGCCGCGAAGAGCTTTTCACAATGCTGGGCGAAACGTTGAAGCGCGCTGATGCCGAGGGCATTGATGTTGTCGCGGGCCAGTATGGTCTGGAGCCTGTGACCTTGGCGAATATGCGTCAGCTTCCCCTTGCAGGGGGCAACCGGCCAGACACCAACCGGGTACAGATTTATGCCCGCATCCCTTTGCGCGGCGATGATCCATCGGTGCGCGCGACATCCGAGCGGATCAAGGAATTTGTAAAGGCGATCCCTGCAACGGGCCGATCCTTTATCGACGTGGGCACAACCGGCCTCGCGATTGACGATCCCGAACAATACCGACGGGCTGTCGTCGGTGAAATCGCCAGGGAAGCCAACGCCTATGCGAAGCTGTTTGGGAGTGACTACGGCGTCTCGATCACTGGCCTTCACGGCGATCTGTATTTCCAGCAATCGAGCGAAACCGAGGTGTTCCTCTACATCGAGCACACATTCGACATCGCGCCGAAGTGACAATCCCCACCTTTTCGCTCTTGCGAAGCATTTGCAATTAGGCCATGATGCTCCTCACAGTCACACCACAGACCAGTGAAGGAGCATCATGCCAAGCAATTCCGTCCCGACCGCCGAGAGCAAAGCCACAATCGCCAAGCTGGCGCAGCAGCGTTCCATCGAAACTGTGGGTCCGATTGCGGCGCGGTTTGTCTATTCCCTGCGGCTTATCGCTCTCCACCAGAGAGCGGGGCGCGATCCGATACCGGAGCTTGCTGCGCAACTGAACAGTGTCAGCGTGGCCGCTAAAGCTCTTGCTCTGAGCCAAACGGTTGCTGCGATCTGGCCGGAAAACATCCACGTTTCGCGCTTTTGCTGCTGCAAGCTCACCCATGATGAGGCAACCATCGCAGCGGCCCTGGAGGCCGCAACCGACCGGGATTACTCCAAATTCAGAGCCGCGGTGGACGGGTTGATCCGCAATGAGCGCGCGACGCGCCTGTGGGAAAACGTCCTCGAACTGGTCGAGGCTGAGTTTACCGCAGTCTGACTTATTGGCGTTTAACTGTAGGCCATCCGCTCAAGCGCGCCGAATGCCTCCAGCGCGCCGGGATCGCCAAAGGGCGACATCTGGGTGACAAACACCCCGGCTTTTTCGGACGCTGGATCAATCCAGTAATAGGAATTGAAAATCCCTGCCCACGCCATGCTTCCCGCAGCGCGGCCATTGGGGCCAGGTTCCGGGTTCAACAGAAATCCAAGGCCCCAACCTGTGTGCATATCGGGAAAATTGTCGAAGGCCCCTGCAAGTTCGGGCATGCTTGAGGCCATATAGCCTGCGCGCAAGTCGCCGATCTGGTTGCGGCCCATTTCTGCAACCGTTTCCGCTGTCAGAATGCGTGTCCCGTCAAGCTCCCCGCCGCGCAGCATCGCGCGCAAGAACCGCGCGTAGTCTTGCGCGGTTGAGACCAGTCCGCCGCCCCCGCTGTCAAATTCGGCATTGCTCAGAAAGACCGGCGAAATATCGAAACCGCCTTCGGGTTTGCGCACATGTACGCTTGCCAGCCCGTCAGGCGGGGTATCGTGAAAGGCGGTCGCGTTCATCCCCAGCGGCGCAAGCACATATGCGGTCAGATAATCGCGCAGCCGCATACCGCTGGCAGCTTCCACCGCGAAACCGACCCAATCGGTTGCAACACTGTATTCCCAGCGTTCTCCGGGCTCAAACATAAGCGGCATTTCAACACCTGCCCGCTCGCCCGGCTGGGGAATGCCGGCATGCATGTAATATCGCAGGATGTCGCTCTGGACGAAGAAATATCCCAGCCCGGCGGTATGGGTCAAAAGGTGGCGCAAGGTCACAGGCCGGGTGGCTTTCCGCAGTTGCGGAACGCCCGCATCGTCAAAGCCGGTGAGGATGTCGGGCTCGGCCAGATCAGGCAAAAGCGCACCGATGGGCTCATCTAGCCGAAGCTTGCCCTGTTCGACCAATTGCATTGCAGCAGCAGACACGAGGGCTTTCGTCATCGACGCGATCTGGCATTTGGTGTCCAGAGCCATCGGCACCAAAGTCGCCGTGCTCGCAGAGCCTACAGCGTGGGCAAAGATTGCGCCTTCCTTGTCGACCACAATCGCAGCGGCCCCCGGCAAATCGGCTGCTTCAACAGCCGCTTCGAATTTTCTTGCGTCCATTTTGCGCGCTCTCCCCTTTTTCCCCTAGGCCACTTTTCCCGCTAGGCCACTTTTCCCGCTAGGACTGTAACGCTTTTGGCGCTAGCGCAACTTTTATGACGACCACGACACGTTTTGCACCTTCGCCCACGGGCCGGCTCCATGTTGGCAATATCCGCACTGCGCTCCACAACTGGATGCTCGCCCAAGAAGAGGGCGGGGAATTCATCCTGCGCATCGACGACACCGATGCTGAGCGCAGCAAAGAGGAATATGTCGACGCCATCCGTGCGGACCTTAAATGGCTGGGCCTCAACTGGACCCGTGAAGAGCGCCAGTCGACACGGCTTGATGCCTATGAAGCGGCGTTCAACACTCTGCGCGAAGCGGGCCGGATTTATCCAGCCTATGAGACGAGCCAGGAACTCGAGCTTAAGCGCAAGGTGCTCCTCGGGCGCGGTTTGCCGCCGATTTATGATCGCGGTGCGCTTGATCTGACCGACGAACAACGCGCGGCAAAGGAAGCCGAAGGAATTGCGCCGCACTGGCGCTTCAAGCTTGATCATGACGAAGTGATCGAATGGACCGACGGGGTACGCGGCAATACCAAATTTGATGCAAAGCTTCTGTCAGACCCGGTGATCCGCCGCGCCGATGGGTCGTGGCTCTATATGCTCCCGTCTACTGTCGATGATGTCGATATGGGCGTGACGCAGGTCTTGCGCGGAGAAGACCACGTCTCCAACACCGCCGTGCAGATACAGATGTTCACCGCCATGGGTGCGGCCCCGCCCAAATTTGCGCATGAAGCGCTTTTGGTGGGCAAAGAGGGCAAATTGTCCAAACGGCTGGGTTCGCTCGGCTGCGATGCGTTCCGCGAAAAGGACATTGAACCGATCGCGATCATCGCTCTGCTTGCACGCCTTGGCACGTCGCTCCCGGTAGAGCCGATTGCGGACCGCGCGAAACTGCTCGAAACCTTCGATCTTGGCACTTTTGGCCGTGCTCCTGCGAAGTTTGACGATGCCGAATTGGAGCGGCTGAACACTGCGATTGTTCACGCCATGCCTTATGAAGCGGTGAAAGACCGCCTGCCGGAAGGCATGGACGAGGCGGGTTGGCACGCGGTTCAGCCCAATATCTCGACCGTTGGCGAGGTCACCGAATGGTGGCGTCTGGTCACCGGCCCGATCGAACAACCTGAATTCTCGGACGAGGACAAAACCTACCTTGCGCAGGCGGCTGAGACGCTGACCTGGGGCGACGACCCATGGAGCGCGCTGACCTCTGCCTTGAAGGGGGCAACAGGCCGCAAGGGCAAGCAATTGTTCCTGCCGCTTCGCCAAGCGCTCACCGGCATGAACCACGGCCCCGATATGGGCGAGCTATTGCCATTGATCGGTGAAACCGAGGCAAAGGCACGGCTGGAGAAGGCAGCGGGTTAGGCCCTCCAAATTGGAGTTTCCTGCCATTCATTGGGGAAACCCATATCGCTCAGTGCATTTTCGGGGTGGCTACAGAGAACTTGCTTGATGTCGCTGGACCAGTTGGAGTCCGGCGCGACCTTCTGGACAATGTAATTGATCATTGTCAGGCCGTTATAAATCCGAAGTCCCGCTTGGTTCGCAGCTTTATCCAGCGATTGGGCAAGCTCGGGAGGTTTTTCTGCCAGTTTAGGCGGCGCTCTAAATCCTCGATTCCAAAGCCTCCCATGATGGGCGCATGTATTCCGGATATCATTAATGTGACGGACGAGGGGAACAAATACGGTTTCATTGAGGCCAAGGGGATTGGCAATGCGCTTCCGTAGCGACCGATCACGAAGGTTAGAATACCAGCGCGATATTTCACCGAATGACATCATCTCGGCGACCATCCAAACGGGTGGTAAGGCAGGAGTGTCATACGCTGCCATGTAGTGCTTGATATACGTTTCGCGCGAACGTCCAACGCCGTTTGCGAGCCTCGCCAAGCTTTTATTGAACTCGGCTCTGTCGCGATAAAGCGCAGCGTTCAGATAACTGTGTCCGTTTTCGATTTGACCTAGCTGATATGCCCAGCTTCCCCTTAATGCGACTTCGACGTGCTCGGTGCCGCGAAATACCAACCTTCGCAGGTTCCTATCGAAATCGTAAAGAGCTGTAGCTTGTTGAAACGTTACCCCCGGCCTAAATCGGGGGTCACCTTCCTCTTTCGGGCTCTCGAAATATAACCAATACGCGCTCAGGCGGTAATAGCTGACATGTGAAAGCCAATAAGCAGCACTATCTTTATCATCTATTACCATTCCACATTCGGCGAGATGACTGATTTGTTCGTCGATAGTAAGCGAAGGTTTTGAATAGGTTCGAGCCATTTCGTTACTATATCGCTCAACAGGCAAAAAAAGACCCGCCCAGTGTGCATTTCCACAAAGGAAAGAGGCCGGGCGGGTGCGATTGCCTTCCAATTAGCAACTCATTCCCAACAAATCAATAAGCTTGAACATAGATTTTTTAATCCCCACGCTCCTCCAATTCCTTCCCGCTAAGCGTCACCACATGCAGCACATTGGTCGAGCCCGGCGTTCCAAACGGCACACCGGCCAGCACAATCTGCTTTGACCCCGGTTCGCCAAAGCCATGGCGAAGGGCCATGCGTTTGCCTTTGGCGATCATCTCTTCAAAGCTGCCGATGTCCTTTGTCACCACAGCATGCGCGCCCCATAACAGGGCGACGCGCCGCGCTGTCCTGACGCTTGGGGTAAGGACGAGTACGGGCGTATCGGGCCGCTCTCGCGAAACGCGGCGCGCGGTGGAGCCCGACGAGGTGAAGACGGTGATCGCGCTGATCGGCACGGTGTCGGCAATGGTCATGCAGGAGTGCGCAAGCGCATCCGACGTCGTCGCATCAGGCTGCGTCTCCAGCAGGCGCACCCGCTCTTTATAGCCTTCGTCGTTTTCGATCTGCAGAGCGATTGCATTCATCATCGCCACCGATTCCTCGGGCCAGTCACCCGCCGCGCTTTCAGCAGAGAGCATCACCGCATCCGCCCCGTCATAGACCGCATTGGCAACGTCCGAGACTTCGGCGCGGGTCGGTATCGGGCTTTCGATCATGCTTTCCAGCATCTGTGTCGCCACAATCACCGGCTTCCCCGCACGCCGTGTCGCATTGACGATCTTCTTTTGAAGCGGCGGCACTTCGTAAGGCTCAAGCTCGACACCCAAATCGCCGCGCGCCACCATAATGCCGTCGGCCATATCGATGATGTCGGCCAGGCGATTGACCGCCATGGGTTTTTCAATCTTGGCAAGGAGGGCGGTGTTGCGGCCCTTATGCTCGGCGATAAGTTTGCGCGCCTCGGCCATGTCTTCGGGGCGTTGCACGAAAGAAAGCGCGATCCAGTCTGCGCCGTGCTGGACGGCAAAGGCCAGATCCTTGCGGTCTTTATCGGTAAGGGCAGGGATCGGTATCTCGGCATCGGGGACGTTCACGCCCTTGCGGTCTGAGATGACCCCGCCGACTTCGGCTGAACAGAAGATCCGGTCCTTGTCCGCCTCTTTCACCACCAGCTTGATTTTGCCGTCATTGATCAGCAGACGCTGCCCGCGCTCCATAATGCCGAACAATTCAGGGTGGGGCAGACAAACGCGGGTTTCGTCACCCGGCGTTGGGTCGCGGTCCAATGTGAAATGGCCCGAATGGCGGATGACGGCGCGCCCTTCGGCAAACTCGCCAACGCGCAGCTTGGGCCCCTGAAGGTCGGCCAGAATTGCAATCGGGCGGGCAAATTCCTTCTCCAGATCGCGGATTGCCTTGATCGCCTCTGCGTGATCGTCATGGGTCCCGTGGCTCATATTCACCCGGAAAGCATCCGCGCCCGCTTTGAACAGTTTGCGCAGCATTTCCGGCGAGCGGCTGGCAGGGCCGATAGTGGCCAGAATCTTGACCTTGCGCCCCCGAGGGCCAATCCTTGGGTCGATTTTGGGGTCGATCCGAGTGTTGTCGCTTTTTGTCATGGCGCTGCTGATCCCTTTGGCCCATCACGTAATACGTTTGCTATGACACAGCCATATTGCAACTCAAGGAAA
Source organism: Erythrobacter sp. S227 (assembly GCF_057364925.1). Lineage (NCBI taxonomy): Bacteria > Pseudomonadati > Pseudomonadota > Alphaproteobacteria > Sphingomonadales > Erythrobacteraceae > Erythrobacter > Erythrobacter sp. S227. The sequence goes on from NZ_CP200280.1 coordinate 2,696,471, forward strand.
AGCCCGCATGAATACGAATACTCCCTCCGATCTTGACCAATTGGACGATGCCGTTGCTGCTGCGGCGTTCAGGCGTCTGGTGAGCCATCTCCAATATCGCCACGATGCGCAAAATATCGAGCTCATGGGCCTTGCCGGATTTTGCCGCAATTGCCTGGCGGACTGGATTCGCGATGCCGGTTTTGAAGGGGACAAGGCGGCTGCGCGCGAGCTTATTCACGGAATGCCGATGGATGAGTGGAAAGCGACCCGGCAAAAGCCGGCGACCGATGAACAATTGGCGGCGATGGAAGCCAGCATCGCTCTCAACAAGCGGGAGTGATCCACCTCAAGAGTTGTCCAGCTTTCCAGCGCTCTCCAGATGGTAGAGCTCGACCTCGCCGTATTTTTTGGGAAGCAATACGCGGCCAACGGATGTGAATTTGCACTCGTGGCAATTGTCCATGAGGAGCGCTGCAGCGAAGCTTTCGGTGCAATAGACCCCGCCTACTGGCGTCACCGGTTCGATCCGCGCGGTGCGATTGACCTCGCCGCCGTACCATAGACGGTTGCCGGTGATCCGGTCGGTGCCAACCCAGATCGGGCCATAGTGCACGCCAATACGCATCCCGGCGACCGCGCCCGAAGGGACAAGCCCGCGCGGAATATCATTAAGGGCGTCCTGCAAAGCGAGCGCGATTGCGGCGGCTTTTTTGGGCTGATCGACGACCGCATAAACCGCATCGCCCCATGTATTGCGAAACTCCACATGGTCGCCGTGGTCGTGGAGCACCTGCCCGATGCGCCCCATGATGACATGCATGAATTCGGGCAGTTCGCGTTCGCCAAGGCGCGAGAAACCTTTGTAATCGGCAAAGATGATAGAGCGGATTTCGCGCTTGGTCCCGTCGCCGATCTTGCCCCTTTTGGGAAAGCGCAGGTTTCGCGGCACATTGCCGGCAGGGATCGTGATGGTTCGCCTGCCCAGATCCTGCCACAGCTTCATATCCGCCTTTGTCCCGGCAATCCCGGTGGAGGAGAAGCTTGCAAATTCGTTGGAAACAACCGCGATTTGGTATGCTTCACATTTGCGCTTTTCGGCGCGCAATAGCGCCAGACCCATGGCGTAAAGCGTGTTGTAGGCGAATTGATTGTCGTCACCGACATAATCGCTAGGCGTTGCAAAGTTGATCGTTTTGGCAGCGTTGCGGCAGGCGTAATACCGCTCTGCCCAATCATGTCCGCCAGATGTTACGCTTTCATCGATGAAGTCTTCTTCGGCAAAGGGCAGGACGACATTGAGCTCCGCCCCGCGTTTTAACAGCTCTTCGGCAATCACAATGTCCGCGCCGCAAGCGAGCGGTCCGTATCCGACCGTGACATCCAGTTCATCAAGGTGGTTGCTGATGCGCTGCGCAAGGGAGATTTCGGCATCGCTTCCGGCATTGAACATATGGCCGCAAAACACGACGACATTGCCGTTTGCGCCGGTTTCGGACGGGACAACTTCCAATTCGTCAGGGGTCATGCAAGCCTCTCCTGAGCGCGCGCAGCCCCAATCGCTTTTACTCGTTCGACCACTGGCTCACCCCCCTTCGCCTGTATCATCTGCGCGTCAGGTGCGTATCATGTGCGCACCCAACGGTGCCGCGACCCTACAATATCGGCGTCCTCGCGCAAGTTGTGGGTAGATCGGTGGAGAATAAACAGACACAAGCTGCAAGCCTTCGCGTCTCCTGTTAGAGGAGCGCCAACTGTTTAACCGATTCTTTTGGAGAACCCCCGACGATGGCCGAAGCCACCGATGACCGCCTGCGCTTGTTGATTGAGCGGATTGAACGCCTTGAAGAAGAGAAAAAAGGCATCGCCGATGATATTCGCGATGTTTATGCCGAGGCAAAAGCGGTGGGCTATGACACCAAGATCATGCGCCAGGTCATCAAGCTTCGCAAAATGAAGCCGGATGAGCGTTCCGAGCAGGACATGGTGCTTGAAACCTACAAGTCTGCGCTTGGCATGATGTGATCGCTGTATCCGGCGGCGATACCCGCCATTGAATTCCCGTATTTGCGTGTTATTTGGATAACACACCTCATAAGGGAGAATGATCAATGGCCGGACCATGGAAAGACGCGCGCGGCGTGCTTGTCACCACCACACCCACGGTGGAGGGGCACCCGATTCAGGAATATTGCGGTATTGTCGTTGGCGAAGTGATCGTTGGCGCAAACCTGTTTCGCGATCTGTTTGCCAATATCCGTGACATCGTAGGCGGCCGCTCGGGCAGCTATGAGCGCATCCTGAAGCAAGCACGCGACGAGGCGATTGCCGAATTGCAGGCAGAAGCCGCGTCCAAAGGCGCAAATGCGGTCGTAGCGATTGACCTTGATTACGAGGTGGTCGGCGACACGGGCTCGATGCTGATGGTCTCGGCCAGCGGGACCGCGGTTAAGATTTAGGCTCTGGCCGAGCGGGAAGCTTGCATCTGGCGGCCTCTGTGCTGATTGCAATGGCGACAAGCAGCGGCGAGGTTTTTCTGTCTGCTCGATCCGCCGTCAGCAAGAGGTCTCAAATGCTCGATGGTTGCTTCCAACGGAGAGCCCTTTGGACCGAAAACACGCACACAGTAATAGCAGCGATGTTTTTGTCTGACGATCAGGTTTTGCCTTACTCGGCGCCTTCTTTTGTAATCCATAAGGTCACCTTGGCACGTAACCTAGCAAGCAGGAAAACAGATAGTGGGGCTTCCTAACCCATCTGCCCTGCCAAGGCTGCAATCGCAACCGCTGTTCCATTGTGCGCTGCGTGCAGAGCAATTGCGGCCCAGAGCGCAAAGCGCACCCGCACATATCCCAGCATCATTCCCAGAATGAACTGCGGCAGGACCAGCGGCAGAAGGATCGCAAGCGAGCCTTCATCAAAGTTCCAAAGGTGGACCAGCGCGAAGGCGAGGGTTGAGAACCAGAAGAACAGCGGGAAACTCCGCGCAAACCACCCCATCGCCGGCTTTTTGCGAAGCGCGAACAGCGCGATCGCCGCTGCGACGATACCTGCAAGGCCGATCGCTGCGCCTCCGGCAGGCGTGGATGTGTGGAGCAGCACCGCCCCCATCACGCCCACTCCCAAAAGGAGTAGTGCCAGAACCGGGCCCGGCCTGCCTGAAAGCCAGCCTCGAAAGGCGATCTCTTCCATAACCGGTGCACCGACCACCACTGCGAAAATGATCCCCGGCGTAAACTCCATACCCGCAAGCGCGGTTTCGGGGATGTAGACGCCCGCCGCGATCAACGCGCTGGCAAGGCCGATCAAAACCGCCATCGCCGCAATATCGAGGGCATATATGCGTGCAAGCACTGTAAAAGCGCCCGCATTCTGGGTGCCGACGTCAAGGGTAGGACGCTTCAGGAATGCGCCAAAGCGCCGCCATTCATCCAAAAGGGTCGGGGCCGGTGCCGCAAGGGCGGCATCACGCGTCCCATCGCCAAAAGTGGCCTCGATTTCGGCCGCGTTGATAGGGCCAGAGTTGGGGCCGGAGATGGGGCCGGAGTTGGGGCCAGAGATGGGGCCAGAGATGGGGGTTGTCGTCATGTCGCTCATGGGGCTAATGCATGCCCACTAATTCACGCTTAAAACAGCGCAAAAAACGCAAACCGACCAAATCTTTGGCAAAAAGAGTTTCCAATGGCAGGCCATTCCAAATTCAAGAATATCATGCACCGCAAGGGCGCGCAGGACAAAAAGCGCTCTAACCTGTTTTCCAAATTGAGCCGCGAAATCACGGTTGCTGCCAAAATGGGCACGCCTGATCCCGATATGAACCCGCGCCTGCGCCTCGCGATCAACACCGCCAAAGCGCAATCCATGCCCAAGGACAACATCCAGCGCGCGATTGACAAGGCCGCAGCAGCCGATGGCGAGAATTACGAAGAGGTCCGTTACGAAGGCTATGGCCCGGGCGGCAGCGCGATCATCGTTGAAACGCTGACCGACAACCGCAACCGCACTGCTACGGCTGTTCGCACAGCCTTCTCCAAGAACGGCGGAAACCTTGGCACAGAGGGCTCTGTTGCTCACGGGTTTGAACGCGTTGGAATGATCGAATATCCGGCAGAAGCAGGCGATGAGGACACCGTACTCGAAGCGGCAATGGAAGCAGGCGCGGACGACATCGAATCGTCTGAAGATGGCCACACCATCTGGACCGCGCCCGAAGAACTGCACGGCGTATCGTCAGAGCTTGAGAAGGCTCTGGGCGAAGCAAAAGAAGTCAAACTTGCGTGGAAGCCGAACCTCACTGTCGAGATGGACGAGAAAGGCGCTGGCACGCTTCTGAAACTCATCGATACGCTTGATGACGATGACGACGTGCAAACCGTCTGGGGCAATTACGAAATCAGCGATGAAGTGATGGATAAACTCGACGTTTGAAGAAGCTCGAACTGCTTTTTCTAACCGCGCTGCTGACGGCGTTTGCGCTCGCGATTGCGTGGCGGCTTGGATTTATGGTGGGGCTTTGAATGGTAATTTTGGGCCTCGATCCATCGCTAACCTGCACAGGCTGGGGCGTTGTTCGCAGCGAGGGCTCGCGTCTGATCCATATTGCCAACGGCCAGATCAAAACGAATGCCAAGGCCCCGATGGCCGAACGCTTGGCGTTGCTACATAGAGGGATTGTGGAGGTTGTCGCTACGCACAACCCCGACCGCGCGGCGTGCGAGGAGGTGTTCGTCAATGAAAACCCCAAATCCACTCTGAAGCTTGCGCAAGCGCGCGGATGCATCCTTGCCGCTTGCGGGGGCGCATCGCTTCACGTCAATGAACACGCAGCGCGGCTGGTGAAAAAAGCGGTTGTAGGGACCGGCGGCGCGGATAAAGCGCAGGTGCAGGCTATGATCAAAGTGCTTTTGCCCGGCGCAAAAGTGGCCGGTGCAGATGCCGCAGATGCCTTAGCGGTCGCGATTGCAGATGCGCATTTGGGCGCGCAATCAGGACGGGTTTAGACGCCCGCGGACTGGAAGCCGTCGTCTTCATCCTCGTCATCGAACAAGACGTCCGAGGATTTGGCAATAAATACGGTTGCCCACGTCCCGAAAATGGCAGCGAGGATGAAATATGCCGGAGCGCTCGCGCCCAGTTTCTCGCCTTCAGCGGCGCGACCTTGACCAGGCTGCGATTCAGCTGACGCGTAGACAGTCGCATTGTCACCGGCGCGCGTGCCTGCAGAGGCTGCGACAGGGGCAAAGCTGAGCGCAGCAGCGCCAGCGGTAAGAGCGAGTTTTGCCAGAGCGGATTTAAAAGGCGTTTTGGTCATGGTCATCCTACAAGGTTCAACCTCGCCTTAAGGACAAACACTAAAGGGTCCGTTAAGCCTGATGGCGCAATCCGGGAACGGGCGAGAGGCGCGGGCGCGATTGTGTGACAATTTGTCACTGTTTTCCGAGGGAAGCTTGGGGTAGAGGACCCGCATTCCGGCATTCTCATTGCGTCAAGGACTGGCCCCCACGATGACCATTCAATTCTACGGCATCCCCAATTGCGACACCGTCAAGAAGGCGCGAAAGTGGCTCGATGCAAACGGGCTCGACTACGAATTTCACGACTATAAGAAAGAGGGCGCTGAGGCCGGTAAAGTCGCCTCGTGGATCGCTGATAAGGGCGTTGATGTCGTGCTCAACAAACGCGGCACCACCTTTCGCAAATTGTCCGATGCTGAAAAGACGGAGGCAGCTGACAGTAACAAAGTCGTAGCCTTGCTTGTTCAGCACCCCTCCATGATCAAACGCCCAGTGGTAGAGCATGCAAATGGCATCCTCGTGGGTTTCAAGGAAGATGAATGGTCCGCTTGTTTTTTGTGAGTGCAGCTGCTGCGCTGCTTACGGTTCCCGCTCCCATTATGGCTCAAGATGATCCCCTGATAATCGCTCACAGAGGCGCAAGCGGCGACCGGCCCGAACACACTCTTGCCGCTTACGAGCTGGCGATTGATCAGGGTGCCGATTTTATTGAGCCGGACCTTGTGGTGACGAAGGATCTGGAGCTTGTCTCTCGCCATGAGAACGAGCTTTCGGGCACGACCGATGTGGCAGGCCGCGAAGAATTTGAACATTTGCGCCGCGAGAAGACCATCGACGGGCAGCGCGTGGCCGGATGGTTTGCCGAGGATTTTACGCTCGAAGAATTGCGCACTCTTCGCGCCAAGGAACGCGTGCCCGCAAGCCGCCCTGCGAACACGCGCTTCAACGGTCTTTATCAGGTTCCAACCTTTGAAGAGATCGTCAAGCTGGTCCGCGCAAAAGAGGCCGAGACGGGCCGCAAAATCGGTCTTTACCCCGAGCTTAAACACCCCAATTTCATGCTCGAGGTTGAAGGCATCGACATGGTCGATCTGGTCCTTCGCGAACTGCGTGACCTTGGGATTGGTCCTGAAGACCCGATATTCATCCAATGCTTTGAAGTGGGAACTTTGCGCCGCCTGAACCAGCGCAGCGATTATAAGCTTGTGCAATTGATCCACCCTGAAGGTGGCCCGGTGGACGAGCCCGAGATGCGCTATGCCGAGATGATTACGCCCAGCGGGTTGGAAGAGCTTGCGACCTATGTTGACGGGATTGGGCCATGGCTTGGCTATGTGCTCGACCCGCAGACCATGGCGCAAACATCATTGGTGGCCGATGCGCAAAGGCTTGGCTTGAAGGTTCACCCGTGGACCTTGCGCAAGGAAAACGGGTTTCTCCCCGAAAGCTTGCAGAACGAAGGCGGGCCTTCGGCAGATGGCAAATGGCGGATGCTATGGACAGCAGCGCTTGCGAGCGGTGCGGACGGGTTCTTTACCGATAATGTGAAAGAGTTTGTCGCTCTCTCGGAGAAAGAGGATGGCCAATAAGGCAGGCCTTCTCGCAGGCATTCCCCGCGACAAGCCGATCATCGTGTTTGACGGCGTGTGCGTGTTGTGCACGGCGAACGCGCGCTTTGTTCTGAACCATGATCGTCAGGGCCGGTTTCGGCTGGCTGCCATGCAGGACGCGGCGGGCGCTGCGATCATGGTTCACGCGGGGCTTGATCCCGATGATCCCACAAGCTTTATCATACTCGATGCTGAGAGTGAGGGCGGGCGCATCTGGATGAACAGCGATGCGGTGCTGCATATGTGGTCGCAGCTTGGGCTTCCGTGGCGCGCAGCGGTGATTTTCCGCATCGTCCCACGCTTTCTTCGCGATCCCGTCTACAAGCTCATCGCGCGCAATCGCTACAAATGGTTTGGCAAGAGAGACGAATGTTGGGCGCCAAGCCCCGAGCAAGCCGCGCGTATCTTGTAGCAGAATTGTCATGCTGAACTTGTTTCAGCATAACCCTTTGAGCTTGGTGGCCGGGTCGACGTGTTATCCTGAATCAAGTTCAGGATGACGAGGGAGGTCGGACTAACGCTTCAGCCGAGCACTCAAAATGTAATTGAGCGCCTCGTCATCGGACAGGTGCAGTCCTTTGCCCGGACGCCATGCAATCCCGCGCCGCTCTGTCACTTCAAAGCCGAGCTCTGCGAGGAGCTCTTCCAGTTCCTCCGGCGTGATGAAATCTTCCCAATGGTGCGTGCCTTTGGGGACATATCCCACCGCCTCTGCCGCGCCGACAAGCAGCACGCGCGAGGCAGCCGTGCGGTTGGGGGTGGAGAGCACGAGCAATCCGTCCGGTGCCAGCCGGTCCGCCACATCGCGCAGGAACGCGCGTTTGTCCGCGACATGTTCGACCACCTCAAGGCTGGTAACCAGATCAAAGGTGCCAATATCGAGCGATGCGACCTCTCCCGCGATATAGCGGATGTCGAGCCCGCCTGCCTCGGCATGCGCGCTGGCGGCCTGGACGTTGTCGGATGCCGCATCGACGCCGGTCACTGCTGCGCCAAGCCGGGAAAGCGGTTCGCACACCAGCCCCGCACCGCAGCCGATATCAAGCGCGGTCTTGCCCGCGAGCGGCCTGATCCCGCGGGTGTCAGTGCCAAAATGTGCATCAACCGCTGAACGGATGAAGGCAAGGCGCACCGGGTTCACCTGATGCAGGCTCGCCATTTTTCCCTTCGGGTTCCACCAGTCTTTTGCAAGATCAGCAAAGAAGGCGGCCTCTTCGGGACGGATTGTTACGTCAGATGTGTTTGCGTTTCCCATAGACCCTCGTTAGCAGCGCGAACGAAACTTAACTAGCGGGAGCTTCATGGGCTTGGCCGAAAAAAAGCAAAGAATTGTGATGAAGTTTGGCGGGACCTCGATGGCGGGGACCGAGCGGATTCGCCGCGTCGCCAATATCGTTCGCGCACAGGCCGCAAACAACTCCGAGGTCGCCGTTGTCGTCAGCGCGATGGCGGGCGAAACCGATCGCCTCGTCAATTTCTGCCGCGAAGCCAATGCGCTTTATGATCCGGCGGAATATGACGTTGTTGTATCGAGCGGCGAACAAGTGACCAGCGGGCTGCTGGCCCTGACCCTGCAATCGCTGGGCTGTAAAGCGCGCAGCTGGCTTGGCTGGCAAATGCCGATGAAAACGGTTGAGGCCCACTCAAAGGCACGTGTCTCTACCATCGATGCCCCCGATATGATCGCCAGCATGGAAAGCGGCGAAATCGCCGTGTGTCCCGGGTTTCAGGGTATTTCGGATGAAGGCCGGGTGACGACGCTTGGCCGCGGGGGGTCTGATACGTCGGCGGTCGCTGTGGCGGCGGCGGTGAAAGCGGACCGCTGCGACATTTATACCGATGTGGACGGGGTTTACACCACCGACCCGCGCATCGTGGCGAAAGCGCGCAAGCTCAAAGCGGTCACTTATGAGGAGATGCTGGAGCTTGCGAGCGTGGGCGCAAAGGTCCTTCAGACCCGCTCTGTGGGACTTGCAATGAAAGCGGGCGTGCGCCTTCAGGTGCTCTCCAGCTTTGTAGGGGATGACGCCGTTCCCGCTGATGAACTGCCCGGCACATTGATCGTGTCGGATGAAGAAATGGAACTCATGGTCGAAAGGGGCGAAATGGAACGCCAACTTGTAACCGGTATCGCGCACGACAAGAACGAAGCGAAAGTGACGCTGACCCGCGTGCCCGATAAGCCCGGCGCTGTGGCCGATATCTTTGCCCCGCTCGCGGATGCGTCGATCAATGTCGATATGATTATTCAGAACGTCGGCCGCGACAAAGGCGAGACCGACGTGACCTTCACCGTGCCGGGCGCTGACCTTGCCCGTACACAGGCGCTTTTGGATGACCGGCGCGAAGACATCGGTTTCAACCGCATCATCACAGACAGCAAAGTGGCCAAGATTTCCGTGGTGGGCGTCGGCATGAAAAGCCACGCCGGCGTTGCCAGCACCATGTTCAGCGCGCTGTCTGATCGCGGCATCAACATTCAGGCAATCTCGACCTCCGAAATCAAGGTCAGCGTGCTGATTGATGAAGACGAAACCGAACTTGCCGTGCGTGTGCTTCACACAGCTTACGGCCTCGACGCCGCCGACTAACCGCTAATCTTGCAAGCTCATTTCAACGCTTGGTCGCACACAGGTGCGGTCCGGCGCGATTAACCTTGTTTGCTAACTCCGTCTTTACCTTTTTGACCGGACTTTGAGGCTCTCACACAGGAGCCTTACCTAATGGCGTTGAAAGCCCACCTCGAAGTTATCGAACGCACCCAAGGCGTCACTGCGGATGGTCGCAGATACCCCCGCCGCGCGCTGAAATTTCAGACCGAGGCTGTTTCCCAAGGCGGCGCTCCTGCCAATGTGACGATCCACAATCTGTCCGCTGCGGGCCTTCTGATCGAAACAGACCTGGAGCTCATTCCCGGCGAGCGGTTGGCCATCGGCCTGCCTGATGTGGGGCCGGTGGGCGCAGAGATCGTTTGGGTGAGCGAGCGTTTGTATGGCTGCGCCTTTGAGCAGGCCCTTGGCGAAGCGGCCCTTTCCGCCACCGAGCTGCGATCAGAGCCACGCGAGGCTGGCCCGGCGTCTGGCTCTGCTTCTGGACCTGCGTCTGGTGCTGCTGGGCAGACGACTGCCCCTGCATTTGGGCGGGCCTCCAAAGGTGCCCAGTTCGGGGTCCAGCTCAATCGCCTGCGCCGCGAACGTTCGATGACCCTTGAACAGGTCGCAAACGCTTTGGGTGTGAGCAAACCGACCGTTTGGGCATGGGAAAAAGGCAAGGCACGGCCATTGCCCGAGAGGATCGCGGGAATCGCCGAAGTGCTTGGCGTTTCCGAAGCCGAGCTTTCCGGTTCTGCCAGCCAAAGCAAGAGTGAAAACCTCGTAGAGGAATGTCGCTTAAGTATCGCTTCGGAATATGCCGTCGATCCCGGATGTGTTCATATCATGATCGAAATTTGAGGCGATCTTGAGTCGCCGAGGTTTCGAAAAAACTCTTTGTCTGGTCAGATTATGGTAAACAGCGGAAGCAATGATTCGTTATTTAGTTCAGTGACTTAACCCAAACTAACGGGCTTTTGGCCTTATCGATTGAAACATCACGATGTTTCGCCAAAGGGCCCCTCGGGGCGTTAGTTTACGAGCTACCTGGATTGACAGCGGATCGCGCGGGGCGGTTGTTTAAAACTAGGGGCTTATTGCATGAAATTGCATATACAGAACCGTGTCGACCACACTTCGGTTGGTCGAACACGTGATCGTGCGGACGGTATCTTTGTCCGGCTTGATACGGCAGGATTTTTCATTGACGCATCGGTAAATGTGGCGCGCCTCGGGATTGATCTCGATGCGATGCTGGTAATGCCGCATGTGACCGATTTCGTTGCACCGGATTACCAGTCCAAGGTGACGCGGTACTTTGATGAGGTGGTCGCAGAAGGGTCCAGCGTCCGCAGTGTGCGGTTTCCGGTCAATGCGATGCTATCGCGCGATATCGGCGAGGCTGACGAGGTGCCCGCGCTCCGCATTGGCGAGTGCGAGAACCGGGATTGGTACGACCTCACCCTGACGCGTCTGGACAATGATGACGGCGAATTGGCAGGGGTGCTGGGGACACTGCAGATCGTGCAGGAGCGCGCTCAAATTGCAGACATCAAACCGGCGCCAAAACCGGTCGCAACTTCCAATGATCCTTTCACTGGCCTTGCTGACCGGCGTGCATTTGTCCGCGAGCTTACCGGCGGTATCGCCATGAATAAAAGCGCCAGCGTTGCGATCCTCGCGATTGACGGCATGCGCGCGATTTTCATGCAATATGGACAGGCGACCGCTGACGAGATCCGGTGGGGATTTGCCCGCTTTCTCGAAGCAATGGCTGAACCGCATTTTACGATCGCACAGATTGATGACGAACGCTTTGGGGTAATTTTGCCCGCCAGGGGCACGGCACAAGCGAAGGAATGGGCGCGCGAAACGCTTCGGATATTCGCAGGGCTGGCGATGCCGGACGCTGGTGGAAAGCCCGACCTGAGCGCGAGTGCAGGCGTTGCGCGACTGGACCTGAGTGCGGAATGGACCATCCGCCAGGCGGAGCTGGGCCTGGTCATGGCGCGCGCGGCCGGAGGGATGCAGGCGGCGATTTGCCGACCGCAATCGACTTTCTCAAGCGGTCGCTCGGTAGAGCGCGCAATCGAGGCGGTGGTAGAGCGCGCAGCAAGACGCGCCTCTTAAAGTAACGACCCCGGCGTTGCGCTTATCCGAGCCGCTTGGAGGTAGCGGTACCTTGGGCTAAGCCATCGTCATGTCACACACCGTCACCCCATGCACCGGCACTATCCTCCTTCTTGGTTCAGGCGAACTGGGCCGCGAATTTGTCATTTCAGCCAAGCGCTTGGGCGCGCGCGTGATCGCCTGCGATGCCTATGACGATGCCCCCGCCATGCAAGTTGCCGATGCGCGCGAGGTCTTCTCGATGCTTGATGGCGCGGCGTTGCGCGCTGCCGCCGAAAAGCACCGCCCCGATTGTATCGTCCCCGAGATCGAGGCGATCCGCACCGAGGTTCTGAGCGAGCTCGAGGGCGAGGGCTTTAACGTGGTACCCTCCGCGCGTGCGGCGCAGCTGACCATGAACCGCGATGCCATCCGTGATCTGGCGGCGGGTGAGCTTGGCCTCATCACATCGCGCTATCGCTATGCGACCAGCCTTGAGGAAGTGCGCGCCGCAGCCGACCACTCGGGCTTCCCTTGCGTGATCAAGCCGGTGATGTCGTCATCGGGTAAGGGCCAGAGCAAGGTCGATAACGCCGGGGGTCTAGAAGAAGCGTGGGATTATGCTTGCGCCAATATGCGCGGTGACCGGGCGCGCGTGATCGTCGAGGAGTTTATCGCCTTTGACTATGAAATCACGCTGCTGACTGTTCGCCATGCCGGAAAAGATGGAAGGGGCGGCATCAGTTTCTGCCCTCCCATCGGCCACAGGCAAGAACGTGGTGATTATCAGGAAAGCTGGCAACCCGCAGCAATGTCGCAAGACGCAATTGCCAAGGCGCAAGAGATGGCGGTCAAAGTCGTCGAGGCGCTTCAAGGGGATGGCAAAGGCTGGGGCCTGTTCGGGGTCGAGTTCTTCGTTCGCGGCGATGACGTAATCTTTTCAGAGCTCTCGCCCCGCCCCCACGACACCGGCATGGTCACCCTCGCAAGCCAGGATCTGACCGAATTCGACCTCCACGCCCGTGCCATCCTTGGCCTGCCCGTGCCAGCGACCATCCACGCCCGCCCGTCCGCTTCCGCCGTGATCCTTGCAGAACGCGATAGCGAGGACTTCGGCTTTGAAGGGGTGGATGCAGCGCTCGCTGTCCATGACACCGCCGATGTCCGCATTTTCGGAAAGCCCGCCACGCGCCCCTATCGCCGCATGGCTGTTGCGCTGGCCAAGGGTCAGGATACAGGCGAAGCGCGCGAGCTGGCTGCCGCTACGGCACGCAAGGTGCGCATTGTGTATCACGATTGATCTTTGCGCGGGCGCCGCTTAAGCGAGCGTTCCTATGACCAAATATTCAAAAACTGCTGCCATGATGCAGCGCGGTACGGACTTCCTCGGCTGTGAAACCGCGATCATGTGCGGCGCGATGAGCTGGGTGTCCGAGCGCAATCTGGTGTCCGCAATTTCAAACGCTGGCGGCTTTGGCGTGATTGCCTGCGGGGCAATGACGCCTGACCTGCTTGATGCTGAAATCGCGGCGACCAAAGCGATGACGGACAAGCCCTTTGGCGTGAACCTCATCACCATGCACCCGCAGCTCTTCGATTTGATTGAGGTCTGCAAGAAATACGCGGTGAGCCATGTGGTGCTCGCAGGCGGCATCCCTCCCAAAGGCTCGGTCGAAGCGATCAAGGCGTTTGGCGGCAAGGTCATCGTCTTTGCGCCCACACTGGCACTCGCGAAAAAGCTGCTGCGCTCCGGCGGTGATGCTCTGGTGATTGAAGGTATGGAAGCAGGCGGCCACATCGGTCCGGTTGCCACCAGTGTCCTTGCACAAGAATTCCTCCCCGCCTTGGCCGAAGACCATGTTGTCTTTGTCGCAGGCGGCATTGGCCGAGGCGAGGCGATTGCGAGCTATCTCGAAATGGGCGCTTGCGGAGTTCAATTGGGCACCCGCTTTGCCTGCGCAGCAGAGAGCATTGCGCACCCGGACTTCAAGAAAGCATTCTTCCGCGCCAAGGCCCGCGATGCAGAGGCCAGCGTTCAGGTCGACCCGCGCCTGCCGGTGATCCCCGTGCGTGCGCTCAAGAACAAGGGCACCGAAGAATTCACCAAAAAGCAGATCGAAGTTGCCGGAATGCTCGACCGCGAAGAGGTCGATATGGGCGAAGCGCAGCTTGAGATTGAACACTTCTGGGCTGGCGCCCTTCGCCGCGCAGTTGTCGATGGCGACGTTGAAAACGGTTCGATCATGGCGGGCCAATCGGTCGGCATGGTCACCAAGGAAGAGCCTGCCGCTGACATCATCACCGAGCTGATGGAGCAGTGCGAAACGGCTCTTACAGGAAGGTAAATTGCGCCCATGAGTGACGACCAACCCCAGGAATTCCCGCTGCCCAACGCATCGACCGACCTTTCCGGCAGCGTGGCCTTGGTCACCGGTGCATCGTCAGGATTCGGCGAGCGTTTCGCCCGCGTGCTCGCCAGCCAAGGCGCGGCTGTGGCGCTATGCGCGCGGCGTGTCGACCGGCTTGAGGCTTTGGCCGAAGAGATCAATGCAAGCGGCGGCAAAGCGGTCGCCATCGCCATGGACGCAACCGATGCGGACGCTCTGATCAACGCGGTTGAGACCGCTGAGCGCGAGCTTGGCCTTGTCGATATCCTCATCAACAATGCTGGCATTCCCGATGCGCAGCGCGCGCATAAGATGGAGTTGGAACTCATCGACCGCGTGCTGGGCGTGAACCTTCGTGCGCCGTGGATCCTCTCATGCGAAGTGGCGCGAAGGCTGCTTGCGGCCAAGAAGCCGGGGCGCATCGTCAACATCTCCTCAACCGCGCACTATCGCTACGATGGCGGCGGGGCGGCGCTTTACGCGACCACCAAAACCGCGCTTGCCCGCATGACCGAAACGCTCAGCGTCGAATGGTCCTATGCCAATATCAACGTCAACGCGATTTGCCCGGGCATGTTCGTGACCGAGATGACCGATGGCATGTTTGAACGCATTGGCGACCCGCGCCCGATGCTGGCTCGCAAACGTGTGCCGGTTCCAGCGCAGATGGATTCAACGCTGCTCTATTTGGTGAGCCCGTCGAGCGAATGCGTGACCGGCGCTGTCATCAAGGTCGACGACGGCCAGTCCGCTCGCATGAAGATGTGATTGCAGCCCACTTATGAGCTCTCCCCTTGTTCTGACCCTAACCTGCGCCGATCAGACCGGTATCACCGCGCGAGTGACCGCATTCCTGTTCGAGCGTGGCTGCAATATCCTCGATGCGCAGCAATTTCGCGACGAGACCAGCGATCGCTTCTTTATGCGGGTGGCATTTGACCCGCTTGGCACCAATGCGGATGAGCTTCGCAGCAGTTTTGCAAAGCTTGGCGCGGAATATGCGATGGAGTGGAAGATCGTCTCTCTCGATCGCCCGCGCCGTGTCATCATCATGGTTTCGAAGGGCGACCATTGCCTTGTCGATCTGCTTTATCGCCTGCGCATGGGGGAGCTCAACATCGAGCCGGTGGCGATTGTTTCCAACCACCCGCGCGATGTCGCGATCCGCACTGACATTGGCGATATCCCGTTCCACCATGTCCCGGTGACCAAAGAAACCAAGCCGCAAGCCGAGGCACGGGTGCGCGAAATTGCAGCCGAGACCGAGGCTGAACTGGTGGTGCTTGCGCGGTATATGCAGATATTCTCGGACGAGCAGTCTGCGCATTTCGCAGGGCGTTGCATCAACATTCACCACTCGTTCCTGCCCGGCTTCAAGGGCGCGCGACCCTACCACCAGGCGCACGAGCGCGGGGTCAAGATCATCGGGGCGACCGCTCACTTTGTAACGGCGGACCTCGATGAGGGACCGATCATCCACCAGGATGTGGAGCGCATCACCCATGCCGACAGCCCCGCCGATCTGGTGCGCAAAGGCCGCGATATCGAACGCCGCGTGCTTGCCGAAGCGGTGCGGTTGTTTGCAGGCGAGCGGGTTCTGATGAACGGCAACCGGACGGTGGTGTTTAGAGGCTAATCCAGCCAGCCATCCTCGCGTAAGGTTTTGACCTGTGCGCGGCTTACCGGCACCTCCAAGCCATTGGTCAGCGTCAGCTTGATATCGCGCCCTTCGCGCTTGTGGCTGGCAACCGCTGAACGCGCGACCCACCAGCTTCGATGGACTTGTCTGCCTGCCTCAGCGGGCATGAGCGCGATCGCTTCGCCAAGTGGCATCAACACCATTTCACTGCGCGTGGCGGCGTGAACGCGGGTGTAGTGATCCTCGACCGAGAGAGCGATGATGTCAGGAAAGCCTGCGGGCAGGCGCTCGTGGAGTGCTGTCTGCGGATTGCTTTGTCCGGGCCTTTCTTCCGCTTCCACATCGTCCGATATCTCCACTTCAGGCACCGCTTCGGCGCGAGCGTAGAGCACGTAGAACAATGCAAAAAAGCCAAGCCCGACGATAGATGCGCTGATCCAGACGCGCCCGAACCCTTCGCTCAAAGCAAGTTCGCTGCCGCCAGACCAATAGAGGATGCCCCAAGCGATCCCGACGGTTGCGAGCGGAATGGTGAGCGCATAACCCCACTGCGGTGCAAGGCCCAGCAGCTTGGCAACAGCGGACCCCACAAAAGCGAGCAATTGCACCAAGGCCCAGGCGGCAATCAGGCCCACAATCCAATAGGCGAGCCGCGCGCCAAGAGGCATTTCAGGCCCTACGAAGAGACCTGAAACAGCAAGAATACAGCCACATAGGGCCATGATCCCCGCTTCTGCCAAAAGCCGTTCGAGCCGGGTGAGCTCAATCATCGCGGACCATTCGCGAAAGAGCCGGACGCTTCACGCATCATGCGGACACGCTGCGCAGTTGCGCTTGGCATCGCGGGTGGGCGCGCAATTTTGAAAAGGGCAATGCAACATCGCATCATTTTAGCGTGAGCTACGAAAAGGATACAAGAGCAGCTATGTCGAACACAGCACCCGATCAAATGAACGCCCCCAATGGGCCGCGCCGGTTTTTTGGTCCGGACATGGTGGCAACAGGCCTCGTGACGATTGGCGTCACGATTGGCCTGACAGTTTTGGCGATGGTGACGGGAGGCTTTGCGACGCCGCAATCGGTGTCTGCTGGCGAATCGCGGCTGACATGGCCGGTGATGCTGCATCTTGTGACCGTTGTTCCCGCGCTATTGCTCGGTCCGGTGATCTTGTTGCGCAAGAAAGGCGATGCCTTGCACAAGCTGTTTGGGCGAATTTGGGCAGCGCTCATGGTCATAACCGCCATCGCCTCGGCCTTTATCGTTGCACCAGGGGGCGGGATTGCGGGCACCGGGTTTAGCCCCATCCACTTCTTTACAGTGTGGACGCTGATCAACGTGCCGTTGGCGATTCACCTCGCGCGAAAAGGGAAAATCCGCCATCACCGCGGCGCGATGACAGGGCTTTACGTGGGACTGTGCATCGCAGGCGCCTTCACCCTATTGCCCGGGCGCCTGCTCAACACGTTCTTCTTCGGTTAGCGCTTTGCGATCTGCTCAGCGCTCGCCGCCTCAAGCGCCTTGTCCTCATTGGCGCGCGCGATGACATAGGCGCGGATCGCTTCGATCTCGTCCTTTGACAGGGAGGTCGCAAAGCTTGCCATGCCATTGTCAGCAAGGATGCCGTCGTGGACCACCGCCTGCCAGCTTGTCGCATTGCCGAGCGTGCCCGAACGGCGCAGGTCCGGCAGCGTGGTTGAGCCTACAGCGGCCGGCGCATGACACACGGCGCAATAGCGGGCGTAGTTGACCTTACCCAGAGCAATAGTCTCGGCGCTCGCACGCGAAGGTGGCGGGTCGAGCGGGATCTCTGCCAGCGTCAGCATATCGGGAAGCACAGCCTCACCGCCGATCTTGAACACCAAAAGCCGCGAGATATTGCGCACCGGCCCCTGATCCTTGATCATATGGCCATCGCCCGCCAAGGCATATGCGCCGCCCCATCCGGCCAGCACGGCGACATATTGTTCGCCGTCCACGGTGTAGGTGATGGGCGGTGCCACAATCCCGGTTTGCGCTGCAAAGCTCCAAAGCTTCTCACCAGAGCCTGCATTGTAAGCGGCAAATTCGCTCGACGAATTGCCCTGGAACACCAGCCCGCCGCCGGTCGCCAGCAATCCGCCATTCCATGGACCGGGGAACTCGACCGTCCAGCGCGCTTCCTGCGCCACAGGGTCCCACGCCATCAGCTTGCCTTTGACCGTGCCATAGATGGATTTGCGAACCCCCAGATCAGGCGGCAGATCGCCTGCGCCAAGGTCAATCCCGACGTTAAAGCCGCGTGCGCGGTCGGGCTTCCAATCGGCCTGCGGCGCATAGGCAGAGGCGGCTTCGAACGCCGGAATGTAAACAAGCCCCTCGCCCGGGTGGAACGCCATCGGGTGCCAGTTGTGCCCGCCAAGTGGTCCCGGCATCACCAGTGCAGTCTCGCCCGTTTTGTCGAACCGCGCTTCGGGATTGAAGATAGGACGACCGTTTTCGTCGATCCCCTCGGCCCAGTTTTGCGGGATGTATTCTTCGGCAGAGATGAACTCACCGGTTGCCCGGTCGATCACATAAAAGAACCCGTTCTTGGGTGCCTGCATCAGCACCTGACGCTCTTCGCCCTCGATCTCCATATCGGCAAGGATGATGTGCTGCGTCGCGGTGTAGTCCCACGTTTCTCCCGGCGTTGTCTGATAGTGCCAGACATATTCGCCCGTATCTGGACGCACCGCGACGATGCTGGACAGATAGAGGTTATCGCCCTCTCCCGCCCCATCTTCGCCCGGTGAACGGTACGCTTGGTTCCATGGGGATCCGTTGCCAACGCCGAAATAGAGAAGGTCAAGCTCGGGGTCATAGGCCATGGAATCCCAGACCGTGCCCCCGCCGCCGATTGCGTCGGAGCCTGCAAGAACTTCCATGTTCCATGTCTCAGCGGCGGCTTTCAAATGCTCCGGCGCATCATCGCCTTCCGTGCCGTCTGGCACGGTGTAGAAGCGCCACAATTCGCTGCCGTCATCGACATCGTAGGCCGCGATATATCCGCGAACGCCAAACTCTGCGCCGCCATTGCCGATGATAACCTTGCCATCAATGATGCGCGGTGCGCCGGTGATGGAATAGGCCATCTCCTGATCAACGGTGACGACTTCCCAATTCAGCTCGCCCGTATTGCGGTCGAGTGAGATCAGCCGCCCGTCAAGCGAGCCGAAGAAGAGGTCATCGCCCCATGCGGCCAAACCCCTGTTCACGACATCGCAGCACACTTTGACGCCGGTTTCGCCGGGAACCTCAGGGTCGTACTCCCACAAAGGCTCGCCCGTGGTCGCATCAAAGGCTTTCACCTTCGACCATGCGGTGGTGAGGTACATCTTGCCATCAATGACAAGCGGCGTTGCTTCTTGCCCGCGCGCTGTATCCATATCGGCGTACCAGGCAAGGCCCAGATCGCCGACATTGTCGGCATTGATCTTTTCCAAAGGTGAAAATCGCTGTTCGGAATAGGTCCGGCCATGGGTGATCCAATTGGCGTTGTCATCGCCTGCGGCAAGCAGCATTTCTGACGTAATGCCGCCTTCGCTGGTCCCGGCCATATCTTCGCATGATGCCAGACCCAAGGTGCCCAGCGCCAATACAGGCGCTGCCCAAATCAGCTTTTTCATATTTTTTTCTCCCATGCGGGGCAATTAAGTCCCGTCTTGAAACGCAGTCTGCCGTGCAAAATGCTGCTTGTCCATGGGGTGTTTGCGCGCTTATCACTGGAGGCGAACACCACTTAGAAGAGGACGAGACGCGATGTGTGATGAAGCCAATCTCAAGAAATGGGCGATGAGCCGTAGGCAATTTGGTGTGCTTGCTGGCTCCGCTGCTGTTTTGGCAGCATGTCATGAAGTCGATATCACTCTTCCTGAAGGTGACGTGGCAGGGACTCCCGTCACACAAACCGAAGTCACCTTCCAGACCGCCGATGGCGTAATGGACGGTGTTTTCATCCACCCGTCCGAAGGCAAGCACCCGGCGGTCATCTTCTGGCCTGACATCGCCTCGATCCGCGCGTCCAAAATCAACATGGCAAGTCGGCTTGCGGGTGAAGGCTATGCCGTCCTTATCATGAACCCTTATTACCGCGATGTTGCGGGTGAACAGTTTGCCGATTTCGCCGCCTTTATCGAAGCGGAAGGCTTTCAGAAAGTTCGCCCCTGGCGCGAGAAACTCGATGCGGATTCGATTGGCCGCGATGCGGGGGCCGCGGTGGTGTGGCTCGATGCGCAAGACGCAGTCGACACGTCCAAAGGGATCGGCACGCAAGGGTACTGCATGGGCGGGCCGTTCACCGTGTGGAGCGCCGCGGCGGTTCCCACGCGGATTAAAGCAGCGGCCAGCTTCCACGGTGGGGGACTGGTACGCGAAGACTATGCAAAGAGCCCGCACAAATTGCTCGGGGCAAGCACGGCTGGTTATCTGATCGCGGTCGCGCAGGACGACGATGCCGAGGCACCCGGCGACAAGGACAAGTTCGCTGCCGCTGCAAAGGAAGCGGGGCGTCCTGCCAAAGTCGAGGTTTATGCTGGCGATCACGGCTGGACCGTGCCGGACAGCCCGGCATACGCCAAGGAAGCGGCTGAGAAAGCCTATGCGGACTTGCTGACGCTGTATTCGGAACAGTTGCAGGCGGCGACCTGACGATTTTAGCAAGGGCGCGTTTTCCTACTCGCCCCGCATTGTATAAGCGTCGCGGGATATGCAGCCCGTTATTTGCCCTCTCCGGTCCCGCTTTTTACCGGGCTGTAAGAGGGCAAAGGTTTTTTGCCTCTGGACAGTGTGTCAAGTGTGTCAAAACTTGCGAAAAATGGCGCGTTATCTAAGGCTTGTTTGCACGGCGCTTTGCGCGCTCATTGGCAAGGCCAAAGCGCCCGAATTTGCGATACCGCATCATCCATTTGTCAAGGAACAGGCCAAGCGGGCGCGCTTCAATACCAAGTTCGGCCAGCGTGTTTGCATCATCGGCTACCACGCTTCCCGCTTTGAGCAAGGTCCACTGATCGCGGCTCATCGGGGTCAGGGGCATAGCGGCGAACAGACCGCTGAGCCCGTCGGGCATGGCGATAAACTTGGGATCGCGGCCACAGGCGGCTGCGATGCGGGTGTTGATGTCCATCATGGTGAGGACTTCCGGCCCGCCAAGCTCGAAGATCTTGCCACCGTGCCTGGCAGGGTCTTCCAGTGCTACGGCCACCGCTTCGGCAACATCGTCGACATAGACCGGCTGAAGCTCGGCATCGGGGCCAAAGACGGGGAGGACGGGAGCCATTTCGATCAGGCCGCCGAACATGTTGAGGAAGTTGTCATCCTTGCCAAACACGATGGAAGGACGAAGCACGGTTGCGTTCTCGAAACCCTCCATGACAAGCCGTTCGCCCAGACCCTTGCCTTTGGCATAGGCGGTCGGCGAGTTTTCATCGGCTCCAATGGCGCTGAGATGGACAAAGCCCTTGACCCCGTTCGCCTTGGCCTGCGCTGCGATCTGCCCGGGCGCTTCGCCCATCAGTTTGCTGAGGTCACCTGCAAAGGCACCCACGAGGTTCACAACATATTCGGCGCCGGAAAGCGCCTTGGTGATTTGCTCAGGTCTGGTGATATCGCATTGGGTAAACTGAAGCTGGCCCAGATTGGCAAGCGGCTTCAACGGCCAGCTTTTCTCGGGCTTGCGGCTGGCAACCCGGACCCGGGCACCGCGCTCAAGCAGAGCTTGAACAACGTAGTTGCCGATAAAGCCGCCTCCGCCAAAAACGGTGACGAGAGCATTGGAGAGAGGTGATGGTTTTGACATGGCTCGTATATCCCGAAGAGCTGATCAATTTGCGCAAGGGTATGGCACGCGAAGGTTGGAAACGGAGGATTTGAAACTGAGGGTTTGATTGGGGTCGCCATGCTCCAATGCGCGCGCAAGGGCAAGGGGTGAGATATACGTGCGAAGGTTTGCGTTGACATTGCTGTAGCTGCAACGCTATTTGCCCGCCCCTACCCGGCGAGAGCGCAACAAGCTGCTCGCCACCCGTGCCCAGATGGCGGAATTGGTAGACGCACCAGCTTCAGGTGCTGGCGCTCGCAAGGGCGTGGAGGTTCGAGTCCTCTTCTGGGCACCATTTGTTCTCATCAGAACGTTCCAAAACATTGCAGAAATGGCGGAATTCTGCCATTCTTGACCTCTAGCGCAGAAAGCGAGGTCTTGTTTTGTTCCGCTTTGTTCCAACGTCTGTGGGGGCCTCGGCTGGGGGCTCCAGCTCAAAAGGCCCCAACTTGCACAAAAGTGAGGCCCCCAAATGAGCCTCAATGTGCAGGAAATCAAAGGCTTCCGAGCTTCCGACAAATCGTACAAGAAATACGACTCGCGGGGACTGCTGCTTCTGGTGAAGCCGAACGGCTCCAAGCTCTGGTATTTCAAGTACCGCTTCGGCGGGAAGGAAAAGAAGCTGCCCATCGGCGCGTTCCCAGAGGTCAGCTTGTCGCAAGCGCGCCAGCTTCGCGACCGAGCGCGGCTCAAGGTTTCCGATGGCATCGATCCGATGCTGGAGCGGAAGCGCAAGAAGGCCAGGATCAAGCTCGGCGCTGAGAACACCTTCGAGGTCATCGCCAATAAGTATATAGACGAGAAGATGGTCCCGGAAGGTCGGGCGGAGGCCACGCTGCGCAAGGCGCGCTGGTTCCTTGACCTGCTCAAGCCTGCAATCGGCAATATGCCAATCAACGACGTCGATCCGCAGTTGATGCTGGCGGCGCTCAAGAAACTCGAAGCCAGAGGCAATCTCGAAACCGCGAAGAAATGCCGATCCTTCGCTAGCCGGGTGTTCCGGTATGGAGCTGCGCTTGGCCAGTGCCAAACCGATCCAACATCGATCCTGCAGGGCGCACTGGTCACGCCAAAAGCACGGCACTACGCGGCGATCCTTGAGCCTGAGAAGTTGGGCGGGCTACTCCGCGCTATCGATGATTTCGAATGCTACCCGGCGACGAAATTCGCGTTGAAGATCGCACCACATGTCTTTGTGCGGCCCGGTGAGCTTCGCCACGGCGAATGGAACGAGATAGATTGGGACAAGGCCACCTGGACAATTCCGGAAGGTAAGATGAAGGCGCGCCGGACCCATGTGGTGCCGCTGTCACGGCAGGTGTTGGAGCTGTTCCGAGAGCTAAAATCGATCACCGGCGGCAAGGGCTACATCTTCCCGGCGTTCCATACGGGCCAGCGCCCAATGAGCGAGAACACCATCAACGCGGCATTTCGGCGCATGGGCTTCACCAAAGACGAAGTAACGGCACATGGATTGCGCTCGACCGCATCGACCATGCTTAACGAGAGTGGGCTTTGGCATCCAGACGCGATTGAGCGTGCACTCGCTCATGGCGACAGCAATGCCATCCGTGGTGTATACAATCGCGGAAACTACTGGGACGAGCGAGTGAAGATGGCTCAATGGTGGAGCGACAATCTAGACATGTTTCGAAAAGGAAAATCGAACCTCTAAACCTCGGCTACTCATAGAGAGCTATTTTGCATGAATAGGCTCAACCGTAAGCTCTGCTAATTTGGACTTGGTCTGACTGACAGAAATTATATGGTTTCGCGCAAAAAAGGCGACTTGATCGAATGGTCCGAATTAACTTTGCTACGCAATGAGTTAGCCACTTGATTTGGTTGATCTCCTAGTGAGGTCGATTCCTACGACTTTGATCTCTTCAACACCCGGAAATTTGGCAGAGATCGCAAGCCAATGCTCCTGCAAAGCCGCGACCAGATCATCAAAATTCAAACGGTCGCGATCAGGAATATCCCATCCCGTCTTCTGACCTCGATAGACGAGCACAAACAGACCACGGTTTGAGCGGTCGTCTCTGAGATAGTCACCACAAAGCTGGGTTTCGAGCCGCTCGAAGAGGCCAGGGCCAGACCAGTTGTCCGCGAGTTTCAGTTCAACGGGCACAGGACCATCGAAGCCTGTGCCATGAACGCGAAGGTCCGGGCGTTTCGCGTCCGCGAGCTCTTCTTCCTGGGGAATCGAGTAACGGCCGAGAGAGCCGTCACGCAGCCAATCGCCAATGTATTTGCGCATCTGGATTTCGTCGCCGACCATCTTCAGGATATCGGCAACGCTGCTATCGCCATCCTCAAGCTTGGCCCTCAGGTCGAGGAAACGGAGCACCCCTAGCTCCCAAAGTTCCCGATGATTGCGGGGGGTTCGCTCCAGTCTCTCGTTGAACTCGCAGACCTGAGCAACCGTCCATGGGGTTAGGTCTGCTTCGATTTCGGCCTTGTTCTTGGCGTGATGAAGCATCCACGGTCGCGAACTCACCACCGGATGCTGTCGCGCTAGGTCTTGGATCGCTAGGAAAGCTTCCTTCCCAGGAATGTCCTTGAGCATGCCGAACAGATGGTTGCGTGCATCTTGGGCGTGATCGCGCAGGCCGGGCGAGAAAACGCCTTTCCCATTTCGATCAATGTCATCCTTCTCTTTGATATGCTCGTGCATCAGTATGATGAGGTCCCGCAGGTGTTGGGGCGTGCGGTAACATTGGCGAACAACCGATCTGTCGTGCCGGTCGCCAACAAGCTGCGAGATGAACTGCATTGCGAGCTCCACACGCTTTGCCTTGGTGCGAAGTTTGCTGAGCTTTGAGCGAATGGCTCGGATCGCGTGTTCTGGTTCAACCCCTGCCCAAACGGCATACCAGGTCGCGACGTGATCGAGCGCCTTTTGCTGCGTCTTCTTCTCTGCAAGGTTGGCAAGCTCGCCCTCTGCAAGTCCCGAACGATTCAGGATGGTCAGAAGATACCGAAGCGTGCCGACACTCTTCGGTTCACGACTGCTCAGCCTTTCGAAAATGGGGCGAGCGAGCGTTTCATCGGCCCAGTCCCCATGCCAGCTGAGGTCATAGATGACATAGTGGCTCTCGTGATCGGCGGTCCCTGTACGAAGCTCGTAATCCACTTCGCGAAGCAGCAGATCGGTGATGATTTGAGGGAAGGCGCGATAGAGCTTTGGGAACCAATCAGGGAATCCGTTCAATTCGCTCATGGCGTAGCGAAAAGCAGTTTCGGCATCGTTTTCGGAAAGCCCGGAGGGCCATTGCGGAGTCTCGTTCGCTTCAATCTCGAGGCCGGTTAGACCAAAGATTGTCGAAAAGGGTGTGGAATTGCCTGCCTTCCCTCCGGACAGGAGCTTCGGCTTATTGCGCCTCCAATAGGCTACCACCCCATCACGGAAGGCTCGCGCAATGTCAGCGTTGTATACACCCTCCAGGAGCTGCCATTCGCCATGGGTCCAGCGACTGGAATGATCACCTAACTCACGCAGCTTTTCGTGGACGTAATATTGGTCATTCGAGATGTCCGTGGGCTTCGGCAAATCCGGACTACGCAACTTTTCAAAGTTCGCATCGAGATGAGCGCGCCATTCGGCTTCATTTTCTGCGATCCGGCGCTCCCTCTCCTCGCTCCGGCGCTTCCACTGCGCTTCCTGACGACGATAGCGCTTGTCTTGATCGCTCGCAGGCGGAGGATGCAAAAGAGCCTGAAGCTTGGCCTCCAATGTCGGTTTGCCCTTGCAGACGGCCTTAAGCTGTTCGCGCCATTTACGCGGCCTTCCGGCGTCCCGATACAAGCGGAACGCCAAGCTGAGAGCAACCAACCGGTCGTCGCGGAACCCTTGCGATGCAATCTCGGCCTTGATGCGATCGAAGTCATCGGGGGAGAAGCGACAGAAGGAATGCCAATAGGCCCGCCAGAAATCTGTCAGACGTTCCCCGCGCTTCTTGTTCAAAGATTTGCGCGCCACCTTCACATGATGCCAGAACAGCGCGTCGTTCAACTCCGGCCATGCGGGCACCAGCTCTGGGAGCTTGGATTGAATGTCTCGAAGATCCCAGTCTTGATAGTCGGTGGCCGATGGCAGCCTTTGAAGAATGGATAAGCAGGCCTGTTCGAGTGCTGCTGGATGACGCGCTTCCACCAGACGCTCCACCCCTTGTGCTACACGCTTAAGGAGCCACCCGTGCCGCTCGGAAATCTCGCAGTGCAGTCGCTCGATAACCGGGCGTTTGGAAACGAGTTTGGCGAGCCGTGCGATCAGCCCCGGCAACATGTCGATAGGTATGCTCAAGATGTAGTTCGAGAGCGCCTGACCCAAACCATCGCTGCTGAAACGGCGCTTTGGCTCCGTCTTCGAAAGCGCCTCACGAGCAAATCAATGGATGCCTGATCGGAGGGTAGCTTTTCGACCAGCTCTGCCAGCCAGTCGCGCCTAAGATGGCGCCGCTCATCGACAAATGCAGTTCGCACCTGGCGCGCGTCTTCGTCGCTACCAAGCGCCAAGACCGCACGAATGGCGGCAGTACGGACATATTTACCCGCGTCGGTTTTGAAGGCGTATTGCTTGGCCTCAGGTAGCGCGTTTTTGAGGCGTCCTTGCCAGACCATTCGCAGCAAGAACCAAAGAATGTCATCATGCCGGCCATATTCACGGATCAAATCCTTGATCTCGTGGACAAGGTCGACATTGGCAAAACGTTGGACTGCTGCGTAGTCCATGCCGTGCCCGGCTTCACCGCGGGCGACGGCATCGCAGACTTCACGGAGCACCCGTTGTCGAGTTTCCAGCGGCAGCTCTGCGGGCTCACCGCCTTCAAAGATTAGCCCCGGCGCGATGCGCAAGACGCGTTCGCGCATCCGTTCGTCCAGCAGAATGAGCCAGAGGAGGACTGGTCGGAGGGACGGCGTGACGACCTCGATCCCATATTGCTCTCGGAAGAAAAGCGTTTCGATCTCTCGCCGGGACGTTTCTTGCTTGAGCAGCCCGTCAAACCACTCGGCAGCTAGATACTCGCGCTGCGATCGGTGGTGAAACCGAACGGTGCCATAAATCGCTTCATCAAAAATCGGTCGGGCGAGAAGTGTTGCATGATCCGGCGCGCTCCAATCTCCAAGCACATCGGCTACTGGAAGACCAACCGCATTCTGTGCTCCGTCGGGGACGCGAATGGCGGCCTCGTGTGACATCGTCGTAGCAGCGGCCAACAGGCGGGCACCTATTCGAGCCCTTTCCTTGGAAAGGGGACGGGCTTCATCCCTACGCTGATCGGGTTCGCTCAGCCGCTGATCGATCGATTCCCGGATCAGCTCCAAGCGGTTCCCGACCCGATTGTTCTTCAGCCAAAACCCGGTGAGCTCTTCCAAGTCCTGCGGGCGATGGGTCATTAGCCATGCGTCGGCGCGTTCAATGGCTTCGAGAAACGCGTCGATGTTCTCGACACCTTTTGCCGCGGCAAACTTGCGGACCTGCGGTCCCCGAAGATCGTCCAGCGCGACAAGTTTGAAAGGGGTGTCATCCTTCCCCGTAGAGGTCCGATCGACGGCAAAACTTTTCTTTGCGGCAGCTCCTTCGCCCGAAACCTCTGAACTCTCAGACTTTTTGGGCGGCTGAAACTTCAGTTGATCGCCGCAGAGACGCAGGTCGCTGATCGGGCGCCATGCGGAGCCACGGCTGCTGAGGAAGATGTGCGCACGTTGCAGCGC
The DNA here is from genome assembly GCF_057364925.1 of Erythrobacter sp. S227. Lineage (NCBI taxonomy): Bacteria > Pseudomonadati > Pseudomonadota > Alphaproteobacteria > Sphingomonadales > Erythrobacteraceae > Erythrobacter > Erythrobacter sp. S227. The sequence continues at coordinate 2,723,632 of NZ_CP200280.1, forward strand.
TGGCGAAAGACGCTGGCCTAGTCGGCGAATCGCCCGCTCGAAGTCTGCAGGCTCCTTAAGGCGAGCCTCATCAACAGAATCCAGAAAAAGCCAGGCTTCATCTCCCGAAGCCAGCCAGTCGTTGAACTCAGTAAGCGAGCCCTCCTCAAAGGCGATATCGAAGTCGTCCGCAACGTGTTCCAGGCGCAGAAAGAATGCTCGCTTGCCAGCGGCGCGTTGGCGCTTGGCGGCTTGGTGAATTTCGACCGTTTTCCCCGCGCCAGCTTCGGACAGGAGGACAACCCGGAATTGATCGATCAGTTTGCCCCATGTGAGGGCGCTGCCAAGGCCGAATGTCCCTTGAAAGTCGAAGTCGTCGGTGTCCCCTTTATGGGAGGGAAGCTCGTGGAAGGTACGGTCTAGGTCGACGAATTCGTTCACTGGCGGTCATTATCCTTTGTTCCATTGAAACAGCAAGTTAGCATTCTGCTTAATCAAATCTAAGATGTCGGCGCAATCCCATTACAGGCTCGCGGCTTCACATGGTCGTGAAGCTGTGAATCATCATCGCTTCCAGCTTTGTTGGGATTAAAGTTGGACTGCTTATAGGGTAAGGCCGACTTCACGAGGAATAAAATGACCGAATGTTATTCAAGAAGCGTTATTCGGACAGCCAAGTACGAGAAACTGCTTCCTAAAGCAGCCAGACAGATCAACTGGGGCGTTCAGCCTTTGCCCATAATTGCGCAAATTCCCGGTGCCGCTCCAGCAACGGCTTGATATCGTTTGCCGCGAGGCCAAGGCGCTGCAAAAAAAGCAAAGTCAGCAGGAGTACGACACGGCGGGTAGCCCAATGCATACCCTCACCGTCGAGGATACGCCCAACTAATTCCTCCGAAAAGTGAGTGTAGTAGTTGCGCGTATCAACGAGCTTACGGATGAATTTGCCGTTGAAGCCGCCCGGTGTCTCGCCGAACGCCTCGGTAAGCGAGGTAACGATCGAGCGGAGCCGCTGCTTGAGGCTTGGCTCATTTGCGAAGCGATAGAGTGCCTCAAGCTTTTCGCGCATAGCGGTGTCGGTCTCGGATGGAATGTTCGTCACCATCGCCTCGCGAAATTTTCCGAAGTCTTCCTCCGCCATCACCGTTTCGCCACTGGTACGGCGATGCAAGACCTCGAGCGCTTGGATTGCAAGAAGAAGACGGATGTTGGTGAACATTTCCCGCTCGGCTGTGATCGTGAAGAAGAGCCGTAGAGCGGGGCTGAAGTCCTCGAACTGATTGAACCACACCTGCACAGCGTGCGGGTTGAAACGATTCAACTCGGGGCCGGTCACGATCGGAGTGCGCCGTTTGGAAGGGCTCTTCGCACGTGCTTCCCCATGAATCATACGCGCATAGAAGTGCACTTCTGCCGAACGCGTACCGCCGCCTCCCAGTTCGACCTCAGGCCCGCGCAGTTCGAATGATGTAAAGGAAAGGAAATGTCCGGTGCAAAGAGAAGCGAGCTCCTGCAAACCTACAGCACGATCAAGGTGCCAGTTCAGCGACTGTGGCTTGCGGGGCGTAATCGCCATCTGGCTCGGAACATCGATGACGTAGCGCGTGGCAGACGTATTGTCCGAGTAGAGACTGCCAACCGAGGTTACATCGAAGTCCGCGTGCGAGGCGAAAGCGACCTCGCGCGGCTTTTCGGCGAACACATTGAGGGTTTTCGCTTCGGGATTGAGGGTTTGGGTAAACGGGCTGTGCTCAAGCCAGGTCTCGATCTCGTCAAAACGGAAATAGGATTTCGTGAAAATCGCCTCGTCAGCTGCGCTCGTGATATGCGCCCCGATCACCAAAAGATTGGACGTCCAAGTTTCGTGCGGGATACGAGGCATGTTTAATTGCCGGTTTGTGTCGTGAGCATGCAGCAGGCTGATCGGCTTGCCCTTCATGGTCACGCCATGAATGACCGCATCCTTATCTCGGTTGCTGCCGCTGAAAGCCCGGTTGAATGTGTCCTGCAACTCGCCGAAAATTCCGACCAGCTTGAGCACAGCCCCGTTTTCAGGGTCGTAGCTCAAGCTGCCAGGAACCTTGTCGTCCCGATTATCGGCAAGCCAGAAGAGGCCTTGTTCGGTGAAGCTGTCGTAAATTCCGGGAGGCGGACTGGCCATCGTTCTTCCTTTTTGAGGCAGCCGGTCAGCAGCGAGCATTAGACTTGGTTGTCAGGAGCCAATTGAACGATGCAGCGCTCCAGAAAACTCAGACTTGGTCCACTTGCACTGCGAAGTTAGTAAAAGGCATTATGATCGGTTTTTTGGGTAGCGTCCCCTCAAGTGTCGACCGTTAATAGCGTTGTACTTTGTTTATTTCGTCCGAATAGCATAGGCAGCCGCATCTTCCGCAGCAATCTGGGTCGCGACGCCAATCCCATCGCAAAATCCCGGGATCTCGCCAAGAGACCCTTTTGGACGCCGCGCTCCGCGAACCGGATGGAAAGTCGTCGCCAGCTTGTATTTCGGCATTTCCCATTCGATAGGCTCTTCGCTATCGATCCAGTCCGGCTTGGTGCCATCGAAGATCATATCGTCGACGTAGAAGGCTGGGCCCCCGAGCCCAAATTTCCTGCCGCCCTGCTCGGCGATATAGGCCTTGGAAAAAGCGAAGTTGGCTTGAAGTTGAGGCAAGACGTCGAAGTACTTTTGGATCGCCGCCGCTTCGCGAACGGCCTGATCGGCTGAAATGGTGCCGTCCGCCATCCGCCGCAGGATCGAGTCTAGATGCCCTGAAGTATAATCTATCGCGCGTCGACTTCCCTTGGCTCTCAGGCCCGGTGCGACGACCATGCGTGCGCCGGGGAAGCCATTCTGAGTTTCTAGCGAATTTACCGCTTCAAAGAGGTCCCAGGCCCGACAAAAGAAATCGACTGTGTTTGCTGAGCCGCGGAGCGAAAGATCGCGATACGCGACGGCTCCGTCGTTGAGGACGAGGGTTCGAAAGTTTCGGGTGCTATGTTCGGCAACGATACGGTGAAAGGCGCGGAGCCGACTGATCGGTTTTTTTGCTTGGCTGGCTATGGGGTTGTAGCCGACATCCGAGATCATCTCGCCATAACCAAGCAAATCGATCCATCCGACGATTGCGACCTTAAACGGGAGACTTTTCGCGCCACCCTTCCGAATCGCGGGTTCGCTGGTACGCGTCACGATATTCGCAACCGCCATATTGCTGTCCTTATTCTTGGCATGTGTGCGCACACCGTTTGATACCTCAGGATAGATGGCTTCCGGACTACTTCGCATCAATTTTCAATCCTATATTTCCGTCCTCCGTCGATGTCGCCCATGCTAAGACTTTCACGGGTTAGTGATTAGTTTGCAATTCAGGCCGCTTGAACCGAGCGATGTCAATTTTTTGGTGTAGTTCCATGCCGAAAACTGCCCGGGCGCAATCGGAGGACTTGCGATCCGTTCGCCCGAAGGCCGGGCGCTAAGCGCCCGGCTCCTTTTTCTCGTCGTCCATCGGCGTGCGCAGAACAATCCGGCCATTGATCGGCACCACTTCCAGTTGAAGCGACAGCCCTTTGCGGTCGCGGTGGAACCACGCGGCTCCGATGCGGATCCAGAAACCCTTGTCGCCCTTGTTGGCGACATGCCAGGCAAGGTAGTCCGGCGGATTGGTCTCGTGCGCGGGTGGAATATTGCTGCGTGCCATGATGATGTCCTTTCGTGTCTGGTGGCTCGTCGCACCAAACAAGAAGGCCGCACGGCCAAGGGGAGGATTCATGTCCAACACGGGTGAGCGGAGCGAACTTGCGCGGGCCGGGCATTGAAGACTGACCGCGTGCGGCCAGTGAGGGTGCTCAATACGAGTCCAAGGCAACGAAGAGTTATCAGGCCCAGGCAGGCAAGCGCTTCACCTGCAGTTCCCCGCGGAAAAACGTGGCGAAGTCGAGCACGTTGTCATGGCGAACATACTCGGTGTCCTTCGATTTCTTGAGGGTTTCCGGAACGACGAGGTTGATGCCCATCGATGCCATATCCTCGATCGCATTGGCCGCGATCGATTCATCGACCGTTGCGAGAAACAGGTCGCTGCCGCCCATTTCTCGCTGGACCTGTTTCCAGCGCTCGCGAAGTGTCGTCTTCGCGCTAAGGATAAGTCCGCGCTGCGCGCCTTCGTACGGCTTCTTGAGATGGACAAGCGATGGAAGCACGAAATCAGGTCGCTTCTTCGCGTCCATTACGACCTGCTTGGCGAAGGGAATGTTGCCCGCTTCAAGCATAGCCTCGATGTGGTGCTCGAACGAGTATCCGGCGCGCGACTTGCGTTGTTGGCTGGCCGAGAGCATCAAACGGTCGACCGCGCCGGTTGCATCGACCAGACGCCGCACGACGCCCTTCATGTCGATCTTGATCGGATCATCGCCGAGCACGATACGAACCAGTTCTACGCCGCGCTCCCGGCGCTGGAATTCTCGGAAGAGGTCCCACTCGATCTTGCGGCTGATCTCCCGGACCGCGTCGCCAGGAAACTCCAGCTCGAAAGGATTGAGCGAAGGTAGTTTGTAGCGATCAAGAAAGTTCGTCCGCGCTAGCTGGGCGAGTTCGGCAGTCGCAGGCATTGCTGCCCGATTGTTCGCAAAACCGGCGATCTCGCCTGCGAGCCAGGCCAGCGCCACTTCTTCAGCGAAGTCCAGTATCTCGTCACGTTCGCGCGCGATCGCAGCTGCCGGATCGAGAATTCCTACCGTGAAGGCGGCATCGATACCCAGTGTGTCGAGAAGGACGGTCGCGTCGTCAGAGGCGGAATCGACCGTCAGGCAAATGTAGCGCGGCTCGCCGCGCCCTTCTGCCTCCGACATGACGAGCCAGGAAGCAGGAGACAATTCCGCGAATCCCTCCTTGGGTACCCGCGTCATGTGGGTCTCAGTACCCTTGCTGGTGTAGTGCACCAGGCGAGTCTTCCTTTCGATGCCGTACTGCGGCCAATCGGTCTGGAACCACGCTTCCCTTATTTCATCGGCTTCCGGGTCGTCCCGTTCCTTGGCGACAAGTGGCGGGAAGAAGCCGCTGTCGCGCTGAGCTGGCGGGACGTAGACACCGCCCTGGTGCTTGTTTCTCAGCCGCGCCCAGTCGCGGTCGTTGTTGGACAGCTTCTTGACGAAGAGTTCGCGCGACGTGCGTAGCAACTCTGCAAGAAGGCTGCTGCCATCTTCCGCGAAAAGGTCAAACTGTTCAGCCATCTGCGCTCCGTCCGGACGTGTTCTGTCCTTCGATCTCGATAGACGCGTGGTCCGATCGAAGCCAGTCCGCGAGCAGTCTCACGGGTTGCCCATCGGCTAAACGCGTCTTGCCCTTGAGGCTGCATTCCCAAACAGTCGCCTGACGCCAGCCAGCCTCGTTCAGTGCCGCAGAATGCTTGCGATCATTCTCGCGGTTTCGGGTGATCTTGGCCTGCCAGAACTCCTCGCGTGTCGAAGGCCACCTGAAGAGATGACAGTCGTGCCCGTGCCAAAAGCAGCCATGTACAAAGATCACTGCCCGTCGCGCCGGGAACACAAGGTCCGGCTTTCCAGGCAGCTTGCGGTCGTGAAGGCGATAGCGGAAGCCGAGTGCATGCAATCCGCGCCGGATGATGATCTCCGGCTTTGTATTCTTGCCCCTGATTCCGGCCATCATCCGGCTGCGGACAGCCGGCGAGACCACATCAGCCATGGGCGTAAGCCGGTTCGCGAACCTGTTCGCTGACAGCGTCCTTCGCAGCAGGCTCGTCCACAATATGGGGGGCCATGATCCTGGCTACAGCGCGGACTACGGGCACCACCACGGCATTGCCGAACTGGCGATAGGCTTGAGTGTCAGAAACGGGGATAATGAAGTCGCTGCCTTGCGGTTCGTCGAAACCCATGAGGCGCGCGCACTCGCGCGGGGTTAACCTGCGGGGCCGGTTGCCAGGTTGCAAAACCAGGCATTCGGACCCGTCCTTGTGATAGCGCGCGGAGAGAGTACGCGAGACATCGCCGGGACCGAAGACGGAATAGCCGAAGCCATTGCCCTTCTTTGCGTGCTTCTCCTTATACCCCTGCAAGTAGCCCCACAGATGCTCGCTCAGCGTATACTTGGCGTCAACATCGTCTTCCAGGATGTCACCCAGCACAGGCTCGCGGCTCTCGGGCAATTCCAGGTCATCGAAGCTGAAACCTGTCTCTTCCCGGAAACCGACAATAAACACGCGCTCGCGCTTCTGTGGAACCCAGGGCGCGGAACTGATTACCCGGTACTGGACCTTGTAGCCGAGCTCCTGTGTGAGAACATGCATGATGGTGGCGAAAGTCCGGCCCCGGTCGTGCCGCTCGAGATTTTTCACGTTCTCAAGCAGAAATGCCTTGGGCTGATGATGGGCGATGATCTTGGCGAGATCGTAGAAAAGCGTCCCCTGCGTATCGCACAGGAAACCGTGAGGTCGGCCAAGCGCGTTCTTCTTCGAGACCCCCGCAATCGAGAATGGCTGGCAAGGAAAACCGGCCAGCAAGACGTCGTGCCCGGGAACCTTCCAGGGCTCGTCGGCGTAGGGCCGGATGTCGCCAGCGAACTCGTGATCGAAGGGGTTGTCAGGATAGTTGGCGGCATAGGTCTTGCGTGACCAGCGGTCCCACTCGGCGGTGAACACGCACTTTCCGCCAATCTCTTCGAACGGCCTCCGCAAGCCTCCAATACCCGCAAAGAGGTCTATGAAACGGAAGGCTGGCCTTTCGCGGTCCACAAAGTTCGCACGCGCGGCGGCTTGTGCCATGCGTCGAACGAAATCCAGCGCCAGCGGCGATGGATCTGTTCCGCGTGATCCCGGTGTCTCGTAGCGTCTGATTGTTCGTTCGGTCACGTGGAGCAGCTGTGCTGCTTCTTCGATCGACAATCCGGCGCATTCCCTCAGTCTGGTAAACTCGGTGCGGCGATCAAGCACGGGCATCTCCACTGGGTCTGGAAAGGACAAGATGTCAAATCCAGACCCAGTGATGAAACATTTGCAGAACATCCGCAAGAGTGTCCTGTGGAACAAATTTCCACAGGACACTTCCGGTCAGTACTCGCTTGCCAGCATGATGGTAAGCACCCGCCGGGTAACGGCGGGGTTGGCGGGGTCTTCGCTGCCGACCCGCAAGTCACGGTCGTAGGCATCGATCTTCCAGAACACGGTTGCGGCAGGCCGCGCCGGTCGCGCGGTCGTCCAGCTGCGATCGACATCCTGATAGATCGCCCCGAAATCGCGCTCGCCATAAGGATCGTTGTCCGGGGTGAAGGCGTCGAATGTCTCGACCAGCTCGCGCACCCGCGACTGATCTTCCTCGGACAAGGCCCGAAAGCCCTCGGTTGCCACTGCAACGCACGCAAGGCCCATCGCCTGCCGCGCCCGGTCATTGAGCCGGGCAATCCGCTTGCTGTGGGAAAGGGTGCCAGCGGTCATTGCACCGCCCTCCGGCCGCGCTCACAAATTTCAACCAGCTCGCCGAAATCTTCCCACTCGCCCAGCTCCTCGGCCAGACGCTGCACCGTCCCGAACGGCAAGCCGTTCTCATTGGCCAGCATCCGCAACCAGTCCTCGCGGCACTCGGCTCCGCAAGCCCGGTAGCTCAAAATCAAATCACCCATTTTCTGCCCTCCTTCGGCTGAAAGCCGCATCCGGCACGCGGCATGCGGCCTGCCTTCCGGCGAGGATGGGAGGGGGAGGGAAAACCGGAATCGATGCCCTGGTGCGGGCCAGCGGGCATGTAGATCGGCCTTCGCGCATAGCGCGAATTGGCCGGACTTTGGCCGCCACACGGGGGCGTCTATTTCCGGTTTCGGGAACGAGAGGGCAAAGCCCCTGGTGTTCCCGCCAGGGATCGCCCGGCGATCCAGAAAGAATAGCACCCTTGCAACGGCGCGAAGCCGACGGAGGTCCTGCGCGCGCGATCTGTGCGCCAGCGGGCGTCCGGCAATGAGAGAGGCAAGAGTGCCTGCGGGTTAGCTCAGGAATGCCGCGCCCTCAGGAGCGCAGAATGCGCGGGACAGAGCGCGTCCGTCAGGAATTCCCGCTCCGCTTTCAAGTGCTCCTGATCGTCACCCGGATGGGAAGGGACTACAGGCCCGGTCCGCGCCAGCGGATAGAGCAGGTTGCCCGGCAGGGTAGCCTAGGCAGCTTTCAACTCTCTTTCGGCCTGTCGCATTGCCAATGCCGCGGTATCCGCCAAAAACTTGTCGATTTCAGATTCGCTCATGACCTCGAAAAGAATTCCGCCACCGTTCCGGTTCAGGACCTTCATGAAATGGCGAAAGCTCGCCTCATCTGAAGTTACCCAAGGTTCTGCGGTCATGATCCGGATCAGGCCCTGTGCCAGTTGGGGCCTGCTTGTGGTCCGGGAGCGCTCAACGAAGTTGCTCCGAATGTCAGCGCTCTTGAGGATAAGGTTCAGCGCATTTTCATGGTCACTAGCGCCGGCCGCAATCTTCGCCACCCTCGCATTCCACCATAGGCGGCCAATTGCATTATCGTCCCTTATCGAAGTGAGCCCCGTTCCAAAGAAATGGTCGAGGACAGCCTTGTCGACTGCCTCTCCGGAAGCGCCCGAGAGCCACCGCGCCCGCGAGTACTCGAGGCCCTCTACATGGGTGAGCCTGGTCCAGATGCGACCCTCGCGCGCTATGGCCGGGGTCATTCCGGGAAGCGCTTCGAAGACTTTCAGTGAATTCTGGACTTCGATCTCCGGCTTCGTCGACGACATGTCGAGGTCGGCAATGGCCGCTCCATCGAGAGATACTGACGAAGCCTCGATCGCCCATCCGTTTCCAAGTTCGAGATCAAGAAAGTCGCCGGATTCATACCGGGTGCGATTGGCGGTCACCTGCGCCTGCAGGCTGTCCATGACATCTTGAGAGAGGAATTTGAGTTTGCTCACGCCTTGGCCTCCGCAATCGTTTCAAGCCGACTGACCGGCATTTCCAGCAGCGTCTGCGCGTTATCAAAAAGACTGCCGTTGTAATCGATGTTGGCAACCGTGCATTTCGCTGCAAACGGCTGTTTCCAGCGCCGGTTCTCGTGCGCGTCTGGGTTGTCCCGCAGCGCGTCGAGGACCTCCATCACGGCGGGCAAGTATACCGAACTCAGGACAGCTGCCTTTGCCGGTGAATGTCGTAGCCCGTTGATCATCTTGAACGTCTCCTCCCCGGCAATAATTGTGATCTTCTCGTCGTCCAGTTTCACACTGAGCTGACCTTCAGGCTGGGAGGGGGATGCGACAAGCGCAAATATGCTCTCCATCGGCGCCAGTTTTGCCTGGCCGACGCTTAGGACCTGCTCATCGTCAAAGGCCAGAATATCTCCGGCAACCAGACTGAGTGGCAGTGTAAATTCCGGGTGCACATTGCCCGGCTCCCATTCCGGCAGCGATTGTGAAAGCCAGATGACGGGGCGAACCGTTACGCGGTTCAACAGCGAGCCCTTCTCGAACTCGACCTTGCCCTCGGGCCAACCAAGTTCCCGGAGCTCGGAATAGAATGTGTCACCACACCGGACGAAAATCCCGACAGAGGCCTTGCCATTCTCGACAAGCTCACGGATCGATGTCTCAGTGAGGTCGATGCTGTAGCGGATACTGACCTTGCCGGTCTCTATGATCTCCTCGACTTCGGTATCGAGCGCAAAACTCCCTTCGCTGAAGTCACCGGTCTCGTCCGTCAGTACCGGGTGGGCGAAGCGCATGTCATCGGAAAACTTCATGCTGCGGCCTCCTGCAATTCAGCAGTGGCGAACACTTCGACCGGGCCCGAATAGGGCGCGTCGAACGTTACTTCGAGGGAGACCCGCTCCCCTTCCGTCAGTTCAATTGCCACGTTTCCCTTGTGTACAGCGCCGTTGCTCGTGGCAACGACAGGAAGCGGCTCTCCGGTGTTGAGTCCAGTAGCTTCGAGCTGCACCACAGCTGCTCCCGAGACGGTGGGCGTAAACCATATGGTCCTTTTCAGTGCATCCGGCTGGTCGGAAGGTATCGCCGTCCTGAGACCCCGCAGCTTCAGCGGCGGCACCTTGCCCTGCGTGCCGCTTCCGCCGCTTCCGGCTCCCGGCCCTTTCTGGTCACCGGAGCGCTTCCCGCCCGTCTGACGTGTTTCCTTGTCTCCGCCACCGCCATCATCGCCGGTGTTTTCCTGCGGTCGCAGCGCTCTTGTCTTGGTCTTGCGAGCCGGTTTGTACACGTACTTTTCGGGATCATTCTCGGCATCGGGGTCGGGCGGCGGAGTGCCGCTGGCATCCTCGGCAAAGAACCTTGCCAGCTCGTCGAGTGTGACCTCGTCGTCCTCCTCAATCGAAGCGGTCTGTTCAATCTGTCTGCGCAAGTCCTTGATGAGCTGTTTCATAGCGCTTTCAGCGGCTTGCCGCTTCAGCGGATCGGAAAGACGGTTGGCGGAGAAGCTGTCATGCCGCGGATTCTCGATCGACTTCATGAGCTTGCTTGCGGCGTCGGCGACCGGCTCGACGAATGCTACAAATTCGCGCGTGCCGACAAACCTTTGAAGCTTGTCCCCGAACTGCTGAAGCTCTGAGGTGATCAACATTCCGTTGCGGACGATGCCAACACGCTTGGGGAGGCCATCGTCGACAAGAATACGGAAGCGCATCTTGCCTAGACCCTGAACCTTCTGTTCAATTTCCGTCGCATCGGGCGAGGTCAGACAGCGGAACAGGTCGCGCGAGAAGTCGAGCTGGCTTTTCTGACCGTCCGCTTCGGCTGCCGAGATGATGCGAGGGTCGTCGAACATCGCCGCAACTGTATTGTGATTGAGCTTGATCTCGCCGTCGTTGATTTCGAACGCCATCCTGTCCCGGTGAAGCGCTGCGAAGAAGTTAGTCAGCAGTGAGTAGGCGATAGACCAGGACCAGCCGTCGTTCTGTCTGAAGCCAACACTGAAAATGCTTGTCCCGATCTCGTCGCGGTGCATCCAGTCCGGCACCAGTGCCGGATCTTCGACAGCGACATATCCATCCGGGTTTCCCCAGTAGCCGGTGGCTCGTCTCTTTTCACCGTTGGTATCGACATGGGAGACCATCCGGCACTTGCCTTGAGCCGCAAACCGCAACTCATCTGCCTGATCGCGGTACGCTGTCGAATAGAGAACCGTTTGAAGATCGGAGATCGCGAACGAAGCGTTCTTGCCAATGCCGAATGAGCCCCCCGACGTCTCTGTCTTGTTGTTGCTGACGCCGGCACCCTTCAGCAGCGAATGGAATGGAGTGCCTTCTTGACCCGAAGGTCCGGCAAGGCCCTTCGTATTGAAATCACTGATCCTGAGAATCTTGGTGGTCGGCTTTTCGAGCAGCTTCTTCGCCTGGGAGAAAAAGTCTTCGTCCTTTTCCTGCTTGGCATCGGCGAGGCATCTTTCGACTGTGTCGGTCAGGACAGCAATGCCCGGCAGCTCTGAAGTTGCCACGTCGAGCACGTCAAATTTCATCCTCACGGGAAAGTCGACAGCGGCGTCAGCACTGTTCTGCCCGGCTTCGCGGCCACAACTCGCATAAGGGTTATCGCGAAAGGTCTCGATCCCTGCGTCGCCGAGGCCTTCGCTCTCACCTGCCTGATTCGGCAAAAATTCCAGTACTGGTCCAGTCATGTCCGTTCCTTTTTGCCGCGTGATCAGAGCTTGAACAGGGATTCGCTGCCGCTTTCAGCATCCCCGAAGCGAGCCTTGGCAGTGTCGAGTTCCTTCTGAAGGGCCCGGAATATCTTCTTCACATCCTCGTCTGTCGAGAAATATGCCGATCTGTTCGAAAGATTTCCGATCAAGCGGATTTCCTTGAGGGCGCGGTTGACCCTCTGCTCCGCAAGTCTGACGAAATTTTCACGCTTCTTGTCCATATCGAATCTCCGTTTTGTCGATATGGTAAACATTTCAGAAATATGCAACACATTTATGAAATGTGGGTGATCTAGTGAGCCAAATTGTCCGGATTTCTCGGACCTTCTTTTGCACTTTTCCGAAGGATGTGCTGCCATCGATGATGGCACAGGTGCGCCGATGGCCTAGCCCAGCCCGGCACCCATAGCCTTCGATTTTCCGGCGTCGGGAGCGCTCGCGGACATGGCCGTCTGCTTTTCACCCGCGCGCTCATAGATGGCGCGGACAAGCCGGTCCTTGTCGTCTGTGACAACCACGGCCTCGGCCCTAGCGCGTGACAGTGCGACATAAAGCATCTTCTGATCGACCAGATTGGTGGAGCGGCTGTCGGCGTGGATCAGGACGCGCTCGGCGGTCTGGCCCTGCGCGGCGTGCGCTGTCTGCACATAGGAATGTCGCAAATGGGCATCGCGAGGATCGGAGAGGTCGAGCTTCTGCTCGCGTCCGTTGACGAGCTTCACGGTTGCCCGGCTACGGTCAGGATCGATGCGGGTAACGGTCCCGCCATGGCCATTGACCCTCCCAGCCTCGCGGTCGTTGCGGGTGAACTGCACGCGGTCGCCGGTCCGCAGCTCCATCGGCTTCGGCTCGAACATTTCGGCTTTGCCAGCGCCCCACTGCCGGGGATGCCAGTCAATCGAACGTCCATCGCGGCCTTCAAGAGCAATACGCCCTCGCTCGGGATCGACAGCGGCAATTGCGAAACTCTCACCACGCCGCACGCCCTTGGCGGCATAGTCGCGGTTGAACCGGACAATATCGCCGATGGCATAGCTGGCCGCCTCGCGCGCTTCGGCGCGGGTCAGACCTTTCGCTTCAAGAGCGTGGAATCGTACCGCATCCGCCGACAGCTCGCCGCGCTCGGTTAGTTTCGCGCGTATCATGCTGGTGAGCCGGTCGCGGCCTTCGCGCGATGGTTCGATCACCAGCATTCGTGTGCGCTCTGAGACCGGCAACGCCAGATAGTGCCGCGCCATGGCTCCAAGGCGCTCTTCGGGTGTTGTGCCTTCGATCACCTTGCCGCCGCCACGTCCAAGCGCGGCCAGGGCCTTGCCTGCATGGCCCTCGATTGACGCCATCACGGCTTCGCGGGTTTCGGCATTGGTCTGCCGGACCACCTCGGCAAGTTTCGCGGTCGCCATGCCTGCCTGCTGCAACTGGGCAAAGGCCACGCCCGCGCCCACCGATCCCAGTTGCTTCACATCACCTACTAGGACAAGCCGGGCTCCGGACTTGTCGGCGCGGGTCAAGAGCTTCGCCATGTCGTGCGCCGAAAGCATCGAGGCTTCATCGACAATCCAGACGGCATTTTTGCCCGCTGCCTTCGCCTCTGGCGCCAGCAAATGCCGCGCCACGGTATCGCCGCGCAGGCCGAGCGCTTCGCCGAGAACGGTTGCTGCTGATGCGGTCGGCGCAAGCGCGGTAACCGCAAGTCCGTGACGCCTTGCCTCGCGCGCGTAGGTGGCAAGCACGGTAGTGGTCTTGGCGGTCCCAGCATATCCCTGGACAGCGGCGACGCGATCCCGCGAAGTAAGTAGGTCTGCGGTCGCCCGCTTCTGGTCCTCAGTCCAGGCATAGCCAGATCGTGCCGATTGGCGCGCTGCGCGCTCAATGGTCCGTGCTGCTGCAACCGGACTGGCGAGTGATCGCGCCATGCCGCGCCCGGCTTGCTCTAGCCGCAGCATCGTCCGCTCTGTCACGATCGCCTGCGGCGTCGTGAACCCGGCGAACTCCGCGCCGCGCCGGTCAAGGAAAGTGCGCGGGACTAGCTCACCGCGTTCTCCCGCCTCGGCAATCGCTACGCTGATTGCGCCATGCCCGGCTTTGCCAAAGGTATAGTCTCCGGCCTCGCGCGCCAGCGCGCTGGCCGAGATTACCGCCTCTCGCTCGGAGAGCTTGGCAGCGGCCCATGTCACCGCCTGTCGCGCCAGCAATTCCGGGCTGGCAGTCGCTTTGCTGCTCTTGGTCCGCTCCCTCGCTTGACCGATCAACCTGTCTCGCACTGCCTTGTCGAACCCGTTGGCATCGGCAGTCGCCCGCCAGTCGGCCCGCAAGGTGCGATGATCCGCACTTGTCTTGGCTTCCCGTGTATCGAGCGCGGCGATCTGCTTTTCGGCTGCACTGGCTTCATCGCGAGTCTTCCCGCGCTCGGCAAGCCGGGCATCGATTGCTGCTGTGCGCTGGCTCAGCGCATCGATGGCCTTCTCAGGAACGCCTGCGATCTCGAACAGCGAGTCTTTCCCGGCCTCGATCTTGTATCCCAGCGCGGCAACACCGTGCGCCAGCTCCTGCCGGTAGATCGCGCCGATTTCCTTTTGCAGCTGGTAGAAGGCGCGGGGTTCAAGGCTGCGCCAGTTGCCATCCTTGTCCTGCGTGGCGTTGATCACGACCGCATGGGTGTGCAGCTGCGGGTCCTGTGCGCGGCTCGTGGCATGGCGGAAAGTGGCGATTGCGAGATTACCGGTCGCCTCGCGCCGGACCTCGCCGCCCTGCCTGATCCGCGTTGCCGCCATGTGCTTTTCGACATGGGCGAGCGCCACTTTCACCGCCGCGCCATGCGCTTTGATCAGCCGCTTGTCTCCGGCAACCTCGGCCATGATCGAGACCGACTTGGGCGCAGACAGGGTGATGTCCCAGCCTGGCCGGTGCTCTACTTTGCCATCGCGGGTGGTGCCGAGTTGCTGTCCGGCAATCCGGCCTTCGAGCAATTCGGCAAACTTCTCGCGATCAACTTCGCCCGACAGGCCCAGCTTCTCTGCTGCCTCGCCAAACCATTCGGACGGAGCCATGCCGCCTTCAGCATAATAGTCGTCGGCCTCGTAATAGCTCGCGGCCTGCCCGGCACTCGACAGGGCCGAGACCGAGGCGACCACTAAACCGGTCCCGGTTTTGCGTCGGGCTCTGCACCTATCGCGATCTCGCTGACCCGGCTCCAGAGCGTGCCTGCCGGATCGCCTGGCACGTAGGCAGGCTGACGAGGGTCGCCACGCCGGGTGATGTGATCGGCGGTAAGACCAATGCGCGCGACCGGCAGGCCATCGGGAAGCAACAAATAGCCCTGATGCGGACGCAAGCGCAGTTCGCTTTCGAGCACGGCGGGGCGGAACTGGCGCTGGGTCGCAATGGTAGTGCGCGGCACTTCGCTGCCTATAGAGAGCGTGTCAGTGGCAACGCGCAATTCCACCTCGCACTGGCCGATGGTCTCGCTCGCCCATTTGCGCGTTTCCTGATCGACCGTTTGCAGGAACAGCTTGGTGTTGCAGCAGGCGAGCATGGCCTCGGCGATGTTCGCGCCGTAGCGATTGCGCATCTGCCCGAGCGCCTGGAAGGTTAGCACGATCGCAGCGCCGAACTTGCGTCCCTCAGGCAGCAGGCGAGCCAGGTTCTCGACACGGGGCAGGTCGGCCAGCTCGTCGAGCACGAACCAGATGCGGCGGTCTGGCGACGGCGACAGACCCAGCACCGCACTCGCCGCGCATTCGAGCCAGCACGCCATAAGCGGCTTGGAGGCTTCGAAATAGTCCTCTTTACGGGGCACGAAGATCCAGGGCTTCGCACCCTCGCACTCGTCCAGTTTGGCAATGAAATCGCGGAAGGCGAAGCGGTCCTCTCCTTCATCTTCGACCTTCAGGAACTGGATCAGGTTTGCCGCCTTGGCGAGCATGAAGAGCACGCTGCCGGTGGCGCGGTCGGCGTCGTTGGCAAAGGTGCGGGCCGACGACGTATGCCCCAGCCACTCCTTCAACTGTTCCTTGTCCTTGACCTGCAAGGCTTCGAGCAAAGCTTCGAGGCTGCAGTTCTTTTCTGACCAAAGCGAGCGGATCATATTGGCGACAAGAATGCGGCTTGTTTCAAGCCAGACATCGTCGTCCTGGCTACTGGTTTCCGAGACGAGCTGGCGTGCAATCCGGTCTGCATCGGCTGGGTGCGATATCTCGTCGAAGGGCGTCCAGAAGGCGCAGCGCGCATCGAAGGGATTTAGGATGATGTCGCCGCGCGCGGGGTTATAATAGTGGGCTATGAACTCGCCCGATGTGTCATAGACCAGCGCCGCTTCGCCACGCCTTTCGATGCCGTCGAGCATCTGGCGCAAGGCAGTGGTCTTGCCGCTGCCGGTGGTGCCGAGAAAGGCAAAGTGGCGGGTCTCGATCCGGCGCGGAACGGGGACCGGGCCGATGCGCAGGGCATCCCTGCCGCAGAGCAATATCGTCTGCGCCGCAACGTCCACTTCATCCGCCACGCGGGTGCCGCCAATGACCCGGTCGGCGAGCGTATCCTTGCCCTGTTCGGACATGGTTCGCTGGAGCAACCAGACCGTGAACAGGCCAATCACAAAGCCCGTGATTGCACCGCCAGCGATCACTTTGACGACCTGCCAGAAGGTATCGGTGAAGAGCGGTTCAGAGGCGAACCAGGCGGCGGGAACGGTCCAGCGCTTGCCCTCCATCGCTATGTTCATCTTGATGTCGCTGTCCCCAAGGGAACCGAGCAGGGTCAGCAGGTTAGCCCACGCATACTGCACCGCTGTCGTTACCGCGGGGCCGTGCAGCAGGAACTGGGGTGCAATGATTGCTCCGGTCGCTGCTGCACCTAAAGTGACCGCCGAGAAGAAGCGAAAACGCTGCTGCCATTGCGCCATGCGCACGCGCCACAGGGCATGGGCACGGGTTACAAAATCGATGTTCGAATTCATGGCTCGATCTCCAGGGCGAGCGAGCGCTGGCGCTCGAACGCGGCGCGCGCTTCGGCTGCAATTGTCTCGTCGGGTTTCTTCGTGCCCAGCGCCGCGTGACGGGCATAGGCATAGGCCGCACAGGCGGTGAACAGGGTGCGGTCTAGCACCCTTTCGACCTCGGCCAGGCGCTCCGATATTGCCCCGATCTCGCGCGCCAGTTCGGCGAGATCGGTCTCCTTGTCGGTGCCGTGAAGCATGGCGAGAAAGCCTGCTTCCACGACCCGCGCCAGCATGGCGTAGTCGCTCAGGCCCCTCCGCCTGGCGAAGTCAGCCAGCACCCGGTATTGCGACGGACTGAGGCGCACCGTCTGCGCCCGCGCGCTCATCGGTTCGCTCCGGCGGCGATGCTATCCGCCATCGCGAAGAATGGCGGAATTGCGCGGCTTCCGGGCAACGTGCTTGAACGCGATGCTATTCGCATCCGCTCAAACCCGCAGAATTCCTCGATGCACACGTGCGTGGGGTGTGTATGAAAATTACGGGTCCGATACGCAGTATCGTGGCCCCTTCTTTCTCCCGTCTTTCTCCGGTCAATTGGCATGGGCATCTTGCTCCATGCTTGCCGTTGGAGGCGTCGCAGACAGGATCAGATTTCGGGCGACATGGTCGTCGAAATAGCGTTCGCGGGATTGGCGCGAGGACAACCGCCGTTCCGCCATATCGGGGCGCGTGAACCAGCGAAGCAGCGCGAGGTCGATCGTTGATCGAACCTCATCGGCGAGCTGGTTGGTCTCTTCCGGCGTGAGGTCCAGCCACCCGAATTCGGTACGCAGCTGGCCGCCAAGCGGATACCCGGTTCCGTTCCGGCTCCTGTAAATTGGGCCCTCGACAGTGAGGCAACAATCTTGCCCCTCAAACCGCTCGCGGACCGGGCGTTCGTACCAGAGCCAGGGCTGCAATGTGTGGCGACGGGCGCGCCCGTCGGCGTTGTCTTCGACAAGCAATCCTACGAGCTGGGCCGCGCGCGCTTCTTCGTCGCTTGGAAGGCGAGCGATCAGCCAGCCATGCTTCTGCAGGGCCGCGTTGATCAGGGAAAGGACAGACATGGGGGAGATGCTTTCTGCGGGCCATTGCCCGCATTGGAGGGGTCAATAGCTGCGCAGGGGGAGGGTCTCTATCCACTCTTCGATGTCAGTGGAGCGCCAGCGGATACGACCGCCACCGATGTCTATCGGATGAGGAAAGGCACCCCGGCGGATGCGTCGCCAGATCGTTGTCCGGCTGCGAATGCCCGTGAGGCGCATGACCTCATGGCAGGTGAGTAGTTCGATATTCGGCACGACAGATTCCTTTGCTTCAAGGTTCTGTCACCGCTGCCGCTTGTCCCCTCGCGACGATGGGTTGCTTTCATTTTGCCGTTACGGATCGTGCAATCAGATGTTCAACTCAGCGCCACCCTTGGCTTAGGTGACGTTGGCCAAGCTATGCGAATCGCAATGCTGTAGGAAAGAACAAAAAGAGAACTAATGCCGTTCCGGAATGGCGGATGGACGCTGTTGGATCGATATGGACAGTCCGGGACTGAGAGAAATTTTCCCGCTGGTGTCCGCTCCGGGCCAATGCAGGTCCGAATCTACGGTCTTGGTGCAGCGCGAGACCGGTTTTCGCGCGAATCGCAGCTTGAGTCGAAATGACAAGCAAATGCGCTTTCGCTTTGCACGTTGATACGGACATGCAAAGAAAACGCGAAAATCATTACACGTGCCCCGGTTCGAGCGCATTTATCCCGCGTTTATTGAAAATTGGAAAATTGTGGGATAAATCGCAGCGATGGCTGTGATCCAACCTTTCTCTGCCGAACAGGAACGTGCGCTCATCAACATGCGCCAGCGCTATGACGCGTGGATCGAGGCCGAGCGCGAACTCTATGCGATGCCATACGACCTGAGGCGCAAGAAGGTCGGCGATTACGAGTATCTCTATGAGATCTTCGATCGCAGCGGGAACGGGAAAAGTCTCGGTGCCTGGGACAATGAAAAGCAAACCCAGCTGGAGGACTACAAGGCTGCAAAGAGTGCTCTGAGGGAGCGCCGGGACGGTGCGCGGGATGCCCTCGGCGAAAGTAGCAGGATTGCGCGCGCGTTACGCTTGCCGCTCCTCTCGGCGGACGCGGGTCCAATCCTTCGTGAGGCAGACAGGCGCTCGCTTCTCGGCAGCCATCTGCTTGTGGTCGGGACAAATGCGATGGCCGCCTATGCGCTAGAAGCTGCGGGCACTTTCCGCGACATGCCTGACGAGACAGAGGACTTCGATCTCGCCTGGACGGCTGACGAACCGGAAGACGGAACGCAGCTTTGGGACATGCTCAAAGCGGTTGATCCGACTTTCACGATCAATACCGAACGGGAATTTCAGGCGCGAAATGCGAAGGCCTATGAAGTCGAATTGCTGGTCGCACCATCACGTGTCGAAACGCTCGCCGGAAAAGATCGGCCACGACCCGTTCCGCTACCCGAACAGGAATGGCTCCTACCGGGTCGGCGGGTAGACCAGGTCGTCCCGTGCCGTGATGGCAGCCCGGCGCGAATCGTCGCACCTGACCCCCGCTGGTTCGCGCTCCACAAACTCTGGCTGGGTGCTCAGTCAAAGCGGAACCCGCTTAAGCGGCGCAAGGACACGGTGCAGGGAGCGGCGCTGCTCGACGCAGTTGCCGAGGCGATGCCCCATTATTCATTGGGCTACGAGTTTGTGGAAAGCCTGCCTGATGAGCTAGTGCCCTATTGGGAGGAGTGGGCGAAGGCGCGCGGATAGCTCCTGAATTCAGTCACTCGGTTGGGGCAAAATGGCTGGTCTTTCCCATCAATTTGCTGTAAACAACGAGCATTGAAATCATTAGAATTTTTCGAGGATGGGACCCAAATCCTCTGGCAAAAATTCATTCTTGGGGCACCGACGGGGGCCTCACTTAAGTAACCAAGGTCAAGATTCTCGCAGTTTTGCGACATTCTGAGAGCGGTTCGAGTCCTCTTCTGGCACCAGCACTTTCTAAGTCTCTGAAAGTGCATCAAATCTCTGAAAAGTATTGGGATTTTTCAGCTGACTGTTACATTTGTAATAGGAGCAAGGACGTGAGCAATCATCTACAGAACCGCAATGGAACGTATTACTTCAGGCGAATAGTGCCTGATGACGTCCGAGGGCACTTTCGGACCGCCAGTGGAAAACCTCGCACAGAATGGACATGGTCGCTGCGGGTCAAGGATCGTGAAGCTGCAAAGCGCAAGCTACCCGAGTGTCTCTCCAAGACGAACGAGTGGATTGACAGCGCAAGAAAAGCTCCGGCTTCTATCAGTCGATTAGGTCAAGACAGTCCTGAGGCGGCGGAGGTAGAGAGCGCGATGCAGGAGGCCTCGCTTGAAGCTGCGGAGTTCTTTGCGGCTCAAGATGCAGAGGAGGAAGCTCGCGCAGAGCAAGACCCAAAGTTTGCACTTGATTTGGAGATTAGGGCTGAAAAGGCCGCTGAGCTACGCGGGCTTAGAGAACGGAGAGAGGATAAGGAGTTGTTATCGGAGGCCGGTCGCCATGAAGCGGTTACCTTGATGGAATTGTTTGAGGGCTATGCGAGCGAAGCAGAAGCTAGGCCTTCCACAATCCAAGGGTTCCGGTCGCACGTCCGCTCATTCATCAGTCAAAGCGGGGTTAGCGATGCGGCCAAAGTTGAGCTGGAGCACGTTATCGGCTGGATTGATTGGTTGAGAACCCAGCCCGGACGGAAGGCAGCGACACTTTCCGAGGGAACTATCCGCAATAGCTACCTTGCAGCTCTTCGCCTGACGCTTGCCTACGGTGTCACCAAGCTCCGTTTAAAACGAAACGTAATGTCAGACTTGAAGCTTATGCGAGCTAAGAAGCCCAAGCTGCTTCGCGAACGGCACTTCAGCAAGGATGAGCAAAGGATCATTCTATCTGCCTCCCTGACGCCAGCCCCTAAACGGATGGGCAAGCAGTTGGCAGATGCTAGACGTTGGGTGCCTTGGCTATGCGCGTATACCGGCGCAAGAGTTGGTGAGGTGCTTCAGCTTCGCAAGACTGATGTTCGGCAAGAGGATGGGGTATGGGCCATACACTTGACCCCCATTGCCGGGGAAGTGAAGAACAACTCGCAAAGGTGGGTGCCTCTCCATGAACACCTTTTGGCGCAAGGTTTCGCAGATTGGGCTCACGCTTCAGATACTGAAAGATTGTTCTATCGCGAGAGAGCGGCTGGTGCACCTGTCCGAAGGTCGCCGCCCTATCAAGCAAACTACAATAGATTGAGGGAATGGCTTAGGGGCCTTGTGCCCGACCTTCGAATGCGCATTGCTTAGTTGCCTGGATCACCATTGGCGCGCATACAATTATGCGGTGCGCCAATGCGCAGCTTTCGTCCATCACCTGCGCTTGCGGCACCATGGCGTGCACCAGACTAGGGTCAAGCGCCCACGTTGTATTGATCGGATCAACAGTGAGCAATCTCTCTATCCCCGCCTTGCAGTCGACTTCGCGGATCAATCGCTGCAGGCTTCCCGCGACCGCAGCGGCGCCGATCCTGGGGTCAGAAAAGCCCATCTTCACCCCTTGCGCTGCCGCAGCCAGACCAGTGGTAATAACCATTTCAAACCGACCACCATGGGCAATGCGAAGACCGCCCCGACACACTGACGAATATTCGCACAGCTTATGACGGCCTCATCATCACCGACGCTATGGTACTACCCGACGCTGCAGTTGAATGGCTCGAGACAGAAGAAGCGGACGCTGTGTCTGTTGGCAGAGCCATTCTAACCAACCCTGATTATCCCGCTCGGACCCGGAACGGAGCAAAGATGGCAAAGCCGGATTAATCGCTACTCTAAACCGGAGAAGAACGCGGATATTGCGCCTATCCCGCGCGAGGGTAAGCCCAGCTCAAGATAGAGAGGATGGCGTTGTTATCAGACCAATCTCAACTTGTCTCCGATTGGCGCAATTAGGACTGATGGCGGCATGGGTCATGCTGCAAGATCTGCCTCTCAGCCAATGTGGCTGAGCGGGCGGCTTTGAAGCTTTTGCGGTTTACGAGATGAAGCTGCGAGCTGAAGTGGCTATGATTGTTGGCGTGAACCGAGGCGAATTTCTGTAACGTCCTCATGCGCCTGAGAGGTAAGTGTGAGTTCTTCAGCCGGTTGTTTTTCCACCGCCCCATCTCATCACGGTGCCAGAGCCAATGGCGAAAGCCCTCCATTCTGGAGGCGCGCTGCCTTTGAATATCAGCCGCAAACGAAGGGCCAAACCGGTTCCACCAATATCGTACATTCTCGTGGCCGATACTGATACCACGTTCAAATAGCAGGTATTCCACATCACGCAGTCTCAACGGATAACGAGTATACATCAGCACGGCGATCCGGATGATCTCGGGCGAACAGTTGAAATAGTAAGACGGACTGCATGTTTTACGGGGTCTCGGCGTCCCTACAAATTATGACGCCGGCCCACGATTTGCGATCCGGTGCATTGGCTCTGACAGGGCCTACAAATCTTAGTCAATCAGTGACCACAACTTCGTAGGTAAGGCCACTGGTTCCAATCGGATAGACCGATGCGGTGTACTTTCCTTCGACGTAAAACACCCGGCCATCAGGGCCGCTCGATACATCTTCTTTTTGCGATGAATCGAGCCGGTCCCAATTGCCATAAGCTTCTAAAAAGGCGCGATCGCCAAAACGCGTCGTAAGTTCCTCACAAGTCTCGCCGTCCCAAATCAGTGTTTCAGGCACATAACCACGATAAGCGAAGGTTATAAAGCAGCCCGGCCCGCTGCCCCGGGTCGGAAACTTCTCAGCCATAGACTCCATGCTTAACACCGCCGACCTTGTCGCAGTGGCCGCATCATGCACAATTGGCAACGCGGGCACTTCGCTCGTACGCCCATCTGCGCTTTCGTGCCTCTCTGGTTCGCGCTTGGCTTGATCAGTTACACTGGCCGCATTCGAGCAAGCGGCTCCTCCCATCAATGCAGCAATCGTAAGAACGCCCCGCAGGCCACGTTGATGTACGCAGTTAATCAGGGTCGTATTCCACATGAAGATGGTCATTTGCAGCATTGCCCGCGAAAGTCTCGAATAGCACATCATAGTCCGATCCGAGAATTTGGCTAACTTCGCGGGCAAATGCAGACCCTTGCGCGTCAGTGATATTATTGCCGCGGAAATCGAGCGCTCGGTCCTGATAGTGGAGCGAGCCATTAGAATGTCGACCATCATTGCCGCTGGTAATCACAGGTTGCGGCAGGCCTAGGCGTTCAGCGGCTACTGCAACCGCGCGGATCACAGGGTCCATGGATGGATGCAGACTGTCAATGTCGACCCGGTCACTCTTGATGGCGACGCCAGCTTCCTGAGCAAGAATGCGCCCATCAAAAGTACCGGATGCAGCAGGCACCGCGGTTCCAGTTGCCCCAGGCAGTGAAACCGCAAATGCATCGGGCCGAAAGCGCTCGAGATCCGGTGTAGTGCCGTGACGATGGATTGCATCACCGCGGCCCAGCACTGGTCCGTCGAGGGCGTTAATCCATCCAAGGTTGCGCGCATCTGAGTAATTGGGGTTCGCGTAATTCAGATTCGTCCCGATCGAAGAAGGGCGTCCCGCAGCGCGTTCGGCAAGATAACGATCGACCAGTGCATCCACACGTTCGCTTACGCGCGACATTGGGATGTCTTCCACCGCGTTGCGGCCATCGCGGCGGGACACCGGACCATTGATATCGGAAAACTGGTTACGTGCGTTTACGACCTCTGAAACGGTGTCTCCCCACCGGCCAGAGGCTGTGCGGTTTAAGATCGTATCAATCACACCATAGGCCTGCGCCTCGCCTGCCGATTGAACCCACTCGGTTTGAAGCGTCCTTTTTATATTGTCGATGTCGGCCTGAGAAAGGTTCAGCGTTCCTCCCTCAAAACGGGTTTTGGCGACTTGCCCCACCCCTGCGCTTGGAGAGGTTGAGGCGGGCCGGGCGCCGACCAATTCCGGGCCTGGCTCAGGAAGCGCGATGCGTTGCCCGGGATAGATCATGTCGGCGTTACGAATTTGCGGGTTGGCCTGAAGTACTTGAGCAAGAGAAAGCCCGTTGGCACGGGCAACCACGCTCAAGGTATCCCCGCGAGAAACAATATGTTCGCGGCCGCCCGATGACGGCAAAGAGAGCTGCTGTCCGACAAATATCCGGTCTGGGTTGATAATCCCGTTGGCCCTCGCAAGTGTCGCCACATCGGTTCCAAAACGCGCCGCCAATTGGCCAAGAGTGTCGCCTCTCTGGACGGTATACTCATTGCCGCTCAGCGACATACTGAGCGCTCCTTGCTCAGAGATTGACGGCCGAGTTTGTGCAATGGCGTTCATGGCGAGGTACTCCAAGTTGGGATTGAAGTATCACTGCAAGGTGTGCTCAACGCTATCTGCAAAACGCATAGCATGAGAGCGCTGACCGAAGGCAATGCACAGGTGAGCGCGCTTTAGTCTATGCATGCGCTAACATGTCTCTTTGTCACCTGTTTGCAGCAACAAACCTATCCCCGTTTGACTAAAACGTAGCCGCCAAGACCCGCAAGGCCGAGACCTGCCCCTACCGCTAAAGCGAGTGTTAGTGGAGATGCATCACCTTCCTCGCCCTCGACGCTCGCATTGCGCACCGGTTGTTCGCTGCCGCCCGGACCCGCCTCAAGAGCATCGCCTGCATCCGCCCCTTGGCGCGGGACAAAGCCGTTGCGGGTAAGGCTCATCGTGCTCAAGTCCAGCCCGCTAGCTTTGGCGCCTTCAGCTGCAGCTTTTGCCAATTGATCAAGCATCGCGGGATCGGTGTTCTTGTAGTGATTAAACGCTGTACTCAGCATGGAAGCCTGTAACATCAATGCTTCGGCATATTCTTGACGCTGCGCATCGGTTGTGTCCCCGAAGGCTGGGGTCGCAGCGAAAGCATTGTAGACCTGGTTCTTGACCATCACGATTGTGCCTTTGTCGGGATCTCGATCCTGCTTATTCGCCGCCATCCAGACATTCATCCACCACATTGCATAGATGTCGGCGACATTGTCGGGATCAAATCCGTAAGACTTCATCCCGGTGCGAATGTTAGCCATCAAGCCTGGCTCTGCAGCCAGAGTCCGCTCAAGGTCTGCACGACCCGCTTCAACTGGAGTGCGGTCAACAAAAGTGCGCAAGTTCTGCTCGGTACGCTGTGCGGAATAGCGATAAGTGAAGGTGCTCGCGGCAGCCTGTGTTGTACGTCTGGCCGGCAAGCCGATCAACGCATTCAAGCTGCGGGCATCGACGAATCGATCTTGGCGCTCTCGCGCCCTCTCGCAAGACCCGCCACAGATGGAATTGGTAACGTTGTTGAAGCCAACGACGCCGCCCATATTCTGGGCTTGGGCCGACATGGGCACGACGAAAAGAGCTAGAAAAGCCAAGGCATATCTAATCATGGGCCGCTCCTGATATAAAAACGGGGAGGTGATATTTCATACCACCCCCCCAGCTCTTGTGCTAGAAATTTGCGATTATTGCTTGCGAGCAAGCGTTGACTGGGATTCCCCGACCGCTTTCAATGAAGTATTGAGCGCGTTGGAAATGATGCTGATTTCTTGATTCAGCTTCTGAAGCTCGCCATTAAGTTCGCCCAGCTGCGAAGTATTAGAGTCCCCTTGTTGACCGATCGCTTCGCTAACTTCGACCATGCGGTTGATCTTCTGGTCAAGAATCTGACCAAGGGCGCGTGCCATCCGTGCAAGGAAGCCACCACCACCGTCGCCGATCCCACCGATACCATCCTCGCGCTCACGCTGAGCATTGGCGCGCATGAAGTCCTGCATCGTATCAAGAAGCATCTCAGACGCGCTCATAAGCTGTCCGCGTTGAAGAGGTGACATCCGTCCTTGGTCTGCAAAAAAGTCGATCGACTGACGCAGACTTTGGAAACCCGCTGATTCGCGACCTCTGATCTGATCGAAGAAGTTGTCAAATTGGCGGACGCCAAGACCCGCTGCGGCTTCTTGCAAATTCTGATTGAAAGCACCGTTGAGCCCGGCGTTTTGAGCAAAAGCCGCCTGAGCCATGTCGATCATTGGCTGTGGCAAACCCATTTGCTGGCCAAACTGCTGGATCGCATTCATTGCGATCTGTGAGCCGATGGTGCGCATGGCAAGGGCGCCCCAGCCTACCGGGCCCATGGCAGCCTGTACTAAAGTGGCGGGGTTAAAAACTGCACCTGCAATACGGTCAAACATAATAGCAACTCCTGTCATTGATCATCAGAACTTGGAATCCGAAAGACTTGTTGATGTCTTCGGATTCTTTTTCGCCGATCTTGGTGAGTAGCAATATCTGCACAATGCAGAGGCAGCCTATGCAAAGCGTATAGAGGGCGGTAATGCAGGCCTAATCGAGGGAATGAAACAACAGCCCGCCAAGTGCCACCAGCTCTCGCATTCCATCGAGATCGAGCTTGCGCACCGCGTTGTTCAAGTGGGTTCGCACTGTCCCTTCCCCGACGGACAGCAGCGTTGCGATGTCTGCATTGGACCTTCCCCAACCGGCAAAGCGCAAAGCGGCGGCCTCTGTGCGGGTCAGACCCTTCAGGCCCTCTACAAGCGATAAAGGGACTCGCGCGCCGTCCACTGTGAATTCGCCGATCTCCACATCGCGTTGCCGGGCCGGATCACGCCGCGCCGCTTCGCGCATCTTGGTGATAAGCGCGAGCATGTCAGGATCGATCGAGGCAAGGTCAAAGCCGGTTTGCTCGCCCGCCTGCCGATCAATCTCACTCATACTCATTGCGGCTCTCCTGCCCGCTCCATGATCCCGAAACCTACATCTTGGCGCGTTGCCAGGTCACTGATGACCATCTGTGCCAGAAGCGGAAGGATTAGGATCAGGATAAAGATCGCCGCGGTGGTCTTGATCGAAAGCGAAAGCATGAAGACGTTGAAATTGGGTGCAAACCGATTGAGCAGCCCCATGCCAAGATCGATAATAAACAATACCATAAGGACAGGCGATGCGACGAAAAAGGCAATCTGGAAAAAACGTCCAAGCTCACCCTCAAATAGACGCACACCACTGATTTCAAGGCTGAGCCCGCCCGGACCCATTGGCCACACTGCAAAGCTCAACATAAGTGTGCCAACCAGCAATGTGAGGCCGCCAGCAGTCACGAACGTCACCTGCGCAAACCGGCCCAGAAATGTGGCGGTCAGTGATTGGGTTGCGCCGCTGACCGGGTCGACGATTTGTGCGATTGTTGCGCCCGACTTGCTATCGATAATCTCGCCTGCAGACGCCATCGCCCACAAAAAGGTGCCAAAGAACAAGCCAAGCACAGTTCCGGCTGCCGCTTCTCTCCCCAATAGGAGCACCCAATCGATTGCACTTAGTGACTGCGGCTCAAAGCGCATCGGCAATGTCAGCGTCACAAGCCCGAAGGTCACGATAAGCGAATTGCGCACAAGCGCAGGGATCTGCTCACTGGAAAAAAGAGGCAGCATGAGGAAAGCAAAACCAAAGCGCGCAGAGCCAGCACCCACAAGTAGCGCTTGCTGTGTCCACGGGATCGCCTGAATAAGCGATCCCCCGAGAGTATCGGGCATACTCATCCGATCATGCGCGGGAAGTTGCTGAAAATCTGATCGCTGAAAGCGTAGAGACTGCTCGCCATTAGCGAGGCCGTGATGAACAGCGTCAGCACAATGGCAAAGAATTTAAGCGTGAATTGGAGCGTTTGTTCCTGAACCTGCGTCGCGGCCTGCACCACGGCCACCAACAGCCCTACGATAGAGGCTGCAATCACTGGCGGAGCCGATAAGAGTAGCACAAGCCAAAGTGCTTCCAGCGTAATGTCAGTCATATCTGTCATATCGCCTGCCGCCCCCGTGTTCTAAACATAGGACAGCACCAATCCGTGGCTAAGCTTAACCCACCCATCCACCAATACGAATAACAGCACCTTGAACGGCAACGATATCGTCACCGGGCTCAGCATCATCATATTGAGCGCCAGCAGGATGTTGGAAATCAACAAATCAATTATCAGGAACGGCAAAAATATGAGGAAGCCGATTTGAAAAGCAAGCTTAAGTTCACGCACCGCAAAGGCCGGGATTACAATCACGAAATCGCGGTCGGAAAGCTCCTCTGCGCGCTCGGGACCGCTAATCTGCCGCTGGGTCGCCAGGAGAAACGCCCGGTCTTCTCTCGTGGTGTTCGCAACCAGGAATTCTCGTAGCGGTTCTTTGACACGGTCGGCAGTCGACAATATCTCCTGCGTGTCCTGGATTTGCCCGATATTGGGAGGAGCATCGCCCGGCATTGTCGCGACAGATTCATCCGTCAAACCGGCCGCCGCGCTCATATCCTGTAACGTCGGGTACATCACATAAACGGTTAAAATGAGGGCGAGGCCATTGAGTACGACATTGGGAGGGGTTTGCTGAAGTCCGAGCGCGGTGCGGACGATCGAAAGAACGACGACGATCTTGGTAAAGCTTGTAACCATCACTGCCAGAAAAGGTGCAAGCGCAATCAGGATGACCGTTATGAGCGCCGAGCCGGGGGTAAAGCTGCCGAGTTCCATCAAGTTTGCTCCTTCATGGGTTTGTTACCGAATGGTCACCAGTGAATTGAGATCTGGCCCCCGGACTGCTCGGAACGGTTTCATCATCAGATTGGCTAAGTTTAATGTCGCTGCGATCGATGGCTTGCCCGTTTGTGGCGTCTTCAGTTTGTGCAGACGGCGATGAACCCACTTCAGAATGTTCGAGAAGAACTGCAAACCGATCTCCGATCCTGACAATTTCGCCACGCCCGATCGTGCGCCCTCCGATCGAAAGGCTCGCTTTGAGCCCCTCGCTCACAGCCCCCAAATCAAAAGTCCCCGTTTCAGCCATGCGCCCAAGCTCAGCCTGAGTCACCGCGATATCGGAAAAGTGAACGGCAACCGGGACAGCAAAACTGCCTGAGGGGTTGCATGAAGGTTCGGCTAAAGGCTCGGTTCGGGTCATAGCACCTGATGCTCCTCTTGAAATCGGCTCGGCTGTGGGCGGCCCTCCATCCGCGAGGATCGGCACGAGCCTTCCCGCGATAGGGTCAAACCCCAAGCGCGACTTTTGTGGCGGCATAAGCGTTTCATCGCTTGCAGAGTTTTGACCGGTGACCATTGGCCAAGGGCCATGATTGAGCACTACCAAATCGCCTGCATCAAGCGCCTCGGCATCGCAGATGGCAAGGCGTGCGCCCACAAAAGCGCAAGGCATAACAATCGGCGCAGAGGCAGGCTCGGCTGCGCAAATCTCGGTAAGGATTGCGAGCTGTCCTAAGACTTCCCCGCCTTTACTCAGCGTGATAGCGGGCCAATCCGCGTCAGGCTGGCGCATATCATGAAACTCTACGGCAACCCCAAGAGCCTTTTCAATATCGGCGAGAATGTCTTCATGCGCCGTGAGAGTGCGCATCAACTCCTCGGCAGGGGCGGCGCGTAATGGTGGGTTGCGCATAGGTAGGAATGCGATGCACTCCCCCCAAAAGTACGCCGCGTCATCCCTTCGCTTGGGAGAGATGGACGTTTGAAACCCAGCTCTGGCCAGTCTTTGCGCAGCCTGCTGCGTCCAAGCTATCTGCGCTGCAGAAAGGTTGCATAAATCTGCGGCGAGACCTTGAACCGGATGGTTCATAATCTGCTGTCTCCCGATACATCGTCGGCCAAAGATCGATCATTTTTAGCCATCCTCAAACGGAAACGGCGTTCTGAGCCTCGATTTTCGAATTGAGTATCTGTTGCATCTGCATCTGCACCGGCAGAACGTCCAACCTCATCGTTCGAAGATGTAGAAACGGGCCAGCTCTTGAGCGGTGTAATCGCATGTGCGGTAACGCCAAGCAGCATCTGTTCACCCTCAACCTCAACCAGAACAAGTCGTTCACGAGGTCCGACAGGCAATGCCTTCTCAAACCTCATATCAGGTCCGTCATCAGCGCCGGATAGGCGGCCAAAACTGCCGTCCTGAAATCTCTTCAAAAGCCACAGCGTTCCCCATGCCAGAGCAATGACGAAAGCGAGCGAGATGATGATGGCAAGCAGGGAGGAGAAGAGCGTTCCGATCGACATAAATTTGCGGCTGTCCTCAATGATTGGATGAATGTGAACTTTGACTGGTTACAGGTTCAGGCAGTGGCTCCCGCCCCTGATATTGTTTTCTCGCGGCGGCTGCGGAAGTTTCGCGGTGAAGGTCGCAGTCCATCGGCGCTTCACCTGCGCGGGCCTTGCGGGCCCACAAGATGACTTCGGCGATGGCGTCAAACATGTCTTCGGGGATCATTTCCCCGACCTCACCTCTCGCCCACAGCTGCCTTGCACTTGGGATATGGCGCACAATTGGCACTCCAAACCGCTCTGCGGTCTCGCGCATCAATGCAGCGATTTCGCCTTCTCCGCGAGCCAACACAGTGGGGATGGGTGCGGTGTCGGGATCATATTGGATGGCGATTGCGAGATGCGTGGGATTGACCAGCAAAGCGTTAGCATCCGAGGTCTTCGAGACAGCGCCGGACTGTGCCCATTCCTGCGCTATTTGTTTGCGATGTCCTTTAACATGGGGATCTCCCTCATCACGTTTCTGTTCATCCTTAATGTCCCGGCGGCTCATCATCATCTTTTTCATGAACTGCTGACGCGACCAGACAAAATCAATCGCTGCAACGAGCACAAATATGCCTCCAACCGAAGCGAGCACTTTGAGGGTGATGGTGTAAGAAATTAATGCGTCTTGGGTGCCCCCTTGCATACCCGCCCCCTCTCGCCAAACGGGCTGGGTCGCAGGCAAGAGCATCGCTCCCATTTGTGCAATCTGGTCTTTGGCGACGAACCATACGATGGCTATGATCGCCGTCACTTTGATCAGGGTTTTGACTAATTCAATAAGACCTTGTGTCCCGAACATTCGCTTGATGCCCTCGACCGGATTGAGGTTCTCGGCCTTGGGCTCCAGCTTCTTCGGTGCGACCAAGCCGCGCGTCTGGAGTACTTCGGAAAAAAGGGCGATCGCGCAAAGCGGCAAGAGGAACACGGCGGACAGCGACAATAACAGCAGGGTCGCCTCGCCCCCGATCTGGAATAATTGCAGGTCAAAGTCGCCCCGAGCCGCCGTTTGAACAGTTGTATCGGCAAAAGATGCAATGGAGGTCGCTACGTAAGCCGCTGCCATCATAAAAAGGATCGCCATGCCAATCGTGCCAAGCATTGGCGTCAGTTCTTTGCCTTTCGCGATGTCCCCTTTTTTGCGCGCATCTTGAAGTTTGCGCATCGTCGGGAGCTCGGTCTTATCCCCTCCCTTATCCTTATCGGCCACAGCGCTGCTCCCTGAAAACACCCAAGATGGGGAATCGGCTCGCGCTTTGAATTCAGCCTTTAAACAGTAATGTCAATGCATCAGTTAATGAACATTCGTGTCAGTAAGGAAAGAATCGGATTGACACAAATATTGTCAACAAAATGCAACAGAGCCGAATGGTTTATAAATTGCGATAAGTGGATCGTGAGAAAAATGCATCTTAGTGGAAATTATCGCCTTAAATTACTGATTTAAAATAATTTTTGCGATTATGGTCCCGGCACTTTTCACGAGAGAAAAATTGGCTATCATCCAAGATCAAGGATCAAATGCGGCGCGAGTCGTAATCCCACAGTCAATTTCAGGCGCAATAACAGATGTTTGCGCCTTACATGCCCGCACGCGTCGTGCTGGGTAATATAATTGCGCACGCCTTTAACCTTGTTTTAGGCACGGAGGATTTTATTTTGACGCCCTATATTTGTAGATTTGCCAGTATAATTGCTGTCTACGCAGTATTTATAGCAATTGCGGCGCCTGTAGTGGCAAAAGAAAACCCTCCCGAACCAATCGAAGACCCCGGTGAATGCCCTATTGATGCGCCACTTCGCGTTGCCGACATTCGCGCTTTGCGTCAGTTCGAGGGCCTTATTGGTCATTGCCCCGAAAGTTCGATTATCGAATCGCCCGCATATCGCGCCAATTTGCCCCGCGCGCAGGCACCAGACGAAACGTCTGATCCTGATAGTTTGGCGCCTTGGCAAATACCGCCAGAGCGCGGGCCAAGGGACGCCCGCTTTAACTCAGCCCGGGCCAAGGACATACCGACCCGAGCGATCGCATCTCGTGACGGAAGCCAGGTTGCGATCAGGCCCGGGTCGAGTGCTTGGGACCTTGTAGCAGTGCCTAGCGAGCCTTCCGGGGAGCCGAACGATGATGCGCGCATGGCGGCGGGGGCATCAGAAAATGCAGATGCGATACTCTCGTTGGGCCCGCGCAGCTATTCCACGAGCTTCGATCAAACAATTGCTGAGGCTGCACGCGAGCATAGTGTCGACCCTCTACTCTTGCATGCCGTCATCAAACAGGAATCCGCTTACCGGGCAAACGCGACCAGTCACGCAGGCGCAAGGGGGCTCATGCAAGTTATGCCCGGGACCGGACGAATGCTTGGAGTGCGCGACCCGTCGCGTCTCTATGACCCCCGCACCAACGTCAATGCGGGGGCCAAATTACTGAGCCAGCTTTGGGACAGATTCGAGGGCAACATAGATCTAGTTCTTGCCGCCTATAATGCGGGCGAAGGTGCGGTTCGAAAATACGGCAATGCGATCCCGCCTTATCGAGAGACGCAAGACTACGTTGTCAAAGTCAAAGCCAATTATGAGCAATTGGCGGGCGAGAGCGGTTTTGCGGTGAACTTTTGATGGAATTGGCCCGGACCTTCAAGCGAACGGCAGAACAAATACCAGCCGCTCAAATTGCAGTGGTAGGAGGATTACTGGCGATCTTCGCCATGTTCATCCTGCCGTTCCCGCCTGCGATGCTTGATGTTTTCATTGCGATAAACCTCATTGTCGCAGCGCTTTTGGTGATCGCAGTGATCGGCCTTCGCCAGCCGCTTGATTTCTCGACCTTCCCTTCGATCCTGCTGTTTACCACGGTGACACGGCTCGCCATAAGTATCGCAACAACGCGCATGATCCTGAGCGAAATGGATGGCGGTCAGATCATAAGAGAATTTGGCGAGACAGCGGCGGCGGGAAACATCGTCATCGGGCTGGTGGTGTTTTTGATAATCACCGTTGTCCAGTTCATCGTCATCTCCAAGGGCTCAGAACGGGTGGCAGAAGTTTGTGCCCGGTTCAGCCTGGATGCGATGCCAGGCAAACAGCTTTCAATCGACAGCGACCTCCGTTCAGGACTGTTAAGCAAAGATGAGGCCCGCCAGAAGCGCTCTTTGCTCGAGCAAGAGAGCAAGCTCTACGGCAGTCTCGATGGGGCGATGAAATTCGTTAAGGGCGATGCGATTGCGGGCATTGTAATCGTGCTCATCAATCTGGTTGGCGGGATCGCGGTGGGTATGATTTACCACGGTCTTTCAATGGCCGAGGCTGCGTCGGTCTTCTCGATTTTGACGATAGGTGATGGCCTGGTTGCACAGATACCTGCGTTTCTTTGTGCGCTTGCGGCAGGGCTATTGGTCACCCGCAGCAACGATCCTGAGACAAAACCTGATCTCGCGCCAGCCATATTTGCCGAAGTCGGCGCTAAACCCGGCACTTTGATCGCAGCTGGCGCGATAGCCTTTTTGCTGGCGCTCATCCCCGGCTTTCCGGTCGCCGTCTTCCTCGTGATCGGCGCCATGCTCGTCGGCTTGGGGGTCTGGCGGCACAAGGTTTTCGGGCCCCAAGTGCGCTCGCTGTTTGATCGCAGCTTGGATAAAGATGAACGTGCGCCTGACGAGATTATCCTTCAAGCGACACCTGCTCCGCGTGCTGAGCCCCTGGCGCTTTACATCGCGCCGGGCGATATATCAGCGGCCAGCATGGACCGACTTGCGGCAAGCCTCAACAGCGCCCGCGCTAGCGTGCAGGAGCAGTCTGGCATTGCTTTACCCGACCTTCGCATTGCCCGCTTCACCAGCACCCGTCCCGAAGGCAGCTGGGAATTGTGCGCATTTGACGCTCCCTTGGCCGCAGCCCGCGAGGATATGGCGCTGATAGAAGACCGGCTGCCTCACATCGTGCGCGAGTTGCTGCGTCGAAACCTGTCGATCTTTTTGGGTTTGCAAGAAACCACAGAAATGCTGGACCGGTTGGGTGAGAACTATCCCGAAGTGGTCAAAGAGACTGTGCGCGCGGTGGCGATGCCAACAATTCGCGAAGTCTTGCGGCTTCTGGCCGAAGAGCAAGTGCCGCTTCGGAATCTGCGCGATTGTATCGAAGCGATCTGCGAAGCGGGTCAAAATGAGCGAGAACCCGCTGCGATAGCTGCGCGCACTCGGGTCAAGCTTCGGCGAAATCTTGTGGCGCCGCTTTGCGAGGATGGCAAATTGCGCGTTCTGATGATCGGGCAAATCGCTGAAGAGGCGATCCGCAAAACGTCAACTGTTATCGATGGCCAAACGAGGCTTGCGATTGATCCCTTGCGGATGCGCGAGTTTGTTCAGCTTATTGGACGCGAAGTCGAGAAAACCGGCGCGCGCGCTATCTTGACCGCTCAGGACATTCGTCGGCCCTTACGGCTCATAACCGCCGCTGATCTGTTCGACGTGCCAGTCCTCAGTTTCAACGAGCTTAATCCCGCAGTCCCACTTGACGTGGTTGGTGAGCTTGCGATCGAACCCAATCTGATTTCGCATTCCAGCATAGAAACCCAGGAAATGGAGGCAGCCGAGTGACCCCCCAAGCTCTCGCCAACAACCCTGTTAAAGATATCTTCTCTCGTTTAAAATGGAGCCGCACAGTATTCTACGT
This sequence comes from Erythrobacter sp. S227, assembly GCF_057364925.1. Lineage (NCBI taxonomy): Bacteria > Pseudomonadati > Pseudomonadota > Alphaproteobacteria > Sphingomonadales > Erythrobacteraceae > Erythrobacter > Erythrobacter sp. S227. Next base: position 2,758,075 of record NZ_CP200280.1, read on the forward strand.
TGGGAGCTTGTTTGCCCTCTCTTTGTGCTTTCCGGCTGCGCTATCGGCAGGAGAGCCCCCCTTTTCTGATAAGCAAATATCGCTGAGCGCGCGCGGGCAAGATGTGCGTGATTTCGTAGCTGATCTAATGGGCGAAGCCGGCCTTCCTGTAAAAATCAGTACCGGAGTGAAGGGTCAGGTTCAGGGGGTCTTTCCGGGTAAGCCGAAAGAGATTTGGAGAGCTATTTCACGTGCTTACGGCCTTGTCGCCTATTGGGACGGCAGTGTAGTGCGCGTCTATTCTCAGGAGGAATTGAGCAGCCGTTCGATCCCGACATACGCGCCTGAGCGGCTCGTCTCGCAGGTGCAAAGCCTCGCTATCAGTGACAGCATCAACACGGTCCGGCCTAGTGATGGGATGGTTCTCGCAACAGGTGTTCCCGCCTATCTTGATCAGGTTGAAACGATGGCTAGCCAGATGAGAAGTCAGGTTGCGCGCGCCGAGCCCAGCACTGAGCCTCGGCGAACCGATCCGATCGCAACATCCCTTATTCGCACCAGTGTGAGTTCGAGAGTCTTGCAGCCTGCAGGCGGGCGCAATCCATTCGAGGTACGTATTTTCTACCTGAAGTATCGCGATGCAGCAGACCGAGAAGTGAGAAGTACGACACGCGTCAACATCATACCGGGCGTCGCGACATTGTTACAAGAACAGATGGGTGATGGCCGTCAGGTTGGCGGCGTTACATCAAACGGAACCAACGTCTTTGAAAATGATGGCATCCGCCGATTGGGCCCAGAAAGCCCTTTCGAGCCTTTTGATCAAAACAACAGGTCCGACAACAGGCGTGAAGTTGCCGAAGCAGACTACGACCTTAATGGCCCCCGCATTTCTGCCGATCCCACAGTCAACGCTGTTATCGTGCGCGATCGCCCTGAGGTGATGCCGGTTTATGAAGCGCTGATCGCTAACCTTGATCTCGAACCGCTTATGGTCGAGACACAGGTAACAATCCTCGAGTTGGACGTGAACCGCCTGAAAGAGCTGAGAGCCTCGCTTGGCGGGGTCATCGCGGACTTGGGCCTTGGCGCGTTGATAGGCAGCCCCGACTTGGGCCCAGGCGGGATAACCGGCGGGTTCGTCACAAACGACGGGTCCTTTTTCTTGGGCCGCCTGAGGCTATTGGAAGAGAATGGTGCGGTGCGCGTTGTGACGCGGCCGACGCTTTCGACCAACAACAATGAAGTCGCCACATTTGATATCACAGCCGAGCAAATCATCCGCAATCAGGCTGAACGGTTCGCGAGCGCTTTTGCGATAAACTACGGCCTTTCAATGCGCATTCGCCCCTCGGCCATTGAGGATGGCGGCGATATGCGGATCCGTATGAACATTGAGATCAGCGACACGTCTTTGAACGGACTCATAGTGGACGGGGTGCCTACGCCAGCTGGCCCTCGCATCCAAACAACGATGATTGTTAGGCACGGAGAAAGCGCATTGCTCGCCGGGCTTACGAGAACCCGTAGTTTTGATCGTAAACGCAAAACCCCTGTCCTTGGCGATATCCCGTTGCTGGGACAGGCATTCCGGAGCCGGCGCAAAGGGGAAGAACATATTGAACGCCTTTTCCTTTTGACCCCGCGCGTCAGCAACCTTGGTCCTGCGACGATGGCGCAGCCCCGGACGCCATCACCCGCTGAAATCCATCAATTGAGCGCGGCTCAACTGTCAGCGAGAGAGGCGCAATGAACGCGGTTTCTTCATCCCCAATTAGCTCCAACTCGGACACGAATACGTCAGTAGTCCGCGAACGCCTGCGTTTGCGCGTGCTTAGAGGCAGAAACAAAGACGCCGAGCATAGCCTTCCTCCCGACCGAAAAATTATGGTCGGGCACAGCTTCGAGAATGATATTGTCCTGCGCGATCCAGAAGCGAGCGGACTTGCGTTATATCTCACACCTCGCGGCAGGCTGGGGGAGTTGGAGGTTGTGGCCGGCCGGATTACCGTCCTCGGGCGCGACTTAGTCGCCGGTGAACGTATCATGCTTGAACCTTATGTGCCTGTGCGCACACCCGGATTTGCGTTCGCTATCGGAGGCGAAAACGAACAACGCTGGCGTGAGGCACAAGACATCGCTGAACAAGCTTCCGCCGCGCTCACTGAGCAGACCAATAGAGTGCCTGCGACGAGCGTGGTTGAACGCATTGATCTGCGTACACAGCCTATGCGCAATCTTTACCAGGAAAAGCTGACCTCGCCCATCACTATGGCCTTCTTTGCAGCGATATTGTTGGTTGTAGCTGGCGGTACATTTTTTGGCACGAGCGCCTTGTCTTTTTCCAAACCATCACCCCAAGCGATCCACCGGGAGCTTACAGAATTGGGTTTGGGGCGCTTAACGGTTGAACCGGCTCGCGATGCAGGAGGCGCAGTGCAAAGCCTCGCTGTAGTTGGGTTGGTCGAGAATGAGGACGATCTTCTAAGGCTCAAGACATGGGCGCAGGAGCGCCATCCCGGCATTGCTTTGGGTGTTACCACATTGCAGAGCGCGGCAGAGGCGGCTGATAACCTTCTGGCAGCGCAAAACGTAGATGCCGATGTGATCCCGGCTGGAACGGCTGGATTACTAATTGAGACCGAGTTTCTTCCGCAAGACCGTCAGGCCGAGCTCGAAGCATTGCTCAGCCGGGATCTGCCGCGCGTGCAGGCATTTACATTCAGCGCGTCTGGCAAACGTGGGCAATCGGACCTCGCTTACTTTTTCAATGCACCAGGTTACGGCGCAGCGAGCTTCATCGCCGGTGATCCCGGTTACATCGTGACCGAAGACGGTACGCGCTGGTTTGCAGGAGCGAACCTCCCGACCGGACACAAGATTTTAGAAATCAAGGATAATAGCGTCATCGTCGAGCGAGACGGGTTGCGTGACGTACTGACCATGTGAACGGCAAGAATTAAGGTGCCATTTCCGGCACGATCAAGAAAGGAACCGATCTTATGAATACGATCAACACCCGCATACTCAGCGATATGGCTGCCTCGGGCAATATGTTTAATAATAACGATCGCTCTCGCAATTGGTTCGAGGCGTTTGCCGGGGCATGGGGCGCAGCGCTAGATAATCAGGCTATGCAGATCGAGCAGCAGTCGGAAGGCGTTGCGGTGAATGGCGGCGATACCCCGTCGGCGATCACAGAACTCACGGCAGAATCTATGCGCATGAGCTTTATGGCACAAAGCAGCCACACCTCGATGGATAGCGTCTCCAAGGCTCTTGAAACCATGGCACGCAAGAGCTGATCCGATGAGTATGGATGCCATCTTGACCGCCATCGCCTCGTCCGCAGGCGCTGGCGCAGCCGAACGTACAATCGCTCTTGGCCCAAACTCCGCTCCGGGCGATGTTACAACCAGCGTCGGCGGTGCAAACTCTGCCGAAGCCGACAAGTTCGCCAACGCCATTGAACAAGCTATGTCCGCAAGCGGTTCACTGCGTGCCGACTTGCCCGCACCACTTGGCAATATTCTGAGCGCGCTCGATGGGATCGACATACAGGCACGCTCGGTCACCGACTATGCGCAAGCCGCTGAAAAAAGTGGCGGCGAACTAACGCCGGGCGAGATCGTCCAACTGACGATGCAGTGTCAGGAATTTATGTTCCAATGCCAGCTTACCTCCAACATCGCTAATCGCAGCGCCGACGGGGTGCAGCAATTGTTCCGTCAACAAAGCTAAGGGGCACTTATGATATCGTGGTTCAAATCGGCCAACGCCGGTCTTGCTTTTGTCTTGATGATGTCCTTGGCTTTGACTGCGTGCAGCGGCCAAGAACTCTATCGCGATATCGGTGAGCGTGAGGCGAACGAGATGATTTCAGTCCTGAAACGCGCAGGGATCGACAGTAGCAAAAGCCTGGGCGAAAAAGACTCTTTCACCGTCCATGTTGCCGATGCGGACTTTGCCGAGGCAGTCGAGGTCTTGCGCCAGAATGGCCTCCCGAAAGAGCGGTTCGAATCTCTGGGCACGGTGTTTGAAAAGGAAGGCTTCACATCGTCTTCGTTGGCCGAACGCGCACGCCTCGTTTTTGGAACCAGTCAAGAGCTTGCAAATACAATAAGCCAATTCGACGGGGTCATAGACGCACGCGTGCACCTCGCACTGCCCGAAGCGGACGCATTGACGGGCACGGCTAATCCGCCATCTGCCTCAGTCTTTGTGAAATACCGCGAAGGCATGGACTTGCCAGCGCAGACTGCGGCAATCAAATCGCTTGTAACCAACAGCATTGAGGGATTGGATTATGAAAAAGTATCTGTGGCGATGACGGAAGCGAAACCGCTGCCCGCTGTTCGCGAAGACCCGGTTTCTGATTGGCTGAGAGAAACCCTTGCTCCACTTGCAGCGGCGCTTGGGTTGATAATCCTCGCATTTGCTGGGTGGCGTTTTGTCTCCCTTCGTGCCGCCAGAAAAGCGGCCGAGCGAACGAGAGCCCGAGCAACAGAGTCAATTCACGCCCCCATGTCCGATGATGTGACCGACCGTGTGACACAGCCAGCAGAATGAACCACATGATGCAAGGAATTGACACAAGTAGAACGGACGCCAGCAAGGATGAGCTCGCGCTGAGCTCTTATCCGTTAATTTCCGCCCGCGCTGCCCGGTTTGAGCGACGGCTAAATGGAGAGCGCGAACCGACCTTCGCGGATTTGGTGCGTGAGCAAAGGGCTGCGCATTCGTCCGATCGTCACGGTGAGCGGCTCGCAGTGACGATTGCCCTGCTTCAGGCCAAACCTGCGCTTGACCGCGAGTTGAGCGGCAAACGGCTGCAAGAGATTTCGCAAACGTTGGGTGAAGAATTGCTTGATGCCGTGATAAGGTTGGATCTGAACGAACTGCCCAAAGACGCTTTGGTGCCGGTTCTTCCGCCCCTCGCTGCATTGATGAAAAAGGGCACACAATTGCTATCGCGTGTCGCCGATGACGCGCAGATCTCGCAGCTTGTGCGATGCGCAGGCGAGCTCATGCAAAGCTCAGGACCCGTTTCCGCAAATAAGGCGCACCAATTATGAGCGGTCCCATCATTTTCGGAGAGAGCCTGGTCACATTGCCTTCCGCTCGTATTGCGAAACAGGATGTTGCCGTTTTCCAAAGCGCTGCCGATCTCCTCGCACGGGCACAGCGTATCCGGGATGAGGCCGAAGCTGCTAGTGAAGCGGCGCGGATGCAGGGTTATGAGGCGGGCCGAGAATCGGCCCGCGCCGAGCTTGCCGATGCGCTGAGTGCGGCGCTTGCCGAGCTTTCCAACGGGTTTGCAGAGGAAAACACCCGCCGCGAACGCGAGGTTGCCACCGCTGCGATTGAGGTAATCTCACAATTGATCGGACGGCGCGATCCTGATGAGGTGGTCGCCGGATTGGCCGCGCAGGCACTTGGCAGGCTTGGCGCAGGCGCGGAGGATTGTATCATCGAAATTGCACCCGATCTCGCCGGCCCGGTCAGCGAACGGATGCGCGGCGAAGCATCAAATGTGCGGATTGAGGCCAATGAAACCCTCGAAGACATGTGCTGCCGCGTACGATCAGGCGAAGGCGTGATCGTCGCCGACCTGGACACACAGCTTCATACCCTCCGCCAAAGATGGGGAGTCAGCAACGCAGTAGGCGATCAGAGATGAACGCAAGCGATGCGCCCCTCGCTTCTGCGGAAGTAAAAATCTCGTACGGTTCAAGGAAAAAGGCGACCCTTCTTGATGGTCTGCGAGCGCCACTTTTCGAACAGCGCGGGCGGCTTGTCGGTGCGGTGGGCACCACCCTCAGGGTGCGCGGAGTGCGGGCACGGATTGGCGACTTAGTTGAGATCATGGACGGGTCAGCACATGACGCGCAGAGTTTACGGCATGACGCCCTTGGCGCGGAAGTGGTTGGGTTCGAAGGAAGCGATTTGCTTCTCACTCCGCTCGGTGATCTGCGGGGGTTGCGAAGTGATGCTGAGGTCGTACTCCGCGATCTCGCCGACCGAGTGCCCGCACATGATGGTCTTTTGGGCCGGGTGCTTGATGCAAAGGGCAAACCGGTCGACGGACTTGGGCCTTTGGAGTTGACCCCCGATCGTCCACTCGCAGCGCCATCACCGCCCCCGATGGAACGCCGCCCCATTAAGCAACCGTTTGAAAGCGGTATTCGCGCTATCGACGGGCTTCTGACTATCGGCGAGGGCCAGCGTGTCGGGATATTCGCAGCAGCAGGCGGCGGTAAGTCGACACTTCTCGCGATGCTAGCTCGGCGTGCGAGAGTTGATGCCATTGTAATCGGAATGATCGGAGAGCGGGGCCGAGAAGTGCCCGAGTTTATCGATGATGCCCTGGGTGAAGATGGCTTAGCGCGCTCTGTTGTGGTCGTGGCGACTTCGGATCAGCCCGCGATGGAGCGCGTTCGTGCGGCGCGCGCGGCCACTGCGATTGCGGAAGGGTTCCGTGCTCAGGGAAAACATGTTCTACTGCTGATGGATAGCGTCACCCGCTATGCTCGGGCGCTACGGGAAATCGGCCTTGCCGCAGGAGAACCCGCCGTGCGCAGAGGCCTTCCTCCTTCGGTTTTTGCCGAGCTGCCACGCCTGTTTGAGCGGGCCGGCACAGATCGCAGCGGCGCAATTACTGCGCTCTACACCGTTTTGACCGAAGGCGAGGAAGAAGACCCGGTCGCAGAAGAAGTACGTTCGCTTCTCGATGGTCACATCGTTCTGTCCCGCTCTTTGGGCGCGCGCGGACATTATCCCGCAATCGACATCGGACACAGCCAATCCCGCTTATTTCGCAAGCTGGCAGGCGCTGGGCAGATCGCGTCTGCTGAGGCCTTGCGCGCAATGCTCGCAAAACTCGAAGACATTGAGATGCTGCTGCAGATGGGTGAGTATGAACGCGGTGCCGACCCGCTGGCGGATGCAGCACTTGATCAGCGCGACGCCATTGAAGCTTTTCTTCGTCAGCGCCCAGACGAGGCTAGCGAACCGGTCGCGACTATTGCTCGGCTCCGCGCTATTGGGGAGACAATCCTATGAGCGAACTCACCCGCAAACGCCGCCTCAATCAGGTGCATCGGGTTAATGCACTGAAAGAACGCAGAGCAAAGCGTGTGCGGATCGAGGCGGTTTGCGCAGAACGAGAGGCCCGCGCCGAATCTGAAGCTGCGGCGGTTCGACGCGAGGAGGCTGAGGCAAGGCTTGCAAAAGCGCGCTCCTCCTTTTTCAATCTGCGCGGATCGGCTGAGGCTGAAATCTGGATGATAGCCGAAGGAATACGAGAGAAGCAGGCGGCCGATAGCGCCTTGCGTGCTGAAACGAATTTGAGCGAGGCACAGGATCACACCAGCTTGGCCAGATATAAGCACGAACAAATGCGCCAACGCGGCGCCATGATCGATCAACATCTGGCAGCGGTAGAGCGCGCAATTGCAACCACAGCACAGACTCGCGACGATGAAGAAATGCAGGAGAGGATACGATGAATTCCACCCCTTCTCAGTCGCCTCGGCCGTTTTCGGCATCTGATCGCCCTGTTGCCGCCAGTCAAGAAGCCCCGCTCGAGCCGAAAGCAGACACTGCCCGCAAGCAGGCTGAATTGCAGTCGACGAGGGAGCGTTTTACCGCAAAGCTCGATCAGAATACGGGTAAAGGAGCCTCGACCGTCGAGAAAGCTCAGGGGCAAAATGAGACCGGGCCAGGAAACCGCGTGCTAAAGCGTGAGCAAGAGGACGGTTCCGAAAACGCAGGTCATGATGGTGGGGATGCAAGGTCAGATCATGGGCAGTCGCAACCCGCATCGATCCTCCTTGCTCAAACATCAAGCGTCAATGTCGCTACCCCAGCCACCGCCTTGAGTGCACTGGACAATGCGGTCCTCGAACGCATGGCCGCCCATATCGCCGAAAGTTGGCCTGCCTCTGTCCAGCAGCTGGTGACTATCGCCTTTCCTGGCGGTTCGCTGGCGCAGACGGCTCATATCTTGCGCGAACCAGGTGGAAGCCTTTCGCTACGAATTGCCGGGGTTGATCCCAAATTGTCTGCTTTGCAGACTGCTCAATTGCACCTACAGCTTAGTGCAGCACTCAACAGGCGGCGGTTAAAAGTCCAATCGCTCCACTTGGAAAGTGCGCATCACCCGCCCAGCGCGCGCGAAGCGGGATCTGCTCCGGGCGAAGCATCCGCAATGCCGCGGGCCGTTTGATCGATCTGTGCGATTGATCCCGTCAGAGTTTCCTCTTCGCGCGAATGCTCATTTTGCGCGATCACCCTTGCAATTGCATCGAGCGAGGCAGCGCCAGGACGCGCCGCCAGAAGCACTGCGCTTTCCTGCACAAATCCGCCAAGTGAGCGGGCAATCAGCCCCTCATCCAAGGCTCGCGCGTTAAGCTCGTTTGCCAGTTCGCGCGCTATGCTAAGCACATCGTAGATATCCTCGCCTTCGCGAAAACTATCTGCGTTATCGCTTCCCGCACGGTCATCGCCAAGGAGATCGAATTCACGCGCAAAACGTCCTGCGACCCGCCCTGCAAGTTTGCGCAGCGCTCCGCCGGTTCGACTGCCCCCAGATGGCGCACCAGCGCGGCCAATTGCTGAGACACCCGATATCCCGCTTGAGCGAATGGAACCAACCATCGCTATCGTCCCCGGCCAGATGCCTTGGCAACCTGTCTGATAGTGCGAAGCGCGCCCTCAGACACGGCAAACCCGTCCGCTTTCATTGCCGCCGTAGGCCATTCGCCTGAAGCAAAATTGGTCACAATCTCACTGTGCGCAGGTGGCGGCCATGAAGGTGCCTTTGCCCGGACTTTTTCAAGCAGTGCCTCTCGGGCCGGTTCTTTCGCCGCGTCTTTCGCCGCCTTCATCAACATGGAAGCAGGCAATGCGCCCTTATTCCCGACAAGCCAAGGGTTCGCCCCGCCACCGATCAAAATGTCCGCCGATGCATAATCCTCAAACCGGATTGCCGCGATCAGAGGCGTAGTGCCTATCGCATCGGCGTGATTTACATCTGCACCTGCCTTGACCAAAAGCGACACAGCGTCAGCGCGCTCGTAATACAGGATTTCACGCAACGGCGTTGTTCCGTCTTTCGGTTTAGCATTGGGTGATGCGCCCGCCTGAAGAAGCATAGTGGCCATCACCATATCGTCTGCAAGCAGGGCGTATGTCAGAGCATTGCCGGGCGGGGTCCCATCGGGATCAATGCCAAGCTCAAGCAGCGCGCCCACCATTTGAGGATTGCAGCTTGCTATTGCAAAAGTCAGAAGCCCGCCAGTGTTGCCATTCGAGGGACGTTCTCCGTCAGCCAAAACCCGGCGTGTCTCCAGCAACCGGGGGTTGCCGCGCACCAATGCCTCAACCTTAGCGATATCTCCCCTGGAAATCGCATCATAAATCTGACGACCCTCGTCTCCATTATTGAGATAGGGGCGCACCTTTTCCGCTGTCGGTAAAGAGGGTTTAGAACGTTGGAAACAAAGCGATCCCGCAGTCACTGGCGCACAACTCCCAGAAGCAACGCCAAGCAGCGTGGCAAAGGTGATTGCAACTACACTGGGGCGCCTAAACATATTTTCTCACCTTAGACGCTGGTTGCGCCCGCGCCAAGTCAATTGCCTTGAAGGCTGGAAATCACATAGTTCATGGAATGCCGTGCCACCGGGTTATCCTGGTACCAGCGCATGCCCTCGGGCCGCACAGGGTCAATTTCTATCCGGTTTCCGTACGCCTCAGGCGCATCGACCAATTGACGCCCAGCAAGCCCGCCAGCCGCTCCTCCCAAAGGCCCACCAAGCCAACTGCCTAAACCGCGCCCGATAAGGCCGCCAATCACCTGGTCGCCGCCGTCTTGAACCATCGAAAGAATGTCGCCGCGGACGTAAACCGCACTGATGTCGGGGATTTCGAGCTGGCCATCTGCAGCGGCAATATCCTGCGCTGCACCGATCGTATTCTGATGCAATCCTGCAGCATTAAAGGTAGTCGCATCAAGCTCAGACGCAATTGCCGCGGTGGACGCAAGCCCGCCGCCAAGTGAGTGACCGGTCAAAGTGATGCGCGATCCTTCGGGGACGATCAAACTCTCGCCGATTTCGAGCGCGCGGTTGTAATGGTCGGTTTGAAAGCCAAGCCCTTGCTGCCCGTTAGCCACCCAATCATTGCGCGACTGAGTTCCACGAAATGAGACCGTGTAGCTCGTCTGTCCTGCGATCTCGCGGACGTAAACCTGCGCCTGAAACTCAGAGGTTGGCGAGGTGAGCATGTCGGGGGTGAGACCAATCTCGGCGAGCTGCTGTGCGCTCGCGACAGCCCAACCTCTGGGCGGCCCTACTTCGCCATAGACGGCTTGCGACATTTGGGCGAGCTCGAGAGTTGTTGGCTGTGGCGGAGGAGTGTTGATAGCTTGTGCGAAACCGCCGGGTGCAGACCCTTGCCCTTGTGGGACGGTGCCCGATTGACCTTGGGCTGGCGTCGCTTGAGCAAAATCACCGACTTGCGTGTCCTGGGCTACATTCAAAGCGCCCGTATCAATTGCACGCTGGGCTGCCTCGACGCGGTCGGCTCCAGCACTGGCAAGGTCAGAACCTGCCGTGCTGGATGGTGAAGAAACGCTTGTTTCTGTGCCGCGGGACACATCGTTGGCACCACCTATTGACATATCAATCTCCGACATCTGTTACGTCTTTTAGATCGCACAGATGCTACAAACCTGTCTCTATACGTTTTGTATAAGAACCGTCCGCGCTGACTCTAGAAACGGTCCCAAATGGTCGCGAGTAGGTTGTCGTCGAGTTGAATTTCTTCAAGTTTCGGAAACGGGTTTTCGACATCGCAGCCGCTGCTTGCCCGCACCAACCCAGCCGCTTCGATTTCGGCGCTGCGGCCTGCCAACGAGATCAGCGGCTCCTCCATACGAAGGGGTCCCCTGCGACGGCGCGTTTTTGCAGCAAAGCCGAGTTGTCCCTTTGCAACGTCCAACGCGAGGTCTTCTTGTTCGAAATAGCAACCGTCCACCGCGACCCCTTTTGCGTGAATGCGGCCTTCACCGTCGCTGTGAATGATAAGGGCTGCCGCCGCTGTATCGAGCAGAACCGGGAGGACCCGACCGTAAAGTCCGGGCCTACCCTTGTCAGTTGGAAATGCGGCCTCGCGCGACAAAAATAGACGGTAACCGCGATCCTTTAGCCAATCAGGTCGGCCAAGGCTTTCGCGAAGGCTGGCCTGGCGACCGCGATAGGCCGAGATGACACATGCGCTCTGGTCGTTAGATGCCGCCAAATCAAGGCACGCATCTCGGCTTGCCTCCCAAATTTTGCGCCTTTCCATATACCCGCGGGCACTCTGTGACTGGCTCTCCAGTAAAGCGACTGAACGAAGCAAGTCGCGCGTCTCACTACCTGGTATACCGCAGACAATCGCAAGCGCAGAAGGCGTCGTGGGATCGGAAGAGGGCCTGGAGGCACTAGCCTGATCTCCTTGGACACTCGCATTTGCACCTGCTCCCGCGCAGAGATCGACAGAGGCCTCACTGCTGCGAGCAACCTTGGTCAGCTGTGCAACTTCTCCAGGAAAAAGCATCATCGCGCGGCGCGGCGAGCGCAGCACAATGGGCCCCACCAGTTTCGCTTCATCCAAAAGCGTTAGATGCTCGAGCGATAGTTCGGTCTGATCAATCCTCGCGCCAGCCAGATCCAGATCGCTGGTATAAAACGAATGCAGGCTCGCACGGCGAAGGTTGGCGCCCGCCATGGAAATGTCGTTTCTGTCGATCGGGCAACCATCGGCGGCAGATGTACCGCACACGATACGGAAGTCTGTGAGGTCGGCATCGCTCAGATCGAGACCGCGCAAAGCGCCCTCCCATCCGCCGTCAAGCCTCCCCTGGTTGAAACGTGCCCCCTTTGCATTGACCGCCATAAGCTTCGAATTTCTAAAGAGAACATTTGGAAGATACGCACGCTGCATATTTGCGCCGCTGAGATCGACGTTTACAAAACCCAAACCGCGCGCCGACATATTTGTCCAGTTGGTCTGGCTCAAATCAGTGCCGAAAAAACACATATCGTACAATTTAGCACGGCGGAAATCGGCCCCAACAAAGCTGCCCCCCTTCACATAAATGGTGGATGCACGCGTTTTGCGCCTGACACGTTCAAGCTGACGAACGCGCGTAAAACCGCTTGCATCAATCGCAAAGCCCGGTTCGCTTTCGCCGCTTGCAGGGGCATTCACCTGGCAGCTGTCCTCAGGGTGGACGACCGGTTCGAAGAGATTGTTCTCACCAAGCCGCTGTCCGGTCACGATGATTGCGCCCGCGTCCCGCGCAAAATCGTCACCAAGAACTCCGCCACTGCGCTCTCCCTGTCCTGATTGCACCTCCAGCGGTTGCTGTGCGGTAAGCGTTTGGCTGGGCACAGCTGCGCTACAAACAGCAAGTGTGAGGCCAAAGCCAAACAACAAAGAACGGCCAAACGGAGTGAGGATCAAGGGGGTACTCCTGCGCTACGAAAAATGAGTTGTCCGAAAAGCGTTATCTTGCTTGCAAGTTGCGACTCAAGCCTATCGCGTGTCGCGGTGCTGTTGCAAGTATTTCCCCAATAACCGCGTGTGCGAAGCCCAAGCCGCTGCCTTGCTTTTGAGACTCTCGAAAAAAGCAGACTGTCGAGATCTCGAAGAGGCGCGGCTTTGAATTGCTCATCCGTGTTCTAATGCCCCGTTAAGGTACAAAAGCTGCTCCCATATGCATTCTGCAGAGCGACAGGTCAGCCTTCTTATCATATTGGAACTGGACTATTCTATTCGGCGAGGCTGCGCATGAACCAGATCACTACTGGATCCACATTTGCACAAAACACCCCAGCACCTTCTCCTCTGGATACCTCGAGGCTAGAAGAAACCGGCTTTGGCTTCGCTGAGGGCGGGCTGAGCTGGGATGCGTGGATTGATCAGGCGCGGAACAGTTCAAACCTGGAAGTGCGCGCCCAATATGATGCACTGGTCGAAATGGCCGGTGGCAGGACAGATAATGCAGCCATTAAGGCCGTGATGTCCCGCTATGCCGACCTGCTGAACGCTCAAACCGCTTCTCAACGCGACGCTGCCTTAAGGGGGTGGGCCGACCAGATCGGAACAGCGGTACGCGGAAACCCCTCCATTGGCGCGCTGACAACCACGGTTCAACAAGGCTTGGCCGGCATTGCTGATAACCCTGCGCTTGTCGGTGCAGACTGGTCGCAAAGTTTGTCCGCCGCTTTGTCTGGGCCCCGCACGCTCTTGGCATTTCAAGAGGGGGTCGCGCGCGGTGTCTTCAACGGCGCAAAAGATACTGTCGTCGGTATTGCAGTCCTTGCAGGGCAGCTCGCGCAGTACGGCGCTGACAATTCAATCCTCGGTGATGCAGGTGATTTGTTGCGCGGTGCGACAGGCAGTTTGCCAGGCTGGGCTGACAGCATTCTACCTTCGGCACAGCGCGGTGAGGCAAGCAACGAAGCTCTGCGTGCTATGGGCGCTAACATCAGGCAGTATTTGTCTGCGGTTGCAAGCGATCCGGGGCGGCTTCAGGCCGATGTCATCGCTGCGATTGACGGGGCTTGGGACAGTTTGCAGGCCAGTCACGCACAAGCGGCAGCGTTAGGCCCGGAAGCCGAGGCGCGATGGTGGGGTGAGACAGTTGGGCGAGCAACATTCGAAGTTGCCTCCACTCTTGTTCCCGTATCCAAGCTAGGTCTAGCTGGCAGGGTTTCTGACCTTGCCGTCGATGTAGCCCGCGCGGCAGATGGCGTGGTTGATCTAAACCGGCTGAGCAGCATGGTCCAAAGTGGCACACGCCTGGCCCGCCAAACTCTTCTAGGCGGCAACGCTGATGAGGCGGCACAAGCGCTTGCGGCTATAAACAGGATCGATACCGCTACCTTGCCTGCCGATCAGGCATTGTCGGTGAATCGGATGCGTGAAGGGCTTTCGGAAGCGCTGGAAATTGCGGCCCCCCGCTCAAATGGGACACTGGGCAATCCGGCCGCCATTTACACGGGATTTGGGGAGCTTAATGCACGCCAGTCACGCCTGCTCGGTATGCTTGAGGGCGATGGTGCTCTAATTACAATCCCTCGCAGTGATATCAATCTCAATGACATCGCAGCCCTCACTGCCAGAACAGGTGATGAATTTGCAATTTTCACGAACGGGCCGCAGCGTATGGTCCTGCGCGGAAATGATGGCAGGATCGAAATCCCAGCGCGGCTGCTTGATCAATTGCAATCCGAGGGATGGCGCTGGAGCGCTCATACCCAGCCCGGGATAGACGCTAGCCAAAAGGTCGCCTCCGCTAGTGATCAAGCTGTTCTGCGGGCGCTGGGTCAAGAGCAAAGCGTGATTCTAAACAGCCGCGGCGACCGCAATGTCTTTACGCAAGACGACATTTCCCTTTTGCAAATTGACCGTTAAAACTGATGACCATGGCAGAGCTAATCAGCGAGAAAGAGCACGCCGTGCTGAAAGGGACACTCCAGCAATGGTGGCGTGTGGGACCTCTGCGTTTAACCCTGGAAATCACGGATGAAGTGGACCCGCGCTTTAAGCGATTTGATGAGCCGCAATGCTTCATACCGTACAATCGCCGAATAGACGGCGGCACTGAGGAAAACAGCACAGAATACGACAGTCCAGAAACCAAATACCAGAAATTCTCTGCCCTTTGCGAAGAACACAATATTCCCTTCGTGATTGAGCAGACTGACTGGCATCAAAATCATTTTTACATTCCCGCCGCACGCAAGATGCAATTTCTGGAAGCGCTTGAACAAAAACTCGCCAGTTCACGAGAATAGGTGTGTCCATTTGCATTGCGGGTTTCGATGCAGAACACCTTGACACGCTCTTCTCGGGAGAATTGAACAGACTACATCGTAAGGGCATGCTGAACCATGGAGTTCGCGCCATTTGCCAGCGCGCCACATAAGCCGAGCACTATGCACTGTTGCCGCTGCAAGACATCGGCTGAAAACTCCTTTTGGCCTATCCACTAATCGTTGACTGCCAGGGTGATTTTGTCATTCGCATCACTAACGGCGAAACCAATTTCCACCCTCGAGCCAGAACCAGTGGGCAAGAGGATGAATTGTTAGTGCAGGCACACCCAGTATGATTGCCTTTCGTGAGGTTGCGGTATTTACCGAGATCGCGACCACGCAGCTTGCTATCAATCACCAAATCAAACAGAGCTTTATCTCGGATGCGGTTCTCGCGATCAAGGAAGAAACGGATCGCCAAGATCTGTTTCTGATTGAAGGGACGCTTGGCTCCAATCTTCGCTCCAAAGTTCAACGGCACGCGATGTTGAGCACAAGGGCCAAGTTTCGAATACGTCATTGTAGTTCTCCTTGGCCTGAATGGCCTCAGAGAATGTCCGCTTTGATGAACTAAGATCTCGGAACGCAGAGTCATTGACTCGTGGGCAAAGCGGTCATTGGAGGCTCGAAGCACCTGCAGGTCGTGCGAAACCAAAATATTATTTGATATCATCTGGAAATCATCGAATCCGACAACAGCAATATCTTCTGGAACGCGTTTCCCATGCTGCAGAAAAGCCGAAATGGATTTCAGTGCGACCTTATCATCGCCGCATAACAGAGCTGTCGGGTAATAGTCCTTTCCGGGGTCAAAGATCTCCGCAAGCGATCCTGCCGCACATTTTTCCTCCTCGCCAATGTCGCCTTTGACGGCAGGTTTGATCCATTCCTCGCGCACTGGAGACCCCAGCGGCACTCATCGCATCGCAGAGTCCGGCAAGTCGCAGCCTCGCAGCTTCAATAATTGGGTTGAGGGTCAGGCAAGCGATATTGATGTGCCCCTGCTCGATTAAATATTGCGCCGCGTCCCGCCCGCCTTGGTAGTCGTCTGGTAAGACCGACAGGAGGCTTTGGTCGTCACGCGAGAAGCAGTTGGCGAAGACGCACGGTTCGGCACCTACTATTTCCGGCAGCGAAACGTCGCGGTGGCACATGGTAAAGAACAGGACACCGTCTATCCGGTGCTCTCGGACTGTACGCCAGACGGACCTTTCGATTTCGGGGTCATTCCCGGTGCTCGCGATGAAGCGTCAGGTGAATTGAAGTGGGTGCTCCTGCTCAGCCTGAACAAAGGCGGGCCACAAGGCGGTTCGGGCCCCCAATGTTTCGTCGGTGACTGGAACGGCTCATCGTTCACACTCGACGCTGAATTTGGAGAAAAATTTGAAGCGCGACAATGTGGTGTGGTTCGACCATGGCGCCGACAATTACGCCGGGGTGATCTGGAACGGTGCTCCAGATGGTCGGCGCATCTTCATGGGCTGGATGTCGAACTGGATGTATGCCGAACAGGTACCTACGCAGCAGTGGCGAAGCGCCTTGACTGCGCCGCGCGAACTCACACTGCACAGCACCGAATTGCGCCGGAAACCCGCCGAGGAGCTGGCCGTGCTGCGCGGAACGCCGGTCAAACTGGAAGTGTTCGAACACGGCGCGAAGCTGGCGGGCGGTTTCCTCCCATCTACCGAGGTAAATCTAGTGTTCGAAGCGCCTGAAAACGGTTGGTTCCAAATCCAGTTGTCCAACACCGCTGGCAAGGAATTGCTGATCGGGATGGATGCACAAGGCTGGTACATCGACCGCAGGAATTCGGGGAAGGTCGGTTTTCACCCTGAGTTCGCCAAAATTCACCGAGCGCCGCGCAAAAAGCACGGTGCGCCCATTCAATTTCGTTTGCTCATGGACCGAACGTCGACCGAATTGTTTGCGGATGATGGGGCTACAGTGATGACCACCACCTTCTATCCCGTCGAAGATTACACCAGTGGCGAAATCCGTTGGTCAGAAGAGACGCGATTGAACAACGCCGGAGCATGACGGCTCGCGGAGGGTGAAACCTCGGCAAAATGCACTCATCAAGGTAGTGTATTACTGACTGCGGACGATCCGCTGACGGCCACCCCTTTGACAGGACCCGCGCTCGCTTAGCACTGTGCGCTAAGTAACGATGATAGCCGTTTGCCCAGAACTTGGTCTTTGCCTTCGATTATACGCTGCGCCTGGCGTAGGGCGGGGCAACGAAACCGGGCGCCGTCCCTGGCGCTCATCTCGATAATCTCGACAAAAGCATCGGCGGGTATGACCCGGGCCCCGCGGATCAGGAATGTGTTCTGCCACCGTTCACCGCCGGCAACAATTTGCGCAAAGACCGCTCTTTCTTCGCCTATTGTTTGCGGGAAGACCTCTAGACCGGCCTTTTCAAGAAAAGCGCGATCAGTATCGGCCATCAAGAACAGCGCAGCATATCGCCGAGCGGCCTCTGGCCGGTTGCCCGCTACGAGCGCAATCTGCATCATCGCCTCTTGTGCAAGCGGGTCGCGCCATCCGCGCTGGGCTGCATATTGGATCGCGAGAGCGCTGGTCTCATTGTCTCCGGCTGCAAAATGCGCCTGGGCAAGCAAACGCAAATGCCGGGCTGGAAGCGGACGCCTCCTGACAAGGGTCTGAGCCTGCGCGACAGCCATATCCGAGGCGCCCGCATCGATGGCCAACGCAGTTATTCGAGGCTGCGCCCCGGAGCGGAAGAGTTCTGGCACCTGAAGCGCTAAAGCCGGCGTCTTTCTAGCCTCACGATCGAGCTGCACCCCGATTGATACAACGGCAATTCCCAGTAGAAGCGCCAACCAGATCACGCGTCCAATCACTGTTTGGTCTCCCGCTGAGGAAGGGCAAAGCGGACAAGAATGACCATTGCAAAAGCGGCGAGGGCGAGCATCGTCTGATTGCGAAGCGGGTAATCTGTAATCGATTGCAGCGCGATTGCGAAAAGGGTGATGCTACCGCTCCATGCGATCCATCTTCCATCGCGATTGCGGGCTTGCCAGCTCAGCCACGCCAAAAGCACCAGCCAGGAGACAGCCAGCAACAATCCCGCGGTCCCCGCTTCGATGGCGACTTCAAGGTAGTCATTGTGAGCCCTGCCAGCGCGGCGCTGGGTGATATTTTCGAGCGACTCATCGGTTTGGAATACGTCGTCAAAAGTGCCCGTGCCGGACCCAACCGGCCAATAACGGCTCGCTGCGTAGCTGGCATCTTCCCAAATATAGGTCCGCGCATCGGTGCGGTCATTCTGAAAACGCTCAACGACCTCACCGATCCGGCCCGGCGCCATCACGCCGATGCTGGCTATTGCGCCAAGCGTGAGTGCTCCGGCCGCTATCGCAACCCATTTCCTGTTTCCGTTCGTGGACATACCTTTGCGCGTGGCAGAAAGCCGTTGCCCCAGTACCTGGAAAAAGAGCCCTGCAAGCGGCAAGCTTGCGAGCACCAAGGCTGTGCGAGAGCGGGTCAGAAGGATGGCTAGAAGAAGCAAGACACAGATGAATATGCGTGCGGGCACAGCGGCCTGCCTCGCTTGGGGCGGGGCGGGCAGAAGGGCGGCAAAGGCCAAACACCCGACAAGGAAAAGGCCGGTCGTGTTTCGGTTCGCAAAAGTGCCAAACAAGATGCCGGGCATGGGGTTTTCAGGGTAGAAGAGCCCGGTTGCGCCGTTTGAAAGCACCTGGACAATGCCCACTGCGAAGTTTGCGAGCCCCAGCAATACGATCAGCCAGCCAAGGGTGATGAGATGCGTTCGAGAGATTGTCCAACCGATAAACACAACCGCCAGCGGCGTAATCAGTGCGGTGATCGCGAGTAGGGTTCGTATCGGATCGACGCTTGCTGTGGTCCAGCCGATCCCGCCCGCCAGCTCGAGCGATTGGGCAACCATTTCGCGTCCGGGCAGCGTGGTCCAAATCTGTGGTGGCAACGGGATGAGGAACAGTGAAGGCAGTAGGACTGACACTGCTACAAGGAGCCTCAGCGCCCGGGGTGCCTGCGACCAAAACATCAGGAAAGCTTCGCGGTGAAAGGCAAGGGCCCCGATAGCGGTCAGCTGCACGAGCAGGTTGGCAATGCCGTACCTAGACCCGCCGCCGCCAAAGATGAGGGCAGAGACAAGTAGCACGAGAAGGGCCCAGAAATGGCCCCGCATATTGTCTTTGGGTTTGATTTCCAGCGTCCGTGGCAAGGCTATGAGACTCGACTTTGCACGTACAATTGAGACAAAGAAAAAGCGCCCGGAAAACCCGCGCGCTTCATCTTTGTGTTACCGTATCCGAAAGCCGTTAGGCGATCAGGTGCCTGGCGACTGATTTGGATCAGTGTCTTCGTCATCTTCGCTGGCAGCGATAACAACTGCGCCGATTACAGCAGCAGCAGCAAGGACACCAATGATTACACCAGGTACGCCGACGATGTCTTCGCCTTCAGCAGTGCGGCCAAGGCCGGGCTGTGCAGCAGAAGCGCTGGTGTAAACTGGAGCGCTGTCAGCAGCGCGGGTGTTTGCCTGAGCAGCGATTGGCGCAAAAGCGAGGCCAGCTGCAGCGGCGGTCGTGATAATCTTATTGAACATCAATCCTGCCCTCTTGATGAGTGGTTTCAAGTAGCCTGTTAGTGCAGTGCAACACGTTTGACAACTACATCTCGAAAAAAAGGTAAATGGAATGCTAACCACCGCCCTGCAGTCCTTACCGTGACCTTTTCTTAGGGCATGAACGATTGGTCTAACGCACTAACAAGTTCACTTGTCTTCCCCCGATTCGGCCAGAATCACGTGATATCGATCAATATCTCCGCCCGTGATCACCGATTCGCGGTGAAGGAGCCAGGCATGGGCGCCGAACTTACCATCCTTGGGGTTTTCAACGCCTATCTGGATTTCGCTTGCCGCTCCATAAGACGCGATCCAGTTTTGTGCCGCGATGGCTTGGATCACGCAATCACTCCGCCACGGGAGCCGATCTGACAATCGGGGCATCACATATGTGATTCGGGCAAGTGTCGCTGCGGGCACGACTTTATTTGCAAAAGCCTTCGCCTTGGCCTGCCGGTTCCTTTCGGGGATCGCCTTGGCTTCAAGTTTTGCAAAAATCAGCCTGGCGCGAACAAGCTCGCAAAAGCCACGAAGCGCATAGACAGTGAGCCAAGGCACATCGCGCAAACCGGGCAGCTTGCCACTTTCAGGGATGTGTGAAGATTGCGCCAAGTTGATCATCTGCCTATTACGCCGCCGCCATGGCACAGCGCTTAGCGAGGTGCCAAGCGTTCTGTTGCCGCTATCGGGATTTCCAGCTTGTCCGTCATCTGTGCCATCTTTTCAACTGACGGTGTACGCGATGATGACGTGCAGACGGCTTTGCATTCTCTTCGGGCCTACCCCCACGATGCAGAAGGAAGCTGGGTTTCAGGTCGTCTGGCTCTAACCGCCTGCACGCTGCACACCACCAGCGAATCTTATAAGCAATCGCAACCAATCGTAACCGATGACGGGCAAGTTGCCTGCGTCTTCGACGGATACCTCATAAACCACGACGAACTGGTTAGCGATCTCGAACTGCGCGGCGTGATATTTCGCAATCGCTCCGATGTTGAAATCGCTATCAAAGCGTACGAGGCATGGGGGGATGACTGTGCAGAGCGTCTCCAGGGAGAATTTGCGCTAATCATCGCGGATCAGAGGCAAGGTCGGCTTTTTGCAACACGCGACCATCTGGGCTTCGTCCCGCTCTATTTTTTGCGCGAGGAAAACCGGCTGATCGTCTCATCCGACTTTCGGACGATTGCGGCATTAAAGCCCGCGGCCCTTGAGCCCAATCTGCGCTATCTTGCACAGACACTTACCAACCGATGGTACTTGCGTGAAGAAACCCCCTGGAAGCAAATCAGCCGCCTCAAGCGAGCGCACTTTCTGAGCTTCGATGGTGAGGCTCTTCGCGAAGAACAGTATTGGTCACCGTCAACGGACGTCACCATCCGCTACAAAAGCGATGCGGAGTATGTCGAGCATTATCGCGAGGTCTTGTTCGACTGTGTGCGGCGCTCGTCTCGTGCGCATCACAAGGTCGGCGTCGCAGTAAGCGGCGGTTTGGATTCCTCAGCCATATTCTCTGTCGCAGACGACTTGATCAAAAACGGCCGCTGGTTGGCCCCAGATATGCAGGGCTACACGCTTGCGGCGCCCGATGGGAGCAACGCATTCGAATTGCCCTATGCACGGGCCGCTGCTGCCCATTTGGGACGTGAACTCAGCGAATTGCCGCTCTTTGATCCCGACATCGAATATTATTCGCAAGACGGGCACTGGCATTGCGATATTCCCAGCCCGTCCAATGGCGCGATGATGCTGACCATGGAACGGCAAGTGGTTAACGATGGGTCCCGTGTCATGATCAATGGCATCGGGGGAGACGAGTGGCTTCAGGGACACGCTCACAGCTACCTTGAGTTTCTGGACAATAAGGATCCAGCCGGCTTTTGGCGTACCTTGAACAACGAGGTCGCCGACCAAGGTCTTATCCCCGCTCTGAAACAATGCTCCAGGCAAACCGCTGTTTGGCTTGCGCCAGAAGGCTTTCGTGAGTCGATACGTCGAAGGATGCGGGAAAAGCGTCGCCACGATGACGTTTCTTTGCGCTGGCTTGCCCCTGAATTGCGCGAGGCCCTTAAAGAGGCAGAGGAAGAATTCGAAGCCTCACTACCAGCAAGTCCGATCGAGTGGTCGAAGGTGAACCTCGCAACAACCCCGCGAGGCGATCTCACGCACTCTATGATGCGCCGTCAAAGAAACAGGATTGGCCTCGAATCGAGGCATCCTATGCTTTACCGGCCGTTTATCGAGTTTTCTCTTGCCACTCCCGCTCACATCAAGCGGCGCGGGAGCATTACAAAAGTGATTCACCGGAAAGCGATGGAGCCTTACCTGCCGGAAAAAGTGCTTAACCGCACAACAAAGGCTAACTTCACTAACACCAAGATCGATCACCAGTTCGCGGAATATGTAAGAGCGCATGCACCTCAAGTTCTCCAGGAATTGTGCGATTCAGAGGGGCTGCCCAAGATTTTGGACATAGATTTCCGCGGTCCGGAGGGAGATTATTGGGCTTGGGAGATTTGGGGTCTTTACGCTTCCGCAGCATTTTTGTATCAAGCTAACCGCACAGGCGAAATTAACCCTGCCACTGGGGTGCAATTGGACAGGAATAATAAATGACTAAGACTTTTGAAAAAGCGAAATATGAGGCTCCGAAACTGACCGTATTCGGTTCGGTTCGTAACCTCACTGGCGGAAGCCAGACCCGTTTCCGTGACGGTGCGGCGTCTAACTCACGCTTCTAAAAATATAGGTCTTACCGGCGCATTTGACCGCCGATGCAGACTGAAACTTGAAGGCATCCCATCGGGGTGCCTTTTTGTTTTTGGGCGTCAACACCCTGATTTTAATGGGTTTTTAGAGAATCATGCTTTGATCCACCGTAGTGTGATCGAGTTCACTGTTACATTTCCGCGATCGGTGGCCAAACGGCGAGTGTGCATCTAGGCCACGCTCATCTGCCGCGCGGCGATCAGCCGTAGCCACCATCGGTTTATCACGTGCACCGGGAACCGTGAAGTTGATTGAAATCGTTGCCCGCCCCAACTGCCAGTTCTTGTAAAATTCTCAAAAAGTGATTCGGAGTAAATTTCGCCATTTGGGGAACCAAATCATGCTGCGCTGCAGCAAAAATGCACTGTTTCGCAACAATTTTACAATTTCTTGTCGCTAATCGTCCGAGGCAGTCATTCAGCAAAAAGCGGCTCGTCCCAAATCATTGAAACTGGGCCTTGGTACAAGTGATGACTTGCGGCTAGAGGCACCTGCTATGAGTTGGACGCAAGAAGCAGCCCGAGAACAAGCAGCGCTAACAAGTGAGCCCTATGATCGGTGGGTTTCGCCCAATGGCGTCTGTATGGCGGAATTCCGCCGCGAGGCTTCGGGATTTGTCATTCGTTTTCCCGGCCAGGCTGATTTCGAGCTTCGGCCGGAAGATGAAAGCTTCGCTATTACCGGTTGGCCCACGCCTGATTGCGATGTGCAAACGCTGACCAATCTCTACCACAATGCTATCGAGCCCATTCTGGGCAATCACAAGGGCGGCCTTTACCTTCACGGCAGCGCGGTGATGGTTCCAGCGGATGTTTCTGGCAAAGACGAGGACGGTGTAATTGCATTTCTTGGTCTTTCGCGAGGCGGTAAGACCACGCTTGCTGGCTCTTTTGCTCGTGCCGGTTTTCCTTTCCTGACCGAGGATGTAATCGACCTAAGGCGAAAGGACGAAACCTATTGGCTACAGCCAAAGCGTTCAAAGCTCAGGCTATTTGCTGACAGCGCCCGGTTCTTGCTCGGCGATGATACAGACTTTGAAGACGACGATCTCAAACAAGATGTTGAAGCAGGTGGCACCCTGCCATTTGCCAAAGACCAAGCGCCTTTGCGGCAGATTTTCCTTTTGGGAACCGATCATTCAGCGCCGCTTTCGATACGCCGGCTTTCGAGTCAGGAGGCGTTGAGCGCTCTCATGCCGCATGCCTTCATTCTCGATGTCGCTGATAAATCGCGGCTGAAAGGGCACTTTACGCGCATGGCTGACCTGTCGCAGGACATAGCGTGCTATGCTCTTGACTTTACCCGCGACTACGCAGAACTGCCGCGGGTACGCGAGGCCGTGCTGGAGAGTTTCTCCGATCTGCGGTGACGAAAATATTGAGCGATTTGGGATATTTGCATGCAACTCACTGATCGATTTACAGTGTCCGAAGACGTTGTCGTGCGGGAGGTGAGCGGCGAGCTTGTACTGCTTGACCTTAACTCGGGTCAGTATTTCGGGCTTGATGCTGTCGGTGCGCGCATCTGGGAATTGCTTGCAGACGCCCCGCGCAAATTGAACGAGATTTGTGATCAGATCGAGAGCGAATTCGATGCCCCGCGTGAGCGTATCGAAGCTGATTTGATGGCCCTTGCCAAACAATTGCAAGAGCAGGAATTGATCGCAGCCGAGGCTGCTTAATCAGCCCTTTTTACTGACCTCGCTTACCCCGTCAGTGCCGAGTTTGATCACACGGTCCGCGAGCGACAGGCTTGCAGGGCGGTGCGTTATCAGAATGACAGTCCTGTCTTTCAAAACCTCGACGCATTCTTCGACAAAGGCCGCCTCGCTTTCGAGATCATACATACTGGTTGCTTCGTCCAAAATCATGATCGGCGGATCGCTGAATAGGGCCCGGGCAAGAGCAATGCGTTGACGCTGTCCGCCTGAAAGCTTCACCCCGTGGTCGCCGATCTCGGTATCAAGCCCTTCTGGCAAGTCTTCTAGGAAGTCATTTACCTGGGATAGCCGCGCAGCCGCATTGATGCGTTCCTCGCGATTGTCCGCAATCTGGCCAAAGGCGATGTTATCAGCGATGGACCCATTGAATAGCAAAGCGCGCTGCGGAACATAGCCAAACTGGCGCCTGAACTCTTGAATCTGAAACTCCGTTATGTCGGTTCCATCAAGTGTGATCCGACCAGAAGTTGCGCCATAGAAACGCAAGAGAAGCCGCACCATTGTCGATTTGCCAACACCGTTTTCGCCGGTCACCGCGAGAGTTTCTCCCTGCTCGATTTCAAGGTTGAGGTTGGTCAACACCGGCGGTCGACCGGGGTAGGCAAAGCTTAGATTTTCGAAGCGTATCGCACCTTTGGCCCGGTCAATGCTGGTCCCGCCATCGTGTCCGGTTTCCGGGCTGAAGGCGAGCACCGTCTCCAGCCGCGCAAGTGTTCCGCGCGCCATCTGATAAGACGAATACATTGTCGCAAGTGCTCCGGCAGGCCGCGTCAGCAAAGCAGCGTAAAGCAAAAATGCGAAAACTTCGGCTGGCGAAGACGCCTCGCCGCTCAATTGCCCGCTGCCAATCATCAGAACGCCTATGGCAGCAAGTGCGGCAATAAACGCCATAAGAGGGCCGATGAAGGCTTTCAGCTGAGCTTGCTGAATAGCGTAATCGCGCGAGACTTCGGCGGCTTTGGCAAAGTTTGTGCGGTGATGCTCTTCCACAGCGAACGCCTTGATCGCAGGCAGTATCTCCAGATCGCGTTCTGCAATCGCAACCAAGTCGACTTCCGCTGCCCGCACCTTGCCCGACAGTCCGCGCAATTGGCGCCCGGTGAGGCGGATCATCATTGCAAACGCGGGCACCAGTAGTGGCACAATCAAAGCCATGACCGGGTCGATCCAATACAGGATCGCAATTGCCCCAAGAGTGGTCAGCAGGATCGCCGGAGCATTGGCAAGAGTACTTGCAAGAAAATCGCTCAAATTGCCGACTTCGTATGAGGTCAGCGCAAGAACATCGCCAGAGCGTTGCTCGTCATGAAAGCTGAGCGGCATGATCTGGACATGTTCGTAGAGACGCTTGCGAAGATCGGTCAGGATACGCGTGGAAGCGCGTTCGGACTGGATCGCAGCCGCAATATTCAGTCCGGTCAGCAAAGCGAGAACGATCACCAGAATGACAAGCGTCTGCGTCAGGTCAGGCGCCTCGCCCTCGGCAGCAACAACGGTTCCCAAGGCATCTGCCGCAAGCCACGGAACGGCCAGTGTGGCAATCGAACTGAGCAGTGTCAGCGTGCTAATCGCCGCCAATTGCCATCGAAAACGCCGCGCCCATTCAAGCCAGAATGCTACACTCACCGTGAGCCCACCTTTCGCATTGCTCGCCCGGCGGTTTCCAATAGCAAACGCCCTTGCAAAAGAGCGGTGGGCCATTTTACGGCTGAAGGATATTTCTCCAGCAAATGCTCACGCGGAGGAAATGCACGTGTCTTCAAAAGCGATGCTTTTTGGCCGAGAGACCTTGCCTGCTTAAGGTCGATCCAGAACTGGCTCAGGCTGTCGGGATTGGCGAAATATGCAGCCAAAGTCGGATCAAGGGGACGTGCCTCTAGCGCCGCCAAGCTGGCTTCGGGGACTGAATTCGCAAGATCGATCTGCATCCCGCGCAAAGCCTCGGCAACCAAAGCCCCGACACCATGAGCGTCGCAATGCTCCTCAAGCTTTCGCCAATCTGCGTCCGTCATACTTTGGCAAAGCAAGTCGAGGTCAACAGACCAGATCAGGCGTCGAGGGCTGCTTAAACGCCCGCTTTCGGAATGGTAACCGTGCAAGGCATGCCATTTCTGGTTGATCGTTGCATGCAAGATCATCAACGCCGCGTGAGGGCGGTAAGCTGCTTTATGAAGGCTAGGGATAGGGAGCCGGTCAACGAAGAATTCGCTGATGGGCAAAATGCGCTGAAGAACGGGTCTGTCCGAGGGCTCCCAGTGCAAATCGATGGAATGGACGAAAAAGCCCGCCGCATCATGCAACCAGCCCTCTTGGTAATAAAGGCCATGCGGGTCCTCTTTACGATACCAGCCAAGCTCTTGCAGGACTGCGCGAGTGCGAGCCTGGTCTTTGGGCTGGATCAATAAGTCGGTATCGCCGCGGCGCCTCGTCGCGGGCTCATCATGAAGCGAATAAGCGAGCGCTGTTCCCTTCATCAAAGTGGCTTCGATCCCGGCTTGGCTAAGGTCGTCCAACACTTTTGAAAGAGCATGATGGTGGGTCGTTTCCCATAAGGCGATAAGCCGCGCCTCTTCCACCATGCGTTCAAGTAGGTCTTTCGGCCACTTATCCAGTTGATCTGCATGGGAATTCAAAAGAAAGGCGATGCCGTGATATTCGATGCGGCTCCACACCGCCTCCCAACCGGCCGATGCATCTTGTGACCAAGGCGCAGGCTTCCCCGCACGGACCGCGCGCAGGCACTTGGCAAGAAAGTCATCAATGGATGCAGCGTCGCTCATTGGATTTGCAAATTCGATCCCAATTCCCTTTGGCCAAACGCAAATTGGCCCCACTGTCCCATGCGATAAATGCCGCACATTTACCAGTGATTGCTTTCACCGGTTCAGGGGCGTCCCATTCACAATAGGACATTAAGCCTTGACCCCTATTGGGCATGCTGCAAAGCACAATGCGCTTTCAGGGTGTAGGGTTAATCAAGGCGAATATCGTGACAAAACCGCGCAAGGGGATCATCCTCGCAGGGGGATCGGGCACGCGGCTGTACCCGCTGACCAAGGGCGTGTCGAAGCAGTTGATGCCAATCTTCGACAAACCGATGATCTACTATCCGCTCAGCACGCTGATGCTGGCAGGCATTCAAGACATTTTGATCATCACTACGCCGGAGGACGCGGAGCAGTTCCAACGCGTTCTGGGCGATGGTTCCGATTTTGGCGTCAACCTTTCTTACGCGCAGCAGCCAAAGCCCGAAGGTCTCGCGCAGGCGTTCCACATTGGCGCGGATTTCGTCGCAGGCGGGCCAAGCGCACTAATCCTTGGCGACAACATCTTTTATGGTCACGGCCTGCCGGATATTTTGCGGAGCGCAAATGCGCGGGATACGGGTGCGAGCGTATTCGCCTACCGTGTGACCGATCCGCAAGCCTTTGGCGTCGTTGAATTTGACGGTGCAGGACGGGCGATTTCGATTGAGGAAAAGCCCGCCCAGCCCAAATCCAACTATGCTGTGACGGGCCTTTATTTCTACGATGAAACCGTTGTGGACCGTGCCCGTGATTTGAAACCATCACCGCGCGGCGAGCTTGAAATCACCGACCTTAACCGCCTGTACCTCGATGAAGGGTCGATGTCGGTTGAAATTATGGGACGCGGTTTTGCATGGCTGGATACAGGGACCCATGCGTCGCTCCTTGATGCAGCGACTTACGTCCGCATTACCGAAGAACGTCAGGGGCTCAAGATCGCGTGTCCGGAAGAGATAGCTTGGCGTCAGGGTTTTATCTCTGATGCGCAGCTTGAGGAGATCGCAGAACCTTTGCGCAAGTCTGGCTATGGCGAATATCTGCGCGGCTTGCTCGAAAAGCCGGTGCTGCCGTGAATATCATCGAAACCAAGATTGAAGGCCTGCTGATCATTGAGCCGCGCGTTTTCGGGGACGAGCGCGGGTTTTTCATGGAAACATGGAACGAG
This sequence comes from Erythrobacter sp. S227, assembly GCF_057364925.1. Classification (NCBI taxonomy): domain Bacteria; kingdom Pseudomonadati; phylum Pseudomonadota; class Alphaproteobacteria; order Sphingomonadales; family Erythrobacteraceae; genus Erythrobacter; species Erythrobacter sp. S227. Next base: position 2,786,024 of record NZ_CP200280.1, read on the forward strand.
GCCGCTTTTCGCGCGGCGGGTATCGACACCGCTTTCGTGCAAGACAATCACAGCCGTTCGCAAAAGGGCGTTCTAAGGGGTCTACATTTCCAAAATCCGGGCCCGCAAGGAAAGCTTGTCAGAGTTGCCAATGGCGCGGTTTTTGATGTGGCGGTCGATCTTCGTGAAAGCTCAAGTACATTTGGCAAATGGGTCGGCGTTGAGTTGTCTGCCGAGAACAAGCGCATGTTTTGGGTGCCGGAAGGGTTCGCGCACGGGTTTCTGACGCTGAGCGACGACACCGATTTCCTCTACAAATGCACCGCGCCCTATGCTCCGCAATCCGAGCACACTTTGACTTGGGATGATCCAGCCGTTGGAATTGAATGGCCTTTGGCAGGGCTTGATCCGATCATTTCGGCCAAGGATGCAGAAGGTGTGGCGCTTGCTGATGTGGCGGTGTTTTCATGAAAGTCCTGATCACCGGAGCGGGCGGACAATTGGGCAGGGCTCTTCAGGCGACGGCGCCCGACAGTGCTGAACTGAGCGCAATTGATGTTGACGATGTTGATCTCACAGACAGCGCGATGCTGACTGCCCGCCTTGCGGTCGAAGCGCCAGAGATCATTATCAACTCAGCGGCCTACACCGCGGTTGATCGTGCAGAAGAGGAAGAAGATCTTGCCCTTGCGATCAACGCGGATGCTGTGGCGATCATGGTTGAGGCTATGGAGCAATCGGGTGGCAAGCTTGTTCATGTTTCGACCGATTTTGTCTTCGACGGCACCTCATCAAAAGCATACAAGCCCAGAGACGAACGTGCTCCAATCAGTGCCTATGGCCGGACCAAGGCGGCTGGTGAAGATCATGTGCGCGGGCAAGATATTCTTGTACGCACCTCATGGGTCTATGCCGCTGGGGGCGCAAACTTCGTGCGCACGATGATCCGTCTTATGAATGAGCGCGATGAGCTTGGCATTGTAGCCGATCAGGTGGGAGCACCAACTTGGGCAACCGGTCTTGCTACCACAATCTGGGGCTTGATCGAAAAGGGTGCATCCGGGACATTCCATCACAGCGATGCAGGTGAAATCAGTTGGTATGATTTTGCAGTGGCGATTGCCGAGGAGGCTCACGCCATTGGGCTGATTGAGCGGATTCCGGCGATCAAACCTATCGCATCGTCAGACTATCCAACCCCGGCAAAGCGTCCTGCGTTCTCCCTTTTGGATAGCAGTGCCACGCGCGCGCTTCTGGGCGACAAACACATTCATTGGCGCGAGAACCTGCGCGCAATGTTGAAAGAGGAAAAGGCTCTTGGCTAATTTGCTCGTAACCGGTGGTGCTGGATTTATCGGCGGCAATTTTGTGCATTACTGGAATGCCCATCACCCCGAAGATCACGTCATCGTTTTGGATGCGCTGACCTATGCTGGCAATCGCTCTACGATTGAACATGCGCCTTCGGCGGAATTGATTGTCGGCGATATTCGCGATCAGGAACTGGTCGAAAAGCTCCTGCGTGAACACGATATCAGCACGCTTGTGCACTTTGCCGCTGAAAGCCATGTGGATCGCTCTATCACGGGTCCTGATGCCTTCATCGATACCAATATCCTCGGCACCAATTCCCTTTTGAAGGCCGCGCGCGCGGTCTGGCTTGATGGTGACGGCAAGGATCACCGGTTCCATCATATCTCTACTGATGAGGTTTATGGCTCGCTTGGCAATGACGATCCCGCATTTAGCGAGACAACGCCCTATGCGCCAAACTCCCCCTATTCCGCATCAAAGGCTGCGTCTGATCATCTGGTCCGCGCCTATCATCACACCTATGGCCTTAACGTCACGACCAGCAATTGTTCGAACAATTACGGTCCTTATCAATACCCTGAGAAGCTCATCCCGCTGTTTTGCCTCAACGCTTTGTCGGGCAAGAACCTGCCTATCTATGGTGACGGCATGAATGTGCGCGACTGGCTGCATGTCGAAGACCATTGCCGCGGCATTGAGGCGTGCCTTGAAAAGGGCGTGCCAGGTCAGACCTACAATATCGGGGGCGGGGCAGAACTGCCAAATCTCGAAGTAATCGCTGCGATATGCCGTGAGGTTGATCTGGCGTTTGAAGAGGTCGACGGCCTTGCTCAGCGTTACCCTGATGCGCCTGCTGCTAAGGGTCAGAAGAGCGAAACGCTTAAGACTTTTGTGACCGACCGGGCGGGGCACGATCGCCGTTATGCGATCGATGAAACCAAAGCGCGCGGCGAGCTTGGATATGCGGCGACCCGCAGTTTTGACGAGGGCCTGCGCCAAACCCTGCGCTGGTATCTTGATAACGAAACATGGTGGCGGCCATTGGCAACCCCCTGAGTATTAACGTTCTAGTCGCTCAAGTATTTCCCCCGCATTTGTAAGGACCAGTTCCTTAGGCTAGGTTTCCTCCTGTAGGGAATGGACGCAGCCGAATGGGATCAATCGGTCGCTCGTGGGAGCATGCCGACCTGTTTGACTCGCGGTTTGGGAGGAAAGCTGGCGGTCATGTTAAAGAAGATAGTCGACTACATCGCGGCAGGCGTTGTGACTGCTGGCGCTCCCTTGTTTCGTGCAGTCGGAAACTGGCCGGGGAATTACCCGCGGTATCGCGCTCAAGCTGACCGGGTTGGAGTTCATTGGCGCTCGACCCATTACTACCAACCCACCTATCGAAACGAGGATTTGCCCGAGGACGTAACCGGAGAAAGGACCTTGCCGGGTATCGATCTCCACGAGACGGCTCAGGTTCAACTCCTGAAGAGTTTTTCTTACGGAGATGAGATCGCATCGCTCCCTTTTTCGGACAGCAATGAGCTGGTCTATTCCTACAACAACAACCAATACGGGCCCGGAGACGCGGATTCGCTCTATGCGATGATACGGCATTTCAAACCGCGCCGGCTCATCGAGATTGGTTCAGGCAACTCGACCAAGATGGCCGCTCACGCAATGGCGCAAAACACCGTCGAAGACCCCGCATATCAGTGCGAACACATTTGCGTTGAACCCTACGAGATGCCGTGGCTGGAGAAACTGGGGCCTCGCATCATCAGAAGCCGCGTTGAAGATGTGCCGCTTGATCTGTTCGACGAACTGGAGGCTGGGGATGTCCTTTTTGTAGACAGCTCTCACATCATTCGACCCTTTGGCGATGTATTGGTCGAGTTTTTACAGATCATTCCTTCGCTAAAGCCCGGCGTTCTGGTGCATGTCCATGACGTTTTCACACCACGCGATTACCCGGAGAAATGGCTGCGCGATGATCGCAGATTGTGGAACGAACAATATCTGCTGGAAGTCATGTTGCAGAATTCAGCGCGCTACGAAACCGTGTTTGCGCTGAACTGGCTGAAACACAATCATGAGGCCGAATTTTCCCGCGCATTTCCCGCAGTGAAAACGGTCAGCAATCTGGAGCCTGGCGCTTACTGGTTCAAAGTGAAGGACGGGAACTAGCGGCCAAACCAACGTGACGATCTGTGCAGGCAGGTTCCTTCTCTTCGAACCTAGCGGTTCTCCTGCCAACGTGTTAGCGGCACTGCCTCGAGATCACCTAAGGGATGCACATGTCAGTCACAGGAAGGCCGTCAAAGGTCGGGTTTGTTGGCACTTTTGATGTCGCCAATTATGGCGATTGCCTTTTTCCGGCCGTCTACATGCACCTTTTGAAAGAGCGCTACCCAAGCGTCGTGTTCAGCTTCTATTCGCCTCTGGCCAAGTCGGCCCAGATTATGGATTACGGCCCGATCCAGCCGCTTCCCGACACGCTTTCGAACATTGCCTTTGACGAAGATGCGCTCATCCTTTGCGGTGGCGAAACCCTATGGGTGGGGCACAGCAGCGGGACATTCAACTTTCCTGCGTCAACCTTAAGCGCCTACACCCGGCTTTGGCTTGCTCCTACAGTGGCGACTGCACGCGGGATGACGGACTTCCACGTGCATTGCGTAGGCATGCCTCACGCCCAGCTTGAAGCCCCCAGCGCGATCGCGGATGCTCTTGCGTCCGCTTCAAGAGTGTGTGTGCGCGATGAGGTAACTGCGCGGCGATTGGGTAATCGTTTCCCGGTTGAGGTGGACCCTGTTTTCGCGCTTTCGACCATGAAGCCTACCGAGGAATGGGAAAGCGAACTGAGCAAGTGGTTGCCCGAGGGGTACAATGCTGGAAACTATCTGGCTGCGCACATTTCCGCGCCTTACCTTGCAAATGATTTGCGCGACTGGTGCAAACAGGTCGCTGCCGTCGCAAAGCGCTTCGAGATGCCGATCCTGATGGTTCCCGTTTGCCATTTCATGGATGACAGACACACACTAGAAACGGCGCGTGGGCTCCTGATCGAGCTGGGGGTAAACGCAAGCGACGTTCATTTGCCTCTAGTGGAAAGCAAAGACATCATCGCCACAGCGGCTTTGCTTGGCATGAGCGGAGGTGTGATCACCAGTTCGCTACATGCGTGCGTCACGGCGGCCTCGTTCGGGACTGCTTTTGCGGGATATGTTGGCAAAGGCAAAGGCGATGGAAAACACCGCCAGACGCTTTTGGCTGCCGGCATTGATTATGGCATGTCGATGGACATTCCCGATATCCTCGACACCTTTGCCAATAGCCATGCGCAAGATCGCCAAGCCAGCCGCTCGGAGGCGATCAGGAGAGCCATTGCTGGTTTTGAAGGCCTTGCTGAGGCGATTTCCTCACCTCAAGGACCTGCTCAAGAGCTCGCCCAGTCGACCATAGATGCTGTAATCAACCATGACACAGCGCCGACAAGACACTTGCGTTCAGAAGTGAAAAGGACGATTCTCAGGTGGGCCAAGAAGTCAGATTTCCTGGCAGGATTGCTCACCGCCCGTCGCCGTGCCCGTGTGCAGCGCGGCACTTTGTAGGTTAGAGGCATTTAAGGGACCGCGAATGACAACTCCGAGTGATCTTCGGCGTATTCCCCCGCCACGGCCCATGCGTCCGATGCGCCAGATGGCCAAACGGGATGCAAATCCGATTTTGCAGGTCATGCCGTTGCTGATCGTGATTTACTCGTTTTTGCTTTTCCCGATTGAAGTCCGTTTTGTTGTCGCCGGTCTGAACCTGTACGCTTACAGGTTAGCGATTTTCGTGGCTTTGCCTTTGCTTATCTACCTTGCCCCACGCCGTGATGGCGGGGTTAACAGGGTCGATCTGCTTGTGGCCCTCGGCTGCAGCTGGATGATGATTTCATTCGTTCAATTATACGGCCCGAACGAAGGGCTCGTTCGCTCGGTGGCGATCGTACTGGATACTTTCGGCGGATATCTGATCGCACGGGGTGCGATTTCGAGCCTCAATGATCTGCGTCGACTTCTCGTTTTGATCATTCCCGGGCTGATCTTCGCATCCGCGTTCTTCGCCATTGAGAGCTTGTCTGGCCAACTCATTATTAGGCCATTCTTCAGCTCCATCTTTGGTAGCGCAGTCAATTACGAGGCGGGCGCGGCTCAAGGCAATCTCAACCTGCTTTATGAAACCCGTATCGGTCTCTTGCGAGCCTACAGTGTGTTTTCCTTCCCCATCCTCGGGGGCGTTATTCTTGCCAGCCTTCTGCCGCTTTATCTGATGAGCGGGATAAAATCGCGGGCCCTTTTTGTGGGTTCTGTTGCATCAGGGGCTGCGTTCTTTTCTCTGTCGTCTGCGACCTTTATCGCGCTTGCACTCGGGATTGCGATGGTTGTTCTGGATCGCTTCCTTCCGCTCTTGAGGCCACTGCGATGGCCGTTCATTACCGCTGGTATCGTGTTTTACGGGGTCTTGGCCGAGATCGCCCTGCAAGGAGGAATCGTCGGCGTTGTCGGACGCTTTACGCTGAACCCTGCGACCGCTTACATTCGCCGAATGCAATGGAAGTACGGCGGCGAGACAGTGATCGACAATCCGCTGTTCGGCATCGGGTTTTCCATTTACGACAAACCTGCATGGCTCACTGACGCGATCGATGCGCACTTCTTGCTGTTGGCTCTTCGGTTTGGCCTGGTCACTCCAATTCTCTTTGCGATCGCCGTTGGCATTGTGATGGTCTCCCTAGGCCGAACTGCGGCGAAGCTCCCGCTTGCTGATCGAAACTTCGTCATTAGTCTGAACATTATGCTGACCATTCTGGTCTTTACATCGATGACGGTCACATTCTTCTCAGAAGCCAATGTCTTCTTTATGATCGCCCTTGGCGTTTCCACATCATGCATGATTGCGATCACGAGAACGCGGTCCAGACAGATGATGATGCCAAGGCCGATGATGCAAGAGCCAAAACCCCAAATGGCACCGCAAACGCAAATGCCGCCCCAAACGCGAGACGTTCGATAAGACCGTAGGTCTGGTCGCTCGTTATGCTAGCTCGAAACAGCCTTTTCTCACTCGCAGGGAGCATCGTACCTGTTTTGGTGACGGTGGTTACGCTGCCGTTTCTTCTCGGGATAATCGGAGCTGAGAGATATGGCGCGCTTGCACTGTGCTGGCTCATCCTGATCTATTCCGCGCATATCCTCGATGGGGTCGGCACAGCTATCACCCATGCGGTGGCGCGCGCTGAGGATGATCATCAAACGGCCCGCGATACAATGGTCACAGGTCTCGCGACGGCCTTGGTTGTCAGCCCTGCAACCGCCATCCTGGCGAGCGTTGTGGCCTTCGTCTTCTTCGGGCAGTTTTTCGAAGTGAGCGAGACAGTCAAGCAGGAGCTTGTCGCATCGATCTGGCTCATCGGTGCCTCCAGCTTTATAAGCGGTGTTTCGCGCGCAGTGTACGGTGCATTGGTCGGGAAGGAGCGTTTTCCCAGCGCCTCTTTTGCAATGATGGTGTGCAATGGGGGCTTGCCGCTTCTGGCATTGGTCTACGCGCACATGTTCGGGGCGACTATGGTCGTCCTCTTGTGGGCAAGTCTCACAGCCTATTGCCTGGGATTGACCTTCCTGCTGCTCGACTTGTGGCGCTCGCAACTGCGTGGAAAGCAGGCTCGCGTGAGCTGGTATCGGTCCCGTGCTCTTTTGAAGTTCGGGTTCTGGATTATGGCAACCGCAATTGTTGCCCCGTTGCTGTTGACCTTGGACCGGATGGTCATTGGTGCGCAATTGGGTGCGATTGCAGTAGCTGCTTACACAATCCCGTTTCAGGTCGTCAGCCGCCTCCAACTGATCCCGCAGTCACTTGTCAAAGTTCTATTTCCGCGCCTTGCGGTTTCGGCGGGCGTGAAGGCGCAAAAAATGGCGCTCTATTATTCCATTGTGATGTCGGCGTGTTTCGCGCCGATGATCGTGGGGTTGATCTACCTCATTGAGCCGCTTTTGGAGCTTTGGCTTGGCGACAAACTGGACCCTCGCTCGGTCGAAGTTGGAACGTGGCTTTTGTGCGCTTTCTATGTGACGGCAATCGTGCAAACCATGGCGGTGTTCCTGCAGTCGCAGGACAGGGGCGCCTTTGTAGCAAAGTTTCAGCTCGCCACGATCCTGCCCTACCTTGGGCTGCTGTTGTACTGCGCCAACACCTACGGGTTGATGGGAGTCGTGGGTGCCTTTCTTTTCAGGCGTACCTTTGAAGCGCTTTTCCTTGTGGCCAATTCAGGTTTTGGAAGTCGCCGGTTCTGGGTCACCCAAATCCCCGGAACGATGGGCCTTTTGGTGGCAATCGCGACCGTTGGTCTTTTGCCTGAACCAGGTTTGAAGTTGGCCGCAGGAGTTGTTGTCGGGTCGCTTACGCTTCTTGGAGCGGTGCTCGTTGTCCCAGCCGAGCTACGCGCCATGATCATCGAGCAAAGCCGAAAGCGGCTGAGGCCCAATGATCATGGCGCATGAACTCAAATGTGTGCCGGTCAAGTTGCTTCGCTAGGTGCAAACAAGACAATCGCGCTGACACTTCGGGCGCTGACCGAGTTACTGACTGTCACAGGTCCTGTGTCCGTCATGGTCCAGCCAAGCTGAATGCCGTCACCATAGGTGAAGAGGTTTTCGACCTGTGTAGCTCCCGACACTGACGCGCTGCTTGTTGCAGTGCTTGAACCAAGGCCAACAAGCGCAAGGGTGCCATCAGCCACAGCGGTCGCGGTCACACTGGGCGAACGATCGAAGGCAATGATGGGCGCTGAAGGGGCATTGGCCACAGAGCCTGCGACAATTCCCACTTTGTCCGGAACGTTTGCTCCGCTTGCATTCGCGACAAGATTATAAGGTCCATCGCCTGGCAGGTTCGCTTCATCAATCACAAAGCCGGCAAACGCTTCGAGAGAGCTTGCTGGATTTGAGTTTTGGGTGCCGCTGAAGAAAACCCGGGTCATCATGGTTGTGCCGCCAGATCCGGTTATCATGCAGTTGATGTCGTTGACCGCGTCGCTCGTGCCTGCACCGACCATGGCAAAGATGTGTCTGTCGTTGCCAGTTGCGGTAAGCCCTGTTGCAGAGGCGGAACCTCCTGAACCTCCAGCCTGAATGCTATCAACGAAGACAAGTTCATCGCCTGGTCCCGGCGCTGCTGCGATAGGGCCTACTTCATCGCTAACGGCAAAGTTCACTCCTCCTGGACCGGTGGCTTCGACAGCGTAAGCGATAAGTGTTCCTTCGTCCTCGTTAGACAGAGTATAGGAAGGGTCGACTGTACCGGGGATTGCAAGCCCATTGCGAAGCCAAACTCGGTCGTTGACCGTCCCATCTTCGACAACGCCATCATCACCTGACAGAGTTTGGCCGACTTCTGCGAGACCAGTGATAGATGGGGCGGTGCTCCAAGATGGCAGTGGGTCGCCTGTGTTGACGCTCGCCACAGCCGCAAGTGCCCCTTTACTCGCCGTTTGTGGAAACTCCGCGGCAAGAAGGTCATTCGCAAGACAAGGTGCTACTCCGTTGACGAGCAGATCACCTGCAGGCGCAAAGTCACCGTTGATCACATCTGTGAAGAGGGTCGTGCTGTCACCGCCACTTGATGTGCCTTCAAGTCCAGAGGGAAGCCCGACATCTTGCACGACGTGATTGTTTCTCACCGTCAGTTCAGGCGGGATCGGGTCACTATTCCGAACGGTTAGGCGCAGGATCACATTGTTGGCGACAAGCGAGTATATATCACCCCCTTGACCATCAGACGGGATCAGGGCGCGCTGTGTCGCCATGGTGTTATGAGCAAATACCCCGTGGCTGATCATGCCGCCAAGGTCAGACTGTAGCCCCTCGTCCGGCGTGCCAAGATTGTTGTAGAGGGCATTGCCGATGACCATGCTGTCGAGCACACCGGGACGGTCCTGAATGAAGATGTTCTGTGCATCGATCTTCCACAGGCGATTGAAAGCAAAGACCATATTCTCGCGGAAGTCAGGCAAGATCGGCAGCTGGTAGATATCCGAGTGAATGTCGAAGTGGGTCGGCAGTGTCGTGGGGACTGCAATGTCCTCTTGTGCGCCTCCATTCGTGGTTCCCGGCGGGGAGAGGGAGATGCCCGCCCTCGTGTCATCAAGCAGCGTTGCGGACCAATCTGTCTGCGCATTGACCCAATCGACGGAGCTGGCGATGCGGTAGTTGGTGTCATTTCTGAAACCCTGCTCGCTGCCATCGAAAACAAAGCTTGCCTCATCCACGCCATCGACCCGTAAAACGAGCCTTCTTGGCGAATTGCGAATTGATACTGTCGGTATTCCCGACCCTGAATAGGCAATGCTCAGTGCCTCAACATTTGTGTAGTAAAATGCACTTGAATGGTCCTCGACCTCGTTCGCGACAAAGCAAAGTGCATCTTGCGCCAAATCCGCCCAGGTTGCCGAAGTTCTGCAACCGCGCACCAGTCGAGCTTTGTCGAAGACATCATTTACATCGGTAACGACACAGTCTGTGAACCACGCGCCATTGCGGAAGAGGCTGGGAATGATGTTTCGCGGGCCCTTTCGCCAAAGGTCTTCGCGGCCCCTGCTTTGAACGATGTGAATGCCATCAAGCCAATGTTCGCCGCCTTCAAGTTCGGTATAGAACTCCAAGGTCTCGACAAAGTCGATTGTGATTTCGGGGCCTTTGAAGTGAAGGCTCTCCATCCCTGGCCGCATGCGGGTGAAATCCCCTTCCAGCGCCGGTGGGGACTGCAGAAATGTCACCGGTGCATCGGCCTCAATCCTGCACCATCCTGCCGGTGAATGGCGGCTGGTATTGCCCAGTTCATAGTCGCCGCCCTCCAGAACCCTGACCCGGGGGTGCTGCGCGTCCTGGGCTCTGAGGTGTGTGAATGCGTCTTCCATAGTGAGGAAGTCCGCTCCGCCGCTGGCGGCAACTGTCACATCATAATCGAATGTTTTCGATGCCATCACATAGTTGAACGGACCAGAAATTCTGGGCTGCATTGATGTGTCACTCGGCACAGCTTCGGCATAAACCTGCGCAATGCCTTCTTCGCCCGAGGGCCGGCTTAGAGTAATCCACCAGCCCAGCATGTCATAGGTAGATCCGTCTGCGCGCTCGAACGTGCGAAATGTCGGGCTGTCCACGCGAAGCACATTGCCTTCGCAGTGAAAATCCACGTGCGACATGCCAAGATTGGGGATCAACGAGCCTTCATTGTTGGCCGCAGCAAACACGCCGATCACATTTGCGATCCGCACAGTTTGATGAGGAGGAGTGAGCAGCCGACAAACAGGCTTTGCAGTGGTGCGCGCCGGATCGGTCGGAACACTCGCAAAGCCGCTGGAGGGCGCGCCGTCCCAATTGCTACCTGGCCTCAGACTCTGGTTGACCGGCTGCCCACCTGCAAAAGGCGCATACCTTGAAAACTCATTGCCAAAGCCGGTTCCAAAACCGAACCCCACCATCAGATCAGACCCACCAGGTCCGCTGCTGTGGTACCCGTTTCCCGCACCGCAGCGGGCCTAATGTCCAGGACAGACCCGCTTGGAATATTTCGGAAGATCACCTCGGTGTTCGTGTGAGTGCTGGAAACAACAAGATCGCCGCCTGTGCCAACAAAAATGGCCTTTGGTACGAAATTGAGGTCCGAATTGTCATCGGGCACAATATCGAACCAGTCGCGCGAAGGGGATGTGACGCTGTCGGTAGTTGAGAAGGGGTCTTGAGGCATTTCTATTCTCCTTGGATTCGGAAAGAACATAAGAAGAACATTTGATGTAGGAAAGTCTTCGTTTCTTGTCTGGTTGGCCTCAATAAAACCCATCGAATTGACTTGTTTGCCCGTGACTGTTTGCCATCCATTGCGTAGTGGTTGACCGTAACGATCCTCACTCACCCCTGCAAACAGGCTCTATTCCGAACAATGCTCGCTCCACCCCAAAGCGCCGAAGTCACGATCATTATCGTCAGCTGGAACACGCGCGAACTGACACTGAAGGCGATTGAGACTTTGCTCGAGAACGCTGGCGATGTTCAGATGCACGTCGTTGTTTGGGACAATGCGTCCGCCGACGGCTCAGCTGAAGCGGTTGCAGAAAAATTCCCGCAAGTTGAGTTGATCGCCCATGACGACAATATCGGTTTCGCCGAAGCCAACAACCGCGTTGCAGCCGGGGCACAGACGGACTGGTTGCTTCTACTAAACCCCGATACAGAAACCCATCCAAAAGCGATCGAGAACCTCCTGCGCTTTGGCAAAGCCAATCCCAAAGCAGGGATCGTTGGGGGAAGAACGGTCTACCCTGACGGCTCGCTCAACCCTGCTTCGTGTTGGAAAAAGTCTTCTCCTTGGAGCCTTTTTTGCAGCGCATTTGGCCTCAGCCGGATGTTTCCGAACTCACCATTTTGGAACCCCGAAGCGATTGGCGGATGGAAGCGCGACAGCGTTCGCGAGGTTGATATTGTTGTCGGCTGCTTCTTTCTTTTGAAACGCGATTTGTGGAACCGGTTAGGCGGATTTGACAGCAAGTATTTCATGTACGGCGAAGAGGCGGACATGTGTCTTCGCGCTGCCAAACTTGGTTATTCCCCAATGGTGACGCCGGATGCGCAGATTATGCATCTGGTCGGGGCTTCAACAAAGCTGAGGAGCCAGAAGCAGATCAAGCTTATGCGCGCCAAAGTGAGTTTGATTGACGATCATTGGCCTGCAGCCCTCGCTCCTTTGGGGCGCATGCTGATGTGGTTCTGGATCGCTAACCGAAGGCTTGCCTCGATCATTCAATCGCGCCTTTCGGGCGACTCAGAATCTGCCGCTGAATGGGCGAAAATCTGGGATGCCCGCAAGGAATGGATGCAAGGCTATTAGGCGCTTGGCTGCGTTTAGCCGGCCAGGGCACCTTCAAGAACGGATGTGTACCCCTTCGCAACTGCATCACGGGTAAAGAAATCTGCTGCGCCTGACTGCTGCCATTGGGCTAGCGCTGCCTTCATTGAGCGCTCGTCTTTGATGGCTCGCTCTATCGCCTTTGCGATCGAATGCGGTGACCCGGCGTCAACTCCTTGAGCAAACGGCAGGCCATCGAAATACCCGTCGATTGCGGTGCCTTTGGGATAGATGATGGGAAGACCTGCAAAAAGAGCTTCGACAAATACAAGCCCAAAAGACTCGGCTCTTGAAGGCACAACTAGAGCGCAGGCCTCGTTCATTCTGGCTTGCATAGATGTGCGGGCTACTGGCCCTTCCAAACGGACATGCGGGGCGCTTGTAATCATCTGCTGACAATGGGCCAGCTCTTCCTCGTTCCCACCGCCCAAGATTGCGATCTTGCGACAGCGTGCTTCGCCGCCGAGCTTTGAGGCTGCTTTGACAAGCCCATCAAGGTTTTTCACCGCGTGGTTCTTCAAATGGAACACAGAAATCACATCGCCATTTGTAACCTTGGGCGGCACGATACTATCGAGCTCAGTAGGGCAGGGGATCAGCGTAATGCCATCCCTTCGTTTGCCCAGCATGCCCTCGATTGCATCTCTGGCAATGGGGGTGAAGGTGCACACCGAGCTGGCATTTTTATAGATTGACCGGAACACTCCGCGCAGGTCCGGACGAGCCTTCAAAATCCTTCGATCGGTGTTGCCCTGAATGGTGAGAGCGTAAGGGATACCGGTGATCTCGGATGCTTTTTCGACCGCGATGCCTTCAATGGTGAGCTTGTGCCCGACCAGTAAATCCACCGGGGCGCCTCTCGCAGCGATGATGGCTGCTATGTGCTTGCCCAGCCGCTCCAGCATGGTCCGATGAAATATGCCTCGCCCAGGCGCTGTGTATCGAAGGGCTGTGCCAGCCTCGAACGGCTGCTGGCTTGTTACCTGTGCCGTCGGATTAAACACCGCCGAGACTAGCCCTTGGGCTCCCGGACTATGGCGGTTAATCGAAATTACCTCGTGGTCAAAGCTTGCCGAGGTTAGGTCAAGGAAGCTCTTGATGACGGGGGTTTTGAACGGCTCGATCGGATCGGGAAAATCGCCACTAACGTGAAGAATCCGGCTGGTCATTTGTCGAGCTTGAGGCAGCGATGCATCTGGTCAGGGTCAATGCGAAAGAGCATGACGTGTCACGCCCCCTCGCTACTCCTTGGTCCCGCCATATTGGTAATAGCTATATTGATAGCTGTAATCCTGCCCGGCTTCGAGCGCACGATATTTGGTGAGCACTACGCCGAGCATTTTTGCGCCGCTGGCCTGCAAACGCCGCTTGGCTGTTTTCGCTTTACCGAATGAAATGCGGTTGGCTTCCATGACGAAGATCGTCCCATCGACGACGCGTGAAAGCATTGGCGCATCCGCGAGGCCCATAACAGGGCTCGAATCGAAGATGATCAGCGAATAATCGTTGCGGTGCTTGGCGATCAGCTCACCAACGTAGGACTCTGCCAGCAACTCTGTCGGGCTCGCAGGGATCTCTGCAATCGCTAGAATATCGAGGTTGTCGTGAACCCCTTTGATTATCGCGTCTTCAAGTTTGACGTGGCCAAGCAGAACTTCGACGAGGCCCACTTTCGGCTTCTCGATATCGAGGAGCTTTGCAATCGTTGGACGGCGCAAATCAGCGTCAATCAACAGGGTCTTGCGGCCCATGCGGGCGAACAATTCAGCAAGGATGACGGCCGTGGTTGACTTACCCTCTGAAGCCTCTGTGCTGGTGAATTGCAGCACATTGCGCTCTCGCGAGAGTGAAAAGTCGATGCTCGATCGGATCGAGGCATAGGATTCCATAAGCGTGCTGAAATCATTGCCAAAGACTTCGATGTCGCGCTCATCCACATAGGGCGTTTGCCCAAATAGCGGCAGACCAAGCTTGTCTTCGACTTCTTCCAGTGACCGGATGCGATCATCAAAGGTTTCCCGCAAGAGAGCAAGACCGCCAGCCAATGCAATACCGGCAACCAAAGCCATGGTCAGATTGACAGACAGGCTGGGCGCGTAAGGCGTGGATGGAACCACAGCGGCATCAAGCTTGTTGAATGCGCCTGCATCGACATTGGCAGCGGAAGTTACCTGGTTGTAGCGCGTCAAAAGCGATTCAAGCTGGCCTCTCAAGGCCTCCGCCTCGCGCTCAAGAACGCTCAATTGAACCTGATCATCCTGCTCGCTTAAAGTGGCGCCGGTCAAATTGTTGAGCTCTGCCTGAAGCGCCTGCTCTTGATTGCGCGCCACGATGTAATCGTTGCGGATAGAGGCCTTAATTGCATTGCCACGGTCAGCGATCTGGCGATCGAGGATAGCGATCTGTTGCAGCAGATTCTGGATTTGCGGAAACTCGTCATTGTAGCGCTGACGCAGCTCAATGAGTTCGCCTTCTTTCGAAATCTTATCCGAAACCAGACCCTGCAAAACCGAATTGGTTTGAACTGCGGGAAGCTGGTCAGCTGGAGCGTTTTCGATGGCACGCCACTTCTGCTCTGCTGCAATCCGGTCCGCACGCGCCGCCGAGAAACGGGCGTTGGCAGATGATAGATTGGTGCTCGTAAGTGTCGTCGGGGCGGCACCTTCGCCTTCGCCCGGTTGAAGAATTATCTGAGCGCCGCGGGCATAGTTATTGGTAGCCTCTTCAGCCTCTTCCAAACGCGCGCGGATCAGATTGATCTGATCAAGCAGATATTCCTGCGCATACTCGTTTGACTCGATAGAGCTGCGCGTGTCTGAGTCCGCGAAGGCGTCTGCATACCCGTTAGCCAGTTCAGCGGCCAGGACCGGGTCTGACGAGCGGTAGCTGATCGTGATGATCCAATTGTCGTCAGGGATCGATGCAGTGACCTCCTGTTGAAGCCTGCCAGCTGCTGCTTCATTCTTGGTTTGCAGCCATTGCTCATCGCTCATGTTGGGTGGACGCGAGGCGTCAAAATCCGCGCCGAGCAATGCCGAACGCTCACCCAGATTGAGGTTCTGCGCAACGGTCGTCGCAAGGTTGCGCGATTTGATGACCGCAAGCTGCGTTTGAAGAAAGTCGAAAACCTGGTTGCTGGCAATACCAGCTTCAACGTCTTGGCCTTCAACGATGTATTGACCGTAAGGCTCAACCCGTACGGTCGAGCGCGCTTCATACATGGGTGTAGACAGCAGCGTGATGACAAGGCCGGCGATGAGCGATGCCACCACAACGCCTGCCAGCAGCCAGCGCTGTCGATAGAGCATGCCGCGGATCGTCGAGAGGTCGAGCAGCGGGCGAGGTGCCTCAAACTGGCCGACCTGCTGCCCATCGGGCATATATGCGTCAACCCACCCCTGACGCGGATCTTGGCCAGGGGCCTGCATTAGCGAACGGTCGTTCATGGCTGTTTAGTTGCCGCTTTGAACCGCGACAGTGGCGAACACGCCAAGAGCCGGGAGTGTTTGCAACACGTCTTGGTAGAAGACAGACAGGCCGTCCGTGCCCATGACAACACGGTCGCCAGGAGCCAGAACCGGGTCAAGCATAGTGCCTTGGCGCATCTGGCTGTAGTCGAACAGAGCGATCATCACACCGTCGGGGCTCTCGCGAAAGACCGCGACTTGCTGTGTATTGGCGGTTCGGGTTGGACCGCCTCCCATGGCAATCGCAGATGAAAGGCGCGAGCCGGGCTGGAACGCATAAACGCCCGGATCTTCCACCGAACCTTCCACCGTCACAAGGTGTGACGCATAGTTGGCGATATTCACGCTGACCATCGGTGTGCGAAGGCCCGCTGCGAGAAGGCGCTTTGCAACATCCTGTTCAAGCTCGCGCGTGGTCATGCCGGCGGCAGGAATAGTGCCCAGAAGCGGGAGTGAAACCGATCCGTCAACACCGACCATCACCTCGGCCAAAGACAAGTCAGGCTCGCGGAAAACATTGACCGAAATCTGGTCAGAAGGGCGCAATGCGTATGTCGCAGGGCGTGCTTGGGAATAGATCCCTTGGCCCAAATCAGCACGCGGCTGCGAAACCGCCGCCCCAACGATGGGTGCAGGCGTCGAAGCACATGCGGTTACGCCGAAGGCGGCCATTGCAATCACTGCACCAAAATGTTTTGAGATATTCATACCCTACCTTTTACCCCATTTTCGTCCCTCTCTTAGAGGGGGCATGACCCTAGCGCAACTGCTTTGCGCACGCCTCGAGCCCCATTCAGAAAGCCCTCGTCCTATTTCGGGACGTGCACTTCACAGAGTGTGCGATACTGTTCCGATCACTCCTTTGCCTCTTATTTGCGGTATCGTTAACCTTCTATGATCGTGGCAAATGCAAAACCTTGTCATTGCTTATCTGCATGGACCTTCGCTAACTTCGGATGACTGTGAATTCTCGGGATGTTGCCGGTGTTGACCGATCTTTCTGTCTTAAGTCTTGTTGCTTGCGTGCTTTACGCTGTGGTTGCCGGTGCATCGTTCAGAGCCGGGCGCGAAGCCCGAAGCAAACGTCAACAGCCATGGCATTTCAAAGCCTGGGGCCTGATTGCGCTTTATTTTGTGGTCCTTATCGTATTGCGACTTTTCGACGTTGAAGAGGGACTGCGCGAGGGCATGAGAGATATGCTTGAGGCGCAAAACCTCTTGGCTGATCGCCGGTCTTTCCAAGGGCCGGTTATCGCGATTACTATTATTCTTTGCGCGAGCTGTGCCATGCTTGCGGTTTATTGGACATCACAGAGAGTTTCCGGCCGCCGCAACATTGCGGTTGCTGCCGCAATCGGGGCTTGCGGTGTGATGCTCGCAACAATGATGATGCGGATCGTTTCGCTCCATGCGCTTGATCGCCTTTTGAACGGGCCGCTCAAGCTCAATTGGATCGGCGATATCGGATCAAGTCTGGCCGTCTTGGGCGCTGCTTTATTCTATGTCAGTGTCGTCAGAGGAAGTCGCAAGCAACGCGCTTGAGCGATCCCGCCCGCTAAAGCTCTCCTGTTTCGATAAATCCGGCGATAGCGCCGCGAAGCTGTTTTGCCGTGGGTGACATTTGCGCCGGTGCAGATGTTAGCGCCAACCCTTCTCCGATCTTTGCTGCAAGTTCGCTTTCATCCATCGCAATCAGCAAACCTGACCGCCCTTGCAGATTGCGGGCGGTGGCAACCTGGTGATCGTTGCGATGTTCCCCGTGGTCAAAACGCCGGGGAAACAACAAAATCGGTTTGGATAGACGCTGCGCTGTAAGGACCGTGCCAATGCCGGCGTGGGCAATGATCAAGTGGCTCTTTTGGACCAGGCTTTCAAACTCGGCTGGCGCGATGCTTTCGCGCGCTTCCATGTTCTTGGGTTGGTATGTGCCTTTGCCGGTTTGCGCGATCACTTCCATGCCCAGATCGGGCGCAAGCTTATCGACCGCCTCGATCAACCGGTCAAAGCCAAGCTGCATGCCTACTGTCACAAGGATCACAGCACCGCTCCACGATATTTCACCGCATCGCCATCGGCCAGATGCTCCCATTGGGTCAGGCATTCGTGCGCGGTGCGTTTTGAAAGCTTGCCGCACATCGAAAGCTGCTCGCCATTGGCAACGCTGTCGATCCAAAGCGTGCGTGCACCAATCAACCGGCCAGCCAACAGACAGAAGTACCCCGGTGCTGCTCCGGTTGAGAGCACAATGTCCGGGCGATGCTTGAGAATGATCTTAATCGCGACCAACGCGCAATGGATCGCTTTTAACGGCGTGTTCTGGTTGCAATCGGGCAAAGTCTCGGCGTCCGCGATGCCGCGCTGCTTAGCGATCAAAGGATCGGTCGTTGCAAAGCGCACATCATAATTGTCCAGCGTATCGCGAAGCAGCATGAGCTGTTCCCAATGCCCGCCGCCAGAGGCAACCGCTAGCACCTTGCGGCTGGTATTTGTCATGTGAGTTTTGCCGTTCATTTGAAGTGATCTGTTGCGTTACTCCGATCGCCCTAACCGTCCCATGCGCGCTTCACAACTTCCAAGATTTGGCGCCGGGATAGTGCCTCCAAAATTAACCCTATGAGACACATGTGTCTCATAGCATCCAATATCTAATTCCAATATTCTCATGTATTCAATGACTTGAGCGCCAAACTCTATGAGACACTTTGCAAGAAGAACGCGAAAATCTCTTTTTGCCAAACCTTCTAATGACAACATGCCAAACGCCCTGTCAGTAGGAAAGCTTGCTCTGGACGCTGCATATCGGCACACACGCTGACAAACCAAAACAGACAGGGAAGAAACACTGACAATGGCTACACCTCAAGGCCCGCTTGCTGGTTTGAAAGTGATGGAATTTGCCGGGATTGGCCCGGGCCCGCACGTGGGAATGCTTCTGGCTGACCTTGGTGCCGAAGTGGTGCGCATTGACCGGCCCGGCGGCGCGGTGATGAACCCAGTGGTTGAACGCGCGCGCCACCGTGTCATGGTCGATTTGAAGAGCGAGGAAGGCGTTGCCTTTTGTCGCAATGCCGCCAGTAAAGCCGACGTCCTTATCGAAGGTTTGCGACCGGGCGTGATGGAGCGGCTGGGCCTTGGCCCAGATGAATTGCTCGAAGCAAACCCGCGCCTTGTTTATGCGCGTATGACCGGCTGGGGTCAGGATGGTCCGCTTGCCAAAGCTGCGGGGCACGACATCAATTACATCGCGATCACCGGCGCATTGGATGCGGTCGGCAAGAAAGGCGATCTGCCCATTCCGCCGCAAAACCTGATCGGTGATTTTGGCGGGGGTTCGATGTATTGCGCCTTTGGCATTATGGCCGCGCTGTATGAGCGGGAACGCTCCGGCAGGGGGCAGGTCGTTGACGCGGCGATTGTCGATGGCGTCACCAGCCTGATGAGCTTTTTCTTCGGCCAGAAACACGGCATGATCCGCACAAATGAGCGCGGCACAGGAATGCTGGGCGGGGGCGCGCATTTCTATCAATGCTATGAATGCGCAGACGGGAAGGAAATCTCGTTGGGATCAATCGAGCCGCAATTCTACGCAGAACTGCTCCAGCGCACAGGTGCGACCGACCTTGCAGACGGCCAGATGAACCCGGCAAACTGGGTCGATTATGCCGAAAAGCTCACCGCTTTGTTCAAGACGAAGACGCAGGCTGAATGGAATGAAATCCTAGAAGGCACAGACGTTTGCTATGGCCCGGTCGTCGGCCTTGATGATGCGCCAAACCATCCGCACATGAAAGCGCGTGGAACCTATGTCGAGCATGAGGGCGAAACCCACCCCGCGCCGGCTCCGCGCTTTAGCCGTACGCCGGGAGCCGTTCGCTCCAGCGATGACAATGGCGCAAGCGTCGTCAAAAGCTGGCTTGGTGAGGGCTGATCCATGGCAGGCAAATTCTTTGACGAGTGGGAAGTGGGCGAGCGGATCACCCACGAAATCCGGCGTACGGTGACAGAGACGGACAATCTCCTGTTCTCAACCATGACCCACAACCCACAGCCACTGCACCTTGATGTGGAGGCGGCCAAGGAGAGCGGGTTCGGGCAGATTCTGGTGAATTCGACTTTCACCTTTTCGCTGCTTGTGGGCCTGTCCGTGGGTGACACGACGCTTGGCACGCTGGTCGCCAATCTGGGCTTTGATAAAGTGGTGACGCCAAAGCCGGTGTTTATCGGCGACACCCTGCGCGCGGAGAGTGAGATCAAGGAGCTGCGCCCCAGCAAATCACGCCCTGAAACAGGGGTGGTCACATTCATTCACGAGCTGATCAATCAGCGCGATGAAGTGGTGTGCCGCTGCGAACGCTCAGCGCTTCTTAAAAAGAGCGACGCTTAGGCGGCTTCGTCACCTGCGTTAGACGCATCGCCGCCCAATGCCTGCCAAAGCACGATGCGCGCGCGCTGCGCTGCGCCAAAGGCGGCGGCGGCACGTTCACCGCTGGTGTCTGCTGCACGGCGCGCTTCGAGCACTTCGAGAAAGCTTGCAAGCCCTGCGCGATAGCGATCATCGGCAAGCTTTGCAGCGCGCTCAAGCTCGCTGCGTTCCTGCGCGGCCAAGGCGGCTTGCTCATCAGCGGCCGAGACAAGCCCATAGGCAGCTTCTGCGTCGCCCAATGCCTGATAAACCGCGCCGCGATAGGCCTGAAACGCGATTTTCTTGTTTGCTGCCGCTCCGTCGATTTCCGCCGAAATACGCCCGAAATCGAGCAGCGGTGCTGCGACACCAGCGGTGAGGGTGCGCACAATCGAATCTTCGTCAAAAAAGCTGCCCGGGCTGAAAGACAACAGGCCAAGCACGCCTGAAAGCGTCAGGCGCGGGAAGCGGGCCCGCGCAGTGGCGGCGAGATCGGCATCCGTTGCGGCCAATTCGGCGGCGGCCGCGACAACGTCTGGCCGGTTGGTCAAAAGCTCTGATGGCAAAGTGGCGGGCGCTGAATAGTCGCCGAACCGTGGCGCTGGCGCGGAAAGCGCGGCGAGCACATCGGCGGCGTTCGAACCTGTCAAAGTAACCAGCCTGCCGATGAGGCGCGCCCTTTCGCTGTCGAGGGCTGCCAGCCGAGAGCGCGATGCGCTTGCCTGCGCTTCGGCACGAACCCTGTCAAAGCCCGGCGCAATCCCAGCATCTTCGCGAACCTTGGCAAGGTCAGCAAGGCGGGTCGCAGCGGCAACATCGCTTTCAATCGCCGTGGTTCGAGCCTCTAGCGTGCGCCAATCGACCACGCTGGCTGCGATTTCAGAGACGATTGCAAGCCGTACCGCAGCAGCAGAAGCACTCGCCCCGTCGATCCGTGCAATCGCTGCACGTTCTTGTGCGCGAAGGCGGCCAAAAAGGTCCACATCCCAGCTCGCCGTCAGGTTTGCGCCATAGGAGGTTTGGGTGGGGTCAATCGCCTGCGCAAAAGGGTTGTCAGAGCCGAATTGACTGGGGTTAATGCGGTTGTTTGCAACGTTGCCATCGACGCCAACATTGGGAAGGCGCTCTGCGCCTGCGCGCCTTGCGCCGGCGCGTGCCGCGTCCACTCGCGCTATCGCTTCTGCAAGGCTTGGCGAGCTTTCCAAAGCGGTTTGTCTTAGCGCTGCAAATGCCGGATCATCCTGCGGCAACATCTCGGCCAGGCTCGCGTTCGCCTCCGGATCAGCGGCAAGCGCAAATGTCTGGGGCAGTTCAGGAGTTGGCGTCGCAATTTTTGGCGGTGGCCCTGCGACGCAAGCCGAAAGGCTCACAACCGCCCCTGCAAGTATCAAACGGGAGGAGAGGGATGGCATCTGTCTATTCCCCCTTCTCTTTGGCAGGAATGAAAGCGTCGATTTGTTGGCCGACACGAAAGGCATCGCTCGCTTTGTCCTGGGGCAGGGCGTAAATGATCTGGAGCACGCGCACATCAACACGTTCAGCCGCGCTGTTGGTGAGAGAGCGTTTGGGCACCACTTGCGGCTCTACTCTGACAAAGGCCGCCTCGACACGGGTGTCAGCTGCGCCGCGCGGGGAAACGATGGCAGGAGCGCCGACCTTAACGCGCGCCGCTTCGTTTTCATCAATGTCGACGCGGATGTGCAAGGGATTGGTTTCGCCCATTTGCATGAAGGGCGAGCTGTTGCCGCCGCCTTGCGTTGCAACAAATTCGCCCGGACGCACGTTTACGGCGAGAATTTCGCCAGAGATCGGCGCGCGAATCACAAGTCGTTCGATCTCGGTTCGAACGCTGCTTGCCCTCGCTTGCGCTGCATTCAAACGCGCACGGGCCACCGCAAGGCGGCTTTTCGCAGCCTGAGCTTCGCCCTCGACCCGGATGACTTCCGAGCGGCTGACGGCGGCTGGATCGGAGAGGCTGGCATAGAGCGCCAGCTGATCAGCGGCCGTTTTTCGAGCGGTTTGCGCTTCGGCAATCGCTGCGCGCGCTTCCTGAATGGACGCGTTGGCTTCTGACAATTGCGCACGGGCAGAGCGCGCATCGACGAGGAACAAGGGTTGGCCTTTTTCGACGCGGTCGCCCGGAGCCACCCGGACATCGGTGACAAGACCCGATAAAGCGGACCCGATATCGATCACTTCACTTGCCGGTTCGACAATGCCAGACCCTGCCACGCGTGCACTGTTCGCCAGTTCGCCGGTCGCCTTTGGCGGTTCGTTTGCAGGCGCTGCAATCGAGCGGTCTGGCAGCCCCACCGCGATATAGAGCACGGCGCAAACGATCCCGATGAGAGCGAGCACCGGCAAGACTTGCCGTGAGAAACTGATGTTGGAGGGAAGAAGGGCCATGATGTGTCTCGTGGGTTCGGGGTGGGTTCGGGGAGGGTGGGGAAGAGGGTGGTTGAATAACCCGCTTTAATGCCCGTCCGGCATGTCGGTCCCGTCGTGCGTGACGAGGCCGTCTTCCAGGACAAGGATACGGTCAGCGAGGTCGAAAATTCTATTGTCGTGGGTGACGATAATGCATGCGCGGTCATGGGAGACCGCCACTTCGCGAAGCAGGTCCATCACTCGGCGACCTGAACTTGCGTCAAGCGCAGCGGTCGGCTCGTCACACACAACAAGGCGCGGTTCATGCACCAAGGCGCGCGCAATCGCGACGCGCTGTTGCTGGCCACCGGAAAGCTGGTTGGGAAGCTTCTCCGCCTGGTCACCGATATTGAGCTTTTCGAGCAGCTCTTTGGCTTTGGCTCGCGCTTCCTGCACCCCCATGCCTTTGGCGATCAGTGGAACAGCAGCATTCGCCGCTGCATCGATTGAGGGGATGAGGTTGTATTGCTGGAAAATAAAACCGATGTTCTCGAGGCGGAAATTGACGAGTTCTGTGTCAGAGAGCTTGTAAATATCGGTCCCGAAAACCTTCACCTCGCCATCGGTTGGCCAGAGAATACCGCACATGATCGAGATCAGCGTGGTTTTGCCTGACCCGCTCTCCCCGACGACAAAGGTCATTTCGCCGGGACGGATGTCCGTATCAATGCCGTGAAGCACCCTGATGGTTGACTGTCCGGCCTTGAAGTCACGTGTGATACCGCGCGCGCAAATTGCCGCCTCGGGGGAGCATCCGCCGATTTCTTTGGTGTCCATGATCTGGTTGCGAGGCTGTGTCATTGTGCTTTCCTCCTCACCGGAACACCGCAGCCGGTTCGGTTTTCATCACGCTTCTGAGCGAAATCCAGCCGGTCAGGGCGAGGATGATGATCACCGCGACCAGGCTCACAAATGGAACCTGCCACGGGATGTAAAACCCTTTGAAGGTCGGGTTGCCAGAGAAGCCCTGGATGAAAAACACAGTGCCGATCACCCCCAGCGCATAGCCGATGGAGCCGACCATAGTGGCCTGCGAAACAACCATGCCTGCGATCTTCCGATTGGTCACACCAATCGCTTTGAGAGCGCCGAATTGCTTGATGTTGTCCCTAATGAACAGGCTGAAGGTAAGGCCCACGATGGCTACCCCGACGATAAAACCGAGCGCTACCGTGATGCCGAAGTTCAAAGGAATACCTGTGTTCTCGATGATAAAGTCGACACCGGCTTGCGCGAATTGTTCGCGGGTTTCGGCTTTGAGCCCGGTCTGCTCCTCGATCCTTTGCGCGACAGCATCGGCGGTTTCACCATCGGCCACCCCGGCCAGGACGAAGGTCAAACGGTTGCGCGTTCCCGGCACGTAATTGAGCGCCTGCGAATATTTGGTGTAGAGTGTCACCTGACTTGTAAAGCTCGGGATTGCATCGGCGACCCCGCGGATGATGGCGCGTTGATCATTCAGCTCAAGGCGCTGACCAATCGGGTCTTCACCGCTTTCGAACAAATTGGTGATGCCAACATCATCGATCAGGACAGTGTCAGGCTGCGAAAGGATCGACTTGTTCGCTTCGAGCAGGCGCTCGGGCAGGCCGATCAAGGTCGCATCGTCAACTCCGACAATCTGCACGCCTTCCAGATCGCCAGTGCTCGAACGAACCGATGCAGGTGCGCGAAGATGGGGGACAGCCCATTCGACGCCCTGCACTGCGCGCACCTCGTCGAGGGCGGTGGACGGCATGGCGTAATTGACTTCTGTGGTCCGGCTGACCGGGTCCATGACCCAGATCTCGGCCTCGGGCGCATTGTAAACGCCGCTCGCCCCGCGTTCGATCAGATTGACGAAAATCGTCAATTGCTGGGTGATGAGCAGCGTCGAAAAGGCGATGCCAAACAAAAGCCCGTAGAACTTTTGAGCATCTCCAGTGAGCATTCGGATCGCTATCCAGAGCATGGGGGCTGCACTTTCAATAGACTTGCGCCTCAAACAATGAGGCTTGCGGACACAGAGGGAATCGCTATTATTGAACGACACCGTTTAATTGAACGCGAGCGTTCATTTTGTCAACAAGCCAAATTGCGACAGGTTCCAGAAAAATTGAATATTCCAGCAGCACCCTCTGAAAAACGCAAAGTCGGAAGGCCTTCTGACGAGGCAAAACGCCATGCGATCATCGCTGCTGCGTCTGACCGTTTCATGCAGGACGGATTTGCTGCAACCTCGATTGAGCAAGTCGCCTCTGATGCAGGCGTGTCCAAGGTCACAATCTACAATCACTTTGGCGACAAGCGCGGGCTTTTCACGGCCTCTGTCGAACGCGAATGCGAGAAGATGCGCGGATATTTCACGATGGATGAAATGCCCAGCGGACCTATCGAAGAGCGCCTGACCGTGATTGCCCAGGCAATGTTTGAATTCCTCTCGCGCCCGGAAATGATCCAGTTCGAACGCCGGATCGCGGCAGAAACCGAGCATGAGCCAGCCGTGGGTCAGGCGTTTCTGGAAACAGGCCCATGGCGAATGAAAGCATCTTTCAGCGCGTGGCTTGCCCATGCGTGCGAGCGCGGTGAACTGACGATTGAGGACACCGATCTGGCGGCAGAACAGTTTGTTTCCATGGCAAAAGGCATGGGCGATCTGGAGCGCCGTTTTGGCTCGGTGCCGTCTGCCAAAGAGAATAAAACGCGTATTTCCGGGGCGGTATCCGTATTTCTTAAGGCCTATGGCGTCAGCGATAGGGTCCAATAATCGAAATTCTGCATCTGAGTGTGCGAATTTTTCAGGCCTTGGACCGAGTACGCATTTGCTTGCGATTCATCGGACCCGTCCTACATTGAATGCCTAAACAAGGAATCGATGCGAATGAACGACCAAAACGATCCAAACGAACAGCCACCCGAGGGTCAGAACCCCTGGGTGAAACAGCTGATGATCTGGGGCGGCATATTTATGGCGCTTCTGCTGGTTGTCTCGATGTTCAATGGCGGCGGGCAACCGGTGGGCGAACAGATCGCCTATTCCGAATTCCGCGACCAGGTTGCGGCTGGCAGCGTCAAAGAGGTAGCGCTTGGTGAAGACCTGATCACCGGCACGCTCACCAATGGCGACAGCTTCAGCACCGTTCCAGTGGCGAGCGACACGCAGATCGCGACCCTTCTCGAAGAGAATGATGTAAAGTTCACCGGTAAGGCGCCTGAGCAAACAAGCTTGCTGCTGGTCATCCTGATCCAGGCGCTTCCGTTCATCCTCATTCTCGGCATTGCATTCTTTGCCCTTCGTCAGGTGCAAAAAGGCGGCGGCGGCGGCGCGATGGGCTTTGGCAAATCGAAAGCCAAAATGCTCACCGAACGTCAGGGCCGCGTCACATTTGATGACGTTGCCGGCATTGATGAAGCGCGCGAAGAACTGGAAGAGATCGTCGAGTTTTTGAAAGACCCGACACGCTTCTCCAAACTTGGCGGACAAATTCCGAAAGGCGCGTTGCTGGTCGGTTCGCCCGGTACCGGTAAAACCCTGCTTGCCCGCGCGATCGCTGGCGAAGCTGGCGTACCTTTCTTCACGATCTCCGGTTCTGACTTTGTTGAAATGTTCGTGGGCGTTGGTGCAAGCCGTGTGCGCGACATGTTCGAACAAGCCAAGAAAAGCAGCCCGTGCATCGTCTTCATCGACGAGATCGACGCTGTTGGCCGCTCGCGTGGTCATGGCCTTGGTAACTCGAACGACGAACGCGAGCAGACGCTCAACCAGCTTCTGGTCGAAATGGACGGCTTTGAAGCGAACGAAGGCATTATCATTATCGCTGCGACCAACCGTCCCGATGTGCTTGACCCTGCGCTGCTTCGTCCGGGCCGTTTTGACCGCCAGGTTGTGGTGCCAATCCCCGACATCGAAGGCCGCGAGAAGATCCTTGGCGTTCACATGAAGAAGGTGCCTCTTGCACCTGACGTGAACCCGCGCACGATTGCACGTGGTACGCCGGGCTTCTCGGGTGCGGACCTTGCCAACCTTGTGAACGAGGCGGCTCTTCTGGCTGCTCGCCGGAACAAGCGTCTTGTCGCGATGCAAGAGTTTGAGGACGCCAAAGACAAGGTCATGATGGGCGCAGAACGCCGTTCCATGGTCATGACCGAGGACGAGAAAAAGATGACCGCTTATCACGAGGCAGGCCACGCGCTTGTCTCCTTGAATGAGCCGGCATCCGACCCGATCCACAAGGCAACCATCATTCCGCGTGGCCGTGCGCTGGGTATGGTGATGCGTTTGCCTGAACGCGACAGCTACTCCTACCACCGCGACAAAATGCACGCGAACCTCGCGGTTGCGATGGGCGGCCGCGTGGCTGAAGACATCATCTTCGGCTATGACAAGGTCTCAAGCGGTGCATCTGGCGATATCCAGTACGCGACCAGCCTTGCGCGGAACATGGTCACCCAGTGGGGCATGTCCGACAAGCTCGGCCCGCTCCAGTTCGAGGAAAGCCAGGAAGGCTATCTCGGGATGGGCCAGACCTCGCGTCTTATGCGGGGCGCAGAGACAAACAAGCTGATCGATGCCGAGATCAAGGAATTGGTCGAGGGCGGCCTCAAACGTGCCGAGGAAATTCTCAGGGAGCAAGAGGATAAGCTTCACCTGCTTGCCCAAGCTCTGCTCGAATATGAGACGCTCACCGGTGAGGAAATCGACCAGCTGATGAAAGACGGCAAGATCGACCGTCCTGATGAGCCCAAGGGCCCAACCGCGGTGAAACCTGTTCAGGGCTCCGCAGTTCCCAAAGCCGGCAAACGCTTTGGCGGTTCGGGTGGTGAGGCTCCGCAAGGGGCGTAAAAGCCACGGGCTGACAACAATTCAAACGGGCGTCGGAGAGCATCTGGCGCCCGTTTTTCTTTGTTCAGAATGCACCGAGCAGCAGCAGCGCCTGCGCAAAAAGGGCAACAATAACCCAGATGAATATGCTCATGACGAACAATCGCCACAGCGCTGAAAAACGGCTTAGCTCATAAGCGTGGCGAAGCTGCTTGTAGATATGGAGCGGCGGAATGATCAGCAACGGCAAGACAATGAACAGAGGACCAGCCCCCGCCACCCCGACCAGCGAGGCTGCGATGAAGAGCAGCGACATGAAGCTCAGCGAATAGGTCACAAAAATCGCGTGATCGTACGCTTTGAACCGGCGTTTCCACGCAAAGATCAACCACACAAAGGGGATCGACAGCGGGATCAAGAGCCAGCTGAATTTGTAGGCATTGGCCTGCAATTTATAAAGCATGAGCCCCGGATTATCGCGCCATTTCTGCAAGATGCCCTGGTCAATCTCCTCAACGCCTGTGACATTGATTTCGACATCGGTATCCTCGGCAAAGAGCGCACCCGTGATCTCGTCCATCACCTCTGACGTGCCGGGCGGGGCCTCTTCCTGCGATGCTTTTTGTATCTCTTCGACGACCTCGCGCGAAGTCAGTTCGCCGCGCGCTTCTTTTTCGAGGAACCCTTCGATGATGGCAAGGTCGGCAGCAAGCTCTTCGCGCTTGGGGTCGTCTTCGGGCAAATCGGCGATCTGCTCGCGAATTTTGGCGGCCTCGGCAGTGCCTTGGTTGCGCACAATCTCTGCTGCATCGGGCACCTCGACTTGGGTGGGCGTAGAAAGGCCGACCATCTGAAACACGGCGAACATGGCAAACACGCTGAACAGGAACATGGCCATGGGGCTGACGAATTTGGCGCGTTCCCCGTCAATGTAGCGGCGCGTCAATTTGCCCGGCTTGAAAACCAGAAGCGGAAGCGTTTTCCAGAACTTGCCATCCAGATGCAGTACGCCATGAATAAGATCATGCCCGATCGCTGCGAGGGACCGGTGGACCTGGCGCTTCTGGCCGCAATCAGGGCAATAGGCGGTGGTCACACTTGCCCCGCAATTGGCACATTCCTGAGCGGTGTACTGCGCGCGCTCATCTCGCTTGTCGCCATCCGCAGGTTCAACAGCGCGTCCGGCCAGCGCCCCTTCCATAACTCCGCCAAGACCTTCGGCTATGTCGCTCATTCAATGCACCCCTGTCTGCATAGCGAGGCACTATAGGCATTGCTGGCGGTTTGCCAAAGGCGAGTGAGGCAGGAATGCGACGGATAGGAAGGTCGGCGTGCTCTCTTACCCTTTGGCAAGCTTGCGTTCTATCGCTGTCCAAAGCTGGGCAAAGGCACGCGCGGCTGGCGAGCGGGGCGCAAAGTCGCCCACGGGCTTTCTCTCGACCGCACATTGTTCGATCGCGCTGGCTAGCGGCACGGCAGGCCACTTTGGATTGGCGGTGCGGGCTTCCTTGTGCAGGTTGCGCCGCATGTCGATCATCGACATCACCGGCAGAATAGGCGGGTGGCTTTTGCCGGACCCTCTTACCTCTTCGACCACCTGCTCGAACGCGCGGGTGGAAAGCGGTGAGGGCGGAAGGGGAACAATGACCAGATCGGCAGCGCGCATAACCTGCGCACTCACTTCGTTCAGCACTGGCGGGCAGTCAAAGATCACCCGTTCGTAATCCTTGCGAAGCCCGGCGACGATCTTTGCAAGGCGTTTTTTCTTCCCGATGCCGGCGAATTGCCGGTCCAGCGAACGAATGCTCTCATCGGCGGGAAGCAAATGCAGGTTGGAATAACCGGTCTTGCGGATCAGTTTCTCCGGCGCCCGGTCGAGATCGAAAACGCTTGTCGCACTACGCTTTTTCTTGGGGTCTACGCCCAGAAGAAAGCCTGAGCCGTTGGATGCATCCAGATCCCATAACAGCGTCTCGCGCCGCGAAATGCTTGCCGCGCACCATGCAAGGTTCACCGCAAACGTCGTCTTTCCGACCCCGCCTTTGACACTGTAAACCGCTATGGAAGCCATCCGCTCAACCCTTGCTGTGTGGTGCCCTGATTACCCCAAATCAGGTAACCTTCACCGGATATAACACAAGGATACTGGCTTTCTGTCATATTGATGTCACCGCACTCATGGTTTGGTGTCTCGATCTGGTGCAAACAAAAAGGCCGCCAATCTGGCGGCCTTCTCGAAGATTGTTTGGTGGATGAGGGCCTTAGCCGTCGTAATCTGCACCAATCGAAGTCGAGCGTGTCGGAGCGCTTGCGGTGATCCGCAGGGCTTCTGCCGACTGGCTCAGTGAACCGATTTCATCGGCGTCATCTTCGTCATCAGGAAGAATCTTCTGAAGGCCGGTGACCAGAGCTTCTTTGAGTTCTTTGGGTTTGATCGTTTGTTCAGCGATTTCGCGCAGAGCCACAACCGGGTTCTTGTCGCGGTCGCGATCAAGTGTCAGTTCGCTGCCGCCCGAGATTTCGCGGGCACGCTGTGCTGCGAGCAGGACGAGGTCGAAGCGGTTTGGAACCTTATCGACGCAATCTTCAACGGTAACGCGTGCCATCTATGGGGCCTCTCAAATTCAAAATTTTCGGAAGTTGAGCGCAGCAGTTAAGGTTGAGGGGAGCAAGAGTCAAGAATTTGCATAAGGGCAAGCTCTTGTGCATGGCCGCTTGTGTGACCAATGAAACTGCCCCTGATCCCGAAGAGACTGCTACCAGCGATTACAAAGACAGTGACAGCTTCCAAATAGAGGCTGCCAACCATGTTTTTACCTTCTATCCGTCCGGGTCAGACCGGCTGGCGGCTTTGCTCGACCATATTGAATGTGCGCAGCGAAGCCTTGAGATTTTTTATTACGAGTTTCAGGACGATGGCGCCGGGCAAAAGGTTCGCAACGCGCTGGTCCAAGCCGCCCATCGCGGAGTTGCGGTATCTTTGATGATTGACGCTTTCGGAAGCGATGCTCCTGACGACTTTTTCGCGCCATTGGTTGAAGCGGGTGGGCAATTTTCCGTTTTCTCGGCGAATTGGAACGTCCGTTATCTGGTCCGCAACCATCAAAAGTTCGCGATTGCTGATGGGTCGCGTGTAATGACCGGCGGCGCGAATATATCCGATCAATACTACAATCCACCCACCGAAAATGGGTGGTGCGACCTTGGTATGGCGATTGAGGGAGAGGTCGCCGAGCGATTTGCCGAATGGTTTTCACTCTTGAGCCAATGGATCAAAAGCACCGGATCCCAATTTCGCCGCATTCGCAGATTGATCCGCGATTGGGATCCTGGCTCTGGCGATGTCCAACTCCTCATGGGTGGCCCGCTGGTTCGACGATCGCATTGGTCTTACCGTTTCAAGCAGGATCTGGTCCAAGCCAGCCAACTCGATATGGTAACAGCCTATTTCGGACCACCCGGTAGCTTCCGCCGCGCGATGGCAAGGGTGGCAAACCGCGGCAATGTCAGAATGATTGCCGCCGGCAAGTCAGATCTTGATGGCTCGATTGATGCAGCACGCCTGTACTACAAACGCCTCATTCAATCGGGCGCGTCGATCTTCGAGTTTCAGCCGTCCAAGCTGCACATGAAGCTCCTTCTTGTTGACGATCAGAGCTATTTTGGAAGCGCCAATCTTGATCGCCGATCAATCCGCATCAATGTCGAGCTAATGGTCCGAATAAAGGATCAAGCCTTGGCGGATCGGCTGCGCGAGTTGGTCGGGCATCTGGAAAGCGCAAGCATTCCCATTGATCGAGACTGGTATGCCAGCAACGCGAGCTTTCTCATCCGTTTGCGTTGGCGCTTTTTCCATTGGTTGAGCATTGCCGATTATCGCGTTGCACGCTCGGTGCCTTTGCCAAAGTAGAATGCCTACTCTTCCATGCCCCAGCTCGAATAATCGCGGGTATTGGGCGAGGTGAATTTGGTGATCTCGCTTTGGAAGTGCAGCGGCACGTTGCCGGTTGAACCGTGCCGCTGTTTCGACACGATCAGGGTCGCCTTGTTCTTTTTCTCGAGGTAATTCGCCTCCCACTGGCTGTATTTCTCTTGTACGTCAGGGGAGCTTGAACCGTCCGGGTTGGGCAGGTCTGGACGCACCGCCTCGAGATAATAGTCTTCGCGGTAGATGAACCAGACCATATCGGCGTCCTGCTCGATCGAACCCGATTCCCTCAGATCCGAGAGCATCGGCCGTTTGTCATCGCGCTGTTCCACCGCACGGCTGAGCTGCGAGAGGGCGATAACCGGAACGCTCAGTTCTTTTGCGAGGGTTTTGAGGCCGCGGCTGATCTCCGAGATTTCGTTTACACGATTATCGTTCGCTCTGCCCGACCCTTGGAGGAGCTGAAGATAGTCGATGACGATAAGGCCAATGTTGTGCCGCCGCTTAAGCCTGCGCGCCCTTGTCCGCAAAGCGCCGATGGTCAGGCCCGGCGTGTCGTCGATAAACAGCGGCAGTTCCGCCAAGCGCTGGCTCGCAAAGCTGAGTTTCTGAAAATCGTTCCGGTCCAGAGTACCCGAGCGCAAAGCTTCGGATGACACCTCGGATTGTTCGGCCAGAATACGCGTTGCAAGCTGGTCAGCGCTCATCTCGAGGCTGAAGAAGGCGGTCGGCGCGCCGTAACAGTGATCGCCGCCATCGGTTTGCCATCTGAGATATTCTTCAGCGCAGTTGAAGGCGATGTTGGTTGCAAGCGAGGTTTTGCCCATGCCCGGGCGCCCCGCAAGGATGATAAGATCCGAATCGTGCAGGCCAGCGGTTTTCTGGTCGAGTGTGGAAAGGCCGGAAGTCTTGCCCGAAAGGCCGCCGCCTGAATTCATGGCCGCTTCGACCATCTTGATTGCGGTTAGCGCTGCATCGCGGAAGCTTTCGGCCTCTTTGCCTGTCGCTGCGCCTTCTGCGACACGGTAAAGGTCGGCCTCGGCCTGCGCGATCCGGTCAACGGGGCTGGTATCTTCCGACGTATCAAGCGCGCCTTCGACAAGGCCCCGGCCAACGCTGACAAGTTCACGCAGCAGCGCAAGATCATAGATTTGCTGTGCCAGCTCGCGCGGTGCCAAAAGCCCCGCGCCATTGGCGGTAAGCTGTGCCAGATATTTTGGCCCGCCAAGCTCTTTCAACGCCTCGTCCGCTTCGAAATGCGGGCGAAGTGTTACCGGCGATGCGGTCGCATTGCGCTCGATAAGAGCGAGGATACGCTCGTAGATACGCTCGTGCAGAGGCTCGAAGAAATGGTCAGGCCGGATCGGGGTCTGCAGTTCCTCGATCACCCGGTTGTCGATCAGCACTGCACCCAGAAAGGCAGCTTCGGCCTCGAGGTTGGAAGGCAGTTTGCGACCACCAACAGTTTCATTGTCAACGAGCGAGAGAGGGGTGGGTTCAGCCATGGGCTCTCAATGCGCGCGAGGCCGGGATTGGGCAAGGCCAAGCCTGGTCAATTTTACGTCGCCTGCCTGTGGATAGCGGGGATTGGCGATAGTTGTGCTTGAAGTGTGGCACTTGCATCTGCGAAGGCGAGATTGGTTATGTCAGATTTGCCTCCCGATTCAGCGAATATACCGCCGCGCCACGGTGCGGGGAATCATCGCATTGCGCATATCTCTCTGGATGAAGAGACGATTCTGTGGCGTAATGCTGATGTCGAGCAGGAACGGCGAGTGGCGATTTACGATCTGATCGAGGAAAACACCTTCAAACCTGTTCGCAGTTCCGAGCGCGGGGCAAAGGGCCCCTACCGGTTGAAGCTTGCGGTCCGCGATGGCCGTTTGGCGATGGAAGTGTCGGATGAGGGTGAGACCGTTCTTGAAACACTTGTTATCGGCCTTGCCCGTTTCCGCCGTCCGATCCGGGAATATTTCGCCATTTGTGACAGCTATTATCAGGCCATTCGCAAAGCGACGCCTGCCGAGATCGAAACCATCGACATGGCGCGGCGCGGACTTCACAACAATGCAGCTGAGCTTTTGGTTGAGCGGCTTGAGGGCAAGGTCGAAACCGATTTTGCCACAGCGCGGCGGTTGTTCACGCTGATTTGTGTGCTCCATATCAAGGGTTGAGTGAGTGGCACGCGCACGCAAGAAAAAGGCCGGGCTTGGCATATGGATTTTCCGGGGCGCTGCGCTCCTGGTGCTGGTCGCGATCAGTTTTGCGGCGTGGTTCTGGTGGGACATGCGCGGGTGGCGCCCTGATGCCGAATTGTACCCCGAACAGGGCGCAGTGATCGCAAGCAGAGCGCCCGAAACCCGCTTTGAAACCTTGAAGGCAACCGGTGCAGATTTTGTCTATCTCGAGCTTGGAGAGGCGGCGTTTGCCCCTGATCCCGGATTTGCGGCACGTTTGAGAAAGGCGCGGGGGGCCGGTCTTAAAGTCGGCATTTCAACGCCGTTTGACCCATGCCTTCGCGCTGATGAGCAATCGTCCTATTTCACGCGTATGGTGCCGCGTGATGGCACGCTTTTGCCCCCTGCGATTTCTCTCAAGCGTCTGGCTTCCGCTTGCCAGCCTGTGGTTAGCGACGCTGCGGTTGAAAGCGAGCTTATGACCCTAATCAACCAGATCGAGATGCATTCAGGCAAGCCGGTGATCCTGCGACTGGGCCGCGACTTTGAACTGCGCCACAATATTGCGCGCATGATAGAGCGTGACCTATGGCTCGAACGTGATCGGGCGCGGCCTGATTATGCCGGGCGGCCCTGGCTTTTGTGGAGCGCGAACAGCCAGTATGTGAGCGAAGCGTCCGAAGCGCCGATTGAATGGATGGTGGTACAGCGATGAATATCGGGATGAGCAATCACAAAGACGGCCTGATCGAGGCGGCTCATGCGGCGGCCAAAGAGGCTTATGCGCCCTATTCCAACTATCAGGTCGGGGCAGCGCTTTTGTTCGAGGATGGCGCGATCATCACTGGCACCAATGTCG
Source organism: Erythrobacter sp. S227 (assembly GCF_057364925.1). Classification (NCBI taxonomy): domain Bacteria; kingdom Pseudomonadati; phylum Pseudomonadota; class Alphaproteobacteria; order Sphingomonadales; family Erythrobacteraceae; genus Erythrobacter; species Erythrobacter sp. S227. The sequence continues at coordinate 2,820,313 of NZ_CP200280.1, forward strand.
AAAACGCGAGCTATGGCCTGACCCTGTGCGCAGAAACTGTCGCCGTAGCGCGTGCCTTTGGCGAAGGGCGGCGCGGCGGTTTGACGGCGGTCGCGGTTGTGGGACCCAGGGACAAAGGCGACGGCGCGCCGATTACGCCGTGTGGCCGCTGTCGCCAGACCCTCAACGAAATTGCAGGGTTGGGGGGAACCGATCCGGTCATTTATTGCGTTGGCAATGACGAGGTGCGCGAGGTCACGCTCTCACAACTTTTGCCCCATGCGTTCGGGCCCGATCATCTGGCCTGAACGGCTTTTGACAATCCGCTCTAGTTTCCTAGCAATCCGCCGAGCGGGTTCTTGCGAAAGGCGCGCTCTTCTGTGCCGATGTAAGAGAAGATACCATCCAGCCCTTGATCGGTGACAGAGCGATTGATGCTCTCGCGGTTGAGGCCAACGCGCCGGATAAAGGAGTGTTTGTCGGCAAGCCCGTCAAAGGTCTTGTACACTCCGGCGCGGTCCAAGGCGCTGTCGACCAGGGGTTCAAGGCGCGAATGCAGCCGGTCGTTGGAGGAACTGCGAAGATACTGGGTGCCGCCATCGTTCTCGCGAATAATGCCGGGTGCATCGCTGAAGGAAAGATCGTCGATGGCCTCGCGGAAAATGGGTTTCGCCTCGCCCGCCGCCACGCCCGCGGCATCGTTGATCTCGCGAGTGATGCCATCGAGAATGCCCAAACGGCCCGCACCGCTGAGGATGGAGCCAAAGATGCCACCGCCACCTCCGCCACCAAGGCCCGGAAGGCCAATACGCACGTCTTCGTCGCCATAAAACGCGCCGGGCACAGCCAGCTTATCAAGCGCGCTATCGGTGGCTTTTCCAAGCAGGGAAGAAAGACCAAGCCCGCCACCACCACCGCGCCCGAGAAGGTCGCCGAGGCTCTGAGCATGGAGTGGGGAAGAGATCAGGGTGGCAGCGCCTAAGGCTCCTGCCCCAAAGATAAATCCGCGGCGATTTGCTGATACTGACATGATATTCCCTCCCGAACGAACCCGTGTTGTGAGAGGTTTTATCACAGTTTGCGCATGAATGGCGGATTTTACCCTTGTAAAATCATGTCAGCCAAAATGCGCTACTCGGTCTCAAGCCATTCCAGCAATGCTGCCAGACATTCACGCCCCAGCATTTTGCAGCGTTCGGGTGACCACCCTTGCTCGGGCTCTGGAAAATCGGCCAGGTCCTTATACGGCATTTCCAGCGTCATGGCGCAGGCGCCAAACCGCTCCGCCACCTGATTGGTGGAGATGGTGAGATTGGCCTTGCCTGCCCATGCCTTGGGATAGCCAAGCTCGGTCTGGAAATCAGGCGTGCGCCGATCAAGGATGCGTTCGTATCGATAGAATCGCTCGCCAAGTTCATCGGTCCATGAAGGAATGCCTTCAAAACCGGCAAGAAAAACCGCCGGGATCGCCTCATCGCCGTGGACGTCTATGGCAAAATCGACGCCGGTCTCGTCCATCTTGTTGCGGATGGCGAGGACCTCTGGCGATTTTTCGGCTGTGGGCGTTTCCCATTCGCGGTTGAGGTTCGTGCCAACCGCGTTGGTGCGCAAATGGCCTCTGCGCGAACCGTCGGGATTGCAATTGGGCACAATGTGGAAACGGCACCGCTTCAAAAGGCTGCGCGCCACGGGATCGGACGGATCGGTCAGGCATTCCAATGCCCCTTCCATCCACCATTCGGCCTGCGTTTCGCCCGGATGCTGGCGGGCATAGAGCCAGACCTGTTTGTCCCCCGCGCCCATTTGCAGCATGTCCAATGGCTGCCCGTCAAGCGTGGTGGTGAGGCGGATCAGGTCCACCCCCTCGCAAGAGGCGGCCTCTGCGATCAGATCATGGTGCCGTTCCATCGAATAGGGGGCGAAATAGGCGAAATAGGTGACGCCGGATGCAGGCGTATAGGAAATGGTGAGCGTGCCGCCCTCTTCGTCCTTGTCAAAATGGCTGGGGGTGCGGGCCCAATATTCGCGGTCTTCCGAAACGCATGCATCGTATCCCGGCCAACCGCCGGGATAGGCGCTTTCATTGAGGCCGGTGATTTTGAGGGTGATCTCTTCGCCCTCGGCCCCGCTCACGCGGAAGTGGAACCACTGCGCAAACTGCGACATGTGGTCTTTTTTGATGGCGAGGCGCGCATTTGCACCGTCGATGGAGAGCACTTCGATATTGCCGCTGTCAAAAGCTGCATCAATGGCGATTTGGGTCATTCTTGTTCCTGAAGGTCGTCGAGATCGATGGTGACGGTCTCGCCATTGCCACCGGGGAAGTCCTTGAACAAGGCCGCCGCCAAGGCTGCTGCGCTTGCTTCCACTTCTGCGTAAGGCGAATTGATCGAGATGGCCTGCTGCGCGCGGCCTTCCCACAGGCTGTTGCCGCCTGCATCCGAGATTCTGACGGAAAGCTCGGAAAGGGCATTGGGACGGCTGGTGTTGCCGCCAAGGTCGATGCCGATGCCAACGCCAAGCCCGCTGCCAAAGCCGCCGGTTTGGCCCCCAACCCCCACGCTCACGGGGCCGCGCGAGGAGGCTGGTGCAAGAGGGCTGCGGCTGGTGGTGACACGTGCGGTTTGCATTCCGGGTGCATCATTGAGCGCGATTGCATAGCCAAGCCCGACAAGCTCGGCCGCGACCGCATCATAGAAAGCTTGCCTCGCGCGCTCGTTGCTCATTTCTTCAGGGAAGGTGATGGCGATGGGGCCTTGGCCAAGATTGGCGCGATCCTCGCTGATAAAGCGGGTCACTTCGACCGGGCCGGAATAGGCGGTGCCGACGCAAGCGGTTAACGAGAGGCCAAGCGCAATCGCGGGAATGGCCTTCCCGATCTGTAAAATCGTATCTTTCATCGCTTCCCTCTTCTTTTCATTCACGACTTCAAAGTGAATTGTTAGTAACAGCGCCACCATGAACACACCCGCAACATCAAACACCACTCTAGCGAAACCGACTGTCCTTGTCACAGGCGGGGCGGGATATATCGGGAGCCATGCGGTTCTGGCCTTGCTTGACAATGGCTGGCCGGTGGCGGTGATCGACAATCTGACGACGGGCTTCCGCTTTGCGATCCCCGACGAGGTTGCCTTTTACGAAGGCGATATCGAGGATGCGGAGCTTTTGGCGCGCATTTTCGAAGAGCAGGGTGTGGGTGCGATCATGCACTTTGCAGGCTCGATCGTGGTGCCGGAAAGCGTGGAGAACCCGCTCAAATACTATCACAACAACACCGCGAAAAGCCGCGCGCTTCTGGAAGCTGCGGTAAAGGCGGGCGTGCCCCATTTCATTTTCTCTTCGACGGCGGCGACTTACGGCGTGCCAGAGGTGGAGGCCGTGCGCGAGGATACGCCGCAATTGCCGATCAATCCGTACGGTTGGTCCAAGCTGATGACCGAGCAGATGCTGGGCGATATTGCGGCGGCGGAGACACTCAACTTTTGTGCGCTGCGCTATTTCAACGTGGCAGGCGCCGACCCTCAGGCGCGCACCGGACAATCAACCGCAGGTGCCACGCATCTTATCAAGGTCGCTTTGGAAGCGGCATTGGGCAAGCGCGAGCATGTCGGCGTTTTCGGCACCGATTTCGACACGCCCGATGGCACCGGAGTGCGCGATTATATCCACGTAAGCGACTTGGCTTCCGCCCATGTTCACGCGCTCGAGGCGTTGATGGCCGAGCCTACGCGCTCGCTCACCATGAATTGCGGATACGGGCGCGGGTTTTCCGTGCTCGAGGTTCTGGATGCAGTGGACCGTGTGACGAACACCCCGATCAAGCGCCGCCTCGAAGGGCGCAGGGCGGGCGACCCGGCGCAGCTTATATCGGACCCGACACTGATTCGCTCCACCCTTCCATGGGAGCCGCAACACGATGATCTTGATACGATCATCACCCATGCGCTGGCCTGGGAGCGCAAGTTGACGCAATTGCGTGGCGAAGAGGGGCAAAAGGGGGCCGAATAAGGCCAAAGAGCGAGAGGATTCTGGTTGACGAATCTGATGCCCCCCCATATGTGCGCCTGACGAAATTGCCGCGCGCCGGATTAAAGCCGAGCGCGCTTTATTATTTGGAACAGATGTCATGAAGATCCGTAACAGCCTTAAGTCGCTGAAAAACCGTCACCGCGATTGCCGCGTAATCCGCCGCCGCGGTCGTACTTATGTGATCAACAAAACCAACCGTCGTTTCAAAGCACGTCAGGGCTAATTGCCCTCGCGCGCGGGGAAAACCTCCTCGCGGCGATGTGACTGAAAGAGACACGCGGCCCGCCTCCTTACAGGAGAGCGGGCCGTCTCTCTTTGTAGCGTGCACGAGTTGGACAAAAGGGTTCTCAAATGAACAAAGCGGTGGTGTTCGATGTGGGGCGCGTCCTGTTCCATTGGCAATTGCGCAATCTGTTTGAACAGATCATCCACGATGAGGCGGAGCTTGATTGGTTCCTGGCCAATGTCGTGACCGAGGATTGGCACTTTCAGCATGATCGCGGCCGGCCTTTGGGCGAAATGGTGCCCGAGCGTATCGCACAGTTCCCGCAATATGAGGCGCAGATCAAAGCGTATGAGACGCGTTTTAACGAGACCATCCCCGGCCCTGTCGAAGGGTCATGCGAACTCGTCAGACGGCTTCATGACCGCAGCGTACCGCTCTTTTGCCTGACCAATTTCGGGCATGAGTTTTGGGAGGGGTTCCGGCCCACACAGCCGATCTTCGACCTGTTCGGCGACATCATCGTCTCCGGCACAGAAAAAGTCGCAAAGCCTGAGGCGTGTATCTACGAAATCGTTGAGGAGCGTTCAGGGCGCACCGGATCCGACCTCTTCTTCACCGACGACAATCCCGCCAATATCGAGGCAGCAAAGCAGCGCGGTTGGGATGCGCATCTGTTCACCGATGCAAGCGCGCTCGAACAGCAGCTGACAAACGCAGGTCTTCTTTAGACGGCGCATAAAAAAGCCCCGGCGCGCTGTTGGGGAAGAGCGCTGCCGGGGACTTCAGGTTCACCCGTGTGGAGATACGGGCGGGTGGGATACGGGCCGCACCTCTAGGTTAGAGGGGACAGGCGCAGCCCGCTGATGGAGAGGTTTGTCGTTCTTGCTTGCCGCCTTACTTGCCGTTGCAGCGGTCGAGCTTTTCTTCGGTCAGCTCTTCGCCATTCGCAGTGAAGCTGGCGATCTCGCCAATCTCGCGCTTGAGACCGCGGCAGATGCGCGATGCACGCGACGAGCCTTTATTAGCGACACAGGTCGTGCCCTGACACGCCCAGGCAACGCCGCCTGCAACAACGCGGTCATCTTCAGCAGGCTGGGCCAGCTGAGCGGTGTAATACGGGCCATTGTCTGCCAGAGCCGGGGCAGGCGCGGTGGCAGCGCCAAAGGTGAGAGCGGTGTAAACGAGAGCCGAGGCAAAGACTGCGATGCGCTCGGCGCGGGGGAGAGAGAGGGTCATCTTGCATTCCTTCTGATGGTGCCTAATTGGTCATCATGTTGCGATGCACAGTTTCGAATCGAAACCAGTTGCGTATCACTACCTATGTGATTAGGTTTCAGGTTGCAACTAAAAACTTATATTTCTTTCCTGCCTCTTGAATTGTCCTGTGACAGCCGCGTCAGGGACATTTTTCGCAGGCCGATTTTGTGATTTTGCAAAGGTCGGTTAGAAAGGTTGCAGGAGAAGGACTGATTATGGGCGAAATTAGAGAACCACTGCGCGAGCTTATTGACTGCGGCCTGCCGCAAGCACTTGAAGTGATGGGCGAACGCTGGGCGTTTATGATCCTGCGGGCGAGCTTCAACGGGTTGCACCATTTTGAAGAATTTTTGAGCGAACTCGGGATCGCACGAAACATTCTGTCGAACCGTCTCGCAAAGCTGGTTGAACACGGCATTCTGAAGCGCGAGCCGTGCGCCGATGACCGCCGCAAGATCGAATATCGCCTGACACCAAAAGGCTTTGACCTGCTGCCTGCGATGATTGCTCTTCGCCAGTGGGGCCAAAAATACGCCCATGAGCCTGTGCTCGAAGATCCGGTTTTGGTGGACGAGCTTGATCGACTGCCTATTGGTCCGGTTTCGATGCTGTCGCACGATGGCCGCGTGCTGGATCATATGGGCCTCAACATGATCCGCCGCGCCGATATCGGAAGGCGGGCGGATGGCACTATCGCAACGCCTGCGGGCGAAATCGGCGATGGCGACGTTGTTGATCTCTCCACCGTGAAGCGGGCTGTCCGCAAATAAATAGGCAAGGCACCGCTTTTGCGGGCCTCAATTCAAAGCATCGCGAGAAATCTGCGGACTTAGCAGCGCGCTTGTCTGGCGGCTGACGCCGGTGTGATCTAGCGAAGGGGCTCCTTCTTCCGCCCCGATCTTGGACTCTGCCGCTTTGACCGCGACCCCCGTGCCCGAAATCCCCGACACTACGGATGCGTCCCTTTCGGGCGACGTTTACGATGTCCTGCGCCGGACCTTTGGGTTTGATGGTTTTCGGGGGATGCAGGAGCGTGTGATCGCGCGCATTTTGGGCGGCGAACACACCTTGGCGCTGATGCCGACAGGGGCGGGCAAATCGCTCTGTTATCAAATCCCTGCACTTGTGCGCGATGGAACGGCGATTGTTGTCTCCCCGCTGATCGCCTTGATGCATGATCAGATCCGGTCCGCACGCGCGGTTGGCATTCGCGCCGCCTCTTTGACATCGGTTGATGCAGATCAGGCCGAAACGGTGCAGGCCCTGCGCTCTGGTGAGTTGGACCTCCTTTACGTTGCGCCAGAGCGGGCAAACACATCGGGGTTTCAGGCGCTTTTATCGCAAGCCCAGATTGGGCTGTTCGCCATTGATGAAGCGCACTGCGTGTCGGAATGGGGGCACGATTTCCGCCCCGATTATCGTACCTTGCGCGAAATGCTGGACCGGTTTGGCGATGTGCCGCGGCTGGCTCTGACCGCGACGGCTGATGAGGTAACGCGCGAAGACATTCTCAAGCAGTTGGGCATTGCGCCCGAAGGCCTCATCAAAGCAGGCTTTGATAGGCCCAACATCCGTTATTCCATTGCTCCGCGCGCCAATCAGGCAAAGCAGATCGCCGATGTGATCACCAGAACGCCCGGCGCTGGCATCGTCTATGCGACCAGTCGCAAGGGCACAGAGGACTTGGCCGCAAAACTTGCTTCCACCGGACGGCCGGTGCGTGCCTATCACGCAGGGTTGCCGCCGGAACAACGCGCCGCAACGCAGGCGGAATTCGTGGCTTCTGAAGACATGGTGATGGTTGCCACAATCGCCTTTGGCATGGGGATCGACAAACCCGATGTGCGCTTTGTCATCCATGCCGGTCTGCCCAAGTCGATCGAGGCGTACTATCAGGAAACAGGTCGCGCCGGACGTGATGGCGATCCGGCAGCAGCGCATATGTTCTGGGCGCCGAGCGATTTTGCCAAAGCGCGCCAATGGCTTAGCGATGTCGATGAAACGCGCATGCCGAGCGAGCGCGCGCGGCTGAATGCGCTCGCAGGACTGGTCGAAAGTGCTCAGTGTCGGCGCAAGCTGTTGCTCAAGCATTTTGGCGATGATCTTCCCGAACCTTGTGGCAATTGCGACCGCTGTCTGGATCCGCCGCAAGTGCTGGATGTGACCGAGCTTGCGCAAAAGCTGCTCTCTGCCGTCTACCGCACAGGGCAAAGCTTTGGCATGGGCCATATCGAGCGGGTGCTGCTGGGCCGTGATGACCCGCGCGTGATCGAGCGGCGTCATGACAAGCTTTCCGTTTTCGGGATTGTGGGCGCGTCCGAGGCCCCTTTGCTAAAACCGGTCATGCGGTATCTCACCGCGCACGAAATGCTGGTGACCACAGAGCACGGTGGTCTCGCCCTTGGGCAAGAAGCACGCGACGTCCTCAAAGGTGATCGAGCTGTGATGATCGCAGAGCCGCCCAAATCCAAGCGCGGACGCGGTGAGAAAAGCAGCGGCGCTATTCCCAATCCTGTGGGCGATCCCTTGTTTGATGCCCTGCGCGCAAAGCGCAGCGAGCTTGCCAAAGAGCACGGCGTGCCCGCCTACATCATCTTTCATGACAGCGTGCTTCGCGCGATGGCCGCCTTCGTCCCGCAAACCTTGCGCGAGATCGGGGAGCTTCAGGGTGTGGGCGAGAAGAAGCTCGACACATGGGGCCCCGAGTTCTTGACGGTTTTGCGCGAGCTCGGCGCTCGGTAACCCGCCTTAGCTCTGCGCCTCTTCCAGCAGCTCGATACTTGCCTGTGTGGCCGGCATTGCATCATCCGGCTGGTAACTGCTGGTGAGTTTCTTGGCGAGGTCGCGGGTCAGCAATGCGTTCAGGGAAATGCGCAAAGCCTCGTGCCTGCGCCCCAAACGGCGCAATTGATCGCAATCCCACTCCACATATCGCACGCCCTGTGGTGCAACCGTGGTTGCGGTCGTGCGCCGGTTGAGGACAAACGCCACCTCGCCCACAAAATTGCCTTCGGGCAAGCGGAACTGGCGCTCGCGCTTTTCAACGCTGATAACTCCATCGAATACATAGAAAAGCGCGTCAGAGGGCTCATCTTCCTGTGTCAGAATAGTCCCCGATGGATCGTCCGCCTGCCGCCAGTTGGCGATCGCTGCAATGCGCCGGAACTGTCCAGGGGTGAGCGTATCGAAAGCCTCGAACAGGCGTTTTTCATCATCGGTCATACGCAGCGTCGTGCGTTCTAGGATGATCTGTCCCAGAACCCAGAAATTCACGCTCAGCATCAGGGCGCTTGTGATGATTGCCCCCCATAAAGGGCCAGCGGGAATGGCAAAGTAATAGGCAATATAAACGAAGGTCGAGATGACGATGAGCAGCCGCAGGCGAAGCTCGTCGCGGATGGCATAGCCAACCAGAAGCAGGGCTGCTGCCGGATAAATCAGCCACTCGGGATCAAACGCGCTCATAGGAAATGCGTGTAGGCGAGAAATTTCAGGCTTATCAAGGGGCTCGCATCTTTTGTCGGTAGGATAAGGCTTCCGCGATATGTGGGCGGCCCACAGTTTGCGCGTCGGCGAGGTCCGCAATTGTGCGCGCAACGCGCAGGACGCGGGTGTAGCTGCGCGCCGACAATCGCAGCTTTTCCGCCGCTCTCATCAGCAATGCACGGCCTTCGTCATCGGGGCTTGCATGGGTTTCCAATGCGTCCCCTTCGAGTTCCGCATTGGAGCGCACCCCGCGTGTGCCCGCCCGTGTTCTTGCGGCGGCAACACGGGCGGCGACCTCGGCGCTTCCTTCGGCTGGTGGGGGCAAGGTGAGGTCCACCGCGCTGACCGCGGCCACATCAACATGCAGGTCAATCCGGTCGAGCAGGGGGCCCGACAATCGCGCCTGATAATCGCCCATACACCGCGGGTAGCGATTGCAGTTCTGCATCGGATCGCCCGCATAACCGCATCTGCACGGGTTCATCGCCGCGATCAGCTGCACGCGCGCAGGGAAGGTCACATGCGCATTGGCCCGCGCCACATCGACCTGACCCGTCTCGAGCGGTTGTCTCAGCGAGTCGAGCACAGGCCGCTGAAACTCGGGCAGTTCATCAAGGAACAGCACACCCAGATGCGCAAGGCTGATTTCGCCGGGACGCACCTTTAGCCCACCGCCGGTCAATGCTGCCATGCTGGCCGAATGGTGCGGCGCGCGGAATGGTCTTGCGCGGCTGATCCGGCCTGCTTCCAAAGTGCCCGCGACCGATTGCACCATGGATACCTCCAATGCCTCGCTCGGCGTCAGCTCTGGCAAAATCCCTGGAAGACAGGATGCAAGCATGCTTTTGCCCGATCCCGGCGGCCCTGACATCAGGAGATTATGCCCGCCAGCCGCCGCGATTTCCAAGGCGCGCTTGACCGTTTCCTGCCCTTTCACCTGTTTAAGGTCGGTGGATGCAACGGGATCATCCACCTCGCCCCGGGGCGGTTCGTCTAGAACAGCGTCACCTTTTAGGTGGTCAAGCAGGCTCCCCAAATCGCGCGGGGCCAGAACCGGCACACCGCTTGCCCAACGCGCCTCGGACCCTTGGGTTGCAGGACAGATAAGCCCCGTCTCCTCGCCGCTTGCATACAGCGCTGCGATCAAAACGCCGGGCGATGCCACTATGCGCCCATCGAGCGACAATTCCCCGACCGCGATCCAATCGTTCAACTGTTCGGCATCGGTCACACCCATCGCGGCAAGCAGTGCAAGCGCGATCGGCAAGTCATAGTGCGAGCCATCTTTGGGAAGGTCTGCGGGTGATAAGTTAACGGTGATCCGCTTTGGCGGCATCGCCAGACCCATGGCAGAGAGCGCTGCCTGCACCCTCTCGCGGCTTTCGCTTACCGCTTTATCGGGAAGACCCACGATAGAGAAACGCGGCAGGCCCGGTGCAACCTGACATTGAACTTCGACCCCGCGCGCCTCGAGCCCCAGATACGCGACAGTACGAATGAGTGCGACCATGCCGCAGCCCCCTTTGCAAATTGTCGCACCCGGCACTTCCTCCGAAACGCCTGTTGTAAGGGTAAACGCCTTATTGTCGAGGCGCTTGGTGCGACTACGAAAGGACTTTGTAAGTATAAACTTTGGCAGTTCGTGAAGGGGCTGCGGCATATTTTTGCAGGCATGAAAAGAATTGCCGCAATTCTCATCGCCGCGCAAATGGCCTTCGTATCCAGCCCTCTCTGGGCGCAGGACTATGCAGGGAGCCATAGCGGATCGCGTACGGTCGAAACGCAAAGCTGGGTCGAGGAATGGGACCCTGTCCAGGGCCGCTGGGTCAAGGTTGCCGATGACGAGGTCGGCCCTGATGTCGAAACTCTGCCAACCCATGTCATTACGATTGTAAACGGCGCGGCAGTTGCGGAGACACGCAACGCCGCGCGCTATGCGGTCAATGTTCCGGCCACGCGCCCTTCGGCAGCGCTTGCGCAATACGGCCCGTTTCTGGTCACAAGCCCGACAGTGGCCAAAATGGTCAGTTCCACCAACGGTCGCAGCCCACAGGATTTCGATGCCATGCTGCGCGACTTTCCGGCAATCGCAACCCTTGAGATGGTCGAGGCGCCGGGCACCAGCAATGATATCGCCAATCTCGCTGTGGGACGCAAAATCCGCGAGGCGGGGATTTCCACCCACGTGCCGCGCGGCGGCTCTGTTCGTTCCGGCGCAGTCGAATTGTTCCTTGCTGGTGAAACCCGCTCGATCGAGGACGGCGCGACTTTTGCCGTTCACTCATGGCTCGACAATCACGGTCGCGAGGCGGACGACTTTGCGCCAGATCACCCTGCGCACCGCCTCTATCTCGACTATTATGTCGAAATGGGAATGAGCGAGCACCAGGCCCGCCAATTCTATGCGATGACCAACTCGGTTCCGCATGCAAGCGCACGCTGGCTCAAAGCTGACGAGATGCGAGGCTGGATTGCGCCTGCGCAATTGTCGCCGCAGCGTTATGCCGCGCGCCGTGTTGACGCTGAACAGATTGAGGCGGTTTGCAGCTTCTGCGAACGGGTGCGCGATAATCTCGCAGCCACCGATGCCAAGATTGCTTCGATGGATTTGGGCACACTTGCGCTGAACACCGCGACACCTGTGATCGATTACGGAGACGTGACCGGCATGGGTATTGGCGTGAAGACAGCAGCGAAGATTGCATTTGCAGACACGTCTTTGCTTGACTCATGAAGAGCTTTTCCATAGTTGCGCGCGCTTGACACAGGCCGCTTGTTTTAAAGAGGTCTAACACAGGCATCGTCGCATCAACCCGATCAGGGATGCGCGGCGGCAGCCAAGCAAATATTCGAGGACGAAATGAAGCGGACTTTCCAGCCTAGCAATCTTGTGCGTGCCCGTCGGCACGGCTTCTTTGCACGCAAAGCTACCCCGGGTGGCCGCAAAGTGATCCGCGCCCGCCGTCGGCGTGGTCGTGGCAAGCTCTCTGCCTAATTCTACCGGTAGACACAGCGATCCTGCGCTTTTTGAGCGCATCGCAAATCAAGTGGCTGTCTGGCCAGATTTGATGTGAACTTGCGGGCTCCCAATGGGGGCCCGTATGCGTTATTGATTCGGTTATGCAAAAGGTTCTTACGAAGCGCGCGGATTTTCTGGCCGCCAATAAGGGCCTGCGAAATGCGAAGACGGGATTCGTTCTGCTGACCCGGCCCAACGGGGGCGAGGGCGTAAGATACGGGATCACTGTTACCAAGAAGATTGGCAATGCGGTTGTCCGCAACCGGATGAAGCGGCGTTTCCGCGAACTCTTGCGCGGGGCCCTTCCCGAACACGGCCTTGCCGATCACGACCATGTTCTCATTGGCAGAGCAGGCGGGGTCGAGCGCGATTTCACCGCTCTTGCAAAGGACCTTGTCAGCGCGCTCGAGCGTGCAGGCGAGGGCAAAGGCGACAGCGCCAGAGGGCGACGACCACGAAAGGGCTCGATCAAAGGTCAGCCGGGCAGGCGGCCCAAATGAAGTACGTTCTGATCCTCATGGCAAAGGCGTGGCAATATGGTCCCTCGCTCGTTTTACCGCCGACCTGCCGCTATTCTCCATCTTGCAGCCAGTACATGATTGAGGCAGTCCAGAAACATGGTGCCCTTAAGGGTGGATGGTTGGGGCTAAAGCGTATAGGGCGCTGCCATCCTTGGGGAGGGCATGGCCATGACCCGGTGCCATAATGGCATTGGAATCGTCAGCGTCTTACCCATATAATACACTTCAACCACCTTATTTTCAGATAGCGATCACTTAGGGCTTACATCTTGGACAATCAGCGTAATCTTCTGCTCGCCGTCGTGCTTTCAGGCTTGCTCATCCTGGGTTGGGATGTGGGTATGCGGTATATATATCCGACACCGCCCGAGGCGGATGTCGCTGAGGCTGATGTAAATGCGCAGGCTCCCTCGACCGCCACCTCGCCAAGCACGGCATCTGCAAGTGGTGCCACTCCGGGCGCTACGAATGCTGCCGGCGAAGCAGAGCCTGTCAAGGGTCCTGTCGATCTGGAAACGGCCCTTGCATCACAAACCCGCGTCACAATCGATGCGCCTAGTGTTGCCGGTTCGATCAATCTGGTTGGCGCACGGATCGATGACCTTGTGCTCAGGAATTACAGCGCGACCACTGACAAAGACAGCGGCTCTGTGCGTTTCCTTGCACCGGGTAACACCGACATCGAGCATTTCGCCGAGTTTGGCTTTGTTGTCGCAGGCGAGCGCATGTCGAGCCGTGCCATCTGGGAAGCGGATGCAGATACGCTGAACGTCGACACACCGGTGACGCTTTCGCGCACCGATGAGAACGGCATTACCTACAAGATCAAATTCTCGATCGACGATACCTATATGATCGCGGTCGACCAATCGGTTGAAAACGGGTCAGAGGCAGCGACAATCGTTCAACCTTTCGCCTTTATCAAACGCACCAGCACCAACGCCTCGCCCGATCAATTTATCGCGCATGCTGGCCCGACCGGTGTATTTGGCGGGTCACTTTACGATCCCAATTCTTACGAAGAGCTCGCAGAGCTTGGCCGCGATTCGCCGGCTGGCGCTGCCTCGTGGCTCGGCTTTACCGACACCTATTGGGCAAGCCTTTTGATCCCGGGCGAGGGCGAAACCGATACAGCGGGCTGGCGTTCGCTTGGCGGCAATCTGTTCCGTGCCGACCTTATCTATGATGCCCAAACCGTGCCCGCTGGCGGCACTTTGACACAGAACACACAGCTTTTCGCAGGCGCCAAGGTGAGCGAAATCCTCGACACTTACGAGGACACCGGCATCACCTATTTCGGCAAGGCGATCAGCTGGGGCTGGTTCGAGTGGTTTGAAAAGCCCCTTTTGTGGCTGCTTCGCACGCTCAATGGCCTGGTTGGCAATTTCGGCGTCGCCATTATCCTGCTCACCGTCCTTATCCGCGGGCTGATGTTCCCGATTGCGCAAAAGCAATTCGCGTCGATGGCCGCAATGAAGGCGATCCAGCCCAAGATGAAAGCGCTGCAAGAGCGTTACAAAGACGACAAGCAAACCCAGCAGGCGAAAATCGCCGAGCTGTTCAAGGAAGAGAAGGTCAATCCGCTCGCTGGCTGTTTGCCACTGATCATCCAGATCCCGATCTTCTTTGCGCTTTATAAAGTGCTCTATCTCGCGATCGAAATGCGGCACGAACCGTTCCTGTATATCAAGGACCTCTCCGGCCCCGATCCCGCAACGATCCTCAACGCCTTTGGCCTTCTGCCATATGACGTGCCTGGCTTCCTTGGTATTGGCGTTTTGGCGGTTCTGATGGGCTTCACCATGTGGCTCACCTTCCGCCTGAACCCCAGCGCGATGGACCCGATGCAGCAGCAGATCTTCAATCTTATGCCGTGGGTGTTGATGTTCGTGATGGCACCGTTTGCAGCAGGGCTCCTGCTCTACTGGGTAACATCGAACATTCTGACTGTGGCGCAGCAAAGCTTCCTTTATTCCAAGCACCCGCAATTGCGTGCCGCTGCGGAAAAAGAGAAAGCCGAGAAAGCGCAGGCAAAAGAGCGCGAAAAAGCCGAAAAGGGCGGGGCGTAAGGCCATGACCGGGCCAAGCGAGGAAGAGCTACAGCGCCGCGCGCAAGAGCTTCGCGAGCGTAAAGCCTCGCGCCTGTTTTCAGGCCGCGTGGACTTCCTCTTGTCCGCACCCCAGCTTAAGTTTCTGCCCGAACCCACCGTGCCGGAGATCGCCTTTTGCGGGCGCAGTAATGTGGGCAAAAGCTCGCTGTTGAACGCGCTCACCGGGCGCAAGTCGATTGCGCGCGCTTCGGTGACCCCGGGGCGCACACAGGAACTCAACTACTTTGAAATCGGCATGGCCGATCCCAATGTGCCGGACGGCAAATCCCTGTTTCGCCTTGTCGATATGCCGGGTTATGGCTTTGCCAAGGCGCCCGTTAAAGTGGTCGAGCGCTGGAAGAAGCTGGTGCGCACCTATTTGCGCGGACGCCAGGTGCTCGCGCGCAACCTTGTGCTGGTCGACAGCCGCCATGGCCTCAAAGACGTCGATCGCGAGATGATGAAAATGCTCGATGAGGCTGCGGTTGGCTATCGCATCGTTCTCACCAAAACCGACAAGGTCAAAGCGAGCGAGCTTGAGCGTGTGGCGAACCGAATCGCTGACGAATCGCGCAAGCATCCGGCTGCCTTTCCAACTTTGCACCTAACAAGCAGCGAAAAAGGCATGGGTATCGAAGAACTTCGTGCCGCTGTCGTCGCTGATGCTTTGGGTGAAGGTTACTTCGAGAATTAGTTAACAGAAAATCGCATGCTGCCCTGCAATCCTCGGGATTTTGCGGGTCGCCTGTTAACGCCCTCTTGGCCATCCCTTGATTGGCCCCGCGTCTCTAAAATTCTGATTCACCATATAAAATTGCTCGGCAGTTTTGCGTAGGTCGCCATTTCCTCTCTGTTAACTTTGCTGAAACTGTTGGGGGCGAAAACGGCGGGGAAGCGTGCAGCCATCGGTAAGCGCGCACAAAACAAGAAGACCAGAGGACCAGACCCATGAAAAAGATCATTCTTGCAGGTGCATCTGTCGCAGCTCTTGCCATTTCGGCTCCGGCAGCCGCGCAAAGTTCGTCAACAGTCGACCAGACCGGCAACGGCAACAGCGCTGACGTGGTTCAAGAAAACTCGAACTCGTCGACCATCACGCAAGTAGGCGACAACAATGTTGCAGGCGTCGATCAATCCTTTGGCAATGGCAACACGTCAACCATCACACAAAATGCAAGCGGTTCGAACGAAGCGGGCGTTTTCCAGAACGGCCTGAACAGCACATCGACCGTCACCCAAACCGGTGACGCAAGCGACGATGTGGCTATTGTTGTCCAAGACGTCCTGTCTGATGATGCAACCGCGACGATCACGCAAACCGGCAATGGTGGCGGTTCAAGCTCGAACATTGCTCTGATTGACCAGGACAACGGCTCGGGCAGCACCGCAAGCATCGCGCAAAGCGGTCTCACCAACGTTGCAGAGACCATTCAGGAAGGTTCAGGCAACCTCTCTGATGTCACGCAAACCGGCATTTCGGGCACGGTGTTTGTCGACCAGATCGGCGACAACAACACCGACCTTACAATTCAGGGCGGCGATACCAACTTTGCTGATGTCAATCAGGGCTCCGGCGGCGGACTGGTCAGCGGGAGCACTTCAACCGTGTTCCAGGACGGCGACAACAACAGCGCGACCGTCAACCAGCTAGCTGACAATAACGAGAGCTTCGTCGATCAGGGCTTTAGCGGTGGTTCGTTCAACACTGCACTCGTCAACCAGACCGGCACCGGTAACTTTAGCGGTATCGAGCAGGGTGCAAGCGCGACCAGCAACAGCAACCTTGCTGACGTGCTGCAGTCGGGCAATGACAACACCAGCTTCATCTCGCAAAATGGCGATCTGAACTCCGCTGACGTTGATCAGGCGACCAATGGCAACTTCTCTGACGTCGTTCAATCCGGCAACGGCAACTCGGCAACCGTGAGCCAGTAAACACAGACGCAACTCAAAGACGCCGGCAAGTCTGTCCATTTGCCAGCGGCCTGTGATCGCCGGGTGCCCCGATGGGTGCCCGGCGATTTCGTATGCGCGCTCTGTTTTTAAGCTGCGGCTAAATGGCCGCGCGATGCGCTGGCCCATGGCCGGTTATCAGGTTGTGGAAGATGGGCACTGCCCGGAAGTTTTGGCCGGAAGTTGTGGCCTGAAAGCTTAGGCAGTCGGCCTATCGCACGAAGTCGGCTGCGTGCTGGCGCGATTGCTCACCGCCACTTGGGAAGGCGCTGCCTGCGCATTTTGCGGCGTGTTTGAGCCGCCTGCGTCGCACGGGTCACACGCCGCATGGGCACAGCGAACGCGGGATGCTCTTGGCCCTGATGAACGCATCTTGGCGCGCATTCGGGCAATCCGAGCAGCTCTGCTGTCTTGTGCCGTCTCAGCCGCTCTATCAGCCTGTACCAGAGCCCGGTTATCGGCCTGTACGTCAGATACCGCAGTCACCGCGACATTGCCTGACGCGACTGCGAATACGATGGCTGTTAGAGCTTCCAACATCCTTCGGAAAATACCGGATGCTTGCTAAGCGGTTACTTGGAAACAGCGTTAATTCCGCCTTACTTCGCGAACAGCTGGCCCTGGTCGGCAAATGCCTTGAACTCCAGAGCATTGCCCGCCGGATCGCGCAGGAACATCGTCGCCTGTTCACCTGGCTTGCCCTTGAAACGCACCGTCGGCTCCATCACGAAATCTGTCGCGGCATCGCGCAATTTTTGCGCCAGCGCTTCCCAGGTGTCCATTTCCAAAACCAGTCCAAAGTGCGGAACCGGGACACCGTGCCCGTCGACATGATTGGTGGCGGCATCGCGGCTGTTCGCGGGCGCGAGATGCGCGACGATCTGGTGGCCGTAAAAGTTGAAGTCGATCCATTCGCGTGATGATCGCCCCTCTTCGCAGCCCAACACGCCGCCGTAAAAACGCCGCGCCTCTTCAAGGTCATCGACGGGAAATGCCAAATGGAAAGGGGCCAGACGAGAATGGGGATCGGACACGAGGCGAGCTCCAGGAGGTTGAGATGCACTATTGTAACCCGTTCAGGCTCGACAGCGAAAGCCTGAATATCTAGGTTGCTCGGAAATTCAGGCCCGTAAGGTGGACACAGGCAGAGATATGAAACTCATCATTGGCAATAAGAATTATTCTTCCTGGTCCCTACGCGGCTGGCTTGCGGCGAAACAATCGGGCCTGCATTTCGAAGAGATCACCGTGCCGCTTATGGGCGAGCATTGGGAGGCGCAAAAGCAAGGCGAAGAGTTTCAGCCTTCATCTGGCAAGGTTCCGATCCTTTGGGACGGCGACAATGTTATCTGGGACAGCCTTGCGATCATGGAATATCTTGCCGACAAGGTCGGGCGCGATCGCTTTTGGCCAAAGGACGAGGCCGCGCGTGGCATGGCACGGGCCATGGTTGCGGAAATGCACTCATCCTACGGCGAATTGCGCAGCGAAATGCCGATGAATGTGCGCAGCCGTGTCCCGCTGGAAAACCTTTCCGAAAAAGCCCAATCCGAAGTGGTGCGCATCCTTCAACTGTGGGCCGAGGCGCGTGCGCGCCATGGGTCATCTGGCCCATTCCTGTTCGGCACATTTGGCGCAGCGGACATCTTCTATGCGCCCGTCGTCTCGCGCTTCATCACCTACGGGATCGGTGTCCCCGGTTTTGCGCAAAGCTATATGCAGGCGATCTGGGAGCATGACTGGATGGCGCAGTGGATTGCGGCCGCCGAAGACGAAGAATGGGTGATCGAACAGTTTGAAACGGCCTAAGGCGGTTACGGGATGCGGTCCGTTTCGTACCGTGTCCCGTCGCGGTGGAAATAGCCGTCCGGCTCGAACACCATATCGATATCCGGATATTCGCCGCCATCGCTGTCGTAGTCACCGGCGGTTGCCACCAGAAAGACGCACTGCGCATCGCCCCTGTTTTGCAAATGGTGGCCGTTCCTCTCGCCTGCTGGCCACGCGACAATATCGCCTGCGCGAAGGATAGTTTCACCCTCGTCTTCGATCAGCACAGCCTCGCCTGAAATCATCACCAGAAGCTCGTCAATGTCGCGGTGCCAATGGCGCTGGGAGGACCATGCGCCCGGCTCCAGCACCACATGGCTGGCCCGAAGCTTCCCTAGCCCGGCGGCTGGCGCCAATCGGCGATAGTTTCGCCCCTTGACCGGTTCGTCAAAGGGAGGCGGGTAGCCGGTGGCATTGGTTTGCGCGATGGCGCTCAAATCAAGCTTGGGCATTGGGCAGGCTCCTGCTAGCGATGTGGCCCATGAGTATAGCCCTCGATTACGCAACGCGTCTAATCTCGCACCCTTCCATAACGCCCGCTACAGGCCCGGTCTTCGACGAGATGGAGGCTCTGTTGGAACCGCTCGGATTTGAAATCCACCGCTTTACCCGAGGGGACGGCGATGAGGGCAGCGATGAGGCGCCGGTCGAAAACCTCTTTGCCATTCGCAAAGGGCCCGCAGGGTCGGGGCATTTCGCCTTCGCAGGCCACCTCGATGTGGTGCCGCCAGGCGACGGCTGGGAAAACGACCCTTTCGTACCAACCGAGGAAGGCGAACTTTTATACGGGCGCGGTGCGGTCGATATGAAGAGCGCGATTGCGTGTATGGCGGCAGCTGTGCACGACATCCCGGCGGATGCAGGCACAATCAGTTTCATCATCACAGGCGATGAAGAGGGTCCGGCACTCCACGGAACGCGCGCGCTGATCGATTATATGTGCGCGCAAGGCATTCAGCCCGACCTTTGCCTTGTAGGAGAGCCCACCAGCGTCAACCGCTTGGGCGATATGATGAAAATCGGGCGGCGTGGCTCGGTCAACATCTGGCTGACGGTTGAGGGCACACAAGGCCATGTTGCCTACCCGCATCTGGCCGATAACCCCATTCCGAAGCTTGTCGCTATGCTCAAAGAGCTCGACGAACTGGTGCTCGACACGGGCACCGACTGGTTTCAGCCATCCAACCTCGAGATCACCGATATTGGTGTCGGGAATAAAGCGCACAATGTGATCCCGGCACAGGCCAAGGCGCGCATCTCGATCCGCTTCAACGATCTGCATTCAGGCGCTTCGCTTTCGGAGCGCGTCGCAGCGATTGCGGAGAAACACGGCGGGCGCGCATTGCCGATCATTTCGGGCGAGCCGTTCCTGACCGCACCGGGCGCATTTTCGGACATGCTGGCAAAGGCCGTGGAGGAAGAAACCGGCATCGCACCAGAAGCCTCTACGACAGGTGGCACATCCGATGCGCGGTTCCTTCGCGCCGTTTGTCCCGTGATTGAATTTGGCCTGTGCAATGCAACCATGCATAAGCGCAATGAAGCGGTGGCCATTCCCGATCTGGATCAGCTCACCCGCATTTACACAAAAGCAGCGCTCGGGGCGCTTGCTCTCAAGACATCGCAAGAAGAGGCGTAGAAACACATGAAAACATGGTTCCAGATCCCGCTGTGGCAGCGGGTTATCGGCGCACTCATTCTTGGCATTATCGTCGGCTACATCTGGGGGCCGGGTGCGGCGTCCATCAAGATCGTGGGCGATATCTTCATTGCCTTTATCAAGATGCTGGTCGTGCCGTTGATCTTCTTCAGCCTCGTCGCAGGGGTCGCCAGTATCGGGGACTTGCGCAAGCTTGGCAGTGTTGGTTGGCGTGCTCTTCTTCTGTTCGTAGTCACCGGTCAAATGGCGGTGTGGCTGGGCCTTGGCATAGGCACTTTGGTGAAGCCGGGCGCTGGCCTTGATGCAAGCGCGATGAATCTCGACGCGGCCGCTCTCGAACGCGCTCAGGCGCGGCAAGAAGACGGCGTCACGATCCAGCAGATGATCCTTGAGATGGTCCCCTCCAGCCCGGTTCAGGTCATGGCGGATGTGAACGTCCTGCCGCTTATCATCTTCTCGCTCCTGATCGGCATCGGCATCTTGATGGCAAAAGAGGACGGAGAGCCTGTTCTCAAAATCTTCGAGTCCGGCTCTGTCGTCATGCAGAAAGTCACTATGGTGGTAATGGAGCTGACCCCGTTTGGCGTCTTTGCGCTTATGGCGTGGGTGGCCTGGCACGCTGGGGGTTGATGCGCTTCAGGCGCTCGGCATTGTGGTGGTGCTGAACTACCTTGGCTGTTTCCTCATCATCGGCTTCATTTATGGCGGCATGATCAAATTCATTGCCAAGCTTCCGGTGATAGACTTCTTCCGCGGCATCATCGACGCCATCGCGGTCAGCTATTCCACGGCCAGCTCCAATGCGACGCTGCCGGTCACCTTGCGCTGTGCGCGCCGGAACCTTGGTGTGTCGAACTCGGTCGCAAGCTTCGTCATCAGCCTTGGCGCGACGATCAATATGAACGGCACCGCCATGTATCTGGGCCTTGCGACATTGTTCGGGGCGCAGGTCTTCGGGGTGGATTTAAGCTGGGGCGATTATGTCCTGATCTCGGTCCTTGGCACGCTTGGCGCAATTGGGGCGGCAGGCATCCCGGGTTCTGGCCTGATCATGATGGTGCTTGTGTTCGGCGCGGTCGGCGTGCCGCTGGAAACCATTGCTCTGGTGGCTGGTATCGACCGCATAATGGACATGATGCGCACAACCACCAATGTCTCAGGCGATGCAGCGGTGGCAACGACAGTCGCGGCGCTGACCGGTGAGATCGACAAGGCCGAGATGGTCAGCGCGGATGATGTTTAATGCCCATTACCGTTGAGCGCGAAGCGGCAGCCAAGGACGCCGCTACGCTCAGCGAGGGCATTGTCGCCTTTAACAAAGCGCATGTTCCCGATCTCGAAGAGGTCGCAGAAGAGGTGCGCTTCTTCGTCCTCGTCAAAGATGACGCAGGCACCCTTCAAGGCGGCATTCGTGCGGTGTGTTATTGGAACACGCTGCACATCGAGCTCGTGTGGCTCGATGAAAGCGCGCGCGGCACAGGGATCGGCGCTAGGCTGATGGGCGAGG
Source organism: Erythrobacter sp. S227 (assembly GCF_057364925.1). Classification (NCBI taxonomy): domain Bacteria; kingdom Pseudomonadati; phylum Pseudomonadota; class Alphaproteobacteria; order Sphingomonadales; family Erythrobacteraceae; genus Erythrobacter; species Erythrobacter sp. S227. The sequence continues at coordinate 2,841,873 of NZ_CP200280.1, forward strand.
CCGAGGATTATGCGCGAGAGCACAATTGCGAGAAAGCTCTGGTCGAGACCACAAGCTGGCAGGCAAAGCCGTTCTACGAAAAGCTCGGCTACGCGCTCATGGCAACGCTCCCAGATCGGCCTAAGGGACATGCTTCGCACTATCTAAGTAAGTCGCTCTTGTTACGGCCGAAAATGACCGTTGGTGTTGATTCAGGTGTCACGAACCCATGAATCGAAAACTCGACCGTTTTGCCAGCGAACCTCAAGTATCCAAATGTCCAAGAAACTGGGGCAGAGGTGCCAATGACTGAGGCTTGGATCTTCGACTTCATTTTCGTCCGGACCGAGTAATGCTTCAACCTCCTGCTTAGTTTTCCCTTCAAGACCGATTCTAAAGCGTAGGTCAGCCACCATCCCACATCGGTCGTAGCTCCAAGTGTCTGCCTCGTTCCAAACCTGAGTATCAAAGGGTCTGGGATATGTGGAGGTATAAGGGCCCGGGAAAACGAGGTTAACGATAAGGAACCCCATTAGACCGAGTACAACCGCTAGGAAGCCTAAAAACTTGATTGCCTGCCTCAGGGATGATTTCTTCTCATTGTAGCTCACGCCCGCCCCTTCGGCTTTTCCGTCACCTTCTTGCGGAAGCTGCATAGGTCCACCTGACTACAACGCCAGCATTCCGGCGTTCTTGCCTTGCACACATACCGCCCGTGCAGGATCAGCCAGTGATGCGCATGCAGGCGGAAAGGCTGGGGCACGCGCTTTTCCAGCTTTGCTTCCACGCTTTCGGGCGTCTTGCCTTTGGCAAGCCCCGTGCGATTGCCCACCCGCAGGATATGCGTGTCGACCGCAAAGGTCTCTTGTTTGAACCAGCAATTGAGCACCACATTGGCCGTCTTGCGGCCCACTCCGGGCAATCGCACCAGATCATCGCGTGTGTCGGGAACCTCTCCCCCGTATTCGTCGATCAGAAGCTGCGACAAGGCGATGACGTTCTTCGCCTTTGAGTTGAACAGGCCAATCGTCCTGATATGCCCGATCAACCCCTCGAGGCCCAGATCAAGCATTTCTTGCGGCGTTTTGACCTGCGCGAACAGCGCCCGCGTCGCCTTGTTTACCCCCACATCGGTCGCCTGCGCCGACAAGGCTACCGCCACCACCAGCTGATAGGCATTGCCATATTCAAGCTCGGTCTCAGGTTCGGGATTGTCCTCGGCAAGCCGCCGGAAAAACTCGAAAATCTGGTCTTTGGTCATTGTTCTATCTGTTTCATTCAGGCGGCTTGTGGCTCGCCCGCTCCAGTTTCTCAAGCTTGGCGACAACATTTTCGTCGATCTCGTCAAGCCGCTCAAGATGCTCGCGCATTTCCTGGATTTTCTGGTCGCGCCGCGCCTGCATTGCATCGGAAAAGGCGGCGGCGATAATGCCGGTGGGCATGGCCACAAAGGCCACGCCTGACATCGCCAGAAGCCCTCCAATAATCTTGCCCAAAATGGTGACCGGATAGGCATCGCCATATCCCACCGTGGTCAGCGTGATAACCGCCCACCACAGCGCGCGCGGGATCGAGCCGAAGGCGTCGGTCTGAATATCGCCTTCAACGATATGAAGCAGGGTTGCCCCTGTCAGCACGAAGACGAATGCCAAGGCAGCGGTCACGATCAAGTCGTCGCCACGATCGGCAATCGCTCTCCACACCGATTGGATCGCCTGATTGAAGCGGCCAAATTTCATAACAGCGATCACACGGAAAAGCCTCAGAACCCTGAGGACCGCTGCATCCCCTGCGATCAATGGCGCGAGCGTTGCGACCACCACGATCAAGTCCACAATGCCAAGCCAGCTGCGCATAAAGGCCCAGCGTTTGCTCCATGCAGAACCCTCTCCCGGCGCTTCGGCAGCGGCGTAAATCCGTGCGACATATTCGCCCAGGAATATGGTGCCAAAGACCAGTTCGCCGATCAGCAGTGCCCGGTGCGTCCCGTCAGACAAGTTTGGTTCAGTGCCAAGCGCCGCGCCCAGAACCGCCAGAATAATCGTTACAATCAGCAAGCGGTTGAGGATCGTCAGCCGTCCGTCGGGATGCGCGCCGACAAAGAGCTGCTCGTAAAGCTTGGCCCGCAATCCTGAGCGCTCTTCCGCCTCAACACCCGACATTGTGATCCCCCCGGCTCAACTGGAACTAAAGGTCCAGCACATCTTCCATGGTGTAGCGCCCTTGAGGCTTGCCAATCAACCACTCGGCCCCGCGCACCGCGCCGCGCGCAAAAATCATCCGGTTTTCAGCGGAATGGGACAAAGTCAGGCGCTCCTGCTCACCAGCAAAGATCACCGAGTGATCGCCCGCGACACTCCCGCCGCGCAGGCTCGCAAAGCCGATATCGCCAGTTTTTCGCGCGCCGGTATGCCCGTGGCGCCCGCTGTCCATTGTGTCAGCAAGGCTTACCCCACGCCCCTTCGCGGCTGCCTCACCCAAAAGCTTGGCCGTGCCGGACGGCGCGTCTACCTTGTGCCGATGGTGCATCTCGAGCACTTCGATATCCCAGTCATCACCCAGCCGCTGTGCCGCCTGTTTGACCAGTGCGCTTAGCAAAGTGACGCCAAGCGAAGTATTGCCCGTTTGCAAGACGGGGATGGACTTGGCCGCCTCGTCAATCGCAGCGAAGTTTGCATCGCCCAGGCCCGTTGTACCAATCAGGATCGGAATGCCAGCAAGCTGCGCGGCTTTCAGATTGCCCGCCAAGGCCTCCGGCGACGAAAAGTCCACGACGACCTCGCATTGGCCCAGCAGTGGGGCAGGGTCACCACCCAGATCGACGCCCACGCAAAACTCGTGGCCAGCCTCCTCGATAGCGGTGGCCAGTGCCTGACCCATCCGGCCTTTGTGTCCGATAACTGCAAATTTCGCCATTGCTTCCCTCGTGCGCGCAGTGTTTCATATGATCATGGCAGACTATAGCAGCATCGTCATCCTAACAGGGGCCGGAATTTCCGCAGAAAGCGGGATCGACACTTTTCGGGACAGCGGCGGATTGTGGGAAAAGCACTCGATCGAGGACGTCGCAACGCCTCAAGGCTTTGCCCGCGATCCCGATTTGGTGCTGGGCTTTTACGATGCGAGGCGTGCTGCTTTGGCGGATGTGGAGCCCAATGCAGCGCATGATGCTCTGGCGAAGCTGGAGCGTGCGTTTTCCGGCGATTTTCTCCTTGTGACCCAAAATGTTGACGACCTGCACGAACGCGGCGGGTCCACCAATGTCTGTCATATGCACGGGGAGCTGAAGTCGGCCCTGTGCAATGCGTGTGAGACCCGGTCTCGCTGGGACGCCTCTATGATCGACCGCCCGCCGTGTCCCGTTTGCCAGGCGCCAACCTTGCGCCCCGATGTCGTCTGGTTCGGCGAGATCCCGTACCAGATGCGCCGCATCGAACAGGCGATGCTGCAATGCGACCTCTTTGTTTCCATCGGCACCAGCGGCGCAGTGTACCCGGCAGCTGGCTTCGTCCAACAAGCCAAGCGCCTTGGCGCACGCACCCTTGAGCTCAATCTCGAACCCAGCGAAGGCACAGCCATCTTCCACGAGGCCCGCCATGGACCTGCAACGCAAGTTGTGCCGCAGTGGGTGGATGAAGTCCTGGGGCGCTGAGAGACAGCGCTCAAGACCAAAATCAAAACTCCATCAACCAGATACCGGCAGCAAGGCCGAGACTTCCAAGCGCCATGAATGCAGCGATCAGGCGCATGTTCATTGTGTTGAGCGGATCGGCTTTGTGCGCTTCAAGCCGGGTTGTGACCGCGCACGCTTTGCGCTGGGCTGAGTAGAAAATGAAAATGCCGATCATGATAAAGAGCGAGGCGATCGCCTTTGGCACGTAGGCGGGCTCCAGCTTGCCAAACAGGGCGTTGAAACCAAGGCCGATACCCACCGCGGCAAGCCCTGTGCGCATCCAGCCAGCAAAGGTGCGCTCATTGGCCATAAGCGTGCGATCCTCTGCCCAATCGGTCCGGTCTTCCGCCAGGTTTGTGCGATCTTCAGCCAGATCATTCGAGGATTTATCGTCGCTCATGGCGGTTTTGCACGCCTACTTTTTCTTCACAGGTGGTTGGGGCCGCGTAAACACAAGCTCGGTCTCGGTCGAAGCCTTGGCGTCCAGCGTATAGCCTTCCGCATCAAAGCCCTTGAGGTCGTCGGCTTTCTCGATGCGGTTTTCCATGATCCAGCGCGCCATCAGGCCGCGCCCGAATTTAACGTGATACATCAGGCGACGCGCCTCGCCGTCTTTCACATTCAGAAAGGTCGCCTCGATCACTTTGCCCGGAAGCGCGGAGGTATCGACTGCTTTGAAGTATTCGTTGGAAGCAAGATTGACGATGGTGTTGTCGCCGTGGCCTTCAAGGTCGCCTGCCAATTGCTCACCAATGCGGCTACCCCAAAAGTCATAGAGAGATTTGCCGCGCGGGTTTTTCATCTTTGTGCCCATCTCAAGCCGGTAAGGCTGTATCGCATCCATCGGCCGCAGCACGCCGTAAAGTCCGGACAGAATGCGCAAATGGTCCTGCGCGTAGGCGAGCGTCTCATCACCCAGAGATTTCGCCTCAAGCCCCCAATAAACGTCGCCATCAAAGGTGAGCCCCGCAGGCTTTGCCGAATTGCTCCGTCCGTCGAGATCAAACGCCTTGAACCGCTCGGCATTCAGCTCAGCCAGATTGTCCGAGATATGCATCAGCTTCGCCAGGTCCTTGGCCGATTGCTTTTTTGCAACGCCAGCGATCTCGCGCGTGTCGTCCTCAAGGCGCGGGCGCGTGATCTCGAGAGAGGTTTGCGGCTCGTCAAAATTGAGCTTTTTGGCGGGCGAAAGGAGCGTGATCATTGGCGGTCGATCCTGAGTTACTTGTCTTATTCAAAAGGCTTAATTGCTCTGGCGGTGCATTGTAAACGCTTAGGGCTGGAAGCAGGGTCCCAAAAACAAGCGAACCGGTGATTCGGACCGCCTCTGGAACTGCCCTATGAGACACCACTGTCTCATAGGGTAGGATTTGGAATGGGAAATGACACGGTATTTCAATGTCTTGATGGTTTTGGGCTATGAGACACTTTGCTCATAAATTTTTGGCCATACGAATTTTCCGATAACTGCATCCAAGAAAATCCCGTGCCAGAATGCGGGCGTGTAGGAAAAATTGGCGCCGCTAACCCGCTTGTCCGCAGCCTTTGCACGCGGGGTCCTTGGCAATGCTTAAGGTGCGCATTCCAGGTTGCATCCCATCGAGGATATGGAGCTTGCCCCACATGGGCTGACCAAAACGGCTGACGCCTGCAAGAAGGACGCGCACCGCCTGCATGGCGGCAAAGCTTCCGGTCCATCCGGCCATTGCGCCCAGCATTCCGTCCTCGGCGCAGGTGTCGCAGTCTTCTGCATCAAAGGCATCGCCGACAAAACAGCGGTAGCACGGGCTTCCCACCAAGTGCCCAGCGAATGCTCCCACTTGGCCTTGAAAGCGGCCCACTGCGCCGGACAAGAGCGGGACGCGCTCTGCCACGCAGGCGTCGGAAACGGCGAGGCGGGTTGCGAAATTATCGGTACCATCAAGCACAAGGTCAGCGCCTGCGATGAGATCGCCGACGTTTTCGGCGGTGATGCGGCTGTCCGAAATGTTCACTTCGAGCGCGTCGTCGAAATTGGCGAGCCAGCGGCGCGCGCTTGTTGCCTTGCCGTGGCCGATATCGCGCGAGGTAAAGATGGTCTGGCGTTGCAGGTTGCTCGCATCCACCACATCGTCATCGACAAGGGTAAAGCGCCCGATCCCGGCACCAGCCAGATATTGGAGCGCAGGCGAGCCAATTCCGCCAAGCCCGATCACCGCAATGTGCTTTCCAGCGAGCGCCACCTGACCCGCGCCGCCGATTTCGGGCAGCACGATGTGGCGGGCAAAGCGGTCTAGTCTGGCGGGGGAAAGGGGTGTCGACAAACTCATGGATAAGCTGTTTACAGCCTGTGCGTGGCCTGTCGACAGGGCTGTTCATAGCCCTGTTGATTATGTGTTGGCGAGTGGTTGACGAGCTGTTGGCTTGCCGGGGAGGGCGGCTGTGGACCGCCCTGTTGAAACCCCGAGGCAAACAATGAGCAAATTGTGTGCGAATTAACTGTCCGCTTAGCTCTCCAGCTGCCGCAGAAGGCTCCTCACATCGCCGTCCATATCGGCATCGCGTGTGCGCAGATCCTCGATCAGGCGAACGGCGTGGATAACCGTCGAGTGATCGCGGCCACCAAACTTGCGGCCAATCTCTGGGTAGGACCGAGGCGTCAGAACCTTTGACAAGTACATCGCCACCTGGCGCGGACGCACAACAGCGCGCGCGCGGCGCTTGGATGACATTTCCGACCGGTCGATCCGGTAGAACTGGCAAACCGTGCGCTGAATCTCGTCAATTGTGATGCGGCGGCGGTTGGCGGAAAGGATATCGGTGAGCTGCTCTTCTGCAAGCTGTAGCGAAACCTCCTGGCCGGTCAGCTGCGCGTAAGCGATGAGCTTGTTAAGGCCACCGATCAGCTCGCGAACATTGCGTGTGATGGTACGAGCCAGGAAGTCGATGACGTCTTCTGGCACACTAAGCGGCGCAAAACGCGCAAGCTTGGAGACAAGCACTTTCTTGCGCAGTTCAATATCGGCGGCTTGAATATCGGCGACAAGACCCATCGAAAGACGCGAGAGAAGGCGCGGTTCGACACCGTCCAATGCCTGCGGTGCGCGGTCTGCTGCAAACACCAGACGCTTACCTTCGGCCAGCAGAGCGTCAATCGTGTAGAGCAGCTCTTCTTGAGCCGACGCCTTGCCGATGATGAACTGGATGTCGTCCACCAGAAGAAGGTCAAAGCTGCGCAGGCGCGCTTTAAACTCGATCATCTGGTTGGCTTTCAGAGCCTGAACGAATTCCACCATAAACCGCTCTGCCGAACAGTAGAAAATGCGTGCACGCGGGTGCGATGCGAGGAAGCCGTGGCCGATCGCGTGGAGCAGGTGGGTTTTGCCCTGACCGGTGGCCGCTTTCAGATAAAGCGGCGAGAATTGCGGCTGTTCGGTTGCGGCCATGCGCTGCGCTGCATTGCAGGCCAGAACGTTCGCCTCACCGGTAATGAAAGCCTGAAACGTCAGCGAGGGATCAAGACCCACGCTTGAGGTGAAGCCCGAATCGTTGATCGTCCCGGCAGCAACCGCAATTGCGCTTGCGCCATCATTGGCGGGGCGGCGGCCATCATCAAGGCGCAGCTCGGGCAGCTGGCGGCGGCCAGGGTGCACCTGAACATTTACGCTGCGCACATCGCTGCGCATGATCTTCCAGGCCAGCTGCAGCCGGTCATGAAAGCGATCCTTGACCCAATTGGCCGAAAATTCTGTTGGAAGGAACAGGTCAAGCGTGCCCGTTTCCTTATTGATGCCGCCAACCTGGATCGGCTTGATCCACTGGCTGTGCAATTGATGCCCCAGATCCTTTTTCAAACCCTGGCTAATGTCGGCCCAGTCGGCGGCCAGGTTCACTGCTTCTGCATCTTCCATCAAATCGTCATCAGCTTTCCGCCGCGTTGCCCGCGCCTTATCTGTATTATAACCCATGACTTCCCCAAATATTCACCATCCCTGGAAAGCGCCCCTCCAAGGTAAAACCAATGACCATTCGACTGGATAAAAGGATTCCCCTCCCGTGAAGCACCCTCCACAGGCTAACCTGTCGATCAAAAGATATGAACCCGGACTGTCCCGCGCCGGGTAGGCCTCTAATAAGCGCAAATTGGCAGGTGAGCGCAAGCGATCAATTGCAACAAATCTTAAATATTTGTGTTGACTCGGGCCTACCCCGCAGCCCTCCGTTTAACGCATTGAATTTAAACAATATGTCGATTTTGAGACCGCGAATCGCAGGATTTCTGCGCATTCTTGGGAACGAGACCCACGATGCTGCAGGCAAAACAAAAGGGCCGTGTCATCAGACACGACCCTTAGTAACTCTGCGAGGGGGTAAACTAGGTAAAGTTAACTAGCTTACCGCTTCCAAAAAACGAATCAGAGCGCTGCGACTCGCTTCGTCAGGCGCGACATTTTGCGTGCCACAGTGTTCTTGTGCATCACGCCGCGTGCAACACCGCGAGCCATTTCTGGCTGAGCAGCTTTAAGAGCGGCGGCCGCTTCGTCCTTGTTGCCAGCTTCACATGCTGATTCGACTTTTTTGACGAAGCTGCGGATGCGGCTCATGCGCGCGGTGTTTACTTCTGCGCGGCGGTCGTTGCGACGGATGCGCTTACGGGCTTGAGGCGTGTTGGCCATAGGTCTGTTCTGTCTCGCGTTCTGTAAGGGCTGCTTGAATAAGCCCGGAAAATCTTCAATCGGCTATACGAAAAAGCGGCGATTCACCGCTGGAAAGCGGCGCACCTAGTGTGAAACGGCGCGAAAGGCAAGGAAACTTTGCCTGTAGTCACTTCCGGCGATCACTTCTGACACACGGGACAATACCACGTGCTGCGCCCGCCTTGGGCGATCCGTTTGATCATACCGCCATCGTTATGGTGGCACGGCTCGCCTGTCCGACCATACACATCAAAGCGGGTTGCGAAATAGCCAAGCTCCCCATCAGGTGCCGCATAGTCGCGCAAAGACGAGCCTCCATCGCGAATGGACGCCGCGAGCACTTGCTTGATCGCAGGCACCAGCCGCTCCAATTGGGGGCGCGTCACCTTACCCCCTTGCTTGGTTGGCCGGATACCAGAACGCCACAGAGCCTCGCACACATATATATTGCCAAGGCCTGCAACGACTCGCTGATCCAGCAGACACAGTTTAATGTTTTGAACTTTGCCTTTGAGCCCGGCCTTCAAATAGGCGGGCGTAAGGTCAGGGCCGAGCGGCTCAGGCCCAAGGCTCGCAAACGGGCCCCACTCATCCAGCGCATTGGTGGCCACCATATCGACCGAACCGAATCGTCTGGGGTCGCACAGGGCAAAGCGGTTTTGCGCCGTCTCCACCACCATATGATCATGTTTATCGGGTTCGTCAGGATCAATCCGCCAGCGCCCGCTCATGCCAAGATGGAATATCACCGACTGTTCCCGGTCGAGATGGAAGAGCCCATATTTCGCCCGGCGTGAGAGGCTCGTAATAGTCGCGCCCGTCATCACCTGCACCAGATCTTGCGGGAACGGGCGGCGCAAATCGGGGCGGTTCAACGTCACCCGCTCGATCCGCGCGCCATCAAGGAACTTTGCAAGGCCACGGACCGTTGTTTCAACTTCTGGTAATTCAGGCATTCATCACCCCTTATCACCCTTTGCGCCTGCCGCAATTCCCTCTAAGGCACCCCTCATGAGTGAAAGCACATCTGACCCAGCCTCCAACACTGTCTCGTTTGGCTATGAAAACGTAAGCCCAGAGGAAAAGACCCGCCGCGTGGGTGAGGTCTTCAGCAGCGTTGCCAAGAAATACGACATCATGAACGATGCGATGTCCTTTGGCATGCACCGCGGCTGGAAGGATCGCTTTGTTAAGCGGGTGAAACCGCAGGTCGGTGAAAACATCCTCGATATGGCTGGCGGAACGGGCGACATTGCGTTTCGCATGGCGGACCGGGGCGCGAATATCACCGTTGCCGATATCAATCAGGAAATGCTCGATGTGGGAGCAGAGCGCGCGATGGAGCGTGACGAGGCAGAAGGCGCAGGCAGCCTCGTCTTCTCACAGCAGAACGCAGAGGAAGTCTCCTTCGCCTCGAACAGCTTTGATGCCTACACGATCGTTTTCGGCATTCGCAATGTGACGCACAAGGAAAAGGCGCTGAAAGAGGCCCTTCGCGTCCTTCGCCCGGGTGGCCGGTTCTATTGCATGGAATTTTCGGTCACCGATTGGTCGGGCTTTCGCGAGATTTACGACCTTTATTCAATGCACATCATGCCGCGCATGGGTCAGGTGATTGCAGGCGATACCGAAAGCTATCGCTACCTCGCCGAATCGATCCGCAAATTCCCCCGCGCGCCGCAATTCGAAGCAATGATCCGCGATGCCGGTTTTGTGAACACCAAGGCCGAGATCATTCTTGGCGGTGCGGTTGCCATTCACTCGGGGTGGAAAGTCTAGCGACGTGACCTCTCCTGCCACGCATCTTTTCCGTCTTGCCAGATGGGGTATCACCCTTGCGCGTCGCCGCGCGCTTGTGGGGATCGAAGACGACCCCAATGCCCCGCCACCGGTAAAGCGGCTGGCCAAGCTGGCGCGCCTTGCGACCTTTACGAGCAAGAAGGGGGAGCGCGATTACGCTGGCGCTTTTCGTGCGATTGGCCCTGCTGCGATCAAGCTTGGGCAGTCCCTTGCCACCCGCCCCGATCTTGTGGGTGAGGAAGCGGCGCACAATCTCTTGCAGCTTCAGGACAATCTGCCGCCGGTCGATTTTGAGCTGATCAAACAGTCGATCGAGACGAGCTTTGACCAGCCATTGGACGCGCTCTTTTCCGAAGTGGACCCGCAGCCTGTGGGCGCTGCCTCCATTGCGCAGGTGCACAAGGGCGTGACAACCGATGGGCGCAAAGTTGCGATCAAGGTGCTCCGCCCCGGTATCAAGGAAAAGTTTGCACAAGACATTGCGACATACGAATGGGCGGCCGCTCACGTAGAGGCCATGGGCGGAGAAGCGGGCCGTCTGCGTCCGCGCGCGACCATCGCCAATTTCAAACGCTGGTCCTATTCCGAACTCGACCTGCGGCGCGAAGCGGCTTCTGCATCTGAACTTGCCGAGGATATGGCGGGCGTTGGTGGTTACCGTATCCCGGCGATTGACTGGGACCGCACCAATGGCCGCGTGCTCACGATCGAGTGGGTCGACGGCATCAAAATTTCCAAGCGTGACGAGCTTTTGGCGGCAGGCCATGATCTTGACGCCCTGTCACAGCACCTTGTCATCAGCTTTTTGACGCAAGCGATCAGCGCCGGTTTCTTCCATGCCGATATGCACCAGGGGAACCTGTTTGTGCAGGCCGACGGCACTATCGTTGCAATTGATTTCGGGATCATGGGGCGGATCGACCGGCGCGCGCGCCAATGGCTGGCAGAAATCCTCTATGGCCTGACCACGGGCAATTACAAACGCGTCGCCGAGATTCACTTCGAGGCGCAATATGTGCCGAGCTACCATTCGGTGCATGAATTTGCGACGGCTCTGCGCGCGGTGGGTGAACCGATGCGCGGCAAGCCGGTGAAAGAGCTTTCCGTGGGCCAAATGCTCGACGGATTGTTCGCGATCACCCGCGACTTTGACATGCAGACACAGCCGCACCTGCTGCTCTTGCAAAAAACCATGGTGATGGTCGAAGGGATCGCGACGCAGCTCAATCCTGATATCAATATGTGGGACACCGCCGCGCCTTATGTGCGCGATTGGATCCGCGATGAGCTGGGACCAGAGGCAGCGGTGGCAGAGCGGTTGAAAGAAGATGCGCAAACCTTCATGCGCCTGCCCGATCTTATCCGCCGGATCGAAGACCGCTTCCCAGCAAAGGGCGGCGCACCTGAACAAGCGCCTTTGCCAGAGATCAAACTGATGACCGACTTCGGGCAGAACGGCGATAGCGCTCCCAAACAGGGCGGCAGCTGGTTTGGCTATTTCGTGGCTGGCCTAGTGGGTGCAGGCGCGGTCTTGGGTGCGAGCGTTGTTGGCCTGATTTAGGGTTCTTAACCTAATCCGCGTTCGGTAAAACCCGCGCAGCCGCAATCGCAACGACAGCTGTTAGCAATTCGACCGCCATTGGCGTCATCCAGCCCTCATACGTGCCATCGAAATACAGGCTCGCACCGCGCACGAGGAACACAATCCCCATCAAGGCGGCCCCGGTGTTCAGCAGCACGGCGCTGGCTTTCCATGCGCCCAGAATGAGGCATCCGGCGGTCACGGCGAAAAAGGATGTGAAATCCGCTCTGATCGTGGATAGGCCCTGCGCGCTGCTTTCATCGGCAAGGGCAATCCCGAAATCAGCGCCCGAACCCACTGGATCGGTCAAGAAGCCATAGCCGACAACAATGTACAAAACGCCCAGCAAAAACAGCGATACGCGCAAGATAATGGCCAAGATGGATCCCCTTATTTTTCCCCATGCCTCAAAGGCGGCGATATAAGTGCAATCTTAACCATCCAAGCGCAAGGCTTCTCGCGCACTTGGCGGAAAGTGCTAAGGTGGCTAGATGGGGCACTGGACCCCGGGTTTTGAAGGAGTTGGACGGGCTGTGAGCGGTACTGGACCCAAAATCTTGCTCGTTGTGGGCGGCGGTATCGCGGCTTTCAAATCGCTCGAGCTTGTGCGCCTTATCCGCAAAGCGGGCGGCGACGTCACATGCGTGGTCACCAAGGGTGGTCAGCAGTTCGTGACGCCCATGTCTCTGGCCGCGCTTTCGGAAAACCAGGTTTATACCTCGCTTTTCGATCTCAAGAACGAGGTCGAAATGGGCCACATCGAACTGTCGCGCGAGGCCGACCTTCTGGTTGTGTGCCCGGCAACGGCGGATTTGATGGCTAAAATGGCGGCAGGCGTTGCCGATGATCTTGCGACGACTTTGCTGCTTGCCACCAACAAGCCGGTGATGGCGGTGCCTGCGATGAATGTGAAAATGTGGGAGCATGCCTCCACGGTCCGCAACGTTGAAACCTTGCGCGAAAATGGCGTCACCGTGCTTCATCCCGACGAAGGGATGATGGCCTGCGGTGAATTTGGCTATGGCCGGCTGCCCGAACCACCCTCCATCTGGCGCGCGATTGCGGGTCACTTTGACATTGAGGTCGAGGAAGAAGCACCGGCGGCAGCACCAACGCTTCCGCCTGCCGAAGTCGAGGCGATTGAGCCTGAGGACGATAGCGAGGCCGCCTCTACCGGCGGTTTGAGTGGATTGCTTTCGCGCATTATCCCGCGCTCCACGGAAAAACGCAGCGCCGAGGAAATACAGGCCGAGCTTGACGCTCTTGGCGAAGAGGACGTGCCAGAGGAGTTTCTTGAGGAGCTTCCCGAAGAGGATATCGAGTTTAATCCCGATCTGGATGGCTCACCGCTTGCGAAGAAGGGGTCTGGCAAGGCCGCGCCGCCTGTTAATCAGGACGCGATCAATCACGAGGTGGATGACCGCCGTCTTGCGCCTGACGCCGCTGAGGAAGGGCTCAATGACAAGGCTTCCGATCTGGAGACAGAGGAAGCCGCCCCCGAATCTGCTCCTGAACCTACGCCCGCGCCTGCCAAAATCGCCGCCAAAAAGGCCGCGCCGGACAAGGTTGAAGCAATCGAGGCCGATGAGGAAGAGATCGCCGGGATTACGGCGGATGCGTCTTACCAACCGCTCGAAGGCAAACATGTGCTGGTCACCGCTGGACCCACTTGGGAATCGATTGATCCGGTGCGCTACATCGCCAACCGGTCGAGCGGCAAACAAGGCTTTGCCATTGCCGCTGCGGCCGCTGCATTGGGCGCGGATGTGACCCTTGTTGCAGGGCCCGTCTATCTGAAGACACCTGCTGGTGTGACCCGCGTTGATGTGGAAAGCGCCGAGGAAATGTCGACCGCGGTCAAGCGCGCGCTTCCTTGCGATGTTGCGGTCATGGTGGCTGCTGTCGCGGACTGGCGGCCCAAGGAATATCGCGATGAAAAAATCAAGAAGCGCGGCTCTGCTCCGCCTGCTTTGATGCTGACCGAGAACCCCGACATTCTGACCAATCTTGCAGCAGGCAAGAATCGTCCGGGGCTGGTTGTGGGCTTTGCCGCAGAGACGGAAAGCGTGATCGACCATGCCAAGCAAAAGCGCAAACGCAAGGCCGCCGACTGGATTATTGCCAATGATGTTTCGGGCGATGTGATGGGCGGCGATGAAAACGCGGTGCACATCATTACCGCCGACGGCGTAGAGAACCTTAAGGAAATGCCCAAATCGGAAGTGGCGATGGCAATCATGCAGCGCGTTGCCGATACATTCCAGGCGAAGGCAGCTGAATGACGAACACCGTAAATGTCGAAGTGAAACGCCTGCCCCACGGCGAAGGTCTGCCTTTGCCTGCCTATGCGACCCAAGGCGCCGCAGGCATGGATGTGGTGGCGGCGGAGGACGTCACCATTGCGCCGGGCGCGCGTCATCCGGTGGCAACCGGCCTATCGGTGGCGATCCCTCAAGGTTACGAGATTCAGGTCCGCCCGCGTTCAGGGCTCGCCTTCAAGCACGGCATTACTGTGCCCAATACACCCGGCACCATCGACAGCGATTACCGCGGCGAATTGAAAGTGCTGCTCATCAACCACGGGACAGAAGACTTCGCGATTGCCCGGGGCGACCGCGTTGCACAGCTTGTGGTGGCTCCTGTCACGCAAGGCATCTGGCAGGAGGTCGAAGAACTAGGCGCAACCGAGCGGGGCGAAGGTGGTTTTGGCTCAACCGGCGGGCACGCAAAGCTATAGGCCGTCACTCGCCAGCAAACCGCACGCTTGAGGTGTAGCGGGCCTTAGTGCGCTCGCCATTGCTGCCCCGGGCAGGCACAAACCGCGCGCGGTCAATCAGAATTCGGCAGGCCTGGCGATCAAACCGGCGCACTCCTGTGCTGCTCTCAACCTCGCAATCTTCCGCGCGCCCCTCTTCATCAATCAGCAGCGTGTAGCGCAAGACGCCTTGTCCGCTGCGGAAACCGCGCGAGGGCCAGGGCAGATCGTCATTGCTGCTTATCCAGCTGGCCGGATTGATCGGACGGGCACCGACAGGCGCGCTAAGTGTGGGGCGTTCAAGCGGGGGAGCAACGCCTCCTCCTCTCGCAGCGGGCTGTGCACTGGTCGGCGAGGATGCCGCATCTAGCGTGCTTGGTGCATCTAGGTTGCGATAGTTTGCGCTCGCCAGCCTGCGATACCAAGGGATATAGCGCCACTGCTCAGCACACTGCTTCAGCAGGCGAAAACCCGCCGAACTGGTTTTGAGGTCAATGCGCGCAAGCTGGTTTCCGCCATGGTCAACATAAAGGGTTCTGGCCGAGCGAAAGGCCGCTTCGATATCACTTGCGCCTGCCGAAAGCGAATAACTGTCGCCCGACTGATATCCGGCAAAGCGCGCTTCGTCGAAGGACCAGGTCACATCGCCCACCATTCCGGTGAAGAACCGGCCCGACTTGCTTTGAAGCGCGAGAACGCCTGCACGGCCATCCGCCATGCGGTACCGCAACACGACCCGCGGATCTGACGTCAGACGCAATTCGCATGCGCGCGCTGCCTCATCTTGCACAATTGTCCAACGGCCAAGGTCAACGAAGGTCTCTTCGCCCGATTGTTGAAGGGCGTGGGCAGGGGCGCACACAAACGCGAGGCCTGCCATGCCTGTAAGGTTTGCTGTGCGAAGGAGACGATTGATGCGGTGAGCGTTCATTGGCGTGTTCTTAGCAATAATTCGGGACCAAGAATCAAAAAGGCGGCGCTGATCCCTTCCGCCGCCTTTCCGTCCCGTCCAAGGGTAAGGTGAGTGTCAGTGTTAATTGACTGGCTTTACGCTTTTGCCGTCCTCACGAATAGTAATACGCAGGACTTCGCCCGAATTGCCGGGGAAGTCGGTGAAAATTGCATCGACAAGGTTTGGAACCAGGGCTTGCAAACGGTTTGACCGCGAGGCGGCCTGTGCCTGTCCCTCGAACAGGCGCTCTCCGGTCGCAGCGTTGTCGATCTTCAGGTCCACTTCGCTGGTGTAAACGGTAAAGCTGCGGACTTCCGGTCCTGCGAGCCACGGATCGTAAAAGCCAAAGGCAAAATTGCGACGGAAGCCAAGTCCGCCAAACCGGCCCCATGGGCCCCAGGGGCCAAATGCGCCGAACCCACCGCCCACATTGGTCGTGCGCACGCGCTCGCGGCCATTGTCGACATCATAATCGAACCGCACAAGCAGGGTCGCACTTTCGGGTGATGCAGCAGGAGTGTAGCCCAGTTCCGCCATTTCAGCAGCCACGAGGTTGGCATAGGTTGCAAATTCAAGGCCACCGGCAAGGGCCGGATCATCGGCGACAACCGCGAATGTCTGTCCCTGCGGCGCGGGCAATTGCGCCTGAAAGCGCGAAACATCCGCTTTGAAGGAAGAGGCGCAGGCAGAAAGGCCCAATGCCACGCCAGCAACAAGCCCTATGCGTACAATACGCCGGGTTATCGATGAACGCTTAGTTTCAGTGTCGAGGGTCATAGTATTTAGGGTCATGCCACATCCTTCACAAAATCGCCAGTGCGGCCTTGAGATAAGGGGCGCCCCGGTGCTTTAAATGAGTGCCAAGCGGCCGACAGTGCCCTCATGCCCCTGATTGGCTCTCGTGCCTGAACGGCTACAAAAACCCAAACAGCGCCACCCTTCTTGCCAAGGCTGCTCACTCGCGCACAAGTGTAGCTCGTGTCGCTGAACCAAGTTTGAACGCGGGTCTCGCACGGTTGGTCTAAGCCATGCGGCCTAGCGGCGCTGCAAATGCCCGCGCTAGCCTCTCACCAGACCAAGTGCCTTGTAAGTGGCATCAAGAGTTGGTGACCCGTGTTCACGCGCTTGTGCGGCGCCGCGGGCAAGGATCGCATCCAATGCTTCAAGGTCGTCTTTGAGCTCCATGAAGCGTTCGTTGATGGGGCGCAGCGTTTCCACCAGAACCTCGCCAAGCGCCGGCTTGAACGCGCCAAACCCTTGGCCCCCATGCTGCGCGAGAACTTCGCTCACGCTTTTGCTGGTAAGCGCGCAGTAAATGCCAACGAGGTTTTTCGCCTCGGCCCGTTCTTCAAGGCCCGCTTCTTCCGAAGGCAGAGGTTCAGGGTCTGTCTTCGCCTTCTTGATCTTCTTCATCACCGTGTCTGCATCGTCCGTCAGGCTGATGCGGCTCATTTCGGATGGGTCGGATTTACTCATCTTGGCGGTGCCATCGCGCAAGGACATGATCCGTGCAGCCGCTGGCGGAATGTAGGGATCGGGCAGGGTAAAGAGCGGAGCGTCCTCTGGGCAGAAATCATTGTTGAACTTTTGCGCAATGTCGCGGCACAGTTCGAGGTGCTGTTTCTGATCTTCGCCAACGGGCACATGTGTCGCTTGATAAAGCAGCACATCGGCCGCTTGCAGCACGGGATAGGTGAAGAGCGCAACCGATTGCCCCTCGCGGTTCTTGCCCGCTTTGTCCTTCCACTGCGTCATCCGGTTGAGCCACCCCATGCGCGCAGTTCCGTTCAAGAGCCATTGGAGCTCAGCGTGCGCTGGTACCTGTGCCTGATTGAACAGCACGGTTTTGGCCGGATCCACTCCGCAAGCCACAAGCGTTGCCACCATTTCGCGGGTGTTTTGCGTCAGTTCAGCGGGATCATGCGGTTGAGAGATCGCGTGCAAATCAGCAAGGAAGATAAAACACTCCCCGCCAGCGGCCTGTGCTTCGTCTTGCAACTTCACATAGTTGACGATCGCGCCAAGGTAATTGCCAAGGTGCGGCTTTCCGGTGGGCTGGATGCCAGAGACGACACGCATGGTTTCTACGCTTTCTTTGTGAGTGCTGTAATGCGCGCCCTATCAATTGCGCCAAGGGCAAAAGCAAGGCCGAAATAGACGACGACGGCTGCTCCTACGAGCACGCCCAAGGCTCCCAAGCGCGCAAACAATCCGGCTGAATACCAATCGGTGAGGAAGCCGTTGGCGTAAAAGAGCGCTGCCCCCATGGCTGCGGCTGCGACAGCCTGTTTGGCGAGGCGAAAAACCAGCAGCCCGGGCATCCGGTAGTGCCCACGCGAGGCCAGAACGATCAGCAGGAACGCGACATTGATCCAAGCGCCCACAACGCTGGCAAAGGCAATTCCGGGTACGCCATAACCAAGGCCGACAAACTCAAATCTTGGGAAAGGGATTTGGGTCAACCAAAGATCAAGTGTGCCCCCAATCGATATGCCGATATTGAGAATGCAGGCGGTGACGAATACGCCGAGCGCAATAAAGGCGGCTACAACTGGGGTCTTCGTGTCGGCGCGGGCATAGAAGTTAGGTACAAGCACCTTCACCAGCACATAGGCGGGGAGGCCAAGCACAAGGGTACCAAGAACCGCTCCGGTCACGGCAGCGTCCGCAAGATTAAACCGCCCCCCTTGAAAAATCATAATGACAAAGGCTTCTGCACAAACGGCAAGTGCCACGGCAGCAGGGATTGTCAGTAGCATCGCCAACTCGATGGCATCGGATTGGAGGCGGCCTGCGCGCTCCTCATCCTGGCCTCCAATGAACTTCGAGAGGTTAGGCAAAATCGCAGTCGCCAAAGCAATCCCGATGATGCCCAGCGGTAATTGGTTCAGGCGATCGGCATAATTCATGTAGCTGACCGACCCATCCTCAAGCTGGTTGAGGAAATAGAGCTGCACCAGAGTGTTGATCTGATATGCGCCGCCGCCAATCGCTGCGGGCAGGGCGATGATCGAAAGCCGCTTTACCTCCGGCGTGATGCGCGGCCAAAGGAGCCGAGGGCGAAACCCTTCGACCCGCGTCCAGTAATACAGCCATGCAAGCTGAATCACCCCTGCACCCGTCACCGCCCAAGCGATGCCGTAAGCGATTTGGGTGACGCTTGCGCCGGTGGTCTGTGCAAACCATTCGCCTGTTAGCAAAGCTGCGATCAGAACGATGTTCAGGATAATCGGAAAAGATGCCCCCGGCGCAAAGCGCGAGACCGAATTGAGCATGCCGGTGAACAGCGTCACGAGCGATACGAGGATGATGTAGGGAAACATGATCCGCGCAAAATCAACGCTAAGCGGATAGGTCTCGGCATCAATCGGCTTTTCGGAGAGCAGCCAGATGATGCCCGGCATTGCAATCTCGAAAACCGCGACCAGCGCGCTCAGAACCGGTAGGAAAACGCTTAGCACATCGGCGCTGAAACTCTTGGCGTCTTCCAAGCCTTCTTGCTTGTCATCCTTCCCATGCAATCGCTTGGAAAACATCGGCACAAAGGCGGCTGAAAACGCGCCTTCTGCAAACAGGCGGCGGAATACGTTGGGAATGATAAACGCCTGAAACCACGCATCCGTCACGCCATTTGCGCCAAGGACGCGCGCAAAGATCATCTCGCGCGCCATCCCGGCGATCCGGCTGACGAGGGTAAGGGACCCGATGGTCCCTACGTTTTTGAGCAGGCTCATGGCTTAGGGTTATCCCGCGCGCCGAGCTGAAAGCAAGCCGCTCGCCCTTAGGCTGTGGGTGAAGGTGTGTTCACGCCGCCTTCTTGGGCACGCTTTGCCTGAAGCTGCTGGATATAAAGGCCGTTGAAATCAATCGGCTCAATCATCAGCGGCGGGAAGCCTGCATCACGAACGGCATCGGCAATCACGCGGCGCGCAAACGGGAAGATGATCCGCGGCGATTCACCGTAAAGGAAGGCATGCGCCTGTTCTTCAGGAATGTTGCGAATGCCGATCAGGGCGCAATACGACAGCTCGATGATATAAGCAGGGCCGCGCTCTGCCGTCGCAGTGATGTTGATTTTCAGCTCAACCTCGTGGACGTCCTCGCCTTTGGCATCGGCGCCAATGTTGAACTGGACATCGACTTTTGGCTGGTCCGGCCATTGATACACGTCGGGCGCGCTGGGGTTTTCGACCGAGAGGTCTTTGACATATTGCGTGATGATGCCAGCGGCTGGCTGATCATCCGCGCCGTTTGCGCCGGTATTGTCGAGATTGGTGAGAACGTCGCCTTCGTCGGCCATAGTCAGTTGTCTTTCGCTTAATGTGTTCGAGTGTTTTTGGCCGCGGTTCAGGAACAGCGCGGGCGCAAACACGTTAATCCGGTGAGCGCGCCTAGCAGGGGGCAGACGGAAGGGCAATCTGCGGCGCAAATTTTGCATGCGAATCCGGTTGCTGCAGGCCAATTCGGGCCCTGTTGGACCGGTCACTCTCAAAAATTGCCCGTTTCTTCGCGTAATTGGGCGTTGGAGAATTGAATTTTGTGCCTATTTATGGGACGAACAATGGTGCTTTTGATGCATCCTGCGCCGATCCGGGCCGTATCTCGTGTTGGCATACACTTTCAATTCAGTCATGGTGGCTAAAGTTGAAGTGGGAAATGCGCGAAAGCGGCCAAATCAAGGAAGTAATGTGATTCTAGAAATCGTCATCCTCGCAATGATCGCAGCCTTTCTGGGGCTGCGCCTTTACTCGGTGCTCGGTCGCCGGGCAGAGCATGAAGAGGAATTGATCCCTCAGCGCTTTGACGCAGCCGACAAGACACCTGCGCAGACCCCAGCCGCAGCACAAGCCCCACAAGCAGCGCAAGTGCGTCCCGCTGAACTCGAAGGCGTGATGCCGGCGGTTGAAAGCGGCATTCGCGATATTGCCAATGCGGATCGCAATTTCGAATTCGCTTCCTTCGTTGAAGGTGCAAAGGGCGCTTATGAAATGGTGCTTGAGGCATTTTGGGCAGGCGACAAAGATACATTGCGTGAACTGTGCGATGACGATGTCTACGCAGGCTTCGAAGCTGCGATTGACGAGCGGGAGGCCGCTGGTCACACGCTTCAGAACAAGCTGATTCGTATCGAAGAAACCCGTGTGCATTCGGCTTCGCTCGACACCAACAAGTTTAGCAAGCTGGCGCGCATCTCGGTCCTTTTTGTTGCGGACATTGCGGCGGTCACCCGCGACAAAGACGGCAATGTCGTCGCAGGCAGCCTCGATGATGCGGTCGAAAGCCGCGATATCTGGACCTTTAGCCGCGACACATCTTCGCGTGATCCCAACTGGATCCTCGACGAAACCGACCAAGCTTAAGGCACGGCTGGAAGGGGACTTCGCGATGTTTGGTCTTCGCGGTCTGTACCCCGTCGCCCTTCCAAAAACCATCCGGCTTCAGGGTCCAGAAACGGTCAACCACGCCCCGCGATCGTTAGGCGCTGGCGCAGCGGCTCTTGCCTCGCTCGTTCTTCTTTCAGGGTGCCTGCGCCTTGTGCCGGACGTGAGTGCGCCGAGCCCCGCTCTGCCCGTTCCACCACCTGTCACCACAGGCAGCACAGTCACAAGCGCCGCTCTTGCAGGCGTTATGCGGGGGCCAAGTGTGGGCGCTCTTGGTATCAGCCAAAGCGATGCGGGCACAGCCTTGGCAGGCTTCATCGAAAGCTGCCCGCAGCTTCTTCGCCGCGAAGACAAGAGCGGGCTTTCCTACAATGCCGATTGGCGCCCCGCTTGCGAGGCGGCGGTGGGTTGGCCATTGCGCGATGCTCCGCGGTTTTTCCAAACCCATTTTGAAACCGCACGCGTGGGCGATGGCACCGCCTTTGCGACTGGCTATTTTGAGCCCGAGATCGCAGGATCACGTACCCGCCGCCCGGGCTTTAATGTCCCCGTCTATGCAATGCCGGATGATTTGACGCGCGGTTGGCCGTCAAGCACGCCGCAATCCGAACGCACCGGGCGTGCTCCCTTGGGCCGTCAGTTGCCCAATGGTGATTTTGAACCCTATTATGACCGTGCAGCGATTGAGGATGGCGCATTGGAAGGCCGTGTTCCTGTGATTGCCTATGCGGCCGATCCGGTCGAGTTTTTCTTCCTGCAAATCCAGGGATCGGGCCGTTTGCGCACACCAGAGGGCGAGGTCATCCGTATTGGCTATGCCGGGCAAAACGGGCGCGGTTACACCGGTATTGGCGGGGTTATGCGCGAACGCGGGCTTTTGGGTGATGGGCCGGGACAATATTCCGGCTCCATGCAAGGGATTATGGCCTACATCCGCGAAAACCCGCGTGAGGGCCGCGATCTTATGCGGCTCAACAAAAGCTGGATTTTCTTCCGCGAACTGACCGGTGATGGCCCCTTGGGCGCGCTGGGTGTTCCGGTGCGCAGCGAAGCCTCTGTTGCAGCAGACCCCGCCTTTGTGCCTCTGGGCGCGCCGGTATGGCTCGACCTTGATCGCAATGAAGCAGACGGGCTCTGGATTGCGCAGGATACAGGCGGTGCGATCAAAGGCGCTAACCGATTCGATACTTTCTGGGGCGCTGGCGAAGATGCGCGGCGGATTGCAGGGGGCATGAGCGGGCGCGGTTCTGCGCTGCTTTTCCTTCCCAAAGGGACCGTTGCGCGGCTTAACTCCCGAAACCCGAACAACACGCGATGAGTTACCCGCGCGGCCTTAGCGAACCCGAGCAGCGCGCTTGGGCCCGTCTTGCATCAAGTGTCACGCCCCTGCCTGGTAAAGCCGTGCCGGGGAAGAAAGCGCCTCTGGTGACCGAAGTGGCGCAGGTGCCCCCTAAACCTGCACCTAAACCTGCGCCCAAACCCGCACCCAAAGCCGCATCGAAGCCTGCACCTGCTGCCAAACGCCCCTTGATGCGTGCCAATTCCCCCTCTCCTGTAAAGCGGGCGATGGCTTCCAATCAGCTTGACGGGAGTTGGAACCGGAAACTGAAATCGGGTCAGATTGCGCCTGACTATACGCTCGACTTGCACGACCATAACCTTGACCGGGCATATGACCGGATCATGAGCGGCCTTGATCAAGCCCGCATGATGGGCGCGCGTGTTGTGTTGATTGTCGCAGGGCGAGAGCGTCCGGTGGACCCTGCCGACCGGGCCAACAAGCGCGGCGCGATCAGGGCAAAGCTGCTCGATTGGCTGGCGGTCAGTCGCCACGCCGATTCCATCGCAGCAGTGCGGCGCGCCCACATCCGGCATGGCGGAGAGGGCGCGCTTTATCTGGTTCTGAAGCGGTCGGGCTAGGGTCTAGCCAAAGAGCATCACGTTCATAAGGCGACCCGGAAGGATAACCGCGAAGACTCCCGGGATCATCAATGCGCCAAGGAAGAGGCTGACGATCTCTGCCTTGTGGCGTTGGATATCGCCTTTGCGAGCGCTGCTGATGATGAGCCACGCCGCGCGGTAAGTGATCGGCACAAAGATATGGATCCATGAAAGCGCCATCCCTTCGTGGATGAACAGGGTGGAGGTCGCAGTGATAACCATCAACGCCACCCAAAGCTTGCCCAGAGCCTTGTGCATTGCGGTGCCTTTGGGGGCGATCAAAAGGTAGAGACCAAGCGGCACGCAAGGGATCACGGTCACCACATGGAACATGATAGCGGCATTGCCCAGATGCGGCAGGTCAGGGGCAAAACCCAGCAATGCGCGGGCAATGGCTAGCACGCAGACCACGGTCATTGTGGTGCCGGCAAACAGGACCAGAGCCCGCGTCACAAGACCCAGTTGCATGACCCCTTTGGGCCGGTTGAGGCGTTTGAAAGCATCGATCGGGCTTGGGAAGATTGTGTGTGATGTGGCGGTTGTCATGATGGGCCTTTCGAGTTCGTTTCGTCGTTGAAACCCAAATTGACCCATGCCCGCTGGCCAGCAACCCGAAGTGCGCCGAACGGCTTTGACCTTCGCGAAATGGCCCGGGAACGCCCGGATTTCTGCTGTTTGCCACTTTACGAAGCGCGAATGGGCAGGCAATCATGGCGCTATGGATAGCAATTCTGGTGAAGTGGCAGCTGGCGAAAAGATGCTCAGCCCTCGTGCCGTATTTTGGCGCAGCACGCTCACCGATCTTGCGATCATGACAGCGATTGGCCTGTTTCTTGCCGTGATCGGCCCCTTCGGTTCAATTGAATTGCCCATCAGCGTGCGGCTCGTCACGTGGTTGACCTTCTCCTATCTTGGCTATGCCATCTATTCGCCAATGGGGTACTTCGTGGACCGTTTGCACGAGGCGCTTGATCTGCCCGTTTTACCCCTTTGGATTGGCGCTGCTGCGGTCGCGACCGTGCCGATGACCATCGCGATCTACTTTGTCCAGTTCATGCCCAACTGGCCCACGATGCCTGCGCTTGACGAGGCATTGACCAGCTATTTCTACGTCTTTGTGATCGGTGGCGGGGTCACCTTGCTGTTCAACTTTATCGGCCCGCGTGCCAGCGCAGCGCGCGCCGAAAAGGGTGATGGCGATACGGGTGAGGGCGAGGATCAATCGGAGATCGCCGTGGCCAAGCCCGCCGGACCGCGAGAAGCGGCCGAAACGCCTCCAGCCGCTGACCCGCCCAACCCGCTCCTCGATCAGCTTCCGCCTGCATTGGGTAGCGATGTGATCGCTCTTGAAATGGAGGACCATTATGTCCGCGTTCACACCAGCCTTGGGTCCGAGCTGGTCCTGATGCGTTTGCGCGATGCGATGGTGCACGTAAGCGATATCGAGGGACGTCAGGTCCACCGCAGCTGGTGGGTTGCGCGCCTTGCGGTTGAGGATGTCCGCCGCGAAGGCCGCAATGTGCGCCTTGTGCTACCCGGCGGTGTGGAGGCCCCGGTGTCGCGCGCGCAGGTGAGCGAGCTGAAAGACGCTGGCTGGATTTAGCCGGTGATTGAACCGAGAGCCGCCGAGGCACGCGGTCTTAGCCAATCGAGCAAAGCTTCGCTCTCATCTTCCCCCAAACCAAGCGGCAAATAGATAATCTGGCCTGCATAGACGAACTTCAAGCTTTTCGGTGCAGTCAGAGATAGCGTCCAAGGGAAGATCGGCGGATTGTACGATCTTGTGTTTATCTTTCCGAAGATCGGCCAGTGAAAGTTCCTGACAGCCTCAAGTTGGCGGATTTCCATTAAATCAAACCGTTTCTCGTGACTTGCGAACGGCATGGACCAACCGTATACCAGAGCTTCATCGATGATTGTGATCCGGTATCTTCCGGCAAGTTGCCAAGCAATCGTGGTGGAAGCGAATATGACCCCTAATGCCCATCCAACAAGCCAAAGAGCTATGAACAGCTGCTCTTGACCGGTGAAGAGCATATAGATTGCCATAAAGCCGCCCAAGACCCAGAAAAATAGCCAAAACATATAGAAAATGAGGACAAGCCAATTGCGGGCGGCAGGCACAGCGATCCATTCATTTTTACCTATCCAGACTGCTCGAAATCGGCCATTGGCCGGAGTGGAAGTGGACCTGTGCTCAGCGTTTGACATCTGGTTGCTGGTAGTGCGGAAAGTGCAGATCGTCCATTGCAATACAAAAACCCCCGGCGAGTTTCCTCACCGGGGGTTTCTCAAATTTCGGGGCTCGCGAAAGCGAACCATAGTTTAGCCAGTCTTAGAAACGGCCCGCATTCATCACCTTGGTGAAGGCTGCGACAAAGTCGTTTACGAACTTCTCTTCATTGCCGCTTTCCGCATAGACTTCGGCTTGTGCGCGAAGCTGCGAGTTGGAGCCGAAGATCAGGTCGGTGCGGCTTGCACGGAACTTCTCTTCGCCGGACTTGCGGTCCGTGCCCACATATTCCTCGTCGCCTGACCCGTCGACCGGAGCCCATTTGGTGCCCATGTCGAGAAGGTTGGTGAAGAAGTCATTGGTGAGCTGACCCACGCGGTCCGTGAAGACGCCGTGCGGGCGATTGCCGCTGTTGGCGCCCAAGACACGCAGACCACCGACCAGAACGGTAAGCTCTGGCAGCGACAGTCCCAAAAGGTGCGCCTTGTCGATCAGCATATCTTCGGTTTTCACATTGGCCTTGGTCTTGAGATAGTTGCGGAAACCATCGGCAAACGGTTCCATAGGCTCAAAGCTTTCTGCATCGGTCATTTCGTCGGTCGCATCGCCGCGACCGCCAGTGAACGGTACAGAGACGGAGAAACCAGCGTCCGCTGCGGCCTTTTCAACCGCCGCATTACCGGCCAGCACGATTGCATCCGCCATCGAGATAGAACCGCGAAGCTCGTCAATCTTGGCAAGAACCTTGCCGAGCTCTTCCGGATCGTTAGCCGCCCAGTCTTTCTGAGGTGCCAAGCGAACCCGCGCGCCGTCCGACCCGCCACGGTGGTCAGAATTGCGATAGGTTGAGGCCGATGCCCAGGCTGCTTTCACAAGCTCGCTTACGGTAAGGTCGCTGCCCAAAATCGCCGACTTGAACGCATCTGCGTCTGCATCAGAAGGCGCAGTGCCAGCAGGTACGGGATCTTGCCAGATGAGGTCTTCGGCGGGCACTTCGGGACCCTGATACCGGGATTTTGGACCCATATCGCGGTGGCACAGTTTGAACCATGCCCGCGCGAACGCGTCATCAAGCTGTTCAGGGTTTTCAAGGAAACGCTTGGAGATCTTGGCGTATTCCGGGTCCATTTTGAGCGCCATATCGGCGGTCGTCATCATGGTCGGCACCTTCTTGGACGGATCACGTGCGTCAGGCGCCAGGTCCTCTGGATCAGGGTTGATTGGGGTCCATTGCTGCGCGCCAGCCGGGCTGTGTGTCAGCTCGAAATCGTATTTGAACAGAAGGCGGAAATAGTCGTGGCTCCACGCGGTAGGGTTGTTCGACCATGAACCCTCGATGCCAGAGGTCGTGATGTGACCTTTTCCGATTTCCTCTTCATCGTTCAGCCAGCCAAAGCCCTGAAGGTGCAGTGCCTCGCTCTCGGGAGAGCCGCCGAAAGTGTCCGATGGCTGAGCGCCGTGCGCTTTACCAAAGGCGTGACCACCAGCGGTAAGAGCAACGGTTTCCTCGTCATTCATTGCCATGCGGGCAAAGGTTTCACGCATGTCTCGGGCAGATTGCAGCGGGTCAGGATTGCCGCCCGGCCCTTCTGGATTGACATAGATGAGGCCCATCTGGATTGCGGCAAGCGGGTTTTCGAGCGCCTTGCCTTCATCGGGAATGATGCGGGTTTCAACGCCTTGGTCGACCCACTGTTCTTCCGTGCCCCAGTACACCATTTCTGGCTCGTAAACGTCCGCGCGGCCACCGCCGAAACCAAAAACGGGTCCGCCCATGCTTTCAATCGCGACGTTTCCGGCGAGGATGTAAAGGTCGGCCCAGCTGATGCCTTTGCCGTACTTCTGTTTGATCGGCCAGAGCAGACGGCGCGCCTTGTCGAGGTTGCCGTTGTCCGGCCAGCTGTTGAGCGGTGCAAAACGTTGCTGACCGCTGCCAGCGCCGCCGCGGCCATCACCGGTGCGGTAAGTACCCGCTGCGTGCCATGCCATGCGGATGAAGAACGGTCCGTAGTGGCCATAATCTGCTGGCCACCAATCCTGGCTGTCAGTCATCAATGCGGTGAGATCGGCTTTGAGAGCTTTGTAATCAATCGCGTTGAACGCTGCGACATAGTCAAAATCTTCACCATAGGGGTTGGCGCTCTTGCCTCGCTCGGTCAGCAAGCCAAGATCTGTCGCCTCTGGCCACCAATCTTTGTTCTGGCGGCCCAGAAGCGTGCGGGTCGCCCCGTCGCCGTGGAATGGGCAGCCGCTCATTTCACCTGTTTTAGCGTCCATGTCTCTTCTCCTTTTGAAACCTCTCGCCCGACTCAAAACGCGGGCTATGAAAGCAGAGTGATGGAGAAGCGACGAGCGGTCCAATCGATTAATCTGTCGAGATTGATTGCAAAATCCGATGATAGGGAAAAGCGCGATAAAACGCGGCTTGGACAGCGACGGGAAAAGACGAACCGGAAGCCGCCAACTTTTGAGGGGGGGAGGGTGAAGCCAGCAGACTTCCGGTTCTTTTGGGCGCAAGGCAGTAAGGGGGGCTCGCCTTGGCCTAAGTTTCGAAACGGACCAGCGGGAGGGGGTGGCTGGGCGTTTCACTTGACGGGTGGGGTGACCCGATAAGTGTCAAATAGTGAGCCGACCGATCAATGAAAGTGCAGAGTTGCGATCATTCTGATCGGAAAAAGTGATGTAACTTTTCGGGCCGTTCGGCTTTGCGCGTTCACTCCGGTTTCGGCGAAGCAGAGGCGCCAATCGGGAGCACTTCGAGGTCATTCCGGTCCGTTTGCGCGAGCACTTCTTCCCAGCCCCAGCGTGTTGACCAGCCCAACTCACGTTGAGCATGGCCGGGATCATAAACCCGGTCGATTGTGCGAGGGAGCTTCCACCCGCGTAGCTCAAACGCCTCGGCAAGCTGGGGTGCGCATTCGCGGATTACTGAAGGCGCATCATGGGCAAGCGCTTCGCAATCTTCGCGTCTGAAGGGTGTCGCTCCTGAAATCACGAAGCGGGCAAAGGACGGGCCTTTATGGGCAAGGGCTAGGCTATGCGCTTCCCCCACATCGCGCGCATCAATGCCGCGGTGAAGGCGATATGTGGCCATTTGCGGCGCGCTTTCGGGAAAGCACCGCGACATGCGCAGCACTTTTACAGGCAAGTGATCTGTGGCGAGCGCCTCGAGCTGTTCTTCGGCCGCCAGCTTTGTGCGGTGGTAAATACTCTTTGGTGACGGGACAGTCTCTTCATTCACCCATGTGCATTGGCCCGGCGTAATCGCATGGCCATAAAGTGCGGTGGTGGAGGTGTAGAGGAATGTGCTGGCCCCTGCCTCTTGTGCCCAGTGATAGAGCTTGGCTGTTGCCTCGACATTGGTGCGGGTGAATTCTGTGTCCGGGACAAGGCCCACGTGCGGTGCATGCGGGCCCGCCGTATGGATCACCGCGTCGGCCCCTTCCAAAAGAGGGCGCATCACCGCTTCATCACCGCAATCCGCGACGATGCGCGTGGTCGAAAACGCTCGGGTGTCCATGCCGGCAACCTCATGCGCCGGGGCAAGGCATGAAAAGATAGCGCGGCCAATACGGCCAGAGGACCCTGTAAGAATAACCTTCATGGCGCGGCGTTGTGCCGCATTTGAGGCCGCAGGTCACGCCCTGGAATGCAGGGCCTTATGCGGCCTCGGCAACTTCGTCCGTGGCTTCATTGCGGATGAGGTAATCGAACGCGCCAAGGCCTGCGGTTGCACCAGTACCCATGGCGACGACGATCTGCTTGTCCTTCACCGTGGTGGCATCGCCTGCGGCATAGATACCGGGCAAGTTGGTCGCGCCGTGATCATCAACGACGATTTCGCCATATTGCGACAGCTCTAGGCCGGTTCCGCGCAGCCAGTCGGTGTTCGGGACAAGGCCGATCTGGATGAACACACCTTCCAGTTCGACACGTCGCTCTTCGCCGTTCTCACGGTCTTTCACCACAAGGCCGTTGCAGCGTTTGCCATCGCCGGTGATCTCGGTCGTCTGACCATTGGTGATGATCTCGACATTGGAGAGCGAGCGCAGCTTGTTTTGCAGCACGGCGTCGGCGCGAAGGGCCTTGTCAAATTCGATGAGGGTCACGTGGCCGACGATTTTGGCAAGGTCGATCGCCGCTTCGACGCCCGAATTGCCCCCGCCGATGACGGCCACGCGCTTGCCCTTGAACAAGGGACCATCGCAGTGCGGGCAATAGGCGACGCCTTTGTTGCGGTATTCCGCTTCGCCCGGCACGCCCAGATTGCGCCAGCGCGCACCCGTCGAAAGGATGAGGCTGCGGGTTTTGAGAACCGCACCATTGGCAAAGGTGACTTCATGCATTCCGCCCGCTTGGCTCGCAGGCTTCAATTCGGTTGCACGGGCAAGGTCGATAAGGTCGATTCCGTTGTCGCTGACCTGCTTTTTGAGGTTATCGGAGAGCTTTGGCCCTTCGGTGTAACTGGTGCCGGGCAGGTTTTCGATGCCAAGCGTATCTTGCAACTGGCCGCCGAAACGCTCTGCTGCGATACCTGTGCGGAAACCCTTGCGCGCGGTGTAAACCGCCGATGCTGCGCCAGCCGGACCGCCGCCAATAACGAGCACCTCGAACGCGTCCTTGGCCGACATTTTCTCAGCCGCCTTCGCATCCGCGCCGCTGTCCAGTTTGGACAGAATTTCAGCAAGCTCGATCTTGCCGTTGTAAAAGCTTTCACCGTTAAGGAAGGTTGCAGGCACTGCGAGGATATCGCGGCCTTCGACCTCGTCCTTGAATGTGCCGCCCTCGACCAATGTCGCGGTGATGTGCGGGTTTTCGAGCGCCATCAAGGTAAGCGCCTGCACCACGTCGGGGCAGTTGTGACAGGTGAGCGAGAAGAACATCTCGAACTCGTAATCGCCTTCAAGCGCGCGGACCTGTTCGATGAGGTCTGCGTCGACCTTTGGCGGGTGGCCGCCTGCCCAAAGGAGAGCAAGCACCAGTGATGTAAACTCATGCCCCATCGGCAAGCCTGCAAAACGCACCCATTTTGCAGGGTCCGACGCGCGGCGAATGACGAAACTTGGGCGTCTGCCGCCAGCGATCTGATCATCGCCGTCAAAGCGGGCCGTGACCATGTCGTGCTGTTCAGCGATCTGAGAGAGCAGGTCGCGCGTTTGCTCGGACTTCGCACTTTCATCGAGCACTGCAACCAGCTCAATAGGCTCGCGCAGATTGGCGAGATATTGCTTGAGTTGGGTTTGCGTATTTGCGTCGAGCATTGCGAGTTCCATTGGCAATTTGGTGGGAGAAAATAGCCCGAACCGCCTCCGAGGAGGGAGGGAGAGGGAGGCGGTTCGGGCCTATGCTGCGTCCAAGCTCGAAAGCTCGGGCAGGGTACCGGCGCGCAGGGGAGAGGGAGAGAGGCGCGCCGCTAAAAGTTCATGGGCGAGAATTAGATCTTGCCAACAAGGTCAAGCGATGGGGCAAGCGTGTCTGCGCCTTCTTCCCATGCTGCCGGGCACACCTGGCCAGGGTTTGCACGCACATATTGAGCGGCTTTGATCTTGCGGGTGAGTTCGTTCGCGTTACGGCCAACACCTTCACAGGTGATTTCCATGATCTGGATCACGCCGTCGGGATCAACAACAAACGTCGCACGGTCAGCAAGACCCATTTCTTCACGAAGAACGCCAAACTGCTTTGAAAGCGTGTGAAGCTGGTCGCCGAGGAACGGGAATTGGAGCTTGCCGATTTTCTCGGAGCTGTCGTGCCATGCCTTGTGGCTGAAGTGCGTGTCGGTGCTGACCGCGTATACTTCTACGCCCATGTCCTGAAGCATCGAGTACTTTTCACCCATGTCTTCAAGCTCGGTTGGACATACGAAGGTCCAGTCGGCTGGGTAGAAGAAGAACACAGCCCACTTGCCAGCGATGTCAGCTTCGGTGACGTCGTAGAAGTCTTTGCCGGCCTGGAATGCGGTTGCTTTGAACGGTTGTACGGTTGAACCGATAATACCCATGTGATTTTTGCCTCATAAATTAGGAGTTGGGGTTAAAAGAACGATGTTTCACAGCGCTAAATAGTGATTGCTGCGTTGCAACAAAATTGATTTGTGCGATTGCGAAGATCGAGATTTTCAATGACAAAACGGGAACGTTGGAAATTCGTTCCCGATCAGTGCGTAAGGCAGCGTTACTGCTTAGGCAGTGAGCCGTTTGGCCTCTCGGAAGGTCACCAGCTTGCGGTTGTCTTCATCCCAAAGCGCGAGCCACATCGTGCCAAAGGCGTCGCGCACGCTCACCCGGTTGAATTCAGCCAGTTCAGGATGCGCCTTCAACGCGGCGGGTAAGCGATAGAACGGGATGCGGCTTACCAGATGGTGGATGTGGTGGATCGAGATATTGCCGGTGAACCAGTTCATAACCGCTGGCAAATGCAGGTAGGAGCTGCCTTCGATAGCGGAGGCGTGGTAGTCCCAATCTTCGCGTTTATCCCAGGACGTGTCTTCAAACTGGTGCTG
This sequence comes from Erythrobacter sp. S227, assembly GCF_057364925.1. NCBI lineage: Bacteria > Pseudomonadati > Pseudomonadota > Alphaproteobacteria > Sphingomonadales > Erythrobacteraceae > Erythrobacter > Erythrobacter sp. S227. The sequence goes on from NZ_CP200280.1 coordinate 2,873,347, forward strand.
CACATAGAACAGCCAAACCCCAACCGATGCGGCCGTTAGCAGCACGGGCAGGAACACCATCGCCGTAACCGATGCGCCAAAAATAAGGGCAAGCGTCACGAGCAGTCCAGCCGTCACGGCATTGGTCAAAAGCGCGCTGATCCAATAGGTCCAACCGGCTTTCATCAGTCCAATGGGCAAGCGGTGGCGCAGCAAAAAGAGGTACGCCGGGCCAAAGCCCATCAGGAAAAGCGGGTGCCGGTATATGCGATACCAGATCCGCCCCATCCGGCCCAATGCGCGGTATTCGCGCACAGTCAAAGTATCGACATCGCCAAAACCGCGTGCGTCAAGATTGCCCGTGCTCGCATGGTGCAGCTCATGACTGCGCCGCCAGCAATCATACGGCGTCAATGTGAACACACCCAGCGTGCGGCCCAGCCATTTGTTGGTTGCCTTGCTCTTGAAGAAGGAGCCATGGCCGCAATCATGCTGAATAATGAAGAGCCGCAACAGCAGCATCCCTGCAAACGGGGTCAGCGCAAAGGCGGCGTAATACCCCGCCTCAATCGCGAAGAGCATAATTGCCATCAGGCCTGCGAAGGGCGCCAGAGTGGAAGCCACCTCCCAGATACTGCGTCCGACGCCGGGGGTGCGAAATTCGGCCAGAGTGCGCGCAAGCTCGCGCGGGTTTGGCATTGCAGATTTATCCATTATTCGCCGCCTGTCTGAGCACGGTGGAGCAGTTTTTGATCGGCCAGAACAAGCGCCATCATCGCTTCGACAACTGGTGTGCCCCGGATGCCCACGCATGGGTCATGGCGGCCCTTGGTGCGGACCTGTGTCGCGTCGCCGTCCGACGTGATCGAGTCCACGGGGGTAAGGATTGACGATGTGGGTTTGAACGCCACGCGGCACACCACCGGTTGACCGGTTGAAATGCCGCCAGCCGTACCGCCTGCATGGTTGCTGGCGTAGATCGGCTTGCCGTCCTCGCCCGGCGTCATCGCATCGGCGTTTTGTTCACCGGTGAGGCGTGCAGCTTCAAAGCCATCGCCAATCTCGACACCCTTGGTCGCGTTGATGGTCATCATGGCAGAGGCCAATTCGCTGTCGAGCTTGGCGTAGATTGGTGCGCCCCATCCGGCTGGCACGCCTTCCGCGATGCATTCGACCACCGCGCCAAGCGACGAACCGCTTTTGCGCGCATTGTCGACCAGCTCTTCCCAACGCGTCGCTGCCCAACTGTCTGGACAGAAAAAGGGGTTCTTTGTGATTTCATCGAGATTGATTGCATCACGCTCGATCTTGTCGCCGCCGATCTCGCATACGAAAGCGGTGATTTTGACATCCGGAATGACCAACCGCGCCACCGCGCCTGCCGCAACGCGCGCTGCCGTTTCGCGCGCGCTTGACCGCCCGCCGCCGCGGTAATCGCGAATGCCGTATTTCGCGTCATAGGTGTAATCGGCGTGCCCCGGGCGATAGGCCTTGGCGATCTCGGAATAGTCTTTGGAGCGTTGATCGGTGTTTTCGATCATCAAATGGATAGGCGTGCCCGTGGTGACTTGCACGCCTTCATCGTCCGCAAACACGCCAGACAAAATGCGCACCTGGTCCGCTTCCTGACGCTGCGTTGTGTATTTGCTCTGCCCTGGACGCCGCGCATTCAGATAGGGCTGAATATCCTTTTCGGTGAGCGGGATGCCCGGCGGGCACCCGTCTATCACCACACCCAATGCAGGTCCGTGGCTCTCTCCCCAAGTGGTAAAGCGGAAGACCCGCCCGAATGTATTGAAACTCATGGTAGCGAGCCATAACGCACCCGCTTTTTTTGTCGAGAGTTTCAAATGCGGCTTATCTTGGTTTTGCGCCCACCCGTCCGGGCCCGTTCATTTCTTTGGCATCCTCGCTAGGCGGGCAAGCAAGTTGCCCCCGCTGCGGGCGCACGGTCGTGCTTGCGTCCCTAAGGTCCGTTTGGCGCTCTTGCGGACAAACTGAGCTTGGCTCTGGCGAACGTTGGCCTTTTGCTTCAAGAACAAACCATGATTGCAAAGCTATCAGGCAGGCTGGACTCCGTCGGTGACGATTGGGCCATCGTTGATGTCCAAGGGGTGGGCTATCTCGTTCATTGTTCTGCCCGCACGTTGAGCGCTTTGGGCGAGGTGGGCGAGGCCTGCACCGTGCACACCGATATGCAGGTTTCGGAAAACGACATGCGGTTGCTTGGCTTTGCCGAAGGCTCAGAGCGCGATTGGTTCCGTTTGTTGACGCAGGTTCAAGGCGTCGGCTCGAAAGTGGGCTTGGCGATCCTGTCTGCGCTCTCCACCGGAGAACTGCGCGATGCGTGCGCAGGCGGCGATGCAGCGAGCGTGGCGCGGGCGAACGGCGTTGGGCCGAAACTGGCCGGGCGGATCGTAAACGAGTTGAAAGACAAAGCAGGCGCATTGCCTGGCGGCGGAATGGCGGGTGCATCTGCTGGTGGCGCAGCGCCAAGAGGCGGCGCGAGCGCCGATGCGGTAAGCGCTTTGGAAAACCTCGGGTTCAAGCCAGCGATTGCGGCACAGGCGGTGTCGCGTGCGCTTGAGGAATTGGGCGAGGGGGCTGCTGAGGGCGACCTGATCCGAGTGGCTCTGAAGAAGGCGGCTGGGTGATGCCGCATTCAGGTTGTCGCAAGTGCAGCGATTTAGATGCAAAAGGATAGGAGAATGCACCCATGACCCAAATTCCTACGCTTCGTCTCGCCACCACCTCTGCCGTTGCTCTTGCGCTCTGCACCATCCCATCGGCTGCCGCGGCATGTCGGGGGATCCAATTTGAAAGCCGGCTGATCTCGTTTCATGCCGATGCGCAAACCGAGGTTCCCGATGGCTATCGCCAATTCCGTGTTCGACTAACGCAGCGCAGCCTGGAAAGCTCTCCTGCGCGCGATCTTATCCGCTTGTCGGTGGTGCCCCATGTTGGCGATGATGATGCGCCTGAAAGAGCTGAGATCGGCTGGCTGATGCTGGTGAAGCCGGTTGGGACGAGTTGCGATAGCGCTGTGATTCCTGCTGCTGGAGAATACTATGTCGTTGGAAAATTGGCACGAAACGAAAAAGGTAAACCGACACTGATAAATGGCGGCGCACTGTTTTACCCACGCGTTACAACCAGATCGGCGATGGCCGACATTCTATCGGAGCCACAATGAACCTCAAAGGCATATGTGTGATCGCAGCCACCACGCTCGCGCTCTCTTCGATGGGCGTCGCGCCTGCCGTTGCACAAGACCTATCTGCATTCAGAACAGGACCAGTTTTCGCAGAATTCGGCCCGCACGCTCCGGTTGAGGGCGGGCAACCCGTCGCGCCGACCGCCCGTTTTGCGATTGCCTTTGACGTGGCGCAGCGCGCGGACGAGGGCACGCGCAATCGCGGGTTTGAAAGCGCGGCTCGCTTCATCAACATGCATGTCGCAGCAGGCGTTCCAGAGGACCACATCCGGCTTGCGGTCGTTGTGCATGGCAAAGCAGTGCTCGATCTTGTTCCGGGCGAGAATAACGGTTCACAGGCTATGGTCGAAGAGATGTTAGAGCACGGCGTGCGCTTTATCGTATGCGGGCAAAGCGCCGCGGCTTACGGTGTAAGCACGGACGCGCTGATCGACGGTGTGGAGATGCATTTGTCCGCGATGACAGCCCACGCCAAGCTTCAGCAAACCGGCTTCACGGTGAACCCGTTTTGAGCGACCTCGACCCTCCTATCCACTCAGGCGATTCTCAGCCCGGTGATCCGGACACCGCTCTGCGTCCCAAACGCCTGGCCGAATTCATCGGTCAGGAGGGGGCGAAGGACAATCTTCGCGTCTTTATCGACAGCGCAAAATCGCGCGCGGAGGCGATGGATCATACCTTGTTCCACGGTCCGCCGGGTCTGGGAAAAACCACGCTTGCTCAGATTGTTGCAGGCGAATTGGGTGTGGGCTTTAGAGCCACGTCCGGCCCGGTCATCGCCAAGGCAGGCGACTTGGCAGCTCTCCTCACAAACCTCGAACCACACGACGTCCTGTTCATTGATGAAATCCACCGGTTGAGCCCTGTGGTGGAGGAAGTTCTCTACCCCGCTATGGAAGACCGCGCACTTGATATTATCATCGGCGAGGGGCCATCTGCGCGTTCGGTTCGCATCGACCTACCGCCATTTACCTTAATCGGAGCAACCACGCGCCAGGGCCTGCTAACCACACCCCTTCGCGATCGGTTCGGCATTCCTGTGCGCCTCCAGTTCTACAGCCATGACGAGCTTGATCTTGTCGTCACCCGGGCGGCTAATTTGTTGGGTCTCGACATTGATCCTGCGGGCGCGCGCGAAATTGCGCGGCGCTCGCGCGGGACACCGCGTGTGGCAGGCAGGCTTTTGAGACGCGTGCGCGACTTTGCGCATGTTGCAGGCAAGGGGACGGTGACGCGCGCTCTGGCCGATGATGCGCTGACCCGGTTGGAGATCGACCGGTTGGGACTGGATGCAATGGACCGGCGCTATCTCACCATGATTGCAACCACTTACAAGGGCGGCCCGGTTGGTGCGGCCGCGCTCACGGCAGGCCTCGCCGAGCAGCGCGATACGGTCGAAGAGGTGATCGAACCCTACCTCATCCAGCTGGGATTAATCGCGCGTACAGAGCGCGGGCGCATGCTTAATGATGCAGGCTGGGAGCACCTTGAAATGGCCAAACCGATTCTCAAGCCAAACCCCGCGCAGACCGGCCTGTTTGGTGAAAATGGCTAACCAAGTGTCTAATTTTGGTCTCAAAACGGGACAGCGGACCTGAAATGACCCCGATCTGGGCCCTTTGAGCCCTCTGAGCGCTTGCGAACATGGTTAACCCCATTGCGGTCAACCTAATTTCGATCCCATCACAGCATTGGAAATTGGTGAAGGTGCAGACCGGCTGCGCCCAGCCATACAATGCAAGGTTCGGTTTTATGTCGATCAAAATGGTATCAGCTAAGCTCGCGGCAACCGTCGCTGGAGTTGCGCTTCTGCAAGGTGGGGCGGTTCGGATGGCCGAACCGATGAACACCGATGAGCCGCGTTTCGCGTCAGATGCAGACGGCAAGTTGGTGGACTCCAAGGCGCTTCCCGTGGCTCAGCCCATTGGCGAACCGCGCTATGTGAAGACGCAAGGCGTTGCCCAGCCACGCTACGTCAAGACAGATCGCACCCGCGAGTTGCCGCCTCTTCCCGAGGTGGAGCCCGATCGCCGTCGGCGGATTGTAGAGCGCACGATCGAGTGTCAGCCGGTGCCGGGCGGATATGGTCCATTTGGCGGTCCTGCAGGTTCGCGCGATGTGGTTGCCGGAACCACCTCGCTGCCAGCCGGCGCAGTTGAGGCCTATTATGATGACGCAGAATGCCCGCCGATTGCGCAAGTCGCATACGCGCCGGCTCCTCTTCCACCCCTTCCGCCAATCCGTGGCGGCGGTGGCGGCTTTGGAGGCCCGATCGCAGTAGGCGGCGGCCTTGGCTTTGGTGGCGGATTTGGCGGCGGCTTCTTTGGCGGCTTCTTTGGCGGCGGTGGCGGCGGCGGAGGTGTCTCCTCCGGCAATGTATCGACCACGACGACCACATCAGGTGGCTCGGGCGGTTCGTCAGGCGATGTTTCGTCAAGCACCAGCGGTGGAAGCACCAGCACGAGCGGTGGCAGCACCAGCACCGGCGGAAGCGGCGGTTCAAGCTCGAGCACTTCGGGCGATGTGAGCACGTCAGGTGGTACGACTTCGGGTGGCACACCCACAAGCACGACGACCACCACGACGACCACGACCACGTCAGGCAACGTATCGAGCAGCACGTCTGGCAATGTCTCAAGCACAACCTCTGGCAATGTGTCGTCGAGCACTTCGGGTAATGTATCGAGCACAACGTCTACGACGTCGGGCAATGTCTCGAGTTCGAGTACTTCAGGAAACGTGTCGAGCACCTCGACGACTTCCGGCAACGTCTCGAGCACGAGCAGCACAACCTCGGGCAACGTTTCAAGCACAAGCACGTCAACGACGTCTGGCAACGTCTCCAGCACGAGCACATCCTCGGGCAACATTTCCAGCACTTCTGGCAATGTATCGAGCACGAGCACGGGCGGCGGATCATCTTCGTCCAGCTCGTCATCATCGTCCTCGAGCAGTTCAAGCTCGTCTTCGAGCTCATCGGGCGGCACTAGCGGTGGCACTACCAGCGGCGGCGGCGACCCACATCCTGGCGGTTCAACCTCGGGTGGCTCAGGCTCGTCCTCGTCATCCTCGTCCAGCTCGTCTTCTTCAAGTAGCTCCTCATCAGGGGGCAGCTCGGGCGGCGCGACCAGCGGCGGCAGCTCGGGCAACTTCAGCAGCTCGACCAGCTCGTCTTCATCGAGCTCTTCTTCCAGTTCCTCGTCTTCGTCAGGCGGTGCAAGCTCTGGCGGTTCGAGCAGCTTTGGCGGTTCATCCTCATCAAGCTCGGGCTCCTCTTCAGGCAGCAGCTCATCAGGCGGTTCCAGTGGGGGCTCAAGCAGCTTCGGCGGCAGCTCGTCATCATCCAGCTCCGGCTCGTCCTCGAGCAGCAGCTCGTCGAGCGGCGGCGTAACCAGCACGGGTGGAAGTTCTGGCGGTTCGTCGAGCTCATCGTCAAGCGGTAGCTCGTCATCGTCAGGCGGTTCGAGCAGCTTTGGCGGCAGCTCGTCGTCATCAAGCTCGGGCTCTTCATCGTCGAGCAGCTCATCGGGTGGCTCGGGCGGTTCAAGCTCGTCATCTGGCAGCAGCTCGGGCTCTTCGAGCAGCAGTTCTTCAGGCGGTTCTAGTGGCTCAAGCAGCTTTGGAGGCAGCACCACATCGTCAAGCTCGGGTTCTTCGAGCAGCTCATCCAGCAGTTCGGGTGGTTCGAGCGGGTCGTCCAGCTTCGGTGGTACGACGTCGACTTCGACCTCCGGTTCGTCTTCAAGCAGCAGCTCTAGCTCGAGCTCATCTTCAAGCTCTAGCGGTGGCACCTCTGGCGGCACCTCGGGCGGTACGGATGTTCCAGCACCGCCAATGATGATCCTGTTCGGCCTTGCGGCCAGCGCGATCCTTTCGCGCCGCGTATTCGGTTCGAAATCGAAAAGCACTGCCGAGGGCAGCGAGGGCGCAGAAGTTTAACTAAAGCCTCTTCCGGGGTGGCCGGAAAGTGCTCAAAGAAAAGGGGCGGCTTCCACATCGGAAAGCCGCCCCTTTTCTATTTCTGCGCGGTTTTGGTCGCGCTTAAGTCTGTTTAGCCGCCAATGCCACTGCCTGGGACCTGACCCCGACGCTGAAGGTCTTCGGTCGTATTTTGGGATGACTTTTCCATCTCTTCCCATTCCCGCTTGGATGCGCAAACTTTCTTCTTCATGCGCGAGCCGATGACCGCGATCCGGCGACAGACGCGCTTGTTCGCATCGTCCAGCTCTTCGTCTTTTTTGGCAGAGGTCTCTGCTTGATCGGTCAGAGCCACTTTTTGCATTGAAGGCACAGTAGAAGCGTCGGCCTGGGCTGAGAACGCCAAAGACGCGGCGAGAATTGATTGGATAAGCATTTTCGGTTTTCCCCTTTGGACGAGACCTTACCAGAGTTTTCTGAACCGCGCTTTACTCGAATAGCAGCGATCACACCAGTTTTGATCGATCAAGAGCCGATCAGCCGCCATAACTGATGCTTTTGGGCACTTGAAATGGTCCTTTTCGAGTGCACCACTTCTGGCCGGTTATATCGCTCCATTCAAACAAGGAGCATTTCTGTTGCTCCTCCGTTTGGCCGGTGCCGCTTCTGCAAATCGTGGTTTGACTGAGCGAATTCATAACCAAAAGGTGCACCTGATGGGTCGCCCTCTGCGTCACCACCACTGGGCGCGCAAGCTGAAATCGCTAGCGCTGCCAGAGTGCACAAAAAGAGGCGTTCGATCATCAGTAAAGCGCAGGTCCTTTAGGCGGCGAGCTTTCTCAAAACGTAATGGAGGATGCCGCCGTTACGGTAATATTCCATCTCGTTCTCGGTATCTATACGGCAAAACGCAGTGAAAGTGAATTTCGTTCCATCACCGCGGGTGGCTTCGACTTCGACATCCTGGCCAGGTTTCAAGTCTGACAGGCCCTTAATCGAGAAGGTGCAATCGGAATCGAGCCCAAGGCTTTGCCGGGTGGCGCCGTCCTTGAACTGCAAAGGAAGCACGCCCATGCCGACCAGGTTGGAGCGGTGAATGCGCTCGAAACTCTCGACGATTACCGCCCGCACGCCCAGAAGGATTGTACCCTTGGCCGCCCAATCGCGTGATGAGCCGGTGCCGTACTCTTTACCGCCGACAACGATCAATTGCGTGCCGTCTTCCTTGTGGCGCATGGCCGCATCATAGATCGGCATTTGCTCGCCATCATAGGTGGTGACGCCGCCCTCGATACCGGGGACCATTTCGTTCTTGATACGGATATTGGCAAAGGTGCCGCGCATCATCACATCATGGTTGCCTCGGCGCGAGCCATAGGAGTTGAAGTCCTTTTTCGCGACCTGATTGCCTTTGAGATAGGCGCCTGCGGGGCTGTCTTCCTTGATCGCGCCAGCGGGCGAGATGTGGTCTGTGGTGACGCTGTCGCCAAGGATGGCGAGCGGTTTGGCGTCGACAATGTCCATGATGGGCGCAGGCGTCATCTCCATCCCTTCGAAGTAAGGCGGGTTCGCGATGTAGGTGGAGCCTGCGCGCCACTGGTATGTGTCGGAAGGCTCAACCGTGATGGCCCGCCAGTGTTCATCGCCGTCGAACACATTGGCATAGCGGCTCTCGAACATGGAGCGGTCGATATTGGTGGCGCGGTGCTCGGCGATTTCGGCGTTGGAGGGCCATAGGTCGGCGAGCATCACATCGTTGCCGTCCTTGTCCTGACCAAGCGGCGTTGTGGTGATGTCTTCGGTAACGGTGCCTTTGAGCGCGTAAGCCACCACCAACGGCGGGCTTGCGAGGAAGTTTGCGCGCACATCCGGGCTGACCCGGCCTTCGAAATTGCGATTGCCCGAAAGGACGGATGCGGCAACAATATCATTGCCATTGATCGCATCGCTGATCGGCGGGGCAAGCGGGCCTGAGTTCCCGATACAGGTCGTGCAACCGTATCCCACCAGGTCAAATCCGACCGCATCCAGATCATCCTGAAGCCCGGATTTGACCAGATAATCGGTCACCACCTGTGATCCGGGCGCAAGCGAGGTTTTCACCCAAGGCTTTGGCCGCATCCCGCGCTCATTCGCCTTTTTCGCGACAAGCCCTGCTGCAATCATCACATCGGGGTTGGAGGTGTTGGTGCAGCTTGTGATGGCCGCGATAACCACATCGCCATCGCCTATGTCATGGTCTGTATCGGACACATCAACGCGGGCGGGCTCTGCCTTCTTGTAAACTTTCGCGAGGTCTTCATTGAATAGCTCGTCCACTTGTCCGAGCGTGACCCGGTCCTGCGGGCGTTTTGGCCCCGCAAGGCTGGGCACAACGGCTCCGACATCAAGCTCCAGCGTGTTGGAGAAGACCGGTTCGTTCGCAGGGTCAAACCACATGCCTTGGGCCTTGGCGTAGGCTTCAACCAGAGCGATCTGATCTTCAGGGCGGCCGGTTAATCGCATGTAGTCGATTGTCTTGTGGTCGATGCCGAAGAAACCGCAAGTCGCGCCGTATTCGGGAGCCATATTGGCTATCGTCGCGCGGTCGGCGAGGGTGAGATTAGCGACGCCCTCTCCGTAAAATTCGACGAAACTGCCCACGACGCCCACTTCGCGCAGCATCTGGACGCAGGTGAGCACAAGGTCGGTTGCGGTCACCCCTTCCGCCATTTTGCCGGTGAGTTTGAAACCGACCACTTGCGGCACCAGCATCGAAATCGGTTGGCCCAGCATGGCGGCCTCTGCCTCGATCCCGCCAACACCCCAGCCAAGCACGCCAAGGCCGTTGATCATGGTGGTGTGACTATCGGTGCCAACGCAGGTGTCGGGGTAAGCGACAAGCTCGCCATTTGCGTCCTCGCTAGACCACACACCGCGCCCGATATATTCAAGGTTCACCTGGTGGCAGATGCCAGTGCCCGGAGGCACAGCGGTGAAGTTTTCAAAGCTCTTTGAACCCCATTTGAGGAAGTCATAGCGTTCTGCATTGCGCTCGTACTCGAGCGCCATATTGGCTTCCATCGCCTTGGGGTGGCCGAACTCGTCGACCATGACCGAGTGGTCGATCACAAGATCAACGGGCACCTGCGGATTGATCTTGGCGGTGTCTCCGCCCAGCTTCTTGATCGCATCGCGCATCGCCGCCAAGTCCACAACGCAAGGCACGCCGGTGAAATCCTGCAGCAGCACGCGGGCAGGGCGGTACTGGATCTCTTCGCCGGTGACAGGGTTGTTCTGCCAATCGATGATACCCTGAATATCGTCGCGACCGACGGTAAAGCCGCCATCCTCAAAGCGCAGCATATTTTCCAGCAGCACCTTCATCGAAATCGGCAATTTCGACACATCACCCATCTGCTCAGCCGCCTTGGCGAGCGAGTAATATGCGTAAGTCTTGCCGTTTACGTCGAGGGTGGAGCGGGTGTTGAGGCTGTCGTTTCCGGTGGCGGTCATGAGCTTTGATCCCTTTGGTCTGTCCCAGTAATGACTTGGGCAAGGGGAGGCACAAGGTCAAGGTTGCGGCTCAGCCGCAGCGCGCTCCTTCGGCTTGCTTTTGCGCGTCGCGAGCCAGCAACCGGTGACGATAAGCCCTGTGCCCGCAAGCGTCGGGACCGTCACTGCTTCCTGGAAAAACAGCCAGCCCAGCACGCTCGCCCACAAAAACCCTGAATATTCAATCGGCACCAGCGCCTGCGCCTCGGCCCGCGCATAGGCCCATGCCAGCGACATTGCGCCCAGAACCGTCAGAACACCTGCCGCCGCCAAAGGGAACAGCGCCTCGGTCTCAATCGGCGTTGCAAGGAAAGGGGCGAGCAGCAGCAGGACCGCGCCGCCAACTCCGCTGTGAAAGGTGGCAACCTCCACGGGTCCTGCGACCTGCGACTGTTTGCGAATCACGATGAAATTATAGGCATAGAGCAAGGCGGAAACCGTCAGAGCCCCAAGGCCAAGCGCTGCATCATCGTCAAAACCGCCGGCTCCGATCTTGCCGCTGATAATCACCAAAGTCCCCGCAAAACCCAGGAGGCTGGCAAAGATTGCCTGCGGCTGGATCACTTCGCCCAAAAGAAGGCGCGCCAGATACAGCGCGATCAAAGGCGCGATAAAGCTAAGCGCAATTGCCTCCGCCAAGGGCAATTTGGTGAGCGCGTAGAAGAAGGATAACGCCATGAAAGCGCTGATAATGCCGCGTTCCAGATGCAGCTTCATCGTCGATTTGTCAGGCCATCCGGCGCGCTTCCAGAACCAGAAGGGGGCAATAATCGCAGCGCCAATAAGCGATCGCAGAACCGTTGCAGTGTATGTCCCGGTGGTGAGCGCCGCCTCTTTCATAAAGGCATCCATCATCGATAAAAACCCGACCCCCATAAGGGCAGCCGCAAAGGGAAGAAGTGGAGACGAGAGGAAAGGGCGGTTCATTGCACCCGCTCTCTAGAGGCGTCGGGCGGCCCCGTCACCTCTACTTAGGGACAAGTTTTTGCGCGGGATTCACACTGAGGAAATCTCTTTTGGTTGATAGCAACTGCGAAAACGCGGTATATTTGCCTGTCAACGGTATAAACGCGTTGTTTCTGCTCGCTTTGGGCGGGCTTTATTGGATGGACGAAATGCAAAAACGGGTCAGCAGGTTTGCGATTGGTGTAGCAGGAGCGGCACTTGGCGCCGCTTTGATTGGAACAGGTGCGCTCGCGCAAGACGCAGTCGAGGACGACGCGGTCGAGGCGCAGGCTGAGGCCGGTGCACAGTCTGGCACACAGACCGATGCCCAGAATGATGCGCAGCCAGGGGTCGATGCAGATGCGAGCTTTGATGAGGCATTCCCGGACATGGTTTCCGAACCGCTCGTTCAAGGCGATCTCGAAGCGCCCGGTCCTATGGTCGAGGCATGGGACATTGAGAATGTGACAGCTCTGATCGCGGTCATCGAGGGGATTGGTGCAGAAGGTCTGGACCCCGATGACTACGATCACGCCGCGCTCAAACAGCTCGCGGCGCAAGGGCCTTCGGAGGCGCTCAACACACTCGCGTCAAAGAATTTCGTGTGGCTGGTCGAAGACCTTCGCGACGGGCGCACCCCGATGGAAGCGCGGGTGCAGTGGTTCGTGGTGGACCCGGATCGCGACCGTTTCCGTTCGCGCGAACTGTTGTCAGAGGCTTTGACCACCGGCGATGTTGCCGGAACACTTGCAAAGCTCAATCCGACGCATCCCGACTACGCGGCCCTTCGCGCTGAACTCGCCAAAACGCCCGAAGAGGACGCCGCAAAGCGCAAGCTTATCCGTGCCAATATGGACCGCTGGCGCTGGCTCGCCCGCGATCTGGGTCGCCAATATCTCATCACCAATGTGCCGGAATATCAGCTGCGCCTGACGGTGGCGGACAAGATCATCAGCACGTACCGCACCATCGTCGGCAAACCCGGCCGCACCGCGACCCCGCAATTGGCCGAGACCGTCTCAGGCGTTGTCTTCAACCCCACATGGACCGTCCCCCAATCCATCGTGAAGGGCGAGGGGCTGGGCGAGCGTGTGCTCAATAACCCTGCATGGGCGCGTTCCAAGGGATACCGCGCGACACGCCACGACAGCGGCTGGATCAGTGTTGTGCAGCAGCCTGGCCCTACCAATTCGCTGGGCCGGATGAAGCTCGAGATGCCAAACCGCCACGCGATCTTCTTCCATGACACACCCTCGCGCCACCTGTTTAACAATGGCATGCGTGCGCTATCCCACGGGTGCATTCGCACCGAACGCGCGCTTGAGCTGGCGATCACGATGGCGATCCTTGGCAAAGGCGCGACCAAAGAGGAGGCCGTCGCCATTGCAACCTCGGGTGAATACACCAAGGTTATGATCGAGAATAAGATGTCCGCCTACATCACATATTTCACCATGGGCGTGGATATTGACGGCAATCTTCGCGAGTTCAAAGACATCTACGGCCGCGATAAGCCTGTGCTGGCAAGCCTCGACAAACCGCGCGTGCAAAACCGCTCGGGCGAGAGTGATGATGAGGTTATCGTGATTGAGAACAACCCGTTGGCGGGGTGAGGCCGGTCTTGGGGCGCCAGTTAATACGCCCCGGGCACGCGCCTTTGCATTGCGCTTGGGTTGTCTGGCGACAGCATCTGCATATTCGGCCCATTTAGCGCCAGTTGCTGTTCGCGGCTCAGCATTGCGCCGTTGTCTTGCAGGCCCAAGCTGTCGGTGTAGAGCAGGCGCCCGCCTGACAGGTTCATCAATATCTCTCGGAAATCTGCAGTCCCGTAGGCAAAGCAGCCATTGGACCGGCCCATCCGGCCCCAGCGTTGCAAATGGGACGGTTCAGAATAGGCAGCACGGTGCATCACGATATAGCGGCGAAGCGCCGCGTCATTGGTCGGGTCCAACCCGCCAAGCCGCACCGAAGTGCCATAGCGCCCTTGATACCACTCCCACGTGACATAGGCGCCTTTGCTGGTCGCGTTGGAGCCTTCGACATTGGAATAGTGGTTGAGCCAGCCGTCATGCTCGGGATCTGAGCCTGCGCCGTGGCTGACGTGCATGGTCCGCACTTCTTCGCGGTCCAGATTGACGAGGTAGAACCGTTGCCGCGCAGAATGCACACCGTAATCGCAAATGCCGACGATATCCTTGCGCCAGATGGCATCGCCTGCCCGGTCCAATTCGCGCTTTGCCACGTCGAACAAAGCCCGGTCACGCGGCGTTCCTGCGCGCGGAACTGCAGGCGCTTGGGCGGCCAGCTTTGCTGGTAGAGTCGGGAGCGTCGCAGAGCCAACCAGCGCAGCGCCGGTGGCTAGAGAACCCTTCAAGAGATCGCGGCGGTTCATAATTGTCATACTACCTAACAAATAATGTCGTTCCCGTGAATCCCCAAATAGCCCTTAGGCCGCGCTCTCGTGAAGGGCCTTTGCAGCCATGCCCAATTTTATGACACCTGGCATGTTTGCCTGGATCTTGGGGCCGACCTGGGAGAGCGCTGCGAGGCGCGGATCACCCTTCGCCATCATCTCTGCCACGGCAGGACCTGTCGGGTGAAGGCGGCTTTTGGCGTTGAAAGCATTCGTCTTTTCATTGTCTGAAAGGATCGCCGTGCTCATCAAATTGGCCATCATCGCGTATGGATAGGTCTCGGTCGTATCGGTCAGCGGAGCTGGCGGGACGAGGTTGTTCTTCTCTTCGTCCGTGTCGAAGTGCACTTCGATAAAGGCAGCGAGAGCCGCGCTGTAAGGCACAAACGGGGCCTGAGCGAGCTGGAGCGTGATCGTGTCGCCTTCAAAGAATGGGCGACCTTTATCGCGCTGTTCAAAGGGAACTGCGCTCGCGGTGCAGTCGATAAACAGCGTGCCTTCGGGCATGTCCACGCGTTCTTCGCCAAAGATCATGGCGGTTGGTTCGAGCGCTGTGACCCGCTTGTTGCGGTGAACCCGTGTGATTTGTCGCAAGAGCGCAACTTCGCCTTCCGAAATCACCGCAAAGTGGAACATCTTGGGCGTCACGTTTTCGTCCAGCCGAAGCATCGTGCCGCGCTCGCCCAATTTCGCGAACATCTCATCGCCCGTCTCGGAGCCGTTGGCGCATTCGACTAGGTCAACCTGAAACTGCACCAGATCTTCGATGTGGTGCTTGGCCGGTTGCAGAAGCTTGCGATTGAACATCCAGCTGTCGCGCGGGCGCACCCAGTCGATTTTGTCGGCTGGCACCCCTGCTTCCAGCAGCCAGACGGCTGTGTCCATCGCGGTTTTCCCGCCGCCGATGATGCAGTAATGCTGTGGCAGATTGTCTGTATCCATCCAAAGGCGCGGAAGGTCTCCGGGGATGGCAAAGCGTGTACCCTCTGCAATGTCGAACGCAGGCTTATGGGTGGAGGGCACGCTGGTCTTGAACCATGTCCCGTCCACCAGTTTGCGGCGCACCTTGATCGTGTGTTCTTCGCCCGAAAGGATGCTGCGCGCTGTATGCTCGCCATCGCCGCCGCCTTGATACTCGGTAAGAGGCAGGTAATTAACCCGCCCGCTTGGCACAAACCGCTCGGTCATGAGCTTGCTGTAATAAGAGAGTATCTCCGCATGTTTCGCCAACGGATACATACCCTTGTTGTGGCCATGTTCGTCCACACGGTCGGGGCACATTTCCATCGAATTGACGCCATATGTCGCGCTTGGCTGGTGAAGCGCCACGAAGGAATAGGCATCGTTCCAGTGACCGCCCGGGCGCGCGTGCTTATCAAGGATCGTGACGTGGCAATCCGGGTCTTCGTCAAGCAGCGTATCGACAAAGGCCATTCCCACTGCGCCCGCGCCAATGACCAGATAATCGGTTTCGTGAGTGCTCATGCGGGTTTAATCCTTTAGGGCTCAAGGGTTTGCTATGCTGCCTCTCGAATCGGAGAAGAGACCTCTTATGCGCCATCTATCACGCCTCTTGGGGCTTTTTGCCAGTTTTTGGGTTTTGGGAGTGGCTCCAGGAGCGCTCGCACAGGAACCGCCCTTGGAAAACGCGCGTCCCGATACTGATCTGCCCGCGATTACCGAACTGAAAATCGTGCGCAGCAGCCGCACCGATGTGCCCGATACGATTGCGGTAGAGACCGCCGAGATACCCGCCGAGCAAACCCGCATCCTCGATAAGAGGGGCGCAGAACGCTTGATACGCAACGAAGGGATCACCCTTCAATGGATCGGCTGGGAGGAACGGGGTCCTGCTTGGGTTGGTGTGACCGAGACAGGGCACTGGTCGCTGGTCGGTGGGCAAAGAGGTAAGAACGGCGAATTGCTCGAGCTCGAAGGCTTTGTGACCGAGATTGGCCCGGATTATTTTCTCTATGAGGGCACTATCAAAATTCGCGGGGCTCCCGACGCAGAGCGCGGATGCGGTGCGACCAGACTGTGGCGATTTGAGGTGACGCAGAACCGCTCATATTATCGCTTGCGCGATTTTGAATGGTGCGACGCGCTTACCGATTATATTGATATCTACTTCCCGCCTTCTCTAAAGTGATCAGGGGCGAGGGGAGAGAGCGGCTTTAGCTGCCGGACAACACCATTTGATTGCCTTCGATTTTTACCGAGCTGATCTGGCCAAGATAGGACTGGCCCAGCAGCGAGACATCGAGGCCCTCGGGCACGATCATCGCGCGCACATTGTGCCGTGTGAAACCGCCGACATCGACCACATCAAGCTGGCGAACGACGCCGTAAACGGTGCCGCTTGCACCGCGTGCCACGGGGGCGACTTCGCTTTGGTCCCAGTAAATGCCAGCCGCGCGCGCGTCCGATCCGGTTAGCGCAATGACGCTTGCGCCGGTGTCGACCATCATCCGAAGGTTTGCGCCGTTAACAGTGGTGGTCGCGTAGAAATGTCCGTCATATTCGCGCGCAAGAGTGTGCGTGCCCGCGTTCCAGTCGCTGCCCGCGCTCTGCCCGCTTTGGGCGACCGCGCTGCGCGGAACCCAATTGCCCGCGTCAGAAGAACTTCCGGCATCAGAGCCTGCTGCGACAAGCGCTGCGAACAGGCAAACTCCGGCGGTGAGGGCGAGATAGCGTCCGATCATGGACACTCGCTCTAGAGGGAAAGGTTTAAGGTGCCCTAAACTTCGCGTTTTCAGCCGCCATCGCAGTCATCGACCGGGCATGGCGCACAGCAACCGCTCGCTGATCATCGCCATAGCCGCCGCCTAGGGCCGAGGCGATGGGCAAACCGCGTTGTCGCGCCTCTCTCACAACGAAACGGTCGCGCATCTGGAGCCCTTCGTCAGAAAGCGCCAATCGACCAAGCTTGTCGTGTTCGTGCGGATCGACGCCGGCCTGATAGAAGACAAAGTCGGGCGCAAACCGGTCGAGCAGTGTGGGTATGTGGTTTTGCAGGACCGCCATGTAGTCTGCATCCGTGGTGCCATCGGGCAGGCCAATATCGACGTTAGAGCGCGCCTTTCGCACCGGAAAGTTCTTCTCTGCATGAACGGAGAACGTGACGATGTCCTCGCGCGCTGCTGTCAGGCTGGCGGTGCCGTCGCCCTGGTGGACATCAAGATCGATGATCGCAATGCGTTTGGAGTCCCCCTCTGCGATCAGCCGGTTGGATGCCACGGCAAGGTCGTTGAACACGCAATACCCCGCGCCCGTTTCTGCCAAAGCATGGTGGCTTCCCGCAGCAGAGTTCGCGGCATATCCGTGTTGCATCGCAAGCTGTGCGGCGAGCCACGTTCCGCCATTGGTGTGCCGCACGCGCGAAGCGATAGCCTCGGTCACGGGAAAGCCGATGCGACGTTCCTTGGCGTGAGGGACTTCTGCGCGGAAAACTTCATCGACATATTCGGGATCGTGGACGGCCTCGAGCCAGTGTCTTGGGCAGGGGTCGGGTGCGTGCTCGGTGATGGCAGCCCCGGAGCTGCGCAGCTCCTCCATGACGAGGTAATATTTGTCGAACTTGAACGTGCCGCGCTCAGGGCGCGGCGCCATGTAATCGGGATGATGGACGACGTGGAGCACTGCTTTGCTCCTACTCTCTTGCGACCTCTGCCGTGGCCAGCAGCGCAAGCTCGTCGTAAATCTCGTCTTCGCTGCGGCTGGCGGTGTTGCGCCAGCTTTGCGCGGTGTCTGCGTTCAAGACATCACCCTCGGGCGACACCACGAGGACAAGCGGCGTGCCTTCCTGTTCCTCAATGCCGAAGCGTTGCAACACATCCAGATTGTGGCCGTCACCTTGTTGCGGCATACCGACATTGACGAAAACCAGCTCGTAGCGGTCCGTGATCAACCCGCCGATCCGCTCACTTTGCGTCCACCCAGCAAAGGCGCGGCTGTCGTGGCACCAGTTTGCGCCAAAGGCGATAAGGACGTTGACGCGGCGCTCATTGGCGCGCTCCAATGCGGCATCCACCGCAGCGCCCGCATCAATCGACGCATCGTAAAGGCGCGCTTCGGGGTAGTCATGCGCGGCGCCGCCGCGCGCCAAACTCGCGCCGCCGATCACCAGAAGCGCAGCGATAAGTCCTGCGAAAATCGCCTTGATCATTCGGCAGCTTCCGCCGCGTGCGGGTCGAACGCCACCGCTTCGCCTGCTTCAATCGCGGCGGCCTTGTCCTCGACCAGTTTTACGATGTGATTGAGCATATCCTCATCCTCAATCGCGTGCGCTTTAACGCCGGAGAGGTAGACCATGTGCTTGCCATTGCCGCCGCCGGTAAGGCCAATGTCGGTTTCGCGCGCTTCGCCCGGGCCATTGACCACGCAGCCAAGCACAGAGAGGCTCATGGGCGTTTTGATATGTTCGAGGCGTTTTTCAAGCGTCTCAACCGTGCGGATCACGTCAAAGCCTTGGCGTGAACACGAGGGGCAGGAAACCACGCGGACGCCGCGCGTTCTAAGGCCCAAGGATTTGAGCATCTCATAGCCGACCTTGACTTCTTCTTCAGGCTCAGCCGAGAGCGAGACGCGGATGGTGTCGCCGATACCTGCCCACAGGAGCGAGCCCATGCCGATGGAGCTTTTCACCGTTCCGCCAATTAATCCGCCCGCCTCGGTAATGCCAAGGTGCAGAGGGCAATCCACCGTCTCGGCTAGCCCGTGGTAGGCCGCGACCGCGAGGAAGACGTCACTAGCCTTCACAGCCACTTTAAATTCGTGAAAATCGTGGTCTTGCAAAAGCTTGATGTGATCCAGCGCGCTTTCGATCAGCGCTTCGGGACAGGGCTCTCCGTATTTCTCGAGCAGATCCTTTTCAAGCGACCCGGCGTTCACACCGATCCGGATCGCGCAGCCATTGGCCTTCGCCGCGCGCACCACTTCGGCAACGCGCTGCGATGAGCCGATATTGCCCGGATTAATCCGCAAACACGCAGCGCCCGCATCGGCGGCTTCCAACGCGCGTTTGTAGTGAAAATGGATGTCGGCCACGATCGGAATGCGCGCGGCCTTGGTGATCTTGGCGAAGCTCTTGGTCGATTCCTCGGTGGGGCACGAGACGCGGATGATATCGCATCCCACTTCCTCGCATCGCCTGATCTGGTCAAGCGTTGCCACCGCATCTTCGGTGGGAGTGTTGGTCATGGTCTGGACGGTGATCGGAGCTCCGCCACCTACGGGCACATCGCCCACCATGATCTGACGGCATTCCCGCCGATCGATATCGCGCCAAGGTCTGATAGACATGGGGTTGATATATGCCCGGAATCATAAAGGGGCAATGACATGTTGCCAGACGTCGCAAAGTCGCCAGTCTTAACGCCCGCCTTCACACACTCGCTTTGTTTGGCCCACAAGGGCACAAGTCCCGCTTTGTGCTTGGCTTGGTGTGTTTCCTTGCGAAAGACCGCAGTGCCATAAAGAGGGACGGGTTAGTGCTTACAGCTGCAAAAGATGCCATTCAAATGGTGTTTGCGATTGCCATGTCGAAGGCGACAGCGCGCGCCGCATTCCTCATCCTGCCCTATGCCTGCGTTCTGGTGGGATTGGATATTGCGGCCCACTATGGCTCGCTCACCAATGCAGAATTGCCGGTCCAGTTCTATCTCGCTTCGGATCGCGGCTTTGGCGAGTATCTCGAATACTCGATGACAGCCTCTGTTGCGGTCATGACAGGCTTGCTTTGGTTCAGGAGGCGAGTTGCGGTCTACCTTGCAAACGCCTTGCTGTTTGTCTGGCTCACAATCGACAATTGGACCGAAGTTCACGAGGCTTTTGGCCAATCCTATGCGTCTGCGTTGGAGGGAATTGATTTCATTCCTGTGGAAGCGAACCATCTCGCAGAGGCCGTCCTTTTCATAGGTATCGGCGGGTTCTGGCTTGTGACCCTCGCCTTGGTCTTGCGTTCCGCATCGGGGCGAGCCTTGTCATTCTCCCTTCTTCTCGCAGGCTGCGTTGCAGGTGCGGCCGTATTTGGTGTTCTTGTGGATTTGCTGGTCGGGTGGGGAGAACAAGATCCGGTTTATCGCACGCTTTTGGTCTTTATCGAGGACGCGGGCGAATTTGCGATGCTGATCCTTGCATTCCTGCTCACCGTAGGCTTTTTCGACCAGGAGTATCGAACCCAAAGGTCGACCGCGAAAAAGCCTACCGGTGAGTAGTGCGTCCTTACCAGCGGATCAGCGGCGGCGCAGCGTAGCGCCAGAAAATCCCCGCAATAAACACAGGTGCCACGTGCGAGAAACCGACGTGTGGCAGGGTGTCGAGCGGGCAAGTAAGGTTGTATGCAAGCGCGCCAAGAGCACCGCTGGTGAGGCCAATCAGCCAGCCAGCGCGGTTCAATGACACCGGAGCACCCCGGCGCAGGAACAGGATCGATGCAACCGCGATCAAAGAGCTTGCGCCAAGACCATAGGCGGCACATTTCCAATGACGCAGGCCCGGATCACTAAGGCCCATACCATGGTCATGTCCGGCCTCGACCGACATCAATGCGATGAATGCGGCCACTGGCAGGACGGCTAGCATAGCTGTGCTCCAGGCAGGCGCCAGGTTTTGCGTACCCACGCGAGGGGTCACGGTAGAGACGAGCGCGGTAGCGCTGGAAGCACCCACAATCGCGAGCAGAAGATTGCTGATCCAGAAATAGGGTGAGGCCTGACCATTGATCATGCCGGTCCAAAATCCGAAGATCACAACACAGGCGATTCCAGCAGCAACCGTTGCAAAGGCAATCAGCGCAAGCCCTTGATTGGGGCGTATGGGCGCGACCGGGGTCACATCCTCAGTGAGGGCAGCGATCAGATCGTCGCGGGATTCGTACTTTTCCATATTATTCAGCTTTCTCGACCAGCGTCGCCAATTTCTTGAGGCCACGATGGATATTCACTTTAACCAGGCTTTCGCTTTGCCCCGTCTTTTCGGCGGCCTCACGGATTGAAAGCCCTGAAATTTTGACCATTTCGATGACTTCGGCCTGTCGCTCCGGCAATTGCCCGAATAGCCGGTCAAGGCTTACCCGCGCCATAACGACTTCCTCGTCACTGTCCTGGCTCGCGTCATCATCCATGAGTTCCTGGGATTCATGTTTGTAGACTTTGCGCAAATGATCGACCCAGCGATATCGCGCAATAGCGGCAAGCCATGGCAGAAACGGGCGGGACGGGTCCCAGGTTGCCCGCTTGGTGTAAAAGGCGATCAGCACATCCTGCACCAGATCATCGATCGAGTGCGGGGGAATGCGCCGCCTGAAATACCGTTCAAGCCAAAGCCCGACCTCTGACAGCAACACATTGGTAGCAGCTTTATCGCCGTCCTGTGTTGCCGACATCAGCCGGGCAAAGGTTGGTTCGTCGGCAACCACGCTTAGGCGGCCTTTTCGCCGAAGAAGCGATCACCCAGACGATCGAGGGAGAACATGCCTCCGCCGCGGCTGATCAGGATGGCGGCCATAGCAATAATGCCAAGCGCCCAACCCCAGAAGTGTCCGCCAGTGGGGTACACAAAGATCTGAATGACCAGAGCCATGACCGCAAGAGCAGCTGCTCCAAAGCGGGTAAAGAGGCCTGCGAACAGGAGCATAGGAAGAAAGAACTCGGCATAGATCGTCATCGGCATGGCGATGTCTGTAGGGATCGGGAGGCCGGTGTACTCATACTCGAACAAGGTCGGGAGCGACTCGTTCGGGGTGAACCAGGTGCCTTCGGCGACTTTGGTTTTGTAAGACCTCCAGAAGACGCCAGCCAGCGCGATGCGGATAGCCAGCAGACCGATGCTTTCAAAGAACGGGCCTTTGAGAACAGCCACGATGCGGCCATAAATGGATGTGAGTGCGTTCATTTGTTCCTCCGTAAAACCTGATCAGGGGCACCGTCTTATTTGCCTGAACCGTGCGCCCTGGCTCTCTGGTTTCGCTATTTGAATTAGGGGTTTCGCCTTCACCCTCTCACTGCTCGCGTCGGTCCGGAGTATGTCACACAATCCCTCAAATGAAAGGGTGCCGGATAGAAGGAGTATTGAGAGGGCTTTTGGGCGAATTTGAAACTTAGCGGCGAATTGGCGTCAGCGAGCCATTGCCTTTTGGCGTTTTAATGCTTGTGCAGGTGCCCTTGTCGACCAGTTTCCAGGCATTGCCCTGATAGTCGCGGGTTGATGTACCGGCACAGCTTGTACCTGGTCCGGCAGCGCAATCATTCTTGCCGGCAAGGCTGACACCGTAGCATTTTTCCTTGGCACCTTGTGCTGCCACTGGGGTGGTGGCCATGCCTGCTGCGATACCGGCGGTAAGAGCGAGGCCTGCGAGTGAAGCGAGTGATTTCTTGTTCATGGCATTTCTCCAAAACGTGGGTCTTTAAAATCTTGCGTTCCCGTTTGTGTCGGAACTGACCGGTGGTTCGCAGTCGCTTTGAAGACGGTTACATTTTTTTGAAAAAAGTGACTCATCCCGCTCGGTGGAGACGATGTAACGCGGGCGTCTTTCCGGGCGAACTGAAGGGTGAAACATGCCTGCTTTGTGAAGGCGAATAATCTGCTAGGACATCATTCTATGAGTGCGCGACTTCATCCGATTGAGCCCTTCTCAGGCTTTGGCCTTGGTCTGAGGCGCACGCATTATGACGATTTTCTAAAAGGCGATGTGCCGGTCGATTTCGTTGAGGTGATCAGCGAGAATTACATGATCGAAGGCGGCCGCCAGCTGCGCATTCTGGAAGAGGTCCGCGAGCGTCTGCCGGTCATTATCCACGGCGTATCGATGTCGATAGGCTCGGCGCGCGGCCTCGACAAAGACTATCTGGCAATGCTCAAACAGTTGGAACAGCGGATAGACCCGCTTTGGGTGTCTGACCATTTGTGCTGGACCCGGACAAGCGCGCACAATTCACACGATCTTTTGCCCATGCCTTTGACCAAAGAGGCGCTTACGGCAGTGTGCGACAATATCGACCATGCGCAAAATGTGCTGGGCCGCGCGATGTTGTTTGAAAACCCGTCGAGCTATCTCACCTTTCCCGAAGATGAGATGAGCGAGTGGGAATTCCTGAGTGCGATGGTTCAGCGCACCGGTTGTTGTCTGCTGCTCGATGTGAACAACATCTATGTATCGAGCCGGAACCACGGGTTTTCAGCCGAGGAATATCTCGCAGGTCTGCCGCTTGACCGGGTGCGGCAAATCCACCTCGCAGGCCACGATCCGGCAACGCCAGAGCGCGATATCATCATCGATACCCACGACCGCGAAGTGATTGAGCCTGTGTGGGAGCTCTATGCAAAAGCGCTCGAAATGCTGCCGCATCCACCAGCGGTGATGATCGAGCGGGACGACCACATTCCGCCATTGCCTGAGCTGCTGACAGAGCTGGACCGTGCGCGCTCGATTGCCGAAAGCGTGATGGAACCGGCATGAACACCTTGTCAGAACGGCAGGATGCGTTCCTCGCATCCATTCTGGATGAAGGCGCGCCTTTGCCCGATGGATGGGGCAATAGCCAAGCTGCGGGCATGGCGGTGTACCGGGGCAATTATCGTTCCGCGCTTATGGGCGCATTGGCGGAAGTTTATGAGCGCACTGCATTGCTTCTGGGGGCGAAGGCCTTTGCCCAAGGCTGTATCAACCACGCCATCGCCCATCCACCCAGCGGATGGACAATCGATGAGGCGGGCGAGGGCTTTGACGAAACCTGTGCGAAGCTGTTTCCCGATCGACCCGAAGTGGCTGAGCTTGCGTGGGTTGAATGGACCATGCTTGAACTTGCGACCGCTCCTGACACTCAGCCGCTCTCGCCGCAGGATTTTGCCGCTGCAAGCGCGCAGTTTGGCGATGAGGATTGGGGCGGGCTTCGCCTTGAATTCCAACCAAGAGCAAAGGCGCGGCTGGTCGGGCACGATCTGGAGGCGCTTTGGCAGGCTATCGGAAAAGGTGATGCTATTGCCGATAGTCGCCTCGACACGCCTGCAACTTGCCTGGTGTCCCGCCACGAAGAGCGTCCCACCTTTACCCTGTTAGAAGCAGATCACGCGACCGCTTTTGCTGCGATGCAAGCAGGCGCAAACTATGGCGAGCTGATCGCAGTCCTGCTTGGCGAAAACGACGATCCGGGCCCTGAAGACATTCAATCAGCGGCCATGCGGGCAGGCGCAATGCTGGGCACTTGGCTCAATGAAGGTCTTATTGTCGCTATCAATTCTTGACTTGAGCACCGCTTAGGCCACTCTCCCCGCGCAAAGGAGAGGGATCCATGTTAACCGACGCTTCCATCGAACTTCGCAGCGCAAAGCCAAGCCTGCTGATGCGCATGATCAAATGGCTGATGTCGAAACGCCCCGATGTCTTCCCGAAGGATGCGAGGGATCTGGAGCCGTTTTTGAATGGGCGTTCGCTGCCGAAAGATGCGCCCATACCTAATCAGTTTAAGCACAAATATTCGGTCGAGCATTGGACTGCGGCAGAGCACCCCGTCGTAACCATCCATCCAAAGTCAGGGCCAGGCGACTGGCATATGCTCTATTTCCATGGTGGAGGCTTTGTCCTTCCTATGTTTAAGGAGCATTGGCCGCTTGCCGAAGCGATGGTGAATCATTTGGGTGTGAGTATAAGTCTCCCGCTTTATCCGGTTGTCCCCGAAAGCTCTTGGGAAACGCAGGATGCCGTTGCAGATGCCGCCTTTGCCAAGATTGCCGAGGCGCATGACCCCACCAAGATCATCCTTAACGGTGACAGCGCTGGCGGACACATGGCACTGAACCTTGCCCTTCGCCTCGCTAGAGCGGGCGGTCCGCAGCCGGGGAAACTGGCGTTGTTCGCGCCGTGGCTGGATGTGACGATGGCCGATCCGGCTATGCAAGCGGTAGAGCCGCATGACATGATGCTCAAGATCGGCACCTTGCGGGCCTGCGGCAAGGTGTTTGCCGGTGAAGGAGACCCGGCAAGCCCGCAATTCAGCCCGCTTTACACCGATCAGCAAGAACTGGCGCTGCTGCCTCCAACGCGGATTTGGACCGGGCGACACGACCTCTTCATCATCGACAGCCGCACCTTCACCGGCAAGCTGCGCGATGCGGGCGTGGACGCTAAACTCTATGAATATGAGGGCGCACCGCATGTCTTTATGGCTGTGGTGCCCACGCGAGAATCGAAGGATTGCCTGAGGCTTCTAGGCGACTTCCTTTCCGAATGACCTGCGCATAAAAAAGGGCGCGCAGGATGGAACCCTACGCGCCCTTTCAGTTGTGCGACCCGATGCCGCAGCGTGCGACCCGAGGACTCGACGGGGCCTTTTGACCCTTATCGAGCTCGTGCAACTCCATGGCGCCTGGCGGCGCGCATGGAGATTAAGGCAAACGCCCTCTCTGATACTGTTTGAGCCCGTCGCGTTGTCCGCCCCGGGCACGGCGACCGAGCGAAGTCATCGCTTGCGGCCACAGTTTCCCTTTATTTGCGCCCGGCTTGTTCTTTTATCGCCCGGCACAAAACGTCTTGTGGGGCCCTTATAGCGCAAAATGTAAAATCGCGGGGTAAAGGGATGTAAAATGTAAAATCGAGCGGGAACTCTAGGCGAAAGTCTCGCCTGTCATCTGCTCCGATAGCGCCCACAGGCGGTCCGCATTGGCCTTTTCCAGCGCGTAGCTGCGAACGCCGCCATTGGTTGAGGCATCGTCCACTTTGGCGACATGACAATCCTCGCAATAGACGCCGCCTTTGCCCTCCAGTTCGGGAGTCGTCGCAGCCCAGCTTTGCGTTGCCGCGCCTTGTGGAATTGTCTTGAATCTGAAGCCGGGGTCAGATTCTGTGACGTTTTTGACCAGCTCTTCCTCGGCTTCTTCCGAAAGGTGGCGGCTCAGATTGGTGTTAATCCCGCCCGGATGGACCGCGTAGGCATGGATACCTCTATCCGCAAAACGGTCTTCGAGCCCCTTGGTGAAGAGGATGTTGGCGGTTTTGGACTGGCCATAGCTCACCCAGGGATCATAGTCGCCCGCCTCGAAATTGGGATCCTCCAGGTCTGCCGGACAAATGTGGTGCCCGCGGCTGGAGAGGTTGACGATCCTTTTATCGGTGCCTGCTTCGATGAGCGGCATCACATGCTTGGTAATTGCAAAATGGCCCAGATGATTGGTCCCGAATTGCATCTCGAACCCGTCTGCGGTCTGCATCTTTGGGCAAGCCATGACCCCTGCATTGTTGATGAGGATGTCGATTTTCTCGAAACGCTCATTGGCCTCTGCCCCGGCGGCAGCGATGCTTTCCAAAGAGGCAAGGTCGCAAGTGAGCGTATCGAGCTTGGCGTCAGGCACTTCTGCACGGATCGCTGCGGTCGCCTCTTCCATTTGCGCCGGATTGCGCGCGCTGATCACAACGTGAGCACCCTTGGCAGCCATGGCGCGAGCGGTCTCCTGACCAAGGCCCGATGAGCCGCCAGTGATAAGCACGGTCTTGCCCGACAGGTCGATGCCCTCAAGCACCTCGTCAGCGGTGGTGGTTTCTCCAAATGCGCTCATCATTGTGTGTCCTCTAAGGGGGTAATTCCTGTCTGGCGTGATGGGCCGGGATTGGGTAGCAATGCAAGTCATGAAAAATGCTTTTCTTACTATTGTCGCCGCCACGTTCGCTTGTGGTCTTGCTCTGCTTGCTCCATCCGTTGCTACCGCTGACGACCATGAGGGCGAAAAGCCCAAATGGTCGCTAGCGATCCATGGCGGGGCGGGGACGATCCTGCCTGAGAACATCACGCCTGAGCAACGGGTCGCCTACGAGGCGGCTTTGCAAGAGGCGCTCGATGCGGGGAGCGAGGTGCTCAAAAACGGCGGCAGCGCGATGGATGCGGTCAAGGCGGCGATCATTCCGATGGAGGATAACCCGCTCTTCAACGCAGGGCGCGGGGCGGTCTTCACATGGGAGGGCGAGAATGAACTCGACGCCTCGATTATGGATGGCCGCGATCGCAGCGCTGGTGCTGTGACAGGGGTGACGACGGTTAAGAACCCGATCCTGCTGGCCGACAAAGTGCGCACGGACAGCCCGCATGTGTTCCTGATGGGCGAGGGTGCTGAGCAGTTTGCAGGCGAGCAAGGCTTTGAAGTGACCCCGCCAGAGTGGTTTGCAACCGAGCGCCGGCGTGAAAGCCTAGAGCGGATGAAGGCGCGGGAGTTGTCTGCGCTCGATGTGGATTTGAAGTTTGGGACCGTGGGCGCGGTGGCCTTGGACCAAGACGGCAATCTAGCGGCTGGCACGTCGACTGGCGGCATGACGGGCAAGCGCTGGGGCCGGATTGGTGATGCGCCTGTGATTGGCGCGGGGACCTATGCGGATAATCGCTCTTGCGCGGTGTCTGCGACGGGTTGGGGTGAGTATTTCATCCGGGTCGGCGTGGCGCAGGAGATTTGTACTCGGTTGCGGATAGGGCCCTCGCTCAATGAAATCTTTGAACTTCCAGAAAGTGAACGAGGTTTCATTTCCAATCCGAGGTCTCTCGTCGATCAGAAAGTCTTGATCGAGGAGGCACAAAGAACATCCGATGCTGTTATGGCCGAAGTCAAAGAACTCGGTGGTGATGGCGGCATCATTCTTGTCACCCCCGAGGGCCACACGATCTACAGTTTCAACACTGCTGGCATGTGCCGGGGCCGCGCGAATAGCGATGGGCTCAATGAAGTGGCGATTTTTGGTGGGGAAGAGCTTACCGAGACTTCCAACACGCCCGATCATTAAACCTCGTCGTCATCCCGGCGAAGGCCGGGATCCAGCTTCTTCACTCACCACGCCCGGCCAAGGTTAGCTGGACCCCGGCCTGCGCCGGGGTGACGTTAGTGCGCTAAAGCTCGCCCAAATCACACCCGCGCGCCTCTAAGATAGGCTTCATCTCCCAAAACGCAGCTGGCGTACGGGTGAGCGGGATATAGGGGTGCAAATGGTGGACGATATGAAACTGCATCCACATCGAGCCCCAATTGCCCACCTTCGATTTCCACGCGCGCGAATTACGATAGCGGCTCGTCTCATTGCTGGGATGATGCGGAGCCCATGACAGGAAGAACACGATGTAGGTGATTGCGATGTGATACGGCAGCCACCACAGGAACAACGCCTCCATCGCATAGCCATTCCATGCAAGTGTTCCCAAAATACCGATAAACCCAAGCATATAGCCGAGCGTGAGTAACAGCAGACCTGGCCGTCCGGCCCGC
This sequence comes from Erythrobacter sp. S227, assembly GCF_057364925.1. Lineage (NCBI taxonomy): Bacteria > Pseudomonadati > Pseudomonadota > Alphaproteobacteria > Sphingomonadales > Erythrobacteraceae > Erythrobacter > Erythrobacter sp. S227. The sequence goes on from NZ_CP200280.1 coordinate 2,901,585, forward strand.
AAGATTGATGCGGCATAATCCCCACTGCGCTTGGCACCCGGCTGACGCTCCTGGATGGCGCGCCAGACAGCAGACCATGGGCCGGGCGCTTTAACGGTGATGTCCACGTCGAGCTCAGGGTTATTGGTGTGGCGGTGGTGGTCGAGATGCGTGATGCGCAGCACCTCAAACGGGTACACTAGCATCCAGCTTGTCCCATGTCCGATCAGCTCGTTGAGCCAGCGCCATTTCGTGCCCGGACGCCCGATAATATCGTGCTGCGCCTCATGCGTGGGCAGATAGACCAGCGCCATATTCACCGTGGCAATCGGGAAGGCGATCCAAAGCGGCAGGATATCCATGAACACCAGCGGCCACAGCGACAGCCACACCGCGAGATTGCCAAAGGCCCACACCACGGCTTCCCAAGGGAACATGCCTGAGTGTCTGCGCGCGATCTTAAGCTCAAGGCGCTTCAATTCACCATTGGAAAGCTGCGAAAGATCATCGGGCAGAATGTCGGACTGCGCGTTCATATCCAGCGCCCGCTGACTTGTGCAAAGAGCCCCAGGACCCTGCAACAATCAGGCCGAGGGCCAAAGTGGAGAGCCCAAAGGGAGCTGCGAGGCCAAGCGCTTGCATCCCTTGATCGATGACAGGTGCCAGAAAAGCGAAAGCAAAAATTAGCGGCAACATCCACACCACCGCCTTGAGGGCTTTCTCCAGAACCATCTCAAGCAGCCTCCCTTGCCAGTTTTGATCCGGTCAGTTTTGCGATCCGCCCCAGCAGCTCTTCCCGAAATTCATCCGAAGCATCCGCTGCGAGCAGAGTGTAAAAGCCGATCCGTTGACGCCGCAGCATCTCCTCGGCTGTGATTGCCTGATGGACCCAGTCATCGAGCGGGGCGCGGTAGACAGCGAACATCTGGATCGCGAGCTCGCGCGAATTCAAACTCCCGCGCAATTGGCCGGTGTGCCGGGCCGCCTCGCAAACATATTGCGCCATCTCAATCGACCGGCGAGCGGTGTGCGCGCCTGCATCCTCGCGCGTTGGATGGTAGGAAAAGGCAATTCCCATCCGCTCAAGCGCTATGAACGTCGCGCAATTGGCGTCTGGATCAGCCAGAATCTGCGCAAAAGCTTCGTCAAGAATGGCGTCCGCCATGGCGAGGGGGTGCCCTCGCTGATCAAGGTTCAGGCGGTCCCACAATTCCTCGATCGAAGCGGTTGCCATTGCGCTGATGATCGCGGCTTTGTCGCCGACGAGGTTGTAGAGTGTTGGCGCGGTCACGCCCGCAGCCTGAGCAATGCCCCGTGTGGTCAGCGCGTCGTAACCCTTACGCGCAATGATGGCGCGCGCTGCATCAAGAATGCGTGCCTTTCGGTCGGCAATGGATTGTTCGCGTTTGCTGGACATGACGCATGGTTACGCCATTCACAAACTTTGAACAATGATAAAGTTTTATCGCTGTTAAAATTATTTTTCAGCGAGCTTGTCAAAGCTCTTGGCAAAATCGCTCAACACTTCGCCCGCGCGGGCCAAGGGCTCTTCATGGGCCTTGTCATATGTGTTGTCTGTGCCGGCCGGGCGGTAATAGGCCGCATAGGTCAGGGGGCCGCGCTCTGGCGGTTCGACAAAGCCGATGTCGATGTAAATCCCGCCTGTGCCAGGGGCGAGGCCGGTTCCCGTCTTGTCGCCTGCAAGCCAACCCTCGGGCAGCCCTTTACGCACCCGGTCAAGGCCGGTGGGGGTATCAACCATCCATTGCTTCAGAAGCGCGCTGTGCTCATCTGGAAGCGTATCGCCATAGATCAGTTTCGCCACAGTCCTCGCCATCGCGGCAGGCGTTGTGGTGTCGCGCACTTCGGTAGGTGGTACATTGTTGAGCGCAGGCTCATACCGGTCCAGCCTGCTCACATCATCGCCAAGCGAACGCCAAAAGGCAGTGAGGGCAGCTGGCCCGCCGATCTCGCGCAAAAGTATATTGGCCGCGGCATTGTCCGAATACTTCTGCGTCGCCTCGGCAAGCTCGCGCAAGGTTGCCCCCTCGGAAAGCTTTCGTGTGGTGAAGGGCGAGACGGACATAAGGTCGTCCTCGCTCCACATGACCCGGCGGTCTGCGCTGTCTTCACCTGTGGCATCGCGTTGCAGGATTTTCGCGGCGAGTGAGAGCTTGAACGATGAGCAATGGCCAAAGCGCACATCGCTGTTCAAACCTACCGACTGACCGCTCGTCACGTCGACAAATTGTACGCCCAAGGTCCCGCCAAACTCGCCTTCGATCTGGCGCAGCATAGCGGCAAACTTGTTGCCCGGTCCCATTTCCGGTGCTTCGACCTTTGGCAAATCAATCGAGCATCCGCCTACGCTCAGTCCTGCCAGCACAAGGCCGCCTGCGACAAATCTGCGTCTATCCATGGTCATGGTTTTGTACCTTATGAGTGCTTGTCGGCCTTGCGTTTGCCAAACCGCATATCGCCTTCAAGCTTGGCGCGAAGCTGCGCGTAAAAGGCCTCGAGGAAAGCCCTTTCATCACCTGCGCCCGGATCCCAACCGATCTTGCGACAGATGGCGGCGTGGACGGGACTAAGCGCCTCATCCTTGTCTTCGCGAAGCACACGTTCAAGCACTTGAAGCTCGTGCTCGCCGTATACGGAAAGCTCTTCCTCGCCAAAGTCATATTTGGCACCGGTAACCTCGCTTGAACCGCTCGCAGCAGCCGCGCCGCTGGTGGAGAGTGTTTCGGCCAATTTGGTGCGGGGCGCTTCGACAACCCATGTTCCCGCGATCACGTCGCCGGCGCGCAAATTGTCTTTGTTGAAGAAGGGGAACAGCATGAAGATGCCGAACCAGATCGCGCCTGCAATTCCGAAGTTCCCGGTCTCGCCAGTTGGCGCGACAAGCAGGAACACGAGCGGCATAAACAGCTCGATATCGCGCAGCAGATTGCGGGCAATCACTGCCTCTGGCGTCAAACGCCCGCCGTCACGCGCAGCGACCCGGATGCCGACAATACGCTTGCCCCATGTAGCCCCGCGTGGGCCCAATTCGAAGGCGAGGAAATAGCCGTATCTGACGAAAAATATGAACAATGTGAGGAGCACATAGAGGAATTCCATCGCACCTTGTGCGTTCTCGATTGTCTCTGGCTCCAACGCATCCGCAACCCCTCCGGCCATAAAGCCGAGCAGGAGAATAAAGAGGTACGACCCGATGATGAAAATCAGAAAATCGAGGATAAGCGCGCCCAACCGGCTGCCGCGCGAGGCAAGCATGATCGGAACCTCGATTCCTTCTGGCGTGACCAGAACGCGCTCTTTCTTGTGGCGCTTTAATGCACCGGATTTCGGGAGCCCAGATTTCGGCGACCCTGATTTCGCGGCATCTGTCTTTGCGCGCCCGAATTTTGGGAGGGAGACCATAGCTATTCGCCCTCCAACGCTCGGCGCGGATTGTAGAGGAAGAAGTACGTCAGCCAAAAGACAAGGAAGCTTCCACCGATAAGATAACGCCCTTCGACGCTGCCGACCATTTGGCGTGGGAATGCTTCGAGAAGCCCTGCGATCACCATCATGATGATAACGCCCGCCATGACAACCGCACCGCGCCTGCCGCTGGTCGCCGCTGCCTCGAGGACAGAGGACGTGCCGGGAAAGGCCATCGAGCGCCCGATATGAAGCCCCGCTGCGCCTGACAAAAGGATTGCGAACAATTCGGTTGTTCCGTGGACGGAAAGCCACGCTGCAAATTCGACGGTGAGCCCCTGACTGGCAAACACCCATATCATCGCCCCCAGCAAGGCGGTGTTGTACACCAGCAGCAAGAGCGAAGGGATGCCGAAAGCAAATCCAAGTGCAAAGGCCAGGATTGAAACGCCGGCATTGTTGCTGAAAAGGCTTGCCGCAAAGGCGGACAATCCGTCAGCATCCTGCTGCGTGCCGAGCGTTTCTAACAAGACCTCACGGCTTGCGCCGGGAACGCGTGTATCGGCGAATTGGCCGGGCACGAGCCGGTAATACCAGTCACTATCCTGTGCCACGAGCAGCCATCCGACAACCGCGCCAGCCACCATCACGAACAGAGCGATGCAGATATCCAGCCAGATCTCGCGCACCGCCCGGCTCCATCCGCCAAACAGAAATTCGCGAAACCACCCGAAGAAACCTTTGCGCGGGCCATAAACCTGGAACCACGAGCGTTGCACAAGGCTTTCCAGATAGCGCAAGGTCGCCGCATCAAGCGATGTTTCGCGCGCGACCGACAGGCTGGATGCAGCAGTGCGATAAAGCGTGGGCAGAGCGAGCAAATCGTCGTCATCAATGCCGCGCAGGCCGCCTTTTTCCATGCGCTTGACGATATTTTCCAGCCTCAGCCAGTCTTCTTCGCGCTCAAGCCGGAAACGGTCCGAACGAAGCGCTGCGCTTTCGATATCGGGCGGCGCTGCGACGGTGGATTTGCCAAACCAGGAGGAGAGAACGGGGGCCTTCATCCGATCGCCTCGCTGTTCTTGATCGTGTAATACCGGTCGATGAGGTCATATCCGATTTTGTCATACGGTGCCTCGATTACATCGACGCCCATTTGGCGAAGTCGCTGAAGCACCACGCGGCGTTGCTGTAATAGAGTGTCAGCGGTCACACTGCGCGCGAGGGTCGCGACATCGCCGGGCTCTTCCTCGATGAAGGTCTCAAGCTCGCTATCTTCGATTGTGACGAAGAGAAGGAGGTGCTTTTTGACCAGCCTGCCCATGCTCTCCACCATCATTTCAGCCGCAGTCGGGTCAGTGAAATCGGAAAACAGCACGATCAGCGAACGCCGTTGCAGCTTTGATGTCAGTGTCGCGAGGGCAAGGGTGAAATTGGGTTCGGCGCTTTCATAGTCAAGCGCGGCGGCGGCGCTTTGCAGCCGGTGAAATCCCCTCGTATCCGACACGAACGGTGTCATCACACGCGGTGCCTGCGCGAAGCCGAAAAGGGCCGCCTTGTCCCCGCTCTTGAGTGCGACATAGGCGCAGGTGAGCGCCGCAGAGACGGCCCGGTCTATGCGGGGCAAGCCCTCGACTGGTTCGCACATGGCCTGACCGCAATCGAAAGCGAAGACGATCTGGTTGTTGCGCTCGCTTTCGTTTTCGCGCGCGTAAAGCGATACATGGCGCGCGCTTGCCCGCCAATCGATCCGCCTGCGGTCCATGCCCGGCTCATATTCGGTGAGAGCCTCAAACTGGGTACCTTCGCCGCGAATACGCCGGGCGATGAGGCCGTTCTGTGCATCACGCAGGAATGTCTGTAGCTCTTTAGAACGCACTGGCGTGAGGTCAGGCCAGATGCGCACCTCCTGCCCGTCCAAAATCTTCACATCCTGCCGCGCGCCAAGGCCAAGCGGACCATTCCAGCGTAGCCAGGCACGGGTAATCGGAGCGGTCCCTCGGCGCGAAGGATGGACCGACTGAGTGCCGCTGAATTGGTTTGCGACACCGGTCGGGACCAATTCAAAGTCCGCGCTGCCTTCTGGCCCAAGGCGCGGGTCAAATTCGAGCGCCGCCTCATGGCCAAACCCTCCTGCGCGGGCAAAACGGGCGTGGACGTCGAGAGCGGTTTCTTGCCCCACTTCTGTGTCGGCAGGCGTGATGACTTGCCATTCCTCGCATGACCCTGCGATCAGGCCGTCGAGCACGATCAAAGCGATCAGTGCGACAGCCACGATAGGAGCGATCACCCAGAATTGAGGCGAAATCGCGCCGATAACGACCGCCAAAGGCGCAAGGCCAGCGATGCTCCACGCCGCGCGCGGAGTTGGCACCAAGGGTAGGGTGGGGAGGCGTGACACGAGGGTAATTACCGCGGCGCCTCAGTCATCTCGATCAATTCTGCGACCAGGGCCTCCACATCGCGGCCCTCGATCTCGGCCGCCGGGCTAAGGGTCAGACGGTGGCGCAGGACGGGCACAGCCAGCGCTTTCACATCGTCAGGGATCACGTAATCGCGTCCCTCAAGTGCAGCGCGCGCTTTGGCGGCCCCTGCCAGCATCACGGCAGCGCGCGGCGAGGCCCCAACGGACAAATCCGCATGGTCGCGGGTCGCCCGCACAAGGCGCACAACATATCCGGCAATTTCATCGGCGAGAGTCACCTGCGACAGTGCCGCGCTCGCAGCTGCAAGCGTTTGCGCATTGGTAACCGCGCTCACGCCCAGGTCGGCTGGATGCTGTGGCCCCTGGCGTGATCCGAAGTTGGTGACGATCCGCGCTTCGTCGGTTTCGCTGGGGTAGGGCACGAGAAGCTTGAACAAGAAGCGGTCCAATTGCGCCTCGGGAAGCGGATAGACGCCCTGGTTCTCGATCGGGTTTTGCGTTGCCACCACCATAAAACGCGGCGGCAATTGGTGGGTTTCCCCGTCCAGTGTCACGCGCCGTTCCTGCATCGCTTCAAGCAGGGCGGCCTGCGTTTTGGGAGGCGTCCGGTTGATCTCGTCAGCCAAAAGCAATTCGCAAAAGATGGGGCCGCGCGTGAGAGTGAACTGGCTCGTTTGAAAGTTGAACAGGTTCGAACCCAGAATATCGCCCGGAAGCAAATCAGGCGTAAACTGGATCCGCCCGAATTCGAGCCCCAATGCAGTGGAAAACGCCTGCGCCAGGAAAGTCTTCGCCGTGCCTGGAGGCCCTTCGAGGAGGACGTGGCCCTGGCTGACCAGAGCAACCAGCAATTGATCGACCATGTCTCGCTGACCGACGATTGCTTTGCCGATTTCGGCGCGAATGCTGTCTGCAAGGGCACGCAGATCATCAAGCGACATCACCGCGCTTGAAGGAGCCGCATTGGCGAGGTCTGCGCCCGAAGGGGTTTCGCTTGTGGTCATCGTCTGGATTTTCCTGTCGTCTTGGAAGCAAGTTCGCTGAGGCTTTGCGCGGCGCGCACGACCTCGGCTGGTTTTGTGGCATTGTGCAATCTTGCCACTCGGTTCGAATAGGGTTCTTCGTGTGGCAGGCGTTGTTTAAGAGCCAGATCGATTGCCGCAGCATCGGGTTTCGCAAGACCCAAGGCGCGGCCAAGCCTGCGTTCGATCAGCGCGATATAAGGATCTGCGAGAAGACGCAGGCGACCTGCGCGCACAATCAGGCCCGCGCCATTGGTGACCAATTGCGCCTTGCCAAACCGCGCTTCGTGCGCGCGCGCCGCCACCGGCCCAAACCGCAAGAATGCCCGCCAACCCACGATAAGCATCGCCAATATCAGGCAGATTGTTGCGGCCAGAAACGGCGGACGGAAAGCAAGGGTGAGAAGATTGGTCGATCCGCCAAGACCAACCAGTGTCATATCGAAGGTGACGCGCTTCTCTTCATACCCGGCCTGTTCGACAATCGCGAGCGCAAGGGCTGCTCTGGCGGGGTCGGCAAGCCCGTAATTGTTCATCAGATCGGGTTCTATGACGAAGGTCAGGAAATGCGCTTCGTCATAGAAATATGTGCCCGGCTGGCCAATGACATTGAGGGCCAGGCTTCGACCTCTGTTGTCGATAACCAGAGCTTCGTGATCATCGTCTTTTTCGGCGTAGAAAGGAGGCGTGGGCAGTTCTCCCTTGAGGTTTAGTCCGCCCCAGCGAGGTGCACTACCAGAGGTGTCTGGCTCTGTAGCGACTTCCAGCGTGTAGGGACCGAGCAATTCACTGGTCCATCTTGGCCGCTCGGCCGATATCAATTGCACCCAGTCATCCTGAACGCGGTCCTCGTCTGCTTCGGCGATCTCTCCGCGCGGTCTTGTCACATACCATTTGGGCAAGATCACCAAAGTGGGGCCTTGATACTGGCGCTCATCAAGAATTTTCTCGAATTCTTCCGGATCGGTGTTCAGCGTCGGTGTCAGGACCAAAAGGTCTGATGTTTCCAACCCGCCCGGTTCGCGCGATTTCTCGATTTCGTACCCGTTTGCCTCGAGCAATTGGGTAAGCCCTGAAAAGCCGTGGATTGCATTGGACGAGGCATGGGCAGGTCCGGTTCCCCGGTCGCCGCCGGTATCACCTGCCCCGATAAAGTAAAGCATCGCAACAAACGCGCCAAAGCCCACAAGCAGAATTGCAAGAACGGCGCCTTTGCCGAAGGGATTGGCTGTACGCCCGCTAGAGCTTGTCGGAGAAGCGATTGCGCCGCTCATGCGGATGCCTCCTGCTTGCTCTCAATGGATTGGCGCGCGAAGTCGGCATAGGCAGAGCGCGCTGCTTCCCAGTCGTTTCGATCAAGCTTGCGCAATGCAAACAGGCTGCGCTCGACCCTTTCGGAAATGGTTTTGAATGCGCTGCGGGCGGGGGCTGACAATGCCGGGATTGCGGCGAGTTCTCTCGCGGTGCTGCTCGGGTCCACCCAATCGGGCCGTGTGGTGGCGATTTGGCTGACGCTGCGTTTGAGAAGCAAGTGGGTTGCTTCGTCAAAGCGCCCGTCTGCAGCAAGCCGGTCGGCATCTTCGAGAAGCGCCATGCTCTCCTCCTCGCTCGGCCGCCAGTCGGGATCGCTGCCCGCTGCTGCCTTTGCCTTGGCTTCGGCGCGCGACCGCGCCAGAGGCCCGACGCTGCGTGCAATCCAATAGAGGACAAACACCGCGAGCAGTCCCAGAAGCACCCACTGGATAATATTCCAGTTGAAAGCCAGAAACTCGCCAACCGGTCCCAAGACCAAGCTTAGGAATTCACCGATGGCGCGAAAGATGTCGTCAAACCATCCAGGCTCGCGAACCTCTGGCGGGGCCATGGCGAATTCGTCAAACTGGATATCGGGATCATTGCGCACTTCGCGCCAGCCATTGGGGGCAGGCACGCTTTCTTGCGCAGGCCCGCCTGCCGCGCTCGCCTCTGGTGGTTGCGTATTTGTCGGAGAAGTAATCGCCATCCCGCTGACAGTCGTGGCATGGCAGGCCAGCGCAAGCAACACACTTCCGCATGCGAAAGCATACTAATTCAAACCATTTTCAAAATAGAACGCGTTCACGTGATAAATCAGCCGCGTTTGCGGGCCTGTTCATAGGTGCCCAAAATACGCAATTCCTTGGAATGAAACGCGCATTCTTCAAGCGCTCTATCAACCGCCGGATCACCCGGGACACCGATAATATCAGCGTAAAACATCGTCGCCGAAAAGCTTGCGCCCACCTGATAGCTTTCCAGCTTGGTCATATTGACCCCGTTGGTCGCAAAGCCTCCAAGCACCTTGTAAAGGGCAGCCGGTATGTTCTTCACCTCGAAGATGAAGGTCGTCATCGCCGGTTTGGCCGGATCGACCGAAAGGAATGTCGGTTTGTCCGCAAGAATGACAAAGCGCGTCATATTGTCGACCGCATCCTCGACGTGGTCCTGCACAATCTCAAGTCCGTAAAGCTCGGCGGAGATCGCTGGAGAAATCGCGGCAATGGCCGGATCGCCAAGCTCTGCGACATGCGCGGCAGCGCCCGCTGTATCGATGAAGTTGAGCGGTGCAATATTGTGCTCGCGAAGGAAGTGGCGCGATTGGCCCAAGGCCTGCGGGTGACTGTAGGCCGCCTTGATCGAATCGAGACTGTGCGGAGGCTCACCCTTGCGCGGTGCAGGGGCCATCAGTGCATGATGGATCGGCAAGAAATACTCACCCACAATCGACAGGCCGCTTTCCGGAAGCAGAAAATGAATATCTGCAACGCGCCCGTTATGAGAGTTTTCGATCGGAATGATGGCCTGGCCAGCTTCCCCCGACTTAACCGCCTCGAGCGCATTGACGAAACCATAGCAGGGAAGCGGCGCCATGTCGGGCCGCGCTTCTGATGCTGCGCGGTGGGAATTGGCCCCTGGCGAGCCCTGAAATGCAATCGCATTGGCAGGATCGACACTGGCCGCATCGCGCAGCTGCCTCACAATTGGCAGCGCAAGTTCTGGGAAATCCATCATATCGGCGCCGAGTGCTATCGCCCGCGCCTATCAGTGGCAAGCCTTAGGGACCAGGCTACCAATTTATGGACCGACTTGTGCCATGAGGTATTGTAATTCATGCACCATATGATGATGCGTTTCATCTTGCACAGTGACAAAGGCCACTTTATGGGGGCGCCGGGATGACACAGGACAACTCAAATATGTCAGATAGCGACGCTGGATCAGGCGATCTTTTCAACACGGCTGCGGGCTGGGTGCTTTTCGCAGCAGGCCTTGGCCTTGGCCTTTCGATTTTGAGCGGGAAGTATTTCCACGCTGACAAGCCAGAGCGTCCCGAGACGCTTGGTTATGTGATCGAAGGCGCTGAGGAAGATGGTGGTGGGCCGGTTGAAATCAGCTTTGCCGAGGCGCTCGCAACAGTAACGCCTGCCGATGGCGAAAAGGCGTTTGCCAAATGTGCAGCCTGCCACTCGATTGAGCAGGGCGGCGCGAATGGCGTTGGGCCAAACCTCTATGGCGTAATGGGCGCAGGCTTTGGCAACAATGCAGGGTTTGGCTATTCATCTGCTCTCACCGGTGCAGGCGGCACCTGGGGTTGGGAAGAGATGAACGAGTGGCTTGCGAACCCGCGCGGATATATCGACGGCACGAGCATGGGCTTTGCCGGTATCTCGAAGATTGAGGACCGCGCAGCGATTGCGCTGTACCTCAACACCTACGGTTCGAACCTACCTGTTCCCGAGTTCGTGGCGGTTGTCGAAGAAGAAGTAGTGCCTGTGGCTGACGAGACTGCCGAGGGTGAGGCAGGAAAAGAGGCTGCCGACGTGACTTCGGAAGAAACCGCAGAAGCAGCGGCCAGCTAAGCTTGTACGCCAGGGCGCGTGTCAATCGCGCCCTTTGAACCCTTGAGCAACAACATACCATTCCGATGAGTCCTTGCGGCTCGCGGGTGGTTTTGCATGCTTTACCGTCTTGAAGTGCGATTTTAGCAAATTGAGCAGATCGGCATCGGTCCCCCCGGCAAGCACTTTAGCAATAAAGGCCCCGCCTTTTTCGAGCGTCTCCACCGCAAACCAAGCGCCCGCTTCGACCAGGCCCATCGTGCGTAGGTGATCGGTTTGCTTATGGCCGACCGTGTTTGCGGCCATATCCGACATTACCAGATCGGGCGGCCCGCCAAGCGCATCTTCCAACTTCGCTGGCGCTGCATCGTCCATGAAATCCATCTCGAAGATGGTGACGCCTTCGATTGGTTCGGTCGGCAAGAGGTCGATGCCGACAATCTCCGCCTTGGGAGCCTTTGCGCGGACCACCTGGCTCCACCCGCCCGGAGCAATGCCAAGATCGACCACGCGTTTTGATCCGCGTATCAGGCCAAATTTCTCGTCCAGCTCAATCAGCTTGTAAGCCGCGCGGCTGCGATAACCGTCTGCCTTGGCCTTTTTTACATATGGGTCGTTAAGCTGCCGCTGCAGCCAGCGGGTTGAGCTTTCGGTGCGCTTTTTGGCGGTTTTGACCCGTCTTTCGGGGTTGCGGCCTGATCGTGTCATAGTCTTAGCCCGCTGCCCTGTTTTCGTCTTGGTTTGACCCTGTACCGTGCGATGGCTGGCGCGAGGGCCCGCCATCAAGCTCTGCTGCCATCATGCTGCGCAAAATGCCCTCGCGGATGCCGCGATCGGCAACGCCAAGCCGTTCAGCAGGCCACAGATCAAGGATCGATTCCAGAATGGCACAGCCTGCCACCACCAAATCCGCACGGTCATTGCCGATGCAGGGCAATTGGCTGCGCTCGTCAGGGGACATGCCGGAAAGCCGCTCGCTTATTTCTCGCATCGAAATGGAGGGGACGATCAAACCGTCCACCGCCTTGCGGTCGTAATGCGGCAACTCCAGATGGAGGCTGGCAAGGGTTGTCACGGTTCCGCTGGTTCCCAGAAGGCGGATGTCCTCTTGCTCTGCGGCCTTGGCGATCCGCCCGGCAAACGGTGCAAAGCTTTCAGAGACCACGCGGCGCATCTCGCTATAGCGGGCAAGGCGCGCTTCCCTTGGCGAAAGGGTGCTGTCTTCGATCACGCCCACCGTATCGGTTAGCGATACGACGCCCCAAGGGACGCTTTGCCAATCGATTATGTGAGGGATTTTTTCGCCCGGCTCGAGCAGCACGAGCTCGGTTGAGCCCCCGCCAATATCGAAGATCACCGCAGGGCCTTCGCCCGCTTCCAGAAGGATATGACAACCAAGAACAGCAAGGCGCGCTTCTTCTTCGGCGCTGATAATATCGAGCGCGATGCCGGTTTCGCGGCGCACCCGTTCAATGAAAGCTTCGCCATTGGAAGCCCTGCGGCAGGCCTCGGTTGCGACCGATCGGGCAAGCCGCACATTGCGGCGGCGCAATTTATCGGCGCACACGGCAAGCGCGCCCATGGTGCGCTCCATCGCGTCATCGGACAGTCGCCCTGTCGTGGTGAGGTCCTCGCCAAGTTTCACCACGCGGCTGAAGGCATCGATTACGGTAAAGTCACGTCCCGAAGGCCGTGCGATCAGCAAACGGCAATTGTTCGTTCCAAGGTCCAGCGCCGCATATGCTTCGCCTGACCTGTAGCCACCTGCCATCGACGAAGGCTTGCCATGCCGCACTGCCGGGTCAGACCTGCCCTTCGCATTGGCGCGCGGGGGATTTGCGGAAGAGCGCCGATTGGCCGGCTTGCGACCTTGCCGGGCGGGATTAGGCTTCTTGCCAACATCATTGTCGGCCTTCGCATATTTGGAATTTTGCCCGCCTTTGGCGGCGCCGTCCCGCGCTTGATTGGCGCGTTTTTGCCCACCGCGTTTGGGGGCCGGATTATTTTGCTGGCTAGAGCGTTTATACCGAAAATCGGCTACTTTGCCGGACCTGCCGCTCCGTCTTTTGCCAGCTCTTTTATTGTCGTCCGGCGGAAGCGTATCCGCCATAAATCGTTCTTTCATTTCACCGAATGCGCAACATGCATCGGCACTTGGGGACGAAGCTAAACGATGAGGCAGGCAAGAGCAAGTGACGCTCTGCCTTCGCACCTGCAAAATAAAGGAAGCCAAAGCGGTGCATTATCGCTATGGGGCTCGCACGGGTGGCAAAAGCGTTGGCTATTGCCCGTTTGAGTTGAGTGCCGAGATCGCGCCTTTCTCATCCCCACATCAACTCTCGCGCGCCGGATTTCCCGCGCGCTAACCCCAAGCGAAATACTATGTCTTTTGAAACACTACCGCCAATGCTGGGCGAGGCTTTGACCCAGCGCGGCTATACCGAACTCACCTCCGTCCAATCGGCGGTTACCGCCCCGGAAGCGGCAGGGCGCGACCTGCTTGTCTCTGCCCAAACAGGATCAGGCAAAACGGTTGCTTTCGGTCTCGCTTTGTCTGGCGAACTGCTTGGCGAAATTCGCGGCACTCCTCTCACCGAGCGGCCATTGGCCCTCGTGATTGCACCAACACGTGAACTTGCTTTGCAGGTCAGTCGCGAGCTCAGCTGGCTTTACGCACAGGTCGGCCTTCGCATTGCGACCTGTGTTGGCGGCATGGACGCGAGCAAGGAGCGTCGCAATTTGCGCTCTGGCCCGGCCATCGTGGTTGGCACGCCGGGGCGTTTGAAGGATCACCTCAATCGCGGCTCCCTCGACCTGTCAGGATTGGTGGGCGTGGTGCTCGATGAAGCGGACGAAATGCTCGACATGGGCTTTCGTGATGATCTGGAAGAAATCCTTGATGCAGCGCCTGACACACGGCGAACACTCCTGTTCTCTGCCACCTTGCCGCGCGCAATTGTGCGTCTGGCAGAGCGTTATCAAAGCGATGCGCTAAGACTTTCCCTCGCGGGCCAAGACCGCGGCCATGGCGATATCAGCTATCAGGCGATCACCGTAGGCCCATCTGAAATCGAGAAAGCAGTAGTCAATCTGCTGCGCTACCACGATCCGGAAACAGCGATTTGTTTTTGCGCGACCCGCGATAGCGTTCGTCGGCTTCACGCGACGCTGCAAAACCGGGGCTTTGGCGTTGTTGCCCTGTCTGGTGAACACTCTCAGTCAGAACGCAACCAGGCGCTTCAAGCGATGCGTGACCGGCGCGCGCAAGTTTGCGTTGCGACCGATGTTGCTGCACGCGGGATCGACCTTCCCTCGCTGAGCCTTGTGATCCATGCGGAGGCTCCGCGCGATGCGGAAACCCTTCAGCACCGCTCTGGCCGCACAGGCCGGGCTGGTAAAAAAGGCACCGCTGCGATCCTGATACCGTTTAGTCGCCGCCGCCGCCTTGAAAGCATGCTTCGCGGTGCGAAAATCGAAGCGGAGTGGCTTGGCGCACCAACGCCCGAAATGATCCGGAAGAAGGATCATTCGCGGCTTATGGAAACGCTCACCGCGCCGTCAGAATATGAGGATGACGACCGGGCAATTGCAGCTGAACTTCTGGAGCGCTTGTCACCAGAGGATATCGCGGCTGCATTGGTGAAAGCGCACCGTGCCAAAATGCCCGAGCCCGAAGAATTGATGCCAAACACGCCCAAAGCTCACGAGAAAGCCAAGGCGGATCGCCGCCGCGATGGCTTTGAAGATATCGTCTGGTACAAAATGGGCATCGGCCGCCGTCAGAACGCCGAGCCTCGCTGGATACTGCCTTTGATCTGTCGGCGCGGGGGCATCACTCGCAATGAAATCGGTGCGATCCGCGTTGGGCCCAATGAAACGTGGTTCCAGATCCCGCGCAATGTCGCTGGCGACTTTGCCAGGACATTGCAGCAGACGGAAAACACCGGCGACAAGCAGGACGACATCGCGATCGAAGAATCTGCCGAAGGCCCCCGCATGGAGGCGCGGAACAATCGCAAGTCTGGCGGCCCCAATGTCCATGCCAAACCCTTCCGCTCAAAGCATGGCGGGAAAGGTGAGGGCGCAAAAGAGTGGGCTCCCAAGGGTAAGGGCGGCAAGCCACGCAAAGGGCCCTCGTCCGACTTCAGATCAGAAGATGGACCCGCAAAGGGCAAACCGTTTGGCGGCAAGCACAAATTCGACCGTCAAGACAGGAGCGGTCCGAATAAGGGCGGGTCCAATAAAGGCGGGCCGGGTAAAGGCGGGCCTGGTAAAGGTGTGTCGGGCAAGAAGTTTGGAGGCGACAAGAAAGCGGGGGCCTGGAAAAAGGCAAAACCGGGCGGGGACAAACGGAGTTAAGCCACCCTCCCAAAGCCCTCCTGCGCCCTCCAGCGCTACCCAAAGCGCGCTTTGCTTGACCCTTACATAGGCACACGCTAGAGGCGCGCCGCTATTGCCCCGTCGTCTAATGGTAAGACTACGGACTCTGACTCCGTCAATTGAGGTTCGAATCCTCACGGGGCATCCAGCACCATATTCTTGCACACCAAGACTGACACCAATGCACAGTAAGAGTGCAACTTCCGCGTTTGCAGGGGTTTCTGCCGGTGTCTCAGCGAAAATCCAACCCCCTGAGAAGCCTGCCGCGCCAGGATCAATTTGCACGCGACCCCTAGACCGAATTTCTATCTAACGGTATCAAACGACCGTTTCGTCCCATTAGATGATTTGAGACACGATGGTTTCAATTGGTTACGCGCGGGTTTCGACCGAAGAGCAAGACACGAGTGGGCAGCGTGATCTACTCGTAAGTCAAGGCTGCGAGTTGATCTTTGAAGATAAGGCAAGTGGGGCATCGCGTGATCGCCCCAAGTTATCTTTGGCCCTAGAGCGAGTGCAGCCGGGCGACACACTGATCGTTGTGCGAATAGACCGCTTGGCACGGTCGCTCGCGCATCTTCTCGAGATCGTTGAACGTTTGAGAGCTAAACGAGCTCACTTCCGTTCAATCTACGACCCGATCGACACATCCAGTCCACAGGGCATGCTCATGATGCAGATGTTGGGCGCTTTTGCCGAATTCGAACGCTCGCTGATTAGGGAGCGGACAGTAGCCGGCATCAATGCAGCCCGTGACAGAGGCGCCAAACCAGGCAATCCTAGAATGCTTGCTCGAGACCGCGATGCAATTAACCACCTCAAACTCCGCCAGAAGGAACGGTACCTACATCAGTTGATCGATGGGCGCCGACGCTGGCTTCCTACCGTTGAGCGATTGCGACCGCATTTCCCCTGGAACGTGGTCTTGCGCCAAATTCGGTCCATTCAGCCGCCGGTGCGGTCGTTCTCAGAGCGCACACTCGTAAAAGCTTGTCGGGCACTGGTCGAGGCTGGCTACTCAGATCCACGTATTCTCGAGCGAGCTCCCCGGTTGCCGTCTGATGATCGTGTTCCGCGACTACTGGCCGATCGACTTGAGACATTTCCCGAAACTTCTCTTCGAGCTCTGGCTCGATGGCTTTCTGAAGATCTACGTGAGCCTACACCAAGAGGAGGACTGACATGGACCGCCGAGGGCGTTCGCCGCGCACTTGCGCGAGCGGAAACACTCGGTCTGAAATGATGCACTAGCGTAGTTTTTGACGATGTGCCTCGGACCTATCGATCTGTGATTTGCTTACCTCTTTGCCGAATTTACTTGGGAGGATCGAATATCTTGTATCACTGGCGGTCCGGCTAATGCCGGGTGGAAAGAGGCAGAAAGCGTCCGGTCGGCTTGCTGCCCCAATAGTTGGTCGCCGGTTTGCGGAAGAAAGCGGGATTGCCGATCAGTCTGAATAGTCGCTATTCATTGGTAATGTCGAACACACCAAACCTGTGGCGTAGCGATTTACTTGACCGCGTTTGCAGTCGGCTCAGCGCTGTTATGCCTCCTGGCGAGCGGCCAGCAACAGAGCTTGATGTACACAAGGCCATAGAAAAGGGTTTCGTCCTTCAATTGAGTAGGATCGATGGCTGGATCGCTGTATTTTTCGAACGGGTCGTTCCTTCTGAGAGCGTCTCCGCGCCTACGAAAGGGGCGGAATCGGAAGACTCGAAAAGTTGGCTGAACCCATATGTCAGCGGCCGTATTTATCAATTCGCTTTGGTCTTCGAAGAGGCGCTCGAAGTTCTCGGATCAGAAAAGGCCGTGATCAACTTTCTCGATGCATCGTCAGTCGCGTTGAACAAGCATAAACCGATCGATCTGCTGCAGACGCGGCCCGGTCTTCAGCTAGTTAGAACCCACATCGAGCGTATGCGACATGGGGTCTACTGTTGATCTATGGATCGCCGGCCCAGCTGGCCCGCCGTTAGTGAGTTTCGAACTATACCCTACCACCGCTGGTGTGCGAATATGTTCGCCCCTTGGCATTCCAAAGGCCTCAAATTTGCTCGCTATGTCTTAGTTTGAGCGCAGCTCTGTAACAGTACTGAATAGCGGTTCTTTATCTCAGGTTGTTTTGCGGGCGTTATGCAAAGCCCAAGGGCGAGCTCTAGGTAGACCTCGAAAACCTCATGCTCTCGTACCAGCC
The DNA here is from genome assembly GCF_057364925.1 of Erythrobacter sp. S227. NCBI lineage: Bacteria > Pseudomonadati > Pseudomonadota > Alphaproteobacteria > Sphingomonadales > Erythrobacteraceae > Erythrobacter > Erythrobacter sp. S227. Next base: position 2,918,869 of record NZ_CP200280.1, read on the forward strand.
TCTCGTTGAGAGCCAGCATGACTCCACCCTCCAACCGCGCCATTCTTGGATAGCTCCAATTCCGCATTTTGAGGCACCTGTTTTAGGGCCTCACCAATGACGGTCTGGCCTTACACTCGCAACTGAAGGCCAGAAATAGCAAGCGATGCAGAGAAGCCCGCATCCGAGGCATGCGGCTGCGCCTAGCGCGTCACTGGCGACGACTGCGATGAACAGTAATGCTATTCCGGTAATGAGGAATGCCAAAGGGGACCACATCCAGACATTCTTCTCAAAACTGCGTTCTTCCGCCAGTCTATCGGTAAGTTGATCGATGGAGTCTTTCTTTTTCCGCTTTTTGAAGGGAATAATGCTCATTTCGATTTTGCCTTTTGTGCTCGATTAAGGCCATCTTCGACACCTGCAAGTCGCTGAACTCGATCGCCCTCTGGCAGTTTGAGCAGCTGCACCGTCATCTCAAAGACATCTCCAGCGTTAAACTGGAGCCCTGTCCGCTCGAAACATTTCTCTACTTCGACTGCGAGCGCGGCCCCTGCCTCGCTTTGGACATTCCCCAGATCGCCCTCGAGCAGACTAGCTAAACCAAGTAGGAAAAGAACAGCTCTTGCGCCGAACCGCGCAGCGACAGCGCCAAGAAGGCTCGCAGGAGGCATCGATGATCCTTGCTCCCATCCGATATATGAGCCTCTCGTGACACCCAATTGCTCGGCTATTTTCGATTGGGTCAAGCCTAAGTGCTGGCGCATTTCGCGGAGGCGATGGGCGGAAAACCCAGCCTCCGTTTGCAATTGTATGGCTGTTGACATATTAGTACTTTCGAGTCGATTTATTAGTTATTCTAACTCGAAAGATGGTGCCATGGCTAGCCTTAGCGATAGCGAACGCCACGCCATGATCAAAGCAGTCCTCAGAGCGCGGGGCATCAGCTTCACGCAGCTGGCACTCCAGAACGAGGTGTCCGTTTCTATGATATCCTTGGTTTCGAAAGGTCAGTCGAAATCAGCTCGTATCGAGCATGTCCTGGCTGAGGCTGTGGGCATGACACATCAACAATTATGGCCTGATCGGTCAACGGAGGCAGCCATGATGTAGTCAAACATCCCAACCGAAAAAGAAAAGGCCCAGCCCAAGCTGGGCTGAACCTTTTCGAGACAAACGTCTCTTGCATTTCGTTTTTCTCAAAAAGGTCAGAAATTGTCAAGCGCGCAGTGCTTTGCGCGGCGCTTGCGCGCGGCTTTTTTCAATGACGGAGAGAAACATGAACGCTGGGTCTACGGCGCCAATAAGAATTATTCCTATCGCTGATGCCTCATACGGCAGCGATGCCTTGCGAGCGTTCGCAAGAATTTTTGTTCATCCAAATGGCCATCCGTTAGGCAATTCGCTTGTGGGGAGCCGCGCCATGCCTACCGGCAGCTTTGCGTCACAAAAAGCAGGCGTATCCATGCCCTGGGTGCGACATCACGAAAAAGCTTTGGTCCAAGCCTTGGAATGTCATCCGGATGTTATGGACTATCGAACGTACCCCCATCGGCTTCAACTCGCCGACGATGGTATCAAGATCTCCTACATTCCCACGGCCGCCTACGACCGTGCGGATGGCTCTGTCCACGTCGTGACATTCGATGTGCTGGGTGAACGAATTCGTGAAGCTGTCTCCAAAGCTTATGCCAAAATGGGTTGGCAATTTCGCAGATTGAATGCGCGCGATTACACCCGCGATTCACACCTCAACAAGTTTCATTCGCGTCTGCTCACATACCGCAGTGTTGCATTTACCTCCGCGGAGACCTTGGCGGTGCAAGACCTTCTTAGCGACGGTCAGGGCAGGGCTAGGGTGGAAGCTCTTGCCACCAAACTAGGAGGCTACCCAGGTGGATATGCCAAAATCTGCGCGATGCATCTCGCACGGCAACTGGTCATAGAGTTCGATCTCGCGCGCCGCGAAGCGCTGTGGGCATCAAAGGCCGATGAAAGGACCAACAACTCTACACTGAGCTTCAAACTGTGGGAGCAGTTCTCATGACTCGGATTGCCCTTAAGTCAGGAACGATGCTCAATGTCCGCGGAATGGAGATGGTCTTTGAGCGAGAGCTCGGCGATCAAAGCCTTGTGTTCGCACGCTTGCCAACCGGTGTTCCCTGGCTGATTGAAGAAGGAGAGGGCTCCCGGCTTCCTCGGTGGGGAGATGTCGAAGCAGTTTTAGCAACAGGCGAGCTTGTCATCCACAATAGAGCAGGTTCTGCGATCGCAAACTCCCGCAAGTTCACCCCAGCGGACGATGCGGTGGAATTGGATCCTGATGCCCGAGTCCGGGCCTTGTTTGTGCGAAGCTATGACAAATCACCTGTTCCGCTGGGCAACCAATCGCTCAATGCCTTCATTGAAAAGACTGCATTGAGGCACATTGATGAGGTCGAGGATTGGCGTCCGAGCGCTTCATCGCTTCGGCGATGGATAGAGCACAGAGGCACCATCGGCGACCGCAGGATGAGCGATATGGTCTCTCAAGCGGGGCGGGCCAGCAAAACGTACAAGTTCGCTCCGCTCGTCAACCGAGCCGTGCTAACGTGCGTGATCTGGTATTGGTCGCACAAAAGTCGTTCTATTACTGATGGCTATGCCCGCCTAAACCGGATGCTGCGCACCTGCAACGCGATCAGGAGCTCAGGCGGAGGTCCAATCTTAAAAAGTCCAGCGTACGAGACATACAGACGCTATGTGCGCGCGGCTGAATGCAAAGAAGCCTGGATCGCGAAATGGGGGAAGCGGGCTGCGCACGCGAAATGGGGCCCTGTCAAAGCCGGGTTGTCCGCGTCGACTATCCTTCAAACCACCATCCTCGATCACACAGTTTTCGATGACATCCTCGTTTTCGACATCGAGCGGCGGCTACCCATGGGACGGCCGGTGTTGGTCACAATCATCGATGTGTATTCAAGGTGCTTGCTGGCTTGGAAGCTATCTTTTGAGCCTCCTCAAATCTGGTCAGTCGGCGAAGCGCTTAAAATGGCTAACCGACCCAAGCCGTGGCTCGCTACCTTATTCTCGGACGCTCCCTACGGCGCAGGAATTTACGGTAAAGCGAGCGAGCTCGTCGTTGATAATGCGTGGGAAAATATTGGACGATCAGTAAAAGATGGCCTTGCAGATTTAGGAATAGACTTGACCTTCGCGCCGATCGGAGCGCCTGAATACAAATCAATTGGCGAACGCATTTTTGGTACGCTCAATTCTCTTCTGATCCACAAACTTCCGGGCGCTGTCGACATTGATATTGAGACCCGCAGGTTGTTCGATATCGACCCAACGAAAGACGCAGTCCTGTCATTGGAAGAGGCAGAAGCACTGCTCGACGAAGCGGTAAACCTCTATCACCATAAGAGGCATTCTGAGACAGAAATGGCACCAGCTTTGCTTTGGCAAAAGGCTGCAGTGAATGGCGTTAATGTCTTGAATGATGACAGCCTTTTAACAGCCACGCTCGGCACTGTAGATAAAGGACGCCTCGACCGAAATGGTGTGAAGTTCAAGCATTTGCGCTACCGCGATGAAGGGGGCATCACACAGATACTCGACAACAACTTTAAACACGTCCCGGTAAGGAGCCGAAAGAAGAAATCGTCGAGAGTGCCTATAAAACTTAAATATAACGCGATGAATTTGGGATCAATCGAGGTTTTTGATCAGACCACCGCGACCTATCACACCATGCGAGCAGTCAATTCTGAATACGCAGAAGGGCTGTCCCTGTACCAGCACAAATTGGTTTTGGAGGTTTTGAAAAAGGAAAACGAGGATTTCCATAGCGAGGAAAAGTGCATGGCAGCGCTGCAATGCCTGCGCACCAGGGTAGAGGCCCTCGCTCCAAAAATGCGCATCAAAGCTCGTAAAGCCGCAATGCGATTAAAAGCGAAGCTGCCTGACAATGCTTTGCCTGGAGATACGTTGGCCGTGGGCGTGCCGGCACAAAGCAATCCCTATCGTATTCCCAACACGCCAGCGATTGCCAATCGCTCGGACAAAGGCATGGCTGCCGAGAGCGCATTCACGCGCATGGCTAAAAAACGGTCGAAGAAACATGAGCCCGCCGAGCGAAGACCGCCGCCACAAGCTGTTTTGTCAAGTCGTGTTCCAGAACCAGAATCTGACGAAGACTTCCTTCGCAACCTTGATTGGTGAGATTAGCCATGAACCTTCATCCACGCATGATACCTGTCCTTGTCGAGAAGCAGATTAAACTCAAGAAGATCCATATTCAGCATCCTAGGATCGAGGCGGTCCATGGGCTCTTTGATTACATGCGCCACATGAAGCGAGCCACAACTGATCGAAAAGAACGGCACAAGGGCGTCCGCATTTTGGGCCCCTCATTCTCCGGAAAGACCCGCTCAGTTGAGAGCTATAAAGCAGCTCGGAACATGGATGATGACGATCACACGGTGTTGCACGTCGAGCTGCAACAAAACGCCACCCCCAAACGGCTTTGGATCGATATTTTGACTGCTATAGGCGACGATTTTTCGCCGAACGGAACCGAGGATCACGTAAAAAGGCGCGCTATAAAATATCTGAACAAACTACCGATTGAGCTAATTGTCCTTGATGAAGCTCAACAACTGCTGAAGCGCGGTAGCACCGCTATGGCATGGGATGTCTCGGAAGCGCTCAAGAGAGTGCTCGACGAAGGTTATGCCCCAGTGGCTTTCATTGGTACTGATGAAGCTCTGCCGATTTTCGAGAAAAATCCTCAACTCATCAATCGATCGCTACCGCCTGTCGAACTCAAGCCTTTAGATCCGACAATTGAGGAGGACCAAAAGCTGTTTCGCGGCTATTGCGGACGCCTCGATCAGCGCATGGTAGAGGTCGGGTGCGTGTCGAAACCGACCGGTCTGATGAATTCTCACATCCGCGTTGGACTGCATTACGTTTCAAATGGCGTTCTCGGGGTCGTCAACATTCTTTTGTACCACGCGCTTCATGTAGCGTGCTGCGACAACCGCGATCATCTTACTCTGAGCGATCTCGCCCTGGCAGTTGATAGGTGGGCAATTCCTCACGTTCGTTGCGATGTAAATCCCTTCACACCGACAGTATTTGGTCATGAGCAGTCTGCCCCCGGAATGGGTGAGTTATGACTGAGCTATCGTCCGGTATAAAACCGCTGATCTTACAAGTTACGCCATATCCAGAGGAGAGCTTCCGCGGCTTTCTTAGGCGCAGCCTCGCTGAAAATCTGATTGGCGGTTACGGCCAATTCAAATCCTATCTCGCTTTAAGCACCGACGCACTGAATATGCCTGAAAGGCTGTCTTCAAGAGAGAAGGTGGATTTAGCGAAGTTTCTCGGGATTGAGGAAAGCCGACTCATCCTATTGATGAATGACGATCGAAAGTTCAGTGTTAGCGGCGGTCTTCGCAAAGTTTCTCCAAGGTCCTTAGCAAAAGCGCCTTACGACCGAGTGTCTTGGGGGCTCAAAGAGCTCGTGTTCTGCCCTAAATCTCTTGAGCTGCTGATCGATCATTGCCCAGATTGTCGCGCACGTTTAACCCTGCGAACCTCCCAACCCATACCTTTTTGTCACAGATGTGCAGCAGATCTTCGAGAATATCGAACCGACGTAGTCGATGAGAAGCATCATGATATAGCAAAAATTGTAGGAGCTCTGCTTTCTCGCGATCTCGCCGTCTGCAATGCTGCACGAGCCAAATTTCCGGCGAGCCTCCGGAACATGGAAGGCTTAGAGATTTATTCAGCTGGCGCGCATCTCAGCCGCCTTATGCAGGCAGGGCTGCCAAGCCGCAGAATTCTCTGCGATGGTTTCTGGGAACAAGGCTTTCAGCCAGGTCATCTTCCTATTGATAAATTCCTATCGGGCTTTCGCATCCTTCTGTCTTGGCCAGATAAAATCCGCGAGTTCTTATCTCCAGATAATGATGTCTTGAGCATCATCGAACGCTGCATTTTTGCAGTTAATTTGCGAACATATTCAGCCGGTGTGGACCTACCAAATGAGTTTCGTGCTTTGTTGCTGGCTGAACTACCTCAGATTGATTACACTGGTTACGATCTCAACCGAAGAACCGGGGTGAACAAGAGCAAGTTTAATGCCGAATATAAGGCTTATCGCCGCAAGCATGGGTTTTTGACCCATAAGGAGGCTGCCGAATATCTCGGTATCAAAATGAAGCTTTTTACAGACGCGAGACACCTGCGCCTTCTGCCCGACATAGTGCCTGGAGTGCGAGGTACGCTTTTCAGAGGAGACAGCCTCGAAGCGATTGAACACCGTATGGCTGACACCATGCCCATCAGTCACTCGAAGCGTACCCTTGGCCTCTCAAGCTTGGCTGTCGAACAAATGGTAGCTTGCGGATTACTCGACGATTTGAGCGATACGCCCAAGGCGCTGATGCCAGCGGGGCCATTTATTAGAAAGACAGAGCTGCGCGGGCTTTTGGCGAAGATTTATGCGCTAGCGGGTAAGGCACGGCCTCGTCGAGACTTGCTCACCATAAAAAGCGTGATGTCCGCCATTGGAGCACGAGACAAACCGTGGGCACCTCTTCTCGCATCCATTCTTGAAGGCAAACTGAAAGTCTATCCAGGCGTCGAGCCAAGCTTAGCGTTCGATCAATTTCGTGTGCGGATCGAAGACACACCGGCAATATGCAAAATGCAGTTTTCTTTTTCCGAATTTCCAAATTTCAGACGAAGATCGGAACTGAGCGGGCCGGAATGGGCAGAGTTTCTGAACATCGGCAAACCAGCTAAGGAAATGTCGGTAAACAACAACCTTCTAAACATCGATAAAAGAGGTCGAAGATACCTTTGCAAGCTCAGCGAGGTCCAGCAATTTGCAGCTCGCTATATCTCGATTTGGGAGACAAGAGCGCGGCTTGGAATGTACTCAGCAACGCTACCTACGGTTCGCGGTGTGCTTGATGATTTACAGATCCTCGCTCGTCATGATCCATGGTTTTGGCCACGAGATGATACGCTTGCGGCGCTTGAGAAGAGTGGTCGCATCGCAAGCTGCTAATTGTTCATCAGAATGATTATTTTCAGGTCGATGGCAACCTAGGTCAGCGCCGAGCCCTTCGTTTTTTTGCGAGAGTTCGATAGATCGCTTCACATAGGCTACTTTTTCATCGCTCCGACTACCTCAATGCGACCATCGAGCTCGTCGAAGCGCCAGGCCCCTGGCATGTCGTGGCGTTCTCCGTCGCTGCCCTCGATTCTGACTGTCACTTCGCAATTCTCTCCAGGTAATGGCGACGCTGGTGCGCAACTTATGTCGCGCGCTGAAATGAACTTTGAACGCGCGACATATTCTGCCTCCTCCTGCTCGAAGCGTGCATTCTGGGCTGTTTCGCGCGCACCATCAGCCAACTCATTATCCGTCCCCAAGCGACGAGCAATGTTTGCTGATCGCTCGGCGCTCTTTTCGAAACTCTCTGCATGACGTTGCAGGAATGCGGCCCGATCCAACTGCGCATCTTGCTCGACAGGCCAACGCCGTTCGATAGCGGCCTCATAGTCGCTGTCTGTAGGGCCGCACGCCGCAACGAAAGCCAACAGGCCCAATCCCAAAGCGCGCCTCATTGAGCGTCGCCTTCATCCGAGATGGGCTGTAAACGCGGCGAAAGTGCTTTGAATTGCCGTTGGTCTCTGCCTTCGAATTTCAGAAGCTTGAAGGGCGCGCCGGTTTCCTGATCGGCGAATTCAAGCTCGCGATCATTTTGAAAAGCATTGATATAGAGATTGGCACTACGGATCTCGTTCATGCCATTCGCGACCAGTGCCTGCACGATGCAGTCGACCGCGTCCTGAAATTCATGCGGGCGGTACTGGCCGCTCATTTTTATCCGCATGTCGTCGTTACTCCCTGACCAGCTTTCAAGCCGGGCCGTAGTAACATCCGAGACTGAGTCCGAACGCGCTGCCGTCTTTAGGCAGGGCCCTGGACATGCACGACAGCGACCCGGCCAGTTGCACTGACCAAGCCTCAGTCGTTCAGCGGAGTTACTACGCTCCGGGCCGCAATTTCTGCGGCGTTGTCCAAGCTATTGCATCGACACGCGGTTTTGTCATCCCCGCTCAATCGGCGCTCGGCGATTGTCCCCTAGAAGAAACGTCTAGTAGTTGAGGCTACCAAGACACTGGTTCGAAGCTAGCTTTGACAGGCCGGGAGTAGCAGGAATGCGCCCCAATCCAAGACATAGCGATCCAAGATCTAAGTTCCTGAAAGCAGACATTCACGGCGACCGTAGCCGATTGTCGCTGGGTCACTTTAGCCTAAGACGGACTAGTCGAGAGGAAGTGCGCCAGCATCTGGCTTCGTTAAGCCAGCATCGGGAAATGAAGTTTGGACACGCACCACCTGTCAGGCTGATGCAGGTGAACCTATTCGCCCGACAAGGAGACACTGCGATCCACTGGATTCTCGGAACCGTATTCTAGTAGATCGCACTGCCAATCGGTCATGTGCAGACCAGCGCCGCCAGAAGGCAGCAGGGTATAGCTAGGACTTTCCTAGTTTTTCACCGCATTTCCGACGCGGTAGGATAAGATAGCATTTGCGCTGTCTTTCAGAAGAAGCCTGAGGCTCAATATGCGTGTTGTCGGATCTCTTTGCTCTATGTGATCGAAGCAAAAACGCAGGAAATTCCAGGCGTCTGTTATGGTGAATACGCTACTTTCGAATGGTACAGAAAACTCATGTCGGACTACTATGCCTTGGTTTAGGTGTTCGAAACAGCATCGTATGGCCTCGATAGGTTTGTCCATTTCGATCATACGGCTTTTTGTGTAGGCCCACACATCTAGTTCCAGAGAAAGTAGCTCCAGCTCGGTGATGGCGTGCTCTGCCTGAAATCGTGTTGTATCCGATAGCTGACCGTCCTTTTCGCACGCCTCCATGGCATGGCGTACGGTAACAAGGCATAACTGGCTGGATATCACAGTCGTTGGATAGCTCATATCGAGAGCGAGCGAGGGCCTTCTTTCTAGTCGGCTTGTGGTCAATTTGACCTTTGTCTCGTTGCCTGTGCTAACCGAGATATCGCGATATTTCTGTAAGGTCTCGGGTGCGTAGATGTCCGCCAGAGACTCCTTGAGCACTATATCGAGAACGACTGCACTTAAGAAGCGAGCCGCGACTTTATGCTCATCCTGCTTGTTGGGGTCCCAGCGGCGTGGGCTCTTAAGCGAATGGTGCCGTAGTTTACCCCGAAGGAGTACCAACTCTCTAATCTTTTCGCGAGTATCGATTGCTTGATCAAAGAGGTCGAATTTTTCGGTTCCAGCGGGTATTGTTGGCTTCGAGAATTCGACTTCTACCTTTTCCAAGGCCTTACAAAAGACTTGGCTCTTTGAGAGCAAATCGGTCTGTTTCTCATTGCCCGTTTTTCCGTCGCAGTAGCGGGTCTCAAGGAACAGAAACATATTGTTATACGCATCGACAAACCGACCGGCCTCGAATGCAAGTCGGCCTTCACGATAGTGAGATGTTGATTCAATGCGATCTTCTGAGATCGAACCGACACAAAATGCTCGTCCAATCTGCTCGAAGTCAGATGCTGCGTTCAACGCCTTATCCGGATTCGGCTTAAACGACTTGATGTGGATTTGATGGTCTTCTGCAACACTTTCCGCGTGGAAACGGATTTCATAATTGTCGTAGTCCAGATCGACAATTTGCTGACCGCTGACGACCGCCTGCCAATTCATAATGCTTTTGCGGGCTAGCGCGGCGTAACCGCCTCCATTGATCTTGATGCTCGCGTTCTCGCTGTCCTTAATTGCTGGCGTGATCTTTGGGGCCAGATCTACGCTCACATTTGAGTACGCGAGACACACTCGTTTCAATACGTTTTCATCTCGCTCTAGGAAAAACGTAACGTCTCCAATCGTGATCGGCCAACCTTCCATTACCTCAACATAGTTTCTGACATCAAAGGCAACGGTTACAATCATCTCAACTAGACTATTAGCCTCCAATCTACGCCCCAAACAATCTTGGATATGGATTCTTCGTCTACTCTTTGATGTAGGCGACCTTCCTCGTTAGAGGATTGGCGTCAGGATGCTGTGTGTTAGGCAACTTGGTCAAAGGAAACTTGCCATCCTTTGCTTGCTGGGAGCCTTGCCGAAAGAAACCAGCCATGGCTCTAGTATCACAACCTTTTGGGCTTGCAGAGAGTTTGAGAAACGAAGGCCAAGTATGAGGCTTGGGCATGATTGGGGATACTGAGACGATACGGGGCTCCTGAGACTCTTCATCACCAGGCTGCTCCTTTCGGTAGCGCTCCATTCCATTGACAACTCCATCAGCGATACCGGTCCAGATTTCGACCCAGCTATCACGCCTTTTTTCCATTCCGTGATGAACGGCCCTTTTGACTGCGTCCTTTCCAGCTTCATCTGCAAAATACAGACAACTTGTGGCCATGATTGCCTGGAGTTCGTTAAGGCGGTGCACATCGGTTTCGTTGCGAAGCTCCAAAATGCCATCATCCGCGTTCAATTTGTAAACATCACGGTCGTACGCGAGATAGAGCCAGTGAGAATTGAGCGGCATTGCTGCGATGAGACCAGCAGAAGCCAAACCCGAGGTCGGATCGCCAAGCTTTTGAACATTGTATCTGTTGGTGCAGACTGCGGGATTGTCCGACGTGATAAACGGCACAGAGGTCAAATTTACGATAAAGACGGGCTCGAGGTCTTCCAAAATATCGTTCTCAGCCGCGGCGATGTAAAGTTGATGCTGCATCTCACGTGATTGCACGAAATTCATTGGCTCTGGTCGAGAAATGCCGCCAATCTTTAAATTTTGTGCATGATCTATGGTCTCCCTACGTTGTTCAAGCATATGCGGCGTTCGCAGATACTGAAGCAGAAAGAACCTAGAGATATCGCCTGTGTAGATTTGCCCATTGCCCTCTAGCGCTTCAATCGCAATTCCGTAACGACCCTCAAAGTGTTGAACGAAGTCTTCAAAGATCTCATCGGAACCGTAAAATTTGTTCTTTGAGCACTGATCGCTAATCGAGATCCCGTCGATGAATCTGTCGTGATCAATCAAATATCCGTTGATTCGCCGACGTTCAGCACCCGGCGGATCACAGCTGAAACGCCTAAGATATGCTTTGGGTACAAAATGCTGGTTCTTATTGTTTGCCACCACTCAACAAGTTGGGAACAAGCATTTGAGATTCAATTGTCTCGAATCATTTACGGGATTTGGTGGTTTCGAACCGTCTAATTGGCTTTGCGGAAGGCCTGCCTCGAAAAGGCTGGTTATGGGAGCATGAGGCGCCCAGCACAAAGAAATCTAGATGACCATCCTTTGAAAACGGCGTACCCTGTGAAAGTGCCGGTAGTGTTGATCCGAAGCGGACTGCGCTTTTCAAAAAGACCTGTTTCGTCAGCTGTAAAGGCGCTCATCCCACCATACGGGTTGCGGGAGTTCCCATGCAATCTTCCCGAAGTCGGCGTGGGTGGGGTTTATCAGGACATTGCGTTCGAGCCGGGCGGGTATCGAAGGCACGAATAGAATTGCGCTGCGCTTTTCCTTAAACCAGGCTTCACCAAAGGACTTGCAAATCGTCTCACGAGGGCCATCCCACCCGGAATGCGCTTCGGGTTGAAAGACCTCATAGGTGATAGGAGGCGGGATGGTGATCCGAATGTAGTGCTGATTGGGTGGTAGCAAACCGCTCGAATGCACGAGCTTTTCCAGCATCGCCGTCGAGTAGTGCTCGCTCGTATAGATTAGCGGACTGAAACGCGTGTTCCACCGACCCGGGTAAAGCCTCGACCCTTCCGCGCTGAAAATGTCGTGCTCCCCTTCCGGATCGCCAAGACGGTAGCAAGTTATAACCCGGTCGAGCAGTTGGCTCATCAGACAGCAGCGCCATAGGCGGTGCGCCCCAGAATGTTGGATACCGCATCTGCGCCAGGACCGGTTGCAAGCGTGACGTCGAGCGGCAGCTTGCCATCGAGCATCATGTGCGGACGGGTGAGAAAGGCGCGCGCGCCATCAGGCGTGCCATAGACGCTCTCAGCAAGCGCGAAGACTTTCGCAAGGCGGGCAATGCGATCGCTCTCCTCGCGGTTCAATATCTTCTTTACCGCCTTTTTGCGTCGCTCGAACGTTGCCTTTGGAATAAGGCGAAACTTAAAACTGGCATCACCAGGCGATACCTGCCCTGCAAGACGCTCGAGCGCGCTGATCGGCAAACCGCTCTCCACACTGTTTGCAAGCGCGAGGCGCGAGCCCTTTGCACTCTCCAAGCCAAGTAGATCTTCCACTTCCGCAAATTGCGTTGCCATTGTCTGTCTCCTTCAGATGAGGCTGATATACGCCTAATATGAGACCAAAACAAGTTTTCCCTGCTTTCCACAATGTTTCCACCTCATGAATGCATCTCGCAGGGCCTCAACGCTCTTTTTTGTTCCACCTATGTCCTTGTATGAAGTTCGTATGAGACCTATCTTCGTTTCATTTGAAACGCAGCGCTGCAGGGGGAGGTGCTTACATTGAGGGGGCATGATGTCTTATCCTAAAAATCAAGCGGACGAGCTCTGCTTCGACGTAGGGCACGCCTGATGGCAACACAAAGCATCATAAAGATCCCTGCGAGCGATGCGGAATTTGAACGAGCAACCGCGGTCCTCTTTCGCGGCATCCTCAGCGACCCCAATGTCAAAACCGTTGCTAAGCGTGGCAAGAAACAGAAAGGTATCGATGTCCTGGGGCGCCGCGATCGCGATCCCAAACAACAAGTGGGTATCCAGTGCAAGCTGCGCACCACCGGGCAAAGGCTGACCGAAGACCAAGTTCGCGCCGAGCTCGACAAAGCGCTGACGATCAATCCGCCGCTCTCCGAATTCTTCATGGTCACGACGGCCAGCGATGACCTAGCCTACGACGAACTTGCCAATCGCTTGGTACGGGAACAGGCTGAAAAGGGTCGTACTATCGACGTCCAGATTTGGGGATGGGACACACTTCAACAGCGGATTGGCGAGGACCAAAAGGCGCTCGATGCCTTCGACCCAGGACATAGCGCCGCTGTCGACTGCCTATTGTCGGTCGGAAAGGAGGTCGCAAGAGGTCAGGAGGCGGTGCACAAGTCGCTTACCGATGGATTGCGAACAGCCGAGCAAACTCACCTGTTGGTCACACAGCTCGCCCAAGACGCCGATCAGGCCGCTGCGCTTGAGACGCACTTCGATAGAGAAATCGACGGGTATCGCGACATGCTCAACGAGGGCAAATCACACACTGCGCTTGAACTTCTCGAAAAACTCGAAGATCGGCTCAGCGCAAGCGATCCGGCTCGTATCAGAGCGCGAGTACGGGCAAATATCGGGCTCGCACACCAACGGCTCGGTGATGAGACGAAAGCTGGCAACTGTCTACTCGAAGCTTTCACCATCTTTCCCGATGATCCGAAGATCGCGAGTAATCGCATTCTTGGCCTCCAACTGCTGGAACGCTTTGAAGAATCTCTAGAAGCGGCTGCGGCAAATCTTTCCGAGAACCCAGACGACGAGAACGCGGCCGGATTCGTGTTTCAGGCCGCAATGTTTCTAGGCGAGCCTTGCGACCCTTATGCAATCGTGCCGGAACAGCTGCGTGAACGAACACTGGTTAGGATCTACGAGTGCCATTATCTTAGGCGCCTGGATCGCGAAAGCTGGATCGATCTTGCGCTCACTACTTGGGAAGCTGATCCTGACGACAAAAGCGCTCGCAGGTTGGCCGCCGACGCCCTGCTGGAAAGGCGGTTGGGCGATGGACGGTTCAAACGATCGCCTATCTCCGATGAAACCGGCCAAAGGGAGCTTGAAACCGTAGAAGAGCTGCTCGGCGAGATTTGGCAAAGAGTGCGCGGCTACGAAAACGCTGGGGACGAATATCACGTCACCGCCGGCTGCAATCTGGTCACAGTCAAGCGCGCCCTTCGGCGCGGAAACGAAGCGCTTCGGATAGCCGCGCAGCTACTTGAGATTGCGCCACAAGATGACCGTGCGCTCGCCTCAGCAGCCCATGCGAAACTGGATTGCGAAGATCTTGCCGGCGCCGCTTGCCATGCGGAGCAGATGCAGGAGGGGCCTGAGAAGACATCGCTTTTGTTGAACATCTGGTCTGCCGATTCTCGATGGTCCGCTATTCTGGAGTACGCGACGGCGGAGCGGCGCGCTAACCTCCGCGGCGAGCATCTCGAGCAGTTCGACACGATGCTTTTCCGAGCTCGGTTTCTCTCAAACGAAGATGATGATCACACAGAGGCCGCTGAAGCTTTGCTTGCGGAGTGGCCTGATGCTCTTGCCGTCTACGTCATCGTCGCCGATTACTTCTGGAAGCGATCGCCGGAGAAGTTTGAAAGCACTTTCGAGAAAGCGCGGTCGCTCCTCGGCGACGAGAGCACCTATGCCGAGCGGCTGATGTTCGCCAACCTGTGCCACCTGACCGATCGTTGGCACGAGCTAGTTGAGGCTTTGGACGGGTACGTTTCGACGCAGGTGGAGAACGTCGCCCTGGAGTGGCTGGCTACTGCCTTTGCGAATGCAGGCCGTGTGGCCGGCGCAAGCCAGTTTTTTGCAAAGCTTCCACGCGAATTGATCAATCAGCATCGATACGCCCGCCTTGCATCCGCGGCCGAATTTAATCGTGGAGATTTGAGAGCAGCGGTGCGCTATGCGGAGATGGCGATCAAGGCTGCGCCGAATGACCTCAAGTCGCATCTCTTCCTCCACGCCGCCTTAGTTCGCCAGAACAAAGAGCGCGAAGCCAACCGGCATATTGGCTCGCTTAAGGAAAATAAGCTCGAAGGCACCCCTCTCGACCATCTTCGTCTCGCGCAGATCTTGCGCCAGAAGGTCGATGCGCGTCGCGGCTTGAAGCTCGGCTTCGACATCGCATCGAATAACCGCGATCTTCGCGAAGCAGCCTTGGCTTGGCCTGGTTTCATTTTCTTCGAAAGGGATTTGCCTGACGCAATTAGCGAGTTGTCCGCAGCCAACGAGGACATGTGGTTCGCACTCGAGGGCCAGGACGGCGATGCTGATGTTTCGGGGCTGCTGAGCGATACAAAGGTGCCTGAGGTACGCTGCTTCGCTCTCGACCATCCGCTTGCCAAAGCGATGAGCGGCAAAAAAATTGGCGATCGGGTGGAATGGGAGCAGCCGGTCGGGCCACCGCGCGAATACATCCTGCGCCGGCTCCGACATAAATAC
Organism: Erythrobacter sp. S227; assembly: GCF_057364925.1. Classification (NCBI taxonomy): domain Bacteria; kingdom Pseudomonadati; phylum Pseudomonadota; class Alphaproteobacteria; order Sphingomonadales; family Erythrobacteraceae; genus Erythrobacter; species Erythrobacter sp. S227. Next base: position 2,934,121 of record NZ_CP200280.1, read on the forward strand.
CTCTGGCTGATGGATTCCATTATGGATTCACACGCGGACCGCTTCCCCGAAGAAACGGCAATGTTCGCACTCAAGATCAAAGACAACGACATTTCGCCGATGCTTGATCTCGCAAAGCAGAATTCCGAGCAAGCGCAAGGTATGCTGGATGTCTACAACGAGAATGACTTCCCTCTCTGCGTAATTGCTCCCATGTACAATCGAAGCGTAATCGGCATGGCCGAACAACTCGCGCTTACCGGAGGTGAGCTTCGCACCTGCCACGGCGTCGGACCTGAGAGAGACTATTCAGAACAAGTGGTTCTCGCTGCAAAGGGTAAAGGTGCAGTGCTGGATACCATAGCAGCGTGGCGCGCGCAGCAGTTCGGAATTCTTCCTGCGCTGAAAGACTGGTTCGGCGAACTGTATCTCCCGCAGTCAACTTTCGACGAATTTCTCGCAATGCGTGGCGAGATGGAAATCGGCGCAGGGCAGGACGGCGGAAGCCTCGCCTATATCGATGGGCAATATGTTCGCGATGAACATAGTGCGGAGGAGAAAAAGGCAAGCCTGGAGCGCGTAAGTGCAGGCATCGAACGAATCCAGGAATATTGCACCATTTGTCCTGTCGACGACGGCGATTTTTCCGGTGCAAAGCTCGGTGTGATTGCTCAAGAAGCCGACCTGCTCGTCGATACTATCATGCTGGCCCGATCAAAGGTCGCAGCGCTTCTTTCAGAAGAGATTACCTTGCGCCGTATGGCATTCGATCTCGGCGTTCCGAAGAGCACTTGGCTGCAATGCGCCATCTCGGTGATGACGAACAGCCATAGCCTCGATCTCGACGACGCCTGCGCCGCCATCGCTAAACTCGCGATTTGGAAGCATGGACATGTGTCGTTATCGGGCCAATACCTTGCGGGCATCGCTACTGGGAAACTCGAGCCACGCTTCGGATATTTTCAGGCAGCCGCTGAGTATCTTGGCGGCCTAGACGCAGATATGGATACACATATTGGCGCCTTCGTTGGCGCGACAGACCTTCTTTGGCGCTCTAGCTTACCCACACATGAGCAGGGGCGCTGCGTTGGGCATTTGCTAACTCGTTTAATAGCGAACAGAAAGGATTGGCGGAAAATCCTAGATAAGGTGCAAGCTTACGTCGAAAGTGAGGCGCACCGCGTTCCGTATGGAAAACGCACCAAGGACTATTTTGATGCTTGGTGCTTTGGGCATTTTCTCAGTAAAGCGGTCTAACCGAACGATGACGAATTGAAGCGGACTTCCCGGTATGGGAAGTCGAACGCGAGCATCGCTGGCGGATGTTCACTGGGCGGCGATTGCCTCCACCTCGACCAGTATGTCTGGGTGAGTGAATGCGGTCACGACAGAAAAGAGCGCCGCAGGAGCATGCCCTGTGATCCACTCATCTCGGATTTCTCGATAGGCTTTGACTGCTTCATCGTCCGCAACCACTGAGAGGACGGTAAGCTTCACCAAGTTATCGATCGTCATTTCTGCCTCCAATAGGACGGCTTCTAAGTTGAGCATGGCCTGCTCGAACTGTGCTCGAAAACCTGAGAGAAATGCTCCCTCACTGTTGAGTCCAAGCTGCCCGGAAACGAAGAGCATTCGCATCCCAGGATCGACGGCAATTGCGTGCGAGTAGTTGGAAAATGGCGGCGCAATCGACTTTGGATTGATCTGAGTTAGCGGCATCGCACAATCATCCTAAAGTCAGTGCTGTCTGACAAGAGACTACCGCATCCGAGCGCGGATCAACGAACGATCTATGTCCGCTATCTCGAATTCGCGACCAAAACCAGACGGTCCGCAATCGGCCCCGTTTGAGCCGTCGCTCAATGACCCGAATTGGGGGTGTCAGTGGACGTTCCCCAAGCCCATGCTTTATCGATTATAACGATCAGAATCCCTCGACCTTTTCATGCCGGTCGTTGTCACATTGGCTATGATCACCAAGGGCTTCGATCACCTTACAATCCGCCACCGATCCACCGCTGCAAACCCTAGCTATACGTTCCAGTTCTTTCTCAAGAGCTTGGAGTTGCGAAATCCTCTGCTTAACAAGAACAAGCTGTGTCTCAGCGATCTCATTCGCTGTTGAACAATCCATCTCGGGGGAGGCTTGCAAGTGGAGCATCTCGCGAACCGCATCCAAGGAAAAGCCAAGAAAACGGGAATGCTTGATGAAGCCAATTCGTTTCACATCTTCTTCCCTGTACAACCGCCTGCCGCCAGCGCTGCGCTCCGGCTTGGCCATCAGACCAACCTGCTCGTAGTAGCGGATGGTTGTTATTTTCACTCCAGAGCGCTTCGATAGCTCACCAATCGAAAGAGATTTCATACACTTAAACTTTCCACTTGCTTCTACAGTCACTGTAGCTTGCATAAACCTGTCTGTCATTACGACTCGGGAAGAAGAGCAATGTCAGGCTGCTGCGAAGAGAAAGTGTTTGATGGGCTGTCGCCCGCCTACAAGCGAGCGTTGATTGCGGTCATCGCGATCAATGCGACCATGCTCGTTGTTGAGATGTGGGCGGGAGTGACTTCAGGCTCGCAAGCTTTAAAGGCGGATGCATTGGATTTCGCGGGCGATGCAGCGACCTATGCACTCAGCCTGGCTGTGATCGGCGCATCCGTCCGCACCCGAGCAATGGCTTCGTTGGTTAAGAGTGGATCGCTGGCGCTGATCGCTGTTGCTGTTCTGGGTATAACAGCATTCCGCTTCGCGGAAAGCGTGCCACCCGAAGCCCAGACCATGAGCCTTGTGGCTCTGTTGGCGCTCGCCGCGAATGTCGTTAGCCTCATCATCCTGCTCAAATGGCGTGATGGCGACAGCAACGTGCGCTCGGTGTGGTTGTGTTCACGCAATGATGCGATCGGCAATGTCGCGGTGATCGTCGCTGGGCTCCTGGTTGCCGCAACTGCCAGCGCTCTGCCGGACCTTCTCGTGGCGGTTCTCCTGGCAGGGCTCTTCCTTCGGTCATCTGCTTCAATCGCTCGGCAAGCGTTTTCGGAACTGCGGTCCGAGCACGACCAAACCACCTGCGCAGAAGGAAGCCAATAACATGACTCTCAGCAATCGAGCTCGCATCGATACATTCCTACAAACCGAGTATCGCGACGCGCGCAGCGCTGCGGATGCGGGCAAGACCGAAGAGGCATGGCATCACTTGGAGCGGGCGCACATTGTCGCTCAAGGAATGCTCGCGCCGCATCTTTATTCGCATTGGCGAATGCTATCGCTCGCAGCGAAAACTTCAGATGGTCGCGAGGTTCTTGGCCAGTTGATGCGCCTTGCTCTCGCGCCGCTCGGCAATCTCACAGGTCGGCTTCCCATCGGCAATACGGGCCGTTCCGATGTGAGCGCGTTTGTTTACATGGATATTCCTGCCGATCTCCAAGCCATTCTCGATAACTCGACCAAGTAGCAGTCAACTCGCCAACCCTTCCAAATGGACTTGCTGTGAAACCCCTTTTTCAAGCCCCGTTATCATTGGGCGCATTAGCGCTTGTGTCGATTTCATCACCCGGCCTCGCACAGGATCAATCAGACCCAGCGCCTGCTACCGATGAAGCTCAAAGTGACCAAGCCGATGCTGAGCACGAAGGGGACGACCACGACCATGCCGAAGAAGAAGGCGGCATAATCGTCCAAGGCATTCGTCGCCCACGCCGGGTCCAGGATCAGCCTGTCAGGGTTGAAGTTCTTCCGCGAGAGGAGATCGAAGAAAAGGCGATCATGCGCCCCGGCAACATCGCCACTCTAGTGAATGAAACTGGCGGCGTGCGAGTGCAGATCACATCCCCTGCACTTGGGGATGCAAACATTCAGATACAGGGTCTCGAAGGACGCTACACTCAGCTTCTCGCTGACAATCTACCGCTATTCGGAGGACAGGCCTCTTCGCTCGGACTGCTTCAAATTCCACCCACTGACCTTGGCCAAGTGGAGGTTATCAAGGGCTCGGTATCTGCCCTTTACGGCGCATCGGCTCTTGGCGGGGTCATCAACCTTATATCCAAACGACCGGGCGATGCGTTCGAGGCTGAGGCGCTTTTCAACATTACCTCGCGCAATGGACAGGACTTTACGAGCTATGTGGCAGGGCCTGTCAGTTCCAACCTCGGATTGTCGATAACTACCGGCGCGCACAGGCAATCGGCCCAAGACATCGATGGTGACGGGTGGGCGGACATGCCTGCGTATAATCGTTTCGTTGCCCGGCCGAGGCTGCAATTCGACGGCGATGATGGAAGCTCAGTTTACTTAACCCTTGGGGCAATGACCGAGGACCGCGTTGGCGGCAATTTGCCGGGGCGCACGGTTCCTGATGGGACAAGCTTCGTGCAAGCCCTGGAAACAGATCGCTTCGATGGTGGCTTAGTCATCGGCAAGCCTTTGTCCGATAGCGCAACGCTGGGCGTGCGCGGCTCGGCGATGCAACAAGACCACAATCACCAGTTCGGTGATGTGGTAGAAGATGACCGTCATGTAAGCCTGTTTGGAGAAACCTCCGTCACCTTCATCGACGGCGCAATTTCGCTGGTTGGAGGGGCGGCATTTCAATCTGATCGATACCGCTCTGAGACGTTTCCTGCATTCGACCACACATATGATGTGCCCGGAATCTTCGGACAGGTCGAATACGAGGCCACGTTCGATCTAACGCTTGCTGCAAGCGCTCGCGTTGATTTCCATAGCGAGTTCGGCACTCAGCTCAGTCCTCGGCTTTCAGCCCTATACAGGCCTGGAAATTGGACAATTCGTGGTTCCGTCAGCAGAGGGTTCTTTGCACCCACACCATTTGTAGACGAAATACAGGCTGCTGGTCTTTCTCGCCTAGAGCCGCTCGGCGATCTTGAAGCGGAAACGGCGGAAACAGCGTCGCTCGATTTCAGCTATTCCGATGGGCCTTGGGAAGCGAACGCAACGCTTTTTGGCGCGAACATCGAAAACGCGACACGGCTCGATGAATTCGCGCCTGATAGGGTGCAAATCGTCAATATTGACGGCACGACGCGAGTGCGGGGAACCGAACTGCTGTTGCGATACAAGGACGAAGGTTTCACAGTCACCGGGAGCTATGTTTTTGTGGATGCGAGCGAGCCTGATCCAAGCGGGATCGGTCGCAGCCAAGTTCCTTTAACGCCCCGCCACACAGCCGGACTGGTCGCCATATGGGAGGATCATGGCAAAGCTCGGTTAGGGTTTGAAGCCTATTACACAGGGGAGCAGGAGCTCGAGAACAACCCATTCCGCGAGCGCTCTCGCCCATTCTTCTTTCTCGGCCTGCTAGGTGAGGTGACCCGTGGCAATGTCAGCTTTTTCTTGAACGCCGAGAACCTGCTCAACATTCGCCAGACCCGCTACGATCCGCTTCTATTGCCACAGCGAGCAGCGAGTGGAGAGTGGACGGTCGATGCTTGGGCACCACTCGAAGGTTTCACGCTGAACGGGGGCATCCGCCTTAAGTTTGGCAACTGATGAGTAGGCTGAGCGAACCATTGCTTGAATCGGCGCTCTTTGGTGTCTCGCTAGGCTCCATAATTTTGATCTTTGCGCTCGCAGTCGTCGCCGCTTTTCGGAGCGAGTTTCAATTCTTCCCACCCCCGAGCAAGTCGAGCTGGCAGCACGGGACATTCATTTGGCTCTTCCGACTCTTTCTCTATCCGCTGATTGCTTTGACTGTGATGGCATTTGAGCCAGTGCCCCGAACTTACATTGCGCTGCACTATGGTCTTGGCGGCTTGTTTTTTCTTTGCGGACTCGGAATGGCTGTCTGGATCACTGTGCAAATGGGTTGGCGAAACGCTTTTGGAGAGAAGCGCGGCCTTGTCACCGATGGCTGGTTTAGGTTCAGCCGTAACCCTGTCTATGTTGCCACTTGGATCGGACTTGCTGGCTGGGCGCTGATCGCAAACCAAATTCTAGTGACCGTCCTGCTGCTAGCCTGGGCACTGCTCTATCTCTTCGCACCATTCTTCGAGGAACCTTGGCTCGAAGCCCAATATGGGGCTGCTTATCGTGACTATAAAGCAAGAACTAGGCGGTTTGTATGATGAATTGGCAGAACCGCATCGCAGGCTTTTACCCGCTTTTATCAGGAGCGATTTTTGTTGGATTAGGTGTGCTTACCCTCATCCGGCCTGAAGTCCTCGAATACTATTCGCTAAGCGCCAATAACGCCTCAGCACGAACTGCAATTCGGGCGATGATCGGAGGCGGTGAGATTGGAATTGGTATCGTCTTACTAGGTGGTCTTAAATTGGGTTTCTCAGTTAGACAAAGATGCATTCTTGCTGCGACCATCTTCATCTGCGTTGGGTTTGTAAGATTATTGAGCGCTGGGGTTGAGGGCCATCTGTATCTAACGAGCCAATCACTCAGGGAAGCTTCAATAGAGCTAATACTGGGCTGCTTCGGTGTGTTGGCGGTCTTGATGAGACGGAAAGTTGAGCTGAGTGACTGAAATTGGGTCGGAAGCAGTCAGTCAGCTTTTTCAAATCAGGCTGCACTGGAACAGACGTTTCGCTATCGGCCCAATGGCAGCTGTCCAATCTTGTGCGGGGATCAATCGCGGCGGGGAGGACTGCAAGCAGGCGTGTCTTGTCAAAGCAGGTAAATGGCGCGTTTTTTTGTTGGAACGGCCGGTCAAGGCGTCGTCTTGACCAGCGGCTCAAATTTCAGGTTCCTTTAAGAGGCCGCCATAGCGCGTCTGTGCTGTTACCGCTCGATTGCTTCGCCTGCGTAGCATGTCTTCCGAAAGGTTCCACAAATAGACCACTGCGATCAGATTAACGCCTCGGTTCCACTCTTACTGTGTATGACACAGTGAAGTGCCACTTTTGGTGTGTGCACCAACTGTGTGTAGTTTCGTGAAAGCGCAGAATCCTCGGATTTCTTGGTTGCAGGCTTTCTGTGCAAGAATACACCAGCGCAACCGCCAACGCGGTTCTTTGCCCTTTTGAGGGAGCACTTGCCGAATTGACTGATGACGATGTCTGGTCCGTGCACCGCGCTGCCTGCGAACGCGGGGAGGCGACGTATATCGACCCGCAAACAGGCTTCATGGTGTTTACCAAAGTCGGCCTTCTCCAGCGCGGCAAATGCTGCGGGGCGGGGTGCCGCCATTGCCCTTTTGAACACCAAAACGTGCCGACCAAACGCCGGTCCCGGCGCATCCAGCAGCCCGCTTGGCTCACTGATGCACGGCCGCACAGCGCCGATGGAAACGTCATCTTGTTCTGGAGCGGGGGAAAAGACAGCTTCCTTGCATACCGGGCCCTGGTCAAAGAAGGCCGATTGAACCCTGTTTTGCTGACGACATTTGACGCGCGCACGCGGATGATCGCGCATCAGGAGTTTGCGATTGACGAAGTGGTCCTGCAGGCAGAAGCGCTGGGTGTGCCATTGATCGGAGTGCCGCTCCATTCTGAAGTGGACTATGTCGAAGGGCTGGTTCCAGCGCTCGATCTGGTGCCGGAATGCGCGTATATGGCCTTTGGTGATTTGCACCTGGAGCATATTCGCAAATGGCGCGAGGAGGCGTTTCTGGCGCACCCTCGTACAGCTTCGATGGCTCTCGAATTCCCTTTGTGGAAGGCAGATTACGAGGCGCTGCTCGAAGACCTAGAAGCGTCCGGCGCTCGCTGTTTGATGAGCGCGATTACGGCGGATTTGCCCGGTATAGAAATTGGCGACCACTATGACGCGCGATTGGTTGCAAGGCTGCCAGCGGGCGTTGATGCATTTGGTGAGAACGGCGAATTTCACACGAAAGTTGTCTTTGATACCCCTCGGGAAACTGCTCCCCATTCGTGATGCGATGCGCCCAAGCCAGATAGGCTGGAAACAAACAGCGCAGGCCTTCGTTGTGCTGTCGAAAGTCAATCTTGTAAGACAGTTGGAGGCGGCGCAGCCTTTCTTGCGCAACCCAATGATGCCGGAGACCGGAAGGATCGCATGATCGAGGACGAACATCTCGACGAAGACGCAGCGAAGGCGCTTGCCAGCGGTATGCCGATCGAGCGCGAAGTGCGCGATGAAGATGGCCGCTCGTTCACTCGCAGTGTCGAGCCATACAAGTCCGATGTCGGCGGCATTATCGCAACCTACAAGCCAATCGAGACACCCGCGCCCGAAGATGAAAAGACGCGCCACGATTTTCTCATGCGCGAGCTTGATCACCGGGTGAAGAATATGCTCGCGATCATTTTGTCGATTGCCGAGATTACGGCGCGTTCCAACACCGATATCAGCACCTACAAGAACGATTTTCGCGCCAGGCTGGAATCGATGGCGCGCACACATAATCTGCTCGCCGGGTCGCAATGGTCGGGGCTGGATCTGCGCACATTGGTTGAAGAAGAGCTCTTCAGCCTTGCGCCAAAGGAAGCTGTCGAAATCGCCGGGCCAAGCCTCTCGGTTGCGCCTGCTGCTGCCCAATCTCTTGCGATGTTCTTGCACGAACTGGTCGCCAATGCTGCGAAGTATGGGGCGCTGTCATGCGATGGGGGAAAGATCGCCATCAGTTGGGAAATTGCAAGCGACCCTGCGAACACTCTTCGTTTGAATTGGCAGGAAAGCGACGGGCCCCCGGCAATCAAGCCGGCGCAAGACGGGTTTGGCGGAAAAGTCATCAATCGCATTGTTAAGCGGCAACTCGATGCGCAGGTTGAAACGCATTGGGACGCGTCCGGGATGAGCCTGAGCGCCGAGTTCCCCATGGGCAGCATTTGCCCGTCTTCTGAATGAAACCGCAGGCTTGACGCGATACGCCATTGTTTGGCTTGCCGCGCACGAGCCGTGCGCCTAGGTCACCGGAATGAATAAATCACACGATAACAATGACGACGAATATGGCGACGACCACAGTCTGGTGAGCCGTAAGTTCTATCCCGCTCAAGAAGAGAGCCGCTTTGCAGACGAAGCGCCCGATAGAACGCCGCAGACCGAACACCCCGCCTACAAACTGGCATTTCGCGACACCGATTTTCTGCTTCGCGATGAGCTTCGCCCGGTTCGATTTCAGCTGGAGCTTTTGAAGCCTGAAATGCTGCTGGACGAGGCCCGTGTGGGCTCGACCATGGTCATGTATGGCTCTGCCCGAATTCCTTCGGCCGAAGAGGCGCAGGCCAAAATTGATGCGGCCAAGGATGGCGATGAGTGGGACCAAAAGGTTGCTGCCAATCTCGCCAAGAAGGCCAAATATTACGAAGAGGCGCGCAAGCTGGCGCGGCTGGTGTCGGAAAAGGCCATCATCGAAGAAGGCAAGCGTCAGTTTGTGGTCTGCTCTGGTGGTGGTCCCTCAATCATGGAGGCTGCCAATCGCGGGGCAAGCGATGCGGGAAGCGAGTCGATTGGCCTCAACATTGTGCTACCTCACGAGCAAGCGCCCAATCCTTATGTGACGCCTTATCTCTCATTGAACTTCCACTATTTTGCGCTGCGCAAGATGCACTTCCTGCTGCGTGCGAAAGCGGTTGCGGTGTTCCCGGGCGGATTTGGCACGTTTGACGAGTTTTTCGAGCTTTTGACGCTGATACAGACGGGCAAGATGAAAGCGCTTCCGATCCTCTTGTTCGGCAAGGATTTCTGGACCCGCGTGATCGATTTCGAAGCCATCGCCGAGGAAGGCACGATTGCGAAGAAGGATCTCGACCTGTTCAAATGGTGCGAGACGGCTGACGACGCCTGGGAACATATCGCCGAGTTTTATCACCTGGGGTAGGCCTTCTAAAGGCTGCGCACCGCCTGATGCCCGAGGGGGCCGTTTCCTGCGCCATAGCCGGGGGCTTCTTTGATTGCGCTCAGGACAAACTGGCGCGCATGGCGCACCGCATCCTCCATGCTCTGCCCATGTCCCAATTGTGTGGCGATGGCAGAGGACAGGGTGCATCCTGTTCCATGGGTGTGGGGAGTGTCGACCCTCTCGTGCTCAAACTGTACGGCGCGTCCACCGGCCTCGTGAAGCAGGTCAATGATGCGCGCATCGTCTGTATGACCACCTTTTGCAAGGACAGCGGTCCCGGTCTGACGGGATAGCTCCTTTGCCCCTTCGATCATCTGCGCCGTATCGGTGAGATTGCGGCCCAGCAGGTGGGACAGCTCTGGCAGATTGGGTGTGATAAGGCTTGCGAGCGGAAAGATTTTTTCGCGCAATGCGGTGATGGCGTCCGGGTCGATCAACGCGGCTCCGCTGGTTGCGATCATTACCGGGTCGATCACAATCGGCGCGTCAATATGCTCTATCGCCATCGCGACTTGTGCGATCACATCGGCGTCATGAAGCATGCCGATTTTCACCGCATCCACCCCGATATCGTCAACGCATGACGCGATTTGAGCGGCGACAACGCTGCCTTCAAGCGGGGCGATTGCTTGCACGCCGATAGTATTCTGGGCCGTCACACTGGTGATCGCGCTCATCGCATAGCCGCCCAGCATTGTGATAGTTTTGATGTCGGCCTGAATGCCCGCACCGCCGCTGGAATCCGAGCCAGCGATTGTGAGAATGCGTGGCGGTTTTGGGAGGGGAGAGGGCATTTGAATGCCCCTAGGTCGCTGTGCGAACCGCGTCGCAAACCCGGTCGACGACCGCCTCTACCTGGGAGGCATCGTCGCCTTCTGCCATGACGCGGATTACGGGCTCTGTGCCTGATGGACGAATGACCAGCCGACCTTTGCCTTCAAGCTCCGCCCCGGCCTCGGCGATCACTTGCTGCACCGTTGCATTTTCAAGCGGCGCACCTCCGTCATAGCGCACGTTTTTAAGGAGCTGCGGAACAGGATCAAACAGGTGGAGGATTTCGCTTGCCGGTTTGCCCGAACGCACAAGTGAGCTCAGAACCCGCATCGCTGCGACTGTGCCATCTCCTGTGGTCGTGTGGTCGAGCATAATCATATGGCCCGATTGTTCGCCGCCCACGTTAAAGCCGCCTTCTTTCATGCGTTCCAGAACGTAGCGGTCGCCAACCTTGGTGCGCTCCAAGGTGAGGCCCTGGCCCTGTAAAAACCGCTCAAGCCCCAGGTTCGACATGACCGTTGCGACAACGCCGCCGCCTTTGAGTGAGCCTTTTTCGTGCATGCGGCTGGCAATCAAGGCCATGATCTGGTCGCCATCGACCTTGCGACCTTTCTCATCGACCACGATCAGGCGGTCGGCATCGCCATCCAGCGCAATTCCGATATGCGCGCCTTCCTCGACAACTTTGGCCTGAAGCGCCTCGATCGAGGTTGAGCCGACGCCGTCATTGATGTTGGTGCCGTTGGGATTGACGCCCAAAGTGATGACCTCTGCGCCCAGCTCCCAAATGGCGGAAGGGGCGACTTGATAAGCAGCACCATGGGCGCAATCGACCACCACTTTAAGGCTTTCGAAGCGCACATCATTGCCAACCGAGTTTTTGACTGCGTGAATATAGCGTCCGCGCGCGTCATCAATCCGGCGGGCACGGCCGATGTTTTCGGCGCTGGCGAGTTTGGGCTCGACATCCAGCAGCGCCTCGATCTCTGCTTCGGCCTCGTCAGAGAGCTTGAAACCATCGGGTCCAAACAGCTTTATCCCGTTGTCTGCGAACAAATTGTGGCTGGCCGAGATCATGACGCCGAGATCGGCCCGCATTTCGCGGGTGAGCAGGGCGATGGCAGGCGTTGGCAGTGGGCCCGTCATGATGACATCCATGCCAACACTGGTGAAGCCTGCAACAAGTGCGCTTTCCATCATATAGCCGGACAGGCGCGTGTCCTTGCCGATGACGACACGGTGGCGGTGTTTGCCGCGCACGAAGTAATTGCCTGCCGCTTGGCCCACGCGCATGGCGGTTTCGGCAGTCATAACGCCTGCATTGGTGCGGCCCCTGATGCCGTCGGTTCCAAAGAACTTGCGTGTCATGGTGTGTCGCTCATGTCCCTAAATTTCCTGGCCAAAGCCTTAGCCACCCAAAGTTTCATCCGCGTTATTAGCTGCGCCATGAATTGTCACTTGGTTCTGACGCGGTTATCGCCGCAAGGGAAGGGCAATCAGGCAGATGCCTTTATGAGCAGGGGACCATTTTCTTGAGCGATAAATCCAATGTGACTGCGCCGGGCAGCGGATATGATCTGGTAACGATCCGCCTGCCGGTGATCGCGACCTTTGCCGCTTTGATCATCGGGCTTGGTGCGGGAGTGCTGTTGTCCGAGGCGCAATTGCCGCAGCGCGCGCTCCAATCGCTTGGTCTTGTGGGCTCGCTCTGGCTGCGGGCGTTGCAGATGACGATTATCCCGCTGGTTGCAGCTTTGCTGGTTCTGGGCCTTGCTCAAATGGTTCAGGCCGCAAAGGCGGGGGCGGCTGCAAGGCGCTTTTTGGGCCTCGTGTTCGGCGTCCTTATCGCAGGCGGTCTTTTCACAGCGTTCGTGATGCCACTGCTCATGGACGTATTCCCCATCCCCGAAAGCGCGAGCGGGTTTCTCGCCGAAGTGCCCGATGATGAATTGGCTGTGCCCGACATCCTCGATTTTCTGGGTTCGCTCATCGCGCCCAATATCATCGCCGCGGCGGGTGAGACCGCCATGCTGCCTTTGACGATATTCTTTGCGCTGTTTGCCATCGCCATCTCTCAGCTTCCCAAAGCGCAGAATGCCTCGCTCATGGGGTTCTTCCATGCGCTCGCCAATGCGATGCTGATTATCATCGGCTGGGTCTTGTGGATCGCGCCTGTTGGCGTGTTCGCGCTTGCCTTCGGTGTCGGAATGCGCAGCGGGGGAGGGGCCTTTGCAGCGCTTGCGCACTATATCGCGATCGTGTCGGCGATGGGCGGATTTATTCTGTTGCTCGCTTACATTGTGGCATGGGCGCTGGGCGGGATTTCGCCGCTTCGCTTTGCCCGCAATGTGCTTCCTGCACAGGCGGTGGCGGTTTCCACGCAAAGCTCTCTGGCCAGCCTTCCGGCCATGCTCGACAGCTCCAGCCGATTGGGGCTGCGCTCCACCACGAGCGAATTTGTCTTGCCCTTGGCGGTCGCCATTTTCCGTGCGACCAGTCCGGCCATGAATATGGCAGTGGCGATGTATGTGGCCGCCCTTGCGGGGGTAGAGATTACACTGCCGCTTGCAATTGCGGGAATTCTGGTCGCTCTGATCATCTCGGTGGGCTCCGTCAGCCTTCCCGGTTCGATCAGCTTCGTGGTTTCTATCGGACCCATCGCCATTGCAATGGGCGTGCCGATTGAGCCGCTCGCCCTGCTTGTGGCCGTGGAAATGCTCCCCGACATCATGCGCACGCTAGCCAATGTGACGATGAATGTGGCGGTGACGAGCGCGGTGGACCGAAAGGCGCAGTAGGCGCGCCAAGCGCTTAAAGCGAACCGGCCTGTTCTTCCTGCAACCCTTGTTCAAAAGCATCGCCTTTGAAAAGCGGTTCGCCAAAGAGGAATCCGACAAGGTTGGGCCTGCCAATGTGGTCAAACAATGCGGTCAGCGTCAGCAGGATTGGCACCGACAAAAGCGCGCCAGGCACGCCCCAGATCCATGTGAAATAGGACAGCGTGATCAGGATCATCACCGGGCTCATGGTGAAACGCGCGCCAAGGATTGATGGCGTCAGCACATTGCCCTCAACCGCGTTGAGGCCAAGATAGGCAAGCGCCGGGATCATCCCCAGCCATACCGTTTCCGCGGTGCCCAGTCCGAAAAGCGCCAGCAAAGCGGTCATGAACATGGGGCCGATGTAGGGAATGAAATTGAGGATCATGGCAAGCCCGCCCCACATGATCGGTGCTTCCACTCCCAAAGCCCATGCGCCAAGTGCCACCACCACGCCGACGCCCGCGTTTATCATTCCAACGGTCATAATATAGGCAGCAACCCGGTCCTGAACCTCGCGGATGGCGCGGGCGGCCTTCACGCTTGAGCCAAAGCTTGCCCGGTCAAACAGGAGGTGCCTGCGCATCCGCACGCGGGCCTCGATCATGAAAAATGCCATCAGGATCATGATCAGGACCGAAACCACAACCGAAGGCGTTGCAAAGGCGATTTCTTCGAGCAGGCTTGGCGTTGCCAGAACCACCTCGGACGTGCCCGTGTCGCCCATGATCTGAGCGACCTCAGCGTTGAGGATGGCAATCCATTCAAACTCGCCGCGCAAATCTTCAAAGCGCTGCCCCACTTGCCCTGCGATCTCGGGGATTTGTTCGAACAGTTCGAGCGCAGGTTGAAGGATAAGGCCAAGCGCAAGCAGGACCACTCCCATGAAAACGAGCAGCGAACTAAGCGATGCCAGAACATTGGGCAGGCCCAATTTCGCCAGTCGATCCGCAAGAGGCGACAACAGGATCGTCAGCAAGACGGCTGTTACCAGGGGCAGGAAAACAACCGAACCAATTGAAAGCACAAAGGGAAGAGCGAGGAAAAGGCCACAGCCAAGCAGAACGACCAGCGCCGACATGAGCCGGATTTGCTGTTCGCTAGCGGGCGGTGAGGGCGCATTTTCGCCATTGGCAGAAGCAGGCTGGCTTGCCCTTAGCGATTGGTCTGATGATTGATGGTTCATAAGCCCACTTTGTCCCCCGACCACAGTCTATTATTGAACACTTGCCCTATCGCCAAGCGTCCCGAGCCATAGCTGCAAAATTTGGGGTTAGTCCGTGGCTTTTTCGCTACCGGGGCCATTTGTCCCGGCGACCACTGAATCAAGCTCGTCAAGAATGGCACTGTGCGCGGTCGCGTCTTTCGTTGAACGTCCGGGGATATTATCGTTGGAGAGCATTTCATTGAGCGTTGCGCGTGCACGCCCGACCCGGCTTTTGATAGTGCCAAGCGCGCAGCCGCATATTTGTGCCGCCTCTTCGTAAGAAAACCCGCCAGCACCCACGAGCAAAAGCGCTTCACGTCGCTCTGGCGGAAGCGTCAAAAGCGCGCGGTGCATGTCCGATAGGTGGATCGGCTCTTCCTGCTCGGCAGGCTGTGTCAGGATGCGTTCTGCGACACCTTCGTCATAATTGCCGCGAAAACGGTTGCGCCGCATGTCGGTAAGGTAAGCATTGCGCAAAATAACAAAGGTCCAGGCGCGCATTGATGTGCCCGGCTCGAACCGGTCTTGCGCTGCCCAGGCTTTCAGCAAGGCCTCTTGCACAAGGTCATCGGCCATATCGGCTCTACCGCAAAGGCCGCGGGCAAATGCACGCAAGTGCGGGATAACCTCGGTAAGCTCGCGCTTGAATGCGGCGCGCTCTTTTGCGGTGGGTTTGGGTCTGGCTTTCTCTTCTGCCACTAACTCGACTTTCCGGTTCCGGCATCATCGCCGGGCCCGGTGCTTTCATCGAAAGCGTCGAGCAGGTCTTTGAAGCTATCGGGTAGTGGTTCATCCACCACCTGATCATAGAGCTGTTTCAATCCGTCAGCCCAAGCCGGAGACTCGGCAGCATCTGCCCTGCGCATATTTTTGCGCTGGGCAGAACCATCCTTGTCCGGTGTCTTATCGGAGCTCATCAACAAACCTGCTTAATCCCATCGCCAACAGGAGATGCTGCGGGCGAAATATCGCAGCCATCTTTGTTTCTGGATGGCAGCGATGATGATGAAACCTGCAAGGTGCGCAAATGTTCCCTCGTTTCCTTTGGGTCGGCACAATTGTGCTTGTCAGGCTGTATAGACAGCCTTGAGTGACAAATAAACCTGCAAGTTTTTTCTGGGCTTATCCGAAGAACAAAGCCTGGCTGATCGCCGCTTTTACAGTCTGTTCCCGGAAGGGTTTGGTAACCAGATAGGCAGGCTCAAGCCGATCGCCGGTCAGAAGCCGTTCTGGATAGGCGGTGATGAAAACCACCGGTACGGTGCTGATCGCAAGGATGTCTTTGACAGCTTCCAAGCCTGACGACCCGTCAGCAAGCTGAATGTCTGCCAGGACGAGGCCGGGCCTTTCCTTCTGAACGGCGGCAACCGCTTCTGCATGGGTGCGCGCGGTGCCGCAAATCTCGTGGTCCAGCGACAACACCAAATCCTCAAGCTGCATCATGATCATGGGCTCATCTTCAATGATGAGAACCCGCGTTTTCTGCTCGGCATCGATTTCCGCCACAGCCTCGTCAACAAGCGCTCCGACTTGGTCCATGGTGATCTGGAGGATCTCTGCGGTCTGCAGCGCAGTGAATTCCTCAACTGTTGTCAGCAATAGCGCCTGACGCTTTTGGTCGGTGATCGCGGCAAGCTTGCGCATCGCGCTTGCTTCTTTGGGGTTTGCAGCCGTCTTTCCGTCTTTGGCAGGCTTGTCGCCATCCAATGTGGAATGAAACAGGGTGTAAAGAGCAACTCTACCGCCCTTGAGCGATTGCTTCATGTCCTCATTGCCCAGCGCCATCTCGAGCGCTGATCGAACCATCGCATCACCCGTTTCCTGAGACCCGCTCAATGCGCGAGCATAACGGCGCAGAAAAGGAAGGTCGCCCGCGAGTTGTTGACTGAGTGACACCATCATCTCCAGCAAATCAGACTATGTGGCCGGGTGTGTGAATATTCTCTCGCCCCGGACCCGACGTCTATGGACACAAATATGGGTCGGCGCAAAGCGGAAACAAAAATTTTTTCCGTCACGGGAACCGGCGGCGTTGATGATCATTTATTGATTGTTACCAACCCGATCCCCTCCCGTCCATGTGGTTGGTAACAAGATCCCGAAAGGCCTTCACTCCGTCGAGTGAAGGCCTTTTTTCTTGGGATGGATGAGCATTTGATGACCGCCCCAAATCAGTTGAGCGGTTTTTCGTAAATCGCATATTCGCGGTTGATTCTGCTCTCGATCGTATTGGCGATTGCGACCATCCCTTGGTTGTCTTCAAGAATCCAGCCGATCTCGCCGCGCTTCGAATGATACATTGCGGCTGCATTGTCACGGATCTGGCTGATCATCATAAACGCAAGCTGGCTGGCAAGGCGCGAGCTTTGGTGCTCTTTCAAGACCCCCATCAACGGCACGCGCATGTCGCAATTAACCGGGTTCCTTGCCCACTTGAGCAAATGCCACCAGCCCGTCGGAAAGAGTTTTCCGCCCGATTTCGCAAGCGCGTAATTCACATCGGGAAATGTCAGCATGAAGGCGACCGGCTTCCCGTCAAGCTCCGCGATCATGTTAAGCTCCTCGTGAATAACCGGCTTTAGCTTCACTCCTGTATAAGCGACTTCGGCCGGTGTCAGAGGGACAAAGCCCCAATTATCCGACCACGCATCGTTGAGAATGGCGAGGATTTTTGCCGCCTCATTGTCCCAATCCTTTTTGCGCACTGGTCGAACCGTAATGCGTTCATTGCGCTCGCCCGATTTGACGATCCGTTGCACGATGGGAGGAAACCCCTCCCTGATATCCAGATCATAGGTGAAGAGCGTCTTGATCCGTTCGTAGCCCGCCCCTTCAATCCAGCCTTGGTAATGGGCCGGATGGTGCCCCATCATGATGACAGGCGCATGGTCCTGACCCTTCACAAGGAGGCCGGGCTCCTCCCATACCGACATCGAAATCGGGCCGACACAGCGGTGCATCCCCTCGCCACGCAGCCAGTCTTGCGCCGTATCGAGAAGCGCCTTTGCGACTTCCTCGTCCTCGGCATCGAAATAGCCGAAAAACCCCGTACCCGGGCCAAAGCCCTGCTCGGGCGGCATTTCGAGAGCGAGTTCATCGATATGCGCAGAAATTCGGCCGACACCGCGCCCATCGCGCACTGCGATAAAAAGCTGGGCGCGTGCATGACCAAAGAACGGGTTTTTCTCAGGATTGACCAGTTCCAACTGCTCTGAGCGCAGTTGCGGGATCGAATTTTCAACCTTGGCTGCAAAGGCACGGCCCAAATCGACAAAGCGGGCGCGCCCTTTCTTGCCCTCGACCGGCTCGATGCTCACCGCGCTTTCGGCGTTAGTTGAAACCATTTCGTCCCGCTCCAAGTATCTTTTTAGCCCGTTATTGGGGCCTTATTGATATGCCTCAATGCGCTCTACTCATGCCCGATGGAAATCGCCAAGCCAATCGATCACTCTGATCATATCACCGCGTTTGCGTGAGTAGGCCTCTATGCGGTAAGGGACCGCACTTGGAAAAGTAATTTGATGACCATGCACCAACCGATCTCGCCTACCAAATCAGCCGATACTGCGAAGGTCCGCGCAAAGCGTGAGGACTTTCTGGCGCAGGACGATAAGGACATGCTGCGCGCGGCCCGCGATCTGACGAAAGATCTGGGCGAGGCGCGGAGCAGCATTTACTGGACCGACATGCTGGTTTCGACCGCTGTTGGTTATGGCGGGATTGCGCTTGCGATCCTCACCACCAATTTGGCTGCTGCGATTGCGGCTGGGGTTGTCGCCTCGCTGGCGCTTTACCGCTCGCTCATGTTTATTCACGAGCTGACCCACATTCACAAAAACGCGCTTCCCGGCTTTCGTCTGGGTTGGAACCTGCTTGTGGGCATCCCCATGATGGCGCCCAGCTTCATGTATGAAGGCGTGCACGTCATCCACCACAAGCGCACGCAATACGGCACGATCGAGGACCCGGAATATCTGCCGCTTGCCTTGATGAAGCCGTGGAGCCTGCCTCTGTTTGTGATTGTCGCGCTTCTGGCACCGGTTGCGGTCATCATCCGCTCTGCCATTTTGGTGCCATTGGGCCTTGTCATCCCGCCATTGCGCCGGATGGTGTGGGAGCGGGCATCATCGCTTTCGATCAATCCCGATTTTCGGCGCAAGCCTCCAACCGGCGACTTTGCCAAGCAGGTCCGCTGGCAACAATTGGGCGCGAGCATTTGGGCGATTGCCTTGCTCTTAAGCCCGCTTGCAATCGGTTGGCGGCCATTGCTTATCGCGATGGCGATTCTTTCGTTCACAACGCTGCTCAATCAGCTGCGCACTCTGGTTGCCCATTTGTGGGAGAATGAGGGGGAGCCGATGACAGTTACGGCGCAATTCCTCGATAGCGTGAATGTCCCGCCGCCCGGCATCGCGGCCGAGATTTGGGCGCCCGTGGGCCTGCGCTATCACGCGCTGCACCACCTCATGCCCTCCATGCCCTATCACGATCTGCCCGAGGCGCACCGCAGGCTGGCGCGCGAGCTGGGCGATGGATCGACCTATGAAGGGGCGAACCATCCCGGGCTTTTCAATCTGGTTGGCAGGATTGCGCGCAGCACAATGATGCCGCGCTGAATACTCTGGTCAGTTCGCGCGCTGAACTTTGGAGCCTTTGGGCACCTCGAAATCAGGCGGATTGCTTCCCGCTTCCATCGTATCAGGGATAGATCGCCCGCGCTGTTCACCCGCAGCGCCATTTGCATCAACCGAGCCGGGCAGAGCGGGCGTGTCGCCGCTCCCATTCTGGGTGGCCTCACCCGTCTCACCGGCACCATCCGCAGAGGCCGGCTCATCTACCTCCAGCGGGATCGCTTCAGTAATATCGGGCGTCTCGTCACTATCACCGCTGCATCCGGTGATCGCCAAGGCAAGTGCAGCGATGCTGGCATAATACAGGCGTTGCATGGGCAGGTTCTCCTAACGTGGCGGGCAGTATACGCCCGAGATCCTATTCAAGGAAATGGATCATTGCACACCGTCTCTCAATGGGAAGACCGTGGTCCGCCTCCAGCGCCAGTTCGCCTGCCAGTCGGGGGTGCGCATCAAGGGCAGTGACTTCCTCAAACCCGCGCCGTTCATAGAACGGCCCATTCCACGGGACATCCCGGAACGTGGTAAGGGTGAGGGCGGTAAAGCTCGAATTGCGCGCGTCGATCATGCACGCACGCAGGAGGCCTGCGCCAACGCCTTTGCCCTGAAAATCCGGGTGCACATCAAGCTCCCAGATATGAAGCTCGCGACGGAAGGGTTCGTTCACGAGAAATCCGATCATGCGCTCGCCCGCATGCGCGACGAGGCTGTGACCTTTGCGGATCAACCGGTGCAAGCGCTCTATGGGCAGCGTGTGCGTGCCTGCCAGATCCGCCAGCCCATCAACGCTCTGGAATAAGGCACCGGCAGCGCGCTCGATGTCCGGCATGAACTCGGCATCGTCTTTGCGTGCGAGGCGAAGCGACCATTCTGACCCGCTCATTCCCCGATCACTCTTCGGTGCGAATGAGGACCGTCTCACCCACCAGGAGGAAGAGGAAGAAAGGTGCCCAAGCGGCAAGGAAAGGCGGGTACCCACCAAAACTGCCCATCGCGAGGGCCGCATTATCGACCACGAAATAGGCAAAGCCCAAAGCCATGCCGATAACGGCTCGCACGAACAATTGCCCCGAACGCGCCAGACCGAATGCGGCGATGGAGCCCAAAAGCGGCATAAGCAGCGCGGAAAGCGGGCCTGATATCCTGTGCCACCATTTGGCGCGCATCTCGGTTGTGCGACGGCCAACGGCTTCGAATGCGTCGATGGTTTCGGAAAGCTCCCAAAAGCTTTGCCCGTCCGGATCGACCGATTGCAGATCAATCTGGCCGGGCGTTAGCGTTTCGCCCACGACCAGTGTTTGCACCTCTTCGGTTTCGGCGCTCCCGACATCAAAGCGTTTTGCGTCTTCGAGCTGCCATCCCGGAGCGGCATAGGTCGCCTTCGGGGCCCTTACCTGTTCGCGGATAATACCGCCCGGTGCGCGAGTGTACCAGGTGACATTGGTGAGCTCGATTTGCTCGCCCGTGCCGGTAAGAGATGCGGCGGTCAGAATATTCTCGCCATCGGTCAAATAGACATTGGCGCGCACGCCGGAATCCTCGGGGATCGGGCCATACTCCACCGCCTCCCACGCTTTTATTGTGGCGTTTGCTCTGGTGACGATCCGCTCGTTGAAGCCAAAGCTGATGATCGCAACCACCGCTGCTGTGAGCAGCAGGGGCGAGAGCACTTGATGTGCAGAAAGTCCCGCCGCTTTCATCGCCACAACTTCGCTGTTCTGGTTCAATGTCACCAAGGTGATGAGCGTTGCCAAGAGCACGGAATAGGGCAGAAAGCGCGATACAAGCTGGGGTATCCTGAGGCTCACATATTTGAGGATTTCCGCCTGACCATTGCCTTCAGGTTCCAGGATCTTGCCCGAATTGCCCAGCAGGTCGAGCGCCATCAGCACCAGCACCAGCATCACCAGCACAGCCAAAATGCGCACGACAAACATCTTGGCGAGGTAAAGCGTCAGGCTGCGCGACGGGAAAAAGTCCAATTGCATCTGGTGTCGTGCCTGCCCTTATTCCGCAGGGGCCAAGGGCGTTTCCCCGGCATCTGTTTCGGTTTCTGCCTGATGATCGGCGACGAGCGATTTGGGTTTGCGTCTGCCAAACAGCTTTCCGACCTGTTTGCCGATTTTGCCAATCACACGCTCAAGCGCGCCCAAAGCCTGGCCGCCGGGCACATGCGCGGTGCGATGATACATCCAGATGATCAGCGCGGCGAAAATCACAAAGGGCCCCCACAAGGCGATGATCGGGTCAATCCGGCCGAGCGTCGCGATATCCTCGCCGTATTGGTTTATCTTGTGATAGGCGACAACCATGATGATCGAGGCGAACACGCCCAATGCGCTGGTTGATCTTTTGGGCGGAATCGCAAGGGCCACTGCCAAGAGCGGCAAAAGCAGCATCATCACGATCTCGACCATGCGATAGTTGAAGCTTGCCTGTGTGGCATCGCGTTCCGCCTTGCTCGCGTTCTGGTCGGCCCACCCAATTCGCAAAAGCTCGGGCAAGATATATTCGCGGCTCCCCTCACCGCGCGCGCGGAATTGTTCGATGGCGGGCAGGTCAATCGGCAGATCATGGCGCGAGAAGGACAGAACGCGCGGTGTCTTGCTGCCGGTGTCCTGAACGATTGTGCCTTCTGTCAGGCGCAGGATGATCGTGTCGGGATCATCGCTGGTGGCCATGAAAGCGCCTTCGCGCGCGCTGATCGAGAGAACCTGATTCTGGCTGTTGGAAACGCGGGCAAAGATGCCGACAAGGCGCTGCCCCTGGTCTTCGCTCTCTTCTATGCGCAAAGCCATGCGGTCGGCCAAAGTGGTGAATTCGCCCACCTTGATCGAGGCGCCCAATGCGCCAGAGCGCAGCTCATATTCCATCTGTTCGTAATAATAGCGGCTAAGCGGCTGGACGTAGAAAACCAGCGCCACATTGACCGCGACCAGCACCACGGTGATCGCATACGGCACCCGCAAGAGCCGCCAATACGACAGTCCTACGGCGCGCATCGTGTCGAGTTCCGACGAGGTGGCGAGTTTGCGAAAAGCAAACAAAATGCCCAGCAACAGCCCCAGGGGAATGGCTAGGCTCGCATATTCAGGGATCAGCGCGCCCAGCATTTTGAAGACCACGCCGATCGGGCCGCCTTCCACTGCGACAAAGTCAAACAGGCGCAGCATCTTGTCTAGCATCAGCAGGCTTGCCGCGAGCGCAAACACGCCCAGCATGGGCACAACCACAAGCCGGAAGATGTACCGGTCAATACTGGGAATGAAATTCAGCACGTTCGCACTCGTCGCTCATCCGTTTGCGTGTTGGAGCTTGCCATTGGCCCTAGCGACAAAACGCGGGGCCGTCATGTCCTCAATGTGGGTAAGGCGCGACTGAGTTAATCAGATGCGCATTTACCAGAACTGACTGCCCGGAATGCCTTTGAAGGGCCCTGCCTCATATTGGCTGATCCATCCGCCATAGAATTGCCCGGGCTGAGGCGTGATTTGCTCACCGTCGATCAGGCACTGGTCGAGAGGGTCAGGGTAAAATGCGATGTGGTCACGGATGCCGGCAAAGCTTGGGGTGGGATTGCTGTAACACCATGCCCCTGCGGTGATCGCTTTGTCACCAACGATGATGTCGAAGTACCGTGCCTGCCCTTTCCATTCGCACAACGTCCGGCGCGAATTGGTGCGAAGGTGCGCCATCGCGATGTCGTCTTGCGGGATGTAATAGGTGGGCGGGTGGCTGGTCTCCAGCGTGCGCCATGCGTTTGTGCTGTCTGCAAGGGTGACGCCTCGGTGAATGATCTGGACACGCCTGCTGGTCGGTTCGCAGATCGCAGGGCGCGGATAATCCCAAACGCTTTCCTGGCCGGGTCCTACGGGATCAGGTTCGGGATGGCCGAGCACGATAGTCCGCCCGCGCGGCTCACGCCTTCTCAAGCGTGCATTGCAGCGGATGCTGGTTCTGGCGGGCGAAATCCATCACCTGATTGACCTTGGTTTCCGCCACTTCATATGGGAAAATCCCGCAAACCCCGACGCCCTTTTGATGGACGTGCAGCATGACGCGCGTTGCTTGCTCCAAATCCATGCCAAAGAAACGTTTTAACACCATCACCACGAATTCCATCGGGGTGTAGTCGTCGTTAAGCAGCAGCACTTTGTACTGGCTGGGTTTCTTGGGCTTGGTGCGGGTTTTGGTCGCAAGGCCGACCTGCGCATCGCCATCGTCAGCATCACCACCGTCCGGCTTATCCGTATCGGAGCCAGCCGCACTGATGCGCAGGTGTTCTTCAAACGCGTTCAGTTCACAAGGGCGGGGGTCATACTTGGCCATCGACACCCATTATGGGAAACGTTGGCCCGTGTGCAAGACAAGACCGCTTCAAACCGGCACTTTCCTTCAGCACTTTCCTCCAGCACCGTCCTATTGTGAACAGGCTATTCCGATTAAAACTGGGCGGCACATAAAAAAGGACCAGAAAGACCGGGGGGGAGGTGGTCTTTCTGGTCCATGCGCTTTCGCGCGTTTTCATAAGCCGGGTAAAGGGAGAGAGAGGAGAGGCCCGGCCCAGAAAAATTCGTTCAAGCGTGCGGCTTAGGCAGCTTTCTTGGCTTTTTCAGTCGCAACGCTGACGCGGTTCGAAATCGGTGCGAATGCGTCGTTGTAAAGCTTTACGATAGCTTCGGTGCGCTTCGAGCCGAATGAAACAGCGGCGTCGAAGTTGCGACGTGCGATTTCACCTTGAAGTTCGAAAAGCTCGGTTGGTGACTTGATCGAAGCCACTTTCTTTGCGTCTTCAGTGACGGTTTCGATTACGGCCTTGCCGGTTTCGACGTCTGATTTCACGAGCTCTTGTGCACCAGCAACGAAGATCTTGCCGCTTTCGACGACTGCTTCAACGTTTGCTTTGCTGAACTCGCCTGCTTCCGAAGCAAACTCGGTTGCTTTGCCGTAAGCGCCTTTAACGCGGGTTTGTGCGTCGGCTGCGAATTCTTTGGCTTTCGACGTGAGGTCTGCTGTGAGATCGGTCTTTTGAGCAGTTGCCATGATAGTGTCCTTCAGTTTCGAAACTGGGTTGGTGGTTGCTGCGGTTTTCGCTGCAGCCTTGGTAGGTGTCTTTTTCGCCACTGGCTTTTTGGCCGGGGCCTTTTTGGCAGTGGTCTTCTTTGCAGCCGCTTTCTTGGCGGGAGCCTTACGGGCCGCAGCAGGTTTCTTCGCTGGCGCGGCAACCGCTTTCTTTACAGCCGCCACTTTCACGGCTGGCTTTGGCTCGCCTGCTTCAACAGCTTCAGCGACCTTCTTGGCGCTTACCGTCTTTTTCGCAGCCGCTTCTTTTTTTGCTGCAGCTTCGTTCTTTACTTTCTCAGCTGCTGCGTCGATCTTTGATGTGTTACCGGCTTCTGCCATGTCGCACTCCTGTATGTTGCAGTGCACAAAATAGCGATTGCAGGTGCGAAGTCAAGGACTTTTTGTGCGCTGCACAAAAATGCAAAATCCGGCTTTAATTCAGATGTTTAAGGCGATTTTACGGGTGCGCGTTGAAATTTTTTCGCCCGCCTAGCGTGATTTCACATAGCTTCCCGGGGCATCTTCCAGCACTTTGTCGCCTTTGCCACCCGGCTTGCGCTTGCCAGTGGCAGCGACCTTTTTGCTGTCCTGTGTATCCAGCCATTGGAGCCAATGCGGCCACCAGCTTCCCGGATGTTCTTCAGCGCTCTCGATAAACTCGGAAAGAGAGCTCGCATCCTTATCGCCTAGCCAATATTGATATTTGCCCGCATCCGGATGGTTCACAACGCCAGCGATATGACCAGAGCCTGCGAGCAGGAATTCCAGCGGTCCGTTAAAGTGGTCGGTGATCCGCCACACGCTTTCAGCAGGCGCAATATGATCTTCGCGGCCTGCTTGCACAAATGTCGGTGTTTCGACCTTTGTAAGATCAATCGGCGTCCCATCGGCGTGCAGCGCACCGGGCACCACTAGCTTGTTGTCGCGGTACAGGTCGCGCAGGTAATCATTGTGCCATTTGGCGGGAAGGTTGGTGACGTCCCCGTTCCAATGCAGCAGGTCAAAGGCAGGATAGTCTTCACCCAGCAGGTAATTGTTGATCACATAATTCCAGATGAGGTCCTTGCCGCGCAGTGCGTTGAAGGTCGCCGCGAGATAGCGCCCGTCAAGATAGCCATCAGGTGAAAGCTGGTCGATGATCTCAAGCTGGCCATCGCCGATAAAGTGTTTGAGCTCGCCGCTGCGTTCAAAATCGACCTGCGCTGTGAAGAAGGTCGCGCTCTTCACCTTGTCCGCCTCGCCGCGCTCCGCAAGAATGGCAAGGGTTGCGGCGAGGGTCGTGCCCGCCACGCAGTAACCGATCGTGTGAACGCTGGGTACATCCAGCCGGTCCCGGATCGTATCAATCGCCTCGATCTGCCCGCGGATGTAATCGTCCCACACGACATCTTTCAGGCTTTCGTCGGCCGACTTCCAGCTGACAACGAACACCGTGATGCCTTGATCAACGGCCCATTTGATGAAGCTCTTTTTCGCTGTGAGATCGAGAATGTAGAACCGGTTGATCCACGGCGGGAAAATCACCAGCGGGACTTCGTAGACGTTCTTGGTCGAGGGCGAATACTGGATCAGCTGATACAGCGGCGTTTGCGCGACCACTTTACCCGGTGTCGCCGCCAGGTTTTCGCCAAGGGTAAAGGCATTGGGATCGGTGTGGGTGAGTTGACCGCGTTCAAGATCGGCGATCAGATGGCGCAGGCCTTCGACAAGGTTCTGGCCGCGCGTTTCCATCGTACGTTTGAGTACGACAGGGTTGGTCGCAAGGAAATTCCCCGGGCTCATCGCCTCGGACAAAGCGTTCACCGCAAATTTAAGCTGCGCTTTGTTTGCGCCTTCAAGGCCGTCAATGTTCGATGCCGCCTGTTTGAAATAGTCGGACAGCATGAGATAGGTTTGATGAAGCAGAAGATAGGCCGGGCTTTCGCTCCACGCAGGATCGGCAAAACGCCGGTCTTTGCGAGGCAAATCCTTGGCGTCGCCCGCCTTGCCTGACTGGGTGACGACATTGGCAATCTCACCCGCCCCGCTCACCATTTGCGAGGCAACCCCTTTCCACAATTGCAGCACATTCCCGGCCAGCTTGGCTTGGGACTGGACAAGATCTTTGGGCAGGGATTTGACCATGCTTTGCGAGATCAAAAGCCATTGCGCTGGGTCGAGCAGGTTCTTGCCATCGCCAGCTTTTGCAGCGGCTTTGGTCGCTTGCCCGGCAACAAAATTGAACCACATCTGCTGCATTTCGGCAGCGGCCTTGGTCCATTCGCCCAGATCACCCATACTTTTCATCTCACCGCTACCCTCGGAGGGCATGGTCAATGGAAGGCCGTTTTCTCCCGCTCCGGAAGTCATTTGCGAGAAAAGCGTGCGCATCGCCTCGCTTTGCTGCTCGAGGAATGAGCCCATCTGACCCATCCCGTCCAAAGAAGAGCCAGCGTCTGATCCATCTTTCGTACCGTCGGCCATCAACTCAATCCCCTGTGAAGCGCCTGCCACTCTATTTGCCGATAGACAGTTTTACCACCCTGATAGCGGTAAGATGTGGCGGCACAAATAATGTGGCGTATATAGGTTCGGACTTGCGACTGATAAATTCGACAAAATGACTGTTGCCACTCAAGGCTTAGGTCAAAGGCGAATGAGGTCGGTGAAAAGGGCTCGGGTAGGAAGTGATGGACGAACAGTTTTACCGTATGAAACGGCTGCCGCCGTATGTGATTGCTGAAGTTAACTCGATGCGCCATGCCGCGCGCCTGGCGGGACAGGACATCATTGATCTTGGCATGGGCAATCCCGACCAACCGCCCCCGCAACACGTGATCGACAAACTGTGCGAGGTTGCCTCGAAGCCCGACGCACACGGCTATTCGCAATCCAAGGGCATTCCCGGCCTCAGGCGCGCCCAGGCCAATTATTACGAGCGCCGTTTCGGGGTCGACCTTGATCCCGAGACAGAAGTTGTCGTCACTATGGGCTCGAAAGAGGGGCTTGGCAGCCTTGCGACAGCGATCACTGCGCCGGGCGATGTGGTGCTTGCGCCTAACCCCTCCTATCCGATCCACACATTCGGATTTATAATCGCAGGTGCAACGATCCGCGCGGTGCCCACGACCCCGGACGAAGAATATTGGCGCTCGCTCGAAAGTGCGATGAACTTCACGGTCCCGCGCCCGAGTGTGTTAGTCGTGAGTTATCCATCCAATCCAACATCCGAAGTGGTTGACCTCGCCTTTTACGAAAGGCTGGTCGCTTGGGCGCGCGAGAATAAAGTCTGGGTGCTTTCCGACCTTGCCTATTCCGAGCTTTATTTTGACGGAAACCCGACCCCTTCGATCATGCAGGTGCCCGGCGCGAAAGACGTGGCCGTCGAGTTCACCAGTATGAGCAAAACTTACTCCATGGCCGGGTGGCGGATGGGCTTTGCGGTCGGGAACAAGCAATTGATCGCCGCATTGACCAGAGTGAAGTCATATCTTGATTACGGGGCTTTCACCCCCATTCAAGCAGCTGCGTGCGCCGCGCTAAACGGGCCGCAGGATATCGTGGAATCGAACCGCCAGCTTTATCAGAAGCGCCGCGACGTCATGGTCGAAGCATTTGGTAGAGCAGGCTGGGAAATTCCGCCGCCTCCGGCCTCCATGTTCGCATGGGCGCCGCTTCCGCCGGCACTAAAGGATATGGGTAGCTTGGAGTTTTCAAAGCAACTCCTAACTGAAGCTCAAGTCGCTGTCGCACCTGGTGTTGGTTACGGCGAAAAAGGCGAGGGTTTTGTTAGAATTGCCATGGTCGAAAACGAACAAAGACTGCGGCAGGCAGCGCGTAATATTAAGAAGTATTTTTCAACAATGGGCGTCAATTCTTCTTCATCATAAGCCTAGCCGGAGATTTTGACTCAGTGTCAGACTTGTTAGACAATCAGTCTGATTTTGATGTAAGTTAGTTTGGACGCAGTAACTTAGGAGTTTGCAATGTCTGGCGATGCACTGCGGCCTCTTACCAAGAGGCAGCAGGCCGTGATCGAACGGATTGATCGGCGTGCCCCTATTAAGGTTATCGCTCGTGAGCTCGGCGTATCAGAGACACGGATCAATCAGCACATCCGCGCTCTTAAGGATATCTATAGAGCGGAGAACCTCAGCGACCTTGTCGAAGCCTATCGTAGGGAAAAATCTGCAGAACAAGAACCAGATAAAGAGGAATGGAATCAGAACTCTAGCGTTTTCGAAACGGACTTAAGCGAATCTGTATATAGCAAAAATCAGGTCCCCATCAGCGGGCTAATCGGTGACTCATCGGGGCAAGGCGATCCTGGAGAACTCGTTATTCGCGATGTCTCCTCGATGGTCGACGAGGCGCCCTGGTTGCGCCCCGGCGAACCTCAGGTCGTCCCCCGGGCGCTCGACGGCGAACATGCTGTCTGGCTACGCCTCGTTGCTATTGTCGGGATCGCATTCGGCTTTCTTGCCGCAATTGTCCTGACAGTCACAGCTGCTGTGGCAATTGGCGATGCGTTAGACGGACGTGCGACTGTCCCGGTTGATGAACAAGGCTTCTCCTAACGGGCTGGGAGGGGCACGGAGACCTAAAGTGACTGATCGTATTCTCAATGATGCTCAAAATCTGAAAAAACTTGTCCGTGAAGCCGAAGCGTTGGCGGATGAGTCGATGATGGCCTTTGCACGTTTGAAGCAGGCGATGATTGCAGCGAGACAAAATCCTGCTGTTGGCGTGGATACAGGGCAGCGCGCCTTGATGCGCCTTAATCAGGCAGAAGCGCAGGCGATGAGCATGTCGACAAGCCTGCTGCGCGTGCACGACGAGCTTAGCAAAGTTGCGCGAGAGAAGATGGCTGGCGACAATAACGATATCCCAACCGTGATCGAGCCTGATGCAATGGTGTCGACGGACGCAGGCTTCCAGCTTGAGGCTGCCGAGTAGGCGTCAAGCCGATGATTGATATTGCTCTCTTCGAATACCGCATTCTGGCCCAAGACCTCTTGATGATCGCTGTGTGTATCGCAGCGTTCATCTGGGGCGGCGGGCCAGAAAGACTTGTTGCCGCGACATGGCTTGTGGTGTTCGAAGGCGCAAACTTTGCTAAAAACTGGTTCCTTGGCGAGAGCGTGCGGCTTTCGGGTGTGGATTGGTTCCTGGCTTCGGTCGACGTGTTGGCCGCGGCGATATTTGTCGGGATCGCCCTCTACGCAAACCGCAATTACACCTTGTGGATTGCCGCGATGCAGGTGTTGGCCATTATGGCCCACCTCGCGCGCGGGATCGCCGACCTGATCGCGCCGATAGCGTATGCAATCATGTTCATCATCCCTGGATGGCTTCAGCTTTTCCTGTTGGGAGCCGGGGTTGTCCGGCACATTCTGCGTAAGCGAAAGCATGGGCCCTATCGTGACTGGCGTGTTGCTCGTCCGAATATGGCTATTGCCGAAGGGTTTGGTCCGCTCGCTGGCGGGAGCAAGTGGCCACAGGCGAAACAACCATCCTGGCGGGATGATGTCAAATGATCCAACAGCCGTCAGGGCAAGCTTCGGATTTCCGCTCGCACCGCGATCATGCGATGATCGACTTTCTGCGAGCAATGGTCATCGCAAAGCCGTTTGAAGCTGAGCGTTTCCATGCGCTGTTCGTGGACGAAAAGCGGTCATTTCTTGGCGATGCACCTTTGG
Organism: Erythrobacter sp. S227; assembly: GCF_057364925.1. Classification (NCBI taxonomy): domain Bacteria; kingdom Pseudomonadati; phylum Pseudomonadota; class Alphaproteobacteria; order Sphingomonadales; family Erythrobacteraceae; genus Erythrobacter; species Erythrobacter sp. S227. The sequence continues at coordinate 2,964,049 of NZ_CP200280.1, forward strand.
GTTTGGGGGGAAGCGGTCAGCTATCCTTGAGGATGCGCGATCTGTTCTCGAAGGCGCTTTGTCTGAACGCCGACGGCATTCTCATCGCTCACAATCATCCATCGGGGCAATGCCGGCCAAGCCGCAGTGATATCATGTCGACACGGCGATTGGAGACCGTGGCAACAGCGCTCGATATCGAGCTTGTCGACCATCTCATTTTTACAAAAGACGCGGTCTATTCGATGCGCGCGGGGGCACTTCATGAGTTCAAAAGTCGCAAGCCGGTTCTTCCCTGACAGCGGGACGCTTATTCCGCGTTTCAGGCAGGCTGGTGAAGTTACGCTGGACCTTTTTCACCGCGATGGGCGCGTGGATGCCCATTGGCTCGCCTTTCATCCAAGAGAATTCGAGCTCCTTTGGCGTCTTGCAGAAGAGGCCGGCAGGCGCGTCACCAAACGCCAGTTGTTGTTCGATGTCTGGCGCATCGATTACGAACCCGAAACCAACAGCGTCGCTGTCCATGTTGCGCGAATCCGCAGCAAGTTGGAGCCGCTTGGGCTTGCCGGGATCCTCGCGACACATCCCGATGGCGGATATTACGTCAACGCGCCGCAAAAAGAGATCGATCTGAGCTTTGCAGACAACAGTTGAGGCCTGCGTAAAGGCCTAGGCGCCTAGGGTTCGGACCTTTGAGAAGAGGTCGGAACCCTGGTTCCTTTGCTTGACTGTCTGCTCTCCAACCGTCTCAAACCGTTTTTTTCGGCCGCTTCAGGTTGCGCAGTGCAACTGATCGCTGGACACCATTGCGGGCTTCCTTCACATCATCGTCAAACCAAAACGCCTATGGAGAGACGAGGATGTCACAAGCCCAAACCATTTCATCCAATGACCGCGTCACGATCGAGCTTGCGGATAATGGCATTGCGCATGTTCGCTTTGTTCGCGCAGAAAAAATGAACGCGCTCGATCCCGCCATGTTCGATGCCATGATCGAAGCGGCGCAAACCTTGACCACAACCAAAGGTGTGCGTGTCGTTGTTCTTTCAGGCGAGGGCCGCGCCTTTTGTGCCGGTATCGATCTGAGCAATTTCACCAATTCCCAAGACGGCGGTGATCGCAAGCTTGAAACGCGCACTCACGGCAACACCAACAAGTTCCAGGAAGTCGCTTTCCAATGGCGCCGGCTTGGTGTGCCGGTCATTGCTGCGGTTCACGGCGTGTGTTTTGGCGGAGGGCTTCAAATCGCAAGCGGCGCCGATATTCGCATCATTCACCCGGAAACCCGCATGGCGGTGATGGAGATGAAGTGGGGCCTGGTGCCTGACATGGCCGGATATGCCTTGTGGCGCGGTCTGGTGCGCGATGATGTGCTGCGCGAGCTCGTCTACACGAATCGCGAGTTTTCAGGGGCAGAGGCGCAAGGTCTTGGCTTTGCCACTCATGTCGAGGATGATCCGCTCGCCCGCGCGATGGAAATCGCCGAAGTGATCGCTGGCAAGAACCCCGATGCGATTCGCGCCGCCAAGCGCTTGCATGACGTAATGCATGACGAACGCACCGATGATATCCTTATGGCCGAAAGCCTTGAGCAGGATAAGATCAGCCGCACTAAGAACCAGATCGAGGCGGTTATGTCCTCTATGCAGAAACGTCCAGGCCAGTTTGAAGACGTAGAAGTCGCCTAGTCAGCTTACCCGAACACCGCGACTGATTGGAGGCCGTCGAGAACCTGGCGGCCTTCAATATCGTACATCCGAAGCCTTTCCGATGAATAGCCGTGGTCCAGATGCTGGCTGGCGTTCTCGGACAGATACCACCCGTCTTTGGACTGCGAATTCGGATCGAGCACGTTGAACGACCAGTTGATGGAGCTGATCGGGCCGGGGCGCTGCATAATCCGCATCGCGCCTGGCGGCATCACGTCGCCCATCAGGACAAGCTTGCTGACAGGATCGAGGTCATGCTCCTCGGTAAGCCGCGCCCAGCGACGAATGGTCGCGCCCGGGTCCTCGCCCTTGGTCTGGCCATAGCGAAGCTCGAAATTGTTCTGGATGAAGGAGGGCCCTTTGCCTTCCATCGCGGGGGGATTGTCGTCAGGTAGACCCGCCCAGTTTTCCGGCGGATCGGCAGGGCGCTGTCCATTGGCATCACGCTCTGCTGCGAAAAGCCAGAACGCGGTCAGTGCGACCCCTTTCTCATTGCGGATTTCGCTGCGAACCTGTGTGACATTGCGTCCCTGCCGCACAATTTCAGCCGAGAGCTCAACTTCCTCGCCAACAGGGGCAACAAAGCCGATCTGGGCTGAACGCAAGGGAGGCAAATCGGGAAAAGCGCGGCGAGCGGCGGTGAACGCGACAAGAGCCGATGCACCGCCATAAAGTGTGCGCCCCTGCATCCAGTCTTCGGCCTGCGCGAGGCGAACGGGCCCGGCTTTGCCGGTGATGGGTTCAAGGAGGCTTGCGATAGTCATATGTTGACCATTGCCTCGCAAGATTGGCCCGGTCCAGATTGACGTTACGTCATTTCGTCCAAATGCGCGGGTTGAGGTCCATTCACGCGAAAGTTGCATTGCCTTTAGCGATGCGAATCGCTAGTGCGCCGCATCTGCCCAAGATTTGGGCGCTCGGCCCGATGGCGGAGTGGTGACGCAGCGGATTGCAAATCCGTGTACGCCGGTTCGATTCCGGCTCGGGCCTCCACCCTCTCTTCACGAGAGAACATGCCGCTTTAGCTCAGGTGGTAGAGCACATCATTCGTAATGATGGGGTCAGAGGTTCGAGTCCTCTAAGCGGCACCACCACTTTCAGCAATTCATCAATTCAGTGATTGAATGGCCGCCTTTCGCGTCCGACCCTGCTGATAAAGGGTCGGCGCGGTGCCGTTGCGAGCAAATTGAGAGCTGGAGTCTGATCTTGAGCAGCACTGGTGAGAACGCGAGACATGCGTTCTCACCAGTGCAATGTCAGTCGGTGAGCTGGTTGAGGTAAACCTCATCACCACCAATTGAGGTTTCGATATATCCGTCTTGCTGGAGATCGTTGGACGCCAAACGCCCTTGCATCTGGACCATGATCGTAGGTTGACCGTTTGAACGGCTGCGCTGTACCCGCAGCATTGTCACGGCATGGCTGGAGAATTTCCCATCAAGCGCTTCGACTGCTTTATCAAGCTGTCCAACCGCTGCTGGTGCATCAATATCGCCCTGTGCGATGAGAACATCGTCGAGCACAAAGTCTTCCGCTGCGCTATCAACTTCAAGTTCGGTGGGGATTTCTTCCTGCCAAACGCCCACGCCGGCACCCGCATATTGGATAGACAGCAATTTGCGTGGGTCGTCCGGATTTTGATAAGATACCTGACACGTCACGACGCTGCCTGCCTCGCCCATGGCGGATGCATCTATGGCTTCACCCGGGCTGAACATTGCCGTTGCATCGAAGATCTTGGCGTCAGGGCCGATTTTCTCAAAAGCGGTCTTGAAACAGATATCGGGGCCTTCTGAAATATTCATCGTGCCACCGCCCATAGCGGCATCCATCATGACCCCTGCATCGCCGCAGCCTGGCAGAGTCAGCGCCAGCGGCGCTGCAATCAAGAGACCCACCATCTTTTTTGAATTTTTTGAAGACACCATCAGAAATTTTCTCCTTAGTTTAAATGCGTCGGATCGATTGCTGCGGATAGGCAAAGGTGGCGTTCTTTGCGCATTGCCTCCATCGATCTCCAATCTTGGCGAAGTCCCCTTCGGATCGCCTCGGTAAACGATTAACTGGTGGTCGATGTATGCCGCTCATCTATGGCAAAATGTGATGGCCATCACACTTGGAGATACTCTGTCATCAATATTCCCGGCAGTGCATTTGTTTCGCTAGGGCGGTATCGTTGACGCAGCATATCCTTGCGCAAAATCGAAGGGCAGAATGGATGGATGAGTCTGATATTGCGCGGCTTCAGCTTGCGCCCGGCAGCCTACTTAAGGCGCTCACAAAGGAGCAATTTGAAGACCTTATACGCAATTCCAGGCGCCGGGAGCTGAGAGCGGGTGAAACTGTTATCAGCCAAGGCGATGAAGAAGGAGATTTTGCGGTCTTCCTGTTGTCGGGCGGGCTTAAGGTGAGTTTCGTAACCGTAGGCGGGAGAGAGATCATACTCAGCTATTGTTCGCCGGGTGAATTGGTGGGCGAGATTGCGCTGCTAGATAACGGCCCGCGGACAGCCGCTGTCGTCGCCTGTGCCCGATCGTCCGTCTATATCATCCCCAAGCAGGCATTTCTCGATACCCTTTCGACTAATCTTGCTTCGGCGGTTGGCGTGATGCGTGAATTGGCTCGACGCATTCGGCAGCAGAACCTTGTGATTGAAAGTGATCGCACCTTCTCAATGGCCCCCCGACTGGCACGTGCATTGCTGCGATTGGTCGATCAAAGCCGAGACGATGGCGTGCTCCTCCATAATCCCAGTCAAAGCGATTTGGGCGCTCTTGCAGGGCTCGCACGCGAGAATGTCAGCCGCTTGCTGTCCGAATGGGAAGAACTGGAGATCGTCGCGCGCGAAGGCCGATCAATGATTGTGCGCGATGCCAAATATCTAAAGCTTCTCGCCGAGATTGGTGACGATGCATAGCCACCTGGCTTGGACGACCGCTGCGGCGCATGAAAACACAGATCTGGTGGGGGCGAGTGTAAATCGCTTTTCGAGAGGCAGCTTTCCACGCTCGTTATCTGCAAGCCGTCAGTCCGCTTTGGCCTGCGCTTCCGTCTTTCGAATGCCAACCGGCTGACAATGCGCCAGATCAGAGGCTGGCAAACCGCTCCATATCATGTAGTTCAACCTGAAATTCTCACTCGTCAGGATATCCCGATGCGCGCTTATGTCTCATTTTTTGTTCTACCGTTTGTGCTCCTCCTTGCCGGTTGCGGTGACTTGGTCTCGCAGGATACCGGCCAAAGGGGCAAAATCGCGCCGATACTGACAAGTGAAGAAGCGTTTGATGATCAGACTTTTGCCAAGCCGCAAGAGGCGCGTGTCACGCATATCGACCTTGATCTTGCGATGGACTTCGATGCGAAGACGATTGGCGGGACGGCCACTCTCGATGTGCTGGCCGCGGATGAGGCAGATGCCATCATCCTCGATTCCAATGGCCTGCGTGTCTCTGCGGTCACCGACGAGGCTGGCAATGCGCTGGATTTTGGCCTTGGCGAGACGGTCGAGGGTAAGGGCGAGCCTTTGACAATTGAGCTTCCGGCTCAGAAACTGGAGCGCGAAGCCGATCTTGGCGAGGGCGACCTTGCTCCAACGCACCGGATCGTGGTCGAGTATGTTTCTGCTCCAGAGGCCGAGGCTTTGCAGTGGCTAAGCCCTGAACAGACAGCAGGCGGCGAGCATCCTTTCATCTTCAGTCAGGGACAGGCGATCAATAACCGCACATGGATCCCTACTCAGGATAGCCCCGGCATCCGGCAAACATGGGAAGCGACTATTTCGGCTCCCGAACCCCTCAATGTCGTCATGAGCGGTGTGGTTCAGGGTGATCCGCAGGAAGAAGACGGGGACCGCCGCGACTTTCGCTTCGTGATGAACAATCCCGTTCCGCCGTATCTGATCGCTATTGCCGCGGGGAATATCGAATTTCGCGAACTTGGCCCGCGTTCAGGTGTCTGGGCCGAACCCGAAGTCATCGAAGCGGCTGCGCAGGAAGTTGGCGATACAGAAGAGATGATCGATGCAGGCATTGCGCTGTTCGGTGACTATCGCTGGGGCCGATATGATATGATCGTCCTGCCGCCAGCCTTCCCTTATGGTGGTATGGAAAACCCGGTGATGACTTTCCTCACACCGACCTTCATCGCAGGTGACCGTTCCAACAATGGACTGGTTGCGCATGAATTGGCGCACAGCTGGTCAGGAAATCTGACCACCTATTCGAGCTGGCGCGACGGCTGGCTCAACGAAGGCGTCACCTCCTATTTCGAAAACCGCATCGTCGAAGAAGTCTACGGCAAACAGCGCGCCGAGCAGGAATATGCATTGAGCTATGCCGGTTTGGTCGGCGGTATCGAGGGTGCGGGCGCGGACAATCCCGCCACCGCCATGCGCACTCCTGATGAAATCAGCCCGTTCGAGACACGGGGCTTTGCGATTTACGACAAAGGGACGGTGTTCCTGCGCACGGTGGAAAACATCATTGGCCGCGAAAAGTTCGATGCATGGCTGACCCAGTGGTTTGATAGCCACGCATTCGAGCCTGTGACATCCGAAATGTTCCTGGCTGACCTGCGTGAGAAGCTGATCGGCGATGATGCTGAATTGGAAGAACGGTTGATGCTAAACGAGTGGGTTTACGGCACCGGCCTTCCGGAAAACGCGTGGAAGCCTGACGCTGCTGCCTTTGCCGAAGTGGATGGCGCGGTCTCCGCCTATGCCAGCGACGCAACGCTGCCCGATGTCGATGCATGGCGCGGTTGGACAGCGGCAGAGCAGCGACGTTTTCTTGAGGAGCTCCCACAAGAATTGTCGGCTGAGCAACTGTCAGCGCTGGATACAACCCTTGGCCTTTCGCAAACGCAGAATAATGAAGTGTTGTTCTTGTGGCTGGAGGCGGCGCTGCGCAATCAATACGATCCTGCCGTTCCGCAAGCCGAACGCTTCCTGGCAAGAGTGGGCCGTAACAAGTTTGTCAGCCCCCTGTTCACCGCGCTCAACGACACGGATTGGGGCAAGCCAATCGCCCGGCGCATCTATGCCGAAACGCGAAGCAGCTATCACGCCTACACACGCGGCAATGTTGACGAGACGCTTCAGTACGAGGCGCTTTAGAACACTTTGCGCCCATCCGACGCGCCCAAATGCCTACGATCAGGTTGCACTGGCCACGCGGCAGCCGGGCCAGTGAAAGGCCAGCGTCCAAACGGACGGTAATTCCGTTGTAAAAGCGGGTTTATTCGTCACGGCTTCGTCACAAAATGCAGGCAATCAACTCTCAACAGGGAGCTGATTGAGTGACACTGGTCAACATTCTTCTTACGCATCCGGAAGGAGGGGATTTTGAGCCCTTCGTGCATGGGGCAACCACCTTCCAGTTCTCGGCGTTTGACGCTCAAGGACCGCTGCAGATCATGGACGGCGCTGTCTGGATCTTCGTGGATTGGGTTCTTGAAGATATGTCCGGGATCGAGCTTTGCCGCAGGTTGAGAGCCGAAGCCGCCACGGCATCTGCGCATATAACGATGGTTCTGGATGACCATGACCCGATGTCGCGCAAGCGGGCGCTGGATGCGGGTGCAGATGACTATATGGTCGGGCCGATTGACCGGCGGAAGGTTCTGGACCGCGTACTTGCCCTTAATCCCGATGTCAGCACGCGGTTTGCATCCGATGTTATGCAGGTCGGACCGCTGACGATCAATCTGGCGGCTTATCGCGCTTTTTGGAACGATGCCGCGCTTGACGTCAGCCCTAACGAATTTCGTCTGCTGCGGTTCTTGGCCGACAACGCCAATCGCACATTGACCCGCGCCGAGATTGTCTCGGGGCTTGGCAAGGATGAGGAAGCGATTGACGACAGGACAGTCGATGTGTGGGTCGGCCGCCTGCGCAAAGCGATCAAGGCTGCCGGCGGAGGCAATCCGCTGCGCACGGTTCGCCTGATCGGATATGTGTTTGATCTTTAACTAGTCGCAATAAAAAGGGCCCGCCGCGCAGGGTGCGCAGCGGGCCTTTTCATTTAGGGGCCTGGCCCTAAAACTTGGCTGTGACACCGAACGATATCGACGTTCCAATATCGAACGTATTGATCTCGATGCGATTGTCACCGACTTCCTGAAATTCAAAGTTGCCGCGCCCGAAGATGTTGCGCGCCTCAAGCTTGAGCTCGAGCGGCATAGCGAAAAGCTCGATCCCCTGCCGCGCGACAATATCGAAGGTGAGGCCGGGGTCCTCGACAATATCGGGAAGCCCTGCGGTCCCGCGCCGGGTGACGCGTTCGCTTGCAAAGTTCAGCAGGAAGGTAAGCTGTTGCAGCTTGTCCTGATCTTCGAGCCCCAATTGCATGTTGACCAGATGATCCGATTGGCCGGTCAGCGGATCACCATCGATGAAGAACAGCGTCGCATCGCTTTCAATCGCGCCAACACCAGCGGTGAAAATGCCGGTCGTATCGCCTTCGCGCACTTGCAACTCTGACTGGGTGTAGGTGTAATTGGCAGCGACGATGATCTGCTTGCTCTCCAGCCAGCCGGTTGCTCCCCAATCGAACAGCGGTTTGGTCCACTGAAACTCGAATTCGCCGCCAAGCAACTCAGCCTTGGGCGCATTGGCGAAGCGGGTCGTGAAGGTTGTGTCGGCGCCAATCGAAACGAAGGGTTCGATAGGGTTGTCGATCTCTTTGTAGAAGCCTGCGAGCAGCACCCGATTGCCTTTGCCAAAGTAATATTCGGCCCGCACTTCCGCGTTCAGCAATTCAGAGTCGATAAGCGCCGGATTGCCGATAAACTGGCGTTGGTTGTCCGGGTCCGTGAACGGCTGGAAAATCAGCTCGCGAAATTGCGGACGCGCGATTGTTTTCGATGCACTGGCGCGCAACTGGAAGGTGTCTGTCACTTCCCAGGTCACGGTTGCGCCGGGCAGGAAATAGTCATTGTCCAGCTGGGTTGTGGCCAAAGAGACAAACGGGATTTCGAAACGCTCAACCGTTTGAACCGATTGCGAGGCATCCTCATAACGAACACCCAGATCGATGTTCACGCCGAAGACTGGGTTGATGTTGACCTTCGCGTAGCCTGCCTGAATCTCGAGGTCGGCCTGAAACGCTGGATCGGTTTGGGTGGGTTCCTGTAGCCCGATGTTGAAGAAATCAATGACTGCATCTCCCAAAAGGAGATCGGGCCGCAAAGCGCCCACGGCGGGCGGAATATTGTCGCCATCAATCAGGAAAAGTCGCCGCTCTGAAAGACGGCTGGTGTCGGTGTAGGCATAGCCAACCGTCGCGGTGAGCCAGTCCGTGACCGGATAACTGACATCCGCGCCAAAGAAATAGAGGTCTTCTGTCAATTCGGAGAAAGCGACCGATGCGCTCCCGACCTGGCGATCAAGAACATTGATGAAAATGTCGCCAGTGTCCTGGTTGGCCTGATTGGTGCGCACATATTGGAACTGGTATTCAAACGGCGCATTGCGCTGCGTCTGCGCGTATCCGCCGCGCAGGTCGATTGAAAGATCGCCAAATTTCAGCTCGCTCACCAATTGTGTGTCGATCAGCTGGCGTTCGAAAAAGCCGGTGTTCTGGGTGAGCAGGCTGTCTTCGTCCAGAAGCAGTTCGCCAACGGCGAGGCTGGATTGTTTGAGCGTGTCGCGGATGAACAGATTGGTCCAGCGAAACTGGTGCTCCCCGATCTCCAACCCGAAGCCCAGCATAGCGTTGGCGAGGATCCGGTTATCAGTGATGAAGTTCTGGGAATCGCGGTCCAGCTGAAGGTCGATAGTGAACGGGTTTTGATCCGTCACAACCTTGGTCCGCAAGCTGTTGTTCAAAGATGCGGTCGCGATGATACCAAGCCGCCCGTCTGCCCCCACATCAATCGCGGTGCCAGCGGTAATGCCGCCAGAGAAATTCGGACGGGTCGTCCCGACGCTTTGCAACAGGATGAGGTTGGGATCGCCAAGCTGTTGGACAATCGCGCCTTGTTCTTCGATGTCAAGTTCACCGATGCGCCGGCCGCTGTCGAAGAAAGCCTGCAGCGCAGGAGGGACATCGCGTGTCCCGTTGTCAAACCCGGTGAAGTCCGAGCTTGAACCGAAATAGTCTAGGCTGTTGCTGAAAGTGGTGATCGTGTCGCCGCTCACACCAAAGCTGACGTCGACAAAGCCTTCGTCCGGGATCGCGCGGGTCGTCAGATTGATGACGCCGCCGCCAAATTCGCCGGGAAAGTTCGCCGAAAAGCTCTTCTGAACCAGCGAAGAGGCGATGATGTTGGTAGGAAAGATATCAAGCGGCACAACCCGGCTAAGCGGTTGTGGTGAGGGAAGCGGCAGGCCATTGAGCAAGGCGAGCGAGTACCGGTCACCCAGGCCCCGCACAAAGACATTGCCGTTTCCAACCACCGAAAGGCCCGTGGTGCGAGCCAATGCGCCGGCAATATCGCCCTCACCGGTGCGGGCGATCTCCTCGCTCGAGAGCACCGAGATAACCTGGCTCGAGCTGCGCTGTGGATCGCGATTCCGGCGACCCGTCACGATGATATCGCCGCCCGGAACAGAAACGTCGAGATCGTCGAATTCTTCTTCCTCACCGTCAGTTGCGGTGTCGGCTTCGTCCGCCTGATCCGCTTGTGGTTCAATGTCCTGACTGTCTTGCGCAAAGGCGACCGCCGGAGTGGACAGGCAGGTTGAAAGCAAGAGCAACCCCGCCCAATGCTTACAGGTGTTCATAATGGATGACCTTCCATTGAGATCTCGAATTTGGGTGAGAAAGTGCAAAGCCGCCGGTCAAACGCTTGCGCGCAGACCGGCGGCCATTTGCTCGTTTACTCGTAAACCGGCAGCGACGTACAAGCGCCCGAATTGCTGCCAAAGGTGATGGTCGATGAATCGCAGGTCCAACCAAGGAAGCGGGTATCGCCGTTGCGAGCCGCACCGACAAAGCCTGCTGCCTCGAAGAAGCTGGAAACAGCGGTCGCATCAAACGCCATGATCGCGTCTTCGTTCGAGCCGTTAAGGTAGGTCATCATCAGCGTGTTGGTGAACATGCTGTTGTTGTTTGCACCGGCATTGAACTGAGCCTCCACCTGAGCCGCTGTCGTATCGACGCCGTCTCTGAACGGTGTTGCACAATCGAGCGCGACCGATTCAAACCGGACAGGGCCCGCTTCATCGATTGAAGCATTGGCCGCCCTCAACAACGTTTCGGTGGTGTCCACGCGAACACAGGGTGTGCCGTTGGACGAACCATCGACCACAACCGTGTTGAAGATGGAATAGTCGGCCCGGCCACGAATACGGATCACCTGGTCATCGTTGCGACGCTGGATGAAGGTTGCGTTCGAGATCCGGGTGTTCTGGCGCGGCGTGTTTTCTTCAAGTGTGTTGTTCGAATCCGCCTCGATGATGGTGTCACCGATATCCTGACGCTGGACCGCGACGACATATTGCAGATTGGCTTTCACGCCTGTGTCGGTGTCGATGGAATCGTCCTCTGCACCAACAACGACAAGACCTTTCATGTTGACCTCACCGCCGAAGAATTCGACGCCGTCATCGGCGCTGTTGAAGGACATGATGTTTTCAAACACCGTGCCCGAACCCACGCCGCCAGTGGTGAGAGCCTGCAATTCGTCGCCATTGGCAAGAACTGTTCCCGAATAGCGCAGCTGAACGAAGCTGACGCTGCCGGAGCTATCGGTTGGATCGTTGCCGCCATAGCGCGGCGGTGTGGTGGTGCCTTCAACTTCGCGCTCGCAATCGACCGTTCCCGGCGTTGCTGTGTTCGAAAGGCAATCGGTGACGGGTGCACGGCCGTTAAGGATCAAGCCGCCCCAGTCGCCCGAAGACTGGTCGGTGTTTTCGCCGCGAACGTTCTGCTGGCTGGTCCAGATAATCGGGCGAGCAGCGGTTCCGTTTGCCTGAATCTGGTTGCCGCGGTTGACGTTCAGATAGGACGCATCAAGACCGACCAGAATAACCCCTGGTTCAATCGTCAGCACGACGTTTGTGTCGCTCAGACCATCAGAGCTATCCGCAGATGGCCCCCCGTCGGTGCCAACATCGACCTGACCATCGATCAGATAGATGACCGCTGCGTCCGCGCTGGTGAATTGCAGCTGCGAGGAACGGTTAAACCGCGCCGGAAGCTGGCAGAGGCGATATGAGCCGGTTGGTCCCGAAATGGTGCCGCGATCGGTGAGACCTTGCGGGTCCTCGATGAAGGGGCAGTCGGTAGCTGCGGTCGCGGTCCCTGCGCCTTGCGTTGGCGTCGGAGTTGGCGCTGGGGCCGAAGGGTTGTTGATGGTGATGTTGCCGCCCGTACCCGGCGAGACGATTTCGTCGGCACCGCAACTGGCAAGTGCCAGTCCGCTTACACCAAGAACCAATGTGCGATTGAAAGTATTCACAGCGAGATGTCCCCTATCATTTCAGGATCAAGAAATTTGTGCGCTTTCAGGAGCGCTCGCTGAATTGGTTAGGTGGGGCCCATGACTCTTTGTGGTCAGAAAAACCCAAAACATAATCGAAATGTCATATTGCAGAATACGACAATAAAATGACAAATATGACGAATATGCGCACTCTGAGCAGGTCTCTGCAATTGAGCTCAAGTTGCTGATTTATTGAGATTAAAAATCTCTATGTTTCAGAAATATGACATTATTTCATTTTTGTTGCATCTCGAAAAACTTTTCCACAATATGCCACGCAGCAAGGGAGAGATGTGATGGTGCTCGAAACTTCAGTGGCGCTTTTGATTGTAGGCTCGGCGGCTCCGGTTCAGGTGGCCTATGAACCGCTTGTGGAAGGGCGCACCACCGAAGCGGTCGAGCAATTGCAGTCCAGTTCGCAAAGCTCCCCCGATGATCCCGGCGTACAGATCAATCTCGGCATCGCATATGCGCGGCAGGGCCGCGACGCAGAGGCGCGGGCGATGTTTGAAGCGGCCATGCACAATGCAGAGCGGCTGACGTTGGAGACCGCAAATGGCGAATGGAAAGACTCGCGTCATTTGGCGCGGTTGGCTCTTGCAATGCTGGCGCGCGGTGACTTTCAACAAGCTCGCGTAGCAGCGCGTTAAGGCGATAGCCGAAGGCCGGCCCCCTCGCCGGTTAATCCTGTCTGTCTGAAATCCCGCCGTGCGGTTCTCCGTAAGCGGACCATTTCGCGAGCCTGTCAGACCCCGAAAAATCAAACTCGCGCCCCGTTGCTTTATCAGCGACGGTGTTGCAGTAACCGTGTGCTTTGTAGGCGCAGCAAGCGAAACCTGCGCGTTGGTGATCGAAGATCGGTTCGGTGCCATGCTGCAAATAACGGGTGAGCTTTTGAAACGTCTTTTGCCAAAGTCTGCCTCGTGAGCCTTCGCCTGCAAAACATTTCCAAGACCGTGGACGGCAAGCCGCACATCCATCCGCTCGATCTGGAGCTGGAGAAGGGCACGATGAATGTCCTTCTGGGGCCCACATTGGCTGGCAAGACCAGTTTGATGCGGTTGATGGCGGGGCTCGATACACCGGAAACAGGGCGCATTTTCTGGGAGGGTCAGGACGTGACAGGCGCGCGCGTGCAAAGCCGCGATGTCGCCATGGTCTATCAGCAATTCGTCAATTACCCCTCGCTCAGCGTCTATGACAACATTGCATCTCCGCTGAAATTGCAGCGCAAATCTGCCGCAGAGATCGATGCCAAGGTCAAGGAAATGGCAGAGCTTTTGAAGCTCACCGATCTGCTTGATCGGAAACCGCATCAGATTTCAGGCGGGCAACAGCAACGCTGCGCGATTGCGCGCGCCTTGGCAAAGGACGTGGGGCTGGTCCTGATGGACGAACCGCTCGCAAATCTCGATTACAAGCTGCGCGAGGAGCTGCGCATCGAGATACCGCGCCTGTTTGCCGCTTCGGGCGCGATCTTCGTTTATGCGACGACCGAGGCGGAAGAGGCCCTGTTGCTGGGTGGGAATACCGCGACATTGTGGGAAGGCCGCGTGACGCAGTTTGGCCCATCGGTCGAGGTGTACCGCCAGCCATCCGATGAGATAACAGCGCGGGTGTATTCCGACCCCCCGATGAACTTTGTAAAGGTGCGAAAAGAAGGGGCGAGCATTCATTTTCCTGGCGGGCAGAACGTCCCGGTCACGTCTGACTTCGCGTCGGCTCCCGATGGTGAGTATCGCGCCGGATTTCGCGCGCACCATGTCGAGCTTGGCGTCAGCGCCACGGGTGCGATTGGCTTTGATACGGCGGTGGTCGCAACTGAACTCACCGGGTCCGACACTTACATTCATCTCGATGTGATGGGAGAGCGCTGGATCGGCCTTGTCTCAGGGCCGCAAGCGTTTGAGACGGGCGCTTCCTTGCAAGTTTCGCTCGACCCCAGGAATATCTTTTACTTCGGAGGCGATGGCGCGCTTGCCTATAGCGCGCGGCATATTGCCGAAGGGGTGAGCGCGTAGCCATGGCCTCTATCACTCTCGAAAACCTGGCTCACAGCTATCACCCTGATCCGCAAAGCGAGGCTGATTTCGCCCTCAAAGAGGTCAATCTGGAGTGGGAGGACGGGCAGGCATATGCGCTTTTGGGGCCGAGCGGATGCGGCAAGACGACTTTGCTGAACATTATGTCCGGCCTGATCACACCCAGCCGCGGGCGCGTGCTGTTCGACCAAACCGACGTGACCCAAAGGCCGACCGCTGAGCGCAATATTGCGCAGGTTTTCCAGTTTCCCGTGGTCTATGACACGATGACGGTGCGCGAGAATCTGGCCTTTCCCTTGCGCAATCGCAGCGTGGAGCCGGGCCAAGTCGCAGCCCAGGTTGAGCGCATTGCGAAGATGATCGGGCTTGAAGATCAACTGGGTAGAAAGGCGCGCGGGCTTACCGCGGATCTGAAACAGAAGATTTCGCTAGGCCGCGGCATGGTGCGCGAGGATGTGAACGCGATCCTGTTCGATGAGCCTTTGACGGTGATCGACCCGCATCTCAAATGGGAGTTGCGCACCCAATTGAAATCGCTGCACGCCGAATTTGGCCACACCATGGTGTATGTGACGCACGACCAGACCGAGGCACTGACTTTCGCAGACAAGGTCGTGGTGATGCACGAAGGGGCGGTGCTTCAGATCGGCACCCCGCAAGAGCTGTTCGAGACGCCGGCTCACACCTTTGTAGGCTATTTCATCGGGTCGCCGGGGATGAATTTCTTGCCTGCGAGCCTTGATGGCACGGTTGCAAGTGTAGGCGGGCAGCAGATCGAGCTGGCGCATGATTATGGCAGCCCTCAAGGTAAAATCGAATTGGGCATAAGGCCGGAATTTGTGCGTTTGGCAAAGGGCGCGAGCGAAGGCGAGGGACTGCCCGCGGAGATCAACCGTATTCAGGATGTCGGGCGCCACAAATTCGTCAATGCCAGTGTCTTTGGCAATGAGTTCAACGTAATGCTGGATGCGGATGACGCGGTTGATGGTGAGATGAACAGGCTCGTTCTGGACCCAGCAAAGATCAGCCTTTTCCAGGACGGCTGGCGTTTAGAGCCAAAGGGCGGCGCGTGATGGAAAAGACGAAAAACCAACGCGCATGGCTCCTTGTCCTGCCGGTGCTCATCCTAGTCGCGTTTTCGTCGATCATCCCGATGATGACGGTCGTAAATTACTCGTTTCAGGACAGTTTTGGCGGGAATGAGTTTTTCTGGGTGGGCCTTGAATGGTACCGCGAATTGCTGCGTTCAGAACGATTGTGGGATGCGCTTGGCCGTCAGATTATGTTCTCCGCCATAATTTTGCTGATCGAAATTCCGCTGGGCATTCTGGTGGCTCTATCCATGCCGAAGAAGGGCTGGCTTGCCTCGCTTTGTCTGGTGCTGATCGCGCTGCCTTTGCTCATCCCATACAATGTTGTGGGCATGATCTGGCAGGTGTTTGCACGCTCAGACATCGGCCTTTTGGGCCGCGTGGTCACTGATTTGGGGTTCTCTTACAACTATACGCAGGACGCCGTGGATGCGTGGGTCACGGTTGTGGCGATGGATGTGTGGCACTGGACTTCGCTCGTCGCGCTGCTGTGTTATGCGGGCGTGCGCTCCATCCCCTCCGCTTACTACCAAGCCGCCGAAATCGATCAGGCGAGCCGGTGGAGCGTCTTTCGATACATAGAGCTTCCCAAAATGCGCGGCGTCCTGATCATCGCGGTGCTTCTACGGTTCATGGACAGCTTTATGATCTATACCGAGCCATTCGTGCTCACCGGAGGAGGGCCGGGCAATGCGACAACGTTCCTCTCGATCGACCTTGTGAAGATGGCGTTGGGCCAGTTTGATCTGGGACCAGCCGCGGCCTTCTCACTGATGTATTTCCTTGTGATCCTATTGATCTCTTACGTCTTCTACACGGTGATGATCGAAAGCGACAAAGAGGAGGCTGGATCATGAAAAGCGCCGTCCGTCCTGCGATCGTCATGATCCTTTACCTGACGTTCCTGCTGCTGCCGATCTATTGGCTCGTCATCATGAGCTTTAAGCCGAACTCGGAAATTCTGGGTGCTTTCACGCTTTGGCCGCAGGACTTTACGCTGGACAATTACCGGGTGATCCTGACCGATCCGTCCTGGTATATGGGCTTTGTGAACAGCTTCATTTACGTCGCGATGAACACGGTGATCTCGCTATGTGTGGCGCTGCCTGCGGCTTACGCGTTCAGCCGCTATCGCTTTATGGGCGACAATCATCTGTTCTTCTGGCTGCTGACCAATCGTATGGCCCCGCCAGCGGTTTTCGCCCTCCCGTTTTTCCAGCTCTATTCATCCGTCAATCTGTTCGACACACACATTGCGGTGGCGCTTGCGCATTGCCTGTTCAACGTGCCCTTGGCGGTGTGGATATTGGAAGGGTTTATGCGGGGCGTCCCGCGCGAGATTGATGAAACCGCTTTCATCGACGGCTACAGCTTCCCGCGTTTCTTCACCCGCATTTTCATTCCCATGATCGGCCCCGGCATCGGCGTGGCGGCGTTCTTCTGCTTTATGTTCAGCTGGGTTGAACTGCTCTTGAGCCGCACGCTCACCAGTGTCGATGCAAAACCCATCACCGCGATCATGACCCGCACGGTGTCGGCCTCTGGCCTCGATTGGGGCGTGCTGGCAGCGGCTGGCGTGCTGACGATCATTCCGGGGGCAATCGTGATCTATTTCGTCCGGGGCTATATCGCCAAGGGCTTTGCCCTGGGGCGCGTATAATGGGCCGCGTGTAATGGACTGGATGGCCTGGACACTTCCGACGGCGCTTTTCTTCGCGAGCATCGCCACCGCGCTCGTTGTGATGAGTGTGCTTGCAATAAAGCGCCCCAGCACGCCTCGGGTGGGCATTCTCGGCATTGAAACGGCGCGCGGGGACCGCTTGTTCCTGACCCTTTTGGGCAGCGCCTTTATCAATCTTGCCTGGATCGGACTCACCGATTTGCCGCAATACTTCGCGCTTGGAATATGCGCAGTGTTTGCCTTTGCCACCTTCCGCTGGGTATGACCTCGCAAAACACAAAATCATACGGGATGAGAGAGATGAGAATTGCCATTGTGCTCGCTGCGAGCCTTATTGTCGCCGCCTGTTCGGATGAGGCGGGATCGGACTTCGTGGTCCTGAGCGAGGAAGAGCGTAAAGCAGCCGCAAGCACTTTTCTCGACAATGAAATCGGCGATATGTCCGCGCTTACCCGCGAAGAGCAGATGGCCGAAATCCAATGGTTCATGGACGCAAGCCAGCCCTATCAGGGCATGGAAATCTCTGTCGTCTCGGAAACCATCGCGACCCATGAATATGAGAGCAAAGTTCTCGCCCCTGCATTCTCGGCCATCACAGGGATCAAGGTCACGCATGACCTGATCGGCGAAGGTGATGTGGTCGAGAAGCTGCAAACGCAGATGCAATCAGATGAGAATATCTACGACGCATACGTCAATGACAGCGACCTCATCGGCACACACTGGCGTTACCAACAGGTGCGCAATCTGACCGATTGGATGGCAGGCGAAGGCGGCGATGTGACAAGCCCCACGCTCGACCTTCCCGATTTCATCGGCACAGACTTCACCACCGGCCCGGATGGCAAGCTCTACCAACTCCCCGATCAGCAATTCGCGAACCTTTACTGGTTCCGCTATGACTGGTTCACCGATCCCGCGATCAAGGCCGACTTCAAGGCGGCCTATGGCTATGATCTTGGCGTTCCCGTCAATTGGTCAGCCTATGAAGACATCGCGGAATTTTTCACGGGCCGGGAGATCGACGGGCAGACCGTTTACGGCTCGATGGATTACGGCAAGAAGGACCCCTCGCTTGGCTGGCGCTTTACCGATGCGTGGATGTCGATGGCGGGAATGGGGTCCGTGGGTGAACCCAATGGCCTGCCGGTCGATGAGTGGGGCATTCGCGTCAACGATGCCTCGCAACCGGTGGGTTCGTGCGTCGTGCGGGGCGGCGCGACCAATTCGCCTGCAGCCGTTTACGCGCTTGAAAAATACTCCAAATGGCTGAACGAATATTCGCCGCCGTCGGCTGCTGGCATGACGTTCTCCGAAGCCGGTCCCGTGCCTGCCC
This sequence comes from Erythrobacter sp. S227, assembly GCF_057364925.1. Classification (NCBI taxonomy): domain Bacteria; kingdom Pseudomonadati; phylum Pseudomonadota; class Alphaproteobacteria; order Sphingomonadales; family Erythrobacteraceae; genus Erythrobacter; species Erythrobacter sp. S227. Next base: position 2,982,312 of record NZ_CP200280.1, read on the forward strand.
AAGGCGCGATTGCTCAGCAGATTTTCTGGTACACCACTTTCACCGCGAACATGGTCGGCGAAGAGGCTAGCGCGGTCCTTTATGACGATGGCACCCCGCGCTGGCGCATGGCGCCAAGCCCGCACGGCGCCTATTGGGAAGAGGGGATGAAAGTCGGTTATCAGGACGCAGGGTCGTGGACACTGATGAAATCGACACCTGCCGACCGCGCCAAGGCAGCATGGCTCTACGCGCAGTTTGTCACTTCCAAAACGGTGGACGTGAAGAAGGCTCACGTGGGCCTCACCTTCATCCGCGAATCCACCATTCAGCACGAGAGCTTTACCGAGCGCGCGCCAAAGCTTGGCGGGCTGGTCGAGTTTTACCGCTCACCTGACCGCACCCGTTGGTCGCCAACCGGCACCAATGTCCCAGACTATCCGCGCCTTGCGCAATTGTGGTGGCAGAACATTGGCGATGCCTCATCCGGCACCAAGTCTGCGCAAGCGGCACTGGATGCGCTGTGCGAGCAGCAAGAGCGCGTGTTGGAGCGGCTCGAACGTTCTGGTTTGCAAGGGGATTTGGGGCCGAAGCTTAACGAAGCGCGGACCGCTGAATACTGGTTCAATCAACCGGGTTCGCCCAAGCCCAAGCTTGCCGATGAAGACCCCGCGCCGATCACCATCGAGTATGACAAGCTGATCGAAACCTGGAAGTAACGGGCGCGCCTGGAAACAGGTGGGCGATCATTGGCCTGCGTCAGTGGTCGATTTTTGCAGGGGCCGAGTGGTGCTTGCCATTGCAGGGCGCTGTGACCCGTCGAATACCTTGGACGCGGGCGAAGGCAAATCGCATCTGGTCGAGGTTGCACGGTAAAGGGAAAGGCGGGCAGGCTTACGGCTGCTCTGTCTTCTCCAGGCTGGCTTGATCGGCGGGATTGTGCTCGGCCAGAAACGCATCCAGCGCATCGTACCATTTCTGCTCGTTCTCGCTGTTTGAAAAGCTGTGCCGCTCATCTTCGATAACAAGGGAAGTGACCAGCTCGCTCGAATTGCGGGCCGCCTTTTGCATGCGCTCATACTGGTTGAAAGGGACGATGGTGTCGCGTGTCCCATGGGCGAGCAATATCGGACGCTGAAGCGAAAGACCCAGCCCATCCATGCGGGCAGGGGACACTTCTTTCAGATCAAGTTCTTCATCCTCGCCCTGAAGTCTGGCCGCCCAGCGTTTGCCGGCCTCGCGGCTCATTTGCCGGCGATCATCCTTGAGCATCCGGTTCCAGTCGGTCACCCCGGCCCAGCTCGCTGCACAGCGGTACCGCTCAGGGTTGCGAACAACTCCCCAGATCGCCGCATACCCGCCATAGGAAGCGCCAACGATGCACACCCGTTCAGGGTCCGCGATCCCCTCGGCAACGGCCCAGTCCATTGCATCATCAAGGTCATCTTGCATCTTTTGCCCGATTTCGCCGGTGCCAAGCTCAAAGAAGTCGGTGCCATAACCCCCGCTGCCGCGATAATTGGGTTGCAGCACCGCATAACCCCGGTTGGCCAGAAGCTGGACTTCGTCGTTGTAATAGAGCTGGTCACGAACACCGTAAGGCCCGCCATGAGGGTTGATGATTAGAGGCAGATTTTTGGGGTCTCTGCCCTTGGGCAAAGTCAGATAGCCGCGAATTTGCGTGCCATCGCGCGCGGTGTAGGAAATGGGCTTTGGCCGGGCCAACAAGCGGTGGTCTATCTCAGTTCTGTAAGGCGCGAACACGGCCAGAGTGCGGGCATCCGCATCGAAAGTGTAAACAAGTCCGGGATCCGCCTCACTGCTCGACGAAACGAGCATTTTGCGGTTGTCGGCAGAATAGGACACCACCGCGAGATTTCCCTCGCCCAGCGTCTTTTCCAGGTCCTCGTATGTCTTTTTGTACCCGTCATCGAACCAGACAATGCGTTCGCGATCGTCGGTGTAAAACACCGCCAGAGGTTCGCCATTGTCGTCGAGCCAGACCCGTTCGAGATCCCATTCGGGATGCTCGTAGAATGTATCGACCACCTCGCGGGTTTTGTAGTCGAACACCCTGAGCCCCACTCGGCCTTCCTCGTTCTCGTCAAGGACATAGCCTTTGCTCGAGCCTGTGATGATCTGAACCGCTTCGAAGAATTTATCGGTTTCGCCCCGTTTGATCCGGGCGATCCGCTCGAATTCCTCGTCGCTTGTATCGCGGTAGAAAAGCGAGAGGCGCTTGCGCCGCCAGCCCATGCCCAACCGCACTTCGCCTGCTGTGTCGACCTGCCAGATGTCGATGCCTTTTTTCGGTTCGAGCACCGTCGTCATCGCGCCGCCTGGTTTCAGCTCATAGCGATAAACCCCCGGCTCATAATTCATGAAAGTGCGATAAAAGCCGCGCTCTCCGACATTGCGTCGAACCGGCGGGCCATGGGCAATCAGGGCATATTCGCCATCAGGCGCAACATAAAGCAAATCGCCTCCGTCAAAGCTCTTTTGGTCCTCGATCAGGGGCTCTGCGCGCCCCTCTTTCGGGTAGGCGATGTAAATGCGGCTCACGGGAAGAAGTGTGCCAAGCGCGAATGAAAACGTCCTCACATTCATCAACATGCGATCTTCGTCGACCCAACGTGTCCACCCGACGCTGCTGCCTTTGCCAAAACCGATCGCGCTGATCGCTTTTTTCTCGGCGATATCGAACACCGTCATCTGAAGCGTGTCATCGCGCAACTGGAACAGGCTGATGACGCTGCCGTCTGGCGAGATTTCGGGATTCCAGAACGCAGGGCGCCCGGCAAAAGCTTTTGTGTCGATCAAAGGCGGGATGGAGGCGGCTTCGACAGTGGCGTCAGGTGCGGCCGGCTCGACATCCTGCTCTTGTGTTTCTTGCGTGTCTTGCGCGTGAACCAGTCCCGGGCTCAGCAATAGAAGCAGAGGTGCGAAGAGCTTTGTGGTTGCGGTCGAAGAGATTGTGCGAATACCCATAGGGGAAACAATACCAAGACCAATGTTTGTATCAAGTTCAATTGATTACTTATACTTGCCTTTGGGGCCGCATTCCAAATTGACGATCATTGCCTCCCTGCTAGATGTGCAAAGGTGAGCGCAGAGGGAAGCACTAAAGCACGCATGCGCATTGGCATTGCAGGGGCAAGCGGGACGATTGGCCGCGCGGTCGTGCGCGAGTGTGTGGCGCGCGGGTATGATGTGACGGCATTGGTGCGTGCCCGGGGTGCTGAAGACATGCCGGAGCTCGAAGGCGCGCAGGTTCAAACTGTTGACCTTGCTGATCCGACTAGCGTTGTATTTGCTCTGGGTGAGGCAAAGCCGGATACGATGATCTCGTGCATCGCCTCGCGTTCCGGCTCGCCGAAGGATGCCAGGTGCGTTGATCTGGAGGCCAATCTGCACCTTCTTTTGGGAGCGGGCGGGGTTGGGGTCCAGCATTTCATCCTGCTCTCTGCGATCTGTGTCCAGAAACCCAAACTTGCTTTCCAGCGCGCGAAATTGGCGTTTGAGGCGGCACTAATCGAAGCGCCGATTGCTCACACAATTGTGCGACCAACTGCGTTCTTCAAATCGCTTTCGGGACAGGTCGAGCGAGTGCGCGAGGGCAAGCCATTCTTTCTGTTTGGCGACGGAGAACTCACATCCTGCAAGCCGATCAGCGATGCGGATTTGGCCCGCTTTATTGTGGACCAGGTGGGCAATTCGAACGCGCACGGGAGCATCCTTCCCATCGGCGGGCCGGGCCCTGCGATCACGCTAAAACGGCAAGGGGAACTCTTGTTCGAGGCTGCCGGTAAGGAGCCCCGGTTTCGCCGTGTCCCCGTGGCCATGTTCAAGATTGCACATGGTCTTTTCTCCCTTGGCGCATGGGCCTCTGACTGGTTTGCAGAGAAAGCCGAATATGCCCGCATTGCGCGCTATTACGCGACCGAGAGTATGCTGGTTTGGGACGCCGCAGCGGGGCGATATGATGCCGATGCAACGCCGGAATTCGGGAGCGATACTCTGGCGCAGCACTATAAGGCGCTTCTGGAAGGCAAAGAAGGTTGAGCGAGGGCAATCTTCTTTTCACTTTGGCAAGCTGCCTGTTTTTTATGGTGCTGGTGGGCTGGCTGAGCTGGCTCAAAACACGCGGAACAGCCGACACGAAAGAGGGCTATTTCCTCGCCGGACGCGGCCTTGGCGCGACGTTTATTGCAGGCTCGCTGCTCCTCACCAATCTGTCTGCTGAACAACTCATCGGGCTGAACGGGTCGGCCTATGGTTTCAATATGTCGAGCATGGGCTGGGAGGTGACAGCGGCGGTTGCCACAATCGCGATGGCGCTTATTTTCCTGCCCAAATATCTTGCGGGAGCGTTCACGACATTACCCCAGTTTTTGAACGACCGGTTCGATCCCACGGTCCGGCGCATGTCGGTGCTGCTATTTATGCTGGGATACGGCCTCGTGACGATCCCGAGTGTGCTCTACTCCGGCAGCCTTGCGGTCATCGCCTTCTTCGATGTGCCGACCATGACTGGGCTGAGCGACTTTGCCTCTCTCGTCATGATGGTGATCGTGATCGGGGTTATCGGTTCGGTCTATGCCGTCCTTGGCGGGCTTCGCGCGGTGGCGGTGTCCGATACATTGAACGGGGTGGGGCTGCTCATCATCGGCATCCTTGTGCCGGTGTTTGGGCTTATCGCATTGGGGGGCGGCGACTTTGGCGCAGGGCTATCGACGCTTGGAAGCGAGCACGCCGAGAAGTTGAACGCCATTGGCGGTGCGGATGATCCCACCCCCTTTGGCACGATCTTTACCGGCATGGTGTTTGCGAACCTGTTTTACTGGTGCACCAATCAATATGTGATCCAGCGGACCTTGGGCGCGAAGTCATTGGCGGAAGGGCAAAAGGGCGTCCTGCTTTCGGGCTTCTTCAAGATCATGGTCCCGTTTATGATGATGATCCCGGGCGTGATCGCGTTTCATATGTACGGGCCAAGCCTTGGCGGAATTGACGAGGCTTACCCGCGCCTCATCCGCGATGTGTTGCCGTTATGGATGAGCGGTTTCTTCCTGGCCGTTCTGCTCGGCGCGGTGCTCAGCTCGTTCAACTCGCTCCTCAATTCAGCCGCGACCTTGTTTGCGCTTGATATCTACGGACCCTCCAAAGGTGATCAGGTCACTGACGAGCAGCTCGTCCGCGTGGCCAAAATCGCGAGCGTCGTGATCGCGCTCTTCTCCTTTGCGGTTGCGCCTTACCTGTCGCAGGCGCCCGAGGGTCTGTTTCAGCTGATCCGCAAGTTCACAGGCTTCTACAATATCCCGACAATCGTGATCGTGATGGTGGGCCTGTTCACCGCGCGTGTCCCGGCGCTGGGCGCGAAGATTGTGATCGTCTTCCACATCACCGCTTATGCGCTTCTCACATTCGTCTTCAACGATGCTGTCACGCTTCACTTCATCCACCAATATGCGGTGCTGTTCGTTATCGAGGTTGCGATTATGCTCGCATGCGGCGCGTTGGTCCCGCGTGATGAGGCTTGGCAATTCACCCGCAAGGAAGAGGTCGATCTGACCCCGTGGCCCTTCGCAAGGCCTCTCGCGGCGACGCTGTTTAGCTGTGTTGTGGCAACTTACCTGCTGTTCTCACCTCTCGGTGTGGCAAGCGAGAGCGGGCCGGAAGCGCTCTTTTCATGGCTGATCGCGGCCTTGATTGCTCTCAATTGCCTTATCTGGTGGCGCGCGGCGCGTTCAGCTGAAGCGGTCTTGCGGCCAAGTGAGAATGCAAGAGGCTAAGTCATGCTAAAACAAAAGAGGGGGTAACAGTTCGAGGTCGATAGGATTCTCCATGACAAGAGTTAGCCCCTGTAAGAAGAATTCCGCTAATCATCGGCTGTACGTGACCCCGGCACTGAAGTGTTTTGGAAGCGTCAGAAACCTAACAGGGGGCAGCGCAACCCGGGCACGTGACGGCGCAGTCACCCGGTCGCGTTTCTAACCCCTCAAGCGATAAGCGAAGCCAGAACCCGGCGTTTGCCCTCAAAAGGCCGACGGCCATGCATGACGGCAAAGTTGTCGATCAGCGCGACGTCTCCGGCTTGCCATTGAAGGTCATGGGTGAGCTCGTCTGCCAGAGAAATCGCCGGCGCCATGTCCTCAGACGTGATCGGTTCGCCGCCCCCAAAGGTAATCGCTTTGTTCGGATCATTGCGGGCATCGGCCCAACCGCGAAAGGCAGCAATAAGCTGGTTGAAGAAGGTTTTTCGGCCGTCTGAAAGAGTGCGCACGGCGGGGAGGGCGGCGGTGGTGACGCGCAGCGATCCGTCGTCCAGCCATTCCCAAGAATAGCCGAGCTCTTGGAGGCGGACCTCAGCTGACACCTCGTCTGCAACGCTCAAGGTCGAACGCCATGAGCGCCCTTGGCCAGAGCCTGCATCGTCGGAAGCTGGCATCACATTGGTGTAGCGAACGCCTTCCGCCTCGAGCCTTGCGACGAACGCTGGCGATTGCTCTTGAAGCCGCTCCAGCACCCAATCCGACCGGCACAACGGGGTCGCGCCTCCGCTACCCGGAGCGATCTCGCAATAGAAGAACAGCTTGGCCGGATAGAGCGGCGTTTGCGCCATTTCATGATGGAGGAATATCTCGGTCGTGGGCGGCGCTTCATTGGCGGTGAAGACGCGCGGCGTCACGTTTGTGCGCACGGCATTGCTGAGCGAGTCCTCATAGGTGAAACCCGCCTCACCAAAGCCTTCGATCGCAGCGTCGAAAGCGAGCGGATCGGGCACATCAAAGCCGCGAAACAGAAGCGCGCCTGCATCGGCCAGAGCGGCATCAACCGCGCCCTTGTTGGCGCTAAGGAAGGCGGCAAGATCGCCGCCACCGGGAATGACACCGGGGAACTCTGACATCTGTGCCTCAGTCATAGATCGGGTGGAACCTCCCGAACGCGGCTTCGGCAAAGACACCCGGATCATTAAACCGACGGTCTAGGTTAAGCGCGCTGATCGCGGCCATTTCGACAGCGGAGAGCTCAAAGTCGTCGATATCGAGGTTCTCGCGCATGCGCTCGGGCTTGCTGGTCTTGGGGATGACCGAAGTGCCCCGCTGCACGCCCCATTTGAGGAGCACCTGAGCGGGCGTCTTCCCATGCGCCTGCGCGGCCACCATGACGGGAGCAGCGCCCAGCAGGCTCTCGCCTTGCTCTGCCATATTGAGCTCAAAATAGCTCTGCGCACCAAGCGGTGAGAAGGCGGTGACATCAATGCCATAACCCTTGGCGCAGCGGATGAGCTTTTCTTGCGTCAAATATGGGTGGCTCTCGATCTGAAGGTGGCTGGGCTTCACGCTCGCGTAAGTCATCAGATCGTGGATCAGCGCGGAGTTGTAATTGCACACACCAATCCGGTTCACGAGGCCCTTCTCCAACAGCGCCTCCATCGCGTGCCACGTCTGGTACAGCGGCACTTTTGCTGGCCGCATTTCGGGCTCATCGGCGTCCGGGTTGAACAACCATTCGGGCGGATAGCGTTCTTCGATCGGCACATATTCAAGTGCGATGGGGAAGTGGATGAGATAGAGGTCGAGGCACTCGACTTGCAGGTCAGCAAGCGTCTTGCGACAGGCCTCTTCAACGTGCTCTGGCGCGTGGAAGGTATTCCAGAGCTTGGAGGTGATCCACAGCTCCTCGCGGGTCACAAGGCCATCGGCAATCGCGCGGGCGATGCCTTCACCGGTCTCGACTTCATTGGCGTAGTCCGCAGCGCTGTCGAAATGGCGATATCCTGCGCGGATGGCTTCGACGACGGCGTTGGAGGTGTCTTCCTTGGGGATCTTCCAGAGGCCGAAACCAATAGGGGGCATGGTGCTGAGCAAGTTCTAGTCCTCGTATGTGATGTCGACTGGTTGGCCGATGGCAATACTCTCTTGTGCGGCGGCTCCGATGACGACGGAGCGATAGCCATCGCGGGCAGTGATAAGGGGCGGTGTGCCGTTCACCAAGGCTGCGTGAAAATCGCGCTGTTGGTAATAGGTAGCGCCGTGGTGATCGCCTGCCGCGAGAGCCTCTGGCGGCACGCCGATATGCTTCTTGAACGGCCCGGACTTGTCGCGCGGTGACCATGTGACGAAGCCTCCGGGGAGCTTTACCTCAAGCTTGCCTTTGGGACCGACGGCGCTGATCTCCTCTTGCTCCTCGGAACCTTCAGCGAACATGCAAAGGTCGAGCACCGCGCGCGCTCCCCCGGCAAAGTCGAGCATCACAAAGGCGTTGTCGATAATGTCGGGTGTTTCGCCATCGTAGCGTTCATCGAGGTGGTTCACATCTGCGGCCCCACTGGCAAAGACGCGAACCGGTTCATCGCGCAGGATATGGCGCATGAGGTCGAAGAAGTGGCAGCACTTCTCCACCAGCGTCCCGCCGGTGTTGCGATTGAAGCGGTTCCAGTCGCCGACCTTCACAAGGAAAGGGAAGCGGTGCTCGCGGATGGCAAGCATCTTAATGTCGCCAGCAACGCCTTGGTGCACCCGCTCGATGAAGTTGGTGACCGGCGGCATGTAGCGATATTCGAGCCCGACCCAGAAGAGGTTGTCGTAGTCTTCAGCAGCCTTCGCGAGTGCCAAAGCGTCGGCAGGATCGGTGCACATGGGCTTTTCGAGAAGCACTGCGCAGCCTTGCTCCATGACCGGCTTTACCACATCGTAATGGGTGAAATTGGGCGAGGCGATGATGACCGCGTCAGGCTTGACGGAGCGCAGCATCTCGCTCGCGTCGCTGAACAGCCGTGGGCTCTGGCCCAGCGTCCTTGCGTGCGCCTTGGCGGCCTCGCGCGAGCCTCCGTCCGGGTCCGCAATCGCCGCAAGCTCAGCGCCCGGTACAAGCGCCAAATTCGCCATATGCTCGCGGCCCATCATGCCGCAGCCGATGATCGCATACTTCCGTGTCTTGCTCATGGGCAAAGCCTGTGCGACGCGCTCATGCAATTGTCCAGATTGACGTTGCGGCAGGTCCCATCTGCGCCGAGCCCACCACGGGTTCGCCAAGGCCAAGCGCGCTCACATCAATGGCGTGGGCGGCGTAATTGAATGCGAAGAGATGGGTCTTGCTTCGGCGAATGCGTATGCCTTCGGGCAGGTCCATCAGGTCCAATCCTGCATCGCCCGCAATCCTCTCAACCAGCAAGTTCAAAAGACTGCGATCTGGCCATGCCGCGCAATAGCGGATGTTGTCTTGCGCAAAGACCACGCCGCGCCCGTCTTTCAGCGCTAACTCGGGCGACAGGTCGCTCTCAACCTCTTCGATCCACCGGCTGATGGTCCAGCCATCGCCTTCGCCGGTAACGCCATCCCGAAGGCTTTCTACCCGCGCGACCGTAAGAGGGACCAGCTTGCGCAATTCCCCCGGCGCGAGGCCTTCGGGGATGGTGAGATTGTGTGTTTTGCTGCCTGAACGCGGACCGATGAGGACGGGGCAGGTAAGCTCCTCGATACCCTCGATCCAAGTGGGATAGATGTTTGGCAAAGTGGGCACAAAAACCGCGCTGTAGCCATCAAGCGCCGCATCCGCCGACACGATATCGACGTCCAATCCGCGCCGCCTCAGCGCCGAATACCATTCATAGACAAGCTCCAGATAGCGGAAGCTCTTTCCCTGTGGTTGAATGCCGCACACCCATGCCGCCTCGTAAGAGAACACCAGCGCGACCTTGGCCCGCGCGATTTCCTGCGCGCCGATATGACCGATCACATCGCGCACTTGCCGTGCTTCATCGGCTGCAGGCGCATCTGCGCTATCGGGCCGCAAGAGCCCTGCGTGCATTTGTTCTTGCGCAAAAGGAGCCTGCCGCCAGCGGAAGTAGCTCACAAACTCTGCCCCATGCGCCATCGCCTCCAGCGTCCACAGCGCGACCATCCCATCGAGAGGTGCAGGGTTAAACCGTGCCCAGTTTACAGGGCCCGGCTGCTGCTCAATGATCCCCCAACGCCCATCGCAGCACCCTCGATAAAGGTCGTGGTGAAAGGCCGCGATATCCGGGTGGCCTTGGCGCAGGTAAGCGCCTTTCTCTTCTTCAGAGAACCAGAACTGTTCGAGAAAGCCGAGCGGATAAGAATCCCACGTGGCCACATCGAGATCGCGGCCAACATCGAAGTGATCGAACTCGGTGAAGAACCCCATGAAATTGTGCGTGACATCCCGGCCCGGCGACAAGTCGCGCAAAATCGCTACCTGCTCCGCATTAAAGCTCACCACTTGATCCGAGGCAAAGCGGCGATAGTCGAGCCAGTGCGAAGGGTTCGCCTCGGTCACGGTCAAATGCGGCGGGTCAATCTCTGCAAATGAGCGGTACTCCATCGACCAGAAGACATTGCCCCACTCGGTGTTGAGCGCCTCAACCGTGCCATACCGCGCCGCACACCAGGCACGAAAGGCCTCCGCCGCCGCATCAGAAAAGCTCAGCACCGTATCATGGCAGCCATATTCATTATCGGTCTGCCACGCGGTGATGGCGCGGTGCTCGCCATACCGCTCTGCCAAGGCCTTGGTGATACGCCGCGATTGCTCACGATAGCCTCGGTGCGAGAAACAATAATGCCGCCGCGAGCCAAAGCCCCGAGGCCGCCCATCTGCATCAATCGCGACCATGTCCGGCATTTGATCAACCAGCCATTTGGGCGGCGTTGCGGTGGGCGTGCACAGCATGATTCTGAGGCCCGCGCCCGCCAGTGTCTCAATCGCGCGGTCGAGCCAGCCCCAGTCAAACCGCCCCGGCTCCGGCTCAATCCGGCTCCACGCAAATTCGCCGATGCGCACGAGCGAAAGCCCCATCTCGCGCATCCGCCGCGCATCATCGGCCCACATTTCCTCTGGCCAATGTTCCGGAAAATAGCAGCAGCCGAGTTTCAAGCGGATCTCTCCAATGTAGTTTGGTTCCAAAGGCACTATCGCCTTTGGCAACTTGTGCAAAACATTTGCTTTACCAAACGCAACAAAGGTCTCTTACTGACTCGCATTTACACATATAAAAATATCTTTATATGATGGTCTCACAATGGTCATCGACGCGATTTTCAAGGCTCTGGCAGACCCCACAAGGCTACGCATTGCCCGGCTCCTATCGACAATGGAGCTGGCGGTGGGGGAGCTTGCAGCTGTGCTTGGTCAAAGCCAGCCGCGGGTCTCTCGCCATGTGGGCATTTTGTGCGATGCGGGCCTAGCCGAGCGCAGGCGTGAGGGAAGCTGGGTTTTTCTGCGTGCGGTGAACGGCGGCGACAGCGGTGAGGGTGCAGGAGCCGTGCATGCGGCTCTCGACCAATTGCTGGGCGTCGCCGAGGCGCAAAACGCAGAGTTTGCGCAAATTTGTGCCGATGATCGCCGCAAGCTAGCCGCTATTCGCCAGTCGCGCGAGGCGAAGGCTGAAGAGTATTTTGCCCTTCATGCCAGTCAATGGGACGAACTGCGCGCTCTGCATACGCCCGATGCGCAGGTCGAGCAGCAATTGCTTGGCGCGCTCGAAGGTAAATCGCTTGGCAAAGTGCTGGATATCGGCACGGGCACAGGCCGGATGGCAGAGGTTTTTGCAGACCACGCACAGCGGATTACCGCGCTTGATAAAAACGTCGAAATGCTGCGTTTTGCACGGGCAAAACTGCAGCATCTCCCAGCCGGAAAAGTCGATCTGGTGCAGGGCGATTTCACCGATCTTCCCTTTCCCGCGGCAAGCTTTGATACGGTGCTGCTCCACCAGGTGCTCCACTTTGCGCAGGACCCCGCCGTTCCCCTGGCCGAAGCGGCAAGGGTGGCCAATACGGGCGCGCGCATCGCGATTGTCGATTTTGCCGCCCACGACCGCGAAGACTTACGCGACCGGCATCAGCACGCGCGCCTGGGCTTTTCCGATGAACAGATGCACGCGCTTTTGCGCAATGCCGGATTTACCCCGGCTAAGCCCTGCACGCTGGATGGCGGGGAACTGATCGTAAAAATCTGGATTGGTGAACGGCAGGACGCCGTGGCCCAGCAGGCGCCTCGTACCCCCTCTCAAAAAAGCACAAACCCATGAACACGACCCCGACCCTCAACCAATTGCACGAAGCGCGCACAGCGCTCGATAGCCCGCTGTTTTCGGATTTGCCCGGCGATATCGACGTCAGTTTTGAATTCTTTCCGCCCAAGACGGAAAAGATGGCTGAGACGCTGCAAGAGAGCGTTGCAACCTTGCAGCCGCTGGGTCCGCGTTTTGTGTCGGTGACTTACGGGGCAGGGGGCACCACCCGCGAGCGCACGCATGCAGAGGTCGTGCGGGTGCAGAACGAAACCAGGATTCCAGCGGCCGCCCACCTCACCTGCGTGAACGCAACCAAAGACGAAGTGAACGCGGTTGCGCGCCATTATTGGGAAAGCGGAATTCGACACATTGTGGCGCTGCGCGGCGATGCGCCTGATGGCGGGGCATATGCGCCTCACCCGGGCGGCTATGCCAATGCGGTGGAGCTTATCGCGGGCCTTAAAGAGGTGGCAGACTTCGAGATTTCGGTCGCGGCCTATCCGGAGGTTCACCCCGACAGCCCCGATGCGCAAACCGATATCGACAATCTGAAGGCCAAATTTGACGCTGGTGCAGACCGCGCAATCACGCAGTTTTTCTTCGATCCTGAATGCTTCTTCCGCTTCCGCGATGAGGCAGTGGCAGCCGGGATTGATGCAGAGATTGTGCCGGGCGTAATGCCGGTGATGAGCTTTGCTGCGGTCCAGCGGATGAGCGGGCTTTGCGGAACATCTATTCCATCGTGGATGGAAGGGCTGTTCGACGGGCTCGACGAACGCCCCGCTGCTCGCCAATTGGTAAGCGCCACTATCGCTGCGGAATTGTGCCGCAAGCTTTATGCAGGCGGGGTTCGCCAGTTCCACTTCTACACTTTGAACCGGGCAGAGCTGTCTTACGCGATCTGCCATATGCTCGGCAAACGCCCAACCGGAGGCGCCTCATGAATGCGCGCACGAAACTTGAAGCCGCCGCTGCTGAACGGGTGCTGATCTTTGACGGCGCGTTCGGCACGCAAATTCAGGAGCGCAAGCTGACCGAAGAGGATTATGCCGGCGAGCTTGGCCTTGGTGCAGATCAAAAGGGCAATAATGATATCCTTGCGCTCACCCGGCCCGATGTGATCGCCGATATTACGCGCGCCTATCTGGATGCGGGCTCTGACGTTGTTTCGACCAACACGTTCAGCGCGAACCGCATTTCGCAAGCCGACTATGCCGCCGAAGATCAAGTGGCGGCGATGAACATCGCCTCGGGCAAAATCGCACGTTCGCTGGCGGATGAATATGAGGCAAAGGACGGAAAGCCCCGCTTTGTCGCGGGCGCGATTGGGCCGACTAATAAGACGCTGTCGCTCTCGCCCGATGTTGAAGACCCCGGTTACCGAGAGATTGAATTCGACGAGCTGACTGCTGTGTATAAGGAGCAAGCGGCGGCGCTGATCGAAGGGGGATGCGATTTCATCCTGATCGAGACGGTGTTCGACACGCTCAACGCCAAGGCGGGGATCATGGCGGTGAAGCAGCTTGAGGCTGAGCTTGGCCGCGAGGTGCCCGTCATGATTTCGATGACGCTCACCGATCTTTCGGGCCGCAATTTGTCAGGCCATACGGTGGAGGCGTTCTGGTATGCTGTGCGCCATGCAAAGCCGCTCACCATTGGCCTTAATTGCAGCTTTGGCGCGGACCAATTGCGCCCGCATGTGCAATCGCTCTCAGGAATCGCGGACACGCTGATTATGGCCTATCCCAATGCAGGTCTTCCCAATGAGCTGGGCGAATATGACGAGATGCCTGATACGACCGCTGGCCTTGTGAAGCAGTGGGCGCAAGGGGGGCAGGTCAACATTCTGGGCGGATGCTGTGGTTCGTCGCCTGAACATATCAAGGCGATTGCCGAGGCTGTGAAGGGCCTGCCACCGCGCGAAATTCCGACGCCCGATACAGCGATGCGCCTGTCTGGTCTTGAAGCCTTCACCTTTGCCGCATGAGTGTGCCCCACGCCGATAGAATTGCAGTGCGCGAAGCGGGCGCTGAGGATGCAGAGCGCCTGTCGCTTGTGTCTGACGCGACGTTTCTGGAAACGTTTGCGCATGAAATTCCGGGTGAGGCCATGGTCACCCATTGCCGCGAAAAACACGCGCCAGAGTACCTCGCTGGCCTTCTGGAAAAGGGCGCGCGCGGTTGGCTGGCGGAGATTGAGGGAACGCCCATTGGCTATGCCCTGCTGATCCCCCGGCCCGAACTCGACGCGGCGCGCGAGGGCGATGTGGAGCTCAAGAAAATCTATGTCCTTTCGCGCTTTCAAGGCACTGGCACGGCGCAAGCCCTGTTTGCCGAAGTGCTGAGCGCGGCTGAGGGCAACAAGCGCCTGCTGCTCGGCGTCAAGGACGACAACCACCGCGCCATTAGCTTCTACAAACGCCAAGGCTTTGAAATCATTGGTACCCGCCAATTCAACGTTGGCGGCAAGCTTTACGACGACTTCGTTTTCGCCCTCAGCTTGACCGACGCCCTCTCTTTGGAAACCTCCCCATGACCGGCCCATCTGCCACGAATTTCATCAATATCGGTGAGCGCACCAATGTGACCGGCTCTGCGCGGTTCAAGAAGCTCATCATGGCGGATGACTACGCCGCCGCCGTGGAGGTCGCTCGCCAGCAGGTGGAGAACGGCGCGCAGGTGATCGACGTCAACATGGACGAAGGGTTGCTTGACGCGAAACACGCGATGACGACCTTCCTCAAATTGATCGCAGCCGAACCCGATATTGCCCGCGTTCCGGTCATGATCGACAGCTCCAAATGGGACGTGATCGAGGCAGGGCTCAAATGCGTATCGGGCAAACCAATCGTCAACTCGATCAGCATGAAAGAGGGCGAGGAGCAATTCCTCGAACAAGCGCGTAAATGCATGGATTACGGCGCGGCTGTCGTCGTCATGGCGTTCGACGAAGAAGGACAGGCCGACACCAAGGACCGCAAGGTCGAGATTTGCAAACGCGCCTATGACCTGCTCGTCGGGATCGGATTCCCGCCCGAAGATATCATCTTTGATCCTAACGTCTTTGCGGTTGCGACCGGGATTGAAGACCATGACCGTTATGGCCTCGACTTCATTGAGGCGGTCAAGGAAATCAAAGAGCTTTGCCCGCATGTGAAGACCAGCGGCGGGCTTTCCAACCTCTCCTTCTCCTTCCGCGGGAATGAGACGGTGCGCCGCGCGATGCACTCGGTTTTTCTCTACCACGCCATCCCGGCCGGGTTCGACATGGCGATCGTCAATGCAGGCCAATTGGACGTCTACGACACTATCGACCCGGTCCTACGCGAGGCGTGCGAGGACGTGATCCTCATGCGTCCTGTGGAGGGCGAGGAAACCGCGACCGAGCGGCTCATCAACTTGGCGGAAAGCTTCAAAGGCAAGAGTAAGGAAGACGACAAACAGGCGGCGGAATGGCGCGGCTGGGAAGTCTCAAAACGGCTTGAACACGCCCTCGTCAAAGGGATCGATGCGCATATTGTCGATGACACCGAAATCATGCGCCAGGAGATCTTCGAGGCCGGTGGCCGTCCTATCGAAGTGATCGAAGGCCCGCTGATGGACGGCATGAATGTCGTTGGCGACCTGTTTGGGTCGGGCAAAATGTTCCTGCCCCAAGTGGTGAAATCCGCGCGCGTTATGAAGAAGGCGGTCGCCCACCTCATCCCCTTCATCGAAGAGGAAAAACTGCTGCTGCCAGAGGCCGAGCGTTCCTCCAAAGGCACGATCATCATGGCCACCGTCAAAGGCGATGTGCACGATATCGGCAAGAATATCGTCGGCGTTGTCTTACAGTGCAATGGCTATGAAGTGGTAGACCTTGGCGTGATGGTGCCGTGGCAGGACATCCTGAAGGCCGCCAAAGAGAGCAAGGCCGATATGATCGGTCTATCGGGCTTGATCACTCCGTCCTTGGACGAGATGGTGACCGTGGCTGAGGAAATGCAAGCAGCGGGCATGACCATGCCGCTGCTCATTGGCGGCGCGACCACCAGCCGGGTGCACACCGCGCTTCGGATTGATCCGGCTTACGATGGTCCGGTGATCCATGTTTTGGACGCGAGCCGCGCGGTGGGCGTTGCCTCCAGGCTGCTGTCCGACACATTGCGCGACGGCTTTGTTGAGGAAACCGCCGAGGAATATGAAAAGGTGCGCGTCGCGCGTGCAGGGAAAAGCGAAAAGGCGCTGCTGCCGCTGAAAGAAGCGCGCGGAAATTTCTACGATGCGTTCCTCAGCGATAAACCTGCGCCCCCACTGCAACCGGGCGATCACCTGTTTGAAGAATGGCCGCTCGAAGACCTGATCGAAACCTTCGACTGGACGCCCTTCTTCAGGGCGTGGGAACTGCACGGTGTCTACCCGCGCATTCTTGAAGATGAAGTGGTGGGAGAGGCTGCGCGCAACCTTAAAGCCGATGCTGATGCGATGCTGGAGACAATCGTCGCAGAAAAGTGGCTCACCGCAAAAGCGGTCGTGGGTCTTTGGCCGTGCGCGCGGGCGCGCGACTGCCGTGATGATGTGATGATCCACCTCAGCGAGGACGAGCACATTCGGATGCCGTTCCTTCGCCAGCAGGTGATCAAGAGCCGCGACCGGGCAAACATGTGCCTCGCTGACTTTATCGACCCCGCTGGCGATTGGATGGGCGGCTTTGTTGTCGGCATCCACGGGATCGAACCGCACATCGAAGCTTTCCGCGCGGACAAGGACGACTATTCCGACATCCTTCTAAAGGCACTCGCCGACCGCTTCGCCGAGGCCATGGCCGAACGCCTGCACCAGCATGTGCGCACCGATCTGTGGGGTTATGCTCCGGGCGAACAGCTCGACAACGAGGCGCTTATCAAAGAGCAATATCGCGGCATTCGCCCCGCGCCCGGCTATCCCGCAGTGCCGGACCACTCCTTGAAACCGATTTTGTTCGATATGCTCGACGCGGAGGCCAAAATCGGCGTTTCGTTAACAGAGAGCTTCGCGATGTTGCCTACAGCAGCGGTGAGCGGGCTTTACTTTGGTCACCCCGAATCCCAGTATTTTGGAGTCGCCAAGATAGGCCGCGATCAGCTTGAGGACTATGCCAAGCGGCGCGGCGTTGACCTGTCCACAGCTGAGCGCTGGCTTCGTCCCAACCTCTAAGGCTTTGTGAGAGAGGCGAAAACTGTGCCCTTCTGCACAGTCTCCCGATCCGGAATGCGGCTAAGCAAGTCGGGTGTTGAGGCGCATTTCAATCTGCCCCAGTTCAATACAACTGCGTTAGAAGTGCTGTAATTGTGCGGTGAAGCGATACGAAATACCTCGACACTTTTGTAAAGATACGTAATAAACGAAGCGTTAAAGATGCCGAGGGTTAGGCCTATCCAACGGGTAGAGGGGAATTTAGAATGATTCGCAAATTTGCGGCGGCTTTGGCTTTAGGTTGTGCTGTGAGCGCTGCGCCGGCCATGGCGCAAGATTTGGTACACCAACCAATCAGCCCCACTTTCGGTGGCAACCCTTTCAATTCAAACCACATTCTGGGCATCGCCAACGCTCAGAACAAGACGACCGACCCCGATGCGGTTGATCGCAGCGATCAGTCGAGCATCTTTGCCCGGCAGCTCGAATCCCGGCTTCTCTCTGCTTTGTCATCGCAAATCGTCGATGCAATCTTCGGTGAAAACCCGCAGGAGCAAGGCACGATCACCTTTGGCGGTCAGACTATCGAATTCTTCCGCAGTCTGGATGAGGTCACCCTGATTATCCGGGATGACAACTCCGGCGAAGAAACCCGCATCGTGATTCCTCTGTTTATCGAGGTTAATTGATGAGGGGCTTTTTGAAGCTTGGTTTGGCAGGCCTCTGCGCTCTTTCGGTGAGCGGCTGTATGAGCTTGGCCCAGGATGGCCGGGACTTTTTGCCCGAGACCACCAGCCTTGCGTATTTCCCGAAGAAAACGCAGACGCAAAACCTCCTCCACCAATTGCCCGCGCCTCAGCGTCAGGTCGCGATTGCGGTATACGGGTTTAGCGATCAGACCGGTCAGTTTCGTCCCACGAACACCGGGCAAACGCTTTCGCGCGCTGTCACGCAAGGGGCGGGCTCCATTCTGGTGAAGGCATTGCAAGATGCCGGCAATCGCCAGTGGTTCACCGTTGTAGAGCGTGAGCGTCTCGATAACCTCCTGAAAGAGCGTCAGATTATCGGCGAAATGCGCAAGCGTTACCTTGGAGAGCAACAGGTTGATCCCAACGCGCTTCCGGCGCTGTTGTTTGCAGGGGTTCTGCTTGAGGGCGGCATCATCGGTTATGACACCAATACGGTCACGGGCGGCGCTGGCGCTGCATTCCTTGGTATTGGTGCGCGTACAGAATATCGTCAGGACACGGTCACCGTTTACTTGCGCGCTGTATCGGTTCGCACGGGCGAGGTTCTGACCAATGTTCAGGCCTCGAAGACAATCGCAAGTCAGGCTATCGGCGCGAGCGCCTATCGCTTTGTGGCATTCCGAGAGCTTCTCGAGGCAGAGGCCGGGATCACCTCGAACGAGCCAGATCAGGTTGCTTTGCAGCAAGCCATTGAGAAGGCCGTTTATGGCCTCGTGCTCGAAGGTGTGGATCTGGGCCTTTGGCGCTTTGCAGATTCGGACGCCGCGCGGGCGTTGATGAGCACATACCGAGCCGAACGTGACGGAATTTACGACGCGGACGACGTGCAGGATGCGGTGGAGCGGGCGGGCTCACTTACCGCGCTGAATGTCGTTGATCGCGGCGATGATGAAGAAGGTTCTTAGTCGGGGGTTATCCACCGGCGAGAGGGAGCGTCCGCAAGAGGCGCGGGAAAAGGGTTCGAATTGAAGTGGCGCATTGAGCCTGCTGTGCGGGTGTGATGCGCAAAGAAGTTGGGTGCATTTTGTTTGGCGTTAGCTCCTCGCGGGGCTGACTGGATCCAAGCGAAAACCGCATAGAAGGGCGGACTTGGAATGGGGGATTGCAGGACTTGTGGCGAATTCGCGCTCGCGATTTCAGCGCGTGCGACGCATTGCAAACCTATCTCACATTCAATTTCCGTCTATCCAAACCGCTTTTCGGGGGCAATTCGTATTGCCCCTTAGCAAGCGCAGATGCCGGGTGAACGGGGGTGAGCCTCGGCGTCTTTTGAATTGAAGTCCCCAGAGTAGATCGTGCCGGTCAGGGCGGTCACATTTGAAGGAATGAAAATGAGAACAGCAATTTACACAGGCGTATCTGCACTGGCGTTAGCAGCGGCGGCTCCGCTTCTGGCGCAGGCTACTGTGCCTGCAGATTGTGTGGGCGTCACAGGCAATTGCAGTGTGATCGACACAGTTGGCGGCGGCAACAATGCGACCGTTGATCAAGACAGCCCCGGCAATGTTTCGGAAGTTCTCCAGGACGGGGACAATCAGGAAGCGACTGTCACGCAGAGCGGTCCAGATGGTTTCAATCTTTCAAATGTCGATCAGTCAGGTGCGGACCACACCGCGACGGTAACGCAAGAAGGTTTCGACCTTGGTTCGCCAAACCTTGCGACCAATGAAAGTGATGTGACCCAAACGGGGGGCAACCAGAACCTTACCGTAACGCAAGTCGGGGACGCAAACTCTTCGATTGCTGATCAGTCCGGTTTGGACAAGCTGGCAACGGTTGTACAGGGCGGCTTCGATAACAGCTCAAGCGTAGCGCAATCGGGCGGTGATCCGACTGTTGCTGATGTGCTTCAGGATGGCGATGGCAACGACTCGATCGTGTCACAGGCATCAGCGGTACAATTGCAAACAGCAGACGTGGATCAAACCGGTGACTTCAACTCGTCTGACATCGATATGGCCGCAGGGAGCAGCGGTACAGCGACCGTTGCACAGTCGGGCAATGATAACGTTTCAGACGTTGATTATCTGGCGAACAGCCGTGGCAATGCGACCGTCGACCAAAGTGGTGATCGCAACACATCCGGCGTAGTCCTCGACCGTTTCAGCCTCACTGCAAACGTTGATCAAAGCGGTGATGACAACACCTCGAACATCTTCATGGGCGGCCCGTTCTCGTCGCGTACCACTGTAGATCAAAGCGGTGATCGCAACACATCGACCGTCAATCAGGGCCTCGCCACCAACGGCGGTGTTGATATCGACAATGTCATCACCCAATCGGGCGATGATAACACTTCAACCGTGACGCAGGACAACGTCAGCCGCGCTGATGCGACGGTTGACCAGTTCGGCGATGACAACAACGTCAGCATTTCTCAGGAAAGCGGCGGCGACACCATGTTCGCAACCACGTTGCAAACAGGTGGTGGCAATGATGCCCAAATCATCCAGACCGGAGATGCGGGCGGTGCTGCATCACCCAATGATGCTTCGGTAATCCAGGACGGGGATGATAACTTTGCCGGTATCGAGCAGAGCGGCAATGCCCGCGGTGAAACTGCGGTTATCTTCCAGCAGGCTGATGTTTCCAGCAGCGCGGCAGGTATCGTGCAAACCGGTGACGCCGCAGCAGGTGGCACTGCCAATCTCAACGGCGCTCTGATCGATCAAAGTGGCGGTGAGTTCAACAACTCCCTGATCGTCCAAAGCGGCACTGGCAATGAGGCCGAGAACATTCAGGTGGGCTCTCTCAATGTCTCGCAGATCACCCAGACCGGCGTCGACGGCCTGGTACAGATCGATCAGATCGGCGACAATAACGACAGCACTGTTGAACAGGCAGGCACCAGCAATTCGGTTGTCCTCGCCATGGGCGCCAATGGCGGCGTTTCCACCGTGTTCCAATACGGCGGCAGCAACAACTCCGTAACGCTGACCCAAACGGCTGATGGCAATGAAAGCCAGGTTGAGCAGGGCCTCAGCGGCGGGAGCGACAACACCGCGACCATCACTCAGTCGGGACTGGGCAACACCAGCATCATTGCGCAAGGCAACAACCTTCTGAGCGATCTCAATACAGCCACGATTGACCAGCAGGGCGACGGCAACCTCAGCCTTCTGGCCCAGGATGGCACGTCCAACACCGCGACAATCAATCAGCTGTCCAGTGGCAATGTGTCGGACGCGACGCAAAGCGGCATCGGCAACTCGGTCGTAGTCACGCAATAAGGCGAGCATTTGCCCCGGGCAGGCCACAGGCTTTTCCGGGGTACTCAAGTTTCCAACCCCTCGTGCTTCTAATCGAAGCGAGGGGCCAACTAAGGGAAGAAAAACAATGAAGACTATCATCTATGCAAGCGCATCACTGCTCGCTTTGACAGCTGCAGCACCTGTATTCGCGCAAGCGACCACACCGGCACCATGCGTTGGGGCAACGGGCAATTGCAGCGTTGTCGACTCAGCTGGTTCAGGCAACAGCGTCAGCGTTGACCAGTCTGCTGGCACCGGCAATGTTTCGGACATCATCCAGGACGGCGACAACCTTGATGCAACGGTGACACAGGGCGTCGATGGCAACATCTCGAATATCGATCAGGAAACGCTTGGCGCGACCCCGATTGATACGACTGCGATCGTGAACCAGGTGGGCGGCGCTGATTCGATCATCAGCCAAAGTTCTTCCGGCGACAACGCCAGCGGCATCATCGCTGATGTGGATCAGGACGGCGCGAGCACTTCTGACGTTGCGCAGGTTTCAAGCGGCAATGACAGCGTTCTGATCAGCACCGTGGTTACGCAAACAGGTGATACCAACGCTTCGATTGTGACCCAGAGCGATGCAGGCATCGATGCCGCACTCCTCGAGGTCGAAGTCGAGCAGGATGGCGCAGGCAACTTCTCCGACGTCAACCAGTCGGGCACTGACAACCTTGCGACCGTTTTCCAGCAGGCCAATGACGGCGTCGCTATCATTATCCAGGCGGACGAGCTTCAGGATGCCGACATCCAGCAAACCGGCGACGGCAACGGCGCTGGCATTGACCAGTCCGGCTTTGGCAACGTCGGCGCTGTGCTTCAGACAGGGACTGACGGTATCGGCACAATCACCCAGGCTGGCGAAGATGGCACGGCTAGCATCACCCAGTCGGGCACTTTGAACGATGCCGACATCGCTCAGGCTGGTACGCTGAACGATGCAACTGTTGTTCAAACCGGTACGGATAACGTTGCAACTGTCGATCAGGCAGCGGTTGCTGCACCAACCAATGGCAACAACAGCGCGAACATTCAGCAAGACGGTACAGGCGGCACTGCGACCGTGAACCAGAACGCTGAAGCCGATTTCGACTTTGCTCTGGTTCTTCAGGGTGTCGATACGATCGACAACACCGCGACTGTCGATCAGACTGGCGCTATTGGCACGTCCTTCAATGAGGCTTTGATTGATCAGATTTCTGGCGAAGGCAACGTTTCGACCATCGTCCAAGGTGATACAACTGGCGTTGGCGGCGGTGTCGTCAATGGCGTTATTGCCCGTGCAGAATCGACCCAGGACGGTGATTTCAACGACTCGATCATCGCTCAGGGCGGTGCGGGTCAGACAGCATTCGTCGATCAGATTGGCTCTGATAACGTCAGTGAAGTCTATCAGGGCAATTTCGGCGGTGACAACAACACTGCGACTGTCACTCAAACCGGAACCGGGCTTGGTCTTTCAACCTCGCAGGTCTTCCAGGATGGCAATTTCAACGAAGCAACCCTGACACAGGGCGGCGGCGAGCTTAACGCCAGCGTCATCGATCAGGGTCTTGCAGGCGGCGACAACAACACCGCAACTGTCACACAGGACGGTTCAGAGAACGAAAGCGATGTTCTCCAGAACTCGTTCGGCTTTGGCGGCGACAACGTTGCGACCGTCCTTCAGGAAGGCATCGGAAACATCAGCCTGATCGAGCAGGATGGTGACGTTAACACTGCCACTGTTTCCCAGTTCGACGGCAGCGCATCCTCGGTCTTCCAGGATGGCACCGGCAACACTGCAACAGTGACACAAGGCGCTCCATAAGCCGATCGGGAATAAAATCTGGGCGGGCGCCAAACGCCCGCCCAATTTGATTTGACGAAGTTAACTCGGGCGCATCGCGCGCCCGCATTTTGAAAACGCCTCCCAGTTCAGGGGAGCGCTTAAAGAAAGCACGAATTCTATGAAAAAGATTTCGCTATTCGCCGCTTCGACGCTTGCTCTTGCAGCAGCAGCCCCTGCTTTTGCGCAGAACAACTCGACCGTAGACCAGCTTGGCTCGGGCAACGCCGCGACGGTCACACAGACCGCTTCGGGCAACACCTCCGATATCGATCAGCTGAGCGATGGCAACATTGCAACCGTGGACCAGTCAGCGGACGACAACTCGAGCACGATCCTTCAGTCGGCAATCGGGCCCAACGTCGCCAATGTCGATCAGGACGGGTTGACGGGATTTGCTGATATTCAGCAAATCAACGGCAGCGACGGCAGCACTGCTGATGTCATCCAGGATGCAGCTGCCGATCTCAACACTGGTGAAATCATCCAGGACGATGCACGCTTCAGCGATGCCGACATTAATCAGGGCGGCGGCGCGAACAATGGCGCTGTTATCTCGCAAGGCGATGAGACCTTGTTTGCTGGCACCAACACTTTTGGCGCAGAAAACGCTGATGCTGACATCACGCAAGCGGGTTCGAATAACTTTGCCCTGATCTCGCAACTTGGTCTTGGCTCGGTTGCCGAGGTCGCTCAGGCGTCTGACAACAGCCTTGCGCAGATCAATCAGAACAATGTTGGTGGCGATGGCTCCAGTGCCTTCATCCAGCAGGTGGGTACGGCCGATTTCTCCGAGATCAACCAGAACAGCAGCAACTCCATCGCTCAAACGTTCCAGGCGGGCACCGGAGCGGGTAACTCCAGCATCATCAGCCAAGGCTTTATCGCCGGCAGCGATGGCAACTTTGCCGAAGCCGTCCAGATTGGCGACGACAACAGCAGCGAGATATTTCAGAACGAGTTTGGTGCTGGCGGCCTGAACGATGCGATTGTCCTGCAAGAGGCTAATGGAAACAGCAGTTCGGTGACACAAGATGGCACCGGCAACTCGGCGACTGTCTCACAGTTTAGCGATGCTAACCTGTCGGTCGTGACACAAGATGGCACCGGCAACACTGCAACAGTGACACAAGGCGCTCCATAAGCGTCAATTATGCGGATCGGACGGGCCTCTAGCGGGTCCGCCCGGCCTCGCAACAAAGAATATATGGAGCTTCTTCTGGCTTCATTTTATGCAGGTGCGGTGGTCGCAAGCACCAGAAACGAGGGTCCTTAATCAGGTCTGAATTTTAGGGGGAAAGACGATGAAATCTCTTATCTACGCAAGCGCATCACTTCTCGCCATCGGGGCAGCTTCGCCCGTTCTGGCGCAGGCCACCGTTCCACCGGCATGTGTGGGCGCAACCGGCAATTGCAGCGTCGTTGACAGCAGCGGCACGAACAACTCTACAAATGTTGATCAGTCCACCGGGACCGGCAATGTGTCCGACGTTGCTCAGGATGGTGAGAACCTCACCGCAGTCGTGACACAGGGCGCGGACGGAAACATTTCAAACATCGGGCAGGAAACCACTGCGCTGAACCCCCAAGGGATCGTTGCCACAGTCGATCAGGCTGGCGGCGCGGATTCAATTATCAACCAGACTTCTTCTGGCGATGACCTGAATGGCATGACTGCCACGGTTACCCAGAACGGTGCAAGCGCATCTGATATTGCGCAGACATCAGTCAATCCGAACGGCACGGTCAACATCGCTGCGACGATTTCGCAAACGGGCGATGGCAACGCATCTATCGTGACCCAGTCAGATGACGCATTCGGGGGCAGCGATGGCAATCTTGAAACTTTCGTTACCCAGAACGGGTCGAACAACAGCTCGGATGTGATCCAGCAAAACCGCGAACAGTTCGCCGATGTTTTGCAAACCGGCGACGACGCGGTTTCCGAGGTGACGCAAACGGGTCAGACGGCTGATGCGATCGTTGCGCAGTCTGGTACATTCAACACGTCTGACATTGATCAGGACGGCTTTGGCAACACTGCCAATGTCACGCAGACGGGCAGCGATAACCTTGCGACCGTTGACCAGTCCACCGGCGTGACCGACGGAAACAATACGGCGAACATTACGCAAGATGGCATTTTCGGCGATGCAAGCATCAATCAGGTCGACCAGGCACGCGGTGATAACGCAACGATCACACAAGGTGCTCCGACAGACAGTGTGACGGCGATCATCGCTCAAACCGGCGATGACACTGCGGGCGCTCCTGTGACAGGCAATAACGCGACGATAACGCAGACTTCGGGGGGAGGTAACGACGCAGCTATCCTGCAAGGCGACAGCACTTTGTTTGGCGGAGTTGTAACAGCCTCGACGAACAATACGGCTAACACGACGCAGGCTGGCGATAATCTGCAGGCTCTCACCGTACAGGCAGGCGACAACCAAACTGCAGCCGTCGACCAGTCGGGCGACAACAATATCAGCGAAGTCTTCCAGGGTAACTTTGGCGGCACGGGCAACGTTGCAACCGTAACACAAACCGGCGTCGATGCAGGCGCAGGTGCATCTACCTCTTCGCTCCTTCAGGACAGCGACGGCAACACGGCAACTCTGGTGCAAGGCGGCGGTGAGGCAAACTCGAGCCTCATCGAGCAAGGCTTTGTCGGTGGTGCTGGCACAGGCGGCGACAACAACGTTGCTACCGTCACGCAAACCGGTTCGCTGAACAGCAGCGATGTCCTGCAAAACTCGTTTGATCCAGGCAGCGACAACGCGGCGACCGTCGTGCAGACCGGTGATGGCAACTCCAGCGCTGTCGAGCAGGATTTCAGCAATAACACTGCAACCGTTACCCAAGCGGCAAACGGGAACACCTCGGATGTTTTCCAGCTGAGCGATGGCAACACCGCGACTGTGGACCAGCTGGGCGATGACAATACTTCGCTTGTCGATCAGTCTTCGGTTCTGAGCGATGTCGCGACCGTGCTGCAAACGGGCGCTGGAAACGGCTCTACGGTCGCGCAAAGCGGCACCGGCGGGCTGAACAACGCCGATGTAATCCAGGAAGGCGATGGCAACACCGCAGCCGTTGATCAGTCGGGCACCGCTGAATCGAACGATGCGTTCATCTTCCAACAGGTTGATGCAACCAACAGCACCGCGACAATCAACCAGACTGGCGGTTTTGATATGGCCGCACTCATCGACCAGAGCGGCGGCGATGGAAACGAATCAACGATCAATCAGCCTGGGGGAAGCAGTTCCGTTGCTGAAAGCGTGCAGATCGGAAATGACAACCTGTCCACTATCACCCAGCAAGTCTCGTCAGGGACCGTTTTTGTCGATCAGATTGGCGACAACAACGAATCCAGCGTAACCCAGGGTATCGATCTTGCTAACGCGACTTCGGTCACTCAAACCGGCGACGCCAATGTAAGCTCGGTCAATCAGGCGGGCATCGGCCTGTCCGGTTTCAACACTGTGACGGTTGCACAAACCGGAAGTGGCAATGAAAGCACTGTCACCCAGGCGACAACAGATACTGTCTTGTTCAACGACGGCAACGAGATCGATGTTCTGCAAGATGGCATGGATAACACCAGCACGATCACCCAGAACGGCGAGCTCAACATTATCGACCTCGATCAAGTGGCTCTGGGTGCGACAAGCACCATCACGCAAAGCGGTTCGACAAACACTGCCACTGTGGGTCAGTTCAACGACGCTCACAGCTCCACCTTGAGCCAGGTTGGCGACAACAACACGGCGACCGTTACTCAGGGTACGCCGTAAGACGCATATGACCGCAGGGCAGAGCCAGACGGCTTTGCCCGGCGGTCATTCTTTTGCAATCTATCAAGGTTGCAGCAACAATTGCCGGTCTAAGGTATGCCTGACAGGTAGGGGATGATCCCCAAGACACTCGTCAGGACGGCCAATTTCGGTTAGGATCACGCTATGACTCGCACATTTCACCGTATCGGTCTTGGTATTGCCGCTTTGCTGGCTGGCGTGGCCTCGGCTCCCGCGATTGCCCAAACACAGGTGAATGCGCCTGATACAGGGCCATTTGACGGCGTTTTTGTCGAACAGATCGGCAATGGGAACTCTGCGACCTTCAGCCAGACCGCGAATGAGCAGAACGCCGAACTTAGCCAGGATGGCGATGACAACACCGCCGATATTACACAGACCGGCGATGGCGATCATTTTGTCGGCGTTGATCAGGCGGGCAATGACAACATCGCGATGGTCGCGCAGTCGGGTGATGCGCAAAATGTCGCTATTCTGACGCAGACAGGCAATGCCAACACCGCGCTGCTTTCGCAAAACGACAATGGCCTCACCGGCTCGGGCGCTGCGATTACGCAGACGGGCAATGGCAATCTCGCGGCTCTCACACAGGATGGCTCTGACAATCAGGCGATCCTTACGCAGTCGGGTGACAACAACACCATGACTGCAACCCAGCTTGGCGATGGCAACGCGCTTGAGTGGACCCAAAACGGCAACGGCTTGCCAGACATGGCGATCATCCAGACCGGCGGCGCCACTGCGATTGTTACGCAGGGTAATTAAAGGCAAAACAATGAAACGCTCGCGCGCAATTGCAAACGGACTGGCTTTAGGCAGCGCCGTGCTCGCCTTGTGCACGCCTTCGGTTCTCGCAGCTCAGGATGTGGCCCAGGAAGCTGAACGCGAAGTCCCGCGCAGCGAAAGCGCGTTTGTCAATCAAGCGCCCGACGATGCCTCTTCCAAAGTGTATTTCCCGGACGCGATCACACCTGAAAGTGTGGCTGAGGCCCGCGCAAGAGCCGCGCGCCAACAACAGATCGAAGCGGCCGCAGCAAGGCGCGATACGCCCGTTACGCAAGTTTCCAGTCAAGGCGGCGGCAATGATGTTGCCCAGCTTTCCGATGGACGCTCCAATGAAGCGCTTGCGCAATTGAGCGCGGCCGAACGCCAAGTGCTGCTTGATGCGGTTGAAGGCACCGATATTTGCGAGCGCGGCAGCGATATCCCTGCGCTTAAGGCGCTTTGCGAGGGGCGGATCGAAACACGTTCGGAAGAATTTGCGCAAAACCGCGCCAGCTCGGCAGAAGACAGCCTTCTTGGCGGCGGACTGGATGCAGGCCGCGTTGCAACGCTGGAGGCGGCAATTGCGCGTCTGGCAGGCGCAGAGGCCAATCCCGGCAACTTTGACAATCAGGTTGTTGCATCGGTTGCGCTCAACAATCAGTCACTCAGCGGTGCACAAGCAACCGAGGCAGAGGGCGATCCTACCGCCGACCTCAGCCAGGAAACACAGGCTCTTGTTGGGGCAATCATCCAACAACTTGGTGGCGGCAATTAAGGGGACCTTTTCATGGCCCACACATTTGCAAAACTTGCCCTTTTTGCGCCCGTTCTCGCGGTCGCAGCAGGATGCAGCGCAGTGAGCGCGTCCAATGACACCCGCGCCATATCGCTCAACGTTGTCGAAGGCGCCGATAGCGTCGAGATTCAGGTGGTCGCCAATTCCCCTGTGACCCAGCAGATTGAATTCAAGGCAGAATTAACCGGTGCATCGAACTCGCGCCATAATAGCAGCAGCACAGTTGCAGCAGGCGACAAGCAAGTGCTTTCGCGCATGAAAATCTCTTCAGGTGACGGTTGGTGCGCCAAGGTTGACGTAACCGAGGCAAGCGGCGCCAAATACACTTTGACCGCGGGCGATTGCGGCCTTCTGTAAAGCGCGGTGAGCTTTCCGCATTTGAATAATGCGCGCGCTCCTGTCCTTTTCGCACAATTAATTCGCCGCTGACGCTTCGCCCCGATTGACGCGGGCTTTCGCATCCGCAACATGGAACGCGCCTGTCAGGAGTGATTCTGGCGTCTTTCGCGGGAGAGACTTGGTTCCATGTAATGGAGCACGGCGCCGAAGGAGCAACCGCCCCGGAAACTCTCAGGCAAATGGACCGCGACGAGGAATGGGCACTCTGGAAAGCGTGGGATGCGCATCGTTTGCGCAAGTTCCACCACCGAAGGGGAAGGCTGACGCGCCCTTACAAGCGCCCGGCTAAGCTCTCAGGTTTTCCCGACAGAGGGGGCAGGAACTACGTCTTGTTTGGGGCGTTTTTGAACCTGTTCTCGGGGATACAATTTTGAGCGATCAACCAACACAAGATGACATGCCGGAAGAGGTCGTGGAGCTGGGCAAGCTGCCGCTCGACGCATGGCACCGCGCGGCTGGTGCTCGCATGGTCCCGTTTGCGGGCTATGAAATGCCGATCCAGTATGCCGGACCTGATGGGGGTATCGTTGCCGAACACGAATGGACGCGTTCCAGCGCAAGCCTGTTCGACGTCTCCCACATGGGCCAGCTTACCGTTCATTCGCCCGACGATGACCCTGATCTTGCCGCGCGCGAGCTGGAAAAACTGCTCCCCGGCCTCATCACATCGCTTAAACCCGGCAAAATGCGCTATTCGATGCTGCTGACCGAGGAAGGCGGCGTGATCGATGATCTCATGGTGACGAACACCGGCCCGCATCTGGCGCTGGTCGTAAACGGGGCTTGCAAGTGGGATGACATCGCGCATCTTCGCGAGCATTTGGCGGACGAAGTAACGCTCAACCACCATGACGATTTTGCGCTGCTCGCGCTGCAAGGGCCAAAGGCGGGCGAGGTTCTGGAAGAGCTGATCCCTGGCACAGGCGCGCTCACTTTCATGACCGCTGCGCTTTTCGACTATGACGGCGGCCACATCTGGGTCAGCCGCGCAGGCTACACCGGAGAGGACGGCTTCGAGATTTCTGTTCCCGAAGGCTCGGTCCAAAAACTCGCCGATGCTCTGGTGGCCGATGCCCGCGTGAAGCCAGCGGGGCTGGGCGCAAGAGACAGCCTGCGGCTTGAGGCTGGCTTGCCGCTTTACGGCCACGATCTGACGCTGGATATTGATCCGGTGAGCGCTGATCTCACCTTTGCGCTGTCCAAGAAACGCCGCGAGGGTGGGGGATACCTTGGCCACGGGCCGGTGATGGATGCCTTTAACAACGGCCCCGCGACAAAACGCGTGGGCCTCAAAATCGAAGGCCGGATGCCCGCGCGCGAGGGCGCCGAGGTTTTTGCAGGCGATACCAAAATTGGCACCGTCACCAGCGGCGGCTTCTCGCCTACATTGGGTCAGCCTATCGCCATGGCCTATGTCGATGCCGCCTACGCCGAAGAAGGCACCCAGCTCACCTGCAAAGTCCGCAGCCGCGAGCTGTCCGCAACCGTTTCACCCATGCCTTTTGTGGCTCACAAATATTTCAGAGGGAACTGATCAATGCCGCGTTATTTCACCGATGAACACGAATGGATCGACGTCGAAGGCGAAAGCGCCACTGTCGGCATTACGGACTACGCGCAGGAGCAATTGGGCGACATCGTCTTTGTCGAACTGCCATCCGTTGGCACCATGCTCGACAAGGGCGGCGATGCGGCTGTGGTTGAAAGTGTGAAGGCGGCAAGCGACGTTTACGCCCCCATCAGCGGCGAAGTGACCGAAGGCAATGACGCGCTCGAAGAAGAGCCTGCGCTGGTGAACTCTTCACCCGAAGAAGAAGGCTGGTTCTTCCGCATGACCATCGGCGACAAGGCCGAGCTCGAAGGTCTGATGGATGACAAAGGCTACAAGGCGTTTGTCGACAATCTCTAAAATTTTCCAAGCTCCTCATACTTAGGAAAACCCCATGCGTTACCTCCCCCTGACCGATACCGATCGCGGCGATATGCTCGCGAAGATTGGCGCTGATAATATCGATGATCTGTTCGTCGATGTGCCCGAAGTGGCGCGGCTTGATGGGCCCATTCGCGGCCTTCCCATGCACGCATCCGAAATGGCGGTTGAGCGCCATATGAAGCGGCTTGCAGGCAAGAATATGGTTGCGGGCGATGTACCGTTTTTCCTGGGTGCAGGGGCCTATCGCCACCATGTGCCGGCAAGCGTGGACACAGTGATCCAGCGCGGCGAGTTTCTGACGGCCTATACGCCGTATCAGCCAGAGATCGCGCAAGGGACCCTGCAAATGCTGTTTGAATTTCAAACGCAGGTGGCAAATCTTTACGGCTGTGCTGTGGCAAATGCCTCGCTTTACGATGGCTCGACCGCCTGCTGGGAGGCGGTGGCTATGGCGACGCGGGTGACGAAGAAGAACCGCGCGGTTCTCTCCGGCGCGCTTCATCCGCATTACTCCGAAGTCGTCAAAACCATGGCGCAGTTCACTGGCGATGTGATCGCCGACAGCGCGCCTGCCATTCAGGCTGAGCCTGACCTAGAAGGTCTGACCTCGCGTATTGATGAAGAGACGGCCTGCGTCGTGGTGCAATATCCCGACATCCTTGGCCGGATCAGCGATCTGAACGCAGTGGCCGAAGCAGCCCATGCAAAGGGCGCTTTGCTGGTTGTGGTGAACACCGAGCCAGTGGCCTTGGGCGCGATCAAGTCGCCGGGTGAAATGGGCGCGGACATCGTAGTGGGCGAGGGCCAATCGATTGGCGTTGGCCTGCAATTTGGCGGGCCATACCTCGGCCTTTTCGCCGTGCGCGATCCCAAGCATGTGCGCCAAATGCCCGGTCGCCTTTGCGGTGAAACCGTCGACGCAGAGGGCAAGCGCGGCTTCGTCCTGACGCTCTCCACGCGCGAGCAACACATCCGCCGCGAGAAGGCGACCTCGAACATCTGCACCAACTCAGGGCTCTGCGCACTGGCGTTCAGCGTCCATATGACGTTGCTTGGCGAGAAGGGGATGCGGGAGCTGGCAGCGGAAAACCATCGGCTTGCCTGCATCGCAGCGGATCGTTTGACCAAGGTGCCGGGTGTTTCGCTCCTCAACAATGCGTTCTTCAACGAATTCACGATTATGCTGGACGGCAAACCGGCGCGTGATGTGGTGCGTGCTTTGGCGGATCGCGGCGTCTTGGGCGGGGTTTCGCTCGGACGGCTTTACCCCGGTGTCGAGCGCTTGCAGCAGGCGCTGCTGGTCGCGGTCACTGAAACGACGACAGAAGACGATATCGAAACGCTCGCCACAGAGCTCGAGGCTCTTATCAAGGAGGACGTGCAATGAACGCTCCCAACAAATCCGGGTGGAAGCCCCAAATGGAAGTCGCTGACGCTACAGGCGAACATGTGACAACCACCGGCAACCGCGCGCTGATGCTGGAAGAGCCGTTGCTTTTCGAGATCGGCCATGCCGAGACGACCGGTGTTGATCTGCCCGAAGTGGACCCGAATGCGGCCACCCGCCTTGGTGGTCTGGAGCGCGAGGAGCCGATCGGCCTTGTTGGCCTGACCGAGCCCGAGACCGTGCGCCACTACACGCGCCTTAGCCGTCAGAATTACGGCATTGATCTGGGCTTTTTCCCGCTCGGGTCATGCACGATGAAGCACAACCCGCGTTTGAACGAGAAAATGGCGCGACTTCCCGGCTTTGCCGATGTTCACCCGCTGCAACCGGTCTCCACCATCCAAGGCGCGCTCGAAGTGATGAACGAGCTTGCCCACTGGCTGATTGATCTCACTGGTATGCACTCTGTCGCGATGAGCCCCAAGGCGGGCGCGCATGGTGAATTGTGCGGTATCCTCTCGATCCGCGCGGCTCTCGAAGCACGCGGCGATGCACGCGAAGTGGTGCTGGTTCCTGAAAGCGCCCATGGCACGAACCCTGCGACGGCTGCCTTTGCCAATTACCGTGTCGAGAATATCCCCGCGACCCCTCAAGGCCGGGTGGACCTGGAGGCATTGAAGGCTCGTCTTGGCCCTGATGTCGCAGCGGTGATGATCACCAACCCCAACACTTGCGGCCTGTTTGAACCTGACTTGCGCGAAATCAGCGATGCGGTCCACGAAGCGGGCGGCTTCGTCTATTGCGATGGAGCAAACTTCAACGCCATCGTCGGCAAAGTGCGCCCCGGCGACCTTGGCGTCGATGCAATGCACATCAATTTGCACAAGACCTTTTCCACCCCGCATGGCGGCGGCGGTCCGGGTTCCGGGCCAGTCGTCCTTTCCGAAGCACTCGCCCCCTTCGCCCCGCTTCCCTACACAGCGCGCACGGCTGATGGCGTGGTGCACCTTATCGAAGAAGAGCAGGCGGATGATTTTGCCCGCGAGCACTTCGGCGGTGAGCTGTCCAGCTTTGGCCGCATGACCGCATTCCACGGGCAAATGGGCATGTTTACCCGCGCATTGACCTATATGCTCAGCCACGGTGCCGATGGCCTCAAACAGGTTGCCGAGGACGCAGTGCTCAACGCCAATTACATCCTTCGCAGCCTGGAAGACGTGCTTCACGCACCCTTCGCTGACAGCGGGCCTTGTATGCACGAGGCATTGTTCGGCGATAAGGATTTTGGGGGTGGCCTGACCACGCTCGATTTGGCCAAAGGCATGATCGATGAAGGCTTTCACCCGATGACCGTGTATTTCCCGCTTGTTGTGCACGGTGCGATGCTGGTGGAGCCGACCGAGACCGAGAGCAAGGCGTCGATCGATCAATTCGTCACCGCCTTCCGCTCACTTGCTGAGCGCGCGATTGCGGGCGATGAGAGCTTGCGCCAAGCGCCGTACTTTGCGCCTCGCAGGCGTCTTGATGAGACGGCAGCAGCGCGTAAGCCGAAGCTCAAGTGGGAAGCGCCTGAGAGATGATCTTGCGGCGGTGGTGCACGACAGGGGCGTTGGCTCTATCCGCGCCCGCGCTTGCCACCGCAGAGCCGCCTCCGGCTTTGGGGAGTGCTCCTCCTGCCGATCTTTTCCCGACTTATCCCGATCAAGCCGTTGCACTACCGCCGCCTGATTATCCCGAACTCCCGCCGCTGATCGCAGATCGCATCAGGAACGACGGCAGCATTTATGACGGGTTTGACACCGGTGAGCTTGAATATCTCAAGGGGTTTTTCCCCGATGCATCGCCAGAAGAGCGTGCGCAATATGCGGTGCTGCAAGGGTGGTACAGGCGATGCGCCAAAGAGGGAAATGCGCGGCTTAAGGCCGAGATGGCAGAATTTGGTATCACCCTGATTGAAGGCAAGTTCAATGGCGCTGCCCCGGTTTGCGAACAAGTCGTCTTTGGCAATGACGGTCTTTTGGAGCGTTTCGCGACCTATGAGGAGTTTGCCAAAACGGCGCGCGTGGCCCGGCTTGTCTTCGATGGGTTGATCCAGGGGCTTGATATTCACACCACCACCCATGCCGCGCAGCACAATCGCGATATTCTGGATGAAATTGACTATTTTGAGTGGCCTTTTTTGGCGCTTCTAAACGCGCAATTCTGGGGGCGGACCAAGGGTTATGCCGACATGATCACCCTTAATCCTGATCGCCCACCCAAGATGACCCCGAACGAGCGCTATGTCTTTGGCGCTTTTATCGAAAGCGAACTCGTGCGTCTGCAATTCGCCCGCACGCGTTGGCTTGATGATATGGTCACGCGATACGGCTGGCCTACGCCTGCAAACTCCACCGATGTCGGCGCGAGTAATGCGAGGTTGTTGGTGTGGCAGAGTAAGCACGATCCCGCGTTTCAAGTGCGGATGCTTCGCGTGATGGAGCAAGCGGCGCGCGACGGATCGCTAGAAGGTGCGGAATATGCGGAGGCCTATGATGGTGTGATGCTCGAGCTTACGGGAAAGCAGCGCTACGGCACGCACTTCTTCTGCGGCGATGGTGAAAGCGCGCTGGAGACTTTGGAGGACCCGGCGAAGCTTGACGATTGGCGGACACAAATGGGGCTGGGCCCGATTGGCGAGTTTAAGGAGTATATTCGCGCCGAATGCGGTGATCCCGGCTAATCCCCCGCTTTCTCAGGCTCCACCTCGATCCTGATCTCGGCAAGGTTCAGGATCGCCACATAAAAACCGATGACGGCAAGCGCGCTCGCTCCCAGAACCGTGAAAGCTGCGCCCAATGCGCCGTTCCAGCCTATCGCTAGGTTGAGCAGCCCAAATCCCAATAGCGTGGGGACAGCGCGCACCAGAAAGGCTGTGCCTGCGCGCCCTGCCGAGACGAGAAGCGATTCAAGGCTCGCCCCGACCAGCTCCACCGCGCCTGCGATGGAGAGGATAACCAAAGCCCAGTAAAACCCGCGTCCGCGAAATTCGCTGCCTGCGATAAGGTCGAGGCCAAGCCGGCCGAACACCACCGCAACCAGAACCGCGATGACCCCGCCGATCAGCGCCACATTGGCCATGCGCCGCGCGATGACGAGCGCGTCTTCCTTGGCATGGACCAGCTCTGGCAGGATGGCTTTGGAAATGGTCTGGGCCAGCGCCACCAAGGCCTGTCCCAATTGGCTCGCCACGCGGAAACCCCCGAGCAGCGCCGCGCCGCCGAAGGCTCCGACGAGCAATAGGGTGATCTGCTTGCCCGCAATCGTGAGGCTTCCCGACATATTGGTTGACCAGACAAACCTCCAGGCGTCCTTGTGCCGCGCAGGGATGCGGGTGAGGCTGAGCGCGGAGAGGTCAATCCGCTCGTTGCGGGCAGCGGCAAGCCAAAGGGCCACGGCCACTGCAAGCTCCGATGCGGCATAGGCGAGGACAAAACCGGTCACCGTCGGCATGTAAATCCAGGCCAGAACCGCACCAGCGGTCCGCACAATAGGCTGTACCGCTTCGGCGGCGGTGGCGGTTGCGTATTTGAATCGCAGCCGCAGGAGCCCCATTGGCGTTGTGCGGATCGAGACCAGCGACACAATGCAATATGCAAAGGTCAGCGGCAAAAGCTCTTCCGGTACGGGCAACCACAAGGGCGCGCTCCACACCATCAGCGCGGCGAGCACTACACCCATGGCGACTGACAGTATGTCGAGCGCTATCGCAAAGCCGGTCGCCTCGCTTGCGGCGGTGCCATCACCATTGGTGCCGTTCGCGCCCCAGCGCACGATAAACTGCCATGTCTGGAAGTTGGCGATCCCTGTGACGACCAGCCCGATCGCGACAATCGCTGCGAAATGGCCAAACATTTCAAGGCCAAGCGTGCGCGTCGCCAACGCCAGATACACAAGGCTGAGCACGGCATTGATCCCGCGTCCGCCAAGCAGCCAGCCGATATTGGTAAAAAGACGCTGCATTAGCGTTGCTTGCCTTGGTCCTTCCCGTGTGGTGAACAAGCCGCTCACCATCAGTTTTTGCGCATAGCAACTTAAGCGCGCTTTGGGAGAACAATTTGTCGCCCTGTGCGCGAAGAATGGCTAAGTCGTAAGGCCAATGCGCATTATATTTTCACGCAAAGGCTTTGATTCAAGCGCCGGGGGCGGCCCTTCGCCGATTGTGAAGGGGGTTCCGCTGAGCCTGCCTATCCCGGCAGGCGCGGCGAGCAAGACCACATATGGCGATCTGGGGCTGGGCGACTATGCGGCCAAGGCGAGCCGGGGGAAACTTGGCGCGGATGATCTGTGCCACCACGATCCGATGTTCCTCTCGGATGGAACTTGCGCTTTTGGACAATGCGGGGCGGCACAAACCCATCTGGAACGGCAGGGCGTGGTGCCGGGCGATGTGTTTGTGTTTTTCGGCCTGTTTGCCGAGGAAGAAACACGCGAGCCGCATCACCGCATCTTTGGCTATCTCAAGGTTGAGGAAATGGTGCCTTTGGTTGGCGGTCCGCCTGAGGAGCTGGTGTCGATTGCCCACCCCCATGCCCTTGCCATGCACCATTCCAACGACGTTGTCTGGCGCGGGGAAGGGCGCACGGCAGGCACAGCCAGCAAGGCTCTGAGGCTGACGGTGCCAGAAGGACCGCCAAGCGTGTGGGAACGGCCCGCGTGGCTGAAGCGCGGCGGATTATCCTACCACGATAGGCAAGAGCGCTGGCTGCGTGGCGGACGCCTCAAAAGCGTTGCGCGGGGTCAGGAATTTGTGGCGGATATCGGACGGCGCTCGGCCCCACGCGAATGGCTCGAACAGGTGATCCAAGAGATCAATCGCCCCTGACCCGTTCGTCCTGAGCCTGTCGCAGGACGCTCGCAATGACGGTGGTTAGTCGTAAGTCTTGATAATCGCCGAGAAATCCAGGCCTTCATTGCCAGCGCCAAGGAAATCTTCGTAAAGCGCCGCCGCGCGCGAACCCAAAGGCACCGCCGCATCCGACGTCTCCGCCGCTTCCATCGCAAGCCGCAGGTCTTTGACCATCAAGGGCGTTGCAAAACCGCCTGCATAGCCATTGTCCGCCGGGCTCTCCACTCCGACACCGGGGAGCGGCGTGTAAGCGTTCAGGGACCAGTTGTAGCCGGAGCTTTGAGAGCTGATCTCGTAGAATTTCTGCGGATCAAGGCCTAGCTTCTCTGCCATCTTCATCGCTTCAGCGGTGCCGATCATAGTGATGGCGAGAAGCATGTTGTTGCAGATTTTCGCCGTTTGTCCCGCGCCTGCATCGCCTGCGTGGATCACTGCCTTGCCCATGGCTTGCAAGATCGGTTCAGCGCGGGTGAAAGCATCGGTGGTCCCGCCCACCATAAAGGTGAGCGTCCCGCCATTCGCCGCCGCAATCCCTCCAGAGACGGGCGCATCCACCATGTCATAGCCTTGCGATGTGGCCGCCTCGATCACCGATTTTGCGGTCGCAACGTCGATGGTGGAGCAATCGAGCAGCACCGCGCCAGCGGGAGCGTGGCCGAAGACTTCGTTTTCAAAGAGGCCTTTCACAATCGCACCATTGGGGAGCATGGAGACAACCGCCTCGACACCTTCGCAGGCCTCTTTCGCGCTATCAAAGGTGGTGCACCCGGCATCGCGCGCGGCTTCAAGAGCAGGCTGCGCCAAATCAAAAGCGCGCACTTCGTGGCCTGCTTTCACAAGATTAGCGGCCATTCCGCCGCCCATGTTTCCAAGACCGATAAAGGCGATTTTCATGTTGCTTTCCCCAATTCGTCATCCCAGCGAAAGCTGGGATCTCAGGCGGCTAGCACCGCTCTTTTTAGCTCTAGACCCCAGCCTACGCTGGGGTGCCGGAGCGGATTAACGCCCCTTCCACTGACCCTCACGCTTTTCAATGAATGCGGCCATGCCTTCCGCCTTGTCCTCGCTCGCGGTGAGGATTTGGAAAATGCGGCGTTCCATGATGATGCCTTGGTCGAGCGTCATTTCAAACGCGGCGTTGACCATTTCCTTGTTCGCAATCGCGGCCATCGGCGGCTTGGATGCAATGGTCGCAGCGCTCTTAAGCGCATCGGCAAGCAAATCCGCTTGAGGCACAACGCGTACCACAAGGTTTGCGCGTTCAGCTTCTTCTGCGTCCATCATCCGGCCTGTGAGGCACATTTCCATGGCCTTCGACTTGCCGATAGCGCGCGTGAGGCGCTGCGATCCGCCCATGCCTGGAGCAACGCCGAGGTTGATCTCAGGCTGACCGAATTTCGCGTTGTCGCTGGCGATGATAAAGTCCGCCATCATCGCAAGCTCGCAACCCCCGCCAAGGGCAAAGCCATTGACCGCTGCGATCCAGGGTTTGCGCGTCGTCTTGACCAGATGCGACGTCCATTTTGAGAAGAAATCGTCGAGGTAAAAATCCGCTGCTGGCTTGTCCGACATCTCTTTAATGTCCGCGCCGGCTGCAAACGCCTTTTCACCCGCGCCGGTCAGCACTGCGCACTTTTGCGTGTCGTCCGCCTGATATGCGGCGAAGGCTTCGATCAATTCCTCCAGAACAACCGAAGAGAGCGCGTTGAGCGCCTTGGGACGGTTCAATGTGATCAGCGTAACGCCGCTATTTCCTTGGGCGTTTGGCTCGGCGGTGATGGTCTCAAAGGTCATAGCGGCTTCCATTCTTCATCGGCGGGAAGGGGGGCAAAAATGCTGTCGAGCAATTCTTCGCTCACGCCCTCGGGTGTCTGTGGGTCCCATTTGGGATCGTGGGTCTTGTCTACGATGACCGCGCGCACGCCCTCTGCAAAATCGGGCCGGGTGAGGACGCGCGATCCGATGCGGTATTCCATGCGCATATTGTCGGCAAAGTCGGTGAGCGTCGCGCTGGTCGCCAGTTGGCGCAGGGCCACTTTCAGGGTCTGCGGGCTCTTGGTGCCGATCGTGTCGCGTTCCTTTTGGGCCCACTCGTCACCGTCAGCTGCTGCTGCCTCAAGGCTTGCGAGAATGTCCTCAAGCGTGTCCGAGGCGAAGTGCTTGGCGATTTTGAGCGCGTTTTCTTCGAGACGTGCCGGGGGAGGGGTGCCCACGGGTTCAGACAAAATGCCTGCGATCCGGTCGGGCTTTTCCGCGATGCGCGCCTTTAGGTCTTCGATCATCTCGCTTGGCACGTAATGCGTGGCGAGCCCTGCCCACAGGCACTCTTCGCCCTTCAGCCGCGCGCCGGTGAGCGCGAGGAATTGCCCAAGCCGCCCGCCAAGGCGAGACAAGAACCAGCCGCCGCCCACGTCCGGGAAGAGGCCAATGCCGGTTTCAGGCATGGCAAAGCGGGTGTTTTCAGTCGCAACGCGGAATTTGGCAGGCTGCGAAATACCAACGCCGCCGCCCATGGTGATCCCGTCCATGAAGGCCACAATCGGCTTTTCATAAGCGAACATCTGATGGTTTAGCTGATACTCATCGTGGAAGAATTTGCGCCCTGAAACCCCGCCGTCATTCAGCGCTGAATCGCGCAGGAACGCGATATCGCCGCCTGCGCAAAAGCCGCGGCTCCCTTCCGCATGGTCGATGATGATCGCGCGCACGTCGTCGTTGCTCGCCCATTCGGTGAGCGCCGCGCTCATCGCATGGCACATCTCCAGCGTCAGGGCGTGAAGCGCCTTGGGCCGGTTCAATGTTATGTGGCCAATCGGGCCTTCAATTCGGGTCAGGACGTCTTGTGTCATTTCCAGCTTTCAATTCGATCAGGTCCCATTTGTTGCCGAAGGGGTCGGCGAACACGGCCACTGTTGCATAAGCCTCGTGACGGGGTTCTTCCAAGAATTCCACCCCTGCTGCAAGAAGCCTCGCATGAGTATCGGCGAAATTGTTGGTATTAAGGAAGAATGACACCCGCCCACCGGTCTGATTGCCAATGGCTGCGGTTTGCGCTTGCGTATTGGCCTTGGCGAGCAGCAGGCGGCCACCCCCGGTAGCCTCTACAACGACCCAGCGTTTCCCGCCCCCAAAATCGGTGTCTTCGACCAGCCTAAAGCCAAGCGCACCCACATAAAAGGCGATGCCAGCGTCATAGTCCGGGACCACAAGCGTGGTCATGGCGAAGGTTTCGGTGGTCATCGCTACAGCCCTATTGCCGCAGCAGATCCCGGCCCACGATCATGCGCATCACCTGATTGGTGCCTTCAAGGATCGAATGCACCCGCAGGTCGCGCCAGAAGCGTTCGATCGGGTAATCGCGCAAATAGCCATATCCGCCAAACAATTGCAGCGCGTCGTTGACGATTTTGCTGCCATTGTCGGTCGCAAGGCGTTTTGCCATGGCGGAAAAGCGCGATTTGTCTGGTGCATTCTCGGTGACCTTGGCCGCCGCCAGATAGAGCAGCGCGCGCGCAGCCTCCAAATCGGTCGCCATATCGGCGAGCATGAACTGCGTGTTCTGGAAGTCGGCGACGGCTGTATCGAACTGTTTGCGGTCTTTGGTGTAGCTGATTGCCTCGTCCAGACACCGCTGAGCCCCGCCAAGCGAGCACGCGCCGATGTTCAAACGTCCACCGTCCAGACCCATCATCGCAAAGCGGAAACCTTCGCCCTCATCGCCGACACGGTTGGCGACCGGCACGCGCGCATCTTCGAAGATGACCTGCGCGGTAGGTGACGCGTTCCAGCCCAGTTTCTTCTCCGGCGCGCCAAAGCTGACGCCGGGCGTGTCCTTGTCGATCACAAGGCAGGTGATGCCTTTGGTTTTGTGATCGCCCGTGCGCACCATACAGACATAGACATCGTTGACGCCGCCGCCTGAAATGAACTGTTTCGTGCCGTTGAGAACATAATGGTCGCCGTCTAGGCGTGCGTTTGTCTTAAGCGCGGCTGCGTCCGACCCGCTTCCCGGTTCCGTTAGGCAGTAGCTCGCGATTTTGTCCATGCCGATAAGGTCGGGCAGGTAGCGGTCTTTCAACTCCTGCCCACCAAATTCGTCGATCATCCATGCGGCCATATTGTGGATCGAGATGAACGCCGATGTCGTGGGACAGCCATAAGCCATCGCCTCCATGATAAGCGCGGCTTCCAACCGGCCAAGCCCGATGCCGCCCGATTCTTCCGACACATAAATCGCGCCAAAGCCAAGCTCTGCTGTCTTCTTGATCGTGTCCTTCGGGAAGATGTGTTTTTCGTCCCAGTCGGCTGCGAAAGGCGTGATGTTGTCTGCGGTGAAACGCTGCGCCATCTCTTGAATAGCGAGCTGATCGTCGGTGAGTGAGAATTGTCCTTGCATGGCATCGGGACTAGCTTTTCCGGACGATCAAGAAAAGGTCTCAAAATAGCGAGGGTAAGGAGGGTGCAGCGCATGGGGCCTCACGCGAAATTTTCTGTAACCCAAATGGGGTCTGGTGCGTATTATAAGTCATGTCATACTCATCGCCCTCCGATCCAAAGCGGCTGATCTGCGTTTACAATGCGGATACGGGCCTGATTCAGGCACTGATGCATGCCGTGCACAAGCAGGTCCGGCCCGATACCTATCCGTGTTCCTTGTGTGCGCTGACCTATGGTGCGGTGTCCATGCGGGGCGATTGGAAGGCCTTTTGGCAAGCGCTGGAGCCGCAGGTCGATTTCTACCACCGCGATGATTTCACAGCGGACTTTCCGGCCTTTGGCACCGGCGGCAATCAAGAGGTCGCCTTGCCCGCGATCCTGATTGATGAAGCGGACGCTGACCTGCGCATTCTGATCTCGAATGAAGAGCTTGATGCGATGGCCGATGTGAATGATCTGATGGCGAGGGTGGAGCGCGAACTGGGTGTGGTCCCGTCGCAGGCGCAAGCAGCTACCTGACGCGCCTGCTTGACCAATTGCGCCGTGTGCTCTTCAAAAGAGCGATGCGTATTCTTCGTCATGCTCCAAAGTTTTTCGCGGCGCTTGCTGCCCTTCTCGTCGTGGTTCCGGCAGGCGCTTATCTGATTGGTCCATCGCTTATGACGGGTGCTGGCGATATGTCAGAGCCGCGATCCGAAGTGCACGCCGCCGAGCTTGACGGCACCATTTATGTCGCGGGCGGCATCGGGTTTCAGAGGACGCTTAAAAGCTGCGTTGCCTTTCAAGTTGCCACACAAGGCTTCTCGGATTGCCCCGACTTGCCGCGCACCTTGCATCATGTTGGCATGGCGGCCGGAAATTTTGGGGGCGAGGGTCAGGTGTTCGCCAGCGGCGGCTACTCCAGCCTGCCGTTCAACCAGGACCCGGACGGCGCCCTTTTTGCCTTCTCGCCCGATGATGCGCAGCCGCAGTGGCGCGAATTGTCCCGCCTGCCAGAGCCGCTTGGCCAACATGCGATGTTCTACCGCGAGGGGAAATTGTGGCTGATCGGGGGGCAATCGGGTGACAGGACGCTTGGCACGATCCGCACCTATGATCTGGCGAGCGGCAAATGGGGTGAGGTCACGCCTATGCCAACGCCGCGCCATTCCCATGCTTTCGCGTTTGACGATGACAAGCTCTACGTAACCGGCGGGCGCAGCGATACACTTGGTCCCCATGCAACGGTGATCGAGGTCTATGATTTTGCCTCGGACAGCTGGGAGAGCCTGCCCGATGCGCCGTTCCCTCTCGCAGGGCACGGCGCGGCTGTGTTTGAGGGACGCTTGCACATTTATGGCGGAGAGGATGTGACGACTTCTGAAGTGTTCACCCGCCATGTCTCGATGGACTTGGCCGATCCATCAAGCGGCTGGCGCGAAGAAGTACCTATGAGCGCGGGCCGCCATGGATTTGCGACTTGGCGGGTGGGAGACACGGCCTGGATTTTGGGCGGCGGCGAGCTTGCCGGTTGGAAAACGCTGACCTCGGTCACCGGAACCGCGTTTCCATTGAAGCTCAGTCGTTGATGACAGCTTCGGCCTCAATCTCGACCTTCCATTCGCGGCGACATAGCCATGCGACGCCAGCCATGGTCGCAGCAGGCCGCGCTTCGCCGAAATAGCGGGCGTGGACCTCGCCCACGGCCTCCTGATCGTCGAAATCGGTCAGCAGCATTCGCGTGCGCACCACGTCTTTGGCGCTGCCTCCAAGCTCTTCGATAGCCGCAACAATGATCGCACAGCATCGGTCCGCCTGCTCGGCAGCGCCGCCCGGAGTGGTCGAGCCATCGGGTTCAACCGGACCAGTGCCGGCAACGATAATGCGATTGCCCTCGCGGACAGCTCGGCAAAAGCCGAATTGATCTTCGAAGGGCGAGCCCGAGGTTGCTCGGGCCTTCACGTTTTGGGGGCTGGTCATTGCGGTGTGTCCTCTTCCTCGCCAAGCACGCGCGTCTTGAACCATTGCTCCAAAATGCGCGTGTCATTGCCCCGATACCAGCGCGGCGGGTCGATCCCTTTTCCCCATGCGGCGAGCTCTATCAAAGTGCCTTGGGCAGAGGGAACATCGGGCGCGCTGTTGTAGACGGGGTCTGCAAACGCTTCGTCGGCTGTGATGATCGTCCAACCTTTTGCGCGCAGTGCGGCGACCAGATCTGTGATAAACATGGCCGACAAATCGGTTTCGTGCAGCAGCATATTGTGCGCCACGGGGTCATCGAAGGTCTTGAGCCCTAGTTGGTGATAGAACTCGGCCGCCTCCACATGGGTTTCGACAAACAAGTCGCGCGCAGTATCGGCAGAATAGTCGCGTCCCTCGCGTTCTGCCCGGCCAAGGGCTGCCTCAAGCCACCAGTCCGAAGCGTCAACCGTGGGACTTGCATTCAAGAGGCCCCGCGCACGCAATGCCGCCCTTATTGTGTCGCGTTTGACCGTGTCGGAGCGCCCTTCATCCAAGAAGGGATAGCGGAACCATGGCCGGTATCCTTCGCGGCCCTCAAGCCACTGCGCTGCAAGGTCGATATTGGCGATATAGGCGTCTGCACCGGTCTGCGAGAGGCGCGGGTGGTCGTTTGTGTGATTGGCAATAACATGGCCCGCCGCAACATAAGCGGCGATGCGTTCCTCGGCGCCAGGGCGCTTTGCAATTCGGCCCGGATTGACGAAAAACGCCGCCTGCTCGACGCCCGCCTTTCGCAAAGCCTCGATCAACAACCGCGTGCGTTCTTCCGAGGTAAAGAACCCGCCTTCGCCGCGCGGCACATCGTCGAAGGTGAGCGCAATGCGCTTGTCAGATGGCGCGGTGTCATCCGCGTTTGCCGGGACGGTCAATGATGCAAAGGCGAGGGATAGGGCGATAACAACAAATCTGATCATCGCCCTATTCTCCCATCACATTCCATTACCCCCCAATTACCCCATGGTCGGAATAACAAAGGCGTTGCTGCCATCGCCGCCACCATCGGGCCAACGCTCGGTGATCTTCTTCTTCTTGGTCCAGAAAGCAAGACCCTCGGTCCCGTATTGGTCGATATCGCCAAAGCCCGAACGCTTCCATCCGCCGAAGGAG
Organism: Erythrobacter sp. S227; assembly: GCF_057364925.1. NCBI lineage: Bacteria > Pseudomonadati > Pseudomonadota > Alphaproteobacteria > Sphingomonadales > Erythrobacteraceae > Erythrobacter > Erythrobacter sp. S227. Next base: position 3,026,852 of record NZ_CP200280.1, read on the forward strand.
TGGTAAGCGACAGGCACAGGGATCGGTACGTTGACGCCAACCATGCCCACTTGAACGCGGCTCGCAAATTCACGCGCGGCGTGGCCGTTGCGGGTGAAGATTGCGACGCCGTTTCCGTACTGGTGCTCAGACGGCAGGCGCACCGCCTCTTCAAAATCCCTGGCGCGCACAATCTGGAGCACTGGGCCGAAGATTTCCTCTTTGTAAGAGGACATCTCAGGCGTCACATGATCGATCAGGGTCGGGCCAACGAAGAAGCCTTTCTCATGCCCTTGAAGCGTGAAGCCGCGCCCGTCGATGACGATTTCGCCGCCTTCTTCCTCTGCTGTGGTGATCCACTGCTCGATGCGCGCCTTGTGCTCTGGTGTGACAACAGGGCCATAATGCGCGTCCGGGTCGGTTGAAACACCCACGCGAAGGGCGTGGATCGCCGGGATCAGCTTTTCCTTGAGGCGTTCCGCCGTATCCTCGCCCACTGGCACCACAACCGGCAGCGCCATGCAGCGTTCGCCCGCCGAACCAAAGGCAGCGCCCGCCAGATCGTTCACCACCTGATCAAGGTCAGCGTCCGGCATCACAACGCCGTGGTTTTTCGCGCCGCCAAAGGCTTGCACGCGTTTGCCGTTCTCTGCGCCGCGGTGGTAAATATAGTGCGCAATATCGGACGACCCCACGAAACTGATCGCAGGGATATCAGGATGGTCGAGGATCGCATCGACCATTTCCTTGTCGCCGTGGACGACCTGCAAAAGCCCCTCTGGCGCGCCCGCTTCGATGAAGAGTTCGGCCAAGCGCACCGGCACCGAAGGATCGCGTTCCGATGGTTTCAGGATAAATGCATTGCCCGCCGCACACGCCATGCCAAACATCCACATCGGGATCATCGCAGGGAAGTTGAACGGGGTGATGCCCGCGCCAATGCCAAGCGGTTGACGCATGGAGTAGACATCAATGCCGGGCCCTGCGCCTTGGGTAAATTCGCCCTTCAGCACTTGCGGAATGCCGCAAGCGTATTCGATCACTTCAAGCCCGCGCTGAACATCGCCCATGGCATCGGGAACGGTCTTGCCGTGTTCGCTTGAAAGAAGCTCGGCCAAAGGCTTCATATTCGCCTCGATCAGCTCCTTGAACTTGAACATGACGCGGGCGCGTTTTTGCGGGTTGGTCGCCGCCCATTCGGGCTGAACGCGCTTGGCCGTTTCAACGGCTGTGTCGAGCAAGTCGCGGCCCGCCAGAACGACTTCGGCCTGAACCTCGCCCGTTGACGGGTTCCAGATCGAGTGCTTGCGGGTGGCGGCGGGGCTGTCGCCGACAATAAAATGGTCAACCTGACGCATGGGAAATCTCTCCTGTCTCGTTAGTCACGCCATGGCGAGCCTTGCAGCAATGCGCAATACACACTTTTGAGAGCATCGATTAGCTGTTCCAGAGGAGCGGGATCGCGAAAAATTGTTGCTTGCGAGGCGTTCCGGAAGATCGGATTCAAACTTTGCAGCCGCGACTTGGCCTGTGGGCGTGTCACTCGGCATGGCAGGCGCGCGTCGAACAATTTTCCTACACTTGCCAGACATTCTAAGCCGATGGGATGCCTTATGCGTGCCTCTCTACCCTTGATCGCTTCCCTCGATTGAAACGCGTGCCTGTGATCGAGCGGTTTTTTGCCCCTGAACAGTGTGTCAAGTGTGTCAAAACTTCCCGATTATCGCAAGTTTTCAGCTATTTGCCTGAAATGAGGAAACCGCGTCCCGTTCGCAGTTTAAGCGCACACGCGCTGCCCACCAGAGCCGCGATCATCCACACCAATCCATGGAGGCTGCCCGAAATCATCCCGCCTAAATAGCCGCCGATATTGCAGCCATAGGCAATGCGTGCGCCGTACCCCATCAACACGCCGCCCAGCAGTGCGGTGCCGACATCGCTCCATGAAAGGCGCAAGGTGGGGGCAAAGCGGCCCGCAAGATTGGCCGCGAGCATGGCCCCGCCGATGATGCCGAAGTTCATGACCGATGTGGCATCGGTGAGTACAGAGCGGTTGAGCCAGCCTTGGCGGTTTTGCCAGTACGGCCAACTGGCAATGTCGATCCCTGCAAATGTGCCAACTTTCGCGCCCCAAAGGGTGAAGGCCGAGGTAATCCCCCATGGCCGCCCAAGCAGAGCGAGGGTCGCAATACTGACGACGCCAAGGGCGAGGGCGCCTGCCAAAAGCGACCATGGCCCCGTAAGGATCGAGCCCGTTTCGCGAGGAGATTCAAGATCGCCGTACAGGGCCTTTTCCCGCCGGACCGAAAGGAAGGCAATGATGCCAAGAAGCGCAAACAGGATGGCAAGACCGCCAAAGGCTCCGGCCTCTTCGACCAGCCCGACGCGCGGCCCGCTGGGAAGACTACGCCACCACGGGACATGCAAGGTTGCAAAGACGGAGCCTGCGATAAAGGCGCTCAAGGTGATCACCATACGGGTGCTGCCCCCGCCAACGGTGAACAATGTGCCCGACCCGCAACCGCCTGCGAACATCATGCCAAAGCCGAAGGTGAAGGCGCCTGCAAGAACGCCAATGCTGACCGGTGCAACAGAGCCCCTCGCGCTGATCCCGATGGCATCGCCATATGCGATTAGGGGGAAGCTGATGAGGCTGACCAGCCCGATCAGCAGCAATTGCATCCGCAAGCCCCCGCTGCGACCCGCCGTAAGAAAGGCGCGCCAATGGGCCGTGAAACCGAAGGCTGCGTGGTACAGGGCAAAGCCTGCCAGAAGCCCGATCAATGTGGCAAGCGACAGTGTCAGGCCCGAGACGCTCCACACCGCGATGATCAGCGATGCGAGCCCTGAAAGGACAATCGTGAAGGAGACAGGTCTAGACAAAAGCTGGGACAAAGAGCTGGGACAAAAGCTGGGGGCCAGGGCCGTTACTCGGCCTCTTGGGCAGCCTTCCATCCGTCATAACCATCGGTCAGATGGGCAACGCTGGTGAAGCCTTCTTCCTTCAGAACCTCGAGCGCACGCGCGCTGCGCGATCCGGATTTGCAATGGAGGATGTAGGTTGTGTCACGGTCAAGGTCGGCGATTGCCGATACAAAGTCGTCGCCGAGGAAATCGGCATTGACCGCGCCGTCGATATGGCCTGCGTCAAACTCTGCCGCGGTACGCACATCAAGCACAACCGCGCCATCCTCGCCCGCCAAAAGCGAGTTTGCGTCTGCAACGCTGATATTGCGAATATTGCTCTGCGCCGGTGTGGCTCCTGTGTCAGTTGCGATGCTGGATTCGGCACCCGTTTCGGTAGGGGTTTCTTGCGCACAACCGGCAAGCGCGAGGCTCAAACCAAGCCCTGCGGGTAGGACAATTTGCAAAACGGACTTCATCGATCGCTCCTGTTTGATGTCGGCCAAGGCCTGAGCCCAGACCTGAAACTGGACCTAGAACAATTGAGGAGATTGCCCAAGCACAACCGGTGTTGACGAAAGCGCAGACATGATAGAAACGCTTGATCCGTACAAATGCGGGTGTAGCTCAATGGTAGAGCAGCAGCTTCCCAAGCTGACGACGAGGGTTCGATTCCCTTCACCCGCTCCAACTTGTGCGCTAGGCGGGCGTCATGACTGATATGACTCGCGCACGCGCCATCCTCGATCAATTGATCGCCTTTGACACCACCTCTCGCAACAGCAATCTGGCTCTGATCGAATGGGTGGAGAGCTATCTGGCTGAGCATGGCGTGGCGAGCCACCGGGTGAGCAATGAGGATGGCACCAAGTCCAATCTCTTCGCAACCGTCGGCCCTGATGTTGAAGGCGGGATCATCATGTCGGGGCACACTGACGTGGTACCGGTCGATAATCAGGATTGGTCGAGCGACCCTTGGGTGACGCTCGAAAAAGACGGCAAGCTGTATGGGCGCGGTACGTCGGATATGAAGAGCTTCATCGCGCTGACGCTTGCGTGGGTTCCGACGTTTGTGAAGGGTTCAAAGCCGATCCATCTCGCGATCAGCTATGACGAGGAAATCGGATGTCTTGGCGCGCCTGCGATGATCGAACAGATGGCTAAGCAAGTGCCCACACCGCGCATGGCCATTGTTGGTGAGCCGACCTCTATGCGCCTTGTCACAGGGCATAAGGGCATCAGCGTGTACCGCGTCGAAGTGACCGGGGCCGAGGCGCATTCCAGCCTCGTCAATCACGGCATATCGGCCAATGAACACGCGGTCGATCTGATGCACTCTCTGCTCGAGCTTTCGCGCGATCTCAAAATGAAGGCGGACCCGGACAATGGCTTTGACCCGCCCTATCCAACGCTCACCATTGGGGTGATGAAGGGCGGCGAGGCGGCCAATATCCTGGCGGGGCATGCACAGTTCCAGTTCGACCTGCGCTGCCCTCCTGGCTTTGTCTCAGCCGACCTGCTCGCCCCATTCAAGGCGCGGTGCGAGGCGCTCGACAACGAGCTCAAAGCGCGCTTTCCCCAAGCGGGCGTGACATTCGTGAAGGTCGCCGATGCGCCGCCTTTGGGTGATGAGGGAAGCGAGGACGCCGTTGCCTTTGTCCGTAAGCTGACAGGAGAAAACTCGGCCCCCGCCAAGGTCTCTTACGGCGCCGAAGCCGGGCAATTCCAGCAAGGCGGTTTTCCCACTGTCATCTGCGGCCCCGGCTCAATCGAGCAGGCGCACCAGCCCAACGAATGGATCGCCATCGAGCAGTTGGAGAAGGGCGCGCGCTTTATGGAGCGTCTGGCTGAGCAATTGCGATAGCTCGGCGAATTATGTACCCGCACTCACCACTGACTCGAAACCGATAGGAACTCCTCTCTTGCGTCTCTTTGCCCTCCTATTCGCACTTCTCCTCTCCTCCCCGGCGCTGGCTCAAGGCATCCAACAGACCAAAGGCGATTTTGAGGACAAGTTTCGCCAGTTGGACGAAGTGCTTGCCGACCCCAATGTGTACCGCAATGCATCAGGCGCGCCCGGGCACCAATATTGGCAGCAAGAGGCTGACTACCGGATCAACGCGACGCTTGATGAAGATGGCCGCCGCCTGACAGCGCGGGCGACAATCACATACAAGAACAAGTCGCCTGACACGCTCCCGTGGATCTGGATGCAGCTTGATCAAAACCGTTTCCGCACCGACTCCATGGCAGAGCTTACCGATACATTCGGTGGTCCGGGTCGTCGTGGGCCTGCGCGTTCCCTGGGCAATGGCAGCAATCCTGCGCGCCTCTCTATGGAGGAGCTGCGCCGTCAGCAGGCCTTGGCCGACAATACCTATGGCTACGACATTAGCCGGGTTCAGCTCACCAGTGGCCGTGCGCTTGGCCATACCATTGTCGGAACACTGATGCGGATTGATCTGCCAACGCCTCTGCGCCCTGGCCAAAGCGTTAGCTTCAACATCGATTGGGCTTACAACATCGTTGAAGAGAACGTGATCTTTGCCCGTTCCGGCTTCGAACACTTCCCAGACGATGCACGCGAAGGGGGCAATGATCTGTTCCTGTTTGCGCAGTGGTTTCCGCGCATGGTCGCCTATTCGGACTACGAAGGCTGGCACAATAAAGAGTTCCTGGGACGCGGCGAGTTTACGCTCGAATTTGGCAATTACGATGTCTCGATGACGGTCCCTAATGACCACATCGTCTCGTCCACCGGTGTTCTCGCAAACCCCACTGCGGTTCTGACCTCGACCCAGCGTCAGCGTCTGGCCCGTGCGCGCAATGCTGACAAACCGATGTTTATCGTGACGCCGGAAGAGGCTCTCGCCAACGAAAGCTCCAACCCGACGGGCACCAAAACATGGCGCTTTACCGCGCAAAAAGTGCGCGACTTTGCCTGGGCGACAAGCCGCAAGTTTATCTGGGACGCGCAAGGGCACAAGCAGCCGGGCGCGGAGCAAGAGACTGTTATGGCCATGTCTTTCTGGCCCAAAGAAGGCGGCGAGTTGTGGCGCAAATATTCAACCGCTGCCGTGGTCCACACGATGGAGGTCTATTCGCGTTATTCCTTCGATTATCCTTATCCCACCGCGCAATCCGTGAACGGGCCAGTGGGCGGAATGGAATATCCGATGATCACCTTCAACGGGCCGCGCACGACCTTGCAGGATGATGGCACGCGCACCTATTCGGAGAGCGAGAAAATCTTCCTCATCGGCGTCGTCATCCACGAGATCGGCCACATCTATTTCCCGATGGTGGTGAACTCGGATGAACGTCAGTGGACGTGGATGGATGAAGGCATCAACTCCTTCCTCGACAGCGTTGCGGGTTATGAGTGGGACCCCGATGTCCAGTGGACCCGCAGCCTTCCGCGCGATCTTATCCCCTACATGACGTCGAGCCAGCAGGTGCCGATCATGACGCAATCGGACAGCGTGCTGAACATCGGCCCGAACGCCTATGGCAAGCCATCGGCGGCCTATCACATCCTTCGCGATACGGTGATCGGACGCGAGCGGTTCGACTTTGCGCTGCGCGAATATGCGCGCCGGTGGAAGTTTAAGCGGCCAACCCCGACCGATTTCTTCCGCACCATGGAAGAGGCATCGGGCACCGACCTCGACTGGTTCTGGCGCGGCTGGTTCTACACCACTGATCACGTCGATATCTCGCTCGATACGATCCACCGCTTGCGGATTGATACAGAGAACCCCGACATTGATCTGGCCCGCGCGCGTCAGCGTTTGGCGGATGAACCCGAAAAAGTAGGCGTACGCCTGAACCGCGAACAAGGCCTGCCGATCTGGGTGCTTGAGAACCCCGGTGTGACCGATTTCTACGACGAGAATGACCGTTTCACCGTGACCCCGCGCGATACCAAGAAGTACGAGAGCTTCCTTGAAGGTCTCGACGATTGGGAGCGTCAGGTTTTTGACCGCGCGGTGGAAGAGGACGCCAATTACTATGTGCTTAGCTTCTCCAATCTTGGCGGCCTTGTCATGCCGATCATTCTTGATCTGCACTTTGTTGATGGCACCAAAGAGCGCCTGCATATCCCGGCTGAAATCTGGCGTCGCAATTCGCGCAATGTGTCGAAGCTTTTGACTTTCCCCAAGGGCAAGGAATTGGCCGAGGTTGTGCTTGATCCCGATTGGGAGACGGCGGATGCGGACATCAACAACAATCACTATCCAAGGCGGATCATCGACAGCCGGGTGGAAGCGTTCAAGCGCCCTGATCCCACGTCACGCGCAGGCCGCGATCTGATGGCAGAAGTCCAACAAGGCGCGAAGAAGGCCGAAGAAGAGGGCACTCAATAATGCTGCGCTGGATTGCCGCCCTAATGATGATTGCGCTAGCGATTCCAGCGGCTGCACATCAGCAAAAGGCAGCGATAACCAGTGTGGAGCATAACCCGCGCACGGGCATGATCGAGGTCGTACACTCGATCCCGTTGCACGATGCCGAACATGCGCTGCGCCGCCAGGGCAGCAAGAGCGCCGATATCAAAGGCAATGTCGAAAGCCGCCGCGCCTTTGCGCGCTATGCCGCAGAGCGTTTTACGATTGCAGTGGACGGTCGCGAGCTTGAGCTTGCGGTACTGGGAACCGAAATCGAAGGCGCTAGCCTATTGGTCTATCAAGAGGGCGTATCGCCCGGTGTTGGCGCTGAATTGTCCATTCGCGCGCAGGTCCTCACCGATATCTGGCTAAGGCAAACCAACAGCGTCAATGTGGGGCGCGGCACGTCGCCTCAAACGCTGGTTTTCCGTGGCGGCGACGGCGCCAAGACGGCGGTGCTGCGCTAGATGAAGGCGTCTCAATCAAAAGCGTTGGGGCAACGGCTTGATGAAGCCGTGGCCTTTATCCGCGGGCGCACTTCCCACATCCCTGAACTCGCATTGGTCCTTGGATCAGGGCTGGGCGATTTGGCCGAGGCAATAGACGGCACCGCGATCCCCTATAGCGCCATCCCGCATTTCCCGGACTCGACTGCGCCGAGCCATAAGGGCGTGCTGCATGTTGGCGAGCTTGCAGGCGTTTCGGTGGTCGCGATGCAAGGGCGCATGCACTTGTACGAAGGCTACACCCCGCAAGAAGTTGTCTTCCCGATCCAGGTCATGGCAAGGTTGGGCGCGAAAACGGCACTGCTCACCAATGCGGCAGGCGGTGTGCGCGGGGACCTTGATGTGACAGATATCGTGCTGGTTGAGGATCACCTGAGCCTTGCCAACCTTGCCGGAAATGATCCCTTGCGAGGGCCCAACGACGACAGCGTGGGCGAACGCTTCGTCAGCATGAACAACGCCTATGACAAACAGCTTCGCGCACAGGCATTGGCCGTCGCAGGAGAGGCCGGGCTCAACCTTAAAAGCGGGGTTTACGGCTTTGTCACAGGACCCAGCTTTGAAACGCCTGCCGAGATCAGGGCGATGCGGACCCTTGGCGCCGACCTTGTCGGTATGTCTACCGTGCCCGAGGTCATCGCAGCGCGCCATTCAGGCATGAAAGTGCTCGCCATCAGCACTGTCACCAACAAGGCGGTGAGCAGTCTGGACGATGATCACGTCACCAATGCCGAAGAGGTTTGGGAAGCAGCTGATTTGATCCGGCCCAAGCTTGCAAGCTTTGTGAACACCTTGGTCCCACGGATCGCAGGCCACGCGCAATGATCCGCGTCGATACGCTCATCACTGGCGGTCATGTCCTGACAATGGACGAAGGGTTCTCTCAGTATCAAAACGGCGGCGTCGCAATCTGTGATGGCAAGATTGTCGAATGCGGTGACGCTGAAGATCTAGCGTCCAGATATCAGGCAGACGAGACCCTTGATGTAGAGGGCGGCATCATCATGCCGGGCCTTGTGAACGGCCATTGCCATGCTGCGATGACCTTGTTCCGGGGTTATGCCGAGAACGTCACGCTCGATGGTTTCCTCGAAAAGCTCACTCATGCAGAGACCGAATATGTCTCGCCCGAGACGGTTTATATCGGCGCATCGGTGGCCTGCGCGGAAATGGCACTGGGCGGGATCACCAGCTTTGTCGATATGTACTGGTATCCGGACGAGACGATCCGGGCCGCGCGAGCGCTCAATATGTCGATTGTGGCAGGGCCCGTCTTCGTGGCGTTTCCCGGCTTTGATGACCTCAGCGAATGGCCCATGCGAACCGAGTTTGCTCCGGCGTTTGCTGAACGGCACCGCGATGCGCAGGGCGTCTTTCCCGCCCTTGCGCCCCATGGTTGTTATACCCTTGATGCAGACAAGCTGACCGAGCTTGCCGGTATGGCCGAGGCACTTGATCTGCCTGTCCACATCCACGCCTCCGAAGCGCCAAGCGAAATGCAATTGGTGCGCGATGGGTATGACGGCGCAACGCCGATCGAGGTGCTGGAGCGCACCGGCCTGCTCCACCGCAATTGCCAGCTTGCCCACGGCGTCCACCTGTCCGACAGCGATATCGCGCTGATCGCGAAGGCGGGCGCGAGCGTTATTCACAACCCGCAATCCAACGCCAAACTCGCCTCTGGCATTGCGCGGGTGTGCGATCTCTTGGAGGCGGGAGTTTCCGTTGGTTTGGGCACAGACGGCCCGTCCAGCGGCAATGATCTCGACATGTGGAAGGCGATGCGGCTTGCGGCCAACTTGCAATCGGTAAGCTCTGGCAAACCGGGCGCACTCAGTGATCGTGACGCTATAGCCCTCGCGACAAGGCTGGGCGCGAAGGCGGCCGGTATGAGCGATTACACCGGCTCTCTGGAACCGGGCAAAAACGCTGATGTCATTGTCGTTTCGACGAAGGGTTTGCATATGCGCCCGGTCTTCAGCCCCTACGCAGCCCTTGTCTATTCGTCGGGCCGCGAAGATGTCGACCATGTCTTTGTCAGCGGTCAGCACATCGTCAAAAATCGCGAGCTTCAATGGGAAGGCTTCAAGGAAGTGCTTGACCAATTTGATTGTATTACCGAGGCAATCGCGGCTGACACAAAGTTGGGGCAATTTGGCGTCTAGCGAGCAAGGTTCACTTGCCTGCCCACACAGGAGAAATACGCTGATTGGCCTTTTAGGAATTGCCGTTCTGGTCGGTGTTGCGATCCTTTTTTCCGAGGCGCGGGGAAGCATCCACTACCTTAACGCGGCCCGCGCTCTTGCGTTACAAATTGCGGTGGCCGTGCTCGCTTTGGTGACGCCAGTAGGACAGGCAATCTTGCAAGGGCTCTCTGCCGGAGTGGTGGAGGCGATCTCTTACGCCAATGCGGGGATCGGCTTTGTGTTCGGTCCTTTAGCAGACCCGGCCGACGGTCTGATCCTCGCCTTTCAGGTGCTCCCCGTTATCATCTTTATCGCGACTATCATGGCGGTCCTGTTCCATATCGGCGTGATGACTTGGGTCATTCGCATCATAGGCGGAGCGTTGAGGTTCCTCACCGGAGCATCGCGCCTCGAATCCACTTGCGGGGCAGCCAACATCTTTGTCGGTATGGCCGAAAGCCCTCTGACGGTTTTGCCATATCTGCCCAAGATTTCCCGAGCGCAATTGTTCGTGATGATGTCGCTCGGCCTCTCAAGCGTCGCTGGGACCGTTCTGGTCGCCTATTCCGCGCTGGGTATTCGCAGCGATTTGCTGCTTACAGCTGCCTTTATGGCGCCTGCTGGGGGCATTTTGTTCAGCCGGATGTTGGTGCCTGAAACCGGCGAACCGTTTGATCTGGACGAGGATGACGATGCCAATCCCGCTAGCCTCTCTAACGCATCAAGCTTGATCGAAGCGGCAACCGATGGCGCGACCTTGGGCATGCAGATCATGCTCAGCGTCATTGCCGTCCTGATCGGTTTTATCGCTGGCATTGCGCTTCTCAATGGCATTCTGGCGGGTATCGGCGGATTGCTCGGCTGGCCTCAGCTTAGCCTTGAGCTGTTAATCGGATATCTGTTTGCGCCTGTCTCTTATCTTATCGGTGTGCCGTGGGAGGAAACGACGCAGGCGGGGGTCTACCTTGGGCAAAAAGTCGTGCTCAATGAATTCCTCGCCTATGCCAATTTCGCGCCGAATATGGAGAATTTCAGCGCAGCGGGACAGATTGCTCTGATTGTTGCAATGTGCGGTTTTGCAAACTTCGGCGGGCTTGCGATCCTGATCGCGGGGCTGGGCGCGGCGGTGCCAGAGCGCAAGGCCGAGATTTCAAAGCTCGGCATCAAAGCGCTGCTTGCCGGAACGCTTTCCAACTTCACCAGTGCGGCAATTGTGAGCGTGATTTTTGCTTTGGGCGGGTTCGCCTAATTCTTGTCGAGCACAACGCCAGCGGCCGTTTTATGCTCGCGGATTTCTTCTGGCGTGAGGCCTTGCAGTTCATGCGGAAAGACCAGCCAGTCATCGGTTTCATGGACGAAGAAGTCGGGCTTTAAATCGGTCTGATTACGCGAAGGCTTGAAATATACGGTCGCAACCTTGATCGTCTCGGGCAGATTGCGGCGGCACTTGGTGGCAAGCTCTCGCAACAGCGCTTCGATGGAGCGGCCGCTGTCAAACACATCGTCGATGATGAGTAGCGAATGCTCTCGGTCGAGATTGTCGATAAGATAGTTGAGGCCCAGAACCTTCACCACTTTGTCCTGTTGGTCGATCCCGGTGTAGGACGAGGTGCGCACTGCAATATGGTCGCATGGGAACCCGCGATATTCGAGCAGTTCCTGCACCGCGATCCCGATAGGCGCGCCCCCGCGCCAGATGCCTACGATGTGAGTGGGGTGAAATCCCGATTCGATAATCTGGTCGCCGAGCACGAAGGAATCTTCGAGTAGTCCATCAGCGGTTAGAAATGTTTTTGAGATCATGTTTCGTGTCGCCCCGCTGCTCTAACCTGCCCGCTTCCCTTACGGCTTTCAGGCCCCTGTGCTAGCTTGCATCCAAAGATGCAACACGCCCGTTGCTTTGTAGTGAACATCTCATGCCTGAAATGCGACGAAACAGCCCTTGACGTTTACGTAAGGTGTGGCAGGACAGGCGCAACCACAAAGCCTTTTGGAGAGAGAGCATGAATCTGGAATTCACGCCCGAAGAGAACGCCTTCCGCGAAGAAGTGCGCGCCTTTATCGAAGCAAACCACCCCAAGCACCTTGAGGGCATGGGCAACCGCGAAGACATGTCGCCCGAAGACATGACCGCGTGGCACAAGATTTTGGGCAAGAAAGGCTGGTCAGCGCCTGCATGGCCGGTCGAATATGGCGGCACCGGCTGGGACGCGACGCAGCGTTATATCTGGTCTGAAGAAAACGCGCGTGTCGGCACGTTCATGCCGCTGCCGTTTGGCGTGTCGATGGTGGGTCCGGTGATCTACACATTCGGCAATGACGCGCAGAAGCAGCAGCACCTTCCCGGCATTCTTTCCGGCGACGTATGGTGGTGTCAGGGCTATTCAGAGCCCGGCGCTGGTTCTGACCTTGCCTCGCTCAAGACAACGGCTGTGCGTGATGGCGATCACTATGTGATCAACGGCCAGAAAACCTGGACCACTCTTGCACAGCACGCCGATTGGGGCTTTTTCCTGTGCCGCACCGATCCGGATGCGGCGAAACCCCAGGAAGGCATTTCCTTCATCCTCGTCGATATGAAAACGCCGGGTATCGAAGTGAAGCCGATCAAGCTCATCGACGGCGGCTATGAGGTCAACGAGACATGGCTCACCGATGTGCGTGTGCCGGTCGAAAACCTCGTCGGCACCGAGAACATGGGCTGGACCTATGCGAAATTCCTTCTCGCTCACGAGCGTAGCGGGATTGCTGGCGTTGCCCGGTCGAAGCGCGGCGTCGAGAAACTGCGCGAAATCGCTGCCAATGAAACACAGGATGGCGCGCCGCTGATAGAAGACTTTGATTTTGCTCGCAAAGTCAGCCAGCTCGAGATTGATCTGGCCGCGCTTGAAATCACCGAGCTTCGCACGCTTGCTGGTGAGCAAGCCGGTAAAGGTCCGGGCCCTGAAAGCTCAATCCTCAAGATCAAAGGCACTGAAATCCAGCAGCGCCTTACCGAACTGACGCTTGAGGCGGTGGGTTCCTATGGCACGCCAATGTACGGTTCGATCGCGGATATCGGCTCCAACGAATATCCAATCGGCCCCGACTACGCTCAGCATTCAGCCGCGACCTATTTCAACATGCGCAAGACTTCGATCTATGGCGGATCAAACGAAATCCAGCGCAACATCATCACGAAAATGATCCTCGGCCTTTAAGGCACGAAGGCTAGGGAGAGAACCAAGTGGATTTTAATTTCACTGAAGAACAGGACATGGTCCGCGATGGTCTGTCGCGCATGGTCCGTGAGCAATACGGCCCGGAAGAGCGCCGACAGCTGATCGCAAGCGAAGCCGGTTGGAGCACAGCCGTTTGGGGTCAACTCGCTGAGCTTGGCATCCTTGGAATGTCGTTTAGCGAAGAAGATGGCGGCTTTGGGGGCGGCGCGATTGATTCCATGGTCATCATGGAGGAGTTTGGCAAAGGCCTAGTGGTCGAGCCATTCGTGCCCACGGTTGTGTGCGCAGGCGGCTTCTTGAAGCACGCTGGCACGGCGGCGCAAAAGGAAGAGCATATCGGCGGGATCGTCTCTGGTGAGCGGGTGTTCGCCTTTGCCTATGCAGAGCCGCGCGGGCGCTATGACCTTGCGAACCTCGAGACCACAGCCAAGAAAGACGGCGGCGACTACGTCCTCAACGGTCACAAGGCGGTTGTCATCGGCGCGCCTTGGGCCAGCCACCTTGTCGTGACGGCTCGCACAGGCGGCTCGCAAACAGACAAAGAAGGCATTTCGGTCTTTGTGGTCGACAAGTCAGCGGCAGGCGTGGTCACGCGCGATTACGCCACAGTCGATGGTCGCCGCGCATCCGAAGTCTACTTGGAGAACGTGCGCGTGTCCGCAGATGCTCTGATCGGCGAGGAAGGCAATGCGCTTCCTCTGATCGAACGGGTCACGGACGAAGCAATCGCGGCTCAATGCGCAGAAGCTTGCGGCGCAATGAAGGTCGCCCACGCAATGACCCTCGACTACGCCAAGCAGCGCAAGCAATTCGGTGTTCCAATCGCCAGCTTCCAGGTGCTGCAACACCGCATGGTCGATATGTACACCGAGTATGAATGCTCGGTCTCCATGACCTACCTCGCAACGCTGCGTCTCGATAATGACGAGCGCGAGCGCAAGCAGGCGGTGTCCGCTGCCAAGGTCCGCGTTGCTCAAGCGGCGCACCATGTGGGGCAGGAAGCGATCCAGATCCACGGCGGCAACGGCATGACCGATGAATATGCCATCGGGCATTACTTCAAGCGCCTGACGATCTTTGATTCCGAGTTCGGCAACATCGATCACCATATGAAGCGTCACATCGCTTTGGCGAGCTAATCGCACGCAGACGATTTGGGCAAAGCCCCACTAAAAACGAAAGCCCCGAAGCGATAAGCTTTGGGGCTTTTGTGTTCTCCATCACTTTTTTCCGTTGAATTGGCACCTATAGCCGATTGACGGTTGCATCCTCTTTGAAAGCTTGAGAGGTTGTATTTGTAAAATGCACACGTGCTATGCGCTCTGTGAAGGCGCATTGGTACGAGCCCCGATGGCCAGGCGCGGACGGTGCCGTTTTGAGATATCGGCTGAAAAATATCGGGGTTGGATGAAGTTTAGGGGCAGGCGTGAGACGAAGGACTTGCGCCATCTGCCAAAAAAGGCAAAGTTAGCGCATCTCCTGGGGGGGAAGAGATGACAGTATTAAAGCCGAGTCTTGGGGTGGGGCCAATTTGGGGTTTCCTTTCCCCGCTGCGCCGCATCAGTGCCGCCACCTTGCGGGTGGTTGCTGCGTTCGGGCTTCTTGCAATATTTCCGTCGGTATCCGCTTCAGGCGATGGTGGCTTTGAGGGCGTGGCTTCGTGCGCGGGCTCGACGTGCCATGGCCGTGCAGAAGGCAATGGCGCCGTTGTCCGTCAGGATGAAATCGCCACCTGGCAAGAGCCATCCTCCCCCAGCGGGGCGCACAGCCGCGCTTATGCGGTCCTTGCTGGACGCCGCGGCCAACAAATCGCGAGCAGCCTTGGATTGGGCGATGCGACTCAGGCAAAAGACTGCCTTGGTTGTCACGCAACTTACGTTCCAGCGGCGAAGCGCGGCGCACGTTTCCAGCTTTCCGATGGTGTCGGATGTGAAAGCTGTCACGGGGCGGCAGAGGGCTGGCTTTCAAGCCACTATGCTGTGCCTGCGACCCATGCTTCGAATGTGGCTGACGGTCTCACCCCTCTAGAGAACCCACAGGTTCGCGCCAATGTATGCCTTGATTGCCACTATGGTTCGACCAAGCCGGGACAGTTTGTAACGCACGCCATGATGGCGGCAGGTCACCCGCGTGTATCGTTCGAGCTCGACCTGTTCAGCGCGCTTCAGCAGCACCACAATATCGATGACGATTACAAGCGCCGCAAACGCGCGCCCGATGCGGTCCGTTTCTGGGCTGTCGGTCAGGCCGAGGCTGTTAAGCGGGCAACGGGCCTGTTCTCCAATCCCAAATTCGCAATGGAAGGCGTATTCCCGCAATACTACTTCTTTGATTGCCATTCATGTCACAGAGAAATTCAGGATTCGTCCAATCGCCGTCTGACATTTGAGGAAAACCCAGGTCGTCCGATCCCGTTTGGTAACGCGCCGTTCAATGATGAGAATATCATCATGCTTTCGGCTGTTGCTGGCGCTCTTGTTCCGGGCAAGGCCGATGACTTTAAGCAAGCAAGCCGCAGCTTTCATAGTGCGCTTGGCGGCAACGGCGGCGATCCTCGGGCTGCGGCGCGGGCTTTGTCGCAAAGGGCGGGTGCGCTTTCCAACGCGCTGAGCCAGCGTGCCTATGGCAATGCCGATGCATTCCGCGTCATCGATATTATCGGCAACAATGCAATTCGGCCGCGTTTCACCGATTACTCGGGTTCGGTTCAGGCCGTGATGGCGGTTGATACGCTTCTTAATGGTCTTGTGACCAATGGTCGCGTCACCCCTGGGGCAGCTGCGAGTATCCGCGCAAGCATCAACCGGGCTTACAAGGCGGTTGAAGAGCCCAACTCTTACAAGCCCGCTGACTTCCGTACAGCACTTGCCTCGGCATTGGCTTCTATTCGAAGGTTGAAATAACGATGCCGGGGGGACGTAAATCGACGGGATGGAAATCTCTGGTGGCAGTGCCGCTTCTCGCCCTTACGCTTACCGTTTCGGCGTGTGGCGGCGGCGGTGGTTCGACGCCTGCCGGTGGAGGCACGTCGACCAACCCGCCCCCTGCGCCAACGCCGACCCCTGCGCCTCCAGGTGATTTGTTCGCTGCTCCCGCCCAGGAAAGTCTCAGCGTATCCGAGGTCGAGCAAATCATCGCTCAGGCAGCGGCCCAGGCGAGCTCGCAAGGGCAGGCGGCCACCATTGCAGTCACCGACCGAGTGGGCAATGTGCTTGGCGTATTCGTCATGCCTGGCGCGCGCGCAACTGTTAGGATACCAAGCGCTCCGAACGGGCAAAATGTCGATATTCAGGGGCTGGATGTGCCCGCCGCAGGCTCGGCAATCGCAAAGGCGATTACGGGCGCATATCTGTCGAGCGCTGGCAATGCGTTTTCCACCCGTGTGGCTTCGCAGATTGTGCAAGAGCACTTTCCCCCATCGCCAACGACGATTGGGCTTGAAAGCGGGCCGTTGTTCGGCGTGCAGTTCAGCCAGCTTCCCTGTTCCGACTTTTCGGCCCGCGCTGTTGATGGTCTGATCGGACCCAAGCGTTCGCCTCTGGGGCTCTCGGCTGATCCGGGCGGCTTCCCGTTGTACAAGAACGGCGTTGTTGTGGGCGGAATAGGCGTTGCGGCAGACCCGGACTACACCTTCGATCCCAATATTCTTGATGTCGATAATGACGTGGACGAGTTCATCGCGCTTGCCGGAACAGTCGGGTTCGAGGCGCCGGTTGAAATCCGCGCCGATCGTATTTCCGCAGACGGCACAAGCCTTCGTTACACCGATGCGACCTACAATGCTCTGACGAGTGTTTCAGGGGCAAGCTTTGCGGGAACGGCTGGCTCTTTGGTGCCTATCAACGGCTATAGCGCGGGCGCAATTATTGCCGGCACAGCGTATGGCACCGAGGCATCCGGCATTCGCCCTGCAACGGGCGCAGAATTCTCCCTCGGGGGTGCATTTGTCATGTCGGATGGTGCAGGCAACAACCGCTTCCCCATTCGCGCCGGCACCGATGGGGCGGAAGTCGGCAATCCGATATCGCAGGATGAGGCGACCGCGATCCTTGAAGAGGCGTTTATCGTCATAAGCCGGTCTCGCGCACAAATTCGCAGGCCATTGGACAGTCAGGCGCAAGTGACTTTGAGCCTGGTCGATACGCGCGGCGCGATCCTTGGGATTGTGCGCTCTGCCGATGCGCCGATTTTTGGTTCAGACGTATCATTGCAAAAGGCGCGCACCGCCAATTTCTTCTCGGCGCCGTTTGCTGCTGACGAGCTTCTGGCTGGCGACCTTGAAGTGCCGCAATATGTGCAGCGCGTTCGCGATTTCCTGGGTGATCCCAATGCTCTGACCGGCACGTTTGCGTTTGCAGACAGGTCCGGCGGTAACCTTGCGCGGCCATTCTTCCCCGATGGCGAAGTGGGCACACCTAATGGCCCTCTGTCTCGCCCGATTGAACAGTTCAATCCGTTCTCGACTGGTTTGCAATCCGCCCTTGTGCTGCAAAACTTGGCCGAGCATTTGGCCTTTGTTACCGGCGCATCGGCGACGGATACTGCGCGTGGTTGCACCAAGCTTCCGCAAGTGGCCGGTGCACCGCGTCTTGGCAATGGCATACAGATTTTCCCCGGCTCGGTTCCGGTCTACCGAGGTAACCAGCTTATCGGCGGGATTGGCGTTTCGGGCGACGGGATCGATCAGGATGACATGATCAGCTTCCTCGGGCTCCATAATGCCGGCGTGCGCACAGGCACGATCAACAATGCGCCCAAGGACATTCGGGCCGACAGGATCGTGGTTCAGGTCGGCTCGCGCGAAGTGCGTCTGCGCTATATCAATTGCCCGTTCGCGCCCTTCCTGGATGATCCGTCACAAAACGTGTGTGAGGGGCTCTAAGCGATGAGCGCGATCTCTCTTCTTCCGTTCATGGTACTGATGCAGGCAGCGCCCGGCGAAGAGCCCGCGACTGCGCCCGAGCCCGCGCCCGGGGAAGAGTCGCAAGAGCACAACCAGAGCATCGGTCGTGAAGGGCTGAACACCACGGCTAAGGAAGAGGCAGAAGAGCTCGACAATCAAGTCATTGATGGGCGCGAGCGTCCCGGTTTCAATGCGCCATTGCCAGAGCGGGTGACACAGGAAAATCCCGGAGCCGTGCGTGCGCCGCCACCGCAGGCGTTCTCTCCCGATCAGGTGCCGATCCCTGATCGCTGGCGCTTGATTGACAATGTGACCGACATCAATGGCAATCCGATCATCAAGGAAGCCTTGCTCGATCCCTATAACCAGAACACTTACAAGGGCGATCGTCCGATCAATCCGGACAAGGTTCCGTGGTTGCCGATCAAGGAGAACGATTGGTTCTTCGTCCTCAACGCGATCAGCGACACGGTTTACGAGCCGCGCACATTTCCGATCCCCGTTGGTATTCAGACGACAGAAGACCCGGATAGGCTCGACGTGTTCGGGGGCGATTTCTCGACCGTTCTGTCGCAGACTTTTATCGTTGGCGCAGCGCTCCTCAAGGGCTCGACCGCGTACAAACCGCCGAGCATCGAATACCGCCTGACGCTGGCGTACAATGTCAACTATGTCGATGTGCCCGAGCGGCGCGTGCTCTTTGTGGAGCCATCCCGGCCAAGCCATCGCTTGGACCATTTCCTTGGCGTGCAAGAAGCCTTCGTTGACTATCACTTCACAAAATATGACCGCGACCGTTTCGACTTCATCTCGATCCGCGCAGGCATCCAACCGTTTCAGGCTGACTTCCGCGGTTTTCTGTTTCAGGATCAACAGCTCGGTGTTCGCCTGTTCGGCAACCGGGACAACAACCGGTTCCAGTTTAACCTCGCGGGGTTCTGGCGGCTTGAGAAAGACACCAACAGCGGTCTTAACTCGGTTGCAAAGACACCGCGCGATGACTTTGTCTTTATCGCCAATGTCTATCGCCAGGATTTCCTGATCCCGGCTCTGACCAGCCAGTTCACGGTCGCTTACAACCGCAACCGCGAAGCCAATGATATCCAGATCGATACCAATGGCTTCCCTGTCCGCCCTGCGCTGCTTGGTGATCTGCGCGGGCGCGATTATGACGTCTATTATCTTGGCTACAATGTC
The DNA here is from genome assembly GCF_057364925.1 of Erythrobacter sp. S227. NCBI lineage: Bacteria > Pseudomonadati > Pseudomonadota > Alphaproteobacteria > Sphingomonadales > Erythrobacteraceae > Erythrobacter > Erythrobacter sp. S227. The sequence continues at coordinate 3,046,136 of NZ_CP200280.1, forward strand.
GATGGACGCATTGGCCGGATCAACATCACGGGCAGCGCCTATTGGGCCTTGGGAGAAGATCGCAATTCGATCCTGACGGGCGAGCCTGTCGACATCAACGCGCAGTTTGCAGCCGCCGAGATCAGCTATGACCGGGACTGGATGCGTTTTCGCCTTTCTGGTCTGTATCAAAGCGGGGACAGCGACCCGTATGATGATACGCACACTGGCTTTGACGCGATTTTTGAAAACCCACAGTTTGCAGGCGCCGATACATCCTACTGGATCAGGCAGACGCTCCCCTTTGCCGGCGGTGGCCGGGCAATCTCTGTGAATGGCCGCAACGGCATTTTGAACACGCTGCGTTCGTCCAAAGAGCAAGGGCAATCGAACTTCCTAAACCCCGGCCTCTGGCTCGTGGGTGTGGGCGCAGACTTTGATCTGACGCCAGAAGTCCGCCTTACCGCCAATGCGAACCACCTTTGGTTTGAGGATACGGCCACTCTCGAGAATTTCCGGATCGAAGGCTCGATCCCGAAAGATATCGGCTACGATCTGTCTGCGAGTGCTATCTGGCGGCCCAAGGCTAACCAGAACATCGTTTTCCGTCTCTCTGCTGCGACTTTGCTGTCGGGCAAAGGGTTCGAGGACTTGTTCGACAATCTTGGCAATGACGGCAATTTCTATTCCATCCTTGCCAACCTGACGCTGACTTACTGATGCTGAGGAGCAAATTCTTGAAGAGCCAGAGCTCACAGTTTCGCTTCTTGACGCCGATGCATGGCTCTCTTGCGGTTATCGCGCTCATTCTGGGTGTGTCGATGTTCCAGGTGGAAACGCAGGCCGCGGACAAAGAAAAGCCTACAAAACGCGATTACAGCCTGGTCATTGCTGCGCCCGCGCCAGCGCGCCAGTCACAGGCCGAAGCCGATGCAAAGTCGGAAGGGTGCCTCACCTGTCACCGCGCAAGCGATGCGCCGACCATGCACGAAACGCCGGCGGTGGTGCTGGGCTGTGTCGATTGCCATGGCGGCAACGCGGCCGTCGCGGGCAATCCGTCGCTTCCTTATGATCACCCCGAATATCTAGCTGCGCGCGACACTGCGCACGTGCTGCCGAAGTATCCAGACAGCTGGCATTTCCCCAGCAGCGCGAACCCGGAGCGGTCCTACGCGCTGCTCAACAAGGAATCGCCCGAGTTTGTGAAATTCGTAAACCCCTCGGACTATCGCGTTGCGCGCGAGGCTTGTGGCTCGTGCCATATCCAGGCCATCGAAAGCGCAGAACGCTCGATCATGGCAACCGGCGCGATGCTGTGGGGCGGGGCAACCTATAACAACGGTATTTTGCCGTTTAAGAATTATATTCTGGGCGAGGCCTACACCCGCGCTGGCGACTCGGCGACGATTTCTGGTGTTGGCACCGTGATTTCATCACCGGGCGATGCCCCCGATGACCAGCTTTCCGAAGAGCAGAAAGCGCGCGGTGTTCTGGGGCAACTCTATCCTCTGCCGACATGGCACGTCATTCCGCCAGCGGACGTCTTCCGCGTGTTTGAGCGCGGCGGACGCACGATCAACTCGCAATTCCCCGAGATCGGGCAGCCGAATATCACTGGCCGTATCCAGCTTTTGGAAGAGCCAGGCCGCCCTGATCTGAAGCAGTCAAATCGTGGTCCGGGAACCGGCCTTCGCGTGGCGATCCCGGCGCTCAACATCCACAAGACGCGCCTCAACGATCCGTTCACATGGTTCATGGGCACCAATGATCAGCCCGGCGATTATCGCCATTCCGGCTGTGCGTCGTGCCATGTCATCTATGCCAATGACCGCGAACCGCGGCATAGCCTCACCTATGCACAATATGGCCGCGATGGTCAGACGGTGACAGTCGATCCATGCATCAACCCAGAAGCGAACACCAACGCCGCCCTCCAATGTTACAGCCGCGTAACGTCTGGTGGACGCAATCCGGGCGAAGCAGGCCATCACGGTTATAAGAAAGATATCGGCCTTCCCGAAAGCGGCCTCAAAGATGGTGGTTTTGACGGTGCGGGCGGCCATGGCGCGCTCAAAGGTCCAGAAGACCATGCTGAAGATAACCATAGTGACGATAGCCATGGCGCGCATGGCAAGCCCAAGCGCGAAAAAGGCCATCCGCTCAAGCACGTCTTCACCAGAGCAATTCCAACCGCGCAATGCATGACCTGTCACATGCACCAGCCCAACATCTTCCTCAATTCCTACCTTGGCTACACCATGTGGGATTATGAAAGTGATGCGCCGATGATGTGGTCGGGCCCGGAAAACCAGACGCCGCGCCCGCACGGCATGTCGGACGAGGATTACGAAGAGTTCTATAAGACACAGCGTTTCCCAACGGCTGAACAAGTGCGCGCAATTCTGGACCGCAACCCCGAAGGCGCGGCTGCTCGCGGCATGTGGGCGGATGTCGACTTCCTTCGGAACGTATACGACCTCAACCCGGAGCTAGAGCACACGCAGTTTGCCGATTACCACGGCCACGGCTGGAACTTCCGCGGCATCTTCAAACGCGACCGAGACGGGAACCTTCTTGATGCTGAAGGCGAAATCCTTCGCCCGGGGAATCCCGAAACCGACACTCCCGAAGAGCAAGCCTATCACGATGAACGCTGGCGTCAGCGCTGGCGCAAGGATGGCGAGGGCAAGTTTGTCGAGGTTGAGAAGAACCCGGCGAAGAACGGTTCCAACAACCCCGGCACCGCCGTTCACATGATGAGTATCCACGCCGAAGTCGGCATGCAATGCGTCGATTGCCACTATGAGCAGGACACCCACGGCAATGGCCTGATATACGGCGAAGTCGCCAATGCGATCGAGATCGGGTGTAAGGATTGCCACGGCACCGCCGACGCCCTCCCAACGCTGCGCACCAGTGGCCCTGCTGCGCCCCCTGAAGGCCACAACCTTGCGCTCCTGCGCAACCCTGATGGACAGCGCCGCTTTGAATGGATGGAAAACGACAAGGGCGAGCGGGTTCTGATCCAGCGCTCTATCCTTGATCCGGATCTCGAGTGGGAAGTCAGCCTCGTCAAAAACTCGGTTGATCCACAAAACTCGACCTTCAATGCCAAAGCCGCGCGCTCCAAATTGATGAGCGTCTATGGCGCGGAAACCGGCAATTTCGAGTTTGGCTCTGGCATCGTAAAGGGCGAACGTGCTCACGACGATGACAATATGGCGTGTTTCACATGCCACCTTTCCTGGACCACCAGTTGTGGTGGGTGCCACCTGCCGATTGAGGCGAACTGGAAGACGAAGTCGCACCGCTATGAAGGCGGCTCGACCAGGAACTTTGCGACCTACAACCCGCAAGTGGCGCGCGATCAGATGTTCCAGCTGGGCAAGCACCAGACGACCAAGGGCAATCAAACCGCTCCGGTTCGCTCAACCTCGGCGCTGGTTCTGTCCTCTACCAACATCAACCGCGAGCGCATCTATGTGCAGCAGCCGCCGATCAGCGCGGTTGGTTTCTCCAGCCAAGCTTTTGCGCCGCACTTCCCGCACACTGTCAGGAAGACCGAGACCAAGCAGTGCTCTGACTGTCACCTGTCCGAAGCCGAAGACAACAACGCGATCATGGCGCAGTTGCTGCTGCTAGGCACAAACTATGTGAACTTTGTCGGCATGCATGCCTTCACCGGCCTTGAAGGCGGTATCTCCGCTGTGCGCGTCACCGAATATGACGAGCCTCAGGCAGTGCTGGGTTCTTACCTCCACCGCTATTCCTACCCCGATTATTGGCGCCGCCATGTCGAGGACAATGACCGCGAGCTGAAGAACTGGGTGCGCGGGGAAGCCTTTGATGGCGACATTTCGGGCGAGACCAAGCCGTTCGAGGAATTCGTCAACGTGCACGAAGGCACCGGAGATGCGGTGCGCTGTCTGCAAATGCGCGGGGAATACCTGTTCGTTGCAGAGGGCAAGGGCGGCTTCCAGGCCTATGACATCGCCTCGATAGCTAACAAAGGCATCTCGGAGCGGATTATCACTGCGCCGTTCTCACCGCTTGGCCACGACACCAAAGTCAGCACCAAAAACGCAACCTGCATGGCGGTGGCGACCAACCAGCCCATCGCGCCAGAGCGCAACACCGCACGCATGCGAGAGGTCAATGAAGAGCAACCGTTCAGCCCGATCTATGACTATGCGTTTATCACGGATAGCGAAGAGGGCCTGATCGCGGTCGACGTGAACACGCTTGCCGATGGAGAATTCCGCAACAACTTCTTCAACCGCGCGCGTTTCGATGATGGCTCGGACGCGTGGAACCCGAACGGTGTGCTGAACGGTGCAAGCCACATCACACTGGCGGGTGACTATGCCTACATCACTGCGGATGCCGGTCTTGTCGTGGTCTATCTGCCCAAGGACATTCCTGACAATCCGGCCACGGCTTACCGCGATGAGTGCGAGATTGATCCGGCGAACCCATCGGAAAGCTGTCTTGCGCCGCGAGTGACCAAAGTCATTCCGCTTGCCGGAGCCAAGGCGACGACGATCCAGTTCCGCTACCTATGGGTGACGGACAATGAAGGCCTGAAAGTTTTCGATGTGACCGACATGGCCAGCCCTGTCGCTGTGCCTGAGGCGACCTATCCAATCGCCGACGCGCGCCGCATCTATGTCGCGCGCACCTATGCCTATGTCGCAGCGAAGAGCGATGGCTTGATGATCTTCGACGTGAAGAATCCGCGCTCGCCCAAGCTCTTCCAGAAGGTCACCATGGACGGGACGCTGAACGATGCGGAGGACGTGATTGTTGGTTCCACTAACGCCTCGCTCTTTGCCTATGTTGCAGACGGCGTAAACGGCCTCAAAGTGCTCCAACTCACCAGCCCTGATAGTCAGCGCAATTTCTACGGCTTTAGCCCGGCGCCAGTGCCCGAGCTTATCGCCTATGCGAAGACGCCGTCACCAGCGCTTGCGCTTTCCAAAGGCCTCGACCGTGACCGCGCGGTGGATGAGACGGGCGGACAGATGGCGGTCTTCGGGCGGCTTGGTTCACGGCCTTTCACACGCGATGAGATGGAGAAGCTCTTCATGACCCGCGCAGGTGTCCCGTGGAAAGTCACCGATGACGTGAACATGGATCGCTGGGTCGGCAGCGGCTTTGGTCCCAATATGGCCCTGGAATCGGGCGACCGCCGCGAAGAAGAAGGCATGGATGCTGAACCCGAGGGCGAAGACCAACTCGGCGGTTAAGCCAGCGCTTTCGCCTCTGCAGCGGTGCAAATACTCAATTGAAAAGGGAAGGGCGCTCGGGGTTACTCCCAAGCGCCTTTTTCACTCTTGGCGCTCTGCGAAGAGGCCTTTCATCATCGGCTTGATATGCTCTTCAAACCGGGCGAGGGTTTGCCACTGGCCCACAGGTTGGAAGTGAGATACAAAGCTTTGATGGCGCCAGATATGGAGCGAATAGAACGGTGGTTCTGCATCCACAATCGGGCGGTGATCGGCCACATCGGTGTCCATGGGCCTGAGGTCAAGCGCGACCGCCGGGGCGACCGCTGGTGTGACGCTGATCGGAATGCCTTCGACGGTTGAATGCAGTGGGCGATGCAAATGCCCAGCCTGAATAGACAAGATCTGTTTATGTCCGCGCACAGCGTCGTGGAAGCGGATCATCCAGGGCTCATGAGGCTTGGGATCCATCCATTCGATCGAAGATACCACCGGCGGATGATGGACAAACAAGACGGTGGGCGTATCAGGGTGAGCCTCAAGCTCCCTGGTCAGCCAGCTTGCACGCACTTCACAAAATGCACCGCCATGACGGCCCGGCTCAAAGCTATCGAGGCACAAAAGTCGCAGCTTGTCTTCGCCTTCGCCAAGTTCAAGCGCGAATTGGGCAAAGCCATCAGCCGTCGGACATTCAGGAAATATCTCGAGCATGGTGTCGCGGCTGTCGTGATTGCCCGGAATGATCTCGTAGGGAATCGGGCAATCGTTCATCAGGTCGCGGATGCGGGCATAACATTCCGCGCTGCCATTATCTGTGAGATCGCCGGAGAGGATGAGCAAGTCGGGTTGCACCGGTTGGCTCAACAGATGTCCCAGCACATTGCGAAAGCGTACGAAGTTAAATTCGTTCTCGCCCGCCTCAGGTTCAAAGCCCACGTGAGTGTCAGTGATTTGCGCAATGATCACGCCGGGGTGGGCATTTTGGGCTGAACCCTGTGGTCTGCCGCTCGCCGGCGAGTATCTATGCATCCTAGCGCCTTAGACTGCTCAAGATTGCTGCAACATTATCATTTCCGCCATTCCCCGGCAAATCGGGATGATCTTCCGGCTTCCAGGGCATCGCAGGTGTATGATAGCCGTGACACATTGCGCAGCTCGAAGGCACGATCTCCTCGGTCTTCACGGCGCTTTCGCCAAGGTGGCAATCGCGGCAGCTTTCAAGATCAGGGATCAGTAGATCGGTTGCCTCGCCCGAGGTATCGGTCGCATGACAGTCTTTGCATTCGGCGACATCATCACCGTGCGCCTCGTGCGGGAAGAACCCGCCGTGAATGTATTTATCCGGAATGTTGACCGGGATCAGATCCGGGCGACCATCCGTTGTGGTGCGAAGGTGGCAGTCACCGCATGTGCCGCCTTTTTGAAGCGCGCGCGAAATTGCCAAATAAGTGCCCGATGGGCGACCGAAATTGGCGTAATAGCGTCCACCCGATCCATACTGGCCTGGCCGACCACGACCCGTCACAATACTGCGGCGCGAACTCAGGTTCACCTTGGCAAGGTCTTCCATAAGGTCGCTTACATCGCCGTGGCGAAGCGAAGTGAACGCGCCTCCTGCCGTGCCCGATACAAGACTGTGACAGGCCTCGCACGAATCTTCCATGACGACGGGCTTGAACCCGCCAGGTGCTGATTTGTCTTCCTCGTGACAGTCGCTGCATTCGAGCGGCGCACCATATTGCGAGAGGCTCATTGCCATCTTCGCGGCGCCCCCCGTTTCAGAGACATGGATGTCGTGCGGGAATACAAGACCGCTTTTCTCGACCGGCTCTTTGTCGAGAGAGACACGTTTTGCCTCTTTATCGAAGTGGGCGGTGTAGAATTTGGGGCGGAACTGCGGGTGTTTTTCGCCAAAATCGCCCGCATTGCCAAACGCCACATCGGTCAAACGCACGTCCATATCGTTGTGACAGTCGGCGCAGAATTTCTGGTCTGATGCTTCAAGCTTAACCGGGCCCTCGTGCTCGGTGTGGCACGAGACGCATCCCAGGGGGCCTTCTTTGCCGAGCGCCTGACCGATGTTCCACTGGATCTGATCTCCGGTGCTAAACGGAGGCATGCCGGTCAGTTGACGGTCCATCTTTGCGTGGTCGTCCAATTCCTCGTGACAGGTAATGCAGGTTTCATCCTGAACCGAGACAAAGGCGGTCTGGTGGCAGGCTTCGCAATTGTCCTCAAGGTCGTGGTGCGCCATGCTGAGATCGCCCGTGCTCCATGAGGCATCCATGAGCACAGCGCCTTTATCGACGTTTTCCGGATCGTTTTCGACCCGCTCACGGAATTGGTGCGAGAGGATCGGGACCGAGAGCAAGAGCACAAAAATCAGGCCAAAGAAGCTCCACGCCATCGCGCGTTTGCTGGGCATGGCGCTGGCCATGAGGAAGCCTGCTTCGGGTTCGCCAGAAGCCTTGTCCTTGGGCGCGGGCCGAATGTTGATCTTAACCGGGCCATCTGCATCGCGCGACACCGCAAGGAGGGCAGGGCCTACCGCGATCTCTGCGCCGGAATTTGGATCAATCCGACCTTCGGTGACGCTTTCGCCATCGACATAAAACGGCAGTTCGCCCACTGCCCGTGCGGCGATCATGCCTTGGCCCGCATCGGTGAGCTTCAGGTGTTTGAGCTCAACCGTAAGGTCAGGCAGATGGATGTCGCTCGCCGGATCACGGCCGATGATCAGCTCATCTTTTTCAACCGTGCGGTCACGCACGATCTCGCGGCCGGATTTGGCAACTGCGATGGTTCGGATCAGGAATGCCAAGCCAAAGTCCCCCTCACCAATAATAGAACACGCTGATCACATGCGCGAGAAGCGCAGCAAGCAGGGCGATCGTCGCCGGGATGTGGATGAAGAGCCAGATTTCCAGCATCGATTTGATGCGAAGGTGGCGGCGGATTTGCGCGAGCTGCTCGGCGCGGTTTGAAAGGAGTTCATGCACCCGTGCTTCGGCATCGCTTCCGGATGCGGGAATACCCTCAAGGGCGCGCTTGGTCGCGCAGCCGGGATAGGAGTTTGTAAGGCGGGCAAGCGCGCCGCCGTAAAAGACATCCTGGCCAAGAGCGCCGATAACAAGATCGCATGCGGCACGGCCCAATGGTTGGGCGGCACCGTCGAGCTTGCGATCAATATCGGCGATCGTGTCGAGCATATCGCCGCCGGTCTTGTCGCCCCGGTTGGCGGACAGTTCTTTGGGCAAAGCGGCATAGGCGTAGACGCCGTAAATCCCGCTGAAGATAACGATGAGCATCAGGACATAGGCGAGGGTGTGGACGTTCCACCCGATTTGAAACCCGGTGTGAAGCGTACCCACAACGACCAGTGCAAGGCCCAGATAGACATGAGCACTCGTCCATGCCTTAAGGCTCCATGCGCCTTCGGATATGCGGCGTTTGCGGACGCCCAGCATCGAAAGCCACACGATCAGTGCCAAGCCGATGGTGCCAAGCGTATAACCATACCAACTGCCGCCATTGGGGCGCGGTTCCTGGTCAATCAGAGCATAGCCGATGATGCTGAAGACGCACAAAAGCAGCGCGATCCAAAGCCAGCGAAAGCCGCGGTGTTTGAGAAAGCTGATATGATCAGCGTCCCGCCGCTTTTCGTCTTCGCGAAACCTGTTGTCTGCTGCGGTCGCCATCAGCCCTCTACGTCCTCTGTCATTTTGGCAAAGGTCAGGAATTTGTCAGGCGACACGCGGATCGCGGCACCAGTGGGGCAGGCGCGCACACATGACGGGCCGCCTTCAATGCCTGCGCACATATCGCATTTGACCGCCTTTTTGGCGACGCCGGGATCGGAGTTTTCCTTGCGCCATGAATAGGGCGCTTCGCCTGGTCCTGGCCCTGAGCCAAACATCATCCATTTCAAAAGGCTGGGTTTTTCAGGAGGCACAGGCTCCATACTGATAACACCATAAGGGCAGTAACTTTTGCAATTGCCACAGCCGATACAGGTTTCGCGGTTGATATCGACCTCGCCATCCGGCCCACGCTGGATCGCATTTGGCGGGCAATCGGTCATGCAATGCGGGTGTTCGCAATGGCGGCACGAAATCGGCACATGGAGATAGGCAAAAGTCTTACCCGTTTCGCGATCTAGGCGCGACAAACCATCGTGGCTATCCGCGCACGCCTTCTCGCAATTGTCACAGCCAATACACAGGCGTTCGTCGATGAGCAGCGCATCGGTTGCCTCGCCCATGCCTTCATCGAACAGGAAGGACGCAAGGCCGGAATAACTGTCGACCTTGCCATCCTCTTTGGCCCTTTGGCTTTCGATTTCCTCATTCGAGCGGCGGCGCTCATCCATGATCTGGAGCGCACGCTCGCGCAGTTGCGGCTTTTTGGCGAGGAGATCGAGGAACCCTTCGCCCGGCAGGCGGATGACCTCGGACTTCACCGCGGCGCGTACCGTCGACATGCGCGGCAGCCCGTCGATAATGCCCATTTCGCCAAAGAAATTACCCGCCGGAATAAGGCCAAGGAACGTCTGTTGTTCCCCGTCGCCTTTTTCCACGCGCATCGAACCAAGGCGCACAATGAACAAATCTTTGTCGTCCGCGCCTTCCTGGATCACCACTTTGCCAGCGCTGATCTCTTCGACCACAGCGCTATCGGTCAGAGGCTTGATGTCCTCAGACGTCAGGCCAGAGCCGAAAAGCTGAAGGATTTGCCGCTCGATCGAAATGCGCTTGACCGCTTCATCTGCTTCGGGCGACGAACCAATAAGTTTAAGCGCCGCTTTACGCGAAAGTTCGACGACCACTGTGTCTTCGGCGGCCCGGATGGTTGCACCGCGCCGGCGTCCTGAAACAAGGCCAACCTCGCCAAAGATCGAGCCTTGGCCAATGGGCACCGTGATCGATGGATCGTTCGGGTTCACTTCCACCGCGACACTGCCTTGTGCGATAGCGAAAAGCGATGACCCGGGCGCGTCGCGCCGGAAGATAATGTCGCCCGGCGCAAAGGCCGAGCAGATCGAATCGAGCATAAGCTCGCGCATTTGCAGTGTTGAGAGACCTGCAAAAATATCGACATTGGTGCGGTACAATTCGAGCCAGTAGTCGACGCTCTTGTTGCCTGGCAGATTCTCGAACACCTTCTCGAGCAGTGGCTCATCTGCCGGTTTCACCGCCTCGCCGGTCGCGAGATACTCGATGACATCATAGCCCTGGTTCATGCAGTGCTTGATCAGCGGATAACCGGCCAATGCGCCGATAACGAAGATGCCCTCTTTGGTTGTCTCGAATTCAGGCGAGAGTTTCGGGAAGGCACTGCGCTCTTCCGATGTGAACTCGATCCCCATGCTTTCGATAAACTTGCGCGGCGGTTGCGAGCCGATGCGGGTGATGATCATGTCGCACGGGATGACCTCTTCGCCCGTCTCTGTCTCCACCAACATCTCGCCATCGCGAACTTCCGCTGGCGAGGTGCGGTACGCGATTTTGAGGAAACCCTCTTCATCTGCGCTTGTAAGGTCGGTCGCGTTTTTGGTCTTTGCTTTGGCAAAATCGGTGCCGCGGTTGAGGATGGTGACGGTGTTGCCAAGCGCCGGGTCGGTCGCAAGGCCAAGCGCGTTCTCGATCCCTGCATCGCCAGTGCCCACGACAACAACATTTTTGTCAATGTGGTCTTCAGGGTCGTCCAATTGCGGCGTGATCATCGGGTGATCGGCGCCCGGACAACGCAGCAGATTGGGGTTCCCTTGCGTCCCGATTGCAAGAACAATGGTTTCAGCCCGGACGGTGTCGCCATCCTTCAGCTTGATCGAGAAATTGCCCTTTTTCCCCTCTACCGAGACAACCTCTGCGTTCAGGCGGGTATTGATCTCGAAGTCTTGAACCTCGTGCTCGGGCTCAGGAATGCTCGGGTCATTGATCCGGCAATGCTTGTTCCAGATCCCAAGGATACGCTCACGCGTGCCCTCTTCGAATTCCATGCCATCATGCACACCCTCTTCATACCCCCCACCGCGCAGCGCGAGGTCGGAAGGGGTCGCCATGACGTGCTTACCCTTTTGGTATTTGAAGATCGTGTCAGATAGGTGATCGGTCTTTTCGAGCAGGACGTGGCTCATGCCACGCTTTGCGGCCTGTCCCGCAGCGCTCATTCCGGCAGGGCCGGAGCCAATAATGGCGACTTTTATCAAGTCAGACAATCTATCCCCCCCCTTTCGGATAGATTTTGCATACAAGCGCTAACCATAAGGAAAGCGCACCCCATTGCCAGTTACAATTGCCGCTTTTGCCCGCGGATGCTAGTGCAAAATGCACAGGACTAGTCGAAATACGTGCAAATGAGGGTGTAAATGGGGGAAAATACGCAAAGCCCATCCGGTTCTAAAGCCGGTTGGATATTGCTTGGCGGCGCAGCTTTGCTGGCAGTCGCATCAGTTGGATATAATGTATATTCGGGCAGCGAGGACGGCACCGTGGCAGAGGCGACGGGCGACGGTGTGCCCACGATTGCCGAACTGCGCGAAGCAGCGGAAAACTCGAGCGATGATGCAGGGCCGTGGAGCGAGCTGGGCTTTGCCCATTTTGAACGCGGCGAATTTGCAGATGCGGTTGAAGCTTATGAAAAAGCGGTCGCAATCGACGATACGTCAGGATCGCTCTGGTCAGCCTTGGGCGAAGCGCGCGTTATGGCAGTCGATGCAGCGCAGGCCAATGCCGATCCGCTTCCTGCCGCAGCACTGGATGCTTTTGCAAAAGCTCTGGAGCGCGATGAAAACGACCCGCGCGCGCGCTATTTCATGGCCGTGAAGAAAGACATCGATGGCGACCATCAGGGTGCAATTGACAGTTGGTTTGCCCTGCTCGAAGACACGCCTGTTGGCGCGCCTTGGGAAGGGGACGTGGTGCGCACAATCGAACAGGTCGCCGCCATTAACGAGATTGATTTGGGTGATCGCCTCTCCGCCGCCATATCCACCCGCACCCCCGAAATTGCAATTCCGGGATCAGGCAGTGTGGCGGGTGATGCGGCATCAACCAATGTTCGCGGCCCGACCGCGCAGCAAGTCGCGGATGCGCGCCAAATGTCGGAAAGCGACCAACGTCAGATGATCGCCGGCATGGTCTCCGGCCTTGAAGAGCGGCTTGAAGGCGACCCCGGCAATCTGGATGGCTGGGTGATGCTCATGCGCAGCCGAATGACGCTAGGCGAAACCGGAAAGGCACGCGAGGCGCTTGCGAACGCGGTTGCGGCCAATCCGGGCGAAGAAGATGAGCTGCGCAGGCAGGCGGCGCAGTTGGGGATTGAGTAAGAGGGCAGCCTGGTCAGGGCCAATAATCCGCAAGCTGCGCCTGCGCGATTGATCGCATTGATCGCTCGTGCCTTAGAACTCGCTCCAGTCCTGATCATCTTCCTGCTCTTCGTATTCGGGCTTCATCGCAAGATTGCCTACGACTTCGACCGGGCGCTGCCGTTGCGGTGCGTGCTGCGCCGCTGTGTTCTCGCGTGCAGGATAGCCAAGTTGCGCCTGTTGCTGATGCGCGGGCGCTTTTTTAGCCCCTCGCAGCGGCCAGTATATGCTCTCGTCTTCTGCCTGCTGCTCGGTACGCGGCAGTTCGCGTTCATCAGTCCGGAACTGCCTTACCAGGACGCCAAGTCCGTTCGCCTGTTCTGACAGGTTGCGGGCGCACGCAGCCGTTTCCTCGACCATAGCCGCGTTTTGCTGTGTCATCTTGTCCATGTCGACAACCGCGCTACTGACTTGTTCGATACTTGTGGCCTGCGCGCTGGCGCTGTCGGCGATCTTCTGGATTTGAAGGTTGACCTCGCCAACTCGTGTTACAATCCCCTCCAGAACCTTGCCGGTTTCACCAACAAGAGTCACACCTTCGTCCACTTGTGCAGTTGAAGTGGAGATCAGTTGCTTGATGTCATTGGCCGCCTCGGCGCTGCGCTGAGCCAGTGCGCGCACTTCGGTCGCCACAACAGCAAAGCCCTTGCCGGCGTCACCTGCGCGGGCTGCCTCGACCCCTGCGTTGAGAGCAAGCAGATTGGTCTGAAACGCGATCCCGTCGATCACATCGATGATTTGGGTGATCTCTTTGGATGAGGCTTCGATCGAATCCATCGCGGTCACGGCCTTTTTGACCACATCTCCGCCATTGTGCGCCTCCTTGTGCGTTTCATCGATAGACTGTTTTGCCTCCGAAGCGTTGTCAGCCGTCTGGCGTACCAGTTCGGTCACTTGGCTCATAGCGGCGGCGGTCTCCTCAAGGCTGGCCGCCTGTGTTTCATTGCGGTGGGCAAGGTCATCGGAGGCTGCACTGATCTCGCTTGCCCCTTGCCTCACACTGTCAACCGATGTCCGCACCTTTTCGATAAGCGTTTCGACCTGTTTCGCAGAGTTATTGTATCCAGTGCGCAAAGGTTCATACTGCTTGTCCAGTTCCTCGATCATACGAAATGCGAGGTCACCTCCCGCAAGGCGCTGGAGCGCACCGAAGACAAGTTGAACCACTTTCTCCTGTTTGATGGCATCATCGACCTGCTTCTTGCTGTTCTTGCGAAAAACCTCGATCGTGCGGGTCATCGTCCCGATTTCGTTATCGGCATGCGAGTGGCGGACACCCGCATCCAGATTGCCGGTAGCCATCGCCTCCATCGTTTCGGCGGTCTCCGCCAGAGGTGTGAGCACCTTCTTTCGTAGCAAATACAAGCTCCCCACGCTGGCAAGCAGCAGGATAAGCGCCGTCAGGGCGAGCATGATTGTCACCCATAGCACTGTCGAACTCGAGCTTTCGGCAAGGCTTGCCGAGAGCTCATCGGCGCCGACCACCAATGTATCAATCGTGGCCCGGTGACCATTGTAGTGATCGCCCAATCGGCCAAGCGAGGCTTGTGATGCGCTTTCGTTTCCGCTCCGAACGGCCGGGATCAAGCTTTGTTCGATCTCGCGCCAGAATGCGGACCCATCGGTTGCGACGGTTTGCGCAATGCCTGCTTTGAGGTTCTCTTCAAGATCAGATGCCGCCCAATAATCGGCACGCTCGCGCCACTCGTTTTTGAGCCGCGTCAATGTGTCGACATGGGTGTCGAAATTGCGCCTCTCACGCACGAGCAGGTTGGCAACCAGATAGCTTTCGACCAGATATTCTGGCGGCGGCAGAATGTCCGCCTTGAACTCGTTGACCTGGCTGTCACGGCGATCCATCTCTCCGCCGAACCTGATTTGGTTGATGCCAATAAATGATATGATTGCGGCAATCATCGTTAGTGCAATGACGCCTACGCCGATGCGCGTGCTAGCTTTGGTAATGGTCACGACCAATCCTCAATTGAATGGACACTGAAATCTGGGCGATCAGCCAATAGAGGTGCAAAGCCTTAGCTGCCTTGAATCGGGAGTAAGTAGCTCGCCGGAGCCAACCCGGAGATTTCTTCATTAATGCGGTTGGCTTGCTCCTTGGCCTTTTTGCCGGAGAGGAAAATCTGGCAGCTTTCAGGGGCATTAAAGCCGCTCCACCGACCGGTGCGATTGAGGCTCAATGGCAGGCAAGCGATTGTTATTTCACGGACAAAAGAAAAGGGCGCTTCCCACACAGGAAGCGCCCCCAATGTTCTTGCGACAATGGCGATCAGCCTAAAACATGCCTAACGCCAATCGTCTTAACTAGACCACGCCAAACGCCAGCATCGCGTCGGCGACTTTCTTGAAGCCTGCGATATTCGCGCCTTTCACATAGTCGACATAGCCATCGCCCTGGTCGCCATATTCGGTGCACTTCTCGTGGATGCCTTCCATGAGGTCGGTCAGCATTTCGCCGAGGCGCTCATGGTTCCAGCTGATACGCTCCGAGTTCTGGCTCATTTCCAGACCAGAGACAGCCACACCGCCGGCGTTTGCTGCTTTGCCGGGGCCATACAAAAGCTTGGCATCGTGGAAGACCTTAACGCCTTCCAGAGTGGTCGGCATATTCGCGCCTTCGGAAACGCCTTTGCAGCCATTGCTGACCAGCGATTTGGCCTCGTCTTCGTTGAGCTCGTTCTGTGTTGCACACGGCAGAGCGAGGTCGCACGGCACATCCCATGGGCGCTTGCCCTCGTGGAAAGTCGCATTGGTGAAGTGATCGGCATATTCGCTGATCCGGCCGCGCCTCACGTTCTTGAGCTCTTTAACCCAGTCGATCTTCTCTTGATCGAAGCCGTCCGGGTCATGGATAAACCCACCTGAGTCCGAAAGGGTCAAGACCTTGCCGCCAAGCTGGGTGATCTTTTCAGCGGCGTGGGTTGCGACATTACCCGAACCGGAGATGACGGCGGAGTGGCCCTCGACATCCATGCCTTTATGTTTGAGCATATTCTGCAGGAAATAGACTGCGCCATAGCCGGTGGCCTCGGGCCGCATTTGCGATCCGCCATATTCTTGACCCTTGCCCGTAAGAACGCCTTCCCAGCGATTGGTGAGGCGCTTGTACTGGCCAAACATGTAGCCAATTTCGCGCCCGCCAACACCGATGTCACCGGCTGGCACGTCGGTGTTGGGGCCAATGTGGCGGTACAGCTCTGACATAAAGCTTTGGCAAAAGCGCATGACTTCGGCGTCAGACTTGCCCTTTGGGTTGAAGTTCGCGCCGCCTTTGCCGCCGCCCATGGGAAGGCCCGTTAGCGAGTTTTTGAAGGTTTGCTCAAACGCAAGGAATTTAAGAACGCTTTCGGTCACAGATGGGTGGAAACGAATGCCACCTTTATATGGGCCGATGGCGTTGTTGTTTTGAACGCGCCAGCCGCGCTGTACGCGGATGTTGTGATTGTCATCTTCCCAGCATACGCGGAAAGAGACGATGCGATCCGGCTCCGCAATCCGGCGCAGGATCTGCGCTTCGTGATACTCGACCTTGTCGGCCATGAATTCGAAAATGTCTTGAGCAACTTCATGGACCGCCTGAACAAACTCGGTTTGTCCCGGATTACGCTTTTTCACGCCTTCCATGAATTGCGATAGATTTACGTGGTCAGAAACCGGCATTGCATACCCCCCTTTGATAACAACGCGACCGCTTTTTGTGTTTTGCGTGAAGGCTGTATCCTCTGAAAGTGCATGCGACGCAAGTGCAAGGATGCACATTGAACCGGTCTGGCACTGACTCCGTTACTGTCTTGTGCGGCAGAGCGGGGCGGGGTTGCAATCAGGTGGCTAAGCCTTGTAGGCAGCCCCTCTAAGACAAACGCGCCCATCAAGAGGCGTGTGCCCGGGCCCGCCATTCTGCGTGGTCCGGTAGGGATCAGAGCCGCCAGTTTTGGCTCAAAATCGGACGCATTTTTTCATGACCAGCCCCGGAGCTGAACAAAAAGCCGTTGACCCAGTCACAAGCGGCGACCGCCGCATTGCACCACCCATGGTGGAACTGGAAATCGATACTCACGACAAAGGGTTTTACGACGGGTTCAGCCGCGAGGTCACGATCCCTGCGAAAATCATTGTGTCGTTGATCATCCTATGGGCGATCTTCTTTCCGGTGAACGCGATGGAGACGTTGCAGGTCGCCAATTCGACCATCATCAGTGCCTTTAGCGGTTGGTATGTCTATCTCGTTGCGTTTCTCGTGATCAGCAGTGCGGTGCTCGTATTGGTCCCGCAAATCGGGTCCTTGCGCATTGGTGCGCCGGGTGAAAAGCCTGAATTTTCGCGCGCCTCGTGGTTCTCCATGCTGTTTGGTGCAGGCATCGGTATTGGCATGCTGACCTTCTCTACTGGAGAGCCGCTCGCTCACTTCTCGAATAATCCTGACATTATCAGAGGCACGATTGAGGCGCGCTCTGCCGAGGCGGTGCGGCCTGCGTACATCTACACTTTCCTGCATTGGGGTTTTGGCGCGTGGTGCACTTACGCGCTCGTGGGTCTTGGGATTGGCTATGTTGCGCACAGGCGGGGGCTGCCTCTGACGATCCGGTCGAGCTTGGCTCCGCTTTTTGGTGAGCGCATGTCCGGCCTTGGGGGCCACGCTGTTGACGTTGTTGCCGTGGTGGCGACAATTCTGGGCGTCTCCTACACTTTGGCCTTCGGGGTTCAGCAGTTTGTTGCAGGCCTTTACCGGATCGGTCTTGGTGATTGGTTGATGGTCTCAGGCGAAGGCGGTGTGCTCACCGCTTCCAACTTGGCCATAGTGATCGCTCTGATAGTGTTGGTAGGAGCCTCGACAATCAGCGCGCTTTCTGGCGTGGGGCGCGGGATCAAATGGCTCTCCAATATCAACATGGCGCTTTCATTTGCGCTCCTCGCGCTGTTCGCAACTGTGGGTTCGGGCCTTTACGGTTTGCAGCTTATGGGCGTGGCGACATGGGACTATATCGTAAACCTGCCCATGCAATCACTCACCTTGTTCCAGGATGACGGTAGCGAGATGGCGGGTGCGCTGGTCGATTGGCAGCTTGGTTGGACCGTCATGTACTGGGCATGGTGGATCGCATTCGCCCCATTCGTCGGCATGTTTATCGCGCGCATCTCGCGCGGGCGCACGATCCGCGAATATGTGCTTGGCGTTGCTTTGGTCCCATCGCTTATGTGCTTCATCTGGATGGCACTGGTCGGCGGAACCGCGATTGATCTTGAGCTTTCAGGGGTCGCTGGCGGTACGATTGTTGATGCGCCCATGGCCGACCAGCTTTTCGCAACCCTTGCGCTATTGTTGGAGCCCGGAACGGCGGCGGTTGTCTCTGGCCTCGTGGTTATCTTGTTGATGACCTATCTCATCACCTCGGCTGACAGCGCGATCCTGATCGTCAACACCATCAATGGCGCAGGCGACAATGAAGGCGCGCGGCGTTTTCACATCCTCTTCTGGGGTGCAGCGCTGGCTTTCGTCGTGGGTTCAATGCTGATCCTTGGCGGGATCGAGGCCATTCGCATCACGATGATTATCGGCGCATTGCCGTTTTCCCTCGTGCTTGCGGCCATGTGTGCGTCGATCATCAAGGCGGTTGTCTTTGACCTCATTCGTAAAAAGCACGGCGTTCCAACCACACAAGAGGCGTGCGAGAACTGGGACGGGGAAGTTACAACCCTTTGAGGACTTTGTGCGACACTTACAAAATCTAAGTATTCGCGAAGATATACAGAATAGTGTGGCTCATCTATGAAGTATGATATCGGATACTTATAAAAGGCGTTCTGTAAAGTATGTAATAATGCTGAATAGTTTCCTGATTACCTAGAGTTTTCATGGACTAGATTTACATTGTTGTTTCAATGCAACACATCTCTGTAGCTTTGGAAAATGCGAGGGCGCGCTGTGGCCAGCCCGCTTTGCTCTTGTTACCTGCCCCTCCAGCGCGCCCCGTAGTTTGTGCAATTCACAAATTTCGTTGAGCCCGCTGTTCTTGGATGAACTGGCGCGAACCGTTGCGCCGCCCCCCTCATCCGCAGTCCAAAAGGGATTACATAATGAAGAACATTATAACCGGCGCGTCGCTGGGCGCGCTGGCTGTCGCAATCGCATCGCCTGCCGCAGCGCAGGATGCCGGCGCACCTGCCGCTGAAGAGCGCCAAGGCGGTGTGAACACCATCATCGTGACAGCGCAGCGTCGCAGCGAAGACCTGCAAGACGTTCCAATTTCGGTTTCTGCCATCGGTGAAGAACAGCTCGAAGAGCTTAACATCGACACGTTCGAAGATTATCTCGACCAGATCCCGTCTGTCACAGCAGGCGGCAATGGTCCGGGCCAAAGCACGATCTACATTCGCGGTCTTGCATCAACCACGCCAAACATCACTGTAGCAGGGGTTGCGGGACTTGCTCCTAACGTGGCGCTGTATCTCAACGATCAACCGCTTTCACAGCCAGGCCGTAACCTTGATGTTTACGCTGCCGACTTGGCGCGTATCGAGGTGCTTTCGGGCCCGCAAGGCACCCTGTTTGGCGCAAGTTCGCAAGCAGGTGTTGTGCGTCTCATCACCAACAAGCCTGATCTTTCCGGTTTCTCGGCGAAGTCCTCTGCTGGCGTCTCATTCACCAAAGGCGGTGAAGCAAGTTACCAGGGCGAGTTCATGATCAACGTGCCGGTAAGCGACACGTTTGCTCTGCGCGGTGTTGCATATCTTGATGATCAAGGCGGCTACATCGACAATGTCCAAGGGACTCGCGATCTGACTGAAAGCGCGCGTTTCCGTCCGGAAGGTTTTGTCCGTGAAAACGGCGTTCCGGTTTCCGCCGTTCGCGCCGGTTTCCAATCGACCGCTGACCTGTCTGGCGTGGAATTCCTTCAGGCCGACAACGCTGGCCTTGTCCAAGATAACTTCAACGATACGACCTACTCCGGCTTTCGTGTAAGCGCTCTGTGGGAAGTGACGCCTGATTGGACCGTCAACATCTCGCACCAGCGTCAAAGCCTTGAATCAGACGGCGTGTTCTTCGCCGATCCTGAGCTTGATGGCCTTGGCGATCTTGAAATTCAGCGCTTTGAAGAAGACCGTCTTGAAGACGATTTCTCTAACACAAGCTGGACCGTGGAAGGCCGTATCGGCTGGCTCGATGTGATCTACACCGGTGCCTACACCGACCGTGAAAGCGAGCAGCGTGCTGATTACACCGACTACCTGTTTGCTGGCCAATATCTGCCGTATTACATCTGTGACGGGTCAGTGACCTATCCCGGTGCAGCAGCGCCAAGCGGAACTTGTCAGGCACCGAACCTGTTCATCAATTCGCTTTCGAACACCGAAGTGTTCACGCAGGAGCTGCGTTTCTCGACGCCTGACGATTGGCGCGTGAGCTTTCAGGGTGGTGCGTTCTATTCCGACCTCAGCCTCGAAGAGCGTGTGGACTTTGCATATCCAAACAATGTGTTAGCAAATCCATTCGGCCCGTTTGCGACCAACTTCCCGCAGACGACCGGCTTCTTCTCTGATCCTGGACCATTCCCGGCTTCCACGATCTTCCGCAATGACATTCGCCGTACGGACGAACAGTTCGGCATCTTTGGTGAAGCAAACTTTGATGTCATCCCTGACTTGCTCAGCGTGACATTTGGTGCGCGCTACTACGATGTCGAAGTTGACTTTGAAGGGTCTGCGAACGGTTCGTTCTGTAACTCGGGTGCTGCAACCGATGCCAATGCCTTTGGTACCGACATCAGCGATCTTTATGACGGTGACGGACAGTTCACTTTCATCGGATCGTGTAATGCGGCCTTGCGTCAGACGTTTGACCTCGATGACAGCATTGCTGACATTCAGGCAGCTGGCCTGTCCGAAGCGCAGGCAACACAGGTCTTCAACGCGGTGCGTGCGCCTGATGTGGCCGAAACAAGCGGTGTTATCTTCAAAGGGACCGTCACTTTGACACCTACACCCGATATGCTGTTCTACGCGACATATTCGGAAGGCTTCCGTCCCGGCTTCCTCAACCGTCCCGGCGGCGCTGTGGGTGCTGGCGGATTTGTGGTGCCGTTCGAGCTCGAAACCGATGAGGTGAAGAACTACGAACTCGGTTGGAAACTCGACCTCATCGATGGTCAATTCCGCTGGAATGGTTCGGCCTTCTTTGTCGATATTCAAAACCTGCAGACGCAGATTTTTGACCCCTCGATCACAAACCTGTTCTTCTCGTCAAACGCTGCGGATGCAGAGATTTACGGGATTGAATCAGACTTCACCGTTGCACCTTATGCGACGCCGGGTCTGACCTTTGCAGGTGCATTTTCGATCCTCGACACAGAGGTCACGGAAATCCTTATCCCGACTAATGACGTGATCCTCGGAAGCGATCTCGCTTACGCGCCAAGCTTCCAAGGCAACATTCGTGCACGGTATGAATGGGATGTGTCGGACAGCCTTGAGGCTTTCATTCAGCCACAAGCGACCTATTCGGCATCCAAGCAAACCGACATCATCGCAATCAACAATATCCAACTGGACAGCTACACAACCTTCGATTTGTCGATGGGCGTGAAAGCGGATCAGTGGAAGTTCGAGATCTTCGGTGAAAACCTCAGCGATGAGCGCGCTGAAGTTTCGGGCATCTTCGGCAATGACCGTGAGCGCATCATCACAAACCGTCCTCTGACGGTGGGCATGCGCGTTTCGTTCGACTATTGATCGAACGCATCCAATCACAAGCGGCGGGAGTGGCAGTGTTCACTCCCGCCGTTTTGCTGTCTAAGGCAGGCGTATGAACCGCATAGAGCAACTCCAATCCGCGCAAAAGTCTCTTCAAGCTGGTGAGTTTGAAGCAGGGCTTGAGGCTGCACGCGGGCTTCTCGCCGAGAACCCCTCGGATGGAGAGGCGCTCTACATGGCGGCGGTAGCGTGCCGGTATTTAAAACGATTTGATGAGGCGGGTGTGCACCTGAACGCGCTGCATTCCGCGATGCCCGAATATGGCCGCGCGTGGCAGGAGCAGGGGCATCTCGCCTTGGCGCGCGGTGACAATGCAGGCGCATTGGCGGCGTTTAGCCGAGCCACCCGGTTTAATCCGGCACTGGAGGCGAGCTGGCGCGAACAATCGCGTTTGGAAGCGGCCGCGGGGAGGATGGTCGAAGCCAACGTCGCCAAGGCTCAGCAAGAGCGGATTGCGCGCCTCCCACGCGAGCTTGTCGCGGTGACTAACCATTTGGCCGAAGGGCGCATTGCGCGCGCCGAGGAGATTTGCCGCCACTATCTGCGAACCCATCCTACCCGCGATGCCGCCCATATCGAAGGCATGCGCCTGCTCGCCAAAATCGGGATTGAGCTTGGTGTTCTGGATGATGCGGAATTTCTGCTGGAGAGCGCGGTGGAGTTCTCTCCCGATGATGTGCAACTCAGGCTCGATTACATTGACGCTTTGCGCCGCCGTCAGAAATCAGCAGAAGCCTTGGAGCAGGCCGAACTTCTCATCAAACGCGATCCAGAAAGCCCCGTTTTCCAGTCGCGCCTTGCGATCGAACGCATTCAGATGGGTGATTATGAGGGGGGCCTCGCGCTCTTTGACGATGTGCTCAAAAAGCTACCCGGAGACCCCGCCAGTCTCACTAGCCGCGGCCATGCACTCAAGACCAAAGGCGACCGCAGCGAGGCTGAGGCAAGCTATCGCGCAGCCATCAAGTCCAAGCCGGATCACGGCGATGCCTACTATGCGCTAGCCAACCTCAAAACCTATCGCTTCAGCGATGCCGAGATTGCGGGGATGCGCGCGCAGGTTGAGCGCAGCGATCTGGCATTCATGGACCGCGTCCACCTCCACTTTGCGCTTGCCAAAGCGATGGAGGACGAGCGTGATTATGAGGCGGCGTTCCAGCATTACGATACTGGCAACAGGCTGAAACGCGCGCAAACGCGGTACAAAGCAGAGGCGATGAGCGCGGAGCTTGCCAAGCAGAAAGAGCATTGCTCGAGCGAGTTGTTCGCCAAGCACGAAGGCAGCGGCCATGATGCGCCTGACCCGATATTTATCCTCGGCCTGCCGCGTGCAGGTTCCACCTTGCTGGAACAGATTTTGGCAAGCCACAGCCAGATTGATGGTACACTGGAGCTGCCCAATATCCTCGCGCTTGCTCACAGGCTGCGTGGGCGCAAAGCGGGGCAGTCGTTGTACCCAGCGGTGCTGCATGATCTTTCGGCGGAGCAGCTCGAAAAATTCGGAGCTGACTTCATCGAAAACACGCGCATCCACCGCCAAGGTGCCCCGTTCTTTATCGACAAAATGCCGAACAACTTCCGGCATATCGGGTTGATCCATCTGATCCTGCCCAATGCCAAGATCATCGATGCAAGGCGCGCACCGATGGATTGCTGTTTTTCAGGGTTCAAACAGCTTTTCGCCGAGGGTCAGGAATTCACCTACGGATTGCACGAGGTTGGGCAGTATTACGCCGATTATGTCGATTTAATGGACCATTGGGATGCGGTGCTTCCCGGCGAGGTTCTGCGGGTGCAGCACGAGGATGTGCTCGATGATCTCGAAGGGCAAACGCGCCGGATGCTGGACTTCCTCGGCGTCCCGTTTGAGGAGCAATGCCTCGCCTTTCACAAGACGGACCGGGCAGTGCGCACGGCGTCTTCGGAACAGGTGCGCCAACCGATCAACCGCAAGGGGCAGGGCGCATGGAAGCCGTTTGAACCTTGGCTCGGCCACCTAAAAGAGGCGCTCAAAGGACACCTCTAACGCTTCACATCAGGCGCACACCTTTGGGTACATTCTTGTCGGGCGCAGCCAGCACAATCGCGCCGTCTTCATCCTCAAAGCCAAGCACCAAAACTTCGCTCATAAACGGGCCAATCTGGCGCGGGGGAAAGTTCACCACTGCCATCACTGTGAGGCTCACAAGCTCCTCTGGCGTGTAGTGATCGGTAATTTGTGCGGAGCTTTTCTTGACGCCCAACTCTTCGCCAAAATCGACCCATAATTTGATCGCTGGCTTGCGCGCTTCGGGAAACGGTTCGGCGCGCACCACTTCGCCTGCGCGAATATCGACCTTCAAGAAGTCATCAAAGGAAATCTGGGCCATATGGTCTCCATCAGGCGCGCTGGAACATTCGCGCTATCAATTTGGGGCCTCGCAGGATAGATTGCTCATCGCAACTGAGAAAGAGCAAGAGAGAGACGCCTTGGCAAACTTCATCCTCAACGGCGAACCCGTCAATATCGACGCCGAACCTGAAATGCCGCTGCTTTGGGTGGTGCGCGAAAAGGCAGGGCTGGTGGGCACCAAATTCGGCTGCGGTATTGCGCAGTGCGGGGCCTGCACCATGCATTTGGACGGTCAGCCTGTACGCTCTTGTTCGACGCCTGTCAGCATGGCTGAGGGACGCGAAGTCACCACCATCGAAGGCATCGGAGGTGTCGATGGCATGATGAGCGCGATCCAACAGGCTTGGATCAGCGAGCAGGTGCCCCAATGCGGATATTGTCAATCGGGCCAGATTATGAGCGCGACCGCGCTTCTTCGCGACAATCCGACGCCTTCGGACGATGACATTGACGCAGCAATGAAAGGCAATATCTGCCGCTGCGGCACTTACACCCGCATCCGCCGCGCGATTAAAGTTGCAAGCGGTCAGCTCGAACCCCGCTCTGAGGAGGAGGCGTAAATCATGAACGATCTAACTCCCGAGAAAAAAGAACGCTCAAAACTCGCCAAATGGAGCCGCCGCGGATTTATCGGTGCTGGCGTTTTAGCAGGTGGCGGACTGCTGATTGGGATCGGCGTTCGTCCCGGAAACCCGATTGGTTCGCTCGCATCCAAAGTGGCAGGCGGCGAGGGCGAACAGCTGGTCAACAGCTGGGTCAAGATCGATACGAACAACATCGTCACTGCCATCGTCCCTCACTGCGAAATGGGGCAGGGCGCGCATTCGGTGCTCGCACAAATGCTCGCCGATGAGCTTGATGCCGACTGGGAAAATGTCCGCGTGATGCAGGCGCCTGCTGACGGCTCCTACGTTGTGACCGATACAGCGCGCATGTTTGTGGCCCCTTTCACGATGAACGCGGCTGATTGGATCGAGCCGACCTGGAATGGTCTATTCACGCAAGTAGCGCGTATGGCCGATGCGATGATCACGGGGGGGTCTTCCTCGATCCGGACAACGGGACAGAACTCCATGCGTATCGCTGGCGCTGCGGCACGCGGTATGTTGGTTGGGGCTGCGGCGCAAAAGTGGGGCGTTCCAGTTGATGAAATCACCACGAAGGACAGTGTTCTGTTCCACAAGGCCAGCGGGAATTCGGCGAGATACTCCGAATTTGCCACCGCTGCTGCGGACCAACCGATGGACCACACGCCAAAGCTGAAGACGCCTGATCAATATCGCTTGATGGGCAAAAGCAAGGCGCGCACCGATATTCCGGCCAAGATCAATGGCACCGCTGAATTCGGGATCGACGCCGTGCCGGAAGGCCTTGAGCTTTCCTATGCCGCCACCGTGCGCCCGCCAGTACCCGGCACCAAAGTTGTCAGCATGGACGCATCCCGTGCCAAATCCATGAAAGGGGTCTTGCAGATCCTCAACATGGAGACATTTGTCGCGGTTGTTGCCGATAGCTATTGGCAAGCGCAGCAGGCGATGAACACGATTCAGATCGAATGGAGCCAATCGGACAGCCCGATTAAGACCATGGACGATCAGTTTGCAGCCTTCGCGGCGGCTCTGGATGAAGCGGGTGAAACCGGCGGCGATGAGGCAGCGGCGAAAGGCGATGCGCAAAGTGCGCTTGGTTCGGCGGCCAAAACGATCAAAGCGGAATACAAAGCGCCCTATCTCGCGCACTCCCCGATGGAGCCAATCAACTGCACCGCGCATGTAGCAGACGGCAAATGCGACATCTGGGCCAGCACTCAGGTGCCATTGATGGCAAGGAGCGGTGTGGCCTCGACTTTGGACATGGCCGCAGACGATATCACCATGCACCACCCTTATCTTGGCGGGGCCTTTGGACGCCGCTTGGGCGTGGATGAAATCGCCATGGCAGCGCGCGTGGCTCAGGCGACAGGCTATCCGGTCAAGGTTATCTGGAGCCGCGAAGAGGACACGCAAAAGGCGCTCTACCGCTGCGCAGACATGGCGCGGATGCGGGCGGGCCTGGATGATGACGGCAAACTTGTCGCCTTCGATCATGTCTTCACACAGCGCCACGATCCAGCCGAGGCCTGCGTTCCGGCGATCTATAACATCGCCAACACCAGCATTCGCGTAGCCCCTGCCGACCTGCACTTGCCGTTTCAGGCATGGCGTTCGGTCGACCATTCACAGCAGAGTTTCTTCGTCGAGAGCTTTATCGACGAAGCCGCCTATGAAGCGGGCAAAGATCCGCTCGCTTTCCGCATGGAGATGATCGCAGGTTCACCGCGTCATTTGGCTGTGCTCGAAAAGGTGGCTGAGATGAGCGACTGGCGAGGCGAGACCCTAGAAGGGCATGCCAAAGGCGTCGCGATCGTCGAAAGCTTCGGCACGATCGTTGCCGAGGTGATCGAGGTCGATATGTCCTCTGGCAAGCCCAAGCTCGTCAATGCGTGGGCGGTGTGCGATGCGGGCTATGTGATGAACCCCGATGGCTTCAAGAACCAGATCGAGGGCGGGATCGTTTTCGGCCTGACGGCTGCGATGTATGGCGAGCTGGACCTAAGGGATGGCGCTATCGTGCAAAGCAATTTTCACGATTACAAAATGCTGCGCATGGATGAGGTGCCTGCAATCGAGGTGGCCATCATCAACAGCGGCGATGTGCCGATTGGCGGAGCAGGGGAGCCGGGTCTGCCGCCTGCAGCGCCCGCCTTCACCAACGCGATCTTTGCAGCGACAGGCAAGCGGATACGCGATCTGCCGGTGGCCAAACAATTCGCTTAAAGAGAATTCAAGAGGGAGAACAAGGGGATGCGTAATCGAGCGGTTCTCGCCGTGTGTCTGCTTACCGTGATGGTCACCGCCTGCGGGTCATCGGAAGAGCCGCCACAAGTGGTCGAACAGATTGTCGTGCGTGAACGCGGTGCTCCTGATGTGGCGCAACCGGTTGCCGGCGCTGCGGTTGATCTCATCGCGCTTGGCGAAGATACATTTCAAACCTGCACCGGATGCCATTCGGTTGATCCTGACGGGCGCTCGGCAGCAGGTCCCAACCTTCACGGCATAATGGGCCGCAAAGCGGGAAGCCTTGAAGGGTACTCCTTTTCCGACGCCTTCATCGCATCCGATGTCACCTGGGATGAGGCGAGTCTTGATGGCTTCCTTGCTGACCCGCAAGGTTACATCCCGGGAAGCGAAATGCTTGCAGGCGCAGTGCCTGATGAAGAGCAACGCAAGGCGGTGATCGCTTACCTCGCCTCACAAACCGAGTAAGCGGCGAATAGCCCGCGCTTTCAAGTGGACCTGCCGCAAACCTGCCAGTTTTTGAGCGATGCTGCGGCCCAGGGCCTGCGCACCGTTCTGGTCACGGTATGCGGTGTCGAGGGGTCCTCGATGCGAAGCCCCGGCACTATTATGGGCGTTGCTGAAGATGGGACTTTCGCAGGCTCGCTTTCGGGCGGTTGTATCGAGAATGCCGTGGTGTCTGAAGCGCTTGATGTGCTGGCGACGGGCAGACCCAGAGTGGTGCGCTTTGGTGCAGGGTCACCCTATCTCGATATCAAGCTGCCGTGCGGGGGCGGGCTTGATGTGTCGTTTCATATTATCGAAGACACGGGCTTTGTCGGTGCATGCCTTGGCTCAATCAAGCGCCGTGAAGCGTTTTCCATTGCCACCGGTCCCGACGGCGTCTCGCATCGACCTGAGTGGCAAGAAGCCTCCTTCAACCCCGATACTGGCAAGGCGATATTTGGCCATTTCCCTGGTCCGCATCTCCAGATCATTGGCCACGGCGCAGGTGTTGAGGCCTTGGCAGGCATGGCCAGTACATTTGGCTGCACCACTCGCATTTTGACGCCGGATACGCGGTTGATCGAGCAATTGGGACAGCGGGATATAGAGGCTCACCATCTTGATCGCACCAATCAAACCGACCTTCTTGAAAGCGATCCCTGGACGGCGACAGTTTTCCTCTTCCATGACCACGATTGGGAGATCGACCTGATGCAGGCCGCATTGGGAATGCCGCATTTCTACCTTGGCGCGATGGGCGGTAGGCGGGCGCATGCGTTCCGCAGCGAAGCATTGCTTGCCCTTGGCATCACGCAGGCTCAGTTGGATAAAATCCGTGCGCCCATCGGCTTGTTCCACTCCTCACGCGATCCCCACACGCTGGCACTTTCGACGCTTGGTGAAATCATCCGCACCTATGAAGAGACATCATGGCACGCCGCATAGGAGTGGCGCTCTTGGCTGCTGGCAGCTCTCGCCGCTTTGGGACAAGCGACAAATTGTGTGCTGACTTTCGAGGGCGCGCATTGGGTGAATATGCCGCGTTGGCGCTTCCTATCGAGCAGTTCGAAAAAGCCTGGGCCATCACCCGCGCCCCCAATCATCCGTGTGAGCCGCAATGGCGCGAACGCCGGTTTGAACCGCTGCTCAATCTGCGGGCCAGCGAAGGCATGGGCACCTCTGTGGCGCTCGCCGCCAAGGCCGCAAAGGAGGCATCGCTTGATGGGCTCTTGATTGTGCTTGCCGATATGCCGCTTGTTCCTCGTGAGCATTTTTTGGCGCTGGTCGACGCATGGGATGCATCAGAACCTGTTGTGGTTTCGGCAATGGGTAAGACCCGTATGCCGCCAGCGCTGTTCGGCGCGGCGCAGTTCAAAGACCTTATGAAATCGAGCGGCGATCAAGGCGCGCGGGTGCTGATTTCCCAAGGCCTTGTGGTTCCATGCCGGTCCGAATGGCTCAGGGACATCGACACAATCGACGATCTCAAAGAGTGACTATTCCAGTCCCAAGGCCTCTAAATCCATGGTCGCGGCGCTGTAGCTGGCTTGCGAAATCTTGCCATTGAGTTTTGCGCGGATCTTGCGGATTTGCGCGGTCGCAGCGCTTTCTTCGCGCAGGTTCACAAGGAAAAAATCGCCTGCGCCAAGGCGGAAACGTCTTCGTTCTGCTGTGACCATTGCGTCGGCTTGCTCGACCTCATTCTCGGCCAATCCTGCAAGCTTTAGAGCGGCATTCAAATTGGTGAGGATGTTGTCGAGTTCGACCGAGATTTGATCGGCGACCCTGCGTTCGCGAAGCTCGATCTCGCGCAGTTCCGCCTCGGCGCGCCGCAATCGACCGCGTGCTGTGCGGCGCTGGAGCGGTACGCTGAACGTGACGCCCACCACGGTGTCTGTGGAATCGAAGGTTGGTCCGCCATCACCAATCGCGCCAAAATCGCGGGAGACCTCTGCTTTGAAATCCAGCTGCGGCTGGAGATCGTTTTCACGCAAAGCGACCTTGTTTTGCGCGCGCTCGAGAGCGATTTTGAAGTTCTGCAACTCGGGGCGGTTTTCAAGCACATCGCTACGCTGCGTATTCAGGAGCGCCTGCATATCGGGCAGGCGATCCAGAATTTCAGGCCCGGGAAGCTGCGCGCGGGTGGGAACGATAAGACGCCCGCTGCTATCGCGTAGGTAAAAGCTCAAGGACGTGGCTGCCGTCTGAAAGTTGCGCTGTGCCTCTGTTAATAAGGTACGCCTGCGAATGACGTTCTGCTCGTTTTCAGTAAGGGCAATGCGCGCAGTTGCGCCTTCGCGAACCTCACGCGCAAGGCCAATTGCGCGCGCTTCTGCGATTTCTAACAGCTCCTCATAGACCGCGATTTCCTCGCCCAATGCGACCCACCGCCAGTAGGCCGAGAGCGCTTCGTGCTGGACCTTGAGCTGCACCAGCAGCACATCGAGGCGAGCCTGATCGCGGGCCAGTCTTGTGTCTTCGACGCCAAAGCGCCGTTGATCGATCCGGCGGTTGCGCAAGAGCGACAACAATCCGCCGATTTTGAACTCGCCGGCCTGATTGGTATTGAAGATATTCTCGTAAATCGGGAAGGTGCCGTCCGAGAGGCGGTAAGTTCCGAAAAGTTCAGCGCCCATCGCAGCAATGGGTTGGCGCGCGCCTACTTCGGCATAGCCGCCTGAAAAGGTGCCGGTCACACGGTCATAGGCCTCGCCCTCAAGGATAAGGTCAAATGCGCCGTCAGCTGCCAGTTGGTCAGAGCGTGCTGCCGCCTCGCGCTCGAAGCTTTCAAGGATGCTCGGGAACGTGAGGGCGGAACTGCGCAGCACTGCCTCTGGCAAAAGCGCGCCTGTCGTCAGTTGCTCCTCAAGCGGCGTTTCGACGAGCTCGATATTTTGCGCGGTCAATGGCTGGCATAAGGCAAGCATCGCTGCGAGCGCTGCGGATAGGCGAAACAGCACTGGCATCGTTAGGGGCCCGTCCCGGCCGGGGCTGTCCTGTTTGCGCTAGACTGGCCTGCCATTGCGGCCGAAGATGGCATTTCCGGCGGGAAATTGTTCAACTGGCGCCAAAGTTCAAAACCAACAGGCACGGTTTCCAGCAATATCCACGAGCGCACCACCGTTCCGAAACGGGCATAGCGTTCATCGGGCCACGGCTGTTCTGCATCTGGATCTTGCGCGATCAGCACGCGAAAGCGGCCATCGGGCTGTGCGACCTGGTCGACCGATGCAACGATGCCCGGGAAGGTGCCGATTGCCACCGATGGCCATCCGCTGAATTGGACAGCGGGCCAGCCTTCAAACTCAATTCTGGCTTCCTCGCCCCCGCTGATGAGGGCCACATCGCGCCCATCGACGAACACCTCGACAACGCGCGTTTGTGCGGCTGGAACAAAGGTCGCAAGAACTTGTCCCGCGCTTACGAAAGTGGCCGCATCGCCTGCATTAATGCTTTGGATGAAGCCATCGCGCGGTGCGGTCACAAGCTGCTCGGATTGGCGGGCAAGGTTGGTTTCAGAGCGGGCCAGCGACCCTTGCGCCTCTGCCACGCGCCCGCGCATTTCTTCGACCCGGATTTGTGCCTGTTCATAGTCGCGCCTTGCGGAAAGGCCGGCTTCGAACAGCTCTCTCATCCGGCGAAGATCAATCTGCGCTGTCGCCAAAGCGCTTTGCGCGCTTTGCAGTTGCACCTCTACCTGAGCGCGCTCGGCAGTAAGCCGGTCAACAAGGTTGCGATCAATGTCGGTAATCCGCACGATAGGATCACCTTTTTCGACCCGTTCGCCATCTGAAACAAACCATTCGTCAATACGGCCCTCAACAAGCGCGTTTATCTCTTGTTGACGCTCATTGGGGTTGAGCGTTGTGACAACTCCGCCCCCGGCGGTTGTTTGCACCCAAGGCACAAAAATCAGGAAAAGGACGCTTGTCACAATACCGATCAGCAGCAGGACGAATGCCGTGCGAAAAACCCTTGGCCGGCTCACTGTTTTGAGAGCGGTAAACTTGTCGCGGTCTTTTTCCAGGTGCGCCAACATCACGCGTCTCCTGCAGTGGTAGCACTGGGCGCAGGGTAAAGGCGCGCAGGCTCAGTATCTCTCGCCTTTTGCATGTCTTGCGCGGCAAGAAACTCTTCAAACTCGTCGAAAGTACGCTGCCTGTCTGCTTCCATGTAGAGGAAACTGTCGAAGCCCAGATCGGCGCGTCTGCCTGAAAAGTAGATGACGGTTGTATAGCTATCGCTTCGCAGGTCACGAATAGCGCGCGCCAGATTGTCTTCATCCACCAGATCAAACAGCTGGCTGAGCACCAGGATGCGGGGCCGTTCGAGCAACGCGTTGGCAAGCTTCAATTGCTGCAATTCGACCGCTGATAAAGGCCAACCAGTGTAAGCAACCGGCGTGTCGAGCCCTTTCTCAAGGTTCGAGACGGTTTCGATCAACCCGACAGTCTCAAGCGCGCCCATCATCCGTTTGCTTGCCGTGTCCTTGCACGACAGCGCCAGATATTCGCGGATGGTCATGCCAACAAAGCTTGGACGGTCAAGGACGTGCACATCCTTGCGAAGATTGTATGCCTCAAGGTCGTTCACATCCACGCCGCCTAAGGTCACAAACCCGTGCGAAGAGCGCTGGTGGAGCTTTAGAAAATTTGTGAAAAGCCGTTGGACACCGTGGTTGCCGGCCCTTGCCATGACCATGGCGCCGGTCGGAATCTCGAGATCAAACTCAACCTCGTCGCCGCGGGCGATACCTCTGACCCCTCTGAACACAATTGTGTGATCATCAGAAGTCAATTCTGCTGCGCTGCTGGGTGGTTCTTGTTCGACTTCGTAAAAGAGCGAGATTTCCTCGACCGCGGCGCATAGGTCGTAGAAATACGTGAGGTAAACGCCGAGCTGAGCAACGCCGAAGAACGCAACGGAAAGCACAAGTTCAGCAGCGACCAATTGGCCGAGGGTCAACTGCCCCTGAATGACGAGCCACCCGCCAAGGCCGAGCAACGCGGCGCTTGCGAGTGCGTACAGCAGCAGGAATGATAGCGTTTGCGAGAAGTGCTGCCGGAAATGGCGGCGATGTGCGTTCAGGTAGTCGTGCGTATATTTGTCAGTTCGGGCAATCGCATCGTCAATCCGGCGCTGCGATTTGAAAAACCCGTTTGAGCCGCCGATCGTCTCAAGCCAGTTCGCCGTTTCGTGTTTCGCGTGGGAGAGGTCGATCCCTGTACGGATTGCCCGCGCACCCCAGACAAGCCAGATTACCCAGATCAGGGCGGACATCACCAGTGTGAACACGAGGAAAAGCGGGTGATAGAGCGACACCAGCACAAAGCCCACAGCGACCTGCAAAACGACGGAAAATCCGCCGATAAACAGGACCGGTATGGCTTTTTGAACGATGATCACATCGAAATACCGGTTAAACAAAGAAGAAGACTTGCGGTCCGAGAAGAAAGGGTCCTGCGCATACACCGACAAAAGCGAGATTTCCTGAACCATCCGAGCATAAAAATGCCGCTGGAAAAGTTCCATCAAATGGATGCGCAAAGCGTAAAGCAGCCCGAACAGGATCAGCAGTCCAAACAACGTCAATGACAGCACCACCAGGGGCGCCGCCAAAGCGGTGTTTGCCACCGTGTTTACCAGAAATTGGACTGAAATCGGGGTCGCAAGGGAAAGCAGGCTGACGCCAATTCCATAAACCAGTGCGAGCCCGTAAAAGCTGCGCTCCGGCCTCAAAATGGCAAGAAAGGTCCGGAAAAACTGGACCAGCGAGATCTGGGTACCTTTAGAGGAAGCTTCGAGAGCCATGACCGTCCTTTTGATCCGCCACCAATGATCCTGCTGGGACCCCTCTCCAGCTCAAGCGGTAAATATAATTTATTGCCATGTCTGAACGCACATATGGGGGCGAAGGTTCCTGCAGCAAGTGGATCGTTACAAGGAAAGCTTGAATGGGCCTTGCGGAATAGGCCAGATGGCCGATAGCCTTATCGGTTGGCGGCTTGATGACGCGGGCGAGTGATGAACCAGAATGCACAACATCTATTGCTGGTAGGCGGGGGGCACGCCCATGTCGCGGTCCTTGCCGATTGGATTGCCAATGGTTTGCCTTGTGCACGAGCCTCGCTCCTGACCCCGCATCGCCATTTGCGCTATTCGGGGACGGTCCCGGGTTGGATCGTGGGGCAATATGGACTGGACGATGGCGTTGTCGATCTGGCGGCATTGGCAAAGCGTGCTGGGGTTCAGCTTTTGCTGGGCCGATGCACCGGAATTGATCCGGAGGCGCGCTGGGTCAAAACCGGCGGTGGGCAGGTTCTGGAATATGATGTCGCTTCGTTTGATACAGGCGGTGTAGGGCGCGCTCAAAGCGTCTTGGGCAAGGACAAGCGCCTTATTGACGTGCGCCCGATCGACCGGTTTGTGGAGCGTTTGGAAACGGCCGAAAAGGCGGGCGATATTGCGATAGTCGGCGGAGGCGCTGCGGGGGTCGAGATTGCCTTTGCAATGCGAAACCGCGCCGGCACCAAAGATGCAAAAGTAACACTGATCGCAGGCGATGATGGCCTCCTGCCCGGCTTTTCAGCCGGAGTGCGCCGCAAGGTTTCCCGCGAACTGGCCGCGCAAGGGATCGCCGTTCTCAATGAAAATGCGCGTCTTTCAGAGGGGAAATTGGTGACCACGAGTGGTTCTTGTGTGCCTGCGGATGTTATTGTCGCAAGCCTTGGCAGCGGCGCGCCGGATTGGCCGAAGGCCGGCGGGCTTGCGACGGATAGCCAGGGCTTCATCGCGGTCGATCAACACCAGCGTTCAACTTCGCATCCCGATATCTTTGCCGTTGGTGATGTTGCTTCGCGCCAGGACCGCCATGTCGCGCATTCGGGCGTCCACGCAGTAATGGCGGGGCCGCACCTAGCCCGAAACTTGCGCGATGCGGTGCAGGGACGCGAAGTGGGCTCTGTCTATCGCCCGCGCCCGGTGAGCCTCTACCTCCTCTCCACCGGCAACGGGAGCGCGGTTTTGAGCTATGGTCCGCTTTGTGCGCGAGGGGCATGGGTGGCAAAGCTAAAGCACGCCATCGACAAGCGCTGGATTTCACAATACGCCTCCCTTTGTCGGTAAAGGCGGCGGTTGTAACCGCATAGCGGGCCTCGGCGAACACGGGCTTGAATGCGTATTCTCGACGCACACAAAGGGGTTTTCGTGAAAAAAATTTTGATTCTTGCAGCCCTTGCGGCGCTTGTTGCGTCCTACTTCTACTTCGATCTGGGTCAGTATCTGACCCTCGAAGGGATCAAGGGTGTCGTGGATGATGTCCAAGGGTTCTATGCCGAAAACCAGTTCTTGGTGCTCGCGATCTTCTTCGCGATTTATGTTGGTGTGACCGCTGCATCGCTTCCGGGCGCTGCGATCATGACTTTGGGTGCAGGCGCGCTATTTGGATTGGTGACAGGCACAATTCTGGTGTCTTTTGCATCCACGCTCGGGGCGACGCTGGCGTTCTTATCCTCGCGCTTTGTGCTGCGCGACACGATTGAGGCGCGTTTTGGCGACCGTCTGAAAACCATCAATAGCGGGCTGGAGCGGGACGGGGCGTTTTACCTGTTTACCCTGCGAATGATCCCTGCATTCCCATTCTTTGTGATCAACCTTGTGATGGGCTTGACCCGGATCAAGACGTGGACCTTTGTCTGGGTGAGCCAGATCGGGATGCTTTTGGGCACAATTGTGTTTGTGAACGCCGGTACGCAGTTGGCACAGATCGAGAGCACGTCTGGCCTTCTGTCACCCGCCTTGATCGGAAGCTTCGTACTGCTGGCCATTGTCCCATGGATCGCGAAGGGGGTGGTTGGCTTTATCCAGGCGCGCAAAGTGTATCGCGGGTTCACACGGCCCAAAAGCTATGACCGTAACATGGTTGTGATCGGGGCAGGGGCTGCTGGCCTTGTTTCCTCGCTCATCGCCTCCACGGTCAAAGCCAAGGTGACTTTGGTCGAAGCGCACAAGATGGGCGGCGACTGCCTTAACACCGGCTGCGTGCCGTCGAAGGCACTGATCAAAAGCGCCAAGGTCGCCAACCAGATGCGCAATGCTGACAAATACGGGCTTGCGCCCTACGAACCCACAGTTCCGTTCAAGCAAACCATCGCGCAGGTGATGCAGGCGGTGAAGACCATCGAACCGCATGACAGCGTGGAGCGCTATGAAAGCCTCGGCGTGGATTGTGTCTCTGGCTATGCCAGGATCATCGACCCGTGGACGGTCGAGATTGCCCGCAATGATGGCGATACGCAGCGCCTCACTACCCGAAGCATTGTGATCGCCGCAGGTGCAGCGCCTTTCGTGCCGCCCATTCCGGGGCTCACCGAAAGCAATTACCTAACCTCGGACACGATGTGGGATGCGTTCGCCGAAATGGATGCGCCGCCGGCACGTGTTGCAATTCTTGGCGGGGGACCGATCGGTTGCGAGATTTCGCAAAGCCTTGCGCGGCTCGGGTCAAAAGTCACCCAGATCGAGATGATGGACCGCATCATGGGCCGCGAGGATGAAGAAGTCTCGGCTCTCGCCAAGGCGGCTCTGGAAGAGTCTGGCGTGACCGTGCTAACCGGGCATAAAGCGGTCAAAGTCACCAATGGAGCGGTGCAGACCGAGCATGATGGGGGCGAAACTGAAGTGGGCTTTGATGCTCTTATAGTCGCCGTCGGCCGGGCAGCGCGGCTTTCGGGTTACGGGTTGGAAGAGCTGGGCATCGACACCGAAAAAACCGTCGTGACCGACGAATTTCTTGCGACCAAATTCCCCAATATCTTTGCGTGCGGCGATGTTGCGGGACCGTTCCAGTTCACCCACACCGCCAGCCATCAGGCATGGTTTGCCAGCGTCAACGCGCTGTTTGGCCAATTCAAGAAATTCAAAGCGGATTATTCGGTAATCCCCGCGGTCACCTTCCTCGACCCGGAAATTGCCCGCGTTGGCATCAATGAAGCCGAGGCAAAGGAGAAGGGCATCGAGTATGAGGTCACGCGCTATGAAATCGACGACCTCGACCGCGCCATTGCCGAAAACGAAACCAAGGGATTTGTGAAAGTGCTCACCAAGCCGGGCAAAGACACGATCTTAGGCGCGACTATCGTCAGTATGAATGCAGGCGAGATGCTGGCCGAATACACCCTCGCGATGAAACACAAGCTGGGCCTTAACAAAATCCTTAGTACAATCCATCCGTACCCGACCATGGCCGAGGGTAATAAATTTGCCGCAGGTGAATGGAAGAAGGCAAGGAAGCCTGAGAAGCTCCTTGAGTGGGTGGAGAAGTACCACAATTGGCGGCGCGGGTAGGCTAGGTCGAGGTGGAGTATTTCGACCAGTTTCGCGGCATCATCGGCATTGCAGTATTGCTACTGATCGCGTGGGGGCTGAGCGAAGATCGCTCTGCTCGCCCAAGCGCCAAATGGATCGCAGGCGCGCTCGCGCTTCAACTGGCGCTGGCACTGCTTATCGTGCGGGTTCCCTTCGTCTGGGATGTGGTGACGCTCGCAAACGAAGGCGTCGCCGCGATTGAACGCGCGACGCTGGATGGCTCTGCTTACATGTTCGGATATCTGGGCGGCGCGGACCTGCCCTTTGAGCTCAAAGAAGGCGCGCAGCCGCCGCTGGTGATCGCATTCCAGATCCTGCCATTGGTGATCGTCTTCTCCGCGCTTGCCGCCCTTCTTTGGCATTGGGGTGTGCTGAGATGGCTGGTCAATGGCCTCTCCTTTCTTCTTCGCCGCACATTGGGGGTTAGCGGTGTTGTCGGCCTATCGGGCGGCTCAAACATGTTCCTTGGCGTGGTCGAAAGCCCGCTGGTTGTGCGCGCATATTTTGCCAGGATAAGCCGCGCCGAATTGTTTCAGGTCATGGTGCTCGCCATGGCGACGATCTCGGGCGCAATCCTCATCCTTTATGCCACCACTTTGCGCGAAACTGTGCCTGATGCGGTGGGTCATATGATCTCGGCCTCGCTCGTATCGCTTCCCGCCGCGCTGCTGATCGCCAAGCTGATGGTGCCGGGGAGCGCAGAGGACGAGGCCACCGAAACGAGCGAGGGCGAAGAGGGACTGAAATACGAAAGTAGCATCGATGCGATCGTCAAAGGCACAATGGACGGCATGCAATTGTTTCTGGCGGTCATCGCGGTGATCATCGTGGTCTTTGCGCTGGTGTCGCTCTCAGATCAGATACTCGCTCTGCTTCCGCTGGTGGGCGATGAACCCCTTACGTTGAAACGCATCTTCGGCTGGATTTTTGCGCCCTTTATGTGGCTTATCGGCATTCCTTGGAGCGAGGCCCAAGCAGCAGGCGGCCTTATGGGCACAAAGGCGATCCTCAATGAATATGTCGCCTATCTCGAACTCGCGGCGCTTCCCGAAGACACGTTTTCGCAGCGCAGCCTGCTGATCGTCACCTATGCGCTTTGCGGGGTAGCCAACCTTGCAAGCGTTGGCCTGCTGGTCTCCACTATCGGCACGCTGTGTCCGGACCGCCGAGCAGAGGCCGCAGGATTAGGCATGAAAAGCTGGATCGCGGGCAATATCGCGACCGCTATGACGGGGGCATGGATTGGGCTAGTGAGCTTCTAATGCTCGACGCAAAACTGCGCCCCCTGATCGACCCGCCTTTGAATGCCGTGGGCGTGACCCTTGCACGGGTCGGGGTTACCGCCAATGCGCTCACCTTTGCAGGCCTTGCGATGGGGCTGGGCGGGGCAGTAGCTATCGCCTTTGGCAATATCTGGCTCGGCCTTGGGCTCATCATCGCAAACCGGATAATCGACGGCCTTGACGGAGCCGTCGCAAGAGCCACCACACCAACGCCCTTGGGTGGTTACTTCGATATCGTTGCCGACTTTGCGTTCTATGTTTCTGTGCCTGTGGGCTTTGGGGTTCTATCAAGCGAAAACTCGTTGCCCGCGCTTGTTCTGGTTGCAAGCTTCGTGCTTACCGGGGTGAGCTTTTTGGCCTTTGCTGTCATCGCAGCAGAGCGAGGCGAGGAGACGCAGAACCACGGGAAGAAGAGCTTCTTCTACTCCACCGGTCTTGCAGAAGGTACAGAAACCATCGCAGTGTTTATCGCCATGTGCGTATTTCCGACATGGTTTGGCATAATCGCCTACGCATACACAGGACTCTGTGTGCTCACCGTTCTCCAGCGAAGCCTGCTCGCAAGAGCAACGTTTCGATAGAGCTTAGCGCTGCCCGATCTGGGCCGCGACTTTCTCGCGAAGCTCGGCAATACGCGCAGCATTTGCACCAAGGTCGCTGCGGCCGACGCGGCTGACAGAGCGAAAGTCGATTTCATTCTCGCCAACGCGAGCGACAACATCGTCTTTAAAGCCATACCAGAAGGTTTCAGCCACGCCTTCAACGCGTCCCTCGGCTGCATCCTGACGGATATCGACAAAGCCCATCGATCCCATGGCCGCCGCGACAGCGGCCACCCCGTCGGCTTTGCTAGCCCCGCCCAAAGGAAGAGGCGACAGCTCTGCATAAGTGTCGTTGATGATTTGTGCGTGGCTTTGGATCGCGAGCTCGGGCGGGCTGCCAGCGAACATTTCAATCTCACCCAAGGGCACCTGATAATCGTGCACTGGGTTCGATTCCCCTTCGGCGCGCGCCGCCATGACCTCAGCCGAAAACACAGGCGGGTTCGAGGTGTCGGTCGCAACATCGTGGATCGGATTGTCGCTAGCGGATGATGAAACCGACTGCCCGAAGAGCACAAAGGCCGCAGGTACGAGCAGTCCCAGGATCGCAGAGCCGACCACCAGCTTGTTGCGAGGGCGTTTAACCCCGTCCGTTTTTTCGGCCTTGCGCCCGGACCAATTGACCAATCCGACGATAAGAGAGATCAAAGCCACCACCGCGGCAATCCCGACGACAAAGGGGCCAGCTGTAAATGTCATGGCGCCAAGTCCCACTTGCCAGCCCCACAAGCCGATCTTGGATCCGAGCGCGGCTATCATGAAATAAAGCGGCAGGAATGCGGTAAGAGCGAGGACGAGCTTGGTGTGCCAGGGCAAATTTTTCATGCCAAAAGCGATAATCGCCGCTCTTTGCAAAGGCAATCCAAAGCACTTATCTTCTCCCCGCTTGGAACCGCTCATCGCAAGCCGCGATGTTTTTTATATTTCCATCAAATTTCGGGGAACCAGCTTGAAGAATACTCGTTGGATCGTTCAGGTTCGGCGTTGGTTTTATACAAAGGCTCGTTGAATAACGGTGGTATGTCATCTACACTTCTGCCGTGGGATATAGATCAGATGGGCTTGCCATTGCATTTGTAGGCTCATCGGACTTGAAAAGGGAAGAAACTGAATGCGTAAAATTGTAATGAGCGCAGCCCTCGTGCCCGCTGTACTGGCACTGGCTGCATGCGGCGGTAAACAGCCTGAAGCTGAAGCGCCCGCAGAAGAAGCGGTTGAAGAAGTCGCTGAAGTAGAAGCGCCTGAACCCCCCGCTGACGTTGCTTTTGCTGACCTGACCGGTGATGCGGCTGCTGGTGAAACTGTGTTCGCACAGTGCCGCACTTGCCACCTTGTCGAAGAAGGCAAGAACGGCGTTGGGCCATCGCTCTATGGCGTAATTGGTCGCCAGGCTGGCACCATCGAAGGCTTCAACTACTCTGACGCGAACGCAGGTAGCGGCGTTACCTGGACGCCGGAAGTGATGTTCGAATACCTCGAAGCACCGCGTGAATTCATGCCGGGCACACGGATGGCCTTCCCGGGCCTCAAAAACCCGCAGGACCGCGCAGACGTCATCGCCTACCTCGAAGCGACCGACGACTAAAAACTATTCGCAAGGCTTAAGGCTACGCGAAAAAACAAAGGGCGGTGTGGCAACCCACACCGCCCTTTTTGTTTGGCGGTTTTGTTTGTCTGCGGGACTTGCCGCTTAAGCGGCGATCCGTCCGCGTGCGAGTTCGCACTGCGACCAGATTTCGCTGAGCGCATTGATCAGCCGCGTGATGTCGCCTGTGTCGTGGACAGGCGAAGGCGTTAGGCGCAACCGCTCTGTTCCAACAGGAACGGTTGGATAATTGATAGGCTGCACATAGATGCCGTGATTATCCATCAGCCAGTCGCTGATCATTTTGCACTTCTTCGCGTCACCGACCATCACCGGTATGATATGGCTCGGGTTGGGAAGGTGCGGGATGTTCATCATATCGAGCTGACGGCGCACTTCGGCCACCCGCTGTTTTTGAAGATCGCGCTCTTCGCTGCTTTCCTTAAGGTGGCGGATACTCGCCGCAGCGCCCGCAGCAACAGCCGGGGGAAGAGCGGTCGAGAAGATAAAGCCGCTTGCAAAGCTGCGCACGAAATCGACCAGATCACGGCTCGCCGCAATATATCCGCCCATCACACCAAATGCTTTGCCTAGCGTGCCTTCGATAACGGTGATGCGATCCATCAGACCGTCGCGTTCAGCCACGCCGCCGCCGCGCGGGCCGTAAAGGCCAACGCCGTGCACTTCGTCGATATAGCTCATCGCGCCGTGCTTTTCGCAAACGTCCAGGATGTCTGCGATGGGGGCGATGTCGCCGTCCATGGAATAGACGCTTTCAAACGCGACCAGTTTTGGCGTGTCGGCGGGGTATTCGGAAAGCAGACGGTCGAGGTCTTCAACATCATTGTGCTTCCACACCTTGTATGGCGCACGGCTGTGCCGGATGCCCTCGATCATCGAGGCATGGTTCAATGCGTCAGAGAAGACAACGCAGCCCGGAATCTTGCTTGCCAGTGTTCCAAGGCCCGCCCAATTCGAGACATAGCCAGAGGTAAAAAGAAGCGCGCTTTCCTTGCCATGGAGGTCGGCAAGCTCGGCTTCTAATTCCACGTGATAGTGGTTGGTGCCCGAGATATTGCGGGTGCCGCCTGCGCCTGCTCCGCATTCATCGAGCGTCGCATGCATGGCTTCGATCACCTTTGGGTGTTGGCCCATGCCAAGGTAGTCGTTGGAACACCAAACGGTAACGGCCTGCGTCTCGTCTTCGATAAAGCGTGTCGCATGCGGAAATTTGCCGCAGTGCCGCTTGATATCGGTGAAGACGCGGTAGCGCCCTTCTTCGCGAACGCTGTCCAGCTGCTCGGCGAAAAATGTGTCAAAGTCCATGGGTGTTCCCCCCGTCATATCTGGTCTCTTCATGCTTTTAAATTGATTGATGATCATGCGCCGTCCCCCCTCGGGTGCGTAGTCGCGCGCTTAAAAGCCCATCCCCACAACATACCGTCGCGAAAGGGAAGGGCCAGAAAAAGATGTTCGAGCGTGCCCAGGAGGCACAAAGCGGTGAGCAAGCTTGCGCCCACCATTTCAGGACTGCCCGCCGGGGCTGCCATGGCAAGGCTAGCAAAC
This sequence comes from Erythrobacter sp. S227, assembly GCF_057364925.1. Classification (NCBI taxonomy): domain Bacteria; kingdom Pseudomonadati; phylum Pseudomonadota; class Alphaproteobacteria; order Sphingomonadales; family Erythrobacteraceae; genus Erythrobacter; species Erythrobacter sp. S227. The sequence goes on from NZ_CP200280.1 coordinate 3,087,586, forward strand.
CAGGCGGCAAGAGCGGTGATCCCGAGGATTGAGGCGGCCAACAAAACGGTCATCCGGTTGGGCCCGAAATAGCTTTTGAGATAGCCCAGATGGTCCGGCATCATCTCGGTTGTGGTGTTAGGCACACCGACGAAGAGGTTGATCTTCGAAGACAGTCGCAAACCGAACATCAGCACAAAGACCATGGCCCCGATCTGATTGGGCGCATTCCACGAAAGCGAGATAAGCATAAGCGCTGTGAGCGCCAAAGCGATCTCGTGATGCATGACAGTGGCACTGGCTTGCGTGAAACGTTCGATTCCTTTGACGCCGGCTCCTTGCGCCTCGCGACGAGGGCCCGCAGCAGCGCCAGTGAGAAAGCCGATTTCATGCCAGCCCCACACCATCACTGCGCCGATAAAGGCGATGTAGACGCTCGCCACGCTCACGGATGAAGAGGCGAGAAGGATCGCGACAAGCCCCGCGATGCCTGCCACCCCTCCAATGGCTATGCTGCGACGGAACGTGCCGCGCGCACAGCTATCCACCCAGGCGACAAGCCCGGTTGCCAAAAACCAGATGGCCAGTGTCACGATAAACGGGACAATATGGCCGCTCCAGCTTACCATGCAGGATGAAGCCGGATGGTTGCGGGCAGTTCATTGGTCTTTGGCGTCATGAAATACATCCGCGCAAAGTTGTAGCCTGCGCCTGCCATGCCGCTGACGCGCTTGAAAAAGCCGCCAACGCCGCCTTGGGCTTTGCCGTCTTCGATGCGCAGAGCCGCTTGGCGCAGTGCCTCCATTCGAGCGCGAAACTTGGGATTGTCGATGTCGAGTTCGACCGGATAAACCTGGCGGGAAATCTGGTTGCAGATGTCGAACACCTTGTAGTCATATTCGGTCGGATCAACGCCAAGTGCCTTGTGGAATACAGGGCGCGAGTGATCGCGTACATACATTGTGGCATAGACCGACAGAAGGAAGAACCGGATCCACAGCTTGTTATGGCCTTTGAGAAGGTCCGGGTCTGCATGCATCAGCATCGCAAACGCTTCGCCGTGGCGAAACTCGTCATTGCACCATTCCTCGAACCAATCGAAGATCGGGTGGAACTTGTTTTCCGGGTGCTTTTCCAGATGGCGGTAAATCGCGATGTAACGCGCGTAGCCAATCTTCTCGGAGAGATAGACCGCATACCAAATGAATTTCGGACGGAAATAGGTGTATTTCTTGGTCTTGGTAAGGAAACCCAGATCCACTCCAATGCCTGCGTCTTTAAGGCTTTCGTTGATGAAGCCGGCATGGCGGCTTTCATCACGGGCAAGCAGTTTGAAGAGCTGCTTCACGTCAGGGTTCTTGGTGCGCCTGGCGATCTCTGCATAGAGCACACAGCCGGAAAACTCTGAGGTCATCGAGCTTACAAGAAAGTCGGTAAATTCGGCGCGAAGCTCAGGCTCCATCCCTTCGATAATGCCGGCAAAATCGTTCTTGTGGCGAAAGTGGGTCTTGTTGGGGTCGCCCACCATATCGGCGATCAGCTGGTCCCATTCCTCGCGCACGAGGCTGACGTCAATTGCGTCAAGCGCGTCAAAATCGGTGGTGTAGAAGCGCGGCGTCAAGACTGTGTCCTGCGTTGCCAGAGCCATCGCCTCTTCGCTGGTCATCATATGGCCCGGATCGGCCTTGATCTGTGCATGTGCGTTCATTTGATCCTCCCAGCATTAAAACTCACTTCGTAAAGCTCGGCCAAGTCGAAATAGGCGGCAAACTTGGTCAGCACGCGCATGACCGGCCCGGCGCGCGTCACAGTGGCGGTGCGATTGAACACCTCGCGGCTGCCGAACGGGATCGAAATTGGCGCACCGTGGACACGCACCTTATCGCCCGGTTCCATCGTGATCGTTTCAGGCAATTCGACATGTGCATGAAAATGCAGCGAGCTTTGCTCAACTGTGATTGTGCACGGCGCGTCGAACACGCGGGTATCGGGCGGTGTAAACCTGTTGAGGTCAGCCGATCCCTTAGCTGCCAGTGTCGCCATTATTGTGCTCCAGTTTTCAAGAAATTCGCAAAAGTCGTGCGGTTGCCCTCACCAAAAGAGTGAAGCTCGACGGTCTCTTGCGTGGTAGGGTCAAGAAGCGTGAGCATGCCATTGTTCCACTCGATCAGCTCGAACGGCACCTCGCGCCCGTACCCGTGGACGCGCCTTTGATAAACGAGGCTGCGAAGGGTCGAACGGACAAAACCGCCAGTGCCGGGGCCGAAGCTCCCGACTATCTCGCGGGTGCCTGCGTCTTCCACCCTTACTGTGCCGTCGGCCTCATCGAAGAACATGAGCGAGCGGGTAGCAGTCGCCTGCGTTCCGCTTGCCGCGCGCGCTTCGCTTGGAATTGCCTGGCGTTCGAATACGCCGAGGCTCACCGAGGATGTGAGTGCAAGACTGATGATAACCAGACCGCCCATCAACATCAGAGGGAAGCGTTTGACGGTGATTTCGTCTTCTTCGTATTCGCGAACAATCATGCCGTAACCCCCCTCATTTCGCCGTCGCTTGGTCCTTTGTCCAAGGATGCCGCGGAAGCTGCATTGATCTGTGTCAAATTTTTCTCGAGGGAGACATGTTTCGATGCCGCTTCTGCCAGAATATTGGCGACATCTTGAGCGTCAGGAACAGCGCGCAGCATCGGCTCCGGCTTTGAGAAGCGCCATGGCCGCGCGTGTGGCCAAAGAAGCGCATACCCGAGCAACCGGTCGCCCCCGATCGTCATCGCAATATCGCCCATTGTCTTGCCCCGTGAACGCAAGTTTGCCGATTGGACATGCTTCAAGGGAATATTGATCCGTGTCTCGATCCCCATACCTATACGCATGATGAGACGCGTATCGGTGAGGATGTAGAGCGTTGTGCGCGCACTAAGCCAGGCAAGGCCATACAATATGCCCACACCCAAAACGCCCAACCCTGCACAAACAAGCGCGGTGCTCACATTGCCAAGCACCAACGAGATCGCAACGAGCAGGGCAAAATAGATGCCGACTGTTCGTGTATGAAAAGCGGTGCGTGCCAAAGTCGGCAGGTCCGGCCGCCCCTTCCACAGGACTTTTTCCTGCGGCTGGGGCGTGCCCATTGGATCACCATGGGCAGCAGGGCCTGCTTCTTCCAGCGCTTGCGCTGCTTTGGACAGCACTCGTGTTGGCACAGCTTTTTGCGAACCTGTTTGTTCGGGGGCGGGCGTGGTCTTTAGATCCATGGCTCAGAACGCTCCGGCAGGGCATGAATGTAGCCACCGCCATAATAGGCCTGGATCTTGTCCTCTTCGAGACGGGTGATCTGGCCCGGTGTCGCAATCGCTGGGACGGTGTCAAATTGGTCGGCACGGATTGCGTCAATGTCGATCAATTCAGGTTGGTCATCCACAATCGGAATAAGGCCACCAAACCAGCTTTTGCCTTGCACAGCGGCAAAGGCCATCGGAGCAAGCACTTTCTTGCCTGAGTTGGTGGTGATTTCGAGATAGCGGATAAGGTGCTCGGACTGGTCAACCCAGACATCACTAACCACGCCCGCTTTTTTCTTGTCGGCTGCATAAACCGAGAGCCCGACAGGGTTGCGGTCCTGTGCAGCGATCTCGATTTCGTGGACGGTGTTAGCAATCGGCACAATGCGCGGATGGCCGTCCATGGTAAGATCGGGATAATCCTTGCGCTCCGCATAAGAGGCGGTCCCGATACCATCGATCATTGCATCGCCATCTGGCACCCAAGGCGCGCCTGCGCTGCCCCAAGCCTGCTTGGCGGGGATGTTGCCCACCTTTGAAAGCTCGTCGCGCGCTACGTCTTCTGGTGTGTAGGTGCCCCGGCCATCAGGCAGGTTGAAGGTTTTCTTGCCAGCGTCGGACAATGGCGTGCCCCGGTCGATAAGTCCGGTTTGCTCATGCTCAAGCGGATAGCCTTCACGGCGGCTCTCACGATTGAGGTAAATCACCAGTCCAACAAAGAAGATAAAGAACAAAATGAACGTTAGCTCGGCTACGTCAAAAAGCCCGGCAATGTATACGTTACCCATGGTACTTTCCTTTGGTCATAAAAGGGGACACTGCAGTTGCCCCTTCGGCTTTTGGACCGCTCTATCCCGAGCAAGCGATCATGTTGGAAATTCGCGCAGGCCAAATGGCTGGTCGGCGCTATTCCGTGATTTGATGGATGATATGCGAGAGTGTCCGACAAGCGGACCAATCGCGGCGAGGCCTGCGATAAGCAGCAGGATTTCAAGAATGTAGACGCCGATGTATCCGCTTGCGCGGGTGGCGATTGTGGCTGTTGCATCGCTTGCAGCGAACCAGGCGATCAGATCGCGAAGCACGCCGCCGATGGCAATCCCGCCGCCTGCACATGTCGCCTGAACCGCGCCCCAGGCACCAAGCGCAAGGCCAGCGGTTTCGGATTTGGCGAGCGCCATGGCTTCGATAAGAGTGCCAACGGAAAAGAGACCAAGCCCGAGACCGATCAGCAGCGCGCCAGCATAAAGCATAGCGGCGGATTCAAACGGTCCGGCAAACAGGACGAGAAGGAAAGCATTTACGCCGATCACAAGGCCTAGCCCTGCAAGGCGAAGCGGGTCTGCACCGCGCGACATCTTGCGGCCTGAATAGACAAAGCCGATCAGCGCGCCCAAGGCCCAAGCGCCGGTAAGCCCGGTCGTCGCGCCCACAGAAAGGCCAAGGATTTCGCCGCCGAAAGGCTCTAGCAGAGCGTCCTGCATGGCAAAGCCAGCGGCGCCAATCCCGATAGCGATCAAGAGCCGCGCATTGCGGCCATCGCGAACGAAAGCGTTCCAAAGCTCGCTGAAGCTGGGTGCGTCAGGGTCAGGCTTGGTGCGTTCGGGCGCGCGGGCCTCTTGCTTCCACAAGGCTACAAGGTTGAGCACCATTGTGAAAACAGCAGCGCCCTGGATTACCTGGACAAGGCGCGTCGGACTGAAATCGATGAGCAGCCCGCCAATGACGAAAGCTGAGAGCATCATGCCAACAAGCAACATCACATAGAGCAGGGCCACAGCGCGGGGCCGCTTTTCTTCAGGCGCAAGATCGGTCGCCAGCGCTAACCCGGCGGTCTGTGTCACGTGGAAGCCCAAGCCGGTAAGAAGGAAAGCAACCGCAGCGGCAACAAGGCCGATTTCAAACCGCCCCTCAAGCTCAAGCAGAAGTAGCGCAAACGGCATAATCGCAAGGCCGCCAAACTGCATCATCGTGCCAAACCAGATGTAGGGCACGCGCCTCCAGCCAAGCGCCGAGACATGGCGGTCAGACTTATGCCCGATGAGCGCCCGGAAGGGTGCAACAAGCAGCGGCACTGCAATCAATATCGCGATGAGCCAAGTGGGCGTGCCAAGCTCGACCACCATGACGCGGTTCAAAGTGCCGCTCAGCAATACCATCGCCATCCCGACGCTCACCTGAAACAGCGACAAGCGCAAGAGCCGCGACAATGGCAGCTCCTTGCTCGCGGCATCGGCAAACGGCATCAAATCCGCGATCATGCGGGCAAATTGATAGGAAGGGCGAGGAGGCTGGCTCATCTGCTGCGTACCAACTCCCCAGTTTTTACAAGTTCAAGGGCTTGGCTTTTGTAGAAGCCGCTCGAAATGCGTTTGGTACGACCAATGCTCCACCCTTCAAGGCGAGCAAGGCGTTCGCGTACATCTTCTTCGGCCACTGGCACAATTGCAGGCGAGCGGTCTGATTTCGGGAAGACTTTGCCCACTGAATGCATCGCGCCCAACAGCGCAGTGCGCGGGGCGAAAGTGAACAGGATCGAGCCCGAAGTCCGCGTGGAAAGTTCTTCCAGCGCATCGACGAGATCGTCGGGCGAATAGTGAATAAGCGAGTCCATCGCGACCACATGGGCAAATTCGCCATGTGTGGGATCAAGCATATCGCCCGCCCGCCAGCGCACCTTGCCATGACCGATAAATCCGGTTGCGCGTTCGCGGGCTACTTCAACAAGGCCACCTGCGACATCAACCGCGGTAACGTCTGCGCCTTTGCAGGCTGCCTCGAGCGCCAAAGCGCCTGTTCCGCATCCTGCATCGAGAAGGCGCGTGCGGCGCAAGTCTGTGGGAAGCCAACTCACCAAAGTGCTGCGCATCTGTTCGCGGCCAGCGCGCACAGTTGCTCTGATACCGCTGACTTTTGCGTCAGAGGTGAGGTCGATCCATGCCTGCTTGGCCGTACTGTCAAAATACGTCGCCAGCGCCTCTCGGCGTGCGGTGTAAGGCGCATTGAGGCGGCCGGGAGAGGGTGCGTGTGTAGCCATCACTCAAACCCCAGGAAGTCAAAGATGTCGCGGTCTTTCATCGGCGCTGCCAAGGAAGGCTCGACACCTGCCCAAAGCATGGCGGCAAGCCGCATGTATTCGTCCTGCGCTTGAATAACCTCTGGGCTATCAGGCATTTCGAACAGAGTGCATTTCTTCAGGCGCGAGCGGCGAATTTCATCGACATCGCGGAAGTGTGCAAGACGCGGCATACCGATTTGCTCGCAAAACCGGTCAATTTCATCGGTTTCGCGGCTGCGATTGGCGATCACTCCAGCAAGGCGCACATCATAGTTCTTGGCTTTTGCACCAATTGCCTGGACGATCCGGTTCATAGCGAAGATGCTGTCAAAATCGTTTGCGGCTACAACCACGGCGCGTTCGGCATGCTGCAACGGCGCGGCAAATCCGCCGCACACAACATCGCCCAGAACGTCAAAGATCACCACATCGGTGTCTTCGAGAAGGTGGTGCTGTTTCAGGAGCTTGACCGTCTGGCCCACGACATAACCGCCGCAACCTGTGCCTGCGGGCGGCCCGCCAGCCTCAACGCACATGACGCCGTTATAGCCTTCGAACATATAGTCTTCAGGCCGCAGTTCTTCGGAGTGGAACTCTACCGTTTCCAGCACGTCAATCACTGTCGGCATCAGCTTTTTGGTCAGCGTAAAGGTGCTGTCGTGCTTTGGATCACAGCCGATTTGCAGGACCCGGTGGCCGAGCTTTGAAAACGCGGCGGACAGGTTCGACGAAGTGGTCGATTTGCCAATCCCGCCTTTGCCGTAGACCGCGAACACTTTCGCGCCCTTGATCTTGTCGGCAGGATCCAATTGTACCTGAACCGAGCCTTCTCCATCGGCGCGGCTAAAGCCTTTATTGGGTGTGTGAAGGTTCATAATCCGCGTCCCATCCCTTAGTTTTCCGCCACAAAGACGCCCTCAAGGCGGTCTTCGAGTTCGTCATTGGCCTCGCGAAGCGCTTCCAGTGTCGCTTCGTCGGGCTCCCACAAATTCCGGTCGCATGCCTCCAGAAGGCGGCCTGCAACGCGCGCGCTCGCCTTTGGATTGAGCTTGGCCAAACGCCGGCGCATTTCTTCGTCGAGCACAAATGTCTCGGAAATTTTCTGATAGACCCAGGGCTGCACCTGGCCTGTCGTGGCGGACCAGCCAAAGGTCGAATTCACATGGCCTTCGATCGCGCGGACACCCTCAAACCCGTGCTCAAGCATGCCCTCGAACCACTTGGGATTGAGCGTGCGGGTGCGCGCTTCCAAGTCGATTTGCTCCGAAAGCGTGCGCACCTTGGCTTTGCCTCTGGTCGCATCGAGAATGTAGACGGGCGCGTCCTTGCCCTTGGCTTTGGAAACCGAGCGGCTCACCCCGCCAAGCCCATCGACATATTGGTCAACGTCGTTGATGCCCAGTTCTACGCTTTCAAGGTTTTGATAGGTAAAATCGACCGAGGCGAGGTGGCTTTGCAGCAGTTCGCGTTGTTGCACCGGCGCGCCGCCGACGCCGTAGGCAAAACCTTTATTGATCTCAAATGCATTGGCGAGTTCGTCCGGGTCTGCCCAAACGCCGCCTTCGATCATCTGATTGACGTTGGCCCCGTAGGCTCCTTCGGCATTGGAGAAGACGCGCAATGCGGCAGTTTCGATGTCGCAGCCGTGCGCCTCTTGTTGAGCAAGGCTGTGCTTGCGCACAAAATTCTGCTCCAGCGGTTCATCTGCCCTTGCTGCGAGCAACGCCGCCTCAGCCAGCATTCGTGTTTGCAGCGGCAGAAGGTCGCGGAAGATGCCCGATAGGGTCATCACAACATCGATGCGCGGCCGGCCTAATTCCTCGAGTGGGATCAACTCAGCGCCTGCAAGACGCCCATAGGAATTGCGACGCGGCCGCGCTCCGAGGAGGGTCATCGCTTGCGCAATTTGCACCCCTTCGGTTTTCATATTGTCTGTGCCCCAGAGCACCATGGCGATGCTTTGAGGAAAGGGTTCTCCGTTCGCGACGTGGCGCGCGATCAGTTTTTCCGCCTGATCCTGCCCTTGCATGCAGGCATAGGCGCTGGGGATCCGGAACGGGTCAAAGCCGTGAATGTTACGTCCCGTTGGCAGCACATCTGGGTTTGCGACAATGTCGCCGCCGGGGGCTGGCTGGACGTAGCCGCCATCCAGCGCGTGGATCAGCGAACCGAGTTCATCGCATTCGTCGATCTTGGCGTTCAGAGCCGCGCGGTCGCCGTCGTCGGAAGCTTCCATCATGGCGTCGAGCATATCTTCGCGTTGCTGCCCTTGCGGGTTGGAGCCGAGGACGTGGAGGCCATGCGGAATAAGCGTTTGTTCAAGTTCGTACAGGCGGCCCGAAAGCTCGCCGATATCGCCCATTTCAATGTCGAGCGCGTCGCATTGGTCCGCAATCAATTCTGCAAGGTCTGCGCGTTCCGCTTCGTCCGAGCCCATCCGCCAGCGCTCAACGCTTGCTTTAAGTTCGGCGAGATCTTTGTAGAGCCCAGCCTGCGCGAGAGGCGGTGTCATATAGCTGATAAGTGTTGCAGCAGATCGGCGCTTCGCCAGCATCCCCTCGGAAGGGTTGTTGGCCGCATAAAGATAGAAGTTGGGCAGGTCGCCAATCAGGCGCTCTGGCCAGCAGTGTCCGGTCATGCCCGCTTGCTTGCCCGGCATAAATTCCAGTGCACCGTGCGTGCCAAAATGCAGGACCGAGTGCGCGCCAAAGTCCTCGCGAATCCAGCGGTAGAACGCGCTGAATGCGTGGGTCGGGGCAAAGCCGCCTTCGAAAAGGAGGCGCATCGGATCGCCTTCGTAACCAAACGCTGGCTGTACTCCGATAAACACATTGCCTAAGTGGGCTCCGTAAACGTGGATGTTCGAGCCGTCGGACTGCGCTTTGCCAGGGGCAGGGCCCCAAGCCGTTTCGATTTCGGAGAGATAAGCCTCGCGCCGGACATGCTCGTCCGCTGGAATGCGCACCGCTACATTGGCATCAGAGCCGAAGCGATCGGAGTTGCCCTTGAGGATCGCGTCTTGCAGCGCTTCGAGGCTTTCCGGGACCTCGACGCTGTAGCCCTCGGCGGACAAGCGCTGAAGCGTCGCATAGAGGGATTGGAACACGGAGAGAAACGCCGCTGAACCGGTCGCGCCGGCATTGGGCGGGAAGTTGAACAGCACAACCGCAAGCTTGCGCGTGGCGCGTTCTTCACGGCGAAGGGCAATGATTTTCTTGACCCGAGCAGCCAAAGCTTCGGCGCGCTCGGGGCAACCTTGCATCGGACTGATCTGGTCGGAATGCGCGCGTTCGCAGTGGCGATCACAGCCATTGCAAACATCGCCGCTATCACCGAACCGTCCGCCAAACACCGATGGCGCCGTAGACCCGTCAAGTTCGGGCAGTGCGACCATCATTGTTGATTCAAGTGGCAGAAGGCCTTGATCGCGTTTTTGCCAGTCTTCGAGCGATTGGAATTCAATCGCATGGGCCGCGATGTAAGGCACATCCATGTTGCCCAGCACTTCGCGCGCGGCTTCTGAATCGTTGTAGGCAGGTCCGCCAACCAGTGAGAAACCGGTGAGGTTCACAATCGCGTCGACGGTTGGGCGTCCGCGCTCCATAAAGAATTTGTCAATCGCAGGGCGCGCATCGAGCCCGCTTGCAAAGACAGGAACAACCTTAAGACCAGCCGCTTCAAAAGCGGCAATCGCGCCATCATAATGGCCTGCATCGCGGCCAAGGAGATAGGAGCGCAGCAGGATAAGGCCAACGGTGCCGTTCTTACCGCCGCCATCTTTTGCGCGGGCCTTGGGAAGGATGCGCAAAGTCTCCGAAATCCGCTGCTCGGCACCGGGGTGATAGACACCCGTCTCGGGATATTCGACAGGGGCCTCTGCCGCCGTTTCACCGCGGCGATCTTCGCGCTCGCCAGCCGCATAGCGGTCGATCAATGCGCGCACCATCGCGATCACGTTCTCATCCGAGCCCGAGAGCCAATATTGGAGCGTCAGGAAATAGGCGCGCACGTCTTGCGCGGTGCCGGGAATGAATTTGAGTATCTTGGGAAGACGCCGCAGCATCTTCATTTGACCCGCACCAGAGCTTGCGCCTTTTTTGGGCGAGCCGCGCAGTTTTTTAAGGAGCGCCAGCGGGCCCTTGGCAGGCGCGTCCATACGGTAGCCGCCCATGCGCGTCAGCTTCACAACCTCGCCTGCCGACATCATGCAAACCATGGCGTCGCACTGTTCGCGGCGCGCTTCCAGTGCCGGCAGGATCGCGCGCATATGATCGTCGAGGAAGATCATCGTGGTGATGACGATATGCGCTTCAGCGATTGCCTCTTCGCATTTTTCGAGCTGACCAGCTTCCGCACCCCATTCAGAGGCCGCGTGCAAGGTCAGGCAGATATTGTCGCGCGCAAGCACTTCATTCGCGCGTTCCACTGCCCCTTTGAGGTGATTGTCGAGAGTGACGATCACCACATTGACCGGCGCTTTCGCGCGGTTGGCAGAAGGTGTCGCCTTACCGTGCATAATGCGCTTTCGCATCGTAGAGCGTGTCGAGATCGATCTCGCCCCTGCCAAATTCAGCGGCAAAGGCCTCTGTGTTGCGCTTGGCTTTGCCGCGCACGAAGAACGGGATCTTCTTAAGCTCTTTGCTCGCCTCTTGTGTCCAAGCCGGGCTGTCGAGCTCGGTGACTTCGGGCTCTGGGATCAGCTCTTCTTCGACGACTGGAGCCTTGTGAGACGTGCTGGGCGCATGCGCTGCGTGGTGCGAAGGCCCTGCCTCGTCTGAGAACTCAAAGTCCTCGCGGAACATGGTGAGAAGGTGCTCTTCCAAGCCCATCACCAGCGGGTGGACCCAAGTGTCAAAGATGACATTTGCGCCTTCAAAACCCATTTGGGGTGAGTGGCGCGCAGGGAAATCCTGCACGTGGACAGGTGATGAAATCACTGCGCACGGGATACCCAAACGTTTGGCAATATGCCGCTCCATCTGAGTGCCCAGCACCATTTCAGGCGCGGCTTTTGCGATTGCGTCTTCGACCTCAAGATGGTCATCGGTGATCAGCGGCTCGACCCCGTGGTCTTTGGCAGCCTCGCGAATGTCGCGGGCAAATTCGCGGTTGTAACAGCCAAGGCCGCACACTTCGAAGCCAAGCTCATCACGCGCAATACGCGCAGCGGCCACCGCATGGGTCGCATCGCCGAAGATGAAGACGCGCTTACCGGTGAGGTAAGTCGAGTCCACACTGCGGCTCCACCAGGGGAGCCGGGAAGAGGTGTCGCCGAGGGCAGGCGTGGGATCTGCACCCACCAGCTCGGCGACTTCGGAAATGAATGCACGAGTGGCACCCACACCGAATGGGATTGAGCGGATACGTGGCTGATTGAACGTGCGTTCAAGCCAGCGAGCCGCCTCATCTGCTATTTCTGGATAAAGGACGATGTTGAAGTCGGCATTGCCGATCCGGGCAATGTCGGATGGCCGCGCGTTCAAGGGCGCCACCAGGTTCACTTCAACGTCCAGTTGTTCAAGGATCTTGCGAACCTCGATAAGGTCATCGCGGTGTCGGAAGCCCAATGCGGTGGGCCCGAGAATGTTTGCGCGCGCGCGCCTTTTACCGTTGGGCCCTTCGCGTGGGCCCGGCGTCACCGATGGGTCGGCAAGATGGCGCACGATTTGGTAAAACGTCTCTGCCGCGCCCCAGTTCTCTTTGCGCTGATAGCTTGGAAGCTCCAGCGGGATCGCAGGGCAGGGCAGGTCCATCGCTTCAATAAGGCCGCCGGGATCATCCTGGATCAGTTCAGCGGTGCAGGACGCGCCCACAATAATCGCCTCAGGATTGAAACGCTCAATCGCATCCATTGCCGCGTCCTGGAAAAGCTGCGCTGTATCCTTGCCAAGGTCGCGCGCTTCGAATGTTGTATATGTCACCGGTGGACGGTGATTGCGCCGCTCGATCATGGTGAAGAGCAGGTCCGCATAGGTGTCACCCTGCGGTGCGTGCAGCACGTAATGCAGCCCCTTCATCGCGGTCGCGACACGCATAGCCCCCACATGGGGCGGGCCTTCATATGTCCAGACCGAAAGCTGCATCGCTTAGACCTCCAGCCTGTCGCGTCGGCGCATCGGCCGGGCGAAAAGTTCGGCAAGGTCACCCGCTTGGTCGAACCCGTAAATCGGCGAGAAAACGAGCTCAATCGCCCATTTGGTGGTGAAGCCTTCCGCCTCGAGCGGATTGGCAAGACCAAGACCGCAAACGGTGAGGTCAGGCTTGTCTTCGCGGACGCGGTCGAGTTGATTGTCGACGTGCTGGCCTTCGCTGATGCGCGTAGTTTCCGGCAGAAGCGCCAGATCGCCCGCACAATGAGAGCGATGGAGATATGGCGTGCCAACCTCAATCGGATCCATGTCAAGCTCTGTATGAAGGAAGCGTGCAAGTGGCACTTCCAATTGCGAGTCCGGCAGGAAGCTTATGCGCTTACCTTCAAGGGCTGCTTTGGAGTGTTCAATCGCGCGTTTGGCGCGTTCACGGCCCGGCGCAATGACCTTTTCGACCAACGCCTCTTCAACGCCAAATTCGCGGCCAATCGCGCGCAGCCAATCGCTCGTGCCTTCGGCTCCGAACGGGAAAAGCGCATCAATGCGGACCGCGCCGCGGCCTTCAAGCGCCATAGCGGTGTCAGACAAGAAAGGCTGTGCCAGAATGTATCGGGTGCTTGACCCTACAGGCGGCAAATCGCGGGCATTGCGAGGAGGCAAAACGCCGACATGCTCGAGGCCGAGCTCTTTAAACAGTCGCAGGAACTGGTCTTCGACGATGTCCGGCAATGCGCCCACCATCAGCAATTGCTTTGAAGCAGATTGCGTCTCGGCAGGCATTTCCGGCACGAGACAGGCAAGGCAGGCGTCTTCGCCCTGGGTAAAGGTCGTCTCGATCCCGCTGCCCGAGTAATTCAGGATGCGAACATTAGGCATATGCTGCGCGCCAAGACGCTGCGCTGCTTTGGCAAGGTCGAGCTTGATGACTTCCGATGGACACGAGCCAACAAGGAACAGCGTTTTGATGTCGGGGCGCCGCTCAAGGAGGCGGGTTACCACACGGTCAAGCTCATCCTGCGCATCGACCATACCGGCCAGATCGCGCTCCTCCATGATGGCGGTTGCAAAGCGGGGCTCTGCAAAGATCATAACGCCTGCGGCTGATTGCAAAAGGTGCGCACAGGTGCGCGAGCCCACCACGAGGAAGAAGGCATCCTGCATCTTGCGGTGAAGCCACACGATGCCGGTCAGGCCGCAGAAAACCTCGCGTTGACCGCGTTCGCGCAGCACAGGCTTCGCGGCGGATTGCGCTTGAGGGGCATCGCAGCCCGGAAGGGTGGTGGCGACGCTCATGCAGGCACCGCCTGCTGCTGTTCTTCTTGCGGGGGCGAACCTTGCAAGCGCGCCTGGCGCAGTTTCCAGAGGAATTGGCCTGCATTGATCACATAAGCCGCATATCCGGCCAATGCGACGCCGAGCCGCTGCTCAACCGTGCCAATCGCGCCGAACAGCATGACCAGATAGGCCGTGTGCAAGGCCAGCACGAGCATGGAGAAGACATCTTCCCAAAAGAAGCTCTCAGCAAACAACCATTTGCCGAACACGACCTTTTCCCAGATCGAGCCGGTAATCATGATCGTGTATAAGATGAGCGTCTTGACGATGATCGAGACGTCAGCGGCAAATGCGCCCTCTCCCGATGAAAGAGTGCGAAGCACAAGCCCCAGACTGATGATGAACACGAGGAACTGTAACGGAGCAAGGACACCCTGGACCACAGTCCACACCGATTCGTCCCGCCGCTGCCGCTCCTCTGGTGAGTAAAGCGACCCAGTGTTCCTGTGGTCATTGCTTTCCTGCGCCCTAGCAAGATTGGCATTGGGCGGAGGGGAAATGGCCTGGGATGTGTGCGTAGTGCGAGTCATCCTCGGTTGTTGCCCTTCGTATTAGAACTGGAACTTACCCCTATGACAGCACAAGTGTCAATTAGATTGGACGTAAAAATAAATGGACAACTAAATCGTCCCAAGTAGGGGCAATCGTCGGCGTCATTGCTATCGCGGTGTTTCTGGGGTAAGATCCACATTGCTGGTGGATGAAGAGTCGAAACCGTTTTGACCTCATCAGCCTCGACGCGGGTGCGCGCCAAGCTCGGAGACTATCAGCCGAGACCTCGGAGGCGAACCATAGCTATTCCCAAGTTTCCGCGAAGTAGAGGCGAGAGCCGGTTTGGTTTGAAGACCACTCTGGGCGGAGTTATCCGCCGGGAGGCCGCCGCTGCTCCTGAGGAAGATAAAGCAGCTCCTGAAGCTCGCCGTAAAACACTGCCCGGCAGGCCAATAAGTGCGGACGAAGTGCAGTACTTCGCCCAGCTCCCTCTAACTGTTGAGGCCGATGGTCTCCTCGCGGAGGTTGACGATCTGTTGGCGCAAGGTGTCGCCGTGGATGCGATATACATTGATCTGCTTGCACCAGCGGCCCGCCGTTTGGGCGAGTTGTGGGAGCAAGATCAATGCGACTTTGTAGATGTCACCATGGGGCTGTGGCGCTTGCAGGAGGTCTTGTACGAAATTTCTGCGCGCAATTCTTTGCGTGTGTCGGCTCTGAAGTCCGATGCGAAGCGCGCGATGTTTCTGCCGATGCCCGGTGATCAACATTTCATGGGGCCGCAAGTACTCGAAGATGTCTTCGCCAATGCCGGATGGGACACCATCTTGATGACAAAGCCTCTTCGCAAGGAAGTTTTGAACATATTGTCGCGCGAAAGCTTCGATCTCGTAGGATTGACGCTCTCTCGGGATTGCCCTAGCGCGGCCGTAAGAAATATTGTTAGGGCAATGCGTAGCGTTTCACGCAATGAACACATTAAAATTCTCGTCGGTGGTCGTATGATCAACCAAAACCCAGCATTAGTCGCCGAAGTGGGAGCCGATGGGACCGGCGCCGACGCTCGGGCCGCCCTTGAGGTGGGAGAGCGATTGGTCCAGTCCTCCGAGGTGCGTGCGCAAATCTTAAGATAGGCGGACTCCCGCATGCTAACCCGCAAGCATTCTATCGAGGGTAAAAACCCATTCGGTAAAGCTGCAGAATTATTCAATTCTCTTGACGCTGATGCGGCGATGAAACTTGCCATGGTGGCAGGGGACATCACGCTGGTGCTCGATGACACCGGATTGATCGTTGATACTGCATTTGATCCCAAGGAATTTCCCGGCTTCGAGGGGTGGGAAGGCACCAATTGGCTCGACACGGTAACGGTCGAGAGCCGCCCCAAGGTTATGGAAATGCTGGCGGCGTCACGCCGCGGTGAAGTGCAGCACTGGCGTCAGGTAAACCACCCCACAAGAGACGGCGACGTGCCGATCCGTTACGCGGTTCTGACCGTGAACGGCGGCGAGCACCGGATTGCGTTCGGGCGCGACCTTCGCGAAGCGGGCCGGATGCAGCAAAGGTTGTTGCAGGTGCAGCAGTCGCTTGAACGCGACTATCTGAGAATGCGTCAGTTGGACGCGCGCTATCGCATGCTGTTTGAAAATTCAGGCGAGCCTATGCTGCTTGTCGAAGCGGCAAACCTCAAAATCCGCGATGCGAATTCAATGGCTTACTCGCTTCTCGGTGCGCGTGCAGGTAGCCTGTCCGGCAAGAAGCTTTCTGGCTTTGTGGAGAAATCCTCGCGCGATGCGCTCCAGTCTTTGGTCGGAGCAGCCTTGGCCTCAGAAGCGGCATCGCCAGCGGAAATCACTTTGTCGAAAGGCAACCGCGAAGTCGCGGCCTATGCCAGCGGTTTCATCCAGGACCGGGCGCAGCAATTGCTTATTCGCTTCGCAAGCCTCGATGGGGCAGACGCGGATATTGCCTCTCCGGTGGCAGAGCTTGTTAACGAGATGCCCGATGGCTTTGTTGTCACCGACGCCAACCTCGATGTGGTGAGCGCAAACACGGCGTTTGTCGAAATGGTTCAATCCGCCGGCCTTGATCCGATCACCGGTCGCAATTTATCGACTTGGATCGGACGTCCCGGCATTGATCTTGAACTGATCGAAGGGCAAATCGATCAGCACGGCAGTGCCCGCAATGTAAGCACGGTCCTGCGTACTCACAACGATCTTGAGGGCGAGCAGATCGAGCTTTCGGCTGTGCGTACCCATGCAGAAGAAGGGCATTACGCCTTCGTCATTCGCCCGATCGGCCGACGGCTGCGCGATCTTCCGCCCGGACCACAGGATCTGCCGCGTTCTGTCGAGCAACTGACCGACCTGGTCGGCCGCATGTCTTTGAAAGAGATCGTTCGCGAAAGCACCGATCTGATCGAGCGTTTGTGTATTGAGGCAGCGCTCCAATACACGTCCGACAACCGCGCATCAGCTGCTGAAATTCTCGGCCTTTCGCGTCAGAGCCTTTACTCCAAGCTTCATCGCCATGGACTGGGCAATTTGACCGGCGAAGATTCCGAGTAATACGGCCCGACTGCGCCAAAAACGGCCCAGAAACGGCCCAGAAACGGCCCAGAAGCGGCAACGACTTTCGCTAGGGGCCTCCCGCCAGCTGGGGCCATGCGACTCCAATCAAAACACAATGTCTTGCCCTGATTGCGGGGTCATTTCGCCGCGATGATTGCGGTGATGGGCCTTGAAGGCGGCACGCAAAGACGGATTTTTGGCCCTTATTGCGCATAAATGCGCCTCAAATAGGGATTCTGACAAACTAACTGTCAAATTTATTTGACGCATAGCTCTGTCAAGCATAGCTTCTTTCCTTATGGAGAGGTCTGTAATCTCAACTCACGCATCCAAGCTGTCCCCGGGGCGGACCGAAGCAGAGCGACCAGAAAACACTTCAGTCACAAACAAAACGCACTCCGTTCGTGTCCGGGACGTTGTCGAGCTTCTGAAACCCATCACATGGTTCCCGCCAATGTGGGCGTTTATGTGCGGCGCTGTTTCATCAGGCGCAGGGCTCGATGGGCGCTGGCTTTTCGTGGCAGGCGGCGTGCTTTTGGCAGGGCCGCTGGTTTGCGGCACCAGCCAGGTAGTCAATGATTGGTTTGACCGTCATGTCGATGCGATCAACGAACCTGACAGGCCTATTCCTTCGGGGCGCATTCCTGGCCGGATGGGGCTTTGGATCGCGCTTTTCGCGACAGTTCTTTCAGCGGGCGTCGGCTGGCTTTTGGGGCCGCTTGTATTCGCGGCAGCTTTGGCCGGACTGGTCCTGGCATGGGGCTACAGCGCGCCGCCGTTCCGCTTCAAAACAAGCGGCTGGACCGGGCCAGCGGTCGTGGGCCTCACCTATGAAGGGCTGAGCTGGTTTACCGGCGCGACAGTGATGCTTGGCGCGATGCCGCGCGTAGAAGTTCTCATCGTGCTCGTGCTCTACAGCATTGGCGCACATGGCATCATGACCTTGAACGATTTTAAAGCGGTCGAAGGAGACCGGGCAACTGGCCTCAAATCGCTTCCCGTGACCTTGGGCGTTGCCAATGCGGTGCGCCTCGCCTGCGCGGTAATGGCGTTGGCACAGGTTGCGGTGATTGCCCTTCTTGGCATGTGGGGAGAATGGATTTCCGCGGCCGTCGTGGGTCTTGTTCTGATCGCTCAATTCGCTGCGATGCCTCGACTTCTTGGCAATCCGAAGAAATACGCGCCGTGGTACAACGGTGTTGGTGTCACGCTTTATGTGCTCGGCATGCTTGCAGCAGCGCTCGGGCTGGGTGGGTACATCTGATGCACGCACCGGTCTCTCCTCCAAATACGGCTGCAAACGGGCTGTCGTGGTTTGCGATTTTCCGCATCGGTTTGGTTCAGGCTTCGATCGGTGCAATGGTGATGCTCACCACAACGGTCCTCAACCGGTTGATGGTGGTTGAATACGCGCTTGCAGCCGCCCTGCCAGCAGGGCTGGTTGGCTGGCATTATGCGGTTCAACTGTGCCGACCTGTATGGGGGCATGGCTCAGACAAAGGTGGCGGCAGAGCCGTCTGGATCATGGGCGGATTGGTGGTTTTGGGCCTTGGCGCTTTGTTGGCGGTTCAAGTCACATTGATGAGCGCTGCAAGCCCTGCACTCGGGCTGGTTCTTGGCGTTCTTGCCTACACTTTGATCGGCATCGGTGTGGGGGCAAGCGGGACCTCGGCGCTCGCGCTTCTGGCCTCGGGCGTCGCGCCAGAGCGCCGCGCAGCCGCAGCAGCCACCACCTGGATCATGATGATCGCAGGTATCGTCGTGTCAGCCATCACCGTCAGTCAACTGATCGATCCCTTTACACCTCAACGCCTGTGGTGGGTGGCAAGCGGGCTTTTGACAGTGTGCCTGATCGTAGCAGCCTGCGCGACCTTCCGTCTGGAGCCGCGCGAGGCGTTTGATTTCAGCGAAACCGCCAAAGACGCATCACCTCCCAATTTCAAAGAGGCGATTGCAGAGATTTTCGCAGAGAAAGCCGCTCGCCGCTTCACCCTCTTTATCTTCGCCTCGATGATGGCGTTCAACATGCAGGATTTGATCCTTGAGCCTTTTGCGGGCCTCGTATTCGGTATGACGCCGGGCGAATCCACTGCCCTTGGCGGCATGCAATCAGGCGGGGTTCTGGCCGGTATGATCGTCGCAGGGATCGGTGGCAGCGCCTTTGCAGGACGCATGCCGGTGGAACTGCGCCATTGGATTGTCTTTGGATGCCTCGGTTCAGCGATTGCCTTGGGCGGTCTGGCTATTGGCGCCATGGCTGGAACCGGATGGCCGATCCACGCCAATGTCTTTGCACTTGGCTTTTGCAACGGCCTGTTCGCGGTTGCCGCGATAGGCGCGATGATGGGGCTTGCAGGGTCGGGCGAACGCACCCGAGAGGGCGTCCGCATGGGCGTTTGGGGCGCTGCACAAGCCATCGCCTTTGGCCTTGGCGGTCTGGTCGGCGCGCTAGGTGTTGATTTTGCAAGAGCGGCCTATGGCGCAGACGGCCCCGCATTCCAGCTGATTTTTGCAGCCGAAGGTACGCTTTTCCTTGTTGCGGCATGGCTGGCTGTGCGCGCGACGCAAAAGGGGCTTTCCCCCGACCGGCCAGTCCGAGCAGTTCAAAATCAAGAACACCGGCAACCCGCCGAACATTCAGAGGGAGCATTCGCATGACTGACACAATTTATGACGCTGTCGTCGTAGGCGGAGGGCCCGCAGGGGCAACCGCCGCGACCGATCTCGCCCTCGCAGGCCATTCTGTCTTGTTGATGGAGCGTGGTGGGCGGATCAAGCCATGCGGCGGTGCGGTGCCACCGCGCCTCCTGGAAGATTTCGATATCCCGCAAAGCCTGCTTGTTGCCCGTGCGCGCTGTGCGCGGATGATCGCGCCATCTGGCCGCGCGGTGGATATGCCGGTGGGCGAAACGGGCTATGTTGGCATGGTCGACCGTGAGGATTTCGACGAATGGCTGCGCGAGCGGGCCGTCGAATGCGGAGCCGAGCGCCTCACCGGAACCTTTGAAAAGATCGAACGCGATGACAAGGCGCACCCTCTTGTGGCGTTCCGCCGGGAGCGTGGTGGGCCGGTTGAAACAGTGCGTGCACGTATGATTATCGGAGCCGATGGCGCTCGATCATCTGTTGCAAAACATGCGCTTCCCAATGCCGAGCGTGTCAAATGCGTGTTCGCATATCACGAGATTATCGCATCACCGACCGAGGCTGGCGACGTGTTCGATCCGGACCGCTGTGATGTGTTTTACCAGGGCAAACTCTCGCCTGATTTCTACGCCTGGGTATTTCCCCATGGCGACACGGCAAGTGTTGGTGTGGGAAGCGCGAATAAGGGCTTTTCCCTGCGCGGCGCGGTTGCAGAAATGCGCTCTTCGCTGGACCTCACGCGGTGCGAAACAATTCGCCGCGAAGGCGCGCCCATTCCGCTTAAGCCGCTCAAACGCTGGGACAATGGTGCCGATGTCATCGTTGCAGGCGATGCAGCGGGCATCGTCGCGCCGGCATCGGGCGAGGGGATTTACTACGCCATGGTCGGCGGGCGTTACAGCGCGCAGGCCGCCAGCGAAGCCTTGAAAACAGGCGAAGCCAAAGCGCTCAAGAACGCGCGCAAACGGTTCATGAAAGACCATGGGCGCGTGTTCTGGATTCTGGGGATGATGCAATACTTCTGGTATTCATCCGACAAGCGGCGCGAGCGCTTCGTCGATATGTGCGACGACAAGGATGTCCAGCAGCTCACGTGGCAGGCTTACATGCACAAGAAGCTGGTTCGCAAAAAGCCGCTCGCTCACATCAAAATCTTCCTGAAAGATACCGCGCACCTCTTGGGGCTGAGGCCCGAGAATTCCGAGGCGCGCTCGCAAGAGAAGATCGCCTGAAAAACGAGCAGCAATAGAAACGCAAACGAGGAGTGGGATCGTCATGAGCACAAGTACAAGCACAGGTGGCACCGGCCATCACCAGCATCATTCGGGCCTTTCGTTAGGCGTCAAGAAGACATGGATTTTGCCCGCTATCGTGGCGGCCATCGCAGCAACAGTGGTCGCAGCCTTAGGCGCAACGATCACCGATCTTGGCCCTTGGTACCAGGCGCTCGAGAAGCCCGGCTGGAACCCGCCTGATGTGATTTTCCCCGTAGGCTGGACGATCATCTATGCCCTGAACACGGCGGCGATTGTTGCGGCATGGCGCGCAGCACCCACTCATAGAGCGTCTGATGTGATTGTCGGGTTGTTTGCTATGAACGCATTTCTCAATATCGCATGGTCAGTCCTTTTCTTCCGGATGGAACGCCCTGATTGGGCGCTCTTCGAAGTGGCGCTTTTGCTCGCTTCGATTGTATCGCTGATCATCTATTGCGGGCGGCATTCTGCGCGCTCCGCTCTGCTCTTTATGCCCTATTTGCTGTGGGTCAGCTTTGCCGCTGCGCTCAATTGGGCGATAGTGGATCTGAACGGGCCCTTTGGTTAAGCAGGCACGCGTGTCAGCTGGATGATTGAGAGCTTTTTCACAAGCGGTCACGCGGCCGATCTGGTGCTGGCAGTCCTCTTGGTCGAGGCGATCTGGCTCAAGACGCGGCGGTGGTCTTTTGCAAGGGTTATTGGCCTTGTCGGCCCAGCCGTTTTCATCGTGCTCGCGCTAAGGGCTGCGCTTGTTGGCGCTGAATGGGAGTGGGTAGCAGTGCTGCTCGCTCTCTCATTCCCGCTTCATCTGATGGATTTGAAAACGCGTCTTTCGTAGTCCGCAAAGCCCTTACCCAAGAAAACGGCCCGCCGATCCTTCTGGTCCAGCGGGCCGTTCGAAAGTCCTTTCAAATACTCAATCGCCGAAACGCGCCGTCACCTGAATTCCGTAAAAGCGAGGTTCCGCCGGGATAAAGGTCGGAATGCCGAACGCTCCGCCTGTATTGCCCGCATCGAGAAGATAGTCTTCGTTGAAAGCGTTGCGGATGAAACCTGCGATTTCATAGCGCTCATCGGCAAAGCTAAGGCCCGCACGGGCATTGACCAGTGTGACGCCGTCCTGGCTGATCAGATCGCTATTGGGCACTTCAAAGAAAATCCGGCTGCGATGGGTTATGCTTGGCGTTGCAAAGAAGCGCATTCCGTTGCCGAACTCATAGTCGACCGTGAAGCCGCCGGAGGCCTGAAACTCGGGCTGTAAGCGGAAGCGCGCACCGGAAAAGGCGGGCGAGAAGGCACCGTCTTCATCAATGCCGCCATCGATATATCCAAAGTTGCCGAAAATACGCAACCAGTCGGTGGGATCAATCGCCACTTCGCCTTCGACACCAAGGTTGCTCGCAGAGCCTGCGCTTTGCGTGATGAAGGTGCCGACCGGACCATCGGGGTCCTCAACCGAAACCTGGAAGTTCTCGTAGACCTGATAGTAGACGCCGAGCGATGCAGAAACAGGACCGCTGGCAAGCTTGATCCCGCCTTCGTAATTCCACACTGTTTCTTCGGAGACGATATCAAGGTCAGGAACGACCGCGCCGACACTATCAAGTGTGCCACCAAGGTTCACCACCGGCGAACGGCGGCCTTTCGAGATGGTGGCGAAGACATTGACGTCATCGTTCACACGGTAAAGCGCGTTGAAGCGCGGGAGGACTGCCGAGAAGCTGTCATCGGCGCGGAAGGTCCGTCCGTTGGTGTCAAGGAAGCCCGGGATAAGCGGCGCGCCGCTCAAGGTCGAATTGGGCGATACAGAGATAAAACCGGACTCGCGATGTTCGTCGAGGAGGCGGATACCGGCTGTCAATTCCAGCCTATCGGTCGCAAGCCAGGTCACATCGGCAAACACCGAATAGGCTTCGTTGCGGCCCTGATTTTCAAAACGCGCTGCGTAAGGGATAGCAGCAACCGCGCCGCCTGTTGCAAGGCCGGTGACGGCTGTTGCCGGAACACTGCCATCAGGAGCAACACACGGAATGCCCGGAATAAGAGGCGCGCCGAAAAGGCCGGTCAGGCACTGGAGGAACAATCCCTCTTCGCTCGCAAAAGGTACGTTTTGTGCACCCTCTTCGATGAACAGGTTCCACCCCGCGCTCGCCCGCAGATTGCCGCCCGAGTATGTGAAACGCCCTTCGTGGCTGATCTGCCAGCCATCAGCGATCTCTGCGAATTCGAGGAAGGGTGCGGCCGTTCCGTCGGCATCAAAGACTTCCGCGCTGTCAAATTCGCGGTAGCCATTGACCGTGGTGAAGGTCCATTCATCGGCGAACCGGTATTCTGCGGTAACATTGAGGTCGTAGACCTCGCGGTTAAGCCCGAGCTGATCGTCGCCAAGTGCTTCTGCACCTTCGGGAAAGCCGCCCAGATTCGCATCTTCAAAGGCATTGTCAGCTCCCCCTGGTGCGCCCGCAAACGCCGGGAAAGTGCCTGAGATGAAGGGAGTGCCGCCATTGCGTTGTTGATCGTATGTACCGATCAAATCGAGCGTGAAATCCGCCGACGGGGTGTAACGAAGCGATGCGCGCACGCCTAATTGATCCTGAGCGTACAGCTCTTCTTCCTGATTGGTGCTGAGGTTTTCAACATAACCATCGCGGGTGCGATATTCGAATGCGATGCGGCCTGCGAGAACGTCGGAGCCGGCATTGAGGTGGCCTGCGAGAAGGGTCTGGTCGAAATTGCCATAGCCGCCGGAGAGTTCGCCCGAGAACCCTTCGCGAGGGCGGGCGGAGACGAGGCTGATCGCGCCGACCGCGGACGCTGTGCCGAACAAGGTCGCTTGCGGGCCTTTGATAACCTCGACCCGCTCTAAATCGTAAATCGCCTGATACGAACCACGCGAGCGCGAGATATCGACACCGTTGTAATAGAGCGTGACCCGCGGGCCTTGCTGCGATGATCCGCTGTCCGAAGTGATCCCGCGAATAACGACACCAGGATTATTGGCGCTTTGTTCCTGGATCAACAGACCGGGAATGTAGTTGGAAAGCTCATCAAGGTCGGTAACGCCCAGCCCTTCGATGTCGTCGCCGTTGAGCGCAGAGATTGTGATCGGCACGTCCTGGGCGCGCTGTTCGACCTTTTGCGCAGTGACGATAATCGCGTTTCCGGACTGGTTCGATTGATCGGTGTCTTCCTGGGCCATGGCGTGCCCTGGAATTGTCAGTGCCGATGCAAGAAGAAGTGAGCGGTATGGAATTTTGGTCATGGTTTTGCCCTTCGATCCAGTGAGAGGTGTGAGGGCGCGCTAATACTGAGCGATGACAACCATGTGGCGATCATGTTTCAGTTTGGCGAATTTCGCTCTTTTTTGTGCATTTCCAGGTCACATGGAAGACGACTTTGCGGGAAAGCGCCAACGAAAAAGCCCGGCTGCGCATTGTTGCGAAGCCGGGCGTTTTTCGACCTATGGCCGGGTTTCGCCTGAAACCCGAGTTTAAAGCACAACCCTATTTCGGGGCGTAATAGTGCTCTTGTGCCCAAAGGTACCAATTGTCGACCACTGTGCCTGACAGAAGGATACCGATCCCGCCTGTGAGTGTGGTCAGAACCGCGAACCACCAGGCCCAGCGGTGGATTGATTCCATGGTAGCGTTAAAGCCCATGGTCCAGCGCCAGAAGAGGCCGGCACGCTCGGATGCGGTGCCGCGGTCGGTGATCTGCTCGATCTCGCGCTCACCGCCGTAACGGCCCACAGCAAGGATCGTCGCCCCGTGCATCGCGAACAGGACTGCTGAACCGTAAAGGAACACAATCGAGAGCGCGTGGAACGGATTGTAGAACAAATTGCCGTGAATGAGCGAGAAGTTGTTGGTCCAGTCAAGGTGACTGAAGATCCCGTAAGGCACAGCCTCTGACCAATCCCAAAGGAGCAGCGGGCGAATAAAGCCCAGCACCAGGAACAGCCAGATGGCCGACGCAAAGGCCCAGGGGATATGCATACCCATGCCCAACGCCTTGGCTCGCATATAGGTACGAGCCCACCAGCACAGAACCGCGATCGTGAGGAAAGCGCCGGTCATGATGAACCAGCCTCCCTCATTCAAGGGTACGAACGGGCTGAAACCATATTCCGCGCTTGGCGGATCAAGCGAGAGCCAGAAAAGCTCGCGCATGAAGGTTTGCGGGTCCCATCCGGCCTGAGCCCAAAAGTTCAGTCCGATGATCATAAAGGCTGCAAAACCGAAGGTGAGCGAGATCATGCCGAGCCAGCCGAGATAAACCGGACCGAACTGCGACTGGCCTATCTTGCCCATCCAATAGGAATAGCCAGTGATAGGGATACGTTCCTCGCTGCCGTCGGTCAGCGGAACGCCCATTTCGGGAGCGGCCTTGACCTGGATCTGGGTGAAGATGTTTTGATAGGTAGCCATCAGATCGGTTCTCCTTGCCAGATTGGGATCACACGCCACCAATCCCACCATTCAACCCAGCTTCCTGTCATCAGTGTGCCGGAAATCACGATGCAGATCGCGCTCCAGAACCCTGCATTCAGGGCCAGGAACAATCCAACACGGTGGATGCCAAGCGTACCGACAGAATAGCCGATGAAATCGCGGAAATAGGTGTCTTCATATTCCGGTGAGCGCACTTCATTGTTTTTGCCAACGTTGACCGCTGACAAGACCAGACCGCCGTGAAGCGCGAGCGCCAGACAGTTGGTGAAGAAGAACGTAATCGCCAGCATATGAACCGGATTATAGTGGAAGTTCACATAGTTATATCCGGTGTAGGAAACCCAGTCCAAGTGGGTCCAGATGCCATATGGGAATGCGTGTCCCCATGCGCCCATCCAGAACGGACGGATAATGTTGAGTGTTACAAAGGCAAAGACAGCAACACTAAAAGCGATTGGAACATGATAACCCATGCCCAGCTTTCGCGAGATTTCTGCTTGTCTTAATACCCAGGAACCAAATGCAACCACCGCGCATAGCGTGATGATCTGGTGGTAACCCCCTTCATTCAGGGGAGCGAATGCTAACCCTGCTTCAATCGCTGGTGGCTGAATATCGATTAGCCAGGGGTTGAGGGTCGGTCCTGCGGCAGCAGCGGCAAAGATCAGCATTGTGCCAAGGGCGGCGCTGATTGCCACTAGAACTCCGAAGAAACCGACATAAAACGGCCCGACCCAAAAGTCGAAAAGGTCGCCGCCGATCAATGTGCCACCGCGTGTGCGGTATTTCCGCTCGAAACTAAGGAGCGCCATAGGTCCATCCTTCCTGCCTTTGTGGCAGGCGTTGTCGTTTGCGTATCGGTTATTTGTGGGAGGCAGGCAGGCGAACCTGCCCCCTCACAAGGATTTGCCTGTTCAGCTGTAAGAAACAGCCAGCAAACTCACGATTAGGTGAGCCAGCCGTATGTTTCAGTGCTGAGCAGGATGAAGTGGATCGTGAACGCGAGAACCGCGAGGCCGACATGCAGCGCTACGAGGGTCCGGCGAACATCGAAATGATGCCAAATCTTGTACATGATTGTTTCCTTATTCCAGTTGCTTGGGTCTCAGCCGATCGCGCCTCGAAACGAGACGAAAAAGACTAAGTCAGGCAGTGTGGATTATCAGAGGGGAAGCCACGGTTTGTTGACCCACAAAAGGATGTGAGCGACAACCGCGATCCCGACATAAAGACCAAAAGTTCCCATGAACGCGCCATGGATTTCCTTTGCCTCTTCGTCGGTCAGATACGTCCCCACGTTGGGGCGATCACCATCTGCCATTGTAGTATCTCCATTCATTAACATTGGAGCGAGGACGGAATTGTCCTCGACGGTATCCGCGCGTGATCCCCCACGTGGATTGCGGATGCCCGATACGATCAGGCAAAACTTGTGATCCCTCAAAAGTTTCGTTGGTGAGCGAGAGGCAGGTCATACAGCTTCTCTCTCGAGCAATGCCTCTTGGAGGCAATCTTTGGTAACTGTGTCTGCGCCTTTTGCGCGCGCGGCTGCCTCGGCGGCATCGCGAAGGCGCTTGGCGACGGAAATGCGGATAAGGACGGGCTGCTCTTCGACCAGCTCATCGAGCCGGGCCTTGGCCTCGGTGTCCCATGTCACTTCGTGTGTTGGCGCGCCGTTTGACCCGGCTTTCACAGGCACATTTGCACCGCGTGCGAGGGTCGCCTGGCCTTTGTCCATGTCAGTGCCCAGGGGCAGGATGTGGAACAGCGCATCGAAGAGCGCGTTGCACACTTCCTGCACCAGATAGGTTGCGCCCGAATATCCCATGAAAGGCGTGCCGATATGGCGGCGGATGGCCGCGCCCGGGAAGCTTGCCGGGATGAATTTCCCGCGCGCGCCGACCTCGGCCATGTACATGCGCTCGTTATAGCTGCCGAACATTACGAGGGGCGGAGACTTGTGAATGTCCTCGCGCACTTCGTCGTTCTTGGGCTTTACGCCCGCTTCGCGCGAATAGGCGAAGGCGCAAGGCAGGCCCATATCGTCTTCGAGAAAGTGGCGAATGCCGCGCGCGTAGGTGTCATTGGCGACAATGCCGAAATTGGCGGTCGCAAAGAAGTCTTGCGTGACCGAGCGCCACAAGTCCCACAAGGGTTTGATCGTGGTGTGCTTTTCGCGCTCGATAAATGGCTCTGGGTCAAGGCCCAGTTCTGCGGCCAGAGCGCGCAGGAATTTCGTGGTGCTGGAAAGGCCGACTGGCGCCTGAAAGTAAGGCCGCTCGAGTGTCTCGCACAGATTGCGGCCAAATTCGCGGTACATGCAAACATTGGCGTCTGCTGTGCCCAGTTTGCGAATATCGGCAAGGTGGCAGCCCAGCGGGAATACAACGCCGACTTCTGCGCCGATCCCTTCGACCAGACGCCGGATTTCGGCGAGATCGGATGGCATGTTGAACATGCCATATGACGGGCCAATGATGTTGACGACGGGCTTCTCGCCCTCTTTGCGTGGCCGGGGCTGCGGCATCTTCTTGGGACCAAATTCGGTCCAGAGCCATGTGAGCGCGCGGTCCGCTGACTGCCATTGATCTTCGTCGATCGTGCGCGGCAGGAAGCGCTTGATATTGGTGCCCTCTGGCGTCACGCCGCCGCCGATCATCTCAGAAATCGAACCCGTTACCACCACAGCAGGAAGCTCAGGATCAAGCGTTTGCCAAGCCCGCTTCATCGCGGCTTCGGTGCCGGTTTTGCCGAGCTCTTCTTCGCCTAGACCTGTTACCACAATCGGCAGTTCATGCGGGGGCAGGGCATCGGTGTAATGGAGCACGGATGTCACCGGCAGGTTTTCGCAACCCACAGGGCCATCGATAATGACCTGCAGGCCCTTGACGGCTGTAAAGACGTAAGTGGCGCCCCAATATCCGCCGGCGCGATCATGATCGAGGACAAGGGTCATGTGCCCACCGCCTCAGCCGCTTTACGCGCTGCTTCGTTCAAAGCTGCATATTTCTTGCGGAATTTCGGGCGGTCGACCGGAGTGTCTTCCCATACGCCTGTTGCGTGATCCTGGCCAACGCCTTCGAAGAAATCGCGCATCGTATCGAAGCGCTCTTTATTGGCCATGGCGGCGTTGATGACCTGTGCCAAGCTGCCTGCACCTGCCGGACCCATCAGCGGACGGGCCGAAATCAGATTGGTAAAGTACAGCGACGGAATGGCTTTCGCCTTCGCGTGCTGAACCACTGGCGTTGTGCCGATTGCGAGATCGGGGCGGTATTCTTCAACCGCTGCGATATCGTCTTCGAGGCTTGCGCGGAAGTTCACCCGAACACCTTTGGCCTCAAGCCATTCGCGGTCAGGGTCAGACCATTTGGTCTTCGGGCAAGCGCTGCCGACGTAAGGCACATCTGCTCCGCTTTCGATCAGCAGGCGCGCAACCAGAAGCTCAGAGCCTTCATAGCCCGAAACGGTCACGCGGCCCTTGATCGGAGAACCAGCCAGTGCGCCTTTGCAAGCGCCGATCATGGCGTTTTTGACGCCTGCAACCTTGTCTGCGGGAAGGCCCATTACGTCGCCAAGGCTGTCGAGCCATGCAGCGGTTCCGTCTGCGCCCACGGGGGCAGAGCCGATCACCGGGCGACCGGCGCTTTCAAATTCGCGAATGCTCGCGGTGTAGAACGGATGGATTGCGGCAGCGACAGAGCAATCAAGGGCTGCGTAAAGTTCGCGCCACTCGCGTGTTGGAACAACTGGTCCTGCTGCCAGGCCAAGCGGCTCAAGCATCTGGTCGATCACCACCGGATCGGCGGGGAACATCTCGCCAAGCAGAGCGACCGTTGGACGATCGGAGCGCTTCTCAGGCGTTGCAACCGGCCCTGTCATCGCCTCTTTGCGCGCATAGGCAAGCATGGCGCCAGCCAGCACATCTTTTGCCTCTGCGTGTGTCGGAATGCCAAAACCGGGCACATCAATGCCAATAATGCGCACACCGTTGATCTGGTCCGGCAACAACCTTAGCGGCACACCGCTGGCTGTGGGAACGCACAGATTGGTGACGACAATCGCATCGTAGTTCTCTGGATCGGCCAGATCCTCGACCGCTTCCTTGATGTCTTCAAACAGCTTGCCGGTGACGAGCGTCTCGGACGAAAACGGCACATAGCCGACCGTGCGCCGCGCGCCGTAGAAATGCGATGTGAAGGTGAGGCCGTATACGCAGCATGCCGAGCCTGAAAGCACGGTTGCGGTGCGCTTCATACGAAGACCAACGCGCAATGACCCGAATGCCGGGCACATGGATTGCGGTTGATCATGTGGCCCTTTTTCAGGGTCCACGGGATAGTCAGCGGCGTATTGGTCGAGAATGTCACTTTTCCCGGCCGCGCGCGCCGCCTCGCGCATGGTATCCTTGCTCGAACACGCGCCGCTTGGCTGTGAGGCAGTGCCACTGCCCACATCCAACGTGTCACGGTTGCGTTGCGCGTTCGAGGAAGAGATATCTGTCAAATCAAATCTCGTCGTAGATCACTTCAAGTGATGGTTTTTCTTCAAAAGTGCCGCCGCGCATGTCGGCTTGGGTCGCCGGGACCAATTCGACGTTTCCGCCTGTTTCGTCGGCAGAAAACAGATTGAGAAGGCCGTCTTGATCCAGAGGCGCAGGCTGGCGCGGCGGGGCTTCTGCGACATTGATAGCAAGCTCTTCAAAGAGGCTTGCCCATTCGCCGCCTGGCACACCAACAATCTGATAATTTGCGCTTTTCCGGCGAATATCTTCGTTTGCGGGGATCGCGGTCAAAACCGGAATATCGACCGCTTTTGCAAAGGCTTGCGCCTCGCCTGTTCCGTCGTCTTTGTTGATGATCATGCCGGCCACACCGACATTGCCGCCCATCTTGCGGAAGTATTCGACCGCATGGCACACATTGTTGGCCACATAGAGCGATTGCAGGTCGTTTGAGCCGACCACGATCACTTTCTGGCACATGTCGCGCGCAATCGGCAGGCCGAACCCGCCACACACCACGTCCCCAAGAAAGTCCAAGAGAACGTAGTCAAAGCCCCACTCGTGGAAGCCCAATTTCTCAAGCAGCTCAAAGCCGTGGATGATGCCGCGGCCACCACAGCCTCGGCCCACTTCAGGCCCGCCAAGCTCCATCGCGAAGACGCCGTCACGCTGGAAGCACACATCTTCGATGGTGACATCTTCGCCGGCAAGCTTCTTCTTTGAAGAGGTCTCGATGATTGTGGGGCACGATTTGCCGCCGAACAGGAGCGAAGTCGTGTCGGATTTCGGATCGCAGCCGATCAAAAGCACGCGCTTGCCCTGCTGCGCCATCATGTAGGACAGGTTCGAGAGCGCGAAGGACTTGCCTGAGCCGCCCTTGCCATAAATCGCGATGACCTGCGTTTCCGAAGTCACTTCGCCGGTGTGTACCGGGTCTGGCTCTTGCGAAGCTTCATCGCGTAGAGCCTGATCTTGGGCTTCCAACATCGTCATGCAGCTTCACTCCAGTCTAGAACCATTTTGAGGCAGTCAGGATCGCTGAACGCTTTGGGATAAGCCTCAGTCGCGCGCGATGCCGGACTTGTGTCAGTGATCAGGCCGCCCAGATTGAGAGCTCCTGCCTGAATAAGGGCGATGGTCTGCGCAATGTCTTGCGGCTGCCATTCCGCCGCCACGCGCAAACGCGCCTCTCTCATGAAAGCAGGGGCAAAATCGAACCCGAGCCGGCTTTTGTAAAAGCCCGCCAGTGTGATTTCCCCGCCTTTGGAGAGACGGCCAATCAGTTCGTCAAGCAGCCCCGCATCGCCGCTTGCATCATAGATGGATGCGTAATCGGTGCGCGTGTCATTTTCTGGCGAGATGACGTTATAGCCTACTGCGCCAGAGCGGCGGTTGTTGCTGACTTCCCAAACGGTCGGGGCTTTTCCGCCAAGCGCGAGGGTAAGCCTCGCGAGCAAACGCCCAAGCACGCCGTGACCGATAATCAAATCGGGAAGCTCGCCTGCGTTAATCGCATGAAGAGCCGTCGCGGCAAGCGCGCACAAGACACCGTCCACGCCCAGGCTTTCAGGTATCGCAAGCGCCCTTGCGGATGGCAGCATCACTTTGCTTGCCGTTCCGCCGAACAGGCCGCGCGCACCGGAATAGCAATTGGAGCCGGGCACAAACACCCACTCACCAATGCGTTCTTTGGCTGCATTGCCCGCGTCCACGATCCGGCCAACGGACTCGTAGCCCGGGACAAGCGGATAACCCATGCCCGGAAAATTGGGCATCTGCCCGGTAAACAGGAGTTTTTCGGTGCCGGAGCTGATTCCGCTCCATGCGATCTCGACGAGGACATCACTTGCATTTGCAGGGCTTAGCTCAAGCGACTGAAGCGCAACGGCCTCAGGCCTCTCAAGTATTACAGCCAAGCTATGCATATGTGGACTCGCTTCCCCGACGTTCAGGCCCGAAAATCAGACCCGATGGTCAGCCTCTCCAAACGCTTTGCCGCATCGAAAATGCGACTCGGCGAGTGTCCCAGGAGGGGCTTCCTCTGATCCTGTGCTACGCCTTACACTATAATGTGTCAACTAAAGCGGACAGTTAATAGTGTAATCCTGAAATTATGCGTAGGCGACGAGGATGCTGGCGTTGATCGGCTGGGCTGTGGAAATGGCTTTTGTGCGGACAAAGCCCGCTTTGCGCGCCATCGCGGCGATCTCATCTGCGCTGCGTGCGCGACCAGAGCCCATGGCCCATAGATACATGCCGAAGAATGCCTCGCCCATGCCCTCTGCGCCCGGTGCGCGCGCCATTGGCTCTGCGATCAGCAATTGTGCTCCCGGTGCAAGGCTGGCGCGGATGTTGGTTAGCAGCTTTAGGGCTGGCTCATCATCGTGATCATGCAGGATGCGAACGAGGGATATAACGTCATATCCTTCGGGAATCGCGTCATTAAAAAAGTTACCCGGGTGGGGTGTGACGCGCGCTTCGCCAAAGCGTTTGGATAGTATCGCTGCGCCCGCCTCAGCCACTTCGGGAAGGTCAAACAGGCCAAGGTGCAGGTCCTCGAAAGCG
Source organism: Erythrobacter sp. S227 (assembly GCF_057364925.1). Lineage (NCBI taxonomy): Bacteria > Pseudomonadati > Pseudomonadota > Alphaproteobacteria > Sphingomonadales > Erythrobacteraceae > Erythrobacter > Erythrobacter sp. S227. The sequence continues at coordinate 3,119,814 of NZ_CP200280.1, forward strand.
TCCCCCATATGGGTGAGAAACGCTCCGTGCCCGCCACCAACATCCAAGAGCCGCGCGTCTTTGGGAAAGCGATAGGAGGCAAGCACCTGGTCAGCGACAAAGTGCTGCGATGTAGCCATCAGTTCGGAATATTCGGTGGTCTCGGTGCCGCGTTCGGCTGCGCCATGTAAAGCGCCTGCGTAGGACCAGAAGCGCGAAAGCTCGGTTGGCTCCTTCCGGTCTTTCCGCAGCAATTCCAGCGGGTCAGCAAGGTCGCGGTATAGCAATCTGTGGTGGCGCACCATCGCTTGTGCGCCTTTATCAGCGGCCAGAACCGCGCCCGCCTCGCCCAGCATCCAGCCATCTTCGATCGCCTCTTCAGACAGTCTTAGGGCTCGTCCTGCGCGAAGGAGTGTCAGTGCCGCATCACGGCTGAGGTCCAGCTGGGAGGCGACGTGTTGGTGGCCAATAGGGCCATGAATGAGCAAGTCGAAGAGCCCGGATTCCACATAACTTCTAAGGATTTGGCTGTAGGTGAAGCCTGCAAGGATGTCGAATGCCTCGCCTGCGCGCGTCCTGGCAATGCGGTTCACCAAAGGCAGTTTGGCGCACCAATATTGGAACCGCGGTGATGCGAACACCGCATTGCGGCGTGCAATCCAGCGCACCTTTAGCGGCGCTTTGGGTGATCCCCCGCTCATGCTTCAGATGTGAATCCCATAAAAATGACACTTCATTTGTCCAAAGAAGTGGACACATGCTACAGTCAGGTCAACTATAATGTCACATTGGACCGGCGATAGCTGCCGGCTGGAGGGGTGTTGACGGTCTTGGATAAGGGTATTGTCATCATCGGTGCAGGAATGGGCGGGCTTTCGAGCGCAGCCCGGCTTGCAGCGCGTGGTCACAATGTCACCCTCGTGGAAAAGGCCGATACCGTCGGCGGAAAGGCTCGCCGTGTCGAAGTGGACGGCCAGCCGATTGATGCAGGCCCCACCGTTTTCACAATGCGCGATGTCTTCGATGAAATCTTTGCCGAATGCGGCGCGCGACTCGAAGACTATGTGAACGTCAAAAAGGCCGAAGTGCTCGCCCGTCATGCCTGGGATGCGAATGGAACGCTTGATCTTTTCGCCGATCGCGAGCGGAGCATTGATGCCATCGGGGATTTCGCAGGGGCGGATGCCGCAAAGGAATATGCGCGCTTCACCGATGAAACGCGGCGCATGTACGACATTCTCAATGAACCGATGATGCGCGGGGACAATGTGTCGAGCCCGTTGCCGCTGCTTTGGCGGATTGGTCTCACACGCTTTAGTGATTTTGCCGCGATGCGTCCGCACAAATCAATGTGGAAGGCGCTGGGCGATTTCTTTCAGGACCCGCGTCTTCAGCAGCTGTTTGGCCGTTATTCCACCTATTGCGGATCGTCTCCTTTCGAGGCGCCTGCCACACTAATGCTGATCGCCCATGTCGAGGCAATGGGCGTGTGGCAGATCGATGGCGGTATCCATGCGCTTGCCGCAGGATTGCGAAAGCTCGCCGAGGGGCAGGGCGCTCGCTTCCGGATGGGTGAAAGCGTAGCGGAGATCCTCACCCAAGGTGATAGAGCACGCGGTGTTCGCCTTGCCAATGGCGAAGTGATCGTGGCCGATGCGGTGATATGCAATGCCGATCCCAATGCGATTGCTGTCGGTAAATTCGGCGGACCGGCAACCCGCGCGGTTAAGCCATTGCCACCGTCCAAACGCTCGCTTTCCGCGCTGGTCTGGTACGCCCATGCCGAAACGAGTGGGTTCGATTTGACCCATCACAACGTCTTTTTCTCAGGCGACTACAAACGCGAGTTTGACGAGATCGCCAGCGGTCGTCCCCCAGCTAATCCCACCGCTTACATCTGCGCCATCGACCGCAGTTCGGACGCTGCTGCCAGCGCCGCACCGGCCAAGCGGGAACGCCTGCAAATCATCGTCAATGCGCCTGCCAATGGCGACACCCATTCCTACGATCCCAAGGAGACCGAGCAATGCACGAGCCAGATGAGAGAGACGCTTCTGCGTTGCGGACTGAGGTTAGAGGAGGAGATGCCTCATCAGGTCGCGACGCCGGCCGTTTGGGAGAGCCTGTTTCCGGCAAGCGGGGGAGCTCTATATGGCAGAGCGTCGCACGGCTCGGCGGCCTCTTTCCTGAGGCAGGGGCCTCGCACGCGGATCAAGCATCTTTACTGCGCTGGGGGCGCGACGCATCCTTCAGCGGGCGTCCCGATGGCCGCCTTATCCGGGCTGCTTGCGGCGAAAAAGGTCGAACAGGACCTCGCTTCGACGAAGACGTACCACCCGGCGGATACACCTGGTGGTATATCGACGCGATCAGCGACGACGGAGCCCACGCCCTCACAATAATTGCCTTTATGGGCAGCGTTTTTTCGCCCTATTACAAGGCATCTGGCAGAGGCGCGCCGCTCGACCATTCTTCGATGAATGTCGCGCTTTACGGACCTCAGCACCGCTGGGTCATGCATGAACGGCCCCAAGGCGACGTGAGGCGCGATGCCAGCAATCTGGAAATCGGGCACAGCGCGATGCGATGGAACGGCGATCACCTCGAAATCGACATTGAGGAGCGCGATACGCGCCTGTTCAATCCTATCCACCGCCGTGTCGCGGGCAAGGTGCGCGTGCACCCCGAGGCATTGAATGCGACCAGCTTTGCACTGGACCCTGCAGAAAATCACATCTGGCATTGCATGGCGCCGCGCGCGCGCATCGAGGTGGAGATGGAGGAGCCGGGCCTGTTATGGTCAGGCACCGGATATTTCGACCACAACCGGGGCAGCGAACCGCTCGAGAGCGGGTTCAATATGTGGCACTGGTCGCGCGCGCACCTGAAAGAGGGCGCGGTGGTCTGTTACGAAGGCGAGCGCGGCGATGGCTCGCTTTTCGCAAGCGCGATCCGTTTCGATCGCCACGCAGAGGCCTCGCATGTCGAGCTGCCGCCAATCGCGCGTTTGCCCAAAAGCAAATGGCGGGTGGACCGGCGAACGCGCTCCGAAATTGGCGTCGCTGAGGTGCGAAGGACGTGGGAAGACACGCCCTTTTATGCGCGCTCTGAATTGTCATCGAAACTATTCGGGGAAGAGGTCGAAACGGTTCAGGAAAGCCTCGATATGAGGCGTTTTGCCTCACCGGTCGTACAATTCATGCTGCCCTTCAGGATGCCCAGAAAACCAGCTTAGTCGCTAGACCTTGTGTCCTTTTCAGCTGTCTCCATGGCAGCCTTTTCCTCTGCCTCGCGCGCTTCTCGAGCTTCACGCTCGGCCCGCATCTCGCGCACTTCGCGGCGCATCTTCCACCATTGCCAAAAGCACACGCCAATCGCGATGGAGTAAAAGAAGGCAATTTCCAGCCAGCCGAAATTGTCGGTGATGTTTTTGGAATAGTCTTCCATCACGTGGTTTCCATCAGTTGGCTTCCATAACTGGGCTTCCATTGTCAGGCGGGCGTGCCCAGCGTTTCCTTCGCGAAATCTACGATCCATCTGCTTGCAAGTTCCGGCGCTTCTTCATGCGCGAGGTGACCAAGCCCGCCAAGCACCTCCAACCGCGATGTGGGAAGCCAGCTATGCGCCTCTTTCGCCCAATCAAGCGGGATCGCCGCGTCATTATCGGAATGAACCATCAGGATGGGATTGGAAAGCTCACCCATGCGGGTGCGCAAGGTGGGCAAGTCCCAGTTCGCCATCATCGACAACGCGCCTTTGGTGTGAGCCGCATTCTTGATGAGCGCCGCGTAACAGGCAAGCCCCTCTTTATCGAGACGCGAATGGGTGGAGCGGTAGATGAACCGTTCTGCCTCTCCTCCAAAGCTTGCCACTTTGGAAAAGATGCGCGGCACAAAGGGGTTCACGAATAGAAGCTTGGCGACGGCAGGGAATATCTCTGCGGCCGGACCGGGGAAGGGGCGAAGCGCGGAATTGAGTCCCACGATGGGCCCTTTGAAGCCGTGGTCAAGCGCGCCTTGCAAAGCCAGGGCTGCGCCTGCGGAATGGCCAACGATCATGTCTGGCTCAAACCTGGTGTGAGCCAGCAGATCGCGGATCGCGCGCGCCATGCCGACCAGCGAAGTCTCGCCGGGCGCATGGCCTCTTGTGAAAGCGTGACGTGGCAGATCTGGCGCGAATAGCTCAAAATCCTTGGCCAGAATTGGCGCAAGCCCGCGCCACGAATGGACTGAGCCTCCGGTGCCGTGGAGCAAGAGAATGCGGGGGGCACCTGATTTGCCAAAGCGCTGAATATGCCAGGTCGCATGTCCTTGCTGAACAAACTGGCTGGACCCCCGGTGAGGCCAGATGCGACCCTCGCGTTCCCATTGGAGCGCCCCTGATCTTTGCGCGCTCATGCCGGTTCTGTGGCGGAAATGGCCGCGTGCAAAGTCTTCGCATCGGCGCGGGGCAGGGCGAGGTAGCGCGCATTCATTGCATCGGCCAATTGGCCGCCTTCGCGGCTGGCGCGGGCGGAAATGTCGACCACCAGAGCGTCAATTCCCTCGCGCGCAATGGCTTTCGCAGCGTTTTCGGCGTCCTCGCCTGCCTGCTTGCGGCCCGGTTGCCCCGATACGTCGATATTGGCTCGCCCGTCGGTTAGAACAATCACACTTGGCGTACGCCCTTTTGAGCGCACCGATGCGGCCAATTCGCGCGCGGCGTGAAGACCCATGGCAAGCGGTGTTCCGCCACCGCCGGGAATCTCTGCAAGAGCGCGGCGCGCCCGTGTGAGAGAGCGGGTGGGCGGCAAAAGCGGCTCTGCTGTCTCGCCGCGAAACGCGATAAGCGCGACCTCGCTGCGGGTGACGTAAGCCTGCGCCAGCATCATTTCGACCGCGCCCTTTGCCTCGGCCAATCGCGCGGCGGCGGCAGAACCGGAGGCATCGACGGCAAAGATGGTGACACGTGCGGCTTTTTCTTCAAAGCGACGAACGCGAAGGTCGTCCTTACGCATGATCAGCGGCGCGTCTTGGTCGGCACCCGCCTCGCGTCTGCGCACACCTTGCCAAGGGACCGCTGCCCTAAGCGTGTCGATCATCGCCAGCCTTGCGCCGCCCCTCGGCATTCCGGGACGCGCGCCCAAAGGTTTCCCGCGAAGACCGTTTTTTCGTTTTTGACCGGAACCACTCCCGCCGGCTTGGCGCGGGGCTAGGCCTTTGGCGAGTTGCTCCAAAAGGTCGGCGGGGATCGCAGCGGTGGCGGCCTCGACAACCTTGTCTTCAAGCTTTTGATCGGCGGATTGCTGGTCATTGTCTGGCGGAGTTTCGCCCGGTTCAGGCGGCGGCGCATCGTCTGCCTCGGGTTCCTCTGGCGGTGGAGGAAGCTGCGTTGCGCGAGGGGCCAGCACAAGGCGAGCGGCTGCTTCCAGATCCGCCCGCTCGGGGATGTCCCTGCCACAAAGCGCAGCATGCGCGCGCGCCGCTTCGCTTGTATGGATCAGTGCGCGCACCGAATGCACACCCAGCGCCGCGCCTGTCGAAGCAATCGCGCTGAGCGCGTCATCGTTTAAGGGCTCTGTGTCGTATGCGCGGGCATCGTCAAGCTCAGCGAAACGCGCCCTTGAATGGGTCAGATCGCACTGGAACGCCGCCCGTTCCATCAGAGCAAGGGGTGGACCTTCGTCCACCTCGCGCGCGTCATCGAGCAGGATCAGCGCGACTCGCTTATCATCACGCGCCTGTGCGAGCCGTCCCGCCAAAGCCTCTCCCATGCGTTCAGCCATTGGCACGATCAAAGCACCGCCTCGCGCTTCGGTAAGGAGTCCAGCCGTTTCCACCGGCCTTCCCGCAGCAAGACTTGCCGCTATGTCTATGCCGCCAAGCAGGCGCTCATCATCGACGTGGGTCGGCAGGCGTCTTGTCGGGATGTTCGCGGCAATCGCAGCCACCAGAGCATCGCGGGCAGGGGAACTACCGCGCAGCACCATTCCGCCAAAGCCCAGAGGGTTCTGGATGAACAGTTGTGCGGCGAGAATGGCGTCGTGAAGGGGATCGCTTGAAGGATTTTCAGGGGCGAGCTCTTCGCTCACCCGAACAGCTCCTGCAAAGCGCGGGTGATGCGCACGGTGGAGCCTGTTTCATCCAGAACATCGCGGCGCAGGCGGTGGCGCAATGCAGACGGCGCAACCGCAATCAAATGCTCGCGTTTCACTTTGCGCGCGCCTTCAAGCGCTGCAAAAGCACGCGCTGCGCGCATCAAGGTGAGCTCTCCGCGAAGGCCATCCGCGCCCACCGCCATGCACAAATGGGCGGCGTCGGTGAGGATATCTTCGCCCGCCTCAAGCTTGGCGAGCTTGGTCTTGCCGCGCGCGATCTGTTTGAGGATTTTTTCGTCTTCACCCGCCCATTGCGCGGTAAAGGCGTCCGGGTCGCGTTCATTTGCAGCCACAAGGCGCATGATGGAAACGCGGGTTTCGATATCTTCGGGCGTGCGCACTTCGACCGATAAGCCGAAACGGTCGAGCAATTGCGGGCGCAGTTCGCCTTCTTCCGGATTGCCGCTGCCGATGAGCACGAATTTGGCAGGGTGACGGACCGACAGGCCCTCTCTTTCAACCACATTCTCGCCCGATGCTGCGACATCAAGGAGCAGATCGACGAGGTGGTCTTCGAGGAGGTTTATCTCGTCAATGTAAAGAAAACCTCGGTGAGCTTTGGCAAGGAGGCCGGGTTCAAAACCCTTTTCACCCGATCGAAGAGCCTTTTCCAAGTCGAGTGAGCCGATTACGCGATCTTCTGTCGCGCCAAGGGGCAGGTCGACGAACGGCACGGAGCGCTTTCGCAATGGCCCTCCGCCGCACACATCAGGATATGCGAGCGCGTCTTCTTTCGAGCCGCCATAGGGGCAATTTTCATGCGCGGTAATCGGCGGCAAAAGGCTGGCGAGGGCGCGCGCGGCGGTGCTTTTGCCGGTGCCCCGGTCGCCGAACACCATGACCCCGCCAATGCTTGGATCGACAGCTGCAATCAGCAGCGCCTGCTTCATCTCGTCTTGCCCGACGATTGCGGAGAATGGGAACTTTGCCATGTGAGCGCATTGTGGACGCTTAAGACGCTTTCGACAAGTATGCGTGACACCCAAACTGACAATTTGTCCTTACATGGAGCGGTTTAGCGTCTGTCCCGCCTTTGGCCCGTGCGTGTGAGAAGCAGGACCGGCAACAGCCCAGCGGCCAGCAATATAAGCGCAGGGATCGAGGCTTCGACGAGCCTTTCATCGCTCGCCAAGCGGTAAGTGCGGGTTGCCAATGTCTCAAGATTAAAGGGCCGCAGGATCAGCGTTGCAGGAAGTTCCCGCACCGTGTCGATAAAGACCAGCGCGGCTGCTGCGGCAAGGCTGGGGCTTAAAAGCGGTGCATAGATACGGGTCAAAACCTTCGCAGGGCCAGCGCCCAATGACCGCGCGGCAGCCGCAAGCGAGGGCGGGATCTTGCTCATCCCTCCATCGACGCTGTTATATGCAACGGTCAGAAACCGCACCGAAAGCGCATAGACCAAAACCGCGCCCGTACCCGTCAGGATAAGTCCGCCCGAATAGCCGAACACATCGCGGGCGAAGCGGCTGATCGTCACATCTAAGACCCCTAATGGCGCAAGCAGGCCGACCGCCAAAAGCGCGCCGGGCAGAGCATAGCCAAGGGTCGACACGCGGATGGCTGCTTTTACCAAAGTGCTTTCGGACCTTGCCTTTGCGAAGGCGAGCAAAAGAGCGGCGATCACGCAAACGAACGCTGCGCCAAGGCCAAGCCAGAGACTGCCACGGGCAAAAGACCAGAGGTCTCCCGCTGCATTGATGGCCGCATCGCTCACCGACATGGAGAGGAGGTGCGCGGCTGGAATGACGAAGCCCAAGAGCACCGGTATGGTGCAGGTGATCATCGCGAGCGCTTTGCCAGTGGGCGACAATTGCACAAGCGGTTCACCATCGGCGCGCGCATCTTTGCTCGCCGAACGGCCTCGGCGGGTACGGGCTTCCAAAACGATCAGAGCGATCACGAACAGCAGCATCATAGCCGCAAGTTTTAGCGCCGCCTGCTTGTCTCCCATCGAAAGCCAGCTTCTAAAAATGCCGGTCGAAAATGTGGGGATGGCGAAATATTGCGCGACGCCAAAATCGGCGAGCACTTCCATCAGGACCAGCGCCAAACCGCCTGCGATTGCGGGGCGTGCGGCGGGCAGGGCCACTTGCCAGAACGCGCGCGACGGCCTTGCGCCAAGGCTGCGCGCGGCGCGAAATTGCGAGACGCTTTGTGCAGCGAACGCAGCGCGTGCGAGCAGGTAAACGTAAGGGTAGAGGACAATGCCAAGGACAAAGGCTCCTCCGGGAAGCGAGCGTACTCTGGGGAACCAATATTCGCCCACGCCAAGCCCGGTAACGCCGCGCAATGCGCTTTGCACGGGGCCTGAAAAATCGAGCAAATCTGCATAGAGATAGGCCGCGATATAGGCGGGCACGGCGAGCGGGAGAACGAGCGCCCATGCAAGGATTGAACGTCCCGGAAAGCGAGCAGCGCTGACCAGCCACGCACAGCTTGTGCCCAGCACCAATGCGATACCCCCTGCCATCACCATCAACAAAAGCGTGTTCACGATGTAACTGCCAAGGACAGTGCGGGCGAGGTGGGCGATCGCCTCAAACCCGCCATTTGGGGCAGAGACAAGGATTGCCACAATCGGCAATGCGGCAAAGCCAGCGAGCAGCAAAGCGGCTATGCTCCAGCCGTCAATTCGCGGTGCTTTCATAATCAGCCCACTTGCGGGGCGACCAGCAGATTGCCTAAGGCTCATGCCAACAACTTCCGCAGACTGTTTTTGCATCGGACAATTTTGTGAGCCTTGAATTTCGACATATTGCCCATGCTTACACCGGCAGAACCGGAAGGGTGGAGGCGCTCTCGGACATCGCCTTTACAGCACCGGCTGGAAAAATCACCTGTCTGCTTGGCTCGTCAGGCTCGGGCAAGTCAACCTTGTTGAATTTGGCAGCGGGCCTTCTCCCTGTGCAAGCGGGCAGTATCTTTGTGGGTGAGGACGAGATGGCGGCCCCGGGCGTGAACCCGCCGCCCGAAGCGCGGCCCGTGGGCCTTGTGTTTCAGGACGGCGCGCTCTTCCCGCATATGACCATTGCTAAGAATATAGCTTTTGGACTGCCAGGGGGCGGGAGAGCTGCAGTGATCGAACGATGGCTTGAACGCGTGGGTCTTGCCGGATTGGGCGAGCGCTTTCCCCACGAGCTTTCCGGCGGTCAGCAACAACGCGCCAGCCTTGCCCGCGCCATGGCGCCAGAACCGCAAGTGCTGTTGATGGATGAACCCTTTGCCAGCGTCGATATTGTCCTTCGTCGCCGTCTTCGCCGCGATTGCAGGAGGCTTTTGCGCGAGGCGGGGACCACCACGATTTTGGTGACGCATGATCCGGAAGAAGCACTCGATATTGCAGATCACATCGCGGTAATGGAAGGCGGGCGGATCATTCAGTTCGGCACGCCGGAAGATTTGCATGATCGCCCCGCAAGCGCCTCTGTCGGTGCAATATTCGGCGGGGCTCAGATTGTCTCCGGCACGCGCGAAGGCGATGTTTTGAACACATCAATGGGCGCATGGCCGCTCTCTTGCATCGCAGGCGATCTGCCCGATGGGGGCGAGTTTGACCTGCTTGTCCATGCCGAAACGCTTGGCTGCGAAGCGGATGAGGCGGGGTTGGAAGTGGTCGATGTTCACCCCTTGGGCGTTGCCAGCCGCTTGCTCCTGCAAACGCCGCAAGGTGAAGAGATTACGGTGCAATCAACCGCTGCTGTCGAAGAAGGTGCACGTTACCGTGTGATCCCCAAGAAAGGCAGCGTCAGGGCATTTTTACGCAGATAAAGCTTGCATTGGGAAAGTTACTATTGCAAGTCATTCGCAAATACGATGGAAGGCTATCCAACATGAAAAAAGTGATTCTCGGGCTCGCGGCAACGCTGGCTGTCACCGCCTGTTCTGACAGCGAAGTGGGCGATACGGCTGGTCAGAGCGGCGAGGTGAATATCTATTCCTCGCGCCATTATGACACAGACCTTGCACTTTACGAGGATTTCACCGAGCAAACCGGCATCACTGTCAACCGGATCGAGGCGGACGCGGATGCCCTGATCGAAAGGATCCAGAGCGAGGGCGAGTTTTCACCCGCTGACCTTTTGATCACCGTGGATGCAGGTCGCCTTTGGCGCGCGGAAGAGGCAGGGATATTCTCTCCCGTTCAATCCGATGTTTTGAACGAGCGCCTGCCCGAATACCTGCGCCATCCCGATGGCCTGTGGTTTGGCCTGTCCACCCGTGCGCGCGTAACCATCTACAACAAAGACGCAGGCGTTCCAGAAGGCCTCGACACCTATGCGGACCTCGCTGACCCGCAATGGAAAGGCGACATTTGCATCCGCTCGTCCTCCAATATCTACAACATCTCGCTCCTCTCCAGCATCATCGCCAATGACGGCGCTGAGGCTGCGGAAGCTTGGGCGAAGGGCGTTGTCGCAAACTTCGCGCGCCCGCCAGAGGGCAATGACACAGCGCAGATTGAAAGCGTTGCCGCTGGCGAGTGCCGCATTGGTGTTGTGAACTCATACTACCTTGGCCGGTTTGCAGGCGGCGAAGGCGAAGAGCGGGCGGTATTCGATAAGCTCGGCGTTATTTTCCCCAACCAAGGCGAGGGTGACCGCGGCGCGCACGTCAATGTCAGCGGCGCTGGCGTCACGGTCAACGCACCTAACCGCGAAAACGCGATTGCCTTCCTCGAATACCTTACCAGCGAGAGCGCGCAGCGGTATTTTGCAGACGGCAATAATGAATATCCGGCTGTTACCGGCATGAAGGGCAATTCCGCTTTGGAAGAGATGGGCACTTTCCGCGCTGACACTTTGAATGCGGCCAAAATCGGCTCTGGCCAGACAGAAGCGGTGCAGATTTTTGACCGCGCTGGCTGGAACTAAATGATGTGATTGGGGGGCGAATGGCGAAGTCGCACTTTTGCCCCCAATCGCTAATCTAACTTGAAGCGGGCCCACAAAAAGGCCATTTGCGCTGCGCATAAGGGCGCGACTCTCCCGCGTCAGACCAGATTTCGAGGCCGATTTTGACCGATACAGCAGTCACTTCTCCGATCCCTTCCCGAGACGCTTTTACCGAAAGCGGCGCTGTTTCGGTTGAGACGATCACTCACGTTCATCAGTGGAACGAGGAGCTGTTCACGCTGCGCATGACGCGGCCGGCATCGTTCCGCTTCCGCTCGGGCGAGTTTGTGATGATCGGTCTTCCCAAGGAAGATGGTAAGCCGCTCCTTCGCGCCTATTCGGTTGCCTCGCCATCCTATGATGAAGAATTGGAATTTCTCTCGATCATCGTACAGGACGGCCCGCTCACCTCGCGGCTTCAGCACATCAAGGTCGGCGATCCCGTCTATCTTGGCAAGAAACCGACCGGCACGCTTGTGACTGACGCGCTTTTGCCCGGCAAACGTCTGTTTATGCTCTCAACCGGCACCGGCCTTGCGCCATTTATGAGCCTCGTTCGCGATCCGGACGTCTATGAGATGTACGAGGAAGTCATCGTCGTGCACTCGGTGCGCCGCGTGGTCGATCTTGCCTACCGCGAGCTTCTCGAAAGCAAACTTGAAGGCGATCCGCTGCTCGAAGATGATCAGCGCGAGCGTATGATCTATGTCCCCACCGTAACCCGCGAAGATTTCCGCACACAGGGCCGTATCCAGACATTGATCGAAGATGGTCGCCTGTTTGAGCAAAGCAAAGGCCCGCAACGCTTCGATCCGGAAACCGACCGCGTCATGCTGTGTGGTTCAATGGCGATGATCAAAGATCACGCCGCCGACCTTGAAGAGCGCGGCTTTGAAGAGGGCGCGAACAACAAGCCGGGTTCGTTCGTGATCGAACGTGCGTTCGTAGGCTAAGGCCAGAAGCGCTTAGACGGGCGCGGCGTCTGCATATTTCGGACAGTCCGAGCGGCACACCCCGTCGTGCGACCACTCCGGTGGCCGCCAGAGATAGGCAAGCTTGTCGCGCAATCTGTCCGCTGTATCCATCCGCTCTTTCAGCTGGATAAGACCCACGAACTGCGCGGTGAGCGGGTTGTAGTCATATGTCGGCTTGACCAGACCAGGGTTGGGGTCCTCCTCGACCGCGGCGTAGCTGCCGAACAACCGGTCCCAGATAATCAGAACCTGCGCGTAATTCTTGTCGATATATTGCGGCTGGTTCGCGTGGTGGACCTTGTGGATCATCGGGGTGGCAAACCAGCGATCGAGCCAGCCCAGCCGCCCGACATAGCTTGCGTGGTTCCAGATGCCGAAAGCGTTTTTGACGACGCTCACTGCGATGAAAACAATCGGCGGCACCCCGCAAAGGGCGGCCACACTGTCAAAAACGGGCCTTGGCAGTCCATCGAGGAAAAAGCCCCTCGCCGCAGTTGAGTGATTGAATTCATTGGAGGAATGGTGGATCGCATGAAACGCCCACAAAAGGCCTACGCGGTGCGCAAGCCTGTGCTCCCAATAATATGAAAGATCGTGCACAACGAACGCGATGACGATCGCAAGCACAATCGGCAATCCGTCAAACAGCCGGAAATTTTCATACACCAGAACATAGATCGCAAGCGGGATCAGAAACCCGATGATAAGATTGATCACGCTCGACAAAAGGTTGAGCCCGATCGAACACAGAGCATCTTTGTTGTTGTAGTCCGGATTTCCCCGGATCGCCCAGATACGCTCCGCGATGACGCTGCCGAAATAGACGGCTGCCAAAATGCCAAGGGCCGCTGGACCCCCGATGAACTCGACGACTGCTTTGATGTCTTCCATGATTCCCGAAGCTATCATGCAATCACCTAAAGGCAACGCTTGTCGTCTCGGCGCCTTGATCGCAAAGGATTCAATCGCGCTATCTAGCCCGAATTCTCGCCACCCTGTCAAAATCGCGCTTTACTTGGACGCCTCTCTTGGGTCAGTTGCTCCTCGCAACTTGAAACAAACCGAGAGAGACATAACCCCATGATCGAAACAGCGCACCGCTCCGCCTATAACGACGACCACGAAGCGTTCCGCGACACCGTTCGCAAGGTCTTTGCAGAGCACATGGTTCCCAACCTCGACAAACACGAGGAAGAGGGCATCGTCCCGCGCGAGGCGTGGAAAGCCTTGGGCGAGGCGGGCATGCTGTGCATGACCGTGGCCGAGGAAAACGGCGGACTTGGTCTCGATTTCGGCTTTAACTGCGTGCTTGATGAAGAACTCGCCTACATCGGTTCCTCGGCCGGCTTTACGCTTCAGAACGACATCACCGTCAATTATTTTGAACGGCTGGGAAGCGACGAGCAGAAAGCCAAATATCTGCCCGGCATGATCTCGGGCGATATCATCACTGCGATTGCGATGACCGAGCCGGGCGCAGGCTCCGATCTTCAGGGCATTCGCACCACGGCGGTCGAGGATGGCAATCACCTCGTGATCAATGGCTCCAAAACCTACATCACCAATGGGCAAAACGCTGATGTGATTATTGTTGTGGCCAAAACTGATCCGACAGCGGGCGCGAAAGGCACATCGCTGATCCTCGTCGATGCCGACACTCCAGGCTTTGCGCGCGGGCGCAATCTCGACAAGATCGGACAGCATGCCGCTGACACCTCCGAGCTGTTCTTCGAGGACGTGCGCGTGCCCAAGACCAACATTCTGGGCGGCGAAAACCGGGGCTTCATCCACCTGATGGAAGAGCTCCCGCAAGAGCGTCTCTCCATCGCCGTTTCGGCCATGGGCGGCGCTCAGCGTGCGTTTGACGAAGCGGTGAAGTTTACCAAAGAACGCAAGGCTTTTGGCTCCACCGTCTTCCAATTCCAAAACACTAAATTCACCCTCGCCGATCTCGCCGCCAAGCTGCAAGTGGGCTGGGCACACCTCGACTGGGCGATTGCGCGGCACCTCAAAGGCGAGCTCACCACGGGCGAGGCGTCCGCGGCGAAGCTTTGGCACACTGAAATGCAATGGGAGATGGTCGACGCCTGCCTGCAACTGCACGGCGGTGCTGGCTATATGAACGAATATCCCATCGCCCGCCTGTGGCGCGACGCCCGCGTCCAGCGCATCTATGGCGGCACGAGCGAGATCATGAAAGAAGTGGTCAGCCGCGAGATTTGATCCGTGACTTCGGAGCTCCTCGTTGATGTTTGGCTATACCCAACTAATGAGGGGGGGAAGACGCAGGCTGTGCTTTGCGATTACGGCTGTTCGCTGCTTACATCGACAGACACAAGTATGGGTGGATGGGACGCCCGAATTCGGCTGAGCGGCGCTCCCTTTGAGCCTGGAACCAGGCGAAGGGTAGGCTTCGCATTCCTTTCCAAGCAAGGAGCGGATACCATCAGCGAGGCGGGGAAATTCTATCTCTGGGAGGGCCGGATCGTCGGCGAAGGGACTGTGATTGCGGGAGAGAATACATGACCAATCCATTGGACTTCACCGGAAAGCGCGTCGTCATCATTGGCGGGTCAAGCGGCATCGGTAATGGCATGGCGCATGAGTTCCGCCGCGCCGGAGCCGACGTTCTCGTGACGGGTACTCGGCCAGATAGTGGCGATTATCTGGAGGCTGAAGACAGTGATTTTCGCGGGCTATCCTATGCCCAATTGAACGTTAGTGACCGCGATGCCGTCGGCGCGCTGGTGGAGACGCTCGGCAGGGTGGATGTGCTCATCCAAAGCCAGGGCACGGTGCGTTATTCACGCGGCGAGTTCGAGCGTGAGGGCTGGGACGCGGTGATCGACGTGAACCTCAATTCGGTAATGGATGTGGCGCGCGCTTTTCACGACAAGCTTGCCGAGTTGGGCGGCACGATGACGGTTGTGTCCTCGGTGGCGGGCTTCAAGGCAAATATCGGCAACCCTGCCTATTCCGCTTCCAAAGCGGGCGCGGTGAGCCTTGTGAAGACGCTTGGCGCGGCGTGGGCAAGGGACGGTATCCGCGTGAACGGCATTGCGCCGGGATTGGTGCCGACAAAGATTACAGCGGTCACGACCGAGCATCCCGAACGCCTCGAAGGGGCGCTGCAAAGGATACCGTTGCGAAGGCTGGGCACACCGGAAGATATGGCGGGTGCAGCAATGTTCCTCGCCTCTCCCTTGGCGGCTTATATGACCGGCCAAACGCTCACCGTGGATGGCGGACTGACGCTTCAATAGGTGCGCTGTGGGAGGTGGAAACGCCTGCTTTCCTACATGCGGGGTGAACTGCTAAAAACGTTCCTACATTTTGGACCAAAAACAGAAGGATCGATTTTGCAGAGGCTCTCCAATAAATCGAATGATATCAATTTTTTAAAGTCAAATATGGGGTCGCGAGTTTTTTACCCCTGAACAGTGTGTCAAGTGTGTCAAAATCTGCGCGAATAAACCGCGTTTTGTAGGAGCGATTTGATGAAATTCACCAATCTTGGAAATTCAGGATTGCGCATCTCGCGCCTGTGTTTGGGCTGCATGACCTATGGCGACAAATCGGCCGGATGGCACGGCGATTGGTTGCTCGATGAGGCTGAGAGCCGCCCCTTCTTTCGGCAAGCATTGGAGGCAGGGATCAACTTCTTCGACACCGCCAATGGCTATGCGGGCGGCACTTCGGAAGAGATCACCGGCAAGCTGCTCAAAGAGATGGGAAGCCGCGACGAGATCGTGGTGGCGACCAAAGCCTATATCCCCTGGCGGCGCGCGCCCAATACCGGCCTCCTTTCACGCAAGGCATTGCTTCAGGCGATTGACGACAGCCTGACACGCCTTGGCATGGATTATGTCGATCTGTTCCAGATCCACCGCTGGGATGACACCACTCCGATCGAGGAAACGATGGAGGCGCTGCACGATATCGTGAAGGCGGGCAAGGCGCGCTATATCGGTGCCTCGTCCATGTACGCCTGGCAGTTTGCCAAGGCGCAGGAAACCGCCCGCAGCCATGGTTGGACGCGGTTTATCGCCATGCAGAACCAACTCAATCTCCTCTATCGCGAGGAAGAGCGCGAGATGCTCCCGCTGTGCGCAGATCAGGGCGTCGGTGTCATTCCGTGGAGCCCGCTTGCACGCGGACGCCTCGCTCGCCCGCTTGGTGAAACCACGGTGCGCAGCGAAACCGACGGGGTTGGCAAGGCGCTCTACAGCGAAGACGATGAGGCCGATGCTGCGATCATCAATGCGCTTGCGCAAATGGCTGAGGCAAGGGGCGCAAAGATGGCCAGCCTTGGCCTTGCATGGCACTTCACCAAAGGCGTCGCTGCACCCATCATCGGGGCGAGCAAGCCGCATCACATCGACGATGCCGTCGCGGCCCTCGACATCGAGTTGACCGCGCAAGAGATTGCCAGTCTTGAAAACCCCTATCGTCCCAAATGGCCGACAGGGCTTGCGATGCCCATGGCTCCGATGGATCAGGTGACTGTAAAAGGGGGGTGACCCGCTGCCTTCGGGCAGTGCTGCGATGCCGCGATTAAGCGCAGACTGTCACCTGCTTGTCATTTAAGCTAGACATGGGACAGATCTGGAGGGCTCGTAATGATTCTCGTGGGTGCGAGATTGAATTTGACCGCCATTGGGTTGGCTCTGTTTGCGGGCACTTCGCTTGCAAGCCCGGCTTATGCTGACGTTTTGGAGATCACCCCTGATGGTGCGCGCTGGGTGGCTGGCGGGCCGCCTAAAGTGGCGGTTCGGCCTGACAATTCGGTCGTTCCACAGGAAAGCGGCGTGGTCGTACCGGACCACATCGTTGCCGATACACAGGCGCATGCCGCGGGAATTCCGCCGCAATATGCCGCCAAGATTGCCGAGCTTGCACAGCGTTTTGACTTAAGTCCCGCGCTTCTTGAGGCGGTCGTCTGGCAGGAAAGCCGTTGGCGCGAGGGGGCGGTGTCGCCTGCCGGCGCGCGCGGCCTTGCTCAATTGATGCCAGGGACGGCGCGTTATCTTGGAGTGGATCCCGATGACCCCATGCAAAACCTGGAAGGCGGCGCGCGTTATTTGCGCGAGCAACTGGACCGGTTTGACGGAGATCTGGAGAAGGCACTTGCTGCCTACAACGCCGGTCCGGGCCGGGTAGAGCGTGCGGACGGCATTCCAAACATTCGCGAGACAAAGCAATACGTTGCCGCCATTCTGGGGCGTCTCGCCAATCATTCAAGGGTGCCTGTTCAGGCTGTAGCAGTGCCATTGGCGGCACAATTGCAAAGGTGACAGGCACGGGAAATGACGGTTCGCGCCGTCAATGTGACTAAAGGGATATGAGAAACAGAATGACTTCGCTTTTCCAATTGCCTGTTCGTTTGATGGCTTTTCTGGCGCTCTTCCTGACGCCAAGCGCGGCCTTCGCCCAGCAAGCCACCGGTCAGGGCGGCGATCCCATCACATCGGCGCTTCTCTGGATGCAGAGTATTCTGCTCGGGCCAATCGCAACAGCGGTTGCGGTTATGGCCGTGGCAGGCGTTGGCTTTATGATGCTGACGGGCCGCATGAACTGGCGGTATGGTGCAACTGTAATCATCGGCGTGTTCATCATCTTTGGGGCGCCGCGTTTGGTGGCGACCATCGCTGGCGGTGCGGGGGTCTAGGCTGTTGAGCAATCTCATCCGTCATCCTGTGCACCGCACGCTAACCCGTCCGCAGATGTTTGCCGGCGTGACGATGAATTTCTTCATCATCAATATGATGGTGACGACAATCGCGTTTCTTATTCTGGCCGATTTGATGAGCAGCGTCTGGATGATCCTGCTGTTCTTACTGGTGCCGATTACCATGCATGTGATCGGCTATTTTGCGTCGCTTCGCGAGCCGCGCATTTTCGACCTTTGGATCACCAAAGTATCGAAATGCCCGCGCGTACCCAATTTCCGGCGGTGGAGCTGCAACAGCTACGCGCCTTGAAGAATTGACTGAATTGAGGCCTTTTAAGGAGGGCCTGTACGTATGGTGAAATGGATCGGACCTGCAAGCTGGAGCGCTAAGGAAGCGCTTGTTGGCGATCGCCTGCCGTATGAGCGGTTGGTCGACGAAAGCACCGTCCTTTTGCGCGATGGGTCCGTAATGAGCGTGATCCAGGTGCCCGGACTCCTGTTCGAAACAGAGGATTCCGACGCGCTCAATTCGCATGCCGCAACACGCGAAGTTGTGCTGCGCTCGACCCTCGATGCGCGCTTTGTGCTCTATCACCACGTGATCCGTCGGCGGGTCGAGGTCGAGCTTGATGCCGAGTTTCCAGATGCCCTTTCCCGCCATATCGATGCGCGCTGGAAAGAGCGGCTTGCGGGTGGCTCGCTGTTTATCAATGACCAGTTTGTGACCCTTATCCGTCGCCCTGCGCGCGGGAAAACGGGCCTGCCGGAACGGATTTCCAAATTCTTCTCGCGCACCACGGCCGAAGAGCTCGAGGCCGATCCCAAAGACATTCGCAGCCTCAAAGCGGCGGTGACTGGCTTGACAGCCGCGCTCTCGGCCTATGGGGCGAGTGTGCTTGGCGAATACAATTCACCCGCTGGCGGCACGAATTCGGAGATGCTGGAGCTGCTTTCCGCGCTCTACAACGGCGAGATGCGCCCTGTCCGGCGGCCTTCGGATGATACCGACATCGGCCATATGATCCCCTATCGCAGGGCGAGCTTTGGCCTCGATGCGATGGAGTTAAAAGGATCGGGCCAACCCGATTTTGCTGCGATCCTTGGCCTTAAGGAGTATCCCGAGGCGACCTCTCCTGGACTGCTCGATCCTCTCTTGCGCCTGCCGTTCGAGATGATCGTGACCGAGAGTTACGCGCCCAATGAACGCACCACAGCGCGTGAACGCATTGATCTTGCGCTGCGCCGGTCACGTTCGGTTGACGAAGAGGCAGCGGCTGAACGGGCCGATATGATGGCGGCGCGCGATGCTCTGGGCAATGGGGCGGTGGGCTTTGGCGATCACCATCTGACGGTGCTTGTGCGCGAGCGCTCGCTCGACCGGCTCGATGATGCTTGTGCCTCTGCTGCGGCGGCATTGGCAGATACGGGCGCGATTGCCGTTCGCGAAGACACCAATCTGGAGCCCTCTTTCTGGGCGCAATTCCCCGGCAATGAGGATTACGTCGTTCGCCGCGCGCTGATTTCGTCGGCCAATATGGCGAGCTTTGGCAGCTTCCACGGCTTTGCCTTGGGACAGGCCAGCGGCAACCATTGGGGCGATGCGGTAACGCTGCTCGAGACTACGAGCGCCACACCGTTCTTCTTCAACTTTCACAATGGCGATCTCGGCAATTTCTCGGTAATCGGGCCGTCGGGCTCGGGTAAGACTGTGGTGATGAACTTCCTGGCGGCTCAAGCGCAAAAGTTCAAACCGCGCACGATCCTGTTCGATAAGGACCGGGGCGCAGAGCTTTTTATCCGCGGCATTGGGGGGCGGTATGACCGGATCAATCCGGGCGAGCCAACCGGCTTTAACCCGCTCGCCCTGCCCGATACCCCTGCGAACAAAGCGTTCCTTCGCGATTGGCTTGGCGTGCTGCTTGAGGCAGACGGGCCAGAGGAATTTGCCACGATCAGCGCGGCGGTCGATGCGACCTATGCCAACGATCCTTCTCTTCGCCGTTTGCGGCATTTCAAGGAATTGCTTGCGGGCGCACGCCGTCCGCAGCCGGGCGATCTTGCTGACCGGTTGAGCGCATGGATCGGTTCCACCAGCGGAGATGGCGGCGAACACGCCTGGCTGTTCGACAATGAAGTCGATGCACTTGATCTCGACAACCGTGTCCTCGGCTTTGACATGACGCAGCTGCTCGAGAACCCGCGTCTGCGCACGCCGACGATGATGTACCTCTTCCACCGCATTGATGAGCGGCTTGATGGTGAACCCACCATGATCCTGATCGACGAGGGGTGGAAGGCGCTGGACGATGAGGTGTTTGCTGCGCGCATTCGCGATTGGTTAAAGACGCTGCGGAAACGCAACGCTTTGGTCGGGTTTGCAACGCAGTCTGCAAAAGACGCGCTCGAAAGCCGCATTTCAACTGCTCTGGTCGAACAGACCGCGACCATGATCTTCATGCCCAACAGCCGCGCACGGCCTGAGGATTATTGCGACGGATTTGGCCTGACAGAACATGAGCTGGCGCTCATCCGCTCGCTTCCCGCTCATTCGCGCTGTTTCTTGGTGCGCCAACCTGATGCGAGCGTTGTGGTGCGGTTGGATTTGTCGGGAGCACCCGAAGTTCTCACCATCCTGTCAGGACGCGAGGCAGCGGTGCGCAGGCTCGACCTGCTGCGTGCAGCCGTTGGGGACAGTCCCAGCGAATGGTATCCCGCGCTCACCAATCAAGCTTGGCCCGATGGCAACGCGCAAGTAAACGAAGACGGTTCGCCCGTCTGGCAGGCGGCCGAATGACGACCGCTTGCGATCTTGTCGCCGAGGAAATGGGCTCGGGCGTTGCCGGAGCATTGACGGCGGTTGACTGCATCGCAAGCGAGGTCAGCGAGCAGGCGTTCAACCGCCTGTTTGGCACAGATGGCCAGCTGGGCGTCGCTTTGATGGTGGTGCTGACGCTTTATGTGGCATTTTTCGGCATCTCCCTGCTGCTTGGCCGGTCGAACCTGTCGATCCGGGCGATGATCCCGAGGATGGTCACTATCGGGCTTGTCCTGACCTTTGCGACCAGTTTTGCCGCGTTCTCGACCGTCTTCTACAATCTGTTTGTCGCGACGCCCGACTATCTCGCCGGCGTGCTGACCGATAGCGAAGGGTCCGCAACCGCCACCTTCGCGATGAAGCTCGATATTGTGTTCCTTGCAATCCAAGAGGCGAGCACGGGGATTGAGGATATCAGCGCATTTTCGCCGCCCGGCATGATGTGGATCGGGGCGATGTTGCTTCTGATCGGCACTGTCGGCCTGTTGGTGACGGCGCGCATCGGCTTGGCGCTGCTCCTCGCGGTGGGGCCGATTTTCGTAGTGCTTGCCCTCTTCAACGGGACAAGAGGCCTGTTTGTGGGCTGGCTCAAAGGCATGGTGATGCTCGCGCTCGCACCTTTGTTCGCAGTGGTGGGGGGATCGCTGATGCTGGAAATGGCAGTGCCCATCCTCTCCGCTCTTGTTTCCACCCCGGGCCAGATTGACCAGCAAGCCGCGATGGCGTTTTTCCTCGTGGGCTTTGTCCACTGCATGCTCATGCTGATGGTGCTTTATGTGGGTTCAAAGATGGTGAGCGGGTGGCAGGTCTTTGGCTTTGCATCGCCCGATGTGGTGACAACGCCCAATGCCGATGCTTACCGCACCGCTCCTGTGGCACCGCTCGCGGCATCGCTCGACCGGGCGGTTCAGGCGACACCTGCGGCGACCATGACCAATCCTCAGCGCCGGATCAATGTGGCCATGGCGAACACTGTTGCCGCCAATGATGGTGGCGGCCAATCCGGCTCTACCACGGTGCGTGAGACCAAGGTTTACGCGACCAGCTCTGGCAATGCTCAGAGCGCACCCACTTCCGCTGCTGCTTCGCGTACAAGGGGGATTGGCAACCGTTTCCGCTCGGCCTCTTCTACGCCCGCGCGGAAAAATTCGGAGACTTCTCAATGAACCCGTTAGGAGCTCGGGCAAAGCCATTTGGGCTTTTTCTTTTCGCAGGATCGCTGGCGCTTGCTGCGCCTGCATATGCGCAAGATCCAGCCCCTGGCGCACCTGCCGATCCGCGCCTTGTGACGCAAGTTTTTGACGAGGCGCAGGTTTACACGATCAACGGCCGCGTAAAGGTACAAACGACGATCAAATTTGCCCCCGATGAAGCGATCCAGAACGTTGCAATTGGTGACAGCAGCGCGTGGCAGGTGCAACCCAATCAGGCGCAGACCCTATTGTTCGTAAAGCCGCTGGCGACATCGGCGCGCACCAATATGACTGTTGTGACAAACCGCCGGACCTATCTGTTCGACCTTGTGGCGTCCCCTCGCAATGCGCCGCTTTACGTGCTGCAATTCCGCTATCCAGAGCTTGAGCGCGCGGCTGAAGAGGCCGCGATTGCTGCCGCTGCCCAAGCAGAGAGAGAAGCGGCCAATGACGTGGAGCTTGCCGCAGCGCGTGATCCATATGCGGTGGTGGACCCCGCGCGATTGAATTTCGAATGGGCCCCCGCCGGAGAGCGTGGCCTGTTCCCCGCGCGTGCCTATGATGATGGGGAGGCTTTGTTCCTGACATGGCCCGCAGGCACCGCCATTCCGGCGATCCTCACCACCAATGAAGAAGGCGACGAAGGGCCTGTCAATTTCACCGTTCGCGGGGAGACTGTGGTGGTCGATACCGTCCCGCCTCAGATCATCCTGCGATCAGGCAAAGAGACGGCAACACTCACCAATCTTGGCCCCACTTCAAAACGAAGCGCGAGCGCCGACACAAACGGCCCGCGCGGTTCGTAAGAGGGAGATGACATAATGCGACTTGCTATGCGACTTCCATCCAAATCCGGCGGCAAAGGGCCTGTCGATACGGACCCGCGTGAAGAGACGAGCGCCGAGGTCATCGACCTTGCGAGTCGCAACGGGTTTTCGCCCGTGGCGCAGCGCAAGACCAAAACCGAAGGGCTGGGATTGGCGGCCGGTGTTGCCATCGTCGGTCTTTTGGGGGCGACCACATTTTGGGCAATGAACGCCGCGCAATTGCCGGAACCCGAGACAGTCGGAACCGCCGCTCCCGCACCAGTGCCCGCCACCGTCCCTCCCGCAGGGCCAGTGGAAGTGGCAGCGCCGGTTGCGCCAGTTGTGGCTCCGGTTGATCCCGCACCATCTCCCGTCCTTGCGAACCGTCCTGCGACAGGCCCGGCGGTCAATCCTTATGCGACGCCCTCGCTTGTCTTTGATGCCAGCGCCGCTGCGCGTCAGGCCGCCAATGCAACCGAAGCAGTCGCCGCGCCAGCTGCGGGCAGCGCGGTCAATGAAAATGGCTCAGGCGGTTCAGCCGCTGCGTTCGCCAGCCGTATCGGAGGGGTGGGGGGCGCACCTGCTCAGGCACGGGCAATGACCAATCCGTCCACCACGGTCACGGAAGGGACGATGATCCCCGCGATCCTGGAGACCGCGATCAACACCGATGTGCCAGGATATGTCCGCGCTGTTGTTAGCCAGGACGTGCGCAGTTTTGATGGCACAAAGGTGCTCGTCCCGCGTTCCTCGCGCCTTATCGGTCAATATCAATCGGGCGTACAGCAAGGGCAAAAACGCGCCTATGTCATCTGGACAAGGCTCATTCGCCCCGACGGCGCATCGGTCAATATCGCCTCGCCGGCGGTCGCCTTTGACGGGACCACTGGGCTTGAGGGCGATGTAAACAACCACTTCTTCCGCCGCTTTGGTTCAGCCATGCTGCTCTCAGTCGTCGGTGGGCTTGGCGCAATTGCGTCTGGTGGGACTTCGGTTGTGCTTGGCGGAGCAGGGCAAAGCGCTGCCTCCATCGCGGCACAGCAAGACGGCGCCATCAGCCCCACAATCCGCGTGCGCATGGGTGAACCGATCCGCGTCTTCACCGCGCGCGATCTGGACTTTAGCACGGTTGCGCAATGAGCGCGGATATACACTCCCTCAACACCTCTCCGGAGGCTGGGCCGGTAGAGACAGGGCCGGTTGAGACAGGGCCGGTGGAGGCACCGGACGCACCGATTGCAGGCGAGCGCAGCGTCTATCTTGATGCTTATCTTGCCCCGTTCCGGCGCTGGCTCGAACAAGACACCGTAACAGAGATCATGGTCAACAAGCCTGGCGAAGTCTGGGTCGAAGATGCACGTGATCCGGGCATGAAGAAGATCATCACGCCCGAGATTGACGACCGCCTTGTGCAACGCCTCGCCGAACAAGTCGCGCGGGTCAGCCATCAGGGGATCAACCGCGAACACCCGCTTTTGGGGGCGACCTTGCCAGATGGCGCGCGTATTCAGTTTTGCGGCCCTCCTGCAAGCCGCAAGCACTGGGTCATGGCCATCCGCCGTCACCGCAGGCTTGATCTGCCGCTTGATGCCTATGACGCGGGGCCATTGATGGGCGAGCAAGAGGTTGCCATGCCCGATGCCAGCCGGGAGCCTATCGCTTACCTGCGCACCGCCATTCAAAATCGCCGAACGATCCTGATCTCGGGCGGGACAAGCACGGGCAAGACCACTTTCCTCAACGCGATGATGGGAGAGATCCCGCGCGAAGAGCGTGTAGTGATGGTTGAGGATAC
The DNA here is from genome assembly GCF_057364925.1 of Erythrobacter sp. S227. Taxonomy (NCBI): domain Bacteria; kingdom Pseudomonadati; phylum Pseudomonadota; class Alphaproteobacteria; order Sphingomonadales; family Erythrobacteraceae; genus Erythrobacter; species Erythrobacter sp. S227. The sequence continues at coordinate 3,144,075 of NZ_CP200280.1, forward strand.
GCCTGAGCTTAAATTCCCCGGCGCGAATTCGGTTGGTCTTGTCGCTGTGAAGGGTGAGCTGGGAGAGGCGAAGGTCACTCCCAACGAACTGCTTCAAGCCGCCCTGCGCCTGCGCCCGGACCGCATCGTCTTGGGCGAGCTTCGCGGCGCTGAAAGTGTCTCTTTCCTTCGCGCTATCAACACCGGCCACCCGGGCAGTTTTTCGACCATCCACGCCAATTCCTTGCGCGGCGCGCTTGAGCAATTGTCGCTTATGGTGATGCAAACGGGGATCGGGCTGACGCGGCAGGATACGATCGAATATGCCGCAAGCGTGATCGACGTGATCGTCCAGCTTGGCCGCGATGGTACAGGCAAGCGCGGGATCACTGCGATTGCGGATAGCAAATCTCTCCTTTGAAAATCGCCTCGCAATTGCCATCTGGGTAGCTGAGAGAAAGCAGGCAGGACCCCAATGAGCAGCCCGAATATCCTTGATGCAGCAATTAACGCGACCATGCCGCATGCATCTGTCTCGGCAGCTTCTCCTCCCTCGGTTCCGCAGGTTGTAAATGCGCCGGGCAGCGAGAACTATTTCAACCGCGAGCTTTCCTGGCTGGCCTTCAACGAGCGCGTGTTGGCCGAGGCTTGCAACGAGCGCTATCCGCTGCTCGAACGTTTGCAGTTCCTTTCGATTTCCGGGAGCAATCTCGACGAATTCATGATGATCCGCGTGGCGGGCCTTGTCGGGCAAGCAAAGCGGGGAATTGAAAAGCCCGCAATCGATGGTCGCACCCCGACACAGCAATTGACGGCCATTCGAAACAAGCTTGCCGCGATCACTGCGCGCCAACAGCATATCTGGCGCGATCTTCGTGCAGCACTGGCCGATACAGGCATTCATATCGCCGATGAGAAACGGGTTGAGCCCGCGGCTCACGCATGGCTCGAGGCATTCTTTCTCGATGAGATTTTGCCCGTCATCACCCCTCAGGCGCTTGATCCGGCGCACCCGTTCCCCTTCGTTCATAATGAGGGGATGGGATTGCTGTTCACTCTCACGCGCGAGGCCGATCAGGAACAGATCAGCGAGATGATCCTGATCCCCACAGCTTTGCCGCGCTTTGTCCGGGTGCCCGGCGATATCGCAGGGGCAGGCGAGGCGGTCTACATCTCTATCGCGAGCCTTATTCAGCGGTACGCGGCGAAGCTGTTTCCCGGTTTCAAGATTGAAGGCGACGGTCTTTTCCGGGTCCTTCGCGACAGTGATATCGAGATCGAGGAAGAGGCCGAAGACCTTGTGCGCACTTTCCGCAGCGCGATCCAGCGCCGCCGGCGCGGGCAAGTGATCCAGTTGGAACTGGAAGAAGATTTCGACCCGCAGGCCGAAGCGATCCTGCTCGACCAATTGGGCGTGCACGAGGCCGCCGTCATCAAAACGGACGGCATGATCGGCATCGACGGCCTTGCAAAAATCGTCGATGAAGACCGCCCGGACCTCAAATTTGACGCTTACTCCCCGCGCTATCCCGAACGTGTTCGCGAACATGATGGCGATGTGTTTTCTGCGATCCGCGAAAAGGACATCGTGGTCCACCACCCCTACGAAAGCTTCGAGGTAGTGGTCGACTTTATCCGGCAGGCCGCAGCCGACCCTGACGTGGTCGCGATCAAGCAGACGCTTTACCGTGCGGGCTCTCAATCTGCCGTTATCAATGCGCTTATCGAGGCGGCTGAAAACGGGAAATCGGTCACCGCAGTGGTCGAGTTGAAGGCCCGTTTTGACGAAGAACAAAACCTCAAATGGGCCGCCAAGCTGGAGCGCGCAGGGGTTCAGGTGATCTATGGTTTCACCGATTGGAAAACCCACGCGAAAATTGCGATGGTGGTGCGACGCGAAGAAAGCGGTTTTCGTACCTATTGCCACTTTGGCACTGGCAATTATCACCCGGTCACAGCCAAGATTTACACCGATCTCAGCTTCTTTACCGCCGATCCGAAACTGGGTCAGGACGCGGCGAAGATGATGAATTTTGTGACCGGCTATGTCGAACCAACCGACCTTGAACACATCGCTATTGCGCCGCTTAATCTTCGCGAGAAGATTTATGAGCGGATCGATGCGGAGATAGCCAATGCGCTGGACGGCAAACCAGCAGCGATCTGGATCAAGTGCAACCAGCTTACCGATTCCGGCATGATCGACCGGCTCTACGCCGCAAGCAATGCAGGGGTTTCGGTCGAACTGGTGGTGAGGGGCATTTGCTGCCTTAGACCTGGAGTTCCTGATCTTTCCGAGAACATTCGCGTGAAGTCGATTATCGGCCGCTTCCTCGAGCACAGCCGCATCTACGCCTTTGCCAATGGTGAACCGATGCCAAGCCCCGGAACTTTGGTGTATATTGCATCTGCCGACCTTATGGGGCGCAACCTTGATCGCCGTGTCGAAGCACTCATTCCGATACTCAATCGCACAGTGCACGATCAGATCCTTCAGCAGGTCTTGCTCGCCAATATGCTCGATGTCGAACAGAGTTGGTGGCTTCATGCAGACGGCAGTTATGCACGGGTCGAGCACCCTATCGAAGGTGACAGCAAGCCCTTTAACTGCCACAGATATTTTATGACAAACCCATCCTTGTCAGGTCGCGGCGGAGCATTGGAAGCGGGCGGTGTGCCCAAGCTCTCCTTGCGCAAGGGACGCGCTGGATGAATTCGGCGAAGCGCCGTGCGAATCGCGAGGGGACTTTCTCGGGAAACACGCCTGGCCGCGCGATTATTGATATCGGGTCCAATACGGTTCGCATGATGATCTACGGTGGCTCCATGCGAGCACCCACCGTGCTTCTCAATGAAAAGGTCTCCGCAAAACTCGGGCGAGATATTGCGAGCAAGGGCGTTCTGGCCGACGAAGCGATCGAGCTTGCGATGCGCGGGCTCGAACGATTTGCGCTTTTGCTTCAAGACCTGAAAGTCGAGAACGTCGAAACGGTCGCCACTGCTGCTGTGCGCGAGGCTAGCAATGGCAGCAAGTTCATCAGCAAGCTTAAGAAGCTTGGGTTCGATCCCAAGATTGTCACCGGCGAGGAAGAGGCGTGCCTGAGCGCCAATGGCGTCATCGGCGCTTTCCCCGGCGCGCGCGGGACGGTTGCCGATTTGGGAGGCGGGAGCCTCGAGCTGGTGCGCATAACCGACAAGGGTGTACGCGATCCGGTGTCCTTGCCGCTTGGCACTTTGCGGCTTCCCGATCTCCGCGGCGAAACGCGTTCTGACATGCGGAAGGGGTTGGAAAAAGCTCTCAAGAAAGGCGCGCCTGATATTGTCAAAGGCGAGCCGCTCTATCTTGTTGGCGGTACGCTTCGCACGATGGCGGTTTATGCAATGCAGGAGCAAGGTCACCCGCTTTCCGACCCCCACGGCTTTGAACTTGATCCCAAAGCAGCCAAGCGCTTGCTAGGTAAGGCGCTCGCGAACGAGACGATTGAAAGCCTCAAGATGCGCGACCGGATTTCCTCCATGCGCGCCGAGAAGCTGCCAGATGCCTCGGTTCTGGCAGAGGCGATGCTTTCGCGGTTTGAACCCAGCCGGATCATCTTCTCCTCCTGGGGCATTCGCGAAGGATTGCTCTTTGATTCGCTGCCCGAGCACACACAGTCACGCGATCCTCTTCTGGCAGGTATCTCGGTCTTCGCTGCCCAGCGCGGTGCGCCCGCAACTCTGGCAACGCGTATCGCTAGCTGGACCGTTGATGCAGCGCCTTCACGTGGTCCCGAGAGCGAACCTCATGGAACCGAGAGGCTGCGCATGGCGGCGACCATGCTGGCGCTTGCTTCTATGCAGATCGAGCCCAATATCCGGCTGCCGCAAGCGATTGACTGGGCCCTGCACAAGCGCTGGATCGCGGTCGATGGCAAAGAGCGGGCGATGCTTGCAGCGGCCATTGCCGCCAATGGTAATGCGCTTGACCTTCCTGACGAAGTGACTGCTTTGGCGAGCGAGGAAGCGCTTGAGGAGGCGATCTGCTGGGGCCTTGCGACACGCCTTGCCCGAAGGCTTGGCGCGGGTTCGCGCCGGTCCCTGCAAGAGAGCCGCCTTAGCGTTGAGGACGGCAAACTTACCTTGCGGCTTGCAGAACGTCAGGCTGCGCTTTTCGGCCTTACCCCTGAAAAGGACATCAAACTCCTTGCCGGGCGCCTTGGTCTTGACTGGACCGTTGAAATCGTGGGCGATGACGAATTGCGTATTGGCGAGGTCTCCTAAGCTTTCCGCGTCGAAAAGGGCGAGAAATCGGTGTCTGTGTCAAACAGATCCACCCCTTCTGCCTTCTTGAGCTTACCCACCACGAAATAGGTCACCGGCGTCAAAGCTGCCTCCCAAAAGACCTTCAACAGCCAATTGGTGATCATGACGGTGATGACCAATTCGGTGCTCCAGATGCCGTAGAACGCAAGCGGGTAGAAGATCAGGCTGTCGACACCCTGACCCACAACGGTCGAGCCAATCGTACGGGTCCAGAGCGCCTTGCCTTTGGTCCAGACCTTCATCTTGGCCATCACATAGGAATTTACGAATTCGCCCGCCCAAAAGGCGATGATGGACGCGGCCACAATGCGCCATGCATTGCCAAAGACGGAGACATAGGTTTCCTGACAAATCTGCCCCAATGGCACATCATTGCCGCCACGAGCCGTCAGCGGGCCTTGCCCGTCAAAGCCGCTTGCCGCGCAACGCCAGTCATCAAACGGGGGCAGGGCGACCACGACATAGCTCATGAAGGCAAGGAACAGCATGGCGGCAAAGCCGGTCCAGATCACCCGCCGGGCCCGTGCAAAGCCGTAAATCTCTGTGAGGACGTCGCCGATCACATAGCCCAATGGAAAGAACAGGATCCCCGCGCCGTAAACGAACACGCCGTCGGGTGCAGGCCAAAGATCATCGGGCCAGAACGGCACTTCGACAAAGGTCGTTTTCGCAGCGCCAATGATGTTCGACAGCAACAGGATCGCGACGAAGGCCGCCATCACAAAGTCATAGTATTTGAACGTCACCGGTGCGCGGCTGGTCGCCTGAATACCGTCATTTGGATCGGTATCGAAGGCGGCGCCCCTATCGATGCCCCTATCAATGCCCTGATCCGGAGAGGTTTGGTCTTTTTCCATTGCTCAGCCGTTAGCGCGATTTGAAACTGACGCAAAGCACGCTATGGCGCGCGATATAGGCACCCACGATGCGCGCCCTTAGCTCAGTTGGATAGAGCACGGGATTTCTAATCCTGAGGCCGCAGGTTCGAATCCTGCAGGGCGCGCCACCTCCCCTGAAATCGTAACCCTTTCTATCCATGCGATTAAACGCAAGTTTTGACACACTTGACACACTGTCCAGGGCAAGAAATCGGTTCGATTGAAAACGCGCGGTTTGATCGGGAAAAGCGATTAAAGCCGGGCGAGGACAAGCAAGCATCCTCAAGCCTTAGCAAGCGCTCTTGCAGTAGGAAAATGGCGGGTAAGGCCCACACTTCCCCCCGAAGTGTGGGCCAGGCGCCGGAAGGGTGCACCACCCTTCCGCTCGGGTCGCCTTCTTTTGCCCCCGCGTATGCTCCCCCCGCTATGCGTGACGGCGTTTGCGTGACGTCGTAAGCATGGGGGTCATTTAGGCAGGGTCGTTCTTTGGGTCTGTGATGACCATCACTATTCAGCTCACAAATTTTGCGCCAATGTGTTTGAAACTTTCGAAAGCCGCCCCTCAGGGGTAACGCTTGAGAGTGCGGTTTCAGGATATGGTGCAGGGAAGCGCGAATATGGATACGGCCAAAACGATCATTGATACGCTTGCCTCCGATAGCCTTTTGCACGCGCTATCGCCCGAGCAGTTGGAGCGTTTGCTCGCCAAATCGACCCGCCGCACGCTCAAGAAAGGCGACGTGCTCATCAACCAGGGCGATGAGGATGGCGACTTTGCCGTCTATCTCCTGTCCGGCGCATTGAAGATCAGCTTTGTCAGCGCTGGCGGGCGCGAGATCATCCTCAACTATTGCGCGCCCAATGAGCTGGTGGGCGAAATCGCCCTCCTCGACAGCGGCCCGCGAACCGCATCGGTAACAGCGGTTGTCCCGTCAGAGGCATTGTTATTGCCGACCAGCGTGTTCCTTGAAACGGTCTCGACCAATCCTGCGTCGGTTGTTGGCGTGATGCGCGAGCTTTCCCGGCGGGTGCGGCAATTGAACCTTGTGGTCGAAAGCGACCGGACGTTCTCCATGGGCCCGCGATTGGCCCGTGCGCTTGTGCGCCTGGTCGATCAATCGCGCGATGACGGGCATTTGATCTACGACCCGAGCCAGAATGATCTGGGCGCTTTTGCAGGGTTAGCGCGCGAGAATGTCAGCCGCCTGCTCTCAGAATGGGAAAGCCAGGGCATCATCGCGCGAGAGGGCCGCGCATTGCTGGTTCGCGATGCGGAATATCTCGAACTGCTCGCCGAATTTGGCGATGATGTTTGAAACGGCTTACGGCTAAGGGCCTATCGCGCAGCCCGTAGTTTCACAGGGGTAGGCTCGGCCATTCGGGGCATGGCCGTCACGGCAGCTTCGCAGCGGTCGAAATCGCGCCCCGACTGAAGCTCGATCAGCGCGTCGACCTGCGGGGCGGGCATGGGTTTGTAATACAGCCAGCCCTGGATCTGGTCACAGCCAGCCAGGCGAACCATGTCCGCCTGATCGTCTGTCTCGACACCTTCTGCGGTCACGCCCATTTCAAGCGCGCGGGCAACGGCGATGCTGGACAGCATCATGGCGCGGCTTCCCTCGTCCTGGCACGCCTGAACGACAAGGCTGCGATCCAGTTTCAGCTTGTCGAAACGGAACTGGCGCAGAAATCCGATCGAGGCGTAGCCTGTGCCAAAATCATCGAGCGAGATTTTTACGCCGAACTTGCGGATCACATCCAGAGTGCGTTCGGCGACATGCGGGTCGAGCACCAGATAGGTCTCGGTGACCTCCAGCTCGAGCATGTGGGGGGGATAGCCGGTCTCTTCCAATATCTCGCCCAGCTTGATCGCAAATTCCGAGTTGCGCAATTGCGCCGCAGATATGTTGACCGACAGGGCGATCCCCGGCCAGCTGCGCGCTTTGGTCATGGCTTCTTTCAGGACCCACAGTCCGATCGGGTTGATGATCCCCGATTCTTCGGCCACCGGAATGAATACGTTTGGCCCGATCCTCTTGCCATCGGCAGGCACCCAGCGAAGCAGCGCTTCAACAGCGACGATCCGGCCCGATTGGGCATCGACCAGCGGCTGATAGTCCAGCTCAAACTCGCCTCTCTTAAGCCCCAGGCGCAATCCGTCTTCGAGGTTGCGAACGATTTCGCGGCGTTGATCGAAGCTTGAATTGAACCATGTGCAACGCATTTTGCCGCCGCGCTTGGACATATACATGGCCACATCCGCGCGCCGCATAAGCTCGGATGCATCGAGGTGCATTTCAGCGGTGCTGGTGGCAAGGCCGACGCTCGCGCCAATCGCCAATTCGCGGTTGCCAACGCGGACAGGCGTTTTTAACCGGTCAAGGATTTTGCGGCACAACCCTTCGAGAATAGTGCCAGCGAGCGGGCCTTGCGCAACAGCTGCAAACTCGTCACCGCCAAGGCGGTAACAGCGTGCCTCATCGCCGACCAATTCCTGCAAAAGCGAAGCGCACTGCTTGATCAGTTCATCGCCTTCAGCGTGGCCGTAGCGGTCGTTGATCTGCTTGAATCCATCAAGGTCGAGCATCGCCAAAGCGAACTCTTCATCGCCTTGTGCAAAAGCGCGGATATCATCACGAAGCGAGCTGCGGTTGGGCAGGTTAGTCAGGTGATCGGTGAGGGCCAATTCTTCCAGTTCGCGCACATTGGCATAGCTGCTGCGGCTGACGAAGAAGATCGTGGCAGCATAGATGAGCGCGCCAGCGATGAGCAGATGGCTTGGATTGGCGAGGGACAGATGCTCGCTTGCGATGACAACCAGAGCAATCGCGGAAACCACCAACGAGACAGTCGCGAGCGGGAACAGCACCAGTCCTGTTGGAGTCAAACGCAAAGGTTTGTTCGGTCCTGGCACTCTGCTTCCCTTATTGAACAGCGATCGTCCGTCGCTTGCGCAGAACGCTAAAGAGTAATGGCTAAATTTCTGTAAAATCCGGTCCCGGGATAAACTACGCAGCGATGGTTCAAGATCAATATACCGGACGCGCCTGTTCAGGCGATTCGCGCGGTGAATTCTGCCTGTTGCATGGCGCCGCTTCGTTCGAAAAAGCTGGCGCGGTTACTGGAAGGAACGAAGGCATCGGAGTGCGGCGATACCGTTTCACCAGCGCCGACCATCAGAAAACCGTCACTTGCAAGAGCATCTGCCAGCCTTTGACAGGCCAGTGCACGCTTTCGAGCGTCGAAATACAATAGGACATTGCGGCACAGCACAAGGTCAAACCGGCTGCGTCCCGGGGGTTGATCCAGCATGTTGTGCCGTTCAAACCGGCAAAGGCGGCGGGCATTGTCGCGCAAGCGCCAACCACCTGGAGCTTCGTCGAAATGGCTTAGCATTGCCGCGACACCAAGCCCGCGCTGGACTTCGAACTGGCTGTAATGACCCTCCCGAGCCGTAGCGATCGCTTTGCGAGAAATATCGGTCCCGAGAATCTCGATGTTCCATCCGGCCCATTGGCCCTTTTGCTCTTCAAAAAGCATTCCAAGGCTGTGCACTTCCTGTCCGGTCGAACATCCCGCGCACCAGATGGACAACCGCCGCGTATGCGCCCGGCGCCTTTTCAATTCCGGCAGGATTTCCAGCGGAATTTGATCAAATGTCGGCTTGTCGCGGAAGAAATAGGTTTCGTTGTTCAGCAGCGCCTCTACGATTTCCTCGGCCAGCCTTTCATACTCTGACCGGCCGGACGCTGCATCAAGCATGCACACCAGTTGATCGATATTGGCGATGCCGTGATGGCGAAATACGCCCGAAAGCGCAGAGGTCAGACGCCATTTGCGGTTGTCTGTCAGCTGTTGCCCTGTCCTCTGGGTCAGAAGGTCGGCGATTATCCGAAAAGAGGCCTGGGAGATTTCCATATATCTTCAGCCGCACTCAGGCGGCGGGCACCTTGGTATTGGCAAACTTTGCCATAATCGCCTGGCCAAGACCTTCAGGGGTGTCGATGTGGCTTGCGATGCCTGCCTTTGCGACCGCGCCCGGCATTCCCCAAACCGCACAACTGTCTGCGTTTTGCGCCCAGACTGTGCCTCCTGCATCGACCAGCTTTTGTGCGCCATCGTGACCATCCCGCCCCATTCCGGAAAGGATGATCGCAAGAACACGGCCATCGCAGGCCTCTGCAAGGCTGGCGAGCATGGGATCGACCGATGGCAAGCATCCGCTGGCGGCTGGAGCGGCAGAGGTGCGGACAATCAGGCGATCTGCAATGCGGCGCACACACATGTGCCCATGGCCGGTCGCAATAGCGATTTCGCCTTCACGTATTTCTGTCCCGCCTTCCGCGATTTTTGTGGGACGCCCGCTGGCCACTTCGATTTGTCGCGCGAAAACGGGGATGAAATTGCTGGGAAGGTGCTGCGTTATCAAAATCGGCAGGGAGCACGCTGCGGAAAGCTGTCGCAGCAAGAGGTTGATCGCATGAATGCCTCCGGTAGAGGCTCCAATCGCAATCACCTCGGGCTGTTTGAGCAGGGGGGCACTGCGCGATGACGTGCGCGGCTCGCCGTTTTCTCCATCCGAAGGGGCTGCATCGGACGGGTCGCCGCCCAGAGCACGGATTTTGCCGAGAAGCTGGCTGCGATAATCCTCGTTAAAGCCGCCGGGCCGCGGTTTTTGCAAAGTGTCTGCGGCCCCGCTTGAAAGCGCTTTGACGGTCGCTTCTGCGCCATCCTGCGTGAGCGAGGACACCACGAGAACCTGCGTTCCCGGACATGCTGCAAGGATTTCGGGCAGCGATTTAAGCCCGCCCATGCCGGGCATTTCCAGATCGAGCAGCACGACGTCGGCCGGTTCTTTCCTGATCTGGACAACCGCGCGTTCGCCGCTGCTTGCGGTTCCTGCGATTTCCATTGCGGGATCGCCTTCGACCATGCGCCGAAAGATCGTCCGCACGGTGAGCGAATTGTCCACGATCATCACGCGGATCCGCGCGCCCTTGGCCGCTTTATCGGGAGATTTGGCCGGTGACTTGGCCGGTGACTTGGCCGGTGATTTGGCAGGTGGCTGCGAAGAGGGTCGCAATCGCGCCTGCCCTTGGGGAGGGCGGGGCGGAGCGTTCACGGGAAGCCAACAAGTTGCAATTTGATCTGGAGCGTTTCGTGGTCAAACGGCTTCATCACATATTCGTCAGCGCCCGCGCTGATCGCTTCGCGAATGTGCGCGACATCATTCTCTGTGGTGCAGAAAACAACCTTGGGCTTATCGCCGCCTTCGCGCTTTCGCAGATGGGTTATGAACTCGATCCCCGTCATGACCGGCATGTTCCAGTCCAGCAGGATGACATCGGGCATAGCCTTGTCACAGGCATCCAGACCCAGCTGGCCGTTCTCGGCCTCGTCGACTGTAAAGCCAAGCGTTTCAAGGATGTGCCTTGAAACTTTGCGGATTACCTTTGAATTGTCAACGACAAGGCAGGTTTTCATTCGTGGTCCCCGAGATCAGAGCCCTCATCGCTAGGTCGATAAGGTAAGGATTGGATTAAGCGGCTGCCCCGATTGACGCGTGGCCGTCGATTATCATTTCAAGGTCGAGCAAAAGTGCAGGACCAGCGCGGGTTTCGATCAGGCCTCTGGCCGCCTGTGCCCATTGTTCGCCAAAACCGCCTCGTACATCGGTAGGTTCGCTCACGGCGCTGCAGATATCCTCGATTGCGTCCACACGAAGGGCGTATGAATCCCCGCGATAGCTTGCGACAATCGCGCGGTGGTCGGTTTCAAATTTGTCTGCGTCAAAGCCGATGGCTGTGCGGCAATCCAGAACGGTCAGAGCCTGACTGCGCATGGCGGTCAGGCCTGTGATGTAGTCGGGCGTGTGCGGGATCGGAGTGATGGTCCCGATCTCGATCACCGATTGCACATCGGGCGCAGGGAATGCGCAGCGACGCCCTGCGATCAGGGCCATGACCAAGAGCGAATTCATTGCGATCCCCCTCCTGCGCGGCGAACCTGGCGCAGCGCTTCGACCAATCCTTCGCGGTCATATTTGTAAACCGTATCGCTATTTTCACCTGCATCGGGCGTATCGCTTAACCGCACGACGGGTGCCGGGAAGGGCGCATCAAGGGCAACGGCCGCCTCATACTGATCGTCGAACCAGATCGCGACGTCTTCGTGTGTGTCGGGGTCCGAGACGATGTCATACCCAGCCGATGAAACCAGCGGCGCAAGGATGGTACGGGCCCATTCACCTTCGGGGATGCGGCACAGCGGTCTTGAAGTGGCTGCAGGTGCCTCGCCAAAGCGGGCGAAGAGTTTGTGTCCATCGATGAGGCTGATGGTTTTGCCGCCAACAAGAGTGACGGCCTCGATCATGTCTTCATCGCTGACCGGTTTAAGGTCGCCTTTGAGCTCGATTGCCTCCTCGACCTCGCGCACGGCATAAAGCAGCGTCATAGCGCCATCATTCAGTCGCAGCAGGCGCAGTTTTTCAAGCTTGAGGGCTTCCTCGGGAAGGCCGACGAGAGGCAGAATTTGCCCTTCGACTATCGCGCGCGTTTGCTTCGCCGTTTGGTCCACAGCCTCCATTGCAATTGTCTCGATCCGCTGGACCAGCTCCAAGCGCACACCGCAGCGGCGACCGTCAAAGTCTTTGAAGATCATTGCGCGGCCCATGTGGCCCGGCACTGCCTCGGCGGTTTTCTCTTCGCTTTGCAGGAACCGGCTTCTGAGATCGGTGGTGATATTGTGCCGGGTGGCGATGCTGGTCACATCGAGGAGAAGGACCGGCTGGCCATCATCAAGCAGAGTGGACCCAGCATAAATGCCCGCCTTCATTACCGCAGGCGCAAGCGGTTTGACCACAATATCGCCGTGGGAATGGATTGCATCGACGCCAATGGCGAACAAATCCCCGTTGGCAAGGCGCAGCATCACCATCGTCAATTCGCTCTCGGCCACTTGGCTCGGCGGCAGGCCCAATGCATCGTTGAGAAGCAGGCAGGGCACGCGCTTGCCGCGGAACGTCACCAGCGCGGTTTCGCCTACCCGTGTGAAGTCGAGCGCTTTTGACGACGAGTGGATGATCTCCTCTATATAGCTTTGCGGGATGGCGAAGCGTTGCCCGCTCGCTTCAACCGTGAGCCCTGCGATAATGCTTAAGGTAAGAGGGATTTGCAGTGTGAACTGCGTTCCCACACCCTCGGTCGATGTGACCGAAATCGCGCCGCCCACACGCTCGAGGTTTTGTCGCACGACGTCGAGACCGACCCCGCGCCCGGAAATATTGCTGACCGTCTCGGCGGTGGAAAATCCGGGATGAAAGACAAGCTGCATAATGGCATCGCGGCTCATCTCGCTGCGCTCGGCTTCGGTGATCAGGCCCGTTTCGACCGCTTTGTCTGCGATATTGTCTTCGCGCAGGCCGCGCCCGTCATCGCTGACCACGATCAGGATCATATTGCCGGCCTGACGCGCGGCGATAGAGAGAAATCCGATCTCGCGCTTGCCAAGGGAGAGGCGCTCGGACGGCTTTTCAATGCCGTGGTCGATGGAATTGCGAATGATATGGGTGAGCGGATCGCGGATTGTTTCGATCATCTCGCGGTCAAGCTCGACATCTCCGCCTTCGATATCGATCATGACCTGCTTGCCAAGATCGTTGGAGAGATCGCGAACAAGGCGCGGAAAGGCGCTGAACAGGGTTTCGATCCGCTGCATCCGCATGCGGGTAATGGCATCGCGAACATCGGAAAGGATCGTGGTCAGCCGCTCGAACGGGCCATCGATCATCGGCTGTGTGCCTGCCTGTCGCAGGCGATGGGCAAGGTCGTTGCGCGCCAGAACCATGTCGGAAACGCCGCTCATCACCCGATCAAGCAGATCAACGGGGAGGCGAATTGACCGCTGCATTGAGGCGGTGTCGGTTTTCTTTGTGTCCGGGGCCGTCTCCCCGGTGGCCGAAAAGGCAGGCGGTTCGCTTCCCGCCTGCTCCTGAGCTATTGCAGCATGGCTGCCCGAAAAGGCGTCGGGTTCTTGGTCCTCGCTCATTGCGAGCGCTTCGATCAGTTCGTCATCGCCGCCGGAAGGAAAATTTTCACCGGCCTCAATCGCATCGACCATGACCACAATCCGGTCGATGACGGCCAGAACGGCGGTAACAAGCTCGCTATCAGGCTGACGCCGCCCGGCACGGCAATCGGCCAGCGCGTCTTCGGCGGCGTGGCTGAGCTTGGCGAGGCGCGGAAAATCAAAAAAGCCGCAATTGCCTTTGATCGTGTGAACAAAGCGGAAAATCGTATCGAGGCGTGCGCGATCACCCGGATTGGCCTCCCAGGCGACAATCTCGCCCGAGCTGGCTTCCAGCATCTCGCGTGTTTCTGCGACGAAGTCCGCCAGCAGGTCGTCCATAAGGTGCGTGCCCCGATCTCACAGTTAGGAAGAATGCTCTTCGCAATGGCTTATGAACGGGGATGGTTAATGAATGGCTACCTTGCCGCCCGGTGGGAGCGCCGCCCGTGTTTTTGGGCCTCGCTTCGGGCGGCTCTAGGCGGAGCTGGCGACCTTGTCGGGCGCTCTTCGGGCCAACAGCCAATAGGCGAGCGCTGCGCCGGTCAGGCCGCCAAAGATATTGGCCGCAAGTTCAGCCGAATACACCGCAGAACTGCCCCAGCTGGCATTGAGGACCCATGCAAAGGGCAACATCACAAGGAACACGCGCGCAGCCGATTGGGTGAGCGCGAAAGAGGCTCTGTCGATGGCGTTCAATATGCCATTGCTGACAATCAAGATGCCAAAGCCTGCATAACCCCATGACGCGATGTTGATGTACAAAACGAACTGCTCGGTGACATCCGGGTCGCTGGTGAAGACTTTCGCAAACTGGCCTGCCAGCGGCACGAACAGGACCACCAGCAAAAGGCCCCAGGCAAGGCAGAAACCGAAGGCATAAAGCGCTGCGTGACGGGCTCTTTCATATTCCCTCGCGCCCCAGTTTTGGCCGACGATTGCACCGATGGAACCGGACAGCGCGAGCAAGGGGACCGTCGCAAAGCTCTGCAACCGGCCTGCTGCGCCAAACCCTGCAACGGCGGCTTCGCTTTGGGTTGCAACAATTGCGGTCAGAACCGACAGGCCAATCGGATTGATTGCGTTGGAAAATGACGCAGGGCCCGCAACCCTCAAGATGGCGAGGGCAGGATCGGTCCAGCTGCCTTCGCGGATAAGCGCGGGGTCGAAGGGAATATCGGTCCGCCGCAAGAGATAGAAACCCATCACCGCCCCGATGCCATAGCCGATTATGCTCGCATAGGCCGCGCCAGTGATGCCAAATCCCTCAAACCCGAAAGCGCCGGTAATCAGGATCGGATCAAGCACCCAGTTGGCCGCCGCATAGGTGACCGAGACATAGCTTGTCTTCTTCGCCTCGCCCTGTCCTCGCAGGACCCCGTTGAAGCCCATAATCGCAAGGATCAAAGGAAAGCCGAGCGCAAAGGGTTGCATGTAGTCGAGAATAAGAGGCCGCAAATGCTCTGGTGCATTCATCAGCGTGAAGAGCGGCTCGATCAGGGCGAAGAGCGATGCGCCGATGATGATCCCGATGAGGACGGAGAAGACCAGACCGAAATTGGCCCTTCGCGCGCTGCGTTCATCATCGCCTTCGCCAAGCGCGCGTGCCACCACCGAATTGATCCCCACCATCACGCCAACGCCAAGCGATGACAGCGCGGTGGTTACCGGGAAGATGAAGGATATGGCCGCAAGCTCCTCTGATCCCAGTTTGCCGATGAAATAGGCGTCCACGAGACCGATTGACATGATCGCCGTCACCCCGATGATCGCAGGCAAGGTCTGGGAGACCAGATGCCCCCTGATGCTGCCACTGGTCAGCTTCGCAGTCGAACTTTTGAAAGAGGAGGCTTCGGAGTTACTCATGGAAGCGCGGGGCTTATCGGGCCAATGTCATCTGCGCAAAGTAAATCACTTCACACCGCCTGTCAGACCGCCTGTCACACCGCATTTCAGACACGCTTGCCCGACACGGCAAATTAGTGCGATAAGCGGCTTAAACAGAACCAGATGGAAGGGATTGACCCGATGGCAACGCAATTGAAGCCCGACAGCAGCCTTGAAGGCAAAGTGAGCAAGGAAGAATGGCAGGCACGCCTTGATCTGGCCGCATGCTACCGGATTTTCGACCACATGGGTTGGGGCGAATCGATCTACAACCACATCTCTTTGAAAGTGCCGGGCGAAGAGAACACCTTCCTCATCAACCCGTTCGGGCTGCTCTATGACGAAGTGACCGCATCGAACCTTGTGAAGATCGATGTCGAGGGCAACAATGTGGGCGGTTCGCCATACATGGTGAACAAGGCGGGCTTCACCCAGCACGCGCATTTCCACAAACATCTGGGCGGCCGCGCCGATGCGATCTGCCATGTGCACACGACCGCAACGATGGCGGTGTGCAGCCATAAGGAAGGCCTTCGCCCGATCAGTTTCTACGCCTGCAATTTCCAGGACCAGATCGGCTATCACGACTTTGAAGGCGTGACGGTGCGCGCCGAAGAAGGGGACCGTCTGGTTCAAAACCTTGGCAACCACACCATCCTGATGCTGCGCAACCATGGGCCGGTGGTCATGGACGGCACCATTCAGGGCATGTTTGTGAAGATGTGGGCGTTGCAGCGTGCCTGCGAGATCCAGATCGCAACCCTTTCTCAAGGCGAACCGCAGGTCGTGCCACAAGAAGTGATTGACGTGCACCAGCGCGATCTCGCCGTCATGCAGAGCCAGGGCGGCGCAGGCGTCTTCGATTTCGAGGCTTGGAAGCGCCGTATCGACAAGATCGACGACAGCTGGCGCAGCTAAGGCGAGCAACACGAAAACCCTATGCTTGTTATACCCAAGACACCTCGACGGTAAGTCGTGCCGCGTATGACCATAAACGGGCGTCCGGTCGAGTTTGATCTCGACCCGGATATGCCGCTTCTCTTTGCGCTTCGCGAGGCAGCGAACCTTACCGGCACCAAGAATGGTGGCGGCGGGGCAACTTGCGAATGCGGTGCGTGCACGGTGCTTGTGGATGGCGCGGCCTTGCGCTCCTGCCGGATTACTCTGGCAGAGGCGGAGGGGCGTTTTATCACCACGATCGAGGGGTTGTCGCGCGATCGCTCTCATCCCGTGCAACAGGCGATGGTGGCTGAGCAAGCCATCCAGTGCGGCTTTTGTACCCCCGGCATTGTGATGGCAGGGGCTGCCCTCATTCAACGCAACGCATCACCCACCAGAGCGGAGATTGAAGAGGCGATCCCCAATGATTGCCGCTGCGGGGTTTACCCGCGGCTTGTCAGCGCGCTTGAACGCGCGGGCCGTGTGGCGCAGCGGCAAGAGAGCATCAGCGCAGCGCCCGCACCTGCGATTGACGCAGACGACGCAGCGCAGGCTGTCCCGGCTTTAAGGGTGGCTCCGGGTTCCGAAGAACCCGAAGCCTAATCCGCTTAGAACCGTCCCGTAATCGCAAACCGCGCGTTGAGCGGTGCGCCGACGCTTGCCTGATGGGTGGCGTGCGCATTGGGGAAATAGGTGGTGTCGGTAAGGTTCTCGACATTGACCTGCACGCGCACATTGTCGCTCACATCGTAATAGGCGGCTGCATCAATCCGCGTGTAGGCGGGAAGGACAGCGGTGTTGCCGTTGTCGATGAAGCTTTCGTCCTGATGCGTAATGCCAAGCCCGATGCCAAAGCGGTCGGTGACTTCCACCTGATTCCAGATCGAGAACATGTTTTCAGGCAATTCACGCGGGCGAAGGCCGGTGGGGCCGGTGCGGCTGACTTGCTCGCCATCGAGGTAGGAATAGCCCGCAATCACGCTCCATCCGGGGAGAATTTCTCCCTGAAGCTGCAATTCGAAACCCTGAATCTCGCTGTCGATCACATCGAGCGTTGCCGGATCATTATCGCTTGGCTGGGGTGAGCTTTGCTGGATTTCAAAGATCGCAGCGGTCAGGCTGAGCCCGCTTACAAAATCCCATTTGAGCCCTGCTTCGAGGTTTTCAAACCGGTCGGGGTCAAGAGCGTTGTTGGCGCCATTGATATTGGCAAACTGTTCGCCTGAACGCGGCAGGAAGCTTTCCGAATAGCTCGCATAGATCGAGATGTTTTCTTGCGGCTTGATGATGAGGCCACCGCGAGGGGAAAACTCTTCATCCTTGCGAGTGCGGATTTCTGCATCGGGGACATTGTTGACCGTGATGTCAAAACTGTCGAAGCGCCCGCCTACGATCACGTTCAGCCAATCGGTGATCTCGACTTCGTCCTGAATATAGAGCGAGAAGACGTCGATATCGACCTGAGTGAAGTCGTTGAGGTCGGTGGTGAAATCATTGGTCGTGGTGCGCCCGTCGGCGAGCGTGCCGGTGTTGGCGCGAAGGGCCAGAGGACGCGTGGCAAAGAAGATCGCCTGATCGGAGCGCGCTGCGCCAAAGAAGGGATCAACCACGCCGTTTGCTGCGTCCTGAACGGAGGTGTCAAAACGCGAGTTGAAGCGGTCCTGGTCTGACGAGGTGTTGATGTACTCGCCGCCGATCAAAAGCGTGTGCGAAAGCGAGCCCGTTTCAAATTCGCCCACCAGATTACCTGACAGGATCAGGTTTTCACGGAAGGTGTTGTCGATATATCCGTCAAGCTCGACGCGGTTGGTGTCAGGGTCATATCCGGTGTTGAAGAAGTTGGCATATATCTTGTCGAAATCGCCGTAGAAAGCGTTGAACACACCCTTCCAATTGTCGGAGAAATTGTGGGCGACATTGGCGCGGAAAATATGCGCTTCGAGGTCGCCGAAGTTTTCTTCCGAGGTTCCGAAGGTCACACGGTCAAGTGCTTCGACCGGACGGCCATCCGCACCGGTCGGAATGCCGCGGTCGATGAAACGGCGGTGGTTGGCATATTCATATGACAGATCGACAATCGTGTCCTCGCCCAAGGCAAAGCGCGCGGTCGGATTGATGCCGATGCGTTCGCCATCATACAGATCGCGGTGATTGTTGAGGCTTTCGTAGGCCGCATTCAGACGGAAGGCTGCGGTGTCGGAGGATGAGAGGTTGAAGTCGGCAAAGACGCTGAACTCGCCAAAGGTGTCGACCGCGATTTGGCCACCGGCAAAGTTGCTGTCAAACTCGCCTTTCTTGGTCACACGGTTCAAAACGCCGCCTGCACCGCCGCGACCGAAAAGGAGTGCGTTGGGGCCGCGCAGGATTTCGACCTGCTCGATATTATAGAGGCTGCGATAGTATTGCACGTCATCGCGCGCGCCATCGATGAAGAAGTCGGCTGTGGAGCGAACACCGCGGAAGACGACGGCGTCACGGTGACCTTCGCCCTGCGATGTGTTGACGCCCGGCGTGTAGTCGATGATCTCGCCAATGCTGACCCAGCCGCGATCCTGAATCTGCTCATCGGTGGTGATCGAGAGGCTTTGCGGCACGTCGATAATCGGGGTTGGGGTTTTGACCGAATTGACCGCAGAGGATTGGAGAACATCACCCGATACAAGGATGTTGTCGCCTATTGTCTCCATGATCGGTCCAGCGTCAGAGACCAAAGTGGTATCCGGTCCTGTACGCGTTTCGGCGCTCGCCTCGGCATTTGTTTCGGCAACGGCAACCGCAGGAAATGCAATGCTTGCGCAGCCTAGAAATAGTGCAGTGCGGGCGATGTAGGTGTTCACGTTGATTCCCTTCCGTCAGGTGTTGCAGCCTCGCTATTGAAAGCTATTCTCAACTGCAACAGAAAAGTTGCGAATTATTCGCAAAACTCTCTTTTGTGGCAAATCTGGTGCATCTGGGTTACGGATTTGCGGGAATCACACGGCAATCCGGGGGCAGGGCGCTACGCTCTGTCATCGACCCATTTGACGAGGAATTATCAGCCATGAAGGCAACCATCTGGCACAATCCGAAATGCGGCACTTCGCGCAAGACACTGGCCATATTGGAACAACGCCCCGACGTTGACCTGACCGTGGTTGAGTATCTCAAACAGCCGCCAAGCCGTGAAAAGCTCGCGCAGCTTTATTCCGATGCGGGCATTACGCCTAATCAGGGTCTTCGCATTCGCGGGACCGACGCCGCGGAACGCGGGCTGCCACAGGCGGATGCCGACACTGTTCTGGATGCGATGGCCGCTGATCCGATCCTTATCGAGCGGCCCCTGGTCGAGACCGAGAAGGGCGTGGCAATCTGTCGCCCGCAAGAAGAAGTGTTGAAACTTCTCTAGCGGCTGTCAGGCGGCTTTCCGGTCTGTGGTCAGCACTTCGTCGCGCGTGAGGTTGAACCAGCTGACAACAGCAACGCCAAGGCAAACCGCGATGATCGAGCCGAAGCCGAGCCAGTCATTGATCGTATAGAGCCACACGCCAAGGCCCGGCGCATAGATAAAGCTTGCACCCGCTACGCTTGCAACGATGCCTGATGCCTGACCTTGCTCGGCGCGGGTCACGGCGAGCGAAGTGCCTGCGGTCGTTCCCGGGCGGAACAGTCCAAAGCCGAGCGAGGCGATGGCATAGCCTAAAGACAGGGTGAACACTGTGTTGGCAACGCCAAGGATCGCTGTACCGGCGGCAGCGACCACCAGGCCCCACAAGGTTGCGGCGCGCGGTCCGATCTTGAAACGCGGGATTATGCCCCACTGCGCCAGCAAGGTCGCAAGCGCCCCGAACACCATCACAAGGCTTACAAATGCGGTGCCCTCGGTCAGATTGTCGCGCAGGGCGAGCCGGTCGAGCACGAGAAATCCGGTGACGCCCATCACCATCGCTTGCGCATGGCCTCCCACAAGGCTGGCGATTACCCAATGGCGAAGGCGCGGTTCGAACCATTTGAGGCGGGGTTGATCGCCCACTGGCAGTGCAGGCTCATCCTCATCAGCGTCATCTTGTATCGAATCAGAATCGTTGACCCCCGCGCCCGGATCGCCAAACGTCTTTCCCCGTGCAGCATATTGGGGTTCATCATTGGGAAGATGCAGACGCACGAGGATGAGCACAATGATGCCCACCAGAGTGAAGAACCAGAACGGACCGGTGAGCCCAATGCCAAAGAAGGGCACAATCATCAGCGGGGCAAGGACGGGGCCCACCACCGTACCAAGGCCAAAGCTTGAAGCGACCAGCGACAACGCCTTCGTGCGTTCTGAACGCGGGGTGCGCGCGGCGACATAGGCTTGCACCGCAGGCGGCGCGGCACTGCCAAATCCGCCATATGCGCTGCGCGCAATGGCAAACAGGATGAGCGTCCAGGTGCCCGCAAGCCATCCGGAAAGTCCTGCCCAAAGGACAGCGGCACACAGCGACATCGAAACGATAAACCCGATCAGTCCCAAGGCCATCATCGCCTTGCGTCCGCGCTTATCCGACCGCCGCGCCCATATGGGGGCACACGCGACCCACAGCAAAGCCGACCATGAATAGGCAAGGCTGATCCAGACATCGTCGATTTCCAGAGCCGTGCCCACCGATGGCATGACCGAGTGCATCGCCGTGTTGCCAGCCGCCGCGACCAGCATGACCATAAACAACAAAGCCATGCGCCCGTTTGAAATGGCGCTATGGCTTTCGGTGTGATCGTCAGGCGGTGAAGCGTCGCTTTGAGGTGGAGGCTTGGTTTGGGACATTGCCAATGCCGCTAGGCCAGTGCGGCGCGCTGATCAATCGGTGATTGCTCCACCAGGGGTCATTTGCGCCCTGTCGCTTTAGCCGAAGGTATCCTCGATCGCTTCGACGCTTGGCCCTGCGAGCTGGCCGTGCATCGCCACTGCAATGCCGCACATGACCATGCCGTAGACCATTCCGGTAAGGCCGCTGGCAAGGCCAAGGATCAGTGCCGAGACAAGGCCCGTTCCCGCAACCGCTGCGATCAATCCGAACACGCTTGTGAAAATCAGGCTAGCGATGATCATCACGATAATGATCACTGTCCAAAATCCGATGATCGGCCATTGTTT
The DNA here is from genome assembly GCF_057364925.1 of Erythrobacter sp. S227. Lineage (NCBI taxonomy): Bacteria > Pseudomonadati > Pseudomonadota > Alphaproteobacteria > Sphingomonadales > Erythrobacteraceae > Erythrobacter > Erythrobacter sp. S227. Next base: position 3,165,234 of record NZ_CP200280.1, read on the forward strand.
CGGTTTTGTAAGAGCAAAGCTTCGTGTGATGGCTGTGATCGGATTGAGCGTGCCTTCCAGCACCATAACAGGCATCGCCATGGATACCCGTGCCGCAAGCCATGCAACAAACACGACCACAGGGATGAGGCCGATAAATCCGAGCGCGGCCGATCCGGTCAGGCCTGCCAAAAGCGAGATCGGGACGACAATCGCCATCGCTCCCAGAAAATACATCACGAAAAACAGCAAGGCGACAGCGAGCAGGCTGGGTACGGTTTTGACGCCTGCGCCCAGAGCCTGACCAACAGTCGGGCGATTGTCGCCCATCAATGCAACCATCGCCGAATAACCCGCCAGCTGGAACGCCAGAGAAAGCAGCCCGCCGACGATGAGCGGACCAGCCATGCTGGCCATTTGTGCCGCAACCACATCGGGATCAGCCATCGGGTCCACCAATGTCTGCATATCGGGCACAAGCATGTAGATCGTCACATTAGGCAGCAGCAGAAAGACGGCCGCGACAATCAGAAGCAATTGAAAATTGGTCTGGATCAGCTCGACCGTGCGCGACCAACAGGTGTTCATATCAAAGTTCATTGCTACCCCTAGGCGCAGTGGTTTTGCGCATTGTTTCTTGATTTTGGCGAATATTGGCCCCACGCGGGAGCGATGGCAAGCCATGCAGACATTTTGCCCCAAACCTTAAGCGCGTCCACTCTTGAATGGCGGCGCGACAGCGTTCTTGTGCCTTACCAAGAGGCTTTGGAGGCGATGGAGGCGCGCAATAGCGCGATCACCGCAGGCGAGGCGGCAGAACAGGTGTGGCTGCTGGAACACCCGCCGGTTTACACTGCGGGTACAAGCGCGGACCCGGCTGAATTGACCGACCCACGTTTTGACGTGGTGGAGACAGGGCGCGGTGGGCGCTACACCTATCACGGGCCGGGGCAACGCGTTGGCTATCTGATGATCGACCTTAATAAGCGCGGCAAAGATGTGCGCTGTTTTGTCCATGCCATCGAAGGCTGGGTCATCGACACACTTTCCGACTTTGGTGTCGAGGCATGGCGCGCAGAGGGGCGCGTTGGCATTTGGTGCCAGGATATCGACGGGCGCGAGGCCAAGATTGGCGCTATCGGAGTGCGTGTGCGCCGCTGGGTCACGATGCATGGCTTCTCGGTCAATCTTGACCCCGACCTCTCGCATTTTGGCGGTATCGTTCCTTGCGGCATCAACGAATTCGGCGTCACAAGTCTGGCGCGGCTGGGCAAGACTGTTTCAGCAGACGATTGGGACGAGGCGCTGTTCAAACGCGCTGACGGATTTCTGGGTACGCTTGAGGCGGCCAAAATAAGAGCAAGTCAAAGGGCATGTGGAACATGAACAAAAAATGGGCTTTGGTGTCGGCACTGCCGTTTTTGGTTTTGACCGCGTGCGAGGAAGAAGCACCTGCAGTGGTGGCGAGCGAAACCGGCGGAGAGGCGGCGGGTGAAATCCTGGGCGGCACGATTAGCGACGATATGATCCCGTTGGAAGAACTGACCTCGACATCGCCCCCAGCCGAGCGTGAGACCACGACTGTCACGACCACCAGCAATGGCACGCAGACGAGCGTCGATACCACAGTGACCAGCAGCTCTGACCCGGATGCGCCTGCGCCCGGGGCGCCGCCGGAACCTCCAGCGACGCCGGGCGAAAGCGGTGAGAATTAGGCAGCGTTTGCCGCTGCCGCTTCTTCTTCCATCGTTGGATAGTCGATGTAGCCATCGGGAATTGGGAAGTACCAGCTTTTGGGCACGTCCTTGTTCGGGTTGAATTCCGCCCCTGCCGCGATCCGTTTTTCCAGATCGGGGTTGGAAATATAGGGACGGCCAAAGCTGACCGCATCGCAGCGGCCGCTCGACACATCATCGTCGGCTTCCTGCGCGCTGTAATCGGAATTGAGGATCAATGCGCCCGAATAAAGGCCACGGATAAGTTTGTCCTGCTTGGGCACATCGGTGCTGCCAAAGGTGCCGTCGGGCCCCGGTTGGCGCAGTTCGAGATAGGCAAGACCCATGTCCTCGATCACCTTGGTCGCAGCGCCAAATGTGGCTGGCGGGTTGCTGTCATCGGTCCCCTGGCTGTCGCCATTGGGCGAGAGGCGGATGCCCACACGGTCCGCGCCCCATACATCGACAAGCCGCTCCAGAACCTCGCGCATAAAGCGGGTGCGGTTTTCAGGGCTGCCGCCATATTCGTCTTCGCGAAGATTGGTCTTATCGCGCAGAAACTGGTCGACCAGATAGCCGTTCGCGCCGTGCAATTGGACGCTGTCGAAACCGGCCTTCTTCGCGTTTTCAGCGGCGCGTTGATAGTGGTCCAGGGTGCGGTTGATATCGTCCTTGGTCATAGCGCGGGCGACATCGTATTCCTGACGACCCACCGGCGTGTGCGCTTCGCCAGGAGCCTTGGTTTCGCTGGCGGAGAAGGGGCGCTCGCCATTGAGGAAGTAGGACGAAACAATCCGGCCCATATGCCACAATTGCATCGCGATCAGGCCGCCTTCTTCGTGCACGCCTTCGACGATTGGCTTCCACGCCTCGGTCTGTTCATCTGACCAAATCCCCGGAGCCGACGGCCAGCCGAGCCCTTCCGTGCTGATACCCGTCGCCTCGGTCAGGATCATGCCAGCGCCTGCACGCTGACGGTAATAGGTGCCCATCATTTCATTGGGCACAAACATCGGGTCCGCTGCGCGCCCGCGGGTGAGCGGAGCCATAAAGATGCGGTTTCTGGCTTCGAGAGCGCCCATCTTGAGCGGCTGGAAAAGAGCGTCATGCATTGGCGGAAAACTCCAAATTGCGTTTCATTTGGCTATCTACTTGGACACAAGGGAGCTAGGGCGCAAGCATGGAAACGGTTGAACGCCAAGAAGAGAAAGTTGGGGGCGAGGGTTCGGCCGTTCGCTCGGCTTTGCTTCTGGCGGCGCTTCTGGCGGGCAATGTCGCGCTTGCGCTGGGCCCGTGGCTGGTGCGGCTGGCCGATACCGGCGCGGTCAGCGCTGCGTTCTGGCGGCTGTTTCTGGCGCTGCCGTTCCTGATCGTGTTTGCGCGGGTTGCGGGTCAGCCTTTGCGCGGCCTCCCCAAAAAGACGCTAATCGTAGTGGCGATTGGCAGCATTGCCTTTGCGAGCGATCTTGCCAGTTGGCACATCGGGATCGAGATGACGCGGCTGGGCAATGCGACCTTGTTCGGCAATGCAGGCTCGATCATCCTCTTGTTCTGGGGATTTATCATCGCACGGATGCTGCCCAAGGGGTTCGAGTGGCTTGCCATCGTCTGCGCGCTGGGCGGGGCGGGGATATTGCTAGGCCGGTCTTTGGAGATTTCCGCACAGACATTCGTGGGCGACCTGTTCTGCATCACGGCGGGGCTTCTTTACGCAGTGTACCTCCTCACCTTGCAAAAGGAGCGCGGGGCATTCGGTTCGTGGAGCCTGCTCGTCTGGGTGAGCATTTTCGCCTGCCCCTATCTCTTTGGGCTTGCGCTGATCCTCGGAGAGCCCGTGTGGCCGACCGATTGGACTCCGGTGATCGTGCTGTTTGTGACCAGCCAACTGATCGGGCAGGGGCTCCTTGTCTATTCGCTCGGCCACTTCCCGCCGCTGATTATTGGCTTGGCGCTGCTGACCCAACCTGCGATTGCAGCGGTGATCGGGTATTTCGTGTTTGACGAGGTGCTCAGCGCGCTGGACGTGGTGGGGATGCTGCTTCTGGGCTCGGCGCTTGTGGTGGCGCGAGTGGCTCAGGGCAAATCATAATCCCACTCGTCATGCTGAACTTGTTTCAGCATCCATTTCTAGGGACTGTGCTGGTGGCTGAGATGGATCCCGAAACAAGTTCAGGATGACGAATGTGCGATAAACGAAGCACTCAAATGCTTTATTGACGGTTCTGAACCGAGAGTTGACGTAGGATGCCAGCGCCCAACTGGTGGGTCGTCTTTTGCGGTCCAGTCTCGGAATAGAGCTCGACCCCAATCTTAGCCGCTATCTCACGAAGATGGGGTTTAGCTGGATCGCTCCGTTGGCCATCCACAAAGATTACGATCTTCCCATTCTCGTATTGCCGAATCTCGTAGTTCTCGAACCTTGCACGCTGCTTCTCTTTGAGCTGATCTACTGGACGGGTTTTTCCCTCAGAAAGGCGAGTTGAAAGTCGATAGGCGTCAGATGTTGGGGTGGATTTCTCGATTAACTCATCGCGAGAACCATCGAAGATTTCTTCAATCGAAACGCCTTCGTCAGAATCGATGTTCAGTCGGAGTACTATCGCGCGGTCGACTTGATCGAATGTCGACTTTCGAAATGAGACATGCGTGCTGGTTGTAACCGTCTTGACCGAAATTCTTTCGTTGTCACTGGATACAACATCATACCCGTGTTGATTGGTTCGTAGCGCCATTTGACCACGAGTAATCATCGCTGCGTAAAGTTCACCGATACGGCCCGTAAGATGATTCAACTCAGCCTGAGATACACCCCAAGAGAGTTCTTTCTCGAGCCAAGAAAGTGCTTCACCAAGAGACTGAATAATCTGAGTTTGCGAAAGCGACAAGCCGCCTCAACTCCCCTTGAAACTAACAAAGCCCAAATCGCCCTGTCCCACAGTCCCGCTTGCCATCTCGAGCATCCGGTCGAGGCTTTTCTTCGCTTGCAAACGCAGCTCTTCGTCCATCTCGATGCGCGGTTCCAGGTCGCGTAGCGCGGTGTACATCTTCTCCATGGTGTTGAGCGCCATATAGGGGCAGATGTTGCAGTTGCAGTTGCCGTCGGCTCCGGGCGCGCCGATGAAGGTTTTCTCAGGCAGCGCCTTTTCCATCTGGTGCATGATGTGCGGCTCGGTCGCGACGATCAGAGTGTCGCCTTCGAAGCTTTGCGCGAATTTCAGGATACCGCTGGTTGAACCAACGTAATCGGCGTGGTCGACGATGGCTGGCGGGCACTCGGGGTGAGCGGCCACAGGCGCGCCGGGGTGTTGTTCCTTGAGCTTCAGAAGCTCGGTTTCAGAAAACGCCTCGTGCACCACGCAAACGCCCGGCCACAGCAGCATTTCGCGGTTGAAGTTGCGGCTGAGCCAACCGCCCAAGTGACGGTCGGGGCCAAAGATGATCTTCTGATCCTCGGGGATCTGCGACAGGATCGTCTCTGCGCTGGAGCTGGTCACGATAATGTCGCTCAGTGCTTTCACTTCGGTCGAGCAATTGATGTAGGTGAGCGCAATGTGATCGGGGTTTGCCTCTCGGAAAGCCTTGAATTTCTCCGGCGGGCAGCTGTCTTCCAAAGAACACCCTGCGTCCATATCGGGAAGGATCACGGTTTTCTCTGGTGAGAGGATTTTGGCGGTCTCGGCCATAAACTTGACCCCGCAAAACAGGATCACATCCGCGTCCGTCTCCGCCGCCTTGCGCGATAACTCAAGACTGTCGCCCACGAAATCGGCAATGTCCTGAATATCGGGGGTCTGGTAATAGTGGGCAAGGATCACCGCATTGCGCTCTTTCTTGAGGCGCTTGATTTCTGCGTGGAGTTCTTCCCCGCTTGGCACTTTGGTCTCGAAGCTCATGGATGCATCCCTGCTTGAATTGTTTCCTTCGGTATAAGCACGCGAAGCCCAATTTGCGAGAGTTCAGTTTGCGAATGACTCTCGCGCACAGTGTGTTAGCTTTGGCCGAGTGAGAGAGGGGAACAGCTATGTACAAGCTTGATCTCAAAGAGGCCTATTGCCCGGCGCAAACCGACACCGAATATAAGGAGCGCACGATTGAAGGGGTCTTGCGCGAGCAGGTGGCAATACGCCCCGATGCGCTGGCCTTACGCGAATTGCTGGCCGATGGATCGGCGGGCCGTGATTGGACCTATGCTGAATTGCTTGCAGATAGCGAGCGGGCAGGGCGCGCTCTTGCCGCGCGGCATCCGGCTGGCACGCGCATTGCGGTGATGGGCGGCAATTGCCCGGAATGGGTGATGATACAGCTTGGCGCGGCGATGGCTGGGCTGGTGATCGTCACCGTCAACCCCAGCTTTATCGCGCGCGAGGTGCGCTATGTCCTCGAACAATCGGGGTCTGGCGCGGTTTATTATCAGCCTAATGTGCGCGGGAGCGCGCTTCGTCCCGTGGTGGATGAGGCCGCAGCAGGGCTGGCCGCGTCCGAATATGTGATCGACATGACTGATCATGGCGAATTGTTCGCGGGCGAGAAGGATGGCGAGCTGCGTGAGAGCCAGTCGCGCGATATCGTCATGATCCAGTACACGTCGGGTACCACCGGCTTTCCCAAAGGCGTGCTGCTGCATCAGCATGGGCTGGTCCAATCGAACAGGGATGTGTTCGAGCGCTGGAATATTGGGCCCGGCGACAAGGTGACGTGTCCGTTTCCGCTGTTCCACACGGCGGGCAGCGCGGTGTGTGTGCTTGGCACGATCGCACGTGGAGGGACCTTAATGCTGGTCTCGGTGTTTGATCCGGTCGCGGTTGCAAAGATGATCGAGCGCGAGAAGCCCGAGGTTCTGGGCGGGGTCGCCACCATGATCTTTGCCATTATCGAAGCGGCCAAGGCAACGGGCACGGATGTGTCCGCAGTGCGTACAATCTTGAGTGGAGGCGCGATGGTGCCGCCCGAACTTAATCGCTCTGCGCAAGAGATATTCGGCGTGCCAATCCTGATTGTTTACGGCCAGACCGAGACATCCCCTGCGATCACCGCCGCCTGGCCCACCGATACCGGCGCAGAGCTGATGGAGACCATCGGCCAACCGTGCAGCCATATGGAAGTCTCGATCCGCAACCCCAATGACAACAGCGTGTGCGCCATTGATGAACAGGGCGAGATTTGCATGCGCGGGTTCAACATGATGGCGGGCTATAACGACAATCCGCAGGCGACTGCCGAGACAATCGATCAGGACGGCTGGCTCCACACAGGCGACTTGGGCAGCATTTCTGCGACCGGATATGTGAAGATCACGGGCCGGGTAAAAGAGATGATCATCAGAGGCGGCGAGAACCTCTTTCCCGCCGAAATTGAAGCCGCGATGATCGAGCATCCCGCCATTGCCGAGGTCGCCGTGGCAGGTGTGCCGGACGAAAAGTGGGGCGAGATTGTCGCCTGCTTTATGCGTTTGGCAGACGGGGCGGACCGGCCTTCGGATGATGATCTCAAATCCTTTGTGCGCGAGCGTTTATCGCCGCAAAAGACCCCTGCGCATTGGGTGTGGATGAAAGAGTTTCCGCTTACGGGCTCTGGCAAGATTCAGAAATTTCAACTGGCGGAAGACTTCGCCAAGGGTGAATTGGCAAGCGCCTGAACCTGCACGAAAAAGGAACGGTAATGGGTATTTTGAAAGCTTTGATCTACGGCGTTTTGGGTCTTGCGGTTCTTGGGGCAGCGGGGTTTTTCGTCCTTGGCTTGATGTCGCAAAATGGTGAGGCACCCGGCCTTGTCCAGGGTCAATTGGCCCCCTGTCCCGACAGCCCCAATTGTGTAAGCAGCGAGGCGGGCACCGTTCCCGAAAAAGCGACACAGCCTTTGTCGGCGGATGCGTGGGACAAGCTTCCCGAAGCGATCGCTGCGCAAGGCGGCACGGTTACCAGCGCGTCGGACGATTACATCTCGGCTGAATTCAAATCCGCCATTTTCGGCTTTGTCGACGATGTCGAATTTCGCAAGGCAGAGGACGCGGTTCATCTGCGTTCAGCCTCGCGGGTCGGATATTCGGACGCAGGCGCAAACGCTGCTCGGGTGGCAAAACTGCGGGAGACTCTGAGCGAGTGATAATCAACCCTGCATAAATCAATCAGGCATAATCTAGGGACAGACCACCAGGGGGCTTTCGCCCGACGCATCTAGCGCTCTTTGCCCCAAACCCAGCCCGATGGCGGTTATGCGAACATCAGACAGGTGAGCGGAAACCGCGTCATTCAACCGCGCTTCGCATACGCCTTTACGCGGATTGCCCCGCCAATTGACATTGCGTGCTTCGATCTCGTCCAGAGCGTTCCGGAATGGGCCGAGAGGGGAGCTGTTCGATGTATCTGCCGATGCGAAGCCAGTTTCGAAATAAAGCCTGCGGCTGTTTTGCGATTGCGCGCCTTGTTCAAAAAAATTGAAGTGGGGACGCATCATATTGCCGCCATCCAGAACATAATCGCCAGCCTCCAGCGTGGTCACAGCGGGAAGAATGTCCCTGAAAGTGAGCTCATTTAGCGGGGGCAGGTCCGGCATCGGTTGCAGGGCCATATCTGCAAGATCAAAATTGCACGGCTCGTCTGCCGCCTGTGCTAAAGAGCCCGAAGCCGGTGTTTTCCCAACTGCAATGGCAAAGTAGACCACCGTGTCGTCAACAAATTCGATCCTCACCTCGCATCCGTCGACATTGTAAACTGTAGAGCCTGCATCGCCTGTCTCGGGAAGCGGGAGTTTGCCTTCTATCAGCTCCTTTGGTCGGCCCAACGTGCTGAATTGTGCGATGTCTTCAAGACCCCAGCATGGCGTTCTGGAGCAGGGTTGCTCCATTCTGTCTCTAATGATTGTCACATCGTCGCCGACGTCTGCGATTTGCTCTGTGGTTTGAGCAGCCTCCTCGCGGTCGAAGAGGAAGCCTGCAAACGAAAGAATAAACCCGACCACTCCCAGTATAGCAAGCAGCCCCGTTGCAAACGGGTGCGCGCCGATGAATTCAATCGCGGTCCGCAAGGGGCCGGTGGCGCGGGGATTTGCCGCGTCCGCTTCGTCCAACAGATCACCATCATTCGACATAGGGGTTGGGCTTTCCTTCTTTTTGCAGGCTTTCTTTTTGCGGGTTTTGTTTGTGAAGGGGAAACATTGCAAGCTTCGCACTTGCTGTCCACCGTGCAGGGCCAAGCGGGCGCGCTTCCACAGATTTTGATTCAGCGGACCGGGGCGGGCCTACGTGCCGGTTTCGCTAGACCGCTATCCCGAACAGCGAGCCGATGGCAGCCGTTGCCGCCATTGCAAGGATGCCCCAGCCCACGACCCGGATGGTCGCACGCAAGATTGGCGCGCCGCCAAGCTTGGCGCCTGCCGCTCCCAGCAAGGCGAGCGCTAAAATCGAGACAACAGCAATAGCCCAGATCGTCCATTCTTGGGGTGCGAGAACCGCTGCAAGAACTGGCGGGGCTGCTCCCACCGTGAAGGTCACGCCCGATGCAATCGCTGCCTGAAGAGGCTTCGCCGCCAATTCGTCAGACAGGCCAAGCTCGTCGCGCAAATGGGCAGACAATGGGTCTTTGGCCATCAATTCACGGGCAACCAACGTGGCAGTGTCGTCGCTTAGTCCACGATCCTTGTAGATCGCGATGAGTTCGTCGAGCTCTTCGCCTGGTGTTTCTTCGATAGCCTTTCTTTCGCGCGCAATATCGGCCTCTTCGGAATCGCGCTGTGCCGAGACGGAGATATATTCCCCTGCCGCCATCGACATGGCGCCTGCGACAAGGCCTGCAACGCCAGAGACTACGATCACGGAAGGGTCGGGATTGGCGGCAGCGACGCCAATGACAAGCGATGCGACCGAGATGATCCCGTCATTGCCGCCAAGCACCGCTGCACGAAGCCAGCCGCCACGCTCGACATAGTGCGGGTCGTCAGGGTGCGCGCTGGGGGTCATGGGGTCAATTCACGCTCCATAGCGCGCCGTCTTGCGTCGCTATGCCGCGTTTCTCAAGGTCGAGCAAATGGGCCGTCACGCTCATTTCAGCGGCACCGATGAGGCGTTTATCAAGCCCCTTGTACATGTCTGGAATGAAATCGGCGGCGGTTCTTGCCCGCTCTCCCATCAGGCGCAGGATCTGGTTCTCGCGCTGGCGGCGGTGGCCGATCATACCGCGCACCAATTGCTGCGGCTTGGTGATCGCCGCACCATGGGCCGAGTGGTAGACTTTGTCGCCGCGCGCCTGAAGCTTCTCAAGGCTCGCCATGTAGTCACCCATATCGCCATCGGGCGGGATGACGACGCTGGTGGACCAGCCCATGACATGGTCGCCCGTGAACAGCGAACCGCTTTCTTCGAGCGCAAAGCACAGATGGTTCGAGGTATGCCCCGGCGTTGCCACAGCGGTCAGGGTCCATCCGGTCCCCCGCATCTGCTCTCCATCTTCGAGCACGCGGTCAGGTTCATATGTGGTGTCGAAGGCTTCGTCTGAACGCGGGCCCTCCACTTGCAGCACCAATGGCGCGCAGCCAACGATAGGTGCCCCTGTCCGCTCAGCCAGGGGCGCTGCGGCAGGCGAGTGATCGCGGTGGGTGTGGGTGCACATGATCGCTTTGATTGTGCGGGTGCCGACCGCTGCCAAAATCGCGTCGATATGCGGTCCCTCGTCTGGCCCCGGGTCAATCACCGCGCAATCGGGGCCACCCGCTTCGCCCACCACATAGGTTTGTGTCCCCGTAAACGTATAAGGCGATGGATTGGGTGCGAGCACCCGCATGACAAGCGGCTCTACCGGATCGGTAAGGCCCGTGGGCCATGGCTTAGGGGGTATCTTCGACATGGGTGTTGCATATGCCGTCATGGGCGGTCTGTGTCGAGGGCAGGCCCACCCCGCTGCGACTAAGCACGACCCAACTGCGTTAGGGTCTTGCCAAGTCTCGCTCCCCTCCCGCTTGCGGGAGGGGTTGGGGGTGGGTAAGCGGCGAAGAACCAAGACTTGATAAGGGATCACCATGTCTGATTACATTCTCGTCCTTGATGAAGGCACCACCTCCACGCGTGCAATGCTGTTTGCAAGCGACGGCGTGCTTGTCGCGAGCGCGCAGGCGGAGTTGACGCAGCATTACCCGCAAAGCGGCTGGGTCGAACATGACGCGGGCGAGATCTGGGCAAAGACGCTTGCCTGCGTGCAAGAAGTCATCCCCAAGGTTGGCGGGGCGGCGATGATCGCTGCCATAGGCATCACGAACCAACGCGAAACCGTGGTCGCCTGGGACAAGGTGACGGGCGAGCCTTTGACGCGCGCAATTGTGTGGCAGGATCGGCGGACCGAACCTTTTTGTACTGAACTGAGAGAGGTCGGTCACGAGCCCGAGGTGCAAGCCAAAACCGGCCTCCTGCTAGACCCGTATTTTTCCGGCACCAAAATGCGCTGGATGCTCGACAATGTGCCCTCGGTGCGCGCGGCGGCTAATGCGCATACTCTGGCGTTTGGGACGGTTGAAAGCTGGCTCACCTACAAGCTTTCAGGCGGCAAAAGCCACATCACCGATGCCAGCAATGCGAGCCGCACGCTTTTGATGGGGCTTGCCGACAAAGGCTTTGACCAGCAATTGTGCGACCTCTTGGGGGTGCCGCATGAAGCTCTGCCTGAAGTGGTCGATATGTCGGGCAATCTCGCCCACACCGACCGCGCCTTGTTCGGGCGCCAAATCCCTATCACCGGTCTTGCCGGAGACCAGCAGTCCGCCACTATCGGACAGGCGTGTTTTGCCCCTGGCGAGACCAAAGCGACCTTTGGCACCGGCGCTTTCGTGCTCACCAATCAGGGCAGCGTTATCCCCAAGTCTGATAACCGGCTTCTGGGGACGGTACTGATGCAGATTGCCGGAGAGCGGACCTATGCAATCGAAGGATCGGTTTTTGTCGCAGGCAGCCTTGTGCAATGGCTGCGCGATAGTCTTGGAATTGTGGGCGCAGCAAGCGAGACCGAAGCGCTGGCCCGGTCTATTCCTGATAGCGGCGGCGTGACCATTGTTCCTGCTTTATCGGGTCTTGGTGCGCCGCATTGGAAACCGGAAGCGCGCGGGGTCATTACCGGTCTCAGCTTCGCAAGTGGCAAGGCCGAGATTGCCCGCGCCGCGTTGGAGGCCATGGCTCACCAAACCCATGATTTGGCGCAGGCCTTTGCAGCCGACGGAACCAACTGGCAGACCTTGCGGATCGACGGCGGAATGGCGGCCAATGACTGGATGGCGCAGGATTTGGCCGACATGCTTGGCGTGTGCGTCGAACGGCCTGACTTTGTCGAAACCACCGCCCTTGGAACAGCGATGCTGGCAGCGGCAGGAGCAGGGCTTTACCCCGATGTTGAAAGCGCGGCTGCGGCTATGCGCGGCGGAGTTTCCAAATTTGAACCGGCGATGGAAGATGGAGTGCGTCAGGAACGGCTGTCGCGTTGGAAAGCCGCGCTTGAGGCTGTTTGAGGGCTAAATTGTTTGTAAGCGCGACCCCTATAGACGCTTACATCGAAAGGTCGCTCAATCGCCTTTCAAGCCTTGAGTGAATAGCGCGCGCTGGCGATGCCATTTCAAAGCCGGAACGCCATGCTTCATCCAGCCGGGCAATGCGTTGATGCAATCGTTCGCTTTCCGCGATCAGGTCACGGGTCGCAGGCTCAAGCGCATCGAGAGCCCTTTCATCCGTAGGCCGATCGTCGGGCAGGGTTCCGTGCAAGCGCACCTGCCGTTCGGTCAGTTCGCCAGAGAAGAAAGCGCGCTGGTTCAAAAGCCATGCAAGGATATGCATCATTCGCGTGGTTGTTTTCAGCCCTTCGGTCGACAAAGCGAGGCGAGCCATAGTGTCGCTATTGCGATCTGCGGGTATTTCGGGCTCGTAGGCCCCGCGCGCAAACACTGCGCGCACTTCATCGGCCAGCACCAGAGCCTCGGTGTAAAGCGCTTCCACAATCGGGCGCGATAGGTTTGTGGCATTTGTCATCGCTCATTCCGCTACTCGTCTGGGGGCAAGCAATCCAGTGGGGTAAGGTTACTATCCCTCTAAGATTTTCGCCTGTCTCGTTGAGGGACGATAAGCCTTGCATGCTTACCCATTCAGGTGGTTCCCCTATGTATTCCTACTGATCAGGGGTACTGCGTATAAATCGCGGATTGGTGCTGACGTTCGCTTAATCGAAACCCATTTGTTTCAAAGATTTACGCGATAATGTCAGGCAGCAATGTGTCCTCGATGATCGCAATCTGGTCTTTCAGGCGCAGTTTGCGCTTCTTCAACCGCGCGATTTGCAACTGGTCGCTTGCCCCTGCCTCGATCAAGGCCGCAATCGCTGCGTCCAGATCACGATGCTCGGTCTTCAACAGCCCAAGACGTTGCTGCAGCTCTTGCTCGTTCATGACTGTCTCAGACCCGTCCGGTTTTGCGTGCAGCTATGATGCGCACAAGCGATTGTACCATTGCCAATTCAATGACGCGTTCGAGGGCCGACTGCAAGGGCCTGTCATCCTGTGACATTGGCACTAGGGGATTTGCCCGGGTTGCGACAGGCGGCTCGTCTTGGATAAACCCTCATTGGCCGCTTCATATTGGCGTATCACTTTGCAAGTTTGGGCCAGATGTGATTTCATCTGATTTGCACCTCGGACGCGTTGTTCCGAGTCGCCAACCGGGGGCGAACCCCCGAACAACATAGGAGACCAAGCATATGGCAATGTCCGCAGCATCCTCACACGTGAATGCTCTCCAATCAAAACATGCAGGGTTAGAAGCCCGTCTTCGTGACGAGATGGCTCGCCCGGTCCCGGATGCCGCAGCGGTTCAGGCCATCAAACGACAGAAACTCAAGCTGAAGGAAGAGATCGAGCGCTATTAACCAGCGCGGCGACTTTCTTCTCCTGTAACAGCGGCAATTGCGCTGCTCGTTTGCATATGTCTTTTTGACTAAATCCGGCGCGCCTTCACTATTTGAGGGCGCTCACCTTCCCCTTTTTGCCGCAGAGCGCTAGGGTCCTCAGCCATAATGACAGCAGTAGACGCAGCTCGCCAGATTCTGACGCGCCTTCACGATGTGATGGCCTCGCGCCTGCACGCGCAAGGCAAACTTGATCAGGTGGTTGATATCATCGGGGAAAGCCTCTCTTCAGAGGTTTGCTCGATCTATCTCCTGCGCGAAGGGATGCTCGAACTCTTCGCGACGCGCGGTCTCAACAAAAGCGCCGTGCACGTCACACGTATGGCAATCGGGGAAGGTCTGACCGGCACCATTGCGGACAAGGTCGAGACGCTGAACCTTGCCGAGGCAAAGGCGCATCCAGATTTCCTCTATCGCCCTGAAACGGGTGAGGAGAAGTTCCACTCATTTGCAGGCGTGCCCATCGTTTACCGTGAACGGGCGGTGGGCGTCTTGTGTGTGCAGCATCTCGACCCGCGCAAATATGCCGATGTCGAGATCGAGGCGCTTCAGACCACAGCAATGGTCTTGTCCGAACTCATCACCAACGCCGATTTGGTCGATGAAGAAGAGGCGCTTGGCCTGAGCGCTGAGCAATCCGGGCCACAAATGATCAGCGGCCTGACCCTTGTAAAAGGGCTTGGCGCAGGGATCGCTGCATTTCACCAGCCCCGCGTTCAGATCACGCAGGTAGTCGCTGATGATATCGAGGCAGAGCGCCAGAGGGTTTACCGCGCTTTTGACAAAATGCGCGAGCAGATCGACGGCCTTTCTGCCCAGGCCGACTTTGGCGTGGGCGGGGAGCATGAAGAGGTGCTCCAGACCTACAAGATGTTCGCTTACGACGAAGGGTGGTCGCGCCGCATCAACGAAGCGATCAGCTCCGGCCTGACCGCAGAGGCCGCGATTGAACGGGTGCAGCAGCACACCCGTATGCGAATGCGCGAGATTGACGATCCGCTGCTCGCTGACCGGATGCACGACCTTGAGGATTTGGCGAACCGGCTTTTGCGGATTGTGTCAGGCCAACTCGGCACGGCTGCGCAGCAGGGGCTTCGCCAGGACACGATCCTGATCGCGCGCAATCTGGGCCCTGCGGAATTGCTCGAATATGACCGGCGGCGTTTGAAAGGTGTGATCCTCGAAGAAGGCTCTCTCACCGCTCATGTCGTGATTGTCGCGCGCGCGATGGGTGTGCCGGTCCTGGGCCGCGCCAACAATGGCAATGGGGGCCTTCGCGGGACCGTGCGTGATGGCGATGAAATCCTGCTTGATGCAACGGCGGCCACCGCGACCGTCAGGCCAACCGCGCCTGTGGCCGATGCCTTTTTACAGCGTTTCGCCAAAACCAAAGAGCGTCAGGCCGTCTATGCATCTTTGCGTGATGTCGAGCCTTTCACCAAATGCGGCACGCGCATTCAGGTGATGATGAACGCAGGGCTTCGCGACGATATCAGCGCGCTTGCCATGACAGGCGCAGACGGCGTCGGACTGTTCCGCACCGAATTCCAGTTCCTTGTCTCTGCAACTTTGCCCGCGCGCGAGCGCCAGCAAAAGCTCTACCGCGATGTGCTTGATGCTGCCGGTGAAAAGCCGGTGATCTTTCGCACGGTCGATATCGGTGGTGACAAATCGGTGCCCTACCTTGCATCGGACATGGCGCGTCAGGATGAAAACCCGGCGATGGGCTGGCGCGCCTTGCGCCTCGCATTGGAACGCGATGGCTTGATGAAGGCACAAGCCCGCTCACTGCTTGAGGCAGCCGCTGGCCGGTCGCTTTATGTGATGTTCCCGATGGTGTCCGAAGTATGGGAATTTGATGCAGCGAAAAAGGTGTTCGACGAACAGCTCGCTTTCCTGCGGTCCAAAAAGAAGATGGTGCCCGAGGCGATCCATTTTGGCGCCATGCTCGAAGTGCCCGCATTGGCAGAAGTGCTTGACCTGCTGTTACCGCGCCTGTCTTTTCTTTCCATCGGGACCAATGACCTGACGCAGTTCCTGTTCGCAGCCGACCGGGGCAATCCTGCCTTGGCGGAACGCTACGACTGGCTTTCCATTCCCATCCTCCGTTTCCTCAACAGGGTATCGCAGCAGACCGTGGGCAGCGGTGTCGATATTGGCGTATGCGGTGAAATGGGCGGTCGCCGGCTAGAGGCGCTGGCATTGCTCGGGATCGGTTATCGCCGCTTGTCGATCACTCCGGCAGCTGTCGGCCCGATCAAAGAGCTTGTGCGCAAAGTCGATCTGGCAGAGCTTACCGATGCAATGTCGCAGTGGCTTTTGAAGCCTCAAACAAACCTGCGCGAGGAACTCGGCGCCTGGGCGAAGGCGCGCGAAATCGAGTTCGACTAGCCACCAATCGCACGCAGACTTCATTTCAAGGCTCAGGTGAGCGATTTTTGCGGTCGCTCTGCCTTGGTGTCTCGCGTTTTTTACATCGCATCCCTTGACTTGGGCTCCAACGCCAAGCTTCTATGCAGCATAACAAAATAATATGACTTTGGGCGCGAATGTGAAGCGAGTTGATGGATAGCGAACACAACGACATCGAAGAAACCGACACTGATCTGCTGGAAACCGCAAGCGCGGGAGCAGGCGACCGCTTGCGCACTGCGCGCGAGGCGCGGCGCATGGATATGGCCCATATTTCTGCTGAAACCCGCATCCCTGTCAGACATCTTGAAGCGATCGAGGCTGGCGCTTACGACACGCTTCCTTCCCGAACATATGCGATCGGATTTGCCCGCACCTATGCGCGCAGCGTCGGGCTTGATGAAAGATCCATTGCTGACGCTGTGCGCGAAGAGCTTGCCGAAGGGGGAATACACCCGTCGGTCATGGCGAGCGGGATGGAGCCGGGCGATGCGAACAAGCTCCCATCACGCGGGCTTGCATGGTTCGGGGCTATCGCAGCGCTTTTGCTGGCCGTGGGCGTGGTGGCCTTTGCCAGCACTTACTTTGGCGCAGGCGCTGAATTGCCCTCCCTGATAGCTGACAATGATACAACCGATGAAGCGGCCGCTGCCCAGGAAGAAACGCTTGCCTCGGCCAATACTGCCACCACGCCTGCTGTACCCTCTGCTGAGGGCCAAGTGGTCCTGACGATGGCAGGGGACGAGGCATGGGTGCGCTTTTACGAAGACGGCGGTGAGCGCCTGTTCGAGGGCGTGATGCAGGATGGCGATACATTCGAAGTGCCGCTTGATGCAGAAGATCCGCGCATGAACACAGGGCGGCCAAACCTGTTTAACATCACCATAGGCGGGCAGGCCGTGCCGCCGATCGCGAACGAAATGGTCCCGGTCAGCGATGCGCCGGTATCTGCAGCTGCGTTGCTATCACGCGGGTCCGAAGGGTCTCCCGATTAATCGGACAGATCGTCGGTTGGCGGGTACATTCCCCCGTTTAGTTATGCCGCGGGCTCGACTTGAAAGCCGGGCTTGGGCAAGATTCGGACGCTATTCATGTGGCCTGTGCGAGACGCTCAAATGCATATTCTGCCACGAAAACACTATGATGGACCATAAGGGAGCCTGACCCGTCATGCATCTGACCCGTGCAATCACCCTTTTGAGAAAGACAGCGCCCGTGCTTGGCGCAATTACCGCTGCGGCTGTTGTCGCGGCGACGCCTATTCCTGCTGTGGCGCAAGACGATACAGAAGCGCGCCTGCGCCGTGCCGAGGCCGAAATCCGCGCGCTTCAACGCACCGTGTTTCCCGGCGGAGATGGCCGGTTTTTTGAACCCTCGATCCCGTCAAATGGCAGCCAGCAGCCCACGCGCAGCACTCCGCAAACAACCGCGCGGCCTTCGACCACGGCAGTGACCGATATCCTGGCGCGGCTTGATGCGATGGAACTGCAACTCCAGCGGCTGACCGCGAAAACCGAAGAGAACACCAACGCCTTGAGCGCGCTTGATATGCGTCTGACCGCGCTTGAATTACCCGGTGCCTCGCGCTCTGTTCCTTCGAATCCGGAAACGACTGCCACGGACAGCAACCTTGGCGCGATGACGGGCACGGGTTCGGGCTCTTTCGAACAAGAGCAGCCTACCAGCGGCACCGCTAGCACATCTACGACCACTACAACCGGCCCAAGCGCCGAACGTGTCGCGGGTGTTCAGGCGATCACAAAGCCGCAAACCGATGATGCGGGCGATGACGAATATTCCTACGGCTTCCGCCTCTGGAATGCGGGATATTTCCCCGAAGCGCGCCAGCAATTGGCGTCGTTCGTCGAGGCCTATCCCAACCATTCGCGCATCACCTACGGCCGTAACTTGCTTGGCCGGGCCTTCCTTGATGATGGCATGCCGGAAGAGGCAGCGCGCTGGTTCTTGCGCAACTATCAGGCCGACCGCACCGCACGGCGCGCACCGGACAGCCTGCTGTTTCTGGCTGAATCGATGATCGCGATGGATGATACCCGCCGGGCCTGCATTGCGCTGGCCGAATTTGGCGAAACCTATCCTGCGGTTGCGACGGGGCGTCTGGCGAGCCAATACCAAAGCAGTTTACAAAAAGTCACCTGCGAGAGTTGAGCCCGTTTGAAGGGCCGATGTGACACCAAAGGGGGCACTGATTGATAGGCCGCTCAACCTAGCTGCGATCGAACCGGAGCGTATTGTACGCTTTGCCGGGACGCTTGAACGCCTGTGGCCTGACGAGGACCGCGAAGGCCCCTTGGGGCTCGCCGTGTCAGGTGGTCCCGACAGCCTTGCCCTTCTGCTTTTGGCGGCCACCACACTGCCGGGAGAGATCGCGGTGATGAGCGTGGACCATGGTCTGCGCGCCGAGGCCAAGGCCGAGGTCGCACTGGTCGAAAGCGTGTGTGCCGCGCTTGGCGTTCCTTTCACGCGGGCCAAGGTAAAGCTGGGTTCCGGCAATTTGCAGGCCAAGGCGCGAGAGGCGCGGTACACGGCACTGGGGCAATGGGCCCATCAAGAGGGGCTGGGCGCGGTTGCGACGGCGCATCATACCGATGATGCGGCAGAGACGCTGCTGATGCGGCTGGTGCGCGGGAGCGGTATTGCGGGGCTTGCCGGTGTTCGCGAGTGGACCCACGTGCCCGGCTACGAAAACCTGCCATTAATCCGGCCTCTGCTTGGCTTTCGGAAAAGCGAGCTGGAGGAAGTGGTCGAGGCCTGCGGCATTACTCCGGTGCGCGACCCATCCAATGTAGATCGCGCCTTTGACCGTGTGCGCGTGCGACAACATCTGGCGCAGCATGATTGGCTGGACGCGCCGAACCTCGCGGCAAGCGCGCAGCATCTGGCCGAAGGGTGGCGGGCGCTGGAATGGTATGCGCAAGCAGATTGGGAAGAGATGGTGACGCTCGAGGAGACGGCAGACGGCCTGCCGCAGTACCGCTATTTCTGCAACGTGCCGCGCGCGATCCAGATCGAGACCGTTTGCCGCATTGTCGCAAAGCTGGGCGGCCGCGTCAGCCGGGGCGAGGCGGGGAGAGCCGCCGACCGACTATGGCGCGGGGAGAATGCGTCGCTTGGCGGTGTGCTTGGCCGCTGCGATATCGAAAAGGTCGACAAAGTGGGCGTCGATATGCGGGTCTGGCGTTTTGTGCCGGAACCGCCCCGGAGGACGCACTAAATCATCCGCTGATAAGCTTGTCGCCCACGCCGACCATTTTGCCGCGTGTTACGATCACCTTGTCCCCGCGCTTGGCAATGGCGAAGAGTTTCTCGGCAAACGGATCGGGCACACCGACACAGCCGTGCGAGGCGTAACCGTTCATTACCGGCGAACCGTGGATGGCAATCCCGTCCCATGTCATGCGCAGCGTCCATGGCATTGGCGCGTTGTCATATTTTTCGGACACATTGTCCTTTTCCTTGGTCAGGATCGGGAAAACACCAACAGGTGTCGGGTGGCTCTTGGTGCCAAGCAGGGCAACCGCCGTGCCGATTTCGTGGCCATTGCGAAAGACGCTGATGACGCGGGCATCAAGGTCGACGGTGATGACCAGCTTGCCCGTTTTGGGAGCGCGGCTTTCGTCCCAGAACCAATCGCCATAACGAATAGTGCCCTCAATCGGCAGGATCGAGTTGATTACGAAGGGGTCTTCTGGCGCATTCTTCGGGGCCTGTGCAATCGCTGGAGCTGCGACCGCCGGTGCTTGCTCCATTGCGCGAGCGGTGATGTCAGCTGGCGCGGAAGGAAGCTCTGGCAGAGCGCCGTCTTGCGCCTCGATCATGCGAAGAGCAGGACCGCGCGGTGTATCGATTGTATCGTCCGGAACGTTGCCCAATGCAGACTGTGTAAGCGCATCTGGTGCAGACGGAAGTTCGGGAAGGGTGACTTCATTGGCGTCATATGGCTGGGGCAGAGAGGGATCAATCACCAGTGAGTCGCCACCGGTGGTCGGGTCAATCGCGCGGATTTCATCCTCTGCTTCCATCGCAATACGCAGAGCCTCGTCGCCCGCCTCTTCAACGGAAGATTGTCCAGCAACAAGGGTCGCGCCGCTCGTCAGTGCTGCCAAACCTACAACGGTTGCAAAACGAAGTTTGCCGAAAGCCATAATCAGTAATCCCTTTATCACGCAGCGCATTATGCCGTTTTTTCGGCTTTTTCGCTAGTGCCTAAGTCGCGGCCGTCCCTTGCGGGGACGCAAATAGGGCGCAAACGTTAACGGGCTCAAGGCTTCGGCGTTTAGTTTACTGCCCTCGATCAGCAGGGAAAGGTCCTAGCCATGGGCGCCGAACTCGTTGGCGATCGCCACACTCAGCCTCAGCATCAAGCCGTAAGCGCGCTCGATCGGGTCGATGTAATCGCGTGAAATCGCTGCATACCCTTCGGTTTCTGCATCGGGATAATCGGCAGGCGCATCCATCGCGAAATCGGACGGCGAGGGGAAGGCGACCGGAAAGGCACGCCGCATCTGAGCCAGTGCATCGTCGATCCGAAGCGAGAACACCATCTCCAGCACATCTTCGCGGCTGATATCATTCGCGCGGCTGAAGACCGGAACCGATACGGCGCGCAGAAAAATATGCTGCATCAAGGCAAGGCGCAGAGCCTGCGCTGCGCCAATCATGCGCCGTGTGTCCTGATCAAATTCAAGGCGCTCTTCGCGAGGAAGCTGGTCCAGCAGCCTGTGGAATTTGAGCGCATCGACACGAACCCGCGATGCGAGGCGCCGGTAAACACCGGTGCGGTCATCTTTGGTTAGATATTCGGCCAGAACTTCGCAGGCAGAGGACAAATGCGGCTCTGTCCCGCGATAGGGGCGGCTTGCCCAATAGGCCGAATTGAACAATTCGCCATAGGCCGCAACCGTCTTGATGCTGGCAAGCGCATTGGAGGATTGCGCCAAACGCATCAATTGCCGCCCGCGATCACTTTGCATGAGAAGAGCGGAGATTTCCTCGTAATTGCCATCCGCCGCGCTTCCGATGCCGGCGATGACATTCACCGGATAGCCAAGCTGTTGGAGGATCGAATTGTGCGGGATGGCGCGGATTTGCCGCAAGTTCATATCGCGGTCGGCGGAAAGGTCGCTTTGCCGTCGCGACACGCGGCTTCCGGTGGAATTTAACAGGCCAAGCCCGAAGGCGGTAACCGCGCGGCTGTATGTCTGGCTGCGCAAATGACGGCGCTGATGCGCGCGGATCGCGCGGTAGAAATCGAGGCTCAAATCCGTGCGCTGGTAGAGCGGGTCGTCGCACACTTCGCTTGGCGGCGGGCCGTCGCAAATAATCCGGGTAAGGGTCGCGCGCGCCAGTTCGGGATTGGCGAAGAAGAGGTAACCGTCGCCGCCCTGGAAAGACACTTCGGGTTCAAGCTCGATCCCGTTGCGGTTGAAACGGCTTCGCGCCCAGGGGCTTAGCGGCCAGGTAAGGCGGTCTTCGAACGTCGAGGGATGCGCGCCGCGGCCCATGCTTTCGCCGTGGGTATTGAAGATGAGCGCTGCCACATCGGTGAGCCCGTTCTTGCCCATCGCCTGCGCCAGGCGGCCCTGAAGACGTTCAATCGCAAGGCTTGCCGGGATCTGCCCGACAAAACGCCCCGCATCGGAAAAGCCGGTCTGGATGCAAACGCGGCCCCTTGTGCGGGCATATTCCTGATAGCTTTCTTCAGCGCACAGCGCCTCGAGGAAGCGGCCACCGTGTTCGAGCGCTTCTTCGGTTTCAAACAGGGGCGAGACGTCGACCTTGTCTTCAATCCCGAACAGTTTGGCGAGGTAAAGGGCGGCAAGCACCGTCGAGGGCTGTTCGCATTCTGCCACCAACATGCGGATCGGCGTATCGGCGTCGATGTGTTCAAGGATCTGCGCCATCGCGAGGAATTGCCGTGTCGCGGTCGAGCTTTCGATAGCGAGCGAGGCGAAATTGGTGCGTTTGGGAGTGACCTTGGTCAACATGCCGCGAAGGGTCGCCACTGCGCCCTTGCTCGACAGGTCCAGTTGCGGGCTTTCGTGGAGGTGGACACGGATGGCGTTGTGCAATTGCTTGGCGTTCACGCGAAAGTGGATATGCGCCATACCCAGACCATCGGCGCGCATGGCGCAGGCCAGAGTGAGCAGATCGGCGGCTTTCGCGTCCTGGCTTTCGCCTTGTGCCTCTTCCTCGAGCTGCGCGATGATTGCTTCAAGACTTGTCAGTTTTGCTGGATCATCGGCGGTGAGGCGATTGGCCGCGTCGGACAAAGCCTGCGGTGCAGACAAATCTCCCGCGAAATCCTTGGCACTGGCGCTCGCATGGGCACCGCCTGCTTTCAGCGTCGCGATCAGAGCGTGATCGTCATCAATCGCGGCCAGCTCGTCGGCATACCTGGCAAGCCGTTCAGCCTTCTCAAGCAGGCGGAAACGGATCGAGGTGTACCACGCGATATCGGTGCGCCCGTCCATGTCATAGCCAACCCATGTGGCGAAACGGAACGGCAGCGGGCGCAGGATCTTCCACTCTTTGGGCCAGCATCCGTATGCGTGCTCGAACGCCTCGCGCACAATGGCACTTCGCGCGGTTTGCGCATGGGCGATGGCGGCCATCGCCTCTGCGTGCTCGTAATCAAGCGTGATTTGCGGACGGCTTGCACCGCTGAGATCTGCGCTGCGTGCAATATGGGACCCGTTGGTCGCAGCATCGGCAACGGCGCGGGTTTGTGCAGGCGTCATCAGGAAGGTCGGGTGAGCTGTGAAGACAGCGTGCAGTTGCGGGGTTTCCCAGCGCTTTTGAAACGCTGCGAAGTCTTCGTTCTTGTCACTGGTTGCGGTGACTGCGCTCTGCGATCCGGAGAGAGCCACCAATGCGCGCATCCGGTCTTTGCGGGCATTAAGGCTGGCGCATTCAAGCTCTTCGACCAGCGCCTCAAGCGCGTCCAGATCAGAAGTGCCCCCTTCAAGCGCGCGTGACAGGTCCAGCCCGAGCTGAAAGACAGGGTTGAACAGCGGCGTTTCGCGCGTTCGGACGTGCAACTCCTTCAGGCGCTCGGAAAGATCGTCGATGCTGGTGAGCGGGAGTGTCATGCGTTCGGAGTGTCCACAGGTGATTGATCGGAAAGATGAGTTTGCGCAAAGGCCGCAGCCGCGCCCAGAAGGCCGGGCTGGGGATGGGTGATGAGCTTGACCGGTAGCGAGCCCATAAGCGAGGAAAATCGGCCTTTTGCGCAGAAGCGGTCAGCAAAACCGGAGGCCAGAAGCGTGTCGCGGATGCGGTAGCCAAGGCCGCCTGCAATAACGACGCCAGATGCCCCTTGGACTAGAGCGATGTCACCCGCGACTGAACCAAGCGCGAGGCAGAAGCGGTCGACGGCAGCCGACGCCAGCAAATCCTCGCCGCTTACGCCTGCTGTCCAAATCTCGACGTCGGTTTTCTCGTGAACCGCGCGGCCCTCCATCGCGGCAAGAGCCTGATAAATTTCGACAATCGCAGGGCCAGAGACGACGCGCTCGTTTGAAACGCGGGTGTGACGCTGGCGCAGGCGCGCAAGGATGGCGTCCTCGATACTGTCCAACGGGGCGAAATCGCCATGTCCACCTTCGGTTGCCTGCACGTGGTAGTGGGTGGGGGAAACACGGTTGAAATGCGCAACGCCAAGCCCTGTGCCAGGGCCAAGTACGCTGATTGTGCCGGTTTGGGGCAAGGGTTCTTCGGGGCCTGCAAGATGCAGGAATTGGTCGGCAGGAGCGCGAGCGGCGGCATGGGCTACCGCTGCAAAATCATTGATGACAACGTGCGCGGCCACGCCAAGCTTTTCAGGGATGAGAGGCGGGCGAATGATCCAGGGGTTGTTGGTAAACCGGATGAGGTCGGGCTTGATCTTGGCCGCCACGGCCATAGCGAGCTTGTCCGGAAGCGTGCCGCCACCTCTTTCGTGCTGTGTGCGAAAGTCCTCCCATGCTGTCTGGAAGCTGGCGTGGTCCGATGTGTGGAGCGTTGTGGGTTCACCAAGGGTGATGGTGCCATCGTCCGCCACGCTGGCAATCGCAAAGCGCGCGTGAGTGCCGCCGACATCGACGGCGACGATTTGTGTGCCTTCGCTCATAGGCCAGCGGCCACCAACATAGCCGATGCGCCTTTTTCCGCTTCGTCGGCTTGGGCTTGCATCATGCGGAAGAGTTCGCGGCCAACGCCCCATTCCTGCGGCGGGTTGGGGGCAGGGGTGCGCGCGCTGAGGTCGGCATCGGTGCTAAGAGTGCCGGTCTGCGCGCAAACGGTCACCACATCGCCGTCTTGCAAAAGGCTCAACGGCCCGCCGTCCATTGCTTCGGGTGAGCAGTGGATTGCCGCTGGAACCTTGCCAGAGGCACCCGACATGCGGCCATCTGTGACCAGCGCAACCCGGAAGCCCTTGTCCTGCAACACGCCAAGGGAAGGGGTGAGGCCGTGAAGCTCCGGCATCCCGTTGGAGCGCGGACCCTGAAAACGCACAACGACGACCACGTCGCGGTCAAGTTCGCCAGCTTGGAAGGCTTCTTTCACCGCTTCTTGTGTCTGGAACACGCGGGCAGGGGCGGTGATGGTGTAGCGTTCTTTTGCCACTGAAGAGGACTTAAAGCACGCGCGCCCCAGATTGCCGGTCAAGAGCTTCATGCCGCCATCTTCCTGAAAAGGGGCAGAGGCAGGGCGCAGCATGGTGTCATCCTGGCTTTCCTCAACCCGCATCCATTGGAGCGCCTCGTTTTCCCACACCGGCTCTGCGCGGTAGGCGTCAAAGCCATCTTCCCACACTGTCAGGATGTCGCCGTGGGCGAGGCCAGCGTCGAGCAATTCGCTGATGACATAGCCCATGCCGCCTGCTGCATGGAACTGGTTCACATCGCCCGAGCCATTAGGATAGACGCGGGCGAGAAGCGGTACGGCGCTCGAAAGCTCAGCCATGTCGCTCCAGTCGATGATGATGCCAGCGGCGCGCGCCATCGCTGGAATATGGATCGCGTGATTGGTTGATCCGCCGGTGGCAAGCAGGCCGATCACCGCGTTCACAATCGCCTTTTCGTCGACCACTTGTGCCAGAGTGCGTTCCGTAGTGCCGGAGAGTTCGGCGAGGCGGTGGACAGCAGCGCGGTCCAAGGCTTGGCGCAGCTTTGATCCGGGCAGAACAAAGGCGCTGCCCGGAATGTGCAGGCCCATCATCTCCATCATCATCTGGTTGGAGTTGGCGGTGCCAAAAAAGGTGCAGGTTCCCGGTGAATGGTAGGAGGCAAGCTCGCTTTCGAGCAGGGCGTCGCGGCCTACTTCGCCGCTTGCGTATTTTTGGCGAGTTTCCTGCTTTTGCTTGTTTGAAATGCCGCTTGGCATGGGGCCGGAAGGCACAAAAACGGCAGGCAGGTGGCCAAAGCGGAGCGCGCCCATCAAGAGCCCCGGCACGATCTTGTCGCAAATGCCAAGGCAGGCAACGCCGTCATACATCTGGTGCGAAAGCGCAACGCCGGTCGCCATGGCGATATTGTCGCGGGAGAAAAGCGATAGCTCCATCCCGTCTTCGCCCTGTGTCACCCCGTCGCACATCGCGGGGGTGCCACCTGCAACCTGCGCCGTTGCGCCCACTTCGCGGGCGTAAATCTTCATCCGGTCTGGGTACCGGCCATAGGGTTGGTGAGCAGAAAGCATGTCATTGTAAGCGGTAACGATGCCAATGTTCGGACCGCGATTTTCTTTCAGCGCATCCTGATCCTCAAGTGCGCCCGCAAAGGCATGGGCGAGAACCGAGCACGACACAGCTGAGCGTTCAGGCCGCCTGTCCGCCTCGCGCTGCATCAGGTCAAGATAGGCACCGCGCGGGCCTCGCGAGCGTTCAATAATGCGCTGCGTCACGCGCTCGATGACAGGGTTCAATTTACTCATGCCAGCTCACTCCGTCGCGTTCTGTAAGGGCAATTGCGCTGCTCGGCCCCCATGATCCGGCCATGTAGGTTTGCGGTTTCACACCGTGCAATTTCCATTCGGTGCGGATGCCGTCGATCCAGTTCCACTGCGCTTCCACCTCGTCGCGGCGCACGAACAGGGTCTGGTCGCCCTTGATCAGGTCGAGCAGCAGCCGCTCATAAGCGATCCGCCGCTGTGCCTCGGCAAAGGCATCGGGCATGGCAATCGCCAATGGCACTTCGCGAAGGCGCACGCCGTCTTCGTCAAGGCCCGGAACTTTCGCCATGAGCGAGAGCGTGATGTTCTCTTCGGGCTGTATTTCGATAAGCAGATGATTGGGCTGGAGCCCGGCGCCGTTCTGAAGTTTCTGGCCTTCAAAGATCGAATGTGGCACACTGCGAAACTGGACCAGAATTTCTGTTACGCGGTGGGGCATGCGCTTGCCGGTGCGCAGATAAAAGGGCACGCCCTTCCAGCGCCAATTGTCGACATGTGCCTTTATCGCGGCGAAGGTTTCTGTCTCGCTTTCGCCAAGGCCATGCTCGGCCAATTCCTCGTCATAGCCGGGAACTGCCTGACCGTTGCTGGCACCTGCACGGTATTGTCCGGTCACTGTCTCGCTTGCTGTAACCTGACGAAGCGCGCGCAGCACTTTCACCTTTTCATCGCGTACGGCCGTCGCATCGAAGGATGTCGGCGGCTCCATCGCCACCAGCGCGAGCAATTGCAGCATATGGTTCTGAACCATGTCGCGCAGCGCGCCCGCATCGTCATAAAAGCCAACGCGCCCCTCAAGCCCCACGGTCTCAGCGACAGTGATCTGCACATGCTCGATCACGTTGGAGTTCCAGATCGGCTCGAACAGGATATTGGCAAAGCGCAGGGCCAACAGGTTTTGTACGGTTTCTTTGCCAAGGTAATGGTCGATGCGGAAAATGCGTTCTTCGGGGAAAGCAGCCGCAACCGCGTCATTGATCTCGGCAGATGAAGCAAGGTCGGTGCCCAGCGGTTTTTCAAGGCACATGCGCACCTTTTCGCCCGTCAGCCCGGCTTTCTCCAATCCGGCGATAGTGGGCCCGAACAAGCTTGGCGCGGTGGAGAGGAAAATAGCGAGACCGCCCTCGGACCCGCCAGCGTCGTCAATTTTGGCGGCAAGCGCATCGAAGCCGTCCAGAGTGCTCGCATCCAGCGTTTGATAGCTTAAACGGTTGAGAAACCCTGCCATTCCACCGCGGCGATCCGCGGGCAGAAACTCTTCCAAAGCCGCGCGTGCCATGTCGCGAAAGCCCGCATCATCCAGATCGCTTCGCGCCGTACCGATTATCTTCAGCTTTTCAGGAAGCAGTCCATCGGCATCAAGCGCGCATAAAGACGGCAAAAGCTTGCGCCGTGACAGGTCGCCGGTCGCACCAAACAAGAGCAGTCGATCAGCAGCAAATTGCGGCGGTGCCATGGTCTATTCTCCTTCGGCGTGCACAAACATCGCGCATGCCTCGTACTCTCTAGCAGGCCAAGCTAGATGTGGACCATACATTGCATAGCTATTCAAATGCGCATCATGCTCATTTACGACGCTATTCGAGCAGCGAAAAGGATGTGTGGCCATGAACGGGTCGGGAAACGGCTCTGGGGAAGGGCTTGGGAACGGCTCTGGGGACGAGCCTCGCAGAAATGCGAGGATCACCAGCTTTGACGTGGCAGAGCGCGCAGGCGTGAGCCAGTCGACGGTGAGCCGCGCGCTTTCCGGTTCTGCTGTAATCAGCGAAGCGACCCGGCAAAAGGTCATGAGCGCAGCCCAGGAAATGGGCTATTTCGTCGATGAACGGGCCGCTCGCTTGAGGCGGGGGCACACGGGCACTTTGGCTGTCGTCGTCATCTGCAAACCGGGCGCACGGGCGCGCGATGTGAACCCTTTTTCCTATGCGCTTCTGGGCGGAATCTGCGCAGCGGCCGCAGAGCAAGGCCTCGAGGTTCTCGTCTCGCTTCAAGCGGATGAGGACAAGCTGTTTGGCCACTATGTTGAGCGCGGTCAGGCAGAGGGGCTGATTGTGATCGGGACCACCGCCAACCGCCCGGCCTGGGACTATTTCAGCGATGTCGGGAAAGCGGCGGCACAAACCGGTGCGCCTGTTGCCTTTTGGGGGTCGCCTTTGGGGGACCTTGACCGGGTGTTGTCAGACAATGAAACGGGCGCAAAAGCCGCAGCCGATCATCTGATCGATCAAGGCGCGAAGACCCTTGTTTGCATCGGTTCTTTAGGAAGCCCGCAGCGCCAATTTGCCGAACGGGCGCGCGTTTTCCTGAACCGGGCCAAGGAACGCGGGATTCCCGCCAGCCTGATCGAAATTGAACCCGCGGACGCGCGGCGCGATCAAGGGCGACTGGCGGCAAAGAAATTGCTCGAAGAGCATAGCGATTGCGACGGCGTGTTTGCCGTTTGCGATGCGCTTGCATTTGGTGTGATCGAAGAGTTGCAAACGGCGGGTAGGGCGATCCCCGATGACTTTCGCCTCGTGGGCTTTGACGGCATTCCGGCAAGCGAGATGACCTCGCCCCCGCTTACCACGATTGAGCCTGATCTCGACCTTGCAGGCCGTATGCTGGTCGAAGCGGTCGCAGGTGCAATAGGCGAGGGGGAAACGCACCCCAAAGTGCAGCGCGTACCGGTAAAGCTTGTCAAACGGGCGAGCAGCTAGGGTCCTGAGCCTAGACCGTTTTTGCGTCCACAGCCGATGAAACAAAGCGCATGGGCCCGAAGCTTGTAAGAAAACTGACGTCGGCGGCATCGCGGCCGATACCGATCTTCACCGTTTCTTGCGGATCGGCCATGCCAGTTGCATCAATCAGCTGCCAAGCGCCGCTGCCGGGATTCTCGGGGTCGGCGAGGAAGACTTCGGCGACCGCGTGAAAATCCTGCGGGCAAACACCCGGAGAATAGCACGCGACATATCGCGCAGGGATAGTGGACGCGCGCGCCAGTGCGATCACCATATGGGCATAGTCGCGGCAAATGCCCTGACGGGTGATAAAGCTTTCGGCGGCGTCTGTTGAGCTGTTGCTGGCACCGGGTGAATAGGTGAAGGATTGCCGCACCCAGTCGCAAATGGCGGCAATCCGCTCTCCGCCCGTGCTTGCGCCGAATTGGGTCCCGGCAAAATGCTGAAACTGGTCAGCGCGGCAATAGCGCGAGTCGAGCAGATATTGCACAGCCTCTCCCGGGAGCCTTTGTGTCGGAAGCGCGGCGAGCGACGCGATGTCAGGCACAAAGCGGTCAATCGCAACCTCGGCCTCATATTCGACTCTGAAAAACCCTTGCGCCCGCAGCAAGATGCGGGTCCCGATATTGTCTTGCGCAGGGACGCAGGCCATCGTTTCCGTCTCGCTCATCGCCAAATGGGACGAGATGATGCGCTGATCAGGCAGCGCTGCGGCCTCGAATTGCAGAAGCACGTCGGTTGCCTTGTCCAGTTCAAAGGCGAAGCGGGAGGAGATTTTGATCGGCATTGCGCGCGCTATGATGCTTTGGGGCCGGACCGACGCTCAGGCGATGACGCCGAACAGATCGTGCGCGTCTGCGTCTTCCACCGCGACGTCCACAATATCGCCAGCGGCAAGTGTTTCGGGCACATTGCGCAAGTAAACAGCACCGTCGATTTCGGGCGCATCGGCCTCGCTGCGACCGGTTGCGCCAATGTCGCCGTCTTCGTCTGGTTCGCCCACTTCGTCGATGATGACAGGGAGCGTGCGCCCCACTTTGGCGGTGAGTTTGGCGGCGGAAATGCGTGTCGTTGCTTCCATCAAACGGGCGTAGCGTTCTTCCTTAATCTCCTCGGGAACAGGGTTCGGAAGATCATTGGCGCGCGCGCCTTCGACGGGTTCAAAACGAAAACCGCCCACGCGGTCCAATTGTGCCTCTTCCAGCCATTCGAGAAGGTATTGGAAATCCGCCTCGGTCTCTCCCGGAAAGCCGACCACGAATGAGGAACGGATGGCGATGTCGGGGCAGATATCGCGCCACTTCTTGATGCGGTCCAAGACCTTCGCCTCATTCGCCGGACGGCGCATGCTCTTGAGTATCGATGGCGCGGCGTGCTGGAACGGAATGTCGAGATAGGGAGTGAGA